>JADKHE010000007.1 GCA_016721925.1 Candidatus Skiveiella danica
CCGCCCACGAGGCCAAGGTGCCCGTGCTGCCGGTTCTGCGCCAGCGCGCGGTGTTGTGGTTTTTTGCGGCCGCGTTTTTCCATGTGCTGTCACACATCGGGATCTATGTCTTCTTCTCGCTGTATCTGGATTCGCTGGGCTACAGCAAGACCATGATCGGCCTGCTGTGGGCGGTGTCGGTGATCGTGGAGATCGGCTGGTTTTTCACCCAGTCGCGCTGGCTGCCGATGCTGAGCCTGACCGGCTGGCTGGTGGGTTGCTCCGCAGCCATGGTGCTGCGCATGGGCATCACGGCCAGCAGCGCCAGCGTGCTGGGGGCGCTGCTGCTGGCGCAGGCGCTGCACGCCTTCACCTTTGCCACGCACCACACGGTGTGCATCGCGCTGCTGTCGCACCACTTTCCGGGGCGGCTGCGCGGGCGCGGGCAGGCGCTCTACACCGTCATCGCCTACGGGTTTCCGGGTGTGCTGGGAGGGCTTGCAGGCGGTGTTCTAAGCTCAAAATACGGTCTTGCCAGCGTGTTCTGGTCATCGGTTGCTACCAGTCTGATCGCGACGGGCTGCGCCGTCAAAGTCTGGCGTTTGCAGCATCCAGCAGTTTCTGCACCGGGTTGAAGCCGGTCACCAGCGCAATCGCCAGCAGGATCAGCGCGCCGCCGCTCCAGATGCCCGAGCCCAGCGGCTCGCCCAGGAAGAGGTGGCCCCAGGTCACGCCGAACACCGGGATCATGAAGGCCGGGCTCATGGCGGCCACCGGCGTCACATGGCGGATCACCCGCACGTGCAGCCAGTAGGCCAACCCCGAGGTCACCACACCCAGCACCAGCAGCGCCGCCATCGCGCCTTCGGTGAAGCGCGCCTGCGGCAGGGTCCACAACGCGCCGGGCAGCAGCACCACCAGCGACGCCAGGTGGATGCCGGCGGCAATCGCC
Source organism: Candidatus Skiveiella danica (assembly GCA_016721925.1). GTDB lineage: Bacteria > Pseudomonadota > Gammaproteobacteria > Burkholderiales > Burkholderiaceae_C > Skiveiella > Skiveiella danica. The sequence goes on from JADKHE010000007.1 coordinate 932, forward strand.
AGCGGCTCCATGTGCTTGGTGGCGCGCTTCATGAGCGGCGTGGACACGCCATAGCAGGCCGCCGCGGCGATGCAGGCCAGCGTGGCCAGCAGCACCTCGGGCGTGGGCGCCACCGGGCCCAGGCGCACGATCAGGCCCACGCCGGCAAAGCCCACGACGCAGCCCACCAGTTTGCGCGCGGTGAGCGTGTCTTCCTTCATCCAGGCGGCGGCCAGCGTGCCGAACACCACCACCGTGCTGTTGAGCAGCGCGCTGTAACCGGCCGGCAGGCGCAGCGCCGCCCAGGCATAGAGCAGAAACGGCACCGCCACCGACAACGCGCCCAGGCGCAGCAGCTCGACCCAGTGCCGCCACGGCCAGCGCTGTTTCAGCGCCGCCATGATGAGTGCCAGCGTGACCGTGGCCAAGCCGATGCGCCCCACCGCCAGCACATTGGGCCCGAGCACCGGGCTGGCCACACGCAGGAACAGGAAGGAAGCGCCCCACAGGGCCGACAGCGCAATCAGCTGCACGAAGTAACGGGTTTTCACCGCAGGGATTGTCGGGCAAGTGCTCCCGGCGTGCCGGACAAGGGGGAGACAGGGGGAAAGGGCTGAATTTCAAGCCATTTTTGGCTCTTCCCAGCGTCGAATGGTCTGTTCGTGCTATGAATTTCGGAGTTTCTTCATGCGACGACGATCGGCCTGCCCTGGAGCGCTTCAACCGGCGAATCAAAAGGCCGGTGCGTCCGAAGTGCAAGCGCCTTGCCGGCGCGCACCCGCGTGCAGGCCTGGCTGCACGCTCGCACCACAGCCCTTTTTCAGCGGCGAACGCCCACCCGGTTCACGCCCCCGTTCAGGTTGGTCGGACTGGGCCCGACGGCGGGCGCCACACCAACGCCTGGCGCCACGCCGACGCCAGGAGCGCCGACCCCCACGCCCGGCGCCACCCGACACCGGGAGCGCGCCACCGGCGCCGGCACCACCGCGGGCCGGGCCACACAGCCTTTCGGCACGCCCACCGTCTTGCAATAAACAACGGCGACTTCGCGGGGCGGCGGCAAACCCAGCCCCAGAGCCAGTGCGGCAGCGAGAGAAGAACGGTTCATCATGGACTCCTGAAAAAAGCATCGACACCAACAGGGCGTCGTGATGCGGCAAGCATGAGCTTATCGCAGTGGCGCCGCCATGTGTCGGGCCGGGGCCGCTGCTTCAGCGAATCGCGGATGGACAGGTCGCCGAACCGACCCGCGCCATCAGGGCTGGCGTTCGATCTCGCCGGGACGCCAGGTCTTGTTGAACCAGGGTTCCAACGGACCGTACAGGCGCAGGATCATGAACCAGCCCTTGCCCGGAATCGTCTGCACCCAGTTGCTTTCCATGCCGGGCGGGGCCTTGGGCCCGAACCACACGTCGACCGAGCCGTCGGCATTGGTCTTGATGGCCTTGTCCTGGCTGCTCACGCTGGGGGCGCTCTGGTCGGTCTGCACCATTGAGCGGGTCTGGTTGTCATAGACGATCACCGACCAGAAGTCTTTCACGGGCACGTTGGGCGGCAGGCGCATCCTGTAGGTCTTGCCGCCATCGAATGGGTTGCCCTTGGAGTCCTGCACCGACCACGGGTATTGCGAGCCCTGGCCGACCATCTTCATCTCCATCGCGGGCGTGACACCGGTGGCGAAGTAGTAGTAGAAGATGTAGCCGTCCATGTTGGTCACGCCGGGCGCGCTCTCGAACTTGTAGCCGCCGAAGAACGGCAGGCGCCACGGGCTGTTCGGGTAGAAGTAGGCCTCCGGCGAGCGGACCTTGAAGGCGATGGTGCGGGCGGTGACGGCGCCGATGTTCGCGGCGTCGGTGAGGATCTTCTTCATGCGCTCATCCGGCGCGAAGGGTTGGCCCTTGACGATGCCGATCGAGGCAAACAGGCCGAGCGTCGTGGGGTCGGAGCCGCCGGGCGGCTCTTCCTGAATCACCTGGTTCAGCAGGTTCCAGAACGAGTAGTCGCCCGGGGCGACGAAGTTGGCCGGCACGCCGGATGCGTTGGCGAATTTCATCGCCGGCGGATTGGCGGCCTCCGAGAGCTGATAGATCCTGAGGTGCTTCTTCACCGATTCGACGCCAGGCTTGGTTGAGCCATTGACCAGAAAGGCGCGGAAGAAGAACCAGTTGCCGTAGGTGCTCGGGCGTACCACGATGTACCCGGGTGGCACTTCACCCTTGTAGCCGGGGGGCAGGACGAGGTACTTGCCGCCTTTGCCGCGGTCCTCGCCGGTGATGCCCACATCGGCCACCCAGCGGTACCAGAAGTCATTGACGCCACCCAGCACCTCGGGCGGGACTTCGAGGACCAGGGGGCCTTTTTTGGAGTCGAGCCAGATGAAGTTGTAGATCGTGTTGTCGTTGGCGGTGAGCTCGACGGTGCGGGGATCGACCAGGTTTTCCCAGATCACGTCGGTCTGGTTGTCCGGCCCGAACTTGCGGATCGAGTCGCGCATGCCGGCCTGGTTCACGATCGGGATCGCCATCAGATAAGCCTGCAGGGCGCGCGAGCGGTCGAGGTTGTCGTAGATTTTCTCGACGGTGTCGGCCGACGGGTAGCCGTAGTTCAGGTTCAGCGTGCCGAGGGAACTTTCAATCTTGTCCGGTACGGCGACGCCAGGAGCGATCGGTGTCGTCATCTTGAAGGGCTGGGCAAACGCCGCCGCCGAAAGGGTCACGGCCAGCGTGGTGATGAGCGCGCGGGCCGAGAACGCGGAAAAGAACCTTTTCATGGTGAGCCTTTGATCACGAGGGGAGCGGCGACTCTAGCATCGCCGCTATGCTCCTACCCTGCAATTCCGGCCATGACCATGACCCCAACCGGGCCTCCCGTCGACAACACCCCAATGCCCGGCGCGCGCCTGCCGCCGCAGGGTGCTGCTGCCTTCGTGCAGAGTGACGCGGGCGACATCCGCATCGGTCCGATCCTCGCCATCCCGCAGGTGCTGCAGGACCTGGGCGCACGGCCGCAGACGGCCTTTGCCCGCGCGGGCGTGCGCCTGTCCTTGTTCCGGGATCCGGATGCGCGGCTGCCGCTGGAGGTGGCCGGGCGGCTGTTCTTTGAAAGCGCCCGGCTGGCGGACTGCCCGCATGTCGCGTTGCTGGTCGGCGAGCGCTTCAGCCTGGGCGGCCTGGGGCCGCTGGGCGAACTCATGCGCCATTCGCCCACTGTCGGTGCGGCCTTGCGCAGCCTGTTGCTGCACCTGCAACTGCACGACCGCGGTGCGGCCCCGTTGCTGTTGCAAACCGAGCCTGGCACCGTTGTGCTCGGCTATTCGGTGTACCGGCATTTCACGCCAGGCGCCGAGTTCATCTACGACGTGGCGGTGACCATCGGGCACCGCATCCTGCTGGGTCTTTGCGGGCCGGGCTTCGCTCCCCAGGCGGTGCAGTTTTCCTACCGCCGGCCCGCGCGCACCGCGGCCTACCGCCACCTGTTCCGCGCACCGCTGCACTTCGATGCAGAGGTCTCCGGCCTGGTCTTCGCGTCGAGCTGGCTGGCCCGCCCCATCGAAGGCGCCGACCCGGAGCGCCACCGGGCGCTCACGCTGGCGCTGCAACAGGCGCAGGCCAGCGGCCCGCTGAGCCTGGGCGGGCAGGTGGAGCGGGTGCTGCATCAGCTGTTGCTCAGCGGCCATGGCACGGCCGAGGCCGTGGCGCAGCAGTTTGGCATCAGCCAGCGCACCTTGCGGCGCCGGCTCGATGCGGAAGGCAAAAGCTTTCAGACCCTGGTCAATCGCACCCGCCATGAGCTGGCCTGCCAGTTGCTGCGAAACACGCAGCTGCCAGTGACCCACATCGCGGCGGCGCTGCAGTATGCGGACGCCAACGCGTTTTCGCGGGCCTTTCGGCAGTGGACCGGGTGCACGCCCACGGCCTGGCGTGCGGCCGACGGTTGAAGCCCGACGCGCCCGGTGCCGAGCCTTCAGGGTGTTGCCGCTTCAACGGCGGGGACTGGTGCCTCGCGCAATTGCCTTCGAAGGATCTTGCCCAGGTTGGACTTGGGCAGGGGTTCGCGTCGGAACTCGACGATCCGGGGCACCTTGTAGCCGGTGAGGTGTTTGCGGCAGTGGTCCAGCAGCGCCTGTTCCGTGAGCGTGGCATCCTGCCTGACCACGATGATCTTGACGATCTCGCCGGAACGCTCGTCCGGCACGCCGATGGCCGCGACCTCCTTCACGCCGGGATGCAGTGCAACCACATCCTCGATCTGGTTCGGGTACACCTTGAAGCCGGACACGACGATCATGTCCTTCTTGCGGTCCGTGATCCGGAAGTAGCCCCGCTCGTCCATGGACCCCAGATCGCCCGTGCGAAGCCAGCCTTCACGGGTGAAAACCTTGGCGGTCTCTTCCGGATGATTCCAGTAGCCGGGCATGACCTGCGGGCCGCGCACGCAGATTTCGCCCACCTCGCCGACCGCCAGCTCGTGCTCTTCATCGTCCAGGATCACGACCTGTGTCGACGGAATCGGGAGGCCGATCGATCCGGTCCACTCCGCGATGTCCAGCGGGCTGGCGATCACGACCGGCGAGGTCTCGGTCATCCCGTAGCCTTCGATGATGGGCAGGCCGGTGCGCGCCTTCCAGCGCTCGGCCACCACGCGCTGCACCGCCATGCCGCCGGCGCTGGTGAGCTTCAGGGCGCTCGTGTCGACGTCCGCGAATTCGGGCGCATCCAGCAGCGCGCGGTACAGCGTGTTGACGCCGATGATGATCGTGAACGGATGACGCTTGAGGTCGTGGATGTAGGCGGACAGGTCCCGCGGGTTCGTCACCAGGACGGTGTGCGCGCCCAGCTTCAGGAACACCAGGTTGGAGGTCAGCGCATAGACGTGATACAGCGGCAACGGACAGACGAACACCTCCTTGCCTTCGACCAGGTCGCGCGCCATCCAGGCTGCCATCTGCAGCACGTTGGCCACCATGTTGCCGTGGGTCAGCACCGCGCCCTTGGCCACGCCGGTGGTGCCGCCGGTGTACTGCAGGAAAGCCGTGTCGTCATGGCACAGGGGCACGGCGTCCAGCGCCTGCCCACGCCCTGCGCGCAGGGCGGCGTTGAATTCGATGGCGCCTGCAATCTTCCATGGCGGCACCAGGTGCTTGACGTACTTCACCACGGCGTTGGTGAGGAGTTCCCTGGCCAGCGGAAGCAGGTCACCCACTTCGGTGGTGATGACGATCGGGCTCAGCGCCAGGTTTCTCTGCAGCACGGCCTGCAAGGTGTGCGCAAAGTTTTCCAGCACCACGATGGCCACGGCACCCGAGTCCAGGAGCTGATGCTCGAGTTCGGGCACGGTGTACTGCGGATTGACGTTCACCACCACCATCCCCGCGCGCAGAACGCCAAACAGCGCCACGGGGTATTGCAGCAGGTTGGGCATCATGAGGGCGACCCGGTCGCCCCGGCGCAGGCCCAGCGACTTCTGCAGGTAGGCGGCGAAGTGGCGGCTCGATCGTTCGAGTTCGGCATAGGTCATCGACGCACCCATGTTGCTGTAGGCCGGCAGGTCGTCGAACCGCTGGCAGCTGGCGAGCAACACGTCGGTCAATGAAGCGAATTCATGGATGTCGATGTCGGCCGGTATGCCCGGGGGGTACTGACTGAGCCAGAGGGGTTCCATAAGGACCTTCGAAGCGCCTGTCGTTGAACCCGAGTTTGGGCAAGACGGGGCCGTCATACGCGACTGATGTCGTCGGTCAGCGAACAGAAGGGGGCGTTCGCTTCAATCGGGTATGAAGGGCCAATCTATGCTTGTTTGAGCCAGGCCACTGTTCGGCTGCGCACGCAGGGTTCTGAACGCCCTTCGCTTGATCCATGACAAGCACGGGCGAATGAATATGCGGGCTTGGTTGGGCCGTTATCGACGGGTGCCGTTTGCGGGGACGGTTGATTGCGGACCGCTTCAGGCTGGGCTCTGCCAGTCACGCCGCATGAGCCTATGGACGGAATCGACCCACTGCCGACATTGACGCTACGTGGCAGCGGTCAGATGCCTTGCACCCCGGAAAGCGAAAAGCGGCCCTTCGCGCCAACGATGCCACATCTGGCGATGTGTCCGGCACTTCTGCAGCGGGGGCAGACCTTCATATTCAACCCGCCAATCAACAACTACCTGCACAGTTCCGTCGGATAGACTGATCGTTTCTGAAAATCTGACGACCCACCGCAAGTCTCACAAACCAGCGACCATGCGCTTCGACGGCGTCATCAGATCCTGGCACGACGACCGCGGCTTCGGCTTCATCGAGCCGACCCAAGGCGGAGAGGAATGCTGACTAATGGACTAATCGTTGAACTGCTGGTTTTCTGCATCGCTGGCGCAGCCTGGTCCAAAATCAGAAAGCGGCAGATTCAGAAGGCATTCGCTCAACGCGACCCACCGCCGGCCGCGCTTGCGGCTTCGCTGCAATCGGCCTCTTGCCGCGCCTGTCTTACTTGACGAGTTCAATCTCGCTTGGCCGCCAAGTCTTGTTGATCCACGGCTCCAAGGGGCCATACATGCGAAGAATGGTGAACCAACTCTTGCCCGGCACTGTCTGCAGCCAATTGCCTTCCATGCCTACGGGTGCCTTCGGTGCGAAGTAGACGTCGTACGACCCGTCGGCGTTTTTCTTCATGCCTTCAGTCTGGCTGCCAATCGTCGGAAATTTCTGACCGGTCTGCAGTTGCGAGCGCGTCTGCGTGTCATAGATCGTGACAGCCCAGAAGTCGTTCACCGGCACATTCGGCGGCAGGTGCAGCTTGTAGGCTTTCGATCCATCGAAGGCCTGCTGATTCGCATCAAGAACCGCCAAGGCGTAATCCGAACCTTCGCCGGCGCGAGTGGCGGCCATGGCAGGGGTCACGCCGCCGGCGTTGAAGTAGTAGAGCACGCGCGCGTCCAGGCCCATCACTCCATTGGCTTCAAAACTGGTGTTCTTGTTGGCGAAGGCCGTGGACCAGACGCTCTTGGGGTCGTCCGGATAGATCTTGACGCCCGCAAATCTGGGGTGGTACGTGATGGACCGCGACGTGGCGTTGCCAAGCATGGCAGCCTCGGTCAACAATTTTTTCATTCGTGCATCGGGGGCGAAAGGCTGGCCCTTGACGATGCCGATGGCGGCGATTGCGCCGCGCACCTCGGGGCTGATGGCGTCGATCGGTTCTTCCTGAACGATCTGGTTGAGGTTTTCGAAGTAACTGAAGTCGCTGGGGAAGACGGTGTTGAAAGCCTTGCCGGACATGTCAACGAACTCGGTTGGGGTCGGCTTGGCTGCGTTCTTCAGCGGATAGACCTTGAGCTTCGAGGTGATGTTCTCGACCGCAGGTTTCAGGCCGTTCTTGATCGAACCACGCAGGAACAGGAAGTTGCGGTTCGTCGTCGGCTTGAGCAGGAAATACCCCGGAGGAACCTTGCCGGTGTAGCCGGGCGGCAGCACGAGGTACTTGCCGCCCTTGCCTTTGTCCGGCCCGGTGACGCCCATGTTGCCAACAAATCGCTGCCAGGCGTCGTCGAGAAAGCCGAGCATTCCGGGCGGGACCTCGATGACGGTCGGGCCATCCTGGGCGAGATCGGTATAGGTGTAGGCATACAAAGTCGAGGTATTGGCGGTGACCACCAGCGTCTGCGAATCCATCAACTGCGCGAAGAGGGCGATCCTGTTCGCGCCCTTGGCACCGGCATCGGCCAGGCCGGTACGCACGCTGTACATCGATACGGCACCGACATTGTCGAGAAACACCCCCGTGCCGCGCATGCGGTCGAGGTTGTCGTAGACCTTCTCGGCCGTTGCCCTGGACGGCACGCCGTCGAAGAAATCAAGCGGTCCGATCGGCGTCTCGACCTTGTTCGGAATCGAAATCGACTGCAGGGCTTGCGGCGACACCTGTGCCAACGCGGGTCCGCCCGCGATGACGGCCAGTGCACCGAGCACGACAAGCGTTGTGAGCCTTTTCATCGGTGGTGATTGAATGGGTTTCATGGGTATTGACGTTTTCGTTGGAAGTCGGATTCTGTCGATTGAAAGCCCGCTCACTTGACGAGTTCAATCTCGCTGGGCCGCCAGGTCTTGTCGATCCACGGCTGAAGCGGCCCGTACATGCGCAGGATCGCAAACCAGCTCTTGCCCGGAAGGGTCTGCAGCCAGTTGCCTTCTTTGCCCACCGGCGCCTTGGGTGCGAAGTAGACGTCAAAGGAGCCATCGGCGTTTTTCTGGAATCCCTTGCTTTGGCTGCCGACCGAAGGGAACGACTGGCTGGTCTGCAGCATCGAGCGGGTCTGCGTGTCGTAAATCGTGACCGCCCAGAAATTGTTCACAGGCACATTGGGTGGCAAGTGCAGTCTGTAGGTTTGCGAGCCATTGAAGGCCTTTTTCCTGGAGTCCTTGAAGGCGATGGCGTAGTCGGAGCCGGCACCCGGATGCGTGACGGCCATGGCGGGGGTCACACCCGTGTAGCCAAAATAGAAACTGGTGCGGGCGTCCAGGTTGCGCGCACCACCGGATTCGAAAAACACATTCTTGTTGGCGAAGCCCATGACCCAGGAGCTGTCGCTGTCAGGATAGATGTAATAGCCCTTCTCGCGCGGGCTGTACAGCGCCGCCCTGGCGGTGGCATCACCGATGGCCGCGGCTTGCGTCAGCAGGTGCTTCATCCTCGCGTCCGGATTGAACGGCTTGCCTTTGACGATGCCAATTGCTGCAATGGCCCCCCTGGATTCACCGCCCAATGCTTCGACAGGCTCTCTCTGGATGATCTTGTCCAGGGCCTCGAAATAGCTGAAGTCGCTGGGTGCAACCGTGTTGTAGCTTTTGCCTGTGATGTTCACGAATTCGGTGGCGGGCGGGCTGCTTGCCAACTTAAGTGGATACACCTTCAGGTTTTCCTTGATGTTCTTCAAGGCCGGCGCCAGTCCATCGGCGATGGAGCCGCGCATGAAGAACCAGTTGATGTAGGTGGGAGGCTTGAGCACGAAGTACCCGTCCGGCACGACGCCGGTGTAACCCGGTGGCAGAACGAGGTACTTGCCGCCCTTGCCCCTGTCCGGGCCGGCGACGCCGAAATCACCAACATAGCGCATCCACGCATCGTCCAGCATACCGAGCATGCCGGGTGGAACTTCCACCACGGTGGGTCCGTAAGCCTGCAGGTCCAGATGGCCGATGGAGTACATCGTGGAGGTGTTGCCGGTCAGGTACAGTGAGTGCGAGTCGAGCAGCTTTTCAGCGACCGCAATCTGGTTGGGCTGGCTCAAACCGATCGCTGCATTGCCGGCAATCACACTGTAGACGGACAGCGCGCCGACGTTGTCGAGGAACACGCTGACCGCCCGCATGCGGTCAAGGTTGTCGTAAAGCGTGTCGACGGTGGCGTCGGTCGGCACGCCGTCGAAGAACTCGAGCTTCCCAACGGGTGTCTGAACCTTGCTGGGGGTGGAGATCGACTTCAGGGTTTGGGGCGACACTTCCGCCCGTGCGTCGTCAAGGTAGGTGAAAGTCGCCATGACCGTGGGTAGCAGGACCAACAATGGACTGAATCGCTTCTTCATGAGAAATCCTCGATGCAATGGACAGGTAGGGTCATGTCCATCGTGTGTTTTTGAACAGTTTCCCCATCGTGCAGGCGCTCGCGGGCAGCGTATCGGGCGTGCCCGGAACGATGAACTGCGACAAGACGTTGCGGATCGAATATTGACCCGTCATCAGCGCTGCGCGCGACGGTGTGCAGGAAGGCCCGACGCGGAACTGCGTGAGCCGCATGCCCTCGGTAGCGAGCTGGTCGACGACCGGCGTCGGCATGCCATGCAACTCGCCACCGCCGTAGGGTCCCATGTCGCACTAGCCGATGTTGTCGGCCAGAATGAATACTAGGTTCGGCTGCTTTCCCTGCGCGAACACACTGGTAACGGTCATACCCAGGAGCATGGTCAACGTCAGCCCAGCAGGGTGAGTCATTTTTCTAAAGTTCATTATTCAGTTCCTTGCAAGAAGCCGCCGTATGCTGCGTGCGGAAAATTTCGTTCGACGGGAATATGCCGCCACAACGGTGTTCACGCGCCTACCTCAAAAATGGGGGCGGCGGTCGGTCGAACTAACGAACTAACGAACGAACGAACGAACGGTGGAGTCTATTGCGTCACCATCCAATGCGCTTTCGAATTTGTGACAGTTGCTGATGAAGGGCGATGCGTGAACCCCGACGATCTAGACGTTCAAGAGATCTACCTGCCGCATTGGCTCCAATACAGGCGGGTCGACTGCTATGAAATTGTTTCAGGCGTCGATCTGGGTGTCTGCCATCGCGCTCGCCGCCGATCGCCACTGCGTCGGTGTATGGCCGGACCATCGGCGAAATGCCGTTGAAAAAGCTCCCGCGTTTGCATATCGAAGACTTTGGGCAACGTCCCCGACTGGCATGGCCGTGGTACTCAGAATGTGGCGTGCAATCTCGTAGCGCAGTTGATCACTTAGCGACTTGAAGCTGAGACCGTTTCGTTTGAGATGGCGATCCAGCGTGCGTCTGTTCATCGCCAGTTCCGCAGCTACACAATCCATAGAAGCCGTGCCCGTCAACAGTTGGCGTCGCACAATTTGTCGCACGTGCGTCGCCAGTTCAAATGTGGACTGAGCCTCAGCAGCGTCGGCTTGGGCGACCAGCGCATTCAATCGTTGCGGGTCAGCGCTTTGCAAGGGGATATCGAGCCACTTGCGATCGAAAACAACCGAGGATTGCTCACAGTCAAAGCGTAGCGGCGCCCGAAAAAAACTGCGATAGGGACGAATGTCGACGGGTCGTCGACGCATCAACTGAACTTCATGGGGCAACCAACTATCGCCGCACAGGCTCCGCAAGACGTTCCAAAGCGTTCCCAAAACGATGTCGTAAACGATGTCCGCGTGTTCTACGCCCGGCTCGTAGAGCACGTAGCTGCAACTGGCGAAGCGCGAATCCTCATGCAGCGCCAACAATCCACCGCCGTCGCTGAATTTCAGGTAGCGTGCGAGCAGAACGAGTGCGCTGTGTACGTGCGGAGCAGCCTTGACCAGATCGGCAACGAAGCCAAGCGATTCCATAGGGGTATGGCGGCCGATCAACAACCCCAGATGGGCACAACCGGTTCGTTCAGCACATAGCCCAAGCAAGCGGCTGCCATGTCGGAACGGCACTAGGTTGTCGGGGTGGGCAAACGTCTCAGGCGGCAAACCCGACTCGGCCAGCACTTGAAACAAGTCGACATTAAACTGTTGCAGCAAAGGCTGCAAGGCGAGCGAAGACGCAGCTCGGTCGTAGCCAGCCGGGACCGTCTTGCGGGGCAGCCCAATGCCGGACGACGGCGCGCCAGATGGTGGCTCGAATTTCATGCGAACGGATTTTCCTAGCATCACACGCCTATCAACCAGCGCCTAGGACATAGGCGCAAATGTCTCCATGCACAGGTCCTCAGGTTGCAAATTCGCACCATATTCAGAAGTGATCCGGCGCTTGAGCATTCTGGACATCCGGAAGGCGGACCGTATTTCGGAGATAGTCGATTGCAATGGTACAAGGCGCCTGCGAGGTGGGACCTGGAATTTTTGATTTGCACCGTTGTCATACAGCAGAAAACCTCCCGCCCGGTGCAGTTCGAAATCACGGAATCCACGCGCGCAGCCATGTCAGACTGGATCAACGTGCGAAACCTCCGATCCGGGGACTACATGTTTCCAAGCTGGTGTCACAAGTCACCCCACTTGGGGACCCGGAAATACTCTAGGCATCGTTGATGCCCGGATATGGCATATCGGCCTGGATCCTTGCGCCTACGGGACTCATTCCATTCGGCGCACGAAAGCATCGCTGATTTGCCGGCGCACCAAGAACTTGCGCGCGGTTCAACTGTTGCTTGGCGACGCCAAGCTGGAGGGTACGGTCCGCTAGCTGGGTATCGAGGTGGATGATGCCCTGGCGATGGCGGAAGAAACCGGGATATAGCCTGCCGAACGATGCCTGGGTTTCATGGCTCTAGACCGGCCACTGGCGAGCGACAGAAAACGCCGCACAAGAACCGGCAGCTGGCCGTTCATAAAATTTTTGGGAGGAATGACCGCAATGGAGAATTTTCTCTAGCGGAAGGCTGCTCTGGAGCGTAGACCCTGACTGTCTCTTGATGGCCGTTACCGGTCATACGCGGCGGGAGTACTCCCGCGCAACGGCTGCGGTAGCGGGTCCAGCTCTGACTGGCATCCGATTGAACAGCCCGGAAGAGACCAGGACATTCCGCCCCGGCGGCGCCGGTGGACGGGTCCTGAGGCCGGGAGTCACCCCACTGGCCGCCGCATTTCAACCACCACGTCCCCCGACACCGGGTCGGTGACGCCAAGCCCTCCCCCGAGGTCTTCCAGCGTGTCCCGGAACCGGTTCAACAGGGCGATCATTTGCTCCCGCGCGCCGGCAAGACTCGCCGTGTCTTCCCATTCGCCAATCACGCAGTAAGCACGTTCACCGGTCTTCACCAGCGCGACGCGCCGCATGCCCGGAAAGTTGGCCTCCGCGTCGCGGTGTGCGTTGACAAACTGTTCCTCGCGTCCGGGTTTGACACGGAAGCGCACCACATTGAATGCCGTCATGGTCTCTCCTTGATGAAGTTGAAGACACGTTTGCCCACATCACCACGAACGCCGTCGCGAGTGATGCACGAAGCCTATGCGCGTCGTCGGCATCGCGCAACCATGTCCATCTAGTCTTCGTGGCTATGGCGCTGGCTTGCGCGATGAGGTCCTACTTTGGCATGAACAACTACCACCAAATGAGCAGCATGTTGAGCAACGCTGAATCCCCAAGCAGTCAGCCTTTCGTTGATTCCAACCTCCACTTTGGGGGGCTATCCGCATATGGCACCGCTGACCTGAATGCGAGATGCCGGCCCCTGCATCCCACCTGGTTTGCGTCGCGCAGGCTTCGAACGTACAGAAGCCCGCTTCCCATCGCTCCCGGCAGGCAACCTGGACGCCGGAAAAGGCCTTCCAAGGCAAACTCAAAGCCTTTTGGCCATCACCCCAGCGTCAAATGGTCACGGATAGCTATCAATAATGAAGTAACCTGGCTGGTTTGTTTCCGCCATTGGGAGCGGGTTCGCAGCGGCCGATCCCCGGACGCGATCCGATCCGCGCAGCCCAGTCCTCCGCGTCGGCGATCAGGTGCTCTGCCGCACCACCACGGTGTAGCCCACGTCGATGCAGCGCTCGGGCACGGCTTCGTGGCGCATCAGCTTCAGCAGCATCGCGGCGCCTTCTTCGCCGATGCGGTCCAGCGGCGTGTGCACGGTGGTCAACGGGGGCAGCATGAGGTCGCTGCCCCTCAGGTCGTTGAAGCCGACGATGGCCACGCGCTGCGGCACGGCCACCTGCATCCGGTTGGCGGCCAGCAGGGCGCCCTGGGCCAGGTCGTCGTTGCAGAAGAAGATGGCGTCGATGGGCGGCGTCTGGCCCATGATCTGCCCAAACATCAGGCCGCCCAGGGCCATGGAGGAGGGCGCCGGGTTCATCCACTCCAGGGTCGGGTCGAACAGGCCTTCGGCCTGCATCACCGCGCGCCAGCCGGCTTGGCGCTGCAGGGTGCGTGGGTCCATTTGGACGGCGGCAAAGGCGATGCGGCGCTTGCCCCGGGCGATCAGGTGGCGGGTCAGGTCGGCGCCCGCATCGCTCTGCGAGAAGCCCACGCTGTAGACGCCTTCGTCCGGGCTGTTTTCCATCAGGTGCACGCAGGGCACGCCACTGCGCGCCATGAGCGCTTGGGTGGCCTCGGTGTGGTCGAAGCCGGTGACCAGCAGGCCGGCCGGGCGGTGCATCAGCTGCTCGCGCAGCAGCTGCTCTTCTTCGCCGGGGTCGTAGTGGGTGACACCGATCAGCGTCTGGTAGCCGGCGCGGCGCATGCTGGTCTGCACAGCCTCCAGCAGGGTGACGAACAGCTCGTTCGAGAGCATGGGAATCAGCACTGCCACGTGCGTGCTGCGGTGCGAGGCCAGGGCGCGCGCCGCCGGATCGGGCACATAGCCCAGCTTGGCAGCGGCCGCCTGCACCCGTTCCACCAGCTCAGGCGCCACGGCCCGTTCCCCGCGCAAGGCGCGCGACACCGTGATCGGGCTGACCCCGGCGGCCAGCGCGACGTCGGCAAGGGTGACGCGGCCGGTGGCGCGCTGGCGGATGGGCGGGGTGGGCATGGAGTCAGGGTTTCTACTAGGTATAAAATGACGGAACATTTGTAGGATAGCGCTATCCAAATCGGATGACAAGGGTTTCAGCAAAGCCCGTCAGATTTGAAAAACAATTGGAAAAAACAGGTCGAACCCTCGTCCTTTTTTTTGACTTTTCAAGATAGCGCTATCCAAATCATGGACAAATACATCGTGGTCATGGGCGTTGCCGGGTGTGGCAAGTCAAGCTTGGGCGCGGCACTGGCCCAGGCCGAGGGCTTGCCGCTGGTGGAGGGCGATGACTTCCACAGCCCCGCCAACCGCGCCAAGATGAGCCAGGGCATCGCCCTGACCGACGCCGACCGCGACGGCTGGCTGGACATCCTGGGCCAGCAGTTGCAAGCCCATCCCGGCGGGATGGTGCTGACCTGTTCCGCCCTCAAGCGCCGCTACCGCGACCGCTTGCGCCAGGCCAGGCCCGGGCTGCGCTTCGTCTTTCTGGACATCGACCGTGATGACGCTCAGGCCCGCGTGGTTGCGCGCTCGGCCACCCACTTTTTCTCGACCAGTCTGGTGGACAGCCAGTTCGCCACGCTGGAGTCGCCGGTCGGCGAACCCGGCGTGTGGCGGGCTGACGCGCGGCTGCCACTGGCGCAACTGCAGGGGGAGGCATCCGCCTGGCTGAACAAGGAGGCGTTCGCATGAAGGCATCGAAGACTTTGTTGCGTGCGCAGGGCCTGACCCACGCCGCGATGGCCGTGGCACTCGGCGTCATGGCCCTGGCCGTGTTCGTGAACGTGGTGTTGCGTTACGGGTTCGGCAGTGGCATCGCGGCGAGCGAGGAGCTCTCTCGCCTGCTGTTCGTGTGGATGGTGTTTCTGGGCGCCGCCGCGGCCTACCCGGCCGGCGAGCACATGGCCTTCACCAGCCTGGCCGGCGCGCTGCAAAGCCGGCCGAAGATTTTTTCCGCGCTCACAGTGCTGATCCGCCTGCTGGTGATGGCCGCCTGCGCCATGCTGGCCTGGGGCGCCTGGCAGCAGGTGGTGGTGGGCTTTGGCAGCCACTCGGTGGTGCTCGGCTACTCCACGGCGCTGCTGCCCCTGCCGGCTTTCCTGTGCTCGATGGCCATGGGTCTCATGGCCCTGATTGAACTGGTGCGGGGCACGCCGCTGAACCTCGGCCACAGCGCCGAAGTGGAATGAGCATGAGCCCCGAAAGTCAAGCCTTCGTGGTGTTTTCGGCGGGCATGCTGGTGCTCATGGGCATCGGCATGAACATGGGCCTGGCCCTGGTGCTGACCGGCGCCGGCATGGCCTGGGTGCTCAATTTCTGGGACACGCAGCTGCTGGCCCAGAACCTGGTGGCCGGTGTGGACAGCTTTCCGCTGCTGGCCGTGCCCTTCTTCATTCTGGCCGGCGAGCTGATGAACGCCGGCGGGATCAGCCGGCGCATCATCGACATGGCGCAGGCCTGGGTGGGCCACATCCGCGGCGGCCTGGGTTACGTGGCGATCGCCGCGGCCGTGCTGATGGCCAGCATGAGCGGCTCCGCCCTGGCGGACACCGCCGCGCTGGCCACCATCCTGCTGCCCATGATGCGCCAGCAGGGCTACCCGATGGCCACCTCCGGCGGGCTGATTGCCTCCGGCGGCATCATCGCGCCGATCATTCCGCCGTCGATGCCGTTCGTGATCTACGGCGTGACCACCAACACCTCGATCTCGGCCCTGTTTGTCTCGGGCATCGTGCCCGGCTTGCTGATGGGCACCGGCCTGATCGTCACCTGGCGCTTTGTGCTGCGCAAGATCGACCTGCCCAAGGGCCAGCCGCTGCCGATGCGCGAGCGCTTGAAGGCCTCGGGCAAGGCGTTCTGGGCCCTGCTGATGCCGATCATCATCATCGGCGGCATGAAGTCCGGCGTGTTCACGCCCACCGAGGCGGCGGTCGTGGCGGCCTTTTATGCCCTGATGATCGCGCTGTTTGTGCACCGCGAGATGAAGCTGCCCGAGATCTACGGCGTGCTGTTGCGCGCGGCCAAGACCACGTCGGTGGTGATGTTCCTGTGCGCCGGCGCGCAGGTCGCCAGCTACATGATCACGCTGGCTGATCTGCCCAGCGTGCTGACGCAGTGGCTGGGTCCGCTCGTCAACAACCCGCGCCTGCTGATGGCGGTGATGATGGTGGTGCTGGTGCTGATCGGCACCGCGCTGGACCTGACGCCGACGATCCTGATCTTCGCCCCCGTGATGCTGCCGATCGCGGTGAAGGCCGGCATCGACCCGGTGTACTTCGGCCTCATGTTCGTGCTCAACGGCGCCATCGGCCTGATCACGCCGCCCGTGGGCACCGTGCTCAACGTGGTGGCTGGCGTGGGCCGCATGCCGATGCACAGCGTCATCAAGGGTGTCAATCCGTTCCTGGCGACCTACGTGGTGTTGCTGGCCCTGTTTGTCCTCTTTCCCCAGATCGTCACGCTGCCGGTGCAGTGGATGCGCTGATCGTCAATTGTTCAACCTGTTTTTTACCTGGAGACTCTCATGAAAATGCTTCGTCGTACCGTTCTCGCCACCCTGTCCGCCGCCACCCTGGCCGCTTCGATGGGGGCCATCGCCCAGGACATCAAGCCGCGCCTGATCCGCTTCGGCTATGGCCTGAATGAACAAAGCAACCAGGGCCGCGCCGTCAAGGTCTTCGCCGACGAGGTGGAGAAGCTGTCGGGTGGCAAGATGAAGATCCGCGCCGTGGGCGCCGCGGCGCTGGGCCCGGACACCCAGATGCAGCAGGCGCTGATCGGCGGCGCGCAGGAAATGATGGTGGGCTCCACCGCCACGCTGGTGGGCATCACCAAGGAAATGGCGCTGTGGGACACGCCTTTCCTGTTCAACAGCGCCAAGGAGGCTGATGCCGTTCTGGACGGCCCGATCGGCCAGAAGGTGATGGACAAGCTGCAGGAAAAAGGCCTGGTCGGCCTGGTCTACTGGGAAAACGGTTTCCGCAACCTGACCAACAGCCAGCGCCCGGTGGCCAAGATGGAAGACCTCGACGGCATCAAGCTGCGCGTCATGCAGAACCCGGTGTACCTGGATGCCTTCAAGACCCTGGGCGCCAATGCCATTCCCCTGCCGTTCTCCGAGCTGTTCAGCGCGCTGGAGACCAAGACGGTGGACGGCCAGGAGAACCCGTACAACACCATCCTGTCGAGCAAGTTCTATGAGGTGCAGAAGTACCTCAGCGTGACCAACCACGTCTACAGCCCCTGGATCGTGCTGGTCAGCAAGAAATGGTGGGACCAGCTCTCCAAGGCCGAGCAGAAGGTGCTGCTGGACGCCGCCAAGGTCAGCCGCGAGTTCGAGCGCAAGGACACCCGCGCCGAAGCCGGTCGTGCATTGACCGACCTGAAGGGCAAGGGCATGCAGATCAACGAGCTGTCACCGGCCGAGTCCGCCCGCATGCGCGACAAGCTGACCAAGGTCAACGCCTTGATCGCCGCCAACGTCGGCATGGACCTCTGGAACGAGACCAAGACCTCGCTCGACAAGATGCGCAAGTAAGCCGCCACGCGGCGGGGCGGGCCGGGGCCGTGTCATCGGTCACCGGCCCGCCTGTTCCCTCCTTCACGCGGCGCCGCCGCCGGCCGGCCGTTCGCCGCGATCCCCCCAAGCACCCCCAGCCATGAATCCCAGCATCGCGCGCGTCACGCACCGCATCACCCAGCGCAGCCAGGCCACGCGCCAGGCCTGGCTGGCCAGTGTGCAGTCCCAGCGCGGGAGCGGGCCCAGCCAGCGCGCCGGCATGGGCTGCGCCAACATGGCGCACACCTTTGCTGCCTTGCCCGCCAACGACAAGCTGCAGGTGCGCGAAGCGCGCGCCCCCCATGTGGGCATCGTCAGCGCCTACAACGACATGCTCTCGGCGCACCAGCCCTACGAGCACTACCCCGAAGCGATCAAGGCCGCCGCACGGACCTTGGGCGCCACGGCCCAGGTCGCCGGCGGCGTGCCCGCGATGTGCGACGGCATCACCCAGGGCGCGGCCGGCATGGAACTGTCGCTGTTCTCGCGCGACGTGATTGCCCTGTCCACCGCCGTGGCGCTGTCGCACAACGTGTTCGACGCCGCGCTGTTTCTGGGCGTGTGCGACAAGATCGTGCCCGGCCTGCTGATGGGGGCGTTGCAGTTCGCCCACCTGCCGGGCGTCTTCGTGCCCGCCGGGCCCATGACCTCGGGCCTGTCGAACGACCGCAAGGCCCAGGTGCGCCAGCAATACGCGCAGGGCCTGGTGGGCCGCGAGGCCCTGCTGGAGGCCGAGTCCCAGGCCTACCACGGCGCGGGCACCTGCACCTTCTACGGCACCGCCAACTCCAACCAGATGCTGCTGGAGATCATGGGCCTGCAGCTGCCGGGCTCGTCCTTCGTCAATCCCGGCACACCGCTGCGCAAGGCACTGACGGCCGAGGCGGTGCGCTGCGCCGTCGCCGGGGTGGGCCTTGATCGCGCGGCGCCCCTTGCCCTGGCCGACATCGTGGATGAGAAGGCCATCGTCAACGGCATCGTCGGCCTGCTGGCCACGGGCGGCTCGACCAACCACACGCTGCACCTGGTGGCCATCGCCCGCAGCGCGGGCATCCTGATCGACTGGGATGACTTCGCCGAACTCTCCCACGCCGTCCCCCTGCTGGCGCGCATCTACCCCAACGGCGCCGCCGACGTGAACCACTTCCATGCTGCCGGCGGCATGGGCTTTCTGATGCGCGAGCTGCTCGACGCCGGGCTGCTGCATGCCGATGTGAACACCATCCTGGGCCCCGGGCTGCAGCGGTTCACCCAGGAGCCCTGGCTGAACGACGGCCAGCTGGCCTGGCGCGCGGCCCCGGCCAGCAGCGGCGATCTGGCGGTGCTGCGTCCGGCCGGCGATCCGTTCAGCACGGACGGCGGCCTGCGCCTGCTGCAGGGCAACCTGGGGCGCAGCGTGGTCAAGGTCTCGGCCGTCAAGCCCGCACATCGCGTGGTGCGCGCGCCCGCCGTGGTGGTGGCCGACCAGCAGGAGCTGCTGGCGCTGTACCAGCAAGGCCGGCTGCAGCGCGACTTCATCGCCGTGGTGCGCTACCAGGGGCCGCAGGCCAACGGCATGCCCGAGCTGCACAAGCTGATGCCACCGCTGGGCGCGCTGCAGGACCAGGGCTTTCAGGTGGCGCTGGTCACCGATGGCCGCCTGTCGGGGGCCTCAGGCAAGGTGCCCTCAGCGATCCACCTGAGCCCGGAGGCGCTGGGCGGCGGACCGATTGCCCGCGTGATGGAGGGCGACTGGATCACGCTGGACTGCGAGCAGGGCATCCTGCAGCTGGAGGTCGATGACGCCACGCTGGCCGCGCGCTGCCCGATCGTGCCCGACCTGAGCGCCCACGCACAGGGCACGGGCCGTGAACTGTTCGGCCTGTTCCGCCGCCACGCGGCCACCGCGGAGGCCGGTGCCTCGCCGCTGCTGGCGTGATCGGCGACCCGAATCCCGAATCCCGAAACCCCGATTGCCGCTCTTCACCGATCCGATGCCGACCAGGACCCCATGACCGACGCCCCCCGCTCCTGCTTCGACCGCCCTGCGTTCACCTCGCGCGTGGTGCCCGTCATCGTGCTCACGGATGCGGCCCAGGCGGTGCCGCTGGCGCATGCGTTGCTGGAGGGCGGCGTGGACGTGATGGAGATCACCCTGCGCCACGGCAGCGCGCTGGCGGCGATCGAGGCGGTGGCGCGTGCGGTGCCGCAGATGCATGTCGGCGCTGGCACGGTGACCCGGGTGGCCGATGTGCAGCGGGTCATCGATGCGGGTGCCTCTTTCGCCCTGTCGCCGGGCTGCACCGAGGCACTGGTGCAGGCGGTGCGCGCGGCGCGCCTGCCCTTCATTCCGGGCGTGATGACGCCCAGCGAGGTGCTGGCGGCGCGCGAGCACGGCTTCACGCTGATGAAGCTGTTTCCCGCGGCGCAGGCCGGCGGGCTGGCGATGCTGCAGGCGCTCGGTGCACCGATCCCCGATGTGCAGTTCTGCCCCACGGGCGGCGTCAGTGCGGCAACGCTGGCCAGCTTTCTGGCCCTGCCCAATGTGGCCATGGTGGGCGGCTCGTGGCTCACGCCGGCCGATGCCCTGGCTCAGGGCGACTGGGCGCGCATTGGAGGGTTGGCGCGCGAGGCGACGGAGCTTGCCTTTCAAGGGCTGGATCGGGCAGCGAACCCGTGAACGTGAGCTCCTTGGGTTCGGCGCGATATGCCGACCCGCGGCATCACCGCCGCAGCCTTATCGCGGGGCGTTCAGGATCTCTTTTTCCCAGCGCGCGATGAGGCGGCGACGCTCGGCACTGGCCCCGTATTTGGCCAGGTCGTAGTTGATGAATTTCGCGCCCTTCACATTCGGCGCGCCTTCCGGCAAAGGTGTATTGCGGTTGGACGGGAACTGGTACGAACGGGAGGTGGCCGCCACGCGCTGGCCGGAAGGGGACAAGGCCCATTCAAAAAATTTCTTCGCCTCCTCCGGATGGGGCCCGCCCTTGATCAGGCTCATGGCGCCGACGCTGTAGCCGGTGCCCTCGCAGGGCACCACATAGGCCACCGGGTACTTCAGCTCCGCTTCCTGCGCGGCGTTGTGCAGAAAACTCACCGACAGGGCGCTTTCACCCTTGGCGACCGCCTTGATGGGACCCAGCCCCTGGCGGGAATAGGCGCTGACGTTGGCATTCATCGCCTGCATGAACTTGAATGCGGCTTCCTCCCCCATGATCTGCACAAAGGTGGCGATCGCCACGTAGCTGGTGCCGCTGGACTGTGCGTTGGCCATCTGTACCTCGCCGCGGTAGGCGGGATTGGCCAGGTCTTTCCAGCATTTGGGCGCCGCGAGTTTCTTCTTCGCCAGAATCTCGGTGTTGTACGCAATCCCGAGCACTTCCGAATACAGACCCACTGTCTTGTATCCCGATGCCTTGGCGGCGTCCTGCGCCCAAGGGTAGAGCTGGGAAAGCTGCGGTGACTTGTATTCGGCCAGCAAGCCCTGTTCGGCCGCCTGGAAGTGCGGATCTGCGGTGCCGCCAAACCAGACATCGACCCGCGGACGTTCTTTCTCGGCCACGATCTGGGCATAGGATTCGCCGGTGGGCTTGTTGATCACGCTCACGGACACCCCGTGCAACCGTTCATAGACCGCCGCGGCGCTGCGACACCATTCGGGGTTCATGCTGCACAGGACGTTGACCTGGGCGGCCTGGGCGCTTGCGACCCAGGCCGAAACGAGCAGCAATCCCGTACCGACCAGCCGCCGGACCGGCCGGTTTCTCGTGGGGTGCCGATGGTGCGTCTTCGTCATGTTTCCCAGCCTTTGTCTCAAGCCAAACCGATGTTCTGGAAAAGGCATTGTGCCGGAGTCCGGTTGTTTCCAGCCGTTCCTCTGCGCCTGGGGCAAGTCCCTGGAGCCCGTTTTTCCCTCGGCTACGGCACGATGGTCGTGAACAGGTAGACCGCGAAGATCACCAGATGCACCACGCCCTGCAGCACGGTGGTGCGGCCGGTGCCCAGCGACAGGGTGGCCACCATCAGCGAAAGGAGCAGCAGGACGGTGGACTTCGGGTCGATGCCCAGCGTCAGCGTCCAGCCCGTGGCCAGCGCGACGATGGCCACGGCAGGAATCGTCAGCCCGATGCTGGCCAGCGCCGAACCGATGGCCAGGTTCAGGCTGGTCTGCAGGCGGTTGGCCCGGGCGGCGCGCAGGGCGGCCAGCGCTTCGGGCAGCAGCACCACGGCCGCGATGATGATGCCGACCAGCGCCTTGGGTGCGCCCGCGGCGGCCACGGCCGCCTCAATGCTTGGCGACAGGGCTTTGCCCAGAAGCACCACCGCCGCGAGGCAGGCCAGCAGCAGGCCGCCGGCCAGGGCGGTGGCGCCAGGGCCGGGGCGTTCGGCATGCGCGGTGGCATCGGTGGCTGCCTCGGCCGGCAGGAAGTAGTCGCGGTGCCGAACCGTCTGCACCAGGGCGAAGGTCCCGTACAGCACCAGCGAGATCACGGCGATGAAGGCCAGCTGGCTTGGGTTGTAGACCGGCCCGGGCAGGCTGGTCGTGAAGTTGGGCAGCACCAGGGTGAGCACGGCGATCGCGGCCAGGGTGGCCAGCGAGGCGCTGACCCCGTGCTGACCAAAGCTCTGCTCCCGATGGCGGCTTCCGCCGACCAGCAGACACAGGCCGACGATGCCGTTGAGGATCAGCATCACGGCGGCAAACACCGTGTCTCGCGCCAGCGCGCCGGTGCTGGCTCCGCCGGCCAGCATCAGCGAGACGATCAGCGCCACCTCGATCACCGTGACGGCCAGCGCCAGAATCAGCGTGCCGAAGGGTTCACCCACGCGGTGCGCCACCACTTCGGCATGGTGCACGGCCGCCAGCACGCTGGCGAACAGGCCAAAGGTCATGAGCAGCGCGTACCAGCCGCCGGTGCCCAGCAGGCTGCCGGCAAGGATCAGCCAGCCCGCGATCGGGGCAGCGAGGGTCCAGGCAGGGATGAAGCTCATCTTTTTCATGGTCGGTGGTTTCCGGCGGTGCGTGGCGATGGGCCCGGCAGGTGCGAAGGCGGCCAGCGCATCGCCTCGTGCCTGCACTGTAACCAGAGACCCGCGTGGTGGCCGTTGCGCAGGGCTTTTCTCCGGGTTTTGGGTCCGAATTGGTGCTTTCCCAGCGTCTTTTGGCCGTGGCGTGCTATGAAATCAGGACCTGCAGGGTGGGGATGTTTCAGAGCACGTGGCGGGCCGCCCGCGCCGTGGCCTGCAGCGGGGGCAGCAGGCGGGCCAGGGCCTCGGCCGCGCTTTCGCCCTGCATCAGCAGCGTGACGCCCAGCGCCCCCACCACTGTGCCCTGCAGGTCCAGCAGAGGCACGGCCAACCCGCGCTGGCCCGGCGCCAGTTGCTGCTCCGACAGCGCCCAGCCCTGTTCGCGAATGCTGGCCAGCGTCTCGCGCAGGCGCGCCTTTCGGGTCTGGGTGAACGCGGTGCGGGGTGTGAGGTCGGTCGTGGCCAGCCAATCGTCCAGCGCCTCGGGTGCCTGCGCGGCCAGCAGCACCTGGCCGGTTGCGGTGAGGCGCGCCGGCACGCGCGCGCCCAGCACGTAGCCCGTGTTCAGGGCGGCCTGCGGCCCGTTGCGCGCGATCGTGACCACCTCGTCGCCGTCCAGCACGGCCAGGTAGGCGGGCTCGCCAGTGGCCGAGGAGATCCGCTGCAGGAAAGGCTGTACCGCGCGCGCCAGGCGGGACGACTGCAGGTAGCCGTGCCCCAGGCGCAGCATCCGCGGCGTCAGCCAGTAGAGCTTGCCGTCGGTGGCCACGAAGCCGAGATGGGCCAGCGTCAACAGCAGCCGACGCGCCACGGTGCGGCTCAGACCGCAGCGCAGGCCGGCCTGGCTGGCGGTCAGCCGGGGATGGTCCTCGTCAAAGGCCTGCAGCAGGGTCAGGCCTTTTTCCAGCCCGGCAATCCAGTCCCGGCGCTGCAGCGCCGGGTTGTCGGTGGCGAAGGGCTCTATGGGCGACATGGCGGCCTCAAGGTGGGAGCGGGGCGTGGTGGATAACCCTGAAAACGTTCGATTATCGAACGAAAAGTAAATAACTGGTTCGTTTTATTTCGGCCACACCCTACAGTCCGCGGCGTGCGTTCGCCAGGCCCGGACGTGCCCGCCGCGCTGGCCGCGGCATTCGGACCGGCCCAAAAGGACTCCCCGTGACGGAAGCAGACGACCGCGAAGCGATCAACGAGCCGGCCAACCCGCTGGGCATGGAAGGCATCGAATTCATCGAATACGCCACCGCCCGGCCCCAGGCCCTGGGCCAGGTGCTGGAGACGTTGGGCTTTCGCCCGATCGCGCGGCACCGCTCGCGCGAGGTGCTGCTGTACCGCCAGGGCGGCATCAACGTCATCGTCAATGCCCATGGGGGTGGCGCAGGGCAGGGCGGCACGCTGGACGACAAGCCGGTCATCGCCGCCGTGGCACTGCGGGTGCGTGACGCGGCCGCGGCCTACGGGCGCGCGCTGGAGCGCGGCGCCTGGGCGGTGCCGATCCGCGTGGAAGTGATGGAGCTCAACATTCCGGCGGTGCACGGGCCGGGCGGCAGCCGCATCTACTTCGTGGACCGCCACCGCGAGTTCTCGATCTACGACGTGGACTTCGTGCCGATTCCGGGTGTGGACCCGCACCCACCCGCACTGGCCGGCCTGCATTTCTTCGGCATCGTGCAGTACATCGGCAACGGCCGCACCGAGGACTGGACCGATTTCTACCGCGAGCTGTTCGGCTTCAATGCGCTGCCGGCCGAAGCTGCCTTCGGCATCCTGCCCAAAGGGCGCATCCTGCGCAGCCCGTGCCCGCAGGCCTCGGCTTTCTACCTGCAGCTGATCGAGCCCGAGCCCGGCATTCTGGAGGTGGACGACACCGAATGCTTCCAGCGCGTGGCCCTGGGCACGGCCGATGTGCTGGCCACCGTGGCCGAGCTGCGCACCCGTGGCGTGAGTTTTGTGGAGTCGGGCCGCGTGCATTCGGAAGACCGCGGCGCACTCACGCAGACCCGCCTGGGCGGCGTGTCGCTCGAGCTGGTCCATCACGTTCGAGGCTGATCACGATGAACCCCCTGCAAGGCAACATCGACGATTTCGGGATGGACACCATCTCGCTGGCCGGTCCGCTGGAGGCCAAGCTCAAAGCCATCCGCGAGGCCGGTTTCAGCCAGATCATGCTGTCGGCGCGCGACATCGTCGGCCACCCGGACGGGCTGGACGCCGCCGTTCAGGCCGTGCGCGCCAGCGGCCTGCGTGTGACCGGCTTTCAGGTGCTGCGCGACTTCGAGGGCCTCTCCGGCCACCTGCACGACTACAAGGTCGACATCGCCAAGTCCATGCTGGAGATGTGCGCCGCACTGGGCTCGAAGATCCTGCTGGTCTGCTCGTCGACCTCGGTCCACGCCACGCAGGATCTGGACGCCATTGCCAAAGACCTGCGCAAGCTGGCGATGCTGGCGATCCCGCTGGGCATCCAGGTGGCCTATGAAGGGCTGTCGTGGGGCCGCACCATCAATGAGTTCACCACCGCATGGGAGGTGGTCAGCCGCGCCGACGTGCCGAATCTCGGCCTGGGGCTGGACTCCTTCCACCTGTTCGCCACCCAGACGCCGCTGGAAGACCTGGAACTGCTCGACCCCGAAAAGATTTTCCTGGTGCAGCTGGCCGACTTCATGTGGCAGGAGATCCGTTCGGTGGAGGAGCGCATCACCACCGCGCGCCATTTCCGTGTGTTCCCCGGCGAGGGCGTGCACAGCGAGGCGCTGGCCGACCTGGTGCGCCGCCTGCACGCGCTGGGCTACCGGGGCGACTACAGCTTCGAGGTCTTCAACGACGACTACCAGCAGATTCCGCTGCCCGTGGTGGCGCAGCGCGCGCGCCGCTCGGCGCTGTGGCTCGGCGAGGACGTGCTGCGCCGCTCGGTGCCGCTGCCGAACCAGATGCGGCTGCGCGCGCGCGCAGCCGCCCGGTAGCCATCGCCTACCATTGACATCTGTGCCCCGATTTGAAAGACACCCGATGAAAACCGCCCTCGTCCTCAACGGCCCCAACCTCAACCTGCTCGGCACGCGCGAGCCCGCCGTGTACGGCTCGGCCACGCTGGCCGACGTCGAGCAGCTGTGCGAAAAAGCCTGCGCCGCGCACGGGCTGAAGCTGGACTTCCGCCAAAGCAACCACGAAGGCGAGCTGGTGGACTGGATCCACGAAGCCGGCCGCCTGCACGCCGCCGGCACCCTGGCAGGCGTGATCTTCAACGCGGGCGCCTACACCCACACCAGCATCGCGCTGCACGACGCCATCAAGGGCACGGGCATCACGCTGATCGAGCTGCACATCAGCAACGTGCACGCGCGCGAGGCGTTCCGCCATCACAGCTACCTGTCGCCGGCCGCCAAGGCCGTGATGTGCGGCTTCGGCGTGCAGGGCTACCCGCTGGCGATTGCCGGACTGGCAGCCATGGCCGTCTGATCCCGGTCGAGCCACGGTTTCACCCGGACATGACGGGCCTCATCGAGCGCCTGCGCGCGCTGGCGACGCGGCGCGAGACGCCTTGCGGCGCGGGCACCATGGTCTGGCATGTCTGGGGCGAGTCCCGGCCGGGTTTGCCGCCGGTGGTGCTGTTCCACGGCGGCAGCGGCAGCTGGACGCACTGGTTGCGCAACATTCAGCCGCTGGTGGCGGCCGGGCGCCAGGTGATCGCGGCCGATCTGCCGGGCTTCGGGGATTCGGCCTTGCCGCCGTCCGGGGGCGACGCCGATGCGCTGGTGAGGCCGCTGGCCGATGGCCTGAACGTGCTGCTCGGGGGCGAGCCCTGTGACCTGGTGGGCTTCTCGTTCGGGGGCCTCACGGCCGGGCTGCTGCTGGCCGAACATCCGGCCCTGGCGCGGCGCCTGGTGCTGGTCGGCGCGCCGGCCATGGGTGTCACGCCGGACCGGCAGTTCGAGCTGAAAGCCTGGCGGCACCTGCCCTCCGCCGCCGAGCAGGAGGCTGTGCACCGGTTCAACCTGGCCGCGCTGATGCTCAACGACGCCTCGCTCATCGACGGCCTGGCGCTGGAGCTGCACATCGCCAACCTGCGGCGCGACCGCATGCCGCGCCGGCGCCTGGCGCACACCGACATCCTGGCGCGCTCGCTGCCGCGCGTGCGTTGCCCGGTGTTTGCGATCTACGGCGCGCACGACGCGCTCTACAAGGCCTGGATCCACCAATTGGAAGACGCCTTCGAGGCGGCGGCGCCGGACTTCCGCGGTCTGGTGCTGATCCCCGAGGCGGGGCATTGGGTGCCGTTCGAGCGGCCCGAGGCGTTCGATGATGCACTGTTGACGGTTCTGACGGCCTGAGAATCTGATTTACAAGATATTTTGGCCACTTCCCATCGTCAATTGGTCATTTGATGCTACCTAAAAGGTAGCAAACATCGGATGGTTGCAAGCCTCGACACCGGACTTCACCGGGCGCGGGGTCATTGCTTCGTGCACACGCCGGGCTTGCGGGCAGCCGCAAATGCAGCGCCTATGATTCAGCATGGGAAACTGGGTGGAAATCGTCTGGATCGGCATGTGCGCGGTGAGCCTGGCGCTCGGTGCCATCCATCTTTTCGTCTGGTTCAAGCAAAGGACGGGCTACTTCCACCTGCTGTTCTTTGCGTTGGCGGTCTCTGCAACCGCCTTCGGTGCCTTCGAGCTGGCATTGATGCACGAGTGGGCGCCTGAACGCTACGCCGACATCCTGCGCTGGGCCCATGTACCGCTCGCCCTGTGGGTGTTGTCCATGATCGGGTTCGTGCATTTCTACTTCGGCGCCGGACGGTCCTGGCTCGCCTGGGCGGCTTCCGGTTTCCGCCTGGCCGGGCTGGCGCTGAACTTCGTGACGGGCGTGAACGTCAACTTTCTCGCGGTCTCCAGTCTTGAGCCGGTGGCGTTCTGGGGTGGCGCTGTCGTTGCGGGGCCGGTGGGTGTTGTCAATCCCTGGGCGATCGTGCCGCAGATCGGCAACCTGATCCTGCTGATGTTCGTGATCGATGCCGCCATCACGCTGTGGCGCAGGGGCGGCAGTGATGCACGGCGTCGCGCGGTCGTCGTCGGGGGCAGCCTGGTGGCTTGTGTGGCCGCCGTGGCGGGCTTTGCGGCGCTGATCACGATCGGGCTGGTCCACGCCCCGACGATCGTCATGCCGGGCGTCTTCGTCATCGTTCTCGCCATGGGCTATGAACTCGGCTGGGACATGATTGCGGCTGCCCAGCTCGCGACGCAGTTGCGCGCCAGCGAGCAGCGCTTTCGCGCGGTCGTCGAGGCGGTGCCCAGTGCCATCCTGGTGATTGACGATAGGGGCCTGATTTCCCTGGCAAACCAGCAGGCGGAGACGGTGTTTGGGTACCCCCGCGCGGAACTGATCCGCCAGCCAGTCGAACTGCTGATTCCCGAGCGTTTTCATGGGCGGTTGTCGGCCTGGCGCACCGAATGGGCGACAGGGCCGCACGCGCAATCGATAGCGCCCGGACGCGATCGGGTCGGGCGGCGCAAGAATGGCGTCGAGTTTCCGGCGGAGGTCATGCTGTCGCCGTTGCAGACGGAAAAAGGGCCGTTCATTCTGGCGTCGGTGGTGGATGTGACCGAGCGCAGACGCCTCGAACAGGCCACGGCCCGCCAGCGCGATGAACTGGCTCACCTGTCGCGGGTGGCCCTGCTCGGCGAGCTGTCGGGCTCGCTTGCCCATGAGCTCAACCAGCCGTTGACCGCGATCCTGAGCAATGCGCAGGCGGCACAGCGCTTTCTGGCGCAGAGCCCGCCACGCACCGACAAGCTTGCGGAGATTCTGACTGACATCGTCAAGGCCAATCACCGCGCCGGCTCGGTGATTGTGCGGCTGCGCTCGATGCTCAGAAAGGAGGAGTCGAAGCGCCTGGTGCTCAACCTCAACCATGTGGTCGAAGAGTCCTTGCGCCTGCTGCGCAGTGACCTGCTGGCTCGTCACGTCACCGTCCAGAGCGATCTGGCTGAGCGGCTGCCCTCCATCGAGGGCGATCGCAATCAGTTGCAGCAGGTGTTGCTCAATCTGCTGATGAACGGCTGCGATGCCATGGAGGGCCAGGCCACGGACCGCTGCCTGACCGTGCGCACGCAGCAGACCGGGCAGGCAACCGTCGAAGTGACCGTGTCCGATCGGGGGTTGGGGATACCCGTGGCGGATCTGGACCGCGTGTTCGATCCGTTCGTGACGACAAAGGCGCAAGGCCTGGGTCTGGGCCTGACCATCTGCCGATCCATCGTGGAAGCCCATGGCGGGCGTCTCTGGGCCACCAACCCTGCGCAGGGCGGCGCCACCCTGCATTGCGAACTGCCTGCGACGCCGGGCTGACAAAGATGGAGGAACGGGTGCCAACGGTTTACCTGGTCGATGACGATCCCGACGTGTTGGCGGCGATCGGGCGGCTGATCGAGTCCGAGGGCCTGCAGGTGGCTGCCTTCGCGTCGGCCCAGCGCTTCCTGGACGGCTTCGACCGGCGAGCACCGGGCTGCCTGGTGCTTGACCTTGCGATGCCGGGCATCAATGGCCTGGAACTGCAGCGCTCGCTGGAACAGGAGGGCAGTCTGTTGCCGATCATCTTTCTGACCGGGCGGGGCGACATCGCCACCAGTGTTCAGGCGATGAAACACGGCGCGGTGGATTTCCTGACCAAGCCGGTTGACGACACGGCGCTGCTGGCCGCCGTGCACGACGCACTGGCCGCCAACAGGGCCCACCACCGTGCAGACAGGGAGCGCGCGCACATCGCGCAAGCCCTGGCCTCGCTCACCGCCCGGGAGCGACAGGTCCTGGAGGGCATAGCCGCGGGCCGGCTGAACAAACAGATCGCCGCGGAACTGGGGACCTCCGAAAAGACCATCAAGTTCCACCGGGGCAACCTGATGCGCAAGATGGGCGCGCGGGTCGCCGCCGATCTGGTCAAGCTGGCCGAGCGTGCCGGGGTGGGCTCGACGCCTGCCAACTGACCGAAAGCGTTTCGCTCCCTCAGCCAGGGTGGTGGGGGAAAACCTGGACCAAGGTCCAGTTGGCGGGTTCGTTCACGCAGGCTACGCTGGTACTCGATGCAATGCGAAACACTGCTGGCCGTGGTGGACGATGACGAGGACGTTCGGGCGGCCTTGACGCGGCTGATCGGCTCGGCCGGTTTCGCCGTCGAGTCCTTTGCATCCGGTGGGGCTTTCCTGCGCTCGGTCGAGGACCACAAACCCGCCTGCGTGGTGCTTGATCTGCACATGCCGGGAATGAACGGCTTGGATGTTCAGGCATCGCTCGGTGCCACGCATGCAGGGTTGCCGGTGGTGGTCATCACCGGGCACGACACGCCGCATTCACGGGCACGGGCGGCACAGCTGGGCGCAAAGGCCTATCTGTGCAAGCCCGTGAACGACGAAGCCTTGTTGGCAGCGATCGACGCTGCCATCGTTGGTGATTCGATTTGAACCTGGGAGAAAAGACGATGATTTCACGATATCCATTCAGGATCCTGGCACCGTTGATCGTTCTTGCGTCGTGCTTGGGCACGGCCTTGGCACAGCAGGTCACCGGCACCCTCGGTGCGCCCGGTGCGACCAGCACCATCAGCGGGAAGCAGCTTCCTCCGCCCGATCCGGCGTTCGGTGGCATCATCAGAGAAAAGGCGACTGAGTCGAAAGCCTGGTGGGCGCCACGCGTTGTGCCGCCAAGGAAAGCGCCCAACGTGTTGCTGATCATGACGGACGACAGCGGCTTTGGCGCACCGGGCACGTTCGGCGGCGTCGTGCCGACCCCCGCACTGGATCGCATCGCCAAGAGCGGTGTGCGCTACACGAATTTTCACTCCACGTCCTTGTGCTCGCCGACCCGCGCGGCGCTGATTACCGGGCGCAACCACCATGTGGCCGGCTTCGGTGTGGTCGGGGAAATCGCCACGGGATTCCCGGGCTACGACTCGGTCATCCGCAAGGAAAACGGCACCCTCGGCGAGATCCTGAAGGGCAACGGGTACGCAACCTCGTGGTTCGGCAAGAACCACAACACGCCGTTCTACCAGGCCACGCAAGCCGGCCCCTTCGACCAGTGGCCCAACGGCATGGGCTTCGAGTATTTCTACGGTTTCATGGGTGGCGACGCCAGCCAGTGGCAGCCCAACCTGTACCGCAACACCACCGCCATCTATCCGTTTGAAGGCAAACCGGGCTGGAACCTGACCACCGCCATGGCCGACGAGGCCATCCAGTACATGAAGGGCCTCAAGGCGGTGGCGCCGGAGAAACCGTTCCTGGTCTACTACGTGCCCGGCGGCACGCATTCGCCGCACCACCCGACACCCGAGTGGATCAAGAAGATCGGCGACATGCATTTGTTCGACCAGGGCTGGAACAAGGTTCGCGAGACCATCTTCGCCAACCAGAAGCGTCTGGGCATCATGCCCCCCGAGGCTCAGTTGACCCCCTGGCCCAAGGAGCTGCCGCAATGGGATTCGCTCGGGTTTGTCGAGAAGAAGCTCTTCATCAAGCAGGCCGACGTCTTTGGCGCTTACCTGGCCTATACCGACAACGAGATCGGCCGCGTGATCCAGGCGGTCGAGGACATGGGCGAACTGGACAACACCCTGATCATCTACATCGCCGGCGACAACGGTGCGAGCCCCGAGGGCATGCTCAACGGCACGCCGAACGAATTCACCACGTTCAATGGCGTTCCGGTGCCGGTCGATGCCCAGATGCTCTGGTATCCGTTCTGGGGGTCCGACAAGACCTTCCCGCACTTCGCCGCACCTTGGGCCTGGGCCATGGACACGCCGTTCAAGTGGACCAAGCAGGTGGCCTCGCACTTCGGTGGCACGGCCCAGGGGGTGGCGATGTCCTGGCCCGGCCACATCACCGACGCGGGCGGCATCCGCCGGCAGTTCCACCATGTGATCGACATCGCGCCGACCATCCTGGAGGCTGCCGGCATCCCATTGCCCGAAACGATCAACGGCATCAAGCAGCGGCCGATGGACGGCGTGAGCATGGCCTACACCTGGGACAAGGCAGGCGCCAACGCCGCGCCACGCCGTACCACACAGTATTTCGAGATGCTGGGTAACCGCGCGATCTATCACGGGGGCTGGCTGGCGGCGACGACCCCTGCGACGCTGCCTTGGGAACTGAGCACCAAGCCCGCGCCCGACGTGATCACCGGCTACCAGTGGGAGCTTTACCATGTGGCCGAGGATCCGACCGAGTTCAACGATCTGGCCGCGAAGATGCCGGACAAGCTCAAGCAGATGCAGGACCTTTTCTACGCCGAGGCGAAGAAGCATGACGTGCTGCCGCTGGACAACTCGTCGCTGACACGCTGGAACGCGCCCAAGCCCAACCTCACCGGTGGCCGCAAGGTCTTCACGTACGCAGGGGCGATGACCGGCATCCCCAACAGCGGCGCGCCGAGCATTCTGAACAAGGCCTATGTCATCACCGCCGAGGTCACGATTCCCAAAGGCGGTGGTGAGGGCATGATCGTCACCGATGGCGGACGCTTTGGGGGCTACGCGCTCTTCCTCAGCAAGGGCGTCGGTGGCATCCGCAAGGGCAAGCCGGTGTTCCTGTACAACCTGCTCAACCTCAAGCGCACAGTGTGGGCGGGGCCGGAACTTAGCCCCGGCAAGCACACCATCGCCTTCGAGTTCACGCCTGCCGCGCCGGGCCTGGGCAAGGGCGGAACGGGTGTGCTCAAGGTGGACGGCAAGGAAGTGGCGCGCAACACCATGGAAAACTCGACACCGATCACCTTCCCCGAAGACGAAACCTTCGACATCGGCAGCGACACCCGCACCGGTGTTGCGATGGTGGAGTACCGCTACGACGTGCCGTTCAAGTTCAACGGCACGATCAACAAGCTCACGTTCAACCTGGGCGATGAGCAGGTGACCGCCGCGGAACGCGAGCAGATGCGCAAGACGGTGGCTGGCGCACGCGATTGACATCGGCTGGTGACGGCCAGGGCCGGCAATGGCG
The DNA here is from genome assembly GCA_016721925.1 of Candidatus Skiveiella danica. Classification (GTDB taxonomy): domain Bacteria; phylum Pseudomonadota; class Gammaproteobacteria; order Burkholderiales; family Burkholderiaceae_C; genus Skiveiella; species Skiveiella danica. Next base: position 33,677 of record JADKHE010000007.1, read on the forward strand.
CGTGTTGAAGGCGCTAATTGAAAGGGATTGAATGGGGTGCCTGCGCGTGGCCGCAGGCGAGCCTGCCCTCAGGCGTTGAACCGCGCGACCGAGCGCAGCACCTCGGCCGTCGTGCTCGGGTAGCCGAAGAATTCCAGGTAGGCGGGGATCTGTTCGAACAACATGTCAGAGCCCACCTGGATCGGGCAGCCGCGGGCCTGCGCGGCCTGCAGAAAGGCGGTCATCTCGGTGCGCATGACGACCTCGCCGACGAACGTCGACGGCTCCAGGCGTGACACATCCAGCGGCAGCGGATCCCCGGCGTTCATGCCCATCGGCGTGGCGTTGACGACCAGGTCGAAACCCGCCGGTTCGTTCGAACCGGTGCACACCTCGATCGCCGGGTAGTGCACGCGCAGACGCGCGGCCAGACCGTCGACGGCATCCCTCTGCCGGTCGTGCAAGGCGATCGCGCCGACGCCGGCAGCGGCCAGCGAGGCGGCAATCGCGCAGCCCACGCCGCCGGCCCCCACCACCAGCGCCCGGGCCCCAGCCAGCTGCAGCCCCTTGCGCGACACGCCGCGCACGAAGCCCTCGCCGTCAAACAGGTCGCCTTCGAGCGCGCCGTCGGGCGCGCGGCGCACCGCGTTGCAGGCGCCGGCCACGTTCACCGTGGGTGTGACACGGTCCAGCAGCGCCACGGTGGCGACCTTGTGCGGCATCGTGATCAGCGCGCCGCGGATGTTGGTGAGCGTGAACACTGCGCGCAAGAAGGGCGGGTAGTCCTCGCTCCGGCAACCCATGGGCATGACCCGGGCGTTCACGCCAATGTGGTCGAAATACGGGTTGTAGATCATCGGCGCCTTGAACGCGTGCGTGGGGTAGCCGATGTGGGCGATGAGTTCGGTGTTGCCGTTGATCATGGTGTGGGGGTCGTCGGAAGACAGGCCCCGCGCCGCAGCGTCGGGCTGCGGGACAGGGCCCGATGCGCGGGCAATGGCTTTACTGGCGCGCCTTGGCCAGTTCGGCCTGCAGCTCCTTGACGGTCTCGGCAATCGCTGCACCGTGCTTGTCAACCACCGGCTTCATCTTCTCGCGGAACTTGGCCAGCTCGGCTGGCGCCAGTTCGTTGACCTGCATGCCGCCTTTCTTCACGGTGTCCAGTGCGGTGCCGGCCTGGGCGCGGGCCTGCTGGCGCTGGTAGGCGGTGGACTCCACCGCGGCGTCCGACATGATCTTCTTATCGTCGGCCGACAGCGTGTCCCAGAACTTCTTGCTGATCATCACCGACTGCGGGTTGTACTGGTGGTTGGTCAGCGTGGCGTACTTCTGCACTTCGAAGAACTTGTTGGCTGCGATCACCGTCAGCGGGTTCTCCTGCCCGTCGATGGCCTTCTGCTCCAGCGCGGCATACACCTCGGGGAAGGCCAGCGGCGTGGGATTGGCGCCCAGCGCCTTGACCCAGTCCACGTTGATGGCGTTGGGGATCACGCGCAGCTTCAGGCCTTCGGCGTCTTCGACCTTGTTGATGGGACGCTTGCTGTTGGTGATCTGGCGAAAGCCCAGTTCCCAGTAGGTCAGGCCGACCAGGCCCTTGGGCTCGAGCTTGGCGTGCATCTTCTTGCCGAAGGGGCCGTCGACCACCGCGTCGGCTTCCTTGCTGCTGGCAAACATGAAGGGGAAGTCATACACCTCGAAGTCCTTCACCTGGCTGGCCAGGATGCCGGAGTTCATCGAGGCCATCTCGATCGTGCCGCCCTGCAGGGCCGACACCACGGGCGCGTCACCGCCCAGTACGCCGCCCGGGAACAGGTTCACCTTGATCTTGCCGCCCGACTTGGCCTGCACGATCTCGGCGAATTTCTCCATGCCCATCACCAGCGGATGGCCCTTGGGGTTTTGGGTGGTGAACTTGATGGTTTTTTCCTGCGCGAAGGCCGCGCCGAAGGCGGAAATCGCCACAGCGGCGGCGAGGGTCTTGAGCATCAGACGTTTCATGGGTTGTCTCCTGAAGGGAAAAGGGAAGGGCGGATGCACGCTGTTGACGGAGGGCTGCCGGGCGCGGCGTACCCAAGCACGCCCGGCAGCCGGTTTCAGGGAATCAATAGAACCATCGCGCCGGCACCATCACCAGCTGCGGGAAAGCGATCATCAGGAACATCATGGCGAACTGCGCGATCATGAAAGGGACCACCCCCCGGGTGACTTCGTCCATGCCCATCTTGCCCACGCCGGCCACCGCATTGAGCACCGTGCCCACCGGCGGCGTGATCAGGCCGATGGCGTTGTTGATGATGAACAGCACGCCGAAGTAGACCGGGTCGATGCCGGCGGCCTTGACCACCGGCATCAGCACCGGGGTCAGCAGCAGGATGGTGGGCGTCATGTCCAGCGCCGTGCCCACCACCATGGTCAGCACCATGATCGCCAGCATCAGCAGGCGCGGGCTGTCCAGCAGCGGCTGCAACAGTTCCACCACCTGCGCGGGCAGGTTGGCCACCGTGATCAGCCAGGCCGAGACCATGGCGGCCGCCACCAGGAACATCACGATGGCGCAGGTGGTGGCGGCCGAGACGAACAGCGGCACCAGCTGCTTCAGGTTCAGTTCGCGGTAGATGACGGTGGAGACGAACAGGGAATAGACGGCGGCCACCACGGCGGCCTCGGTGGGCGTGAACACGCCGAACTTCAGGCCGAAGACGATGATGAAGGGCAGCACCAGCGCCCAGGTCGCCAGGCGCATGGCCTCCATCACTTCCTTGAAACTCTTGCGCGGCGGCGGCGCGATGGTTTCCTTGCGCACCAGCCACCACCAGGTGAACCACAGCGACCGCGCCAGCCAGATGCCCGGGAAGATGCCGGCCATGAACAGCTTGGAGATCGACACGTTGGCGGCCACGCCGAAGATCACGAAGCCGATGCTTGGCGGGATGATCGGCGCGATGATGCCGGCCGATGCGATCAGCCCGGCCGAGCGCGCCTTGTCGTGGCCGGCGGCCACCATCATGGGCAGCAGCAGGGCGGTCAGCGCGGCGGCGTCGGCCACGGCCGAGCCCGACAGCGAGGCCATGATGACGGCGGCGACGATGGTCACGTAACCCAGTCCGCCCTTGACGTGGCCGACCAGCGCCATGGCGAAGTTCACGATGCGCCGGGACAGGCCGCCGGCGTTCATGATCTCGCCGGCCAGCATGAAGAACGGCACGGCCAGCAGCGGAAAGCTGTCGGCGCCGTTGATCACGTTCTGCGCCAGGATCTGCGCGTCGAACATGTTGAGGTGCCACATCAGCGCGGCGCCGCACAGCAGCAGGGAGAACGCAATGGGCACGCCCAGCGCCATCGCGCCGATCATTGAACCCAGGAAGATGAGGATGGTCATGTCGATGCCCAGGGGTTCAGCGGTGGTCCGGATTGGCGGGGTGCGGGGCTTCCTCGGACTCCTGCATCAGCACCAGGTGGTCGTCGTCGATCTGGCCGCTGAGCAGGCGCCACAGGTCGCCCACCAGGATCGGCGCGCTGAGCACGGCAAACACCATGCCCGAGGCGTAGAACCAGCTCATCGAGACCTCCATCACCGCGCTGGTCGTGTCCCAGTTGATGACCGACTGGTCGTACGAGCCCTTGAACAGCAGCCACAGGCAGTACAGCATCAGCAGCAGCGACAAGCCCATGCAGATCTTCTTGCCCAGCGGACCGAGCTTGCCCACCAGCATGTCGGTGCCCAGGTGGGCATTGCTGCGCAGGGCGGCCACCGCGCCCAGGAAGGTCAGCCAGACGAACAGCCAGCGCGAGAGTTCTTCCGAAATGCTGAAGCCCGAGTTGAAGGCATAGCGCATGAAGACGTTGCCGAACACCAGCACCACCATGAGTGCCAGCAGCGCGGCAATCAGGTAGCTGATGAGCTGGCAGTAGCCATCGATCAACTTTTCCAGCATGAATCGGTCTCCAGGAGCGGAATGGGTATGGTAATGTACGAACTGGTTAGTTTTATAGAAATCCGTGGAAACCCTAGGGTCGGCCCCGAGGCCGCGATGCGGGGACTTACCGGCGCACGAAACGCACGATCATGTCGATGACGTTGGCGCGGCGCGTGGCCAGGGCCTGCGGCGACAGCGCGCCGTCCTTGAAGATCAGGCCGAAGGTGTGCTGGTTCGAGACGTTGAAGAAGGTCAGCGCCGAGATCGAGGCGTGGATGTCCACCGGGTCCAGGCCGGGGCGGAACACGCCCTGCGCCACACCGCGTTCATAGAGGTGGCGGATGGCCTGGATGGCGGGCACGTTGAGCTCCTGGATGCTCTTGCTCTGCGCCAGGTAGGCCCCGCGCTCCATGTTCTCGGTCATCACGAGGCGGATGAAGAACTCGTTGCCGGCGTGGTGGTCGAAGGTGAACTCCACCAGGCGGCGCAACGCCTCTTCGGGCGGCAGGTCTTCCAGGTGCAGCTGCGACTCGATGCTGCGCATGCGCCGGTAGGCGTCTTCCAGCACCGCGATGTACAGGCCTTCCTTGCTGCCGAAGTAGTAGTAGATCATGCGCTTGCTGGTGCGCGTGGCGGCGGCGATCTCGTCGATGCGCGCGCCGCTGAGGCCCTTGCTGGCGAACTCCTGGGTTGCCACTTCCAGGATCTCCGCCATGGTGCGGGCCGGGTCGTTGGTGCGGCCGGTCTCGCCCGGCGCGGCCTTGTTTGGCGGGCGACCGCGGCGTGCGGGCGCCCCTGTATGGACTGGTTCGTTCATGACATCAGTATAGGAGCGGCGCAGGGCGCCCTGCAGCCTTCGGAGGCAGAATTTGAACAAAATTCGTACCACCCCAGCGTGAAAAGGTCATCTTCTGCTATCGAAAGTGTAGAGTTCAGGAGTTGCTTGCCCGAAGAATCTGCCCTTGCCATGTCCACCGCTGCCCCTCTCATCATCCCCGAGTCCGAGGTCGAGATCACGGCCATCCGGGCCCAGGGTGCGGGCGGGCAGAACGTCAACAAGGTGTCCAGCGCGGTGCACCTGCGCTTCGACATCCGGGCGTCATCCTTGCGCGAGGACGTGAAGGAGCGGTTGCTGGCCCTGCGCGACTCGCGCATCACCGACGAGGGCGTGCTGATCCTCAAGGCGCAGCGTTTTCGCACCCAGGAGCAGAACCGCCAGGACGCACTGCTGCGGCTGAGCGAGATCGTGAACAGCGTGGCACGCCCGCCCAAGACCCGCCGCGCGACGAAGCCGACCTACGGCTCGAAGCAGCGCCGGCTGGAAGGCAAGAGCCAGCGCTCGGAGATCAAGTCCCTGCGCAGCAAGGTGGGCGGCAGCGGCGAATAGGCTCGCAGGTCATGGTGCCGGCGACGTTGTCAGCGCCAGCCCGGCTGCACGAAAGCCTGCGCCAGGAAATCCACCATCGCGCGCACCTTGCCCGACAGGTGCGTTCGGCTGGGATAGACGGCGTGGATGTCCAGCGTCGGGCCGCGCCAGTCGCTCAGCAGTTCCACCAGCCGCCCCGCCCGCAGGTCCGGCCCCACCAGGAACGCGGGCTGGTAGATCACGCCCTGGTCGGCCAGCGCGGCGGCACGGCAGGTGTCGCCGCTGTTGGTGCGCAGGCGCGGGCGCACCGTGACGTCGGCCGTGGCGCCGTCGGCGCCGCTGAACTGCCAGGTGTCACCGCCCGACCACCAGGCGTAGGCCATCACCGCGTGCGCGGCGAGGTCGGCGGGATGCGTAAGCGCCGGCGCACCGCGCAGGTAGCCGGGCGAGGCGCACAGCACGATGCGGTCATCGGCAATGGTGCGCGCCACCAGCGAGCTGCTGGGCAGGCGCCCGGTGGGCGCGATGCGCACCGCCAGGTCGAAGCCTTCCTCCACCAGATCCACCACGCGGTCGGTCAGGGTGATGTCGAGCTCCACCGCCGGGTGCAGCTTCAGGAACTCGCCCCACAGCGGCGCCAGATGCAGGTTGCCGAAGGTCAGCGGCGCATTGATGCGCAGGCGCCCGCGCGCGGTGGCCGTGGTGGCTCCCGCGGCGGCGTCGGCCTCGCGCAGGTCGTCCAGGATCTGCACGCAGCGCTCGAAGTAGGCCGCGCCGGTCTCCGTCAGCGACAGGCGCCGGGTGGTGCGGTTCAGCAGCCGCGTGCCCAGGCGGGTTTCCAGCTCCAGCACCTGGCGCGAGAGCACGGCCTTGGAGGTCTCCTGGCGCTCGGCGCCCTTGACATAGCTGCCCGCGCGCACCACGGCGACGAAGGCTTCAATCTGGCGCAAGGCGTCCATGGCGGCAGGGATTTGGGCTTGGGTTGAAAATGACGACCCTGATTCAAACACACCGCCGCTGCGGCGGGCCGGTCCGGCCCGAAGCCCGCGGCATCCTCCTCGAAAGCGCCACCATGACCACCACCCTCAAGATCGATTTCGTCTCCGACATCTCCTGCCCCTGGTGCGCCGTGGGCCTGGGCGCGCTGGAGCAGGCGCTCGATACGCTCAAGGGCGAGGTCAGCGCCGAGCTGCATTTCCAGCCCTTCGAGCTGAACCCGCAGATGCCGCCGGGCGGCCAGGACATCACCGAGCACCTGACCGAGAAGTACGGCTCCACGCCCGAGCAGCAGGCGCAGATCCGCGAGACCATCCGCCAGCGCGGCGCCGAGGTGGGCTTCACCTTCCGCCCGGCCGGGCGTGGCCGCATCTGGAACACCTTCAACGCGCACCGTCTGCTGCACTGGGCCAGCCTGGAAGACACGGCGAAGCAGGTCGCGCTGAAAAAGGCGCTGCTGGCGGCCTACCAGGGCCGCGGCGAAAGCCCCGAATCGCCCGAGGTGCTGCTGGCCGCCGTGGCGGAAGTGGGGCTGAACCAGGCGCGTGCCCGCGAGATCCTGGCCAGTGACGAGTACGCCGCCGAGGTGCGCCAGCAGGAGCAGTTCTACCAGCGCGCTGGCATTCACTCGGTGCCAGCCGTCATCATCAACGACCGGCACCTGATCTCCGGCGGGCAGCCGGCCGCGGTGTTCGAGCAGGCGCTGCGCCAGATCGCGGCCCAGGCCGAGGCATGAGCACGGCCACCCTGCAACCGGGCGAGGGCGCCATCGCGGACCGGCCCGTGTTCACCGTCACGTTCGTCTGCATGGGCAATATCTGCCGCAGCCCGACGGCGCATGGCGTGTTTCGCGACCGGGTGGCCCGGGCCGGCTGGGCCGACCGGGTGCGGGTCGATTCGGCCGGCACGCACGGCTGGCACGAGGGCGCGCCACCCGATGCGCGCAGCCAGCAGCACGCGGCCCGGCGCGGCTACGACCTGTCGGACCTGCGCTCGCGCCCGCTGCGCGACGTGGATTTCCTGCAGGCCGATCTCCTGCTGGTGATGGACGACGACAACGAGGCCGTGGCTCGCTCGCGCTGTCCCGACGCCCACCAGCACAAGGTGCGCCGCCTGACCGAGTTCTGCCAACGGTATCGCAGCCCGGTTGTGCCCGACCCCTACGCCGGTGGAGCGGCCGGATTCGAGCGGGTGCTGGACCTCATCGAGGACGCCTGCGAGGGCTTGCTCGCGCATGTGGCGCAGCAGGTGAAGTTGTTCGATCTCGCCGCAGCCGGACGGCACCCGCCGCGCTGATTGTTGTGATTGGATTGACAAATTGTCGCTCCAGGGCCTGTTTATCTTTTTCGGTGAATCCAATAAAGTTCTCATCAGACCTGTTCTGAGGAGTTTTTCGTGACCGCTGCCACCCTGCCCACCCTGTTCGTTTCCCACGGCGCGCCTTTGTTCGCCACCGATGCCGGCACCACCGGCCCGGCGCTGTGGGCCTGGGCCCAGGCCCATGCGCCGGCGTCGGCACTGCGCGGCATCGTCGTGATGTCGCCGCACTGGATGGCGCGTACACCAGCTGTCATGACCAACCCCGCGCCCGCCACCTGGCACGACTTCGGCGGATTCCCGGCCGAGCTGTACCAGCTGCAATATCCGGCGCCGGGCTCAGTTGAGCTGGGTCGGCAGGTGCTGGGCCAGCTGCAACAAGCGGGCATCGTCGCGCAGGCCGATGCGCAGCGCCCACTGGACCACGGCGCCTGGGTGCCGCTGATGCACCTGTACCCGCAGGCCGATGTGCCGGTCGTGCAAGTGGCGCTGCCGGTCGGGTATGGCCCGAAAGAAGTGTTTGCGCTGGGGCAGGCTTTGGGCGGGCTGCGCAGCGAGGGCGTGCTGGTGATGGGCACGGGCAGCATGACGCACAACCTGGGCGAGTTCTTCGGCGGCGGCCGCGAGCCCTCGCCGTATGTGCTGGAGTTCAGCCGCTGGGTGGAATCGGCCGTGACGCGCGGGGATCGCGTCGCACTGTTCAACTACCGCGAGCTGGCGCCGCATGCCCGCCGCGCACACCCGACCGAAGACCATTTCCTGCCGATCTTCTTCACGCTCGGCGCGGCCGGCTGGGGCGGTGAAACACCCCTGCAGACCGACTACATCAGCCGCGAGGTGATGTACAGCATGCTCGCGATGGACGCCTTTGCCCTGTCAGGCCCGGAAAGCCTTCCATGAGCCGAAATATGAATCAAAATGGCACGATCCCAGCGTCGGATGGTCACAAGCTGCTATCACTATTGCATCGTCCACCCGCGCCCGGGGTGACGCAGCCCTGGCTGCTGGTGCTGATGCACGGCGTCGGCAGCAACGAGGACGACCTGTTTGGCCTGTCCGACTTCGTGCCGGCGCCGTTCCATGTGGTGAGCCTGCGCGCGCCCTTCGTCCTGGGGCCGGACAGCTACGCCTGGTTCGAATTCAGCGTGGCCTCCGATGGCTCGCGCCGTATCGACACCGCGCAGGAGACCGTCAGCCGCGAGGCCATCGTGCGCACGGTGCAGGCGGTGGCGCACCAGCTCGACGTGCCGCCGCAGCGCGTGGTGCTCGGCGGCTTCAGCCAGGGCGGCATCATGGCGCTGAGCCTGCTGCGCACGCAGCCGGCGCTGCTGCAGGCCGCGATGGTGATGCACAGCCGCCTGCTGCCCGAGGTGGATGCGCTGGCCGCGCCGGCGCAGGCGCTGAATGGCAAGCAGCTCTGGGTCAGTCATGGCCTGCAGGACGGGGTGATTCCCATCGCCAGCGCCCGCGCCATCCGCGATCTTGCGAGCACGCTGCCCGTCGCCCTGACCTACCACGAGTACCCCGGCACGCATGAGATCCGGGCGGCAGAGCTGCAGGCAGCGATGCAGTGGCTCGGGGATCTGGCGGGCTGAAGCACCCCGGGCGTCACGCCGCTTGCCGCGACCGTCCGGTGTCGTACGCATGCAGGAGCCGATGGTTCAAGCCCCAGTGCGCCATGGCGGCCATCAGCACACCGGATTCCCCCTCGGCGACGAGATCGTCTGCCTCGGCCAGGCGGACGCACAGGCCCAGCACCTTTCTGCGCAGGGCCGGGTCATCGATCTCGCCCATCAACTCGGCCAGGGTGTACTCGTCCACCGGGCAGGTATCGGACCAGGCGAGCTGATGGCTCGACAACAGGTCCGCGCAGAGCTGGTCGACGACCGCATGCAAGGCTTCGCGCTCCAGCCCCAGCTGCCGGTGCACGGCGAGTTCGTCGAGCAAGGCCAGCTCGGCGGCGCCAACATCGCCATCGGCGATGACGGTCAGGGCCACGATGCGGGCGGCGGCCTGCGGGCTGTTGGGTGCATATCGGCGCATGAATGTTTCCTTCATTCGGGTTGTTTGGTCGGTTGTCTTTGAAAACGACATGTCAGTGTCAAGTGGCAAGCCGGCGTGCGCAATCAGCCTTTGCAGAACCGCGACTTCGCAAAAAGCGGAAACTCATCGCCACAGCTGCGCCACATGCACATAAAGCGGTATGCCGATCAGGATGTTGAACGGAAAGGTCAGTCCCAGCGACATGCCGAAGTACAGCGACGGGTTGGCCTCGGGGATGGCATGGCGGATGACCGCCGGCACGGCGATGTAGGACGCGCTGGCCGCCAGCACCATCAGCAGGGCCATATTGCCCGCGGACATGCCCACCACCGAGCCCAGCGCCAGCGCAATGCTGGCATGCACCAATGGCCCGGCGATGGCATAGACCAGCAACCAGACGGACTGCCCCCTCAGCTTGCCCATGTTGCGCGCGGCCAGCAGGCCCATGTCCAGCAGGAAGAAGGCCAGCATGCCCTTGAACAGATCGACCGAGAAGGGCTTCATCGCGGCCTGGCCCGACTCGCCGGTCAGCACGCCGATCAGCATTGCGCCCAGCAGCAGGAGCTGCGCGCCATCGGTCAGCGCTTCGTGCAGGATGCGGCCCAGGGGGGCGTTGCTGACTGCGGATACCGGCTCATTCGAAAGCGTCGTTGTTCGACGCGCGTGGTTGGCCAGCACCACCGCCAGCACGATAGCGGGCGATTCCATCAGCGCCATGGCGGCGGCCATGTGGCCGCCAAAGCTGATGCCATGGTTGTCCAGGTACTGAACGGCCGTGATGAAGGTGACGGCGCTGACCGAGCCGTAGGTGGCGGCAATCGCCGCGGCATCGAAGCGGTTGAGGAAGCGGCGCAATGTCAGGTAGCCCAGCACGGGCACCAGCGTCGCCATGGCCAGCGCGGCCGCCAGGCTGATGAGCACGTCTGCCGTCAGGCCGGATTGGGCCAGGGAAAAGCCGCCCTTCAGGCCCAGGGCCATCAACAGGTAGAGCGACAGGAACCGCGAGATGGGCGGCGGTATCTCCAGATTCGACTTCAACGACCCGGCCAGAATGCCAAAAACGAAGAACAGGATGGCGGGGTCGAGGAAGCTTTGCATCGGGTGGGTATTCGTCTCAATCGAAGAAGTCGTTCAGCCACGACTTCTTGCGCCGGCGCGGATCGTGCTGCGCCTGGCGGTAGTCCGAGTCTTCGAAGTCCGGGCGCCGGTGGTGCTGTGGGGTTTGCGACGGCACCGGCGCAGCGGCCGTTGCCGTGGCTGCACGATCCAGCAGCTTGTCGAGTTCACCCCGGTCCAGCCAGATGCCGCGGCAGGCAGGGCAGTAGTCGATTTCGACACCCTGGCGGTCGGTCATCACGAGGGTGGTGTCGGGGCAGGCAGGACATTTCATAGGTATGTTTGTGGGTTGGATCAACAGGCATGGAGAAACGGGATGGGTGGTCCGGCGGGGCTTACAGGGCCCACACTGCCGCACTGCCCATCAGGCTGAGCGCACCCGTTGCGGCCAGCAATCCGGCATCACGGCGGTTGCTTCGTGCGTATTCATGCCACGCAGCGTAGAGCACGGCTGCCGCGAAGATGAGGCCGCCGACGGCCATGTCCGGAGGGATGACCTCACTCATGGGAGCCCCCGAGGGCGAGCTTCGCGGTGCGGCCGCGGGCAGGCTTCTGGCTGCGCTGAAGGCTGCGCGTCAGGACCCGGGTGGCCCGTGCGATGGAACGGTCCAGCGCAGTGCGCCAGTCGCGCGCCAGCGACGCAATCACGACGGTGCCAGCACTGTCGGTCTTGAGCTCGACCTGGCAGCGCTTGTCGATGCCGCCGCGGGGTCCGTTGACGTCGGAAAACTGCACCTTTGCGCGCGGCACCAGAGCCTTCAGCCGGCGCAGGGCAAAGCGCACGCGCGCGATGGACAGCTCGCGCATCGGGGTGGCGTCGGCATCGCGGGATTCGACGATGATCTGCATGAAAGATTCTCCGGGGAGTGAAATGAAGCTCGAAGATAGACGGCCTCCTCCTTCCAAAAAAGCAGATAATTTGTTATCGATAATCCCTAAAAACCGACACATGAGCACGCCGTTCAACTACAAGCACCTGTATTACTTCTGGGTCGTGGCCAAGGAGGGAGGGATATCGCGGGCTGCCGACAAACTGGACATGGCGGTGCAGACCGTGAGCGCGCAGGTGCGCGAGCTGGAGCGCTCGCTGGGCTATGCCCTGCTCAAGCCCGCGGGTCGCGGGCTGGTGCTGACCGAGGCCGGCCTGGCAGCCATGCGGCAGGCCGACCAGATCTTTCAGCTCGGTGAGCAATTGCCGGCGCTCGTGCGCGATACGGTGAGCACACCGGCGGTGCGCCTGGCGGTCGGCATCTCCGATGGTTTGCCCAAGCTGGTGGTGCACCGTCTCCTGCAACCGGCCTTGACGGAGCCCAACCTGCGGCTGCTGTGCCATGAGGGTGAACTGGACGAACTGCTCGGCGACCTGGCGTTGCACCGGCTGGACGTCGTGCTGTCGGACCGGCCCGCACCCACGAACCCCAACATCAAGCTCTACAGCCACGCCCTGGGATCGTCGGCCTTCGCCTGGTACGGCACGGCCGAGCTCGTGAAGGCCGCGAGCACGAACTTCCCGCAAAGCCTGGCCGACATGCCGGTGCTGCTGCCCACGGCCCATACGGCTGTGCGCGTGCGTCTGGACCACTGGTTCGAGCAGCGCGCGATCCGCCCGCGCGTGGCGGGCGAGTTCGAGGACAGTGCCCTGCTCAAGACCTTTGGTGCCGGTGGCATGGGCCTGTTCCCGGCGGCCGAATGGGTGCACGAGAACCTGCTGGCGCACTACGCCGTGCAGCGCCTGGGCCCCTGCGAAGGCGTCACCGAAGAGTTCTTCGCCATCGGGACCGAGCGCAAAGTGAAGCACCCGCTGGTGCAGCGCTTGCTTCAGGCGCCGCTTTAGACTTTCTGACCCTTGGCCGGGACGTTGGCGGTGCGCACGCTGAGCAGCATGGTCACGGCCAGGATGCCGACCACGACACCCAGCGAGACACCGACCGGAATCTTGAAGAGGTCGATCAGGCACATCTTGGTGCCGATGAACACCAGGATCACGGCCAGGCCGTAGTTCAGCAGGTGGAACTTGTTGGCCACCGCCGCCAGCAGGAAGTACATGGCGCGCAGACCCAGAATCGCAAACACGTTGCTGGTCAGCACGATGAAGGGGTCGCTGGTGATGGCAAAAATGGCGGGGATGGAGTCCACCGCAAAGATCACGTCAGTGAGTGCAATCAGGCAGATCACCATGAACAGCGGCGTGGCGATCTTCTTGCCGTTTTCCACGGTCCAGAAATTTTCACCGTCGTAGTTTTTGCTGACCGGCAACAGCTTGCGCAACAGTTTCAAGGCGGGGTTGTCCTCCAGGTCGGGCTCCTTGCCGGCCGCCCACCACATCTTCACCCCGGTGAGGATGAGGAAGGCACCGAACACATACAGGACCCAGTGGAACTCGGCCAGCAACCAGCCGCCCACCAGGATCATGATGGTACGCAGCACGATCGCGCCGATGATGCCGATCATCAGCACCCGTTTCTGAAAGTGCGTGGGCACCGCGAAGTAGGTGAAGATCATCAGGAAGACAAAGATGTTGTCGACCGCCAGGGACTTCTCGATCAGGTAGCCGGTCAGGAACTCCAGCGACTTGGTGTTGGCCATCTCGGTGGAGCCGGTGCTGTCCTTCACGGCCCACCAGAACAGGCCGTTGAACAGGAAGCTCAGGGCGATCCAGACCAGCGACCAGTTCAGCGCCTCCTTGAGGCCGATCGTGCGAACCCTGCTTTTTGAGCACCACGAAGTCGATGAACAGCGACACCAGCACGATGGCACCGAAGGTGGCCCACAGCCACAGGGGAGCAATAGTTTCCATGTCGATTCAGCCTTGAGTAGGGGGATACCGCAAGCTTTTCGGCTTGCACGGCCTGTGTGTCTTGCTTGAGCGCCACTGCACAGGTGCTCGTGGAGTTTAGTTTGAAATAAGTGTGTTTAAACTGATTTAATATTCAATTTGGTTCGTAAAAAAGGGAATGTTCAGGCGGAGTTTCCTGCTTCTGCCAGGGCCTGCCGAGCGGCACCATGGGCTCCTCAAACAGAAGGGCCGAACCTGATGCACCTGATGACGATCGAAGGCCCGGCGCCATGACGCGTCCGCTACCGAGCTGGACGGACCGATTTCGCCAGTCACTGCCCGGCCGCGAGGAGCTGGTTGCCCACCGGTGGCTGCGGCCCGTCGCCGGCAGACTGGTCGACCCACGCCTTTGGCGCCTGCAGCACGAGTCTGTCGCGCGCGGCGTTGCGGTGGGCACGTTCTGGGCGTTTGTCATTCCGGCCGCCCAGGTGGTCGTGGCGGCGGCCCACTGCACCTGGTGGCGCGCCAACATCCCGGTCGCCGCTGCGATGACGATGGTGACCAATCCGCTGACGATCAGTTTCTGGCTCTGGCTGGCCTACCAGTTGGGCGCGCTGGTTCTGGGTGAACCCTTGGCCGCTGCAGCTCCACAAGGCGTTGGCACCATCGAATGGTTGTCCGCATTCGGCTGGCCGACCCTGCTTGGCATGGGCCTGTTTGCAGTGGGCGGGGCCGCGGGGGGGTACCTGGGCGTCAAGCTGTTCTGGCGCTGGCGTGTGTGGGCCCGGCGCCGCACGCGCCGCAAGCCTTGAGAGCCTGGCATGAGTTGCCTGACGGCCCACCGTTCGGGTCGGTACCGACCCGCCACGCCCCACCGGAGGGGCTCGCGCGAACCTACAATCGGTCCGCGAAGGCCCCCCTTTGACGAAGAGTCCACCGAGTGCCTGCGGGCTCGCGCTCTTTCTATGGAGAACCCTGTTCCTATGTACCTCAACCCATTGACCCTCCTTGCGCTTGCCGCCGCACTTGCGCTGGCCGGTTGCGGCAAGAAGGACGATCCCATCAACCAGGCCGCGAAGGCGCCCGCAACGCCGGCCGCCTCCGCCGCAGGGGCGGCCTCAGGTCCGGCCAAGGATGGCCGCCCCGGTATTGCAGAGGTCAAGGCGATCGCCGAAGAGGCCTTCATCTTCGGCCTGCCCATCGTGATGAATTACGCGGTGATGAACGAATTTGTGGTGGACAAGAACTCCGGCCAGTACAAGGGGCCGTTCAACGCCATCTTCAACGAATCGCGCGTCTTCACGCCCAAGGACACCGCCGTCGTCACGCCCAACAGCGACACACCGTACTCGATGCTCTGGCTGGACCTGCGCGCGGAACCGATGGTGATCTCGGTGCCGGCGGTGGACAAGAAGCGCTACTACTCGGTGCAACTGGTCGACGGCAACACCTACAACTATGGCTCATCGGCAGCCGGGCCACCGGCAGCGAGGCCGGCAACTACCTGGTGGTGGGGCCGGACTGGAAGGGCGAAACGCCGCCCGGCATCAAGAAGGTGTTCCAGTCCACCACGCCGTTCGGGCTGACCATCTTCCGGACCCAGCTGTTCAACGCGGCGGACATGCCCAACGTGGTGAAGGTGCAGACGGGCTACAAGGCGCAGCCGCTTTCCAGCTTCCTGAAACAGCCAGCACCACCTGCTGCGCCTGAGATTGCTTTTGTGCCGGCCACGACGGCCGGCATCAAGGACAACTTCTTCGCCTACCTTGATGCGGCGCTGCAGTATGTGCCGGTTACCGCAGAGGACCGTGGCGTCCGTGCGCGCATGGCCAGCATCGGCATCGGGCCCGGCAAGACCTTCGAGTTCAAGGACCTTTCGCTGGAGCACAAGGCTGCGGTGTTGCTGGCGATGAAGGAAGGCGACGGCAAGATCGACGCGTTCATGACCAACGGCATGAAGAACGTCAATGGCTGGAAGGTCGGCGCCATGTTCGGCGACCGTGGCTTCTTCAATGGCGACTGGCTCAAACGCGCCGCCGCGGCCAAGGGGGGCATCTATGGCAACGACGCCGTCGAAGCGATGTACCCGATGACGCGCGAGGACGTCAGTGGCGCTGTGCTGGACGGCAGCAAGCACGACTACACGCTGACCTTCCCCGTGGGGCAATTGCCGCCGGTGAACGCCTTCTGGTCGGTGACGATGTACGACGGCAAGACGCAGCTGCTGATCGACAATCCGATCAACCGTTACCTCATCAACTCCCCCATGTTGTCGGGCATGAAGAAGAATCCGGATGGTTCGCTGACGCTCACCATCCAGAAGGACTCGCCTGGCAAGGCCAGGGAGTCGAACTGGCTGCCCGCGCCGGACGGCCCGATCTACCTGGTGATGCGCCTGTACTGGCCCAAGGACACGCCACCGTCCATCCTGCCCGCCGGGGCCGGCAGCTGGCAGCCGCCGGGCCTGGTGGCGACCCGGTAGGCCGCGAACCGAGTCACACGCTGCGCAGGTCGCGGCGAAGGATCTTGCCCACGGTGGACTTCGGCAGTGCGTCCAGGAACACCACCGTCTTCGGGACCTTGTAGGCGGTCATTTCCTTGCGGCAATGGGCGATGACCTCATCGGCAGTCAAGGTGGCGCCGGGTGCCTTCACCACGAACAGCTTGACCGCCTCGCCGGTCTTGTCGTCTGGCACGCCGATGCAGGCGCATTCGGCCACGCCCGGGCAGGCGGTGGCCACGGCTTCGATCTCGTTCGGGTAGACGTTGAAGCCGGACACCAGCACCATGTCCTTCTTGCGGTCGACGATCTTGAGGAAGCCTTCGGGGGTGATCACACCCACGTCGCCGGTGCGGAAATAGCCGTCGGGGGTGAAGGCGGCGGCGTTGGCCTCGGGTTGGTTCCAGTAGCCGGGCATGACCTGTGGGCCCTTGGCGCAGATCTCGCCGGATTCGCCGGGGGCGGCGTCCATGCCGGCATCGTCGAGCAGGCGTATGTCCGTGCCGGGAACCGGCAGGCCGGTGGTGCCCGAGAAATCCTGGATCGACGCCGGGTTGAACGACAGCACGGGCGAGGTTTCCGACAGGCCATAACCTTCGCGGATGAACTGGCCGGTGATCTCTTTCCAGCGGTCGGACACCGCGCCGACCACGGCGGCGCCGCCGCCGCCGGACAGGCGCAGGCGCGAGAAATCCACCTCGCGCAGCTTGGGGTGCATCGTGAGCCCGGCGTACAAGGTGTTGACGCCCATGAACACGGTGGGTTTGGCCTGCCTGAAGGTCTCGACAAAACCGTCCATGTCGCGCGGGTTGGCCACCAGCCAGTTGTCGGCGCCGACCGAGAAGTAGGTGATGAAATTCACCATCAGCGCGAAGATGTGATACAGCGGAATCGCGGTGACGACCACCTCTTGCCCCGGGCGCAGGGCGTCGGGCATCATGGCCTTGAACTGCTCGGTGTTGGCGACCAGGTTGCGGTGCGTGAGCGCGGCGCCCTTGGACAGGCCGGTGGTGCCGCCGGTGTATTGCAGAAAAATCAAATCGTCTCCGCGCATCGGTACCGGCGTGCGCGTCAGGCCCGCGCCTTCCTTGAGCGCGTCGGCCAGGGCCATCGCGCCGGTGAGGCGCGCGTCAACCGGCGGGCTGGGCAGCGCCACACCCGTGCCGTCTCCTGGTGCCACGGTGATGACCGTCTTGATCCCGGTCTTGCCCAGCACCTCGGCCAGCGTCGGGGTCGAGCCGCTGAAGATCACGATGGTCTCGCAGCCCGCATCGTTGAGCTGGTGCTCCAGTTCACGCGGGGTGTAAAGCGGGTTCACGTTCACCTGGATGGCGCCGGCCCGCAGGATGCCCAGGCAGGCGATGGGGAAGGCGATGAAGTTCGGACACATCACGGCGATACGGTCGCCCTTCTTCACGCCGAGCTTGTGCTGCAGCCAGGCCGCGAATGCGGCGGACTGGCGGTCCACGTCGGCATAGGTCAGCATCTGGCCGAAGGCGCGGAAGGCGGGCTTGTCGGCGAAGGTCTGCATGGCTTCATCGAGCAGGGCTACCACGGAGGGGTAGGCGTCGGCGTTGACGGTGGCGGGGATGCCGTTTTCGCGGTAGGTGGCGAGCCAGGGCTGTTGATGCATGGTGAGTCTTCCTGATAGGAGTTTAAGTTTGCTGCGAAGGGAGTTTACTGGCCGGGTGCGGCGTCAGGCGGTTTTTCGCGCTCGCGGCTTGGTGCTGGCGCCGCGCGGGGTTTTCTTCACGGGCGGCAACGCGGTCTGCTTGAGTTCCTCGAAGGCGTCGAGGGTGTAGCCTGCCAGCTTCCCGAACTGGGGCACGGCCTTCGCCACGGCCAGGAAGCCGATCTGGAACTTGTCGGCTGCCGTGACGGCCGTGACGTTGAGCATCTGGCCTGCGGCCACCACCGCCATCGGCAGCGCCAGTTCGACCCGCCCGCCCATGAGGTAGCGTTCCTCCATCAGGCCGAAGGGGTTGGAGATCAGCACGTTGCTGACGCGCAGGCTTTCGCGCAGGCCCATCTTTTCCAGCAGTGCGGGAACCCCGTGAACCAGGGTGGTGTACAGCATCAGGGTGTTGGCCGATTCGTGCTTGAGCAGGTCCTTGACGCGGCCTGCCTGGGTGCGGATCGCGGCCAGGCGTTCCAGCACGTTCATCTGTGGCGCGCCGAGCGGAAACTGCAGAACCGCAATCTGGTTGCCGCCTTTGGCATCATTCAAGGCCAGCGGCATGTCGGCGACCAAAGGTTCCGCCGGCAGGGCGTTGCTGTCCGCCAGCAGGCGCGCCATGGCGGCATCGACGACCGCCAGAAACACGTCGTTGACGCTGCCCGACTGGGCCTTGGCAACGGCCTTGACCTCGGCGATCGGCAGCGTGCAAAAACCAAATTCACGCCCGGCGACGGCCTCGCCTTGAAAGACCTTGGGCACGCCGAGGACCGGGACTGTCAGGGCGCTCTCGACGCCGACGGTGGCCAGCGCCTGTCGGGCGAGCAGCTTGTAGAGGCCGAGGGCGGAGGCGGTCGTGGCGGCGGTCTGCCGGATCGTGCCGCCGACGAATTCAGCCAGCGAGCGCTTCGCCGGGGCCTTGCGGGGTACCGGCGGCACGCCTTCCCAAAGGGCGCGCACGGTCTTGTCCGAGGCCGACGGGGCAAACCAGTTCGAGACCACCTGGACGAACGTGCGCCCGTCGATGATGGCGTGATGAACCTTGCCGTAGAGGGCGACCTTGCCGCCTTCGAGGCCGTCGATGACGTAAAGCTCCCAGAGCAGCCCGGACCGGTCGATGCGGACTTCATGCAGCTTGCTCACGGTGGCGCAAAGCTCATCCATCGAGGCCGGGGCATCCAACGTCAGGCGCTGGACGTGCTTGCGGGCGTCGGCCTGGTCGTCGATGTCCAGCTTCGGGATGCCCGCCGCCGAACGCCCCAGCCGGTAATTGAACGGCGCGCCAACCGGGCGCTTGAGCATGCGCTCCAGCAGCTTGTCGGCAAAGTTGCCGCGGAAGTTCGCTGGCGGCGCAATGATGGCCAGGGGACCGATGTTGTAGGGACGCTCGGGCGTCTCCAGCAGGAACATCGCGAGGTCGATAACTGAAAGGGCGGGCATGGTATCTCCGGGGGGCCGACGTGGCCACGATGGCGAAATGACGGACTGTCCGGCCTATTTGTTCTTCTTCAGGAAATCGGCGAGGTAGGTGAGTTCTTCGGCACACCCTTTCTCGGTCTCGCCGATCATGAACTTTTCAATGACGCCACCGATCAGGGGCACCTTCACTTTCGCCAGGTGCTTGATCCGGTAAGTGCAAGCCTTTCCTGCGGCTTCCAGTTCAATATCCGCGGTGACCGTGATGGGTTTTCCGATGAGGCTGAGCGTGTAAGTTGCGGTGCGCCGGCTGGCGTCGCCCGACCAGTTCTCGACGATCTCGATTTCGCTGTCGGGGTTGATCACCTTGGCAACGATGGCGTTCAAGTCGCGGTGCACACGCCGCTTCATCGTGATCTGCACACCGCCACTCTTTCGGGCCGAGCATTTCGCGCTCAGTTCGCCCATGGCCAGACTGCGCGCCTCCAGCCACCGGGGGTCCGTCAGAAGGCCGAACACGTGGTCGGCGGTTGCGTTCAATTTCACTTCCATGTCTGTCTCAATTCATTGTGTGTTGGCTGGGGACACCGGCGCCGCAAGGGTCGCTTGCAGTTCTGGTGCCGGATGGGGGCGGGATTACTTGGTCACGATCTGGAAGGTGCCCGGCGCCTTGTCGATCAGGCTGAAGAAGCGCACCAGGTCGATCTTGCTGCCGTCCACCTTGAGGTCGTCACTCAGCAGGGTGTCCTTCACGCCCGCCGTGCCGGCCATCATCTTGATGAAGATCGGCTTGGTCAGCGTCAGCGTGGCGTTGGCGCCGGCATCCGGCGGTGCCTTCTTGAAGTGCAGCACGGCATTCTCGATCCACAGCACGTAGGAAGTCTTCTGGTCGGTCAGCACCAGGTTGATCTTCAGGTCCTTGCCCTCGGCGTCGGGGCCGTTCAGGCCGGCGGCCATGGCCTCCAGGAAGCGTTCGATCGGCGCCTGGGCCAGCATGTCGATAAAGAACGAGCGGTCCAGGCCCTTCTTGGGCGGGCCGTCGCGCAGTTCCATGGCGGCCGTCAGGTAGCTGTTGCGCCAGGTGGCGGCCTCGGCCATGTAGCCCATCTGGTCGTAGGTGCGCGCCAGCAGCTCCTTGGCGGCCTTGTTGTCGGGCGCACCGAAGACGGCGTGGTTGAGCAGTTCGGCCGCCCAGCGGAAGTCACCCTTGTCGAAAGCCGCCTGCGCGGTGGCCACGGCCTTGTCCGGGCCACCGATGATCTCCAGGTAACGCTTGGCCGATTCCTGCGGCGGCAGCGGGTTCAGGTTGGCCGGGTTGCCGTCGTAGGCACCCAGGTACAGCTGGTAAACCGCCTTCACGTTGTGGCGCAGGTCGCCGTAGTAGCCGCGGGTATTGGGGTAGGACGCCAGCGACTTGGGCAGCTTGATCAGGTCGGCGATCTCGCGCGGGGTGTGGCCGGCGTTCGCCAGGCGCACGGTCTGGTCATGGGTGTACTTGTACACGTCGCGGTGCTTGGTGATGAACTCGCGGATGCGGGCCTGGCCCCAGACCGGCCAGTTGTGCTGGCCCACATAGACCTCGGCGTCGCCGAGCTGGTCCAGGGCTTCCTGCATGTAGGTGGACCAGCGCAGGGCGTCACGCGCCTTGGCGCCACGCACCGGCAGCAGGTTGTGCATGGTCTGCGCCAGGTTTTCGGCGCCGCCGTAAACCTTGTATTCGGGGACCGAGAAGGTCATTTCCGCCGGGGCTTCGGCACCCGGCACGTTGTGGAAGACAAAGCGCACGCCGTCCAGCGTCAGCTCCTGCGTCTGTTTGGTGATGAGCTGGGTCGGCTCCAGGACGCCGACGGCGCCATAGGCCATGTTCTTGCCCAGGCCGGTATCGACGATGCCCTTGGGGCCAGGCGTCAGGTTCTTGCCGAACTGGTACATCGAGCGTCTTCCCATCGCGGTGCCGACCAGGATGTTCTCGCTGGTGGCTTCCTCGATGAAGCCCTCGGACGCGATCACCGGAATCTTGCGCTCGGCAATTTCCTGGGCCGTCGCCACGCCCAGTGCGCCGCCAAAATGGTCGGCATGGCTGTGGGTGAACACGATGGCGGTCACCGGCTTGTTGCCCAGGTGCTTGCGGGCAAAGGCCAGCGCCGCGGCCGCGCTTTCGCGGGCGGTGAGCGTGTCCACCACGATCCAGCCGGTCTTGCCGTCGATCAGCGTGATGTTGGAGATGTCGAAGCCGCGCAGCTGGTGCACGCCGTCGCGCACCTTGTACAGGCCCACGCCCTTGTTCAGCGTGGCATGGCGCCACAGGCTCGGGTTGACGGTGGCGGGCGGCTTGCCATCGATGAACTTGTAGGCGTCGAAGTCGATCAGCACCGTGGTGCCGTCGGCCGCGAGGATCTTGCCTTCGGGCGCGGCGATGAAGCCGCGCTTGGCGTCCTCGAAGTCCTGGGGATCGGCCAGGTTCAGCTCCTGGGCGATCAGTTCATTGGCCTTTTGCGTGGCCACTTCGGCGTCGCCGGCGGTGCCGCCGACGCCCGGGTTCTTGCCGCAGCCGGCGAGGGCCAGCAGGGTGATGAGCAGCGCGCTGCCCAGGGTCTTGTTCATGGTCTGGTTCATGGGAGTCTCCTGGAAGGATTGAAGTTGTTGGAATGCGTTCAGGCGTTGGAACGCAAGAGATCAGCCAGCTTTTCGCCGATCATGATGCTGGGGGCATTGGTGTTGCCGCCGATGAGCGTCGGCATGATGGACGCATCGGCGACACGCAGGCCCTGCACGCCGCGCACGCGCAGCTGGGCATCCACCACGGCCATGGGGTCGCTGTCGGGGCCCATCTTGCAGGTGCCCACCGGGTGGTACTGGGTGTCGGCGCGGTTGCGGATGTCCTGCGCCATGCCGGCGGGATCGTCGATACGCGCCGAGTACAGCATCTTGCCGCGGATCGGGTCGAAGGGCTTCGACTCGATGATGCGCTGCTGCATCTGGCCGCCTTTGACCAGCACCGGCAGGTCGCGTTCGTCCGAGAAGAACCTCGGGTCGATCAGCGGGGCGTCGTGGGGGTTGGTGCTGGCCAGGCTGACGGTGCCTCGGCTGTGCGGGCGCAACAGGTCGACGTGGCAGGAAATGCCGTGGCCCATGTGCATCTTGCGCGCGTGGTCATCGACGATGCCCAGCACGAAGACCAGTTGCAGGTCGGGCACCGCCACCTCGGGTGCCGAGCGCAAGAAGGCCCCGCAGGTCGCGATGGTGCTGGTGACCATGCCGGTGCGCTTGTTTTTCCACTCCAGCATGGCGCCGGTGACCCTGGCCGAGCCGCGCAGCGACAGGCCGAAGGTGTCGGTGTGGCTGGGCACTCGCCAGGTCTGCACGTAGTCGATGTGATCCTGCAGGTTCTGGCCCACGCCGGGCAGGTCGTGCGCCACGGCGATGCCGAGCTTCTGCAGATCGGCCGCCGAGCCGATACCCGAGAGCTGCAGCAGCTGCGGGGAACCGAAGGCGCCGGCGGAAAGGATCACTTCGCGCCGCGCCTGCACGGTCTGCAAGGCGCCGTCCTGGTGGTAGGCCACGCCCGTGGCGCGCCGGCCTTCCAGCGTCACTTTGGCCGAGACCGCGTGGGTGATGACCTTGAGATTGGGGCGCGACAGGTTGGGCGTGAGGAAGGCCTTGGCCGCGCTGCAACGCTCGCCGTTCTTGTGCGTGACCTGGTACTGGAACGCGCCGGCCTGCTCCGCACCGTTGTAGTCCGGATTCATCGCGATGCCGTTGGCTGCGGCGGCTTGCAGGAACAGCTGGTTGACGGGGCTCTGGTGCTGCTGGTAGGTCACGTTCAGCGGACCGCCCTGACCGTGGAAGGCATCCTGAAACTGCTCGTTGTGCTCCGAGCGCTTGAACAGCGGCAGCACCTCTTCGTACGACCAGCCGGGGTTGCCCAGCGAGGCCCAGTGGTCGTAATCCCACCGGTTGCCGCGCACGTAGAGCATGGCGTTGATCGAGCTGGAGCCGCCCAGGGTCTTGCCGCGCGGCTGGTAGCCCTTGCGGCCGTTCAGGCCGGGCTGGGGCACGGTCTCGTAGGCGTAGTTGTTGATCTTCGTGGGCACCATGGCCACCACGCCAGCTGGCGCATGGATCAGCACGCTCTTATCCGGGCCGCCAGCTTCCAGCAGACCGTCACGTTCGGGTCCTCGCTCAGGCGCGCGGCCAGCACACAGCCGGCCGAGCCGGCGCCGACGATGACGTAGTCAAAGGATTGGGGCGTCATGTTTTGTCTCCAGGTGGGAAACGCCTTCTGTGAGGCGCATTGCCGGATGATCCGATCTCCGGTACTATTTGTCCAATGCATTCGAAACATTGATTTGATAATTAGGACTCATACATGGAGCTACGCCAGTTGCGCCACCTCATCGCCGTGGTCGAACACGGCAGTTTCAGCCGTGCCGCCGAGGCGGTGCACCTGACCCAGCCCGCCCTGTCGCGCAGCATTCAGGCGCTGGAGTCAGAAGTCGGCGCGGCGGTGCTGGAGCGCAACCGTGGTGCCATCGTGCCCACCGACATCGGCCACCTGTTGCTCACCCATGCGCGCCTGCTCGACACCGTCACCCGCGACCTGGACCGCGACATCGCGCTGACCCGCGGGCTGGAGCTGGGCGAGCTTCGCATCGGCGTGGGGCCCTACGGCGGCTCGGCGCTGGTGGGCCCGCCCATCGGCCAACTCAATTTCGCCCACCCGGGCCTGCGCCTGAAGACCATCCTGGCCCCGTGGCAGGAACTGCCCGACCGCGCCCGTGCCCGTGACGTCGACATCATCGTGGTCGAGCTCAGCCAGGTGCAGCAGATGGAGGACTTTGCCGTGCAGGGTCTCACCGAGCACGCCATGGTGCCCGTCTGCCGACCCCGCCACCCGCTGACCCTGATGGCCTCGCCCACCTTGGCCGACGTCTTCGGCTACCCGGTGGCCGGGCCCAGCCTCACTCCGGCTTTTGCCAGCGTGCTGCAAGACCTGCTCCCTGCCCACCTGCGCGCCCAGCAGCAAAAGCGCGGTCTGCTGGCGGTGGAATGCGACCTGTCGGGCATGCTCAAGGATGTGCTGCGCCACAGCCACGCCATTTCGCTGATGCCGGCGTTCATGGTGGCCGCTGAAGTGGCGGCCGGGCAACTGGTGTGCCTGCCCGGCGTCGAACTGGGCCTGCGCGTGCGCTTTGGCTGCGCCTGGCTCAAGGCCGCACCCTGTCCCCCGTCGCCGCGCGCTTCATGGAACTGCTGGCCGAGCACGACCGCAGCCTGGCGACCCTGGCTGTCCCTGTGCCCTGAGGGGCTGCTTTTTCACGACAAATTCGGATTTACGCAGCGTCGAACGGCCATGAGCCGCTATCGATTGTGAAGCGTTACCGGGCCCGCCGCGCCTCGCGTCGCGCCAGCCACAGCGTGGCCGCGCTGATGATCACGCCGCCCAGCAGGGTGCTGGCGGTGGGCAGGTCGCTGAACAGCAGCCAGCCCATCAGGGCCGACCAGAGCAGATCCAGAAACTTGGCCGATTGCGTGGCCGAAATGTCGGCGACGTGGTACGAGCGCGTCAGGCAGTAATGGCCGGCGCTGCCCAGCACGCCGCAGGCCAGAAAACCCACCCACTGCCACGGCGTGGGCGCCTGCCAGCCGGGCAGGGCCAGCGGCAGGCTCAGCAGCGTCACCGTGATCGCCTGCCACAGCAGGATGGTGCCGGTGGTCTCGTAGCGCGTCAGCGCCTTGGTCACCAGGAAGGACGCCGCGAACAGCGGCGCCGAGCCCAGCATCACCAGATGCCAGAGTCCGCCGCCGCCTTGGCCGATCGACAGCCTCGGGCCCACCACGATCATCACCCCCGCAAAGCCCAGGCCGACGGCGACCCAGCGTTCCCAGTGCATCGGTTCCTTGAAGAACAGCCAGGCGCCGATCATGATGAACAGCGGCCCGGTAAATCCGATGGCGGTCATGTCGGCCAGCGGAATGCGCGGCAGCGCCAGAAACCACAGCACCAGCCCGGCGGTGTGCAGGGCCCCGCGGATGAACTGCCCTCGCACCGACTTGGGCCACCAGGCCCGCAGGCTGCCGCTGCGCGCCACCAGCGGCAGCAGCACCAGCAGGCCGAACAGGTAGCGCAGGAACTGCGCCTGGAACGGGTCCAGGTGCAAGGCCAGCGCGCGCATCAGCGCATTGAGCACGCTGAAGATCAGGCCGGCGCTGGCCGACCACAGCAGGCCCCGCACCGTGGGCGGCAGGTGCGCGGTGCGCCGGTGAATGGCGTCGTGAATCCGCTGCCAGGGCGCCGGACTTCGGGCGCGGGTCACCGGGCAAGCTCCGTGTTGCGCACGGCGGTGCTATTCGCCTTGGGAGCGGCCCGGCGGCTCATGCCGGCTCAGGCAGCCGGCTTGGCGGCCGGTGGGCGGAAGAACATCGGGTGGTGGCGCGCCACCACCGGCCCGGCGAAGTCCCAGGCCAGGCATTTGCCCAGGTGGTGCGGGGGGCGCGCCGGGTCGGCCGGCTCGGCCTCATCGGGCAGGGTCTGATAGGCGGCCGTGGCCATGTTGAACAACAACTCGCGCAGGTGGGCGCAGCCCTGGACGCCGCCCAGGTGGGTCTCGATCGCCTTGCGCCAGCCCGGGCCCATGGTGGCGCCGATCATGCGGCGCATCGGCGCCTGCGCCTGCGGGCACTCCGGGTGCGGCACGTCGTCCATGCTTACGGCGATGTCGCGCACCGTGAAGGCCGGGTCGATGGTCACGCGAATCTTCAGGCCATGGATCGCCTCACCGGGCTGCCAGACGCCGTCACCCGGGATCTCGAACGGCACACTCTTGGTGTCGAGCAGTTCGCCCTCGATGTCCCACAGTCCGTCATCGCGGCGGTAGCCACGGAATACGGTGGTGCGGGTGTGCTGGGGGGCGCGGGGCGCTGGCGGCGGCAACGGCAAGACGGACTCCTTTGCTGGACGGGTCGGTCAATGGACCGACGATAAAGGGTTGATTGTCCGGGAAGCCGGGCGGACGTGCTGTCGCGGTGGGGCGAAAGGGATCGGATTCCTCGCCACCCGGATCGACAATACGGCCATGGAGAACCCGCCATGCCCAGCACACCGATTCAGGCAACCGATGAAATCACGATCCACGCCACGGTGAGCGAGGTATGGCCGGTGCTGGCGGACGTCGCCGGCTATCCGCGTTGGTGGCCCCGGTCGCTCGGCGTTCGTGTAGCGAGCACAGGTGGGGAACTGCTGGGCACCGAAGTGGAAATGCGCCCATCCGGCGGGCGATCTTTTGTGTGCCGGGTTGAAGCGGTGGAGGTGCCGACCCGGATCCGGATGCGCTACGGGGGCGGTTTCATCGACGGTTTTGGGGAGTGGCGGCTGGAGCCGCTGGGCGCGCAGACCCGGGTCAGCTACCAGCTCGAAGTCGAGGCGCACGGCTGGCTGGTGTATTGCCTGGGCAAGGTGATGAACCTGGCTGGCGTGCATTCCCGGTCCATGCGGGAAGTCCTGAAGAACCTCAAGCATGTGCTGGATCAGAACCCGCGCCGAACGAACGTGGGACAGTAGCGATGTTGTCCAAGCCTTCATCGCACGGCTTGCGCGCTGGAAACGGCGCGAATCCGGCCAACCGAACATTCGGCATCGCATCCGCATGAAACCTGTTGCCCGCCTTTTTGCTTCGTTCGCTTTCGCCGCCATCACCGTCGTGCTGGCCGCTCTGATGCTGGTCCTGGCTGGCCTGGTCTGGAGTCGAAAGTGACGGACCTTCGACGGGCCGCTCGTGCCGCGAAACCGCATCCACAGACGGTACGGGTACCCACCCTGTCTTTCCTTCGATGGATCGCGCTGGCGTTGACAGCAGGGGCCATCGCCATCTCAGGCGTGTACCTGTGGCAGATGGGCCGCGCGTACGACCGCATCGCGGGGCAAAGCCAGTTCATTGACATGGGCGACGAGCGCATCGAATACGTGCAGGGTGGTTCGGGCACGCGGGTGCTCGTGGTGCATGGCAGTGGCGGCGGTTTCGATCAGGGTGCGCTGATCGCCAGCGCCGTGATTGGCGATGGTTTTCGCTGGATCGCGCCGTCGCGATACGGCTACCTGCGCTCGACGTTGCCCTCGGGCGCGACCTTCGAAACGCAGGCCGATGCCTATGCCCGCCTGCTGGACCACCTTGGCATCCGGCAGACGGCGGTGGTCGCGCTGTCGCAGGGCGGGCCTTCTGCGCTGTTCTTCGCGCTGAAATACCCCGAGCGGGTGCAGTCGCTGGTGCTGCTGTCGTGCGGCGTGGCGTCGTCCTCCGATGCGCAGCAAGCCGAGGCGAACCGCTCGGGCGATTTGCTGAAGATGATCTTCAAGTACGACTTCGCCTACTGGGGCGTCAGTACCGCGCTGCGCAAGCCGCTCATGAAGCTCATGGGTGCCAGCGACGAGGTCATCGCGGGGCTTGCTCCCGGGCAGCGGCAGGTCGTGGACCAGGTCATCGACTTCATGAACCCCGTCGAACCGCGCTACGCCGGTGTGGCGCTGGACAATCGCGCGGCCATGCCCAACGAGCGCATTGCCGCCATTCGCGTGCCCACCCTGATTTTTCATGCCACGGATGACACGCTGCAGCTCTATCGCAATGCGGAGTTCGCGGCGGCTACCATTCCCGGTGCGCGCCTGCGTGGCTTCGAGCGCGGCGGGCATTTGCTGATCGCGGTGGAACAGCCGCGCATCAGTGCCGAGGTGCAGGCCTTCATTCGCTCCCATTCGGCACAACGGGGCGAGCAACAAGCGCCTGGCCCTGGAAAGTAACAAGGAAAGAGATAGCCCATGACGGTGACCTTCACCCTGCGCAACGAAACCCCGGCCGACGTCGGCGCGATCACCGAGGTGACCATGGCCGCCTTCGAGTCCCTGGCGATCAGCCAGCAGACGGAGCATTTCATCGTCGCTGCCCTGCGCGCGGCCGGAGCGCTCACGGTGTCGCTCGTCGCCGAGTCTGGGGGCCGCGTCATCGGCCACATCGGATTTTCGCCCGTGGTGCTGTCGGATGGCACGCCGGCCTGGTACGGCCTGGGTCCGGTGTCGGTGCTGCCGCCGTTTCAGCGGCAGGGCGTCGGCCGGGCGCTGATTCAGGAAGGCCTGGCGCGCCTGAAAGCCCTGGGGGCGCAAGGCTGCTGTCTGGTGGGGCATCCGGGCTACTACCAGCAATTCGGCTTCCGCAATACGCAGGAACTGGTGCTTGAGGGCGTGCCGCCGGAGGTCTTTTTTGCGTTGTCGTTTGATGGACATGTGCCGCGCGGCACGGTGACGTTCCACGAAGGCTTCTGCGCGGATGGTTCCGGGACCCTGGCGAAAGATGGAACGGCCAAGGCCGCGCCAGAGCGTTGAAACCCGACAGGAGGCTACCCATGCAAAGTTGGTTTCGTTCCCTGCCCCTGGTCGCTTCGCTGGTGGCGGCTGCGTTGCTGGGCGCGTGCGCGGGCACGGCCACGACCCAGGTCACGCTGACGCCACCGGACCAGGCGCCGGTCTGCCAGCCGCAGGCAGCCCTGAAGGCTTCGGTGTTCTGGCGCATCCAGTGGCGCGCGGACCAGAAAGACGTGCCCGAGCGTGAAGCGGCTGCGGCGCAGGGCATCACCCGCTTCTTTGCCGATGGCGGCTGCTTTCCTTCCGCGGCGGTGGCCCGCGCGGACGCAGGCGTCACGGCGTTTGCCGTGCCCCCCGGATCGGACCTGCTGATCGTGCTGACCGTGCGGGAGCTGGGCCCCACGGTCAAGCTGCTGTCGTCGGCCGCCCTCATCGAAGGCGGCACGGAGGTCGTGGTGGATGTGGCGGTGGTCCGGCCGGGGCGGCGCGAGGCGGATCGTGAGTTCTCGATTCGCTGGCAGGACGGTGGCCCCGGCGTGGTGAAAGGGGTGCAGACGCTGCCATCCGACATGGCGGCGGCCTTGAAGGCGGGATTGCTGACCCGCCAGGGCCCGTAGCGCCGCCCGACGCGACCGAAGGCGGTTTGAAGCGGCTGTTCAGTCGGAAATATGAACAAAAATGACCAGAAGCCATCGCGATTTGGTCATTGTTTGCTATGAATAGCGTAGTAATTCAGGCGTCTTCGGACACCGGCACGCAGCTGCAGAACAGGTTGCGGTCGCCGTAGACGTTGTCCACGCGGCCGATCGGCGGCCAGTATTTCACCGCGCCCAGGGCCTGCTTGCGGCCGGCCGTCGCGGAACCGACGTCGCGCGGGTAGGGTCGCGTCCACTCGGCCGTCATCAGGCTTTCGGCCGTGTGGGGGGCGTGCTTGAGCGGGTTGTTGTCCTGCGGCCAGACGCCATTTTCAATCTGGCGAATCTCCTCGCGGATGGCGATCATGGCGTCGATGAAGCGGTCCAGCTCGGCCAGCGTTTCGCTTTCGGTGGGCTCCACCATCAGCGTGTTGGGCACGGGAAAGCTCAGCGTGGGGGCGTGGAAGCCGTAGTCCATCAGGCGCTTGGCCACGTCCTCGGCCATCACGCCGCTGGTGTCTTTCAGGCCGCGCAGGTCCAGGATGCATTCATGGGCCACATGGCCGTTCTCGCTGGCGTAGAGCGTGGGGTAGTGGTCTTTCAACCGCTTGCTGATGTAGTTGGCGGCCAGGATGGCGGCTTCGGTGGCGTGCTGCAGGCCGTCGGCGCCCATCATGCGGATGTACATCCAGCTGATCGGCAGCACGGCCGCGTTGCCCAGCGGGGCAGCGCTGACAGCGCCCACGCCGCCGGGAACGTCGCCGGTCGCATGCCCCGGCAGGAAGGGCACCAGGTCTTCGACCACGCACACCGGGCCCACGCCCGGGCCGCCGCCGCCGTGCGGGATGCAGAAGGTCTTGTGCAGGTTCAGGTGGCTCACGTCGCCGCCGAACTCGCCCGGCGCGGCCACGCCGACCAGCGCGTTCATGTTGGCGCCGTCCACGTACACGCGACCGCCATGGCGGTGCACCAGCGCGCAGAGGTCTTTCACCGTGGTTTCGAACACGCCATGGGTGCTGGGGTAGGTGATCATCACGCACGACAGGTTCGCGCTGTGCTGCTCGCAACTGGCTTGCAGGTCGGCCATGTCCACGTTGCCGTTTTCGTCGCACTTCGTCACCACCACTTGCATGCCCGCCATCTGGGCGCTGGCCGGGTTGGTGCCGTGGGCGGACGAGGGGATCAGGCAGATGGTGCGGTGGGCATCACCGCGCGAGGCATGCCAGGCCTGGATGGCCAGCAGGCCGGCGTACTCACCCTGCGAGCCGGCGTTGGGCTGCAGGCTGATGCCGGCGTAGCCGGTGGCCTGGCACAGCCAGGCGCGCAGCTGCTCGTCAAGTTCCTTGTAGCCCTGCAACTGGTCGGCTGGCGCAAAGGGATGGACGTTGGCGAACTCGGGCCAGGTGATGGGGATCATCTCGCTGGTGGCGTTGAGCTTCATGGTGCAGCTGCCCAGCGGGATCATGCTGCG
Source organism: Candidatus Skiveiella danica (assembly GCA_016721925.1). Taxonomy (GTDB): domain Bacteria; phylum Pseudomonadota; class Gammaproteobacteria; order Burkholderiales; family Burkholderiaceae_C; genus Skiveiella; species Skiveiella danica. Next base: position 64,236 of record JADKHE010000007.1, read on the forward strand.
GTCCAGCGCCAGGTCCTTGTCGGACAGCGCGCGGATGTAGCGCAGCATGCCGGTCTCGGAGTGGTAGCGGTTGAACACCGGGTGGGTGAGGAAGGCGCTGGTGCGGCGCAGCCCGGCCGGGATCAGGGGCTCGATGCCGTTTTCGAACGCATCGAACGCGGGCAGCGTCTGGCCCTCGTTCGCGAAGACAGACCACAGCAGGGTGATGTCGTCGCGTGTGGTGGTTTCGTCCAGCGACAGGCTCACGTACTGACCCCACGACAGCTTCAGGTTGGCGCCTCTGGCCGCCGCTTTGGCCAGGATGGCTCTGGCTTGTGCCGCGTCGGCGGCCTTCACGGTCAAAGTGTCGAAGGCGGAGGTACTGGTCAGCGCGTGGCCCAGCTGTTGCAACCCGGCGGCCAGCACGGCGGTGAAGGCGGCCACGCGCTGCGCGATGCGGATCAAGCCCTGCGGTCCATGGTAGACCGCGTACATGCTGGCCACCACGGCCGGCAGCACCTGCGCGGTGCAGATGTTGGAGGTGGCCTTTTCGCGGCGGATGTGCTGCTCGCGCGTCTGCAGCGCCAGCCGGTAGGCCGGGTTGCCATGCACGTCCACGCTCACGCCCACCAGGCGGCCCGGCAGGGAGCGCTTGAAGGCGTCGCGGCAGGCCATGTACGCGGCGTGGGGGCCGCCCGCGCCCATGGGCATGCCGAAGCGCTGGGTGGTGCCGACCACGATGTCGGCGTCGAACTCGCCCGGCGGCACCAGCAGCGTGAGCGCCAGCAGGTCGGCGGCCACGATGAAGGCGGCCTGTTTGCCATGCACCGTCGCCACATCCGCGCGCAGGTCATCGATGCGGCCGCTGGTGGACGGGTACTGCGCCAGCACGGCGAAGTAGTCGTCGCCCGCGAGCGCTTCGGCCCACTCCTGTGCCGAGTTGGCCAGCTTCACGGTCAGGCCCAGCGGCTTCGCGCGGGTCTGGATGACTTCGATGGTCTGCGGGTGGCAGTCACCGGCCACCACGATCACGTCGCCTTTGGCCTTGACCGAGCGCCGGGCCAGCGTCATGGCTTCGGCGGCGGCGGTGGCTTCGTCCAGCATCGAGGCGTTGGCGATGTCCATGCCGGTCAGGTCGGTCACCATTGTCTGGAAGTTCACCAGCGCTTCCATACGGCCCTGGGAGATCTCGGCCTGATACGGCGTGTAGGCGGTGTACCAGGCGGGGTTTTCCAGGATGTTGCGCAGGATGACGCCCGGCGTGTGCGTGCCGTAGTAGCCCTGGCCGATGAAGCTCTTGAGCACCTGGTTCTTCTGTGCCATCGCCTTGAGTTCGGCCAGCGCGGCGGCTTCGGTCACGGCCGCGGGAAGTTCCATGGGTCGGGCACGTGCAATCGACCGCGGCACGATGGAATCGATCAGCGCGCGGCGCGAGGCCTCGCCGATGACCGACAGCATGTGGGCCTCGTCCGCGGCGCTGATGCCGATGTGGCGGGCGATGAATTCAGAAGGGTTTTCGAGATCGCCCAAGGGCAGGGCGGTTGGCATCAGCATGGAGGGCTCCGGTCAAAACGTTGGGCACGGGGCACTCCGCGGAATGCCCCGCAACCAAGGCTTTGCCGGTCAGGCGTTGGCGGCGAACGCGGTGTAGGCGGTCTCATCCAGCAGCGCGGCGACTTCACCGGCGTCGGACAGCTTCACCTTGAAGAACCAGCCCGCGCCCAGCGGGTCGCTGTTGGCCAAGGAGGGGTCGGCGCGCAGGGCTTCGTTCACCTCAGTGACTTCACCGCTCACGGGCATGTACACGTCGGCGGCGGCCTTGACGGACTCGACCACGCCGGCGACTTCCTTCTGCGCAATGGTCGCGCCCACTTCGGGCAGGTCCACGAACACCACGTCGCCCAGGGCGTCCTGGGCATGGTGGGTGATGCCGACGGTGGCGATGTCGCCGTCGATGCAGATCCATTCGTGGTCTTCGGTGTACTTCATGCTCATGGGGTTCTCCGGGGAAAATGATCAGGGGGCCAATATAAGGGAAGCGTGACAGGGGACGCGGTCCAAGCCGGCGCTCAGCCGCGGTGGTAGCGGGTCGGGACGAAGGGGGTTGGCGTCACGACCATCGGCACCGGCTTGCCGCGCACCATGGCAAACAGTTCCGTGCCCGCGGCCGCGTAATCGGGTTCGACATAGGCGATGGCGATCGGCCGGTTCAGCGTGGGCGAGAGCAGGCCGCTGGTGACTTCGCCGACGGTCTGCCCGTCCATGTTTTCCAGCTTCACGTGCTCGCGCACCGGCACCCGCTCGGTGGCCACCAGCCCGACACGAACGCGCGTCAGCGGCAGACTTCCGTCCAGTTGCCCCAGCACCGTGTCCGCACCGGGGAAAGCCGCCGGCGCGCGCACCGCCCGAGCGGCGCACCTTCTGCATCGCCCAGTTCAGGGCGGCCTCGACCGGCGTGGTGGTGGTGTCGATGTCGTTGCCGTACAGGCACAGGCCGGCTTCCAGGCGCAGCGAGTTGCGCGCGCCCAGGCCCACGGGCTTGACCTCGGGTTGCGCCAGCAGGGCACGCGCCAGCGCCTCGGCATGGTCGTTGGGCACCGAAATCTCGAAACCGTCTTCGCCGGTGTAGCCGCTGCGCGTGATGAACAGGTCCGCGCCGGCCCAACTGAAACTGCCACCGGTCATGAAGACCAGTTTCTCGACACCGGGCACCATGCGCGACAAGGCGGCGACCGCCTGCGGGCCCTGCAAGGCCAGCAGCGCGCGCTCCGGCATCGGGATGACGTCGCAACGCTGGCCGATCCGGGCCTGGATGTGGGCGATGTCGCCAGCCTTGCAGGCGCCATTGACGATGACAAAGAGGTCTGCGCCCCGGTTGACGAACATCAGGTCATCGAGGATGCCGCCTTCGTCATTGAGCAGCAGCCCGTAGCGCTGCTTGCCGGCTTGCAGACCGATCACGTTCATGGGAATCAGGGTCTCGAACGCGGCTGCGGCGTCAGCACCCACCAGACGCAGCTGGCCCATGTGCGAGACGTCGAACAGGCCGGCGGCGGTGCGGGTGTGGTGGTGTTCGGCCATGAGGCCGGCCGGGTATTGCACCGGCATCGAATAGCCGGCAAACGGCACCATGCGGGCACCGAGCTCCACATGCAGCGCATTCAGCGGGGTGGTGAGCAAAGGGGTGTCATGGGGTGCGGACATGCAATTCTCCTGCGGGGCAAACTCGAAACATGGCACGCATGCCATGGGCTGCCCTCTCTGTCCGCTTTACCTGAGAGATTCGCCGGGCCTGCGTCACCGTGCCTGGGGCACAGCGGCGGGCTGCGGGTTGCTCCTTCGGTGGACCCCGCCGGCTTGCACCCGCGGAGACTCTCTCCAGTGAGGAAACGTCCTTTCAGACGCTTGTCAGTCCTTTTGCCTGAGCGTTCAGGACTCCTTGCGGAGCCTCCTGCGCCTTCGGCGGCCAGCCCTTGGGGCCGGCTCTCTCCTGACAAGGCTGGATTCTACCGCTGGGCCGGCGTCGACCTACCGGGCGTAGACCAGGTCCCGCAAGCCCAGCGAGAGGCCGGGCACATAGGTGATCACCATCAGGCAGGCGAGGATCACCAACACGAAGGGAATCAGGTCCTTGATCATGCGGTCCAGCGAGATGCGCGCCACCGTGCAGGCGGCAAACAGGTTCACGCCGAAAGGCGGCGTGATCATGCCCAAGGCCAGGTTCACCACCATGATCAGGCCGAAGTGCACCGGGTCGATCCCGAAGTGCATGGCCACCGGCGCCAGGATCGGTGCCAGCACGATGATGGCCGCGCTGGTCTCGATGAACATGCCGATCAGGAACAGCGCCGCGTTCACGCCCAGCAGGAAATAGGCCGGGGTTTTCAGAACATCCTCCAACCAGTGGCCGATGGCATCGGGCACGCCGGCGCGCGTGATCAGGAAGGCAAACAGCCCGGCGTTGGCGATGATGAACATGATCACCGCGCTGGACAGCACCGACTTGCGCAGGATGATGGCGAGATCGGCGAGCTTGATTTCGCGGTAGATCAGCAGGCCAACGACGAGCGCATAAAAGACGGCCACGGCCGATGCTTCGGTCGGCGTGAAGACCCCGCCGTAGATGCCACCGAGGATGATGACCGGCATCAGCAGCGCCCAGCCGGCCTGCCAGGTGGCCTTGCCCACGCCCAGGCGGCCGTCGCCATCGTTCTTGCCCCAGCCCTTGATGCGGCAATAGACCCAGACGAAAGCCATCAACGCCAGGCCGATCAGGATGCCGGGGCCGAAGCCGGCGATGAAGAGTTCGCCGATCGAGACCTCGGCGCTCACGCCGTACAGGATCATCGGAATCGACGGCGGGATGATCACGCCGAGTTCGGCGCTGGTGGCCTGCAAGGCGGCGGCCCAGGTGGTGGGGTAGCCGTGTTTGATCAGCGCCGGAATCAGGATGGTGCCGATGGCGAACGTCGTGGCCACCGACGAGCCCGACACGGCCGCGAAGATCATGCAGGTCAGCACGCAGGTCATGGGCAGGCCGCCCTGCACACCACCGACCAGGCTCTTGGCAAACTCCACCAGCCGGCGGGAAATGCCACCGGTTTCCATGATGTTGCCGGCCAGGATGAAGAAGGGAATCGCGGCCAGCGGAAACTTGTTGATCGCGTTGAACATCTCCTTCACGGAGATCAGCATGTTGGCGTTGCCAACCTGGATGCCCAGGATCGAGGCCAGACCGATCGACACCGCGACCGAGACGGTGAGTGCAAAGCACAGCACCATCGTTGAAAGCATCGCGGCGGTCATAGGAGCCCCCACGTTTGGCGCTGCGCGCCTGCACTGCCCCCCAAGGGGGCCCTCGCGCCTTGGAGCGGTCCAGGGGTGCTCATTGCGCGGTCTCCAGTTCAAGGCGCTGCGGATCCAGCAGGTTGCCGATGATGCCGAGAATGCTGAACACGCCGCCGACCGGCATCGCCAGATAGGCCCAGAACATGGACACATCTTCAAGACCGATCATGGTCTGCACCTTGCCGCGGTTGGCATAGTCCCAGCCCCACCAGATGATGACGGCGATCAGCACCAGCGCGGCGAGGCAGACGATCCAGTCGAGCACGCGCCGCAGGGCCGGCGGGCTCCAGCGGTAGAGCACATCCACGCTGACCATGGCGCCCTGGCGAAACGCCGTCGGAATGCCGAGAAAGACCATCCAGATCAGGCTGAAGCGGATCATGACTTCGGACCACTCGGCCGGGGTTTCGAGCACGAAGCGGGTGATGATCTGGAACACGCCCAGGCTCGCGGCCAGTGCCAGCATGGCGCAGGCCGCCAGCATCGACAGCGTGCTGGTCATGCGTTCGATCCGGAGAAAAGTGTCTTTCACGATAGGGGCCGCCTGGGCTGAAGGTTCAGGAATGAAAACGCCCGAAAGTCGGAGAACTTCGGGCGTGGTCCGGACAGTGGAGCGGGAACTACTTGACGGCGCGAATCCGGTCGATGTTGGCCTTGCCGAACTGCTTTTCGAACTCGGCGTTCACCGGTGCCAGCACAGTGACGAACTTGGCCTTGTCCACGTTATCAATGACGGTCATGCCCTTGGCGCGCAGGTCGGCCACACCTTTGGCATCGTCCTCGTCGACGCGGGCACGGTTGGCCTTGGTGCCTTCCTTGGCGGCGTCGATGAAGGCTTGCTTGTCGGCTGCGCTGAGCTTTTCGTAAGCCGCCTTGTTCATCAGGAAAATGGCGGGCGAATACACGTGGCCGGTCAGGGAGAGGTGCTTCTGGACCTGATCGAACTTGGCCGAGATGATGACCGACAGCGGGTTTTCCTGGCCATCGACCGTGCCCTGCTGCAGGGCGGTGAACACTTCCGGGAAGGCCATGGGCGTCGTCACGATGCCAAAGCCCTTGTAGGCGGCAATGTGCACCGGGTTCTCCATGGTGCGCATCTTCAGGCCCTTCAAATCTTCGGGCACATTGACGGGGCGCTTGCTGTTGGTCATGTGGCGGAAACCGTTCTCGGCCCAGGCCAGCGCCTTGAATCCCTTGGCGTCGAACTTGACCAGCATTTCCTGGCCGATCGGGCCGTCCAGCACGGCGCGGGCATGTGCCTTGTCACGGAACAGGAAAGGCACGTCCAGGATCTTGGCTTCGGGCACAAAATTGGGCACCGGTCCGGTGGAGCTGAAGGCCAGTTCCTGCGTGCCCAGCTGCACCGCCTCGATCGATTCGCGTTCGCCGCCCAGCGCGCCGTTGTAGAACGTCTGGATCTTGTAGCGGCCACCGGTGCGCTTCTCGACTTCCTTGGCAAAGGTGTCGATGGCAATGCCCTGGTGCGAGTTCTGGGCCGTCGAAATGCTGATCTTCATTGTGGTCTGTGCCGAGGCTGCGGCCACAAAGCCCAGAGCCAGACTCAGGCCCAACACCAGTTTGCTCAATTTCATGAAAGTCTCCTTGGTTTAAACGGTGGCAACCCTCGGACATCTGATCGAGTCAGATGCGCCCGAAAGTCGTCATACAACTTTGATTATGGCTGCACGGGCAGGCGGATCGCATCCGGGTTTTCGCGAATGTAGTCGCGAATGATGGCTTCGAAGCTGGAGTCGGGCAGCAGGCCGAGAGCGCGTGCGCGGGTCGCTGCGATGGCGCCGGGCCAGGTGCTGACGACGCGAATGATCGCGGGATCAGGCGTCCAGTCCAGCAGATTGGCGGCCGCGGAGCCGGCCACGCGGCCCAGCGCCTCGGCCATTTCGCGCACGCTGGTGCGCAGGGCGGGCAAATTCATGGCGGTCAGCGGGCCCCAGTCCGCATCGGTGGTCTGCGCCGCACGGATCAAGCCGTCGATCGTGCGTCCGGGCGACGACAGTGCCACTGCAACGTCCGCGGGTACCGGGCAGACGGCGCGCTGACCGGCCAGCGGTTCGCGGATCATGCCGCTGAGGAAGCTCGACGCCGCACCGTTGGGCTTGCCCGGGCGCACGCTGACCGTCATCAGACGCACATTGCGCCCACGCACAAAGCCTTTGCGTGCGTAATCGGCCACGAGTTGTTCCCCGATGAACTTCTGGATGCCATAGCTGCTTTGCGGAGTGGGCAGGGTGTTGTCCTCGATCACCTCGGGCAGGGACTGCCCAGGCGCCTTGCCGAAGACCGCCAGCGAGCTCGCGAACACGAAGGTCGGGCCGGTCTTCAGGGTGCGGCAGGCCTCAAGCAGGGCACGGGTCGCGTCCAGGTTGCTTCGCATGCCGAGATCGAAATCAGCCTCGCATTCGCCGCTGACCGCAGCCGCGAGGTGAAATACCAACTGGGTGTCGGCGGCGATGGCCATCGTTCCGGACGGTCCCGGTCGCAGCAGGTCGTTCAGGTCGCCCACGACGGTGGCGACGCGCGAGTCGGCCAGCAAGTCGGCCGGCGGCTGGGCCCGGTCGACCAGGGTGATGCGGGAAATGGGCTGCGGTGCTGCGCCCGCCAGCGCCAGCGGGCCTTGGGCGAGCAGGGTGCGCGCCAGACGCGCGCCCAGAAAACCGGCGCCACCGGTGATCACGATGTTCATGGATTGACCTCCAGGGGAAGCGTGAACTGTAACGTGCGTGCATCGCCGGGGGTCGTCGCAGGATCGACAGGGGCCATGAAAAAAGGGGCCGGTTGGCCCCTTTCAGATCAGGATGACGCGGCCGCCTACATGCCGGCGTAGTTCGGGCCGCCACCGCCTTCGGGCGTGACCCAGACGATGTTCTGCGTCGGGTCCTTGATATCGCAGGTCTTGCAGTGCACGCAGTTCTGGGCGTTGATCTGCAGGCGTTGGGCGCTGCCGCCCTTGGATTCGTCGGGCACGAATTCGTACACGCCCGCCGGGCAGTAGCGACCCTCGGGTCCGGCGAACTTGGCCAGGTTCACGTTGACCGGGACCGTGGCGTCCTTGAGCGTCAGGTGGGCGGGCTGGTTCTCTTCGTGGTTGGTGTTGCTGATGAAGACGCTGGAGAGCCGGTCGAAGGTCAGGACGCCGTCGGGCTTCGGATAGTCGATGGGCCTGCACTCGGCGGCCGGCTTCAGGTAGACGTGGTCGGGCTTGTCGCGGTGGATCGTCCAGGGGATGTTGCCTTTGAGCACGAATTGCTCGATGCCGGTCATCAGCGTGCCGACCGTACGGCCCTTCTTGAACCACTGTTTGAAGTTGCGTGCCTTGTTGAGTTCGGTATGCAGCCACGATTCGTTGAAGGCCTCCGGATAGGCCGTCAGCTCGTCATGCTGGCGACCGCTCGCCAACGCGTCGAAGGCCGCTTCGGCGGCCAACATGCCGGTCTTGATGGCGGCGTGCGCACCTTTGATGCGGCTGGCATTGAGGTAACCGGCATCGCAGCCGACCAGCGCCCCGCCTGGGAACACCGTCTTGGGCAGGGACAGCAGGCCGCCGGCCGTGATGGCCCGCGCACCGTAGGAAATGCGCTTGGCGGGTTTGGCACCTTTGTCACCCTCGAAGTACCAGCGGATGTTCGGGTGGGTCTTGTAGCGCTGAAACTCCTCGAACGGGCTGAGCCAGGGGTTTTTGTAGTCGAGGCCGACCACGAAGCCCACCACGACCTGGTTGTTTTCCATGTGGTACATGAACGAGCCGCCGTAGGTGTCTTCCTCCAGCGGCCAGCCGGCCGTGTGCACGACCAGGCCCGGGGTGTGGCGCGCCGGATCGATCTCCCAGAGTTCCTTGATGCCGATGCCGTAGCTCTGCGGATCGCAGCCGGCGTCGAGCTTGAAGTTGGCGATCAGTTGTTTGCCCAGGTGGCCGCGCGAACCTTCGGCGAAGATGGTGTACTTGGCATGCAGTTCCATGCCCAGCTGGAAGTTCTCGGTGGGTTCGCCATCCTTTCCGATGCCCAGGTTTCCGGTGGCCACGCCCTTGACGGAGCCATCGTCGTGGTAGAGCACCTCTGCCGCCGCGAAGCCAGGAAAAATCTCGACGCCGAGGTTCTCTGCCTGCTGGGCCATCCAGCGCACCACTGCACCCAGGCTGACGATGTAGTTGCCGTGGTTGTGGAAGCATGCCGGCAGGAGCATGTTGGGCGTGCGGGTCGCGCCGGTCTCGCTGGTCATCAGGAAGATGTCGCCGGTGACGGGCTGGTTCAGCGGTGCGCCGAGTTCCTTCCAGTTCGGAAAAAGTTCGTTGAGGGCGATCGGGTCCATGATGGCGCCGGACAGCGTGTGCGCGCCAGGCTCGGAGCCCTTCTCCAGCACGACGACCGAAATTTCGGTGCCTTTCGCTGCCGCCAGCTGCTTCAGGCGAATCGCGGTGGCCAGGCCGCCGGGACCGCCGCCGACCACGACCACGTCGTATTCCATTGCTTCGCGCGGGCCGAACTGGGCCAGTATTTCCTGGTTTGTCATGGGATGTCTCGGTTGAACATGGGCGGTATCGTGCCCCACAACAGGTGCATGTGTCTGTCGGTTGGGCGACTGATTTTATGCCGTTCACAGGCACAATCGAACGATCGTTCTCTTCGTTTTTAGTGGAGGTTCCCTCAATGGCATACAGCATCGATCTCTCCGGCCGCGTGGCCTTCATCACCGGGGCCTCCGGGGGCCTCGGCGCCCAGTTTGCGCGCACGCTGGCTGCCGCCGGTGCGGGCGTCGTCCTGGCCAGCCGGCGACTGGAAAAGCTCAAGGAACTGCGCGCAGAGATCGAGGGCGCGGGCGGCGACGCCCATGTGATCGAGCTCGACGTGACCGACAACGATTCCATCAAATCCGCGGTGGCGCATGCCGAGACCGAAATGGGATCGATCGACATCCTGGTCAACAACTCCGGTGTCAGCACCACGCAGCGCATCCAGGACGTGGCGGAGGACGACTACGACTTCGTGTTCAACACCAACGTGCGCGGCGCCTTCTTCGTGGCGCAGGAAGTGGGCAAGCGCATGCTGGCCCGTTCCCGTGGTGCGGCGCCCGGCAGTTTCACGGGCGGGCGCATCATCAACATCGCCTCGATGGCTGGCCTGAAGGTGCTGCCGCAAATCGGCGTCTATTGCATGAGCAAGGCCGCGGTGGTGCAGATGACCAAGGCCATGGCGCTGGAGTGGGGCCGCTTCGGCATCAATGTCAACGCGATCTGCCCCGGCTACATCGACACTGAGATCAACCACCACCACTGGCAGACCGAGCAGGGGCAGAAACTGATCCAGATGCTGCCGCGCAAGCGTGTGGGGCAGCCGCAGGACCTGGATGGCCTGGTGCTGATGCTGGCCAGCGACCAGAGCCACTTCATCAATGGCGCGGTCATTGCGGCCGACGATGGATTTGGGGTCTGAGGCGTGAGGCTCGCGCGCGGGCCCGGGGGCGCGCCGAGGTGCCGGGTGGGGTCCATGCCGGCATGAGTTGGGGCATTGTTGCGGGCCTGCTGGCGGGCGCGCTGTGGGGGCTGGTTTTCGTGGCACCGCGCATGACGCCGGGCCTGTCATCACTCGACCTCGCCGCGGGGCGGTTCATGGCCTATGGGCTGGCGTCGACGTTGGTGCTCCTGGCCTTGCCGGGCCGCCGGCGGCGGCCCACGCTGGCCCAGATGGGCTGGGCCGTGGTCCTGAGCGTGCTGGGTTTCACAGGTTATTACTGGTTCCTGGTGCTGGCGATCCGCGATGCCGGCACCGAGGTCCCGACACTCATCATCGGCACCATTCCGCTGTGGGTCATGGTGCTGGGCAAGCCGGCAGGTCTTCGCTGGCCGGCACTGTTGCCGGGTCTGGTGCTGACGGCTGCCGGTCTGGCCTTGATGATGGACGCGACGTCGCAGGCGCCTTCAATGGACGCGACAGGCGCTGTACCCGACTTCATGCGTGGCGTAGCGTGGGCCGTCCTGGCCATGGCGTGCTGGACGGCCTTTGCGCTGCTGAACTCGGCCTGGCTGCACCGCCATCCCGAGGTCTCCGCCACGGACTGGGCCAACTGGCTCGGCGTGGCCACCGGCACGGGCGCGCTGCTGATGTGGCTGGCCCTGGGCACGCCGGCCTCCGCGCTGCTTCTGCACCCCGGCTTTGCGCAATCGGCGACGGTGTGCGTGGTCACCGGGCTGGGCTCGGCGTGGCTGGCCACCATCCTCTGGAACGTGGCCAGCCAGCGGCTTTCCGCCAGCCTGTGCGGGCAGCTGATCGTCAGCGAGACGGTCTTCGCGCTGGTGTATTCGTTTGTGCTGGACGGCCATTGGCCGGGCCTGGCGCAGCTTGCTGCCGCCGTGCTGTTCACTTTCGGCATTCTTTTTTCGATCAGGGCACACCGATGAAATTTGAAATTCCCGCCGTCAAGAAACTGGTTTTCGAGATGACCATCCCGATCCGCTGGGGCGACATGGACGCGATGAACCATGTCAACAACACGACCTATTTCCGCTACCTGGAAATCATCCGCATCGAATGGTTCCGATCCATCGGCTGCATGGTGGACCCCACCGGCGAGGGGCCGGTGATCGTCAACGCGTTCTGCAATTTCTACAAGCAGCTGGAGTTCCCGGGCGATCTGCTGGTGCGCATGTATGCCAGCGATCCGGCGCGCACCACGTTCGAGACCTGGGCCACGATCGAACGGGCCGACGCCCCCGGTGCGATCTGGGCCGCCGGCGGGGCCACGACGATCTGGGTGGACTTCCCTAAGCAGAAAGCAGTTCCCTTGCCCGATTGGCTGCGGCGTCTGGTTAATGAGTAAGCCGCCCGGCCGTCCGGGTCGATCAGGTTGTGGCACCGCCGCCAGAGCGCGGCCCGGAAGGCTCGACGGCACGGGGTGCCGGGAGAAGGCTTTTAATTAGAACGGCTTATGAATACGCTGAATAATTAAAACAACTTCTCAAATTGGTGGTCCTTGCGCACAATCCAGTCGAACCCACCATCAGGAGACCAACATGCTCATCGGCGTACCCAAGGAAATCAAGAACCATGAATACCGTGTCGGCCTGACGCCGGCCAGCGTGCGCGAGCTCACGGCCCATGGCCATCAGGTGCTGGTGCAAACCGATGCCGGTACCGCGATCGACCTGACCGATGCGCAGTACGTGGCCGCCGGAGCCGAGATGGTGGCCACGGCCGCCGAGATCTTTGCGCGCGCCGAGATGATCGTGAAAGTCAAGGAACCGCAGCCCGTGGAGTGCGCGATGCTGCGCCCCGGGCAGATCCTCTATACCTACCTGCACCTTGCACCCGATCCGGAGCAGACCAAAGCGCTGGTCAAGTCCGGTGCCATCTGCATCGCCTACGAGACCATCACCGGCCCTGGCGGCGGTTTGCCCTTGCTGGCGCCGATGAGCGAAGTGGCTGGGCGCATGGCGGTGCAGGCCGGCGCCACCTACCTTGAGAAAGCCCACGGCGGGCGCGGCCTGCTGCTCGGCGGCGTGCCCGGCGTGCAGCCCGGGCATGTGGCCATCATCGGTGCCGGCGTGGTTGGCACCAATGCCTTGCAGATGGCGGTGGGCCTGGGCGCGCGAGTGACGGTGCTGGACAAGAACGTGGACCGCCTGCGCCAGCTGGACCTGGTGTTCGGCAACCGCATCAGCACCATTTATTCGACGGCGTCCGCTATCGAAGAGGCCGTGCTGGACGCCGACCTGGTGGTCGGCGGCGTGCTGGTGCCCGGTGCGGCGGCGCCCAAGCTGGTGACCCGCGCGCACGTGGCGCGCATGAAGAAGGGTGCGGTGCTGGTGGACGTGGCCATCGACCAGGGCGGCTGTTTCGAGACCTCGCACGCGACGACCCATGCCGAGCCCGTCTACATGGTGGACGGCGTGGTGCACTACTGCGTGGCCAACATGCCCGGCGCGGTGGCGCGCACCTCGACCTTTGCGCTCAACAACGCCACGATCGGGCATGCGCTGGCGCTGGCGGAAAAGGGCTGGAAGCAGGCGCTGAAGGACAACCCGCACCTGCTGCACGGCCTGAACGTGTGCCAAGGCCAGGTGACCTACGAAGCCGTGGCACACGACCTGGGCTACGAATTCGTGGACCCCGCCGGACTGCTCGGGTGAAAACGGCCACAGGAACGGCACCGACGGCCCCGCCCACCCGAAAGTTGAGGGAAATCAGCCCCTTCCCAGCGTCGAAAGGTCACTGATTGCTATCAGAAAAATAGTCAGGCCTTGGCTTTCGGCATCCGGCCCATGAGGTAGAACTCGGGATTGGGCATCATGCCGCTGAAACTGGCCATGCGGTTGGACAGGCCGAAGAAGGCGGTGATGGCCGCAATGTCCCAGATGTCCTCGTCGTCAAAGCCATGGGTGTGAAGCGCCTCGAAATCGGCGTCATTGATCTGATCCGAGTGCTGGCAGACCTTCATCGCAAAGTCCAGCATTGCGCGCTGGCGCGGCGGGATCTCGGCCTTGCGGTAGTTCACCGCCACCTGGTCGGCCACGAGCGGCTTCTTTTCGTAGATGCGAAGGATGGCGCCGTGCGCCACCACACAGTACAGGCAGTTGTTGGCCGCACTGGTGGTGGTCACGATCATCTCCCGTTCGCCCTTGCTCAGGCCACTGGTGCGCCCGACGGACTCCGGCACCATCAGCGCGTCGTGGTAGGCAAAGAAGGCGCGCCATTCGGCTGGGCGGCGGGCAAAGCCCAGAAAGACGTTCGGCACAAAGCCGGCTTTCTCCTGCACTTCCAGCACTTTGGCCTTGATGTCGTCGGGCAGGTCGTTCAGTTCGGGGGCGGGGTAGCGGGTCACGGCGGTCTCCTCTGGAATGATTCATGCATGATGCCAGCCTGATTTTGCAGGAGCTTCACACCATGGATTCCCAATTCGACAAAGGCCTGGCCACCCGCAAGCAGGTGATGGGCGAAGACTTCGTGGCCCGCGCCTTTGGCGGGGCCACCGATTTCACCGCGCCCATCCAGCAGTACATCACGCGCAACGCCTGGGGCGACGTCTGGCAACGCCCGGGCCTGGACCTGAAAACCCGCAGCCTGATCACCGTGGCGATGCTCATTGCCCTGGGCAAGCAGCATGAACTCAAGGGCCATGTGCGCGGCGCGCTGAACAACGGCGCGACGCCGCAGGAACTCCAGGAGGTGCTGCTGCACGCGAGCATCTACTGCGGGCTGCCCACGGCGGTGGAGGCCTTCCGCACCGCCGCCGAGGTGGTGGACGCGCCGGTCCCGCGCTGAAAGCCGATTTCGGTGGCCGCTGAGGCGATGTTCAGGGGCTTTTGGGCACCGGCCCAGCGTCGAACGGTCATGGAATGCTATGAAAATAGGACCTTTTTAACCGCCCATCAGTTTGTGCACCAGGTCGGCCGTGGTGCTGGCCTGGTACTTGCGCATCAGGCGAGCGCGGTAGATTTCCACGGTGCGGTGGCTGATCGCCAGCGCCTTGCCGATTTCCTTGGCCGTCAGGCCGTCCATGACGTGCGCGGCCACCTCGCGCTCGCGGGCGGTCAACTCAGCCTTGACCGGCCGGCGTGAGCTCAGGTCCTCGAAGCTCCAGATGCCGGCCTCGTGCGGGGCGTCGCGGTTCAGCGCGCGGCCGGTCACATGACACCAGAAGATCTCGCCGCGGAAGCGGCCATCGAGCCGCTTCATGAGCCGGTCGTCGGAATAGGTGCCGTCGCGGTTGAGCAGCGGCGCGATGCGCGCGCCGGTGCGCTCGTATTCGTCGGCACTGGGGTACAGGATCTGGAAGGACTGCCCGATGAGCTGCTCGCGGGTCGCGCCGAACATCTCGCAGACCCGGCGGTTGCAGTTCACCATGGTGCGGTTGCGCGAGAGCACGAGGCCGATCGGGGCCAGGTCGAAGGCCAGCTGGTAGTCGATGTCGTGGGTCACGGCGATGCGATCGGGTTGGGGGTTGGCCATTACGAAATACTACGTACTGAGTTACGTAGTATCGTTCAGCTTTCCCCATTTCAGGAGACCTGTGTGAACAAGCTCTATCCTTCCGCCGCCGCGGCCCTCAAGGGCATCGTGGCCGACGGCCAGCTCATGGCGGTCGGCGGCTTCGGCCTGTGCGGCATCCCCGAGGCGCTGATCGACGCGCTGCGCGACAGTGGCGTGAAGAACCTCACTGTCATTTCCAACAACGCCGGCGTCGATGGTTTCGGCCTGGGCAAGTTGCTGGAGACACGCCAGATCAAGAAGATGATCTCGTCCTACGTCGGCGAGAACAAGGAGTTCGAGCGCCAGTACCTGGCCGGCGAGCTGGAGCTGGAATTCACGCCCCAGGGCACGCTGGCCGAGAAGCTGCGCGCCGGCGGCGCCGGCATTCCGGCCTTCTTCACCCGCACCGGTGTCGGCACGCTGGTGGCCGAGGGCAAGGAGCTGCGCGAGTTCGACGGTGAGACCTACGTGATGGAGCGCGCCCTGGTGCCCGCGGTGTCGCTGGTCAAGGCGCACCGGGCTGACAAGTCGGGCAACCTGCAGTTCCGCCTGACGGCGCGCAACTTCAACCCGGCCGTTGCAATGGCCGGGCGCATCTGCGTGGTGGAAGTGGAGGAAATCGTCGAGACCGGCGCCATGGTGCCGGACCAGGTGCACCTGCCGGGCATCTATGTGCACCGCATCGTGCACAACCCGAATCCCGAAAAACGCATTGAAAAACGGACCATCACAGAAAAGGCGGGGGTGTAATCATGGCGTGGACACAAGACCAGATGGCGGCGCGCGCCGCCCGCGAACTGCATGACGGCTATTACGTCAACCTTGGCATCGGCATTCCCACGCTGGTGGCGAATCACGTGCCCGCCAACATCGAAGTCTGGCTGCAAAGTGAGAACGGCATGCTGGGCATCGGCCCGTTCCCGACCGAAGACAACGTCGATGCCGACCTCATCAACGCCGGCAAGCAGACGGTCACCACCATCCCTGGCTCCTCGATCTTCGGCAGCCACGACAGCTTTGCCATGATCCGCGGCGGCAAGGTCAACCTGTCGATCCTGGGGGCCATGCAGGTCAGCGAAAAAGGCGACCTGGCCAACTGGATGATCCCCGGCAAGATGGTCAAGGGCATGGGCGGGGCGATGGACCTTGTGGGCGGCGTGAAAAGCGTGGTGGTCCTGATGGAACACGTGGCGAAGAAGAAGGACGGCGGCTTCGACCTGAAGATCCTGCCCAAATGCACCCTGCCGCTGACCGGCGTGGGCGTGGTGGACCGCATCATCACCGACCTGGCCGTGATGGACATCACCCCGCACGGCCTGAAAGTGGTGGAGATGGCGCCCGGCGTGACCGACGAGGAGCTGCAGAGCAAGACCGGCGTGCCGCTGCTCTGATCGAGCCGCCCCATCGCCCGGCCGGTTCGGGCACAGGCCGTCCACCATCGCCTGGTGGGCGGCCTTTTCGCCTTCTGGAGGGACCTCTCCAATGACCGGGAAATTGATGCAGGTCAGTTGAATTCGTCCCAACGCACGTAACATGATGTTTCAAAGTGGGTGCTCCTGCGACTGAAGGCCACATAAACAGCGCGGCGAGGGCAGAAACAGAAGGGTTTTTCCATGCAACTGTCAGAAGTCACGCTTTCGGGTTTTCCGGCCAGCGCCTCTTCGGAGCCGCTGCCGGTGCAGTCCCTGGCGCAGTTGCTGGCCGTTCGGGAACTGCAGCGCCATCAGCCCGTCATCAGCCTGCGCCAGGCGCTCGAACAGATGGGCTATGTCGATGCTGCGACCCTGGATCGGATCCAGGCGGAAAACCCGGACTATCTGCGCAGCCAGTCGGCCGAGCTGGTGCGGCGCATGCTGCTCACGTCCGATGACCTTGAGCATGCGCTGGCCCGCATGGCGGGCATCCCCGAGGTGGACACGGTGCGGTTTGCCATATTGCCCGAGGCGTTCCAGGCCCTTAGGGTGCGCGAGGCCCGCCTGAACGGCGTGGTGCCGTTGGGCATGGCCGAGGACCGCTTCTTCGTGGCCTCTTGCACGCCGACGGACGAGGAGGTGCGCCGGCACCTGTGCGAACTGACCGGGCGCAGCGTCACTCTGGTCTGGGCCAGCCGCGCGTCCATCCAGGCCCGGCTCGACCTTCAGGAAAGCGTCGGTGCCGCTGGGGGCCGTTCATTGCCGCCGCTGGCCATGCCAGCGCATCCCGTGGGCGCCGGCGCCTCAGCCAAGGCGCACGGGGCAGATATCGAGACGCTGGTGTCGCAGGCGCTGATCGAGATGTCGGAGGGCCAGGAGCACGAAGAGGCCGCCTCGGCGAGTGAAACCTCGGGCATGGTGCGCATGGTCAAGAAGATGATCGACGACGCGCTGGCCCTGGACGCTTCCGACATTCACATCGAGACCAACCCGGGCGAGCAGATCACCCTGATCCGTTTCCGCCGCGACGGCGACCTTGAACCCTATCTGCGCCTGCCGGCGAGGTTGCGGGCGCCGCTGGTGTCGCGCATCAAGATCATGTCGCGGCTGGATATCGCGGAGCGGCGCCGACCGCAGGACGGCAAGATCAACTTTGCCGAGTTTGGCGGGCCCAAGCTGGAGCTGCGCGTCGCCGTGATGCCCACCCACGACGGACTGGAAGATGTGGTATTGCGCCTGCTGGCCACGACCAAGCCCATTCCACTGGTCAAGCTGGGTCTGCAGCCGCGTGACGAAGACACGTTCAAGCGCCTGTCGGGCCATTCGTTCGGCCTGATCCTGGCCGCCGGGCCGACCGGCTCCGGCAAGACCACCACGCTGCATTCCATGTTGGCCGAGGTCAACACCGGCGAGCGCAAGATCTGGACGGCCGAGGACCCGATCGAGATCACACAACCTGGCCTGCGCCAGGTGCAGGTGAATCCCAAGATCGGGGTGACCTTCGCCGCCGCCATGCGCGGATTTCTGCGCGCCGACCCGGACATCATCATGATCGGCGAAATCCGCGACCCCGAGACGGCCAAGATCGCGATCGAGGCGTCCCTGACCGGCCACCTCGTGCTGTCCACGCTGCACACCAACAGCGCCTCGGAAAGCGTGGTGCGGCTGCTGGACCTGGGCATGGATCCGATGAATTTCGCCGACTCGCTGGTCGGCATCGTGGCGCAGCGACTGGTGCGTGCACTGTGTCCGCACTGCGCGACGCCGCACCGTCTGGGCCCCGGGCAATTCGACCGCCTGCTTGCCGAATACATCGATCGCTCCAGCCTGACTCCGGCCGAAGGGCAACGCCGCCTGCTTGCGGCAGCGGGGATCGAATCGCCCGAGCAGATCCTCGTGCACACCGCCACCGGATGCGAAAAATGCAGCGGCAAGGGTTACAAGGGCCGCATGGGGATCTACGAGATCTTCGAAAACAACCCGGCCATCCGCGAACTCATCCAGCGCCATGCACGACCGAGCGAGCTGTTTGAGGCGGCCATCGCTTCGGGCATGCGCAGCCTGCGCCACGACGCACTGGAAAAACTGGTCCAGGGCAAGATCGACGTGCGTCAGGCCCGAGTGGCCTATATCTAGCGCCCGCGCGGTCAGGCCTGAGCGTGATGGCTGATTCGGCCCGGCTCAAGGCCGGAGCGCTTCACGGCGTATCGTCGTCCAGGCGGGCCGGATAGCCGGTGATGACCTGGATGTCGCGGTACAGCGGCTGCAGGCGCCGGTACATGCGGCAATAGATGCGCCGGTACAGCCGGTCGTAGGTGCGGGCATGCTCGGGCTGCGGCTCAAACACCGCGCCGATGCGTGTCATCCGGGCCACTGCGGTGGCGAAATCGGGGTGGAGCTTCAGGCTCACGGCGGCCAGCATGGCGGCACCCAGGCCGCTGGTCTCGTACAGGTGCGGGCGCTCGCACGGCAGGTTGAAGATGTTGGCGGTGATCTGCATCGCCGCATCGCTCTGGGAGCCGCCCCCCGACACGCGCAGCCGCGTGATGGGCCGGCCGCTACGGCGCTCGATGCGCTCGCGGGCCTCGCGCAGCGCGTAGGCCAGCCCCTCCAGGATCGCGCGGTACAGGTGCGCGCGGTTGTGCACGTCGCCAAAGCCGATGATGGCGCCCTTGGCCTCGGGGCCGGGCACCTTGATGCCGGGGTTCCAGAACGGTTGCAGCATCAGGCCCAGCGAGCCCGGCGGAACCGCGTTCACCAGCTCGTCGAACAGCGTCTCCGGCGCCACGCCGCGCTGCAGCGCCAGTTGCCGCTCGAACAGGCCGAACTGCTCCTTGAACCAGCTCACCATCCAGAAGCCGCGCGTGATCTGGATTTCGGTGTTGTAGTGGCCCGGCACCGCCGAGGGGTAGGGCGGCACGAAGCGGGTCGCCTCGACATAGCGGGGCGTGGTGGTGTTGATGGTGGCCGTCGTGCCGTAGGACAGGCAGGCGATTTCCGGCGTCAGGCAGCCGGCGCCGATCACCTCGCAGGCCTTGTCGGCCGCGCCCGCGATCACCGGCAGGCCCTGCGGAATGCCGGTGTCCTGCGCCACACGCGCGTCCACCTCGCCGATCACCGTGCCGGCCGGCACCAGCTCGGGCAGCATGCTGCGGCGGATCGGCAGGGCCTGCCACTTCCAGTCCCAGGGCGAGGCCCAGCGGCCCCGGCGGTAGTCGAAGGGCACATAGCCCACCTGCGACGCCACCGAGTCCACGAAGCGGCCGGTGAAGCGGTAGTTCAGGTAGCCCGACAGCAGCAGGTAATGGGCGGTTCGGGCCCAGAGTTCAGGCTGGTGCTGCGCGATCCAGTTGGCTTCGGCCTCTTTCTGGAAGAAGCGCACCGTGTTGCGCATGCCGATGGCGCGCAGTGCCGCGTCCCACCACCAGCGCAGCGGCGGGATCGCCGTGGCCCGTCGCTGGTCGAGCCAGATCATGGCCGGGCGCAAGGGCTGGCCGTCGGCATCCAGTGCGACGGTGGTGCCGCGCTGGGTGGTGATGACCACGCCACGGACGGCTTCTTTTGGCACCCGGGTGTGGGCCCACAGCAGCTGGCAGGCCTCGCACAGGCTGCGCCAGAAGGCCTCGGGGTCGTTTTCCAGCCAGCCCGGCTGCGGCGACTGGTAGGTGTCGATGGCGACCTGGGCTTTGTCCAGCAGGTGGCCGTCCAGGTCGAACAGCAGGGCGCGCACGCTCTGGGTGCCGTTGTCGATGGCCAGGATGCAGGGGACGGTCATGGTGCGGTGCGCTCCCAGGCTGTCCGGTGCGTGGGCCGGTTAATGGCGCCTGCGAGCGGCGACGCGGCCGCAGGGCACCGGCCATTGCATCTGCGCATCGATGTCTCCATGCTGTAGGTTCTGTGCGCACTGTAGTGCAAGTCCAGCGAGGGGCCGCGCCAGCGCGCCGCGGATTGCGCCTACCATGCGGCCAACGAAATCCAAGGAAGCGAGGCACCCATGCCCATTCGACGAATCCTTCATGGCCTGATCGTTGTGGCGGCGGCCTGCGCGGGCGCAGACGCTGCCGGTGCGGCCGAGCTCAAGGTGCTGACCGCGGGGGCCTTCAAGCCCGTCGTGGCGGCGTTGGCGCCGGTGTTCGAGGGTCAGACCGGGCACACGGTGCGCATCGAGAACGACACGGCCGGCGCGCTGGCGCGGCGCATTGGCAACGGCGAAGCTTTCGATGTCGTGGTGTTGACGCCGGCAGCAATGGAACTGCTGGAGCAGGCCGGGCGGGTGGCACGCGGCTCGTCCGTGCGGCTGGCGCGGGTGGCCATCGGCGTGGCGGTGAAGCAGGGTGCGCCGCTGCCTGCGATCGGGAGCGAGTCGGACTTTCGCCAAGCCTTGCTGGCGGCGCGGGCCGTGGCGTATATCGACCCTGCGGCGGGCGGCTCCAGCGGCATCTACCTGACCCAGCTGTTCCAGCGCATGGGCATCGCGGCGCAGATCGCGCCCAAGGCGGTGCTGGTACCCGGCGGTCTGGTCGCGCAGCGCCTGGTCAGCGGCGAGGCCGACCTCGCCTTGCACCAGATCAGCGAGATTCTGGCGGTGCCGGGCGTCACGCTGGTCGGCCCCATTCCGGCCGTGGTCCAGAACTACACCGTGTACGCGGGCGGCCTGGCGGCCACCTCGGCCGATCTGCCGGCCGCAAGAGCCTTTCTGGAACTGCTGGCCGGAGAACGCGCGAAGACGGTGCTGAAGGACAAAGGCATGGAGGCGCCCTGAGGGCCTTCCGAGCCGCCGGTGCGCAGTCCTGGCGCCGCTGCGTGCTGGTATAAAACCGCGAAAGCCCCAATTTGAAAGCCCGCCATGCTCCAACTGCGCCCCAGCTGCGAATGCTGCGACAAGCTCCTGCCGCCGGACTCGACCGAGGCCCGCATCTGCTCGTTCGAATGCACCTTCTGCGCGACCTGCGCCGACACTGTGCTGCACGGTGCCTGCCCCAACTGCGGCGGCGAGCTGCTGGCCCGCCCGCGCCGGCCGGCGTCCAAGCTGGCGGCCAACCCGGCCTCCACCGAGCGGGTCTACAAGCCCGCGGGCTGCGCCAGCCCCGCCTGACGCCTACTGCCGCTCGCCCGCTGCACGACCATGGACCTGCTGCACCGGCTGGCGCCCCCGCACGCGGTGCTGGCGCCGGCGCTGTGGGCCATCGCCTTCTACGGCGTGCGCTACCTCGCGATGGCGGGGCTGGCCTGGCGGGTGGCGCGCCCGACGGCCGCTGGCGGCTGGGGCCGGCCCCATGCCAACGCCCCGGCCACCTTCGACGTGCGCCGCCACCTGCGGCGCGAGCTGGGTTATTCGCTGCTCACGCTGGCGGTGTTCGGGCTGGTCAACGCGGCCCTGTATGGCTGGGGCTTCATCCACGCCAGCCGGCTGTACTACCGCGTGGCGGACTACCCCACCTGGTGGTTCTGGCTCAGCATTGCGGTGATGCTAGTGCTGCACGACACCCTGTTCTACTGGCTGCACCGCGCCATGCACTGGCCGGCGCTGTTCCGGCCGATGCACCGGGTGCACCACCGCTCCATCCACCCCACGGCGTTTGCGGCCTACAGCTTTCACCCGCTGGAGGCGGTGGGCGAGGCGCTGATCGTCACCGCCATCATCTTCCTGGTGCCGGTGCATCCGCTGGCCTTTGTGATCTTCCAGACGATCTCCACCGCCTACAACGTGTACGGCCACTGCGGACGCGAGTTCTGGCCACGTGGCATGGCGTCGCATTGGCTGGGGCGCTGGATCAATACCTCCACCGCGCACGCGGCGCACCACGGGCGGGGGCGTTTCAACTACGGGCTGTACTTCCTGTTCTGGGACCGCTGGATGGGCACGCTGGACCCGGACTACGGGCGGGC
The DNA here is from genome assembly GCA_016721925.1 of Candidatus Skiveiella danica. GTDB lineage: Bacteria > Pseudomonadota > Gammaproteobacteria > Burkholderiales > Burkholderiaceae_C > Skiveiella > Skiveiella danica. The sequence continues at coordinate 86,344 of JADKHE010000007.1, forward strand.
CGCACCGCGCGAGGCCCTGGCGCCGGGGCAGGCGCTGACCGGATAGCTATCAAGTTCGATAGCAGACAATCACCATTCCACGCTGGGATGGTGCCATTTTGATTCAATATTGACTCTGGGAAAGCCGTCTGGGCGCCATGCGGGCCGCTGCGAGGCAGCTTCAGCACCCCAGCTGGTCCGCCAGCGCCGTCAGGCTGGCCGCATGCAGGTGGTTGCCGGGTTGGGGCGAGACGTCCTTGACGTGCGCCGCGCCGAATTCCAGCGGGCGCTCAATGTAGGCGCTGCGCAGGCCGCAGGCCCGCGCGCCTTCCAGGTCGTCGTGGTGCGCGGCCACCAGCATCACCTGCTCGGGCTGCAGATCGAACACCCGGGCCACGCCCAGGTAGGTGGCCGGGTCGGGCTTGTAGGCGCGGAACACCTCGGCGCTCAGAATGCAGTCCCAGGGCAGGCCGGCGCGCTTGGCCATGTCGGTCAGCAGGCCGATGTTGCCGTTGGACAGCGTGGTGATCGTGAAACGGCGCTTCAGCCGCGTGAGGCCTTCGACGCTGTCGGGCCAGGCGTCCAGCCGGTGCCAGACGCGGTTCAGGTGCCGGCGCTGGGCCTCGTCCAGATGCGCCAGGCCGAAGCGCGGCAGGATGTCGTCCAGGATCAGCCGGTGCAGGTCGTCGATGAGCGTCCAGCCCAGCTCGCCGGAACGCACGCGCGCCATGGCGGGCTGGTAGCCGGCGCGCCAGGCGCGGGCAAAGGCATCGCCGTCCACGCCGGGGTGCAGCGCCTGCACCTCGCGGCAGATGCTGCCATGCCAGTCCACCACGGTGCCGAAGATGTCGAAGGCCAGCACCTGCACGGTCTCGGCCAGGGGGTGGGGCGTGGTCATGGCGGTTTCTCCTGCTGCGCGGCTGCGGCGGCGGCGCGCAGCTTGTCTTTCTTGCTGGGGCGCCGGCCCTTGATGCCACCGGTGGGCGCGGCGGGTGTTGTCGATCCGGTGGGCGTGGCCTCGGGCGCTGCAGCCTGGGGCTCGAAACCGGCGATCACCTCGCGCGGCACCGGGATGCCCTGGCGCTTTTCGATCAGGCGGAAGTGCGCCTCCTGCGCCGGGCTGACGAAGCTGACCGCCAGCCCGCTCTCACCGGCACGCCCGGTGCGGCCGATGCGGTGCACGTGGTCGATGGGGGAGCGTGGGAGGTCGAAGTTCACCACCACCGGCAGCTGCGCGATGTCGATGCCCCGGCCGGCCAGGTCGGTGGAGACCACCACCTGCACGCGCTGCGCCTTGAAATCCGCCAGCACCTGGTTGCGCTTGCCCTGGCTCAGCAGGCCGTGGAAGGGCTCGGCGCTCAGGCCCGCGCGGCGCAGCTTGTCGGCCACCTGCTCGGCGGCGTACTTGGTGGCCACGAACACCAGCGCGCGCTCCCAGCCATGCTGGTGATCAGGTGGCGCAGCAGCTGGGTGCGCCGGGGCGCGTCCACCGCGATGGCGCGCTGGGTGATGTCGGGGCGGTCCGCCGGCTCGGCGGCGATGGCGATGCGCACCGGCTCGCGCAGCAGCTGGCCGGCCAGGGCCTGCACCGCCGGCGCAAAGGTGGCCGAGAAGAACAGGTTCTGCCGGCGCGCCGGCAGCAGCGCCAGGATGCGCGCCAGCTCCTCGGCAAAACCTAGGTCCAGAAGCCGGTCGGCCTCGTCAAGCACCAGCGTGGCCACTGCATCCAGGCGGATCGCGTGCTGGTCGATCAGGTCCAGCAGGCGCCCCGGCGTGGCCACCACGATCTCCGCGCCGCCGCGCAGGTGCAGCATCTGCGGGTTGATCGACACCCCGCCGAACACGATCGCCGCCTTCAGCCGCCGCGGCAGCGCGGGCAGCACCGCGCGCACCGTCTCGCCCACCTGCGTGGCCAGCTCGCGCGTGGGCACCAGCACCAGCACGCGGGTGCGCCGGGGCGCCTGGGGCGGCTCGTCGCCGAGTTGCTGCAGCAACGGCAGCACAAACGCCGCCGTCTTGCCGGAGCCGGTCTGCGCGGTGCCCAGCACATCGCGCCCGCGCAAGACCTCCGGAACAGCGGCCGACTGGATGGGGGTGGGCTGGTGCAGGCCCAGCGCGGCGGCGGCGCGCGCCAGGGCCGGGGAGAGTCCGAGTTCAACAAAAGGCATGGGCCAGTTTAAGCTCCCGCGCTGAAGCCCAGCCCAAGAACTTGCGGAGCCGCGCCATGAACGATCCAACCCCAACCGTGCCGCCCTTTGGCGTGGTGCTGACCACCCTGCCCGACGAAGCCGGCGCCGAAGCCCTGGCGCGCCAGATCGTGGACGCCGGCCTGGGCGCGTGTGCGCAGCTGCAGCCCATCCGCAGCGTCTACCGCTGGAAGGGCGAGACCTGCGCCGAGCCCGAATGGCGCCTGGTCATCAAGACCCGCGCCGACCGCTACCCGGCGCTGGAAGCCTTCATCCGCGCCCGCCACCCCTACGCGCTGCCGCAGATCGTGATGCTGCCGATCACGGCCGGCGCACCGGACTACCTGCAGTGGGTGGCCGAGGGCTCGGCCGGGGCAGAATGAACGCTCCAGAGCACCCTTGGGGGGACCGACCATGAACGCACCCGTGCCAACGCCTGCCGTGAACGGGCCTCCTGACGCCATCGCCGAGCGGCTGCAGGCCGTGTTCGACGCCCACGGCGGCACCGTGCGCTGGCAGGCGGTGGAGCGCATTGAAGCCCGGTTGTCTTCCGGCGGATTGGCCTTCATCTCCAAGTTCCAGGCCTCGGCCTTGAAAGGCCTGAGGGCCACGGTCTGGCCGCATGAGCCGCGCGTGGAACTGGGCGGCTTCGGCCAGCCGGGCGGGCGCGGCCTCTGGACGCCCGACGAGGTGCAGCTGGTCGATGCCGCCGGCACGGTGGTCGCACGGCGCAGCCAGCCGCGCGCGGCCCTGTTCACCTGGCCCAAGCGCCTGGGCTGGGACCGGCTCGACATCCTCTACTTCGCCGGCTACGCGCTGTGGAACTACCTGAGCTTTCCGCTCCTGCTGGCCCTGCCCGGTGTGCGCGTGACCGGCGTGGAGCCCGGGCGGCCCGAGGGCGTGCAGATGCTGCGCGCCGCGTTCGGGCCCCAGGTGCCTACGCACAGTGCGCAGCAGACCTTTCACGTCGATGCCGCCGGGCTGCTGCTGCGCCACGACTACACCGCCGACGTGATCGGCGGCTGGGCCACCGCGGCCAACCGCTGCCTGGCCTCGGCCGTGGTGGACGGCCTGCGCTTCTACACCCGCCGCCTCGTCACGCCACGCTTCGGCGACCACCTCGTGCTGCCGGGGCCCACGCTGGTCTGGATCGAGCTGGACGACATCCGGGTGCACGGGCGGGGCGGCGCGCAGGCCTGAGTGGGCGGCGGCCGACCTCGGTGGCCCCAGAGGCGTTCGAAGGGCCTTCAGGGCCTTATTTTCGAATCAAATTAGCGCCTTCCCATCGCCAATGGGTCATGAGATGCTATTGATTCAGAAGTGCGCGCGAGGTGACTGCGGCGCGTAGTACTTCGTGGTCATTCCCCGGTCGCGCTGTCTTGCGGCGCGACGAAGCCTTCCCGTACTGGCATCTGCAGGCCTGGGCGTGGCAGTCGCCTTCGGCCGTGGGTCCTCGGCCGGACGCCCCCTTGGTGAAGGCGGTAACCGGGGGGTGGCTGCTATCATCAATCGACGCGGACGCGATGCCGCAGACCAACGCCATTACGATGCTCCGCCAGCTCCTTGCCTCTTACATCAACACGGCCAGCGCGGCCAATGCGCGCGGTGAATTCGGAACTGCGAAAGAATGGTGCGGGCATGCGCTGCAGCGTGCGCCGGACTTGCCGGAGGCCTGGTACCACCTGGGGCTGGCGAGTGCCGGGCTGAACAACCGGCCTGAGGCCGTCAAGGCCTTTGAAAAAGCCCGAACGCTCACCCTGCAGTCGGCCGATGCCCAGAACGCCATCGGCGTGCAGCTGATGGATCTGGGCGCCTATCCCGAAGCGGAAAAATGCCTGTTGCGGTCCGTCGAGCTGGCGCCTGGATACGCCTTTGCGGTTTCCAACCTGGGGAAGCTTCGGGATCGGCAGGGGCGGCTGGACGAGGCCGAAACGCATTTTCGCAAGGCCATCGAACTCCAACCCGACCTGGCGCCGCTCCATGCGAATCTTGGCGGTCTGTTGATCGCAAGGAAGGACTTTTCCGGGGCCCACGCGGCCTGCCAGCGGTCTGTCGAACTCGACCCGAACCTGCCCGACGGCTGGCGCAACCTGGGCATTGCCCTCGGGGAGCTGAAACGGTTCCCGCAGGCCGAGGCGGCCTGCCGCACGGCGATCGAGCGTGACCCGGCGGCGCCCGAGGGGTGGAGCAATCTCGGCAACTTGCTGAGCGATGTCCGGCGGTTCGATGAGGCCGAGGCCGCTTACCGCAAGGCCCTGGCGCTCGATCCCCATTCGGCGGAGACCTGGAGCAATCTCGGCAACGCGTTGAGCGAGATGAAGCAGTTCGAGGCGGCCACCGAGTGTTTTCAGAAATGCCGCGACCTCAACCCGAACCTGGACTATTCCCTGGGCAACCAGATCGCGGCCCGCATGCGGGTCTGCGACTGGAGCGACCACGCGTCCGAGATGTCGGACCTGATGGATGCGATTCGTGGCGGGAGCAAGGCAGCGAAGCCCTTCGACGTGCTGGCACTGACGACGGATCCGGCCGTTCAGCGCCAGGCGGCGGAGATCTGGTGCCGAGACCGCTGGCCGGATGGCAATATTCCTGCGGCGACGGGCGGCAAGCCCGCCGGAGACCGGATCACCCTGGGCTATTTTTCAGCCGACTTTTTCGACCACGCGACGGCCCAGCTGATGGTCCATTTTTTCGAGCGGCAGGACCGGTCGCGCTTTGAGTTGATCGCCTTCTCCTTCGGGCCGGACCGCCACGATGCAATGACCGAGCGACTTTCCAGGGTGTTTGACCAGTCCATCGATGTGCGGTCGATGTCCGATGCCGAGGTGGCGCAGCTGGCCCATCGGCTCGGCGTGGACATTGCAGTCGATCTCAAAGGCTATACGCAGGACAGTCGCCCGGGCATCTTCGCGCACAGGGCCGCGCCCGTGCAGGTGAGTTATCTGGGTTATCCGGGCACCATGGGCGCCGGGTGGATGGATTACCTGATCGCCGACGAATGCCTGATCCCCCAGACCAGCCGCTGCCATTACACCGAGAAGATCGTCTACCTGCCGGACAGCTACCAGGTCAACGACGGGGGCCGCCGGATCGCGGAGACGGTCTTCACGCGCAGCGACATGGGCCTGCCGGAGACCGGGTTTGTGTTCTGCTGCTTCAACAACAACTACAAGATCACGCCGCAGACGTTTGACGGGTGGATGCGCATCCTCGGCCAGGTCGAGGGCAGCGTGCTCTGGCTGCTGGAGGACAACTCCGCCGCATCGGCGCATCTGCGTGCCGAAGCCGAGCGCCGGCGTATCGGGCGCGATCGGCTGGTTTTTTCCCGGCGCCTGCCCGCCGCCGAGCACCTGGCGCGGCACCGGCTGGCCGATCTGTGCCTGGACACGCTGCCCTACAACGCCCACACGACGGCGAGCGACGCGCTGTGGGCCGGGCTGCCGGTGCTGACCTGCAGTGGGCTGTCGTTTGCGAGCCGGGTTGCGGCCAGCCTGCTCCATGCCGTCGGACTGCCTGAACTCGTCACCGATCGGCAGGACGATTTTGAGCGGCTGGCGGTGGAGCTGGCCACCCAGCCGGCGCGCCTGGCTTCCGTCAAGGACAAGCTGGCGCGCAACCGCCTGTCCATGCCCCTGTTCGATACCGGGTTGTTCACCCGCCACCTCGAAGACGCTTTTGTTGCAATGGTCGAGCGCCACCGCAGCGGCCTTGCGCCCGACCATCTGCATGTTCCGCGCGGGTTGGTGGCACCCTTGACGACGACTTCGGCAAGCGCGGGCTGAATGGCGGCCGTCACGGCTGGCGCTCACATCGCCCAGATCCGCGGCCGCGTCGGTGGCAGTTGCCAGAAATGGGCGCGCCAGGCCCCGCGCACGCGCTGCATGAGGTCCATGGCGGGCTCCACCAGGGGCGCCAGCGCGCGCACGATGACCACCCGGCCATTGGGGCTGGTGGCGCCGGCCGTGGCGGCCAGGGGATGGGCGTCGATCACTTCGCGCGCGGCGTCCAGCGCGCCCTGGCGGTCCTCGCGCCCCAGCGGACTGCCGGCGACGAAGAACACCGAGGCCAGGCAGCGGTGGCCGGCCAGGCCCAGCGGGCTGTCGAGCAGGCGCGTGTCGGCGGCGTCGATCAGGCCGCGCTCCAGCCACAGGCCGGGCACTTCGAGGTGCTGCTGGAACTGCCCGCGGGCAAACGGCAGGCTGGCGCCGGGCAGGCCCAGCGCGGTGACGTCCCAGCCGAGCAGCCCGGCGCCGGGGGCCAGGTGCATCGTGAGGCGGTTCTCGGCCTGGCAGGCGGGGGGCCGCGGGGGCGCCCGGGGCGCGCGCCCGGGGCGCGGGCCGGCCGGGGGGGGGGCGGGCGCGCCCGGCGCGGGGGGCGGGGGGGGGGGGGCGCGGGGCGGGGGGGGGGGGGGGGCGGGGCGGGGCCGGGGGCGGGGGGGGGGGGCCGCGCGCGGGCGCCGCCGCCCCCGCGCGGGGGGGGGGGGGCCCCGGGGGCGGGCGGGCGGCCCGGGGGCCGGGGGGGGGGGCGGGGGGGGGGCCGGGGGGGGGGGGGGGGGCGCGGGCGCGGCCCCCGGGGGCCGGCGCCGGCGGGGGGGCGGGGGGCGGGGGGGGGCGGCGGGGGGGGGGGGGGGGGCGGCGGGCGCCCCCCGGCCGGGGGCGGCGCCCGCGGGGGGGGGGCGGCGCGGGGCGGGGGGGGGGGGGGGGGGGGCCGGTGCACGGTTCTCGACCGCCACTTGGGGAGGCCCTCCTGCAGGCGACCCGCCCCTGGTGATCCTCGCGCCGCACGCCGAGCAGGTTCGCGATCATTTCCTGGGTGATCTCCAGTTTGTCTTCATGCAGGCGATCACGCTCTCGCCAGCCGAGCGGTCAGGGTGGGTGCTGGTTGCAAACCGCGTTGGGAGGTCTGGCAGATCAGCGCCGGGGCAAGGCCAGGTGCTGCAACTGGCCCCAGGGCGACTCCCTTTGATCTGGCGGGCCGGTAGCCCGGCCGCTTTGCACTCGGTGCTGGCATGCCCCCCCGGGGCCCCCCCCCCCCTCCCCACCAGCGCAATTTCACGGACGGCCGTCTTCCAGCACGTAACAGCGAGCGCAGAGACCGGAAAGTAGGAAATCATGATCACCCGACTCCACAAGGTCCAGCCCAAGGCATGTCGCCGCCTCAGGCGGGTAGAAGCTTCGCAGGATGCGCAGCGGGTTTTGCGTCGGATCGGGTGGTGACGCCTTGTCTGTCTTGGACATGGGAATATTCCTGAATGGTTGCCGTCGGCGGGCCGGTTGCGCAAGCTGGGCAGACGGGCGCCTTTCTTGGCCCAGGTCATGGAAACCTTCCGGGCCGGCCGCGAATCTGCGGGCGGGGTGGTGAAGAGGGAGTTGCCTGAAAGGGAAGACTGAACTTCCGAGGCGGGGCGCTGGCCGGCGTGAGGGGCGACGCCTCAGCCTTGGCTGCCCGAGCAGACTTTCAATGACTCCTGCAGAGGCACAACCTTTGGGGTCCTCGAGCGTGCGCGGGCCCCTTTCGTTCAAGACTTGAAGGCATAGGCCCGTCCGCCCAAAGCAATAATAGGCACATGAACACACCGATTTCTTTGCGCGACCTTCCGCAACACAACCTCTTTCGTCCGGGCGACGTGTTCGTCCTGTTTGGTGAACTGTTTGGCCGGGGCTATGCCAATGGCCTGGTGAACGAAGCCCGCAAGGCCGGCATGACCATCGTCGGCATCACCGTCGGGCGGCGCGACGAGGCCCATGCGCTGCGCCCGCTGAACGACGAGGAACTGGCCCAGGCTGAAAGCGCACTGGGCGGCACGATCATCAACGTGCCGCTGATGGCGGGTTTTGACCTCGATGCACCGGCGGGCACGCCCAATCCCACCGAGATGCTGGGCAAGCTGACGCTCAAGACCTGGACCGAGGACACGCTCGACTGGGCGCACATCGAGCAATGCCGCTCCGTGGGCGTGAAGCGCTTCACCGATTCGCTGGCGCAGGTCATGGCGCGGCTCGACGGCATGATCCCCGCGGGTGCCAACGTGTTCTTTGCGCACACGATGGCCGGTGGCATTCCGAAGGCCAAGGTCTTCCTGGCCATTGCCAACCGCGTGTACAAGGGGCGCGGCGAGCGTTTCATGTCGTCGCAGACGCTGCTGGACAGCGACCTGGGCAAGCTGATCCTGAAGAACTTCGACGAGGTGTCGGCCAATACCTTTCAGCACCTGATCGACGCCAGCGCGGCCATCCGTGCGCGCGTGCAGGCTGCGGGTGGCGAGGTGCGCTATTCGGCCTATGGCTACCACGGCACCGAGATCCTCATCGGGGGCCAGTACACCTGGCAGACCTACACCAACTACACCCAGGGCCTGGCCAAGATGCGGCTGGAGCGCATTGCGCAGGCGGCGTGGGCAAAGGGCATCAAGGCCACGGTCTACAACTGCCCGGAGATCCGCACCAACTCCTCCGACATCTTTGCCGGTGTCGAGCTGCCGCTGGTGGGCCTGCTGAGTGCGCTGAAGAAAGAAAACGGCGGCGCCTGGGCGCAGGCCCAATGGCAGGCCTGCGGTGCGTTGCTGGCCGACGGCATCACCGTGGACGCCATGCTGGCGAAGGTGGAAGCCTTCCACACCAGTGACGTGATGCGACCCTTCCGCAACTTCGCCGCCTGGCCCATGCCCAACAGCGCGGATCAGGCCGACCTGACCATCGGCACTTCGGACGAGGTGCAGAAGATGCACAAGGACCCCAAGGCCCTGGTCACGGACCTGCTCAGTGCCCTGGTGATCGAGGCCACCGGGCCCCTGATGTTTCTGGAGTCTTCAGCCCCGAGCGGGCCGGTACTCTGGCTGAACCACGACATCATTGCCCGGCAGTTGAACCAGCTTCACGCCTGAGATTCGGGTCGGTCCGCCTTCGGGGCCGATCGCGGGCTCAGCTGGTAATCCGGGTGGGTGCCCGTCAGCAGCAGAAACATCGCGAACACCGGGCCCTGCATGTTCCGGTCGCCGCTGGGGCTTTCCATCGCTTGCCAGGTGCGCGACTGCAGCCCGCCACGGCTGCCTGCCTGGACCGAATAGCCCATCAGCTCGGCCGCCTGGACCTGGCTCAAGCCGGCGGCCAGTCGTGCCGCCTTGAGTTCCTCGCCGCTGGGGGATGGCATGTCGAGCGGAGTGAAGGTGGGCATGGAGGTGCTGTGGCAGCGGGTTTTTGTTCAATTTCTATAGCAAACAATGACCATTCCAAGCTGGGAAGGAGTTGTTTTGACTATGATTTCCAGAAATCCAGGTGCAGCGCGGCGATTTCGGGCTCCACCTCGGGCACGGGGCCGATGACTTCGATGGTCTTCTGCCCCGCGGCGAACACGCTGCGGCAGGGCAGGTCCAGCGTCGGGTTCTCGCCGTGGTTGCCGGTGAGGTCCAGCAGGCGTCGTTCGGTCATGCCGTAGACCAGCCGGCCGATGTTCGCCCAGTACTGCGTGCCGGCGCACATCGCGCAGGGCTCCACGGTCGTGACCAGCGTGCATTGCGCGAGATAGTCGGGCGTGAAGTTGGTGGCCGCCGTGCGCGCCAGTGTCGATTCCGCGTGGTTCACCGTGTCCACGTTGCCCTGCTCGGCCAGCACCGTCTCGCCGTCGGGCGCGACCAGCAGGGCGCCGAACGGGTGGCGTCCCAGCGTCAGGGCCCGGCGCGCGACCTCGTTGGCGCGGCGCAGCTGGCGGACGACCTGTTCGAGGGTCATTCCAGGTCTAGTGATTCTGCGAGCCGCGGTGCGCCCAGGCGGTGGTGTGCTTTTCGATGAAACTGAACAGTTCGTACATCGCCATCGCCATGGCCCCCACCACCAGCAGGCCGGCAAAGGCCAGGCCCATCTGCATGGCGGAGCCCGCCGAGATCAGCAGGTAGCCGATGCCTTCGTTGGCCGCGGTCATTTCCGACACCGTGGTGCCAACGAACGCCAGCGTGATGGCGACCTTGAGCGAGCCGTAGAAGTACGGCATGGAGCGCGGCAGGCCCACCTTGACCAGCACGTCCCAGCGCTTCGCACCGAGTACGCGCAGCACGTCCTCCAGTTCGGGCTCCAGCGTGGCCAGGCCGGTGGCGATGTTCACCATGATCGGGAAGAAACTGATCAGGAAGGCGGTCAGGATGGCCGGGCCCACGCCGATGCCGAACCAGACGACCAGAATGGGCACGAAGGCCGCCTTGGGCAGGGCGTTGAAGCCGGTCATCAGCGGGTAAACGGCCGCGTAGGCCAGGCGCGAGCTGCCAATCATGAAGCCCAGCAGCACGCCGACGACGATGGCGATGCCAAAGCCCACCATCGTGACCCAGAAGGTGCGCCAGGCGTGGCCGGCAATGAGGCCGCGGTATTCGATGAACTGGTTCCAGATGCGGGCCGGGCTCGGGAAGATGAACTCCGAGACGTTGAAGGCCGAACAGATGATCTGCCACAGCGCGATCACGGCCACCAGCAGCAGCCAGGGCGACCAGCGTTCGACTTGTTTCATGTTCATGGCGCGGTCCCTGCCTTACTGATTGATGGTGGCGCCAGCCTTGCGCAGCGCTCCGATGTGGCCGCGCAGGTCGTGCACGATGTCGGTGAACTCGGGCGTGTAGGTGATCTCCAGGTCGCGCGGACGCGGCAGGTCGATCTCGCGGCGCACCTCGAAGCGCCCCGGGCTCTTCGTCATCACGTAGACCGTGTCGGCCAGGAACACCGATTCGCGCAGGTCGTGCGTGACCAGGATCACGTTGAACTGCTGCTCGGTCCACAGGTCGCGCAGGATGCACCACAGCTCTTCGCGGGTGAAGGCGTCCAGCGCGCCGAAGGGCTCGTCCAGCAGCAGCATCTTGGGCTCGTGGATCAGCGCGCGGCAGATGCTGGCGCGCTGCTGCATGCCGCCCGAGAGCTGCCAGGGGAACTTGTCTTCGTAGCCGGCCAGGCCAACCTTTTGCAGCAGCTTGCGGGCGCGCTCCTCGTATTCCTTGCGCTTTTGCTTGAAGTTGCTGCGGTAGGGCTCGACGATCTCCAGCGGCAGCAGCACGTTGTCCACCGTCGTGCGCCAGGGCAGCAGCGACGGCGCCTGGAACGCCATGCCGGAGATCTTGAGCGGCCCGGTCACGGGCTGGCCGTCGATCAGGATCTTGCCCATCGACGGCATCTTCAGCCCGGTGGCCAGCTTCATGAAGGTGGACTTGCCGCAGCCCGACGGCCCGACGATGGCGATGAACTCGCCCTTTCGCACCTTCAGGTCGATGGCTTCGACCGCGAACTGGTTCTTCTGAAGCAGTTCCTCGTTGTAGGCGAGCCAGACGTCCGAAAAATCAACGAACCAGGGAGTGGCGGCGTCACTCATCTTATTTCTTGGGCAGCACGTTGAGCTCGGCCTTGCTCGGCAGGTAGGCGTCATTCCAGACCGCAGACGGATTGACCCGGGTCTTGGTGTTGAAAGCGTCAGACACTTGGGACGCCATCAGCGACAGGCGGGGGCCGTTGACCTGGCCGAAGCCCTCGGCGCGGGCGTTGGGGCTGTTGATGACGGTGTCGATCGCCAGTTTCAGACGGCGCGTCTCCAGTTCGGTATTGATGATGCCGTCACGGGCCTTGACGTAGGCGATGGAGGCGGCCGGATCGGCGATCACGTCCTTGGCGCCCTTGGCGATAGCGGCCAGGAAAGCTTTCACGGCGGCCGGGTTTTCCTTGAGGATCTTGGGTGTGGCAATGATGGCGTTGCCGTAAAGTTTGACCCCGTATTGCGGGTACGGCAGTACCACCACGTCCTCGGCCTTGGCGCCACGGGCTTCCAGGTTCAGCAGCGAGGTGAAGGTGAAGCCGGTGATGGCGTCCACGTCGCCGCGCACCAGCATGGTTTCGCGCAGCGGCGGGTCCATGGCGGTCCACTGCACGCCGCTCACGTTGTTGGCCTTGGCGAAAATCGGGAAGGCGCGGCGTCCGGCGTCGAACACCGGGGCGCCCAGCTTCTTGCCGTTCAGGTCCGCAGGGGTCTTGATGCCGGATTTTTTCAGTGCCATCACGGAAGCCGGCGTGTCGTTGTAGACCATCATGATGGCCACCGGCTTGTTGGGGGCGTCCGGGTTGTTGGCGTGGAACTCCATCAGCGCGGCCAGGTCGGCGAAGCCGAGGTCGTAGGCGCCGGAGGCCACGCGCGTGACGGTCCCGCCGGAGCCGTTACCGGCGTCCACGGTGACGTCCAGCTTGGCATCCTTGAAGTAGCCCTTGGCCACCGGCGTCAGGAACAATGCCGAGGGACCCTCGAAGCGCCAGTCGAGCTGGAACTTGATGGGGGTCGTCTGGGCATGGGCGCTTCCCAGCGCAGCGGCGGCAGCCAAAGCTGCAAAGGTTTTGACAAAGACGCGTTTTTTCATAGGGACTCCAGCCTTGGTTGTAGTTGAAGAAGGTTTAGCAAAAAGGGTGCCAGCGTAGAGCGCCTGCACCCTTCCTCATCTTCAATTGTCCCCGAAACAGGGCGCGGTCGCGTCCCCATAAACCCCAAAAAGGTGCGTTCGCGCGCCTTTTTGAATTCAGATCCTCGCGGGGATCTTCACCGCACCGCGTTCACGTCGGCCACCGCCAGCGCGGTCATGTTGACCACGCGGCGCACGGTGGCCGAGGGAGTGAGGACATGCGCCGTGGCGGCCGCGCCCAGCAGGATGGGCCCGACGGTCACACCGTGGCCGCCGGTCATCTTGAGCACATTGAACAGGATGTTCGCAGCGTCCAGATTCGGGCAGATCAGGATGTTGGCTTCGCCGGAGAGGCTGCTGTCCAAAAGGCTGGCATGCCGGATGTCGCCCGAGAGCGCGGCGTCACCCTGGAGTTCGCCATCACATTCGATGTCGGGTGCCATGGCGGCAAAAAGGTCGCGCGCCTGGCGCATCTTGCGCGCCGAAGGCCGATTCGATGAGCCGTAGTTCGAATGCGACAGGAAGGCCACCTTGGGCGGCAGACCGAACCGGCGCACCTCTTCGGCGGCCATCAGGGCGATGCTGGCCAGCTGCTCGGCGCTGGGGTCCTCGTTGACAAAGGTGTCGGCCACGAACAACGTGTGTTTCTCCAGCATCAACGCATTCAGCGTGGCAAAGCCGGGGCCGCCCGGCTTCGGTCCGATGATGTCGCGAATGTGGTCCAGGTGCACGTCAAAGCGACCCACGAGGCCGCACAGCAGGGCATCGGCATCGGCGAGCTTGACCATCAGTGAGCCAATCGTCGTGGTGGAGCGGCGCACGGCGGCCTTGGCTGCGTCCGGTGTCACCCCATGGCGACCCATCAGGCGGTGGTAGGTCTCCCAATACAGGCGGAAGCGGGGATCGTCCTCAGGGTTGACGCATTCAAAATCCTTGCCGAGTTGCAGCCGCAGGCCAGCCTTGGCGATGCGCGCCTGGATCACGGCGGGGCGTCCGATCAGGATCGGACGGGCCAGGCCGTCCTCGATGACCATCTGGACCGCGCGCAGCACGCGCTCGTCTTCCCCTTCGGCATAGGCCACGCGCTTCGTTGCAGCGGGAGCGGCCCGCGCCGCAGCGAACACCGGACTCATGAGCATGCCGGTGGAATAGACGAAGCGCGTGAGGCTTTGCCGGTAGGCGTCCATGTCGCGGATCGGGCGAGCGGCGACGCCCGAGGCTTCGGCGGCCTTGGCCACGGCTGGTGCAATGCGCAGAATCAGACGCGAGTCGAAGGGTTTCGGAATGATGTAGTCGGTGCCAAAGGCCAGATCCTGGCCGGCATAGGCATTGGCGACTTCCTCGCTGATATCCGCCTTCGCCAGGTCGGCGATCTCGCGCACACAGGCCAGCTTCATGGCCTCGGTGATCTTGGTTGCCCCGCAGTCCAGTGCACCGCGGAAGATGTAGGGGAAGCACAGGACGTTGTTGACCTGGTTCGGATAGTCCGATCGGCCAGTGGCAATGATGCAGTCCGGCCGCACGGCCTTCGCCAGTTCGGGGCGGATTTCGGGTTCCGGGTTGGCCAGCGCCAGGATGATCGGGCTGGGGGCCATCGTCTTGACCATCTCCGGCGTCAGCACGCCGGCGGCCGAGCAGCCGAGAAAGACGTCCGACTTGTCCACCACATCGGCCAGCGTGCGCGCCTCGGTGGCCTGCGCATAGCGCGCCTTGGAATCGTCGAAGCCACCGGGGCGGCCATGGTAGACCACACCTTTGGAATCGCAGACATAGACATTCTCGCGCTTCACGCCCAGGCCCACCATGACATCCAGGCAGGCCAGTGCGGCGGCTCCGGCACCGGAGACCGCGACCTTCACGTCGCCGATCTGCTTGCCGACCAGTTCCAGTCCATTGAGCATGGCCGCGGCGGAAATGATGGCGGTGCCATGCTGGTCGTCATGGAACACCGGGATGTTCATGCGATCGCGCAACTTCTGCTCGATGTAGAAGCACTCGGGCGCTTTGATGTCTTCGAGGTTGATGCCGCCCAGCGTGGGTTCCATCGCGGCAATGATCTCGATCAGGCGATCCGGGTCGTTCTCGGCCAGTTCGATGTCGAACACATCGATGCCCGCAAACTTCTTGAACAGGCAGCCTTTGCCTTCCATCACCGGCTTGCCGGCCAGGGGGCCGATGTCGCCCAGGCCCAGCACCGCGGTGCCGTTAGTGATCACCCCCACCAGATTGCCGCGCGACGTGTACTCGTGGGCCAGTGAAGGATCCGCCTGGATGTCCAGGCACGGATACGCCACGCCGGGAGAGTATGCCAGCGACAGGTCGCGCTGGTTGGAAAGCGGTTTGGTCGGGTTGACCGAAATCTTCCCGCGCACCGGCGTGCGGTGGTATTCGCGCGCAGCGTCGCGCAGAGCCGTTTCGGCCGGGGACAGGGGCTTGTTCATGGGATCTCCTCAGATGTGGCCGTCAGGGCAGCCGTGGCCCCTGAGCCTACTGCAAAGCGGGGTGGGATCGCGTCAGTAATTGCCGCAAATCCGATCTGCATCAAATCCGCAGGGATTCGAAAGCCTTGATCGGGTGGCGCCATGTTGCGGCAGCGCCACCCGCAGAGGGATCAGTGCGCGTCGGCCTGTTTGGCAGCCTCGATGGCCTCGGAGCCGTCGCCATGGGCGCCATTGAAGTACAGGTTCAAGGCGACCGCACAGATCGACGACAACAGAATGCCCGACTCGATGAGTGGGTGGATGCTGTGCGGCATCCACTGCTTGAAGTTGGGGGCGATCAGCGGAATCATGCCGATGCCGATCGAGATGGCCACGATGAACAGGTTGTTGCGGTTGGTTTTGTAGTCGACGTTGGACAGGATGCGGATGCCGGTGGCCGCCACCATGCCGAACATCACCAGACCGGCGCCGCCCAGAACGAAGGTCGGCAGCGATTCGACCAGCGCGGCCATCTTGGGCAGCAGGCCCAGCACGATCAGGATGATGCCGCCAGCCACGCAGACGAAACGGCTGCGCACGCCCGTGACGCCCACCAGGCCCACGTTTTGAGAAAAACTGGTGTAGGGAAAGGTGTTGAAGATGCCGCCGATCAGCGTGCCCAACCCGTCCGTGCGCAGACCGGCAGCCAGCATCTTCTGATCGACCTTCTTGCCCGTCATTTCGCCCAGTGCCAGGAACATGCCGGTGGACTCGATCATGACGACGATCATCACCAGGGTCATGGTCAGGATCAGGATCGGGTCGAACACCGGGGCGGCGATCTCGAACGGCAGCACCAGGTCGACCCAGCCGGCCTTGGCCACTTTCTCGAACGTCATGAGGCCGGCCGCCGTGGCGACGATCGCGCCGATGATGATGCCCAGCAGCACCGAGATGTTGGCTATGAAGCCCTTGGCGTACTTGGCGATCAGCAGGATGGAGACCAGAACCAGGCTGGCAATGCCGATGTGCGAGAGCTGCGCGTACTTCGGATTGGGTACCGTGCCCACCAGTGCCAGGCCCTTGGGAATCGCCGGGACGGCTGTCAGGGCTGAAGCGGCTGCGGCCGGCGCCGACGCGGCCACAGCCGGTGCGGGCGCCGTCACGCTGGCGTTGGCCAGGCTGCCCACATCCGCCAGCCATTTGGCGTGCTCCGGGTTGACGATGTTGGGTGCTGTCGGGCCGAAGGGATTGCCGAAGATCCAGTTGATGCCGATGCGCATCAGGCTGATGCCGATCACGGCAATGATGGTGCCGGTGACGACCGGCGGGAAGTAGCGCAGCATGCGACTGACGATCGGCGCAATGAGGATCGAGATCACCCCGGCCCCGATGATCGAACCGAAGATGAGGCCGGCACCCGCCACGCCCGGGTTGCTGTTGGCCATCGCCACCATGGGCGCCACCGAGGCGAAGGTCACGCCCATCATCACCGGCAGCTTGATGCCGAACCACTGGGTGGCACCCAGGGACTGGATCAGCGTGACCAGGCCGCAACAGAACAGGTCGGCAGATATCAGCATGGCGACCTGCTCGGGGCTGAGCTTGAGCGCGCGGCCCACGATCAGCGGGACGGCCACGGCACCCGCGTACATGACCAGCACGTGCTGCAGGCCCAGCGCGGTCAGCTTGCTGGTGGGCAGGCGTTCGTCAACGGGGTGAACGGATTCAGACATCGGCATCTCCAGCGGTTTTCATGTAAGTGGACATAACTGTATACAAAATAGACGCGTGTTTGTATACAGAATGACCCGTAGGAGTCTCTGGATATCAGGCGGATCAGTTTTGACCTGCGTGACTGTAATCCGCCGCCGGGGGCGCGGTGAGTACAGCGACTGTGCGACGGATGCCGCCGCTGATCCCATGTGTGTTCAGGCGAGAAGGTCGCTCAGGGAGCGTGCGATGACCTTGGTGGCCCGCCGCAGGTCTTCCAGGTCGAGGCGTTCATCTGCCCGCTTGGCATGTGACTCCAGCACGGTGCGCGGGCCGGCACCATAGATCACGCCGGGGATGCCGGCCTCGCAGAACAGGCGCACGTCGGTGTACAGCGGGGTGCCGAGCGCGGGAATCGGCTCGCCGAACACCGCCTGGCCGTGGTTCTGGATCGCGTCCACCAGCGGCTGGTTGCCCGCCAGCGGCTTCATCGCATTGGCCAGCAGCATGCGTTTCACTTCCACCGTGACGCCCGGCACCGTGGCTGCAACGTCAGCGATGACCCGGCGCAGCGTCGCCTCGACATCCGCCGGGTTCTCCTCGGGAATCATGCGGCGGTCGAGCTTGAAGGTCACGCGCCCTGGAATCACGTTGGTGTTGGTGCCACCCTCGATCATGCCGACGTTCAGGTACGGGTGGGTGATGCCCTCGACCGCCGAACAGACCTGCTTGTACAGCGTGTTCTGCGCATACAGGGCATTGAGGATCTGCACGGCCGCCTGCAGCGCATCGACGCCCGAGTCGGGGATGGCCGCGTGCGCCATCTTGCCGTGCACGGTGACCTCCATCTGCAGGCAGCCGTTGTGCGCCGTGATGACCTGGTAGCTGAAGCCGGCGGCAATCATCAGGTCGGGGTGAATGACCTTGTGTTTGAGCAGCCAGCCGGGGCCGACTTCGCCGCCGAATTCCTCGTCGTAGGTAAACAGCAGTTCGACGGTGCCGGCCTTGGGTTGCACGACGGCTTCGAGCGCCCGTACCGCGAAGGCATAGGTCGAAAAGTCGCACTTGCTCACGGCGGCCGCGCGGCCGTAGATCTTCCCGTCGGCAATCTCGCCGCCATAGGGGTCGTGCGTCCAGCCCTCGCCGGGGGGCACCACATCGCCGTGCGCGTTCAGCAGCACGGATTTTCCGGGGCCATACCTGCGGCGGACCACCAGGTTGGTGATGCTTTCCAGTCCGGCCGCACGCACTTCGGCTTCGGGCACCGGGTGCTTTTCGACGTCCAGTCCCATCGCGCGCAGGAGATCGGCCGCACGGTCGGCATGCGGCGCATTGTTGCCAGGTGGGGTGTCCGTGGGCACGCGGATCAATTCCTGAAGGAACCGCACCTGTTCGTCAAAGTGGGCGTCGATCCAGGCGTCGAGTTGTTCGTAGGTGTTCATGGGCGTTGCCTTGAGGGGTTTCAAAATTCGGTCGCGAGTTGGTCGAGCAGCTTGGAGAACGCGTCCACGGCGAGTTGCATGTCATCGCTGGTGGTGCTTTCCAGCGGGTTGTGGCTGATGCCGGCGTTCTGGCCGCGCACGAACAGCATCGCCTGGGGCATGATTTCGTGCAGCTTCATGGCATCGTGGCCGGCGCCGCTGGGCATGCGGTGAAGCGGGACCCCCAATGCGCTGACAGCCCGTTCCCAGCGCTGTTGCCATGCGGGCGCACTGGGTGCGGCAGCCGCGCGCATCGTCTCCTCAAGGGTGTGATGCAACTGCCGGCGCTTGCAGATGGCAGCCAGTTCCGCAAGCACGTCGCTGACCATCGCGTCGCGCTGAGCGTCGGTGGGGGCGCGCAGATCCAGGGTGAACTGGCAGCGGCCCGGCACCACGTTCGTTGAGCCATTGGGCACCTGCAGAATGCCGATGGTGCCCACGCTGTCGGCGTCTTTCATGGCGCGATGTTCCACGTACAGTGCCAGCTCCGCGACGGCGACAGCCGCATCCCGGCGGCGGTCCATGGGCGTGGTGCCGGCATGGCTGGCCATGCCGATCACCTCACACAGGTAGCGCACGCTGCCATTGATCGAGGTGACGATGCCCAGCGGCAGGTCGATCTCATTCAGAACGGGGCCCTGTTCGATGTGAACCTCGACGAAGCCCAGATAGTCCGCCGGATTGCGCCGCAGCGAGGCAATGTCGTCCACGCACAGCCCCGCATGCTGCATGGCCGCGCGCATGGTCACGCCGTCGGCATCCTTCTGGTCGAGCCATGCCGGGTTGAATTGCCCGACCAGCGCGCCCGAGCCGAGAAAGGTGGCTTTGTAGCGCTGACCTTCTTCTTCGGCGAATCCGATGACCTCGATGTCGAAGGGCAGGCGCAGACCTTGCCGGGCCAGTTCCCTGACGCAGGCCATCGGCGTGAAGATGCCAAGCCGTCCGTCGTACTTGCCGCCGTTGCGTACGGTGTCGTAGTGGCTGCCGGTCAGGAGTGTCCTGGCGTTCGGCCGGTCGGCCCGGTAGCGCGCCACCACGTTGCCGACCGCATCCACGTGAACCTCGTCGAAACCGGCATCGCGCATGTTGCGGCTGATGCGCTGGGCGCAGGCGCGGTGCGCGTCGGTCAGGTAGGTGACCGTGAGCTGCCCTTTCTCGGCATAACCGGGATCGCTGTGCTGGGCCAGGGCTTCCTGCCAGTCCCAGACCAGGTTGCCGAGCACCGGCTCCACGCCGAACTTGTCATTCAGCCGGATTTCAACGATGCGGTGGATGTTGCGCAGGCACTCGGCCACCTCGAAGTCGGGATGGTTGTCCAGCCGGCGGGCAAAAGTGTCGATGATGTCGCGCTTGGACAGTCCGGTGCCGCGCGGGCCGCGCACGGCCAAGATAAAAGGAAAGCCGAATTTCGCGTTGTAGTCGGCGTTGAGCGTCTGGATTCGCGCAAATTCTTCGGGCGTGCAGTTGGTCAACCCGGCCTTGCTCTGCTCGTGGGTCGATTCGGCGGTCAGCGTGTTGCTCACCATTGCCTTGCCTGCGAGTTCGGGGTGGGCGCGAATCAGCGCGAGCTGGGGCTCGCGCCCGGCGTCGCGGACGATCTGTGCCATGACCTGCTTCAGGTGCGCCAGCGAGCGAAACGGTCTTTGCGCCAGCGCAGCTTCGGCGATCCAGGGAGAGTGTTCGTAGAGGCCGTCCAGCAGGGCAGCGGCCTCGGGCAATGACGCAGTGTTGATCTGTTCAAGGGTCAGGGACATGGTCAACCTTCGTAGGGGTGGGTCTGCTTCCAGTGGCGGGCGATGTCGATGCGGCGGCAGACCCAGACCCGGTCATGCGTGGCGATATGGTCCAAGAAACGCTGCAGCGCCACGATTCGTCCCGGGCGGCCCAGCAGGCGGCAGTGCATGCCGATGCTCAGCATCCTGGGCGTCTCGGCGCCTTCGGCGTAGAGCGCGTCGAAGCTGTCGCGCAGGTACTGGAAGAACGGGTCGGCGTGGGAAAACCCCTGCGGCAGCGCGAAGCGCATGTCATTGGTGTCCAGCGTGTAGGGCACCACCAGCTGGGGTACCACCGCGCCATCGGTGCGGCGCACCTTCATCCAGAAGGGGAGGTCATCGCCGTAGTAGTCGCTGTCGTAGGCGAAGCCGCCGTCGTCGGCCACCAGGCGCCTTGTCTGCGGGCTGTCGCGCCCGGTGTACCAGCCCAATGGCCGACTGCCGGTGAGGTCCTCGATGGCTTTCATGCCCAGGCGCATGTGCTCCCGTTCGGTGGCCTCGTCGACGTTCTGGTAGCTGATCCAGCGCCAGCCGTGGCAGGCAATCTCATGCCCGAGTTTCACGAAAGCCGCCGTCAGCTCCGGGTGGCGCTGCAGGGCCATGCCAACGCCGAACACGGTCAGCGGCAGCCCGCGCTTCTCGAACTCGCGCAGGAGCCGCCACACGCCCACGCGCGAGCCGTATTCGTAGATGCCTTCCATGCTCAGATGCCGGTCCGGGAAACTCGCCGGGTTGAACATTTCGGACAGGAACTGTTCCGAGCCCGGGTCGCCATGCAGCACGGCGTTCTCTCCGCCTTCTTCGTAGTTCAGCACGAACTGCACGGCGATGCGGGCGCCGCCGGGCCAGTTTGCCTGCGGAGGTGTGCGGCCGTAGCCGATCAGGTCGCGCGGGTAGGGCTGGGTGGTGTCGTAGATGCCTTGCGTCATGAGAGGGCCATCGAGATGTCGTGGGTGGGAAGCTTGCGGTCGAAGGCGAGGCTGGCCTCGACGTGGGTCAGGTGTTCGTCCATCAGCGTGACGGCGCGGGTTTCATCACCGGCTTCCAGCGCCTCGATGATGGCGGCGTGTTCATCGCTGGAGTGTTCGGCGGCCGCATGGGTCTGGTACATCAGGGTAATCAGCGCACAGCGCGAAATCAGTTCGCCCAGCAGCTGGGCCAGTACCTGATTGCCCATGAGTTCGGCCATGCGGACATGGAAATCCCCGAGCAGTTCGGTGCGGCCCGGCACGTCTTCGCGCGCCACCGCCTGCTTTTCCCGGGCCACATGATCGCGCAGCGCCTGGATCCGTTCAGGCGACACGGTGCGCACGAAAGCGCGCGTCATTTCAGTCTCGAGCATGCGGCGCACGGCGAACACCTGGCGCGCCTCGTCGACGGACGGTGAGGCCACAAACGCGCCACGAGCGGGCTCGAGGCGGATCAGGCGGTTCTGTGCGAGCTGGAACAAGGCCTGCCGCACGAGTGTGCGTGATACGCCAAAATGGTCGGCCAGCTTCTGCTCTGCGAGCTTGCTTCCCGGTTGCAGGCGGTGCTCCACGATCGCCCGGGTCAGCGCTTCGACGATGGAACCGGTGGTCGATGTATCCATGGGGTCATCATAGTGGGAAATTCAAAAAGTGTATACACTTTGGTCGACCGAAGTGTTTTTTAGAGATTGGAGCAGGCCATGGGATTGAGCACACACGTACTGGACACCATGCACGGCACCCCGGCGGTCGGGATGGGCGTGGCCCTGTATGTCACGAACGGCGATGAGGCCACGCTGGTCAAGAGGTTCAACCTCAACGCCGACGGCCGCAACCCGGATGGCCCCTTGTACGACAACGCCAGCCTGCGCGTGGGGACTTACCGGCTGGTGTTTGACGTGGCCGGCTATTTCAAGGCCCGTGGGGTCAGCTTGCCCGAGCCGAATTTCCTGAACCGCGTCAGCCTGGATTTCGGCGTGGCCCGCACCGACGAGCACTACCACGTGCCATTGTTGGTCAGCCCATGGAGTTACGGGACCTACCGGGGTTCCTGAGTTCCGTGCCAGGTCAGCCTGTGCGGCCCGGCCGTGTGGGCGGGCGGGGAAATAGAATGAGCGACTCTCCCCACTGATGAATCTCCCCATGACCCAGGCGACCAACACTGTGCGCTTCGTGCTTGACGGCGCGATTGTCGAAGCCTCCGGCGAACGCCGCACGACGACTGTCTTGAACTACCTGCGGGAGCAGTTGCGGCGCAGCGGCACCAAGGAGGGCTGCGCCGAGGGAGACTGCGGCGCTTGTGTGGTGCTGGTCGGGGAGCTCAATGCAGCGGGTACTGCGGTCGATTACCTGCCCGTCAACAGCTGCCTGCAGCTCCTGCCGACGCTGGACGGCAAGTCGGTCAAGACCATCGAGAGCCTGAAGAAAGAAGACGGGACCCTGCACCCGGTGCAACAGGCGATGGTCGATTGCCATGGCAGCCAGTGCGGCTTCTGCACGCCGGGCGTGGTCATGAGCCTTTCCGGCCTGATGCACACGCTGCCGGAACCCAGCCGTGCCCAGATCACCGATTCGCTCTCCGGCAACCTGTGTCGCTGCACGGGCTACAAGCCCATCATTGACGCCGCCCACAAGGCCAGCGCCGCGGGCGCGGTGGCCCTGAAGATCGACGATTCGCGTGACCTGCCGCTGCTGCGCGAAATCCGCCGGCCGCGCACGCCGACCTACAACCTGGACGGTGACATCGTGGTGCAGCCGGTGGTGCGCACGCGCAAGGGCAACGAATTTGTCTCACCCTCCACCCTGGCCGAAGTCGCCGATTACCTGCTGAAACACCCGGAAACCACGCTGCTGGCCGGCAGCACCGAGATCGGTCTGCAGGTGAACAAGCAGTTTGCCCGCCCGGACCATATCTGCTATCTGGGCAACGTGGCCGAACTACGCAAGGTCGAGGACAAGGAGCACGCCTGGCGCATCGGTGCGCAGGTTTCCCTGACGGAGGTGGAGGAACTCGTGGCTGACGCCTACCCCGATTTCGCAGAGGTGCTGCGGCGCTTCGGGTCTCCGCCGATCCGTTCCACCGCGACGCTGGCCGGCAACATTGCCAACGGATCACCCATCGGCGATTCGATGCCCTGCCTGCTGGCATTGGGCACCACGCTGCACCTGCGCCGGGGCGAAAAGACCCGTCATGTGGCGATGGACTCGTTCTACACGGGCCAGAAACAGAACGTGCTCAAGCCGGGCGAATTCATCGAAGCGATCGAACTGCCCAAGCCCGTGCGCGGCCATCGCTTCCACGCGCACAAGGTCAGCAAGCGCTTCGAGCAGGACATCTCGGCCACCTGCTGCGCCTTGCATTACCGCGTGGTCAAAGGCGTGCTCAAGGATGTCCGCCTGGCCTACAACGGACTGACCCCCTCGCCGGCTCGCGCGCCAAAGATCGAGGCCGTGCTCGAAGGCCGCACGCCGGGCGAGGTGACGCCGCAGGCGCTGGACGCCGCGATCGCCGCCAGCTTCACGCCGCGCGATGGCCTTCGCGCCACCTGGGCCTATCGCGCCCTGATCGCCCGAAACCTGGTGCTCCAGTTCCTGGAGTCTGCCGCCGAGGAGACCGTCTGATGAACGCCCCACATCCGCTGCACGTCCTGCACCCCGTCGAGCGCCAGCAAGGGCGGGAGCTCCCTCACGAGTCCGCACGCCTGCATGTGACCGGCGAGGCGGTCTACATCGACGACATCCCCGAGCTGCGCGGCACCCTGTACGCCGCGCTGATCCTGTCGCCGGTGGCCCATGGCGAACTGCTCGGCGAGGGCATCGACCGCGAGGCCATCCTGCGCGAGCATGGTGTGGTGGCGGTGTTCACGGCCGCCGACATTCCCGGCGAGAACAACTGTGGTCCGATCATCCATGACGACCCCTTTCTCGCCGATGGCAAGGTCGAGTTCCTGGGCCAGCCGGTGGCCGTGGTGGTGGCGCGCGAGATGCTGTATGCGCGGGAGGCGGCCCGCAAGGCCCGGGTGGCCGTGCAGGAACTGCCCGCCATTCTGAGCATCGATGAGGCCATGGCGCACCAGAGCTTCGTCATGCCGGCCAAGTTGATCACGCGCGGCAAGCCGGCCGAGGCCATCGCCGCGGCGCCGCACCGCGTCAAGGGCCGCACCACCTGCGGCCAGCAGGAACAGTTCTATCTTGAAGGGCAGATTGCCTATGCCGTGCCGCGCGAGGACGGGCAGCTCACGATCTACGTCTCAACCCAGCACCCCGACGGCAACCAGCGCGAAGCGGCCGCCGCCTTGAACCTGCACACGCACGACATTGAGGTGATCTGCCGGCGCATGGGCGGCGGGTTCGGGGGCAAAGAAGGCAACTCCAGCATCTTCAGCCAGAGCGCAGCGCTGGCGGCCTTCAAGCTGAACCGGCCGGTCAAGCTGCGCGCCAACCGGGACGATGACATGACCATCACCGGCAAGCGTCACGATTTCCGCATCGACTACGAGGCGGGCTTTGACGACGAAGGCCGCATCCTGGGTCTGGACGTGGTGCTGGCCTCGCGTTGCGGCTACAGCACCGATTACTCCGGCCCGGTGAACGACCGCGCCATCCTGCACATCGACAACTGCTACTACCTGCCCAACCTGCACATTGTCGGCCACCGTTGCAAGACGAACATGCAGAGTGCCACCGCGTTCCGCGGCTTTGGCGGCCCGCAGGGCATGTTCGGCATCGAGACCGTGATCGAAGACATTGCCCACCAGCTGGGCAAGGACCCGCTCGATGTGCGCCGCATCAACCTCTACCAGGATCCGGCGCTCAGCGGCGACCCGGGCAGCCTGACCACGCAGTACAACCAGCCGATCGAGGACTGGATCGGCGACAAGGTGATCGACCAGCTGGAGGCCGAATCCGGCTACCACGCACGCCGGGAACAGGTCAACGCTTTCAACCAGACCAGCCGCCATCGCAAGAAGGGGCTGGCCCTGGTGCCGCTGAAGTTCGGCATCAGCTTCACGGCGACCATGCTGAACCAGGGCGGCGCGCTGGTGCACATCTACCAGGATGGCTCGGTCAGCGTCAACCATGGCGGCACCGAAATGGGGCAGGGCCTGAACACCAAGATGGCCCAGGTGGCAGCGGACGGCTTGGGCATCCCGGTCGAATACGTGCGCGTCACCGGCACCGACACGCAGAAGGTGCCCAACGCCAGCGCCACGGCGGCGTCCAGCGGCGCCGACATCAACGGCGCCGCCATCAACAACGCCTGCGACCAACTGCGCGAACGCCTCAAACCCGTGGCCGCGCGCCTTCTGAAATGCGAGCCCGACGCGGTGGAGTTCATTGCCGGTTACGCCCACGCCAAGGGCGCCGATCCAGCCTCGGGCAACGACACCCGCGTGCCCTGGCCGCAGGTGGTCAAGCATGCCTGGCTGGACCGGGTCGGTCTGAGCGTGACCGGTTTCTACATGACGCCCGACATCGCCTACGACTTCCAGTCGCTGCAGGGCCGGGCGTTCTACTATTTCTGCTATGGCGCGGCCGTCACCGAGGTCGAGATCGACACCCGCACCGGCGAGTGGTGGCTGCAGGCCGTGGACATCGTGCACGACGTGGGGCGTTCGATCAACCCGGCCATTGACAAGGGCCAGATTGAGGGCGCCTACATCCAGGGCATGGGCTGGCTCACGATGGAAGAGTGCATCTGGGACCGCAACGGCAAGCTGCTGACGCACGGCCCCAGCACCTACAAGATCCCGGTGGCTGGTGACATTCCTGAACATTTCAAGGTCAGCCTGTTCGACGGCGAGAACGTCAAGCCCACGCCCTACCGCAGCAAAGCCGTGGGTGAGCCGCCACTGATGCTGGCGTTGTCAGCGTTTTTTGCGGTGCGCGATGCGGTCAGCGCCTCGGCAGGGCACAAGGTTCCGGTCGATCTGGTGGCGCCGGCCACGCCCGAGCGCATCCTGCTGGCCTGCGAGCGGGCCCGGGCCGCGCTGGCCTGAGCGTCCCTTAGTCCTGGCCTTCGGTCAGGGTGTCGAGCTGAAAACGCCCGCTCTTGTGCCAGAGCCAGGTGTCGGTATAGGTGACCCGGCCCAGGCGCTCCGGTATCGGATAGGGGGCAGCCGCACGCGCGGTGCGCTCGATTTCCGCGACCACCTCGGGCGCATGCTTGGGCGCTCGCAGCCAGTTCAGGGCAACGACATTGCCTTGACGGTCCACCAGCACCTCCAGCGTGCCGATGGCATAGAGCATCGGCGGCAGGCGGCCCTTGTAGATGCGGTCGGCATTCAACTGGTACAAATGGCGCGCCGCATCCTGGCGGTATTCCTTCGGCGTTCGGGCCACAGACGGTGGCGGAGCCTTCGCTGTCGGGCCCGGTACGACCACAGGCGCGGCCGGCGGCGTCGGCGTGGCAGGGGACGGTGCGGGTTTGGAGGAGCACCCGGCCAGCAGCGCGACCATCACGCCAAGCGTGGCCACCATCATTCGAGCCGCCGGGCGCACGCGTGGTGCTGCGTCAGGGCGGGCGGCCATCGAAGGGCTTGAGGTTGGAGGCATCGTCTGGGGGTCTTGGTTCATGGGTTCGGTCCGGCGGCGCTGCCGGCGGTCTCGGGGCATACTGTGCTTCAACGCAGGCGTTTCATCACGCGTAAGGTCAATCAGGCAGGATTTCGTGAGTCATACAGCGCATTTTTTCACACGTCTGGCCCGGGAGCCGGGCGTGCTGGTCACGGTCGACGGCACGCAGGGGTCTGTGCCCCGCGAGGCGGGGGCCTGGATGGCAGTATTTGCCGATACCGTCGCTGGCACCGTGGGGGGCGGACACCTCGAATTCGATGCCATCGCCCAGGCCCGCCAGCTGCTGCCGGCTGCGGTGCTCGGCGCCGCGGCGGCCCAGGTCCGGCGCTATGCCCTGGGCCCGAGCCTGGGGCAATGCTGTGGCGGGGTGGTGCACCTGCGCTTCGAGGCCGTCTCGGCCGCCGACCTGCCGGCGCTGCGTCAGCGCCTGTTCCAGCACACCCGCCCGGTGGCGCTGTTCGGGGGCGGGCATGTGGGCAAGGCACTGGTGCGGTTGCTGGGCGCCCTGCCTTTCGATGTGCACTGGATCGACAGCCGCGACGAGATCTTTCCCGCCGAGGTGCCGGCGAACGTCCGTTGCGAACATTCGGACCCGGTGCAGGCTGCCGTGGCGAGTCTTGCGGCAGGCAGCCAGGTGATGATCATGAGCTTCAGCCATGCGGAGGATCTGGACGTGGTGGCGGCCTGCCTGAAGCGTCAGCGCGAGCGGGGCGACCTGTCCACCATCGGCCTCATCGGCAGCAAGAGCAAATGGGCGGCCTTTCGTCACCGCCTTGAGGCCCGGGGCTTTCAGGCCGACGATCTCGCGCAGGTCACCTGCCCGATCGGCGTGCCGGGCATCACCGGCAAGGAACCCGAGGTGATCGCCGTGGCCGTTGCGGCACAGTTGTTGCTCACGACTCCTGAGGGTTAACACGGAGCCGGCGCGGATCTTCCGGGCTGGATGCAAGCCCAAGAACTGTATACACTTTGGTCTACAGGTCGCAGCGGCGCCGGTCTTTCTGCGGGGAAAGCCGAGTTCGCGACCGAATGCCCGCTCACAGTGCCCGCAGTGGTGAGCCGCCTGGAGTCTTTCAATGGAAGCTTATTTGCTGGACTGGGTCAACCTGCTGCTGCGTTGGCTGCATGTGATCACCGCGATTGCCTGGATCGGTTCATCGTTCTATTTCGTCTTTCTGGACAACAACCTGCTCAAGCCCAAGTCGCCGGACCTCCTGGAAAAAGGCGTGGACGGCGCGATGTGGGCGGTGCACGGCGGCGGTTTCTACAACCCGCAGAAATACATGGTGGCGCCGAAGAAAATCCACACCGAACTGCACTGGTTCTACTGGGAGAGCTACTCCACCTGGCTGTCGGGGTTTGCGCTGTTCACCGTGCTGTACCTGTACAACGCCGGCACCTTTCTGATCGACAAATCGCTGATGGACTGGTCCCCCGCGGCGGCCATATCGGCGGCGCTGGGCTTTCTGGTGGCGTTCTGGCTGATCTACGACCGCATCTGCCAGTGGTTCGGCTTCCGTGAAAAAGGCGACGCCATCGTCGGCGCGCTGGTCTTCGCGGTCATCTGCGTGGCCTCCTGGGCCGCCTGCCAGCTGTTTGCGGGCCGTGCCGCCTTCTTGCTGGTGGGCGCGATGATCGCCACCGCCATGAGCGCCAACGTGTTCTTCTGGATCATTCCCGGCCAGCGCAAGGTGGTGGCGGCCATGACCTCCGGCGAGAAAGTGGATCCGAAGGCGCTGGCCATCCACGGCAAGCGCGGCAAGCAGCGCAGCGTGCACAACACCTACTTCACGCTGCCGGTGATCTTCGCGATGCTGAGCAACCACTACGGCTTCCTCTACACCAACAAATACAACTGGGCCGTACTCATTCTGATGATGCTCGCCGGCGCGCTGATCCGCCAGTTCTTCGTGCAGCGCCACGGGTGGCACCACGGGCGCGCGGCCAACCCCTGGCCCTTCGCGGCCGTGGGCGTGGTGCTGATTCTGGCCGTCATCGTTGGCATGAAGGCGCTGGAACCCGTGCCTGTGCCTGCTGCGGCCACCACCGACACTTCAAAATCAGTAGCAAATAATGACCCGGCGACGCTGGGAAGTGGCCCAAATAACTTCAAAACGGTGCAACATGTGCTGGAACAGCGCTGCTACATGTGCCACGGCGCCCAGGTGCAGATGAAGAACGTGCGTCTGGACACGCCCGAGGGCGTGAAAACCAATGCCCAGATGGTCTACCAGCAGGTGGTGGTGCTCAAGCAGATGCCGATGAACAACGCCACCGGCCTCACCGAGGCCGAGCGGGCGCTGATCGGCGAGTGGTTCAAGGCCGGCGCGAAGACGCAGTAGGGTGCCGCGGGCCCAGCGACTTTCGTTCAATCCCCGGGGATATGCGGTGGGTGCAGCTTCACCGGCGTGGCCGAGCGCTTGCGCATGCGGATATTGAGCAGTTCGACGCTCAGCGAGAAGGCCATCGCGAAGTAGACAAAGCCCTTGGGCACGTGGTACTCGAAGCCTTCAGCCACCAGTACCACGCCGACCACGACCAGGAAGGACAGTGCCAGCATCTTGATGGTCGGGTGGTCCGACACAAATCGGCCGATCGGCCCGGCGAACAGCATCATCAGCCCGACCGACGCGATCACGGCGGCGATCATCACGCGCACGTCGTCGACCATGCCCACCGCGGGGATGATCGAGTCCAGCGAAAACACCAGGTCGATGACCATGATCTGCAGGATGACCGAGGTGAAGGTGGCTTTGACGACGCTGGTCGTGTGGTCTTCGGCGCCTTCCATGGACTGGTGGATCTCGGTGGTGCTCTTCCAGATCAGGAACAGGCCGCCCAGGATCAGGATCAGGTCGCGCCCGGAGATGTCCTTGCCGAAAACGCTGAACAGCGGCGTCACCAGCCCGACGATCCAGGCCAGGACCAGCAGCAGGCCGATGCGCATGAACATGGCCATGAACAGCCCGATGCGGCGCGCGAACTCGCGCTTTTCCTTCGGCAGCTTGTCCACCAGGATCGAGATGAAGATGATGTTGTCGATGCCGAGCACCAGTTCGAGCAGGGTCAGCGTCGCAAAGGCGATCCAGGTTTGCGGGTTGGTGAGCAGTTCCATCATGGCGGGTCCTGGTGTCGGGTAGGCAGTGGCGACGGCCGCGCTGTGCGGCGGCGAAACCGCGCATCGTAATCCGGGTTCGGTTTGACCTTGTGTTCTATCGGGATTTCACGCACGCGGCAGGCATTGCCGCTCAGTTTCGATCGACGAACACTTTCACGGGCAAGGCTTCAAGCAGGGGCAGCAGTCTTGCGTCGACCTCAGCCTGGGACTGGACATGCCCCCCAGCCCGCATCCGCACGCGCACCGGGCCGTCGCCCTTGGCCAGCACCCCGGGGCGCATGTCGGCGGCCAGCCCGAGCGCTTCGCCCACCTGGTCCACCAGCGCCTGCACGACGGCGCCTGCCGCCAGCGTGCGCAACTCGGGCTTGTAGATCTTGCCGACGTTCGTCACCGGCATGTGATCCAGGATCGTGATCGAGCGGGGCTTTGCCGGTGCCTCATCGACCCGCGCCGCAGTGAACGCCAGCAGTTCGGCCTCGGTGGCCGTGGCGCCGGGCAGCAGCGTGGCGAAGGCGACCGGAAGCTCGCCCGCGTAGGCGTCAGGTGCGCCCACGGCGGCGCACAGGTGCACGGCGGGGTGCGCGCCCAGCGCGTCCTCGATCACCTTGGGGTCGATGTTGTGGCCGCCGCGGATGATCAGGTCCTTGGCGCGGCCCGACAGGTTCAGCCGGCCCAGCGCGTCGCGAAAGCCCAGGTCGCCGGTGATCAGCCAGCCGTCGGCGGTGAAGGCCTTGGCGGTCTCGGCCGCGTCGAGGTAGCCCGAGAACAGGTTGGGCCCGCGGTAGAGAACCATGCCGCTCTGGCCCACGGGCTGTTCGCGGTCGGTGGGCGCGCCCTCGGCGTCGAGTTCCACGATGCGCACGCGGGCGTAGGGAAGCGGCCATCCCACGCAGCCGGCCGGCGCCTCGCCGCCCGGCGGGGTGACGGTGGACAGGCCGGCGGTCTCGGTCATGCCCAGGCTTTCGCGCACGCTTAACCCGAAGTCGCGTTCGAAGCGCGCGGCCAGCTCCGGCGGCAGCGGTGCGGCACCGGTGCGCACCGAGCGCACGCTGGAGATGTCGGCGCCGTCCAGCGGCACGGCGGCCAGCGCGGCCAGCGCCGTGGGCACGCCCGAGATCAGCGTGGAGCGGTGCCTGGCCACGAGCTTCCAGTAGTTCTGGATCACGTCGCGGTTGCGAAACAGCGCCGCCGTCGGAATGATGGTCTCCATGCCCACCGACAACGAGCACAGCGCACCGGGCAGAACGCCGGCCACGTGGAACAGAGGGTAGCCGTTGATCAGCACGTCCTCGCACCGGAAGCCCTGCATCGTCGCGTTGGCCCAGGCGGTGAACACCTGCGCGCCGTGGCTGTGGCGCGCCAGCTTGGGCGCGCCCGTGGTGCCGCCGGTGTGAAAGTAGGCGGCGATGTCGGTTGCTGCGAAGTGCCGCTGGCTCAGCAGCCGATCGGCCGGCTGGGTGGCGCGCAGGGCATGGAAGTCCAGCACGCCATCGGGCCAGGGGCTTGCCATCTGCAGTGGCCCGCCGTCCGCCGTTACCAGCAGCAGGGTGGTCAGCTCGGGCATCAGCGTCTTCAGGTGCAGGGCCTTGGCCCGCATGCCCGACTCGTCGTCGTCGCCCTGTGCGATCAGCACCCGTGCGCCGCTGGCGCGCAGCAGCGACAGCAGCTTGTCGTCGCTGAGCATCGGGTTCAGCGGCTGCACGATGCCGGCGGCCTCGCCGCCCCACAGCGCCAGGTGGTACGCCAGCCCGCCGGGCAGCAGCACGGCCACCACGTCCTCGAAACCGACGCCGAGCTCCCGCAACAGGTTGGCGGTCTGGTGCATGCCTTCAAGCAGCATGCGATAGGTCCAGCGGGTTGACGGGCTATCCGGTTGCCCAGCGTGCAGAAAGGTCAGCGCCGTCCGGTCCGGGTAGGCATGTACCGTGTCACGGATCAGGTTGTAAGTGCTGGCCCAGGGGACGGCGTGTGCCAGCGGCGTCTGCTCGAGCCGTTGGAGGTCGGCTCCACAGCGGACGGGGGAAGGGGTGATGACGGGCATGGGCGGCAGGTCCGGGTTGGGGTGGCAGTCTGTGTGGATTGTAGGAACCGGCCTGTCCGGCGCGGCTGCGTGGGCTTGCGCACGCTGCGTGCGGCGCGACGCGCTCATACTGGTTGCCTTTTCACCGCTTCGCTGGAGGAATTCCATGGCCCGCCGACACACCGAACGCCACCGTACCGATCGCATTGGCTGGCTGCGCGCCGCCGTGCTGGGCGCCAATGACGGCATCGTCTCCACCGCCAGCCTGCTGGTGGGCGTGGCGGCGGCCAGCGCCAGCCACGACAATATTCTTGTCACGGGGGTGGCAGGGCTGGTGGCCGGCGCGATGTCGATGGCCGCGGGCGAATACGTGTCGGTGCATTCGCAGGCCGACACCGAGGCCGCCGACCTGGCGCGCGAGAGCGCCGAGCTCAAGGCCGATCCGGCGGCTGAAATGCGAGAGTTGACGGCGATCTATGTGTCCCGGGGGCTGGACGCCAGCTTGGCCGAACAGGTCGCGGAGCAGCTCATGGCGCACGACCCGCTGGGCGCCCATGCGCGCGATGAGCTGGGCATATCCACCGCCTTCAGCGCGCAGCCTGTGCAGGCCGCGCTGGCTTCGGCGGCCAGCTTTGCCGTGGGGGCGGTCCTGCCACTGGGCGTGGCGGCCGTGGTGCCTGGCCCCGGGCTGGCGGTCTGGGTGTCGGGCTTGTCGCTGGTGTTTCTGGCCGGGCTGGGGCTGGTGGCTGCGCGCGCTGGTGGCGCGCCGCTGGTGGCGGGTGCCTGGCGGGTCACGTTCTGGGGCGCTTTGGCGATGGGGATCACGGCCGGGGTCGGCGCACTCTTCGGCGCCGTGGTGTAGACAGGCCCGGACACGCCGTCAGGGCCGCGAGGCCATCCAGAAAATCAGCGGCTGGTGCTGGAAAGCCACTTGCGCAGGCGCGCGGTGGCCGCGTTCAAGTCAGACTCGAACTCCTTCCAGCGATTGGCGCCCGCGCGCTGCATCTCGGCCAGCTTGCCTTCGGCGGCTTTCAGGTCCAACTGCAGGCCAGTGATCTGCATGTCGAGCTGGGCCTTGGCTTCGCTGGTGCTTTGGGCCGCGCGGGCTTGCAGGTCCGCCAGGCGGTTGCTGGCCAGGGTGATGTCCTGCTTGACGCTGGTGATGAAAAGGTCGCGTCGTGCGGTGTCATTGACATATTTGAACTCTGGCATGGCCGCTACCACCGCCTTGGTGGCGCCCGGCATGACGATCTTTCCGCCTGAATCCCGGATCTGCGAGATGGGAATCGCCACGTTGTGCCGGCCCATGCCAATGAAGCCGCCCGCGCCCACGATCACGTAGGACACGCTGCGGTCGGGCGAGATGATCAGGTCCTCGATCTTGCCGATCTTCTCGCCGGCCTCGTTGACCACGGTGCGGCCGAGGATGCTCTTCTTGACGCTCCACCCCAGGGCGACCTGGGTGGCTTCGGTGACCGATATGCCCACCGTGGTGGATCCCGCCACCTGGGCGCTGGCGGCGCCGATGGCACCCAGGTGGCCGGCGAGCAGCAAGGAGGCGATCAGCAGTGTGTTCTTCAGGGGCAGATGTGCCATGGAGCTTCTTTCGATGGGTTGGATTACGCCAGCGCCGCAAAACCTGGGGTGCCAGTCGACATCCTTTCTACCGGGGGTGCCGGCACGGGTCTGTGCGTTGGCGTACGCGCTGCGCGGTCACGGCGCTGCGCCGGACGGGTCAGGCCGATGGGGTCGTGGTGATGGGATTCAGACTGCAGGCGAACCGCGGCGGCTGGCTGACGCAGGGACTCCTGAAGCCATAGCAAGCTATGACCCATTGACGCTGGGAAGATGCCATTTTTCGCTGAATATCGGCCGCCCGGTCCGCCCCCGGGTCGCCTAGCGCTGCGCCCATCGCCCGAGCCCGATGGCACCGCCGATCATGGCCGCGTAGACCGCGAATCCGGCGGCAATGACGACGAAGAAGCTGGTGGCGGGTGCGTGGAAGTAGCGCACGGCAACCCAGCCTCCGCCAGCCACTACCACCACCCGTGCCACGCTCCCGGCCAGCGGCCAGAGCATGCGGCCAGCGCCCTGCGAGGCAAAGAACAGCGCCAGGCCCAGACCGAACAGACCGTAACTGGCGCCGACGATGTGCAGGTAGTCGGTGCCGAAGGCCAGCACGGCGGGGTCCGCGCTGAAGTGGTTCATCCACAGGGCAGGACGGATCGCCGCAACCGTCCCGATGCCGCCGGTGATCAGCGCGACCACGCCGGACCCCGTCCATGCGGCGCGCAAGGCGCGCTCGCGCTGGCCGGCGCCCATGTTGGTGGCGACCAGGGTGGTCAGCGCCGTGCCGAAGCCGAAGGCAATCGGCACCATGATGTATTCCAGCCGCGCGGCCACGCCGTAGCCCGCCAGCGCGGCCGTGCCGTAGCTGCCGATCAGCGCGGTGGCGGCGGCAATCGAGCCGTTGCTGAGCACCGGGCTCAGCGAGGCCGGTACACCGACGCGCAGGATGGTGCGAAGCAGCTCCGGGCGCAGCCCCCAGCCCGACGCCCGGAGCCGGATGGGCCCCTTGCCCCGCACCAGATGCGCAGCCAGCACGATGCCGGCGATCACGCTGGTGGCCAATGTGCTGAAGGCCGCGCCCCGCACGCCCATCGCCGGAACCGGTCCCCAGCCAAACACCAGCAGTGGGCACAGCAGCAGGTGGATCGCAGCCGTCACCGTGAGCATCATGGCGGGCAGCAGCATGTTGCCGGTGCCGCGGACGATGGCCGACAGCAGGGTCGGCACCCAGATGGTCAGCGCGCCGCCGAACAGCACATCGGAATAGGCCAGCGCCGCGTCCAGCGCCGCGCCCCGCCCGCCCATGGCCGCGAAGATCGATCGACCGAAACCCAGCATGATGGCCATGAAAACCGAGGCGAGGACGACCGCGATCAGCAGGGCCTGCGGGACCAGACCATGGGCCTCTTCGCGGCGCCCGCCGCCCAGCGCGCGCGCCACGGCGGAGGCCACGGCGCCGCCCATGCCGCCGTTGGACATCTGCAGCATCAGCATCGACAGCGGGAACACCAGCGCCACGCCCGCCAGCGCGTCAGCCCCCAGACGCCCCAGGATGTAGCCGTCGTAGCCGATGACCACGGTGGTGGCGAAAAGGCCGATCACGTTGGGTGTGGCCAGGCGCAGCAGCGTCGGCAGCAGAGGCGCGTGCAGCAGGTCCCGCGTCCGGCCTGCCGCCGCGGCGTCGCCCGAACCCGAGGGGGCTCCGTCACTCATGGCGAAAGCGACGGTGCGCTGAGCAGGTCCGTGCAGTCGTCGAGCAGCGCGTGCAGGGCGGCGACGCGTTCCACGCCGAGCGTGGCGTTGACGCTTTTCTGGGCCGCTTTCCAGTGTCCCAGTGCTTGGGTGTGCTTGTCGCGGCCGGATGCCGTGAGGCTGATCAGCCGGCTGCGCGCATCGGCGCCCGCTGCCTGCACCAGCCAGCCCGCGGCCAGCAGGGGCTGCAGGTTGCGCGTCAGCGTGGAGGCGTCCAGGCCCATGCGCCGGGCCAGTTCGCCGGGCGCGACCGGACCCTGATGCAGCACGTGACTCAGCAGCGAATACTGCGTCGTCTTGAGGCCGGCCTTGGCCAGCTCCTGGTCATAGTGCCGGGACAGCAGACGCGCCAGCTGGCGCGTCTTGAAGTTGGTGCAGCCCTTGGGTGTCGCAATGGTGGCGTTCATCCAATGATTGTAGCTGCAAAAATTGCAGGTGCAAGGAAATGGGTGACGGGCGCGAGGGACGCACCGGACGCGGATGCGCCAATACAATGGTCACGGCCCCGTCCCCTACCTTGTCCGATATTGACGCCAGCTTGCATGTTCCGCCTCACCGACTATCCCCTGCTGACTTTCCTGATCGCCCTGGTCGTGCTCGGCCTGTCAGCCTGGTTCGGTGCGGGCACGCTGCGGCGGCGCCGGCCGATCGACGGGAATGCACTCGAAGACTTCCGGGTGGTACAGGGCGCGGTTCTGACCTTGCTGGCACTGATCATCGGCTTCACCTTTTCGATGGCCATCGGACGTTACGACCAGCGCAAGAACCTGGAGGAGGCCGAAGCCAATGCGATTGGCACCGAATATGTGCGTGCCGACCTTCTGCCCGCGGCCGATGGGGCCAAGGTCCGGGCGCTGTTGCGCCGTTATACCGACGAGCGCATCCTGTTTTATACGACGCGCGACTTCCAGGAAGAACAGAAAGTCAATGCCCGCACGGCGCAGTTGCAGAACGAGCTGTGGGCGGCGATCCTGGCGCCCGTTATGGCGAACCCGACGACCGTGATGGCGCTGGTGGTCAACGGCATGAACGACGTCCTGAATTCGCAGGGCTACACGCAGGCCGCGTGGTGGAACCGCATTCCGCCCGCGGCCTGGATGCTGATGATGCTGATTTCGGTGGGTAGTTGCGTGGCGGTGGGCTATGGCGCCAGGGACCTCGCGCGCGAGCGGCTCATGCTGCTGGCCGTGCCGGCCATCGTGGCGACGTCGTTCTTCTTCATCGCCGATATCGACAGCCCTCGCGCCGGCGTGATACGGGTCATTCCTCAGAACCTGCACAGCCTGGCCCAGTCGCTGGCGCCTAAGTGATTCGATAAAGAGAGCGGTTTGCGACCATCCGATGCCGGGAAGAACAACAAACAACGGAATAGGCAGGCCGTCATCGGCCGAAATAGCCGTTCGCGGCGCGTTCAGGCCGCTCGCCTCGAAAAGAGCCTTTTTTCTGTCGGGCTTGTGCCTGTTGGGCGTGGCGGCCACGGCGCCCATGGCCTTCGCGAAGACGCCGGGCGAGGTGGCGGTTGGCGCCGTGTTGCCGGATGCCACGATGACCGGGCTGACGGTGCCCTACCGCAAGCTGTCCGACTTCCGGGGCAAACCGCTGATCATCAACGTCTGGGCCAGCTGGTGTGGCCCCTGCCGCGCGGAAATGGGATCGCTGGAGCGACTGTCGCGGCTCAAGGGTGCGAGCCAGTTCACGTTGATCGGCATTTCCACCGACGACCATCCGGAAGCGGCCCTGGTCTTTGTGCAGCGGACCGGCACGTCGTTCGGGCACTTCATCGACCAGCGGCTGGTGCTGGAAAACATGCTTGGCGCCGACCGCCTGCCCCTGACCGTGCTGGTCGATGCGCAGGGCCGCGTGGTCGACAAGATCGTGGGCGCCCGCGAGTGGGACAGCCCTGAATCGCTGAAGCTGATCGGCAAGGCCTTTCGCATCCGGCTGTGACGGCACCCACGCCTGGGCCGGCGGGGCAGCTGCCCCTCAGGCGCGGATGGCGGCCCCCAGCATCGTCAGGCCCGCGACCAGCAGCAACCCATCCATCATCAGCTTGAAGCGATCGCCATCGAGCCGGATCACCAGGCGCCTCGCGATGAAGGCGCCGCCCACCAGGGAGGAGCCGATGATCAGACCCTTCGTGATGATCTCCAGCGGCAGTGCACCGAGAGTGCGGAAGGTCAGGGCCTTGGCCAGGTAGACCGCCAGCGAGCCCATGGCCTCCGTGCCCAGGTAGGCGCCCTTGACCAGGCCATAGGCCAGGAAGAAGGGCGCGTTGATCGGCCCGGTGCTCACCACGATGCCGGTGATGTAGCCGATAACGGCGCCCACGCCCGCCATGTGCCAGAGAGTGAGCGTCCAGTGTTGGCGAGCCATCCAGCGGCGCACCGGGATCATGCCGATGAAGAAGACGCCCAGCGCCATCTCCACCACGCCAGGCGATAGCGTCAACAGGGTTTTGGCGCCCAGCGCGGCCGCCGGGATGCCGGTGGTGCTGTAGGCCGCCGTGACGCGCCAGTCCACCTCGCGCCACCAGGCGGCCACGCGCGACGCATTGGCCATGATGGACGCAATGGCCATGATGGGCACCGCCTCGCGCGGGCCGAACACCAGCACCAGCGCGGGCATGAGCATGATCGACGTGCCAAAGCCCACGATGCCGCCGACCGTGCCGGCGATCAGGCCCAGGATCAGGACGAGGGCGAAGTCCATGCCGGGCGTGCCGCCGTGCCGAATCCGGCCGGCTTACTTGCCCTTGATGCCCAGCAGTTCGACTTCAAACACCAGCGTCGCGTTCGGTGGCACCGCGCTGCCGGCG
The DNA here is from genome assembly GCA_016721925.1 of Candidatus Skiveiella danica. Classification (GTDB taxonomy): domain Bacteria; phylum Pseudomonadota; class Gammaproteobacteria; order Burkholderiales; family Burkholderiaceae_C; genus Skiveiella; species Skiveiella danica. The sequence goes on from JADKHE010000007.1 coordinate 124,128, forward strand.
CCGCGCTCACCATAGGCGATCGATGGCGGGCAGGTCAGCTTGGCCTTGCCTCCGACCTTCATTTTCTGCACGCCTTCGGTCCAGCACTTGATGACGCCGGTCAGGGGGAATTCGATGGCCTCATTGCGCTTGTAGGAGCTGTCGAACTCGCGACCATCGGGGAAGGTGCCGCGGTAGTGCACCTTGACCGTATCGGCGGCCGTGGGGCTGGGGCCGGTGCCATCCTTGAGCGAGCGATACACCAGTCCGCTGGAGGTGACCACGGCGCCGGGCTCCTTGGCAGCCTCGGCCACAGCGGTGTTCTGGGCCCAGATGGGGGATACGGCGGCCAGGGCGGCGGCCAGGGTGGCGATGCGCAAGGTGGTCTTCATGGGGTGGATCCTCGGATTGGAAAAACAGGCAGGATTGTCGCCGCTTGGGCCCGTCTTTGGGTTTTCCCGGAATCACACATCGCAGTACGCGGTGCGCCGGCCCGCACGGTGCCTGCTACGCTACCGTTCCTGTGTAACGGCCGTCCAACTTCAAGCAAACCCGCATGAGCCCTCCAATTCCACTCCAATGGGTCGGATTCATCGCCCTGCCGACGCTGTTCACGGTCATGTTCGCCATCGGCCTGATGCTGGGGCCGGCGCAGGTGGCAGCGGCCATGACGCGGCGGACCATCCTGCTGGCGGTGCTGTTTGCGGCGGTGGTCCCGCTGCCGGTGGTGACCATTGTGGCGGTGGAACTGTTCCATCTGCGCGGACCCGTTGCAGTCGGCTTGTTGCTCATGGCCATCTCGCCCGGCGCGCCATTTGCTTTGCGCAAGGCCATCGACGCGGGCGCACACCGCGACTTTGCGCCCGCGCTGCACATTGCCATTGTCGCGCTGGCCGTGGTGACGGTGCCCCTTTCCGTGGCCATCCTCGACGCGCTGTTTTCGGCGAACTTTCAGGTGACGTACGGGCAGATTGGGCGACAGGTGTTTGTCGTGCAGCTCCTGCCGCTGCTGGCGGGCGCGCTCGTGCGCTATCTGAAGCCGGGCCTTGCCGATTGGCTCGAGCCGCGCGCGGCCCGCCTGGGCAACGGCCTTGTTGCGGTGTTCTCGGCGGTGACGCTGATTGACATCGTGCCCATCATTGCCGGCATCGGTTGGGTTCCGACGGCCGCGGGCGCCGGCATGGCGGTGCTGGCGCTGATCACCGGTGCGCTCGTTGCGGGCCGTGACCCCGAGATTCGCCCGGCGGCCGCCATCGCGGTGGCCATGCGAAACCCGGGGCTCGCGCTGACGATGGCCGAGGCCAATCATGCGCCGCCGGTGGTGAGCGCGGTCATCATGGGGTACACAGCGGGGGTTGCTCTGGTGGTGTCGGCGCTTCTGTGGCACAAGCGCCGGCAGACCCGCGCACTGGGGTTATGAACGAAGCCGGATTTTTCGTGCACAGGTTCCCGCGCGGTTTGCGCAGCTGTCCTTGATCTGCCGCAGCCCGACGCTGGATCGGCCTTGTGCGAGCGGCAAGGGCTGCGTACAGTCAGGTGCAGAGAAGCCTTATCCGTGACCTGGAGTGAACCTATGACCATGAAAACCAAACTGCTGTGCCTGGCCGTGCTGCCGGCCAGCCTTGCTGCCTGGGCTGCCGATGAGCCGGCGATCAACCCCCGCGTTGTGGCGGCGCTGGAACAGATGGGAGAGCACCTGCGCAGCCTGCCGAAGTTCCAGGTTGATGCGCAGTTGACGCTGGACGTGGTGAACGAGTCCGGCCAGAAGATCAAGACCCTGGGTACCAGCCAGATGACGGCGCTCGGGCGAACTGGCTTGCGCGTGAAGCTCTCGACGGATCGGCAGACGCGGGAGTTCTTCTACAACGGAAAGAAATTCACCCAATACTCGCCCCGTCTGAAGTTCTATACCACCGTCGACGCGCCGGACAATATTTCGGACATGCTTCATGCGGTGGAGAAGCACTACGGACTGCAGGTTCCTATGGAGGACCTGTTCCAGTTCGGCAAGGATTCGGCGCAGATCAAGGCGCTGACGGCTGCCAGCTATGTCGGTCCGTCCACCGTCAACGGCAAGGTCTGCGATCAGCTGGCGTTGCGTCGGCCCGGAGTCGACTGGCAGGTCTGGGTCACGCGTTCCGGGAAACCCCTGCCTTGCCAGATCGTCGTGACGCGGACTGACAAGCCCGCGCAACCCGAATATTCCGCCGTCTTCCGGTGGAACCTGAATCCCAAGGTGACGCCGACAGCCTTCACCTTTCAGCCGGGCAAGGGCGATGCCGAGATTGCGTTCAAGAAAATCGCCGAATAGGGAGCCGCTCATCATGTCCAAATCGATCCTCAATCCCGCATTGGTAGCCCTTGTCGGTGCATCCCTGCTTTCGTTCGGTTTTTCGCTTGACAGCGCAGCCGCCGCCCCGCGCGGCGGCGGTGCGGCGGCTGGCGGCAACCGTGGTGCGAACGTGAACCAGAACGTCAATGCCAGCGCGAACCGCAACGTCAACGCCAACACGAATGTCAATGCCAATCGCAATGTCAACTTCAACCAGAACACCAACGTCAACGTCAACCGCAACGTCAACGTGAATGTCGACAACAACTACAACAACAACTACAACAACCGATACGACCATCCGGTGGCTGCGGCCGTGGCCGTGACAACGGCGGTGGCCGTCACCGCGGCGGCCGTTGGCAGCGTCGTGTATGCGAACCAGATGCCGACGAACTGCGTGCAGGTCAGCCGCTACAACACGATCTACATGCAATGCGGGTCGACCTGGTACCAGCCGCAGTACCAGGGCAGTAACGTGACCTATGTCGTGGTCAACCAGCCCTGACCGGCAAATGGCGGCGAGCGCGCTGCGCGGCAGCGTTTTTCTGCGATGATTTCAAACTGACATCGGGATTGCCGACGACGCCATCCCCCCCTACACACAACGGAGAGAACCATGAGTGACACGCCCAGCTATGAAACCAACCGGTGGACCAAGCACTTCGAGGAAATCGACCTGGAGATCGCCCGCCTTGCGGTGATGATGGACATTCCCATTCTGGACCCCGGCGTCATCGATCGGATTCTGGGCAACGACGCCAGTGTCTGCGGCAAGGAAAAGCCAAGAGCTTTTGCGGAATTGCGTGCCATGCTGATGATGCATGCCGCCGATCAGTTGAAGGCGACGAATTCGCTGGGTGCGCTGGAGACGCAGGACATGGTGCGCGGGGTGGTCGATCGCCTGCGCGAGCGCATCGGCGAACGGATGGGCAACCGCCAGGACCCGCCAGCAGCCTGATCGTCCACAATTTGATTCTTTTGTTCCATCCCAAGTACCATGAAAAGCCTCATTCACGCACTCAAATTCCTGCTCGCTTTGGCGCTGCTTGCATTGGCCGCCGGTTGTGCGTCGTCCAGCAAGGGCACCCAGGACCTGGCCATCGCCGCTGGATTCAAGGTCATCACGCCCGTCAACCCTGAGCAGAAGGCGCTGTTGCAAACCCTCCCGGAGGGCAAGATCACCCAGATCACGCACGACGGCAAGCTCTATTACGTCCTGCCGGATGCGCCCAACAACCAGGCCTATGTGGGCGGCCCCAACGAGTACCAGGTCTACCAGCAGATGCGCGTGGCCAAGCAGATCAGCGACAACAACCTGGCGGCCGCCCAGATGAACCAGATGAACGCCATGAACTGGGGCATGTGGGGCGGCTGGGGTGGCGTCGGCGGCTTCCGTTATTGATGGGTTGGCTGCGCGCCCGGGGCAGCCCGGGCCCGGCCATTCCAGCGCCGACCTGGAAGGATGTCCGTCTTGCAGAGCTGAGGCGGGGGTCTGACAGGCGGACTTAGAGCCAGACACCGTTGCGCGGCATCTGAATGGATTGCGAAGGGTCGCCGCCGGTGGCCAGCGCGTCGAACACCAGGCTGAGCAGCGAGATGAAGATGCTCGCAAAGAAGGCGGTCCAGAAGCCTGACACCCTGAATCCCTTCACCAGCGCCGAAACCAGCAGGATCATGAGCGCATTGATCACCAGCAGGAACAGGCCAAAGGTGAGCAGCGTCAGCGGCAGGGTCAGCACGATCAGCAGCGGCTTGACCACCGCGTTGGCAAAACCCAGCAGGAGTGCCGAAACCATCAACGCCGACGTGCTCTCGAACCGGATCCCCTTGAAGATGTGACTGGCCACCCAGAGTGAAAGGGCGGTGATGGCCCAGTGCAGCAGGAAGGGTGTCAGGTTGTTCAGCATGGGTTCGGGCCTTGGGCTTGCGGGAGGTTCCGCTTACACGATGGTACCGGCAGCGCGGCAGTGCCCGGGCGATGGCTGGGAAAGGCTGTCTCAGCGGTGGTGTTCACGCCGACGCTGTTCCGAAACGAAAACCTCAAGCTCGGGATCCATCGCGTTGCGTGACGAAACGATGCCGATGGGGCGACCGCTCTCCACGACCGGCACATGCCGGAAGCCGTGTTCCTGCATCAGCAGCAGCGCGTGACCGTAGGACCGGCTGGGTTCCAGCGTGAGCGGCGACGGCGTCATCACGGTGTCCAGATGGGTTGTGGCTGGATCGAGATCCTTGGCGATCACCCTGAAAACGATGTCGCGCTCGGTGAAGATGCCGACCAGGCTTTCATTTGCGACCACCAGCACAGCACCGGCGTTGCGCGTGGCCATCAGGCGCGCGGCATCGCTGACGGTGGTCTGTGGTGGCGCGGTCAGAAAACGGTCCCGCTCCATGATGCTCTTGATGGGTCGATCGAACATGAGAACCTCCGTCGGGCGATGCTAGTCACCTCGATTTCCGGCGTGTTGCGCCAGATCAAATCAGCGGCGTCGCGTCGGCAGGGTAATTCCGGGGGATGGCCGGCCGCAGGGGCTACAGAGCCTTCTGCACCAGGGCTCCACTGAAGAGGTACGGAAGTCGGGGGCCACGGTCTGTGGCGGCCCCACCCTTGTCCTCGACGCTGATCGCAAGCTGCGACACGGTGGCCAGTGCAGCATCACTCGCTGGCAGCTGGTGCGTCTTGCCTGCGCTGTAAAGCACGCCCAGGGAGCGGGGCGGTGCACCTGGCACCAGGGCCCACAGCTGCAACGTGTCCTCCCGGCCCTCCTTGACCGTGTTCAGCCGCTGGAGCTGCATCGTCCGTTCCTGGGGGTCGAAGGTGGCGAGCATCGCTGGCGCCTGAGCGGTGTCGAGCAGGACAGCGATGTATTTGATCCGCGGCGTGGCCTTGAGCTGGGCCTGCAGGTGCGCCACCTGTGCCTTGAACTGTTCATACATGCTGGCGCCGGCAGCAAGGCCGAATGCGATGACCAGAATGCAGGCAATGGTGGCCGCACGCCAGCGCCCGGCGTGACAGGGGGAAGAAGATGCGGGAATGTCGGACATGGCCAGAACGTGGTTTTCCAGGGTATTCGCAGAGGGCGTGGTGGACAGACCGGCCGGGTGTCGTCTTCCCGGGCGTTTCCGCCACCGGCAGGCCAAGTGTAGTGTGGGATGCGCCGGTGCACCGGCGCTGTGCAGGGCTGTCCTTACCGCGTATGCTTGTCGCCATGCTGCGCCTGACCTGTGCTCCCAACCTCGCTCTGGCCCGGCTTTGGGCCGATGCGCTGGGTGTCGAGGGGATCGGTGCGAGCGTGCAACGCGAGTTCCTCGCCGGCGTGGCCGGGCAATTGCCCCCGGATCAATGCCTGCCCGAAATTTGGATCGACCATCCCGAGCAGGAGGCGCGGGCCCGCCAGTTGCTGCACGACCTTCAGCATGTACCGCAGCAGCGTTGGCGGTGCGCCTGCGGCGAGCAGGTGGAAGGCGGCTTCGAGCAGTGCTGGCAGTGCGGATGCTGGATGCCGCAATGAACCGATCTCGCCGGCAGGCATGAAAGCTTGCGACAATCGGGGTTTCGATTGCCCCCGTTTCGGGCCTGAAAGGTTGTTCATGACGTCTCGCTCCCTGTTCTGTTCCCTGGTGCTGCTTTTTTCCATGCTGATGGCAGGCTGCTCGCAGCAGGAGGCCCCCAAGGCCGCCCCGGCGCCGGCGGCCAAGCGGGAACTCTCCCTGGAGACGGTGGCCGCTCAGGGCAAAGGCTTCACTGTTGGCGCCATGATGAGCTCCAACACGGTCTACGTCTTCTTCGATGCCCAGTGCCCGCATTGCGGGCACTTGTGGGAGGCCTCGCTGCCGCTGCAGAAAAAGCTCAAGTTCGTCTGGATCCCGGTGGGCTGGATCAATGCCAGCAGCACGGCCCAGGGCGCGGCCCTGCTGACCGCGACCAACCCCGGCGCGCTGATGAGCGAACACGAAGCCTCCCTGCTGGCGAAAAAGGGCGGCATTTCCGCGCCCAGCAGCATCCCCGCCGAGATCGAGCAGGCCATCAAGAGCAACACGCAGTTGCTCAACAGCTTCGGCGCGGAGGCGGTGCCCTTCATCGTGGCGCGCAACGCGAAGACCGGCCAGACGGTGAGCCGTGACGGCGCGATGTCCACGCCGGCGCTGGCCGAATTCCTCGGCGTTGAGGCGCCGTAAGCCGGCAAACGGGGGCGTTGCATGACAGCGCCTGCACACCCCGCGCAAGCCGCCGCCACGGCGCATGAACAGCGGGTGGCGGGCCTGGTCCGGTGGCTGGCCGCGGCTGACCCGCGCGAACCCCTGGCGGTGGTGCGCACCCACATCTCCACGGTGATCCTGGCGGGCCCGCTGGCGTACAAGCTCAAGCGGCCGGTGCGCCTGACGTTCCTGGACTTCTCTTCGCTGTCGCAGCGGCGCTTCTTCCTTGAAGAGGAACTGCGCATCAACCGGCGCACCGCGCCGCAGCTGTACCTGGATGTGCGGCCGGTCACCGGCACGGTGGATCAACCCGTGATCGGTGGCGATGGCGAGCCCGCCGACTGGGTGCTGCGCATGCGCCGGTTTGAGGCCGATGGCGAATTTGCCTCGATGGCGGGCGCCGGCTTGCTACAAGCGCGGGACGTGGAGGCGCTGGCCGGGCACCTGGCCGCCTTTCACCGCTCGTTGGTCCCCCTGACGGCCGAGGCGCCCGGCGGCCTGCCGCCGAAGGACGCGCGCCAGTGGGCGCTGGAGAGCCTGGACGACATCGCCGCCAATCCGGTGCGGCCGCCGGAATGCTCCATGGACGATCTGGCGGCCCTGCGGCGCGGGATCGACGAGACCTTCACGCAGGCACAGCCGCTGGTCGATCAGCGCCGTGCGCAGGGCTTTGTGCGCGAGTGCCATGGCGATCTGCATCTGGGCAATCTCGTGCGCTGGCAGGGCGAGGTGTTTGCCTTCGATGCGATCGAGTTCGACGCGCGGCTGCGCTGCATCGACGTCGTCAGCGACGTCGCCTTCACCTTCATGGACCTGCACGCGGTCGGCCTGCGCCCGCTGGCCTGGCGCTTCATCAACGCCTGGGCCGGGCACACCGGCGACTATGGCGGGCTGGTGCTGCTGCACCGCTTTGCGGCCTACCGGGCCCTCGTGCGGGCCAAGGTGGTGCTGCTCAGCGGTGGCGACCGGGAGGCCTTCATGGCGTTCTGGCGCCTGGCGGAAGAACTGGTGCGCGGGCCGCAGCGGCCGCGGCTGGCGATCACGATGGGGCTCAGCGGATCCGGCAAGTCCACGGTGGCGTGCGCGTTGGCCGACGCACTGGGCGCCATCTGGCTGCGCTCGGATGTGGAGCGCAAACGCCTGCACGGCCTGCAGCCCCACGAACGCCCCCAGGCGGGGTCAGCCCTGTACGGGGTGGGCGCCACGCAGCGCACCTATGCGCGCCTGGGCGAACTGGCGCAGACCCTGCTGGGCGCGGGCCTCTCCGTGGTGGTCGATGCCGCCTACCTGCGCCGCGACGAGCGCGAGGCCATGCGCCAGCTGGCGGCGCGCCTGGGCGTGAGCTTTTCGCTTGTGGTGTGCACCGCATCGCCTGCGCAGCTGCAGGCGCGCATCCTGCAGCGGCTGCAGGCCGGCAACGACCCCTCGGACGCCACCCTGGACGTGCTCGCGCTGCAACAGCGGGTGCAGGAGCCCTTGACGCCGGATGAACAAGGTCGCGCTGTGGAGGTGGCCAACGACGGGCCGCTGGAGGCACTGGCAGACCCGGTGCGGCGGCTGGTCGCCGCCTGGAGCCTTCAAGAAAGCTCGCCGGCCTGAATTTCAGACAAAAGCAGCCACATCCCAGCGCCAGATGGTCAGTTGCTGCTCCTGAAACAGGAGTCTCTGACACCTGGGCGACAGCGTTGAGAAGCGCCCTGCAGCGCCCGGCGCGTATGCTTTTGCTCCCACTGGAGGAGCCTCATGAAAAAAGTTGCGTTGGGCTTGGGCATGTTGTTGCTGGCCCTGATGGCCTATCTGGCGCTCTGGCCGGTGCCGATCCAGCCGGTCAGCTGGAAGGCGCCCGCGGCGCCCGGCTACGTCGGGCCGCACGCGGCGAACCAGAAACTGGCCGGCCTGAAGATGATCGACCTCGGCGGCGAGGAGGGTCCGGAGCACGTCGTGCTGGCGCGCGACGGCAAGCTCTACACCACGGTGCTCAGCGGAAACATCCTGCGCATGAACCCCGACGGCAGCGGCCGCGAGGTGTTTGCCAACACTGGCGGGCGGGTGCTGGGCTTCGACTTTGACGCGACGGGCAACCTGATCGCCGCCGATGCCATCAAGGGCCTGCTGTCGATCAGCCCGGACCGCAAGATCACCGTGCTGGCCGACCAGGTGGGCGGCGACCCGATCCGCTACGCCGACGCCGTGGTGGTGGCCCGCAACGGCAAGATCTACCTGAGCGACGCCTCAACGCGCTTCGCACCTGCGCGCTGGGGCGGCACCTTCGAGGCTAGCGTGCTCGACATCATCGAGCAGTCGTCCACCGGCCGCATCCTCGAATACGACCCGGCCACCCGCAGCACCCGGGTGGTCGCCAAGGGCCTGAGCTTCGCCAACGGCGTGGCACTGAGCCAGGACGAAAAAGACCTGTTCGTGGCCGAGACCGGAAAGTACCGCGTCTGGAAAATTCCCACCGAGGCGCGCGAACTCGACATCGCCCAAGGCGGCGCGCAGGCGCGCGTGTTGCTGGACAACCTGCCCGGTTATCCGGACAACCTGATGCGCGGTACGGACGGAAAAATCTGGATGGGGCTGACCAAGCCGAGGAGCCCGGTGGTCGACGGAATGGCCGAAAAACCTTTCCTGCGCGCGATGACGCTGCGCCTGCCGCGCGCGTTGTGGCCTGTGCCCAAGGCCTACGGCCATGTGATGGCCTTCACCGAGGACGGCAAGATCGTCGCCGACCTGCAGGACCCCAGCGGCGCCTACCCCGAGACCACGGCCGTCACCGAAACGGCCGACCGCCTGTACGTGCAGAGCCTGCACGCCAAGGGCCTGGGCTGGATGGACAAAAAATAGGCCGCTCGCGGCGGCCTCGGGTTTGCAGCCGTTCAGGCTGACGTTCAGGCCGGCTTTTTCTTCGCAGCCGCCTTGCGGGCCGGCGCCTTCACGGCGGCCTTTTTGGCAGGTGCGGCTTTACTGACGGCAGCCTTCTTCGGTGCTGACTTGGCCGGCGTTGGGGGTTCTGCAGCGACGGTGGCCTTCTTGGCGGGTGTCTTGCGGGCGCTTGCCGGCTTGGCTACCGCCTTGGGTTTGGCCGCCTTGGCGGCGGGCGCATCGCTGCCGCCCTTCCAGGTCAGGCGGGCTTTCTTGGCCAGCGTCACCACCTTGGCGATGGCTTCGTCGGTGAAGACGCCGTTGACGCCCGAGATCGCGGCCAGCTTCATGCCGTGTTTGATGCCGAGCTTGTAGATCTCCTTGACCTTTTCCCACTCGGTGTCGCGGCCGACGGTGAAGACCTCGAAGCGGCCCTCCAGTGCCAGCACGATGGTCTCGGCCAGGCAGGCGTAGATCACGTTGGGCGGCAGGCCGATGCTCTTGAGTCCCTTGACCTTGGTCGGCAGCTCGATCTCGCCCGACTCGATGACCAGCACGTCCGGGCGCTTGGCCACGTCGGAGGCGGGCAGGTCCAGGGGCCGCGCCACGTCGGTGATGACGCAGCCCGGCTTCACCCGCATGATGTCCAGGATCTCTTTGCCCGCACCGGAGGTGGAGGTGACGATCATGTCCATGTCGCCGAGCAGTTCGTTGTAGTCGGTGGTGGCCGTGACCTTGGCGTCCGGCGTTTCTTCCAGGATCGAGTCGCGCAGCGCTTCCAGCTTGGACATCGTGCGCCCGGCGATGTAGACCTCGTCAAAGGCCATGGCCAGCAAGCGCGCACTGACCGAGCCGATCGAGCCCGAGGCGCCGATCACCATGGTCTTGGCCGCCACCTTCTTGGTGGCAGGGTCGATCTTGACCAGCCCCATGCGGCGCATGGCGTCGGCGGCGGCCCACAGCGCGCCGGAGGCCGAATAGCTGTTGCCCGTCGTGATGGGGATGCTGGCACGCTTCGCCACGGTCACGCCGGCATCGCCCACCACCTTGGTGAAGGCGCCCAAGCCCATGATCTGCGCGCCCATCTTCTCGGCGATCTTCGCGGCGTGAAGCAGGCGGCGGTAGGTGAACTCGGGGCTGCGCGAGAGCATTTCCTTGGGCGTGCCGCCCACGGAGATCAGCCAGCCCTCGGCCTCGGCGCCGGTGGGCGAGATGATGTTCTCCATCTTGCAGTACACCATCGGCGGCATGTGGGCGGCCAGCGTCTCGACCTTGTCCATCACGAACTTGGGCGTGGACTTCGGAATCGGGAAGGCGTTGCGGATGTAGTTCTGGCTCAGCGGGTGGATCACGAAGGCAAAGCGCCGGATGTTGCGGAAGTGGCCCGTGGGGTGCAGCAGGCGCGGCTTGATGTCGAGCTCGTCAAGAATCTCGACAAAGTCATCGTCCGAGACTTCTTCCTGGGGTTTCTCCAGCGCAGCCAGGATCATCGCTTCAATGGTGTTGACGCCCACGACCTTGTCAAACAGTTTGGGCGACACGTCGACCACCAGATTGACCTTGCACTTGGTGAAGAAGGCCAGGCGCTCCTCATCGACCGCCGAGGTGATCAGGGTCTTGCCTTCGAGGTTCTTCGCGTTGCCGACGGCCTTGAGCTCGGCAAAGGTGCCGACGATGACGTGGGACTTGGCCACCACGCTGGCAATGCGGCTGCCCTTGAATCCGGACAGGGCCGACTCCAGCATTTCGCCGGGCTTGCCCGAGAGCATCCATTCGCTGCCCTTGGCATAGAGCTCGAGTTGCTCCAGCGAGGTCAGCATGGTCGGCGCGCCGGTCTGGAACAGCGCGTCGGCGAAGCTCAGGTTCTTGGTGTAGTCCGACAGGGCCACGGCCATGTCGTAGTTGCGCATGCCCGACAGGAACAGCACCAGGTTGTTGTTGAAGTAGTGGCCCAGCTCCTTCTGCACGTAGCGCACGGCGCGCACCTGCAGCAGGCGGCGCAGGGTGGCGCCCGTGGTCACCGGCACGCGCGTCACCACATGCAGCAGGCGCTGTGTTTCCTTGTTCACCACCGTGCGCAGGCCCACCTGGTAGTGGTCGCCGATCTCGCCCAGGCCGATGGCGTCGGCCGTGGCCTGCTGGCGGCGCATCAGCTCCCAGGCCTTGCCCGTGTCGTCATCGGCGCCCATGCGCTTGACCGAGAAGGACTGGCCGAGAAACTCGGTCTTGAACTCGAAATCCTGCTTGGAAGAACCCAGCGTGACCGTCACCACTTTTTTCATTGCATTGCTCCTCTTGTTGTTCCTTGAATCCATGCCGACCGGCGGTTCTGCATCGGTCGGGGTGCCGGTGGATACTGCCAGAAACCGGACTGACCTGCATGGGCGGGCCGCCGCCGGCGACCCGGCATCGCCTCAGGCGGCGGCCTTGCGCTTGCGCGGAGTCGGCTTGGTCGAGGCAGCCTTCGCCGGGGCTGACTGCGGTGGCAGTGCCTGTCGGATGATGCCCTCGCAGACCTCCTGGGTCATGTAGCGCGGCACCGGGTAGCCGGTGTGGGCCTCGTGACAGGCGGCCTTGGCCAGCTCGGGGATGTCGGCTTCCTTCAGCGCCTGCAAACAGGTGGGAATGCCGAGGTCTCGGTTCAGTTGTTCCACAGCCTCCAGGAACTTCTCGGCCAGTTCGTCTTCCGGCTCTTCAGCGCGGCCCACCCGGGCCCGCACCGCCAGCTCGGCCAGTTTGGATGTGATCGCCGGGCGGGAATACCGCAGCACGTAGGGCAGCATGATCGCGTTGGCCAGGCCGTGCGGCGTGTGGTACAGGCCGCCGAACTGGTGCGCGATGGCGTGCACGTAGCCCACGTTGGCGCGGGTGAAGGCAAAGCCGGCATAGGTGGAGGCCAGCGCCATCTTTTCGCGGGCCGCCAGGTTCTTGCCGTCGTTGTACGCGGTGCGCAGGTTCTCGAAGATCAGGCCCACCGCCGACAGCGCCATGCCGTCGGAGTAGGGCGTCTTCCAGTTGCCGACGAAGGCCTCGATCGCATGGGTGAGCGCATCGATGCCGGTGGCGGCGGTGATGGCGGGTGGCAGACCGGTCATGAGCGCGGGGTCGAGCGCGGCCATCTTGGGCACCATGCGCGGATCGACGATGACCAGTTTGCGATGCGTCTCGGGGTCGGAAATCACGGCCGCCACGGTCACTTCAGAGCCGGTGCCCGCGGTCGTTGGTACGGCGTAGATCTTCACCGGTGAGCGCAGGCCCTTGAGGTAGCCGGCGAGCTGGCGCAGCGACTTGCCGGGGTTGGCCACGGAGACGGCGATGGCCTTGGACGCATCCATCGAAGAGCCACCGCCGAAGGCCACGATCGCGTCGCAGTCATGCTCCTTGTAGAAGTCGATGGCTTTCTCGATCAGGGGAATGGGCGCGTCGGGCGTGATCTCGTCGAAGACGACGAACCGGGCGCCGCCTTCGGTGAGCGCGTCGGTCAATCCCTTCAGCAGGCCCAGCTTCGAAATGATGCTGTCGGTGACGATCAGGATCTTGCTGTGGCCAAAACCGGCGATGGCCTGGCCCAGGCGAGCACTGGAGCCGGGGCCGACCAGCAGGGTCGGCTGCGGAATGGGGATGAAGCGCGTCACCAGGCCGGCGCCTTTCATCAACGCGCTCAGGCCAGTGGCACGTACCGAATCACTCATCAGGTCGGAAATCAAGGACAAGGAAGTCTCCAGAGCAAAAGGCAAAAGCCGCCAGCATAGTGGGTTCGCGTCCTGGATGGTTGGGGGAGCACCTTAAACAAGGGCAAACCCTGATTCATGGAAGCCGTTGGTGGTCGTGGATTGAGCGCATGCGTGACAATGCCAATCCCTTGCGGACGGCGCATCGGCTTCTGGCAGGGCGCGGCGGGGTGAGCATTCCCCGGCAACAGGTTCAAGGTCTCGACAGGAGTTGTTCGATGGGCAGGAAATCGTCTTCAGAATCGGCGCCGGGCGCAAACCATGGCCGGGGGTCCGCGGCATGAAACTGTCGAGGCTCTTTCAGCCACGCAATCCAAGGTTCTGGTTGATGGTCGTTCTCAACCTGCTGTCCACGGCGCTGGCCTGGGTTGCGCGTTCCTACGATCTGGTTCCGCTGGCGGCGCTGATGGTCGCCGGCTTTGCCGTGGCCAATGCCGTGCTGGGCATTCGACTGGCTCTGGCGCTCATGCGCGAGGAGCCGCCCGGCGAGGCGCGCCCCTGAAAACTGCACAGGCCCCGTGTCCGGAGCCTGTTTGATCAGGGGGAAGGCTTCTCAGCGCATCAGATCATCCCGCGCGACGAGACGAGCAGATAGCCCACCAGGCAGGAGGTGGACACACCCAGCAGACCGGGCACGATGAAGCTGTGGTTGATCACGAACTTGCCGATGTGCGTGGTGCCGGAGCGGTCGAACTGGATGGCCGCCAGGTCGCTCGGGTAGGTGGGCAGGATGTAGTAGCCATAGGAGGCCGCGGCGAAGGCCACGATGTAGGCCGGGGGCACGCCGATGGCCAGGCCGACCGGCACCATGGCGCTGATGGCCGCCGCCTGCGAGTTGACCAGCTTGGACACCAGCAGCAGGGCAATGGCGAAAGTCCAGGGCTGGGTCTTGACCAGTTCCGTCAGGGTGGCCTTGAGGATGGGCAGGTGCGCCTCGAACACGGTGTCGGCCATCCAGGCGATACCAAACACGGCGACCACGGCAATCATGCCGGCGCGAAACACTTCGGTCTTGCCGATTGTGGATGGGTCGGTCTTGGTGAACATGATGATCAGCGCGCCGGCCATCAGCATGAACATCTGGATGGTCAGCACCATGGACATGGGCTTGCCGCCCATCACCGGGCGCAGCGACTGAAAGGCGCCGAGCAGGGCCACGACGGCAATCGCGCCGATGAAAATCCACATCGCGGTCCATTGGCTGGCGGTCAGCGACTTGCCCAGCAACGACGCCGACGGGCCGGTTTCGCCGTAGACGATTGCGCGCTTTTCCGGATCGGCGATCAGGGCCTGGAAGGCTTCATCCTTGTCGAGGTCCTTGCCGCGAAACCAGCTGAAGATGCCGATGGCCAGCACGCCGGTCAGGGTTGCGGGGATGGTGATGGACAGCACCCCGATGAAGTCGATCACTTGCCCGTCCACTGGTGCCTTGGCCAGGAAAGCAACCAGCGAGACCACGGCCACAGAGACCGGGCTGGCCAGGATGCCCATCTGGCTGGCCACTGAGGCGGCCGCCATTGGACGCTCGGGCCGGATGTTGTTCTTGATGGCGATGTCGTAAATGATGGGCAGCATGGTGTAGACGACGTGTCCGGTGCCGCACAACATGGTCAGGATGCAGGTCACGAACGGGGCGAGGATCGAGACGTACTTGGGATTGCGGCGCAGGAGCTTCTCGGCTCCCAGCAACAAGACCTCCAGGCCGCCGGATGCCTGCAGCGTGGCCGAAGCTGCGACCACAGCGATGATGGTGAGCATCACGTCGACGGGCGGTTTGCCCGGGGGCAGCTTGAATACGAAGGCCAGGATGATCAGGCCGACGCCCCCCAGCAGTCCGAGCGCCACGCCGCCCTTGCGGGCGCCGTAGAACAGGCAGACCAGGATGATGGTGATCTGAAGCAGGATGTCCATGTGTTAACTCCTTTGAAGGAAACGCCTTGTGGGCTTTTCTGCGGCACTCGCTGCACGCGTTGGGTTGATGGCCGTCATCGTAGTCCTTGTTGTATTGCGGTGCAGCATTTCATGCGGTGTAATTGACATGGATCATGAAACCCGGACGCCAGGATGCTCGTCCGCGCTGACGCACAACGACCTGGCCGCCGCGCGCCTGGGTCTGCGACGACGCAAGGATTCGCCCGGGCAGCCCAAGCGGACTTGAGGAGTGTTTCAGGCGGGCTGCAAGCCAGCCAATTTCCGGGCCAGCCGGTTGTGCCGTTCCACGAGAGGTTCGAGTTCCAGTGTGGCGAGTCGCCCTTCGCGTACCACCACCCGCCCATTGACCACGGTCCAGGAGGCCTGAGGGCTGGCACACAGCAGCAGGGCGCCCACGGGATCGTGCACCGCACCACCGGCAAAGCCCAGGGTGCGAAGGTCGAACAGCGCCAGATCGGCGCACATCCCCGGCGCCAGGTGGCCGATGTCGGATCTGCCCAGCACCTGCGCGCCGCCCCGTGTGGCCAGCGCCAGTGCGTCGCGCACCGTCATTTCCGCCGGGCCCAGGTCGCAGCCGAAGAAGCTGCGGCGCTCGCCGTCGGCACCGATGCGAACCTCCGGCGGCTGCAGTGCGCGGCCCACGCGGGCCAGCAGCATGGCCTGCCGCGCCTCGTTCACCATGTGGGCGGCATCGTTGCTGGCGCTGCCGTCCACGCCCAGCCCGACGGGCACGCCGGCGTCCACCATGCGCCGGATGGGAGCGATGCCCGATGCCAGCCGCATGTTGCTGCAGGGGCAATGCGCCACGCCGGTGCGGCTGGCGGCAAACAGGCTGATGCCGGCGTCGTCAAGCTTCACGCAATGCGCGTGCCACACGTCCGGCCCCAGCCAACCCAGGTCCTGCGCGTATTCGGTGGGGGTGCGGTTGAATTTTTCGCGGCTGTAGGCGATGTCGTGGTCGTTCTCGGCCAGGTGCGTGTGCAGGCGCACCCCGTAGGCGCGGGCCAGACGGGCGGACTCGCGCATCAGGTCGCGGCTCACGGAAAACGGCGAGCAGGGTGCCACCGCCACATTGATCATCGCGCCATGGCGGGCGTCGTGGTACGTCTCAATCAGCCGGTGGGTGTCTTTCAGGATGGCCTCTTCGTCTTCCACCACCCGGTCGGGCGGCAGGCCGCCGCCGCTCTGGCCTACGCTCATGCTGCCGCGCGTGGCGACGAAGCGCATGCCGATCTGCTGCGCGGCCTCGATGCTGTCGTCCAGCCGCACACCGTTGGGGTAGATGTAGAGGTGGTCGCTGCTGGTGGTGCAGCCCGACAGCAGCAGCTCGGCCATCGCCACCTGGGTGCTGACCTGCACCATCTCGGGGGTCAGGCCCGCCCAGATCGGGTACAGCCCGCGCAGCCAGCTGAACAGCTCGGCGTCCTGCACGCCGGGAATCGCGCGCGTCAACGACTGGTACATATGGTGGTGCGTGTTCACCAGACCCGGCGTCACCAGATGGCCGCGCGCGTCAATCACCTCGTCGGCCGCCTGCGGCAGCGCAGCGGCAGGGCCGATGGCCTCGATCAGAGTGTCGCGGATGAAGACCGACGCATCCGCGAGTTCGCGCCGGGCATCGTCGAAGGTGGCCACGCAGCGGGCATTGCGGATCAACAAGGTCGGCATGGGAGGCAATCGGGTTGGAGTGCCAAAAGAATAGCCGATCGGCATCACGCCGCGAGGGGCTGGGCATGCGGCGAGCGGACGCAGGCCCGAACCGCGCCTGGGCCACCCCGATCCAGGTCAAGGTTTGACCTTGAACGACCGAAAAGCCCCTCTTGATCTGTGTCTGGTTTGATTTCGGTCAATGCTGGAGCGGATTTAGCACGGCACAGTCGACTCCACTATGTTGCCGCTCAATTCATTTGATACTTGTGCCGAGGTCCAGACCCTTGCGCCAGGAACGCCGGTATTGCGGCGTTCCGTGGCGATGGGGGAGGTTCTGCATGTGGATACCGGTCGCGTGGCGTTGGGCCTGATGGAAGGCGACCTGCTGGTTCATCAGCTCGGGGTGGTCGAAGGTCCGTTCTGGCTTGAGGCTACGGCGGCGGTTCTGGGTCTGCCCAGTGCGGTCGACGGAGTCGCCGAGACAGCGGTCACCCTGCGCAGGGTCCCGCTGGCCGCCTTTCAGGCGAGCCTCGACACCCTGCCACCGTCTGCGCTGGCGGTGTTGCATGACGTCGCGCAAGCGCACCGGCAACAGACCGAGTTGGCCGTGAGCCGCCTGGCCAAGGATGCCGAAGCGCGTTGCGCCGAGTGGCTGTTGCGCCATGCCGAGCCTGCGGGCGAGGCCGGCTCTATGGCCGTGATGCTGCGCCAGCGCAAACGGTTGATCGCCGCGCAACTGGGCATTGCGCCTGAAACGCTCTCAAGGGTGCTGCGGCATTTGCGCGAGCGCAGCCTGATCAGCGGGTCGGGCCGCATTGTCAACCTGGTCGATCCGGGCGGCTTGCGTTCCCTCGCGGGCGTTTGAGTCCGGTCCACTGCCGCCGCGCAATTTCGCGCGCGTTCACTCCATCTTGATGCCGCGCTCCTTGATGAGCGCGCTGAACACTTTCGTCTCGGCCTGTGCGATGGCCTTGAACTCGGCCGGGCTCATCGGCGTGGCTTCGCCGCCCACGTCCAGGAAGCGCGCCTTGACGCTGGCCACCGCCAGCGCCTTGTTGATGTCGCGGTTCAGCCGGGCAATCACGTCGGCGGGCGTGCCGGCCGGCGCGTAGACACCGAACCAGGTGTCGGCCTCCACACCCTTGTAGCCCACTTCGCCCAGCGTCGGCACATCGGGGAACAGCGCCGAGCGTTTGTTGCTGGCCACGGCCAGCATCTTCAGCTTGCCGGTGCGCACATGCGGGAACGAGATGCCCGGGTCAAAGTAGTAGTCGAGCTGGCTGGCCAGCAGGTCCTGCAGTGCGGGGGCGGCACCGCGGTAGGGAATGTGCGTGGCGTAGAAACCGGCCTGCTGCTTGAACAACTCCCCGGCCAGATGCGGCGTGCTGCCAGCGCCGGCCGAGCCGTAGGAGAGCTTGCCGGGGCTCGCCTTGGCAAAGGCCACGAATTCCTTCGTGTCCTTGACCGGCAGAGACGGCTTGGTGACCAGGAACAGCTGGATGCGGCCCAGAGCGGCCACATGGGCCAGGTCCTTGCCCGGGTCATAGGGCATTTTCGCGAAGAGGAAAGGGTTGACCGACTCGATGCCGGTGGTGCTGACCAGCAGGGTGTAGCCGTCCGCCGGCGCCTTGGCCACCGTGTCGGCCGCCACATTGCCGTTGGCGCCGGCGCGGTTCTCGATGATGACGGGCTGGCCGAGCGCCTCAGACAGCGGTTGGCTCACCACGCGCGCCATCACGTCGGCCACGCCGCCGGGCGGAAAGGCGACGACCAGCTTGACGGGTTTGGAGGGCCAGGCGGTCTGGGCTTGGGCCGCGAGTGCCAGGCAGGATGCTACCAATAGCGTAGCTGATCGTGACCATCCGACGCTGGGAAGTGGCTGATTTCTTTCATATTTGGTTGGCATGGGTGTCTCCTCGGTGGTTTTTGATGAAAAAGCGGGTTTGCGGGGCTTGCCCGGCGGCTGGCGGGGCACGATGCATCCGAACGGGGCAGCGGGGTGAGCCCTCGAAAGGTGGCGGGGGATGGGCTGCTTCATTGCACCGTGCTGCGCGGTTTGCGCATCCAGCGGATGGGTTGTTCGCGCAGCGCGCGCGCCGGGGCGCCGTGCTCGCGCAGGGCGGCGTCGAACTGGGTGCCGGCCTCGTCCTGCAGCGCGGCGGTGCGGGCGGCGGCAATGGCGCGGGCGCGTGCCGCCGGGTCGGGCAGCGAGGGGGAGACGGCCAGGTGTTGCAGCACATGCAGCAGGTTGTCCTTGCCGCGCTCGTTGGTGCTGCCATAGCCCTTGATCAACCGGCCGCACAGGGCAATTTCATGACCCAGCGCCGCGTGGGTGCGCAGGCCCAGAGCCACGGCGTCGAGCCATTGCTGGATCAGCGCCTGTTCGTTGGCGTAGCGGCTGCCCATCGGGCGCAGGCGCCGGCACGCGGCCAGCACCCGCAAGGCCAGCATGCCGCCCACGCTGTGCGTGCCGATCTTCAGCGGCAGGGCCCAGGGCAACTGGCCGCGCATCACGCGGGCGCGGTCCCAGCGCTGCAGGCGCACCGCCCAGCGCGGCGGCAGCAGCGCGGCGAACTCGGGTACGCCGGGCTTGAAGTGGTCGTAGAGCCTGAGCAGGTCGCCCTCTGTGGCCTTGACCTCTCCCACCACGCGGCTCCAGCGGCTGGCGCGGCTCTTGAGGTCGGCCACGCGCACGATGTCGTCAAACGCCATCCACAGCGCCAGCCAGCGTGCCACTTCGTGGGTGGTGGCGTAGCCGCTGGCCCCGGCCGGGTCGGCCTGCTGCTCGGTGGTCAGCACCGCCTGCAGGCGCTGCAGGTAAAGCTGGCCGTAGGCGGCGTCCTGGTAGTCGGTGGTTCGCGCCAGGCCGAGGGCGATGCGCTCGCGCAGCGGCGCCGGGAAGCTGGCCAAGGCCTTTTCCTGAGAATTTGAAGCTTCTTTTGCATCTTCCCAGCGTGGATCTGTCACAGTTTGCTCATCGGTTGATAGCAACTCTTCGACCCTGCGGGTCTGCTCACGCTGGCGCAAAACGGCCTCGAAGCCAAACGCAAAGCCGCGCAGGCTGGCCTGGGCCGCCTTGCCCGGCTGAGTGCCGGACTCGCCAGTCACCACGCCTTCAAACACCTCCCGCCCGAACGGCAAAACACCGCTGGCCGCGATACAGCCGAGCATCACCGCGCTGACCACCGTGCCCGCCTCGCGGGTGAGCTGCGCCATGTCCAGCACGTGGTGCTGCTGGCTGTGCTGGCGCACGAGGGACAGCAGCGCAGTGTCATCCTGCCGCCCGTCGCCGATCTGCATTTTTTCTGCGGTGGTCAGCGTGCGTGACGACGAGGTGATCACCCGGGTGTGGGTGCTGGAGGCCAGCCCGTTGCCGATCTGCCGCGCGGTCTCCAGAAGTTCGCTGGAGACCAGCAGGTCGAGCCGGCCCGGTAGCGGGTTCAGGCCGAAGACCGGGCGTTTGCCGGCCAGCTCCGTCAGCGGTACGGGGAAGAATTCCAGGTAATAGGTGGTGGCCCCCGTGCGCTGCGCCACGCCAGGGATGGAGGTCGCCTGCGCCGGGTAGCCGGCGCGCCTGGCGCTATCGGCCAGCCATTCGGCCAGCACGCCGCCGCCTTCGCCGCCCAGCGCGCACAGCAGGATGGAGATGGGTTGCTTGGATTGGTTCATGGTGCGGGTCATGTCTGCAGGGTGCGGACGACGGCGCGACGGAAGCCGTGCAGTAATCGTTCGTGCCATCGTGGGTTCTGGATGACCTCTGCCCGATAGAAAGAAGGGCACAGCGTGGCGGCGTGCGCGTTTTCGCCGCACAGGCCGCAGCCCACGCAGCCGTCGATCACCGTGGCCACCGGGTCCACCTTCAACGGATCGGGGTTGTCCTTGAGCGTCAGCGTCGGGCAGCCCGAGAGCCGGATGCAGGCGTGGTCGCCGTTGCACACGTCCTCGTCCACGCCATACTTCACGCGCACCACGCGCTGGCCCTTTTTCAGCAGCCCGGCGATCCAGGGCTTGATGCGGCGCTGGCGCTCGAGCTGGCATTCGCCCTCGGCGACGATCACCTTCAGGCCGTTGAAGTCGCTGGTGAAGGCGTCCGTCAGCGTGGCGCGCATCTTCGCGACGTCGTAGGTGTTCACGACGCGTTGCCATTGCACGCCCAGGCCCTTGAGCGCGTTCTCGATGGTCTGGTTGGTGTGCACCAGGCTCAACGCCTTGTCGCTGGCGTGCTCCTTGGTCTCGTCGTCGGGCGTGTTGAGGATGTCCTGCGTGCCGGTGGCCGAGGTGTAGCCGTTCTTGAAGATCAGCAGCACCGCGTCGTCGCCGTTGAACAGCGCGCTCTGCACGCCGGTCAGCAGCCCGTTGTGCCAGAAGCCGCCGTCGCCCATGATGGACAACACCCGTCGGCTCATGTGCGGCGACACCCCCGCGCGGCTGGCCAGGCTCATGCCATAGCCCAGGATGGTGTGGCCGGTGGAAAAGGGCTCGAAGGTGGCGAAGGCGTGGCAGCCGATGTCGGCCGCCACATGCACCGGGCCGACCGTTTCCTGCGCCAGCTTGATCGCCGAGAACACCGGGCGCTCCGGGCAGCCGATGCAAAAGCCCGGCGGGCGGGCGGGCAGCGGCGCGGGCAGGGCCTTCGCCACCTCGGCGCGGCGCGTGCGGTTGCCGTCCAGCCAGGCCTGCACCGAGGCGGTGTCGAACTGCGGCAGCACCTGGTTCAGCCACGCGGCCAGGCCGGCGGCAATGACTTCCACCGTGTACTCGCCGCCCATGGGCAGCAGGTCCTTGCCATTCAGGGGCGTCTGGATGTCGCGGCGGCGCAGCAGGGTGGCGATTTCCTGCTCGATGTACTCGGGCTGGCCTTCTTCCAGCACCAGCACGGCGCGCTTGCCCATGCAGAAGTTCGCGATCTGGTCGGGCACCAGCGGGCTGGTCACGTTGAGCACCAGCGTCGGGATGTCGAGTTCGCCAAACGCATCGGCCAGGCCGAACTGCTGCAGCGCGCGCACCAGCGTGTTCGTGAGGCCCCCCTGCACGATCAGGCCCAGGTCGTCGTGCCGGCCGGGCAGCAGTTCGTTGAGGCCGTGCTCGACGATGTAGCGGCGCGCAGCGGGGATGCGGTCCTCGTACTTCAGCTTTTCATGGCGGAAGGTGACGGGCGGGTGCGCCAGGCGCGAATAGTCGAAGGCGGCCGGCTCAATCATCAGCGCGCGCGTGGAGATGGCGGGTGCGCGGTTGTCGCGCGCCGTGAAGCTGCCGCGCACGTGGCAGGCGCGGATGCGCAGCTCCATCAGCGCGGGCATGTTACTGGCCTCGCTGAGTGCGAAGCCGTGCTCGACCAGGTCCACCATCCGGCCCAGATCGGGGCGCGGGTCCAGCAAAATCATGCCGGACTTGAGCGCGTAGGCGTGCGTGCGCTCCTGGATCACGCTGGCGCCTTCGCCGTAGTCCTCGCCCACCACCACCAGCACGCCGCCCTTCACGCCGGGCGACGACAGGTTGGACAGCGCATCGGCCGCCACGTTGGTGCCGACGATGGACTTCCAGGTCACCGCGCCGCGCAGCGGGTAATGGATCGAGGCGCCCAGCATCGCGGCGGCCGAGGCCTCGTTGGAACACGCCTCCACATGCACGCCAAGTTCGTCCATGAAGCCCTTGGCCTGCACCAGCACGTCCATCAGGTGCGACACCGGCGCGCCCTGGTAGCCGCCCACATAGGCCACGCCCGACTGCAGCAAGCCCTTGGTGATCGCCAGGATGCCCTCACCGTGAAAGGTCTCGCCGTCGCCCAGGCGCAGAGATTCGATTTCCTTGCTGAATGAAACTTCCACTCGACGCTCCTCGTTGTGCCGCCGAGTGTCCGGCCAGTCAGTCTATCCATCAATACAATGAACTGGATAAGTGACATGCACTGAATGAATATCAAAGACCTGGACCTCAACCTGTTGCGCCTCTTTGATGCCGTCTGGCGCATGCGAAGTGTGAGCCGCGCGGCGGAGACGCTGGACCTGTCGCAGCCCGCCGCGAGCCAGGGTCTGGCGCGGCTGCGCGCCCTGCTGGGCGATGCGTTGTTTGTGCGCTCGGGCGGGGGCGTGGCCCCCACGCCGCGCGCCGAGCGCCTGGCGCAGGCCGTGCAGAGCGCGCTGGCCACGCTGGAAGAAGCCCTGAACGAGTCGGAGGTGTTCGACCCGTTGCAGGCGCGCAAGACCTTCCGGATGCACCTCAGCGACATTGGCGAGTCGCGTTTCCTGCCCGAACTGATGGCCACGCTTCGGCGCGAGGCGCCCGGTACGAGGCTGGAGGCCGCGCCGCTGCCGCACGACGAGATCGCGGCCGCGCTCGACAGCGGTCGCATCGATATCGCCATCGGCTACCTGCCCATCGTCGCGGATACGCAGCGTTTGCCCTTGCTGTCCGACCGCTACATCGTGCTGCTGCGCGAAGGCCATCCGTTCGCGGCACAGTGGCGGACTTCGGCAGGACGCCAGGGTTCCAGGGGCGTGCGCAGCGCGTCGGAGGGTCTTGAGGCGCTCGCCGGTCTGGACTTCGCCGCCGTGCGCACGCACTCCGACACCTTGCGCATCCTGCAGTTGCTGCAACTGGAGGGCCGGCTGCGTCTGACCGTGGCCCATTTCCTGTCACTGCCGGCGATTGTGCGTGCCAGCGACCTGGGCGTGCTGATGCCGCGCAGCATCGCCCAGGGCTTTGTGGTGCATGGCGGGCTGGAGATCATCGAGCCGGACTTTCCGCTGCGCGACTTCACCGTGTCATTGCACTGGAGCCGGCGCTTCGAAGCCGACCCCGGGCAACAGTGGTTGCGCCAGCGGGTGTGCGATTTGTTTGCGGCGCGGTGACGGGCGCGTCACAACGGATGGCAGGCGTTCAGCGCAGGCGTGTGGGCGCCGAGGCGGCGGGGTCCACGCCGTGTTGGCGCAACGCTTCGGGCAGTGGCGCGTCGCGCAACAGCGCATCGGCCAGCGCGCTGGATCCGGCGGCGCTCTGGATGCCATAGCCGCCCTGACCGGCGAGCCAAAAGAAGCCCGGCACCGCGTCGTCGAAACCGATCACCAGTTCGCCGTCCGGCACGAACGAACGCAGGCCCGCCCAGGTGCTGGTGGGCCGGCGGATCGTGAGCGTGGTGGCTTCCTCGATGCGCCAGATGCCGGTGGCAATGTCGATCTCTTCCGGCACCACATCGTGCGGCGTGGTCGGGTCGGCGTTGGCGGGTGAACCGAGCAGCTGCCCGTGACCGGGCTTGATGTACCAGCTTTCGTCGATGGCCACCAGGGCGGGCCAGGCCGTGCTGTCGTGGCCCGCTCCGGCGTCGAAGGTGAAGGCACTGCGGCGCATCGGCACGATGCCCACCGGTGCAACGCCGAACACCTGCGCCACGGTATCGGCCCAGGCGCCCGCCGCATTGACCACGGTCGCGGCCGAGAGCGTCGAACCGTCTTCCAGCGTCAGGCGCCAGAGCGCGCCTGTGCGCTCGGCCCGGGCGACACCGCTGCCGGTGCGCAACATGCCGCCGCCCTGTCGGAACCCGCGCAGGAAACCCTGGTGGATCGCGTCCACGTCCATGTCCTGGGCTTCGGGGTCGAGCAGGGCGCCGATCACGCGGTCGCGGCGCAGGCAGGGCGCCAGCGCCAGGGCCGCGGCGGCATCGAGCACCTGCAGTTGCGGGCAGCCCGGCGCGAGCTCGGTGCGGGCGCGCGCCAGGTCCGCTTCCTGACCTTCGAAGGCCAGGTGCAGCACGCCGCGGGGCCCGAGCAGCGGCACCTCGGCAAATCCGGCCGGCGGCTGCTCGAAGAAGGTGCGGCTGGCGCGGGTGAGCGCGCGCACGCCCGGCGGGCCGTAGCTTTCCATGAAAAGCGCCGCGGAGCGGCCGGTGGTGTGGTAGCCGCACTGGCTTTCACGCTCGATGAGCACCAGGCGGCGCTGGCCGGCCAGGCGCCAGGCCACGGACGCGCCGGCAATGCCGCCGCCGATGACGGCGATGTCGTATTCCTGCATGCCGGGTATTTTGCATGGCCCTACACTGCTGCTTCCAAAGTACGGAGGCTTTTCATGAGCGGCTTTTTCTGCACGCGGGCGGGCATCCAGGCGCATCGGCCGATCCGGATGCCGCGATCGATCCGGGGCTTTTTTTTCGCACTGATCATGGCCCTTGGCGCGGCGCATCCGGTGCTCGCCCAGGGCACCCGGGTCCAGACACCCTATGCCAATCCCAAGGCCATTGTCGACGTGTACCTCGACCATCCCGCCAAGATGGGCGCGGCGCTGTACTGGGTGCGCTCGCTGGTCAATCCGCTCA
Source organism: Candidatus Skiveiella danica (assembly GCA_016721925.1). GTDB lineage: Bacteria > Pseudomonadota > Gammaproteobacteria > Burkholderiales > Burkholderiaceae_C > Skiveiella > Skiveiella danica. The sequence continues at coordinate 149,122 of JADKHE010000007.1, forward strand.
CTGAGGCGCCCTACAGCCTGTTTCCTGAAGACATGAGCATCATCGTGCTGTTGCACGGCACCGAACTCGTCACCGTGGCGCGCAAGAACGAGGCGAAATACGAGGAGCTGGTACAGCGCATGCGCTATTACGCATCCCAGGGCGTCAAGTTCAAGGTCTGTGGCCTGGCGCTGCAGGACTATGGGTACACGGATGCCGACATGCAGCCCTTCATCGAGATCACCCCGTCGGCGATGACCGAGCTGGTGCACTGGCAGAACCGCGGCTATGCGCTGATCACGCCACAGGTGCCGGACAAACGGCACGCGATCGAGGACATCCGCTGAGGGGTCGGGCCCGGGCCTGTCGTGTCCGGCCACAGTCCCCACCGATCCGGAGCCGTGCCGTGGCCTGATACGGCATCGTGGCGGTGGGCCATCGCACAGAACGTTTTCCGGCCGTCCTGCCTAATGTGGCGGGCCTTGGCCTGCAGGATCGTCACAAAATGCGGGTAATCTAGGGTAAACCCTCCTCTCAATCAGCGACAGGTCTTCCCATGAGTGTCCGCAACCTCGATTCCCTGTTCGACCCTGCCTCCGTCGCGGTGATCGGCGCCTCCACCCGGCCCGCCAGCGTGGGCGCCACGGTCTGGCGCAACCTCACGCGTGGCGGTTTCAAGGGGCCGCTCTACGCGGTCAACCCGAAGCATGCATCGCTCGATGGACGGCCCTGCCATGCCCGCGTCGCCGATTTGCCGGGTGCGCCCGAACTGGCGGTCATCTGCACTCCGCCGGCCACCGTGGCGGGCCTGATCACTGAACTGGCCGCGAAAGGCACGCGGGCGGCCGTGGTGCTGAGCGCCGGCATGACGCCCGCCCAGAGGCAGGACATGCTGGACGCCGCAAGGCCGCGCCTGCTGCGCCTGCTGGGCCCCAATTGCATCGGCCTGCTGGCGTCGCACATCGGCCTGAACGCGAGCTTCGCGCACATCAACGCCCAGCCCGGCGAACTGGCCTTTGTGTCGCAATCGGGCGCGCTGGTGACGGCCATGCTGGACTGGGCCGACGCGCAGCGCATCGGCTTTTCGCATTTCGTGTCGCTCGGCGAGCATGCCGACGTGGATTTCGGCGACATGCTCGACTATCTGGCCACCGACGCGCGCACGCGCGCGATCCTGCTCTACGTCGAGTCGATCGAGTCGCCGCGCAAGTTTATGTCCGCCGCGCGCGCGGCGGCACGCAACAAGCCCGTCATCGTCATCAAGAGCGGCCGATCGGCGCAGGGTCAGAAGGCAGCGGCCTCGCACACTGGCGCCCTGGCCGGGTCCGATGCGGTGTATGACGCCGCCATTGCGCGTGCCGGCATGCTGCGCGTGAACAGCCTGCAGGAGCTGTTCCTGGCGGCGGAGACGCTGGCGCGCTTTCGCACCAACCGCAGTGAGTCGCTCACCATCCTCACCAATGGTGGCGGCGCCGGCGTGATGGCCGCCGACGCGGCCGCCCAGGTCAACGTGCCGCTGACCGAACTGGGCGCATCCACGCTGGCGCAGCTGGACGCGGTGCTGCCGGCCAACTGGTCGCACGGCAACCCGGTCGACATCATTGGCGATGCGCCCGTCAAGCGCTATGGAGAGGCACTGCAGATCCTGCACAACGACCCGAACGGCGCAGCGGTGCTGTTCATCCATGCGCCCACGGCCATCGTGCCGAGTGCCGAGATCGCCACCGCGTTGTCGGCGTTGCCCCAAAGCACGACGGCGTGGCTCATGGGCTGCTGGCTGGGCGGCCACGGCGTGGAGGCCGCGCGGCAGATCTTCAAGGGAACCGGCATTGCCGACTATCCGACACCCGAGGAGGCGGTGCGGGCCTTCTCCATGTTGCTGAACTTCCACCGCAACCAGGCCGAGCTGATGGAGGCGCCACCGGTGCTGCCTGTGGGCACGCCGGCCGAGGCGGCGCCGGACAAGGCGGCCGTCAAGGCCATCGTGCGTGGCGCGCTGTCCAGTGGACGCGAGATGCTCAACGAAGCCGAGGCCAAGGCGGTGCTGGAGGCCTACCGCATCCCCGTGGTGGCCACGCGCGTCGTGCCGGCGGATCCGGTTGAGGCGGCCGCGATGGCCAGCCAGATCGGGTTTCCCGTGGCCCTGAAAATCCTCTCGCCCGAGATCTCGCACAAGTCGGATCTGGGTGGCGTGGCGCTGGGCCTGGACACGGCGGAGGAAGTGCGCGAGGCCGCGCAGACCATGCTGGCCCGCATCCGGCGCCTGCGGCCCCAGGCCCGCATCGAAGGGTTCACCGTCCAGGCGATGGCGCGGCGCGAACATGCGCAGGAACTCATTGTCGGCGCGACCGTCGACCGGGTGTTCGGGCCCATCATCCTGTTTGGCCAGGGCGGAACGGCGGTGGAGGTGGTCGCCGACCGCGCGGTGGCCCTGCCGCCACTGAACGTGCCGCTGGCCCGCGCCCTGGTGTCGCGCACCCGCGTGGCGCGCCTGCTTGAGGGCTGGCGGGACACCCCAGCGGCGAACATGGACGCGGTGATCGCGACGCTGATGGCCGTGTCGCAGCTGCTGGCCGATGTGCCCGAGCTGGCCGAGCTGGACATCAACCCGCTGATCGTCAACCACCAGGGGGTTCTGGCGCTGGACGCGCGGATCCGGCTGTCCGCTGACAAGCCGGCCGGCGCGGCGAACTTCGCCATCCGGCCCTATCCGGCGGAACTGGCCGAAACCATCCCATGGAAGGGGCGCACGCTGGAGCTGCGGCCGATCCGGCCGGAAGACGAAGCCCGCCATGTCGAGTTCCTGACCAGTCTGGATCCGGACGACGTCCGCATGCGGGTGTTCTACAGCCGCAGGACGATGGAGCGCAGTGAACTGGCACGGCTGACGCAGATCGACTACACGCGAGAAATGGCCTTCATCGCGGTGGCACCCGGCCCGGACGGCGCACCGCAGACCCTGGGTGTGGCCCGCGCCATGGCCGACCCTGACAACCTCAGTGCGGAGTTCGGCATCATCGTGCGCTCGGAACTCAAGGGCACGGGCCTGGGTCGATTGCTGATGGATAAGCTCATCACCTACCTGCGCGCCAATGGCACGCAGCAACTGGTGGCGACGGTGCTGCGCGAGAACGCCCGGATGCTGGAACTGGCCACCGAGCTCGGCTTCCGTGACGCGGCCGTTCAGCCGGAGTTCGCGACGCGGGACATCGTGCTGGACCTGCAGCGCCCTGCCAGGCCTGCATGAGCGCTGCCAGGGCCGCCCCGCAGGAATCGGGGTTCCAACTCAGGCCAGCGGCTGGCGCAATCGCTCGGCCAGGTCGGCCACCCCCACACACTCGAACGCCTTGTCGCGGATCGGTGTGAGCGCACGGTCCCGGCGCAGGTGATCCAGCAGGCTCTGGCGAAACTGGCGCAGCAGGCGCTGGTGCGTCTTGCGTTCAGCGTCACCGGGATCGTCCTCGAAGCCGTCGCGCGAGGCCTGCAGGTGCTTGAGCAGCCGTGGTGAACGGCGCAACGCAAAGACCGTGCTGGGCACATCGATCAGCAGCGATCCGACGTGGCGCACGGCCAGGCCACGGATGTCGGAGTCGGCGAGCTTCAGCTCGGTCGATTCGAGCTGCAGGCCAAGCGAGGTGACGAGGGCCTCCACGTCCTCGATCTGCTGTTGTGCCGTGGTGTCCAGGTCGGCGGGCAGCACGGTGATCAGCCGCTTGAACCGACCGCCGGAGCGCGCCAGGTAGCCGTTGCCCTCGCGCAGCACGCGGTGCACGAAGTTGTCGTAGTAGCCTGCCGCCAGCCCGGCCGCGGCCGAGATGTCGATGATGGCGGCGCCGTCGTAATAGCTGGACACCGCGTTGTCGGCGAAGTTCTGTCGATTCTTCGGATCCAGGTAGGCCGCGAAGGGGCCGTACAACTCGGCCGCGGTGGCGTCAAGCTTGTCGTAGGCCGCATGGCGTACCCGGTCGTGGGCAACGTAGAACGGCGCCGGATCCATGGTGCTGCTGATCAGCATGAAGGGCAGGCCCAGCGCGTGCACCAGCGCGAGTTCGTACATCACATTGGGCGAGGGCGCCGTGGTGCCGGGGCGCGACGAGAGGTCCAGCACCACCAGATCGGCCTTGTCCAGTTCACGAAACACCTCGTTGGCGATGCGGTTGCCCTGGAGGTGCTCGGGCGCGGTGACGTTGAAGCGCTGGTAGCCACAGGCGCGCAGCCGCTCGGTGAATTCTGCGTGCCCCAGCAGGCTCTCCACTGCGGCCTTCAGGCGCACGCAGTTCTGTTCGGAGGCGGCGACGCCGGCGCCCATCGGGCCGAGGATCAGCACGTCGAGCGTGCCGTCGTTCATGGGGTGGAGCATGGGTTCGGTCTACTTTGAAAGGCGGGGGAACGCGCAGGGCAGGCGGCGGGGCAGCGCGGATTGTGCACCGGCGCCCGGTGTGCCTGCGGGCCTGCCGATAATCGCTGTCTGTCAAACAAACAAGGCGAAGGCGGTTTCATGAGGCTGGTGCCCTGGGTCAAGGCCCGCGAGAAGTTGATTGCGCCGCTGTTGCTGGTGGCGGCCGCCGTGGCGTGGGTGGTGGCCGTGGTCTGGCATGTGCTGGCCGCGGGGCTGCCCCTGTGGTCCATGGAGGCGGCACGCTCGATCTATGAGTTCGGCTTTGGCGGCAAGACCGGCGAGCCGCCCGAGGCCGGCCTGCTGGCGCTGGCGGGCTACCTGGGCAAGGGGGGCGCGGCGCTGGCAGCCCTGTACGCGTACTTCAAGGTGCTGGACCTGAGCGCCGACCGACTGTGGCTGCGATTCATCTACCGCAATCACGTGGTCATTGTCGGCCTGGGGGAGAAGGCGTCACGGCTGGCCCTCAGCCTGCGCGAGGCCGGCCACCGCGTGGCGGTGATCGAGCTCAATGAGAACCATGGCGCTGTGCCCGCGCTGCGCGCCGCAGGGGTGGCTGTGCTGCCGGGCGACGGCCGGTCCGCCGACGTGCTGCACCAGGCGGGCCTGCAACGCGCCGATGCGCTGGTGTGCCTGACCGACAGTGATGCCGCCAACCTGCGGGTTGCGCTGGCCGCGCGCCAGGCCAGCGAGCGCCGGCGCCGCCGCGCCCCGTTGCGCTGCTACGTGCATGTGGCCGACCGCAGCCTGCGCCAGATCGCCAGCGAGGCGCCGCACTACCGGCAACAGGACCGCCATTTCGACGGGCGCGTGCTCGACGTGGTGGACGTGGCTGCGCGCGTGCTGCTGACCGAATGGGCGCCGGACCGCGTGGCGCCCCTGCATGAGGCGGGGGCCGAGCGCCTGCATGTGCTGGTGGTCGGCGCCGATGCCCTGGCGCGCGCGATCGTCGTCAACCTGGCACTGCAGGCCCACTACGCCCAGCCGCAGCGCCCGGTAGTCACACTGCTGGATCCGCTGGCTTCGCAGGCGCTGGTGCAGCTGACGGCCGAGTACCCGGCCCTCTCGACGCTGCTGGAGGTGCGCGCGCAGGATGTTTCGCTGCCGCACCTGTCGCCCTCGCGCCTGACCGAGCGCACCGGACAGGCAAGCGACGGAGCCGCCAGCCTGCCGACCCTGGCTCTGGCCTTCGTCACGCTGGAGCGCGACATCGACGCGCTGGCCGCCGGCCTGCACCTTTCGCGCCTGACCCGCGGCTGGCCGCGCCGGCCCCAGGTGGTGGTGTGCATGCCGCCGCACTCGGAAGTGATGGGCGCCGTCGGTGTGGACAACACCGCCGAGGCCCTGGGTTTTGCCACCTTCGACCGCTACAGCGTCTGCTCCGGGGCCTATCTGCTCGGAGACGCCATTGACCGCGATGCGCGCCAGCGCCACGAGGCCTACCTGGCGAAGATCGAGGCGGCGGGCCGGCCGCTGCGCAACAAGCCGACCCAGTTCCCCTGGGACGAGCTCGACGAGATGGTCAAGGCGTCGAACCGGCGCCAGGTGGAGCACGAGCCGGTCAAGCGACGGGCGCTCGAACAACTGGGCAACTCGGCACAGACCGTCGAACTACTGGCCCGGGCCGAGCACCGGCGCTGGATGGCCGACCTGCTGATGGCCGGCTGGAGCTACAGCCCGCAATACGACTGGGCACGACGGCGCCACAACAACCTGGTGGCCTACGAGGAGCTGGACGAGGCCACGCGCGAGTTCGACCGCGCAGTGATCCGCCAGATGCTGCCGGATGCCGGGCCGCCGGCGGCCTGAGGGGCTCAGCGAACCTTGAGCGCGCCGAGCACCCGCTCCGCCGTCGCGGGCGCGTCCATCCGGGCGGTGCCGTCCCCGCGCGCCGCGGCCACGGCGTCGCGAATCGCCTCCCAGACGCTGATGGCGAGCATGAACGGCGGCTCCCCGACGGCCTTGCTGCCGAAGACGTTGTCCTCGCGGTTCGGCTCCGGCCACAGGTCGACCGTGAAGCGCGGCGGCACATCGCCCGCCGTGGGGATCTTGTAGGTGCTGGGCGCATGGGTGGCCAGCCGTCCTTTGCCGTCCCAGACGAGTTCCTCGGTGGTGAGCCAGCCCATGCCCTGGATGAAGGCCCCTTCGATCTGGCCGATGTCCAGGGCCGGGTTCAGGCTGGTGCCCACGTCGTGCAGGATGTCCGCCGCCAGCACGCGGCTCTCGCCGGTCAGCGTGTCGATCACCACCTCGGTGCACGCCGCTCCATAGGCGAAATAGTAGAACGGCCGCCCGGTCAGCGTGGTTTTGTCGTAGTGGATCTTGGGGGTGCGGTAGAAGCCGTCGCTCCAGAGCTGGATGCGGTTGGCGTAGGCCGCCTGCACGACTTCCGCGAATGGGCGCGAGGCCTTGGGCGAGATCACCTGCCCGCCGGCAAAACGGATCGCGCCGGCGCCGCAACCGTCCAGGCCTGCCGCGAAGGCGGCCAGGTTGTCGCGCACATTGCGCGCGGCGAACTGGGCGGCGCGGCCGTTGAGGTCGGTGCCGCTGGAGGCGGCCGTCGCGCTGGCGTTGGGCACGCGCGCGGTGTCGCTGGCCGTGACCAGCACGCGCTCGAATGGCACGCCGAGCTCGTCGGCCACGATCTGCGCCACCTTGGTGTGCAGGCCCTGGCCCATTTCGGTGCCGCCGTGGTTCACCATCACGCTGCCGTCGGTGTAGACATGCACCAGCGCGCCGGCCTGGTTGAACAGCGTGGCCGTGAAGCTGATGCCGAACTTCACCGGTGTGATCGCCAGGCCGCGCTTGAGCACCGGGCTTTGCGCGTTCCACGCCGCGATCTGGCGGCGCCGCTCGCGATAGGACGAGGTCTGTTCGAGCCGCTCCAGCAACGGCTGCAGGATGTTGTCCTCCACCGGCATCTGGTAGTGCGTCACGTTGCGATCGGTGACGCCGTACAGGTTGCGCCGGCGCACATCCAGCGCGTCCAGCCCGAGGTGGCGCGCGATGTCGCCCAGCAGGGTCTCGATGACGATCACGCCCTGCGGTCCGCCAAAGCCGCGGAACGCGGTGTGGCTCTGGGTGTGGGTCTTGCAGCGGTACGAGGTGATGTCCACGTCGCTGAGGAAGCTTGCGTTGTCGGCATGGAAGACCGCGCGGTCGGCCACCGGGCCGGAGAGGTCGGCGCTGAAGCCGCAGTTGGCCAGCATGGTGAGCTGCAGGCCGGTGATCAGGCCGGTGTCGTCGAAGCCGACGGTGTAGTCGTAGGCAAACGGGTGGCGCTTGCCGGTGATCATGAAGTCGTCGTCGCGGTCCAGGCGCAGCTTGACCGGGCACTTGAACTTGTTCGCGGCAATGGCGGCCCACACGGCCAGGTGGCCGGACTGGGTTTCCTTGCCGCCGAAGCCGCCGCCCATGCGCCGGCATTCCACGCGCACGCGGTGGTTGTCCACGCCCAGCGCATGCGCCACCCAGTGCTGGGCCTCGCCCGGGTGCTGGGTGCTGGAATACACCAGCCACTGGTTCTGCTCCTGCGGCAGCACATAGGCGATCTGGCCTTCCAGGTAGAAGTGCTCCTGCCCGCCGACCTCGAACTGGCCGCTGAGCCGGTGCGTGGCACGCGCCAGCCCGGCCTGCGCGTCGCCGCGCTGCACGCGCACCGGCGGCAGCACGAAGCTCTGCGCGGCCAGCGCCTCGCGCACGTCCAGCACGGCCGGCAGGGCCTCGATGTCCAGCGCCACCGCGCGGGCCGCCTTGCGCGCCTGCATCACGGTGTCGGCCACCACCAGGCCGATGACGCGGCCGACGTGTTCCACCGTGTCGATGGCAAAGATGGGCTCGTCGTGGGCAAACGCGGCCAGGACCGGGTCGCCGGGGATGTCCTGCGCCAGCACCACGCCGCGCACGCCGGGTAGCGCCAGCGCGGCCGTCGCATCCACGCCCTTGAGGCGTCCGTGTGCGACGGGCGAGAGGATGGGGGCCGCGTGCAGCGTGCCGCGCACCTCGGCGATGTCGTCCACGTAGGTGGCGGCGCCGGCCACCTGCGCGGCGGCGCTCTCGTGCGGCTGCGAGCTGCCGCAGGCCGGTGCCGAGCTTGCGGCCTTGATGGTGTGCGGTGCGCTCATGCCAGATCCTCCAGCACCAGGGATTCGATCGAGGTGTTGGTCTGGCCCTGAGTCTCCAGGCCAAAGCGTCGCACCAGGTTGCCCAGCAACTCGCGTCGGTAGGCCGCCGAGGCGCGCATGTCCGAGATGGGCTGAAACTCGGCCTGCAGCACCCGGGCCGCGGCTTCGAAGCCGGCGCTGTCGGGGGCCCTGCCGAGCAGGCAGGCCTCGGTCTGGCGCGCCCGCGCCGGGGTGGCCGCGACCCCGCCGGCGCCGATCGACACGCGCCGGATGCGCCCGTCTTCCCGGTGCAGGCAGATGGCCAGGCAGACCGCCGAGATGTCGTCTTCAAAGCGTTTGGAGATCTTGTAGACCCGCAGGAACTCTGCCGGCTCGGGCAGCGGCACCTTGATCCAGGCCAGCACCTCGTCCGCCGCCATCACGTTCTGGCGGTAGCCGGTGTAAAGCGCATCCAGTGGCAGCTCGCGCGAGCGCGTCTTGCCCTGGCGCTGGCTCATCAGCACCACGTTGGCGCCCAGGGCGATCAGCAAGGGCATCGAGTCGCCGATGGGCGAGCCGTTGGCCACGTTGCCGCCCAGCGTGCCCGAGTTGCGCACCGGAAGGCCGGCAAAACGATGGGCAAAGCTCTGCAGTTGGGGGCGGTCCGCCACCAGCGCGTCGAAAGCGTCCGCCAGCGTGACGGCGGCGCCGATGGCGATGTGGTGCGGATAGCGCTCGACCCGGCGCAGCTCGGCGACACGAGTGACGTCGAGCACCTTCGCGAAATCGCGGTGCTGCTTGGTGACCCACAGTCCCACATCGGTGCATCCGGCCACGATCTGCGCTTCGGGGTGCTGACGGCGCAGCGCCAGCAGCTGGGGCAGGTCGTTTGGGGTCATGTAGATCGAATCTGGATCGAAATCGGCACTTCCCCAGCGTGGAATGGTCTTTATATGCTCCAGTTTTGTGAGCAACTCAGCTTCGTTGACGCGCTGGACCGGGAACCGGTCCATGGACACCGCGGCGTCAACGATGGGCCGGTAGCCGGTGCAGCGGCACAGGTTGCCGGACAGGGCGGACGCCGCGTCGTCGCGGGTGACGGGCGCGCCGGGTGCCTTGGTCTGATAGAGCCCGAACAGGCTCATGGCAAAGCCCGGCGTGCAGAAGCCGCACTGGGAGCCGTGGCACTGCACCAGCGCCTCCTGCACCGGGTGCAAACCTGCTGCGCCGTCCGCTCGCGACGGTTTGGGGGCGCTGGGTCCGATCAGCGGGTCGCTGGCCAGGTCCTCGGCCGTCCAGAGCGCCAGCCCGTCGATGGAATGGGCCAGGCGGATGCAGGCGTTGATGGCGCGGTACTCGATGCGGCCCTCCACCGCCTCGCCTAGCACCACGGTGCAGGCGCCGCAGTCGCCTTCGCCACAGCCCTCCTTGGCCCCGGTGCTGCCGAGGTCCTCGCGCAGGACTTCCAGCAAGGTGCGGGTGGGTGGTACATTGACCAGCGTCACGACCTGGCCGCGGCGGATGAACCGGATGGTTGGGTTTGTCATGTCTTTGTTCCTTGTGCGCGAGGGTAGAGCGATCCCCGCCCCCGCGCCATAAGCTCCCGCATATGAGTTGAATGCACGCACCGGTATGAGAGACCAGACCCTTTTCGACAAGATAGACCTCCATCTCATAAGGGTCCTGCATACCGTGTTGACCGAACGCAGCGTGTCGAAAGCCGCCATCCGCCTGGGCATGTACCAGCCGGCGGTGAGCGCGTCGCTGAAAAAGCTGCGCGAGCTCGCCGGGGATCCGCTTCTGGTGCGCTCAGGCGCCGGCATGGTGCCCACCGACGCCGGCTTGCGCATGCTCGCCCCCAGCGCAAGCATTCTTCGTGCCGCGGAGTCGATGTTTTCCGACGCGCGCGGGTTCGAGCCCAGCAGCGCGCGGCAGACTTTTCGCATCGCCGCCAGTGATTTCCTCGACCCGCTGTTCCTTCCGCAACTCGTGGCGCAGATCAAGCAGCAGGCGCCGCACTGCGTCATCGAGATCCTGCCGCTGTCGGCCGAGAGCGACTACCGCGCGCGGCTGGCCCAGGGCGACATGGATGTGGTCATTGGCAACTGGCTCAAGCCGCCGGACGACCTGCACCTGGGCCGGCTGTTCGGCGACGAGGTGGTCTGCCTGGTGGCACGCGACCACCCGGCCGTGCGCCGCAGCAGCCAGGGCGGCTGGGATGCGGCCAGCTGGCTGGCGGCCGAGCACATCGCGCCCACGCCCACGCACCCGGGCGCGCGCGGCGTGATCGACGAGCACCTCGACTCGCTGGGCCTGCAGCGCAACATCACGGCGCGCTGCCCGCATTTCGGGCTGATTCCGAGCATGGTGGCATCAACCTTGCTCGTGCTGACCACGGGCCGCCAGTACTGCGAGCGCTATGTGGAGAAGCTGCCGGTGAAAATCCTGCCTTGCCCGGTGCCGTTTCCGCGCCTGCTGTACTACCAGCTCTGGCACGAACGCACCCACACCTCGAGCGCCGGGCGCTGGTTGCGCGAACGGGTGAAGTCCGTGGCGGCATCGCTTCAAAAAGAGTAGCAAACAATGACCGATCGACGATGGGAATGGCCTGAAAAAGGTCGAAAGACAAGAAGAAGATCCTTTCTGGTGGGCGGGCGGGCTGTTTCCAGGGCGAACTGCACCGCAGCGCGCTGCACGGAGGTTTCACGATGAGCCTGCCCCGCCTGCAACTGGCGCACATCACCAAGCGCTACCCGGCCGTGGTGGCCAACAGCGACGTCTCGCTGACGGTGCTGCCGGGTGAGACCCATGCCGTGCTGGGCGAAAACGGCGCGGGCAAGTCCACGCTGATGAAGATCATCTACGGCTCGGTCAAGCCGGACGAGGGCACCGTCTCCTTCAACGGCCAGCCGGTGCAGATCCGCAACCCGCAGGAGGCGCGCGCGCTGGGCATCAGCATGGTGTTCCAGCATTTCAGCCTGTTCGACACCCTGACCGTGGCCGAGAACGTGTGGCTCGGGCTCGACAAGAGCCTCAGCCTGGCCGAGGTCACCCGCCGAATCACCGACAAGGCGCGCGAATACGGCCTGGACATCGACCCCGGCCGCCCGGTGCACACCCTGGGCGTGGGCGAGATGCAGCGGGTGGAGATCATCCGCGCGCTGCTGAGCAACCCGCAGCTGCTGATCCTGGACGAACCCACCTCGGTGCTGACGCCACAGGCGGTGGAAAAGCTGTTCGTGGTGCTGAAGAAGCTGGCGTCCGAGGGCTGCAGCATCCTGTACATCAGCCACAAGCTGCACGAGATCCGTGAACTCTGCACCGCCTGCACCGTGCTGCGCGGCGGCAAGGTCACCGGCACCTGCGACCCGCGCCAGGAGTCCAACGCGTCCTTGAGCCGGCTGATGATCGGCGCCGAGCCGCCCGCCCTGCAGTACCGCGCGGTACAGACCGGCGCCACGGTGCTGGACGTGAAGATGCTCGATCTGGTGCGCGAATCCCCGTTCGGGGTGGACCAGCACGATGTCTCGATGCAGGTGCGCGCGGGCGAGGTGGTGGGCATTGCCGGGGTCTCCGGCAACGGCCAGCGCGAGCTGCTGTTCGCGCTCTCGGGCGAAGACACGCGCGCCCAGCCCGGCATGATCGAGGTCGCCGGCAAGGCGGTCGGCCGCTGCGGCCCCGTCGAGCGACGGGCCTTGGGCCTGCATTTCGTGCCGGAGGAGCGTCTGGGCCGTGGCGCGGTGCCGATGCTGGGGCTGGCCCACAACCTCATGCTGACCCGTAACGAGGCCTTCGGCGCCGGCGGCTGGATCCGCCTCGGCGTGCTGGAGCGACAGGCGACCGCCATCATCCAGCGCTTCGGCGTCAAGACCGGCGGGCCGCATGCGGCGGCCAAGTCGCTCTCAGGGGGCAACCTGCAGAAATTCATTGTCGGGCGCGAGATCGACGCCAACCCCAAGCTGCTCATCGTCTCGCAGCCCACCTGGGGCGTGGACGTGGGCGCGGCGGCGCAGATTCGCGGCGAGATCCTGGCGCTGCGCGACGCCGGCTGCGCGGTGCTGGTGGTCAGCGAGGAGCTGGACGAACTGTTCGAGATCTGCGACCGCCTGCACGTGATGGCCAAGGGCCATCTGTCGCCCTCGGTCGACCGCGTCGACGCCACCGTCGCCCAGATGGGCGAGTGGATGAGCGGGCTGTGGCACGACGACGTCCAGGCGCGGCTGGCCGACATGGCTGAAACCACCGGGGAGGCCGCCGATGTTCAAGCTTGAACCCCGGCCCCAGGCCTCGAAGTTCTGGAGCTACGGCTCGCCGCTGCTGGCGCTGGTCATCACCGTGCTGATCGGCGTGGCCCTGTTCATCGCGCTCGGCAAGGACCCGGTCAAGGGCCTGCAGGTCTTTTTCTGGGAGCCGGTCAAGACGCCGTATGCGCTGGGCGAACTGATGGTCAAGGCCACGCCGCTGCTGGTGATCGCGCTGGGGCTGGCGGTGTGCTTCCGCTCCAATGTCTGGAACATCGGCGCCGAGGGGCAGTTCGTGATCGGCGCGATTGCCGCGGGCGGCGTCGCGCTGCTGGCCGACAAGGAAACTGGCCGCTGGATCGTGCTGGCCATCCTGCTGGCCGGGGTGGCGGGTGGCATGGCCTGGGCGGGCATCACGGCGCTGCTGCGCGACCGCTTCAACGCCAGCGAAATCCTGGTCAGCCTGATGCTGGTCTACGTGGCCGACATGGTGCTGAGCTACCTGGTCTATGGCCCGTGGAAGGACCCGGGCGGCTACAACTTCCCGCAGACCCGCACCTTCGACGCGGTGACGCAGATCCCGCGCCTGATGAGCGGTTCGCGCGTCAGCGCCGGCCTGCTGCTGGCCCTGGCCGGTGCGGCGTTGTTGTGGGTGTTCCTGTTCCGCACCCGCGCCGGTTTTGCCCAGCAGGTCGGCGGCCTGGCGCCGGCGGCCGCGCGCTACGCCGGCTTCTCGTCGCGCAAGGCGCTGTGGGTGGCCCTGCTGACCTCGGGCGGCGCGGCCGGCCTGGCCGGTGCGCTGGAAGTGGCGGGGCCGATCGGCCAGCTCACCCCCTATGTGCCGGCGGGCTATGGTTTTGCCGCCATCATCGTGGCTTTTGTCGGCCGGCTGCACCCGGTCGGCATGGTGTTTTCGGCGGTGCTGATGAGCATGTTCTATATCGGCGGGGAGCTGGCGCAGTCGCGCCTGGGGCTGCCCAAGTCCATCACCGGGGTGTTCCAGGGGTTGCTGCTGTTCACCTTGCTGGCCTGTGACACGCTGATTGCCTACCGGCTCAAATTCACCGGGAGGGCCGCGTGATGGAATCCTATGCCTTGCTGCTGGCCGCCACGCTGAACGCCGGCACCGTGCTGGCCATCGCGGCGCTGGGCCTGCTGATCAACGAGAAAGCCGGCATCGTCAACCTCGGTGCCGAGGGCATGATGCTGTGCGCGGCCGTGGCCGGCTTCGCCACCGTGGTGCACACCGGCAACGACTGGCTGGGCTTTGCCGCCGGCATGGGCGCCGGTGCGTTGCTGGCCGCCATCTTTGGCCTGCTGGTGATCTGGCTCAACACCAACCAGTACGCCACCGGGCTGGCGCTGAGCCTGTTCGGCGTGGGTTTCTCGGCCTTCGCCGGCATCAAGTACGTCCAGGAAAAGCTGCCCGAGCGGCCGCACTTCTCGATTCCCGTGCTCGGCGACATCCCGCTGGTCGGGCCGGCGCTGTTTCGCCAGCACCCGCTGGTGTACCTGACCATTGCATTCGCGATCGGGCTGATCTGGTTCCTCTATCGCACCCGCGCCGGCCTGGTGCTGCGCTCGGTGGGCGAGTCGCCCGAGTCGGCTCATGCGCTGGGCTATCCGGTGCGCCGCATCCGCCTCGCCGCCGTGGTGGTGGGCGGCGCGCTGTGCGGCCTGGCCGGTGCCTACATCTCGGTCGTCTACACGCCGCTGTGGGTCGAGGGCATGGTCGCCGGCAAGGGCTGGATCGCGCTGGCGCTGACCACCTTCGCCACCTGGCGCCCGGCGCGGGTGCTGCTGGGCGCCTACCTGTTCGGCGGCGTGACCATGCTGCAGTTCCACCTGCAGGGCGTGGGCGTGGAAGTTCCCAGCCAGTTGCTGACGATGCTGCCCTATGTGTCCACCATCGTGGTGCTGGCGCTGATCTCGCGCAACCCGGCCTGGATCCGGGTCAACATGCCGGCGTCGCTGGGCAAGCCCTTCCATCCCGGTTCATAATCTTTTTTCTTCCCAACCCTGTCCATGAAAGAGCTGACATGACTGACCTGCACAAGAGATCCCTGTTGAAAGCCGCCGCCCTGACGGCCGTGGCGGCCGCCGCCCTGGTGGGCTGCGGCAAGAAAGAGGAAGCGAAGCCGGCCGAGGCGCCCAAGCCCGCGGCCTCGGCTGCGGCACCGGCCAAGCCCGAGCCGCTCAAGATTGCCTTCGCCTATGTCGGCCCGGTGGGCGACGGCGGCTGGACCTTTGCGCACGACAACGGCCGCAAGGCCGTCGAGAAGGAGTTCGGCGACAAGGTGGTGACCTCCTTCGTCGAGAAGGTGCCCGAGAGCGCCGACGCCGAGCGCGTGATCCGCGACATGGCCGGCCAGGGCAACAAGCTGATCTTCGGCACCACCTTCGGCTACATGGAACCCATGCTGAAGGTCGCCGCCGACAACAAGGATGTGAAGTTCGAGCACGCCACCGGCTACAAGACCGCCGACAACCTGCGCACCTACGACAGCCGCACCTACGAGGGCGCCTACATGGCCGGCGTGATCGCGGGCAAGATGACCAAGTCCAACACGCTGGGCGTGGTCGGCTCGATCCCGATCCCTGAAGTGATCCGCAACATCAATAGCTTCACGCTGGGCGCGCAGTCGGTCAACCCGAAGGTCAAGACCAAGGTGGTCTGGGTCAACTCCTGGGGAAATCCGCCCAAGGAAACCGAGGCCGCCACCGCCCTGATCAACGGCGGCGCCGATGTGTTGTTTCAGAACACCGACACGTCGGCGGTGCTGCAGACCGCCGAAAAAATGGGCAAGCGCGCCTTCGGCTGGGATTCCGACATGACCGCCTACGGCCCCAAGGCCCACCTGGGCTCGGCCGTCATCAACTGGGGTCCGTACTACGTCAAGGCCGTGGGCGACGCGCTCAACGGCAAGTGGTCCACCGGCCAGGCCTGGTGGGGCGTGAAGGAAGGCGCCATCGACATGGTGTCGGTGGCCGCCGACGTGCCGGACGAAACGAAGAAGAGGGTCGACGAGATCAAGGCCGGCCTGAAGGACGGCAGCTTCGTGATCTGGAAGGGCCCGATCGTGGGCCAGGACGGCAAGGAAGTGCTGGCCAAGGACGCCGTGGCGGACGACAAGTTCCTGGGCGGCATCAACTTCTACGTCAAGGGCGTGGAAGGCAAGATCCCCGGCGGCGACAAGAAATAAGGGCGGCTATCACACGGGCGCATGGCGGCGTTGCGGGGCCCCTCCGGTGAATCCTCACGTACCTGAAGTACGTTCCGGTTCACCGTACCCCGCGCCTTGCCCTGCCCCCGTCTGATACGCCTTGTTCGTTACGATCGAAAGGCCGCCGCAGGGCGGTCTTTTACTTTCTGGAGTTCTGCTGTGTTCAAAGTCCATCCTGTCCCCGCGCACCGCCTGCCCGAGCTGCTGCGCGCCATGCCCAAGGCCGAGCTGCACATCCACATCGAGGGCTCGCTGGAGCCGGAGATGATCTTCGCGCTGGCCCAGCGCAACGGCGTGGCACTGCCCTATGCCAGCGTGGAAGCCTTGCGCAAGGCCTACGCCTTCACCGACCTGCAGAGCTTTCTCGACATCTACTACGCGGGCGCCAGCGTGCTGCTGCAGGAGCAGGACTTCTACGACATGGCCTGGGCCTACTTTGAGCGGGCGGCGGCCGACCGGGTGGTGCGCGCCGAGGTCTTCTTCGACCCGCAGACCCACACCGACCGCGGCGTGCCGATGGAGGTGGTCATCAACGGCCTGCACCGCGCCTGCGTCGATGCCGGCACCAAGCTGAGCGTGAGCGCCGACCTGATCCTGTGCTTCCTGCGCCACCTCAGCGAGGAAGAGGCCTTTGCCACGCTGGAGCAGGCGCAGCCTTTTCGTGACCGCTTCATCGGCGTCGGCCTGGATTCCAGCGAAGTGGGCCATCCGCCCGAGAAGTTCGCGCGCGTGTTCGCCCGCTGCGCCGAGCTGGGCCTGCACCTCGTGGCCCATGCGGGCGAGGAGGGGCCGCCCGCCTACATCTGGAGCGCGCTGGACGTGCTCAAGGTCGAGCGCATCGACCACGGCGTGCAAAGCGCCAAAGACCCGGCCCTGATGGCGCGGCTGGCCAAGGACCGCACCCCGCTGACGGTGTGCCCGCTGTCCAACCAGAAGCTGTGCGTCTTCCCCGACCTGAAAGACCACAACCTGCGCACCTTGCTCGACGCCGGCCTGTGCGCCACCGTCAACTCGGACGACCCGGCCTACTTCGGCGGCTACCTCGTCCAGAACTACCTGGAGACCTTCGCCGCGCTGCGCCTGTCCACCCAGCACGCCTGGACCCTGGCGCACAACAGCATCGAGGCCAGCTTCGCGCCGGATGCCGACAAGCAGCGCTGGGTGCATCAGCTCAAGCAAACCTTTGAGCGTTTTGTCGAGCACGACTTCTGACCCGCAGAAGCCGCCGGCTGCGGCCCGGCGCCGGCTGGCGCCATCGGCAGCCTCCGGGAGGCCGCCTTTGTGATGATCGGGCCGCTTTCAGGCGACCCACAGGGACGTTGCCAACCGCGGAAAGATCATTCCTCCAGAAGACTGCGCAGCATCCAGGCCGTCTTTTCGTGAATGTCGATCCGCTGGGTCAATACATCGGCCGTGGGCTGGTCATTGGCCGCGTCGACGACCGGAAAGAGCGTGCGCGCGGTTCGCGCCGTCGCCTCCTGGGCGGCAACCAGATGGCGAATCATGTCATTCGCCCTGGGCACCCCTTCGACCTCCCTGATCGTGGCCAGCTTGACGAATTCCTTGTAGGTCCCCGGTGCCGGGAAGCCCAAGGCGCGGATGCGCTCGGCGATCACATCCAGCGCGTTCCATTGCTCCGTGTATTGGCCCATGAACATGAGGTGCAGGCTGTTGAACTGCGGGCCGGTCACATTCCAGTGGAAGTTATGGGTCATCAGATACAAGGTGTAACTGTCAGCCAGCAGCACGGACAGCCCCCTGGCAATCTTTTCCCGGTCGGTGGCGTTGATGCCAATGTCCATTGCCGGTGCCTTGATCGCTTCTTGCTCATGATTTCTCCTGATTCGGTGTGTGCGTGTGAGGTGGAAATTCGGTCAACCCGCCCTGGTGACTCTATCGCCCGTGAGCCTGTTCAGTAAATTGATTGCGGCCATAGTGGTGATCGTCAAAGCAATGCACCAGGGACTGCCGAGTGTTATCCCGCGCGCGGCCCAGTTGCACCGGGCATGCGCAACGGGGCGCCGGTGGCTTCGTCCGTTCCGGCCGGGCGCGCTTGACCGGTCAGGCGGGCGGGTTTAGTATTACATTTGTTATTACGAAAGAAATCCCCATGCACACCCTCAAGCTCACCCAGATCGGCAATTCGGTTGGCGCCGTTTTTCCGAAAGACCTGTTGGCCCGGCTCAACCTTGAAAAAGGCGATGAGTTCTACGTGACGGAAACGCCCGACGGGCTGCGCATCACCACGCACAACCCCGAATTCGAGGCCCAGATGCGTATTGGACGAGAAATCATGAAAGAGCGCCGGGACGTCTTGCGCGAGCTGGCCAAATGAGCCGCTGGGTCTGGATCGACCGGGCGGTCATCCTGGCGATACGACATGCAACTGGCCGAACATGGCGGGGTGTCGGCGTGCGCGACTTTGGCCTGCTCGAATCGGCCCTTGCCAGGCCGGTGAACCTGGAGGCCTACGGCGAGGCCGATGCAGCCGCCTTGGCAGCGGCCTATGGCTACGGGATATCGCGCAACCACGCTTTCATCGACGGCAACAAGCGCACCGGCTTCGTGGCCGCCGAACTGTTCCTGCGCCTGAATGGTTTCACGCTCTCTGCCCCGGACGCCGACTGTGTGCTCACCATGCTCGCCGTCGCCGCCGGTGACATCAGCGAAGAGGCCTTTACCGCCTGGCTGCGCGGTCATGCGGTGCCGAGGGCGTGATGTCAGCCTGCGGCGACCATGATCAACCTGCAGGTCGGCTACCGAATGCAACATCCGGCATTTCGCTTTTAATTTCGCAGCAAAGTGACCATTCCACGTTGGGAAGTGGCCATTTTTCTTCAGAATGAAGGTGTGCATCGAGTTGGGCGCAGCCATCATCACCTTGGGTGTTGTTGTCAAGCCCGCGCCTTTGTACCCCGACTCCCGTTGATGGCGCACCGCCAGCACCAGCACCCGTTGCAGGCTGGGCAAGAAGCGATACAGCGCCAGATAGCCGGAGTGGCCCCGGAAATCACCAGTTCACGGTTGCCGCCGCGAATCTTGCGGCCGATTTCGGGGCTGTGGCCGAGGATGTTGAGGGCTTCGAAAATGATGCCGACGGTGGCCTGCGCCGCAGCCGGGTCACTGCCCGCAGGAAGTCGCTGAGTCGCTCCAGATCTGTCAGTGCCTGTTCCGTGTAAAAACCCGCGTTCATGCCTTGCTTGCCCGGCTTCGCCGGATCAAGGTTCACCGCTTGCGGGCGCGCCCTGGGCACCGTCCGCGCGGGCTGTGATGTAGGCCTGGACGTCCTCCGCCCGGTATACCGTGCCGGTGCGCAAGCTGTCCTGCCAGGCCGCCTCGCCATCGGCGTGAAAGCTCTGGCGCGCCAGCGCATCATCCATGGCAGACTGCAGCGTCTCCACCATCAGCGCATGGGATGTCTTGCCTTCGCTCGCCGCGACTTGTGCAATCGTGGCCTTCAAGGCGTCGGGCAATTTCAGGGACGTGGTGGATGTCATGAGGTTCTCCAAGATGGTGACACCATGGTAACACCTCGAAAATACCATATACCGTGCCAAAGCGGCGGGATTTCAGCCAATTATTGGCGAAATCGGCACCTCCCCAGCGTCGAATGGTCACTATCTGCTATTGATTCAGGAATAATCCAGGCCTCCACCGAGCCCGCTCGCTATGATGGCGCCGATGGGAGACACCGCACCAGACCGCGCCACATCGGCCGCCACCGGCGACAGCACCGCGCAGGCCTCGCAGGCCGCCAGCGCGGCTGCCTTCATCACCCGCTGGCGCGGCGTCACGGCCTCGGAGCTGTCCACCGCGCAGAGCTTCGTCATCCAGCTTTGTGAGCTGCTCGGCGTCGAGCCGCCGCACCCCACGCCCGATCAGCGCTACATGTTCGAGCGGCCCATCACCTTCCAGCATGGCGACGGCAGCACCAGCGCCGGCCGCGTGGACTGCTACCGCCGTGGCCACTTCGTGTGGGAAAGCAAGAAGCTGAAATCGGGCATCCAGTCGCAGGCCAGCGGCGCCACAACCCACACGACCACCCGTGCCTTCGACGACGCGCTCCTGCGCGCCCGCGCCCAGGCCGAGAACTACGCCCGGGCCCTGCCCGCCACCGAGGGCCGCCCGCCCTTCGTGGTGGTGGTGGACGTGGGCCACGTCATCGAGCTGTACGCCGAGTTCACCCGCTCCGGCGCCACCTACACCCCGTTCCCCGACCCGCGCAGCCACCGCATCCGGCTGGAGCAGCTGGCCGACCCCGCCATCCGCGCGCGGCTCAAGGCGCTGTGGACCGACCCGCTCAGCCTGGACCCGTCCCGCGCCAGCGCCCGGGTCACGCGCATCGTCGCCGCCGAGCTGGCCGATCTGGCCAAAAGCCTGGAGGCCGCTGGCCACACGCCGCACCACGTGGCCGGCTTCCTGACGCGCTGCCTGTTCAGCATGTTTGCCGAGGACGTGGGCCTGCTGCCCCAGGGCCAGCCCGGTGCCGACGGCACCGGCAGCTTCGTCCACCTGCTCAAGACCACCGCGAGCAGCCCGCCACCCTGGCGCAGATGCTCAAGATCTTCTGGGCCGGCATGGACGCGGGCGGCTTCAACGCGGCCATTGCCGCCGACGTGCTGCGCTTCAACGGCAAGCTGTTCAAGGGCGCGGCGGCGGACGGCTACGTGCTGGCGCTCAGCACCGCGCAGATCGACGGCCTGCTGCGCGCCGCCCGCGCCAACTGGACCGAGGTGGAGCCCGCCATCTTCGGCACGCTGCTGGAGCGCGCGCTCGACCCCACCGAGCGCCACGCCCTGGGCGCGCACTACACGCCACGCGCCTATGTGGAGCGCCTGGTGCTGCCCACCGTGGTGGAGCCCCTGCGCGCCGACTGGGCCAACGCGCAGGCCGCCGCCGTGGTGCTGGCGCGCGAGGCCGATGAACTGGACGGCAAAAAGCGCGAAGCCAAGCTCGAAGAAGCCCGCGCCGAGATCCGCCGCTTTCACCACCAGCTCTGCACCACCCGCGTGCTCGACCCGGCCTGCGGCAGCGGCAACTTTCTGTACGTGACGCTGGAGCACCTCAAGCGCCTGGAGGGCGAGGTGATGAACCAGCTCGAAGCCCTGGGCCAGACCCAGGAGCGCCTGGGCCTGGAGGGCGAGACCGTCACGCTGCAGCAGCTGCGCGGCATCGAGCTCAACGAGCGCGCCGCCGCGCTGGCCGAGCTGGTGCTGTGGATCGGCTGGCTGCAATGGCATGTGCGCACGCGCGGCCTGGCCAGCGTGGCCGAGCCCGTGGTGCACGACTACGGCAACATCGAACACCGCGACGCCGTGCTGGCCTACGACCGTGCCGAGCTGGCCACGGATGAATCGGGCCAGGTCATCACCCGCTGGGACGGCACCACGTTCAAGAAGCACCCGGTGACGGGCGAGGACGTGCCCGACGAGGCCGCGCAGGTGCCGCAGTGGCGCTACGTGAACCCGCGCCCCGCCGAGTGGCCGGCGGCGGATTTCATTGTGGGGAATCCGCCGTTCATTGGCGCCAAGTTCTTGCGCGATGCGTTGGGCGACGGCTACGCGCAGACCTTGCGCGCCACCTGGCCCGACGTGCCGGAGAGTGCGGACTTCGTCATGTACTGGTGGCACCACGCGGCTTGGCTGGTGCGTGCGGGCCGGCCCGGCGCTTCGGCTTCATCACCACCAACAGCCTGCGCCAGACCTTCAACCGGCGCGTGGTGCAGACGGCGCTGGACGGGGTGCCGGTGAAAGCCGGAGGTCTGGTGGCGGCCGGGGCGGGGCATGCCGGGGGCCTCATGCTGCGCCAAACCTCCAAAGAGGCGCAGAAATCGGCCCCCGGCACGCCCCGCCCCGGCTTGATGGCGCTCAGCTTGATTTACGCGATACCCGACCACCCGTGGGTGGACAGCGCCAACGGGGCGGCGGTGCGCATTGCGATGACCGTCGGCGTGGCTGGGGCTCGGGAAGGGCGTCTGCTGACCGTCAGCGACGAGCGCGAAGGCGGCGAAGGGGAGGTGGCCGTGAGCCTGGCCGAAGCCCGTGGCCTGCTGCACGCTGACCTGCGCCGTGGGGCGAACGTGGCGAGCGCCCGTGCGTTGTTGGCGAACGCGAGCGTGTCATCGCCCGGCGTGAAGCTGCACGGCGCGGGCTTCATCGTCAGACGCGAGGAAGCGGCCACGCTCGGCCTGGGCACGGTGCCCGGTCTGGAGCGGCACATCCGCGAATACTAAGAGTTTCGGCCTGCTCTTGAAGGGTTGGACCAGTACGTTGCGACTGTAGTCACAGCAAAGCACCGAGTTTTTCAGTTCTTGGCAGTTGAAACCTTACCGGACGACGCCCTGATAGCCATTGCGTTGGGGGATGCCCTTTGCCTAGGTGTGCTGTCGAGCGAGGCACATGTCCTGTGGGCGCTCAGGACAGGCAGCACGCTTGAAGATCGTCCCAGATACATCAAGACTTCGTGCTTCGAAACCTTCCCCTTCCCCGCCGACGACACCGGCCTCACGCCCGAACTCGCCGACCGCATCCGCCACCTCGCCGAACAGCTCGACGCCTATCGCAAACGCGTGCTCGGCCAGTTGCCTTCCTGCGGCCGGGCACGACACGGTCCCGCTGGCGGTGGGGCGGTCGGGGGGGGGCGTTTGGCGCGCGCAGCGTGCAGGCCGCAGCCCCAGCGAGACGAACCAACGAACCCGCCGCCAGCCACCCCCGACGCAACAAACGACACCCCGCCGCCAGCCGCCAACGGCCTGACCCTCACCGGCCTCTACAACGTGCTGGAGAAGTTGCGCCTCGGCGAACCGCTATCACCAAGGAAAGACCCAGCACGAACAAGGCCTGGTCAGCGTGCTGCGCAGCCTGCACGACGAACTCGACGCCGCCGTGCTGGCCGCCTACGGCTGGAGCGACCTCGGCCCCGTGCCTTGGGGCGACGAGGCCGCGCGCGCCGTCTGGACCGAGGCGGTGCTGGAGCGCCTGGTGGCCCTCAACGCCCGCCGCGCCGCCGAAGAGGCCGCCGGCACCATTCGCTGGCTGCGCCCCGACTTCCAGGACCCGGCGCGCCGCGCCGAGCGCGAAGCCGCCGCCGCCCAGGCGGCGCGGACCCCCGCCGATGAACTCCTGAATCAGGAGCGCCCCGTGGCCATTCCACGCTGGGAACAGCCCGATTTGGGCATGAAAATGGCCGAAAACGAGGCCCCGCCGGCCTCCCAGGTGCCCGAAGTGCCTGCCGAAGACGCCACCGCCCATCCGGCAGCCCCAGCGCCCGCCACCGCGGCCCAGCCCTGGCCCGCCACCCTGCCCGAGCAGGTGCGCGCCGTCGCCCAGCTGCTCGCCGCCAGCCCGGCCCCGCTGCCCCTGCCGGCCATCGAGGCCGGCTTCAGAAACAAAGGCCCGTGGAAAGGCCTGCCCTGCATCCTCGACACCCTCGAAGCCCTCGGCGCGCCCGGCGTGAGGGGGCGGGCTGGCGGGGGGTGACGAACCCATCTCGCACCGCGCGGGCCCATCTATCTGGGAGTCGTCCGACGTTCGAAGGCAAAACCTATTGCGCAGCTACGAGGCCGAGTTGCAAGGCAATCAAGTCATCTGGCTTGGCGCGGCGCCGCCAGCCATCGCTCAGGCGCGCCGGGTGGTGGTGGTTCTGGAAGACTCGACGGAGGAGCAGGCGCCATCTGCGCTGGCCCAGATC
>JADKHE010000008.1 GCA_016721925.1 Candidatus Skiveiella danica
TAATCTGCGTCGCGGGTGACGATCACGAAACCTTCATCTCTGGCTTTTTGCCACACCTCCCTGTCTGTCGCGGATTCCATGCCGAGCAACACAACCTGGGTGCTGTCTGCGTAGTCAAGCTGAAAAGGCATGAGGTTGTTGGGCAGCGCTGTCCTAGCTATTTTTGCGCAACGATGCTTTGTAGCGCTGGTACAAAACCCCCACACGCTCGACATAAAGCTGAGTTTCCGCATAGGGGGGAACGCCGGCGTGTTTGCGCACCGCGTTAGGCCCCGCGTTGTAGGCGGCCGTGGCCAGACGCACATCATTGCGAAACTGCGCCAGGAGTTGGGCCAGGTACTGCACGCCACCTCGAATATTCTCGGAGGGCACATGGGCATCGGCCACCCCCAGATCCCGTGCGGTGCCAGGCATGAGTTGCATGAGTCCCGCAGCCCCTTTGGGTGAGCGTGCGCGCGGGTTGAAGGCGGATTCGGCGTGAATGACGGCTCGCACCAAGGCTGTGTCCACCTGGTAAAGGTGCGCAGCGCGGTTGATTTCTTCGCTGTACACGTCCAGCTGCAAAGGGGTTGCGTTCCAGTTGACGGTGGAATAGATGTCGCACGCAAAACAGGAGGGTCGATAGATGCTGTAAGCGCCCCTGGCGGGCGGGACATCGGTGAAAACCGGAGCACCGTTGCGCAAATATTTGTAGATGCGGGTTGATTCCTCCGCCGCCGATGGCGCCGCAGACAAGCACACAAGCCAGCCCAGGAGCCCCACCATCCAACCGCGCAAGACGGTGGCGCGCTGAATCGGAGATGGCTCGCGGGGCGGGGTGTGGTTCATTGCCAAGGTTCGGAAAAAGACGCTTCCCATCTGGCACGTCACGGAATATGGGGGCTATGTTGGGGGTTACCTGGCGGTAAATTGGGGACAGACCCCAATTGTTCCAATTGTTCATGCCCGGCACCGCGGATTTGCCAGTGCCAGGTGTCGCGGCACATGTCCTGCAGCGTGCGGGTGGCCTGCCAGCCGAGCAGGCGGGCGGCTTTGTCGGGCCGGGCGTAGCAGGCGGCGATGTCCCCGGCGCGGCGCGGCACGATGCGGTGCGGCACCGGGCGGCCACTGGCGGCGGCAAAGGCGTCGATCATCTGCAGCACGCTGTAGCCCTGGCCGGTGCCGAGGTTGATGACGTCGAAGCCGGGCCGCTGCGCCAGATGGGCCAGGGCCGCGAGGTGGCCGCTGGCCAGGTCGGCCACGTGGATGTAGTCGCGCACGCCGGTGCCGTCAATCGTGGGGTAGTCGGCGCCGAAGACGTTGACGTGGGGCAGCTCCCCCGCGGCGACGCGCGACAGGTAGGGCATGAGGTTGTTGGGCACGCCCCGGGGGTTGTCGCCGATGAGGCCCGAGGCGTGCGCGCCCACGGGGTTGAAGTAGCGCAGGCACAGCACCCGCAGGGCCGGGTCGGCGGCGCAGGCATCACGGAGGATTTCTTCGATGTGGAGCTTGCTGCGCCCGTAGGGGTTGGTGGCGGCGGTGGGGTGGGTTTCGTCCAGCGGCAGGTAGTGCGGCTCGCCATAGACGGTGGCGCTGGAGCTGAAGACCAGGGTGTTGACCTGGGCTGCCTGCATGGCTTGCAGCAGGCTGATGCTGCCCTGGACGTTGTTGGCGTAGTAATCCAGGGGCTGGGCCACCGACTCGCCCACGGCCTTGAGGCCGGCGAAGTGGATGACGGCGCTGATCTGGTGCGCTTGCAGGGTGTGCGTGAGCAAGGCGGTGTTGCGCACGTCGCCTTCGACCAGCGGCAGGGCCTGGCCGGTGAGGGTGTGCAGGCGCTGCGCCACGTCGGGCTGGCTGTTGCAGAAGTTGTCGAACAGCACGACGTGGTGCCCGGCCTCGGCCAGCGCCACGGCCGTGTGGCTGCCGATGTAGCCGGTGCCGCCGGTGAGCAGGATGTTCATGGGGTTTTGGCCAGGGCCTGCCGGCCCTGCTGGCGCAACCGGACCGGTTCAAACTTCATAGCAGCTTGTGGCCATCGGACGCCGGGATTGGGGTCAAAAGGGCTGAAAAATCGCGCCGCAACAGGGTCAAAGCGCGCTACTCATCCGCCAATGCCGCGTCCACCATGGCCCGAACCACGTCGGGCATGTGGCTGGTGGCACGCCAGCCGAGAACGGAGGCCGCCAGGGCGGGGTCGGCGCGGCTGATGCGCAGATCGGTGGGCCGCATCAGGGACGGGTCGCTGATGACGTGCTGGCGCCAGTCGAGCCCCAGGCACTGAAAGGTCTCGGCGACGAAGTCGGCCAGGGGATAGGTGACGCCGGTGGCGATGACGAAATCCTGCGGCGTGGGCTGCTGCAGCATGAGCCACATGGCGTGCACGTATTCGGGGGCCCAGCCCCAGTCGCGGTGGATCTCCAGGTTGCCAAGGTGCAGCGTCTCCGCGCTGCCGGCAGCGATGCGGCAGGCGGTGCGCACGATCTTCTGGGTGACGAAACGCTCGGGGCGCAGGGGGGATTCGTGATTGAACAGGATGCCGGAGCAGGCAAACAGGCCATAGGCTTCGCGGTAGTTGGCCACCTGCCAGAAAGCGGCGGCCTTGGCCACCGCGTAGGGGCTGCGCGGGCGAAAGGGGGTGTTTTCGTTGCTGGCGGCATCCCCGTTGTCGCCAAAGCATTCGCTGGAGCCGGCGCTGTAGTACCGGATCGGGCGGCCGAGAAAACGGATGGCCTCCAGCAGGTTGAGCGTGCTGAGGGCGATGCTTTCCAGCGTCTCCACGGGCTGCTCGAAGGACAGCCCGACGGAACTCTGCCCCGCCAGGTGGTAGACCTCGTGCGGCTCGTGCCGCGCCAGTACCTGCAGCACGCTGCGAAAGTCGTTGCTGGCCATGGAAGCCAGTTCGACCTGGCCCCGGATGCCCAGGCGAACCAGGTTGTGGAAGCTGCCGACCTGGGCATCGCGCGAGGTGCCGACCACTCTGTAGCCGCGCGACAGCAGCTCACGCGCAAGGTAGGCGCCATCCTGGCCGGAGATGCCGCAGATGAGGGCGGTGCGCGGCGCGGAGGCCGCGCGGGCCAGGGCGTCACTCTGATCCGACATTCACCGAATACCCGTGGTTGCGCAGCAGGGCGTTTTGCCGTGCCTGCGCCAGGTCGCTGGCGACCATCTCCTGGCACATCTGCTGCGCGGTGATCTCGGGCACCCAGCCGAGCTCTTCGCGGGCTTTGGTGGCGTCGCCCAGCAGGGATTCGACCTCGGAGGGGCGGAAATAGCGTGGGTCGATGCGCACGACGGGGCGGCCGTTCCACAGGCCGACTTCTTCGAGGCCCTGCCCTTGCCAGCGCAGCTCGATGCCGAGCTCGGCGGCGGTCCATTCCAGAAAGGAGCGCACGCTGTATTGCTGGCCGGTGGCGATGACGAAGTCCTGCGCCTGCTGCTGCTGCAGCATGAGCCACTGCATGCGCACGTAGTCCTTGGCGTGGCCCCAGTCGCGCAGGGCGTCGAGGTTGCCCATGTAGAGGCAGTCTTCCAGGCCCTGGCTGATGTTGGCCAGGCCGCGGGTGATCTTGCGGGTGACGAAGGTTTCGCCGCGGCGCGGGCTTTCGTGGTTGAACAGGATGCCGTTGCAGGCATACATGCCGTAGGCCTCGCGGTAGTTCACCGTGATCCAGTAGGCGTAGAGCTTGGCCACGCCGTAGGGGCTGCGCGGGTAGAAGGGGGTGGTTTCGCGCTGGGGGGTTTCGCGCACCAGGCCATAGAGCTCGCTGGTGCTGGCCTGGTAGAAGCGGGTTTTTTGCTCCAGGCCCAGGATGCGGATGGCCTCCAGCAGGCGCAGGGTGCCCAGGGCGTCGACGTCGGCGGTGTATTCGGGCGCCTCGAAGCTGACGGCCACGTGGCTTTGCGCGCCGAGGTTGTAGATCTCGTCGGGCTGGGTTTCCTGGACGATGCGCACCAGGTTGCTGGTGTCGGTCAGGTCGCCGTGGTGCAGCCTGAAGCGGGCGTTTTCGATGTGCGGGTCCTGGTAGATGTGGTCGACGCGCTGGGTGTTGAGCAGGCTGGCGCGGCGCTTGATGCCGTGCACGATGTAGCCTTTTTCAAGCAGGAATTCGGCCAGGTAGCTGCCGTCCTGGCCGGTGATGCCGGTGATGAGGGCGACTTTGGGGGGTGTTGGGGGTGCTGGGGGTTTCGGGACGCATGGGGAAGCTACGTTTTTGATAGCGTAATGTGACCATTTGACGCTTGGCGAGGGGCAAACAGACTTGGAAACTGGTCAGAGGGCATGGATTGCCGCGCGTGGCTCAATGGGGTGCGACAGGCGCGATGGCTGACCAGGGGTTCGCCAGCATCAGCCCTTCGATCGTCTCGAAATCCTTGGTGTTGCGGGTCGCCACGGTCAGCCCCGCTGCCAGGGCGATGGCGGCAATTTGCGCATCTTCTGTCGATATGGGCTGCCCATGCCGGGTGCGGGCCGCCACCAGGACGGCATAGTGCTTTGCAGCGGCGCCATCAAAGGCGAGGCAACGGTCGGCAAAGTCCTGTTCAAACATTTGCTCCGCCGACATGGCCAGTGCGGTGCGACGTTGGCCCGCTGGCAGCAGTGCGATGCCGGTCAGGATCTCGGCCTGCGTGACGGCGCTGGTGTGCATGGCGCTTTGCGCGTTCTGGGCAAACCAGCCAAGCACGGGCGCGGCCGGCTGGCTGCGCATCAGCTCTGACAGCACATTGGTATCGAGCAGAAAGCCGTTGCTCATGGTGCTTCGATGTCGGGCGGCGTACGGGCAAGTTGCCGCGCCGGGATGGGCAGGGAATCGACATGCAGGCCGGCAAACCTGCTGTTGACCCGCTCGGCAAAGCTCACTTGCCCGGCTTGTTGCTCGGGGGCGACAATGTTTTGCAGAATTTGCCGCACCTCTTCTTCCATGGACCGGCCATGGCGGGCTGCACGCACACGCAAACGGTTCTTGACGGATTCGTCGAGGTTTCGAACGGTGAGGCTGCTCATGGGTCAACTCCGAATGATTGCAATGAAATCATTGTAATCAAATGCGAGTGCCGCATCAACGAATAGCTCCTTGTGCCCCTTGCGCGCTTTGCTCGCCATGACGGCACCCTGGCGTGGGTCACGGTGCAGCGCCCTGCTGGCTGACGAAGTCGGCGTAGGCGCCGGCCAGGCCTTGCTCCAGGGTGATGGAGGGCTGCCAGCCGAGGGCGTTGAGGCGGCGGCTGTCCATGAGCTTGCGGGGCGTGCCGTCAGGTTGGCTGGGGTCGACGCCGATCGCGCCGGTGTAGCCGACCACGCGCGCGATGGCCTGGGCCAGCGCGCGGATGGTGATGTCGGAGCCGAAGCCGACGTTGAGGTGGCTTTGCATGGGGCGGGTCTGCTGGTCGTAGACGGCCTTGGGCAGGTTCATGACGAACACGCTGGCGGCGGCCATGTCGTCCACGTGCAGGAACTCGCGCAGCGGCGTGCCGGTGCCCCACAGGGTGACGCTGGGCGCGCCGCTGGCCTTGGCCTCGTGGAAGCGGCGGATCAGTGCGGGCACGACGTGGCTGTTCTGTGGGTGGTAGTTGTCACCGGGGCCATAGAGGTTGGTGGGCATGACGCTGCGGTAGTCCACCCCGTGGCTGGCGCCGTACTGGCGGTTGTAGCTTTCGCAGAGCTTGATGCCGGCGATCTTGGCGATGGCGTAGGGCTCGTTGGTGGGCTCGAGCGGGCCGGTGAGCAGCGCGTCTTCGCTCATGGGCTGCGCGGCGAGCCTGGGGTAGATGCAGCTGGAGCCCAGGAAGAGCAGCTTGCGCACGCCGGCACGGAAGGATTCATGAACGACATTGGCTTCGACCATGAGGTTGTCGTAGATGAATTCGGCCGGGTAGGTGGCGTTGGCGTGGATGCCGCCGACCTTGGCGGCGGCCAGGTAGACCTGGTCGGGCTTTTCGGCGGCCATGAAGGCCCGCACGGCGGCCTGGTCGGTGAGGTCGAGCTCGGCGTGGGTGCGGGTGATGAGCTGCTGCGGCGCGTGGCCCTGGGCCAGCAGCTGGCGCACGATGGCCGAGCCGACCATGCCGCGGTGGCCGGCGACGTAGATTCGGGGTTGGACGGGTGGGGTCATGATGGGGTCAAGGGCAGGCGGGGGCCGGCGCGGGTGCGCGGAGGGCCCGCCGGCTGCCGTCAGCGGGTGTCGTCCGACAGGAACTGCGAGGCCGCGACGGTGTACACCGGGCGCTCCAGCAGGCGCACGACGACGACGAACAGGCCCACATAGCTAAGGCAGATGAGCTGCAGCAGGGGGGTCTCGGTGGGGCAGGTGGCCGCCAGCAGCACGGGCACGCTGG
Organism: Candidatus Skiveiella danica; assembly: GCA_016721925.1. Taxonomy (GTDB): domain Bacteria; phylum Pseudomonadota; class Gammaproteobacteria; order Burkholderiales; family Burkholderiaceae_C; genus Skiveiella; species Skiveiella danica. The sequence goes on from JADKHE010000008.1 coordinate 6,316, forward strand.
CCACGATCTGGGTGCGCCAGGAGGCGCCGGCATTGGTGCCGAGCCCGATGCGCAGGCCGGATTCGTCCGCGCGCTGTTGCAGGTTGGCGGCCCAGAGCGAGTGCATGTGCCGGGCGTCGGGGTAGGTGGGCGACAGGCCGAGGCGCCAGCGCCGCCAGGCGGAGTAGAGCGTCTCGGTGACGGGGTGGATGACCACGGCCAGGGCGAACCAGGGGCTGACGGTCTTTTGCCGCAGCACCAGCAGGATGACGATGACGGCGATCAGGTAGCCGATGAGGTAGGCGCCGGCGTCGCCACAGAAGAGGCGACCGCGCGGGAAGTTGAACACCGCAAACCCGGCGGTGGCGGCCATGCTGGTGAGCGCCAGCAGCATGAGCCCGGTTTCGCCGAAGCGGGCCGATACCGCGGCCAGCACGCCGAGGATGACGAGGGTGATGCCGGCGAGCAGGCCGTTGAGCCCGTCCACGATGTTCATGGCGTGGACCAGGCCGGCGACGGCGATGAGGGTGAGCAAGAGGGCTGCCAGGGGCCCGACCAGCGGCACGCTGAGGACGATCGAGTCGATCACCGGCAGGCCCAGCGATTCGATGCGCACGCCGGCCAGGAAGTAGGCCAGGATGCCGGCCACCAGCGACACCCCCATGCGAAGGCGGACGCTGACGGCCTTGCTGATGTCTTCGACCAGGCCGAGCGCAAACAGCGGCAGGAAGCCGATGCCCAGGCGCACGGGATGCAGGGCTTCGAGCGGCGCCAGTCCGCCGGGCGTAGCCGTGTGGTACAGCGCCACCAGCCCGGCGACGAGACCGGCCATGACGGCCAGGCCACCGATGCGGGGGGTGGCTTCGGTGTGGAGCTTCTGCGGGCCGCTATCCGGGTGGTCGCCGGTGAGGTGCAGATGGAAGTCGCGGGTGCGCACCAGCAGCCAGGCCACCGCCGCGGCGGCGGCGAAAGCGGCGCCCAGAGGCCACAGAAGTTCGGGAAATGGTTGAAGGCTCATGTTCGATGGAGATCGGCAAGGTGGCCTGCGCGCAGGCTACCGCAGTGAAGCCAGCGTTCTGGCACCACGTTTTCGCACAACCTTTGATTGTAGCCGCAAATACCGCACTGCACCATTACAAGATGTCACACAGACCCCAGAAATTCACTGAACCCGGGTGCCGGCTCAGGACCGGAAGGTGGCGCGGATCGGGGCGACCGGCGGGGCTGCGGCATGCGGCGGGTGCCGCGCTGGCGCAAGCGGGCGCGAGGCGAGCCTCAGGCCGCCAGCGCCTCGAGCTGGTGATCGGGCAGACTGACCCGCGTCTGGCGGCCTAGCACGTCGAGCAGCACGGTGATGCGCTTGCCGGCGGTGGCGCTGACCAGGCCCTCCAGCCCCTTGAGCGGCCCGGCGCAGACGACGACGCGGCGCCCGGCCTTCAGCGCCGAGAGGTCCGCCGGGCTGGCCTGCTCGCGCTGCTGCTCGAACCCGCGCAGGGCGGCCACGAGCGCGTCGTCCACGGTGGCCGGCGTGGCGCCAAAACGCACGACATGGCTCACGCCCAGGGTGGAGCGCACCGGCGCGATGGACTGCCCCGCGCTGCCTGGCCTGAAAAAGACATAGCGCGGGAACATCGGCCCGTGGCGCACGGCCATGCCTTCGGCGGTGCGCACGAGCGTCTTGTACAGGGGCAGATAGATGGCATAGCCCTGGCGCGCCAGCTGCGCGCTGGCGGCCTGCTCGCTGCGTGGCTTGGTGTAGGCCAGATACCAGTCCGTGGCGGCGGGTTCGTGGGGCTGGCACGCGGTGATCGGGTCGGACATGGGGGCGCGCGTTATTCCAGCACGGATTCGCGGGCCGGTTTGACAGGGAGGGGCTGCAGCGGCCGCAAGAAAGCCCCCAGCAGGAAGACCGCGAGCATGGCGTTGGCCGGTATGCGCAGGTTGAAGTCGACCCACGAATGCAGCAGCACGGCCAGCAGCCCGAGCCCGCAGCTGGCCTGCAGCAGCCCGGCGGCGTCCAGCCCCATGCGACGGGCCCGGCGCACCAGACGGACAACCTGGCGGGCGATGAGCGCCAGCGCCAGGAGGCCCAGCGCGACGGCCAGCAAGCCACATTCCATGAGCAGCTGGACGTAGTCGTTGTGGGCATGTTCGATGAATCCGTGCACGCCAACCGGCTGAAACGCAGGGAATACCGAGGCGTAGGAACCCAGGCCCGACCCGAAGGGCCAGAACGCGAGTGCGGCATGCCAGGAGCCGATGACATACAGCCAGCGCTCGCCCTCCAGGTAGGCGCCTTCGCTTTCGAAACGCGCCAGCAGCGCGTCCAGACCCACGGCCAGGACGACCAGCGCCAGCAAGGCAGCGGCGCCGGCCATCCCCCAGTGCCGCCGCGCGGACCAGTGGCCCTCGCGCTGTGGCAGCAGCAGCACCGCGAGCAGGGTGACGACCAGGCAGGTGACGGTGCCGCCGCGCGAGGCCGAGGCCAGAACGGCCGACAGCAGCAGGAACAGCGCCAGCCCCCAGAGCGCGCCCATGGGGCGGGCGCCCCCCGGCCTTCGCGAGGCGCCGCGCGCGGAGGCCGTGGCCTGGCGAAAGAGCAGGATGGCCAGCGGCACGGTCATGGTGATGTAGCTGGCGAAGTGATTGCGGTTGGCAAAGGTGCCGACGACCCGCCCGCCCTTGACCAGCCCGAAGGACAGACCCGGAAACGGCCCCATCTGCAGCAGCCCCAGTACCGCCTGCGCCACCGCAAAAACGACCAAAGCCTGGACCAGCCGGTGCAAGTGGGCCGGCGAGCAGAAACAGGCCAGAAGAAACGCGGCCATCAAGGGGATGCCGGCGAGCACGGAAGTCCATGTGGCGTCGGGCATGAGGCTCAGCGCCCGATACCCGGCGTCGGACACTTGCGCCACCGCCAACGCCTGCGCGTAGGGGGCATGGCCCGGCAGCGCGGCCCACAGACCGCCTGGCAATGGGATGAGTTGGAGCAGGCCGACCCAGAGTGGAGCCAGCGCAAGGAGCCAAAGGCCGATCGCGCGGTGGCGCGGTGGATGGCGAGGGGTCGGGCTGGCGGCAGCCGTTGTCAGCGCCCGTATCGACAGCGCGAGCAGGACAAGCAGGCCCAGCCATTCGAGCAGGACCAGCGCCACGTGACGGTTGCCGCCCCGGATGATGGGCGCCAGGCCCAGCAACAAAAGGCCGGAACCAAAAACCACGGGGCCCGCGAGCCCCGTGTTTGCCTGGCCGGTTTCGGCGGCAGGCATCAACTGCCGCTGGCTTTGTTCTTGTCTCTGTTGCTGATGATGATGGCAGCAGCACCGCCGGCGCCGATGACCAGGGCGGGGATCGTGCTGGAGGTGGCCGTAACAACCGCGGCGGGGCCACCGACCGGCGTGACGGCCGCCCACAACGCCGCGCAATCCTTGTCGTCGCTGACCTTGATGGACTCGTTTTCCTTGAGCGTCACGTCGCAACCGTTGTCGAAGTCGAGGGTGACCCCCCCGGTGGAGCTGGTCATGATCCGGGCATCGACATACAACGGCATTTTCTCCACGACATTTGACAATTGATTCCTGAAAGATTGCGTCACCAGACCGGTGACATTGACGGCCATGCCAACAGACTGGGGCGTCTGAACGGGCGCGGGCGTCTGAAGGGACGGCTGCGCCCAGACCGACAGGGCTGCGAACGTGGCAATCAATGCAATGGCAATTTTTTTCATATTTCACCCAACTGATTTGAAAGTACGCAGCCATTATAGCGGTTCTGCGGGTTTTCGGTCCTTTTTTTTGCTGGAGGCCCCTGGCGGACGGGCGGATGGACCCCATTCAGGCACGCCCATGGAACTTATGGCTTAGCACTCAATCAAAGAGAGTGCTAACATTCAATCTGGATGAAAGGATTTTCTGGCATGAACATTCAAACTGGATCGCCTTCGAACGCTTTGGCCCTGAGCAACCCGTGGGCAAACACGTCGCTGACGCTGCCCGCGCTGGGCAATCTGGACGCCTACATTTCGGCGGTGAACCGCCTGCCCATGCTCTCGCTGGACGAGGAGCAGACGCTGGCGCGCCAGTTGCAGAAGGACAACGATCTGGAGGCGGCCGGGAAGCTGGTGCTGTCGCACCTGCGGCTGGTGGTGTCGGTTTCGCGCAAATACCTGGGCTACGGACTGCCGCACGGCGACCTGATCCAGGAGGGCAACATCGGCCTGATGAAGGCGGTGAAGCGCTTCGACCCCGACCAGGGCGTGCGCCTGGTGAGCTATGCGCTGCACTGGATCAAGGCGGAGATTCACGAATACATCCTGAAGAACTGGCGCATGGTGAAGGTGGCGACCACCAAGGCGCAGCGCAAGCTGTTCTTCAACCTGCGCTCGATGAAGCAGGGTTTCAAGGCCGACGCCGGCATTGACGACCCCACGCACCGCGACACGCTGAGCGAGGGCGAGATCGACATCATGGCGCGCGAGCTGAACGTGAAGCGCGAAGACGTGATGGAGATGGAAACCCGCATGGCCGGCGGCGATGTGCTGCTGGACCCGAGCCCCTCCGACGACGGCGAGCAGGCGTTTGGCCCGATTGCCTACCTGGCCGACACCCGCCACGAGCCGACCGCGATGATCGAGGCGCACCAGCGCGACGTGATGGCGAGCGACGGCATTGCGGCCGCGCTGGAGACGCTGGATGCGCGCAGCCGCCGCATCGTCGAAGAGCGCTGGCTGAAGGTGAACGACGACGGATCGGGCGGCCTGACGCTGCACGACCTGGCCGCCGAGTACGGCGTGAGCGCCGAGCGCATCCGCCAGATCGAGGTGGCCGCCATGAAGAAGATGAAGACGGCGCTGGCGGCCTACGCCTGAATCGGCCTGCCCTGTCCTGCCCTTGAAGAAGCCCGGCTGGTCCGGGCTTTTTCTTGGCCGATCGGTCTGCTATTGATAGCAGAAGATGACCATTCCACGCTGGGAAAGCCCTTTTTTTCTGGATCAACGGCGCCCGGCGCCAGTGCGTGCCGGGCGCGACGGCTCAGCTGCCCTTGAGCAGCAGCTTCACGTCGGCGGCCAGCGCCGGCGCCCCGCTTGCATAGCGGTTGTACAGGCGCAGGCGGCCTTGCGGGTCGTACATGTAGCTGCCGGCCGAGTGGTCCATGGTGTAGCTGGTGGGGGTCTTGCCCTCGACGCGCTTGTAGTAGACCTTGAAGTCCTTCGCCACGGCCGTGAGCTGCTCCGGCGTGGGGATCAGCGCCAGGAAGCTGGGGTCGAAGTTGGTCATGTAGGCCTTGAGCATCTCGGCCTTGTCACGCTCGGGGTCCACCGTGACGAAGATGCCCTGCAGTTTGTCGCCGTCCGGGCCCAGCAGCTTCTTGACCTCGGCAAGTTCGGCCATGGAGGTGGGGCAGACGTCCGGGCACTGGGTGTAGCCGAAGAAGACGATGACGACCTTGCCCTTGAAGTCGGCCATGCTGCGCTGCCGGCCATTGTGGTCGGGCAGGCGAAGATCTTTGGCATAGTCAGCGCCGGTGATGTCGACCCCGCGAAACTGCGGCCTGGTCTCGGAGCAGCCGCCCAGAAGACCAAAGCCCAGCGCCAGAAGGACACCGGATGCTGCAATTTTGAGAGCGTTTCGCTTGTTCATGGCGCCTGGAAAAGGTAGTGGTCCACCAGCAAGGCAGCGAACAGCCCGCTCAGGTGGATGAGGGAGAAGCGGAAGGTCTTGCGGGCCAGCGCGTCGGAGTAGTGGCGCCAGAGTGCGAAGGCGTAGCCGATGAAGCCCGCGCTCAGCACCACCGCCACGCCCAGGTACAGCCAGGCGCTCATGCCGTAGATGAAGGGCATCAGGCAGGCGGCGAACAGCACCAGTGTGTACAGCAGCACCTGCAGGCGCGTGAATTCATTGCCGTGTGTGACCGGCAGCATGGGCAGGCCGGATTTGCGGTAGTCCTCCACGCGGTACAGGCCAGTGCCCAGAAGTGCGGCGGGGTCCAGAGGAAGATGATGAGAAACAGGATCAGCGCCTCGGGGCCGACGTCGCCGGTCATCGCGGCCCATCCGAGCACCGGCGGCATCGCGCCGGAGGCGCCGCCGATGACGATGTTCTGCGGCGTGAGCGGCTTGAGGATGACGGTGTAGATCACCGCATAGCCCACGAAGGTGGCGAAGGTGAGCCACATGGTGAGCGGGTTGACCTGCCAGTAGAGCAGCGCCGAGCCGATGGCGCACATCACGCTGGAGAAGAGCAGCGCCTGGCGGTCGCTGAGTTCGCCGCGGGCGGTGGGGCGCCAGGCGGTGCGGCGCATCTTGGCGTCGATGCCTTTCTCGACCAGGCAGTTGAAAGCGGCGGCGGCGCCCGCCACGAACCAGATGCCCAGGCTGGCCAGCACCATGCGCTGCACCTCGCGCCAGCCGGGCACACCGGGCACGGCCAGCACCATGCCGATCAGCGCGCAGAAGACGATCAGCTGGATGACGCGCGGCTTGGTCAGCGCATTGAACTGCCGGATGAGGGACGGGGTGTTCACGGGGGGTGCGGCGGCACTCATGCGGGGGACCTTGATGCGGTGATTCGGTGGGGGGCCGTGCGGCTGGCGGCGAGCGCCCAGGTCAGCACGACCACCAGGGCGGCGGCGCCGCCGGTATGGGCGACGGCGGCCAGGAGGGGCCAGCCGAGCACGATGTTCGACAGGCCGGTGACGAGCTGCCAGGCCGCCAGCGCCGCGAGCCAGCGCGCCTGCGCCCGCAGCACGCCCGCGCGCAGCAGCTGCCAGGCCAGCAGGCCGAGCGCGGCCAGCACCGCATAGGCCGCCAGGCGGTGAACGTAGTGGATGGCGGTGAGCGCGGCAAAGTCGATCGGCGCGCCGGCTCCGGTGTGGCCCAGCGGGCGCCAGATTTCAAAGCCCTGGGCAAAGTTCATCGCGGGCCACCAGCTGCGCTGGCACATCGGGAAGTCACTGCAGGCGAGCACCGCGTAGTTGGTGCTGACCCAGCCGCCCAGCGTGACCTGAAGCAGCACCAGCGCCGCCGTCAGCCACAGGCCGCTGCGCAGCCCGGGGGCGAGCGCCTCGACCGCGCCACCCTGCCCGGCCTGCTGCTGGCGCACCGCCTGCGCGCACAGCAGGGCCAGCAGGCCCAGCCCGCCCAGCAGGTGCAGCGTGACGATGGCCGGGAACAGCTTCATGGTGACGGTGAGCGCGCCGAAGGCGCCTTGCAGGCAGACCCACACCAGCGTGAAGGTGGGCCACCAGGGGCTGACGCCGGCCGTCGACCCGCCCCGGCGCCGCTGCAGCCAGCTGGCAATGGCCAGCGTAAGGATGAGCACGCCGACCCCGGTGGCCAGGTAGCGGTGGACCATCTCGACCCAGGCTTTGCCATGGGTGACCGGGCCGCTGGGCATGGCGCTTTGGGCAGCGGCGATCTCGGCGCTGGCACCCAACGGGCTGGCCTTGCCGTAGCAGCCGGGCCAGTCGGGGCAGCCCAGGCCCGAGTCGGTCAGGCGGGTGAAGGCACCGAAGAGGACGAGGTCGAAGGTCAGGAACAGCGTCAGCAAGGTGAGCGCCTGGGTGCGCCTGCCGGCTGCGGCACCGGTGTTGCGCAGCCACACCCAGGCCAGGGGCCCGAGCGCCAGCAACACGCCCATGCCCATCAGCCGGGCCAGCGGTGCGAGGTCGACCAGGGCCTGGTTGTTCACGGCTGCGCCTGGCGGGCGGGTTGCGACGGGCGGCCGGGTTCGTCCCAGGCGTTGGCGGCGCGCAGAAGGCGCTCGACGTCGCGCTTGGCCTTGGCGGCGCCGGCAATGTCCAGGCGCGCGGGAAATCGCATCATCCAGTTGCCTTGGGGGTCCACCAGGTACAGGTGATCCGCCAGCGCGTGGCCGGGCGAAGGGGCGAGCCACTGCGACAGCCCCGCTGCGGGCACGCGAAGCACCGTGGCCTGCGCCAGGGCGGGACGCATGGCCTCGGGCACGGGCGCATCGTCAGGGATGAGCCAGACCCAGTCGAGCCGATCCTTGTCCTTGCCGAGGCCTTCGCGCAGCTGGCGCTGCAGGTACAGGTGCTGCTGGCAGGCGGCATCGCAGGCGCCTCCGGCCACGCTGACGAGCAGCCACTGGTCCTTGAGAGCACGCAGATTGCCGGGGCGGCCGTCCAGATGGGTGGTGGCCAGGTCGGGCAGCGGGCGCAGCGGATCGATGAGCTCGCCATGGTTGCGCCGGCCTTCGGGGCGGATGACGTAATAGGTGAAGTAGGAGGCGATGACGGGGGCGGCGCAGACCAGCGCCACGATGATCATCTTCCAGCGGCCCTGCCAGACTCGGCGGCCGCTGTCTTCGCGCATCGCCTCGTCGGGCACCGGCAGGGCGTACACGGTCAGCGGCAAGGGCTCATCGTGGCCGGCCGGGTGGGAAGAAGAAGCGTCGGACAATTTGGAACCAGACATAAAGAATTGCAATCAGGCCGGCCAGTCCGAACCACTGGAAGGCATACCCATAGTGTTTGTCGACACCGGTGGCGGGCTCGCCCCACTGGCGCAGCAGCCCCTCGCTCGGATCGCCGGTCTGCACCACGGTGAGGTCCAGCAGGGGCCGGCTCAGTTCTGCGCCGTACTGGGCCAGGTCGAGATTTTGCCGGATGGGCCCGACGGGTGCGCCGGCGAAGTCGTAAAGCCGTCCCGGTGGCGGTGCGATACGGCCCTGCACGGTGACCACGCCCGCCGGCGTCTGAACCCGCGGCAGCGCCGCGCGATCCCCGAAATTGCGGGGAATCCAGCCGCGCTGCACCACAACCACCGCCGCGCTGCCCTCGATCTGCAGCGGGGTGAGCACGAAGAAGCCGGGCTTGCCGTTCATCTGGCGGTTGTCGAGGAACACGGTGTGATCGGCCAGCCAGTGGCCGCGCACCACCACCGCCCGGTGCAGCGGCGCGCCCTTGTGCAGCGCGTCGGCCTCCAGCGGCGGCAGGCGGCGCTGTGCGTCGATCTGCGCCTGGAGCGCTTCCTTGCCGGCTGCCCGGGAGAGCTGCCACGCACCCAGGGACGCGGTGGTCGCGATGCCGACGGCGGTGGCCAGGGTGATCAGCCAGAAGCGCCAGCCCGCGCCCGTCCGGCTCACGGGATAATCCCCGGCATGACGTACCTTGTTGTGTTGGCCTTCATTGCGATCCTCGCGAGCCTGGGATCGGCCCTGTATTTCATGATGCACCGCGGCAACGGTGTAGCCGACGAACGCGCGAAGTCACGCGGGATGGCGCGCGCGCTGGCGTTTCGGGTCGGGTTCTCCATCGTGCTGTTTCTGTGCATTCTGCTGGCCTGGAAGCTGGGCTACATCCATCCCACCGGGATTGCCCCGGGGCGTTGAGCCGCTGGCCACCGAAAGCAAAAAAAGCGCCTTGCGGCGCTTTTTTTGCGGGCTGCGTCAGCTTACATCCAGTAGACCAGGACATACAGGCCCAGCCACACCACGTCGACGAAGTGCCAGTACCAGGCGGCGCCTTCGAATCCGAAATGGCGCTCGGCGGTGAAGTGCCCTTTCATCAGGCGCAGCGTGATGAACAGCAGCATCAGCATGCCCACAAACACGTGGAAGCCGTGGAAGCCGGTGAGCATGAAGAAGGTGGAGCCGTAGACGCCGGAGGCGAGCGTGAGGTTGAGGTCACGGTACGCGTGGAAATACTCGTAACCCTGGACACACAGGAAGACGATGCCCAGGATCACGGTGACCCACATGAAGCCGATCGTCCTGGCACGCTGACCCGCTTGCAGGGCATGGTGTGCAATGGTCAGCGTGACGGCTGAAGTCAGCAGCAGCGCGGTGTTGATGGTGGGCAGCCAGAAAGGCCCCATGGTCTGGAACGGCTCGACGATGCCGGCCGGCGACGCGGTGGCGCCGGGCGAGACACTCGGCCACACCGCCTTGAAGTCGGGCCAGAGCAGCGCATTGCCGAGGCCGCCCAGCGAGGGCACCGAGTGCACCCGGGTCCACCACAGCGCGGTGAAGAAGGCGCCGAAGAACATCACCTCCGAGAAGATGAACCAGCTCATGCTCCAGCGGAAGGAGAGGTCGATCTTGCGGCCATACAGACCGCCTTCGCTTTCGGCGACGGCGTCGCGGAACCACTGGTACAGCACGCCCAGCCACCAGGCCAGCCCGAAGAACAGGGAATACTTGCCCCATTCGACGCCGTTGACCCATTGGCCGGCGCCCAGGATCACGAAGAACAGGCCGAACGCCGCCATGGCCGGGTGGCGCGAGGGTTCTGGAACGTAGTAGTAAGGCGTGGTGCCGTGGGCGGTTGAACTCATTGCTTCTCCTGCTCTCTCGATTGCTTGTCTGTGTCTCTCGGATGGGTGCGGCCGCTCAAGGCGCCACAACCCAGTTCACCAGGGCGACGAGCCCCAGCACAAAAATGACGGCCGCGCCGATGCCGGTGACGATGAGGTGAAACGGGCTGACCCGCTCCATGTCGTCCTGCAGACCGCTCTTCTTGCGGATGCCCAGGAACGACCAGGCCACGGCGCGGGCGGTGCGCAGCAGGGACCCGCTGGAAGGCGCGGAACGCTGGGCCGGCTGGTTCATGAGCCTGCTCCGGTGGGCGCCAGCACGGTGGCCGCGGCGGTGGGCGACGACGGGGCGGCTGGCGTCTTGCCGCCCACTTCAAAAAAGGTGTACGACAGCGTGATGGTGGTCACGTCCTTCGACAGCTTGGGATCGATCACGAACGAAACCGGCCACTGCTTCTTCTCGCCCGGCGCCAGCGTGTACTGGTTGAAGCAGAAGCACTCCAGCTTGTTGAAGTGCGCCGCAGCCTGGTGCGGTGCATAGCTGGGAATGGCCTGGGCGGCCATGGTGCGGTTCTGGGTGTTCTGGAACTCGTACATCACGGTGGTCAGCTCACCGGGGTGCACCTGCACGTAGCGGGTGGCAGGCTTGAAATCCCAGGGTCCGCGGGCGTTGGCGTCGAACTCGACCGTGATGGTGCGCGAGCGGTCCACCTGCGAATTGCCCGGTACACGGACGTCCTTGCCGGCGACACCATTGCCGGGCACCTGGCGCTCGGACAGGGAGAGGATGTTGATGCCGGTGGCTTCGCAGATGTGCTTGTAGATCGGGATCAGCGCGTAGCCGAACGCGAACATGCCGGCCGTGACCACGACCAGCTTGCCCACCATCCTGACGTTTTCGCTGCGAATGCGCATCGGTCGGTCCGTTCAGCCGCCCAGCAGCACGATGCGGGCGAAAAAGCCGACGAAAAACACGGCCGCGACGGTGGCAAGAATCAGCCCCAGACGGGCGTTGGCCTTGCGTTGCTCTGGCTTCATCATCGCGGGCACCCCGGCGGTCAGCCGATCACCTTGGTGGCGGTGGCGTCCAGTTTGGGCGGGTTTTCGAAGGTGTGGAAGGGCGCGGGCGACGGGATTTCCCACTCAAGGCCTTCGGCACCGTCCCAGGGACGCTGCGGCGCCTTCTGGCCCTTGCCACGCATGACGGGCAGCACGACGAAGAGGAAGAAATAGACCTGCGCAAAACCGAAGAAGAAGCCCCCCACGGACGCGACGGCATTGAAGTCGGCGAACTGCATCGGGTAATCGGCGTAACGGCGCGGCATGCCGGCGAGACCGAGGAAGTGCATCGGGAAGAAGGTGACGTTGAAGGAAATCAGCGACCACCAGAAATGGATCTTGCCGCGGGTTTCGTTGTACATGAACCCGGTCCACTTCGGCGACCAGTAGTAGAAGCCAGCGAACAACGCGAACAGCGAGCCGGCCACCAGCACATAGTGGAAGTGAGCCACGATGTAGTAGGTGTCCTGCAGCTGGATGTCGATCGGGGCGATGGCCGGGATCAGGCCAGTGAATCCGCCCATGGTGAACACGAAGATGAAGCCGACGGAGAACAGCATGGGCGTCTCGAAGGTCATCGAACCGCGCCACATGGTGGCGATCCAGTTGAAGATCTTCACGGCGGTGGGCACGGCGATCAGCATGGTGGCGTACATGAAGAACAGCTGGCCGGTCACCGGCATGCCGGTGGTGAACATGTGGTGCGCCCAGACGATGAACGACAGGATGGCGATGCTCGAGGTGGCGTACACCATGGAGGCGTAGCCGAACAGTTTCTTGCGGGCGAAGGCCGGAACGACCTGGCTGATGATGCCGAAGGCCGGCAGGATCATGATGTAGACCTCGGGGTGGCCGAAGAACCAGAAGATGTGCTGGTACATCACCGGGTCGCCGCCGCCGGCGGGGTTGAAGAAGCTGGTGCCGAAGTGGCGGTCGGTCAGCGTCATGGTGATGGCGCCGGCCAGCACGGGCATCACGGCGATCAGCAGGTAGGCGGTGATGAGCCAGGTCCAGGCGAACATGGGCATCTTCATCAGCGTCATGCCGGGGGCGCGCATGTTGAGAATGGTGACGATGATGTTGATCGAACCCATGATGGACGACGCGCCCAGGATGTGCATCGCGAAAATGCCGGCGTCCATGGAGGGGCCCATCTGCAGCGTCAGCGGCGCGTACAGCGTCCAGCCGGCGGCGGGCGCGCCACCGGGCATGAAGAACGAGCCGGCCAGCATCAGGGCGGCGGGGATCATCAGCCAGAAGCTGAAGTTGTTCATGCGGGCGAACGCCATGTCGGAGGCGCCGATCTGCAGCGGGATCATCCAGTTCGCAAACCCGACAAAGGCCGGCATGATGGCGCCGAACACCATGATCAGGCCGTGCATGGTGGTGAGCTGGTTGAACAGCTCCGGATTGACGAACTGCAGGCCAGGCTGGAACAGCTCGGCACGGATCATCAGCGCCAGCACGCCGCCGATCATCAGCATGGTGAACGCGAACAGCAGGTACAGCGTGCCGATGTCCTTGTGGTTGGTGGCGTACACCCAGCGGCGCCAGCCGGTGGGTGCGTGGTGATGGTCGTCGTGGGCGTGTTCGCCGTGGCCGTGGTGGTCGAGGACTGCACTCATGTCGGTTTCCTTCTCAATTCTTTTCCGGATGCGGCTCGGGCTTACTTGCGGGCCGTCTTGACGTCAGCGGGCTGCACGACCTGGCCGGTCTTGTTCGACCAGTTGTTCTTGGTGAACGTGATGACGGCGGCGATCTCGGTGTCGGACAGCTGCTTCCAGGCCGGCATGGCGCCATTGTTCTGACCGTTCAGCAGCACCGCAATCTGCTTGCCCTTGTCCGCATCGAGAACGACGGCGGCACCGTCAAGAGGCTTGATCGGGCCGGCGCCCTTGCCGCTGGCCTGGTGGCAGGCCGCGCAATTGGCGGCGTAAACCTTCTCGCCACGGGCGACCAGATCGGCCTGTGTCCAGACCTTGGTGGGGTCGTCCGCCTTGGCGGCCAGCTTCTTCTTTTCGCCTTCGACCCACTGGGTGTAGTCCTGCGCGGACAGCACCTTCACGTGGATCGGCATGTAGGCATGCTCCTTGCCGCACAACTCCTGGCACTGGCCGTAGAAATCGCCGGTTTTCTCGGCGCGGAACCAGGTGTCACGCACGAAGCCGGGAATGGCGTCCTGCTTGATGCCGAACTGAGGCACGGCAAAGGCGTGGATGACGTCGTTGGCCGTGGTGATGATGCGGATCTTCTTGCCCACCGGGACGACCAGGGGGTTGTCCACCTTGAGCAGGTAGTTGTCACCCTGGGGCTTGCCGGCGTTGGACATGACGCGGTGCGAGTTGTCCAGCGTCGAGATGAAGCCGATGCCCTCTCCCTCGCCCTTGAGGTAGTCGTAGCCCCATTTCCACTGGTAGCCGGTGGCCTTGATGGTGAGGTCGGCGTTGGTGGTGTCCTTCTGGGCCACCAGCAGCTTGGTTGCCGGAAGGGCCATCAGGATCACGATGATGAAGGGGATGACCGTCCAGACGATTTCGACCGTGACGGATTCATGGAAATTGGCGGCCTGGTGGCCTTTGGACTTGCGATGCTTCCAGACGGAATAGAACATCACCGAGAAGACCGCCACAAAGATCACGGTGCACAGGATCAGCATCATCCAGTGCAGCGAATTCTGCTCGGCGGCGATCTTGGTGGCCGGCTCCGGCAGGTTGAGCTGGTTGACAGCGGGGCCACCCGGCAGGTCGTTGACGGCGTGCGCCGCCGTTGCGACCCAGGCGCCGGCCCACACACCCGCATGACACAGCATTGAAGCCAGCTTGTTGGGAATGTTCTTCATCGTTTTCTCTTCTCTTGCCTCAGATTGACCTGCCCACCACTGCGGCACCCTTTGGTGCCGCCACCTCAACATCACGCCTGGCGCAATGCCGTTCGAATCTCATGCGCCAGCGCGGGGCGCAACTCCGGGCGCACGTAGCGACCCACCTTCACCTTGCGCCCCTGCCCCGACACCTCGATCAGCGAGGTGTCGCCAGCCTGGGGCTCGACACGTACCCAGTCCCTGCTGAACTCGGCCCGCTGGTGCCGGCCGCCCAGCGCCGTCTCGACCACCAGACGGCTGCCCCGCAGGGAAATCGTCTCGCCGTCACCGGCATGGCGGGCGTAGGCAAAGAATGCCAGACCCACCGCCATCAACTCAATCCACGCAAACCCCAGCACGAAACGCGCACCCATGGCCCAGAACCAGGCACCGATACCCAGCGACGTCACGCACAAGGCTCCGTACGCCCAGCCCAGCTGGGACGGCGTGACGGAGCAATTGCGCTTGAGCATCCAGTCGATGCTCTGACCGGAGACCCTGGCGAACCGAAAAGCCGGATTTGACATGCGTCAAGCTGCTGAAGAAAGAGCCTCGCAAAGAGGCCCCGCGGACAAACAAACAGGCCGAATTCTAGCCGCGTCTGAATGTGTCTTTGATATTTCTCAAAGAATCCGCTGATTCTATTTGCGCTGGCGCAACGTGCGGCGCATCTCTTCGAGGCTGACCTGGCTCTCGGCTTGCACACGCAAGCGCGGTGCCGGCTTGAAGGCGTGACCGTAATTGATCTCGAAAGTCAGGCTCAGCGGTGCGCCGTCGCCGACCGCCTGGGCGGCCAGGGCCTCGTGCAGACGCTGCAGCCAGCCGCGCCCACGCAGCCCGGCAAAGCGGCCCGGATGCAGGTTGCGCCCGAGTTCGCGCAGTTCCTGCAGGAGGCGCTGGGGCGTGGGGAAAGTCAGCGTGATGCGTTCCATGTCCATCACGGGTTCGGCGAATCCGGCCTGCACCAGCATGTCACCCCAGTCGTGCATGTCGGTGAATTCGTGCGCTGGCGCCGGCCAGCCCAGTGCGCGGTACAACTCGCGCAGTTCGCGCAGGGTGTCTGGGCCGAAACAGGAGAACATGAGAAAGCCGTCCACCGCCAGTGTGCGGTGCCAGTGGGCGATCAGGGCCTGCGGGTCGGCCACCTGGTGCAGCAGCATGTTGGCCCACAGCATCTGCAGGCTGCCCTCGGGCGGCGCCTCGAAACGGGTGGGCGCGGCCTTCCAGCGTCCGGGGTGCCACCAGGGCTTGGACAGCACGTCGCGCGCCCGTTGCAGGCGACCGGGACTGGACTCGACCACGAAACATCCAGCATCCGGGTAGCGCTGCGCCAGCAGCTTGTGCGCCTGCAGTCCGCCGCGCACGGCCTCCCAGTGGGCCCACTGCTGCGGCCGCAGCTTGATCCAGGCCAGGCGTTCTTCCATGCGCCGGGCCACCTCCTCGTGCAGCCAGGCCGAAGCCGGCGCTTCGCCGGATGGCCCTGCGGACGCGGGCATGGACAGGGCGGCCCAGCGTGCGGCAGCAACGGGGTCGATGGTGGGGGGCAGTTCGTGGGTCATGGCGGACGCGCCGGCCAGGGCAAGCGCAGGCGAGGCAGTATATTGTTGATTCCATGTTCCGAGCGTTGATCGAGAGGGCTTCGCGCCGCCTGCCCGCCCGCTGCGCCATCTGTCATGCCTGGCCTTCGCAAGTGGTGTGCAACGCGTGCGTGGCGCGCTTTGCGCAGCCGGTGCCGCGCTGCGCCACCTGCGCCCTGCCCGTGCCGGCGAACGTCCACCAGTGCGGCGCCTGCCTGAAGGAGCCGCCGCCGCTGGATGTCTGCCTGGCGGCGGTGGCGTACCGCTGGCCCTGGGCGGACTGCGTGACCCAGTTCAAGTTCGCGGGTCAGCCCGGATGGGCGGGCGCGCTGGCCACCGTGATGCGCAGCACCCCCTGGGTCGAGCCTGCGCTGGAGCAGGCGGACCGGGTGCTGCCCATGCCGCTGGCCCGTGAGCGCCTGGCCGAGCGCGGTTTCAACCAGGCGTTGCTGCTGGCGCAGCACCTGGCACCGCGGCGCACCGACGCCCGCCTGCTGCTGCGCACCCGCCACACGCCGGCGCAAAGCGAACTCAAACGCGCCGAGCGCCTGCGCAACGTGCAAGGGGTGTTTGCGGTGGAGCCCCTGCGCGCCCATGAACTTCGGGACCGCCGCGTGGTGCTGGTGGACGACGTCATGACCAGCGGTGCATCGCTGCACGCGGCTTCGCTGGCTTTGCGCCAGGCCGGCGCGGCGCACATCACGGCGCTGGTCTTCGCCCGGACAGAGGTCGTTTAGCGCCCTCGCTGGCAGAAGCATGCGCCGCTGCCGGCGCCTGCGAACCCGGTTCACCGGCGACAATCCGCGCATGTTCCACATCGTCCTGGTCGAGCCCGAGATTCCGCCCAACACCGGCAACGTGATCCGGCTGGCAGCCAACACCGGATGCACGCTGCACCTGATCGAGCCGCTGGGGTTTTCGATGGACGACAAGCACATGCGCCGCGCGGGGCTGGACTACCATGAGTACGCCGAGGTGCGGCGGCATGCGAACTGGGCGGCTTTTCTCGAGAACGAATCGCCGGACCCGACGCGCCTGTTCGCGCTGACGACGCGCGGCACGCGCACCGTGCATGAGGTGGACTTCCACAACGGTGACTGGCTGGTGTTCGGCGCGGAGACGCGGGGCCTGGCACCCGAGCTGCGCGAAACCCTTGCGCCGGCCCAGCAGCTTCGCCTGCCCATGCGCGCAGGTCAGCGCAGTCTGAACCTGTCAAACGCGGTGGCGGTGACGGTGTTCGAGGCCTGGCGGCAGAACGGCTTTGCGTAGACCTGGGCGACGCAAACCGCGCCCCTATGCGCTATGTATTCAATAGCTGCCTGTGACCAACCGACGCTGGAAAAAGGTCAATCTGACGAAAAACGGCCAAAGAACGGCCGCCTGAGGTGCCCTCAATACCGCCGAGACAGCGATTCGGCGATGCACACCGGCTTGGCCGCGCCCTCGCGCTCGACCGTGATCTCCCAGGCCATCTGGTAGCCGCTGTTGTCGATCGGCTCGGCCGACAGCAGCTTCATGTGCGCGCGCAGCCGGCTGCCCACGGGCACCGGCGCGATGAAGCGCACCTTGTTGAGGCCGTAATTGACGCCCATGGCCGACTCGGTCACGGTGATGGTGGATTCGAAAAAAAGAGGCAGCAGCGACAGCGTCAGAAAGCCGTGCGCAATCGGCCCGCCAAAGGGGCCCTTTTTGGCCTTTTCGACGTCCACATGGATCCACTGGTGATCGCCCGTGGCCTCGGCGAACTGGATCACCTGTTCCTGGGTGATGGGGATCCAGTCGCTGGTGGCAACCGTCTGGCCGGCGCAGGCGGCCAGTTCCTTGAGGGTCTGGAAAGTTTTCATTGCGTCACTGTAGCGTCAGGCCCGGTCAGGCTGTGTCCAGCCAGCGACAGATGGCCTCCCACTGCGCCAGATCCTTCTCGACGCGACCCGGCGGCACGTCGAACAGCGTGAGGCCGCGCGCCGCCAGATGCACGTAGTTCTGGGTGTCGCGCAGGAAACCCAGCACCGGCAGGCCCAGGCCATCGACGAATTCGCGCAACTGATCGGCCGCAATGGTGCGCGCATCGACCCGCATGCCGACCAGGCCGACCTTCAAGCGCCCCGCGTGGCGCTGTTCGGCCAGTTCGTCCAGGAAGGCGCGCGTGGCGTAGATGTCGAAGATGCTGGGCTGCAGGGGCACGATCACCTTGTCAGCGACGCGAACCATTTCCTTGAAACGCTTGCCGTGCAGGCCGCCCGGCGTGTCGAGCACCACATGGCTGGTGCCCTTGGGCGGGCGGGCCGTCATGTCGGGTGTCACATCCCAGCTGGTGATGCGCCGCGCCACGGCGGGGCGCAAGCCGAGCCACAGGCGCGAGGACTGTTGGCGATCCGCGTCGCCCAGCATCACAGCGTGGCCTTGCGCGGCCAGATACCCTGCCACGTTGGTGGCGAGTGTGGACTTGCCCGCGCCCCCCTTGGGGTTGGCAACGACGATGACCGGCATGGGAGTTCTCCTGTTGATGCGCGGGTTTGCCTGCAGCCGCTTCCTGCGCGGGCGCCGCAGGCATGGCGGCGTTCAGGTATGTTAACGGCATGGAACACACCCCCACCTGGCTGGTCAACAGCTTCATCTACCTCACCGCCGCCGTGATCGCGGTGCCGCTGTCGCGCGCACTGGGCCTGGGCGCCATCATCGGCTACCTGGCCGCCGGCATGGCGATCGGGCCCTGGGGCCTGCGCCTGGTGAGCAATGTCGACGACATCCTGCACTTTGCCGAGTTCGGCGTCGTGCTGATGCTGTTCCTGGTCGGGCTGGAGCTGGAGCCGCGGCGCCTGTGGAGCCTGCGCCGGCCGATCTTCGGCTGGGGCAGCGCGCAGGTGCTGGGCTGCGCCGCGGCGCTGGCGGGCGTGGCGGTCGCGCTGGGCGTCGCCTGGCCGACCGCCGTGGTGGCGGCGCTGGGGCTGGCGCTGTCGTCCACGGCGATTGCGCTTCAGGTGATGCAGGAGCGCAACCTGCTGCGCACATCGAGCGGGCAGGCGGGCTTTTCAATCCTTTTGTTCCAGGACGTGGCGGCGATCCCGATCCTGGCGCTGCTGCCACTGCTGGGCGGCCTGGTGGACGGTGTTTCAGGCTCGAATCCGGCCCTTCCCAGCGTCAACCGGTCCTGGGAAGCTATCAAAGTCATAGGGATTGTGGGCGGGGTCATCCTGGGCGGCCGCCTGTTGCTGCGCCCGGCGCTGCGCTGGATCGCCCGCAGCAAAACGTCGGAGGTCTTCACGGCGGCCGCGCTGCTGCTGGTGGTGGGCATCGCGATGCTGATGCAGTGGCTGGGCCTGTCGATGGCGCTGGGCGCCTTCCTGGCCGGTGTGCTGCTGGCCGACAGCGAGTACCGGCGCGAGCTGGAGACCGACATCGAGCCCTTCAAGGGCCTGCTGCTCGGGCTGTTTTTCATCGCCGTGGGCATGAGCATCGACTTCGGCGTGCTGATCGCGCACCCCGGCGCCATGGCCGCGATTTTGCTGGGTTTCATGGTCGTCAAGCTGCTGGTGATCTACTTCCTGGCCGGCGCCATGAAGCTGCCTTTCCAGGACCGACCGGTGTTCACCCTGCTGCTGGCGCAAGGCGGGGAATTCGCCTTCGTCGTCTTTCAGGCTGCCGCCGGGGCCAGGGTGTTTTCCCCGGAGGTCGCGTCGCTGCTGATCGGCGCGGTGGCCTTGTCGATGCTGCTCAGCCCGCTCTTGCTGCTGGCGGTGGACCGCCTGTTGCTGCCTCGGTATGCGAACTGCAACGTGCCGGTGCTCGAAGAGATCTCGGAGCCGCAGGACGCGCCGATCATCATCGCCGGCTTCGGCCGCTACGGCCAGATCGTCGGCCGCATGCTGTCGGCGCAGGGCATCCCGTCCACGGTGCTGGACCATGACGCCGAAATGATCGAGGCGGCGCGGGCCTTCGGCTACCGGGTGTTCTATGGCGACGCGACCCGACTCGACCTGCTGCGCACCGCGGGCGCGGCCACGGCGCGCATCCTGGTGGTGGCCGTGGACGACGTGGAGCAGTCGCTGGCCATCGTGGACCTGGCGCGCGAGCACTTCCCCAATCTGGCGCTGGTTGCGCGGGCGCGCGACGTGACGCACTGGAACGGGCTGCGCGAGCGGGGCGTGACGCGGGTGCAACGCGAGGTGTTCGAGTCCAGCCTGGTGAGTGCGGCCTGTGTGCTGGAACTGATGGGCCAGATGCCTGACGAGGTCAAGGTGCATGTCGGACGCTTTCGCGCGCACAACCTGGCCTTGCTGGAACAGATGTACCCGCACCACAAGGACCGCGCCAAGCTGATTGCGGTGGCCAAGCAAGGGCGCGAGCAGCTGGAGGCGCAGATGGCCCAGGAGCGAGCAGAGCGGCAGCAACACACCGGCGGCGCGATTTCCGAAGGCACCCCGGCGCGTTCCGGCTGATTTATTGCATCTGGCTGGCCAGTTCCCAGCGTCAAATTGTCATTGTTTGCTATGGATTCAGGACTCTTCAGCGGAATGCATCCCACAGCAGCTTGACGCCCGTGAGAAACATCCCGGCAAACACGAAGCGGTAGAACAGCACCGGGTTGATGCGCCGAGCAACGCGCACACCCGCCCACACGCCGACCGGCGCCAAGGGCAGCAGCACCAGCGAGGTGGCGAAGTTGCGCGTGTCCAGCAGCCCCAGCCAGGCATAGGGAATCCATTTGGCGATGTTGATGAAGAAGAAGAAAAACGCCATGGTGCCGGTGAAGAGCACGGGCCTGAGCTTGAGCGGGATCACATAGGCATTGATCGGCGGGCCGCCGGCGTGGGCGATGAAGCTGGTGAAGCCCGAGGTCACCGTGAGGAGGGCACCGGCCCAGCGTGGCGGCGGCGCGCTGTCGGGCCGGGGCGGGAACATCAGCCGCTGCGCCAGGAACAGCAGGGTGAAGCCGCCCACGATGCCGGCCACGACCTTGGGCTCCAGCACCTTGAACAGCAAGGCGCCGGCCACGATGCCGAGCAGGCCGAAGGGCAGCAGGAATGTCAGCAGTTTGCGATCGAAATCGTTGCGGAACGCCGCCATGCCCAGCAGGTCCATCACCAGCAGCACCGGCATCAGGATCGCCGCCGCCTGCGGCACCGTGACCGCCAACGCCATCATCGGCACGGCCAGTGAGCCAAAGCCCGCGCCGAAGCCGCTCTTGCTGATGCCCAGCAGCAGCACCGCGGGAATCGAGACGGCGTAGAAGAACGGGTCGGTGATGAGGGGAAAAATCATGATGGAGCAGGCCGGGCGCACGGTGCGCAAACCGGCTCTCCATCGGCCAGGCACGCCGGCCCAGGGCCTGCGGCGATGTTACCCGGGCCCGGCATCCCCGTTGCCGCAAGGCGACAATCGCCCGATGCGTGACGTTCATTCCTGGAGCGAGGTGCTGCGGCTGCTGCTGGAGCTGACGGCCACGCTCGCCTTCGCCCTGTCCGGCCTGATGGAGGCGGCGCGCAAGCGCCTGGACGCCGTGGGCGTGTGCGTGGTGGCTTTCCTGGCGGCGTTCGGCGGCGGCACGCTGCGCGACCTGCTGCTGGACCAGCGGCCGTTCTTCTGGGTGCGGCACGTGAACTGGCTCTGGGGTTTGCTGCTGCTGTGCGCCGCAGCCATGCTGTTCATGCGCAACCGCCACTTTGAACCCACCGAGCGCGCCATCCAGTGGCCCGACGCGCTGGGGCTGGGCCTGTTCACCGCCGTCGGGGTGGACCGCGCGCTGGAGACCGGCTCGCCCGCTCTGGTGGCGGTGCTCATGGGGCTGGTGACGGGGGTGTTCGGCGGTGTGCTGCGCGACATGGTCTGCAACGAGATTCCCACCGCCTTCCGCGACCACCGGCCCTATGCGGTGTGCGCCTTCGCGGGCGGCTGGGTCTACGTGGGCCTGCTGCACGCCCAGGCGCCGGGCCCGGTGGCGTTGCTGGCGTGCCTGGCCGTGACGGCCGGACTGCGCGGATTGGCGCTGTGGCGCAACTGGCAGCTGCCCGCCTGGCAGAGCTGAGCCCGGCTGCGCTCAGCGCAGGCGCAGGTTCATATGGACCTTGGCGAAGTAGCGGCCGTCGACCCGGATCGCGCGCGGCAGCACGCCGAAGGCACCAAAGCCCAGGCGGGTGTACAGGGCCTGCGCCACGTCGTTGCCTTGCGTCACCGTCAGGTCCAGTTGCTCCAGATCCGGCAGCGCGCGCGCCTGCGCGAGCAGTTCGCGCATCAGCGCGCCGCCCACCCCCCGGCCCGCGGCATCAGGCGCCACGTACATGCCCACCACCGCGGCGTTGTGCCGCTCCTTGGGCCGGTAGCGGCCCTGCAGCCCCACCATGCCGACGAGTTCGTCGCCGATGAAAGCGCCCAGAAAAAAATCGTGCGGCCGCTCGGCATCGGGCCGCAGGCGCGCCTGCGCCCAGGCCAGGGGGCGAAGCTGCTCTTCCTCGAAGCTGGAGGTGAACGCGTCGGGGTGATCACGCAGCGCACGCAGGCGCAAGGTGCGGTATTCCCCGGCGTCGTCCGGCATCAGGCGCCGAATCACCGGCTGATCAGGCGCCATGCCCATGGGCGATCGGACGCGAACCGGCCCCGGCCACGCTCATACCCGCTCCACGATCAACGCAATGCCCTGCCCCACGCCGATGCACATGGTGCACAGCGCGAAGTGTCCGCCAGTGGCATGCAGCCGGTTGACGGCCGTGGTGACCAGCCGCGCGCCCGATGCGCCCAGCGGATGGCCCAGGGCAATCGCGCCCCCCCAGGCGTTGACGCGCTCGTCGTCGTCCGACAGGCCGAGCTGGCGCAGCACCGCCAGGCCTTGCGCGGCGAAGGCTTCGTTGAGTTCGATGACGTCCATCTGCTCCAGCTTGAGCCGGGTGTGCGCCAGCACCTTCAGGGTGGCCGGCGCCGGGCCGATGCCCATGATGCGCGGCGCCACCCCGGCCACGGCCATGCCCACCACGCGGGCCTTGGGCACCAGCCCGTTGCGCATGGCACTGTGGCTGTCGGCCAGCAGCAGCGCGCAGGCGCCGTCGTTGACGCCGCTGGCGTTGCCGGCGGTCACCGTGCCGTCCGGGCGCACCACGCCCTTGAGCCGGGCCAGTGACTCCAGCGTGGTCTCGCGCGGGTGTTCGTCGGTATCGACCACCAGGGCATCGCCCTTTTTCTGCGGGATGGCCACCGGCGTGATTTCTCGCGCCAGGTGACCGGCCTTCTGGGCCGCAACGGCCTTGAGCTGGCTGGCCAGCGCCATGCGGTCCTGCGCCTCGCGCTCGATGTGGAACTCGGCGGCCACGTTCTCGGCCGTCTCGGGCATGGAGTCGACACCGTACAGCTCTTTCATGCGCTTGTTGACGAAGCGCCAGCCGATCGTGGTGTCGTAGACCGCGTTGGCCCGCGAGAAGGCGCTTTCGGCCTTGGGCATGACGAAGGGCGCGCGGCTCATGCTTTCCACGCCGCCGGCAATGACCATGCTGGCATCCCCGCAGCGGATGGCGCGCGCGGCGGTGCCCACCGCGTCCAGGCCGGAGCCGCACAGCCGGTTGATGGTGGCGCCGGGCACGCCCACCGGCAGGCCGGCCAGCAGGCTGGCCATGTGGGCGACGTTGCGGTTGTCCTCGCCGGCCTGGTTGGCGCAGCCGTACAGCACGTCGGTCACGGCACCCCAGTCGACGTTGGGATTGCGCGCCATCAGCGCCTTGATCGGGATGGCGCCGAGGTCGTCGGTGCGCACGCTGGACAACGCGCCGCCGTAACGGCCAAAGGGGGTACGGATCGCGTCGCAGATATAGGCATGGGTCATGGGGTTCTCCAGAATTTCGGCAGTTGCCATCGTAGCGCGTCCGCCGGCGGTCGCCTGCGCCAGCGCAGCCGACCGGGGCCCTTGCGGGCACCGATCTGTGGGCGACAATCGGCGCCATGCTGATCCAACCCAGTCAAGCCGATGTGCGGCGATTTTTCTGCGCGGTCTATGCCAAGTCGCGCGACGGCCAGCCTCTGGAGGCGATTGAAACAATCGCCAGCCTGTGGATCGCCGAGCACCCCGAATACCACGAGGCCCTGGGCGATGTCGATGCGGCACTGCGAGCCATGGGCACGCCCGACCCGACCAACGCCAACCCGTTCCTGCACCTGTCGATGCACCTGTCGATCAGCGAGCAGTGCAGCATCGACCAGCCGCGCGGCATCCGCCAGGCGGTGGAATTGCTGACCCACAAGCGCAACTCGCTGCACGCCGCGCACCACGAGACCATGGAGTGCCTCGGTCGCATGGTCTGGGAAAGCCAGCGCGCCGGCCGAGCGCCCGATGGCGCCGCCTACATCGACTGCGTGCAGCGGCACGCCACGCGCGACTGAGCCCTCGCTTTCGCTGGCTCGCTACTCTTTTCGTAGCAAGTCATCACCTCTTCGCGCTGGGGAAGGCCGAATCGGGACGAAAAAAAGCCCGCCGAAGCGGGCCGGTCACCGGATCAGGTCGCGCGTTCAGCGAAAACGCGACTGCGGCACGGTCTTGAGGTCGCCGTCCAGCGAGGCGACGTAGGTCGCCAGCGCCTTCAGCTCGTTGTTCGAGAACTGCTTGGCCACGCCGCCCATCACGCCATTGGCACGACCCCAGGTGTGGTGGGTGTCGTTCTTGTAGGCCTTGAGCGTGGCATAGAGGTAGTCGCCATACTGGCCGGCGATCTTGGGATACGACGGGTCGATGGGCTTGGCGAAATTCTCGCCGTGGCAGGACACGCAGGCGCCCTTCTTGAGCAGTTCGGCCACCTGGGTATTGGGCTCGCGGGAGGCCTTGGCGGCCGCTGCAGCGCCGGTCTGACCGCTCTGCTCATAGTAGGCGGCGACGTCGGCCATGTCCTGGTCGCTCAGGCTGTCGGCGATGCCCCGCATGGTGGGGTGCTTGCGATCGCCCTTCTTGTACGCAGCCAGGGACGAGGCAATGTATTTCGCGCCCTGGCCCGAGATCTTCGGCACCTTGTAGACTTCAGGGAAGGTGGCCTGGTAGCCCTGAATGCCGTGGCAGCCGATGCACATGGCGATCTTCGTTTCACCGGCCTTCGCGTCACCCTTGACTTCCTGGGCCTGGACGGAAAAAGCGGTCACGGAAGCGACAGCAACAGCAAATACCGAGGTCAACAACTTGTTCATTTTGCGCGCACAATCGATCAAAGTTTGATAAATATCAAACAGAAATTATATCGACCCGGATCTCCCCTCCGGTGTCGCGTTTTCCACTACTCCAGCCCCCCATGAAATTCCAAGGTACCCAAAACTACGTCGCCACCCAGGATCTGATGCTGGCCGTCAATGCCTCCATCACGCTGAAGCGCCCGCTGCTGGTCAAGGGCGAGCCCGGCACCGGCAAGACCATGCTGGCAGAGGAAGTGTCCGAGGCGCTGGGCATGCCCTTGCTGCAATGGCACATCAAGTCCACCACCAAGGCGCAGCAGGGCCTGTACGAATACGACGCGGTCAGCCGCCTGCGTGACTCGCAGCTGGGCGACGAACGCGTGAAGGACATCCACAACTACATCGTGCGGGGCGTGCTGTGGCAGGCCTTCACCGCCGAGCAGCCGGTGGCGCTGCTGATCGACGAGATCGACAAGGCCGACATCGAATTCCCGAACGACCTGCTGCGCGAGATCGACCGCATGGAGTTCTACTGCTACGAGACCCGGGAGCTGGTCCGGGCCAAGCACCGTCCGCTGGTGTTCATCACCTCGAACAACGAGAAGGAACTGCCCGACGCCTTCCTGCGCCGCTGCTTCTTCCACTACATCAAGTTCCCCGACGCGGAGACCATGAAGCTGATCATCGACGTGCACTTCCCCGATCTCAAGAAGGAGCTGCTGACCGCCGCGATGAAGACGTTCTACGACGTGCGCAACCTGCCCGGCCTGAAGAAAAAGCCCAGCACCTCCGAACTGCTGGACTGGCTCAAGCTGCTGGTGGCCGAGGACATTCCGCTGGAAGCGCTGCAGAGCACCGACAGCAAGGTCTCGGTGCCGCCGCTGGTGGGTGCGCTGCTCAAGAACGAGCAGGACGTGACCTTGTTCGAGAAGCTGGTGTTCATGAACCAGAGGAACCGATGACCGCTCCCAACCGCATGCTGCTGGAAGGCGTGTCCGACGCCGTCGGCTTTGTCGGTGGCGCCCTGGCGGGCTACTGGCTGGGCCGGCTGTTCGGGCTGGACGTGTTTGCGCCGGGCTACGGCACCGCCAGCATCCTCGGCATCCTGCTCGTGGGCCTGGGCGGCGGCCTGGGGTTGCAGGCGGCGCGGCGCTGGCGGTCGGCGCGGCAGGCGGGTTCATCGCAGGACAAGCAGTCGCCATGAGCTTCGTCGAGCCGGTCACGCTGTCCGAACGCGGCGTCACGCTGGAGCCGCTTGCACTGGTCCATGAGGACGGCCTGCGGGCCGCTGCGGCGGACGGCGAACTCTGGAACATCCGCGTCACCTCAGTCCCCGAACCGCACCAGACCCGCACCTACATCGAAGACGCGCTGGCCATGCGCGCGGCCGGCAACCGCTTCGCCTTTGCCGTGCTCGACAGCACCAGCGGGCGCGTGCTGGGCTCCAGCAGCTACCACGACATCCTGCCCGCCGTGAAACGCCTGGAGATCGGCTACACCTGGTACGCGCAAAGTGTGCAGCGCAGCCACGTCAACACCACCGCCAAGCTGCTGCTGATGCGCCACGCGTTCGAGACCCTGGGCTGCGCCGTGGTGGGTTGGCGCACCGACAACTTCAACTTCGCCTCGCAGGCCGCCATCGAGCGCCTGGGCGCGAAAAAGGATGGCGTGATCCGCGGCCATGCGCTGCGCCGCGACGGCACCATCCGCGACACCGTGATGTACAGCCTGCGCGCCGGCGAATGGCCCGAGGCCAAAGCGCAGCTGCTCTACCTGCTGGAGCGCCGGCGCTGACCGGGCCGCGGGCTACTTCAGGAAATCACCATGCTGATCGATTTCTTCTACACCCTGCGCAGCGCCAAGCTGCCGGTTTCGGTCAAGGAATACCTGACGCTGCTCGAAGCGCTGCAGGCCAACGTGGTCGGGCCGAATTCCGACGACGCCTACAAGATCGACGACTTCTACTACCTCTCGCGCACCGCGCTGGTCAAGGACGAGAAGCACTTCGACAAGTTCGACCGCGCCTTCGCCGCCTACTTCAAGGGCGTGGAGATGATCGCCGACTTCACCAAGGACGTGCCGCTGGAGTGGCTGCGCAAGAACCTGGAGCTGGAGCTCAGCCCCGAGGAAAAGGCCAAGATCGAGAAGATGGGCTGGGACGAGCTCATGGAGACGCTCAAGAAGCGCTTCGAGGAACAGAAGGAGCGCCACGAGGGCGGCAACAAGTGGATCGGCACCGGCGGCACCTCGCCCTTCGGCGCCTATGGCTCGAACCCGCAAGGCATCCGCATCGGCCAGGACAAGGGGCGCAACAAGAGCGCGGTGAAGGTCTGGGACCAGCGCGCCTACCGCGACTACGACGACACGCAGGAGCTCGGCACCCGCAACATCAAGGTGGCCCTGCGGCGGCTGCGCAAGTTTGCGCGCGAGGGCTCGGCCGAGGAGCTGGACCTGCCCGACACCATCCGCTGCACCGCGGCCAATGCGGGCTGGCTGGACATCAAGATGGTGCCCGAGCGGCACAACAACGTGAAGGTGCTGCTGCTGATGGACGTGGGCGGCACCATGGACGAGCACATCCACCGGGTGGAAGAAATGTTCTCGGCCGCCAAGGCCGAGTTCAAGCACCTGGAGTTCTACTACTTCCACAACTGCGTCTATGACTTCATGTGGAAGAACAACCGGCGCCGCTTCGCGGAGAAGTTCCCGACCTGGGACATCATCCGCAAGTACAACAAGGACTACAAGCTCATCTTCATCGGCGACGCGACGATGAGCCCCTACGAAATCCTGCAGCCCGGCGGCAGCGTGGAATACAACAACGAGGAAGCCGGCGCCGAATGGATCCAGCGCCTCACCCACGCGTTTCCGAAGTTCGCCTGGATCAACCCCGAGCCGCAGGGCGTCTGGCAGTACCGACAGAGCATTTCCGTCATCCAGCAGCTGGTCAGCCAGCGCATGTACCCGCTGACGCTCAAGGGGCTGGAAGACGCGATGCGGTTGCTGAGCAAGTAGGTCCGCGTCGATCAGGCCGCCCGGCGCCGCGCCTGCATCTCGGCGCCGATGCGCGCCAGGCCTGTTGCGTCGAAGGCGGCTTGGGCCGCCGGGTAGACCAGGCCCTCTTCCGT
This sequence comes from Candidatus Skiveiella danica, assembly GCA_016721925.1. Taxonomy (GTDB): domain Bacteria; phylum Pseudomonadota; class Gammaproteobacteria; order Burkholderiales; family Burkholderiaceae_C; genus Skiveiella; species Skiveiella danica. The sequence continues at coordinate 34,324 of JADKHE010000008.1, forward strand.
GGCGATGTGGGCGTCGTAGGCGTCACTGAAGGCTTTGAGCAACGCCCGCGACGGCTCATCCAGCGGCGTCGGTGCCGGATCGTCGCGCCAGCCCAGCAGCACCCCGCGCGCCCGAGCCCAGCGCTCGGCCATGCGCACGTGGTCATCCCGCAGCACGGCGATCGCTTCCCGCAGCGCGGCATCGGCGCTACCGGCCAGCACCGGAAACACGTGCAGTTCCTCGTCCTCATGGTGCAGCGGCGCGGCAATATCAAAGTAGCGCAGCACATCGGCCGCGGCCGATCGGGTCGAACGGTCATGCCCGTGCGTACCGACGTAATCGATGAGCCGCCGGAGGAGGTCCAGCGAGCGCTGGACGCGTTCGTGGCAGGCCCGCAGCATCTCGAAGGGCTGCTCGAATCCGACGGCGGGTGCTTCAAAACCGGGCAGTGGCGCTGAATGAGCCAATCGAACCTCTCCCTAAAAAACGGTCATTGTGCGCCGGCTGGTAAATTGCCCCTTTTCAGATCGGGCTCAAAACAATGGACATCACGCACTTTGACGACTTTCTCGCCGCCGCCCGCCAGCAAAACGAGCCGCAGCGCCTGCTGTTCACGTTCGCGGTGGCGGAGTTGCCGGGCGATGCCAACGCCGCGCAGAAGGCCGCGTTCGAGCGGGGCGAGGGTGGCGCGCTGGTGCCCGCCGTCTGTGTGGACAAGGCGCTCGACGAACTGAGCACATTCGCAGCGTTCGCGCAGGAAGCCGAGCAGTTCAGCCTGGACTGGGTCATCGTCTTTGCGGCGAGCCTGTCCGGGCGCAACGGCACGCCGCCCAGCGCGGCGGACGCCGAAGAGCCGATCAAACGCATGGTGGCCATGATCAAGGCGGGCGACGTCCGGTCCCTGCTGCCCTTCAACCGGCAAGGAGAACCGGTGCAACTGGGCTGAGAGGCTGAGCCGGCCAACCTGCGTGCCGCGATGAACCGATCCCGGACCTGCTCCCGCCTCGGGTGGCTGCCAGTCCCGCTGTTGGCCTGCGCCTTGCTGCAGGCACCGGCGACGGCGCAGACGGCGGCGGACGGGCAGGCGCTGACGCCGGAGCAGCGGCGCGCACAACGCCAGGCGCAGAGGCAGGCAACGACCACGGCAGACAAAGGGCCGGCTTTCGCGGTGGAGATCCGGGCACCCAAAGACATCCAGGACGTGCTGACCCGTCGCCTCGAGTTGCCGCGTTTCGCCGAGCTGCCAGGCCTGGACGACAACGAACTGGCGCGCCTGTTGCCGGTGGCCCGGAAAAACGCCGAGGAGATTCTGGCCACACTGGGCTATTTCTCGCCCCTGGTCACCATCGAGCAGGCGCCGGCCGTCGCTGCGGAACCGCGAAGGGTGATCGTGAGCGTGGATCCCGGTCAACCGACCCAGGTGACCGAGGTGCGCATCGACTTCACCGGGCCGATCGCCACCGAAGAAGGCGCAAGGGCGCAGCGTGAAAAGATCGAGGCGCTCTGGACGTTGCGCCCTGGCATGCGCTTCACCCAGTCGGAATGGGACGCGGCCAAGCTGGCGGCGCTGCGCGAGCTCACCACCGTGCGCTATCCGGTGGGCAAGCTGGCCGACAGCCGGGCCGACATCGACCCCGAGACGCACAGTGCGCGCCTGAGCGTGACGCTGGATTCCGGGCCCGCCTTCAAGGTGGGCGACATGGTGATCAGCGGGCTGGACCGCCATTCCGCTGAGCTGGTGACCCGGCTGGCGCAGCTGCCCCCTGGTGAAACCTACGACCAGACCCGCATGCTCGAGGCCCAGCAGCGTCTGAGCGACAGCGGCTACTTCGATTCGGTCTACCTGAGCCTGGACACCTCCGGCGGCCCAGAGGCCACGGTCATGCGCGTGAAGGTGCGCGAAGCCAAGCGGCAAAAGCTGATCCTGGGCGTGGGTGTCAATACCGACACCGGCCTGCGCTTTTCGATGGAGCACACCGAGCACCAGCTGCCGGTCATCGGCTGGCGGGCCGTCACCAAGCTGCTCTACGAACAGCCCAAGAAATCCCTCGGCACGGAGTGGACCGCGCCGCCTGACGCCAACCTCTGGCGCTGGCGCACCTCGGCGCAGGTGGCACGTGAGGAATCCGGCAGCTTCGAGGTCGACAGCCTTCTGCTGCGCGCCGGTCGCACGCGCACGACGGAGTCCGTCGACCGCTCCTATTTCCTGCAATACGAACGCGCCCGCAACACCGGCACCAACCCGCCGCCGGACGCCAACGCGCTGAGCGCGAACTACGTCTGGACCCGCCGGGACTTTGACAGCCGGCTGTTTCCCACCAGCGGGCACGGCCTGTCTCTGGATGTGGGCGGGGGCGTGACGGTGGGCGACACCCGCTACCCCTTTGGCCGCCTGGTCGGCAAGTGGCTCGGCTACATCCCGCTGGGCCGTCCTGGCGGACAGGCCGACCGGAACGTGGCGCGCGGCACCCGCATCGCGGCGCGGGCCGAACTGGGCGCCGTGCTGGCCAATGAAGCCGCAAACCTGCCCACCACGCAGCTGTTCCTGACAGGCGGCGACAACACGGTGCGCGGCTATGCCTACCGCAGCATCGGCGTCACGCTGCCGGACGGCCAGACCGCCGCCGGTCGCTACCTGGTCGTGGGCAGCCTGGAGCTGCAACGCCCGATCATCATCGATGGCCTGACGTCGGCCTGGGACTTCGTCGCGTTTGTCGATGCCGGTGGTGTGGCCGACAAGCCCCAGCAACTGACCGCCAAGGTCGGTGTCGGCGCGGGCGCGCAGTGGAACAGCCCGATCGGTCCGTTGCAGATCGACCTGGCCTGGGGCGTGGCGACGCAAAAGCTGCGCCTGAACCTCAGCATGGGGGTGCTGTTCTGATGCGCCGGCTCATGCCTTTCGTGCTCGCCGTTGGCGCCGCCCTGCTGGTGCTGGCCGGCCTGGGGCTGTCGCTCTACCTGTGGTCAGGCACCGATCGATCCCTTGCCACGACCCTGGACCTGGCCGGCCGGATGCTGCCCGCCGACCAGTCGCTGGAGGCCGGCGAGGTGGAAGGCAGCCTGCGCTCAGGCGGGCGCATCGGCTGGCTGCGCTGGCGCCAGGGTGCGCTCAGCGTGGAGGCCCGTGATGCCGAAGTGACCTGGTCGCTGGCCGGCTTGCTCGATGGCCAGCTGCGGCTGGACCGGCTCGCCATCACCCGCCTGCAGATCGAAGACAAGCGGGCGCCGACGCCGGCGACCCCGCCCCCCGAGCTGACGCTGCCAATCCGGGTCGAGGCCCCCTTTGAAGTCGCCACGCTGGAATGGATCGGCTCGCCGCCGCTGGTCGTAAATGGCTTGGCGGGTAGATACACTTTTGATAGCAAAATTCATCGGATCGACGCTGGAAAAGCGCGTATTTCTTCGGGAAACTACGATTTTTCGGGTGAGCTTGAAGCTGCGGGCGCCATGGCCTTGGCCGTGCACCTTCAGGGCGAGGTCGTGACCACCCCACCTGGCAGCCTGCGAACGGTCACGCTGGTGGCCAGCGCACAGGCGCAAGGTGCGCTGGCCGGGATGGACGCCACCCTGGAGCTGTCCGCCGGGCTGGCGCCGCGGGACCTGGCCGCGCCGATCACCCGACGCCCGGCCACCCCAGGCAGCGCACTTGCCAGCACGCCGATGAAGGCCACGGTGACGGCCCGCATCCAGCCCTGGCAGCCTCAACCCGTTGCCGGCGCCCAAGGCGACTGGCAGGGGCTCGACCTGGCGGCCTTGTGGCCGCAGGCGCCCCGCACCCTGCTGCGAGGCCAGGCCACGGTCATGCCGCGGGCCGACGGCTGGCTGGCGCAGGCCGACCTGTCGAACGCCCTGCCCGGCCCCTGGGACCGCCAGCAACTGCCGCTGGACCAGCTGAAAGCCCGCGCCCGCTATGCGGGCGGCCAGTGGATCATCGAATCGCTTGACGCCGTGGCCGCCGGTGGACGCATCCTGGCCCAGGCGCAGTCCGTGCCCACCGCGTCGAATCCGCCGAAAGGCACCCAGGCCCCGGCGCTCGCCTGGGACGCCCGTGCCACGCTGCAAAGCGTGAATCCGGCCGCCGCCGACTCGCGGCTGGCTGCCGCTTCGCTGAACGGCCAGCTGACGGCACGCCTCGACCGGCAGGCCTGGACCTTCGACGCGGATCTGACCGGCGCGCCGCTCCCAGGCGGCCCGCCCGGCGCCTCGGCGATCCGCCAGCGCCTGAAGGCCTTGCGTGCCCAGGGCCGCTGGGAGGGCGGCACCCTCACCCTGCCCGCCCTGCTGGTGCAGACCGATGACACCCAGCTGCAAGGCAGCCTGACCTTCCACCTCGAGCGCCGCAGCGGCGACGCCCGGCTGAACCTGAGCCTGCCCGGCGGCACGGTCACCCTGGCGGGCCAGATCAGCGAATCCCAGGGCGCTGGCGCGCTGGCCGCGCAGGTCACCGACGCAAGCCTGGCCGCACGCTGGCTGGCCAGTTGGCCGGGCATGCCCACGCAATGGGCGCAGGGCACCATGCGGGGATCCGCCGCCCTGAACGCGACCTGGAAGGGGGGCTGGAAAGAGCAAGGACGCCAGCTCCAGGTGCAGGCCCAGCTGGCAGTGCCGCGCCTGGATCTCGGCGCGCCCGGCGCCGCACCGACACAGGTCTGGCAGGTCTCCGACGGACAGTTCGATCTGACGGGATCGCTGGCGTCGCTGCGCCTGAACACCCGCGGTCGCGCGCAGGCCGGCACGCGGCGCCTCGAACTGGCAGCCGCCGCCCAGGCCGGGTATTTGGGCGACGGGGCCTGGCGCGCGCAGGTCGAGACGCTGCAGCTCAAGGCCCAGGACAGCCTGCAGCCCGGCACCTGGACCCTGCGGCTGGGCCAGCGCGTGGCCGTGGACTGGAAGGACACGCCCCTGTCTCGCGCGCTGCAAGTGTCGGCTGGCGATCTTCGGCTGACCGGGCCCCAGCCGGGCGAGGCCCGCATCGAGTGGCAGCCGGCCAGTTGGAGCCGGCGCGACGCAGCGCCCGCCGAGTGGCGTTCGCAGGGCCGTGTTCAGGGACTGCCCCTGGGCTGGATCGACCGGCTGGCCGGCCTGGCCCTGTCGGAGTACGACCTGGCCGAGGACATGGTGCTCGCCGGCCAATGGGATCTCGCGGTGGGAGCGGCGATGCGGCTTCGCGCATCTCTTGAGCGCACCCAGGGCGACTTCAAGATGCAACTCGACGACGGCGGCACCAGTGTGATCGATGCCGGCGTGCGCACCGCGCGCATCGACCTGACGGGCGACAACGGCGACCTGGACCTGCGGGCTGCGTGGGACAGCCAGCGTGCGGGCGAGGCGCAGGCCCGTTTCCGCAGCCGGCTGCAGCGCCAGAGCGATGGCTGGACCTGGCCCGCCGACGCCGCCGTCAGCGGCAGCCTGCGCGCGCAATTGCCCCGCCTGCGGGCCTGGTCGGCGCTGACACCGCCGGGCTGGCGCATCCGGGGCACGCTGCAGGCCGATGCGACATTGGCTGGCACCCGCGCGGCGCCGCAGTGGGGCGGAACGATTGCAGCGGACAATCTGGCTGCGCGCTCGATCGTGGACGGCATCGAGTTCAGCCAGGGCCGGCTGCGCGCCACCCTGCAGGAGCAGCGCGTGGACATCACCGAGTTCAGCCTTCAGGGCGCCAGCGGCGCGCAAGGGTCCGGTGGACAGCTGAGCCTGAAGGGCTTCGCGCTCTGGCCTTCGGCCAGGGAAAACACAGCGGCCGGCGTGAAAGGCGTACGCATGGAGCTCGAAGCGCAGGCCGACGCCTTGCGCGTGAGTGCCCGCGCCGACCGCCGCCTCACGGTCTCCGGCAAGCTCACGGCCAAGCTGGCCGATGCCCGCCTGGTGGTGCGCGGCGGGATCAAGGCCGACCAGGCGCTCATCATCCTGCCGGAAGAAACCGCCTCGGGCCTGGGCTCCGACGTGGTGGTCAGCACCCGCAATGCCAAGGGTACCCTGGGGGCCACCGTCACGGCAGCGCCCCCCTCTGCGGCCCCCCCGTCTGATCCGGCCAGGCCCGGCGTGGAGCAGGATGTTGCGGTGACGCTGGACCTGGGACCCGACTTCCAGGTGCGCGGCTACGGGTTGAAAACACGCCTGGCGGGCAGCCTGACGGCCACCAGCAAAACCCGGGGCGCACCGCAGCCGCGGCTGACCGGCGAAATCAGCACCGTGGGCGGCACGTACAAGGCCTATGGCCAGTGGCTCGACATTGACGAGGGCTTGTTGCGCTTTTCCGGAGCCTACGACAACCCCGCGCTGGACATCCTCGCCATCCGCCCCAACCTGACGCAGCGCGTCGGCGTGCAGATCACCGGCACGGCCCTGTCGCCGCGCGTGCGCCTGTATTCGGACCCGGTGCTGTCCGAAGCCGAGACCCTGTCCTGGTTGCTGCTGGGCCGCAGTGGCGCCAACGGCGGCGCCGAAGCGGCCATGTTGCAGCAGGCGGCGCTGGCCATTCTGGGTGGCAGCTCCAATGGTCTGTCCGGCCAGTTGACCGAGGCCCTCGGACTGGACGAACTGTCTGTGCGCGCGCCCGGCGAGAGCCCGGACGGCAACGCCACCGGCGCCACCGTCATGGTGGGCAAGCGCCTGGCGCGCAACTTCTACGTGGCTTACGAACAGAGCCTCAGTGGCGCGATGGGAACCTTCCAGATCTTCTACGAACTGACCAGCCGCCTGACCTTGCGCGCCCAGATCGGCCAGCAGAGCGTGGTGGACCTGATCTACACCGTGCGCTTCGACAATGGCCGGGACGCCCTGACCCGGGAGCCGCCACCCCGCCAATTACAATCCAGCCCCAAGCCGCCGTAGTTCAATGGATAGAACGGGGACCTCCTAAGTCTCAGATACAGGTTCGATTCCTGTCGGTGGTACCAGCCGGGACCGCGCTTGCCTCGATGCTCGGTCCGACCTCTGCATGGCCGCGGTGGCTCGCCATAAGGCCTGCACCCATCCTTTCAGCATCTGAAACCCGGCTTTTCAGTGTTATTGGCGCCATCCCTGCATCAAATGGACGTACATCGCTATCAATATTGATGGTCTTGTCAAGCCCGCGCCGCCTCCAGTGCGTCATGCAATTCCACCAGCGCCTGGGTCAGGCGGTGGTTCGGGTCGAGGTAAATCATGGGCAGTGACAGCTCGTGCGACTCGCGGATGCGCACGGATGAGGGCAGGTAGGGCTCCAGCACCGGCAGTCCGTCGTCGATCAGCTCCTGCACCAGGCGCCGGGGCAGGTTGGCGCGGGGCTGGAACTGGTTGACCACGATGCCCTCCACGGCCAGGTCGGGGTTGTGGTCGGCGCGGATTTCCTCCACGTTTTCCATCAGCGTGTAGAGCGCCTTGCGCGAGAACTCGTCGCAGTCGAACGGGATCAGGCAGCCGCTGGCACCCATCAGCGCCGAGCGTGTGTAGAAGTTCAGCGCCGGCGGGGTGTCGATGTAGATGCGGTCGTAGGTTTCGCCAAGTTTCTGCAGCGCCTCGCGCAGCTTGTACAGCTTGTGGCGCGACTCCAGCTTGCTCTGCAGTTCGTCGAGCGCCGGGCTGGAGCGCATCAGGTCCAGGCCCTCGTGCGGGGTGCCCACGATGAACTCGCCGGGTGCCACGTTGCGCAGGCTGAAGCTCAGGGTGTGTTCAAAAAAACCGGCCACGTTGGGCTGGTCTTCAGCGGCCCCTTCACCCAGCAGGTAGCTGGTGGAGTTGCCCTGCTGGTCGAGGTCGATGACCAGGGTGCGCAGACCCTGGCTGGCGCTGATGGCGGCCAGGTTGCAGGTGATGGTGGATTTTCCGACCCCACCTTTCTGGTTGAAGACGACGAGCGGCATGAGGCAATTCCTTGTACGGGGAGATGAAAAAGGGCGGATCAAAACCCCGATTGTGCCCAGCCCGCAGCCACCGACGGCTTCGATGGCGCAGCAACCCGAGGCACCAGCCGGGCACGGCATGTTCGGCGGGGAAAACGCCCCCCAAGGCGGGGCTTCACTTGCCGGTTTTCAGGTTGGCGCCGATGCTGCGAGGATCGCCCTCGATGGCGATCTGGGTGCAGACGGCCCGGCACAGGGTGACGACGTTGTCGTTGATGATGCGATAGAAAATCTGCACGCCTTCGCGCCGTTTGCCGAGCACGCCGGACTGGTACAAGGTGTGCAGGTGCTGCGACATGTTGGGCTGCGTGGTGTCGATCTCGCGCAGCAGTTCGCCCACGTTCTTCTCGCCATTGCACAGGCTGCTGATGATCCTCAGCCGCATGGGTGCCGACATGACGCGAAACAGTTCAGCCGCCAGTTCGAACACCTCGTCGGACTCGGTGATGGGCGACGTATCCACGACAGCTTTGCTCTTGGCCATGCTTGCAGGGTTCCCGAACAGATTGGTTTTGTGATTCCGAATATACGCGTATTAGGGCGCCACGCAACGATTGTTGCGACACTTCAGCGCCGGGTGCCCGGACGCAAGGTGCGGCTGAGCAGGATCACCGGGATCAGGCCCACCAGCACCAGCGCCAGCGACGGCAAGGCGGCTTCACCCAGGCGCTCGTCGCGCGCGAGCTGGTAGGCCACGACGGCCAGCGTGTCGCTGTTGAAAGGGCGCAGCACCAGGGTGGCGGGCAGCTCCTTCATCACATCCACGAACACCAGAAGCGCCGCGGCTGCGGTCGAGCGCCTGAGCAGCGGCCAGTGCACACGCCGCATCAGCCCGAATCCTGCCGTGCCCAGCATGCGGGCGGAGTCGTCGAAACTGGCCGGGATGCGCGCATACCCGCTCTGCACCGACTGCAGGGCCACCGCACAGAAGCGCACCAGATAGGCCCAGACCAGGCCGAACGCGGTCGCCGTCATGACATAGCCGACGCGCGTGTCCGGGGCCGCCGCCTGCAGCCAGCCCACCGGCAGCAGCAGGCCCACGACGATCACCGCGCCCGGAATGGCATAACCCAGGCCGGCCAGCTGCACCACGGCGCGCGTGAACCGGCCCGATTCACGCCGCGCACTGAAAGCCAGCAACAGCGCCATGGCGACGGCCACCAAGGCGGTGACCAGACCGAGCCGCACGCTGTTGTAGGACCAGGCGACAAAGCCGGTCCATGGCAACACCGACCAGTCGGCCGCCAGCGGACGCAGCATGAAGATCACCGGCAGCACGAAACCCAGCAGCACAGGCACCGTGCAGACCACCCACACTGCGGCGAGGCGAATCCCGGCCAGCGGCGCGGCTTGGGCCTCGACGGCGCTGGCGCGAGCGCCTCGCACGCTGGAGAAACGCATGCGCTTTTGCGCCCGGTGCTCCAGGTTCAGCAGCACCATCACCACCACCAGCAGCACGGTGGCCAGCTGCGCAGCGGCGATCCGGTTGTCCATCGCCAGCCAGGCCTTGTAGATGCCGGCCGAGAAGGTCTGGATGCCGAAGTAGCTCGACACGCCAAAGTCGGCCAGGGTCTCCATCAGCGCCAGCGCTGCTCCGGCGGCGATCGCCGGACGCGCCAGCGGCAGAGCCACCTCGCGGATACGTCGCGACATCGGCGCGCCGAGCAGACGCGCCGCCTCCATCAAATGGGTCGCACGTTCGCCCAGTGCCGTGCGGGCCAGCAGATACACATAGGGATAAAGCGAAAATGTGAACACCCAGGCCGCGCCGCCCAGACTGCGCACCTCCGGAAACACGCGCCCTTCCAGCCCGAACACGGCCCGCAAGCCAGTCTGCAGCGGGCCGCTGAACTGCAGGAAATCGGTGTAGGCATACGCCACCACGTACGCCGGCATGGCCAGCGGCAGCAGCAAGGCCCACTCGGCCACCCGCCGGCCCGGAAACTCGAACAGGGTCACTGCCGCCGCGCTGGCGCTTCCGATCACCACGGTCCCCAGCGCCACCATGAGGCACAAGCGCAGCGTGGTCCACGCGTAGTCGGGCAGCACCGTGCTGCCCATCTGCTGCAGGATGTCCGCGGTGACGACGTCCCACTGCAGCCATGAACCCATGACCGCAAGCACGGGCACGCACAGCATGACAAGGATCAGCAGCAGGAAGAATCTTTGAAGCCAGCGCAGCGGCATGAGACGAAGGGATCCACGACAGGGCAAATGAGAATTGTAATCATCTACAATGTTTTTCATGTTCTTGGAAGTTCGCCAACTCGATGTGCACTACCCCGGTCGGGCGCAGGCCGCAGTCCGCGGGGCGTCGTTCGGCTTGCGGGCCGGCGAGATCGGCGTGCTGATCGGCCCGTCCGGCTGCGGCAAGACCACCCTGCTGCGAGCCGTCGCCGGGCTGGAGCCGGTGAGTGCCGGCGAGATCCGCCTCGGTGGCGAGGTGGTCAGCCGCGCGGGCAGCACGCTCGCACCCGAGCTGCGGCGCATCGGCATGGTGTTCCAGGACTACGCGCTGTTTCCGCATCTGGATGTGGGGCAGAACGTCGGCTTCGGCATCCACAGCCTGCCCCGGGCGCAACGCGCCACGCGCGTGGCCGAGGTGCTGGATCTGGTGGGGCTCTCCGGCGCCGAGCAGCGCTATCCGCATGAACTCTCCGGTGGCCAGCAGCAGCGCGTGGCACTGGCCCGAGCGCTGGCGCCCCAGCCGCGGCTGCTGCTGCTGGACGAGCCGTTTTCCAACCTCGACGTGGACCTGCGCGAGCGCCTGGCGCACGAAGTGCGCGCCATCCTGAAGGCGGCGCAGGCCACGGCGCTGTTCGTGACCCATGACCAGCTCGAAGCCTTTGCGATCGGCGATGCCATTGGCGTGATGCACGAAGGGCAGTTGCACCAGTGGGACGACGCCTACACCCTCTATCACCGGCCCGCGACCCGGTTCGTGGCGAACTTCATCGGCCATGGCGTGTTCACCCCGGCCACCTTGCGCGAGGTGAACCAACAGGTGATGGTCAAGACCGCCCTGGGTGAGTTGAGCGATGTGGCCGAATGCCCCCTGCCCTGCGCCTACGCCCAAGGCGAGTGCGACGTGCTGCTGCGCGCCGACGACATCGTCCACGACGACGAGGCGCCGGTGAAGGCGGAGATCATCCGCAAGGCGTTTCGCGGTTCTGAATTCCTCTACACGCTGCGTCTGGCCAGCGGCGAAACCGTGCTGGCCCATGTGCCGAGCCACCACAACCACACGGTCGGCGAGTGGATCGGCATCCGCGCCGAGGTGGACCATGTCGTCACCTTCAACCGCGCCTGCCCGCCGGGCAAGGGCGGCATGTGCGAATTGCCCTGCGCCGCGGCCTGCAGCGAGCCGTGTGGCGATCCGGCCAAGGCCGACGGCGAGCATGCGGTCACGCTGGTTCGCGGCGCGGCCGCCCGCGCGCCTTCGACCGTGGGCGCCGCTGACTGAGCGGCACCGCAGCCGCCTGGCAGGCGTCAGCCAAGCCTGTTTTCAAACATTTTCGGCATCTTCCCAGCGCAGGCAGGTCGAAGTTTGCTATCTATTTTATTGGCGCAGGGTGCCCGGACCGTGGCCCATGCACGCGCAGAACATCGATCGTGGCGTGCAAGTCGTGGGCCCAGGTCCGGCGGTCGCGGCCCTCGGCGCGCTGGGGTTCGCCATAGCTGACCAGCGCGGTGATGCCGGGCGCGCACAGCGTGCGCCAGAAAGAGCCCAACAGGCTCTCGTCGCCAACATACGACGGCGCCAGGCTGGTGTCGCCACTCAGGTCGTCCACAAAGCGCAGGCCCACCGGCACCACCGGCGCGTCGGCCGAGATCGCTGCTTGAATCAGGTTGGCGTGAAATGGCAGCAGGGTGATGCCGTCGCCCGTCGTGCCTTCCGGAAAGATGGCAACCACCTCCTCCCCACGCAAGGCTTCCGCCATGTGATGCACCACCCGCATGGCGTCGCGGCGCGAGGCGCGCTCGATGTAGAGCGTACCCGAGGCGGTGGCCAGCGTGCCGATCAGCGGCCAATGGCGCACATCGGACTTGGAGACAAAGCGGCAATGGCGCGCTGCGTGCAGCACCAGGATGTCCAGCCAGGAGATATGGTTGGCCACCAGCAGCAAAGGACCTTTGGCCGGCGGCTCACCGCGAATGGTGAGCCCGATGCCGCAGACCGCCAGCATGCGCTGGGCCCAGGCCTGCACGGCCGCCTCACGATGGGTGGTTTGCAGGCGCGGGAACCGGACAAAAACCAGCCAGAAGCCGGCGCCGATGTGCAGCAACCCGCGCATCATCCGGCCGACGGCACGCAAACGGTTCATGCGGCAGGGCGCGCTTCAGTCGGCCGCCCCATGGGCGACATGTCCGGCGACCAGCGTGCAGCGCACGCGCCCCGGAACGGCATAACCTTCAAAAGGCGTATGCCGGCCCTGGCTGCGAAGCTGCGCCGGCTGCACCGCCCATTCGGCCCCGGCGTCGAAAACCACCACGTCGGCCGGGCCGCCGTTCACAAGCTGCCCCACGCCCGAATGGGCCGCGCCAAGGCGCTCGCCGAGCACCTGCGCCGGAGCGTGGGTCAGCACGTCAAGGGTGCGAAGCAGGCCGACGTCACTGTCCTGCCCCCACTTGAGGGCCAGGCTCAACAGCAACTCGAGCCCGGTGGCGCCGGGCTCGGCTTCGGCAAAGGGCAAGGTCTTGGCATCGGCAGCCACCGGTGTGTGATCGGACACCAGGGCATCGATCGTGCCGTCGGCCAGCGCGGCACGCAACGCATCGCGGTCGCGCTGATGGCGCAGCGGCGGGTTCAGGCGGGCGCGGCTGTCAAAGTAGCCGATGTCGTTCTCGGTCAGGTGCAGCGAGTTGATGCTGACGTCGCAGGTCAGTTTCAGACCCTCCTGGCGAGCCCTGCGCACCAGGTCCACCCCGGCTGCGCTGCTGAGGCGGCACAGATGCACCCGGGCGCCGGTCGACTTCATCAGCTCGAAGATGGTGTGCAGGGCAATGGTCTCGGCGGCCACCGGCACGCCGGCGAGGCCCATGCGCGTGGCGAGCGGTCCGCTGGCGGCCACGCCGCGCCCCAGGTACAACTCCTGGGGCCGTAGCCAGACGCTGTAGCCAAAGGTGCTGGCGTACTGCATGGCCCGTTGCAGCACCTGGGTGTTGCCCAGCGGCACGTCGGCCTGACTGAACCCCACGCAGCCGGCATCGGTCAGCTGCGCCATTTCGGTCAGCACCTCGCCTTGCAGTCCACGGGTCAGCGCGCCCAGCGGGAAAACACGCGACTGGTGCAGCCTTTCCGCGCGCATACGCAACATCTCCACCAGCCCGGGCTCGTCCAGCACCGGGTCGGTGTCGGGTGGACAGACCACGCTGGTCACACCACCGGCCACGGCCGCCGCCAGCTCGCTCTCCAGCATGCCTTCGTGCTCGTGGCCCGGCTCGCGCAGGCGCACCGCGAGGTCCACAAGGCCCGGGGCCACGACGCAGCCGGCGGCTGGGATCACCCGGTTGGGTGTGAAGTCGGCGGGCGCGGGCCCGATCGACAGGATGCGGCCCGCCGCGACCGCAACGTCTGCGATGGCGTCAAACCGGGACGCCGGATCGATGACGCGTCCGCCCTGGATCAGTATTTTCATGTTCGTTCCTTCACGGAATCACGGACTGCAAAGGACAGCAAGGGTTTCGCCCGGACCATGCTCACGCCTCGTTGCCGGCGACGATGCTCATGACCGCCATGCGCACCGCGATGCCGAACGTGACCTGCGGGAGGATCACGCTTTGCCGGCCGTCCACGACGGCCGAGTCGATCTCGACGCCGCGATTGATCGGGCCCGGATGCATCACGATGGCATCGGCTTTGGCCAGCTGCAGTTTCTCGGGCGTCAAGCCGAAATGCTTGAAGAACTCCTGGCTCGACGGCAGCAGCGCGCCGCTCATGCGCTCGTTCTGCAGGCGCAGCATGATGACCACGTCGCAGCCGCGGATGCCCTCCTCCAGCGTATGACACACCCGCACGCCCATCGGCGCCATGTCGCCGGGCACCAGGGTCTTGGGCCCGACCACGCGAACCTCGGCGCAGCCCAGCGTCGTCAGCGCATGAATATCGGAGCGAGCGACACGCGAATGCAAAACGTCGCCGACGATGGCGACTGTCAGATTGGAAAAATCCTTCTTGTAATGCCGGATCGTGTACATGTCCAGCAGGCCTTGGGTGGGGTGCGCGTGCCGGCCATCGCCGGCGTTAATCACATGCACATGGGGCGCCACGTGCTGCGCAATCAGGTAGGGTGCGCCGGACTCGCTGTGCCGCACCACGAAGATATCTGCAGCCATCGCGCTCAGGTTGGCGATGGTGTCCAGCAGGGACTCACCCTTGGCGGCAGAGGAGCGCGCAATGTCAAGGTTGATCACGTCGGCGCTCAGGCGCGTGGCGGCAATTTCGAAAGTGGTGCGTGTGCGCGTGGAGTTTTCAAAGAACAGGTTGAAGACGCTCTTGCCGCGCAGCAGCGGCACCTTCTTGACTTCGCGGTCGCTGACACTCACGAAGTTGGCGGCCATGTCCAGGATATGGGTCAGGATGTCCCGGGACAGCCCTTCGGTGGACAACAGGTGGATCAGTTCGCCGTTGCGGTTGAGCTGGGGGTTGCGTTTGTGCAGCATCTTCAGTGCCCTTCCACGTGAAAGCTGAAGCCGCCGCTGGCGTCGCGCGCCAGCGCCAGCGACCGGGCCGGTGGCATGGTCACTCTTGCGGCAGCAAAATCCGCCTGGATCGGCAGTTCCCGCCCGCCGCGGTCCACCAGCACCACCAGCCGCACGCTGGCCGGTCGCCCATAGTCGAACAGTTCGTTGATCACCGCGCGGATGGTTCGTCCGGTGTACAGGACATCGTCCAGCAGGATGATCTCGGCGCCGTTGACATCGAACGGCAGCGAGGTCTGCCCGCCCGAGGAGAGACCGCGCCGCGCGAAGTCATCGCGGTGCATGGCCGATGAGATCGACCCTGCCGTACCCGGCAGGCCCAGATCGGACTGAAGGCGTTGCGCCAGCCAGGCGCCACCGGAGGTGATGCCCACCAGCCGCGTCTGCGCCGTGCAAAGCGCGCGCACCCCTTTTCGGAGTTCGCCATACAGGGCCTCGGCGTCCAGCACCAGGCCCAGGCCGGGAGGCAAGGCTTCCGCGCCGCCCGCGGGGGCGGCTGGCTCCGCCGCGGCGGGCAGGTTGTCGCTTGGTTTGCTCATGAAAGAGTCCTCAGGAACTGCTCGAGAATGATGCAGGCGGCCGCGGCATCGGCGTCGCGCGCGCCGGCCTGCAAAGCCTCGGTCGTGCTGTAGCGCTCATCGACTTCGAACACGGGCAGGCCGAAGCGGCCCTGCAGTTGCCGGGAAAAACGCTGCGCCCGGCGGGTGTTTTCATGGGCCGCACCATCCGGATGAAACGGAATGCCGACGACCAAGGCGTCGGGCGCCCATTCGCCGATGCGGGCCGCAATCTGTGCGAACCGTGCGTCGCCTTCTGCCTGAATCGTGCCCCGCGGCGTGGCGCTGCGCAACAAGCGGTTCCCGGTGGCCACACCGGTGCGCTTGAGCCCGAAATCCAGCGCCAGGAAGGACTGGAGTTGGACGGGGACTTCGCGGGGGAGCACAACTGTCATGGGCCTGTGCCTGTCAGCCCGCCGCAGGAGAGCCCGGGTCGCGCCCCGCCGGCCGCGGTCATCCGTGCCCCACGTCCGGCGACAACATCCACGCCTGCAGGCCCAGCAGGGCCAAGGCCCGGTCATAACGCTGCTCGATGGGCGTGTCGAAGATCACCGCAGGATCAGCCGCAACCGTCAACCAGGCGTTCTCGCCCAGTTCGGATTCCAGTTGCCCCTCCCCCCAGGCGGAATAGCCAAGAGAAACCAGCACGCGCCGGGGTCCTGCTCCGGTGGAAAGTGCTTCCAGCACGTCCTTGGACGTCGTCATTTCCAGGCCGCCGGGTATGACCATGGTCGACGCGTAGGTTGAATCGTCGGCGCCGCTTCGCGCGGCCGCAAGGGGCTCGTGAAGCACGAAGCCCCGTTCAGTCTGCACCGGGCCGCCGTGAAAAACCAACGCATCCGACAGGTCGGCGCGACGCAACGGCAGGTCCACCTTGTCAAAAAGGTGTTTCAGGTGAAGATCGGAGGGTTTGTTGATGATCAGGCCAAGCGCTCCGTTCTGGCTGTGCTCGCACAGGTAGACGACGCTGCGGCTGAATGCCTCGTCCTGCAACCCGGGCATGGCGATCAGGAAATGATGCGTCAGGTTGATGGGAGCAGAATCGGCCGGCATGAGGGAATTTTAGCGGTGAACAGATCCAAGGCTTTTCACAAGGGGCTGATGTGGTTCCGGCGTGATCTTCGCGCCCAGGACAATGCGGCGCTCCATCACGCGCTCAGGAATTGCGCGCAGGTGCATTGCGTGTTCGTCCTTGATCGGGAGATCCTGGATCCACTTCCGCGGGCCGATCGGCGCGTCGAGTTCATCCGGGAGTCGCTCGTGGCCCTGGACGAGGACTTGCGCACACTGGCAGCCCAGGAACACGCCGGCCTCATCGTCCGCCATGCCGTGGCGCGCCAGGAAATTCCTCGGCTGGCCCTTAGCCTGGGCGTCGAGTCGGTCTTTGCCAACCATGACTATGAGCCGCAGGCGATCGAACGCGACGCCATCGTGCGCGGCGCCTTGGCTGACGAGGGGATTGCGCTGCACACCTACAAGGACCATGTCGTGTTTGAGCGCGACGAAATCCTGACTGCGAATGGCACGCCCTATGGCGTGTTCACGCCCTACCGCAATGCCTGGCTCAAGAAGGTCGACCCTTACTACCTCAAGCCCTTTCCTGTGCAAAAGCATGCGCTGGCATTGGCGCAGCGACCAGAACCGTACCGCCACCCGGTCCCTTTGCTGGAAGCCTTCGGATTCGAGACCACCAACCTGACCGAACTCAGGCTGCCGACCGGTGCGGCGGGGGGTCAGCAACTCTTCAAAGAGTTTCTGGCACGCATGGACCACTACCACGAGACCCGGGACTTCCCCGGGATCAAGGGCCCCAGCTACCTCGGCGTCCACCTGCGGTTTGGCACCGTCTCGATTCGCCAACTGGCCGCCGCCGCGCACGAGCGCGCGGATGCGGCCAGCGAGGGCGCCCGCGTCTGGCTGGGTGAACTGATCTGGCGTGATTTCTATGCGCAGGTGCTGGCCCACTTTCCGCACGTGGTCACACGCAGCTACAAGCCGGAATATGACGCGATTCACTGGGAACATGGAAAGCATGCAGATCGGCTTTTCGCGGCCTGGTGCGAAGGGCGCACCGGCTATCCCATCGTCGATGCGGCGATGGCGCAACTCAACCAGACAGGCTATATGCACAACCGGTTGCGCATGATCGCGGCGAGCTTTCTGGTCAAGGACCTTGGCATTGACTGGCGCCGGGGCGAGCGCTATTTCGCGGCGCACCTCAATGACTACGACCTCGCCTCAAACAACGGAGGCTGGCAATGGTCCAGTTCCACCGGATGTGACGCCCAGCCTTACTTTCGCATCTTCAATCCGGTAAGCCAGAGCGAAAAGTTCGATGCCGAGGGCCGGTTCATCCGCCGCTATCTGCCGTCACTGGCCAGACTGCCTGCAACCGCGCTGCACGCGCCTTGGGAATCTGATCCCGGAACCTTGCTGGCGGCCGGCGTGGAACTGGGACGGGACTACCCGACGCCTCTGGTCTCCCACGCCGAAGCCCGCGAAACGACGTTGAACCGCTATGCCGTCATCCGCAAGGTCGACGGGCAGCCGGCAAAACCACGCAAGAGATGACTCAGGCGCTCACGATCTCTTGCGTATAACGCCGCACCAGGCTGAGCAACTCTTCTTCGGAATAAGGCTTGCCCAGATAGTGATTGACGCCCAGCGCTGTGGCATGCTCGCGGTGCTTTTCGGCGATGCGGGAGGTAATCATGATGATCGGCAGCATCTTCAGGCGTGCGTCGGCGCGAATGTTGCGGGCCAGATCGAAACCGTCCATGCGCGGCATTTCAATGTCTGAAAGGACAACCGCGGGACGCTCGTCCTGCAGCCATTCCAGTGCCTGCAGCCCGTCGGCGGCCAAGGCAACTCGATAGCCCTCGCGCTGCAACAGGCGCTGCGTGACGCGGCGCACTGTGATGGAGTCGTCGACGACGAGAATCAGCGGCACTTCTGAAACCGGTGCGCTAAGCGCCGGTGCTGTCGCACCAGTATCGGATGCCGCACCTTCTGACGGGCGCCCGCTCGACCCACTGAGTTGTCGTGCCTGCTCGCCATAGACGGCGGCCAATGCCACCGGGTTGTAGATCAGAATCACCGCTCCGGATGCCAGCACGGTCATGCCGGCCAGGCCCGGGAGCCTGGACAGCTGGGGCCCCAGGTTCTTGACCACCGCTTCCTGGTTGCCCAGAATCTCGTCCAGGTGAACGGCAACCCGTTGCGAGGCGCTGCGAAACACGACGATAGGCATCGTTTTCGCGGCAGGTTCAACGCTGTGGGCCGAAGACTGGAGCAAGGCGCCCGACCAGAAGAAAGGCACCGACTCACCGGCAAAGTCGATGAAACCATCGCTGTAAGCCTGCTGCAGTTCTCGGGCCGTCACCCGCCGCACCAGTTCAACCAGGTTGGCCGGAACGCCCAAGGAGATTGTCCCCGAGCGCATGACGACAACCTGCGTCACCGCCGTGGTCAGCGGGAGCACCAGCTTGAAACTGGTGCCTCGCCCTTGCTGGGTTGATGTCTCGATACGGCCACCGAGCGCCTGGACTTCAGAGCGCACGACATCCATGCCGATCCCGCGCCCGGCGAGCTCGGTCACTTCGGTGACTGTGGTGAATCCCGGCATGAACACCAGACTGGCGACTTCCTCGTCCGACAGGGTCTGATCGGCAGGAACCAGGCCGTGCTGTATGGCCTTCTCCAGAATCCGGGGCAGGTCCAGCCCCGCGCCATCATCGGTGAAGCTCACCGACACGTCATTGCCGGCTTGCTGCAGATCGATCGTGATCGTCCCGACAGAATCCTTGCCCGCACTGGTGCGCACGGACGGTTCTTCTATGCCGTGAACGACACAATTGCGCAGCAGGTGCTCGAATGCCGCCGTCATGCGATCGAGCACGCCCCGGTCCATTTCAATCGAGCCTCCGTTGATGTCGAGCTTGACCTGTTTGGCGGTGTCCTTGGACGCCTGCCGCACGACCCGGTACAGGCGTTCGGAAATGCCCTCGAACTCCATCATGCGGGTGCGCAGCAGATCCTGCTGCAGTGCCCGGGTCTGGCGCGCCTGGGCGACCAGATCGTCTTCCGTGGCGTCCACCGTGCGCTGCAGATTGCGCTGCACCGTGGCCACGTCGTTGACCGATTCCGCCATCATGCGGGTCAATTCCTGCACCCGCGTGAAGCGGTCAAACTCCAGTGGGTCAAAGTTCTGCTGTGAGTCCTTGGCCTGCGCCATGCGGGACTGCATCTGGCTTTCGGCTTGCAATTCGATGTCACGCAGTTGGTGCCGCAAACGATCCAGGTTGCCGGTCAGGTCCTGCAGCGAGTCCCGAAGCTGGGTCATCTCGGCTTCCAGACGCGAACGGGTGATCATGACCTCGCCAGCCTGGTTCACCATCCGGTCCAGCAACTGGGCCCGGACGCGGACCACCTGATTGGCCGCTGCCCGCACTGGCGCGACCAGCATGGGCGACGGCTGGGCAATGACACCCCGCTCGACGGGCGCCTCTTCGGTCCCGGGCGCCGCGAACACGGGGGCCTCCTGAACCAATGCCGACGCCATTGGCTCAAGCAGTTCGGGCATGAAGGTCTGCAGGTTGATCTTGCGCAACGCTTCGAATTTCCCCTCGATCGCGTCGAGCCGAGCCATCAACGGGGCGACATCTTCACCGTGAATATCGCCAGAGCCGATCGCTTCGATTTCGGACTCCATCCGGTGCGCCATTTCACCGAGTTGCAACGCACCGGCCAGGCGCGCACTGCCCTTGAGCGTATGCAAAGCGCGCAATACCTCGCCGCGTGCGGTCACGTTCTCAGGTCTGGCGCTCCACTGGCGCAGGGCGCCGCCCAGCTGTGGCAGCAGCTCGCCCGCTTCTTCCTCGAAAATTGGAAAGAGGTCCGGATCGAGCACATCGACGAGATCGATATCGTCGGTTTCACTGGTCTGGCCTTCGAACGCGCGCTGCGCGAAAATTTCAGCCACCGGCAGCACCTCGGGAGGCCTGACCTCCACCGGCACCGGCGCTGGTGCGGGTTCGACACCCTCAACCGGCATCGTCGCGTCCAGCACGTCATCATGCAAACTATCGCTGACGGCCGGTTCTGCGAATGACTCGGCAGTCGGGGCCACCGGCTGCATGTCTTCCACAAGCGGTGCTGCCAAGGTCTGCGCCGGCTCCAGAGGGAAAACCGGCGCCTCGACCACCTGGCTTGCAAATACCGCGTCGCCAAATTCAAGTGCCCGTAACTCTTCCAGAATGAAGGGATTCGGCTCTTTCAGGAAGCCTGCGGCGAATTGGTGGAGCAGCCGGCGTATGTCCTCCGCGGCTTCCCTGAACACGCGCCCCTGGTGGTCCGTGCCACCCTGTTGACCCGCCATGTGTTGTAGGGCATGCTCAAGCGCCCGTGCCATGTCGGAGAGTGAGGAGAAACCCACGGTCGCGGAACTTCCCGCAAGTGAGTGGGCGAGCGCCTCTGCGTCGGATGGCACCGGTCGATGGACTTCAAGCGACCATTCCGACAGTTGGTTCGACAGGCGACGGGACCACTCGTCTGCCTCATTCAGGTACACGTTGTACAAAGGAATGCCGATGCGCAGGGAGCCGATCACCTTGATCTGCTCTTCCTCCACCATGTCCGAAACCGGCGGCGCGAGATCCCGCTCCGGCTCGGCAAGTGGTATTTCCTCCATGGCAACCAACGGCTCGACAACGCCGCCTTCGGCCTGGGTCGTGGAAACCGGGACCAGTTCCGCCAGGCTGTCGAAATCGACCTCAATCGAAACGATCTCCTGCGCGCCGGGCACGTCGATGGGCTCCAGGGGCCCCGAAGCCGTCGCGTCCAGGTATCCCGCCAGATCAGGCTCCTCCAGCGGTAGGGTTTCAGCCGGTATCGACTCCTCCACCATCGGCGCAAGATCGGTGATCTCAGAAAACTCCGCATCGGGCATCTCTTCGAGCGCCGGTGTCCCGGGATCAACCTCGACTTGGGTCACTTCGACAAGCTCAGCGGGGGGCCCAGATTGAAGTTCCAGTGGCAGGCGGATGTTGTCTTTCCTCAGGGCGTCGGCCGCAGTGCGGAACACTGCCGCACTCCAATGGCTCGCCGTTGCATGCGAGATATCACTGACCCAGGTCTGGAAGGCCAGCAGGGCTTCGCGGGAAAGACCACACAGATCGGGACTCGCGGGCTTCTGTTCCGACAGCCAGGCATTCAGCAGTTGCTCCAGCGACCATGCGGCCTCGCCGAACTCCATCAGGCCGACCATGCGCGAACTGCCCTTGAGCGTATGGAAGGCACGCCGAAGGGTGGTCTGCTGCGTCAGGTCATGCGGATCGATCGCCAGCAGATCCAACGCTTCAAGGCCATTGGCAATGACTTCGTTTGCCTCTTCAAGGAAGATGTCCTGGAGATCGTCTTCGTCAATTTCTGTGACCTCGACCCGGGACGCCTCGTGCCCTGAACCCTCGCTCGGTTCGACCGCCATCGGCGGCAGACCCATGTCTGGCAGCACGCCTTCCACTGAGCCAACTTCCTGCCTGGCGAGTTCGCGGACTTCATCAGGAATGGGTCCGGGCAAAGCAAGGTCCAACGCCCAGTCTGGCCCCAGTGACGCGGCACTCGCGTCGCCCAGAAATTGGGAAGCGGCGCCTTGGCCGTCCCGCGTGGTCTCTTGAGACACGGGCAGCACCGGATGATCGGATGCCGGCAACCCGATCGTCCCGTTGGTTGTGGCGCGGCCCATCACGGGTCTCAGTTCGCCCAGTTCGGGATCGAAGACAAACAGCTTCTTGGCCAAAGCCGGCTGGTAATTGAGCATGTCGATCAACAATCCGAGGGCACCCAGATTGTTTCCCAGCCGGTCAAAAGTCCCCGCCATTGGCGCGAGCTCGACGTCGACCTTCGTGACCAGCATCTCCTCGACGTTGTCGCGCATGCTGACAACCGCCTGCGAAGCCTGATCCAGCCCCAGCACCGATAGCACACCCCGCATCTGTGCCAGCAAGCCAGGAACCGGCGTGAGGGCGGTCGTATCGTCCGGGTTGCGGAAGAACTGGTCCAACGCCTTTTCGGCTTCCGACAGGGTCGCGCGCAATTCCCCGACCACGGTCCCCATGGTCTGCCGGTCACTGACACGCCGATACAACTCCTCCATCCATGCTTCCAGCGGTTCGGCGCTGTTTCCGCCACAGACCTGCTCGAGACGTTCAGCCAGGCGATCGGTGCGCTGTGCCAGTTCGCGTTCATCCTGGTTTCGGTCGGTCAGCGCGGCCTCCAGATACAGCACGGCCGTGGCCACTTCGAGAGCCACTTCAGCTGCTGGCGCCTTGCCTGAGCGCTGCGTGACTTCGGCAGCGTGCTTCAGTCCGCCGGCCAGCCGCTCGCTGCGTGGGTGCAGCTTGATGATGGAGTCCGCGACCAGACCGAACTGGTCCGCGATATTCTTGAGCCGTACGACGTCGCCACCGGCCAGCGCAGACCATGCTTCCTTGACCGCTTCGATGCGTTTGCGAGCCTGAGCGACTACGGCAGGATCAAAGCGTCCATACCGGCGGGACTCGTAGTCCACCGGTACAAAACGGCCAAGGTCATATGCCTTGCGAACAGCCTCCAGGTGCCGGGTTTTCGGGCCGGTTTCCGGCAAGGCCTGTGCGCAGAAGAACAGCAGCTCCTTGGCCATTCGCTCCGATACATGCCGTTCGCCGCGGGGTTCGGCCGCAAATTGCATCAGAACCTGGGATGCGGCCCGCTTGACATACAGATCCACCGGAAGCGAGCCGGATGCGACGGCCTCGAAAAAGCCCGAACAGAGAATCCAGAAGACTCCCTCCGCGCCTTGGGGATTCAGCTTCACCACAGCCAGGCTCAGGTCACGCAATTCCGCCGCGGCTGTGGTGTCGCCCTTCTGCATGAGCCGCAAAACGGCTTGATCCATGCGGCCGCGATCGGAACCATCCCCGGCGAGGGAAACCGCCCCGTCGAGATCGACATCAGGCCGAATCCATCGCCATTCAACCGGCCACAGGTCGGCTGGATGGATGCGCTCAGCGCCCGCGAGCACCTGTGCATCACGGTATTGAGGGAAGAGGCCAACCGCCGACTCCTGGACGCCGCCCATGATGACGTCCAGATACTCCAGCAAGGCAAAACTCGCGCGCTCGAGAAGGGCCGCAGAGGCTTCGTTGCAGCGCTCCGGGCGTTGCACGAACTGCTGAACGGCTGCCTCCATGGCCCGGAGCATGTGCGCCGGAGCGAGCAGACCGACCATTTCAAGGGCGCCAACCGCCTGATGCATGTGCTGACGGGCCATGCGCAGCTGGCTCGCATCGACCGAGGCCAAGTCTGTTCCCCGCGCGGCCTCAGCGTCCCGCACATACCGTTTCAACGACTTGTTGGCGACTTCCAGCGACTTGCGCAGCTCATCGAGCACCCAAGCCAGCGGCCCCAGGTCCGCCACACCGGCAGCCGAAACGGCCCCATCGACAGCGTCTTCAATTTGCATGACTGGGCGAACTCCGCAAGTTAGGGGCGAGGGTCAACTAAAGTCGCGGATCAGGCGATCTTGAATCGCGCAACCGATTCGCGAAGTTCTTCGGCCATTCGTGACAGTTCGCGCACCTGATTGGCCGTGGAGCGTGTGCCTTCGCCGGTCTGCTCGGTCACAGCGAAGATGTGCTGGATGTTTCCGGCCACCTCGTTCGCCGAAACAGCTTCGCGCGAAGCGGAGTCTGAGATCTGAGCGATCAGGTCCGCCAGCTGACGCGACACACGGTCGATCTCCGTTAGCGCCGTACCGGCGTTGTCCGACAGCCTGGCTCCCTCGACCACGCCCTGCGTCGAACGCTCCATGGCCGCAACCGCGTCCTGCGTGTCGGTCTGAATCGCCTTCACCAGCGCGGAGATCTGGCGCGTCGCGTCGGCAGAGCGTTCAGCGAGTCGTTGCACTTCTTCCGCAACCACCGAGAAGCCGCGCCCGGCTTCGCCGGCAGACGCTGCCTGAATGGCGGCGTTCAAGGCCAGCACGTTGGTCTGTTCGGTAATGTCCGAAATCAGTTCGGTGATTTCACCGATCTCCTGGGACGATTCGCCCAGCCGCTTGATCCGCTTGGACGTTTCCTGGATCTGGTCGCGGATGGAGTTCATACCGCCGATCGCATTCTGCACTGCGGACAGGCCCGACTCCGCGGCCATCAGAGAATTGCGCGCCACCGAAGCCGATTCCTGGGCCTGCGATGACACCACGTTGATTCGGGCCGCCATGTCCAGCACCGACTGGCCGGTTTCGCGAATTTCACGCAGCTGCTCGGTCGAGGCTGCCAGCAGTTCGGTCGACGTGTTCTCCACCTGCGACGTCGTCTGCGCCACCCGGGTGACCGTGTTCTGAACGTTGCCGACCAGCATGCGAAGTTCCTCGACGGTGTAGTTCACCGAGTCGGCGATGGCGCCCGTGATGTCTTCGGTCACGGTGGCTTCCTGCGTCAGGTCACCCTCGGCCACCGTCTGCAGCTCGTTCATCAAACGCAGAATGGCGGCCTGGTTGGCGTCATTGACGCGTTTGGCTTCCTGTTCCTGACGTTCAGCGTCCAGGCGCTGGCTTTCCGCAACCCGCTGACGCTGACGGCTGTCCTGCAGCTGGACATAGGCCAATCCGCCCGCGAACAGAAGGGCCAGCAACGCGGATAGCAAAAGGATGGCCAAGGCGCCAGCGCCGAGGCCCGTACGCGCCGACAGTTTGGCCTGCAGGTCTTCAAGTACCCGGCGCAGCGGCTCGCTGTCGGCAACGATCGAGGCCTGCGCCTCGCGCGCGGAAACCAGGCCCTGAAGGTTGCCCAGGATTGCGCCCGCCTGACCCCGTGTGTCCTCATAGAGCTTGAGCAATGCTTCAAGCCGTTCCCGTGTCTGGGGATCCTTGGAACCGGCCAGACGAAGCTCAGGGCTGCCATCAAGCAGCCCCTGGCCAATTTCCTTGAACGAATTCAGGTCTTTGCCCAGCAAGAAGACAGCCTCGGGGCTCACGCCTTCCATCGTCAGGAATTCGTTGGCCGACTTGCCGATACGTTGCGTCAACATCACCAGCTGACCAGACGCTGAAATCTCCGCGGCGGCAGCGTTCTGCTGCAGCTTCAGGGAAGAAATGGTTTCCGCGATCTCCAGGAGGTCGGACGACTGCCGGTTGATCGTGCGCAGCGCGGTGCCCACCTGGGTCAGGATCTTTTGCTGGCTCATCACGGTGTTGGCACTCTTCTCAGCCCGGTCAACCAGGGGAATGGCCTTGTCGACATCACCCATTTCCGCCTGTGGCACTTCCTTGAGACCCGATTCGGAATCACCGTCGCGCAAGCCACGCACGGTCTTGGCCAGGACGCCGGCGCTCTCACGGACATCCGGAAAAGCCTGGGGACTGCCCACCAGCGCCTGTGAAACCGATTTGGCCAGCCGCTGCGACTGCATCAATGCCTGACCGGTTGCCGCCACCTGTTGGGCAACCTTGTCGGCCTGATTGAGCGCGAAGAAAGTCACGCCGGTCAGAATCACGAGGGCTGTACCCAGCAACACAGCCAGAATCCGCTGGTGCTGAACGATGCTGCGGGTACCCAACACTGGCAGAGTGAGCAGCTCGGCCGCCCCTTCATTGCCGCCCCCTTCATTGCCGCCCGCGCCAAGCGCTATCTTGCTGTCGGGAAAGTCCGCCGTGCTGAATTGCCCGCTTTCTGCCGCAGGCATGCGGTCGTCTGCCCGGTCCTGGTCGCCGAACACCTCTGCAGCCGGCGATGCATCGGTCGGCGCCTGCGCGGGCGAGGCGTTCTTGCCTAGAAGCTTGTTGATCTGGTCAATTACGGACATGGTGACACCCTTCCTGGGACTTAAGCACTGATGCTGAGAAACTGGGGATTGAGAGAAAGTGCCTGCAGATTGATTTCCTGCCACGCGGCACCTTGCGAATCGACATAGCTGTGACCGAAAAACTCCGGGGCATCAGCGGCAGGCGGATTTGAAGCAACAAACGACTCGACGCTTTTCAGCCCCAGCAGCTTGTCGATCAGAACCACGCAATTGATGTTCAGGGCATCGCTGAATGCCACAAGCCGGCACTGGCTCTGCGCCAGATCACTGCGATGTGACGGCGGCGCATGCTTCACAAACGCCCCAAGATCAACGACGCCGCTGACGCCGCCGCGCAGGTTGACGACGCCAAGGAACCAATCCCGGGCGTGCGGAACAGCCTGAACCGTCCGCCATGGAAAAATTTCGCCCGCGTGATTGAGTGGAAACAGGTATCTGGCGTCCGCGGCCTCGACGGCAAGCCAAGCTGCAGCTGCGCCTGTTGTGCGGGCCTCCTGCAACCGGTTGGCAAGGCGGCTCTGAAAGGCCCGGAGTGCTTCACGACTGGCCATGGGCGGACGATCAGTTCAGGGCGCTGATCTTTGCCAGCAGATCGGTGACTTCAACCGGCTTGGTGATGTAGTCTCTCGCCCCTTGACGCAAACCCCACACCCGATCGGTCTCCTGCGTCTTGCTGGTGCACATGAAGATGGGAACGTCCTTGTAGAGCGGGTCGCGGGATATCGCCCGCGTCAGCTGAAATCCGTTCTGCCCCGGCATCACCACATCCATCAGGATCAGGTCGGGTTTTTCCTCGGCCAATCGACGAAAGGCATCTTCGGCGTTTTCGGCCGTCTTCACGGAAAAGCCGTTCTTCTGGAGCAGGCCCGTCAGGTGCATCAACTCAGTCTTCGAATCGTCAACGATCAACACTTTCTGGATGGTCATCACATTACTCCTTGATTGGCGGAACCGAACTGCGCGACGGCCTGAAGCAGTTGATCCTTGGTAAACGGCTTGGTCAGGTAGTCCTGCGACCCCACCATACGACCTCGAGCCTTGTCGAACACGCCATCCTTGGATGAAAGCATGACCACAGGAATCGAGGAAAAATTCACGTTTTTCTTGATGATCGCGCAGGTCTGGTAACCATCCAGGCGCGGCATCAGGATGTCACAGAAGATCATGTCGGGGCGGAAGTCATTGATCTTTGCCAGCGCATCGAAACCATCCTCGGCGAGCAACACTTCATGCCCACCCTGCTTGAGGAAAATCTCCGCACTGCGGCGTATCGTGTTGCTGTCATCGATGACCAGCACCTTGTATCCCGATCCAGTCGAACTCACTGCATTGCACTCCTGGCTATGTTTCGGTTCCCGCATCGTCCCGGACCGAAGTCCGGGCCAGGCCTCAGATTTCCACCATCTCGAAGTCTTCCTTGCGGGCACCGCATTCGGGACACGTCCAGTTCATGGGGACATCGGCCCAAAGCGTACCGGGCGCGATCCCGTGATCCGGTGCGCCCGCAGCTTCGTCATAAATCCACCCGCAAATCAGGCACATCCACGTCTTCGTCGAATTGGTCACAGCTTAAAAGGCCTTCACATAGAATGCAATCATTGTATAGAGGCAAGACGGCTGATCCCGGCCATTGACACCGAGTTACGCCCGCTTTCAGGCTCATGACAAACCCGAAACCGCCTCCCTCCCCGGAACCCTTGACGCCAAGCTCCGAGGACGCTGCGCCGCCCAGCGTTCTGGTGTTCAACGCCAGCGACCCTACGGGTGCCGGTGGAGTGACCGGTGACGTCCTGTCCATTGCATCGGTCGGCGGTCATGCCTTGCCGGTGGTCACGGGCGCCTATGTCCGCGATACCACCCGGATCTTCGATTTCTTCGCCTTTGAGGAGGAGGCGGTCGCCGAGCAGGCGCGAGCCATCCTCGAGGATGCGCCGGTGCAGGTCATCAAGGTCGGTTTTGCCGGAAGCCCCGAGAATGTCAGCGCGATTGCCGAACTGGCCTCCGACTATTCCGAGGTCCCGTTGATTGCCTGGATGCCCGACCTTTCCTGGTGGGAGGAGGGGCAGATCGACACCTACCAGGATGCGGTCCGCGAACTGCTGTTGCCACAAACCACCGTGTTGGTAGGAAACCACAGTACCTTGTGGCGCTGGCTGTTGCCGGACTGGACGTCGGACAAGAGCCCGAGTGCGCGCGACATCGCCAAGGCGGCAGCCGAGATGGGCGTTTCCTACGTGCTGGTCACCGGCATTGTTCTGCCCGACCAGTTCATCGAGAACGTGCTGGCCACACCGCAGACCGTCATGGGCAGCGAGAAGTTCGAGCGATTCGATGCCTCTTTCGCGGGCGCCGGCGACACACTGGCGGCCGCGCTGGCCGCACTGATCGGAGCCGGAAGCGACCTCTCGGAAGCCACCAGCGAAGCGCTGAGTTATCTGGACCGTTGCCTGGACGCGGGTTTTCGGCCCGGCATGGGCGCGGTCGTTCCGGACCGCCTTTTCTGGGCCCAACCCGAGGACGACGATGCCGAGGATGATGAAAGTGCCGCAGCCCCCGACCTTTACGAAATGCCCTTCAATGAAACCAAACACTGATGCCAACGTGAACCTGTTCGAGCGCGCCCGCCAGGTCATCCCCGGCGGGGTCAACTCGCCGGTGCGCGCCTTCCGGGCCGTGGGCGGTACGCCGCGCTTTGTGAAACGTGCCCAAGGGCCCTATTTCTGGGATGCGAACGACCAGCGCTACATCGACTACATCGGCTCCTGGGGTCCGATGATCCTGGGCCACGGCCACCCGGCGGTGCTGGAAGCGGTGCAGAAGGCGGCGCTGGACGGGTTTTCGTTTGGCGCACCGACCGAACGTGAAATTGAACTGGCCGAGGAGATCATCCGTCGGGTGCCTTCGCTGGAGATGGTCCGGCTGGTCAGTTCGGGCACCGAGGCCGCAATGAGTGCGATCCGGCTGGCCCGCGGCGCCACCGGCCGCAGCAAGTTCATCAAGTTCGAGGGCTGTTACCACGGCCACGCCGATGCGCTGTTGGTCAAGGCCGGCTCAGGGCTGGCCACGTTTGGCAATCCGACCAGTGCTGGCGTGCCGCCCGAGGTCGTCCAGCACACGCTGGTGCTCGAATACAACAACCTCGCGCAACTGGAAGAGGCCTTCGCGCTGCACGGGCCGGAGCTGGCCTGCGTGATGATCGAGCCGATCGCCGGCAACATGAACTTTGTGCGCACCTCGGTGCCTTTCATGCGGCGCTGCCGCGAGCTCTGCACAGAACACGGCGCGCTGCTGGTGTTTGATGAAGTCATGACCGGTTTCCGAGTGGCGCTCGGCGGCGCGCAGAGCGTTTATTCGCGCGACATTGCCGGCTTCCAGCCCGATATCACGGTGATGGGCAAGGTGATCGGTGGCGGCATGCCCCTGGCCGCATTTGGCGGACGGCGCGACCTCATGGAGCAGATGGCTCCGCTCGGCCCGGTGTACCAGGCGGGCACGCTGTCGGGCAACCCGGTCGCCACCGCCTGCGGCCTGGCCACCTTGCGTGAAATCAGCCAGCCGGGATTCTTCGACGAGTTGACACGCAAGACCCGCTTGCTGGTCGACGGCCTGAGCAACGCAGCCGCTGCGGAAGGCCTGGCGTTCAGCGCCGACAGCGAAGGCGGCATGTTCGGCTTCTTCCTGCTTGATGCGCTGCCGCAGAACTATCCGCAGGTCATGAAAACCGACGGCGCACGATTCAACCAGCTGTTTCATGGCCTGCTGGACCGTGGCGTTTACATAGCGCCAGCGCTCTACGAAGCGGGTTTCGTCAGCGCCGCACACAAGGACGCGGACCTTGCCGAGACCGTCAGCCTGGCGCGTGAAGTCTTCAAATTACTATAACTTCAGTAGCACTATGTGACCATTTGACGCTGGGAAGCAGTCTATTGAATGCAAAAAGGCGGCTTATGAGCCGCCTTTTGCCTGCCGCGGGCCCCCGCGAGGGGCGTTGCCAGATTCTCAATGGCGGAAGTGCCGCACCCCGCTGAACACCATTGCCACGCCGCGTGCGTCGGCCGCGTCGATAACCTCCTGGTCGCGCATGGAGCCGCCTGGCTGGATCACGCAGGTTGCGCCTGCATCCACCACCACATCCAGGCCGTCACGGAACGGGAAGAAGGCGTCGCTCGCCACGACGGTACCGGCCAGCGACAGGCCGGCGTGCTGGGCCTTGATGCTGGCGATGCGCGCCGAGTCCAGCCGGCTCATCTGCCCCGCCCCCACGCCCATGGTCATGCCGTTGGCGCAGAAGACAATCGCGTTGCTCTTGACGTACTTGGCCACCTTCCAGGCGAACAGCAGGTCTTGCAACTGCCCGGCCGTGGGCTGCACCTTTGTCACCACCTTGAGATCGGCCAGTGCCATTTCGTGGTTGTCCGCGGTCTGCAGCAGCAGGCCCGAACCCACCCGCTTGGCGTCCATCGCATTGCGGCCCTGCTCCCAGGCCGTGGCACCCCCTGCGGGCAGCTCGATCTTCATCAGGCGCACATTGGCCTTGGCCTTGAAGATGTCCAGGGCCTCCGGCGTGAAATCGGGCGCCATCAGCACCTCGACGAACTGCTTGCTCACCTGCTGGGCGGCCGCGCCGTCTACCGAGCGGTTGAAGGCAATGATGCCGCCAAAGGCACTGGTCGGATCGGTCTGGAACGCTTTGCTGTAAGCCTCCAACGCATCCCTGCCCACGGCCACGCCGCAGGGGTTGGCATGCTTGACGATCACGCAGGCCGGCGCGTCGAAGCCCTTGACACATTCCCACGCGGCATCGGCGTCGGCGATGTTGTTGTAGGACAGTTCCTTGCCCTGCAACTGCACGCCGGTGACAAGCGAGCCCGGCGCAGGGTAGAGGTCACGGTACAGCGCGGCCTCCTGGTGGGCGTTCTCCCCATAGCGCAGATCCTGCACCTTGATGAACTGGCCATTGGACTGGCCAGGGAACAGCGAACGCGCGGGCACATAAGCCTCGGACAGCTTGTTCTCTTCAAATGTGACGGACGACAGATAGTCACTAATCGCGCCGTCGTACTGGGCGATGCGGTTGAAGGCGGCCACCGAAAGCGCAAAGCGCAGCTTGGCGGACAGCTTGCCGTTGGCCTGGAGCTCTTCGAGCACCGCCGGGTACTGCGAAGCATCGGTCAGCACGCCCACATCGGCCCAGTTCTTGGCGGCGCTGCGCACCATGGCCGGACCGCCGATGTCGATGTTCTCGATCGCGTCGGCCAGCGTGCAGCCAGCCTTGGCCACCGTGGCCTCGAACGGGTACAGGTTGACCACCAGGAGGTCGATGGTGTCGATGCCTTGCGCAGCAAGTGCCGCCATATGCTCCGGCACATCGCGCCGCGCCAGCAGGCCGCCATGGACCTTGGGATGCAGCGTCTTCACGCGGCCATCAAGCATCTCGGGAAATGCGGTGACTTGCGCCACCTCGGTTACCGGCAGGCCCTGCTCTGCCAGCAGCCTGGCGGTGCCGCCGGTGGAAATCAGCTTGATGCCCAGCGCGTGCAGGGCCCGGGCGAAGTCAACAACGCCGGTCTTATCGGATACGGAAATCAGTGCATTCATGGCGGGGTGAGTGACGCGCGACGTCACTTGAGTAACTTGTGTTCGACGAGCTTCTTGCGCAGCGTGTTGCGGTTCAGGCCCAGCCATTCGGCAGCTCGGGACTGGTTCTGCTGCGCCTGCTCCATCACGACATCGAGCAAGGGTTTTTCAACCGCCCTGATCAGCATGTCGTACATGCCGCCCGGTTCGGTGCCATGCAGGTCGCGGAAATAGGTCTCCAGATTGGCACGCACGCATTCGTCGATGGTCTTGTTGCTCATTCAGCGTTTTCCAGTAAGGCTTGATTCATGTGGTCGGGTCCGACACGGCGGTTCGCTGCCAAACGGTCCATCGCGGCGCCCAGCGCATCAAAAAAAACGGCCACTGCCTGAACCTGCTGCTCACAGTCGTCGATGGCCAGCATGCGGCTGCGGAACGCGTCGCCGCCGGGCAGTTCGCGGACATACCAGGCAATGTGCTTTCGAGCCGAGCGCACACCGGTATAGGCACCGTACAGGCTGTAGTGATCGTGCAGGTGCTCCAACAGCGCGCGGCGCACCTCGGCCACCAGTGGCGGCGCCAACAGCTCCCCTGTGTTCAGAAAGTGGTTGATCTCGCGAAAGATCCAGGGGCGGCCCTGCGCCGCGCGGCCGACCATGACGGCGTCGGCGCCCGTGGCCTGCAGCACCGCCCGAGCCTTGTGCGGCGAGTCGATGTCGCCGTTGGCCACCACCGGCACCCGCAACGCGGCCTTCACGGCGGCAATGGTTTCGTATTCCGCCTCGCCTTTGTAGCCCTGCTCGCGCGTGCGCCCGTGCACCGTCACGAGCGCCACGCCAGCCGACTCGGCGGCACGCGCCAGTCGCACCGCATTCTTCTCGCTCTGGCACCAGCCGGTGCGCATTTTCAGCGTCACCGGTACGCCTTGCGCAGCGCAGGCCGCGACCACCGCCTCGATGATCGAGAGCGCCAAAGGCTCGTCCTGCATCAGGGCAGAACCGGCCCACTTGTTGCAGACCTTCTTGGCCGGGCAGCCCATGTTGATGTCGATGATCTGCGCGCCCCGGTCGATGTTGAAGGCCGCGGCCTCGGCCATCATCGGTGCGTCGGTGCCGGCGATCTGCACCGCGATCGGCCCGGGCTCGCCGTCGTGGTTGGCGCGCCGCGACGTCTTCAGCGTGTGCCAGAGGTCGCGTCGTGAGGTCACCATCTCGCTGACCGCATGGCCGGCACCGAACTCCCGGCACAACTGGCGGAACGGCCGGTCCGTGACGCCCGCCATCGGCGCGACAAACACGTTGTTCGGCAGGACATGCGGTCCGATGTTCATTGGCGCGTGCAGGCAGGAAAGGGGGGAAAGGGCTGGGGCGGCGAGGTTCGGTGACGGAATTGTATATGCCCAATTTTTCAGCAATTGAAATGCGGGCCGGCACGCCATCTCGGCTTCGAGGGCGCCACCGCTACACTGACCTCCATGGAAGCCTGGCTGCAACACCTTCTCACCCAGCTTGCCCTGCCCGAGTACGGCCTGAGCACGGTGTTCGTGGTCGCATTCGTTTCGGCCACCCTGCTGCCGATGGGCTCCGAACCGGCCGTCTTCGGGCTGGTCAAGCTCAACCCCGACCTGTTCTGGTCCGCCGTGCTGGTGGCCACCGCCGGCAATACCCTGGGCGGTGCACTGACCTGGTGGATGGGCCTGGGCGCCCACGAAGTCGTCGACAAATACCGCCACTCGGCCACGCACATCAAGGCGCTGGAGTGGCTGGAGAAGCTCGGCCCCAAGGCCTGCCTGCTGGCCTGGCTGCCCGCAGTGGGCGATCCGCTGTGCGCGGTGGCCGGCTGGCTCAAGCTGCCGTTCTGGCCCTGCTTGGCCTACATGGCCGTCGGCAAGTTGGCGCGCTACGTGATCATGACCGCCAGTCTGCTCTGGGTCTTCCCGGGCAAGCTGCCGATGATCGGATGACGCTATCTTTTATGTAGCATTCAGTGACCATCCGACGCCGGGAACCGTCGGAAAATCGCCTGAAACCATGCTGAAGAGCGCTTCACAAGGGTCTTCGAAATGCCGGCACAGCCCGGATCGGCCGCTCAGACGTTGAACAGGAAGTTGAGCACGTCGCCGTCCTTGACCACGTACTCCTTGCCTTCCGAGCGCATCTTGCCGGCCTCCTTGGCGCCATGCTCGCCCTTGTGGGCGATGTACTCGTCAAAAGCGATGGTCTGGGCGCGGATGAAGCCGCGCTCGAAGTCGCCGTGGATCACGCCGGCTGCCTGCGGTGCGGTGTCGCCGATGTGGATGGTCCAGGCGCGCACCTCCTTTACGCCGGCAGTGAAGTAGGTCTGCAGGCCCAGCAGCTTGAAGGCGGCACGGATCAGGCGGTTCAGACCGGGTTCGTCCTGGCCCATCTCGTGCAGGAACAGGGCGCGGTCCTCGTCGCTCATGTCGGCCATGTCGGCTTCCATCTTGGCGCAGATGGCCACCACGGGCGCATTCTGCGTGGCGGCGTATTCGTTCAGGCGGTCCAGGAAAGGATTGTTCTCGAAGCCGGTCTCGCTCACGTTGCCGACGAACATGGCCGGCTTGGCCGTGATCAGGCACAGCGGCTTGAGAATGACAAGTTCGTCCTTCGACAAATCCATCGTCCGCACCGGCTGGCCTTGGTTGAGCACAGCCTGCACCTTGGTCAGCACCGCCACCAGTTTGGCGGCGTCTTTGTCGTTACCCGATTTGGCGGCCTTGATGCTGCGCTGCAGAGTCTTGTCCACCGTGCCGAGGTCGGCCAGGCAGAGCTCGGTCTGGATCACTTCGATGTCGGAGATCGGGTCCACCTTGCCGGCGACGTGAATCACGTTGTCGTCTTCAAAGCAGCGCACCACGTTGACGATGGCGTCGGTCTCGCGGATGTGCGCCAGGAACTGGTTGCCCAGACCCTCGCCCTGGCTGGCGCCCGCGACCAGGCCGGCAATGTCGACGAACTCGACGATGGCCGGCACGATGCGCTCAGGGTGGATGATGGCGGCCAGCTGCTGCAGACGAGGGTCGGGCACTTCCACCACGCCCGTGTTGGGCTCGATGGTGCAGAAGGGATAGTTTTCGGCGGCGATGCCGGCTTTGGTCAGCGCGTTGAAGAGGGTGGACTTGCCGACGTTGGGCAGGCCCACGATGCCGCATTGGAGGCTCATGTCAGGGCTTTCGGAGAATCTGGGGTGAACCGGGCATTTTACCGGCGGTGCCTCCTGGCATGCCGACCTTGGTCGGCCTCGCGCGCCGGGAGGCTCGGGGCCTCAATCGAAACGGAAGTTCGCGCCCACGGACTGGCCGACGCGCAGCAGCTGCCCGTCACCCTTCAGCACAATGGCGTTCATCCCGAAGGTGACGGCACCATTGAGGCGGCTGTCGCGCCGGTACGCCTGCAAGGTATTCCCCACCGCAGGCTCGGATTCGGCCGTGGCCGGGTCGATATTGGGGATCGGGCAGCGGGCACAGGGCTTGACCGGCTTCAGTTCGGCCACGCCCGCCTCGGTCGCGATGCGCAGCACCTCCAGCCGATCCTCGTCGTGCGCCTGCACCCCTCTGAGCACCAGGTTGGGCCGGAACCGGTCCATCTCGACGCGGCGGTGGCCGGTTGCCTGCAGGCGCCCATTGAGATCGTCCAGCGAAGCCTCGCTGGTCACCAGCACCGGAAAGCCATCGCTGAACTGGTTCGGCGCCTCGATGCCGCCCGTCCACTTCAGGCTGGACAGGCGCCGGTGCGCCGGATCGAAGCGCACCAGCCGCAGCGGCTGGCCCAGGAAATCGCTGAACCATTGCGCCGCGACCGCGCCCATGTCGTAAGCCGGAACCTCGTCGTCCCAGACGCGCACCCGCACCGGCTGCTCGACCGCATCGATCGCCAGGTGCAGCGCCAGCATGCCGGGCGCGCGAAGGATGATCTCGTAGGTCTTGAGCTGGGGCCGGATCAGCGCCATGCGCGGCAGCTCGCGCTGGCTCACGAATTCACCCTGCGCGTCCACCACCATCCAGGCCCGGTCCAGGTCGAGCCCGGCCTCGGTCAGCACCGCTTCGTTGACCGGCACGCCGGAACAGGACTTGACCGGGTAGACCACGAGGGCGGCAATGGTGGCGGTGACGTCTGGATCGGCTTGGCTCACGGGCAGGACCTTGCGGGGACGGGAGGGTGGGCAGCCTGGCGGCCGCAGGAAACCCGATTCTGCCCTGCCTCCTACAATCCCCCGCATGGCAAACACCTATGACATCTGCATCCGCGGCGCCGGCATCGTCGGGCGCACGCTGGCGCTGTTGCTGGCCCGGGAACGGCTGCGCGTGGCACTCGTGGCCCCGGCCGGCAGCGCCACGGTCAACGCCAGCGGGCATGGCGATGTGCGCGCGTACGCCCTGAATGCCGCATCCCGGGCCGTGCTCGAATCTCTGCGCTGCTGGCCCCCGGAGGTTTCGGCCACCCCGGTGCTGCGCATGGACGTGCAGGGTGACGACGGTGGGTCGGTGCGGTTCGACGCCAGCGAACAGGGCAGCGCGGCATTGACCTGGATCGTCGACGTTCCGGCGCTGGAAGGGCAACTGGCGGACGCGGTGCGTTTCCAGCCGCTCATCGAAGTGATGGACGTCCCGGCCGAAGCCGCGCTGACCGTGGTCTGCGAAGGCAAGTCGAGCCGCACCCGCGCCGAGTTCGGCGTGGATTTCAACGTCAAACCTTACGGACAGCACGCCATCGCGACCCGCCTGTCGACCGAAAGACCCCACGGCCAGACCGCCTGGCAATGGTTTTCCAAAGGCGAAATCCTGGCTTTTCTCCCTTTGGGCGGTCCGCACGGGAACTCCGTGGCCGTTGTCTGGTCTGTTCCTCATGAACGCGTACCCGATCTGCTTGCCGCCAGCCCGGAGGATTTCGCCCTGATGCTGGAGAACGCCAGCCACCACACGCTGGGCCGGCTCACGCTGCAGGGCGAACGCGCCAGCTGGCCGCTGCAGCTGGCGCGGGCCGCCCGCTGGGTGGGCCCGGGCTGGGCATTGGCCGGCGATGCCGCCCACACCGTGCACCCGCTGTCGGGGCAAGGCCTGAACCTGGGCCTGGCGGACGTCGCCGCACTGTCGCAGGTCCTGCAGGCTCGCGAAGACTGGCGCAGCCCTGGCGACCTGAAGCTGCTGCGACGCTACGAACGCGCCCGACAGGCTGATGTACTTTCCACCGGTCTTGCCACCGACGGGCTGCAACAGCTGTTTTCGCTGGCCGGCGGCCCAGCCCAAGCCCTGCGCAACTGGGGCATGAGCAGCTTTGACCGCAGCGGCCCGCTGAAGGGCTGGGTGGCGCGACGGGCCATGGGCACGCCATCCGGCATCTGAACCGAACCCCAACGGACCTTCCATGAAAAACGCACTGAAAGCCATCCTGTCCCTCGCTGCCCTGGCCGTCGCCTGCGGCGCCTTCGCGCAGGAGGCCGCGATCCGCAAGAATCTCAGCGAGCGCATCCCGCAGCTGCCGAAAATCGACGAAATCACCAAGTCGCCCATGCCCGGCCTGTACGAGGTGCGCATCAACGGCACGGACATCGTCTACACCGATGCCGAGGGCAATTTTCTGATCCAGGGCAACCTGATCGACACCAAGCAGCGGCGCAATCTGACCGAGGAGCGCATTGAGAAGCTCACCGCCATCGACTTCAACTCCCTGCCGCTGAAAGACGCTTTCACCATCGTGCGTGGCGACGGCAAACGCAAGCTGGCGGTGTTCGAGGATCCGAATTGCGGGTATTGCAAGCGCTTCGAGGCCGACCTGCAAAAGGTCAACAACGTCACGATCCACATGTTTCTCTACCCCATCCTGAGCAAGGACTCGACCGACAAGTCGAAGAACATCTGGTGCGCCAAGGACAAGGCACGGGCCTGGAACGACTGGATGCTTCGCGACGTGCAACCGGCGGCGGCCAGCTGTGACGCGGCTGCCCTGACGCGCAACGTCGAATTCGGCAAGAAGCACAAGATCACCGGCACGCCGACACTGATCTTCGCCGACGGCTCGCGCGTGCCGGGGGCCATTGGCACCGCGCAGGTGGAAAAGTTCCTCACCGAAGCCAAACCCTGAGCGTCGCCACACCGAAGGCGTGCGCCCCGTCCCCGAATCCGCCTGAACGTGCACCACGATCCGACCCGCGCCCTCATTGACGGGCTTGGCTATGCCGGCCTGGCGCCCTTCGTCGGGCTCGCGCTGCTGCTCTGGCTGGTCAGTCCCGACCTGCATCCCTTTGTGGCGCTCGCGCTGGCGGCCTATGGCGCGGCGATCGTGTCGTTTCTCGGCGGCATTCACTGGGGCATCGGCCTGCGTTACGCCACCACCCAGACACCCGGGCACGCCTTTCACCTGGTCTGGGGCGTCGTGCCCTCCCTGCTGGCCTGGGTGTCGATGCTGATGCCCGCCTATGCGGGATTGCCGCTGCTGGGCCTGGTTCTGGTGGCCTGCTACGCCGTGGACCGCAAGACCTGGGCCGATGCCGGTCTGGCGCACTGGTTGCCGCTGCGCTGGCGGTTGACGGTGGTGGCCACCTTGAGTTGCGTGTTCGGCGCCGCCGGAACCTGATCCCCCAAACAATTGGCCGGCCGCCGATGGCCGGCAGGGTCAGGCGGTCTCGGCTATTCTTGCCAGCACGATGCCCAGCCCACACAAGACCCGCGCCCCGGTTCACTACCGGGTCGAGATGCCCGACCTGCACACCCACCTGTACCAGGTCACCCTCACGGTGCCCGAACCCGACGCGCTGCAGCGCCTGACGCTGCCGGCCTGGATTCCGGGCAGCTACCTGATCCGCGAGTTTGCGAAGAACCTGCAAGGCCTGCAGGCTCGCCAGGGACGCCGTGCCCTGGAGGTGCTGCAGACCGGCAAGAGCAGCTGGGAGGTGGCCTGCAAGGCCGGGCAGCCGCTTCAGCTGGCGTACACCGTGTACGCCAACGACGCGTCGGTGCGCACCGCCTGGCTGGAGCCCTCCCGCGGCTTCTTCAATGGCACCAGCCTGTGTCTGCGCGCCGAGGGGCATACGCAAGGCCCGCATGCGCTGGAGATTCGCGCGCCCAAGGCCCGGCCGGCCTGGTCAGTGGCCACGGGGCTGACGGCGCTCCTGGTCAACGCGCAGGGCTTCGGCACCTACCAGGCGGCGGACTACGACGAATTGGCCGACTGTCCTTTTGAGCTGGGCGCGTTCTGGAGCGGCACCTTCAAGGCCTGCGGCGTGCCACACCGATTCGTCGTCTCCGGCGCCACGCCGGCATTCGATGGCGCGCGCCTGCTGGCCGATACGAAGAAAATCTGCGAAACGTCCATCCGTTTCTGGCATGGCGGCCGAAAGCCGCCGCACAAGTCCTACGTGTTCATGCTCAATGCCGTGGACGACAGCTACGGCGGCCTGGAACACCGCAACTCCACCGCGCTCATCTGCGGCCGGCGCGACCTGCCCCGCCTGGGGGAAGCCAAGACCAGCGATGGCTACACCACCCTGCTGGGGCTGATCAGCCACGAGTACTTCCACACCTGGAACGTCAAGCGCCTGCGGCCGGCCGAGTTCACGCGCTACGACTACGCGCAGGAAAACTACACCCGGCTGCTCTGGTTCTTCGAGGGGTTCACCAGCTACTACGACGACCTGCTGCTGCGCCGCGCCGGCCTGATCGACGACGCGCTCTACCTGAAACTGCTGAACAAGACCCTCAACCAGGTGCTGCAGACGCCGGGTCGCGCCGTGCAATCGGTGGCGCAGGCCAGCTTTGACGCCTGGGTGAAGTACTATCGCCAGGACGAGAACACCCCCAACGCCACCGTCAGCTACTACACCAAGGGCGCGCTGGTGGCGCTGTGCCTGGACCTCACGCTACGCCAGGAGGGCCACACCTCGCTGGACGCCGTGATGCGTGCGCTGTGGACACGCTGCCAGGCCGGGCCGATGCAGGAGGACGACCTCTTGGCCGTGCTGGCCGAGCTCGGCGGGCGCGACTTCAGCCGCGAGCTGGCCGACTGGGTGCATGGCACCTCCGACTTGCCGCTCAAGGCGCTGCTAGAGCGACACGGCGTCGGTGTCCACGAGGATGCCGCGCAGCCGGCGCAGCGATTGGGCCTGCGCGTCGCCGAAACGGCGGGCATTCAGGTCAAGGTGGTGCTGCGGGGCGGGGCCGCCGAACGCGCAGGCTTTGCGGCGGGTGACGAATGGCTGGCCGTGGCGGCTGAGGGCGACCCCGGCGACGGCTGGCGCCTGCACAAGCTGGAGGATCTGGCGCTCTACGCCGGCCCGCAGCGCAAACTGACTGCCCTGGTGGCGCGGGACAAGCGCCTGCTGCGGCTGCCGCTGGAGCTGCCGGAACACGCGACCACCTGGCGGCTTGCCCTGCGCGATGCCGCAGCGGTCGCAAGTTGGCTAGAGGACGCCGCCTGAGGGACTCTCAGAAGTGCTATTGAAATGAAGTAATCGATTTCTGTTTCGAGACCCGGCAGCAGTGGCGCATCCTGCATCGTACTTCCGCAGGGAGTTCTGAAGCCTTGGCAAGCACGTTGGCGCTTGCTTGGCAGATGCTTGATTCGCATGATGCGTCGCGACGTCACTAGGCCCGAAGGTTCGCTCTTGGGTTGGTACTGGCGGAACAATAAGATCGTGTTCTCGTTGCTGCCGCGTTGCTTGGGTTGACAGTTATCGCGGACATAAAGGCTCGCACCCACCAAGGTGGACAGGCGAGCAAACTCACCGGAGCTGTCAGCAGTGACACTGTGCACA
Source organism: Candidatus Skiveiella danica (assembly GCA_016721925.1). Lineage (GTDB taxonomy): Bacteria > Pseudomonadota > Gammaproteobacteria > Burkholderiales > Burkholderiaceae_C > Skiveiella > Skiveiella danica. Next base: position 74,634 of record JADKHE010000008.1, read on the forward strand.
TCCAATTCGTGGTCGTGTAGCAGGGCAGGCCGGGTTTTGCGGGCAGGTCGACCCGGCCTCGAGGCACCGGCCCCATGCCGGCCCACAGCCTGGGCACGCTGTCGGGCTGCGCCGGGCTCGCCGAGTGCAGCGCTGGCAGGCAGCCGTCCCCGATCACCATCAGCCGCGGTTGGATGGTCCGCATGCTGTGGCTCAGCACCGCGCCACGCTGCTTGGGGTTGAGCATGCCGGCGACCGCGCCGAGCTTGGCCACCGCCGCCACACATGCCAACAATTCCGGACAGTTCTCGAACAACAGCCCGACCGTGTCGCCCGGGCCCACCCCATGAGTCTTCAATACATGTGCAATGCGGTTGGCCCAGGCGTTGACGTCGCGGTAGCTCCAGCGCTGGCCTTCGAACAGCAGGCAGTCCTTGTCGGGGACGTTCTCGGCCTGGTGTTCCAGTATCGAACCGATCGACTGGTGGCTGTCCGGTGTCAGCGCGTAGACCTTCAGCGTCGCCCACAGCGAACTGATGGCCGAAGGCAGCAGACCCAGCGCGGCGCGGCCGAAATCCAGCAGCCCGATCCGATCGTGATGGGTTTCCATGGCTGGATTTTGCGTTCAGTCCAGTTTGAGGGAAATCAACGGATCAGACACAACGCCGTCCAGGCAGCCTTCGCGGCCGCATTGGGAAACGAATTGCGTACGCGAGGCAACAGACGAATCCGTTCATCTGGCGAATGATGAGATTCGAGGGAAGGGGCGTTGCCTCTTCCTGGGGGCCTAGCGCTCCGTCACCGGCTTCAAAGAAAGGGCAAAAATGCGCTACCAGTTTCTTGTGTTCTGGATGTTTTTCGCATCCGCAACGTCGGCCATCGCCCAGGTGAGCGTTGGCATCGGCATCGGGCTTCCTGGCCTGAGCATCGGGATCAACCTGCCGGCCTATCCCGACATGGTCCCGGTGCCCGGCTACCCAGTCTATTACGCGCCACGCCTGAGTTCGAATTTCTTCTTCTACGATGGCATGTACTGGGTGTACCAGGGCGACAACTGGTATGCAAGCTCCTGGTACAACGGGCCATGGGGCATGGTGGGCCCGGAGTCTGTGCCGTTGTTCGTGCTGCGTATCCCGGTCCGCTACTACCGGTCCCCTCCCCCCTACTTCTACGGTTGGCAGCCCGATGGCCCGCCACGCTGGGGCGAGCACTGGGGCCGCGGATGGGAGCAACAGCGAAGTGGATGGGACCGCTGGAACCGCAGCTCTGCGCCCGCGCCCGCACCGCTTCCGGTTTACCAGCGCCAGTATTCAGGCGATCGGTATCCCCAGCATCAGCAGCAGCAACAGATTCACAACCAGAATTACCGCTACCAGCCGCGTGACGATGACGTGAGACAGCGGTACCAGGAAGAGTCTCGGCAAAGGGGTCCCGCGCCTTCCACGCGGGGACAACCGGGCGCTTCACAGGAGCGCTACCCGGTGCACCAGGAAGGGCAGCGTGCCAGCCCGCAACAGCCGATCCAGCAGAGCCCACGCGCCCAGCCTGCGCAAAGGGGCGGTGAAGAGTTGCAGAAGTCAGCCCCAGCCCACCCCCCGTCGCAACCCGCAGGGCCGGCCGTGCACGATCAGAGACAGCAGCCCCAGCAGGGCGCCGCTCAACGCGAGCAGCAGGCACCTCGGTCAAACCCGGAAAACGCGCCGAAAGGCAAGGGTGCATCCCAGGAGAACAGGCAAGGACAAGGTCAGGAAAAGGGCCGCGACAAGGACGAAGAACGAGGACAGGGTCGGCCGTGAGGCAGGGAGACTGGCCGGCGCATGACGTTTGATCGCAGAGTTGACAGCTGTGGCATACGCCCGGAACCAGCGCTTCTACGGCGGGGGTCAGTGATCCTCGGGGGCCGGTGCTGCCGTGCGCCCATCGATTGATGCAGATCAATGCGCGGGCTGTGCCAGCAGACAACCCTGCCACCAGCTTGACCCATATCAATATCCCCCCCCCCGGGCAGGCGCACATTGCATGAGACCGTTCTGGTTCCGGCGACCGACACCGCATCAAGCGTCGAACATCCGGGCAGGACGCCCTATCAATCAACGAAGGAGTATCAGGATGACAACGAAGCTGTTCACCGCTGTGATGGGCACGGCCTTGCTGGCCCTGGCGGGCTGCCAATCCACCCAGGACAAGACGCCTGCGGATACCCTGGTGGCCACGTTCACCAGCGCCGCACCCAACATGGCGGCCGGGGCCTCCGATCCGGTCTGGGCCAGCGCCAAGCCGTTGTCGGCCGCGCTGACGGGTGGCGTCAACTTCGGCGCCAAGCCGGGCGACAAGGGCGAATCCACCGTCACCCTGAAGGCCGCCTACACCGCCGACATGCTCTACATGCTGATCCAGTACAAGGATCCGACCAACTCGGTGCGCCGCGGCCCCTACCAGAAGCAGGCCGACGGCTCCTGGAAGAAGCTCAAGGATCCTGCGGACAAGGGCGGCGACGACAACGTCTATTACGAAGACAAATGGGCCATGCTCTGGCCGACCAACGAGGCGACAGCCAAGCAGTTCGACAAAGAAGGTTGCGCCATGGCCTGCCACGAAGGACAAACCAAGCCCTACGGCAACAAGTACACCAACACGCCGGGCCAGATCCTGGACATGTGGCACATGAAGGGGCAGCGAACCGGTCCGCTGGGCTTCGTCGACGACCAGTACACCGACGACACACGCTATGACGCCAAGACGGCTCCGAACGCCGGCCGCAAGGGCGACCCCGGCCCGCAGGGCGGCGAGTACACCAATATCGCGCTCGTCAACGGCAAGCCGGCGTTCATGGGCCGTGACGCCAAAGCCGCCAATGCCGGCGGCACGTATTACATCAAGAAGGGCGAGGAAGTCGCGTTCGACGACAGCAAGTTCAAGGCGGGCGACGAGGTGGCCTCGATCATCATCAACCCGTTGACCGGAACCGACCGCGGTGATGTTCGGACGGTAAACACCTATGCGAACGGCATGCACACCTCGGTGGTCAGCCGCAAGCTGGTGACCGGCAGCAAGTTCGACGTGCAGTTTGCCAACCTGGGCGCACGCTACGGATTCGGTTTTGCCGCGTTTGACAACGCGCAGGTCCGCCACGCCACGTCGGACGAGCCGATGTACCTGGTGTTCGGCAAGAAGTAAGCGAGAACGGCGTCCGGTCGGACGCCTCTTTTCAGAAGGCTGGTCTCGCGATCAGCCTTTTTTCATGCACCGGCGAAACCTGTTGCGGACCTCCCTGCCTTTGGCACGGAGCCTCTCGCCAGGAACGGGCAAGCGGATCAGACCTGTTCGCAGACCTGCCGACCGAAGGCTTCGACCTGCTGCCAGTCGGTGAACTCAATCACCGCGTTGGGGTCGGTCGGGCCCTTGGTCATCCACATGATCAGGCGGATCATGAAACGGTCGAACGGCCGGTAGCGGGGATAGTCGAGCTTGCCCGCGAATACCGCCAGATACGTAGGTTTCCAGGCAATCTGCCCCAGGAACTTGCGCAGGTAGGGGTTGGTGTCCGGGCGGTTCTTCTCGGGCTTTCGCGCGACGATGTTCACCGAGAAGAGCGCTCCCGCTGTGCGCTCCAGCACCGGCTGGTGGCGGGCGATGAACTGCGCCACCTGCGGCTGGTGCTTGCCGTAGCGGATGCTGGCGCCAAGCACGATGCGGTCGAATCCGTTCAGGTCGAGCGCTTCGGCGTCTGCCAGTGGCACCACGGTGACAGCATGGCCCTGGCCTTCGATCACGTGCTGCAGCCGCGCGCAGATGCGCGGGGTGTGCCCGTCGGTCGTGGAATAGGCAATCAGGAAGCGGCTCATGCCCGTGCTCCTGTCACTGCGCTTGTTCCCGGCCGGCGTGCACTCTCAGTCGTCCGCCAGCGCTTCCGCCTTGAAGTTGCTGGCCAGCTGCTGCTGCGTCTGGGCCGGCACCTGCGCATAGTGCGAGAAGGTGATGCTGTAGGAGCCCTTGCCGCCGGTGAGCGACTTCAGCCGGCCCTGGTATTCGTCCAGCTCGGCCAGAGGAATCAGGGCGCTGATGGATACGTTGCCATCGGCGCGCGGCTGCGTCCCGGTGACCTGGCCGCGCTTGCTCGCGAGGTCGCCGGTCAGGTCGCCGATCGACGCCTCGGGCGAGAGCACTTCGATATTGACCAGCGGCTCCAGCACCATGGGCTTGGCCAGGCGAATGGCTTCAATGGTGGCTTTGCGTCCGGCCGAGACGAAGGCAATGTCCTTGCCATCCACCGCGTGCGTCTTGCCGTCATAGACCGTGACGCGGATATCGTGCACCGGGAAGCCCGCCACCACACCGTCGGCCAGCGCCTGGCGCACGCCCTTTTCGACGGCGGCCATGAACACGCCCGGAATGGCGCCACCCTTGACGACGTCGACGAACTCGAAACCGGCGCCACGCTCCAGCGGCTCCACGCGCAGCATCACCTCGCCGAACTGCCCGGCGCCGCCGCTTTGCTTCTTGTGACGGCAATGACCTTCGGCGTTGGCCGTGATGGTTTCGCGGTAGGCGATCTGCGGTGCATGGGTGTCGAGCTCCAGCTTGAACTGCTGCTGCATGCGGGCCATCTTGGCGCGCAGGTGCATCTCGCCCAGACCGCGGATCACCGTCTCGTTGGTGCCGGGATGGCGCTCGACCTTGAAGCAGGGGTCTTCCAGCTCCAGCTTGTGCAGGATCTCGAACAGCCGCTGCTCGTCGCCCTTGCGCCGCGTCTCCACCGCCAGCCCTTGCATGGGCTGGGGAAACGCCAGCGGCTTCAGATGGATGTGGTCTTCGTCGTGCGAGTCGTGCAGCACGCTGTCGAACTCGATCTCCTCGACCTTGGCCACCGCACCGATGTCGCCCGGCACCAGCGCGGGCACCTCCACGTAGTCCTTGCCCTGCAGCCGGTACAGGTGCGCCACCTTGAAGGGCCGCTTGGCCGAACCGACGAACAGCTGCCCGTCACGGCGCACCGTGCCCTGATGCACCCGGAACACCCCCATCTTGCCGATGAACGGGTCCATCACCACCTTGAACACATGCGCCAGCACGTGCAGGCTGTCGTCAGGCTGGGCTGCAAAGGCCTCGGGCTCCTGGCCGGGCTCGCCCCGGTAGAAAGGCGGCGGATTGCCTTCGGCCGGGTTGGGCGCCAGTTTGGCCAGCGCGTCGAGCAGTTGCGGCACGCCGGCGCCGGTGCGCGACGACACGAACAGGATGGGTATCAGGTGCCCGGCGCGAAGCGCTTTCTCGAAGGGCGCATGCAATTCGTCCAGGCTGGGGTCGGCGCCGTCTTCGAGGTAGCGCGCCATCAGGCTGTCGTCTTCCTCGATGATCTGGTCGATCAGGGCACGGTGTGCGGCCGAAACGGATTCGAAATCGCTCTCGCCGTCATCGTGGCCCAGCAGTTCGACCACTTCCTCGCCATGATGCACGGGCAGGTCGAGCAACAGGCACTGCTTGCCGAAGCGTTCGCGGATGTCGGCCACCAGCGCAGGCAGGTCCACGTTGTCGGCGTCGATCTTGTTGATCACGATCATGCGGCACAGGCCACGTTCACCGGCCAGATTGAACATGCGCTCGGTGGAGAGTTCGATGCCGGTCTGCGCATTGATCACCACCAGCGCGGTGTCCACGGCGGCCAGCGCCCCAATGGCCTGGCCGGCGAAGTCGGGGTAGCCGGGGGTGTCCACGACATGAATCTGCGTGCCGGCCCAGTCCACGCTGACCAGCGCCGATTGCAGCGAATGGCCGAGATCTTTTTCAACGGGATCGAAATCGCAGACGGTGTTGCCTTTTTCAACCGAACCGCGGGTCGTGATGGCGCCGGTGGCGGCCAGCAGGCTCTCCGCCAGCGTGGTCTTGCCGGCGGCGCCGTGGCCGACCAGGGCAACGGAGCGAATTTTGGCGCTGAGGTCTTGGCTCATTGAAGTCCCTATGGATATGTTTGGCAGCCCCGCCGCCGGGGCCGCCGCCGCGCATTGCGCGCAGGGCCCGGGGGCAGGAAAGAACGGAGGCATGGCGTGACGGAATCACAGCCCTGTATCTTACCCCTGCGTACGGGAGGGATTCAGCCTGCCGCCCGGTCCGTCACGCTCGACGGGTTCCGGCAAACTGCCGGGATGCATAAGTCCAGATCATGCGCGACGCGTCCGGCCCTTTCGGATCGCTGTAGCCCACGCCGGGCGCGCCACCGCTCCAGGCGTGACCCAGACCCTGGATCAGGCAAAGGGTCGCGACCAGCCGACCGCCAGCCCGATAGTCCGTGACCGTCGCGGCATAGCGTTTGCCGCGCTGCACCGTGCGCTGCGCACCTGCCACGGCACCTTCCCGCGCCGCCCACAGCCCTGCCGCCTCGGCCCCGTTTCCAGCAGCCACGATCGGGTCGGCAGTGCCCTGAATCACCAGCAAGGGCGGGAGGTGCTGGCCGGGCGCCAGGGGTTCGAGCGGAACTGCCGCCCTGCGCCCGCGCATGGCACCGAGCGCGGTGGCTGAGGAATGGGCAATGCCGGGCGCAATGCCCGAGTGCATCACGATGGCCCGATAGTGCTCGGGCTGACGCACAGCCATCAGTGCCGCCATGCTGGCGCCCGCAGAGAGCCCGGCCAGCGCGATTCGGGCTGGGTCGACCGGCTGTGACTGGCAGACCCGTTCGATCATTGCACCCAGGGCGTCAGCCTCCCGCTGGGCACGCCCGGCCCGCGTGTCGTACCAGTTCCAGCAGCCTTGCAGGTTCGCGAAACGCTCCTGCATGGGGTACAGAACCAGAAAGCGCTCGCGCGCAGCGATCTGGTTCATCCGGCTGCTGACGGCCAACGCCTCCGCATCCTGGCTGCAGCCATGCAGCATCACCAGTATCGGCAAGCGCTCAGAGCGAAGCACGCCGGGCGGCTTGTACAGCCTGTAGCCCATGGCACCCACGGTCATGCTCCGGCTCCAGCCGGTTGTTGCGTCCGTAAGTTTCGGTGCGGCCTTTGGCCGCGCTGGCCTGGGCCTGGAAAGCAGGGGTTTCGCGCGACGCGCCCTGGCGGGGACAGGCGTCACTTGGAGCGCCTGCGCCATCGCCTTCGAGCCCGCACGCACGGCGGTGCGCGTCATGGCGCCCAGCGCGCGCTGAAAGGAACGGCTGAGCAGAGGGTTGCGGAATGATCGGGCCATGATGATTGGGTGGAGCAGTCGGGGAAGGGCGGGGAAAGCCGGCAACAGGCTGCCCGCCGCCCACGCGAGGTTTCGCGGGATTGTCCCGGGCCTGACCTCTGGCGTCGGTGTGACACCCCACCCATGGACGTGAATCCAGGGACAAGCAGAACCTGAGTGCGCCTGCCCTGCGCTGACGACAGAAAGCCCCAGCCATTTAGAGCCACTGCCCCAATCGGATGCTTCTGTTTGCGACCGCACAGAAGGCGCGGCAGCCGGCTCCTAGGATGACTGTGTGGGTTCTCAACGGGCTCACAGGTCCCGAAAATCTCATCCCTATCAAGGAACAATCATGAACAAGAATCAAGTCCACGGCGCTGTCAAGGATCTCGCCGGCAAAGTCCAGGAAGAGGCCGGAAAACTGGTGGGCAACAAGACCCAGGAAGCCAAGGGTCTGCAAAAGCAGGTTGCCGGCAAGGCGGAAGTCCATCTGGGCGATGTCAAGGAAGCCGTCAAGGATGCCAAGGAAACCGTGAAGAGCGCCGGCGGCAAGCTGTAACGCTGCGCCCGTGAACCCTCAGCAGGGTGGCCGCCGCAAGGTGCTGCCCTGATACCTTTTCCGGACCGATGAAGCCTTGCGCGAGGTCACGCCAGGGCCGGTTCAGGCGCTCAGGAACTCTCCCACCGGTTTCAGATCGTCCACCCGCTCGCAGATGGCCTTGATGACCACCAGGATCGGGACCCCGAGCAGCAACCCCCAGACGCCCCAGAGCCAGCCCCAGGCCAGAACCCCCACGAAGACGGCCACCGGGCTCATCTTGTTGGCGCGGCTGGTCAGCCACGGGGTCAGCAGGAAGGCCTCGATGAAGTGGATGAGCAGGGACGCCCCGCTCACCAGCAGCGCCATCTCCAGCGTGCCGAACTGCAGGAAGGCCATCAACGCCGAGCCGGATGCCACGATCACGCTGCCGATATAGGGCACCAGATCCAGCACGCCCGCGGCGATGCCCCATACCGCCGCGTTCTCCAGACCGAGCGCCAGAAAGCTCAGCCAGGTCGCCAGACCCACCAGTACGCTGGTGAACAGCTGCACGAGCATGTACCGCTGGATCTGGTCGTGAATCTGGTTGAGCGCCTGCAAGGTGACCTTCTTGCGGCTCAGGGTCGGGCCCGCCAGTTTGACCATCTTGCGCCTGAAGCGGTCGCCCGACGCCATCAGGAAGAAGGCGATCAGCGCCATCATGCCGAGCTGGCCCAGCATGGTCATGAGGCCCATGCTGCCGGTCCACAGATGATCCTTGATGTCGAACTTCGGTTTTTCGATCTGCACGCGCTGCACGCCCCGGGCGGTCGGCGTGGGTCGGTTGCTTTCCTCGGCCGCCTGCTCGATCTGCGCCGCGGCCTTCTGGACGGAGGCCAGGGTGTTGTCCGGCGTCCCGGGCCGGACCCGCACGGCGTCACGCAGCTTCTGCGCGGCGGCAGGCAGCGACTCGACCAGCCGACTTGCATCGTCGCTCAGCGAGTAGCCGGTGGCGCCGATTCCGGCCAGAACACCCAGGATGAGCAATGCAGCGCTGACCGCCCGGGGAATCCGGCGCAGCTGCAGCCAGTCCACCACCGGCGACAACGCATAGCTGCCCAGCAGGCCGACCAGCACCGGGATGAAGACGACGCTGGCCCAGCGCAACATGAAGACGCTGGCAACGGTGGCCAGAATCACCAGGGAGGCGCTTCGCACATCCACCGGCAGTTGCAGCACCAAAGGGGGATTTCCGCCAACCGGCGGCAGGGCCGTGGACGAGAGGGGGGGCTCTTGGGGTGTTTCGCGATCCGTCATGTCCGACTCCTGTTGGGCCTGGGGACGAGGGTGTGTCACGGGCAGGCGAATGGGGATGGCTTGCTGCCCGACCGGACGCCGCGCGCAACGCTGCAGCGCAGGCGGGCCTCGGCCTGCGTGGCTTCGGCGAGACGGCGCGACTCGCCGCGCTGCACAGCGCCCTGGAGGACGTCAAGAAAGAGCAGGAGCAACGCCAGCACCGCCAGCATCCCCAGGCCGACCGAGCCGGCTGGCGAGCGCACCCGGTGCAGCCACCGGGATCGGGAACGCGCACGAATGACCGGGTCCGTCGAGACGCTCGCGACAGTTGGGTCTGTCAGGTCGGGTGTCGGTGGCCTGTGGAACATGGAGCGCTGCGCAATGGATCTGAAGGGGGCAGGCCACGAACACCAGTCGGTTCGCGGAACCTGCATGGTGCGGATGCCAGTGCGCCCGCTGATCCTGCGATTGGACCCAAGGCCAGCCCCGTTGTCTGTGTTCCGGCCCACATAGACCAACGGCCGCCCCCCGGGTTCGCCGGCCGATGAACCCGCCCGATGCCATCGGATCCAACGCGGGCATTTCGCCGGCGTTCCCGGTTGGGTCTTACACTCGGCAGCCACGGCTGCGCGATTTCCTGCGACGGTTTTGTGCTGCCAGTGTGTGCTTCAAGACCTGTATGAATGGCGGGTGCGCGACGTGCGGGTGATGTCCAGTCAGTCAGGATGACAATGAAACGAGTAGATGATTTCCGCTTGAAGTTTGGCAAACAGGAACTGGTGCCAATCATGGTGGGTGGCATGGGGGTCGATATTTCGACGGCCGAACTGGCGCTGGAGACGGCCCGCCTGGGCGGCATCGGCCACATTTCCGACGCGATGGTGACCGACGTGTCGGACCGGCGGTTCGACACCAGCTTCGTCAAGGACAAGACCAAGTTCTACAAATACAACATCGACAACGCCGACAAGTCGGGCGTGAAGTTCGACCTGGGCCACGTGGCCGAGGCCACCCGGCTGCACGTCGGCCGGACCATGGAAGCCAAGCGCGGCGACGGCATGGTCTTCGTCAACTGCATGGAAAAGCTCACCATGAACGCGCCGGCCGACACGCTGCGCGTGCGCCTGGCCTCGTCGCTGGACGCGGGCGTGGACGGCATCACGCTGAGCGCCGGCCTGCACCTCGGCTCGTTTGCCCTGATGGAAGACCACCCGCGATTTCGCGATGCCAAGCTGGGCATCATCGTCTCATCGGTGCGCGCGCTGCAGCTGTTCCTGCGCAAGAACGCGCGGCTGAACCGTCTGCCCGATTTCGTCGTGATCGAGGGTCCGCTGGCCGGAGGCCACCTGGGCTTCGGCCTGGACTGGGCGCAATACGACCTGCAGACCATCGTCACCGAGATTGCCGCCTGGATGAAGCAGGAAAACCTGGACATCCCGCTGATCGCCGCCGGCGGCATCTTCACCGGCAGCGATGCGGTGGGTTTCCTGGAAAACGGCGCCGCCGCGGTGCAGGTGGCCACGCGTTTCACCGTGACCGATGAATGCGGCCTGCCCGCCGATACCAAGCAGGAATACTTCAAGGCCAACGAGGACGACATCGAGGTCAACACCGTCTCGCCGACGGGCTACCCGATGCGCATGCTCAAGAGCTCGCCCGCGATCGGCTCGGGCATCCGCCCCGGCTGCGAATCCTATGGCTATCTGCTCGACGGCAAGGGTAATTGCGCCTACATCACCGCCTACAACCGCGAGATCGCGCTGCACCCGGACGGCAAGAACATCTCGGTGATGGACAAGACCTGCCTGTGCACCCACATGCGCAACTTCAAGTGCTGGACCTGCGGCCACTACACCTACCGCCTGAAAGACACCTCGCGCCGGCTCGACGACGGCAATTACCAGATGCTGAGCGCCGAACACGTGTTCAAGGACTATCAATTCAGCGTCGACCACCAGATTGCCTTGCCGGCCTGAACCGGTCCCTCCCTCGTTCGCAAAGGTTTCCATGCCACGCCCCATCCTTGAAGAATCCCGCATCCATCCCGCCATCCGCGCCAAGGTGGCCAGCCACCAGCAGGGCATCGTTCAGGAGGTCATGGCCGCGGTGCAGGCCAACGATGTGGTCGTGGTGGGCATGGCGATGAATCCGTTCCCGAAAAAAGCGCGTGCGATGCTGGACGAGGCCCGACAGCCCTACAAATACCTGGAATACGGGAACTACCTCAACACCTGGCGCGAACGCAACGCACTCAAGCTGTGGACCGGCTGGCCCACGTTTCCGATGGTGTTCGTCAAGGGCATGCTGGTGGGTGGCGCCAACGACCTGAAGGCGCTCATTGCCAATGGCGAGATGAAGACGATGCTGGCGGGCCCGAGGACAGGCGCCTGAGGCACATGCACGAACCCGCGCAAGGTCCGATCAGTCTTTTTTTCATAGCACAACACGACCATTCCACGCTGGGATGATGCCGAAAAGTCTCTGAAAACTCCAGAAAACCGGCCAGACGGGCACCGCAGCCGCGGCGGACCCATCCACCCCCACACCATGAGCCCCAAGCAGAACCGTCCCGGCAAGCCCGCAGCCGCTGCCGCCCCTTCGCCCACAAGCAGCTCAGGGGCTCCTCCGACCCTGCCGCAGCCCCGCGCGATACGCCGCCCCTGGCTGGCGGCAGGCCTGATCGTGGCATTGGTGGCCGCGGCCGCTGGCCTGTATGTCCTGGTCGCCCCGAACCCCGCACCGACGCCCGTCGCCGCCCCATCCGCCGCGCAACCCGCACCTGCCGCCGCCACCTTTGTCGGCGCGGCCGCCTGCAAGACCTGCCACGAAAAGGAGTACCAGGCCTGGCACGGCTCGCACCACCGGCAATCGATGCAGGAGGCCACGGCCGACACGGTGCTGGGCGACTTCAACAACGCCCGGCTGCGGCACTTCAACGTCGAATCCACCTTCTTTCAGCGCGACGGCAAATTCATGGTCCGCACCGACGGGCCCGACGGCAAGCTGACGGACTACGAGATCGCCCGCACCTTTGGCGTCTGGCCGCTGCAGCAGTACCTGATCGCCTTCCCTGGCGGGCGCTACCAGATGCTGGGCATCGCCTGGGACGCGCGCACGAAGGCCGAAGGCGGGCAGCGATGGTTCCATCTCACCCCCGACGAGAAGATGGATCACAAGGATCCGCTGCACTGGACCGGCCGTTACCAGAACTGGAACCTGCAGTGCGCCGCCTGCCATTCGACCCACCTCAAGAAAGGCTACGACGCGGCCAGCGACAGCTACAAGACGACGTTCAGCGAGATCAACGTCGCCTGCGAGGCCTGTCACGGCCCGGCTTCGCGCCACACCGACTGGGCGAAGCAGGCCCGTGCCCCTTACGCTCCCGGCGCCGACAAGGGCCTGGTGGTGCTGAAGTCGCGCTGGAAGGAGGCCTGGTCGTTTGCGACGCCCGGCGCCCCGTCCGCGCAGCGCGACCGCCCCGCCGACGAAGCCGCCGCCAACACCTGCGCGGCCTGCCACGCGCGCCGCTCGACGCTGGTCGAGCACGGTGCCACCGGTGCGCCCCTGCTGGACACCCATCGCCCGGCCCTGCTGACCCCGCCCACGTATTTCGCCGACGGGCAGCAGCGCGACGAAGTCTTCGTCTGGAACTCGTACCTGCAGACGCGCATGCACCAGAAGGGCGTCACCTGCATGGACTGCCACGACGCGCATTCGCTCAAGCTGCAGATCGACGGCAACACGCTGTGCGCACGCTGCCACAACGCGGCCGTTTTTGACGCGCCCAAGCACCATGGGCACAAAGCCGGCAGCAAGGGCGCCCAGTGCGTCGAATGCCACATGCCGGAGCGCAACTACATGGTGGTCGATGCCCGGCGCGACCACGCCATCCGCGTGCCACGCCCCGACCTGAGCGACAAGCTGGGCACGCCCGACGCCTGCACCCGCTGCCACGCCGACCGCAAGCCGCAATGGGCCGCAGCGGCCATGGACGGGTGGTACGGCACCGGCTGGCGAGCAAGGCCACAGACAGGCAGCACCCTGCACGCCGGCGCAACCCAGGGCGTGTCCGCCCTGCCCTCGCTCATGGCGCTGGCGGAAGATCCCGCCCTGGCGCCGATCGTGCGAGCGACCGCGCTGACACTGGCACAACCCCATCTTCAGGCGCAGGCGTTGCCAGCGCTGCGCAAGCTGCTGGCCCACACCGACCCCCTGCTTCGCGCATCGGCGACCGGCTCGCTCGAGCCCTTCGACGCGCCGACGCGCGTGGGCGCCGCCGCGCCACTGCTGGCAGACCCCGTTCGCGGCGTGCGCGTGGAGGCCGCCCGGGTGCTGGCTGACGTCCCGGACGAGCAGATCCCGATGGAATGGCGCAGCGCGCGGGCGAAGGCACTCCAGGAATACGTGGACTCGCTGACCGAGGATGCGGACTGGCCGTCGTCCAATATCAACCTGGGCAACCTGCGCTTGCGCCAGGGCCGGGTGGACGAGGCGATCACAGCCTTTCAGCGGGCCGTGTTGCTCGACGCCCAGCTTCCCGCAGCCTACCTGAACCTGGCCGACGCCTACCGGCAGGCCCGGCGCGACACCGACGGCGAAAAGACCCTGCGCGAAGCCATCGCCCGGATGCCGCGCAACGCCGATCTCCACCATGCGCTGGGACTGCTGCTGGTGCGCAAGGGCGACAAGCCCGTCGCCCTGCAGTCCTTCGCGCAGGCGTCGCGGCTGGCGCCCGACAACGCGCGCTATGCCTACGTGCAGGCGATCGCCCTGAACAGCCTCGGCAAACGGGCCGAAGCGCTGGCCCTTCTGCGCGCCACGCAGGCCCGCCATCCCGACGACCTGGATACGCTGAACGCCCTGGTGTCAATCCAGGCCGAGGCCGGCGATGCCAGGGGCGCGCTGGTCTATGCCGAAAAGATGGCGGTGCTGATGCCCGACGATCCGTCGGTGCGACGCCTTCTGGCCGATCTGAAGGCGCGCGCCGCACGCTGAAAGTGGCCCTACGGGGCCACGGTTGAGGCAAAATGACAAGGTGCTTGGCCGACCAGGCCCGTGGTCGGCAAAAAGGCCGATACCTGTCACTTCAAGGTCGTTCACACCATGTCACACAAACTGCTCGTTCTGCCTGACGACACCGCCCGGCCGCTGATCGACGCGATTGCCGGCGCGAAGAAGTCGCTCAACATCCGGATGTTCCTGTTCACCGATCCGACCCTGATCGACACGGTGATCGCCGCGCACCAGCGCGGCGTCAAGGTGCGCGTCATGCTCAACCCGGCGCGGCGCAGCGGCGAATCGGAGAACGAGGAGGCCCGCCAGAAATTCGTTGACGCCGGCATCGAGGTGCGCGACAGCAACCCGGCCTTCGCGCTGACGCACCAGAAGTCGATGGTGGTCGACAATGAAACCGGATATGTCGAATCCCTGAACTGGGAGCCACGCGACCTGACCCTGACCCGCGACTACGCCATCGTGACCGGCCATCGCCATGAAGTGGACGAGATGGTCGCCTGCTTCGACGCCGACTGGGAGCACCAGGAGTTCAAGCCGCACCCCGATTCCACCCTGATCTGGTGCCCGAACAACGGGCGCCAGCGCGTGGCCGCCTTCATCGATGAGGCCAAGCACACGCTGTGGCTGCAGAACGAGCGATACCAGGACCAGGTCATCATCGAGCGGCTGGTGCGCGCGGCGGGCCGGGGCGTCAAGATCCACATCCTGACCAAGAAGCCGCACTCGCTCAAGGCCGACAAGCTGATCGAAGGCGTCGGCGGCCTGCGCATCCTGCAGGACGTGGGCGCCAAGGTCCATGCGCTCAAGGGTCTGAAGCTGCACGGCAAAATGCTGCTGGCCGATGGCAAGCGCGCCATCATCGGATCGATCAACCTCGCGCCCGGCAGCTTCGACGCCCGGCGCGAGCTGGCCATCGTCACCGAGGATCCGGCCGTGATCCGGCGCCTGCAGGAAACCGTCGAAAAAGACTGGGCCAACTCCAAGCTGCTGGACCTGAGCGACGAGGCCCTGCTGGCCGACCTGAAGAAGCGCGACCTGGATCCGCACCAGCTCGCGCTGGACGAAGACATCGACCACTGGGGCTACCACCATGATGGCCACCACGAGAAAGACAAAGCCGAGGCGAAAGGCCACGACAAGCACGGCGAACCGGGCCACAAGCACCATCACGACAAAGCTTGAGGCCGGCCCGCGAAACGCATTCGATCAACCCATCATCCCCTGCCACTCCGGAGAACCCTGCCATGTTGAACCGCCTCTATGCCCGCCTCAGCGCCGCCGCGCTCGTGCTCGTCCTTGCCGCCTGCGCTGCGCCTGCGCCCCCCGCGCCCGTTGAAGTGCGCCGCGGCGTGATCGAGCAGATCACGCCCACCCAGATCGCCAGCAACCAGCACGCCGGTGTCGGCGCGGTGCTCGGCGGCCTGGCCGGCGTGGGTCTGGGCAGCCTGATCGGCGCCGGCACCGGGCGCGACGTGGCCATGGTGGCCGGCGCCATCGGTGGCGCCATGGTGGGCAACGAGGTCCAGAAGAAGAACGACCAGCCGATCCCCGCGCAGCAGATCATCGTGCGCACCAGCTCCGGCGTGCTGGTGGCGATCACCCAGCCTTTGGGGCAGCCGCTGTTTGTTGGCCAGCGGGTCTACATCCAGGGCAACGGCGAAAGCGCCGTGGTCACGCCACAGTAAGGGCTTTGCCGCGCCGACCTGAACCGGGTGCGGCACCGCGCCGCATCGGCGGTGTCAGGGTGGAGCCGGCTGGCTGTGCCACCACAGCCGGCATGCCTGGCACAAACCGCCGGCAAAACGAGCCTGCAGCACGCCGTCGAGCACCATGCGCGGCAGCGGGGAGCCCGGCTCGCGCGGCGGCAGGTGCGTGCCCGTGGACCGCGCCCAGATCGCGAACAGCTCCTCCGACGCCACCTGGTAGGTCACGTGCCAGTGCGCCACGCCGCCGCCCGGGGTGTCGGCCAGCACCTCGTAGCGCAGCTGCACGTCTTCCTGCAGCTTCACCCGCTGCCAGTATTCGGCCAGCTGGGCATGGCCGCGCTGCACCGCGAACGGGGTGTTGTGGTACGCGCCATCCTCGGCAAAGAGCACACAGAACAGCCGCTCGTCGCGCCCTTCCCAGGCGGCCTTGTAGCCTTGCATGAATTGTTCGATGTTCATGGCTTGTCTCCTTACTCCTCCAGCACGCGCACCTTCACGCTCTTGCCTTTGATGCGTCCCGCGTTCAGCCGGCTGGCGGCCTGCGCGGCAATCGCGCGGTCCACCGCGACATAGGTGGACCACTCGTTCACGTTGATCTTGCCGACCTGCTCGCGCGTGTAGCCCAGGTCGGCAGTCAGCGCGCCCAGCACGTCGCCAGGGCGGATTTTCTCCTTGCGCCCGCCCTGGATGTGCAGCGTGACCATCGGTGGCACCAACGGGCCGTCGCCGGTGGGTGTCAGTTCGCCGAGCTTGTGCCAATCGGATTCGCGCCCCTGCAGCTGCTCGATCCTGCCGACATAACCCATCTCCTTCATGCTGGCCAGGTTCAGCACCAGCCCCGTCTCGCCCGCGCGCCCGGTGCGGCCGATGCGGTGCACGTGGACCTCGGTGTCGGGCGTCACGTCCACGTTGATGACGGCGGCCAGGCTGGCGATGTCCAGGCCCCGTGCGGCCACGTCGGTGGCCACCAGCACCGAGCAACTGCGGTTGGCAAACTGCACCAGCACCTGGTCGCGCTCGCGTTGCTCCAGCTCGCCAAACAGCGCCAGCGCGCTGAAACCCTGGGCCTTGAGCACCTCGGCCAGGTCGCGGCACTGGGCCTTGGTGTTGCAGAAGGCCAGCGTGCTGGCCGGTCGGAAGTGGTTCAGCAGCAGGCTGACGGTGTGCAGGCGCTCGCTGTCCTTCACCTCGTACCAGCGCTGCTCGATCTGGCCGCCGGCGTGCTCGGCGTCGACCTTGACGGTGATCGGCTCGCGCATGAACTGGTTGGCCAGCTTCGCAATGCCCTCCGGGTAGGTGGCCGAGAACAGCAGCGTCTGACGCTCTCTCGGGCATTGGCGCGCCACGGTGACGATGTCTTCGAAGAAGCCCATGTCGAGCATGCGGTCGGCCTCGTCGAGCACCAGGGTGGCCAGCGCATCGAGCTTCAGGCTCTCGCGCGCCAGATGGTCCATCACGCGCCCCGGCGTGCCCACGACGATGTGCGCGCCGTGCTCCAGCGTGGCGAGCTGCCCGCGCAGCGGCACGCCGCCACACAGGGTGACGAGCTTGATGTTGTCGTCGGCCCGGGCCAGGCGGCGGATCTCGGTGCTGACCTGGTCGGCCAGCTCGCGCGTCGGGCACAGCACCAGCGCCTGCACGGCGAAACGGCGCGGATTCAGGCTGGACAGCAGCGTGAGCGCAAACGCCGCGGTCTTGCCGCTGCCGGTCTTGGCCTGGGCGATGAGGTCCTTGCCGAGCAGCGCGGCGGGCAGGCTGGCGGCCTGGATCGGGGTCATCGTGAGGTAGCCGAGCTGCTGCAGGTTGGCCAGCATGGCGGGCGAGAGCGGCAGGCGGGCGAAGTCGGCCGTGGCCGCGGAGGGGGAAGCGGAGGTCATCCCTGATTATCGGCGCCGGGAAGCGGTAGGCCGGCGCAACGCTTGGGCCTCCGCTTTCCGTCGCGGCGAAGGCAACTTCATTTTCAATAGCACAAAGTGACCCATCGACGATGGGATTGGCCTTATTTTGTTCAGTTTCTCGCCCCACCCACGTCTGGACGCTGCCACGGGCCCGTCATCGGCCCGGTGGACAATGGCGCCATGCCCATCCTGCCCCCCTTCATCGCCCCCATGCGCTTCACCGACCCTGCGGCCGCGCTGGCCCAGGTCCAGTCCATCTACCAGGCCAGCCTGGCCCACCTGCGCGAGGCCATGCGCTGCTTCGTGGCCGGCGAGCCGCTGCCCGGGCAGGCGGACGCCCACACCCTGCCCCGCATCCGCGCCTGCTACCCGTTCGTGCGCGTGCAGACCGGCTCGGTGGCGCATGCAGACTCGCGGCTGAGCTACGGATTCGTGGCCGGCACCGGCCGCTTCGAGACCACGCTGACCCGACCCGACCTCTACGCCGGCTACTACCTGGAACAGTTCCGCCTGCTGCTGGCCAACCACCCCGTCGCGCTGGAGGTGGGCACCAGCACGCAGCCGATTCCGGTGCACTTCAGCTTTGCCGAGAACGACCACCTCGAAGGCTCGATGAGCGCCGCGCGCCGCCAGCTCATGCGCGACGTGTTCGATCTGCCGGACCTCGCCGCGATGGACGACGGCATCGCGAACGGCACGCACTCGCCACACCCCGGCGAGGCGCTGCCCCTGAGCCTGTTCACCGCGCCGCGCGTGGACTATTCGCTGCAGCGCCTGCGCCACTACACCGGCACCGCGCCCGAATGGTTCCAGAACTTCGTGCTGTTCACCAACTACCAGTTCTACATGGACGAGTTCATCGCCATGGGCCACGCCGCGATGGCCGACCCGGCCAGCGAGTACATCGCCTTTGTCGAACCGGGCAACGTCGTGACGCGCCGCGCCGGGCTGCCCGCCGAAGCCATCGACGCACTCGGAAAAGAGCCTCCCAGGCTCCCCCAGATGCCCGGTTACCACCTCATGCGCGCCGACCGCACCGGCATCACCATGGTCAACATCGGCGTCGGCCCGGCCAACGCCAAGACCATCACCGACCACATCGCCGTGCTGCGCCCGCACGCCTGGATCATGCTGGGCCACTGCGCCGGCCTGCGCAACAGCCAGCAGCTCGGCGACTACGTGCTGGCCCACGGCTATGTGCGCGAAGACCATGTGCTCGACGAGGAGCTGCCCTTGTGGGTGCCGATTCCGGCGCTGGCCGAGGTGCAGGTGGCGCTGGAATCGGCCGTGGCCGAGGTCACGCAGCTCAAGGGGCATGAGCTCAAACGCGTGCTGCGCACCGGCACCGTGGCCAGCACCGACAACCGCAACTGGGAGCTGCTGCCCGACAACAGCCCGCAGCGCCGCTTCAGCCAGAGCCGGGCGATCGCGCTGGACATGGAGAGCGCCACCATCGCAGCCAACGGCTTTCGCTTTCGCGTGCCCTACGGCACCCTGCTGTGCGTGAGCGACAAGCCGCTGCACGGCGAGATCAAGCTGCCCGGCATGGCCAACCACTTCTACCGCGAGCGCGTCAACCAGCACCTGCTGATCGGCCTGCGCACCATCGAGCGCCTGCGCGAAGCGGGGCTAGACCAGCTGCACAGCCGCAAGCTGCGCAGCTTTGCGGAGGTGGCGTTCCAGTAGCCTACGGGCCGGTTGGCAACTGCCCCGGCCTTTACCCAAATTTGCCGGACTGTGGCAAAGCGTACAGATGGCCGAGCCCGGGCCGGGCAAAATGGGCCCTCATCGCGGGTGCCCCGGCGCGCCTGCGCAAAGCCCTTCCATGACACCGACCCTGCATCACCGACTGCTCCTTCGTTTCACCCCCCGAGCCACCGCCCCCTGGCTGATGGCGGCGTCGCTGGCGCTGGGCGGATGCGCCTCGCTGACCTCGCCGGACGCTGCGCCCCCCGCCGCGGCCGTGCCCACGGCCTGGTCCTCCGAAGCGCGGCCGGCAGCCCCCGTTCAGACCCCCACCGATCTGGCGCAATGGTGGCAGCGCTTCAACGACCCGCAGCTGAGCGCCCTGGTGGCCCAGGCCCTGCAGGCCAACACCGATGTGCTCAGCGCCCAGGCCGCATTGCGCCAGGCCCGCGCCCAGCGGGAGGCCAGCGCCGCCGGCCTGTATCCCAACCTGGGCGCCAGCGCCGGCGGCCAGCGCAACACCACCGGCGGCAACCTGGCGAGCAACAGCTACAGCACCAGCCTGGACGCGAGCTGGGAACCGGACGTGTTCGGTGCCACCCGCAGCGGCGTGAAGGCGGCCGACGCCGATGTGCGCGCCGCTACCGCGAGCCTGGCCAGCGTGCAGGTGTCCATGGCCGCCGAGGTGGCCGTGACCTACATCGAGGCGCGCAGCCTGCAGGCCCGGCTGGCGATTGCGCGCAGCAACCTGGACAGCCTGAACGAGACGCTGCAGATCACGCGCTGGCGCGTGCAGGCCGGCCTGACCACCTCGCTGGACGTCGAGCAGGCCGTGGCCGCCAGCGAGCAGACCCAGGCGGCCATCATCGCGCTGGAGATCAGCCTGACCCAGACCCTGCATGCGCTGGCCGTGCTGACGGGCCAGGCGCCGGGTGCACTGAAGGCCAGCCTCGCCACGCCCGTGCCGGTGCCCCAGCCCGGCGGGGCGCTGGCGCTGGCGCTGCCCGCGGAGACCCTGCGCCAACGCCCTGACGTGCGCGCGGCCGAAGAATCCATCAACGCTGCCCTGTCGCGCGTGGCCCAGGCCGATGCCGCGCGCTACCCCAGCTTCAAGATCAGCGGCGCGCTGGGCCTGCGCGCCATGACACTGGGCGGCCTGACCAACGGCGCCTCGGCCGTCAATGCGCTGATCGGCAGCGTGTCGGTGCCGCTGTTTGACGGTGGCGCGATCCAGGCCCAGGTGCGCTCGCAGGAGGCCAGCCTGGAGCAGGCGCGTGTGAGCTACCAGGCCACCGTGCTGACGGCGCTGAAGGACGTGGAAGACGCGCTGGCCTCGCTGCAAGGCAACCGCGAGCGACTGGCGCGGCTGCAGGCCGCCACCGACGCGGCCGCCAACGCCGAACTGCTGGCCCGCCAGCGCTACGGCAGCGGGCTGATCGACTTCCGCACCGTGCTGGAAACCAAGCGCACGCTGCTCAACACCCAGGACGGCGTGGAAAGCACCCGCGCCAGCCTCAGCGCCGACCATGTGCGCCTGTACAAGGCCCTGGGCGGCGGCTGGACGCCCAGCGATACCGCCACGCCCTGAGCGCCACGCACCCACCGGAGAGAAGCCTCCCCATGAACACACCCACACCCCCCGTCCAACCCGCCGCGCCTGTGCCGGCGGTGAAACCCGCCACGGCCAAGCCTGCCACCGCGGATATCCAGGCGCTGCTGGGCACCGACCAGCCGGCGCGCTGGTGGGCCCGGCCCTCCCTGTGGATCGGCCTGGCGGTGCTGGCCGCTGCCGCTGGCGGCATCTATTTCTGGCAGGCGCAGAAAGAGAGCAACGCCGCGCCCGTCTACGTGACCGAGGCCCTGCGCAAGGGCAACCTGACGCTCACCGTGGCGGCCAACGGCACCATCGTGCCGACGCGCGTGGTGAGCATCGGCAGCGAGCTGTCGGGAACCGTCAAGCGGGTGCTGGTGGATGTGAATGACGTCGTCAAGAAGGGCCAGGTGCTGGTGGAGCTGGACACCGCCAAGCTGGACGACCAGGTGCTGCGTTCGCGCGCGGCGCTGGCTTCCGCGCAGGCGCAGCTGGCCCAGACCAACGCCACCGTGAAGGAGGCGCGCGCCGGCCTGGCGCGCTTCGAGGAAGTGTCCCGCCTGTCGGGCGGCAAGGTGCCCTCGGCGACCGAACTCGACGGCGCCCGCGCCACGCTTGAGCGTGCGGTGGCCGGCGAGGCCAGCGCCAGCGCCACCGTGGCCGAGGCCCGCGCCACGCTGTCCACCGATGAGACCAACCTGTCCAAGGCGTCCATCCGCTCGCCCATCAACGGCGTTGTGCTGACGCGCACCGTGGATCCGGGCAACGCCGTGGCCGCGTCGCTTCAGGCCGTGACGCTGTTCACGATTGCCGAAGACCTGGCGCAACTGCGCCTGGAGGTCGCCGTGGACGAGGCCGACGTGGGCGCGGTGAAGGTCGGACAGAAGGCGAGCTTCACCGTCAGCGCCTACCCCTCGCGGCGCTACCCCGCCAGGATCACGCGCGTGGCCTTTGGCTCGACCAAGACCGACAACGTGATCACCTACACCACCTGGCTCGAAGTGGACAACAGCGACCTGAGCCTGCGTCCGGGCATGACGGCGGCGTCCACCATCGTCGCCACCGAGCGCAACAACGTGCTGCTGGTGCCCAACACGGCGCTGCGCTTCACGCCGGCAACGGCAGCGGGTGCGGCCCCGGCCGCCAGCGGCAGCGTGGTGTCGAAACTCATGCCGCGCATGCCCCCCCGGTCCGGCGGGCGCAGGGCCGCAGGCAACGGCAACGCCGCCGTGCGCCAGATCTGGGTGCTGCAGGACGGCCAGGCCGTGGCCCTCGCAGTGACGCCCGGCATCAGCGACGGGCGCATGACCGAGGTCAGCGGGCCCGAGCTCAAAGAAGGCATGGCCGTGATCACCGACCAGCGGGCCGCTGGAGCCGCGCCATGAGCGAGCCGGCCGACGCAACAGTCGAAACGGGAAACGCTGTCGCAGGCACGTCCGTGCATCCACTGACCGGCGCATCCGGCGAGATGCCTCTCATCCGCCTGCAAGGCATCACCAAGACCTATGGCGAAGGCACGACGGCGTTCCAGGCGCTCAAGGGCGTGGACCTCGACATCCATGCCGGCGACTTCGTCGCCATCATGGGCCCCAGCGGCTCAGGCAAGTCGACCGCCATGAACACACTGGGCTGCCTGGACCGCCCGACCACCGGCGCCTACCTGTTCCAGGGCGTGCGTGTGGAGTCACTGACGCGCGACCAGCGCGCACGGCTGAGGCGCCGGTACTTCGGCTTCGTGTTCCAGGGGTTCAACCTGCTGGCGCGCACCTCGGCCCAGGAAAACGTGGAGTTGCCGCTCATCTACCGGGGTGAGCCGGCCGCCGCGCGGCACGCCGCCGCCGCGAAGGCCCTGGAGGCCGTGGGCCTAAAGGGCTGGGAACATCACATGCCCTCGGAGCTGTCCGGCGGGCAGCAGCAGCGCGTGGCCATTGCCCGCGCCATGGTTACCGAGCCGGCGGTGCTGCTGGCCGACGAGCCCACCGGCAACCTCGACACCCAGCGCAGCCGCGAGATCATGGACCTGCTGTGGCGCCTGAATGTGGACCACGGCATCACCGTGCTGATGGTGACCCATGAGGCGGACATGGCCTCCTATGCGCGGCGCATCGTGCGTTTCGTGGATGGCGTGATCGCCGACGACACGCCCAACCCGCACCCGGCCGGCCTGGACAAACCCGCAGCCGCCCCCACCCCGCCAAGCGAGGCCGCCTGATGCTGCTCAACACCCTGCTGCTCGCCTTGCGCTCGATCCGGCGCAACCTGCTTCGGTCGTTCCTGACCATCCTGGGCATCGTGATCGGTGTGAGCGCCGTCATCACCATGGTCACCCTCGGCAATGGCGCCACGCTGGCGGTGCAGAACCAGATCTCCAGCCTGGGCACCAACCTGCTGCAGGTGCGCCCCGGCCAGCGCATGGGCCCGGGCGGTGGCGGCGGGTCGGCCTTCAAGGAGGAAGACGCAGCCGCCATCGCCAGCCAGATCGGCGGCATCGCAGCGGTGGCGCCCGAGGCGCGCACCGGCGCCACCGTGGTGGCCAACGGCCGCAACTGGACCAGCAGCGTCATCGGCAGCACCAACGACTGGCTCGTTACCGGCAACTGGAAGGTGGCGCAGGGCCGGGAGTTTTCTGACGACGAGCTGCGCGCGGGCTCGGCCGTCTGCCTGATCGGCGAAACCGTGCGCCGCGAGCTCTTCGGCAGCGCCGCGGCGGTCGGTGCCCAGCTGCGCGTGAAGCAGGTCTCCTGCGAGATCATCGGCCTGCTGGCCTCCAAAGGCCAGGGCGCCTTCGGCAACGACCAGGACGACATGGTGCTGGTGCCGATCAAGACGCTGCAGCGGCGCATCACCGGCAACAACCGCGTCAACACGCTGCTGGTGTCGATGATGGACGGCAGCGACTCCACCCGCGTCAAGGCGAGCCTGACCCAGCTGCTGCGCGAACGCCGCAAGCTCGCGGACACCGACGAGGACAACTTCAACGTGCTCGACACCAAGCAGCTGGCCGAAACCATGTCCGGCACCACCAAGGTCATGACCACGCTGCTGGGCGCGGTGGCGGCGGTGAGCCTGCTGGTGGGCGGCATCGGCATCATGAACATCATGCTGGTCAGCGTGACCGAGCGCACGCGCGAGATCGGCCTGCGCCTGGCCATCGGCGCGCTGGAGCGCGAGGTGCTGCTGCAGTTCCTGATCGAGGCCGTGGTGCTGGCCTCGCTGGGCGGGCTGATCGGCATCGTGCTGGCGACCATCGCGTCCATGGTGCTGGCCGGGGTGATGGAGGTGCCCTACCTCTTCAACCCCGGCGTGAACGTGTTGTCGTTCGTGTTTTCCGCCGCCATTGGCGTGGTGTTCGGCTATTTCCCGGCGCGCCGCGCGGCGCGCATGGACCCGATCGACGCGCTGCGGCACGAGTGAGCGGCATCCGCCGGCACGCAGGTTACTACACTATTCGTAGCTAACGATGACCCAGCGACGCTGGGTTTGTGCCCATTTGACTTGATTTTTGACTTCAGGCCGCTCGCGGCCTGACTTTGGAGGCCGCCAGCTTGGCATTCGCCCTTGCCACCTCCACATCGGCATCGAAGGCCAGCGCCACGCCCATGCGGCGCTTCACAAAACTCTCGGGCTTGCCGAACAGGCGGATGTCGGTGTTGGGCACGCGCAGGGCCTCGTCGACACCGTCGAACACGATGCCTGCCGCGTCAACGCCGCCGTAGATCACGGCGCTGGCACCGGGGCTGCGCAGGCCGGTGTTGACCGGCAGGCCCAGGATGGCGCGGGCGTGCAGCTCGAATTCGTTCTGCCACTGGGTGGTCATGGTGACCATGCCGGTGTCGTGCGGGCGCGGGCTCACCTCGCTGAACCAGACCTGGTCGCCCTTTACGAACAGCTCCACGCCGAACAGGCCCAGGCCGGTGTACTGACCGTCCAGGCCAATGCCCAGGTCGTCGGTCACCGCCTTGGCGATCTGGCGAGCCTTCTCCAACGCGGCCGGGTGCATGGGGTGCGGCTGCCAGCTTTCCACATAGTCGCCGCTGACCTGAACATGGCCGATGGGTTCGCAGAAATGGGTGTCGATGCGGCCGTCTGCTCCCTGGGCGCGCACGGTCAACAGGGTGATTTCGTAGTCGAAGTCGATGAAGCCTTCGACGATGATGCGGCCATGGGCCACGCGCCCGCCAGCCATGGCGTAGTCCCAGGCCTTTTGCACGTCGGCCGGGCCGTCGATCTTGCTCTGGCCCTTGCCGGAGCTGCTCATCACGGGCTTGACGATGCAGGGGTAGCCGATGCCGGCGTCGATGGCCGCCTGCAGCTCGGCCAGCGTGTCGCAGAACTTGTAGGGGCTGGTCGGCAGGCCCAGGGTTTCGGCGGCCAGGCGGCGGATGCCTTCGCGGTCCATGGTCAGGCGCGCGGCGCGGGCGGTCGGAATCACGCGCACCACGCCGGTGGCCTCCAGCACTTCGAGCATGGGTGTGGCGATGGCCTCGATCTCGGGCACGACCAGGTCGGGTTTGTCGGCCTCGATCAGTGCGCGCAGCAGCGTGGGGTCGCTCATGGTGATGGTGCGCGCGTGGTGCGCCACCTGCTGGCCCGGGGCGTGGTCGTAGCGGTCCACCGCGATGGTTTCCACGCCCAGGCGCTGCAGGGCGATCAGGACTTCCTTGCCCAGTTCGCCGGCGCCGAGCAGCATGACTTTGGTGGCCGAGGGGGAAAGCGGGGTGCCGAGGGTGGTCATGGTGATGAGGTTTGGAGAGACAGGAATTTGGTTCGGATTCAGGCCAGCGCGCGCGCCATGGCCTCGCCCATGCGCACCGGGCCCGTGGGCGCCCAGGCTGGGTTGAAGCGCAGGGTGTCTTTGGGCCAGAGCAGCACCACGGTGGAGCCCAGCAGGAAGCGGCCCATCTCGTCGCCCTGCTTCAGATGCACCGGCGCGTCGTCGTAGCGCCACTCGCGCACATCGTTCAGGCGCGGCGGGTTGACCACGCCGTGCCAGGTGGTGGCCATGCTGCCGACGATGGTGGCGCCCACCAGCACCTGCACGAAGGGGCCGTGCGCGGTGTCGAACACGCAGACCACGCGCTCGTTGCGCGCAAACAGCCCCGGCACGCCGCGCGCCGTGGTGGGGTTGACCGAGAACAGGTCACCCGGCACGTAGATCATGCGCGTCAGGCGGGCATCACAGGGCATGTGGATGCGGTGGTAGTCCTTCGGGCTCAGGTAGATGGTGGCGAAGTGGCCGTCCCGGAACTGCGCCGCCAGCGCCGCATCGCCGCCCACCAGCGCGCGGATGCTGTAGTGGTGGCCCTTGGCCTGGAAGATCTGGTCCTTTTCGATCGGGCCGAACTGGCTGATCGCGCCGTCCACGGGGCAGACCCAGTCGGCATCCGCGAGCGGACGGACGCCGGGGCGCAAAGGGCGCGTGAAGAACTCGTTGAAGCTGGCGTAGCTCGCCGGGTCGGGGTTGGCCGCCTCCGCCATGTTGACGCCGTAACGTTGGATGAACCAGGGGATGACGCGGCGCGTCCAGCCGGTGGCGCGGGAAGCGGCACACCAGCCGGCAAAGGCCGTGAGCGCTTTTTTGGGCAACAGGTACTGCAGCAGCACCGCCAGACGGTCAGACACGATACGGTCACCCGGAGTCCATGAAGAGGGAAATTCTATCCGGCGGCCCCGGGCGCGCACCGCCGACCCCGACGGGATTGCGCCGGCAACCGAGGGTTAACCCTGAGTTTGATCCGGCAATTAATAAGTATGCTTATCATTTTCCAAAACGAGGTGACGCATGGCTATTGAGACAAAAGACTTGCCGGTGCTGGTGTCCGGCGGCGGCATTGGCGGCCTGGCCGCGGCGCTGGCGCTGGTGCGCCAGGGCTTCCAGGTGCAGGTGTTCGAACAATCCCCCGAGATCGGCGAGATCGGCGCCGGCATCCAGCTCGGGCCTAACGCCTTCCACGCCTTCGACGCGCTGGGCGTGGGCGACAAGGCGCGCGGCCGCGCCGTTTACACCGACTACATGGTGATGCACGACGCCATCGACGAAACCCTGGTCGGCAAGATCGAGACCGGCGAGGCCTTCCGCAAGCGCTTCGGCAACCCCTATGCGGTGATCCATCGCGTGGACATCCACACCTCGCTGCTGGAAGGTGCTCAGGAAACCGGCCGGGTGGAGTTTTTCACCAACACGCGCATCGAGAAGATCGAGCAGGACGACGCCGCCGGCACCGTCACCGCGATCGACCAGAACGGCAAGCGCTGGACCGGCCAGGCGCTGATCGGCGCCGACGGCGGCAAGTCGGTGGTGCGCGCGCAGTACGTGAACGACCCACCACGTGTGACCGGCCACGTGGTCTACCGCGCGGTGATCGACAAGTCAGAGTTCCCGGACAACCTGAAGTGGAACGCGGCCAGCATCTGGGTCGGCCCGAACTGCCACCTGGTGCACTACCCGCTGCGAGGCGGCGAGCAATACAACGTGGTCGTGACTTTCCACAGCCGCAACAAGGAAGAATGGGGCGTGACCGACGGCAGCAAGGAAGAAGTGCAGAGCTACTTCCAGGGCATTGCCGCCAGACCCCGCCAGCTGATCGACCTGCCCAAGACCTGGAAGCGCTGGGCCACGGCCGACCGCGAGCCGATCGACACCTGGGTCCATGGCCGCGCCACCCTCCTGGGTGACGCCGCCCACCCCACCACGCAGTACATGGCCCAAGGCGCCTGTATGGCCCTGGAAGACGCCGTGACGCTGGGCGAAGCCCTGCGCGTGAACCACAACGACTGGACCAAGGCACTGGCGCTGTACCAGAAGTCGCGGGTGGCCCGCACGGCGCGCATCGTGCTGTCCGGCCGCGAAATGGGCCGGCTGTACCACGCCAAGGGGGTGGAGCGGCTGGTGCGCAACAGCCTGTGGAAAGGCCGAACGCCCGAGCGCTTTTACGACGCCATGGAATGGCTGTATGGCTGGAACGTCGGGAATTGTCTCGCCCAGGACTGAGCTGAATCCACCCCCAACAAAGGAGACGAACATGCATGAACTTGGCCGACTGGAAGACCTGCCGCAGGACTACCGCGACGAACTCACGAAACTCAACCTGGTGCCGCTGTGGCCCAGCCTGCGCGCGGTGCTGCCGCCGAACGTGCCCACGCGCAAGACCCAGCCGACCTTCTGGGCCTACGACACGCTGCGCCCGCTGCTCATGCGCGCTGGCGATCTGGCCCCGATGGAAAAGGCCGAGCGCCGCGTGCTGGTCATGGCCAACCCCGGCCACGGCCTGGAGAAGATGCAGGCCAGCGCCGCCATGTATTTGGGCATGCAGCTGCTGCTGCCCGGCGAATGGGCGCCCTCCCACCGCCACACGCCCAACGCGGTGCGCATGATCGTCGAAGGCGAGGGAGCCTGGACCACGGTGGACGGCGAAAAGTGCCCGATGGCGCGCGGCGACCTGATCCTCACGCCCACCGGCCTGTGGCACGAGCACGGCCATGACGGCGACCAGCCCGTGGTCTGGCTGGACGTGCTGGACCTGCCCATCGTCTATTTCATGGAAGCCTCCTACGTCATCCCCGGCGAGCGCCAGGAGACCAAGGCCAGCCGCGGCGACCGCGCCTGGAGCCGCGCCGGCGTGGTGCCCAGCCCGGTGTTTGAGCGCTCCAGCAAGCGCAACCCGGTGCTGCGCTACCCCTGGGCCGAGGCGCGCGCCGCGCTGCTGGGCCTGGCCGCCGACCAGCCGGACCTGGAAGCCGTACAGGTCACCTACGTCAACCCCGAGACCGGGGGCGATGCCGAGAACATCCTGGGCTTCTATTCGCTGATGCTGCGCCCGGGCCAGACCCTGCGCCTGCCGGCGCGCTCGCCCGCGCAGGTGTTCCACCTGATCGAAGGCAGCGTTCAGGCCCTGATCGTCGACAGCAGGTTCAACCTGGCCGAGGCCGACACCTGCTGCGCTCCCGGCTACGAGGCCGTGACGCTGACCAACCTCCAGGCCGACAAGCCGGCCTTCGTCTTCATTGCCGACGAATCGCCGCTGCACCGCAAGTTGGGCGTTTACGAAAACCGCGGCTGATCGCCCCCTCCACCGCAACGGGGCCGCCCGGCGGTCCCGTTTTCTTTTCTTCCATCGAAATCCACGTCGTTCCCATGACCACCTACCTTTTCAACCCGCCCGCCGTCCAATCCCTGGCCATTCGCGGCCGCGACGAGCGCTTCCCCGTCAACCGCCTGTTTTTCGTCGGCCGCAACTACCACGCGCACGCCGTGGAAATGGGCAAGCCGGTGGACAAATCGGTGGAGCGGCCGTTCTATTTCACCAAGGCGCCGCAGACGCTGACGCCCTCGGGCGCCACCGTGGCCTACCCGCCGGAGACGAAGAACTACCACTTCGAAATGGAACTGGTCGTGGCCATCGGGCAAGCGGGTTTTCGCGTCAAGGCCGAAGACGCCCACTCCGTCATCTACGGCTATGGCGCCGGCCTGGACATGACCCGGCGCGACCTGCAGCTGGTGGCGCGCGACAAGGGCCGCCCCTGGGACCTGGGCAAGGATGTGGAACAGTCTTCGGTGTGCAGCGAGATCGTGCCGATGGAAGGACAGGTCATCGAGCAAGGCGCCATCGCGCTGGAAGTGAACGGTGAGACGAAGCAGTCGTCCAACGTGGACAAGCTGATCTGGAACATCCGGGAAATCATCGCCGACCTGTCGCTGTTCTACCACCTGCAGCCCGGCGACCTGATTTACACCGGCACCCCGGAAGGCGTGGGCGCGGTGCTGCCGGGCGACCGCATCACGGGGCGGGTGGAGGGCGTGGCCGAAGTGGCGCTGACGGTGGGGCCGGCGGAATAGGCCACTTCATCCCCGGGTGGACGCTGGCCGTCAGCCGGCCTGCCAGGGCCCGACCACGAACTCGGCCTCGTCCATGCCCGGCCACGGGGGCATGGTGACGCAGACCGCCGCGAAAGGTGTTGACCCCGTGGCGCGAAAGTGAAAGCTCGTGCCCAGCGGGATCGACAGGCTGGTGCCGGGCCGGGTGAAGCCGCCAGATTGCCTCGCTCCCCCAGGCGGCCAGGGCACGGCTGCCGACCCGGCCGGGCGGGGGGCGCCGGGGGGGGCGGGGGGGGGGCGGCGGGGGGGGGGGGGGGGGGGGGGGGGGGGGGGGGGGGGGGGGGGGGGGGGGGGGGGGGGGGAGCCATCCAGACGAAATTCCATACAAAATGCCCATCATCCCAGCGTCGTTTGGTCATGATGTGCTATCAAATTTTAAGTCCCGCAAGGTGCAGCCCGCCCGGTGAACCCCAAGCGGCCCTGCCCACGGCCAGCCGGCGCTCGGCAAGCCCGACGCCGCCCGGCGACAATGCGTCCATGAGCGCACCCTTGATTGAAGTCAGCCACCTTCGCAAGCGTTACGGCGAGTCGGTGGTGGTGGACGACGTGTCTTTCTTGATTGCGCCCGGCGAATGTCTGGGCGTGATCGGCCCCAACGGCGCGGGCAAGACCACCACCATCCGCATGGCCCTGGGCCTGGCCACGCCGGACGCGGGCGAAGTGGCCTACACGCTGGACGGCACCCGGCGCACCATGCCGGCGGATGCGCTGGCCATCAAGGCCCGCCTGGGCGTGGTGAGCCAGTTCGACACGCTGGATCCGGATTTCAACCTGGCCGAGAACCTGCTGGTCTATGGCCGCTATTTCGGCATGAAGAGTGCCGACATCCGCGCCCGCATCCCGCAGCTGCTGGATTTCGCCGCGCTGAGCCACAAGGCCGAGGCCAAGCCCGGCGAGCTGTCGGGCGGCATGAAGCGGCGCCTCTCGCTGGCGCGCGCGCTGGTGAACGACCCGCAGCTGCTGCTGCTCGACGAGCCCACCACCGGGCTGGACCCGCAGGCGCGCCACCTGATGTGGGAGCGGCTGCAGTTGCTGCTGCAACAGGGCAAGAGCATCCTGCTGACCACCCACTTCATGGACGAGGCCGAGCGCCTGTGCCACCGGCTGCTGGTGCTGGACCACGGCCGCAAGATCGCCGAAGGCAAGCCGCGCGACCTGATCGCCGAGCACCTGGAACCCGACGTGGTGGAGGTGTACGGCGTGGGCGCGCTGGCGCTGGCCAGCGACGCGGGCCTGGCGGCCCTGGCGGCGCGGGTGGAGGTCAGCGGCGAGACCGTGTTCTTCTACACCGCCCAGGCCCGCCCGCTTCTGGCCGCGCTGGAGGCACATCCGCAGCTGCGCACGCTGCACCGGCCCGCCAATCTGGAGGACCTGTTCCTTAAACTGACCGGACGACAGATCCGGGAGGAAGGCTGATCATGAGCCAGGTTTCTACGGCTTCCGTCTGGGCCGCGCCACGCTTGTCGATGCGCTGGTGGCCGGTGTTTCTGCGCAACCTGCTGGTCTGGCGCAAACTGGCCATCCCCAGCCTGGTGGGCAACATTGCCGAGCCGCTAATGTGGCTGGTGGCCTTCGGCTATGGCCTCGGCGCGCTGGTGGGGCAAGTACAGCTCGGTGACAGACAAGTGCCCTACATCCTGTTCCTGGCCAGCGGCAGCATCTGCATGAGCGCGATGAACGCGGCCAGCTTCGAGGCGCTGTATTCCGCCTTCTCGCGCATGCATGTGCAAAAGACCTGGGACGGCATCATGAACGCCCCGGTGCGGCTGGACGACGTGGTGCTGGCCGAGATGCTGTGGGCCGCCTTCAAGGCGCTGTTTACCGTGACGGCCATCCTGGGCGTGATGCTGGCGCTGGGCATCAGCCATTCGCCGAAGCTGCTGGTGGCCTGGCCGGTGCTGCTGTTCGTCGGCATCACCTTCAGCTGCATTGCGCTGATCTTCAACGCGCTGGCCAAGGGCTACGACTTCTTCACCTACTACTTCACGCTGTTCCTCACGCCGATGATGTTTCTCTCAGGCATCTTCTTCCCGACCACCCAGCTGCCCCCGCTGGTGCGCACCGTCGCCGAATGGCTGCCTCTGACCGCCGCCGTCGAACTGGTGCGCCCGCTGTTCATGGACCAATGGCCGGCGCATCCGCTGCGCCATGGCCTCGTCCTGCTGGGTTTCGCGGTGGCCGCGTTCTGGATCGCGCTGGCGCTGACGCGCAAGCGGTTCCGAAACTGAAACCGATCCGGAAAGTCCTTTTTCAATAGCACAAAAGGTCCATTCCACGCTGGGAACGGCCTGAATTGGCCGATGGTTCTGGTTTCAGCGGTCCTGGCGGCCGGCCCATACGGCCGTACGCACCAGGAAAGGCCCGTGCCGCTGCGACAAACAGCCCGCAGTGCCCTCAGGCCAGCGCGACCTCTTTGGACGTGAGCCGCTTGGCCAGGCCCTGCGCCAGCCGGTTGACCGTGCCGTAGATCGACAGCTGGGGATTGGCGCCAATGCTGGTGGGGAAGATCGAGCCGTCGTGGATCGACAGGTTCTCCAGTTGCCAGTGCTGGCCATCAGGACGGGTGACGCCGGCCTTCTCGTCGGCGGCCAGGCCGCAGCCGCCCATGACGTGGGCGCTGCCGATCCTGGTCAGCAGGGGCTTCATCGGCAGGGCCTCGATCGCGGCCTTGGTCTCGGCCCATGTCGACGTGCCGCGAGCGAGTTCGTGGCCGGGGTAGACCATCCTGGCCCCGGCCTCGAACTGGATCTGCGCCATCGCCAGCATGGCGCGGCGCGCGCCCTCCAGCACGTAGTCGGTGAGCGGGTAGTCCAGCAGGGGCGAACCATCCGAGCGCAGCTCGACCTTGCCGCCGACCGATTGCGGATGAAAGCCATCGCGCATCAGGGCCAGCGTCACATGGGCATTCGGATACTGGCGGAACAGGGCGGCCTGGCTCTCGCCGAAGCCCGGCAGGTTGGCGCCGAAGAACACCGGGTGCAGCGGCGCCACCTCCAGCTTGAAGGCCATGGGGCCGTCCACCGGCTGGGTGTGCATGAAATGGTCGGAATAGATCGACTGGGGCGCGCCGGTCCATGCCTGCACCGGCTCGGCCATGACGGCGGTGGTGATGGCCACCGGATGCAGGAAGGTTCGGCTCCCCAGGCGCTGATGCGGGTCGGGCGCCTTGGAACGCATCAGCAGGGCCGGCGAGTTGATCGCTCCACCGGCCAGCACGATGTGCCTGGCCACCACCGTGGTGACCGCGCCGCCGGGATGGGCTGGCGCTGCATTGGGCTTGACCGCGATGCACTGCAGGGCGGTGACGCGGCTGCCCTCGATGACCATCTTTTCGACCCGCGTCTCCACGAGCAGCGTGGCGCCACGGTCCAGCGCAAAAGGAAGCGTTGTGACGAGCATGGACTGCTTGGCGTTGGTCGGGCAGCCCATGCCGCAGGAGCCGAGGTTGTAGCAGCCCTTGACGTTGCGCGGAATCACTTCGGCCTTGATGCCCAGCTTCGCGGCGCCACGGCGCAACAGTTCGTTGTTCTCATTGGGCGCCACCGCCCAGGGCTCGATGTTCAGCCGCGTCTGGACCTGCTGGAAATAGGGGGCCAAGGCCTCGACGCTGAAATCCTTCAGGCCGAACTGGTCCTGCCAGAACTTGAGCGTCTCCGGCGGCGTGCGGAAGGAACTGGTCCAGTTGACCGTGGTGGTACCCCCCACGCTGCGGCCCTGCAGAATGGTGATGCCCTTGTCTTTGGTCTTGCGTCCGGCATTTTCCTGGTACAGGCTGGCGTAGGCTTCGGGCTCGAGCTGCTTGAAATCGGTGCTGCTCTTGAGTGGTCCTTCTTCGACGATGACAACGTTCAGGCCGGCCTTGGTCAGCAGCTCCGCCGTGATGCCGGCCCCGGCTCCGGACCCGATGATCGCAACGTCACAGCTGACGCGCTCGGGCAGGGCGCCATGCTTGCCGCCAAGGACTTTCCATCCCCGCTGCAGGCCTTGAAGAATGGGGTCGGGGATGTTGCTCATGGTGTCGGCTCGGGTGAAAGGAAGGGGGACACGGTCAAACGGCGGTCGGGCCGGGATAGCCCAGCACCGTCCAGGATTCCTTGCCGGAGAAATACGGCACCATCACGAGATCGTGCAGCCCCTGGCAGGCCTGGATGCGAAGCTCCGTGCCGGATTCCAGCATGCCTTTCAGGGCGGCCGTGGTCTCGGCCGCGGTGGCCTCTTCCCATGACGTGGACAGGCCGACCAGAAAACGACGGCCCGGCGCCGAAGCCAGCAGGCCCAGCAACTGGTCCAGTTCGGCGAGCACATGGGTGGGCAGGCCCACGAAGAATGCGTCGGTGCGTTGCAGTACGGCGTCAAGGGCCTGCCTCTGGGCGGCAGGGTCTGCGGGCAAGGTGCCGGCGAGCATGGCTTGCGCGACGCGCGTCATCACCAGGCGCGCGGGCTGGCTGAGTTTGCCGTCGACGAGGCCCGGCTTCATCAGGGCCATCGTGCCGCCGGCCAGCGCCAGCACGATGGCCGAGCCGATGCCCAGCTTGAGAAACGAGCGGCGCTTGAGTGCCGGTGTTGCGTTCATGTGTTGTGCTCCTTGGAGGCGAGGCAGGCACTGGGCGTTGTCGGCGTCTGCCCCGCCCTTTGTCTCCGGTGCGCCGCACGATACCCCAAAACGGTGGGGATTCAGCGGTTCCTCGCCTTATTTGAGCCAGATCAAGATGCTGCAGCGCATCAATCCCACAATAGACCTCCATGTTCTTGTGTCTTTGAATGGAGCGCCTTCATGTCCGCATCTGCCCCCGCAGCGTCCTCGGTTGACAAAAGCCTTTTCGTGTTTCTGGATCGGTGCCATCTGGACATCCAGCAGAAGCTCGAACAGATGATGGCGCTGGCCACAGCGCTGGAAGAGGGTGAGCTGACGCCCGCATTGCAGGCGCAGGCGCGTGCACTGACCGACTGGTTCAACGCCGAACCCCGGCAACACCACCTGGATGAAGAAAAACACGTCTTCCCTTCGCTGCTGGCCAGCAACCAGGAAGACGTCCTGCAGGCCACCCACCGGCTGATTCAGGACCATGGATGGCTCGAAGCGGACTGGTTCGAGATCGAACCCGCGCTGGAAGCGGCGGCGGATGGCAACAGCTGGTTCGATCCCAACGTGTTGCGCCAGGCGGTGGAGGTGTTCCAGCAACTGTATCTCGACCACATCGTGCTGGAGGAATCGCTGGCCTACCCGGAAGCGCGCGGGCGCATTGATCCGGCGCTGCTGGAGTCGATGGGCCGGGAAATGGCCAAACGCCGCGCGGTCCGCGACGCCAAGGCGGCAAAAGCCTGACGCCTCGTTTCCGTCCTGCATCCGCGTGGCTGTGCTGGCAGGCGGTCGATTCAGTCGCGCGAGACATTCGTCGCCCTGCGGACAGATCCGGTCGCTAACATCCCACCTTGGGCAGGTGCACCGCTTGCCGTTCCCTTTTTCTACTTTTGCGGAGTTCACAGCATGAGCATCACCACCGTCGGCATCATCGGCGCAGGCACCATGGGCAACGGCATCGCGCAGGCCTGCGCGGTGTCCGGCATTCAGGTCATCATGGTCGACATTTCCGAGGCCGCTGTGGGCAAGGGCCTCAGCACGGTGGCCGGCAGCCTGGAGCGGCTGCTCAAGAAGGACAAGATCAGCGCCGCCGACAAGGACGCGGCGCTGGCCCGCATCAAAGGCAGCACAAGCTACGACGACCTGAAGGCAGCCGACCTGGTGATCGAGGCCGCCACCGAGAACCACGACCTGAAGGTCAAGATCCTGAAGCAGATCGACGCCATCGTCGCACCCGAGGTCATCATCGCGTCCAACACCTCGTCCATTTCGATCACCAAGCTGGCGGCGGTGACCAGCCGCCCCGACCGCTTCATCGGCATGCACTTCTTCAACCCGGTGCCGATGATGGCGCTGGTGGAGATCATCCGCGGCCTGCAGACCAGCGACGCCACCCATGCCGCTGTTCAGTCCATGGCCAAGGCGCTGGGCAAGACGCCCATCACCGTGAAAAATGCACCCGGCTTTGTGGTCAACCGCATTCTGGTGCCGATGATCAACGAGGCCTTCTTCGTGCTGGCCGAAGGGCTGGCGACGCCCGAGGACATCGACGCCGGCATGAAGCTGGGCTGCAACCAGCCGATCGGGCCGCTGGCGCTGGCCGACATGGTGGGGCTGGACGTCTGCCTGGCAGTGATGGACGTCTACCTCAGCGAGTTCGGCGACAGCAAGTACCGCGCCTGCCCGCTGCTCAAGGAAATGGTGGCCGCCGGGCGCCTGGGGCGCAAGACGGGCCAGGGCGTCTACACCTATTGATCCTCGCATTCGGCCGGTGCAACGCCGGCCGGCGTGTCGCCTCGGCGAACGGCCGACGGCTGCGCACCCGACTACCATGCGGGGCATGACCACCGCCACCCCGACTCCCTCCCATCCCGAAGGCAGCATCGACTGCGAAGTCCGAGACGCCGTGCTGCTGATCGGTATCAACCGCCCGGCCAAGCGCAACGGCTTCACGCCCAAGATGTACCGGGAGCTCGGAGAGGCCTATACCCGGCTCGACGACGACCCTGCATTGCGGGTGGGCGTTCTGCACGCCTTGGGCGACCATTTCACGGCCGGGCTCGACCTGCCCACCATCGCACCGCTGATGCAGCGCGGCGAGAAGGCGGTGCCGCTGGGTCTGGTGGACCCGGTGAATCTGGGCATGGATGGCTACCGCCGGCGCACCAAGCCGATGGTCGTGGCCGTCAAGGGCATCACCTACACCCTGGGCATCGAGCTGATGCTGGCGGCCGACATCGTCATCGCGGCCGACAACTGCCGGTTCTCGCAGCTTGAGGTCAAGCGCGGCATCATGGCCACGGGCGGCGCGACCCTGCGCATGGCCGAGCGCGCCGGCCTGGGCAACGCTTTGCTGCACCTGCTGACGGGAGACGAGTTCGGCAGCGCCGAGGCGCTGCGGCTGAACTTCGTGCAGAGGGTGGTGCCAGCGGGCACCGAGCTGGACGAAGCGCTGGCCATTGCCCACTCGATTGCGGCGCAGGCCCCGCTGGCCGTCGTGGCGACACGGCTGAACGCATTGAAGGCGCTCGAGCAAGGCCCGGTGGTGGCGATGCACGAGTTCATCGACACCCAGCAACGCCTGTCCCGCAGCGAGGATGCGGCAGAGGGCGTGCGCTCCTTCGTGGAGCGACGGGCCGCCCGGTTCCAGGGCCGCTGAGCAGCGCGCCTCGTCATCCTCGGCCTACGGCGGCTGGGTGCACGCTTGAAGAATACCCATTTATATTGTGTGCAATTTAATTTTGAACAATAATTCAACCATGCCTTCCGCAACCCCCTCAGCAGTCCTCCATGCCGACCAGGCCCTGCAACTGGATCACCAGCTGTGCTTTGCGCTGTATTCCACCTCCCTGGCCATGACCAAGCTTTACAAGCCACTGCTCTCGGAACTCGGCCTGACGTATCCGCAGTACCTGGCGCTGCTGGCGCTGTGGGAGCACGACGGCCTGCGGGTCTCTGACCTGGGCGCGCGCCTGTTTCTCGATTCGGGCACCCTCACGCCGCTGCTCAAGCGCATGGAAGCCGCCGCACTGGTGCGCCGCGAGCGCAGCCCCGAGGATGAGCGCAGTGTGCGCATCCACCTCACCGATGCGGGCCGCGCCCTGAAGGTCCGCGCCGCCGCGATACCGGGCTGCATCCTGCAGGCCACGCAATGCAGCCTGGGCGACGTGGTGGAGCTGACCCGGCGCGTGCAGGCCTTGCGCAACCAGATCGGCTGCCTTGCCGCGACACCCGCGAACGCAACCTGACCTCCCAGTTCCCCCCAACCGCCTGAACCGGGCACTTCCTCCTGAAAGACGAGCATGACCACCCCACTCACCAAAGTCCTCTACACCGCCGTTGCCACCTCCACCGGCGGACGCGACGGCAAGTCCGTCAGCTCCGACGGCCTGCTGGACGTGCGGATCGCCCCCCCGAAGGAACTCGGCGGCCCCGGCGGCGCCACCAACCCCGAGCAGCTGTTTGCCGCCGGTTATTCGGCCTGCTTCCTCAGCGCGCTCAAGCACGTGGCCGGCATGCAGAAGATCGCCGTGCCGGCGGACGCCACGGCCACCGCATCGGTGGGCATCGGGCCGATCGCCACGGGCTTCGGCCTCAACGCACGGATGGTGGTCAGCTTGCCCGGTGTGGAGCGCGCTATTGCCCAGAAGCTGGTCGATACCGCCCACCAGGTTTGCCCGTATTCCAACGCCACGCGCGGCAATATCGACGTGGTCATCGAGCTGGCCTGAAGACGCCCCCGCCTGCGCGATACGGCGCCCCTTGCGCAGGGCATGCGCGTGCAGTTGACATGCGTCAATGGCGGAGCCGGCCAATGGGTGCAAGCTTGCGCTCAGCTTGGCTGGCGATGATGGTCAGGCTCACCCATAACAATGCCTGACCGGCAGACCGCAGGAGACACCATGAAGCTGGCTTTGCTTTCGGATATCCATGCCAACCTGCAGGCTTTCGACGCCTGCCTGGCCCACGCCCAAGCAGTGGGCGCACAACGTTACGCCTTGCTCGGCGACCTCGTCGGCTATGGCGCCGATCCGGTGGCCGTGGTGCAACGGGTCATCCAGATGGCCGGCGAAGGCGCGATCGTGCTCAAGGGCAATCACGATGAAATGGCCGTGATGCCCGATGGCGCCAACAAGACCCTCGGCGGCAGCACCGCGGACTGGACCCATGCGCAGCTTGACGCCGAGCAGCGGGCCTATCTCGACGCCCTGCCCTTGACCCACCGCGAGGACACCACCCTGCTGGTCCACGCCAGCGTCGATTCGCCCGGGCGCTGGCGCTACGTGGACGACGAGCGCAGCGCCGGTGCCAGCCTGGATGCCTGCGCCGACCAACCTGGCGTGCACTATGTCTTCGGTGGCCATGTGCATCAGCAGATGCTGTACTACCGTGGCACCGGGCGTGGACTCATGAAGTTCGCGCCGACGCCCGGCGTTCCGGTGCCCATGCCCCGGCATCGCCAATGGGTGGCCACCATCGGCTCCGTGGGCCAGCCGCGCGACGGCGACCCGCGGGCCATGTACGCCGTGTTCGACATGTCTGCGGCCCAGGTCACTTTTCACCGCGTGCCCTATGACTACCAATCGGCTGCGGCCGCCATCAGGGCGGCCGGACTGCCCGAATACTTTGCCAAACGCCTGGAGGATGGACGTTGAAACTGCTGGAACCTGGAGCCGAACTGGACGGATTTGTCATTGAGGATTGCATTCACGCAGGGGGGATGGCCCACATCTACCGTGTGCACTATGCGTCCGGACCGCGTGATCCGGGTTTTCCGCTGGCCATGAAGATCCCCCGCATGACGGCTGGGGATGGTGCCGAGAACATCGTGAGCTTCGAGGTCGAGCACCGGATCATGCAGGTCCTGACCGGCCTGCACATCCCGCGCTTCGTTGCTGCCGGTGATCTCGACAA
Organism: Candidatus Skiveiella danica; assembly: GCA_016721925.1. GTDB lineage: Bacteria > Pseudomonadota > Gammaproteobacteria > Burkholderiales > Burkholderiaceae_C > Skiveiella > Skiveiella danica. The sequence continues at coordinate 113,852 of JADKHE010000008.1, forward strand.
CGTCCCGTATCTGGTCATGGAGTACGTGGAGGGCCACACCCTTCAGCACTGGCTGGACCAGCCCGAACGGCCGGATACCGCCACCCTGGCCCAGCTCGGCGCCGCCATGGCCCGGGCCGCGCACAGTCTGCACCGGCAAAACGTATGCCACCTGGATCTCAAACCAGCCAACGTGCTGATGCGAGAAAACGGCGTGGCCGTGTTTCTGGACTTCGGCCTGTCGTGCCATGCGCACTATCCCGACTTGCTGGCCGAAGAACTGCGCAAGGCGATCGGATCGCCCGCGTGGATAGCGCCCGAGCAGGTGGTCGGTGTGCGCGGTGATCCGCGCAGCGACATCTTTGCCATCGGGGTGATCCTGTATGAGCTGGCCACCGGCGAGTTGCCCTTCGGCGCGCCGCAGACACCCGGCGGCATGCGCCAGCGCCTGTGGATGGATCCGAAACCCCCGCGCGCCCTGCGCCCCGACCTGCCCGAGTGGATGCAGGAGATCATCCTGCGCTGCCTGGAGCCCGAAGCGGCCCGGCGCTATCCGTCGGCGGCGCACCTGCTGTTCGACCTCACTCACCCCGACCAGGTCCAGGTCACCGCGCGCGGTCAGAAGACCAAGGGCACCGGATTTGGCACCCATTTCAAGCGCTGGATCAAGGCGGCTGGCATGCAGTACCAGCCCAGCCCGCTGCCTTCGCGCCAGATCGACGAGGTGCCCATCGTGATGGTTGCCGTTCCGTACAAGGACGTGACCGATGCCACGCTGTACTCGCTGCGCCAGGCGGTGGAGCGCTCGCTGGGCGTGCGCCCCGGCGCCCGGCTGGCCTGCGTGACCGTCATCTCACCCAGTGCCACCAGTTCGTCCGACAGCGAAAAGAGCGAAACCAGCGTGCACCGGCGCTACCTCACCATGCTGCGGCAGTGGGCCCAGCCCATCGACCTGCATGGCAGCCAGACCTCGTTCCACGTCATCGAATCCAGCGACGTCGCGCAGGCGATCGTGCGCTATGCCGAGGGCAACAACGTCAGCGTGATCGTGATGGGCGCGGCCACCCATGGCGTGCAGATGCAGCGTTTCCTGGCCACCGTGCCCGTCAAGGTGGCCATGGACGCGCCGTGCACCGTCATTCTGGTCAAGCAGACCCTGCCCTTCGATCAGCTTGCCCTGCCGCCGGAGACCGTCTGACCCATCGGGGACGGGTGACAATCGCGGCATGAACCTCTTGCCGCCCGCATCCGACGACGTCGCAGCCCGCCAGGCCCACCCCTATGCGGCGCTCACGCCCGACGTCGTGATGGATGCGTTGTCCAGCGTCGGACTGCAGGGCGACGGCCGCCTCACGGCGCTGAGTTCCTATGAGAACCGTGTCTACCAGGTTCATCTGGAAGACCCCCACGACGGGCACGGCGCCGTCGTCGCCAAGTTCTACCGGCCCGAACGCTGGAGCGAGGCACAGATCCAGGAGGAGCACGCGTTTGCCGGCGAGCTGGCCGCCGCTGAGATCCCGGTGGTTGCCCCGCTGGTGCTGGAAGGGAGCACCCTGCACCGCTTCGGCGGCTTTGCCTTCAGCGTCAGCCCCTGGCGCGGCGGTCGCGCGCCCGAGCTGGACGATTTCGAGGTGCTGGAATGGATCGGCCGGTTTCTGGCCCGCATCCACACCGTCGGCGCTGCCCACACCTTCACCGAGCGACCCGCGCTGGATGTGCAGGCATTTGCCACGGAACCGCGCGACTGGCTGCTGGCGCACGACATGATCCCGCTGGACGTCCAGGGCGCCTGGGAAAAGGCCTGCAACAAAGCTATTGAATTGATAGCTATCCATGACCCATTGACGCTGGGGACTGGCCAAAAAAGTTCAAAAATACGGCTGCACGGCGATTGCCACCCCGGCAACATCCTCTGGACGCCCACCGACCGCCCCGGTGGCGGGCCGCACTTCGTGGACCTGGATGACGCGCGCATGGGCCCGGCGGTGCAGGACCTGTGGATGCTGCTGTCCGGCGACCGCCGCCAGCGCACCGTGCAGCTCAGCGGCCTGCTGGACGGCTACGAGCAGTTTCGAACCTTCGACCGGCGCGAACTGGCGTTGATCGAGCCCTTGCGCACCCTGCGCCTGATCCACTACAGCGCCTGGCTCGCGCGCCGCTGGAGCGACCCGATCTTCCCGGTGAATTTCCCCTGGTTTGGCAGCAGCGACTACTGGCGCGGGCAGGTCGACACCTTGCAGGAACAGATCGAGGCGATGCAGGAAGCGCCGCTGGACTGTGGCTGAGCCGAGGGCAGCGGAACCGCAGCCCGTCACTGGGCGGACAGAATCGTCCACCATCTTCGCGCCGCAACACCATGCCCCCCCCTGCCGTTCGGGCGTCAAAGGAGAAAGATCGGCCAGACGGCGCCATCGACGCGAACCGCCAAACCGGAACCAACGACCTCTCGACGGCCCCCGCGTCCCCGCGCGCCGCACCCCCCGACCACGATCCGGCAAGCGCCGGGCAGGATCTGTCTCGTCCCTGCCTGATCGGAGAAATCAACGGCAAGGCTCTCACTGACGCGCCAATACACACTCGGCACCCGAAGGTTGAATCGCTTGCGTGCGGCCAGGTCGATCAAGTCACCGAGGCGTTGCAGTTCACGCTGGCTGATCGCCAGGTCCGCCATGAATTGAACCGGCAGGTCGATCATCACTGAAAAAATGTGCCCGCGCGGATCCAAAGGCACCACCTTGAAACGGAAGGAAGCCTCGGGCAGGCCCCACTCGCCAATGACGTAACGCACCACCTGAAACGCCATCTCCCGCCGCAGCACCATGCGCTCGTCCAGGTTCATCCGCTCGGGCTGGGTTTCCGGTCCGGGAGACGTGCTCGTCTTCCCGAGCGACGCTGAACCCCTGCGCATCAGCATGGACATCGCTTTACCGCGTGAGCCTCTGGCAATGCAAGCCCGGAGACTTGCCGTCGCGCGTATCAGCCAAACGGAACCATTCAGGTTGCAAGGTGGTTTCCTTAGAAACAAAGCGCCCGTCGCGCACCAGACAATCGTCGACAGGCACACCAAATGGTAGGGGTTGCTTGCGCGGCTTGCTGTGCGCCAGCGAACAGATTGACGCCCGATGTCACGCCAATGAGGACCTGCGTCTGGGCAGATTGGGTGAGGTTGACGAACTTCGCTAACCTCAGACTGGCACGGCTGGTGGGGGGCAGGTCAAGCTGCTGCTGTCCAAGCAGCGCAACCTGGAGATCTACCTGAACCACGTAGAATGGGGCGAGGGCGTGTTCGGCGCCGAAGCCGCCGCGCAGCACTACTCCCCAAAGCCAGCCAGAAAACTGACCGCCTACGAGGCCGCCCGCCTGGCCGTGATGCTTCCGCGACCGAAATACTTCGAGAAAGTGCCGAGCTCCGGCTACCTGAGCAGCCGCGCCGGCACGATCGTGGCGCGGATGGGGGATGCGGTGCTGCCTTGAGGCTGGCGACGCTCAACTGTCGCTGACTTAGGCCCAGGAACCGCCGAAACGCGGTCTTGATGCGGATGCCGATCAGGCCCCAATAGCCCAGATCCTGCCGCCCATACAGATAGGCCATGTAGTCCCGGCTGGGCCACAGGCGCTGCCATAGGTAGCGGGCACGCAGGCTCGCTGTGGGCTGGGCGAGGAAAGCCTGGACCTGCATGTAGCGCCAGTCACGCAGGCGGGTGACATCAAGCGACTCATGGCGGGCCGCCTCGCGCAACGCGGTGGTCAGATCGACCGGCACGGCCACGAAGTCCGCGCCAAAGGTGGCCTGCGCCGCCTCGATCATGCCCAGGCACACGCCGGCCAGCCCACGCTCCACGGCCAATTGCTGCAGGCGCTGCCAGTCGGTCTTTGTGAAGACCTTGGCAAACGCCGGAATGTCATACAACCACTTCAGCCGGATCTCTGCGCCGACAGCCAGTGTCGCCGCCCAGTGCATGCAGGCATGGATGAAGGCATGCGCCGGCCCCAGGCCCCGCGCGTTGGCGCCCAGGCGCGGCAAGGCGATGGACTCCGCCATCAACTCGTCAAACGTGAAGCGCTCGCTGAACAGGGGGGAATTGATCACGCGGCAATGCAGGTCGATCTCCACCCACACGCCCGGCGCGACCTCGCGGCGCAGCATCATTTCCAGCGCCACGAGGTCACCGGAGGGCTGGAACAGTTCGTAGCCGGATTCGCACAGGCGATGCGCCAACTGGTCTGCCGCATCGCGCGTGGCAACTAGCACGTCGATGTCGCCGCTGGCGCGCAGGGAAGGGTCGGGGTAGGCCCATTGGGCGATGGCCTGGCCTTTGAGGAGCAGGCCGGGGATGGCTGCCTGATCCATGACCGACAGAAGGTGGCGGGTTTCGCTTTCAATGAGCATGGAAGACAGGACTCCCTGCAGAGCAGCTGCCTTGAAAGACCTTACTACAAGTTCTCTGGATTTGTCGCGCCGGCTGCCAGCAGTTTCATCCGCAAGGAGCAATCTGGCGTATACCAGTGCCACCACCCCCTCGCGCTCAGCCTCCATCAGCAGTCCGCCAGGCTCCTGAGAGTCGGCAAAATCCTTGTCCAAGTTACCGCCGGAAATAACTGACGCAGGCCAATCAAGCGATGAGATCATTCGGTTTCCGCGAAACCCATCGCTTGCCGATCAAGCATTGAGAAAAGCCATCAACACTTTCTAGTATCGCCCCAGTTTCCGGGGCAAGCTGGACCTGAACGGGAACTTCAAGCACATGTTGCCAGTCGCGTTGGGAAACAAACACCACCCGTTTTGGATCAAGTCCTCTTGTTGAGCCATCGTCCCGCCCAGGTCAGACGTGCCACATTCCCGAACTCGACAAGTCGGGGTGCCTGATAAGGCTGCCGAGCGTCGCCGTCAGAAACGGCGAACCCAATCGCACAATTGTTCTTGTCACTAGTCATCTGATTAATCTCCACGCAATAACCACGTAGCACCCGATCCTGATTGGATCCCTAGCTAGTGAAGTATAAGTCAAGGATGAACAGCGGGGACTTGGTTTTGCACCCACACCAGCAACCTTAACGCCGCGGCCAGCCCGTTGATCGAACTATCTTCCGGCTGTTCACATACAGCTTTGAGCCGCGCGGTATCCAGCCACGCTACAGCGGGTTGTTGCGGTAGGTCACAATCGAATTCCAGATGCCGGGTTAAGACTGCGCGAGTGAACCCCCCCCCGATATGACTCTTGTCGGTCCGCCAAGCGATGTTGTATGGGAGCAACGGTCGCATGGCCTCCCGCAAGACCCACTTTGCATGGCCGTCCCGGATTCGAAGCTTGACCGGCACCTCCAAGCCTGAAACTCGATCAGGTCTCGATCGGTAAACGGCGGCCGAGGCTCGACCCCGAAAAGGGATGCCACCCTATTGAAGCGTTCCAGGCCGGCGGTGATGTAGGGGGCAGCCATGCAGCTCAGCGCTTCGCCGGATTGGTGCCAGTGGTTGCTATTCGTGAGCGTGCTCCGGTAGCGTCTGTAGCGCTCGCGCATGTTCACCCGGCGCAAGAGTTCCACACTGGCAATACTGGTGGCCGTCAGCGCGCGGTATTCAGTGGCTTCCTTCCATTGGTCGCGAGGGTGTGTAAGGCCGTTGGGCGGAGGAGCCGATCATGGTTCGAAGTGCAGGCCATCGCGGGTTCTTGACGCCCTGCGAAGTCCATTGTTCCAGCGCCGCACGCCAGGACTCGATAAACGCAATTGCCGGAACAGGCGCCTGGCAGGATATCCGGTGACGAACAGGTTGTCAGCCGGCACGCCGTCCATCAGGCTCACAATGCCTTGCGAAGAGGCTGCCCGATACAGACAGGAGGCCAGCGTGATACTGCCGTCAAAGGCTCGCAGCAGATTTCCACCATTCGCTCGCTTTCGCGTCGTGCATGGATGCCAGATCGACAAAATGTGTGCAATGACGCTGCGACAGCATGGCGTGGATGCTGGTGGTCTCAGCGCAATCCGGATTGCCGGTGTTGGTGGCCGAGAACACCGGGAACGGCGGTCGACCCTCGGCGTTGTAGGCTTTGCTCGCCAGAGCCACTACAGAAGACGAGTCAAGGCCACCGCTAAGCATCGAGCCCACTGGCCTATGGCTGCGAAGCCGGCGCTTAACAGCGCGGTCAAGCTGTTCTCTCTGAGCCTCGACCCATTCTTCGGTATTCCGTGGCAGGCCAACCGGTCGATCACCTATAGGCCACCAGTAGCGCTGCAGCTGAATTCCTCCGGCGCTTTTGACAAGTAACCAGCTGGCGGGTGGGAGTTTTTGTACCGCTCGGTAGAACGTCGTGGTCAGGTCGATGCCTTCGGTTTCGCCGAACAGCGCATCGGCGATACGGCCCTCGTCCAACTGTTCTGGAACGTCGCCTTGCGCCAACATCGCTTCCATGGCGGAACCGAAAACGAAACGTTTGCCGGCGACGAAGTGGAAAACGAAGGGGCGAACACCCATGGGGTCGCGCGCAGCATACAGTGTTTGCTGGCGGGGGTTCCAGATTGCGAAGGCGAAGTCTCCACGCAGCCGGTCAGCGCACTGTGTGCCCCAACGCTGCCAGGCCGCATGAAGAAGTTCGCCATCGCCAACATCGTTGGCGGGGCGGATGATGCCAAGTTCGCGCAAAAGCTTTGGCCGATCATCCAACCGGCTATCGGAAACCACTACGCAGCCGCTGCCTGGATGAATCCAAGGCTGGGTTTCGACGTTAGCTTCAGGGGTAGTGGCCAGCAATGCCTGAGCGAAGCCAGTGTTGCCATCGCAGTGCATGGTCTGGCGATCGGGGCCGCGACGCCCCAGCTTGCCCAGCATGCGCGCCACACCGCTGGCCGGAACAGGTTCGCCGTCGAACTGGATGAGACCGGCGATTCCGCTCATGGCGTGCTGGTCCGGCGCTTCACGCCAGGCTGACCAGTCCCTTGGCGCGCAGTTCTTCCGTCAGGCGCAAGATGTCGCCCTCCAGCGCTTCGCGCGTGACTTCGTATTCGTCCAGCAGCAGGTTGCAGATGGCGGCCAGCGGCTGCCCTCACTCATCAGCTGCCACATGCGCGCCGACCGGGTCCAGCCCGAAATAAGTGCCGCTGGCCAGGTCCAGGATGACGGTTTCGTCACCCACGGTGCGGGCCATCACCTGCGTGGGGATGGTGACTTTGTCTGAAAGATTCATGTTGCTTTGCATCGGTGCCATTCAGGCTTCGCTCAATCTTGGATCATGCCTGCGACGCAGGCGTTCGGGCAATCGGAAAATGCCGGCCCACGTCGATTCAGGGCATTTTTCACGAATGGGCCTGACGCAGGTCAAGCACCTGCTGCACGATGGCGTCGCGCACGGCCGGCAATGTTCCGTAGTCGCGCGGATAGTCGAGCCGGAAGTAGATGGGCAGCGCCGACAGTCGGGTCAGGTCGTCGAAATGGCGCACGAGCATATCCCGCGCTTCAATATCGAGCAAGAAGGAATTCTTGACCAGTTGGATCAGCGCACTCGGCGGGCGGCAGGGCTCGATCACCGGGGTCTCTGCCTCACCCTCGCCCAGAAAAAACACCCGTTGCAGGGGTCGTGACTCGTCGCAGAACGGAATGCCCTGCCCGGCCAGGAAGCGCGACTTGGCGGTAAAGCTCACCGCCGGGAGCAAAAAAAAAAAAAAAAAGGCCGCATCGGCATGCATCAGCGCCTCTTCGCTGTCCTGCCACAAACGGATCGACGGATGGCTGGGGATGATCATGCAGGCATCGCCCACCCATTCCAGCAGCAGGCCATCGTCGGTAGGAAGCGCGTGCCTTCCGTGGCAAAGCTGGCCGCCAGGGTGGATTTGCCGCGACCTGACTCGCCGAGAAACGCCACGCCTTGCCCGCCAATGTCCACCGCGCTGCCGTGCAGCACCAGCTTGCCCTGGCGGCTCAGCGCCAGCGGCAGGACCTGGTTCAGATACAGGTGCTCTACCGTGGGCGAGGTCACGCCGGGGGCCGGGTAGCCCTGGGCCGTGGTTCCATCGGCGGAGACCTCGAAATCGGCCAGATCCGGAAAGCGCAGCAGGTAACCCGCACCCTGGCGGAAGAACTGCGTCCACAGGGTGCCGTCGGGAAAGGCCCATTGGTGGAAGGGTGCAGCCTGCACCGGAGCCAGCGGGCGCGCGGATTGTTCGGTGTAATGAACGCTCATGGGGAAAGCAAACGTTCGACGGCGGATCGGTAGGCGACCATGTCCTCGCGCTTG
>JADKHE010000009.1 GCA_016721925.1 Candidatus Skiveiella danica
TGCCTTCACGTACCAGGCCGCCACAAAATCCAGCAGCCCCGCGTTGTCGATGCCGGTGAACACGGCGCGCGTGTCCTCTCGTTGCGCATCGTTCATGAGCTTGGCACCCACGAACGGCGGATTCCCCAGCACAAAACTGCATCGCTCCGCCGGCAGCACCTCGTTCCAGTCGAGCCGCAGCGCGTTGCCGTTGACGATGTGCGGGCTGGTGCGCAGCGGGATGCGCGCGAAATACTGGCCGAACTCCTCGCTCACACGCAGGTTCATCTGGTGGTCCATCAGCCACAGCGCCACCTGGGCGATCTGGGCGGGGAACTCCTCGATCTCGATGCCGTGGAACTGGTCCACGTTCAGGCCGATAAGCTGGTGCACGTCCACACTCTGCTGGCCGGCCGCGCCGCTGAGCACGTGACTGGCGCGCAGCACGTCCAGCTCCAGCTCGCGCAGCTCCCGGTAGCTGATCACCAGGAAATTTCCGCAGCCGCAGGCCGGGTCGAAAAACGTGAGGGTGCGCAGCTTCTTGTGAAAGTCGAACAGCCGGTTGCGGTTGCCCTTGACCTTCTGGAACTCGGCGCGCAGCTCATCCAGAAACAGCGGCTGGATCAGCTTGAGGATGTTTTCCTCGCTTGTGTAATGCGCGCCCAGGTTGCGCCGCGCGCCCGCGTCCATGATGCTCTGGAACAGGCTGCCGAAAATCGCCGGGCTGATGGCCGACCAGTCGAGCGCGCAGGCGTCCAGCAGCGCCTCGCGCATGGCGGCGCTGAACTCGGCCATCGGCAGCGGCTCTTCAAAGAGCTTGCCGTTGATGTAGGGGAAGGTGGCCAGCTGCGCGTCCAGCGCCGGACTGCGTCTGGGCTCTTCGGTGTTCAGCGTCTGGAACAGTTGCGCCAGCCGCGCGCCCAGGTCCGAGCCATCGGCAGCGGTGCGCTCCTCGACAAAGGCGCGGAACGCCTGCGCGGGCTGGAAGATGCCGGTGTCGTCGGCGAACAGGCAGAACAGCAGACGCACCAGCAGCACTTCGAGCGGGTGGCCGGTGTAGCCGCTGGCCTTGAGCGCATCGTGCAGCCGGCCCATGCGCTCGGCGGCCTTGATGTTCACGGGGTCTTGCGCCTTGATGGCCTGGGCCTTGTAGCCGGCAATGAAGCCGAACTGGCGGATGTGCTTGTGCAGGTCTTTCAGGGCGAACTCGACCGTCTCGCCGGTGGCCAGCCGGTGCACCCGAAAGCGCGCGAAATCGCAGACGATGATGATCTGCGGCAAGTCGCGCTCGGGCAGGCCGGGGAAATAGTCCAGCGCCTGCTGGAAGGCGAGGTCCAGATTCTTGCCGCGCGACTTGTGCTCGACGATCAGCATGCCGGGCCAGAACAGATCGACAAACCCGTGGGCAGTGCCCAGCTTCCTGACGTTCAGCTCGAAGGTGGCCACACGCTTGTCGGTGATGCCGAAGATCTCGAAAAACGCGATCCAGAACGGCTTGGCCTGGCTGGCTTCGTCGGCGGCGTCCATCCATTCCCGGCTGAAGGCCATGGCGCGCGATTTGATTTCGTTCCAGGACAGGGGCATGGGGCGGGTTCCTCGGGGCTGCGAGCATTCTGACATCGGGCGCCGCGCAGGGCTGTTTCCCGAACGTGGCTGGCGGTGGGGTGTTCGCAGCCCGACAGGTCAGGCAGGTCAGCGGGAGGCGACCACGCCTCGGCGCCAGGCCATCGGTGGCCGGCCCTCCCAATTGCTGAAGGCACGGACAAAGGCGCTGGCGCTGGTGTAGCCGAGCAGGCTAGCAATGGTGGTGACGTCGCTGGTGGTATCGCGCAGCATTTCCCGGGCGAGGTCGTGGCGCGCCTGGTTGTGCAGGGCTCGAAAGCTTGTGCCGGCTTCCTGCAGGCGGCGGTTGAGGGTTCGGGGATGCAAGGCCAGCTTCCCGGCCAGTTCCTCCAGCGAACAACGGTTCTCGACCACCAGGCGCTGGATGGAGGCGTAGACCTTGTCCTGGAAGCCCCGCTCCAGCCGGGTCGACATGGCTTCGACGTAGTCCTGGAAGTGGCGCCGAAGCTGGCTGTCGGCGCCCGGCACAGCCGCCGACAGCCAGTCGGCGCGGAATACCAGCGCGGTGCGATCGGCGTTGAACACGACCGGCGCCTGGAAGAAGTGGCGATAGGGGCTCACGTTGTCCGGCGGCGCGTGCCTGAAGTGCACTTCCATGGGCTTCCACGCGGGGCCGCACAGGCTGAGCATGATGTTGCGGCCGATCGCCATCGCCGCGTCGCTCACGGGAATCGAGCCCTCGGCGTCCGCATGAAAGATGTCGTAACGCAGCATGGCCACGCTGGCACGCAGTTCCAGGGTGGGGGCGGCGCCGCGATCATGCACATCCATGTTGACGATGAGTGTGTCGATGGCAGTGCGCACATCCGGAGCGTTCTGGACCAGATAGCCGAGCGGCCCCAGTGACGAAAGCCCTCCAGCGCGCCCAACCAGCAATCCCAGATGCGGGCAGACACTGGCCCGGACGCATGCCGCCAACAGGGCGCAGAGTGTCCGATAGGCTATGGATTCTTCCGGATCCTCGAAAACCCGAGCGGACAGTCCCAGTGCCGCGACGATCGGCGCCAGATCGACCTCCAATTCCCGCATGACACCGGGCAAGGCAGCCAAGGGTGCGGCACGAATCATGCCCTGTTGGGGCACACGAAGGCGGCTGGCGAGTTGGGCGTTCATGGGGGTAGCGCCAAGATTCCATGCAAGAGTTGTCGCAAAGTATCAATTTGACGGCGCATTCTGTCAAATCAGGGTCATGAACAGGTGCTAAATTGCGCCGCTTGGTGGCGCTTTTCGCATCGCCAAGGGCCTTTTCGGGCGTCAATCGAGGGAAAGGAACCATGATCATCGAATTCCGCACGCTGGCCTTCTGGCTGGTGACGGCTGCAACCGGTCTCGCGAGCGGCCTGGCGCTGGCGCAGCAGCAGACCACCGGCGCGCCGGGCAGCCCTGGCGCCACCGCCACCGTCAGCAACAAGCAGCTGCCCGCACCCGACCCGAAGTTCGGCGGTGTCATCAAGGAAGGGGCCTTGCAGTCCAAACCGTGGTGGCCGCCCACCGTCGTGCCGCCCAGGGACGCGCCCAACGTGCTGCTGATCATCACCGACGACGCGGGATTTGGTGTGCCCAGCACCTTCGGCGGCGTGATCCCGACGCCGACGATGGACCGTCTCGCCGGCGAGCGGTCTGCGTTACAACCGCATGTTCTCCACCGCGCTGTGTTCGCCGACCCGTGCCGCGCTGATCACCGGGCGCAACCACCACTCGGCCGGCTTCGGGGTGATCTCCGAGCAGTCCACGGGCTATCCCGGCTACAACAGCATCATCGGCAAGGACAAGGCCACCATCGGCCGCATGTTGCTGGACAACGGCTATGCCACCTCGTGGTTCGGCAAGAATCACAACACGCCGGCCTTCGCGGCCAGCCAGGTCGGCCCCTTCGACCAGTGGCCCACCGGCATGGGCTTCGAGTATTTCTACGGTTTCGTCGGCGGCGACGCCAACCAGTGGCAGCCCAACCTGTTCCGCAACACCACGCAGATCTTCCCGTTCCAGGGCAAGCCGGGCTGGAACATGATCACCGGCATGGCGGATGACGCGATCGACTACATGACGCGCATGCACCAGACCGACCCGTCCAAGCCGATCTTCATCAAATACGCGCCTGGCGCCACCCACGCGCCGCACCATCCCACCAAGGAATGGGTGGACAAGATCAGCGCAATGAAGCTGTTCGACGGCGGCTACGAGAAACTGCGCGAGCAGATCTTCGCGAACCAGAAGAAGCTGGGCGTGATCCCCAAGGACACCCAGCTCGGCCCCTGGCCCAGCCAGATGCTCAAGCCCTGGGACCAGCTCAGCGCCGACGAGAAGAAACTGTTCATCAAGCAAGTCGAGGTGTTCGCCGCCTATGCCGCCTACAGCGACTATGAGATCGGGCGCGTGATCCAGCAGTTCGAGAAACTGGGCAAGCTCGACAACACCCTCATCATCTACATCAACGGCGACAACGGCACCAGCGCCGAAGGCGGCCCCAATGGCACGCCGAACGAAGTGGCCTTCTTCAACGGCGTGCAGGTGCCGGTGGATGTGCAGATGAAGTTCTACGACGTGTGGGGTACGGAGATGACCTACAACCACATGTCGGCCGGCTGGTCGTGGGCCTTCGACACGCCGTTCTCATGGTTCAAGCAGAACGCCTCGGCGCTCGGTGGCGTGAACCAGAACATGGTGGTGTCCTGGCCGGCGCGCATCAAGGACAAGGGCGCGCTGCGCGAGCAGTTCGTGCACGTCATCGACGTCGTGCCGACCATCCTGGAGGCGGCCGGCATCAAGGCGCCGCTGGCGGTGGATGGCATCAAGCAGGCGCCGATCGAAGGCACCAGCTTTGCCTACACCTTCGACGCGAAGAACGCCAAGGCGCCGCAGCGCCACAAGACCCAGTACTTCGAGATGATGGGCCAGTGGGCGCTGTACGACGATGGCTGGTTCCTCAGCACCAAGGTCAACCGCGCGCCGTGGGATGCCTTCGGCCCGGCGAATCCGGACCCGTTGAACAATCAGACGCTTGAGCTGTACAACCTGAACAAGGACTTCAGCCAGACGCAGGACCTCGCGGCGAAGTATCCGCAGAAGGTCAAGGAGATGAAGGCGAAGTTCATCGCCGAGGCGAAGAAGTACCAGGTGTTCCCGATGGATGCGTCGGTGGCGGCGCGCATCGTTGCGCCGCGCCCGAACATCACCGCCGGGCGTACCGAGTTCGTCTATACCAAGCCGATGGTCGGCCTGCCGCAGGGCGACTCGCCGTTCCTGCTGAACGCGTCCTACACCATCACCGCCGACATCGACGTGCCGGCGGGTGGGGCGGAGGGCATGATCCTGACCTCCGGCGGACGCTTCGGCGGCTATGGCTTCTACCTGCTCAAAGGCAAGCCGGTGTTCCTGTGGAACTTGGTCGATCTGGAGCGCCTGAAGTGGGAGGGCACGGAGGCTCTGGCGCCAGGACGCCATACCGTCGAATTCGACTTCAAGTACGACGGCATGGGAGCCGGCACACTGGCCTTCAACGACTTCAGCGGCATCGGGCGCCCAGGCACAGGCACGCTGAAGGTCGATGGCAAGGTGGTGGCCACCAAGCAGATGCCCAAGACGCTGCCGATGATCCTGCAGTGGGACGAGAGCTTCGACGTGGGCTCCGACTCGCTGACCGGCGTGAACGATGCCGACTACAAGCCGCCGTTTGCGCTGACGGCCAAGCTCAACAAGCTGACCATCAAGGTGGACCGGCCGCAGTTGTCGCCGGCGGATATCGCCAAGCTGCAGGCGGCGATGGTCAAGAAGGACTGCGGTCAGCCGTCGGCAGCGCCTGCCATGGCGCTGCCTCATTTCCCCCCGAACACCAAACGCACCGATCCAACATTGCTCGTTTTCAAAGGAGCTTTCCATGATTCGCAAGACCATCCTTCTTGTCGCATCTCTCGGCTTGCCGGCGCAGCGCTGGCCGACTTCCCGCTGATGAACATGGTCGCCGACAAGGTGATCCAGAAGTATCAGTCGTCCACTTGTGAGCAGCTCTGGGCGCAGAAGCAGCAGCCCAAGACGGCGGAAGAGCAGCGCGTGATCGCCCTGCTCAAGAGCGACCCGCAGTTGCGCACCGCCTTCATGAACAAGGTGGCAGGCCCCATTTCGAACAAGATGTTCGATTGCGGCATGATTCCCTGACCCCATTCCCACCCGAAGCGGGCCGCATGGCCCGTCTTCTTTTGCCCGGAGTTCCTGCCCATGACTCTCAAACCCTTGCAACGCACGGTCGCAGCGCTTGCCAGCCTGCTGCTGGCCAGCAGCGTGCTGGCCCAAACCGCCCCCGCCCCCAAGCCCGCCCCGGCGGCCAAGGCCGCACCGGCCAAAAAGGCGCGCGTTCCCTTGCTGATCGAGCAGCGTGCGATCGACCTGATCAAGGCCACCAGCGCCAAACTGGCGGGGGCCGGATCGATGGGTTTCACCGCGATCGTCGACATCGAGTACCCCAGCAAGCTGGGTCCGCCGCTGGCCTATCCGGTGCGCTACGACGTGGCGATGCAGCGGCCGGACAAGCTGCGTGTGCTGCAGTCCGGGGCCGGTGCGCCCAACGAGTTCTACTACGACGGCAAGACCATGATGGCCTTCCTGCCGGAGGCCAACCTGGTCGCCATCGCCGATGCACCGCCGACCCTGGAAGCGGCGCTCCAGCAGGCGCATGACAAGGCGGCGATCTACTATCCCTTCACCGACCTGCTGCTGCCCGACCCCTACAAGGCGTTTACCAACAAGGTGCTGCATGCCTTCTACATCGGCCCGTCCGGCGCGGTGGGCGGCGTGGCCACCGAGGCCGTGGCCTGGGCCACCAATGACGTGTTCATCCAGATGTGGGTTGGCACCGAAGACAAGCTGCCGCGGCGCATTCGCGCGATGTTTGCCAACGACCCGCTCAAGCTGCGCCACGACATGCAACTGAGCAACTGGCAACTGAACCCGAGCCATGCCCCTGAGACCTTTGCCTCGGCCAAGGCCAAGGGCGCGCAGCCCATGGGCTTTGCCAAGCCTGTGGCCGCGCCCGCGCCTGCCAAAAAGCCTGCGGCCAGGAAGGCCGCACCCAAGCTGCGGCTGCGCCGGCCAACGCTGCGCAGACCAAGACCCCCTGAGGAGAGCTGTGATGAAACACACCCGTTCCCCCATCCGCAAACCCGCCGCGTCAAGGGCATTGGCAGTTGTTGCCGTTGCACTGGCGACCCTTGTGCCTTCGACCCAGGCCCTGGCCTGGGCCAGCGCCAACCGTGCGGGCGGCTTTACCTCGCACAGTTTCGGTGAAACCTCGCACACCAACGCTTTTGGTGGCAGCAGCACGCACGTCGCCGGCGAAGGCACCGAGCACACCAACACCTACGGCGGCAGCACGGCGCACAGCGAGTACGGCGGCACCGAGCACACCAACGTGTATGGCGGCAGCACGGCTGGCGCCTATGGTGCAGGTGCCGAGCACACCACCTACTACGGCGCCACGGCCTACCACCCGCCAGGCTATGGGGCCTATCCCGTGTACCACCCGCCAGCGTATGTGCCGGCCTACAGCACGGGCTGCTACGGTTGCGCCGCTGCGGCCGGCGCCGTGGTGGGGGTGGCCACGGGAGCGGCCATCGCGTCGGCCAACTCGGCTGCCGCCAGCAACAACGCCTATGCGGCAGGGGTGGCCGCCGACAGCGCCAGCACGGGCGCCGCCTATTCGTCAGGCTATGCCGCCGGCGCGGTGGCGGCCAGCGCGCCACCACCCGGCGCGACCGTGACCACGGTGACCACCACCACGACCAGCTACGCGATGGGCGTCAGCTACGCGGCGCTGCCCGCTGGATCGATGGCGGTGACCAAGAACGGCACGACCTATTACCTCAGCGGCAACACCTGGTTCCAGCCGATGTTCGGCGCCAACGGTGTGCATTACCTGGTGGTCCAGGCGCCTTGACGCTGGCATCCGATTCAACGCTATTTTTTCAGAAGGGAAGATCATGAAAATCCGAGTTGCAACCATTTTGTGCGCGGCCCTGCTGGCCGCAGGCTGCGTCTCGCAGCAGACCTACAACACCGAAGTGGCCAAGGCCAACACGCTCAGCGCATCGAACCAGCAACTCGACGCGCTCAACCAGCAGCTCCGGGGCGAACTGGCCAGTGACCAGGCGCAGATCACGCAGCTGCAGAACCAGCTCAAGGTGACGATGGTCAACGAAGTGCTGTTCGCCGAAGGCGGCTGGACGCTGAGCCCCAAGGGTGAAGCCGCCCTGGCCAAGATCGCGCCCACGCTGAGCAAGCTGCAAGGCCAGCAGATCGTGGTCGAAGGCTTCACCGACAACGTGCCGATCGGGCCGGCCCTGAAGGCGCGCTTCCGTCCACCTGGAGTTCCTCGCGCGCGCCACCGATGTGCTGCGCTTCCTGGTGTCCAAGGGCGTGCCGGCCAACACCATTTCAGCGCAGGGCTTTGGCGATTCACGCCCGGTGGCCAGCAACGACACGGCCGAGGGCCGAGCGAAGAACCGCCGCGTCGAAATCGTGATCATGGCCGCCAGCCGGCCCTGAAATCCAGCCAGCGTAAGCCCCCCGGTGAAGCGATGGCGGGCCATCATCCCGGCCTGCCAAAGAGAACCCACCTGACTCGCCGATGTCTTGCGACTAATTCTTTTCGCCCTGCTTGCCGCTGCGTTGATGGCCTTGTCATTCGGCGCCCACGCCCAGGATGAGTTGGCCATCATGCAGGGTCGCCAGCAGGTGCGCGAGGCGGCGCAGGACACCCTGTCCACGCTGTACGAATACCAGCCATCGGCGCGCTACGCCGTGGAGCATGCGGCCGGCTACGCGGTGTTCAGCACCTTTGGCATCAAGCTGCTGTTTGCGGGCGGCCAGCAGGGCAAAGGCATGGTCGTCAACAACCGCACCCACCGCCAGACCTTCATGAAGATGGTCGGCGTGCAGGCGGGCCTGGGCTTCGGCGTGGCGAAGACGCGGCTGGTCTTTATTTTCGAGACGGTCAGCGCGATGCAGAGCTTCATCAACCAGGGCTGGGAGTTTGGCGCGTCGGGCTCGCTGGCGGCTGCCGCCGATGGGCAGGGCGGCATGTTCACCGGAGCGGCCGCCGCGGCACCGGGCGTCTTCGTCTACCAGATCACCGATACCGGCCTGGCGGCCCAGATCACGGCCACCGGCCAGAAATTCTTCAAGGATGACGCGCTGAACTGAGCGCGGCCAGGCTGGGTGCGGCAGCCGAGAGCCCGGACTTGAACTTTCCCCAGGCGGGTGGCTCAAAAGGGCCGCCCGCCTCTTTCATGCCTGACCGCAATCCGCGAACCTGAACCCCGCCGGGTTCATGTTCCAATTGCCATTTTGTCCTTTCAAGGAATCTCTCCCATGAGCTCGATCCGTTTCACCCTCGCGCTTGCTGGCGCCGCCGCCGTGCTGTCCCTGGCCGCCTGCAACGCCGCCAAGGACGAAAAGGCCGCCCCGCCGGCTGCCGCCGCACCTGCCGGCGAAACCGTGGCCACCGTCAATGGCACGCCCATCAGCAAGAGCCGCATCGACATGCTGGTCAAGCAGGGCGGCGCGCAGGGCCAGCCCGACAGCCCGGACACCCGAAAGGCCATCCTCGACCAGCTCACCATGCAGATGGTGATCGCCGAGGAAGCCATCAAGAAGGGCCTGGACAAGACGCCTGACGTCACGGAAAAGCTCGAGGTGATCAAGCAGTCCATCCTGGCCAACGCCTACGTGCAGGACTACATCAAGAACAACCCGGTGACGGAAGAGGCGATGAAGGCCGAGTACGAGCGCATCAAGGCCACCATCACCGGCACCGACTACAAGGTGCGCCACATCCTGGTCGAGAAGGAGTCCGAGGCCAAGGACATCATCGCCAAACTGAAGAAGGATGCGGGCGCCTTCGCCAAGCTGGCCGCCGAAAAATCCAAGGACACGGGTTCCAAGGTGCGCGGTGGCGATCTGGGATGGGTGGACCTGAGCCGCCTGGTGCCCGAGTTCGGCGCAGCCGTCACCAAGCTGGAAAAAGGCGCGATCACCCAGGAGCCGGTGAAGACCCAGTTTGGCTACCACGTCATCCAGCTCGAAGACGCCAAGCCGGTCGAGGCCCCGCCGTTCGAGGAAGTCAAGCCGAGCCTTTCCCAGCAACTGCAGCAGCAGAACCTGAAGAAGCAGCTCGACGACCTGAAGGCCAAGGCGAAGATCGAGGTGGCCGGCGCACCGGCGGCCGCGGCCTCCGCACCGGCAGTGGCTGCGCCCACACCCGCTGCGGCTCCTTCGGCATCGGCGCCTGCGCAACCCGCTTCCGCAGCGGCTTCAACCGCCAAATAAGGCGGATTTCAAGCATTTTTGGCCATTTCCCAGCGTGGAATGGTCATTTTGTGCTATGAATAGGTGAGTGAACTGATGCTCTTCGCGCGGATGTTGCGATCGGCGGCGGGGCGCATCCTGTGCCTGTGCTGTCTCGCCCACGCGTTTGCTCTGGCTCCTTTGGCCGCGATGGCCGACCATAAGGCGGCCAACGTACTCGTGATCTATTCCAACGGGCGCTTGCTGCCCGCCAACGTGGAGGCCGACCGCGGCCTGCGCGAAGGCCTCGCCGCTGCGGCCGGGCCTGCCGCCAACGTGTTCGACGAGTTCCTCGACGTGCCCCGCTTCGGTGGCGCCGAATTTGTCGAAACCATGAGCGCCTTCCTGCGCGGCAAATACGCTTCACGCCCGCCGCATGTGATCGTCGCCGCGGGCCCTGATGCACTGGCCTTCTGTCTGCAGACGCGGTCCCGGCTTTTCCCCGGGATTCCTATCGTCTACCTGTACGTTTCACAGGACAATCTCGCCGCGCTCGGGCCACTTCCCGTAGACGTGTCGGGCTTTCCCATCGTCTACGATTTTGCGCGGACCATTGAACAGGCGCTGGCGTGGCACCCAAAGGCCCGCCATCTGGTGGTGGTGACCGGAACCTCGCCGCAGGACCACGAATGGGAGGCCCAGTTGCGGCGCGAGGTGCCGCGCCTCGAAGGCCGCGTCCAGCCCGAATTCCTGTCCGGCCTGCCCACGGCGGCTCTGAAGCGACGCCTGGCGCAGCTCAGGACGATACCGTCGTGCTGGTGGCCGGCTACTTCCGTGACGGCGACGGGCGCGACTTCACGCCCCGTGAGGCGGTGCTGCGCCTGGTGGCCGTCTCCGGCGCGCCGATCTATGGGGTGCTCAATCCCTCCATCGGAACCGGCGTGGTGGGCGGCTACATGCTGGATTTCCGGGCCTTGGGACGCCTGACGGCGCAGGCAGTGAATGACCACCTGCATGGAACGCATTTGGCTCAGGCCCCGGCGGCGAGCGCCATGCCCAATGTGCTGAACGTGGACTGGCGCCAGGTGCGGCGCTGGGGCATCGACGAGCGGGCCATCCCCGACACTGCAGTGGTGCATTTCAGAGAGCCCGGTCTGTGGGAAGCGCACCGCCTTGAGGTGCTCCTCGCGGTGTGCGTGGTGTTGCTGCAGACCGGGCTGATCGCCGGGCTCATCGTCGAGCGCCGCCGGCGCAAGCTGGCCGTCCAGGCCGAGCAGAAGCAGCGGTTCGAACTCGTGCATGCGTCCCGCGTCGCGGTGGTGGGCGAACTGACCGGCGCGATCGCCCACGAGATCAACCAGCCCCTGGGCGCGATCCTGAGCAACGCCGAGGCCGCCGAGATGATCCTGGCGTCGGGCGCGCGGCGGCCCGACGAGCTTCGCCAGATCCTGGCCGACATCCGCCGCGACGACCTGCGCGCCAGCGAGGTCATCCGCCGCCTGCGCGCCCTGCTGGCCAAGCACCAGGTCGAGCACCAGCGCTTCAACCTGAACGAGGCCGTGGGTGATGTGACGTCGATCCTGCGCGCCGAAGCCCGGAGACGCGGTGCAACGCTTGAAATCCTGCTGCCCAATCCGGCGGTGACCATGGTCGGCGACCGCATCCAGATCCAGCAGGTGCTCATCAATTTGGTGCTCAACGCGCTGGAGGCGGTGGCCGAGTTGCCCGAACCGCGGCGCAGGGTCAGCGTGGAGGTCGAAAAGACAGCCGGCCGGGTCACCTTGTTGGTGCGGGATCGCGGGACTGGCATTGCGCCCGATCAGATGCCCCGATTGTTTGATTCCTTTTTCAGCACCAAATCCACGGGCATGGGCCTTGGCCTGTCGATCGTGCGCACCCTGGTGGAGGCACACGGTGGACGTGTCACGGCCGAAAACGGGGTTGACGGGGGCGCCGTTTTCCGCGTCGAATTGCCGGCAGCCGGGGCCAACGGAAAAAAGAAACGTGAGCAGACATGATGGACAGACGCGCACCACCGCTGATCCACGTCATCGATGACGACGAGCCGCTTCGCACCGCTTTGCTGCGCCTGCTGGCCGCGGCCGGCTTTGAGGCGCAGGCCCATGCGTCGGCGGGTGATTTCTTGCTGTACCCCGTGCCCGACCGGCCCGGTTGCCTGCTGCTCGACGTGCGCATGCCGGGCCCGTCCGGGCTTGATCTGCAGGCAGCCCTGCCGGAACATGGCGTTGGTTTGCCCATCATCTTCATGACCGGCCATGCCGATGTGCCCACCAGCGTGCGTGCCATGAAGGCCGGCGCAGTGGACTTCCTGGAGAAACCAGTACAGCGCCAGAACCTGTTGGATGCGATCGGGCGGGCGCTTGTGCACGATGAGCGGCTGCGCCGGGAGCGGGACGATAGGGACCGGTTGCGCGAGCGCTTCGCGCTGCTGAGCCCTCGTGAACAGGAAGTGCTGGAGCAGGTCGTGGCAGGCAAGCTCAACAAGCAGATCGCCGCAGCCCTCCAGGTTTCAGAGCGCACCATCAAGACGCTGCGCGCCCAGTGCATGGACAAGCTGGGCGCCACCTCGGCCGCCGAACTGGGAATCCTTGCCGAGCGGATGCGCCGCGGGTCCGAAGGCTGAGTGACGCTCCCCGAGTCACTGCCTTTGATGATGTAGCGCAAGATTGACCTTTGGGGAAGTTGCGGCTGCCCCTTTTCTGGATGTCGACACGCGGCTTTCCGCCTGATGATCTAAAGTATTGGAGCCCTTCCCGGCCGCAATCCGGTCGGTGGGGTGGGCGTGAGTCGCCGGCTGGCGTCTTCGAGCGACAAGTCGCACGGGGCCAGGCCAAGGCCGGCGGGATCGGATGAATCGTTGCAACTCAGGAGGAATGAAATGAAGCTGATGCGAATGCTGGGCACGTCGCTCGCCTTGGCCGGGCTGGGTCTGGGCGTGGCGTCGACCGCGCTGGCCCAGGTGCCCGCCAAGAAACCCAATATCCTGTTCATCGTCTCCGACGACACTGGGTATGGCGACCTCGGTCCCTACGGCGGCGGCGAGGGGCGCGGCATGCCGACGCCGAGCATCGACAAGATGGCGGCCGATGGGTTGACCTTCTTTTCGTTCTATGCACAGCCCAGCTGCACGCCTGGGCGCGCGGCCATGCAGACCGGGCGCATCCCCAACCGCAGCGGAATGACCACTGTGGCCTTCCAGGGGCAGGGCGGCGGCCTGCCGGCGGCGGAGTGGACGCTGGCCTCGGTGCTCAAGCAGGGCGGCTACCAGACCTATTTCACCGGCAAATGGCACCTGGGCGAGGCCGACTATGCGTTGCCCAACGCGCAGGGCTATGACGAGATGAAGTACGTCGGCCTGTACCACCTCAACGCCTACACCTATGGCGATCCGACCTGGTTCCCGGATATGGACCCGGAGCTGCGCGCTTTCTTCAACCAGGTGACCAAGGGATCGATGTCCGGCAAAGCGGGCCAGAAACCGAAGGAAGATTTCAAGATCAACGGCCAGTACGTCAACGAGCCCGGCAAGCCCGTCACCCTGCATGGCGTCAGCTACCCCGACGGCGTGGTCGGCATTCCGTTCTTCGACGGGTACGTTGAAAAGGCGGCGCTTGAATTTCTGGACCAGGCGGCCAAGACGCCGGGCAAGCCGTTCTTCATCAATGTCAACTTCATGAAGGTGCACCAGCCCAATCTTCCGGCGCCGGAGTTCAAGCTCAAATCCCTGTCCAAGACCAACTACGCCGATTCCGTGGTGGAACTGGACACTCGCATCGGGCGCATCATGGACAAGTTGCGCGCACTGGGCCTGGACAAGGACACACTGGTGGTCTACACCACTGACAACGGCGCCTGGCAGGACGTGTATCCGGACGCAGGCTACACGCCCTTCCGCGGCACCAAGGGCACCGTGCGCGAAGGTGGTAACCGCGTGCCTGCCATCGCGATCTGGCCTGGCAAGATCAAGGCCGGTTCGAAGAACCATGACATCGTCGGGGGGCTCGACCTGATGGCCACCTTCGCCAGCCTGGGCGGTGTGAAGCTTCCGGAGAAGGATCGCGAAGGTCAGCCGATCATCTTTGACAGCCACGACATGAGCCCCGTGCTTTTTGGCACCGGCAAGTCGACGCGCAAGAGCTGGTTCTACTTCACCGAGAACGAGTTGTCGCCCGGTGCGGTGCGCTTCGGCAAGTTCAAGGCGGTGTTCAACCTGCGTGGCGACAACGGCGCGGTGACGGGTGGCTTGGCCGTCGACACCAACCTGGGCTGGAAAGGCCAGGAGAAATACGTCGCCACCGTGCCGCAGATCTTCGACCTGTGGCAGGACCCGCAGGAGCGCTACGACATCTTCATGAACAACTACACCGAGCGCACCTGGACCATGGTGCCCATCGGCCAGGAGCTGTCCGAGCTGATGAAGACCTACGTCAAGTACCCGCCGCGCAAGCTGCAGAGCATGGGCTACGACGGGCCGATCGAAATCTCCAAGTACCAGAAGTTCCAGTACGTCCGCGAGATGCTGGCGAAAGACGGCATCGTCATCCCGCTGCCGACGGGCAACTGACCGGCGGTTCGCGTCGACTCACCGGATCGGGCCGCCTTCTTGTCGGGGCGGCCCGATCTTCGTTGAGTCCCGCGGGGCTGCAACCCTCACATCTTTGGAGCCATTGAAATGAACCGTTCCCCTACCGCAATTCTGCAGATCAGCCGCCGGGCAGCACTGGCCTTGACCGTCGCCTTGCTCGGCGCATGTGCCCAGATGGCGCCGGCACCGGACCCGTTGCCGTCCTGGAACGAGGGCCCTGCCAAGGACGCCATCGTGCAGTTTGTGCGCAAGACCACCGACAGCGCCAGCCCGCAGTTCGTGCCCCCCGCCCAGCGCGTGGCCACCTTCGACCAGGACGGCACGCTGTGGGTCGAGCAGCCGATGTACGCCCAGGTGGCCTTCGCTTTGGACCGGGTGAAAGACGTGGTCAAGGCGCAGCCCGCGCTGGCCAATGAGGAGCCCTTCAAGGCCGTGGTCACGGGCGACCGCGCCGCCATGGCCCGGTTCACCGAGGGTGACCTGCTGAAGATCGTCGGCGCGTCGCAGGCCGGGCTCAGCATCGAGGCCTTCCGCGAGGTGGTCAAGGCCTGGGCGGCAACGGCGAAGCACCCGAAATTCCAGCGGCCCTACACCGAACTGGTGTACGCCCCCATGGTCGAAGCCATGAAATACCTGCGCGCCAACGGCTACCGCACCTACATCGTCACCGGCGGCGGGCAGGAATTCGTGCGCGCCTTTGCCGACGCGGTCTATGGCGTGCCGCCGGAGCAGGTCATCGGCAGCATGCTGAAGGTGGACTACTCGGTGCGCAACGGCGTGCCGACCATGACCAACGCACCGGCCGTTTTCTTCATCAACGACAAGGCGGGCAAGCCGGTCGGCATCAACATGGTCATTGGCCAGCGGCCCCAGGCAGCCTTCGGCAACTCCGACGGTGACCAGCAGATGCTCGAATGGACCACGGCCGGCGCCGGGGCGCGCCTGGGCATGCTGGTGCTGCATGACGACGCCCAGCGCGAATTCGCCTATGGGCCGGCGGCCGGACTCCCGGAGAGCAAGGTCGGCACGTTCACGCAGTCCTTGTACGACGAGGCCAAGGCCAAGGGCTGGACGGTCA
This sequence comes from Candidatus Skiveiella danica, assembly GCA_016721925.1. Lineage (GTDB taxonomy): Bacteria > Pseudomonadota > Gammaproteobacteria > Burkholderiales > Burkholderiaceae_C > Skiveiella > Skiveiella danica. The sequence goes on from JADKHE010000009.1 coordinate 15,564, forward strand.
TCAGCATCAAGAAGGACTGGAAGCGGGTCTTTGCGTACGAATAGCGATGGTGTCGGCGGTAGCGAGCGGGCGCTGGGGACGGCGGTGCGATCAATCCATTGACTTAGCACAAGTTTGCCCCTTGGGGAAAGTCAGATTGCCCCTTCGCCCTAGCGCCCCGGACCGTTCGCGGCGGAAAATTACTTGAGCCAGGCGCTGGCCTCTGGCGGGTCATGAAAGCCTGGACTTGGAGGGCAACCTTGTTGGCCCGCGTGCTGGTTGTGTACAGAGGAGGACTTCAAATGAAACCCGTTGCATTGATGGTCGGTGTGTTGTCCCGCACCGTGGCACTGAGTGCCTTGCTGGCGCTGGGCCTGACGTTGCATGCCCAGGCCCAGACGGACCCGCTGCCATCCTGGAACGACGGCGCGGCCAAGCAGGCCATCGTCAACTTCGTGAAAGACACCACCACGCAGGGCAGCCCGAAGTTCGTGCCGCCTGCCGAGCGCATTGCCACCTTTGACCAGGACGGCACGCTGTGGGTCGAGCAGCCGGTGTATTCATTCGTGATGTATGCGCTGGAGCAGGTGCCGGCCCTGGTGAAGGCCAAGCCTGCGCTGGCCAAGACGGCCCCGTTCTCGACGGTGCTGGAGATCCTCAAAGGCGATCGCGCGGCCCTGGCGAAGCTGACAATGCCTGACCTGGAAAAGGTCCTTGCCGCCACGTACACGAACCGGTCGGTGGATCAGTTCAACGCCGAAGTGACCAAGTGGATCGCTGAAGCGAAGGACCCGCGCTGGAAGAAACCCTACACAGAATTGACCTACCTGCCGATGCAGGAAGTGCTCAAACCTGCGCGCCAACGGCTTCAAGACCTACATCGTCACCGGCGGCGGGCAGGACTTTGTGCGTACCTATTCCGAGAAGGTCTATGGCATCCCGCCCGAACAGGTGATCGGCACCGCCGGCGTCTTGAAATTCAGCTACGCCAAGGACGGCAAACCCTACCTGTTCAAGGAGCCGAAGCTGCTGCTGAATGACAACGACGCTGGCAAGCCGGAGGGCATCCACCTGATGATCGGCCGACGTCCGGTCATGGCTGCGGGCAACTCCACGGGGGACCAGCAGATGCTGGAATACACCAAGGCCGGTGGGGGCGCCAGCTTGTCGTTGCTGGTCCTGCACGACGACGCCAAGCGCGAATATGCCTATGGCCCTGCTCGGGGGCTGCCAGCGACCAAGGTCGGTACCTTCACGCAGGCGCTCTACGACGAGGCGAAGAAACAGGGCTGGACGGTCATCAGCATGAAGGATGACTGGAAAAAGATTTTCGCATTCGACTGATGACGGTATTTCTTCGTGTCTGGGATTGGTTCAATTTTTTTAAAGGAGCGTTGAAATGAACTTGAAACGATGGTTCGTGATGCTGGTCGCCGTGCTCGGCGTTGCGCTGGGTGTGATGGCACCGGCACAGGCGCAGGGTCTGCCAAGAGGCCCAACATCCTTTTCATCATGGGTGACGACATTGGCTGGATGCAACCGAGCATCTACCACCAGGGGCTGATGGTCGGTGAGACGCCCAACATCGACCGCATTGGCAAAGAGGGTGCGAAGTTCATGACCTACTACGCCGAGCAAAGCTGCACGGCCGGACGCACCGCCTTCTTCACCGGCATGACGCCGCTGCGCGCCGGCATGATCCCGCCGCAACTGCCCGGCAGCCCGTCGTACCTGCAGCCCGGCACGCCGTCGTTGGCCAAGTTCCTGCTTGATCTCGGCTATACGACCGGAGAGTTTGGCAAGAACCATCTGGGCGACCATACGGCCGCGCTGCCGACGGCGCATGGCTTCCAGGAGTTCTGGGGCTACCTCTACCATCTGGATGCGATGCAGGGCGTGAGTTTCCCCGACATCAACAGTTCGCCGACCGTGCAGGCTATCGTTCCGGCCTGCAAGAACTCGCCGGTTCGCGGGCTTAGCGACCCTCCCGGCGCGGTAGATCCGAAGACGACGCTCTGCATGACGCCACCGCGCCCGGTGATCGCGTGCAAGTCTTCCGATGGCACCGAGAAGAACCAGAGCTGCAGCGACCAGGGGCCACTGACGCTGAAACGGTCCGAGACCGTGGACGAGGAGATCTCGGCCAAGGTGATCGACTATCTGGACCGCAACGACCCCAAGAAGACCAACAAGCCGTTCTTCGTCTGGTACAACCCGGCGCGCATGCACATCACGACCATGCTGTCGCCGAAGTACATGGACATGGTGGGCACCAAGGGTGGCAAGGACTGGGGCACCAATGAAGCCGCCATGAAGCAGATGGACGACAACATTGGCGAGGTGATGAAGAAGCTGGAGGCGATGGGCGAACTCGACAACACCATCATCGTCTTCACCACCGACAACGGCGCCGAGGTCATCACCTACCCGGACGGTGGCAATACGCCGTTCAAGGGTGGCAAGCTCACCACCTGGGAAGGCGGCATGCGCGCACCGGCATTGATCCGCTGGCCGGGCAAGATCAAGCCCGGCACCGTCTTGAACGAAATCTTCGCGTCGTATGACTGGATGCCGACGTTTGTTGAAATTGCCGGTGGCGCCAAGGGCAATGCGCTGAACGAGCAGATCATGGCGGGCAAGTATCCCGGCATCGTCAAGACCAAACTCAACGGGGTGAACCAGCTCGACTACCTGACCGGCAAGTCGGCAACCTCGGCACGCGACACCTTCTTCTATTACGGAGGTCCTGTACCGTCGGCCGTGCGCTACAAGAACTGGAAGATCTACTTCGCGATGGCGTCCGAGGCCAACACCGGTGGCCTGATGGGGTCCATACCTTCCATTGGCCTTTGGTCAACAACATCAAGCGGGATCCATTTGAGGGGTCGGTCGGCTTCCAGCCCTCAACCCTGCTTGGACAGGGCGGCGCAATCGGTGCGCCAATGACCGCATACATCTACGACTGGAACATCATTCCCGTTGGCCAGGCACTCTGGCTGCAGGAACTGGAGTCCTATGGGCCTTTCCCTGCGCTGCAGTCGCCGGCGTCCTACAGCCTGGCGCAGGTTCTCACGGAGGTGAAGCAACAGATGGCGAGGACTCGCGCCCGGGGAGACTAAGACGTAGCCGAACAGAGCTGCACCGCCGGACGCTCCGCCTTCATCACCGGCCAGAGCGTCTTCCGCACCGGCCTGAGCAAGGTGGGCATGCCGGGCGCCGCGGAAGGGCTCAGCGCCAAGGACCCGACCATCGCTGAACTGCTCAAGGTACACGGCTACGCCACCGGACAGTTCGGCAAGAACCACTTGGGTGACCGTGACGAAATGCTGCCTACAGCGCACGGCTTCGACGAGTTCTACGGCAACCTCTACCACCTGAACGCCGAGGAGGAACCCGAGCACCGCGACTATCCGAAGGACCCGGCGTTTCGCAAGCGCTTCGGTCCGCGCGGCGTCCTGCACAGCTTCGCTGACGGCCGGATCACCGACACTGGCCCGCTTACCAAGAAGCGCATGGAGACCATCGACGACGACGTCGCCGCCCGCTCCGCCGCGTTCATCGAACAGCAGCACAAGGCTGGCAAGCCGATGTTCGTGTGGGTGAACTTCACCCACATGCACTTCCGCACCCACGTCAAGCCGGAGAGCCTGGAGCAGTCGGGACGCTGGCAAAGTGAGTACCACGATGCGATGATCGACCACGACAAGAACGTCGGCACCGTGCTGAAGAAGCTCGACGAACTGGGCATTGCCGACAACACCATCGTCATGTACGGCACCGACAATGGCCCGCACATGAACACCTGGCCCGACGCGGCGATGACGCCGTTCCGCAACGAGAAGAACAGCAACTGGGAAGGCGCCTACCGCGTACCGGCCATGGTGCGCTGGCCGGGCAAGATCAAGGCCGGCTCGGTCTCCAATGAGATCATGTCGCACATGGACTGGATGCCGACCCTGTTGGCTGCTGCGGGCGATCCGGACGTGACGGCCAAACTGTTGAAGGGCTACCCGGTTGGCAAGATGACCTACAAGGTGCATCTCGACGGCTACAACTTCCTGCCCTATCTGACCGGGCAGGAAGCGAAGGGCCCACGCGATTCCTTCTTCTACTTTTCCGACGATGGCGACCTGACCGCCTTGCGCTACGACAACTGGAAGTTTGTTTTCAAGGAGCAGCGCCAGCCCGGCACCCTGGCTGTCTGGTTCAATCCCTACACGGCTCTGCGCGCTCCCAAGATATTCAACCTGCGCATGGACCCCTACGAGCGGGCGGACATCACGTCGAACACCTATTGGGACTGGGTGATCGACCATGCCTTCATGGTCGGGCCGGCGGCGGGTTATGTCGGGAATTTCCTGGCGACCTTCAAGGAGTTTCCGCCGCGCCAGAAGGCCGGCAGCTTCACGATCGACAAGGTCATGGAGCAACTTCTCAACAGCCCCTCACCGGCGGGAATGAACTGATGCCTTTTCAGGCGATTTCAAAGACGGCCGTGGTTGCCGATGGCCTGCCAGGGCGGCGCATCGGCCGTGTCCGCCAGCAGCCTCAAGGGCCAGGCGCTGGGCTCCGCCTGTCGGCGCCGGGCAAGGGACAGAGCACGTCGCTCCACCTCGCTGCCCGAGGCGGGCCATCCGACGCCAACGCAAGTAATGCCCAAACACCGCGCGGTCCGAACTTTTTTCAACGAGTGTGATGAGTTTTCCATGACAAAGCCTTTGAAGAGCCCCCCTTTTGCGTGCCACCCAGACCGCCCTCGCGGCCTCGATCGTGGCACTTGTGCAGCCTGTTCTGGCGCAGGATTTCAAGGGCGGCGAGGAAACCCTGACGCTGAATCTGGGCGGTATCGTCAACCAGTTCGACACCTCCGTCAGCGTCAATGGCGGCGGGGTGCAGGGCACGCCGATCAATCTGGAAGGCCAGGGGTTGCAAAAGAGCCTGTCGAGCCTGCAGGCCTCGGGCACCTGGCGGATCTCCGAACGCAACCGGGTCGATGCCCTGTACTTTGGTGCGAAACGCAGCGGCAGCCGCCAGAGCACGAGGGACATCACCGTCGGCGGTCAGGTGATCCCGGCCGGATTCAACGTCAGTGCCGAAACCAAGGACCAGTTTTTGGTGGCCGACTACCGCTACTCGTTCATGAAGAGCAGCGAACTTGAACTGGCCGGCCTGGTCGGCCTGTATGGCGGATGGTTCGACTTCAACGTCAGCGGCGCAGGCACCCGCCCGGGCGCAGCGGCGCCGGTCACGATTGGCACCTCGTCGTCAACGACGGTGCCGCTGCCCATCGTCGGCGCATCTGTGGACTGGTACATCCAGCCGCGTTGGAAGGTTTCGTCCATGCTGGCCGGCATGTCGGCCCATGTCGGCAGCGTTGACGGCAACATCACGGTCTTCCAGCTCGGCACCGACTACATGTTCACGCGCAACTGGGGCGTGGGCATGTCCTACATGTACGCCAAGCTCAACGCCGACGTGACGAAGTCCGGGTTCAACGGCAACCTGAACTGGAGCAACAACAGCGTCATGTTGTACGCCACTGCAAAGTTCTGAGGAATTCCATCATGATCATTCATACACACAAGGGGTATCGGCCGGGCCTGCTGTCCGTTTTGGCCGCAGGCAGCCTCGTGACCTGTGGACTGGCCATGGCGGGTGGCCTCAAGGGTCAGGTGCTGGGTGCCGGCGAGCCGGTGGCCCAGTCCACCGTGACCTCTGGGCCGCCAGCGCCGGGGCACCGGAAGCCAGCTGGCGCAGGCGCGCACCGACGCCCAGGGACGTTTCAGCTTGACCGTGCCAGGCGCGGGACAGGGCACCTCGCTCTACCTTGTGGCCCAGGGCGGTCAATCCGCCGCCAACAAGGCCGCGGGCAACAACCCGGCCATCGGGCTGATCACCGTGCTGGGCAGCAAGGCGCCCGCCACGGTCACGATCAACGAGATGACGACCATCGCCGCGGTCTGGACCCACAACCAGTTCATCAACGGCACGGCCATCAAGGGCCAGCCACTGCAGCTGAAGATCGCCGCCGGCAACGTGCCCAGCTTCGTCGACCTGCAAACCGGCGGCTGGGGCGGCACGATCCAGGACCCGCTGAACAGCGGCCAGACGCCGACGATGGCCAATTTCGCCACGCTGGCCAGCGTGCTGGGTGCCTGCGTGACCCAGGTGCGTCCTGACGCCTGCCAGACCGTGTTCCGCGCCGCGCAAGGCCACACCGGCGCGGCGCCCACTGACACGCTGACCGCGGCCCAGGCCATCGCGCGGGCCCCGTGGTACCAGCCCGAGCGCACCTTCAAGGCCCTGGAGGCCCTGTACCCGGTGCCTGCGGGCAAGAACCTGCGCCAAGTGCCCTACATGCCCTACCTGCAGGTGGCGCCCAGCGCCTGGGTGCTGCCGCTGAAGTTCGACGGCGGCGGCTATCGCGCCGGCGGCAAGGCCATGTTCGACGCCGAGGGCAACCTCTGGGTGGGCAACAACTTCACCATCGGGTGGCAGGCCAGCGATGCGCTGTGGCAGGGCAACGCCAGCAAGTTCGACCCGAACGGCAAGCCCCTGTCGCCGATCACCACCGGCTTCACCGGCGGCGGCATGCAGGGCGGCACCTTCGGCGCGGCGATCGACCTCAAGGGCAACGTCTGGCTGTCGAGCTACGGCAGCAAGTCCATCACTGTCTTTGACAATAACGGCAAACCGCTAACGCCGCCCAACGGCATCAATTTGGACGGTCGGTTGGGCCTGATGCAGGGCATCATCATGGCGCCCAACGGAGATATGTGGGCGCTGGGCCTCTCCAAGCGGCAGCTGCTGCATTTCCCCAAGGGCGACTGGAACAAGGGCCGCATCGTCTGCGAGGGCGACAGCGCCGAGCCGTGCAAGTCCTTCACCGCCCCGTTCCACCTGGCCATCGACCAGCAGGACCGCATCTGGGTCTCGGACAGCTCCTTCCACGTGATCCGCTTCCCCACCAGCGACCCAAGCCAGGCGCAGAAGATCGAGGTGAAGTCCAACAACAGCGGCCTGAACATCGACAGCCAGGGCAATGTCTGGGTCACCAACCGCTTCGGTCCCGGTCTGCTGGGAATGGCGCACATGGTGGACATGGCCCTCCACCTGAAGACCAAGGGGGTGCTCTCGGCCTCGGACTACCTGACCAAGCAGATGTCCGAGCAAAAGGGCGGCAGCGGCAGCGTCACCGTGCTGCGCCCCGACGGCACCCAGTTGCCGGGCTCGCCCTTCAAGGGCGGCGGCCTGCCGGGCCCTTGGGCCGTGGTGGTCGACGGCAATGACAACGTCTGGGTCAGCAACTTCGCGATGGCGTCGAGCCCGATCGTGCAGCTGTGCGGCGTGCGCACCGAAAACTGCCCGCCCGGCTTCAAGACCGGTGACCAGATTTCGCCGCCGGGCGGCTATGTGGGTGGCGGGCTTCAGCTGCAGACCGACATCGCCGTTGGCCCGGCGGGGGACGTCTGGGCGATCAACAACTGGCAGGACATCGACAGCTGCTACCCCGGTGCGTCCGAGGCGCTCTCCACGCGTTGCGGTGGTCAGGGCGTGGTCATCTTTTTCGGCATGGCCAAGCCGGTGCGTGCGCCGCAGATCGGGCCTGCGAAGCCCTTCTGAGGCCTCCGCCTTCAGCTACACTGAAAGTCACCACGAGCGACGGCATGGCACGCCGGGCTGCATAGTTTTGCCGAAACCAGAGGAATCCTGACATGAACCATCCGAAGAAGTCTTTCACCCGAAGCGCCTTTGCCGCCGCCGCCCTGCTGGCCGCCACCGCGTCGCACGCCGAAATGAGCGCCGAGGAACTGGCCAAGCTGGCCCAGAACCCGGTCGGCAACCTGATCAGCGTGCCCTTCCAGAACAACACCAACCTCAACACCGGCCCGCTCAAGGGCAACCAGAACATCCTGAACATCCAGCCGGTGATCCCGATCGAGGTGACCCCGGAGTGGAACATCATCACCCGCACCATCCTGCCGGTGGTCTCACAGCCCGCCATGTTCCCCGGCGATGACCGCACCAACGGCATCGGCGACATGGTCGTGACCGCCTTTCTGTCGCCGGCCGTGCCCAAGGGCCTGATCTGGGGCGTGGGGCCGGTGTTTCAGTTGCCCACCGACACCAACGGCCTGGGCAACAAGAACTGGGGCCTGGGTGGCTCGTTTGTGGTGCTGAAGCTGGAAAAGGGCAACCCCTGGGTCTACGGCGCGCTGGTCAACAACATCTGGTCGCTGACCAGTGACAAGACCGGAGGGTCCTTCAACAACGGGTTGATCCAGCCCTTCGTCAACTACAACTTTGCCGGCGGTTTCTACCTGACCAGTGCACCGATCATCACGGTGAACTGGAAAGCGGCCAGCGGCCAGCAATGGACCGTGCCGCTGGGCGGCGGTGTGGGCAAGATCTTCCACCTGGGCAAGCTGCCGGTGAACACGCAGCTTTCGGCCTACTACAACGTGGTCAAGCCCGACTACGGGCCGAACTGGCAGATCCGCGCACAAGCGCAGCTGATGTTTCCGAAGTGAAGGGTTCGATCCCTTTGCCAAGGTCAAGGAACGTTTGCGGCTGCTGGCCAAGCTGCAAACTGCTGCTGGCCTGAACTTTCAAAGCAACGCCAACATCACCTCGAACGGGACCGGCGGGGCGACGCTGGCAGCGGGCTGCGCATGTGTTTGCGGCTTGCGGCGCCGCAGCAGTGAGCGGGCGATCGCTGGACAGGAGTTTGAAGGTTTTTCGGCAACATCCCAGCGTCGGATGGTGATGCAATGCTATGAATAGGGAAGTGAATTTCTGGTAGAAAGACGATTGAAGGCGACGACCGGGTGGCTCCCTGGGAGCCAGTGTCTTGCAATGCAGCAGTAGGGTGAATGACCATGGAACTGACGATCTATCACGGCCTGATCATCATTGCCTTTATCGGCATCGTGATCTGGGCGTTCGGCCGCAAGCGCAAGGCGCGCTTCGAAAAGGACGGCAAGATTCCATTCGAAAACGGCAAGCGCTGAGGCGGGAGGACCCGACATGGAAGCCCTGCTGGGATTCGAGATTGACATCTGGGACTACCTGACCTTCCTGACCCTGATGGTCTGCGTGGTGGCGCTGATCATGACCTGGCTGTTTCTGGCCGGTCTGCCGGGACGGATTGCCATCGCGCGCAAGCATCCCGAGGCCGAGGCGGTCGAGTACCTCGGCTATGCGGGCTTGTTGCCCACGGTCTACCCCTGGATGCAGGCGCTGATCTGGGCCTTCAAGCCGACCGACATCGTCGACATCCGGCGCTTCCCGCGCGAGGAAGCCATCGAGACCGAGAAGGAGATCGCGCGGCTTCGAGGCCTGCCTGCCACGATGCACGAGGCGGTGAAAGAGTCGTCGAAGGAAGCGGTTGCCGATGTGCAGACCCTGCGCGCGGGCAAGGCGCCCGTCCAGGGCACTGAGGAAGGCAAGCCATGATCCTCGGCCTCCTGATGCTGTTCGGCTACTGCTTCCTGATGTGGCTGATCTTCTTCAAGCTCAAGCTGGCGAAATTCGGCATCCCGCAGGCGGTCATCGGCGCTTTCGTCGGGGTGCACCTGCTGATCATCTTCCTGATCGGCCTGCGCTTCATGGCGCCGCTGGCCACCGAGGCCCGGATCGTGCAGTACACGGTGCAACTGATTCCCCGTCTGCCGGAACCGACGCTGGTCACCGCGGTCCTGGTGCAGCCCAACGTGCCGGTCAAGAAGGGGCAGCCGCTGTTCCAGTTTGACCGGCGCCCGTACGAATACAAAGTCCGGCAGCTGGAGGCCCAGCTGGCCAAGGCCAGGCAGAACGTGCTGGTACTGCAGGCCGATACCCAGATCTATGCGCAGAAGGTCGTCAAGCTGCGGGCCGACCTGGCCTATGCGCAGTACCAGCAGAAGCTCTCCGCCGACCTCGCCGCCAAGGGCGCCGGGCCGCAGGAGGATGCACAGAAGTGGACGGCCCAGGTGGCGGCGGACGAGGCCGCCATCAAGGAGGCCCAGGCCGAAGCGGCGCGCGCCACCCTCAACTACACATCCAACATCAATGGCGTGAACACGTCCGTGGCGGCGGTGCAGGCGGAGCTGGACCAGGCGCGCTACTACCTGGACAACACGCTGATGGTGGCGCCCGAGGACGGCCGGGTGATCAACCTGCAGGTGCGCCCCGGGCATGGTGGCGGGCGATATCCGGGCCGGCGCGATTGCCTCGTTCGTCGTGGATGCCGACCGCTACCTGCTGGCCAATTACTTCCAGGAAAACCTCAAGTACGTCAAGCCCGGGCAGCCGGTCGAGGCGGCGATCGACCTCTACCCGGGACAAATCTTCCGGGGCAAGGTGCTGGAGGTCTGGCCGGGCAGTGGCGCCGGGCAGATGCTGCCCAGCGGCACGCTGCCCAATTTCCAATATGTGCCGACCGATCGGCCGCAGGGCCAGTTCGCGGTGGCGATCCGGCTCGATGATCCGGATCAGGCCCGGTTCCCGATCGGTACCCAGGGACGCGCCGCGATTTACACCAATCCGGAAAGCTGGTTTGTCCCGCTGCGCAAGATCATGCTGCGTGCTTACTCATGGTTCAACTGGGTTTATCCGTTCTCCGGCTGATGCGCCGCCACGGCTGGCGCTTGGGCCTGGCCGCCGGCGCGGTCGTGCTGGCGGGGTGTGCGCTGAAGGAGCCCCCCACGCATTCCGCGGTTGTCAAGCAGGCGCTGCCCCAGGGCACCCGCATTCCGGGCACCTGGCGCGCCGGTGACCGCGCCGGCGAGGTCGGCAATGGCTGGGTGGCCCAGTTCAACGACCCCGCGCTGCGGGCCATCGTGGACGAGGCCATCGCACACAACCCGGACCTGCGCGCCGCAGCGGCCCGCGTGGCCATCGCCCAGCAGACCGTGGTGGTGGTGGGGTCAAGCTGCTGCCGTCGATCGGCATCGGACTGAACGCCCGCGCGCTGGATGACCAGGATCGCGGCAGCACGGGCAGCACGGCCGTGTTTCTGAGTGCCGGCTGGGAGGCCGACGTCTGGGGCCGCCTGCGGGCCCAGCAGGCCGCCGCCCAAGCCGGGTACCAGGCCACCGCGCTCGACTACGCCTGGGCACGGCAGTCGCTGGCCGCGACCACGGCCAAGCTCTGGTACGTGGCGATTGAATCGCGCCAGCTGCTGGCATTGTGCGAGCAGGCTGTCGACATCTACACCCGGCTGAGCACCCTGGTGCAGGACCGCCGGCGCGCCGGCAAGGTGTCTGACCTGGACGTGGTCGATATGCAGGCCCGCCTGGAGCAGGCGCAGGGCGATGTGCAGGCTGCTCGCCAGGCCTATGGCGATTCGCGCCGTGCCCTGGAACTGCTGCTGGGTCGATACCCGGCCGCTGAAATCGAGGTGGCCACGACCTACCCGACGGTGCAGGCGATGAGCCCGGCCGGGGTGCCGGCGGCTTTGCTGGAACGACGCCCCGACGTGTTGGCCGCCGAGCAGGCGGTGGTGGCGGCCTTCCGCAACCAGGAGTCGGCTGAACTCGCCCTGCTGCCGAGTTTCGGGCTGTCGCTCGGGGGCGGGCGATTCAGCGACACCGTGTTGTCCCTGCTGCGCCTGAATCCCTGGCTCGCGACCGCGGCGGTCGGCGTGTCGGTGCCGGTGTACGAGGGGGGGGCCTTGCAGGCCCAGGTGGTGATCGCGACCGAGCAGCAGGCACGCGTGGTGGCCCGTTACGGTGCCGTGGCGCTGGCGGCGTTCTGGGAGGTGGAGAACGCCTTGGCGGCCGAACCCTTGCTGGCCGCGCAGTTGCCGCTGGAGCAGAAGTCGCTGGCCAGCCGCCAGGAGGCGGTGCGCATTGCCACCGTCCAGTACACGGCGGGGCGGCGGGATCTGCTATGGGTCAGCCAGTTGCAGGCGAACGCACTGCAGACCGAGGGCGGCGTGATCCGGCTGGGCAGCACCCTGCTGGTCAATCGCGTGCGCCTGGCGCAGGCGCTGGGCAGCAGTTACGACGGAACGCCCGCTGCCGCCATCGGGGGGCCGTTGGCAGCGGCCTCGCCATCGGCCGGCGCTGGTTCGTGACGCGGGCTGATGCCTGGCCATGCCGGGCGCCGCGGGGCGTATGCTTGAGACCTTTGCGGCCAATTTGTAACCCGTGTCGGAGAACTTGAATGAACAAGAATCGGAAAGCCGCTGCCCGTCGGGCGTGTCTGGCGATGCTCGTGGCCGTCGGGCTGCTGGGCGGTGCCGGCGTTGCGCGGGCTCAGGAAAAGCCCGCAGCCGCCCCGGTAGCACCTGCCAGCGCGATCAAGGAAGAGCGCGCGCTGAAGCGGCTGCAGGCGATGAGCGACACGCTGGCCGGCGCGAAGACTTTGCGCTTCCAGTACCGTGGCCTGTTGCCGGTGACCGGGCCGACGGGGCAGTACGTCAACCTCATGGCCTCGGCCAGCGTGGTGATGCAGCGGCCCGACCGGCTGCGGGTGCAGGCCCGTGGGGACCTGTTTCCCAGCGATCTGTTTCACGACGGCAAGACCGTGACCGTCGTGGCGGCGAATCCGAAGGTCTATGCCCAGCGCGAGGCCGCCGGCAGCCTGGTCGAATCCTTCACCCGGGGCCCGCAGCCCGGTGGCGACCTGGTGACCCCGTTCATCGACCTGCTCGCGACCGATCCGTTTGCCGTGCTGACGCGAGACCTCACCAGCGCGATCTGGGTCGGCCAGTCGAAGGTCGGCGGTGTCGTGACGGATCACCTGGCGTTCACATCGAAGGATGTGGATTGGGAGGTCTGGATCGGCGCCAAGGACAAGCTCCCCCGGCTGATGGTGGTGTCGTACCGCGTCACCGGGCGCCAGCCCACGTTCACCGTCGAGCTGTCGGACTGGAAGCTCAACGGCGCCGTGCCGGCGTCCACGTTCACGGCCGCGATCCCCAAAGGTGCCACGCGCGTCGAATTCAAGCTGCAAGGCCCGGCGGCGGCCAAGTAAGGACAAGGAGCTCGGTTATGAAACAAATCAGAACGCTTGTGTTTGGGCTGGCCGTGGTGGCCGGCTCGCTGGTGTCGCTCTCTGACGCGCAGGCCTGGGTGGCCGCGCGCGGGGGCTGGGGAGGCGGCGTGGCGGTGGGGGGCTTCCACCCGCCGGTCTATGGCGGCTACCACCCGCCGTACTACGGGGGTTATCACCCGCCCTACGCGGGCGGCTGCTACGGCTGCGGCGCCGCGGCCGGCGCGGTGGCGGGCATGGCCGTGGGTGCGGCCATCGCCAGCAGCGCGCAGCCTGCGTACGTGGTGGCGCAGCCGGCGCCGGTGTACGTGCAACAGCCCACCTACGTGACGCAGGGCAACCTGCCGCTGGGCACGCAGGTGGCTTCGCTGCCGCCGGGTGCGGGCAGCATGGTGGTGAACGGCGTCACCTACTACCAGGCCGGGCCGACCTGGTACAAGCCGTACTTCGGCTCCAGCGGGGTATACTACGAGGTGGTGCCTGCGCCGTAAGGGCTTTGCAATCGGCCTGAGCGGGTCCCAGGCAGGTTTGGAGATGCGTGTTTCGCCATGCGGGGAGCTTCGCAGCAGGGCGGACACGCACAACGCCAGAATGTCCTCGTCATTCCTGGCCCTATTGGGAACATCATGAGCACGCTGTCTCTTCTCGACCTGGGTTTCTTCATTGCCGAGACCGAGGCCAGCCCCAAGCACGTGGCTGGCCTGCTGATCTGCAAGACCCCGCCCAAAGCCGGGCCCGGATTTGTCAGGAACCTCTACCGGGAATACCTGACGTTCACCGACGTCAAGGCGCCCTTCAACCGCGTCATCCGCTTTTCGCTGAAGGCGATGCCGCACTGGGAGCCCGCGACATCCATCGATCTGGCGCAGCACATCTTCTACCACCGCCTGCCGCGCGACGGCAACGGGCGGCAGGCCCTGTATGACTTCGTCGCGAAGCTGCACGTGCCGATGCTGGACCGCTCGCGCCCGCTGTGGGCGCTGCACGTGATCGACGGCCTGGAGGGCGGCCGCTTTGCCCTGTACCAGAAGGTGCACCACGCCTACGCCGATGGCGTGACCATGGCGCGCTGGACGGCCCAGGGTCTGGCCGCGACGCCGGATCAGCTCGAACTGACGCCGGTGTGGTCGCAGCGGCACAGCGGCCACGGCGAGCGGCGCAAGCAGGCCAGCCAGGAGCTGATGCAAAGCCTCTGGAAAGAAGTGGGTGGCACCACGATGCGCGTGCTCGGCGTGGGCCGCCTGGCGGCCATGCTGCTGCTGGAAAGCGTGCGGCTGACCAAGAACGCGATCGCGCTGCCCTTTGTGTCCACCGCGCGCACGCCGCTGACCGGGCAGGTTACGCCGGGGCGGCAGTTCACCACGGCGGCGGTGGCGATGGAGCGGGTCGACGCCATCCGCGCGCGCACCCGTTCCACGCTGAACCATGTGGCGCTGACCTGTCTGGACGGTGCGTTGCGCCGCTACCTGCAGGACCAGGGCGTGGACCTCAAGCGCCCGATCACGATCCAGATGCCGGTGAACCTGCGCCGCGAGGGCGAGAAGACCGCCGGCAACAAGATCGGCATCATCCAGGTCGAGCTGTCGCCGCCGTCGGACGACCCGTACGTGCGGCTGCGCAACATCGGGTTTTCGCTGCGCAACGTGCGCACCATGATCGACAGCGTGGCGCCCGAGGGCATCGAGTCGTACACCGTCATCACCGGTCTGGTCGCGCAGCTGGCCGAGCTCCTCAGGCTCAGCAATACGTTGCCGCCGATGGGCAACACGCTGGTGTCCAACGTGCCGGGCCCCAAAGAGCACCTGTACCTCAAGGGCGCCCGCATGGAGGAGATGCACCCCATCAGCACCTTGCCGCCGAGCAACCTTCTGAACATCACGCTGTTCAGCTATGCCGGCCAGCTGTTCTTCGGGCTGATCGCCACCGACGAACTGCCCAACCTGCATCGGCTGGGCGACTATGTGCAGGAAGCGTTCACCGAGCTGGAAGCCTCGGTGCGCGACGCTCACGCGCCCTAGGAGCCTGCCGTCAACGGATTGCCGACAGGGCGCGGAAGTCCTCCTCATAGCTTTTCAGTGTCTTGACGGCCCGGGCGCGCTGCACGGCGCTGGTGCTGCTGTGCAGGTGGGCAAACAAGGCGCAGTTTTCGCGCAGCGTGGTTTCGGCATAGGCTTTGCCGGCCGGCCCGGGCGGGGTCGTGAGGCGAATCAGCAGCGCGTTGAGGGATTCGCGCACGGCCTCGGGCGGCGGGTTGCCGGTGCTCACGCGTCGCAGGGTCTGCAGGATGTCGTCCTGACGGCGCAGGCGTTCGCTGCGCAGCATGCGGGCGTCATAGCTGGCGCCGGCCAGCTCGGTGCGCAGCAACTGGATCTGTGCGTCGTCCAGGCTGCCGTAAAGCATCTCGAAGCGTTCGGTCGCCTTCTTCACGCGGTGCTTGAGCTGGTCGGCGGGGGTGCCCCGCAGCCAGTCGTCGTCCCACTCCTTGTTGACCTTGGCATATTTGGCGGCCATGTGGTCGATCTGGGCCGCACTCAGCGAGGGCGCCAGCCACAGCACCAGGCCCTCGGCGCGTGCGGTGACGGCGTTGAAGCGCTCGCGTCCGTCTTCGAACAGGGCACAGGCCTGCGCCGGGCTGATCGGGCCGGGTGCCAGCTGTTGTGCTTTCTGCAGCAGCAGCGCGAGCCGGGGCAGTTCGTTGGTGCGGTGCCATTGCGCCAGTTCGTCGAGCTCGCGGCGCAGCCGTGGCGTCTGCGCGTCCGTGACGTCGATGTAGGAGTCGATCCACCAGTAGGTGAGGTCGGGCAGCTGGCCGTATCCGAGCTTCACCAGGCTGCACGAGGCCAGCAGCAGGCTGGCCACGCACAGACCGATAATCCTCAGAAACCCGGAAAAAACCTTCATGTCCGCATCCTTGACAAGCCCTGACACCCATTTCGCCAATCGCCGCTGGACGTCGTCATCATGGCCGCCGGCAAAGGCACGCGCATGAAAAGCCGCCTGCCCAAAGTGTTGCACCGATTGGCCGGGCGCGCGCTGCTGCAGCACGTGACCGACACGGCCGCAGGGTTGAACGCCCGCTCCTGCGTGGTCATCACCGGTCATGGTGCTACTGAAGTAGAAGCAAAGATTGACCGTTTGGCGCTGGGATACTCCGGTTTTGACATGAAATGTGTGCGCCAGGAGCCGCAGCTTGGCACCGGGCACGCGGTGCAGCAGGCCGTGCCCGAGCTGGCGGACGACGGCGTGGTGGTGGTGCTCTCGGGCGATGTGCCGCTGATTGCGGCAGACACCTTGCGCGCGTTGATCGCGGCGTGTGCCGGCCAGCGCCTGGCGCTGCTGACGATCGACTTCGCCGACCCCACCGGCTATGGCCGCATCGTGCGGGGTCATGCCGACTGGGCGGGGGACGACATCGCCGGCGCGGGCGATGCTGCACCGGTGCTGGCCATCGTCGAGCAGAAGGACGCCACCGAGGCCGAGCGCCAGATCCACGAGGTCTACAGCGGCATCATGGCCGTGCCGGCGCGCCTGCTCAAAGGCTGGCTGGCGCGGCTGGACAACCGCAACGCCCAGGGCGAGTACTACCTGACCGACGTGGTGAAGTTCGCCGTGGCCGATGGCGTGCCGGTGGTGGCGCACCGCATCGACGATGCGCTGCAGGTGGCCGGCATCAACAGCCCCTTGCAGCTGGCGGAACTGGAGCGCGAGCACCAGAAGCGCCTGGCGCGCGCGCTCATGGAGCAGGGCGTGCGGCTGGCCGATCCGGCGCGCCTGGATGTGCGCGGCACGCTGCAGTGCGGCCAGGATGTGGACATCGACGTCAATTGCCTCTTCGAGGGCGCCGTGTTGCTGGGCGATGGAGTGCGCGTGGGCGCCAACTGCGTCATTGCCAACGCCACGATCGCGGCCGGCGCGGTGATCCACCCCTTTACGCACATCGATGGCGAAAAGGCGGGTGTGCAGGTCGGGGAGGGCGCATTGGTCGGCCCCTTCGCGCGGCTGCGCCCGGGCGCGGTGCTGGGACGTGAGGTGCACATCGGCAACTTTGTCGAGGTCAAGAACAGCACCCTGGCCGACGGCGCCAAGGCCAACCATCTGGCCTATCTGGGCGACGCCACCGTGGGCGAGCGCGTGAACTACGGCGCCGGCAGCATCACCGCCAACTACGACGGCGCCAACAAGCACCGCACCGTGATCGAGGCCGACGTGCACATCGGCAGCAACTGCGTGCTGGTGGCGCCGGTGACCATCGGCGCCGGTGGCACGGTGGGCGGCGGCTCCACCATCACCAAGAACACGCCGCCCGGCGCCCTCAGTGTGGCGCGCGGCAAACAGGTGAGCATCGCCAACTGGTCACGGCCGGTGAAGAAGACGGTCTAAGCTTTTCGCTCAGTTGCGTGCGGCGCGCCATGCGGCTTCAGCATCGTCGCCTTCCAGCGTCATCAGCACTGACATCCCCATGATGGAGGATTCCTGAAAATGCGAACTCGGCGTCTTTATTGTCGAGTCCATTAGTCCCTCGTAGACTTCAGGCTCCCCCGCTGGCGTTAGTGGCTGCAAAGCCGCCAGAGCCAGTTTGAGGCGGAATTCAGCGGGTGTTGGCCACTGGCCAGGATCACCTTTCAGGAGGATCAGGCGGACGCCAGCACTTTTCAGAATGCCATTCTTATGGGCAGCATTGCGACGCGCATCTTCGGACACGATTTTGGAGCCGGGCGCGTCAAGGTCGAATGCGTAAGCGGGCTTGCCACCATCATTGCAAATGACGAAATCGACAGCCAGCCCGTCCAGAGCCTGTAACGCCTTCTTTGAGGCGTCGGATTTGCCTGTGCTGCGCGGACTGACCAGACTGCGAAGTGGTCTTTGCGCCAGCACGGCAGCATCGGGAAATGCGGCTTGGAGATAGTGCAGTGCCTTGAATTGCCGGGGCGTTATGGTCACGGCGAGTTGATAGCGCACTTTCCGGGGTTTGGGCTTCCGGACAAAAAGAATCCATGACAGCAGCACCAGAGCAAGCGCAATCGTGCCGATC
This sequence comes from Candidatus Skiveiella danica, assembly GCA_016721925.1. Classification (GTDB taxonomy): domain Bacteria; phylum Pseudomonadota; class Gammaproteobacteria; order Burkholderiales; family Burkholderiaceae_C; genus Skiveiella; species Skiveiella danica. The sequence goes on from JADKHE010000009.1 coordinate 33,553, forward strand.
AGCATCAACACGGGATTGGAAGCGATAAAGTCCATTGTGTTACTCGATGTTACAGATGCTTCGCATTCTGGTGTGGCGATGCCACCTTGGCAAGTACGAGCAGATTTCGACTGCAGTGGGCGCTTGGCCCGTTGCGATCCGATGGCACCTAACGCGTCCTCACACAATAGCGGTTTATGCCCGTCTGGCGCTAGAGATAGCCATTTTTGGTTCGAATTTTGCCCGTTTGACGCTGAAAAAGGCCTTGACGTTGCGCACATTGGCGTCGCTGGTGAACAGGCGCTGCGCCAAGGCCTGGTAGGCCGGCATGTCGGCCACGTGCACGATCAGCACGAAGTCCGGGCCCGGCGAGACGCGGTAGCACTGCTGCACCGCCTCGTCAGCGCTGATGCGCTGCTCGAAGGCGTCCAGCATCTCGGCGCCCTGGCGGTCGAGCGAAATCTCCACCACCGCGCTCAGGCCGTGACCCAGAACGGGCGCGAGGCGGTCGGCGTTCAGGATCGCGATCTGGCGCTCGATCAGCCCGGCATCCCACAGGCGCTTGACGCGCCGCAGGCAGGTGGGTGGCGACACATGCACCTGCGCCGCCAGGGCCAGGTTGCTGAGGGCGGCGTCGGTCTGCAAGGCGTCCAGCAGCCGAAGATCGGTTTCGTCGATGTCGATGGATTCCATAATAGATTGAATTATGAAATAAAGGTGTGGATTTTGGGGTTGACGAAATGTTATTCCGAAATCGTTGACAAATCGATCACATTTGGAAATTCGTTCCACGTACAGTTCCGAGCCTGACTTCCAAGGAGTTCCTCATGTGCGGCATCGTCGGTGCGGTTTCCACGCGCAACATCGTCCCCATCCTGGTCCAGGGCCTGCAACGGCTCGAGTACCGCGGCTATGACTCCTGCGGCGTGGCGGTGCACGGGGCCAGCCTGGACGGCTCGCCGGTGTCGGGCCTGCGCAGGGCCCGCAGCACCTCGCGGGTGGCCGAGCTGATGAACCAGGTCCAGGCCGACGCGTTGCAGGGCGGCACCGGCATCGCCCACACCCGCTGGGCCACGCACGGCGCGCCAGCGGTGCACAACGCGCACCCGCATTTCAGCCACGGGCCCGGCGCGGACGCGCAGGAGCGTCCGGGGCGCGTGGCGCTGGTGCACAACGGCATCATTGAAAACTACGAGGAGCTGCGTGCGGCCCTGCAGGCCCGTGGCTACGTGTTCACCAGCCAGACCGACACCGAGGTGATCGCGCACCTGGTCGACAGCCTGTATGACGGCGACCTGTTCGATGCGGTCAAGGCGGCGGTCAAGCAGCTGCATGGCGCCTACGCCATTGCCGTGTTCCACAAGGATGAGCCGCACCGCGTGGTGGGCGCGCGGGCCGGCTCGCCGCTGATCCTGGGCGTGGGCAGCGGGCATGGCGAGAACTTCCTGGCCAGCGACGCGATGGCACTGGCCGGCGTGACCGACCAGATCGTCTATCTGGAGGAAGGCGATGTGGTGGACCTGCAGCTGGGCCGCTACTGGATCGTCGACAAGGCCCAACGGCCGGTGCAGCGGCCGGTGAAGACGGTGCACGCCCACAGCGGTGCGGCCGAGCTGGGCCCCTACCGGCACTACATGCAGAAGGAAATCTTCGAGCAGCCGCGCGCCATTGCCGACACGCTCGAAGGCGTGCAGGGCATCGTGCCCGAGCTGTTCGGCGACGGCGCGTACCGGGTGTTCAAGGCGATCGACAAGGTGCTCATCCTGGCCTGCGGCACCAGCTACTACAGTGGCTGTGCGGCCAAGTACTGGCTGGAGGCGATCGCGAAGATCCCGACCCAGGTCGAGGTGGCCAGCGAATACCGTTACCGCGAATCGGTGCCCGACCCGAAGACGCTGGTGGTCACCATCACCCAGAGCGGCGAGACGGCCGACACCCTGGCCGCCCTGCGCCACGCGCAGTCGCTGGGCATGGCCCACACGCTGACCATCTGCAACGTGGCCACCAGCGCCATGGTGCGTGAATGCTCACTGGCCTACATCACGCGCGCGGGCGTGGAGATCGGCGTGGCTTCCACCAAGGCCTTCACCACGCAGCTGGCCGGGCTGTTCCTGCTGACGCTGTCGCTGGCGCAGGTCCGCGGCTATCTCGACGATGCCGCCGAGGCCGCCCACCTCAAGGCCATGCGCCACCTGCCGGTGGCCTTGTCGGCCGTGCTGGCGCTGGAGCCGCAGGTCATCAGCTGGGCCGAGGACTTCGCGAAGATGGAAAACGCGCTCTTCCTGGGCCGTGGCCTGCACTATCCGATCGCGCTGGAAGGCGCACTCAAACTCAAGGAGATCTCCTACATCCACGCCGAGGCCTATCCGGCCGGCGAGCTCAAGCACGGGCCGCTGGCACTGGTCACCAGCGCCATGCCGGTGGTGACCGTGGCGCCCAACGACGCGCTGCTGGAGAAGCTCAAGAGCAACATGCAGGAGGTGCGCGCGCGCGGCGGCGTGCTCTACGTGCTGGCGGATGCCGACACGCGCATCGAGAGCAGCGAAGGCGTGCACGTCATCCGCATGCCCGAGCACTACGGGCCCTTGAGCCCCCTGCTGCACGTGGTGCCGCTGCAGCTGCTGGCCTATCACACCGCCTGCGCGCGCGGCACCGATGTGGACAAGCCGCGCAACCTGGCCAAGAGCGTGACAGTGGAATAGGGTCAGGCCACTTCCGGTGCCGCCCAAGGCCGGTTAACCTCGCGCCATGTTCCGCACCGCGTCGCTTTCCACCAAACTGATCCGCATCGGCGCCAGCCTGCTGGTGGTCGCGCTGGCGTCCATCAGCCTGACGCTGTGGGTGACCTGGCAGCTTGAAGGCGGCGCCGCGGCGGTGAACGAAGCCGGGCGCATGCGCATGCAGACCTGGCGGCTGGCCAGCGCGGTGCAGACCAGTCTGTCACCGGCCTCGCTTGGATCGCTGGTCACCCAGTTCGACGACAGCCTCAAGCTGCTGCGCACCGGCGACCCCTCGCGGCCGCTGTTCGTGCCCTGGGACGACGATGTCGATGTCAAGTTTGCCGAGGTCGACCGGATCTGGGCGCAGCGGCGCGGGCAGTGGCTGGCCGCAGCGCCGATGAGCGCGACCGAATCGGTGATGGCCGCGGAGGAGTTCGTCACGGCCATCGACGCGCTGGTGCTGTCGATCGAGCAGCAGCTGTCGCGCCTGACGGCGATCCTCAACCTGTTCCAGTTCGTGATGATGGCGCTGGCCATCATCGGCGCGGTGGTCATGCTGTTCACCGGCTACATGTACGTGATCAACCCGCTGGCCCACCTGCGCCAGGGCCTGCAGCAGGTGGAAGCGGGCGACTTCTCGACCCGGATCGAGGTGGAGGCCCAGGACGAATTCGGCCAGGTGGCCGGCGGGTTCAACCGCATGGCTGCCACCCTGCAGTCCCTGTATGGCGGACTGGAGGCCCAGGTCGAGGCCAAGACCCACCGGATCGAAGCCCAGCGGGCACGCCTGGCCGCGCTCTACGAGGTCAGCGCCTTCCTGGCCGAGGCCAACACCATCGACGAGCTGACGCAGGGCTTTGCCCGCAAGGTCCGCGCGGTGATGAAGGCCGACGCGGTGGCCGTGCGCTGGGCCGACGACGCCAACCAGCGCTATCTGATGCTGGCCTCCGACTGCTTTCCCGAGGACATGCTGGAAGAGGAGCGCAGCCTGCTGGCCGGTGCTTGCGCCTGCGGCAACCTGCGCGCGGATGCCCGCACCCGGGTGATCCCGATCCTGGCACACGAGGCGCAACCCGTGCGCGGTTGCGCGCGCGCCGGGTTCGAGAGCCTGGTGAGTGTGCCGATCCGGCTGCAGCACCGCCTGCTGGGGGAGTTCGACCTGTTCTTTCGATCGCCGGTGACGCTGAGCACCGAGGAAACCGAGTTGCTCGACGCGCTGGCCAGCCACCTGGCGAGCGCGCTGGAAGGCCTGCGCGCCGAGGCGCTGGAGCGCGAGGCGGCCGTGGGCGAGGAGCGCGCCTTGCTGGCGCGTGAGCTGCACGATTCGATCGCCCAGTCCCTGGCGTTCATGAAGATCCAGGTCCAGCTGCTGCGCAATGCGGCGCAGCGCGGGCAGCCGGAAAAGCTGAACAGCATTCTGGACGAGCTCGACGCGGGGGTGCGCGAGAGCATCTCCGACGTGCGTGAACTGCTGGTGCATTTCCGCACCCGGACCAACACCGAGAACATCGAGCAGGCCTTGCAGGAGACCCTGCAGAAATTCGAGCATCAGACCGGCCTGCCGGCCCGGCTGGAGGTGCATGGCGACGGACTGCCGCTGCCGGCGGACGTGCAAGTCCAGGTGCTGCATGTCGTGCAGGAAGCCCTGTCCAACGCGCGCAAGCACGCCGGGGCCTCCCATGTGTCGCTGGAGGTGCGCAAGGGCCAGCGTTGGCGCTTCGCGGTGCACGACAATGGCGCCGGCTTCAACGTCAGCCAGGTTCGCGGCGAGTCGCATGTCGGCCTGAAGATCATGCGCGAGCGTGCCGCCCGCATAGGCGGCGAGGTCGAAATCACCTCGGCGCACGGTGCCGGCACCACTGTGACGCTGACCCTGCCGCCGCATCCGGTGGCGATCGGCCAGACGGTCAGCCCCGAGCACCGGCCCGATGCGATGACGACCCCTGTTCCGACATCCTGAAGATTTCCTGCTGATGAAACCCGTTCGATTGATGGTCGTGGACGACCACCCCCTGTTCCGTCGCGGTCTGGTCGCCCTGCTTACGCAGGATGATCGTTTCGTCGTGCTGCACGAAGCCGCCGATGCGGGCGAGGCCGTGCGCTGCGTGGCACGTGAGCAGCCGGACGTGATCCTGCTGGACAACCACCTGCCGGGCGTGAACGGCGTCGATGCGATTGCCGGGCTCAAGGAGGTGGCGCCCGAGGTCAAGATCCTGATGCTGACGGTGAGCGAGAACGAGCAGGATCTGTCGGCCGCGCTCAAGGCGGGGGCCGACGGCTACCTGCTCAAGACCATCAATGCCGAAGATCTCAGCGATTCGATCCTGAAAGTGCTGGACGGTGATTCGGTGGTCAGTCCGGAGATGACCAGCAAGCTGGTGGCGGCCTTCCGTGGCAGCGCGGCCGGCCGCCAGCCGGCCGCCGGGAGCCGCCGCCCGCCGAGGACCCGACATCCTGTCGCCGCGCGAGCGCGAAATCCTGCGCTGATCGCCCGCGGCGCCAGCAACAAAGTGATCGCGCGCGACGCTGGACATTGCCGAGACCACGGTGAAGATCCATGTGCAGCACATCCTGCGCAAGCTGGGCCTGAGCTCGCGCGTGCAGGCCGCCGTATCGCGGCCGAGCGCGGCCTGGCTGATCCAGATCAAACACCCGGCTAAGCCAGGGCGGGTAGTTCTTCAGAAGGATGGGGCGTGGCCCATCGTTCTTCTGGCGGCGCCATGGCGTTCCATCGGCGGATGTTCAGAAGGCGCCGCAAGGCCGACAGTCGGTCCATGCAATTTCTGGAGAAAAAAGCATGCGTTCCGAACTGAACAACTCAAGAAAGGCCTGGTCCGTCCTGATCGTCAGCACGCTGGCATTCACCGTGTGCTTCATGGTCTGGATGATGTTCGGCGTGATCGGCATCCCGATCAAGAAGGCGCTCAACCTGAACGCGACCCAGTTCGGCCTGCTGACGGCGATGCCGGTGCTCACCGGCTCGCTGATCCGGGTGCCGCTGGGCATCTGGACCGACCGCTACGGCGGCCGCATCGTCATGGCGATCCTGATGGCGATCACCGTGCCGGCGATCTGGCTGATGAGCTACGCCACCGCGTACTGGCACTTCCTGACCATCGGCCTGTTCGTCGGCCTGGCCGGCGGTTCGTTCTCGGTCGGCACGCCCTATGTGGCGCGCTGGTTCCCCAAGAGCCGCCAGGGCATGGCCATGGGCGTCTACGGCGCCGGCAACTCGGGCGCGGCGGTCAACAAGTTCATCGCGCCGGTGCTGCTGGTGGGCTTCGGCTGGACCATGGTGCCGCAGGTCTACGCCGCCATCATGCTGGGCACCCTGATCCTGTTCTGGATGTTCAGCCACAGCGATCCCAAGCACCTGGTGCCCAGCAACGTGAAGTTCATGGACCAGCTCAAGGCGCTGAAAGACCCCAAGGTCATCAAGTACTGCCAGTACTACAGCATCGTGTTCGGCGGCTACGTGGCGCTGGCGCTGTGGATGGTGCAGTACTACGTCGGCGAGTACGGCCTGGACATCCGCGTGGCGGCGCTGCTGGCGGCCTGCTTCTCGCTGCCCGGCGGCGTGCTGCGCGCCATCGGCGGCTGGCTGTCGGACAAGTACGGCGCCCACAGCGTCACCTGGTGGGTGATGTGGGTGAGCTGGATCTGCCTGTTCCTGCTGAGCTACCCGCAGACCGACTTCACGATCCAGACCGTGAACGGCCCGACCACCTTCCACATCGGCCTGAACGTCTATCTGTTCACCGCGCTGATGTTCATCCTGGGCATCGCCTGGGCCTTCGGCAAGGCCAGCGTCTTCAAGTACATCAGCGATGACTATCCCACCAACATCGGCACCATCAGCGGCATCGTCGGCCTGGCCGGCGGCCTGGGCGGCTTCGTGCTGCCCATCATGTTCGGCGCGCTGATGGACCTCACCGGCATCCGCTCCAGCGCCTTCATGCTGATGTACGGCGTGGTCTGGGTCTCGCTGATCTGGATGTACTGGACCGAAGTGCGCCGCACATCGGTCATGGGTGGTCGCGCCCGAGCGGCCGGTCACGCCTGAAGCCGCCACCGGACCAGAAAAGACCACCATGACAACCAGACCATCACGCGCCGACATCACCGACTGGCGGGCCGAGGACGACAAATTCTGGGAACCACCGGCAAGAAGATCGCCTACCGCAACCTCTGGATCTCGATGCCCAGCCTGCTGTGCGGCTTCGCCGTCTGGGGGGCATGGGGAATCATCACCGTGCAGATGCTCAACCTGGGCTTTCCGTTCACCCAGGCCGAGCTGTTCACGCTCACCGCCATCTCCGGCATCGCCGGCGCCACCATGCGCATCCCGGCCTCGTTCCTGATCCGCCTGGCGGGCGGGCGCAACACCATCTTCCTGACCACCGCGATGCTGCTCGCGCCGGCCATCGGCACCGGCATCGCGCTGCAGCACAAGGACTGGCCGCTGTGGGTGTTCCAGCTGATGGCGCTGTGGTCGGGCGTGGGCGGCGGCAATTTCGCCAGCTCGATGTCCAACATCAGCACCTTCTTTCCCAAGCGCCTGCAGGGCACGGGACTGGGGCTGAACGCCTGGCCTGGGCAACTTCGGCGTCACCACCATGCAGGTCGTGATCCCGCTGGTGATGACGGTCGGCCTGTTCGGCGCGTCGGTGGCGAGCCGATGACGCTGGTGAAGGACAGTGGCTGGATCCTCGGCAAGATCGTGGCCGGCACGCCGACCTGGATCCAGAACGCCGGCTTTGCCTGGGTGCCATCCTGGCGCCGCTGGTTCTGGCCGCCTGGTTCGGCATGAACAACCTCATGACCCTGTCGCCCAGCACGGCGGCACGCTGGCGGCCTTTGCCAAGATCACCTACCTGTGGGGCTGGCCTTCGTGGCCGCCGCCCTGGGCCTGTACCTGTACCTGCCCAAGCCCACCGGCCTGGGCCTGATCAGCATGTGGGTGGCGATGCCGCTGATCATCGTCGCGCGCTGCTGATCATGAAGCTGGCCGCCTTCGGCGAGATGAAAGGCAACATCGCCAAGCAGTTCGAGATCTTCAGCAACAAGCACACCTGGTCGCTGACGTTGCTGTACATCGTGACCTTCGGCTCCTTCATCGGCTTCTCGATGGCGCTGCCGCTGTCGATCACGGTCATCTTCGGCGTGAGCCACGTGCCGGATGCGGCCGGCGTCATGCAGCACACCCTGAAGAACCCGAACGCCCCCTCGGCCCTGACCTACGCCTGGATCGGCCCCTTCGTCGGCGCGCTGATCCGTCCGGTGGGCGGCTGGATCTCCGACAAGGTCGGCGGCTCCATCGTCACCCAGGTGATCTCGGCCGTGATGGTGGTGGCCTCGGGCGCTGTCGGCTACGTGATGATGCAGGCCTATGGCTCGGCCACGCCGGAGCAGTATTTCTCGACCTTCATGTGGCTCTTCGTCCTGCTGTTCGCCGCCAGCGGCATCGGCAACGGCTCGACCTTCCGCACCATCGGCGTGATCTTCGACCGCCAGCAGGCCGGCCCGGTGCTGGGCTGGACCTCGGCCGTCGCCGCCTACGGCGCCTTCATCGCGCCGGTGGTGATCGGCGCCCAGATCAAGGCCGGCACGCCGCAGACGGCGATGTACGGCTTCGCGGTCTTCTACGCCCTGTGCCTGGTGCTGAACTGGTGGTTCTACCTGCGCGCCGGCCCGACATCAAGAACCCTGATGAACGCCATGCCGAGCCACGAACCACCCGGAGACCCAATGAGCCATTTCCTCGACCGACTGAGCCACTTTCCCAACCCAAGGAAGCCTTCGCGGGCGACCATGGCGTCACCACCGGTGAAGACCGCACCTGGGAGGATGCCTACCGCAACCGCTGGGCGCACGACAAGATCGTGCGTTCCACCCACGGCGTGAACTGCACCGGTTCCTGCTCGTGGAAGATCTACGTCAAGGGCGGCATCGTCACCTGGGAAACCCAGCAGACCGACTACCCGCGCACCCGCTGGGACATGACTACCAGCAGGTGCGCGGCCTGGGCGGCTTTGTGCGCTCCAGCTGGGACGAGGTCAACCAGATGATCGCGGCGGCCAACGTCTACACCATCAAGAAGCACGGCCCGGACCGCATCATCGGCTTCTCGCCGATCCCGGCCATGTCCATGGTCAGCTACGCCGCGGGCAGCCGCTACCTGAGCCTGATCGGCGGCGTCTGCATGAGCTTCTACGACTGGTACTGCGACCTGCCGCCCGCCAGCCCGCAGATCTGGGGCGAGCAGACCGACGTGCCCGAGTCGGCCGACTGGTACAACTCCACCTTCATCATCGCCTGGGGCTCCAACGTGCCGCAGACGCGCACGCCGGATGCCCACTTCTTCACCGAGGTGCGCTACAAGGGCGCCAAGACGGTGGCGGTCACGCCCGACTACTCCGAGGTCGCCAAGCTGGCCGACCTGTGGATGCACCCCAAGCAGGGCACCGACGCCGCCGTGGCCATGGCCATGGGCCATGTGATCCTCAAGGAGTTCTACTTCCCGACAGCGGCGAGCGCAGCGCCTACTTCGACGACTACGTGCGCCGCTACACCGACATGCCCATGCTGGTGATGCTCAAGGAGCACCCTGCCCGGCGGCGAAACGGTGATGGTGCCGGACCGCTATGTGCGCGCCAGCGACTTCAACGGCAAGCTCGGCCAGGCCAACAACCCGGAATGGAAGACGGTCGCCTTCGACGACGCCGGCAAGGTGGTGCTGCCCAACGGCGCGATCGGCTTCCGCTGGGGGCCGGAGGGCCGCGCCGACGAGGGGCAGTGGAACCTCGAGGCCAAGGAAGCCCGCCACGGCAACGACGTCAAGCTCAAGCTGTCGGTGCTGGAAGGGCAGGCCCGAGCAGCGAGGTGGCCGAGGTCGGCTTTCCCCTATTTCGGCGGCATCGTCGACGCCCAACACTGCCACCGGCAAGCAGCAAGAACGTGCTGGTGCGCCAGGTGCCGGTGCGCCGCATCAAGCTGGGCAAGGCCGGTGAAGAGCGTTATGCGCTGGTCGCCACCGTGTTCGACCTGCAGGTGGCCAACTACGGCGTCAACCGCGGCCTGCCGGGCGAGCTGGCGGCGCACGAGCTTTGATGACGACACCCCCTACACCCCGGCCTGGCAGGAGAGCATCACCGGCACGCCGCGCGAGCAGCTCATCACCGTGGCGCGCCAGTTCGCCGACAACGCCGACAAGACGCACGGCAAGTCGATGGTCATCATCGGCGCGGCCATGAACCACTGGTACCACGCCGACATGAACTACCGCGGCGTCATCAACATGCTGATGATGTGCGGCTGCATCGGCCAGAGCGGCGGCGGCTGGGCGCACTACGTGGGCCAGGAAAAGCTGCGCCCGCAGACCGGCTGGACGGCGCTGGCCTTCGCGCTGGACTGGATCCGCCCGCCGCGGCAGATGAACAGCACCAGCTTCTTCTACGCCCACACCGACCAGTGGCGCTACGAAAAGCTGGGCATGGAAGAGGTGCTCTCGCCGCTGGCCGACAAGGCCGCCTATGGCGGCAGCATGATCGACTACAACGTGCGCGCCGAGCGCATGGGCTGGCTGCCGTCGGCGCCCCAGCTCAAGACCAATCCGCTGCAGGTGGTGCGTGATGCCGATGCGGCCGGCATGGACCCGAAGGCCTATACCGTCAAGAGCCTGAAGGACGGATCGCTCAAGATGAGCTGCGAGGACCCGGACCACCCGGACAACTGGCCGCGCAACCTGTTTGTCTGGCGCTCCAACATCCTGGGCTCCAGCGGCAAGGGCCACGAGTACTTCCTCAAGCACCTGCTGGGCACCAGCAACGGCGTGCAGGGCAAGGACCTGGGCAAGGACGAAGCCAAGCCGACCGAAGTGGTCTGGCACGACAAGGCGCCCGAAGGCAAGCTGGACCTGCTGGTCACGCTGGACTTCCGCATGAGCACGACCTGCCTGTACTCCGACATCGTGCTGCCCACCGCCACCTGGTACGAGAAGAACGACCTCAACACCAGCGACATGCACCCCTTCATCCACCCGCTGTCGACGGCGGTCGACCCGGCCTGGCAGTCGCGCAGCGACTGGGACATCTACAAGGGCTTCGCGAAGAAGTTCAGCGAGGTCTGCGTCGGCCACCTGGGCGTGGAGCGCGAGCTGGTGCTGACGCCGCTCATGCATGACAGCCCGGCCGAGCTGGCGCAGCCCTTTGGCGTGTCTGACTGGAAGCGCGGCGACTGCGAGCTGATCCCGGGCAAGACCGCGCCCAACATGGCCGTGGTCGAGCGCGACTACCCCAATGTCTACAAGCGCTTCACCGCCCTGGGCCCACTGATGAACAAGGTGGGCAACGGTGGCAAGGGCATCGCCTGGGACACCAAGATCGAGGTCAAGCAGCTCGGCGAGCTCAACGGTCTCGTGACGGACGAGGGCGCCACCATCGGCATGCCGAAGATCGACACCGACATCGACGCCTGCGAAGTGGTGCTGCAGCTTGCGCCGGAAACCAACGGCCACGTGGCCGTGAAGGCCTGGCGCGCGCTGGGCAAACAGACCGGCATCGACCATACCCATCTGGCCTTGTACCGCGAGGACGAGAAGATCCGCTTCCGCGACATCCAGGCGCAGCCGCGCAAGATCATCAGCTCGCCCACCTGGAGCGGCATCGAGAGCGAGACGGTCAGCTACAACGCCGGCTACACCAACGTGCACGAGCTGATCCCCTGGCGCACCCTCACCGGGCGCCAGCAGTTCTACATGGACCACCCCTGGATGACGGCGTTCGGCGAGGGCTTCAGCAGCTACCGTCCGCCGGTGGACCTGAAGACCACGGCGGGCATCCAGGGCATCAAGCCCAACGGCCACAAGGAAATCGCGCTGAACTTCATCACGCCGCACCAGAAGTGGGGCATCCACTCCACCTACACCGACAACCTGATGATGCTCACGCTCAATCGCGGCGGCCCTGTAATCTGGCTGAGCGAAGACGACGCCAAGTCGCGCCGGCATCGTGGACAACGACTGGGTCGAGCTGTTCAACATCAACGGCGCCATCGCGGCCCGCGCGGTGGTCAGCCAGCGCGTCAACCCGGGCATGGTGATGATGTACCACGCCCAGGAAAAGATCGTGAACACCCCGGGCTCGGAGATCACCGGCGTGCGCGGCGGCATCCACAACTCGGTGACGCGCATCGTGCTCAAGCCCACCCACATGATCGGCGGCTACGCGCAGTTCAGCTACGGCTTCAACTACTACGGAACCATCGGCACCAACCGCGACGAGTTCGTCGTGGTGCGCAAGATGGCCAAGGTCGACTGGATGGATGACGAACGAGGTTCATCCGCAACATCCGCAGTCACCCACGCCTAAGGAGAAGAACATGAAAATTCGCGCACAAATCGGCATGGTCCTGAACCTGGACAAATGCATCGGCTGCCACACCTGCTCGGTGACCTGCAAGAACGTCTGGACCAGCCGCCCCGGCATGGAATACGCCTGGTTCAACAACGTCGAGACCAAGCCCGGCATCGGCTACCCCAAGGAATGGGAGAACCAGGACAAGTGGAACGGCGGCTGGGTCCGCAAGGCCAACGGCGCGATCGAGCCGCGCCAGGGCGGCAAGTGGAAGCTGCTGATGCGCATCTTCGCCAACCCCAACCTGCCGCAGATCGACGACTACTACGAGCCCTTCACCTTCGACTACGACCACCTGCAGTCCGCACCGGAGTCAAAAGCCGCACCCACCGCGCGTCCGCGCAGTCTGATCACCGGCCAGCGCATGGAGAAGATCGAGTGGGGCCCCAACTGGGAAGAAATCCTGGGCGGTGAATTTTCCAAGCGCAGCAAGGACAAGAACTTCGACGATGTCCAGAAGGACATCTACGGCCAGTTCGAGAACACCTTCATGATGTACCTGCCGCGGCTGTGCGAGCACTGCCTGAACCCGGCCTGCGTGGCGTCGTGCCCGTCGGGCTCGATCTACAAGCGCGAGGAGGACGGCATCGTGCTGATCGACCAGGACAAGTGCCGCGGCTGGCGCATGTGCGTGTCGGGCTGCCCGTACAAGAAGATCTACTACAACTGGAAGTCGGGCAAGGCCGAGAAGTGCATCTTCTGCTACCCGCGCATCGAAGCCGGCCAGCCGACCGTGTGCAGCGAGACCTGCGTCGGCCGCATCCGCTACCTCGGCGTGCTGCTGTACGACGCCGACCGCATCCAGGAAGCCGCCAGCGTCGAGCATGACCGCGACCTGTATCAGGCACAGCTCGACATCTTCCTGGACCCGAACGACCCCAAGGTCATCGAGCAGGCCCGCATCGACGGCATCCCCGACAACTGGATGGAGGCCGCGCGCAACAGCCCGGTCTACAAGATGGCGGTGGACTGGAAGGTGGCGCTGCCGCTGCACCCCGAGTACCGCACGCTGCCGATGGTCTGGTACGTGCCGCCGCTGTCGCCGATCAGCGCCGCGGCCAACGCCGGCCAGATCGGCGTCAACGGCGAGATTCCGGACGTCAAGCAGCTGCGCATCCCGGTCAAGTACCTGGCCAACCTGCTGACCGCCGGCGACACCCAGCCGGTGGAGCGCGCGCTGGAACGCATGCTGGCGATGCGCGCCTACCAGCGCGAAAAGCATGTCGATGGCCGCATCAACACCGCGGCGCTGGACCAGGTCCAGATGAAGCAGGCGGAGGTCGAGGAGATGTACCACGTGATGGCCATCGCCAACTACGAGGACCGCTTCGTCATCCCCAGCACGCACCGCGAATACGCCGAGAACACCTTCAACGTGCGCGGGGGCTGCGGCTTTTCGTTCGGCAACGGGTGCTCGGACGGCGCCAGCGAGGCGAGCCTGTTCGGAGGGGCGAAACGGCGCACCATCCCGATCAAGGCGGAGGTCTGAGCCATGGCACACCCCAATGCATCCCTGAGCCTGCGGGTTCTGGCACGCTTGTTGTCGTACCCGGACGCCGAGCTGCGCGCGCACACTGCCGGACCTGCGCAGGCCCTGCGCGCCGAAGGCGCCGTGCCGCCCGCCCGGGCGGCGGAGCTCGACGCCCTGATGCGCGCTGAGCGCGGCAACGCGATCGAGACCGAGGCCGACTACGTCGAGCTGTTCGACCGCGGCCGCGCCACCTCGCTGCACCTGTTCGAGCATGTGCACGGCGACTCGCGCGACCGCGGCCCGGCCATGATCGACCTGGCGCAGACCTACGAGAAGGCGGGCCTCTACCTGGCCCCCGGCGAGATGCCCGACCACCTGCCGGTGGTGCTGGAGTTCGCCTCCACGCAGCCGCCGAAAGAGGCGCGGGCCTTCCTGGGCGAGATGGCGCACATCTTCAACGCGCTGTTCGCTGCGCTGAACCAACGCCATAGTCCCTATGCGAGCGTGCTGGGTGCGCTGCTGGAACTCAGCGGCGAGCGCGCGCAGGCGGTCAAGACTGTTCCGGACGAGGAACTGGACATCGCCTGGGAGGAGCCGGTGGCCTTTGACGGCTGCTCGTCGAAAGGACAGACCAAACCGGGGCAGTCTCAACCCATTCATTTCGTGACAGAAGGCGCTCCGGCAAGCCGCGGCGCAAGGAGCATCACCATGAACGCACTCGACACTTTCCTTTTCGGCTACTACCCCTACATCTGCCTCACGGTGTTCCTGCTGGGCAGCCTGATCCGCTTCGACCGCGACCAGTACACCTGGAAGAGCGACTCCTCGCAACTGCTGCGAGCCGGCCAGCTGCGCTGGGGCAGCAACCTGTTCCACATCGGCGTCCTGTTCCTGTTCTTTGGCCACTTTGTCGGCATGTTGACGCCCCATTTCGTGTACGAGCACTTCGTCAGCGCTGGAACCAAGCAGCTCGGGGCGATGGTGGCGGGTGGGGTGGCCGGCGTGCTGGGCTTCATCGGCGTCAGCCTGCTGCTGCACCGGCGATTGAGCGACCCCCGCATCCGGATCAACTCGCGCACCAGCGACATCGTGCTGCTGGTGCTGCTGTGGCTGCAACTGGCCCTGGGTCTGGCGACCCTGCCGCTGTCGGCCCAGCACCTGGACGGCAGCATGATGATGAAGCTGGCCGAATGGTCGCAGCGGATCGTGACCTTCCGCGCCGGTGCGCCCGAACTGCTGGCCGAAGCCGGCTGGATCTTCAAGGCCCACATGTTCCTGGGCATGAGCATCTTCCTGATCTTCCCGTTCACCCGGCTGGTGCATGTGTGGAGCGGCTTTGGCACAGCAGCCTATCTGGTGCGTCCGCACCAGGTGGTTCGTGCCCGGCGCCTGAACGTCCCGGCCGGTCAAACACAGCCTCGCTCCGGCGCTGGCGTCTGAGGAGTGAACATGGCCGATACGACGATCACACCGACCGGCTTCGCTCGCGTCAATGGCGTGGCTTTGCAGTCAAACGATGGCATGTTGAGTGACGAAGAGCTTCGCCAGCGCGCCTGCTCCGAGCTGTTGCGACAGGCTGCCATCGCCGAGGGCCTGCTTGACGGCGCCGATGCGCCGTCGGATGACGGCGTGCTGAGCGAAGCGGCCAGCGAGGCGATTGAGGCGCTGCTGGAAAAGTGCGTGGTGGTGCCGGAACCTTCCGAAGAGGCCTGTCGGCGGCACCATGCCGCCCATCGGACGCTCTACAGCACCGGTGAGCGGGTGCGGGCGCGTCACATCCTGTTCGCGGTCACGCAGGGCGTGGATGTGAGCGCCCTGCGCCAGCGCGCCGAGGCCACCTTGCTGGACGTGCGCTGTCATGACCCCAAGGCCGCCGAAGACGCATTTGCCAAAGCGGCGGCCAGCCTGTCCAACTGCCCCAGCGGGTCGGCGGGCGGAGACCTGGGCTGGCTGACGTCCGAGGCGTGCGCGCCGGAGTTCGCACGCGAGCTGTTCGGCCATGCGGAGGTGGGCGTGCTGCCCAGGCTCGTGCACAGCCGCTTTGGCCTGCATGTGGTCGAGGTTCTGGAACGCGATCCCGGCGTGGAGCAGCCTTTTGAGCCCGTGCGGGGCGCCGTGACCATGGCGTTGCGCCAGACGGCCTACGTGACCGCGTTGCGCCAGTACCTTCGCGTGCTGGCGGGACAAGCCCGCATCGAAGGGGTCGATATCGAGGCCGCTGAGACGCCCCTGGTCCAGTGAGCGCTCTGGCGCACGGGTGGCGGGCGTTTCAGTTGAATTCCGGTTGTTGTGACAGGCAGGACGTGGGGAAAGTCGAATGAGGCTGCAGTCGACGACGGTCACGGGGTGTGGTAGCTGCGCCTGCCAGTGCGCGGCGGCGACCGTTTCACTCCCCGCAGTCACCGTCAATGACGTGCTTCTGCCCGATGCGGATCTTTACGCCGATCCGGTCAGTCTGTCCACACGGGTGGTGGGCGAGATTCTGCGTCAGCGGGCGGTGGCCGCCGGCCTGTTGCCCGACGCGGCGGGAACGGTTGCGCCACCGGTTGACGACGCCGCGCGGCGCGTGATGCTTGCGATGCTGGACCCGCCAGCGCCGCTCCCGCCTGCGACCGAGGAAGAATGCCAGACCTATTACGCGGCCAACAGCCACGCCTACCTGCAAGGGCAGGCTTTGCATGTGCGGCATATCCTGTTCGCGGTGGCGCCGGAGGTCAATGTTCACGCCTTGCTGGTCCAGGCGGAGCGTGCACTTGTCGAGTTGTCGCGCCCCGGTGTCGCGCCCGAGCGGTTTGCCGAGTTGGCGGCCGAGCTGTCGGCCTGTCCCACGCGGGCGATCGGCGGGGATCTGGGATGGGTCGGTCCGCATGACTGCGAGCCGGAACTGGCCAACGAACTGTTCGACCAGCGCCACTCGCGATGGGGCATGGGCGTGCATCCCAGGTTGATCCACACCGGACACGGCTTTCATATCATCGAGGTGCTGGGTCGGCGCAAGGGCCGGCCGATCCCCTACCCCCAGGCTCGCGCGTCCATCGCGGGCGATCTGGCGGTGCAGCGGCAAGCCTTGGCGCGGGAGAACTCGCTGCGTTCACTGATCGCGCAGGCACGGGTGCAGGGGATCGACGTGAATACGCTGCTGCTGGAGGAGTCTTTGCGGTTCTGGTGCCATGACTGACAAGGCCAGCGAAAAGGACGATCTGCTGCTGCGTCTGCGATCGTTCCATTCTGAGTATTTCCCGCTGCACCAGCAGCGGTTCCAGGATCTGGTGGCCCAGGGGCAGCATCCCAAGACCTTGTTCATCGGCTGCTCCGACTCCCGTCTGGTTCCCTACCTGCTCACCGGCACTGGCCCGGGGGAGTTGTTCATCGTGCGCAACGTGGGCGCCTTCGTGCCCCCGTACGATGGCTCGCATGGCCTGCACGGCACCATGGCGGCGGTCGAGTTTGCAGTGCTGAACCTGAAGGTTGAGCGCATCATTGTCTGTGGGCATACCCATTGCGGCGCCATCCGCGCGGCGTACGAAGGCGTGCCCGACGAAGCCCGCAACCTGAAGGCCTGGCTGAAGCTGGCCGACGAGGCCATCCTGCCCGTGCAGTCCAGCCCCGAGGCGCACTACCGCAGCGAGCAGCGCGCGGTGGTGTTGCAACTCGAAAGGCTGATGGAGTACCCGATGGTGCGGCGCCAGGTCGAAAGCGGTCATCTCACCTTGCACGGCTGGCATTACGTGATCGAGGAAGGGGAAATCCATGTGTTCGATGCGCAGCGCGGTGATTTCGTGCCGGCCTCGCAGGCGTCCAACAGTGGAACCGGTCCCTACCAAGCCTATGTCGAGCATGATGGGCAGATCCTGGATCTGTGAACCGGGGCGTCGGCGGCCGCGGTCTTGCAAGACTGGCAGCCTCCGAGCCGACAAATTTGTCTCAGGTCAAAGAATGGAGAAGATCGCGTCGCAAATGTCCGGGGGCTTCACCAAAGGACTATGCTGTCGGTTTTCGGGCCGACCACCTGGCGCAAGCGGCCCGGGTACCGAATCACTGGATTTCGACGGTGCCCGCTGGCAGGGTGGCCAGCGCCGGGCACCTGCATTTTTGGAGCACTTTTCATGAAACGCGACAGCTTTGGCCGTCCCCAGGACGCCACCGCGACCCAGCCCATCAGCCACGACGTGCTGAAGGAAAAATACCTCAAAGCCGGTGAAAGCGGCTTTGAGGACGTTTATCGGCGCGTCGCCCGTGCGCTGGCTTCGGTCGAGTCCGAAGCCGATCGGGCGAAGTACGAGGCCCTGTTCCTGGACAACCTGCATGCCGGCGCCATCGGCGCGGGCCGCATCATGAGCGCGGCCGGCACCGACATCCAGGCCACCCTGATCAACTGCTTCGTGCAGCCCGTGGGCGACTGCATCCAGGGCGTGGACGACGGCGGCTACCCCGGCATCTACGAAGCCCTGCGCGAGGCGGCCGAAACCATGCGCCGCGGCGGCGGCGTGGGCTATGACTTCTCGCGCATTCGCCCGCGTGGCGCCGAGGTCAAGGCCACCGCCTCCGTGGCTTCGGGGCCGTGCAGCTACATCAACGTGTTCGACCAGTCCTGCTCCACGGTGGAGAGCGCCGGCGCCCGCCGCGGCGCGCAGATGGGCGTGCTGCGCATCGACCACCCGGACGTGATGGATTTCATCACCGCCAAGCGCACGCCGGGGCGCTGGAACAACTTCAACGTGTCGGTGGGGGTGCCCGATACGTTCATGCAGGCGCTTGGGGACGACCAGCCCTGGGAATTGGTGCACCGTGCGCGCCCCAGCGCCAGCCTGATCGCGCAGGGCGCGTTCCAGCGTGCGGACGGCTTATGGGTCTACCAGACAATGGCCGCGCGGGAACTGTGGGATACGGTGATGAAGTCGGCCTACGACTTTGCCGAGCCAGGCATCCTGTTTCTGGACCACATCAACCTGGACAACAATCTTCGGTATTGCGAGGCGATTGCCGCGACCAATCCCTGCGGTGAGCAGCCGTTGCCCCCCTATGGCTGCTGCGACCTCGGGCCGATCATCCTGACGCGCTTTGTGCGCCATCCCTTTGGTTTCGATGGGGTGCCGGCGTTCGATTTCGAGTCTTTCGAGCGTTCCGTCGCGCTGCAGGTACGCGCACTCGACAACGTGCTCGATGTCACGTTCTGGCCGTTGCAGCAGCAGCGCGAGGAGTCCGCGGCCAAGCGCCGCATCGGCGTGGGCTTCACCGGCATGGGCAACGCGCTGGCCATGCTGTGCCTGCGCTACGACGCGCCCGACGGCCGGGAGATGGCCGCGCGTATCGCGGCGCGCATGCGGGATGCGGCGTACGCCGCCTCGGTGGCGCTGGCCCGCGAGAAGGGCGCGTTTCCGAAATTCGAGGCCGAAGGCTACCTGGCCGCCGGCACCTTCGCCAGCCGCCTGCCCGGCGACCTGCAGCAGGCGATCCGCGCGCACGGCATCCGCAACAGCCACCTGCTGTCGATCGCCCCCACCGGCACCGTGAGCCTGGCCTTTGCCGACAACGCCTCCAACGGCATCGAGCCCGCGTTCTCGTGGATGTACCGGCGCAAGAAGCGCGAGTCCGACGGCAGCACGACCGAATACGCGGTGGAAGACCACGCCTGGCGCCTGTACCGTGAATTCGGCGGCGACGTGGACAAGCTGCCCGACTACTTCATCTCCGCGCTGGACATGCCCGCCGCCAGCCACATCGCCATGATGGAAGCGGTGCAGCCCTTCATCGACACCGCGATCTCCAAGACCGTCAACGTGCCGGCGGAGTGCCCGTACGACGATTTCAAGGGTTTGTATCTGCAAGCCTGGCGGGCCCGCCTCAAGGGGCTGGCGACCTACCGGCCGAACAGCATTCTGGGCGCGGTGCTGGAGACCGGCAGCGCCAAGGCCGATGCGGCCGCGGCACCGGTGATCGTGGTGGATCCGATGCGCACCGTGATCGAAAGCCGGCCCAAGGGCGCCTTGTCGGCGGTGGCCGAGAAGGTCGAGTACTGGACGCAGGAGGGACACAAGACGCTGTACCTGATCGTCTCCTTCCTGCCGGTTCCGGCGGCAGAAGGCTCGGGCACCGTCGAGCGTGCGATCGAATTCTTCATGCCGGTGGGCCAGAGCGGCGAGTCTCAGCAATGGATCACGTCGAGCATGCGGATGCTTTCGCTGGCTGCGCGCGGCGGCTTCCTGGAGCGGGCGCTGGGCGACATGCGCAAGGTGGCGTGGGACCGCGGACCCGTGCGCCTGGGCACGTATGAAAAGGCCGATGGCACGCGGGTGCCGATGTGGCACGACTCGGAGGTCGCGGCCATCGCCTTCGCGGTGCAGAACATCATCGCGCGGCGCGCCAGCCACGCGGCGGCGGGCGCTGCCGCCGTCCAGCCTTCGGCCGGCGCGGCAGCCGGCCTGGCGCCCCCGGTGATGGCGGGCAAGAAGTGCAGTGAATGCGGCGCCCATGCCGTGATCCGCAAGGACGGCTGCGATTACTGCACGCAGTGCGGGCACCTCGGGACCTGTGGGTGAGCACGCGGGCGCCGATCCCGATCCGTCCTGCCACGCGGGCAGTGCCCGGAAAAGCCGCACCGGCTCCTGATCCGGCCTGGCGCTGGCGACACCTGTTGTTGGCGCCGCACCGGCTGGGGTTTTTCCTGGCCATGGGTGTCCTGGTGTTCACGGGCGGCTGGTGGGCGCTGGTGCAGGTGGACCGGGCCAGCGCGCTGCTGAACCTCTCCTATGCGGTATCGCCCTCGCTGGTGCATGCGACGGTCATGACCTTCGGATTCATTCCCCTGTTTTTCACGGGCTTTCTGTTCACGGCCGGCCCCAAATGGCTGGGCGTGCGCGCCCTGGAGGCGCCGCAGTTGCGCGCGCCGCTGGTGCTGCTGGCGACAAGCTGGGGCTTGTGGGTGACGGGGAGCCATGTGCATGCCCGACTGGCGGCCATCGGGCTGACCGGTGCGGTGGTGGGCCTGGGCTGGATCGTCGGCTTGTTCTGGCGCCTGATCGCGGCCAGCACCGCCGAAGACCGCCTGCATGCCAAGGTCATCGGCGTGGGCGGCATCGTCGGCTGGCTGAGCCTTGCCGGGGCCTGCATCGCGGTGTGGCTGGACGCGGCCGAGATGGGCCGGGCGTTTGTGCTGACGGGCTTGTGGGGCTTCGTGGTTGTGACCTATGTGACGGTGGCACACCGCATGATTCCGTTCTTCACCTCGAGCGCGGTGCCCATGGTTGAGGTGTGGCGGCCGTTCTGGGCCCTGTGGGTGATGCTGGCGGCGGCGGCGCTGGAAGTGGTGTCCGTGTGGGTTGAGCTTTCGGGTGTCCCGGCCGGCGATGCGGGTCGGGCCTGGGTGCTGGTGCGCGGGTTGCTGGAACTGGCAGCCGGGGGCATCGTGCTGTGGCTGGCCGTGGCCTGGGGCCTGGTTCAGAGCCTGCGGATCCGCCTGCTGGGCATGCTGCATATCGGCTTCGTCTGGCTCGGGCTTTCGTTGGTGCTGGGAGGGACCTCGCAACTGCTGGGGCTGGCGTCGGGCGCACCGGTGCTGGGCCTGGGGGCCTTGCACGCGCTGTCCATGGGGTGTCTCGGCTCGCTCATGCTGGCCATGGTCACCCGGGTGTCGTGCGGGCACAGTGGTCGTGCCCTGGTGGCCGACAACACCGTCTGGGGGCTGTTCTGGACCCTGCAACTGGCGACGGTGCTGCGCATAACGGGCGCCGTGCCGGGCGCGCCGGGCGGGTTGATTCTGGTGGCGGCTTTGGTATGGGCGATGGTGATGGCGGTGTGGGGAGTGCGCTATGGTTCCTGGTTCGGACGCCTGCGTGTCGATGGCAAGCCCGGCTGAAGTCCGGATGGCGGGGGCCACGCCCGGTGATGCCGCCGATTTGCTCGCCGCGGTCATTCATTCACGCCAGACCGTGCTGCCCAAGCGGCTGGGCCATCCCGCGCCCGATGCCGCGCAGCTCGCGCTGATCCTCGGCTCGGCCGCTGCGGCCCCAGATCACGGGCAGCTCACACCCTGGCGCTTCGTGATCGTGCCCGAGGACGCACGTAGCCGGCTGGCTGGGGCTTTCGCGGCTTCGCTGGTCGAGCGGGACTCCCAGGCGACGCCCGAACAGGTGGAGCAGGCGCGGGAAAAGGCCTATCGCGCGCCGCTGCTGATGCTGGCCATCGGTCAGCTGGAAAGCGGCGACCCGGACATCGACGCCAGCGAGCGGCTGATTTCAGCAGGCTGCGCCATCCAGAACATCCTGCTCACGGCCCATGCGATCGGCTTTGGCGCGGCGCTGACCAGCGGGAAAGCCTTGAAGTCACAGGCCTTGCGAACGCTGTTTGATCTCGCCCCGGGCGAAGATGCCTTGTGCTTCATCAACATAGGCACCCCGCACAAGCGCAAACCCGCGCGGCAGCGGCCCGCCGTCGACAGCTATGTGAGCGTGCTGGCGAACGGGTGATGCCGGTTTGCCGCAGCGGCGTTCGGGGCCCTCCATTTTCTTGATTACCATGGGCGGATGCACACCACCGCCCTCGTCCTCTTCTCCGGCGGCCAGGATTCCACCACCTGCCTGGCACAGGCGCTGTCGAAGTACCAGCGCGTCGAAACCATTGCCTTTGACTACCGGCAGCGCCACAGCGTCGAGTTGCAGGCTCGCCTGAAGGTGCTATCGGAGATTCGCACCCAGTTCCCGCCATGGGCCGGGCGCCTCGGTGACGACCATCTGCTGGATCTGGCCGTGCTCGGCCAAGTCAGCGAGACCTCGCTCACCCGCGACACGGCCTTCAAGATGGAGGCCAGCGGCCTGCCCAATACCTTCGTACCAGGGCGCAACCTGCTGTTTCTTACCTTGGCGGCCGCACTGGCCTACCGGCGCGACCTGCAGGTCATCGTTACCGGCGTGTGCGAGACCGACTTCTCGGGTTACCCGGACTGTCGCGACGACACCATGAAGGCCATGCAGCTGGCCTTGTCGTTGGGCATGGACCGGCGCTTTTTTATCGACACCCCGCTGATGTGGATCGACAAGGCCGCGACCTGGCAGAGGGCGCACGACATCGGTGAACGCTCCGATGTTGCGCAAGGAGGCGACGCGCTGGTGAACCTGATCATCGAGCACACCCACACCTGTTACCTGGGCGACCGGGTGCACCGCCATGCCTGGGGCTGGGGCTGCGGCGGCTGCCCAGCGTGCGATTTGCGGGCCCAGGGCTACCGGCGATGGATCGAGCACCGTATGGGCATGGCAGGCGTGCCGCGATGATATGAAATCGATAGCTGACAACTACCGTTTGATGCTGGGAAACGTTTGATTTGGTTGTTGAAAGGCAAAGACCAGCACTGAGGGATGGTGCCCCACAAGACGAGCGGGGGCGTTTCACGATCCTTGCGCAATGGGCGCTCCCGGCTTAACGCGGTATCACAAAGGTGGACTTTTCTTCGATCGCAACTTCGCGATCGGTGTCCGCGCGCTGGACTTTGAACGTGATCGGTATGGCCTGGCCGCGGTACGCCTGTGCAGCCTGGGCCCCCAACGCCAAACGAACCGTCAGCGAGCCGATTCCTGTGGCGGGTACGTCAAGTGCCGCAGGGGTCACCAGCGTCATTCCGGGCAGACCCTGCACGCTCACGCGGTAGGTGCGGGCGTGTTCGGCGGCATTCATGACTTTCAGAAGGTAGATGTTCTCGATGTCGCCATTGCCCTGCTCGCGCGCCAGTGCGCCGCGGTCCTTGATGACGTCCACGGCAACGCCTTTGCGGGCGGACAGACCGACAATCAGGAGCGAAGCCACGAGCAGCATCAGTGCGCCGTACATCCACACGCGGGGCCGCCAGACCTGCCTGATCATCTGCCGCGCGCTGAGCCTTTCCTGCATACCCGTTGCTGAGGAATAGCGGATCAGTCCCCTGGGGTAGTTCATCTTGACCATGACCTGGTCGCACGCGTCGATGCAGGCCGCGCAGGCGATGCACTCATTTTGCAACCCGTCACGGATGTCGATGCCCGTGGGGCACACCTGCACGCACAGGGTGCAGTCAATGCAGTCTCCAAGGCCCAGCGCCGTCGGGTCGGCGCTGCGCGCCCGTGACCCCCTGTTCTCACCCCGCTGTGTGTCATAGGCGATGACCATCGTGTTCATGTCGGTCAGGGCACTTTGAATGCGTGCGTACGGGCACATCTGCATGCAGATCTGCTCGCGCAGGTAGCCGGCGTTGCCATAGGTCGCAAGGCCGTAGAACACCACCCAGAACCCCTCCCACGGGGACAACGACAGCGCCAGCAGTCCCGCGGCCAGGTCTCGAATCGGGGTGAAATAGCCAACGAACGTGAAACCGGTGAACAGGCTGGCGCTGATCCACAATAACTGCTTGGCGCCTTTGCGGGCGACTTTCTCCGTGCTCCAGCGCGCAGCGTCCAGGCGCATGCGGGCCAGCCGGTTGCCTTCGGTGATGCGCTCCAGCCACAGGAAGATCGCGGTGTACACCGTTTGGGGACAGGCGTAGCCACACCACAATCGGCCCGCCACCGCCGTAAAAAAGAAAAGGGCCAGGGCCGCCAGCACCAGCAAGAGGGCCAGAAAAATAAGATCCTGTGGATGCAGCACCAGGCCGAAGATGAAGAACCGGATATTCGCGAGGTCGAACAATACGGCCTGCCGGTCGTTCCACTGCAACCAGGGGATGCCGTAGAAGACCAGTTGTGTCACCCAGACCATGACCCAGCGCAAGCGCGCAAAAAGGCCCCCAACCGCGCGCGAATAGATCTTGTCCTGTTTCGGATGCAGCGAAAACGCGTCGTCCGCGGGCGTAGCTGTTCCTGTCTGCATCGCCACCGGCTGGATCGGAATGATTCTGGAGCGCGACGACTTCTTCATGAACGGTGCAGCGGGTCTTTGTAGTCGAGCCTAGAGTGACTTTCAGTTTACCCATATAACAGGCATATTGAATGCATCTTTTGATTTGCCCCGCCTGTGCGGCCGGTCATTTGCGCCGAAAGTTCCGTCAGTCACACGTCCTTGGCGCCGTTCCGGGAGTGTTAAAGCTATTGAAAATATAGCTAATAAAGACCTTCCTACGCCGGGATGGTGCCAATTCGATGCCTTAATCTTCGTCGGGGTCCGGTCGGGATCCGGTTCGGCGTGCGCAGCGGCTTTCAGGCGGGCTTGTCGCCTGTGGCGGCCACCTGCACGCGGTAGCGCGCGGGCGAACCGGCCGGTTCCGGCACCAGCGTCCAGCTGTGCCCGTGAAAGCCCGCCACGGACGGGCGGTGGGCGATCGAGACCAGGCCGCCGCCGGTACGCTTCACCAGTTCAATGAGGCGCTGATACAGCGTTGCTTCGGCCAGAGGGTCCAGCGCGCTCGACGCCTCGTCCGCAAACACCCATTGTGGCTGCTTGAGCAGCACGCGCGCGATGGCCAGGCGCTGTTGCTCGCCGCCGCTGAGCTTCTGGCTCCAGGCATCGGCCTCGTCCAGGCGGTTGACCAGGTCGGGCAGCAGGGCCTCGTTCAAGGCCTGGTGCAGGGCTTCGTCGGTGTAGCGGCTGGCGGGCTCGGGGTAGGCCAGCGCGTCGCGCAGCGGCCCATTGGGGAAATACGGCCGCTGGGGGATGAACATGCTGCTGGCCGGCAGGCGCACGCGGCCCTGCGCGAACGGCCAGATGCCGGCCAGGCTGCGAAACAAGGTGGACTTGCCGCTGCCGGAGGGGCCTTGCAGCAGGATCTGCTCGCCGGGGGCCACCGCCAGCGTCTGGCCGGCCAGCATGACCTCTCCGCCCGGCAGGCGCACGGTCAGGTCGGCGATGCTGGGTGCTCCTGATTCAGTAGCGTCTTGTGACCATTCCACGCTGGGATCATGGGCAATTTGTGCCGAAATGGCCTGCTCGAAGCTGGTCAGGCGGTCGGTCGTGGCCCGCCAGCTGGCCAGCCGGTCGTAGTTGTCGACGAACCAGGACAGCGAGTCCTGCACGCGCCCGAAGGCCGAGGCGATCTGCATCAGCTCGCCGAGCTGGATCGCCCCGCTGAAGAAGCGCGGCGCTGCCACGATGAACGGGAACACCACCGCGGCCTGGCCAAAGCCGTTGGTGAACCAGGTCAGGCGCTTCTGTGCGGTGAGCAGGCGCAGGTAGTTGCCGATCACTTGGCCGAAGCGCCCGTCGAGCTGGTTGCGCTCCACCGCTTCGCCCTTGTCCAGGGCGATGGACTCGCTGTATTCGCGCACCCGCACCATGTGGTGGCGAAAGTCGGCTTCCACGCGCTGCTGCTGGAAGTTCAGCGGAATCAGCGGGCGGCCGATGTAGTGGGTGAGCACGCTGCCGACCACGCAGTACAGCACCGCCATCCAGACCATGAAACCCGGGATCTCGTAACTGGCGCCGTTGAAGGTGAAGTCGAACGCGCCGCTCAGCCCCCACAGGATGCCGACGAAACTGGCCAGCGTCACCAGTGCGTTCAAAAGGCCCATGCTCAGCGACACCGAATACGAGGTGAACAGGTTCAGGTCTTCCTGGATGCGCTGGTCGGGGTTGTCGGGCGAGTGGCCCTTGCCGGTGGCCCCCTCGGGCTGGGTGAACCGGGCCAGCTCCATCCGGTAGAAGGCATGGTTGGCCAGCCAGCGCGTGGTGTAGTGGCCGGTGAGCCAGGCACGCCAGCGCAGTTCCAGCAATTGGGTCAGGTAGAACTTGTAGACGGCGATGATGATGTAGGCGAAGGCGATCCAGGTGAAGCGCCCGAGCTGGGTCCAGAAGACGTCCTGCTGCTTGTTTTGCAAGGCGTCGTAGAACAGGCGGTTCCAGTCGTTGATCAGCACCAGCATGTACACGGCGGCCAGGTTGAGCACGACGATGGCTGCGAGCAGGGCGCGGGCTTTCCACTTCTCCTCGGATCGGAAATACGGCATGGACAGCGCGCCGGCCTGACGCGCGAAGGCCCTGAAGGTGGCGAACTTGTGGATGAGGCTCATGGGAGGGGCTCCAGGTCGGAATCTGAATCGTAGCGGGGGATTCGCCGCGCGAGCGGCCGTCCACGCTCAGTCGTTGCGGACGCCGCTGGCCACGTGGCCAGCCGGCACGTGGCGCGCGGCAGACTCGATGTGGCCGGTCTGGTCGTCGAAGAAGAAGTCGGGCTCGAACTCGCGCAGGAACTCGCCTTTGGGCAGGCCACCGAGGAACATGGCCTCGTCCACCTCGATGTTCCAGTCCATCAGGGTGCGGATGGCGCGCTCATGGGCCGGCGCGCTGCGGGCCGTGACCAGCGCCGTGCGCAGTCGCATGGCGGGCGTGCCGTCGCGCTGCAGCCGCTGCAGCGCGGCCAGCAGCGGCTTGAAGGGCCCGGCCGAAAGCGGCAGGGCGGCCTTTTCCTTTTCGTGTTGTTGGAAGGCGCTCAGACCTTCGGCCTGGAACACACGCTCGGCCTCGTCGCTGAACAGCACGGCGTCGCCGTCGAAGGCGATGCGCACCTCGTTCGGGTGGGCCTCGCTGGCGCGCGCGGACAGCGGGTAGACCTGCGCCGCGGGGACCCCCGCATCCAGCGCCGCGCGCACGTCGCTCAGGTGGGCCGACAGGAACAGGTTGGCGTTGAGCGGCTTGAGGTAGCGCCAGGGCGGCGCGCCGCGTGTGAAGCTGCCGCGCTGAATGGGCAGCCCGTAGTGCTGGGCCGAGCGGAACACCCGCATGCCCGAAACCGGGTCGTTGCGTGACAGGATGACCACCTCGACGCGCTGGGCGCTGGCGTCGTTGAAGGCCAGCAGTTTGCGCACCAGCGAAAACGCCACGCCGGGACTGGCCGGCTGCTCCAGACGTTCGAGCTGCAGCTTCATGTAGGCCCGGTCGTCGCCCTGCTCGAACAGCTCGTTTTCCGCCTCGAAGTCGAACAGCGCCCGCGACGAAATCGCGACGACGAGCTGGCCTTCCAGCGTCACGCCCACATCCGCGCGCCCGACGGGCGGCGGGGGGGGGGCGGGGCGGGGGGGGCGGGCGTGAGGGGGGGCGGGGGGGGGCGGGGGGGGGGGGGCGGGGCCTCATTTCACCCATTGGTTGAGCTGAATGATCGGCAGCAACACGGCCAGCACGATCAGCATTACCATGCCGCCCATGGCCACGATCAGCAGCGGCTCCAGCAGCGTCGCCAGGGCCATTGCACGACGCTGCACCTCGGTGGAGAGCTGGGCCGCGGCGCGTTGCAGCATCAGCGGCAGCTGGCCGGTCTGCTCGCCCATGCGCGCGAACATGCCCAGCAGGCCGGGAAAGCGCTTCTTCTGCGCCAGTGCCGAAGCCAGTGGCGCGCCTTCGCGCACCAGCACCAGGGCGTCCAGCGCATCCGAGCGCATGGCCTGGTTGGACAGGGTCTGGGCGGCGGCCTGCAGCGCCTTCAGGATGGGCACTCCGGCGCCCGCCAGCATGGCCAGCGTACTGGCAAAGCGCGCCGCGTTGTAGCCGCGGGCCAGGCGGCCCACCAGGGGCAGGTTCAGCCAGGCGGCGTCGAAGTTCTCGCGAATTCGGGGGTTTCCCAGCGCCACCCGGCCACCAGCCGCTATCAATACAAGACCAAGCAAAATCGCCCAACCGTACTGGCGAACCACAGCGCTGAGCGCCAGCATGGCCACGGTCAGGAAGGGCAGGGCGCGTTTGGTGCCCGCGAACACGCTGGCGACCTGGGGCACCACATAGCTCACCAGGAAAATCACGATGGCGATGGCAATGACGGTCACGATGGCCGGGTACAACGCGGCCCCGATGAGCTTGGCTTTCAGTGCCTGGCTTTCTTCCAGATCGTCGGCGAGGCGTTCCAGCACGCCACCAAGATGGCCGCTTTGTTCGCCCGCACCGATCACCGCGATGTAGATCTCAGAGAACTCGCGCGGGTGTTGTCCCAGCGCCCGGGCAAAGCTGGAGCCGGCGTTGACCTCGGCGCGCAGGGAGGCAATCAGGTTGCGCTGCTTTTCGTCTTCAGCCTCGTCGGTGAGCGCGGTCAGCGCGCGTTCCAGCGGCAAGCCCGACGAAATCAGTCCGGCAATCTGGCGGGTCCAGATGGCCAGTTTCGTGGCATTGAACACCCGTGGTGCAAAAAAACCACCCTTGGCGTTGGCGCCTGCAGCATCGGCGGCTCCGGCAAGCACCGGCTCGACTTTCAGGGGAACCAGGGTTTGTGCACGCAACTGGCTGCGCGCCGCCTTGACGGTCTCGGCCTCCATGACGCCCTTGCGGGTCTGTCCCTGGGCGTCAAGCGCTTCAAACGTGTAGGCCGGCATGGAAGGTTCGACGTGTTCAGTCGCGCGTCACCCGAACCAGCTCTTCGCGGCTGGTGATGCCGGTCTGGACCAGCCGCTCGCCATCGTTTCGCATCAGGGTCATGCCGGCGGCCAGCGCGGTGGACCGTATCTCGGCTTCGGACGCGCGGTTGTGGATCTGCGCGCGGATGGCATCGTCGGTGACCAACAGCTCGAACACCCCGGTGCGCCCCGCATAGCCGGTGTGTGCGCATTCTGCGCAACCAGCACCCTTGCAATGGACGCAGAGTTTGCGCACCAGCCGCTGCGCCAGCACACCGAGCAGGGAAGAGCTCAGCAGGAAGGGCTCCACACCCATGTCGATCAGGCGGTTCACCGCGCTGGCCGCGTCGTTGGTGTGCAGCGTGGCCAGCACCAGGTGACCGGTCAGCGAGGCCTGGATGGCGATCTGCGCCGTCTCGAAATCGCGGATTTCGCCGATCATGATCACGTCCGGGTCCTGGCGCAGGATGGCGCGCAAGGCCTTGGCAAAGGTCAGATCGATCTTGGCATTGACCTGCGTCTGGCCGATGCCGGCCAGCTCGTACTCGATCGGGTCTTCCACCGTCATGATGTTGTTGCTGCCGGCGTCGAGCCGCTGCAGCGCCGCGTACAGCGTGGTGGTCTTGCCGGAGCCGGTCGGCCCTGTCACCAGAATGATGCCGTGCGGCTGGGCGATCAGGTGCTCGAAGCGCCTGAGCACTTCGCCCTGCATGCCCACGGACTCCAGGCTCAGCTGGCTTTCGGACTTGTCCAGCAGGCGCAGTACCGCCCGCTCGCCGTGGGCGCTCGGCAGCGTCGAGACCCGCACATCCACCGCCCGGGTGCCGATGCGCAGCGAGATGCGGCCGTCCTGCGGCAGGCGTTTTTCGGCGATGTCCAGGTCGGCCATGATCTTCAGGCGCGAGATCAGCGCCGCGTGCAGGGCGCGGTTGGGCTGCACCACCTCGCGCAGCGTGCCGTCCACCCGGAAGCGCACGCTGGACGTGCGCTCGTAGGGCTCGATGTGGATGTCGCTGGCGCCGTCGCGCGCGGCCTGGGTCAGCAGCGCGTTGAGCATGCGGATGATGGGCGCGTCGTCGTTGTTCTCCAGCAGGTCTTCGACGGCAGGCAGCTCCTGCATCATGCGCGTGAGATCCGCGTCGCTCTCCACCTCGCTGACCACGGCGGCGGCGCTCGACTCGCCCTTGGCATAGGCGCTGCTGATGCGCTGGGCCAGCGCGGCGGCATCCAGACGCTCAAGCGTCAGCGCAGGCTCGCTCAGGGCATATTTGCGCATCACCTCGCCGAGGGCACTGAGGTCCGGCTGGCCGTGATGCCAAAGGGTCAACGCGTGGCCGTCGTCCTCCAGCAGCAACTGGCTGGCGCGGGCAAAGGCATAAGGCAGCGGATGGCGCATCGTGGGGCGGGATCAGCGTTCCGCCGGGGCTGCAGTGCCCCAGCCGCTGGCGGCAGCGGGAGCGGCCGGTGCATTGGCGCGCATCGGTGGCAGAACCGGGGCCTGGTTGACGGGCACCGCCACCCGTTCCTCCGGTTGGGCCCCCTGCTGGACGCTGCGCATCAGTTCGTAGCGGTCCATGGCCAGGCTGTCGGTGGCCACCGCGTCGCGCAGCACCACAGGTCTCAGAAAGACCATCAGGTTGGTTTTCTTGCGGGTTCGGTTCTCGCTCTTGAACAGCGAGCCCAGCCCCGGCACATCGCCCAGGCCCGGGATCTTGTCGACGTTGCCCGAGTAGGTATCTTCCAGCAGGCCCCCGAGCACGACGATGCCGCCGTCCTCCACCAACACGCTGGTTTCGATGGCGCGTTTGTTGGTGATAAGGCCTTCCTTGGACAACACCGATTCCGGTGCGATGCTGCTCACCTCCTGGTAGATCACCATCTTGATGGTGCCGTTCTCGCTGATCTGCGGCTTGACCCGCAGGGTCAGGCCGATGTCCTTGCGCTCAACGGTCTGGAACGGATTGACCGCGCCGCCGGCGCCACCGGTGTTGGAGTAGGAGCCGGTCAGGAAGGGCACGTTCTTGCCGATGATGATCTTGGCTTCCTCGTTGTCCAGTGTCAGCAGGTTGGGGGTGGACAGGATGTTCCCGTCTCCGTTGGTCTGCAGGAAGTTGGCCAGGAAGCCGAGCACGTAGACCCCGCCAAACTTCCGGGCGGCCGCGATATTCATGCCCTGGTTGGGGTTGGCGCCGGTGCCCGAGGCAATGGACTGGGCCGCATTGATGATGTTCTTGCCGCTTGCGCTGGAGAAGAAGTTGGTGCCGAGAAAACCGATGACCGAACTGCTGGCTGAGCCGATCGGACCCTGCCACTGCACGCTCAACTCCGCCGTTTTATCCGCGCTGACCTCGGCGATCAGGCTCTCGATGAACACCTGCGCCCGCCGGGCGTCAAGCTTGTCGATCACCGCGCGCAGCTGTCGGTACTGGGGCTCGGGTGCCGTAATGATGAGCGAATTGGTCGCCGCGTCGGCCTGTATCTGACCACCGGTGGAAGACTGGCTGGCGCTCGTACTGGAGCTGGTGGCGCCAGGCGCTGCACCGGCGCCGGTCGGTGCAGCGGCGGACTGTGGCGTGGAACGGGCCTCGCCGCTGAGAGCCGCGCGCAAGGTCGCCGCGAGCTTGACCGCGTCGGCGTTCTTCAGGTAGACGACGTGAATGTTGCCGCTGGCCGAGGCCGGGCCACCGGCGCCGCCGTCGGGCTGGTCGAGGCGCTCGATCAGCGATTTCACCAGGGCCATGCGTGCCGGGTTGGCCGCGCGCAGGATCAGCGCATTGCTGCGTGGCTCCGCCACCAGCGTGGTCTTGAAAGAGGTGTCGGCCTGTCCCTGGCCAGCGGCCGGCGCGGTGCTGCCCGATTCGATCAGTCGCAGCACCAGCGGCGCCAGGTCGGTGGCGATGGCATGCTTGAGCCGGATGATTTCCACGTCCGTGGCGTTGGCCACGTCCATCACGGCGATGATGCGCGCGATGCGCTGCAGGTTGTCTGCGTAGTCCGTGATCACCAGCGAGTTGTTGCCGGGGTTCACATTGATGGTGTTGTTCGGGCTGATCAAGGGGCGCAGCACGGGCACCAGGTTGTTGGCCGTTTCGTAGTTCAGCCGGAAGATCTGTGTGACGATCTGCCCACCCGCCACGCCGGGCGTGCTGGTGGACACTGAATCGGATTGCAGCTTGGCATCGGCTTCAGGAACCACTTTGTACAGACCGGCCGACTCGACCACGGTAAATCCCTGCAGCCGCAAGGTGGCAAGGAACTGGCTCCATGCGGCTGCGGGGGTGACCGGACGCTCGGTCACCAGGGTCATCGTCCCTTTGACGCGTGGGTCCACCACGACATTGCGCCCCGACAGCGTGGCCAGGGTGCGCGCCACCGCTTCGATCTCGGCACCGGTGAAGTTGAGCGTGACCGGTTCACCCGGCTTCACGGCACTGTTTTGTGCCTGGATTTGCGTGCTTCCCAGCGCCAGAAGGACGCACAGCGCTATGTTTGTTATAGCCATACCAAGGTGGGCCGGGTGCATGGCGGGCGAGATCGTGTGGGTCATGGAGCGGCCAGTTTGAGGTCGGTGCATATCGTGTGTGGGAAGGGCCTGCCAGTCAGCCCACGTTGATGAGGGAACGCGGGCCGCTGCGCCGCCCGATGATGTTCAGAAGATTGGCCAGGGCGGCTTCATGTTCCGGGGTCGCACTGGCCA
Source organism: Candidatus Skiveiella danica (assembly GCA_016721925.1). Taxonomy (GTDB): domain Bacteria; phylum Pseudomonadota; class Gammaproteobacteria; order Burkholderiales; family Burkholderiaceae_C; genus Skiveiella; species Skiveiella danica. The sequence continues at coordinate 66,105 of JADKHE010000009.1, forward strand.
TGCCTTCGAAGCGCAGGCGCGAGCCAACCCAGCGGCCGGAGCCCGCCAGCTGCAGGCTGCCTTCGATCGTGCTGACTTCGAGTGTGGCCGTGTTGCCTCCGACAAGGGTGATGCGATAGCTGCCCATGGGCTTGATCGTGGACAGGCGCGACGACACGTCGGTGGCCAGCAATTCGGCGCGCCCCGCCACCGATACACGTCCCGCGTTCCATTCTACTGAAAGCCCCTGCATCAGCAGGCTCAGCTGTCCCTCGATCTGCAAGGTGTTCCAGGGGGTGCCCAGGCCCGCCAGCATGGCCGCCGGCCAGACCGATCGCTGCGGCGCCGCAGCGGCAGGGTCTTGCACCGCCAGTGCAACCCGGCCCCAGCCCGGAACGACCTTCAGGTCCAGTGGTTGCGGGGTGCAGCAATCGGCCCCGACGCGGATGCCCATGCCGCTAATCGCTGGGCGAATCGACCAGTTGATGCGATCCGGCAGGATGGACCGGTCGCTGCTGCCGGCCCCGCCGGAGAACTGAAGGCGGGCCGAGCCCGTCCATACCGTACCCCGGGCTTCCAGAAGGGTGACCTTGCCGGAACTGGCCTCGCCAATGGCTGCGGCAAACCATGCCGCCGGTGCCTGCAGCACAAGGGTCATGACCAATCCGGCCAAGGCACCTGCGCCGGCCCAAGCCCAGGGCGAGCCTTGGGTCCGCGACGAGGCGGCTTGGAAAGGGCGGCGTGCCATGGAAGGAATCGCGACGGGCTCGGGGGAAGGTGGGCGTCAGCGCGGCGGGAGGATCACCACCAAGGTGCCGTCCCACAGCGTGCCGGTGGTCGGCGTGGTCGCGGCGCTTCGCACGAGGCGGGCCTCGGTGGGCACGGCCCTGGCGTTGACGCGCGCCTGCGCCAGCCAGCCACTGAGCGCACCGGCGGGCACATTTTTCAGCGTGATGGTTGCGCGTTCGCCCGAGACCACAAGCTGGGCGCCCCCACCCAAGCCCTGCTTGACCGACGCCTCCAGTGCACGCAAGGAGTCATCAAAGCGCGCCTTGGGCCGTGACTGCAGCGCCTGGGCCTCCGCGGCCAGCACCTGCATCTGCTGGAACTGGGCGTCCAGGCTGCGTTGTCGTGCCTCCGCCTGCGCCAGGGTCTTCAACGCCGGCGCCAGACCGATCCACCAGATCAGGGCCAGGGCCAGCACGAGCACCGCACCCGCAATCAGGGAACGTTCGCGGGGGTTCAGGGTGTTCCAGCGCCCTCGCAGCTGGGCGGAGAGTCCGGATGGCGTCATCGGTTGCCCTCCATGCGGATCTGCAGGCTGTCACCGTCCATCCGGCCGCCGTAGCCCATGGGGCGGAGTTTTGCTGTGATGGCAGCCAGTTCGTCGGGGCCGAGGTTGAGCCCCTTCAGCCGGACCTCGCCACCGGAATACTCGATGCCCGAGGGCGCCTTTCCCTGCGGCAACACGGCACCGGCGGCAGACAGGATCACCTCCAGGTCGCTTCCTGAAGGCGCTCCCGTGGCCTGGCGCAATGTGGCCACCTCCCGGGCCATCTGCACCGGCGCGTCCACCACCACTTTGACGGCAGGGAAGGTTCGGGTCAGCGTGCTGTCGATCGCGCTGCGCCGGCTTTGCCAGCTGGCCTGTTCCTTCCAGGCCCAGGCATTGAGTCCGATCAGGTTGGCCACCAGCAACAGGAGGGCGCCCCAGCGGGCCGCGCGCCACTGCGGTGCGCGCAACAGGGCCTGTCCAGCGCCAAGCAATCGCTTGAGGGTGCGCGTGCGGCTGGTGTTGGCCAGGTCGAACTGCGCCAGATCCCAGGGCGTCTGGGTGGCGATCAGCAGGCGCTGCGTGCGTTGCTGAATCTCCACCGGACGCTGAAGGCGCTCCTCGGCCAGCGCAGCGACGGCGGGCTCGGCGAGAAGTTCCGATTGTTCAGGCAGGCCGTCAGGGCCTGCGATGGCCGCCAGCGTGCTGGTATTCAGAGGCAGGCGCACGACGCCACCCGCCACATCGCTTCCAGAAAGCAGCATCTGCGCCCGGTCGGCCTCGCCGAGGACCTGTAGCCGTAATGCGCCGCTGTGTGGGGCGAACTCCGGGACGATGCGTGTGACCGGCCGGCGGGCGGCCTCCAACCGCTGCAGGTGCTGGCTCAGCCAGGCTTTGTCGCAGGCGGCGATCCATATCGGTCGGTCGGCGGCTGGAGAAGGTTCGCAGGCCAGGTGCAGATCCTGGGGATCGTCGAGCAGGCGATCCTCCAGCAGACTCTGCAAGACCGGGCGCAGCCGCGGTGAACCGGCGCCGACGCCCTTGGGCAGCTCGACACGGTGCCAGGAAAGGGCTTCGGCCGGAACCACGGCGACCGTCTCGTCGGCGCCGCGGCTGGCGTCTGGCAACAGGTTGGCCGTGCTCGTGGCGTGCACGGCAATCGATTGACCCTCGGGCGTGAGCACATGCTCGTAGCGGGTGGTGGTGTCCCCGCTGGACAGGGGGAGGGCGATGATCAGCGTGCTCATGGGCGATTAGGCGTGCATTGTAGAGAGGTGCCCGCTGAGTTGGCGCTTCCGTCACAGGCCCGGCGGACTTACCCTGCCGGGGTGGGGGCGGGCGACGGCCCCCGCTCGCGTGAAAGCGTTCGCACATTGATGCCGTCGCGCTGCACGACGGACACCTCTTCCACCACCGCCTGATCCAGCCGCACCCGCCCGCGTATTTCGAAAAAGCGCGAATTCACCGCCAGCTGGCCGGCGACCCCGGCGTCGCCCAGAGCGGGAACCAGGCGCGCGGCATCGGCCAGCGTGCTGAAGTGTGCCCGTTCACGCGCGTTGACGAGACGGGTGGCATCGGCCATTTCCAGTCCAGGCACAGTGGCCTGGATCACTTCCGCGCTGGCGGTGTTGATGTTCAGGGGCGTGCGCTCGGGCAGGAGCGTCACGTAGGGCCGCAATGCCGCGACCGTCTGCGGGCTCAGGCCCAGCCAGGCCAGCTGTTCGACGGTCTGGGGCAGCAGTGGTGTCTGGGGGGCGGCTTGCTCGCCCGGCTTCAAGACCTTGCGTGCGGCCACCAGTTGCTGGGTCAGCGGGTTCAGTTCGGAGGCGGGCAGACCCAGCTGATCGAAAAGGCGGGCGAGGGCTTGCGACGCGGGGACGGACAATTTGCCGTCCTCGATCAGGTTGGTCAGGTTCATCCGTCCCTGCAGATCCGTGATCTGTCCGGACAGGAAGGCATCACGATCGGCGTCCGCCGAACTGCTGTCCATCGACAGAAAGGTGGACAGGCGGGCCTCCTGCAGGGGAACGGCCCACGGCTCGGCCAGATGGTCGGCGCCGCCGGCGCTGGCGTCCTGGCGCAGGATCAGCCGAGCCCAGTCGAGCGCTCCGGTCAACAACCAGGTCGATTGCACCCGCGCGCGTTCCGCTGCCTCGACCTCGACGCTGCGCCACTGCTGCCACAGCGCAGTTGCGGCCAGCGTGGCCACCAGCGTCACGGTCAGCATGGCCGCCAGCAGGGCAGCGCCGCGATGGTTTCTCATGATTTGCCGCCTCCCACCGTGGGACGTGCCCAGTCCAGCGTCAAGCGACCGGTGATGGCCTGCCCCGGCGGGAGTGTCAACACCGCGCGAACCCCGTCGGGAAGCGCCGACTGGGTTTCCTTGTCGGGCCCGTCGCTGGACAGGGGATTGCTCCAGGCGCCACCTCGGAAATAGAAGATTTGCCAGTCCTGCAGTGGAACGACGGGAACTTCCCGCTTCTTGTCCTCGTCGCCGGCGTTCTGTGCCCAGTTCTGCGCTTGTGCCCAATAGGTCTGCCAGTCGTCCAGGCTGGTCAAAGGTGGCGACTGCCAGCGCAGCCAGTATCCCCCTGCGTCGGTGCGACGGGTCCAGGCGGCGACACGCATGCCGTCGCTTGGGCCAGCGCTGCCGCGGCGGGTGATCCGCAGCACCCGGCCGTCCCAGTCCAGGCCAATGACCTGCGGGCTTGCGGTCATCGCATCGAGATCGGATTTCCACTGCGCCAGGCCGGCTTGCAACACCAGAACCTCATCGGACCGAGCCAGCGTCTGAGTCTGGGCACGACTCATGCCGTCCAGACCGCGCCAGCTCAGAATGGCCATAAGCGCCATCACGGCGATGGCCACCAGCAGTTCGACCAGGGTGAAACCCCGGTGTGATCGGCGAAATGCTGTCGTGGTGCGAGACGCTGGCATCGGGAATGGGTCAGTAACGACCGATGACGGTGGACAGCGTCAGGATGGGTGTGCCGCCGTCACTCACCTTCGCGTCCATCCGGCGAAAAGAGGGGTTCTGTGTCGGGCGAACGGTCACGGTCACGTCGAAGCGGCGGTTGCCTTGTTCGCAACCCAGTTCGTTGTCGCCGACGCCAGGCATCTGCTGCGACAAGCGTGCCTTGACAAGCTCATTTTCGGCGCACAAGTGGGCCAGCAGGATGTCGGACTGCCGCATGGCGTTGTCCGTCAGCGCGGCGGTGGCCCGCAGACCGGCCGTGAGCGCGATGGCCACGATACCCAGCGCAACCAGGACTTCGATCAGGGTGAAACCACTCGCTGGACGGGCGCCTGTCATGGTCTGCTACCCGGCTGCACGGAGAAGGGGCGCAGCCCGTCCGTGGCGACGCGCAGCCGGCGTTCGGGCTGGCTTGTACTGACAAGCAACACACCTTGCGGTTCGATCAGCGGTTCCGGGCCGAGTTGCAGAGTGGCCGTACCTTGGACGGCGGTGTCCGTCCCCAGCCAGTTCGTGGGCAAAGCGTCGCCGTCCACTCCGGAAAACTCGAAGCCCCGCTCTTTGGCCCGCCAGACCACGACTCGGCCCGACGCCCGCGACTGCGCGCGTCCGGACTCCAGCAGTGCCGCCAGGCGTTGTGCCTCCCGCTCAAGCGAACTTGCGCTGGCGTCGCGCAGGGCCAGGCTGACGCCGGCCGTTCCGATGGCAATGATGGCCACCACCACCAGCAACTCCAGCAGGGTGAATCCTGTGCTTCGCCTTTGGCACGCTCGAGGAGCCTCTCCGACGGGCGCAGCCGCCCACGATGTCGCCAGCGTGGGGACTGGCCTACTGCCAGCTGCCAATATCCGCATCCTTGCCTTCGCCCCCGGGTTGACCGTCGGCACCGAAAGACATCACATCGATCTCGGCCTTGACGCCGGGGTTGAGGTACTGGTAGGGGCGGCCCCAAGGATCGTTGGGGAGCTTTTCGAGATAGGGCTTCCAGTTGGGGGGCACCGGATTGGCCGTCGGCTTGGTGACCAGCGCCTGCAGCCCCTGCTCAGCCGTCGGGAAACGCTGATTGTCGAGCTTGTAGAGCTTCAGCGCTTGCATCAGGTTGGCCACATCGGTTCGCGCGGCAGTCGAGCGCGCATCGTCCGCCCGGTCGAGCACGTTGGGGACGATCAGTGCGGCCAGCACACCGATGATCACCAGCACCACCATGAGTTCGATGAGCGTGAAGCCTCGGGCGATCAGCCCTAGGCCCGGCGAGCGTGAAAGAGGTCGGTTGCTGAGGTTCATGGCGTGATCTTGTTGGCTGCAGTTCGCTTCAATCATAATCATTCGATGGTGATCAATTCGCAAAGCAGGTGGGCCGCCCGTCTCGTGACGCTGGTTCTGTGGGCCCTGGCGGCTGCCAGCCTGGCGTGGTGGGGGTTGCGCTTGTGGGGCGGTGCATCCAGCACTTCGGTGGGGGCAACGCCCTCCGTCGCGGCGCCAACGGCTGCGGCTGATCCGGCGGCTGTGGCGCGTCTGCTCGGCGCTGCTGCACCCACTGCAACCGCGGCGCCGGTTGCAGCCAGCCGGTTTGTCCTGCTCGGTGTGATGGCTAGCCCGTCCAGTCGCGGAGCGGCGCTGATTGCGGTCGACGGCAAGCCGGGCCGCGCCTTCCGGGTGGGCAGCAGGGTCGATGAAGGGCTTGTTCTGGAGGCCGTCGAGCCCCGCAAAGCCCGTCTGGCGCAAGCGACGGGCGCGGGTGAAACGATGGTTCTGGAAATGCCAGCGTCTCGTAAGTGACGAATGGCTCGCGCAGAGCCGCGCTCAGCGCAGTTCGCCGTATTGGGTGGGGCTCAGCGCCGGATAGGGCGGGTCGTCGTCGAGCATTTCGGTTTCGGCGATCTCCGTGTCCGGCAAGCGGGATTCAATGATCTCCGTGTTCTCGAAACCGGTGAGCTTGGGGGCATGAGGATCGCCCACCTGAGCCTGCGCACCAGCGGCCGCGGGCAATGCACCGGCCGCCAGCGCCTGCTTGAGCGCATTGATCTCGGCAGCCAGGACCGGCTCGAACGCAGGACGATTGGCGGGCGGGGGCGTCAGGGACGCGCTTTCGGCCACTGCCGCTGACGCGGCCGGCAGGGTGGCCCGGTATTTTGGTCCGGCGGACGCATCGCCGGGCTGGTTTGCGGCGGTCACGTCCTCGGCGCGCCAGTAGACCGCTGACACCACGATGTTGTAGCGGGCCTTGGCTGCCTGGCAGATCAGGTTCTCGATCTCGGCCAGTTGCGAGATTTCGCTGCCGAAATCCCGCGACAGATCCATCATCACGATGAATTTGCGTCCGCGCGGATCGGTCGCCAGCACCTTGAACTTGAAGCTGCTCGACAGCACGCCCACGCGAACCATCGATTCCCGCACCACCTTGTACAGCAACTCGCGCAAGCGCGAACGCTCATTTTTCCGTCGTTCGGCGGTGTTGGTAGCGGCCTCTTTGGCTCGGACCGCCGCGTCTTTGGCTTCCGCCGGTGCGCGCACGCCAGTGGCGGCGTCACGGGGGAATGCCGCCTGCCCCCGCGCGGGCTGTGGTGTGCTCTTGAACCAGCCGAAAAATGACATGCGACGGATTCTAGTGGATGGGTCGGGTGATAGACCCGGGATGTGTAACCAGCCGTCAGCTCTGCAGGAACATGCGGTACACCGGATTTTGCGTCTCTTCCACACAGGGGTAACCCAGTGTCTCCAGGAAGCGCGCAAAGATCCTGTCGTCACTGCGCGGAACCTGTAGCCCGACCAGGATGCGGCCGTAGTCGGCACCCTGGTTGCGGTAGTGGAACAGGCTGATGTTCCATCCGGGAGGCATCAGGCTCAGGAACTTCAGAAGGGCGCCCGGGCGCTCGGGAAACACGAAACGCAGCAGGCGTTCGTCTTTCGCCAGCGAGGAGTGGCCGCCCACCATGTGCCGGATATGTTCCTGCGCGAGGTCGTCGTGGGTCAGGTCCAGGGCCTCGAAGCCATGGCGCGTGAAATTCGCGGCGATCTTCGTGCTTTCGCCTTTTCCCTGCGTGGTCAGACCCACGAACACGTGGGCCTTGGCCGCATCGCTGATCCGGTAGTTGAACTCGGTGACGTTGCGGGGGCCGCCGGGCAGGGTGCCGATCAATTCGCAGAAGCGCCGGAAGCTGCCGCGCTCCTCGGGAATCGTCACGGCAAGCAAGGCCTCGCGCTCTTCGCCGACCTCGGCGCGCTCGGCGACGAAGCGCAAACGGTCGAAGTTCATGTTGGCGCCGCACAGGATGGCGGCGTAGGTTTCGCCTTTGGTCTTGTGCGTGGCCACGTACTGCTTGATCGCCGCCACCGCCAGCGCACCGGCGGGCTCGACGATGCTGCGCGTGTCGACGAAGATGTCCTTGATGGCCGCGCACACGGCATCGGTGTCCACGGTCATGAATTCGTCCACCAGCCCGCGGGCCACGCGGAAGGTCTCTTCGCCCACCAGCTTGACGGCTGTGCCGTCGGAGAACAGACCCACATCCGCCAGCGTCACACGCCTCCTGGCCGCCACCGAGCGGATCATGGCGTCCGAATCGTTCATCTGCACGCCGATGACGCGGATGCGGGGATCCACCGCCTTGATGTAGTTGGCCACGCCCGACACCAACCCGCCACCGCCAATCGCGACAAACACGGCGTCGAGCCGCGCGCCGGACTGCCCGCCCAGGGTCTGCACCTGGCGTAGCATCTCCATGGCCACGGTACCCTGGCCGGCGATCACGTCGGGGTCGTCGAAGGGGTGGACGAAGGTCAGTCCCTCTTTCTTTTCCAGTTCCAGCGAATGGGTGTAGGCGTCAGAGTAGCTGTCGCCGAACAGCACCACTTCGCCGCCGAGCGCGCGCACCGCGTCGACCTTGACGTGAGGCGTGGTGGTTGGCATGACGATCACCGCCCTGCAGCCCAGCTTGTGGGCGCCCAGCGCCACGCCTTGGGCGTGGTTGCCGGCCGAGGCGCAGATCACGCCCTTTTTCAGCTGCTCGGGCGGCAGGTGCGCCATCTTGTTGTACGCGCCGCGCAGCTTGAAGCTGAAAACCGGTTGCTGGTCCTCGCGCTTCAGGAGAATCCGGTTGTGCAGTCGCCGGCTCAGGTTTTTGGCCGGCTCCAGCGCCGACTCGACCGCCACGTCATAGACGCGGGCGGTCAGGATCTTCTTCAGGTAGTCCGCCGGCTTGAGAGGCCGCGCGGCTCGGGTCGATGCAGGCTTCATGGTTTTCCCTCGGCCGCCATCATAGAGGGCAGGCCGCGCGGCCCAGAAAAAAGCCCCGAACCTTTCGGTCCGGGGCCAATCCACCTTTTTCAGAGGGGTGGAGGAGACAAGCAGCGCATGAACCCTCATGCATGGGCTCCAGTGTAGCGATAATTTGTTGCGTCGCAGCAGTGGCGTCTGTCTCAAACTGCGACAAAGTGGGCGTCCCTGACGGAAGTCTTTGGGGTCGGGCCGGGTCGATCAACCTTGTGGGAATTCAAACGATGGAATGCACAGTCAGCTGGACGGGCCCAAGCGGCACGCGCACCGGGATGGGCTTTGTGGCCGAGACCGGCAGTGGCCATACCTTGATGATGGACGGCGCGCCCGATGCCGCCAAGCCTGGCAACGGGGGGCAGAATCTGGCGCCGCGCCCCATGGAGACCGTGCTGGCGGGCACCGGCGGATGCACGGCCTACGACGTCGTGCTGATCCTGAAGCGGGGGCGTCATGACGTGCGCGGCTGCACGGTCACGCTGACCAGCGAGCGTGCGGAAACCGATCCGAAGGTGTTTCTCAAGATCCACATGCAGTTCACCGTGACGGGCAAGGGCATCCCGGCAGCAGCCGTGGAGCGTGCCATTGCCATGAGCCACGAAAAATACTGCTCGGCCAGCATCATGCTGGGCAAGACCGCCGCCATCACCACCGGTTTTACGCTGATTGAAGCCTGAGAGGGCGCAATCCCAGCGTGAAATGGATGTTCTTAGCTACTGAAATAGTAGTGTTTATTGGCTGCTGAGAGGCTGCGGGTGGCAGGGCACAGGGCCGAGGCACAGGCGCAGTGATCGCTGCGCTGGCCGGGTGCCTCGAGCCCTTCAGATCCGGTGTGCCGTGAGGGTCATCACCCTGGCTGCGCCGCGCATCAGCTGCCGGATGGGCTGGGGCATCGGCAGGGCGCCGGCTGCCAGGGCCTCGTCGGCATGGCGCCCCTCTTCGTCGCGCATCTGGGCCACGATGGCCCTGGAGGCCTGGTCGCATGCGGGCAGTCGCTCCATGTGGCTCGCCAGGTGTGCCTCCACCTGCCGTTCGGTCTCCACGACAAAGCCCAGACTGAGCCGGTCGCCGCCGAGCCGTCCGGCCAGCAGACCGATGCCAAATGCGCCGGCGTACCAGAGGGGATTGAGCAGCGACGGGCGTGCCCCCAGTTCGTCCAGGCGCGCGCGGGTCCAGGCCAGATGGTCCGTTTCTTCGCGGGCCGCAGCCTCAAAATGGGCGCGCAGCACCGGGTTGTTCGTGGCCAGTGCCTGTGAGGCGTACAGGGCTTGCGCGCAGACTTCGCCGACGTGGTTGACCCGCATCAGTGCGCCGGCCTCGCGGGCCTCGGCGGCAGTCAATTGGCTTGGCTCGGCGGGCAGGGTCGGGCAGGCGCGTGCGGGCCGTGGCTGTGCAAACAGGGTGCGAAGGGCGGTGTCGGCGGCGGTCAGCAAGGCGTCCATGGGGCGAGGCTTGGTTGGGTTGCACGGATCAGAAGCGTTCATTTTGCCCCCGCGGCACCAAGGGCCTCTGCGCCGGGTGTGGCAGCATTTCCACGGCGGTTCGCCAATTTGTTGCAAGCCTGCAACGAAATGCAAATATCCCGGTCAATTCCTTTGCGAAACCGTCCGTCCTCTGGTGCAATAACAACAACTTCCCAAAAGGAGGTTGGCCCGGGGAACCGGCGGGATCATTTGGATGCCTCGCATCGGAGCGAACCCCCGAACCGGAGCCCTCTGTTTAACCTTGGAGAACCTCGCAATGAAAAAATCACTGATCGCCCTGGCTGTGCTGGCCGCTTCCGGCGCCGCAATGGCCCAATCCTCCGTCACCCTGTTCGGCGTGGTTGACGCGACCATTCGCTACGTTGACGGTGGCACCAATGGCAACATCTGGAGCCTGACCAACTCTGGCTACAACAGCAGCCGTCTGGGCTTCCGTGGCACGGAAGACCTCGGTGGCGGCCTGAGCGCCAGCTTCTGGCTGGAAGCCGGTGTCAACAACGACAACGGTACCGGCAGCGCCTCCAGCACCAACAACACCGTCGCCGGCAGCGCCAGCGCGAACACCGGCACGCAAGGTCTGACCTTCAACCGTCGCTCCACCGTCAGCCTGGCTGGCAGCTGGGGTGAGTTGCGTCTGGGCCGTGACTTCGTTCCGTATTTCTGGAACACCACGATCTTCGATCCGTTCGGCACCAACGGCGTGGGCGCGGTCAGCAACTTCACGCTGGTCGGTCTGGGCCTTCTCACCGGCAACAGCCTGAACAGCACGGCTGCTGGCGTGCGCGCTTCCAACAGCATCGGCTACTTCATGCCCAACATTGCTGGCTTCTATGGCCAGGCCATGTACGCCATGGGTGAGCAGAACAACAAGTTGACCGGTGGTGCATCCAACCCGAACGGCTCCAACGGCAACGTCGGCAGCGTGCGCATCGGCTACGCCAATGGCCCGGTTGACATCGCTTACAGCTGGGGCGCCACCACTTGGGCTCCGAGCCTGCAGTACCAAGTGAACAACGTCGGTGCGTCGTGGAACTTTGGCGTGGCCAAGGCCATGTTCCTGTGGAACCAGGAAGCGTCTGACAACACGGCCTCGGGCACGGTTCGTAGCAACACCTACATGCTGGGTGCCACGATGCCTCTGGGCGCTGGCGAACTGAAGGGCTCCTATAGCTGGGGCAATTCCACGAACGACGGCGTCGATGGCTCCCAGATCGCGATCGGTTATGTCTACAACCTGTCCAAGCGCACCGCCCTGTATACGACCTACTCGTACATCAACAACGACGGCAAGACTGCTTCTTACAACATGGGTATCAACCCTGGTCTGAAGAACAGCACCTACGGTTTCGACTTCGGTGTGAAGCACTCCTTCTGATCCCCGGCTGGCCTTGTGCCAGCTGTGAATAAAATGGTCTGAAAACCGCCAATCTCCGGATTGGCGGTTTTTTTTTGCCAGGCCTGGCGGCCGCACTGTGGAACCGCCGGGATGGCCGTGCCTGAACCGCATGAGCCGGTAGAATTTGCCGGTATCGACCAGCGCCTTCGGGCTTTCCCTGTTTCAGTGGAAATGAACGCGCCCTAACATCAATGATCCCTTCTTTCGAGATTTTCATGAAAACCAAACTTGCCTTGTTGTCTGCTGCCCTGGCTGCCTCATTGGTGGCTGCACCCGCCTTTGCGAAGACGTTCAAGTGGTCGAGCGCCAGCGATATCCCCACGCTGGATATTCATTCGCAGAACAACGCGCTTGGCAATGGCGTTCATGCCTCCATTTACGAGTCGCTGGTGTACTACAACAGCACCACCTTCAAGCCCGAGGGACAACTGGCCATCAGCTGGAGCCAGGTGTCGCCGACCCAGATGCGCTTTGTCCTGCGCCCCGGCGTCAAGTTCAGCGATGGTTCGCCGCTGACTGCCGATGACGTGGTGTACTCCATCATGCGGGCGATGGCCAAGACCTCCAATTACGCGGTCTACACCCAGGGTATCGACAAGGCGGTGAAGGTCAACGACACCACCGTGGACCTGATCATGAAAGGTCCGAATCCGGTACTGCTCAATCAGTTGACCGAACTGCGCATCATGAGCAAGGCCTGGGCGGAAAAGAACAAGTCGGTCGAGCCCAAGGACATTCGGACCAAGGACGAAAGCTATGCTCACCGCAACGCGATGGGCACCGGCCCCTTCATGGTCAAGGAATGGCAGCCGGACCAGAAACTGGTGCTGGTGAAGAACCCGCTATGGTGGGGATGGGCCAATGCCAAGACCAATGTGACCGAGATCATCTACACGCCCATCAAGTCGGAAGCGACGCGTGTGGCGGCGCTGTTGTCCGGTGAGCTGGACTTCGTGCTTGACCCGAGCCTGCAGGACTTGGGCCGGATTCGATCCGGCGCCAATCTCAAGGTGATCGATGGCGTTGAGAACCGCACGATCTTCTTCGGCATGGACCAGCATCGCGACGAACTGCCGGGCTCCAACATCAAAGGCAAGAACCCGCTGAAGGACCAGCGTGTGCGCATGGCCTTGTACCAGGGCATTGACATCGCCAGCATCAATCGGGTCACCATGCGCGGTCTGAGCCAGCCGACGGGTGCGCTGGTGGCGCCGCAGGTCACTGGCTGGACGAAAGGTGTCGACAAGCGCTTTGCCTATGATCCCGAGGCCGCAAAGAAGCTGCTGGCCGATGCGGGCTACCCGCAGGGCTTCGAGGTGGACTTTGCCTGCCCGAACAACCGCTACATCAACGACGAGGAGATCTGCCAGGCCGTCACCGCGATGTGGGCCAAGATCGGCGTCAAGGCCAAGCTGCGCACCTTGCCGCTGGTGACCTATTTCCCGATGATCCAGCGCTACGAGGCCAGCATCTACATGCTGGGCTGGGGTGTGCCGACCTTTGACGCCCTTTACAGCCTGCAATCGCTGACCCGCAGTGTGGGCGCCGGTGGCGACGGCAACTACAACGTCGGCCGTTACAGCAACCCGCGCATGGATGCTTTGGTGGAGCGCACGAAGAAGGAAACCGACCTGAAGCTGCGCACCGAGCTGCTGACCGAAGCGCTGCAACTGAGCAACGACACGGTGTCGCATCTCCCTCTGCACAACCAGATCATTCCCTGGGCCATGAAGAAGAACGTCGATGTGGTTCACCGTGCGGACAACCGTCTCGACTGGCGCCTGATCGTGGTGAAGTGATCGGGCTTTCACCCGCATAAAGGCCCGCAAGGGCCTTTTTTCATGCGACAAGTGCTGTCCCAGGCGAATTGGCACCTCCAGCCTCAAGGAAACCCCGAGGCCGGCACGCTATTCGCTCTGCTAGCATGCTGACTCACTTATTCACAAGCCATGTTCGCCTTTATCCTGCGCCGCCTGTTTCAGGCCATGATCGTCATGACCACGGTGGCTTTCATCGCGTTCCTGCTGTTTCAGTACGTGGGTGACCCGGTCGTATTCCTTCTGGGGCAGGACGCCACGCCTGAGCAGATTCGCGCCCTGCGCGCCGACCTGGGGCTGGATCAGCCCTTTTTCGTGCAGTTCTGGCACTTTCTTTCCAATGCCGTGCAAGGGGAGTTCGGCCTGAGCCTGCGCCAGGGTGCCAAGGTGTCGCGCCTGATTGCCGAGCGCTTCCCCGCCACGATGGAACTGGCCACCATTGCTGCCGTGCTGGCGCTGGCACTGGGCATTCCGATGGGCGTGTATTCCGCCTTGCGCAGAGGCTCGTTCCTGAGCCAGGTCTTCATGACGCTGTCGCTGCTCGGGGTCTCGTTGCCCACGTTCCTGATCGGCATCTTGCTGATCCTGTTGTTTTCGGTGGGGCTGGGCTGGTTTCCCAGCTTCGGTCGCGGGGAGACGGTCCAGCTGGGCTGGTGGAGCAGCGGCTTGCTGACCCTGGATGGCTGGCACCACGTGATCCTGCCCGCGGTCACGCTGGCGATTTTCCAGCTCACCCTGATCATGCGACTGGTGCGCGCCGAGATGCTCGAAGTGCTGCGCACCGACTACATCAAGTTCGCACGGGCCCGCGGCCTGTCCGATCGCGCCATTCATTTCGGCCATGCGCTGAAGAACACGCTGGTTCCGGTGATGACGATCACCGGGCTGCAACTCGGCGGCCTGATTGCCTTTGCCATCATCACCGAGACCGTGTTCCAGTGGCCCGGCATGGGCCTGCTGTTCATCCAGGCGGTGACCTTTGCCGACGTGCCGGTGATGGCGGCCTACCTGTGCCTGATTGCCCTGATTTTCGTGGTCATCAACCTGGTGGTCGATCTGCTGTACTTCGTGGTGGACCCGCGCCTGCGCGTGAGCGGTGGTCATTGATGCTGGCACCGCGCTACCGTGTCAATGGCCGTGCGTTTGCGCGCATCGCTGAACTGCACCCCGAACTCACCGCGTTCCGGCGCGACCTGCACGCCCATCCGGAGCTGGGCTTTGAAGAGGTCTATACAGCCGCTCGCGTCGCGGGCGCGCTCAAGGCCTCGGGGGTGGACGAAGTTCACACGGGAATCGGCAAGACGGGTGTCGTGGGCGTCATCCATGGCCGTGACAACCGCGGCACATGGATTCGCGATGCCACCGGGCAGACCCAGGCCATCGGCCTGCGAGCCGACATGGACGCGCTGCCCATGACCGAACACAACGACTTTGCCTGGAAATCCGGCAAGGCCGGCTTGATGCACGGCTGCGGCCACGACGGGCACACGGCGATGCTGATCGGCGCGGCGCGCTACCTGGCCGAGACCCGCCACTTTGCCGGCACCGCCGTGCTGATCTTCCAGCCGGGCGAGGAAGGCTATGCCGGCGCCCGCGAGATGATCCGGGACGGCTTGTTCGAGCGCTTCCCGGTCGGGGCCGTCTATGGCATGCACAACTGGCCGGCCATGCGCCCCGGGTGTGATCGGCGTGAACCCTGGCCCGATGATGGCCGCGGCCGACCGCATCACGATCGAAATCACCGGCCAGGGCGGCCATGGCGCCCACGCCTACCTGGCCGTGGACCCGGTGCTCGTGGGCGCGCACATCATCACGGCGGTGCAAAGCATCGTCTCGCGCAATGTCAAGCCTCTCGACAGCGCCGTCATCAGCCTCTGCGCCGTGCAGGCCGGCGACCCGGGCGCGTTCAGCGTCATTCCGGGCTCGGCCACGCTGACGGGCACCGTGCGCACCTTCAACCCCGTGGTCCAGGATCTGGTCGAACAGCGCCTGCACGACCTGTGCAGCGCGGTGGCGCTGGGTTTCGGCGCCTCGGCCACCGTGCAATACGAGCGTATCTATCCCGCTACCGTCAACTCCGACGCCGAGGCCGTTTTCGCCGCCGATGTGGCGCAATCGCTGGTGGGCGAAGGCCATGTCGTGCGCGACATGGAGCCCAGCATGGGGTCGGAAGACTTTTCCTTCATGCTGCAGGTCAAGCCCGGCGCCTACCTGCGCATCGGCCAGGGCGGCGAGGGCAGCTGCTTCCTGCACAACAGCCGGTACGATTTCAACGACGAGATCCTGCCGCTGGGTGCGGCTCTGCACGCCAGCCTGGTCGAGCAGGCCCTGCCGACAACCTCAAACTGACCGATTTGTTTTTTACCAAGGAGCGCCTCATGAACTTCAAGAAGACCCTGCCCGTAATGGGTGCGACACTGATTTTGTCCGCAACAGGCCTGATGGCTTGCGCAGACGGCGCGGATCGCCAATCAGGGCGATGCGCTGTCGATGGATCCGCATTCGCTCAACGAATCCCTGCAACTGTCGGTCACCGGCAACATCTACGAACCGCTGGTGGGCCGTGGCAAGGACCTCGCGCTGGCGCCTGCCTTGGCCACCTCCTGGAAGCAGACCTCGCCCAACGTGTGGCGATTTGAACTGCGCAAAGGCGTCACTTTCCATGACGGCACGCCGTTTACCGCAGACGATGTGGTGTTCACGCTGGCGAGAGTCGCCAGGCGAGGGCTCTGACATGAAGAGCAACGTCAACGACATCAAGGAAGTGCGCAAGATCAACGACCATGTGATCGAAATCGAGACCAAGGCGCCGTTCCCCATTCTGCCCGATGCACTGTCCACGACGTTCATCATGAGCAAGAAGTGGTGCGAGACCAACCAGGCCCAGCGCCCGGTGGACCGCCGCAAGGGCATCGAGAACGCCGCATCGTTCCGCGCCAACGGCACGGGTCCGTTCCGCGTGCGCGAGCGCCAGCCCAACGTGCGCACCACCGCCGTGCGAAATGGCAGCTACTGGGGCAAGATCGAAGGCAATGTCGATGAAGTCATCTTCACGCCCATCGGCAACGACGCCACGCGCGTGGCAGCGCTGCTGTCGGGCGAGATCGACGTCATGGAGCCGGTGCCGCTGCAGGACGTCGATCGCATCAATGCATCGCCCAATGCGAAAGTGCTGGCAGGACCGGAACTGCGCACGATCTTCCTGGGCATGGACCAGAAGCGTGACGAACTGCTGTTCTCGAACGTCAAGGGCAAGAACCCGTTCAAGGACAAGCGGGTGCGCCAGGCGTTCTACCAGGCGATCGACATCGATGGCATCCAGAAGACCGTGATGCGCGGCGCATCCAAACCCACCGCGCTGATGGTGGGCCCCGGCATCAACGGATTCAATGCGGATCAGAACAAGCGCCTGCCGTATGACCCTGAAGCCGCCAAGAAGCTGCTGGCGGATGCCGGCTATCCCAATGGCTTCGAGGTGGCGCTGAACTGCCCGAATGACCGCTACGTCAACGATTCCCGCATCTGCCAGACAGTGGCGGCCAACCTGTCGCGCATCAACGTCAAGGTCAACCTGCAGGCCGAGACCAAGGGCACGTACTTCCCCAAGGTGCTGCGCCGCGACACCAGCTTCTACATGCTGGGGTGGACGCCGACCACGTATGACGCCCACAACGCCCTCAATGCCCTGATGGCCTGCGTGGACGACAAGGGCGCCGGCCAGTTCAACCTTGGCAGCTATTGCAATCCGAAAGTTGACCAACTCACCAGGACGATCCAGTCCGAGACCGACAAGACCAAGCGCAACGCCATGATCAAGGAGGCCTTTGATCTCCATTCCGCCGACATTGGCCATCTGCCGCTGCACCAGCAGGCGCTGGCCTGGGGCATCAACAAGAGGATCGACCTGGTTCAGCTGGCCGACAACTACATGCCATTCCGCTACATCACTGTCAAGCCATAAGAAACACCGATGAGTACATCAACCACACCAGCGCCCATGGGGCGGGTGGCGCGCTTCCTGGACAGCGATATCGGCCACAGCTTTCGCTCCTCCCCGGTGGCGATGGCGGCGGCCCTCATCGCCTTCGTCTGCGTGTTTGCGTCGGTGTTTGCCGGCTGGGTCGCGCCGCATAATCCGTTCGACCTGACCACGCTGGAGCTCAGCGATGCGCGCCTGACGCCGGCCTGGAGTGAAGGCGGTTTCCCGCAAGTACCTGCTCGGCACCGACGACCAGGGGCGCGACATCCTGTCCGCGGTGATCTACGGCGCACGGATCTCGCTGGTGGTTGGCGTGGTGTCGGTCATCCTGTCGGTGCTGGTGGGTGTGTCGCTGGGGCTGCTTGCGGGTTTTCGCGGCGGCTGGATCGACGCGGCGCTGATGCGCCTGTGCGACGTGATGCTGTCGTTTCCCCCGATTCTGGTGGCCTTGCTGATTGCAGGTGTGGGGCGCGCCCTGTTCCCCAATGGGGGACGGACTGGCGTTCGGCGTGCTGATCTTTTCCATCTCGCTCACCGGCTGGGTGCAGTACGCGCGCACGGTGCGGGGCTCGACGCTGGTGGAGCGCAACAAGGAATACGTCCAGGCGGCCCGTGTGACGGGCGTGCCTTCGCGGCGCATCATGCGCGGCCACGTGCTGCCCAACGTGATGGGCCCGGTGCTGGTGCTGGCCACCATCCAGGTCGCTACGGCCATCATCACCGAGGCGACGCTGTCATTCCTGGGCGTTGGCGCGCCGCCGACCTCGCCTTCGCTGGGCACGCTGATCCGCATCGGCAACGACTATTTGTTCTCGGGCGAATGGTGGATCACCATGTTCCCGGGCCTGATGCTGGTGCTGATCGCGCTGTCGGTCAACCTGCTGGGCGACTGGCTGCGCGACGCGCTGAACCCGCGCCTGCGCTAAACACGGTCCAAATACGATGAGTCTCTTGCAAGTCAGGAATCTGGTGGTCGAATTCCCGGGCCGACGCGGCACGTTGCGCGCGCTCGACGACATTTCTTTTGATATCGCGCCGGGAGAGATCCTCGGTGTCGTGGGTGAATCCGGCGCGGGCAAGTCGCTGACCGGCGCGGCGATCATCGGCCTGCTCGAGCCGCCCGGGCGGGTGGCCAGCGGGCAGATCCTGCTCGAAGGCCAGCGCATCGACAACCTCGATCATGCGGCGATGCGCCACATCCGGGGCGGAAGATTGGCGCCATCTTTCAGGATCCGCTGACCTCGCTGAACCCGCTGTACACAGTGGGCCAGCAGCTGGTCGAAACCATCCAGGCGCACCTGCCCGTGAGCGCGGCCGAGGCGCGTGCGCGCGCGATCAACCTGCTGCAGGACACTGGCATCTCCGCGCCCGAGCAACGCATCGACCACTATCCCCACCAATTCTCCGGCGGCATGCGCCAGCGCGTGGTGATTGCCCTGGCGCTGGCGGCCGAGCCCAAGCTGATCGTGGCGGACGAACCCACCACGGCGCTGGACGTGTCGGTGCAGGCGCAGATCATCAGTTTGCTGAAGAACGTCTGCGCCCAGCACGGTGCCGCCGTGATGCTCATCACCCACGACATGGGTGTGATCGCCGAGACCTGTGACCGCGTGGCCGTGATGTACGCCGGGCGTATCGCCGAGATCGGCCCGGTGCACGAGGTCATCAACATGCCCGCCCATCCTTACACGGCGGGCCTGATGGCCGCCATCCCCGACATGACGCAGGACCGCGAACGCCTGAACCAGATCGACGGCGCCATGCCCCGCCTGAACGCCATCCCCCAGGGGTGTGCTTACAACCCGCGCTGTCCGCAGGTTTTCGAGCGGTGCGGGCACGAGCGACCTGACTTGTTGCTGGCCGGCGCCACACGGGCGGCCTGCTGGCTGCATGCCAAGGACCAACAGGGGGTCACGGCATGAGCACGACCCCGCCGAAGTCGCCACTGGTGCAGGCGCGTGACCTGGCCATGTCGTTCGACGTCTCTCCGCCGTGGCTGAACCGCGTGCTGGAGCGCAAGCCGCGCCAGTATCTGGCCGCGGTCGATGGCGTGAGTTTCGAGATCGAAAAAGGCAAGACGCTGGCGCTGGTCGGCGAGTCGGGCTGTGGCAAGAGCACCGTGGCGCGCCTGCTGGTGGGGCTGTACGCACCCACGCGCGGCGACTTTCAGTTCGATGGCCTGGACGCGCACGGCATCTTCAAGACGGCCGGCGGGCTCAAGCTGCGCAGCCGGATCCAGATGATCTTCCAGGATCCCTATGCCAGCCTGAATCCGCGCTGGATCGTGGAAGACATCGTGGGCGAGCCCCTGATCGAGCACGGGCTGATCACCGACAAGGATCAGCTCAAGGCCAAGGTGGGCGATCTGCTCAAGTCCGTGGGCCTGTCGCCGCTGGACATGGTGAAGTATCCGCACCAGTTCTCGGGCGGGCAGCGCCAGCGCATCTCGATCGCCCGCGCGCTGGCCACGCAGCCGGAATTTCTGGTGTGCGACGAGCCGACGTCCGCACTGGACGTGAGCGTGCAGGCGCAGGTGCTCAACATCATGAAGGACCTGCAGCGCGAGCGCAGCCTCACCTACCTTTTCATTTCGCACAACCTGGCGGTGGTGCGCCACGTGGCCGACCAGGTGGGCGTGATGTACCTCGGGCGCCTGGTGGAACTGGCCGACAAGCACACGCTGTTTGACAGCCCGCGCCACCCTTACACGCGCATGCTGATCGATGCGATCCCCAAGATGCACGACACCGGCCGTGCCCGCACGCCGGTGCAGGGCGAGGTGCCCAACCCGTTGAACCCGCCGACCGGTTGCACCTTTCACCCGCGCTGTCCCCACGTCAACGACCGGTGCAAGTCCACGCGACCGCAATTCCTCGACTTTGCCGGCGTGAAGATCGCCTGCCACGCGGTCGAAGAAGGCCGCATCTGAGTCGGCGCGCGCGAAACGCCCGACAAGGCAGGTGCCTTTTTTGCTATTAGTCTGGTAGCGTGTTGTGACCAGCGGACGCTGGGAATGGCCTTTGTTTTGCGGTTTCTTCCGTTTCGGGTGGCGCGCAACAGCTGGCAATAATGTGTTGACAAACAAACGTCACGCAGGAGAGCCGCATGCAAGAGGCCTTGTTTTGCCAGGCGCTGGGACTGACATCGCCTGGGCGGTAGAGCGCGTGGCGCTGGATGTTGAGCGCAGTCGAATCGACCTGTACGTCGTCTGGCAGCCAGGAGCGCGCCGTGCCCGGCCTGTGGCGCAATCGATCAGAAACTGCACGACCACCGCCAACGCAGCTGGCGCCATCTGACTTCTTTCAGTTCGAAGCCCACGTGCACTGCCAGCTGCCGCGCGTGGCCTGCAGGCAGGCTGCGGCGCCATCACCCAACTCAGGTGCCCTGGGCGCGCGAGGGCAGCCGCTTCACGCTACTGTTTGAGGCGCTGGGCCTGACGCTGGCGCGCGAGATGCCCGTGGCCGCCTGCGCACGCATCCTTCGCTGCGCGGACAACGCCCTGTGGCGCCAGATCGATGCCCACGTCCAGCGGGCCCGGGCGCAAGAAAGCTACGCCCGGGTTATCGTCATCGGCATCGACGAGACCAGCTGCGCCAAAGGCCAGCACTACATCACGCTGGTGCACGACCTGGAGCAGGCGCGGCTGATCTATGCCACACCCGGCAAAGACGCCAGCACGGTCAAGCGCTTTGTGGGGGGACTTCAAGACCCACAAGGGCAAGCCCGAGGCCATCGAAGTGGTGTGCATGGACATGTCCAAGGCCTTCATCGCCGGCACGGCCGAGCACTTGCCGGCGGCAGCCGTGGCCTTTGACGGATTTCATGTGGTGCAGTTGGCCAATCGGGCGGTGGATGCCGTGCGCCGTGAGGAAGCCAGGGGCGAGCACTGGTTGAAGAAGACCCGCTGGTGCTGGCTCAAGGACAAGGGCCGATGGACGCCCAGGGCGTGACAAGATGGATTGCTGCCCCACACCCGGCTGAAGACAGCGCGGGCGTGGCGGCTGAAGGAGAGGCTGCGCGACATCTGCAAAGGTACGAACCGATGCGATCGCATGCACGCTGTCGCTCAAGCGGTGGTTGCACTGGGCCCAGCGCAGTCGCTTGGCGCCTTTCAGGAGTTGGCCAGGACCATCAGGCAGCACTGGTCCGGCATCGTCAAGGCGTTTGACGCCGCAGGCTTGCACACGGGCTATGTGGAGGCGGTCAACTCGTTGTTGCAAGCGGCCAAAGCCAAGGCGCGTGGCTACGGCACCACCGATCACTTCATCGCTATGGCCTTCCTGATTGCAGGCAAGCTCAAGCACTTGCCCCTCAATCCGCTTCAGAAAGCACGCCCTCTCGCCTGACCTCCATCAGAATGTTGCGTGCCACCCGAAACAGAAGAGAACCTGTTTTGCTGAAATAATGGACTGATGAACGGCCCTGGACCGCGGCGAGAGACCGCCCGAGGTCCAGCGCGTGGCCCCGGCCTGCCTGGTTGGGTTTTCCGAGTGCCGTTTGCTGTTTGTGTTTGCCCTATCATTTGAAGGCTGCAAACCACGAGACTGACGGGTCAGCGATCACATCGGGAACACATCATGAAGAAGACCATTCTGTTGGCGGCCACCCTGGCCGCATCCATGGGCGCCGCGGCAGGGGCAAGTCAACATCATCTGCTCGGTTCAGGCCGACTGGTGCAACATGATGGCCACTGTTTATTCGCGCACCACCGGCACCAAGGTCAACATGAGCATGAAAGGCTCCGGCGAAGCACTGGCGCAGCTCATTGCCGAGAAGGACAACCCCAAGACTGACATCTGGTTCGGCGGCACGGGCGACCCGCACCTGCAGGCCGCCGAGCAGGGGCTGACGCTGGAGTACAAGTCGCCCCTGCTGCCGCAGCTCTACCCGTGGGCGCGCAAGCAGGCCGAGGACGCAAAGTACCGCACGGTGGGTGTCTACCTGGGCCCCGTGGGCTTCGGCTTCAACACCGAGTTGCTGGCCCGCAAGAAGGCGCAGGCGCCCAAGTCCTGGGCCGACTTGCTCAAGCCCGAGTACAAGGGCGAGGTGCAGATGGCCAATCCGGCCTCCAGCGGCACAGCGTATACCGTGATTGCCACGCTGGTGCAGATCATGGGCGAAGACAAGGCCTTCGACTACCTCAAGTCGCTGCACAAGAACATCAGCACCTACACGCGCAGCGGCACCGCGCCGATCAAGGCCGCAGCGCGGGCGAAACCATGGTCTCGATCAGCTTCGTGCACGACGTCACCACCGAGGCCATCCAGGGCTTTCCTGTGGGTTCCGCCACGCCTTCCGAGGGCACCGGTGCCGAAATCGGCTCCTTGAGCATCGTCAAGGGCGCGCGGAACATGGAGGTGGCAAAGAAGTTCTACGAATGGGCGTTGACACCCGGCGCGCAGCAGTCCGGCGTGGCCGCCACGCAATTCCAGCTGCCCAGCAATTCGGCCACCGCGATCGACCCGCGCATGCCCGATCCGAAGAAGATCAAGCTCATCAACTACGACTACGCCAAGTACGGCGCCTCGGCCGAGCGGCGCCGCCTGATTGCGAAGTAGGAAAATCAATTCCCTGCCGCGCTGATGTCGGCGAGGTGATCCGATCCCTGTCAACCGGGCCGCGAATTCCGCCCCACCTGCCGTGAGCCGCCACCCCGACCAACCCGTCCGTCTGTGGCTCGCCGCGGGCCTGCTGGCCTACCTCGTCCTGCCCTGGTACGCGATCCAGGACACGGCCTGGTACACCGTGCTGGGCCAGGTCCTGGGCAGGCCGAGACGGCCAGCGGTCTGGTACAGATCCTGTCACACCACCGCGTCTGGCTGCTCCTGGGCGTGCTGGGGCTGGTTGTGGCGGCCATTGGCCTGGCCGTACCACCGGGCAAGGCGCAAGGTCGCTGGTTCCTCGCGGGCGGCGTATTGGGTTTCGGCGGACTGCTGGCCAGCGGCTTCATGATCGGCGCCAAAGGCTGGTCGTTCGGAGATCCTCAACAGGGGTTCGGTGAACTGGCGCTGAACCGGTTCGGTATCGGCATCGGCGCCTTTGTGGCTTTGCTGGCGCTGGTGATGATCGCGGCCTTCGGGGTGGCGCGGCTGGGCTTCTTCAAGGGTGATCTGTTCGTGGCCTCGGCCGTGGTGGGCTGCTCGGTGCTGCTGCTGCTGTTCATCGCGTTTCCGGTCGTCAGGCGTTGCACGGCGCCTTCCTCAACGGCAGGGGCAGTGGTCCCTGCTGGCGCTGCAGGAGCGCATCGGCAACGGAAGCGGGTCTGGGGCTGAACTGCCCGGCCGGCGGGTTGCGCTGTGGCGTGGCCTGGAACACGCTGTTCCTGGCCCTGTGCACCGCCACCGGCACCACCGTGCTGGGCACCATGATGGCGCTGATGGCCGAGCGTAGCGCCAGCGCGCGGGTGCAGACGCCGCTGCGCGTGGTGGCCCTGCTGCCGATCATCACGCCGCCGTTCGTCGTGGGCCTGGGCCTGATCCTGCTGTTCGGCCGCGCGGGCGTGGTCAACCAGTTCCTCGAATATGCCTTCGGCGTCCCGCCCACGCGCTGGTTCTACGGGGTGCTGGGCATCTGGATCGCCCAGATGTTCGCGTTCACGCCGATCGCCTTCATGATCATGCGCGGCGTGGTGCAGGGCGTGGCGCCCAGCCTGGAAGAGGCGGCGCAGACGCTGCGCGCCGACCGCCGCCGCACCTTCTTCACCATCACGCTGCCCTTGCTCAAGCCCGGCCTGGCCAATGCCTTCCTGGTGGGTTTCATCGAGAGCATGGCGGACTTCGGCAACCCGATCGTGGTGGGCGGGCAGTATTCGGTGCTGTCCACCGACATCTTCTTCGCCATCGTCGGCGCCCAGTACGACCAGGGGCGCGCGGCATCGCTGGCCTGGATCCTCACGCTGTTCGCGCTGGGCGTCTTTGCCCTGCAGCGCGGCTTGCTCGGCAAGCAGAACTACACCACCGTCAGCGGCAAGGGCGACGCCGGCATCCCCATGGCACTGCCCGACAGTGTGCGCCGCGTGCTGAACGCCGTCGTCTACCCGTGGCTGGCCTTCACCGTCGTGGTCTACCTGTTCGCGTTTGCCGGTGGCTTCGTGCAGACCTGGGGGCGCGACTACACGCTCGCTCAACCATTTCAAGACCGCCTTTGCGCTGGAGTGGGGCCAGTTCGGCCTCGTCTGGGCCGGCACGGCCTGGAACTCCCTCTTCACCACGGTCAAGCTCGCCGGGTTGTCGGCACCGGTCACCGCCGCCACCGGGCTGCTGATCGCCTGGCTGCTGGCGCGCACCGAGTTTCACGGGCGCGGCCTGTTCGAGTTTGTGGCGCTGTTGGCCTTTGCCATCCCAGGCACCGTGCTGGGCGTGAGCTACATCCTGGCCTTCAACGTGCCGCCGGTGGGAGCTCACCGGCACCGGGCTCATCATCATGCTGTGCTTCATGTTCCGCAACCTGCCGGTCGGCGTGCGCGCCGGCACCGCGGCCTTCCGCCAGCTCGACAAGTCGCTCGACGAGGCCTCGCTGATGTTGCGCGCCTCCACCGCGCAAACATTGTTCAACGTGGTGCTGCCGCTGCTGAAGCCGGCGCTCGTGGCGGCGCTGGTGTACAGCTTCGTGCGCGCCATGACCACCGTCAGCGCCGTGATCTTCCTGGTGACGGCCGAGAACGAACTGGCCACCACCTACATCATCGGGCGTGTCGGCAACGGCGACTACGGCGTGGCGTTGGCCTACTGCACGGTGCTGATCGTGCTGATGTCGCTGGCGATTGCGCTGATCCAGTTCCTGGTGGGCGAGCGCAAGCTCGGCCGGCGCAAGACCGGTGCCGCCGCGGTGGCCGTGCCAGCGATCTGAACCCTTCACACCGGAACCACCATGCATCACGGCGTCGAATTCAGGAACATCACCAAGCGTTACGGGCTGCAAGCCTCGGCGCCGCTGGTCGTCAAGGGCGTCAGTTTCGAAGTGCCCAAAGGCACGCTCACCACCATCCTCGGCCCCTCTGGCTGCGGCAAGACCACGGTGCTGCGCATGATTGCCGGACTGGAAATACCCACCGGTGGCCAGATCCTGATGGACGGCAAGGACGTCACCACGCTGGGGCCGGCCGATCGCAACGTCAGCATGATGTTCCAGAGTTACGCGCTGTTCCCGCACATGAACGTGCTGGAAAACGTGATGTACGGACTCAAGATGTCTGGGGTGGCGCGCGAGGAGGCCCGCGTGCGCGGCAGCGAGGCCCTGAAGAACGTCGGCCTGGTCGGCTACGACGAGCGCCTGCCCAGCGAGCTCTCCGGCGGCCAGCAGCAGCGCGTGGCGCTGGCGCGCGCCCTGGTGCTGGAGCCCGCGGTGCTGCTGTTCGACGAGCCGTTGAGCAACCTCGACGCGCCGCCTGCGTCGCGAGATGCGCGAGAAATCCGCAGCCTGCAGCAACGCCTCAACCTCACCGTGGCCTATGTCACCCACGACCAGAGCGAGGCGCTGGCCGTGAGCGACCAGATCGTGGTGATGAGCGCCGACGGCCTGATTGCGCAACGCGGCTCGCCGCGCGAGATGTACGAGTTCCCGCAGAGCGAATTCGTCGCCGGCTTCATGGGAGAGGCCATGCTGTTCCCGGGCGTGGCAGGGGCCGACGGGCTGGTCCAGCTCGGGCCGCTGTCGATCACGCCGCGCCATGCGTTGGCGCCCGGCGCGGTGAAAGTGGCGGTGCGGCCCGAGGCCTGGCGCATCCATCGCGGCGAGCGGCCGCACGGTGCTGCGGTTGCGGGCAAGCTGCTCAAGGCGGCCTACCTGGGCAGTTTCTTCGAATACACCTTCGAGACGGTGTTGGGCAACATTTTCGTCGTATCACCGGATCTGACCCGTGCTGGAGACGGGGGTTGAGGTGGGTCTGGCGTTGGCCGACCATGGGGTGTCGGTGGTCCGGGCCGACTGATAATGGCGGGATGACCGCCCATCTCCCCGACTGGATGAATCGCCCCCGCTGCGACCAGACCCCTGCCTGGCGCGAACTGGGCCGCTGCTACGAGCAGACCGGCCGCGCCTTCGACCTGCGTCAGGCCTTTGCGGCCGAGCCGGATCGGTTTGACCGTTTCAGTGTGAACGCGCCCCTGGTGTTCGCCGACCTGTCGCGCAACCGCATCGATGCCGCGACCACCCAGGCCCTGCTGGCGCTGGCGCAGGAATGCCGGCTGGAACTGCACCGAGATGCGATGTTCGCGGGCGAAGCCATCAACACCACCGAAGGCCGGGCCGTGCTGCACACCCTGCTGCGCTGCCCCCGGTCGGCGCCGGGTGACGCGGTCACGCCGGCGCTGCAGCCCCTGCTGAGCGAGGTGCACAATACGCTGGACGCGATGCTGGCCTTCGCCGAGACCCTGCGCGCCGACCCGGCCATCACCGACGTGGTGAACATTGGCATCGGTGGTTCGGACCTGGGCCCGCAGATGGCGGTGCTGGCGCTCGATGCCTTTGCCGACAGCGGCAAACGCCTGCATTTCGTGAGCAACGTGGACGGTCATGAACTGGCCGCCTGCCTGAAAGCGCCTGCAGCCGCGCGACACGGTGTTCCTGATTGCGTCCAAGACCTTCACCACGGTCGAGACCATGACCAACGCCCACTCGGCGCGGCGCTGGTTTGAGGCCGAAGGCGGCGCTGGGCTCGACATCGGCCGCCATTTCATCGGCCTGACCACCAACCTGGCGGCGGCCGGTGCCTTCGGCATCCGCACCACGTTCGGGTTCTGGGACTGGGTGGGCGGGCGCTACTCGGTCTGGTCGGCCATCGGTCTGCCGCTGGCCATCGCCATCGGCGCGGCCGGCTTTCGCGACTTTCTGGCCGGCGCCCATGCCATGGACCAGCATTTCCGCCGTGCGCCGCTGGCGCAGAACCTGCCCGTGCGCCTGGGCCTGCTGGACGTCTGGTACCGCAACTTCCTCGGTTTCACCAGCCGCAGCATCGCGCCGTACCACAGCGCGCTGCGCCGCTTTCCGGCCTATCTGCAGCAACTGGAGATGGAGCAACGGCAAGCGGGTGGACCTGGCCGGCCAGCCGCTGCCGTACGGCACCTCGCCCGTGCTGTGGGGCGAGCCGGGCACCAACGGCCAGCATGCCTACTTCCAGATGCTGCATCAAGGCACCGACGTGGTGCCGGTCGAATTCATCGCTGTCGTCAAGGCCCGCCATGACCTCCCGGGGCACCAGCCCATGCTGCTGGCCAATGCGCTGGCGCAGGCGCAGGCGCTGATGCAGGGGCAAAGCGGATGCCGGTGGCCGAAGGACTTCCCCGGCAACCGCCCTAGCACCTTCCTGCTGCTGGACGACCTGACGCCAGCCAGCCTGGGCGCGCTGATTGCGCTGCACGAGCACCGCGTGTTCGTCAGCGGTTCGCTCTGGGGCATCAACAGTTTTGACCAGTGGGGCGTGGAGCTGGGCAAGGTGCTGGCCAAGGACATCGAGCCTCGCCTGGCCAGCGGTGACACGGATGGTCTGGACGGGTCCAGCGCGGGCCTGTTGCGGCGCATCCGGGCGGTTTTCTAGTCGAAACGGTCGTTTCCCAGCGTGAAATGGTCGTTATGCGCTATGAATATGGAAGTCACCGGGAGATGCCCTGCGTTGGAAGACCGGCGCTGACGGGTCCATTCGCAGCGGCCGGCGCGGCGGCGCGCTGAAGCAGCTGGGTCCTGAACTGCTGCACCGCCTGCTGGTACTGGGCGCGCCCGGCTTCGTCCAGATCGCTGTGCTTGCCGCCTTCGATCATGACCCATTGCTTGGGCGGATTGGCCGCGGCAAACAGCTTTTCGCCGAGGACCATGGGCACCGTCTTGTCCAGGTTGCCGTGGATCATGAGCAAAGGCTGCTCCACCCGCTTGATCTTGTCGATCGAGGCAAATCGCTCGTCGCTGGTCTTTGACAGCAGCCAGGCCACGCTGCTGACTTCGAGTGCGATGTCAGGGAAACTGGTGAACGCCGATTCCAGGATCAGCCCCGCATAGTCCGACTGTGGGCGCTGGCGGCTCGCCAGGTCCACGGCCACGCCGCTGCCCATGGAGTGCCCGAAGATCACCCGTCGGTCCGCTCGCGGCTCCCGGCGCAGGAATTCGGCCCATGCCACGTCCGCGTCCTGCAGGATCGTCTGCTCCGACGGCGTGATCGGCGTGCTCAGGCCCCAGCCGCGGTACTCCACCGCCAGCACCGAGAAGCCCGCGGTGCGCAGCGCCTCGATCTTGCGCACGTTGGCCACCAGGGTGCGGAAGGTGCCGTGCAGGTACAGCACAGTGGGCGCGCTGCGGTCGGCATTTGGCAGCCACCACATTTCGATGCGCTGGGGCGCCGCCGAAGCGGCGGTCGCTTCACTGATCGGCCCGCCGCCATTGGGCGCGCCAGTTCCGGCGGCCGGAACCTCCAGGAAGAACTGTTCGTCGCCGTTGCGCAGTCCGGCGAAATGCGCCGGCACGCCGGGCGTGGGCCGGTAGATCAGCTGGCGCTGCTTGGTGTCCAGCCAGGCACAGCCGCTCAGCGACACCAGGCACAACGCCAGCATCAGGGAAGCGAACCCGCCCGTGTGCAAGCCTGGGTTTTTGAGCATCGTCAATAATCGACGGTTTCGTTTCTGTGAATTTTCCGTTTCCATTTCCATGGCAAGACTCATCCGAACCCTTCTGGCCCTGATTGTGGCCTTCCTGGCCTGCAACGCGCTGGCGCAAGACAAACCCATGGTGCCCGAGTTCGACCAAGGCGACAAATTCACCCTGACGGTCAGTCCTTATTCCTATCACTTCAGCACCGACAAGACCTACACCCATGTGTACCTGGTCGGCCTGGAGCGCGAGCATCCGGACAACTCGCTGGACGGCATCGCCTTTTTCAACAATTCGTTCGATCAGCCCACCGTGTACGTCTTCCCGTTCGGGCAGGCCTATCACGGCATCTGGGGGGTTCCCAAACTATCGTTCAAGTGGACGGCCGGTTTGCTGTATGGCTATCTCGGTGAATACAAGAAGCGGGTGCCGCTGAACTACAACGGGTTTTCCCCCGCGGTGAACATCGCGTTGGCCTACCAGTTCACGCCGACCTGGGCTGGACAGGTGATGCTGGGCG
This sequence comes from Candidatus Skiveiella danica, assembly GCA_016721925.1. Taxonomy (GTDB): domain Bacteria; phylum Pseudomonadota; class Gammaproteobacteria; order Burkholderiales; family Burkholderiaceae_C; genus Skiveiella; species Skiveiella danica. Next base: position 95,374 of record JADKHE010000009.1, read on the forward strand.
GGTCGTTCCTGATGTTCATGATCAACATGCGCATTCCCTAGCGACCTTTGCTTTTCCTGAACAAAGAAAAACCCCGCAAGGCTCACACCTTGCGGGGTTTTTTAATTGGATGGTGGCTACTGCTGGCGGAGGTAGCGGTTCGCGTTGCGCAACGGCCCGATGGCTAGGCGCAGACCCGAAGACAGTGCTTTCGGCACGGCAAGGGGATTCAACGACGCCAACGGGCCGTTTCGCAGCGCGATTACATGCCCATGCCGCCCATGCCGCCCATACCACCCATGTCGCCGCCGCCCATGCCGCCCATGCCGCCGGCCGCTTCATCCTTCGGCGCCTCGGCGATCATGCACTCGGTCGTCAGCATCAGGGATGCGACGGAAGCTGCGTTCTGCAGCGCGGTGCGGGTCACCTTGGTCGGGTCCAGGATACCCATTTCGATCATGTCGCCATAGGTGTCGTTGGCGGCGTTGAAGCCGTAGTTGCCCTTGCCGGCCAGCACCGCGTTGACCACCACCGAGGCTTCGCCGCCGGCGTTGTACACGATCTCGCGCAGGGGCGACTCGATGGCCTTGAGCACCAGGGCAATGCCGTGGTCCTGGTCGGAGTTGTCACCCTTGATGGCGCCAGCGGACTGCTTGGCGCGCAGCAGGGCCACGCCGCCACCGGCCACGATGCCTTCTTCCACCGCGGCACGCGTGGCGTGCAGGGCGTCTTCGACGCGGGCCTTCTTTTCCTTCATCTCGACTTCGGTGGCAGCGCCGACCTTGATCACGGCCACGCCGCCGGCCAGCTTGGCCACGCGCTCTTGCAGCTTCTCGCGGTCGTAGTCGGACGTGGCTTCCTCGATCTGCACGCGAACCTGCTTGACGCGGGCTTCGATGTCAGCGGCAGCGCCGGCGCCGTCGATGATGATGGTGTTTTCCTTGCCCACTTCGATGCGCTTGGCCGAGCCGAGGTCGGCCAGCGTCACTTTTTCGAGCGTCAGGCCGACTTCTTCAGCGATGACCTTGCCGCCGGTCAGGATGGCGATGTCTTCCAGCATGGCCTTGCGGCGGTCGCCGAAACCCGGGGCCTTGACAGCCACGACCTTCAGGATGCCGCGGATGGTGTTGACCACCAGCGTCGCCAGGGCTTCGCCTTCGACGTCTTCGGCAATGATCAGCAGCGGACGGCCGGACTTGGCCACCTGCTCCAGCGTGGGCAGCAGGTCGCGGATGTTGCTGATCTTCTTGTCGTACAGCAGCACGAAGGGGTTGTCCAGCAACGCGGCTTGCTTTTCGGGGTTGTTGATGAAGTAGGGCGACAGGTAGCCGCGGTCGAACTGCATGCCTTCGACGACTTCGAGTTCGCTGTCCAGCGACTTGCCGTCTTCCACGGTGATCACGCCTTCCTTGCCCACTTTGTCCATGGCGTCGGCAATGATCTTGCCGATGGTCTCGTCGCTGTTGGCGGAGATGGAGCCAACCTGGGCGATTTCCTTGGAGGTGGTGGTGGCCTTGGAGGCCTTCTTCAGCTCGGCGACCAGGGCGGTGACAGCCTTGTCGATGCCGCGCTTCAGATCCATCGGGTTCATGCCGGCGGCCACGTACTTCATGCCTTCGCGAACGATGGCCTGGGCCAGCACGGTGGCGGTGGTGGTGCCGTCACCGGCGATGTCGGAGGTCTTGGAAGCGACTTCCTTGACCATCTGCGCGCCCATGTTCTGGAGCTTGTCCTTCAGTTCGATTTCCTTGGCCACGGACACACCGTCCTTGGTCACGGTGGGGGCGCCGAACGAGCGCTCCAGCACCACGTTGCGGCCCTTGGGGCCCAGGGTAACCTTGACGGCGTTGGCCAGGATGTTCACACCCTCGACCATGCGTGCGCGGGCTTCGCCGCCGAAAATGACGTCTTTTGCTGCCATGTTGAAATTCTCCGGATTCAGTTAATAGGGATTGGGATGCGGTGAGAAATTACTTCTCGACGACTGCGAACAGGTCGTCTTCCTTCATCACGAGCAACTCGTCGCCGTCGACCTTGACGGTCTGGCCGCTGTACTTGCCGAACAGGACGCGGTCGCCGACCTTGACGGTCAGGGCGGTCAGTTCGCCCTTGTCGTTGCGCTTGCCCGGGCCCACGGCCAGCACTTCACCCTGGTCCGGCTTCTCAGCGGCGCTGTCGGGGATCACGATGCCGGAAGCGGTCCTGGTTTCATTTTCGACGCGCTTGACGATGACGCGGTCTGCGAGGGGACGAAGTTTCATGGGATCTCCTTGAATGTGAAACAAGAGGTTGTCATCAAAAAGCGCCGACTCCAGCGATGAAGTTAGCGCTTGTTAACTTGTGGGGAGCGAATGCTAGCACTCAACCCCAACGAGTGCTAATGATACGGCCTTTTGACCCGATTTCAAGGGCGGTGCCGCGAAAACCGTGCTGAAACCGGGCAATCAGCCAGCCGGGAGGGCAGACAAGCCGCCGGGCGCCGGGTTGCCGCCGCGCCCGACGGGCGCTACATTGCGGGCGTTGCAACCGGCCTGCAACCGCCATCCCCGCCACCCGGCCGGACCAAGGAGATCCACATGACCGTCACGCCCACCGCCTTTGCCCTGACCGGTTTCATCGCCTGGACGCTGGCCCTGCTGGTGCTCATGGAAGGCATCCGCAGTGCGCTGGTGGCCCGCAAGGTGGTGCCGGCCAACGGTTTCAATCCTGAGAACAGCAACCTGTCTCCCTTCATGCAGCGGCTGGCCCGGGCGCATGCCAATTGCCTGGAGGGTCTGCCCCTGTTCGGCGGCCTGATGCTGGTGGCGCTGGTCACCGGCCGCAGCGCAGTGACCGATCCGCTGGCGATGGTGCTGCTCGGCGCGCGCATCGTCCAGTCCTGCATCCACCTCGCCTCGCTCAGCCCCACGGCCGTGACCCTGCGTTTCAGTGCCTTTGCGGTGCAGATGGGTATCGGCGTCTGGTGGGCCTGGCGTCTGCTCACGGCCTGAGTGCGATTGCCGGGGGCGTTCAGGCCCGGTGTGGCGCGGCCGCGCCATGCCACACTCGGGCCATGTCCCTGTCCCCGCTCGCCGCCTACGCCTTGCAGGCATTCGATGCCGTCGTCGCGGCCGATGTCGGCTTTCGCGACCGCCCCGGCCAGCGCCAGATGGCCGAACAGGTGGCCCGCACCTTTGCCGAGGCCGCGCTGGGCAAGGCGGACGACGACGCGGCCGAGCCGGTGCGCTCGATCGCCGTCATCCAGGCCGGCACCGGCGTGGGCAAGTCGCTGGCCTACTGCGCGCCGGCCATCGCGCTGGCGCTGGCGCGCCACACGCGGGTGCTGATCTCCACCGCCACCGTGGCGCTACAGGAGCAGCTGGTCCACAAGGACCTGCCTGCCCTGGCGGCGCAGATGCCGCAGCCGTTCCGCTTTGCGCTGGCCAAGGGACGCGGTCGCTACGTCTGCAAGCTCAAGCTCAACCGCGTGGCGGGCGGCCCGGCCGACGGTGACGACGACCTCTTCGAGGACGAGGAGCCCGGCGAAGGCTTCGCGCGGCGCAACACCACCGAGGCGCGGGTGCACCTGTATGCCGACATGGCGCACGCGCTGGCCCACGCCAGCTGGGACGGCGACCGCGACACCCTGGCCGATCCGCCCGAGCCCGAGCTCTGGAACCCGGTGGCGGCCGATGCGCGTTCGTGCACCGGCCGGCATTGCCCGCTGTTCAGCAACTGCACCTATTACGACAAGCGCAAGGAGCTGGTGGGCGCGCAGGTGATCGTGGCCAACCACGACCTGCTGCTGTCCTCGCTGGGCTCGCGCCTGCTGCCCGAGCTGGACCACTGCCTGCTGGTGCTGGACGAAGGCCACCACCTGCCGGCCACCGCGCTGGACCAGTTTGCCTGCTCGATGGACCTCTCGCGCACCAACTGGCTCGACCGGTTGGCCGCGCGCGTGGTGCGCATCGGCGGGCTGGTGAACGTGTCCGAGGTGGCCGACGTCTACCGGCTGTCCAGCCAGCTCAAGCAGACCCTGTCGGACCTCTCCAGGCTCGTGATGGACCTGTATGGCGCCCAGCTCAAGGAGGTCAAGGGCGCCTGGGGGCCGGCGCGCGCGCGGCTGCCGCAGGGCGTGCTGCCCGCCGCGCTGGAGGAGCCGCTGCGTCTGCTCAGCGTGACCGCCGAGAGCTACCTGGCCTGCGTGGCCACCGTGGGCAAGGCCCTGCGCGCGGAAATCCGCGACAAGCCCGACGAGGCGCGCCGCCTGTCCACCCTGTACGCCCAGATCGGCATGCTCGCGCCCCGGCTGGAGGATGTCTACAACACCGCGCACCTGCTGCTGCAAGCGCCCGGCCCCGACGAAGCGCCCGCGGCCAAGTGGTTCACCTGCGACGTGGTGGGCGAGTTCATCGTCGTCAAGGCGCACGCCAGCCCGATCCTGCCCGGCGCCACGCTGCGCACGCACCTGTGGTCGGCGGTGCGCGGCGCGGTCATCACCTCGGCCACACTGACCAGCTGCGGCCAGTTCGACTTTTTCCTGCGCGAGTCCGGCCTGCAGGGCGACCCGGCCGCCGTCACGCTGGAGGTCGACAGCCCGTTCGACTTTGCCGCCCAGGGCCGCTTCATCACCTCGGAGACGGCCGCCGACCCCAAGGATGCCGCCGCCTTCAACGCCGACGTGGCGCGCGCGCTGATCCGCGACCTGCGCGAGGTGCGCCACGGCGCGCTGGCGCTGTTCACCTCGCGCGAGCAGTTGCGCGTGACGGTCGAGGCGTTGCCGGGTGACCTGCGCGACGTGGTGCTGGTGCAGACCGAGCTGCCGCGCGCGGTGCTGCTCAAGCGCCACCGCGAGCGCGTGGAGGCCGGCGGCGTGTCGGTCATCTTCGGCATGCAGTCCTTCGGCGAGGGGCTGGACTTGCCGGGGCAGCTCTGCGAGAGCGTGTTCATCGCCAAGCTGCCCTTCGCTCCGCCGGACGACCCGGTGGGCGAGGCGCGCGCCGAATGGCTGCGCGCCGTGGGCCGCGACCCGTTCACCGAACTGGTGGTTCCGGCCACCGCCATGCGCCTGGCCCAGTGGGCCGGCCGCGCCATCCGCACCGAGACCGACCAGGCCTTCGTCTACTGCTACGACCGCCGCCTCACGCGCACCGGCTACGGAAAACGCCTGATGCAAGGCCTGCCGCCGTTCACCGTGGTGCGCCACGACGCCCAAGGGCGCGAGGTGGTGGCCGGCTGACGGCGGTCCATGCGGGCGGGATCAGGCCGGCGGGGCACTCGGCTCCGCGAATGTCCCCCGGCCGTTGGCCTCCTCCTTGATTTCGCTGCGCCGAGCACCCCGCCAACCTGATTCCGGGTTGTCCGCCTTGCGGCCCGTGGCGGGGCTGTTTATCCTGCTCATCCTGCCCGCACCAAGGAACCCCCGATGAAAGGCGCCAACCCGGTTTCCGCCGCCGCTGCTTCAGCCAGCCCTGGGCCTGCCTGGGCGCTGGCCCTGCGCCGGTTCAACAACTGGCTGTCGCAGGATTTTCTGGGCGGGCCGCGGCCGTGGAAGTTCGCCTGGGTCATCAACTTCCAGAAGGGCGGCACCTTCTTCTTTCTCGGCTTCCTGATCTGGTGGTACGGCAACACCTCCACCGCGGCCTGGATCTACCTGGCGCTGCACGGCACCTACGGGCTGGTCTGGCTGGTCAAGGACCTGGCCTTCCCCGACCCGAACTGGCAGGTGAAGATCACCATCGGCGGCGGCATCAACGCCTTCCTGGGCGTGCTGGGCTGGTACTGGGTGTTCGGCTGGCTGCTGATCTCGGGCACGGTGCGGCCGGTGTATCCGCTGCCCGATCACGCCTGGTTCGCGCTGTGCATCAGCCTGTGCATGCTGGGCTCGGTGATCATGATCGCGGCCGACGCGCAGAAGTACTACACCCTGCGCGTGAAGCGCGGGCTCATCACCGACGGCATGCACCGCTACATCCGCCACCCCAACTACCTGGGCGAGATGATGATCTACGGCAGCTTCGCCCTGATGGTCTGGCACTGGCTGCCGGTGGTGGTGCTGGCCTGGGTCTGGCTGGGGCTGTTCTCGGTCAACATGGTCCTGAAGGAAGCCAGCATGTCGCGCTACCCCGAGTGGGCGGCGTACAAGAAGCGCACCTGGTGGCTGGTGCCCGGGTTGCTCTGAGCGGGGTGCGCTGACCCCCGGCGGGCCGGAATCAGGCCGGCGGGGCACCCGGCTCCGCGAATGTCCCCCGGCCGTTGGCCTCCTCCTTGATTTCGCTGCGCCGAGCGCCCCGCCGGCCTGATTCCGGGTTCTCCGCCTTGCAGCCCGCCCCGGCGCATGGCCGGGTCAGGCCCCGGATTGGCAAGCCCGCGAAAGCCCTCTATACTGTTTATCCGTACAGTATTCAGGACCGCTTTCACCCCTCGTTGCCGAGGCCTGTTGCCGGCTTGCGCCATGCCATCCCCCGCCTTGTCTCCTGCTTCTTCCCTGGCCTTGGCCCGTGCCCGGCCTGCTTCCGCGGCGCCTGAGGCCCTGGGGGGCGGCGCGGTCTGGCGCGCCGACGAACTCGCGCGCAACGTGGGCGCCACGCGGCCCACGGGCCATGCGGCGCTGGATGCCGTGCTGCCCGGCGGTGGCTGGCCGGTGGGGGCGCTGGTGGAGGTGCTGCAGCCGCAGGCCGGGCAGGGCGAATGGCGGCTGCTGCTGCCGGCGCTGGGGGCGTCTTCGGCGGGCGCGCTGGTGCTGGTCAACCCGCCGCACCGGCCCTTCGTGCCGGCTCTGGCGGCGCAGGGGCTGGACGCCTCGCGCCTGCTGATGCTGCAAGGCCCCACGCTGGCGCGTGACGCAGCCGCCCGTGTCTGGGCCTGCGAGCAGGCGCTGCGCTGCGCGGGCGTGAGCGCCGTGCTGGCCTGGCTGCCGCAGGTGCGGCCCGAGCAGCTGCGCCGGCTGCAGATGGCGGCGCAGAACTTTCAGCAGGCGCTGTTCGTGATGCGCCCGCTGGCCGCGCAGCAGGAGGCCTCGCCCGCCGTGCTGCGGCTGTTGCTGGAATCGGGTGAGGGCGTGGACGCGGACGCCCTGACGGTGCGCCTGCTCAAGCGGCGCGGCCCGCCGCTGACCACACCGCTGGTGCTGCCGGCGCGGCCCGAGCGGCTGCAGGCCTTGCTCGCCGCCAGCCGCCAGCAGTCCGCGCGCCGCCGCCAGGGCCAGGGCGTGGCCCTGCCTGTCGTCGCCCCGCCTGCCCCGCCGCCGGCCAGCGCGGTGCTGGCGGCGCTGGTGCGCACCCGCGTCCCTGCTGGCGCAGCCCCATCCGGAGGTCCCGGTGCACTGGATCGCCTTGTTGCCCCTGCCGCACGCTGAGGCGCCGGCCGCCACGGGCCAGGACGAAGCCCTGCGCCTGTGGAGCTGGCGCGCCCTGCAGTTCACGCCGCGCGTGGCGCTGGCCGATGGCGCGGTGGTGCTGGAGATTTCGGCCAGCGAACGGCTGTTTGGCGGCCGCCGGGCCCTTCTCAGGCAATTTATTGAACAAAATCAGCCTCATCCCGGCGTGGAATGGTCACAAGGTGCTACATCCTTGATAGCGATCGGGCGCTTGCTCGAACGCCTTCAGGCGCGCCAGCACGGCGCCCCCGGGCCCGTGGCCACGCCGCCCGCCCAGCTGCCGCTGGCCGCGCTGGCTGCCGCCCGTGCGCACCTGCCCACGCTGCAGCGCCTGGGCTGCCGCACCTGGGGCGACCTGCGCGCGCTGCCGCGTGGCGGGCTGGTGCGGCGTTTTGGCGACGGCCTGCTCGACGCCCTCGACCAGGCCTTTGGCGAGAAGCCCGAGCTGTACCCTGGCTCACGCTGCCCGAGGCCTTCGATGAGCCGCTGGAATTGCCCGCGCACGTCGAAAACGCCAGCGCCCTGCTGTTCGGCGCGCGCCGCCTGCTGGCCCTGCTGCACGCCTGGCTGCAGGCGCGCCAGCGGGCGCGCTGGTGCTGCGCCTGGGCTGGCAGATGGACCGCCGCCGCAACGGCCCCACCGACGACCACCTGCTGGTGCGCACCGCCGAGCCCACGCTGGACATGGCCCACTTCGAGCGCCTGCTGGCCGAGCACCTGGCGCACGTCACATTGGCCGCGCCCGCCATCGCGCTGCGCCTGGCCACGGTGGAGACCGCACCGCTGCCCGGCACCAGCGCCAGCCTGCTGCTGGAAGACCGCCGCCAGGGCGACAACCTGCACCAGCTCGTCGAGCGCCTGAGCGCGCGCCTGGGCGCGGCCCAGGTGCAGCGCGTCGAGCCTCGCGCCGACCACCGGCCCGAGCGCATGATGGCCTGGTCGGCGGCGGTCGATGCTCCCCAGTTGATAGCAAACAATGACCATAAGACGCTGGGAAGTGGCCAAAAAAGCTTGAAAACGTCAAAAGGGAAGGCTCCAAAGCCACCTGCAGCCGCTGGATCGGGCGCCGCTGGCGCAAGCCGGCCGGGCCCCCCGTTGCGCCCGAGCCTGTCGAAGGCCCGGTTCACCCAAGGAGCCGACAGGCTCAAGCCTCGGGCTGCGGGTTCAAAGGCCGCCTCCAGCACCCTGCAGCCCGACGCCCTCTACCCCACCTGGCTGCTCGCCACGCCACAGCGGCTGACGGTGCAGCGCCACCGCCCGCTCTACCAGGGCCCGCTCACCCTGCTGGCCGGGCCGCAGCGCATCGAGGCCGCCTGGTGGGAGCCCGACGCCACCGGCACCGCCGCCGCCCCGGCCGCGCTGCGCGACTACTTCGTCGCCCGCAGCGCGCAGGCCGGCCTGCTGTGGATCTACCGCGAGCGGCTGGCGCAGGCCGGGGCCCAGCCGGGGTGGTTTCGCAGTCGGCTTGGGGCGGCCCGGCGCCGACTGAATCCTTGCCATGGCTACCCCGTCACCTTTCACCGTCGGCTTCCCCGGCCTTCCCGCCTACGCGGAGCTGCACTGCCGCACCAACTTCAGCTTCCAGGTCGGCGCCTCGCACGCCGAGGAGTTGGTGGCGCGTGCCCATGCGCTGGGCTACAGCGCGCTGGCCATCACCGACGAATGCTCGGTGGCCGGGCTGGTGCGCGCGCATGCCGAGGCCAAGAAGCTCGGCCTCAAGCTGCTGGCCGGCAGCGAGTTCGTGCTCGACGGCGGCGACGGGCGCTTTCGCCTGATCGCACTGGCGCACAACCTCAAAGGCTGGGGCGCCCTGTGCGAGTTCATCACCGCCGGCCGCCGCGCCGCGCCCAAGGGCGGGTACCGCCTGGGCTGGCACGACGTCACCGCCGATCGCCTGCCCGATTGCGAGCTCATCCTGGCGCCGGACCGGCTCACCCGAAGCGCTATCACCCTGGAAGCACTCTGTGACCGATTGACGCTGGGAAGGTGCCAATTTGGCTCCAATTTCTGGCTGGCGGCCGAGTTGTTGCACGGTCTGGACGACGACCTGTGGCTCACGCAGCTTGAACAGGCCTCGGCCCGCACCGGCGTGCCGCTGGTGGCCGCCGGCGACGTGGTCATGCACGTGCGCTCGCGCAAGGTGCTGCACGACGTGCTCACCGCCGTGCGCCTGGGCACGCCGGTGGCCCAGTGCGGCTTCGGCCTGCAGCCCAACGCCGAGGCGCACCTGCGCCCGCGCCTGCGCCTGGCCGCGCTCTACCCGCCCGAGCTGCTGGCCCACACCACGGTGGTGGCCGCGCGCTGCAGCTTCAGCCTGGACGAGCTGCGCTACCAGTACCCCATGGAAACCGTGCTGCCCGGCACCACGCCCGCGCAGACCCTGCGCCACCACACGGAGCAGGGTGCGCGCGTGCGTTACCCGCAGGGCGTGCCCGCCTCGGTGCAAAAGCAGATCGAGCACGAGCTGGCGCTGATCGCCGAGCTGGGCTACGAGATGTACTTCCTCACCGTGCACGACCTGGTGCGCTTTGCGCGCAGCCGCGGCATCCTGTGCCAGGGGCGCGGCTCGGCGGCCAACTCGGCGGTCTGCTACTGCCTGGGCGTGACCGAGGTGGACCCGGCGCGCATGAGCGTGCTGTTCGAGCGCTTCATCTCCCGCGAGCGCAACGAGCCGCCCGACATCGACGTCGACTTCGAGCACCAGCGCCGCGAGGAGGTCATCCAGTACATCTACGCCAAGTACGGCCGCGAGCGCGCCGCGCTGACCGCCGTGGTCATCTGCTGGCGCACCCGCAGCGCGCTGCGCGACGCGGGCCGCGCGCTGGGCATGGACCTGGCGCAGATCGACGCGCTGGCCAAGGAGCATTACTGGTTCGACGGCAGCGAGGGCGCGGCCCAGCGCGTGCGTGACGCCGGCCTGGACCCCGACGACCTGCGCGTGCGCCAGTGGCTGGAGACCGCCGCGCAGCTCCTCACCTTTCCGCGCCACCTGAGCCAGCACGTGGGCGGCTTTGTGCTCACGCAGGGCCTGCTCACGCGCCTGGTGCCGGTGGAAAACGCCGCCATGCCGGAGCGCTCCATCATCCAGTGGGACAAGGACGACCTCGACGCCGTGGGCCTGCTGAAGGTGGACGTGCTGGCCCTGGGCATGCTCAGCGCCATCCGCCGCTGCCTGGCGCTGGTGAGCGCGCGCCGCGGCGTGGACTTCCGCATGCAGGACATCCCCGGCGACGACCCCGCCACCTGGGACATGATCTGCGCCGCCGACACCGTGGGCGTGTTCCAGATCGAAAGCCGCGCGCAGATGAGCATGCTGCCGCGCCTCAAACCCCGCTGCTTCTACGACCTGGTGATCGAGGTCGCCATCGTGCGCCCCGGCCCGATCCAGGGCGGCATGGTGCACCCCTACCTGCGCCGCCGCCAGGGGCTGGAGCCGGTGGAGTACCCGCAAGAGGCGCTGCGCGAGGCGCTGGGCCGCACCCTGGGCGTGCCCATCTTCCAGGAGCAGGTGATGCAGATCGCCATGCTGGCCGCGGGCTTCAGCGCCGGCGAGGCCGACAGCCTGCGCCGCTCCATGGCCGCGTGGAAGCGCAAGGGCGGCGTGCACAAGTTCCATGAGCGCATCGTCGGCGGCATGGTCGAGCGCGGCTACACCGAAGCATTCGCGCAAGGCATCTTCCGCCAGATCGAAGGCTTCGGCGAATACGGCTTCCCCGAGAGCCACGCCGCCAGCTTCGCGCTGCTGGTGTGGGTGAGCTGCTGGCTCAAGCGCCACGAGCCTGCCGCCTTCCTCGCCGCCATGCTCAACAGCCAGCCCCTGGGCTTCTACACCCCCAGCCAGCTCGTGCAAGACGCCCGCCGCCACCACATCGAAGTCCGCCCCATCGACGTCACCACCAGCGACTGGGATTGCACGCTGGAGGAAGAAGCGGCGTCACCGAAATGGGGGGAAATGGGGTCGGATCCCGATTCGGCCCCTGCCGCCGGAAATCACATCCGCCCTTCATCCGAATCGGGCTCTGACCCCATTTCCCACCCCCCGAAGCATCCAGCCCTCCCCACCCCCCCGTCCGCCTAGGCCTCCGCCTCGTCGCCACCCTCTCCGAACCCGCCGCCCGCCGCATCCTCGCCGCCCGCCAGCACCACCCCTTCACCACCACCGAAGACCTCGCCCTGCGCGCCGCCCTCGACGCCGGCGACCTCAAGGCCCTGGCCGCCGCCGACGCGCTGACCGCCCTCTCAGGCCACCGCCGCCAGCAGGTCTGGGACGCCTCGGCCCTGCACCGCGCGCCCGAGCTGCTGCGCGAAGCGCCCACGCACGAGGCTGCCCCTGGCGCTGATCGAAGCCGGCGAGGGCGAGGCCATCGCCCACGACTACGCCGCCACCGGCCTCACCCTGCGCCGCCACCCGCTGGCGCTGCTGCGCGGGCAACTGGCGCGCTGGAAGCTGCGCACCGCCGCCCAGCTGCGCGACCTGCCCGACGGCACCCCCACGCGCGCCTGCGGCATCGTCACCGTGCGCCAGCAGCCCGGCACCGCCAAGGGCGTGACTTTCGTGACGCTGGAGGACGAGACCGGCACCGTCAACGTCATCGTCTGGAAAGCCCTGCGCGAGCGCCAGCGCCGCGAGCTGGTGCGCGCCCGCCTGCTGGCGGTGCAGGGCACCTGGCAGCGCGACGTGGAAAGCGGCGGCGAAGTGCGCCACCTGATCGCCACCCGCCTGCGCGACCTGACGCCGCTGCTGGGCGACCTGATGACGGGGAGCCGGGATTTTCATTAGTTTTTTGTGCATACGATAAAGATGTACCATGCACATTGTTTATGACCCCGAAAAAGCGAACGGAATCGGCGCGAACGCGGCCTGCCATTCGACAGGGCGGCCGCGTTCGATTTTCAGAATGCGCTCTATGCCATCGACGAGCGGCGCGACTATGGCGAAACCCGTATCGTGGCCCTCGGGCTCATCGGGGATCGCGTGCATGTGTTGTGCTTTGTTGAAACCGATGACGGCATCCGCGTCATCAGCCTGCGCAAGGCCAATCCAAGAGAGGTAAACCGTTATGTCCAGAACCAGACCCCTGACTGAAGCCAGCGGCGAAGTGCCCCCGCTCACCGACGCGACGCTGCGGGTGCTGCAGCCGGCCGGAAGACTGCCTGCCGCCCTGCAACGCAAACTGGGCGTGCGCGGACCGCAGCGAACCCCCACCAAGGAACGCATCACCATCCGCCTTTCGCGCGATGCGGTGGAGCAATTTCGCGCCACCGGCGACGGCTGGCAGACCCGCATCGACAAGGCACTGCAAGAGTGGCTGAGTGCCCGCGGGCATTCCGCTACCTGATAGCAGCGCGCCAGACGCCGTTGCTGGGCGATCTGATGACGGGGAGCCGGGATTCTCATTGAGGGGCGAACGGTGGGCGGCGCTGAATTGGGTGGGGGTGTTGTATTAGCCCTTCCAGGCGAGAAATTCATTAAAAGGGCCTATTACCAGCGTCGGATGGTTGCTATTTGCTATTGTTATTGAGTAATCAGAAGCCCGCGACCACTACCACCTTTGGGGCTGTGTGACAAGGAGCGTGCGTCACGTTGGTGCACAGCGGTCCTTGGTCGTCTGGCGTGTTTGCCTGCGCTGTGGGTTGGTCTGTCGCAAGATTTGGGGGCTTGCCCGGCGCGCCCACCGCGCCACTTTGCCGGTTATCC
>JADKHE010000010.1 GCA_016721925.1 Candidatus Skiveiella danica
TGTGTTGCTGGTTGGCCCGCCCGGCACGGGCAAGACCCTGCTGGCCAAGGCCGTGGCGGGCGAGGCCGGGGTGCCCTTCTTCTCGATCTCCGGCTCGGAGTTCGTCGAGATGTTCGTCGGCGTGGGCGCGGCGCGCGTGCGCGACCTGTTCGAGCAGGCCCGCGGGCAGGCGCCGGCCATCATCTTCATCGACGAGCTCGATGCGCTGGGCCGCGCGCGCGGCGTCGGCGGGCCCATCGGCGGCCACGACGAGCGCGAGCAGACGCTCAACCAGCTGCTCACCGAGATGGACGGCTTCGACAGCTCGGTGGGGCTGATCATCCTCGCCGCCACCAACCGCCCCGAAATCCTCGACCAGGCGCTGCTGCGGGCCGGCCGCTTCGACCGCCAGGTGCTGGTGGACCGCCCCGACAAGAAGGGACGGCTGGACATCCTGAAAGTCCACGTCAAGAAGGTGACGCTGGCTCAGGATATCGATCTCGAACAGGTGGCTGCGCTGACCACGGGCTTTTCGGGTGCAGACCTCGCGAACCTGGTCAACGAGGCCGCGCTGGCCGCGACCCGGCGCAAAGCGTCCGCCGTGGAGTTGCAGGATTTCACCGCCGCCATCGAGCGCATCGTGGCGGGCCTGGAGAAGAAGAACCGAGTGCTCAATCCCAAGGAGCGGGAAACCGTGGCCTATCACGAGATGGGCCATGCGCTGGTGGCGCTGGCGCTGCCCGGCACCGACCCCGTACACAAGATCTCGATCATCCCGCGCGGCATCGGGGCGCTCGGCTACACGCTCCAGCGCCCCATCGAGGACCGCTTCCTGATGACGCGCGCCGATCTCGAGCACAAGATCGCCGTGCTGCTGGGCGGTCGTGCGGCCGAGAAGCTCGTGTTCGGCGAGCTGTCCACCGGGGCTGCCGACGATCTCGCGCGAGCCACCGACATCGCCCGCGACATGATCACCCGCTTTGGCATGGACGAAGGACTGGGCTACATCGCCTTCGAGGCGCAGCGGCCACGCTTTCTCGATACACCGGAACTGGCCCAAGGCGGCTGCCGGGTGGCCGAATCGACCCAGGCGCGCATCGATCAGGCCATCCGCGACATCGTGATGGGCGTGTTCGAGCGCGCCTACCGGATCCTCGACACCAACCGCGCGGTGCTGGAGCGTTGTGCGCGCGAACTGCTGGCGCGGGAAACGCTCGACGAGAACGACATCCTTCAATTGACCCAAGGACTTATTCTAGGAAACGAAAAGTAGTAGGTGCCATTCAGAGTAAGCCGGCGGCTCTGTTCGGTGCGTCATCCAATTCGCCGGCATTGTTCAAGGAGAACCGATATGTCTGCATTGACTCCGTGGGACCCCTTCCGGGAACTGGATGAATTGCAAAACCGCCTGGCGACGATGTTGGGACGGACACCCCAGCGACAGGGCGCCCGTACCAGCAACGAAGCCATGACCACGGCGGACTGGGCGCCAATGGTGGACATCAGCGAGGATGAGAACGCATTCCTCCTCAAGCTGGATCTGCCGGAGGTCCCCAAGGATGCCGCGCGCGTCAGCGCGGAAAACGGCGTGCTCACCATCAGCGGCGAGCGCAAACTGGAAAAAGAGGAGCAGTGCAAGAAGTTCCACCGCATCGAACGTGCGTATGGCCGCTTTGTGCGCAGCTTTGTCTTGCCTGACAACGTTGATCCGACCAAGGTGACGGCTTCGATGAAAGACGGCGCGCTGGAAGTGCGGCTTGTCAAGGCCGAGCAAGCCAAACCGAAACAGATTGAAATCTCAGTCAACTAACTTTAACTAGGAACCCAAGATCATGAATATCAAACAGCCCCAATCAACCTTCTCCGCACTTGCCCTGGCGGTCGTCGTCGGACTGAGCGGACCGGCTCTGGCCCAATCGGCGGCAGGTTCTAGCCCAGGTGCTGCAGCACCCTCTGCCGCATCCAAGGCGGCGCAGCCACAGGTAGATGACAAGGCCGCCCGGGAAGCCGATAAAAAGCGTGCCGAGCTCACTCAGGACGCCATCACGGCGCTCACCAAGACCCAGGAGGCTTTGACCCTCCTTGATGCAAAGAAGACCAAGGAGGCGCTCGCTGCGCTGGAACTGGCCAGCGGAAAGCTGGAACTGGTATTGGCACGCGACGCCAAACTTGCTTTGGCGCCGGTCGATGTACGCGTCATCACCCACGATATCCACGCCAACGTGGAATCGGTGAAGAAAGCGGTCAAGTTGTCTCGGGAGTTGTTGGGTGATGGCGAGGTGCAAAAGGCCCGGCCCATCGTCGCCAATCTGGCCAGCGAAATCGTGATCGAAACCGACAACCTGCCGATGGCAACGTACCCGGCAGCGATCAAGTCGGCCGCACGGCTCATCGACAGCGGCAAGATCGACGATGCCAAGGCGGAACTCGCCCGAGCACTGAACACGCTGGTGGTGACCTCGGTCGCCTTTCCTCTGCCCGTGCTACGGGCTGAAGCCGCGATGGCAAAAGCTGAAAAGCTGGCCGAGACCGACAAGCGCGATGCCAAGCAGAACGAGGAGCTCAGCACCTTGCTGTCGTCCGTGCGCACGGAGATCGAGATGGCGCAGATCCTGGGTTATGGCAAGAAGGCGGATTTCAAACCCATCTTCGATCACGTGAAGTCCATTGAGCAAAAGTCGGCTGGTGGCAAAAGCGGCAAGGGATGGTTCGACGAGTTGAAGACGCGCCTCCAAAAGCTGTTTTGAGGTGATGAAGGGGCCGACTGTTCGGTCGGTCAGTCTCGCGATGTTCGCAGTCAGCCCCAATAGATTCGCCTATTTTCACTAACTCATACGAGGCATATCACCATGAATGAGCAAACATCGAATCCCAATGCGACGAACAAAGAAATAAACGAACAGGCCGCGGTAAGCAGCCTTCCTGTCAGTCCAGAGGCCAAGGCTGAAGTCGTCACGGAGGTACAGCCTGAGGTTCAGAAGGAAACGGACTCGCAGGCGGCAGACAAACGTAAACAAGTCCTCGATGAGGCCGTCTCGGCCTTGGCGCTGACCAAATCAGCGCTGGCCGCACTTGACGGCAAGGACGCTGCACGCGCATTGGCAACGCTGGCCGAAGTGACGGGAAAGCTGGAGCTGATCGTTGCGCGCGAACCCACGCTCGCCCTGGCCCCCGTTGATGTGCGCACCATCGTGCACGACTTGTTCGCCAACACGGAAACCATTGAGGCGATGACCGACGAGGCGCTGGATGCCCTCAAACATGGCGAGGTGCAACAGGCACGTCACGTGCTGGCTTTGCTGGCCAGTGAAATCGTGATCGCGGTCACCAACATCCCTCTGGCGTCCTATCCCGCAGCCGTGAAGTCAGTCGTGCCGCTGATCGATCAGGGCAAGATCGAAGAAGCCAAAGCCGCGCTGCAGTCAGCGCTCAGCACGCTGGTCGAGGAGCGCAGCGTGCTTCCGCTGCCCGCCCTGCGCGCCAGGCTGCTCCTGAAGCGCGCCGAGACCTTGGTAGAAGATGGTCAGCGGAGCGAAGCGTCCAATGAGCGCCTGGAGACATTCTTGAACGAAGCGCGGCAGCAGTTGGAAATGGCAGAACTGCTGGGCTATGGAAAGAAGAAGGACTTTGAGCCCCTGTATGCTGAACTCAAGAAAGTCAAGCAAAAGACGGCTGGGGGAGGCGGCGGAAAAGGCTGGCTCGATGAAATCAAGGCAAAACTGTCCAAGTTGTTCTGAAACCGCTGGATAGGGCCTAAGAGGGGCGCGTCGCGCCCCTCTCTTGTCCCATGAGTGTTTGATTTTTCACCCCATTAGATCTTTAGGAGATATAGCATGAATACAGACACCATCACCGATTCCAGTGCGGATGAGCCCACCAAAACACTGTGTTCATTGACCGAAAATTGGTGGATTTTTGCGTTGCGCGGTGTCTTGGCATTGATTTTCGCAGCCCTTGCGTTCTGGATGCCACAATCGGCTCTGTTGGCCATGACCATCATGTTCGGCGCATTTTCCTTGGTCAATGGCGCTTTCAACTTGGTTGCAGCGGTGCGCCATATCCAGAAAAAAGAGCGCTGGGGCTGGCTGCTGTTCAGCGGCATTGTCGGCATACTTACGGGCGTCGTCGTCCTGGTTGCTCCTTGGGTCGCCACGATAGTCTTGGCTTCTTTTTTATGGGCTAGCGTGGGCTTCTGGGCGATTTTCACCGGTGTGCTGGAGATATCCGCCGCCGTTCGGCTGCGTCAAGAAATCAAGGGTGAAATCTGGCTTGCCTTCAGTGGACTGCTCTCGATTGTCCTTGGCGCTATCGTCTTGTGGATATTTTTTTCCCGTCCGGTCGAGTCATTCCTGGCCGCAGGCTGGCTGTTGGGCTTCTATGCGGCAGTCTATGGTGTCACGCTTTTGTTCTTGAGTTGGCGTCTTCGCAAAACGCGCCAGGGATAAGAGCGGGTCAAACTAAATTCTATGGATATGAGCATCCTCGATTCATACCTCCATAGAAATGACATCGAAGGAGTCATACATGCAGATGCAATATAGCTATCGAGCTATCGACAAAGAGTTTCATGAACCTTGGCAGAGAGCTTTGGGAAATGTGATCGAGCACGCCCTCAAGCCATTGCTCGACAAACACACTAAAGATTCAGTGCGACTTCAAATCGTCCTTGATCGCGACAAGACCAAGCGGCAATTTCTGGCCAGTGGCTATATGCACCTGCCCGGCAAAAAGATTGTCAGCGTTACTGCATCACATGACGAGCTGACGCCCCTCGCGCAGATGCTCGCACAGTCGTTGTTCCGTCAGGCCAAGAAGCATTTTGACCGACTGCATGCTCAGGACCAAATCAAGCGCAAAGCACGACGCGAGCGCTTGCGCGAGCTCAAGGTGCGGATTGCCGCAAAACCCGCATCAGCCGCCCATGAGGCCGAGGCGACCCGAATGCCTCTACTGTCGAAACTTGAGGCTGTCGCAAGGCGTGAGCTGGCATATCTGCGGGCCGTCGGCGATTTACCGCGCGATTATCCGACGCTGCGCGACGTGGTGGATGAAGCGATTGTCCGAGCTGAGGTGGAATGGCAATCCGTGCCGGGGGAAAAAGCGGCTTACTTCGGTCTTCTGAAGCATCTGTTCGCCGTCCTGGATCACGAAGTGGCAAACAGCCGGCAATTTGGCGAATTCGTTTCTCTGGACGCGCCGGTCGAAGCGGATGCCCAGGACGTCGCCGAGGCCATGGTGGAAGAGGAAGTCTTCGAATTTTATCAGCCCGATGACACACTCAGGCTGGCCGATATCATCGCTGACAGTCAGCATCCCGATGCCGCAACGATCGCGGAACAGCAGGAGCTAGTTGATCGGTCGAGCGAGTTCGCTTTTGCATTCGACCTGCTGAAGGACATGCCGCGTTTGTGGCGGCGCATTTTTCTGCTTATCCGTGTGGACGGGCTGGATGCCAGCAGCGTCTCTGAAATCCTGCTGATTCCTAGTAAGGAAGATACTGTCCAAAGGTGGCTCATGCAGGCCGAAGCGTTCATCGCTGCTCATTTGGAAGAGGCCGGAGTAAGCAAAGACGGGAACGATTGGCTCCAAGGCGTTGATTGGTCGGCATTGTCTGTGACCCGAAGCGCGGCAGCCTCACTGTGGTCCAAGGAGGCGAACCATGAAGAATGATCTTCACCTCGTCTGTCCGCATTGCCAGTCCATCAACCGCGTACCGACTGCGAAGCTATCGGAACATCCCAACTGCGGCCGCTGCCAGCAGCCCTTGTTCACGGGCGAACCCATCGAGTTGACCACGGCGACGTTCTCGCGCCACGTGGAGCGCAGCGACCTGCCACTGTTGGTCGATTTCTGGGCACCTTGGTGCGGGCCGTGCAAGATGATGGCCCCGCAGTTCCAGCAAGCGGCGCGCCAGCTCGAACCCAGGATCCGGCTGGCGAAGGTGAATACCGAGGCTGAGCCCCACCTGGCCGCGCAGTTCGGTATCCGCAGCATCCCGACACTGGCCCTGTTCCAGGGGGGACGTGAGATCGCCCGTCAGGCCGGCGCCATGGGCGTGCAGGACATCGTGCGCTGGGTATCGGCACAGCTTGGGCGCTGACCGATGCAGGGCCTGCTGGGCGTTACGCTGAGTCTGCTGGCGGCGTGCAGTCTGGCGGCTGTGGTGACGGCTGCGCTCAGAGTGCCCGCCTTGCTGGGTTACCTCGCCGCCGGCGCCTTGCTGGGCCCCTCGGTCAGCGGTGTAGTCGCGCCGGGAGAAGCGCTTGATTTTCTGTCCGAGCTGGGCGTGGCCCTGCTGCTGTTCATGGTCGGACTGGAATTCTCCCTCGGGCACTTTTGGCTCACTCGCAAGACCGTACTGGTGGCTGGCAGTTTGCAGATGGTCGTTGTGGCCGCACCTCTGACCCTGATGCTGATGGGGTTGGGGCAGCCAGCTCAGAGCGCCGCGCTGCTCGGCGCTGCGGCGGCCATGTCTTCCACGGCGCTGGTCAGCCGGCAGTTGGCCGACCAGGGTGAACTCACCACACGCCATGGCCGCAGCGCCATCGCCGTGCTGGTCTTTCAGGATCTGGCCAGCGTGCCCCTGTTGGCCTTGCTGGCGATCTGGGCGCGCGGCGAGTCGCCGAAGATCGAGAGCGTGCTGCTCGAAGTGTTGGGCGTGCTGATGTTGTTCGCGGCAGCGGCCCTCGCCTCGCGCCGTCTGTTGCATGGCCTGCTGGGCTGGGTGGCGCGGCGGGGCCACGAGGAATCCTTCGTGCTGGTTTCCTTGTGCGTGGTGGTGGCTGCCGCCGCCGCTGCGCACGCGGTCGGCGTATCCGCCGCCCTGGGTGCGTTTTTGGCCGGGATGGTGCTGGGCGAGAGCGACTTCCGTCACCACATGGAAAGCCACCTCAAACCGTTTCGCGATGTGTTGTCGGGGGTGTTCTTCGTGACCATCGGCCTGCAGCTGGACGGAGCACAGATTCTTTCGGCACCACTGGCGGTGTTCGCGTGGCTGGCAGTGCTGGTACCGGTCAAGATCGGGTTCAACACCCTGGCCTTGCGGGCGACGCGCCTGTCCGCCCTCGATGCCTGGCGCACGGGCATAGCGTTGGGGCATGGCGGCGAGTTCGCCCTGCTGTTGTTGGGCATGGTCTTGCAGCAGCATCTGATTCCCGCGACCGTCGTACAACCCATGCTGGTCGCGCTGGTGCTCAGCATGGCCTTGGCACCGCTGCTGATCCGCCATCACGATGTACTTGCCCGGTTCTTGAGCCGCACCGGCGGCGTCATTCAGCCACCCCAGGCTGAAGAAGTCGAGATCGCCGCGCAGACGGCGCGATATCGAGACCATGTCATCGTTTGCGGCGCGGGCGAGCTTGGCCTGACCGTCAGTGAGATTCTTCGCCACGCCGGCGTGGCGCATCTGCTGCTGGAGGCGGACGCGCAGAAGGTCGAGGCCGCGCGTGCCGCCGGCGCGCCGGTGTTCCATGGCGATGCCAGTCGGCCCGATACCTTGCTGGCTGCCGGCTTGACGCATGCGCACATGGTGGTGCTGACGTTCGCCCATGCCCAGCAAGCGTTGCGCATCGCCCAGGCGATTGCCGAGCGCCGTCCGGCGCTGACCTTGTGGGTGTCATGCAGAAGTACGACCGCGGCCGATGCATTTCGCGCCATGCCCAACGTGCGCGTGTACCAGCAATCCTTTGCCGCAGCTATTGGGCTGGCGGAACAGGTGATGTCGACGCTTGGCATGTCGACCGAGCTGATTGAAGGACACATCAGCGCAATGCGCCGCCGTCTCGACAGCAGCCGTTTTCCAGGGAGTTCATCGTCATGAAATCAACACGCCTTAACCCATTTCAGGTCTTGCGCGACCAATTGGCCATCATGAGTTTTTACGAGCGCTTCGAGCAGGTCGTCGCGCTCGTGCTGTCGGCGGTGATTGCCGTCATCATCGTGGTGTCGCTGTTCCAGCTCATCGCCATCGTCTTCACGCTGCTGGTCCTCGATGCCTTCAATCCCCTGGATCACAAGGTATTCCAGAGTGTGTTCGGCATGATCATGACGCTCTTGATCGCGATGGAGTTCAAGCATTCCATCGTGCGCGTGGCGCTGCGTCGGGACAGCATCATCCAGGTCAAGACCGTGATCCTCATCGGTCTGATCGCGCTGGCGCGCAAGTTCGTGATCCTCGACCCCGAGGCGAGCCCTGGCAAGATCGCCGCGCTTGCAGGCGCCACGCTGGCTCTGGGTGCGACCTACTGGCTGCTGCGCAAGCGCGGCGACCGCGCCGCCGAGACCTCTGAACATGACCCGTCATCATCCCAGTGACCCGCGCGCGGCGTTGTTGCAACACCGCTGGCTCAACCGCCTGCAGACCGGGCTGTTGGTCCTGACCCTGGTCGGGATCGCAGCCGCCGCAGGGAGCCTGCTGTTCGGGGAAAGCGGCCTGTGGCTCGCGCTGTTTGCCGTTGCAGGCGCGTTGCTGCTGGAACCGGCAGCCGCGTCGGCGCTGAGCTTGCGCCTGTACCGCGTACGGGCCTTGCACCCGCAAGAAGCCCACGAGATGTGGGCCCTGTTGCGCGAGCTGCCCGCCCGTGCCGGTTTGCCCGCCACGCCGGTGCCGCACTACGTGCCCAGTGCCGTCGTCAACGCCTTCGCCACCGGATCGAAGCAGGAGGCATCGATCGCCCTCACCGATGGCCTGCTGCGCCGCCTGAGCCCACGCGAGCTGGCGGGTGTGCTCGCGCACGAGATCGCGCACATCGCCAGTGAGGATCTGCGCGTCATGGGGCTGGCGGATTCCGTCAGTCGCTTCACGAGCCTGCTGGCCCTCATGGGACAGATCGCGATCCTGCTCAACCTGCCCGCGCTGCTGGTTGGCGCGGCGGAGGTCTATTGGCCTGGTTTGTTGTTATTGGCCGCATCGCCCCAGCTGGCCCTGCTCGCACAGCTCGGCTTGTCTCGCGTGCGTGAGTTCGACGCTGACCGCCTCGCTGCGGAACTGACTGGCGACCCGCAGGGGCTGGCGTCCGCGCTGGCGAAAATCGAGCGGGTCAGCCGCTCCTGGCGCGCCTGGTTGTGGCCGGGATGGGGCAATCCCGAACCCTCCTGGTTGCGCACGCATCCGGCCACGCAAGAACGCATCTCACGCCTACTGACGTTGGCGCGTGGGCCAGCATCAGCGTTGCCACTCCACGCGCCCCATTTCTTGCCGGAATCCGCTGTGACGCCGCGCCCGCCGCGCTGGCGCCCGAGCGGGCTGTGGCGCTGATTGCCTATCAACAGGAGACTTCTCATGGCCTACCCCGACCCGTACGCGCGCCCGCCACAGGACCACTTTATCCGTCGCTGGCTCTTCATCACCGCCTGCATTGCCGCGCTCATGCTGTTCTGGCAGTTCCTGCCCGCCATCGAGGCCTGGTTCAGTCCGCGCGAAGCGGCAGAGCGCACCGTCACGCCGCGTGGCGATCTGGCCGCTGATGAAAAGGCCAACATCGAACTGTTCGAGAAATCGCGCGCCTCGGTGGTCTACATCACCACCGCGCAGCTGGTGCGCGACGTCTGGACGCGCAATGTCTTCTCCGTGCCTCGTGGCACGGGATCGGGCTTCATCTGGGACGACGCCGGCCATGTCGTCACCAACTTCCACGTCATCCAGGGCGCGTCCGAAGCCACCGTCAAGCTTGCCGACGGTCGCGACTACCAGGCCGCACTGGTGGGGACGAGCCCAGCGCACGACATCGCCGTGCTCAAGATTGGCGTCGGTTTCAAGCGCCCGCCGGCCGTGCCGGTCGGCACCAGTGCCGACCTCAAGGTGGGTCAGAAGGTGTTCGCTATCGGCAACCCCTTCGGCCTGGACTGGACGCTCACCACCGGCATCGTCTCCGCGCTTGACCGCTCGTTACCCGGAGAAGCGGGCGGCCCGGCCATCGATCACCTGATCCAGACCGACGCCGCCATCAACCCTGGCAACTCGGGCGGGCCGCTGCTCGATTCGGCAGGAAGGCTCATCGGCATCAACACGGCGATCTATAGCCCCTCCGGCGCCTCGGCCGGGATTGGTTTCGCCGTGCCGGTGGACACCGTCATGCGCGTAGTCCCGCAACTCATCAAGACCGGTAAGTACATCCGTCCGGCGCTGGGCATTGAGGTGGACGAACAGCTCAATCAGCGCCTGCTGGCGCTGACTGGAAGCAAGGGCGTGTTCGTGTTGCGTGTTACCCCTGGTTCGGCAGCGCACAAGGCCGGCCTCGCGGGTGTCGAAGTCACGCCGCAAGGCATCGTGCCGGGCGACCGCATCATCGATGTTGATGGCCAGGCGACGGACGATGTGGCCAAGCTGCTCGCGCGGCTAGACGACAGGAAGGTCGGCGATGTGGTGGTCTTGTCAGTGGAGCGGGCCGGCAAATCGCGCGAGGTGCGTGTGGAGCTGCAACCCGGGAATTGATTGAACTGAACCTGTGGATCAGGCGGTAGTGCAGCGTCGCGGCGATTGAGGTTCTCGGGTCTTCGGCCAGGTAGCGTTCCGCCTCAACCTCCGTAATTTTCGGATGCGATCTGCCTATCCGAATAGGCAAGCATGCAACGCCGGAACCTCTTGCCAATCATCGAAGGAGAAAGCGAGGCGCAATCCGCATGAGGTGGACGCAGGCCAGGAACGAGGCAAACAGGAGGCCGCATTGGAACTCAGACTACTGCGCTATTTCGTTGCGGTCGCGGAAGAACTGCATTTCGCGCGAGCGGCCGAGCGCCTTGGCGTAGAACAATCGCCTGTGTCGCGCGCAATGCGAAATCTCGAAGCCACGCTCGGCGTGCAGTTGTTCGACCGCAGCGCGCACCAGACGCGACTGACCTGGGCCGGTCAAGTGTTCCTCGGTGAGTGCCGGCGCGTGCTGGCCACCGTGGAGCAGGCGGTGAGTGCCGCAAAGGCGGCGGCGCAGGGCTATCAGGGTTATCTGCGCATCGCCATCTGCGACAGCTTGGCGCAGCCCCGCATCGCCACCTTGCTGGCACGCAGCCGCGAGGATGAGCCCGAGCTGGAGATTCGCGTCTTCGAGCTGCCTTTCGCGCAGCAGCTCAAGGACGCTGCACGACGATCTGCTGGACATCGGCTTTGCGTTGTCAAACGCGGTACATGATGGCCTCGTCGCCGAGCCGGTGTGGACCGATCCGCTGTCGGTGATCGTGCCCGCACGCCACCCCTTGTTGGCGCACGCGGAAGTGCCATTGGATGAAGCCTTGAAGTTTCCGTTGGTACTGTGCCATCCGGACGCGGGATCGGGCTGCCACCACCAGATCCAGGCGGTGCTTCAAGGTGCGTCCAAGCCGCTCAAGCTGGTAGATCAGGTGACGAGCCTAGGCGTGATGCTGACTCTGGTCGGTGCCGGTTATGGCCTAGGTTTCGCCATTGCCTCGCAGGTGCAGACCCTGAACCGCCCCGACATAACCGTTCGCCCCTTGGCCGGCACGCCGCCCATGCTGTCCACCTACCTGCTGCGCCGCAGCGCCGAACCCTCTGAGCCCATGAAGCGGTTTCTGCAGCGCGCCCGCGAGGTTCCTGCCAAAGGGAGATGAACCGGCCTCGTGACGTTGAGGGCTCGGGTACATTGGCTACTGCTGGCTGTCCATGGCTCGCACTGGACTTGCTCGGAGCGCGCGTTGACCAAGCGTGGTTTTTCAGTCCATAATTATGTCCATCTCGGTCCGCCGAGTGCGGAAACTCGTTATCAAT
>JADKHE010000011.1:0-792500 GCA_016721925.1 Candidatus Skiveiella danica
GCGGTGAAAGTCGACCAGTGCTGTGATATCGACATCACCGACGCCGTCACCGTAGGTGAAGCAGAACGCCTCTTCGCCTGCAAGGTAGGGCGCCACGCGCTTGAGGCGCCCACCGGTCATGGTTTCGTCGCCCGTGTCCACCAACGTGACTCGCCAGGGCTCGACGTGTTGCTGGTGCACTTCCATCTTGTTGTTGACCATGTCGAACGTGATGTCGGACATGTGCAGGAAGTGATTGGCGAAGTATTCCTTGATCACATAGCCTTTGTAGCCACAACAGATAATGAAATCGTTGATGCCGTGGTGCGAATATGTCTTCAAGATGTGCCAAAGGATAGGCCTCCCGCCGATTTCAATCATCGGCTTGGGCTTCAAATAGGACTCTTCGCTGATACGAGTCCCCAAGCCGCCGGCAAGAATGACTGCTTTCAAAGATAACCTCCGGCGAAAATCTCAACAAGTGGCGCCTGAAACTTTCAGGGCTTGTGGAATTATGATGCCACGGTACTCAGGCATCACCAGGTTTCATTCGGCACCGGAATGTAATCAGCATGAGGCACTCTTGATCATGCTACGGGATACGACGGACCTGAGATGGAAAAGCTAGTAAACGAAAGACTGCGGCGGATTCATATCGTCCACGAATGGCTGACCGAGTGGGGCGGATCCGAGGATGCGATCCGGGTCATGCTTGACTGCTATCCGGATGCACGGCTTTTCGCGACCATAAACTACCTGTCGGATGCAAACCGTGCCAAGCTGGGCACCAGGGATATCAAGACGACCTGCTTGCAACGCGCACCTTTCGTGGCCAAACGCTTCTGGAACTACCTGCCCATCACGCCCCTGGCGGTTGAAGCTCATGATGTGCGGGAAGCGAATGTCATCATCTCAAGTTCGCACGCCTTTGCGAAGGGTGTTTTGACGACAGCTCAGCAGTTGCACCTGAGTTATGTGTATTCGCCAATGCGATATGCGTGGGATCTGCATCACCAATATCTGGCGGACTACCGGCTCGATCGCGGACTCAAGGGCTTGTTGGCGCGCTGGATGTTTCACCGCTTGCGTCAATGGGACCGCCAGACGGCCAACAACGTGGACCTGTTCGTTGGCATCTCTCACCACGTTCGGCAGCGCATCTGGCGCACTTACCGGAGACCGGCGAAGGTGATCTACCCACCCGTGCGCGTCGATCACTTCACACCTCAAGGGCAAAAGGATGATTTCTACGTCACGGTGTCGCGCCTGGTTTCGTACAAACGGGTGGACCTGATAGTGGCTGCGTTCGCGGCCATGCCCACGCGCAAACTGGCGGTGATCGGCGATGGGCCTGAACTGGCCGCTCTCAAGGCACATTGCCCGGCGAATGTGACTTTGATGGGCTGGCAACCCGACGACGTGGTGCAGCAGCACATGGCGGCGGCGCGGGCGTTCATCTTTGCCGCGCACGAGGATTTCGGCATCTCGCCGGTGGAGGCGCAGGCCTGCGGCACGCCGGTGGTCGCCTATGGGGCCGGCGGCTCTGTCGAAACCGTGCGAGACGTGCGACAACTGCCAGAGCCAACGGGGCTATTGTTTCCACAGCAAACGGCGGCCTCACTGATGGAGGCCGTGGAAGATTTTGAGCGCCTTTCTGGGCGCATCAGCCCCGATGCTTGCCGCCAGTGGGCCGAAGGGTTCAGCGAGGCGCGGTTCAAGCGTGAGTTTTCTGCTCTGGTGGAAGAAGCATGGGTCTGCTGGAAGGATGATCCGCAGACGCTGGAAAAAAAGATGCTGGGATCAGGGCCGTGACGGAAGCCGCCCTTTTCCTCTTCATCATCCTCCCTTGGCTCAGTCCCTTCACCCTGGGCCCCACAGCCAGCGTTGCACCTCTTCTGGTCAGCTGGGCCTGTGCTGCAGCGCTGTCAATGACCCGCGCCCCCATTCAGGATGCGACGGCAATTCTGAAGCGATTCGGTGCGGTCGCCTTGCTTTTTCTCGGCGCAGCCCTTTGGCAGACCGGCTTTCCCCCCGGTGCAGAAACGTTGGCACTGGGCATGAGCCTGCTGGCCATTCTGGCCTGCGCCATTCGTTTCTCAGGCTCAGGTCGGGCTGATGCGCGCCTGGTGGCCCGCGCCTGGCTGCTCGCCGGACTGGCCAGTGCCCTCATGGGCTGGCTGCAATACACGGGCATGGGAAGCAGCCTGGCACCTTGGGTCAGCCACGCCAACTTCGGCGAGGCCTTTGGCAACCTGCGCCAGCGCAATCTGTACGCGAGCCTGACCAGCATTGCGCTGTGTGCCCTGCTCTGGCTGGCTCGCAACGACGCCTGGTTCCATCGGCCCTTGCGCGTGATCCTGCCCGCTGCCCTGCTGGCGGCTGGAAACGCGCTGTCGCATTCGCGCACAGGCCTGTTTGAACTCCTGCTGATCCTGGGCCTGGCCGGGATCTGGGGCTTGCACCGGGAGCGCGCCGCGCGCTGGGCGCTGGCGCCGGTCGTGCCCGCTTACCTGATTGCGGCGGTGGGCCTGCCGATGCTGTTTACCGCCGGCACCCATCCAGGCATCTTCACCAGGCTGAGCGAGGGGGCGCCAACGTGTTCAAGCCGCATGACCTTGTGGTCGAACGTGCTCGAGCTGATCGGGCAAAAGCCGTGGTTCGGCTGGGGCTGGGGCCGGCTGGACTACGCCCATTACATGCACCTGTATGAAGGTGCGCGGTTCTGCGACATCCTCGACAACGCCCATAACCTGCCTTTGCACCTGGCGGTGGAACTGGGTGTTCCGATGGCGCTGATCCTGTGCGGCGCCGCCCTGTGGGCGACCTGGCGTTCCCGCCCCTGGCGCGAGTCCGACCCCCTGCGGCAACTGGCATGGACCGTGCTGGCGGTGCTCGCGCTGCACAGCCTGCTGGAGTATCCGCTGTGGTATGGCCCGTTCCAGATGGCGCTGGGCATTTCCTTGGGCCTGTTGTGGCCGGCCCGGCAGGCGAACGCCAGCCGCCCCTTTGTGGCCGTCGCACTGGCCCTGCCTCTGATGACTGGCGTCGCGCTGGGTGCGCTGGACTATCACCGCGCCCAGCAGATCTACCTGGCACCCGACGAGCGGGCCGCCGCCTACCGCGACCACACGCTGGAGAAGGTCCGCGGGGTCTGGATCTTCCGCGACCAGGTGCGCTTCGCCGAACTGACCACCACCCCGCTGGAACGTGGCAACGCGAAATGGACGCACGCCATGGCCACATCCCTGCTGACGTTCTCGCCCGAGCCGCGGGTCATCGAGAAAGCGATTGAAAGCGCGGTGATGCTCGGCCGGGATGACGAAGCCTTGCAGCAACTGGTGCGCTTCCGTGCCGCCTTTCCGAAAGACCATGCCGAATGGGCAGCGCCTCTGCATGGGCAACCGTCGCGCAGCGAGCCGGAAAACTGATTCTCCGGGCAATGGCAGGGCATATGGCCACACAAATGGCGCGCCCACTCCTACAATGCATGCACGATGTCCGACACCTTCGACCCTCAAATGCCTGTTCAGGAGCGCGCTGCGCACCTGCTGGTGACGCCTGGCGCCCTGGTGCAGCTGAGCCTGCCGGATGCGCGCGAGGTGGTGCGTTACATGCAACCGCGCCGCATCGATGCCGACACCACCATCTTCCGTGCGGGCGATGCGACCGACGTCGACTACATGATGCTGGTCATCGATGGCGACGTGACCGTGGAGAGCCAGGCGTCACCCACCAGCGAAGGACTGGTGGTAACGGTGCTGGGCCCGGGCAGCCTGATCGGCGAAATGGGGTTGATCGACGGCTCGCCACGCTCGGCCACCTGCGTTGCGGCCACCAACGTTGCGGCGGGACGCCTGTCGCGCGAGGCCCTGGCCCGCCTGATGCAGGAACAGCCTGGCGTGGCGGCGCGTCTGCTGCTGGCCATTTCGAAGCGCTTGTCCGATCATCTGCGCGAGGCCAACCGCAAGCTCATGACTTTCACCCAGGTGAGCCGCGCGCTGCAGCAGGAGCTCGACGCCGCCCATGCGATCAATCGGCGGCTGCTGGAGCCCAAGGGCCGATCCGGCCACTGAACGGCCCACGATAGATCGCTTCAGATCAGCGCCGGGGCGTCCGGCAGTTCGTTGGCACGTTCACCGGACAACGGCTCTCCGTCCTCGCACGGGAAATGCGCCACCAGAACGGCGGAGACCTCTTCCAGCGCCTGCGTCAACCCGTCTTCAAATTGTCCTGCCTGAAACGCCTGCCCCATGCGCGCGACCATGGCCTTCCAGTCGGCGTTGCTGACGCAGCGGTTCAGCCCTCGATCCGCCACGAGCTCGATGGCCTGGTCAGCCAGCAGGAGGTAGATCAGCACGCCGTTGTTGCGCTCGGTGTCCCAGACGCGCAGCTTGCCGAACAGCATGACCGCACGCTCCCGGACGATCTGGCGCAAAGGCACGCCCTTGCGGATGTGCCTCCACAGGTAGCTCGATGGCAGGCCCGCCTCGACCGCGATGCGGATCTGGCCGGTGTGGCGACGTTCGCTGGCCGCCACGCGCTGTTTCAAGCGCTCCATCGCCTCGGGCGGCAGGGTGCGGCGGGCATCGGACTCGTCGCGCCAGCGATGGCGCAGCAGGGTGTGCAGGGATTGCATCAGGGTTGTCATGCTGTGTTTGTCCTACCAGTCACCACTGGCTCCGCCGCCGCCGAAGTCGCCACCACCGCCCGAACTGAATCCACCTCCGTCGCTGCCTCCGCCGCTGCTCCAGCCACCCCCGCCGCCGCCCCAGCCCGTCAAGCCGCGTCCCCCAGTGGGAAGCGAGGCCAGCAGGGTGAACAGCATGGCCACCAGGCCCGCCACGACGGCAAGAACCATGCTGGACGTCACCAGCAGCGCCACGGCGCCGACCGCACCGCCGGTCAGCAGCGAACCCAGGCCGCGTCCGAAGATCCGCTTGACGACCCCGCCGACCACCGGCACGGCCACGAACAGGAAGATGGCCAGATCCCACCACTGAAAGCCGTCGCCTCGCGGATCGCTCCCGCCGCTGTCGGCGCGAGTGACCGATGGCAACGGTTCGCCCTTGATGCGCGCGGCCAATTGGTCCACGGCAGCATCCAGCCCGCCGGCGTAATCGCCCGCTTTGAAGTGCGGCGTCAGCGCCTCATCGATGATCTGTTTGGCGGCCAGGTCGGGGATGGCACCTTCCAGCGCCTTGGCAACTTCGATGCGCAGCTTGCGGTCGTCCTTGGCCACCACCAGCAGCACGCCATCGCCCACATCCTTGCGACCGATCTTCCAGGTGTTGCCCACCCGGTTGGCGTAGCTGGCGATATCCTCGGGTGCGGTGGTGGGCACCATCAGCACCACGACCTGCGAGCCTTTGGTGGACTCCAACGCGGCCAGTTTGGCCTCCAGCGCCGCCTGCTGGCCGGCCTGGAGCGTGCCCGTGGCATCGATCACATGCGCCACCAGCGCCGGCACCGGTTGCACCGCCTGGGCGTGGGCTACTGCGGCCAGCGCCACAAGGCACAGCCAGAGCGAAATCGCTATGGACTTGATAGCAATATGTGACCCATTGACGCTGGGATGCGGCACTTTTACCTTACTTTTTCCCGAAATCCACCACCGGTGGGGCCGAAATCTGCGCTTCGTTCTGCACCGCGAAGCTCGGTTTGGGCTGGTAACCGAACACCATGGCAGTCAGGTTGCTCGGGAAGCTGCGGGCCAGCACGTTGTACTCCTGCACCGCCTGGATGTAGCGGTTGCGCGCCACGGTGATGCGGTTTTCGGTGCCTTCGAGCTGTACGCGCAGGTCACGAAAACCCTGGTTGGCCTTGAGGTCGGGGTAGCGCTCGCTCAACACCATCAGTCGACTGAGCGCGCCGCCGAGCTCTCCCTGTGCCTGCTGGAATTTCTTGAAGGCCTCGGGGTTGTTCAGCGTCTCGGGCGTGACCTGGATCGACGTGGCCTTGGCCCGCGCCTCCACCACCTTGGTCAGTGTGTCCTGCTCGAAGGCGGCCTCGCCCTTCACCGTGGCCACGATGTTGGGTACCAGGTCGGCGCGGCGCTGGTACTGGTTCAGCACCTCGCTCCAGGCGGCCTTGGTCTGCTCGTCCAGCCGCTGGAAATCGTTGTAGCCGCAGCCGCTGAGCGCCAGCACGGCGACCACCATCAGAAACCATCTTTTCATGATCAAGCCTTTCAGAATGCCCCTGCGGAGCCCGCATCCCGCACTATAGGGGCATACCAGCCCTCCCGGTCCGTGCCGGCCGCGGCATTCCACGGCAAAATCGCTTCTCACCCAATCCAACTTCCATACTGGCACCGATTCGCACCATGTCCAAGGCCAGGCTCCGCGCCGCCACTGTGGGCGGCACGCCCGACGATGTCGAAACCGCCTTCTATGAAGCGCTGCAGAACGCCGACATCACGCAACTCATGGCCTGCTGGGCCGATGAAGATGACATCGTGTGCGTGCACCCGGGCGGGCCCCGGCTCGTGGGCAGTGCCGCCATCCGCGCCGCGTTCGAGGCAGTGTTTGCCAATGGCGGCATCCCGGTGCTGGCCCAGCGGGTGCGCAAGGTGGAGTCGCTGGCCAGCGCAATGCACAACGTGCTGGAACGCGTGATCGTGATGACCGAGGAGGGGCCACAGCCCGCCTGTGTCATCGCCACCAACGTCTACCACCGCACGGCTCAGGGCTGGCGCATGGTGGCCCATCACGCCAGCCCCGGCACGCTGCAGGACGCCGAGGAGATCGCCAGCGGACCACAGGTGCTGCATTGATGCCGCGGCGAGCCCGGTTGCCCGAACCAGCGGCACGGACACCGTCAGCAGCGCTTTTTTTGATCAGAATCGACCACATCCCATCGTCGGATGGTCGAATTCAGCTATGAAATACAGAGCGCCCTGGTGGCTGCCTGGTGGCAACCTTCAGACCATCTGGCCGGCCCTGTACGCGCGGCGCGTGACAGGGGGCCCCCCCCAGTACCAGCGTGAACGCTGGGACACGCCGGATGGCGACTTCATCGACGTGGACTTCCTCGACCCGCCGGGTGCGCAAGCTTCGCCTGTCGGCGACAAGCAGCCACAGGTCCGACCGGAACCCGAGCGCCGGCCCTTGCTGGTGCTTTTTCATGGTCTGGAGGGTTCTTCGCGCAGCCACTACGCTGAAGCCTTTGCCGACTGGTGCGTCCGCTGCGGCCTCGCCTACGCGGTGCCGCACTTTCGCGGCTGCAGCGGTGAACTCAACCATGGGCCGCGCGCCTACCACTCGGGTGACTTCGAGGAGATCGACTGGATCCTGCGCCGGCTGCGGGCCCGCCAAACGGCCCAAGGTGGCGGTCCCTTGCTCGTGGTGGGCATCTCGCTGGGGGGCAACGCGCTGATGCGCTGGGCCGGTGAAATGGGCGCGGCAGCGAGCGAGGTTGCCGATGCGGTGGCGGCCGTGTCGTCCCCCATCGACCTGGCAGCGGGGGGCCACGCCATCGGACGCGGCTTCAACCGTCTGGTCTACACCCGCATGTTCCTCAACACCATGAAACCCAAGGCACTGGCCAAGCTGGCTCAGCACCCAGGGTTGTTTGATCGCGCCGCCTTGCTGGCCGCGCGCGACCTGCACGCCTTCGACCAGCACTTCACCGCGCCGCTGCACGGCTTTCGCAGCACCGAAGACTATTGGGCGCGCGCCTCGGCCAAGCCACACCTGCCGCGCATCCGCATCCCCGCGTTGCTGGTCAACGCGCTCAACGACCCCTTCGTGCCGGCCAGCAGCTTGCCTGGACAGCACGAGGTGGGCCCAGCCGTCACGCTGTGGCAACCGCGGCATGGCGGCCACGTCGGCTTCGCCCAAGGGCGCCCGCCCGGCCATGTTCAGACCATGCCCGAGGCGGTCGGCCAATGGCTGCTCGGCACGCTGGGCCCCGCTCGTCAATAATCGCGCCATGGACGACATCGTCAGACAGGCGCTCGCCAAATGGCCCAATGTGCCCGACTGCTATGGCTGGCTGGGGCTGGACGCGCGAGGCAACTGGTACATGCGCGATGACCGCACGCAGGCCCTCGGTCCGTTCCCCTCGTTTGAGCAGCCCGGTCCCCCCGGTGCGCGGGGCTCGCTGCTCAAGCACGAAAAGCTGATCGAGTTCATCCAGCGCAACTATGAAAGCGACCCGGCCGGCCGGTGGTTCTTCCAGAACGGACCACAACGCGTCTACGTTGAACTGGAAGCCACACCCTGGATCTGGCGCCTGCAGCACAGGCCTGGGGAGGTCTGCGCGGTGGCGTCGCACACCGGTCGGGCAGCTCGGGTGCGGAGCTGCCTGCTGGATGAGATGGGGCGGGTGTACCTGGACACTGACCTGGGCTTTGGGCTGGTGCACACCCAAGACGTCGCGCAAGCGGCGGAAGCGGTCGAGGGCGAACAATGGTCGCCGCAGGATGTGCTCGCATCGGAACTGCCTGAGCGATTCGGTTTCGTGCCAAGTCCGCAGGCGGCACACCGTTCTCCTGCGATGAACCCTCACATGGGATAGCGCCTCATCGCCGTTTGGCCGGGTGGGATGGCGCAAGGCCGCGTCCAGCCAGCTGGCTTCACCAGCGCAGCGCACAGTCAAAGAAAAAGCCGGTCATCGACCGGCTTTTTCATGTCAGGGAAGGCCTATTTAGCCGCGGCAGACGCTGGCGCCGCAGCCGCATCGGCTGCCGGTGCCGCAGGAGCCTTGGGCTCTTCAAATTTGGCGCCACCGGCATTGGCCATGTACACCACGGCGCGACCGATTTCCACATCGGAGAAATCACCGCCGCCCTGCGGACCCATGGCATTCTTGCCCTTGAGCGCGGAATTCAGCAGAGCGTCGTAACCCGTCGCGTTGCGCGCAGCCCAGGCTGCCGCATCCTGGAACTTGGGTGCACCGGCTGCACCGGTCAAATGACAGGCCGAGCACTGCGCCTTGAAGACCTCTTCGCCCGCTTTCAGCGGACGGTTCGCGTCACGGATTTCGACAAAACCGACTTTCTGAATCCTCGACGCAACGGCCTTTTCAGCATTCTCGGACTCGGACTGCGGCTTGGAAGATGAGGTGACGTAATACACCAGGCCGATGATCACGAAGATCGGAAGCACGAAAGCATAAAAACTGGCCAGCAGCAGCTGCTTGGGGTTCTTGATCGGGCCGGTGTGGGCTTCTTCGTGGCTGGAGTCTTGACCGTTGGCGCTCATGGTGTCCTCAGAAAATCGCAGGTGGCCCGAAAACGGGGAACGAAAAGCTGTGAATTATATCGATTGAGCCGGTTACCGGCTCGTCAGCCCAAGGCTTCAGTACAGACCCAAACCACCCAGATTGCTCCGCAGGGTTCTGACGAACCGCACCGCGGACCATGCCCGCAAGCTCCAGCGCCAGACCAGCCGCGGTCGCACCACCACCACCACCACCACGGCAGAAAACACGATGCCGGGATGCTGTTGCAACCATTGCCCTGCGGCCCGTGCCCGATCGCCCATTGCCAGCACGGGCAGCCATGCCGCGGACTGGACCGTGAGTGCCTGCCGCAGCTGATCCGATCGCGCCAGGAGTTGTTCCCGGCGCAGGGCCAGCTCTTGGCGGCGCCGGTTCATGAGCGCAGCCTTTCCTTGTCACGCTCAAGTTCGGCCAGACTGGCTCCCCAAAGACGGGAGCCTTGGTTCAGACGGGCTCGTGCAGCAACGAACGCCACAGCACCCAGAGTGAGAAAGATCGCAGAAAAGACGGCCAGCGCCAGGAGCCGGTGGGTGTCCCAAAGCAGAACGGTCAACAACACGGCCAGGAAAGTCAAACCCAGGCTCAACAGAACAATCGCGATGGCCCCGTAAAGCAGCAACTCGCCAAGGCGCAAGGCTTCATCGCGCGCCTCAACGCTGACGAGTTCCAGGCGCACGGCAAGAAACTCGATCAGGCTCGCGGCAAAGCCGCGCAACGACACCGCCAGGCGTTCCGGGGGCTCCGGAGCGTTCATGGCTGGCGGGCGCGCATCAACGACGACCGATCAACAAACCGACCAGCAGGCCAGCGCCCGCCGCAATGCCGATAGAGCGCCACGGGTTCTCGTGCACATAGTCATCGGTGGCACGGGCCGCTTCGCGCGCCTTGTCGCGGAGGGCCGCGTCAGCCTCGGACAGCTTGGCGCGTGCAACGCGAAGGTTCTCGCCGACACGCGCGCGCAATTCGGCCACCTTGTCACCGGTCTGGCTGGATGTGATCTGAAGGAGTTCTTCGGCATCGGCGATCACCAGCCTCAAATCGGCCGCCAGTTTTTCCTTGGTGGCCAATGTCGCTTCGGAATAGTCGGTCATGATTGCATTTCCTCCTGTAGTGAAAAATATTAGCAGATCATACGGCGAGTCCCGGCTGCCGGCATGCGCCTGCATGCGATAATTCGCTCCCTTTTCCCTGTGGGAAACTGCGGCTGTAGCTCAGTGGATAGAGTATTGGCCTCCGAAGCCAAGGGTCGTGGGTTCGATCCCCGCCAGCCGCACCATTCGGTCATTCCTGCTTCCGCCGCATCCTGCGACGGAAGTCTTTCTTTGCCCCGGCAGGGGCATGCCTCTTCTGTTTCAGAGCGCCAGCGCCCAGGAAAGGCCCAGACTACACGGTTCTCCCTGAGCGGCGCCAGTTGCGAGTCGATTTGCGACTGGTTGGGCGCCCCTTGGCGCGGGTCAGACGACGGCGCCATAGCGGCCGGCAGGCGCCTCACTGATACCCCGATCCTTCTGGTCGTTCAACCCGGCCCGGTTAGGGGTAGAGGTATTCCACTCAAGACAGGTCCTGAACCGCCCAGCGTTCGTGTCCGCACCGGCTCACCAACAAAAACGCCCACATCTGTGGGCGTTTTTTTGTCAGCTGTCAGGGCTGAAATTTGGTTGCGCGAGCAAGATTTGAACTTGCGACCTTTGGGTTATGAGCCCAACGAGCTACCAGGCTGCTCCATCGCGCGATAAGAAGGAAATTATAGCATTTATGCGGCGGCTTCGCCCGAAGTCGTTGCATCGACTTCAACCGGGCGGTCCACCAACTCGACCAGGGCCATGGGCGCGTTGTCGCCCACACGGAAACCCATTTTCAAAATACGGGTATAGCCGCCCGGACGGGCCTTGTACCGGGGACCGAGCACGTTGAACAACTTGGTGACGATGTCGCGGTCGCGCAGGCGGTTGAATGCAAGGCGCCGGTTGGCGAGTGTCGGCTCCTTGGCCAGTGTGATCATCGGCTCAACAACGCGACGGAGTTCCTTGGCCTTAGGCACCGTCGTCTTGATGGCTTCATGCTCGAGCAACGAGTTCATCATGTTGCGAAGCATCGCGAGACGGTGCTCGCTGGTTCGGTTCAGTTTACGTAGTCCGTGTCCGTGACGCATGATGCAGTCCTTTCATTTCATTTATTGTTCAAGCGCGTGGCCGTTTCAGGTACCCCGCGTCATGTTGATGACCGCGCTGGAGCGGTCATCAACGCCCCATCAACGCTTGTCGAGTCCGGCGGGCGGCCAGCTCTCGAGCTTCATCCCCAGCGTCAAACCACGAGACGCGAGAACTTCCTTGATTTCATTGAGCGATTTGCGCCCCAGATTTGGCGTCTTCAACAGCTCGTTTTCCGTGCGCTGGATCAGGTCACCGATGTAGTAGATGTTTTCCGCCTTCAGGCAATTCGCAGAACGGACGGTCAGTTCGAGTTCATCCACCGGGCGCAGCAGAATCGGGTCGAATTGTGCGTTGCCGCCGCGTTGCGCCGGAACGTCAAAAGCGGCCAGTTCACTGCCCTCGAGCTGCGCAAACACGGCCAGCTGCTCGACAAGAATCTTGGCGGACGCGCGGACCGCGTCTTCCGCCGTGATGGCGCCATTGGTCTCGATCTCCATCACCAACTTGTCGAGATCAGTGCGCTGCTCAACGCGGGCGCTCTCAACGGTGTAGCTGACCCGCTTGACAGGCGAAAACGAAGCGTCAAGAACAATGCGGCCGATCGATTTGGTGGACTCGTCGGCATAGCGCCGCATCGTGCCCGGAACGTAGCCACGGCCCTTCTCCACTTTGATCTGGATGTCCAGCTTGCCGCCTTGGGAAAGGGTGGCAATGACATGGTCCGGATTGATGATCTCGACGTCGTGCGGCGTCTGGATATCCGCCGCAGTGACAGCGCCTTCACCATCCTTGCGCAGGCTGAGTGTCACTTCATCGCGGTTGTGGAGCTTGAACACCACACCCTTGAGGTTCAGCAGAATGTTGACCACATCCTCCTGCACGCCATCGATCGACGAATACTCGTGCAACACCCCAGCGATCGTGACATCGGTCGCCGCATAGCCCACCATGGACGAGAGCAGCACGCGCCGTAGCGCATTGCCCAAGGTGTGGCCATAGCCACGCTCGAACGGTTCGAGCGTCACTTTCGCCCTGTTCAGGCCGATATGCTCGACGTTGATGGCTTTGGGTTTCAGCAAATTGGTTTGCATTCAGACATCCTTATCAATACCCCCAGTTCGTTCCACCGGTAAGGCTGATGACGCGCCAACCACCGCACGACACGGTGGCATTGGCGCAATTGATTGAACCTGGGTCCGTATCAGCGGGAATACAGTTCGACGATGAGGGATTCGTTGATGTCAGCAGCGAACTCGTCGCGATCTGGCACCTTCTTGAAAACACCTTCAACCTTGTCCAGGTTCACTTCAACCCATGCCGGCAGGCCGACTTGTTGAGCCAGTTGCAGCGCCTCGGAAACACGGGTCTGCTTCTTCGACTTTTCCCGCACCGAAATGACGTCGCCCGTCTTTACCATGTACGAGGGAATGTTGACCGACTGCCCATTGACCGTCACCGCCTTGTGCGAGACCAGCTGCCTGGCTTCTGCACGCGTGGAACCAAAGCCCATGCGATAAACCACGTTGTCAAGCCGCGACTCCAGGATGAACAACAGGTTGGCACCGGTGTTTCCCTTGCGGCGGTCGGCTTCTTCAAAGTACTTGCGGAACTGGCGCTCGAGAATGCCGTACATCCGCTTCACTTTTTGCTTTTCGCGCAGCTGCAGACCGAAGTCCGAAGTACGCTGACCCGAAGTGCGGCCATGCTGACCGGGCTTGGATTCGAATTTGCACTTGTCGCTGATCGAGCGGCGCGCGCTCTTCAGGAACAGGTCGGTGCCTTCACGGCGGGAGAGTTTGGCCTTGGGGCCGAGGTAACGTGCCACTTGAACTTCCTTTATGTCATCTGCCGCGCGTTGGCGCGGGAGCCATCACAGCATCTGTGATGGCGGTGGGCTTGGTTGAAATCAGATCCGACGGCGCTTTTGCGGCCGGCAACCGTTGTGGGGCATAGGCGTGACGTCAGCAATCGACGAAATGCGGATGCCGAGCGCAGCCAATGCGCGCACGGACGACTCGCGACCCGGACCAGGGCCCTTGATCTCGACATCCAGATTCTTGATGCCCTGCTCAATGGCCGCCCGTCCGGCGACTTCCGACGCGACCTGGGCGGCAAAGGGAGTCGACTTGCGCGAACCCTTGAAGCCTTGTCCGCCCGACGACGCCCAAGACAAGGCGTTGCCCTGGCGATCCGTGATGGTGATGATCGTGTTGTTGAACGACGCATGCACGTGGGCGATGCCGTCCGAAACGTTCTTGCGAACTTTCTTGCGAACGCGCTGTGCAGCGCTATTTGCGGGAGATTTTGCCATTTTTGACTCTCAATCCTGATTATTTCTTCAGGGCCGCGGCAGCCTTGCGCGGTCCCTTGCGGGTACGCGCATTCGTGCGAGTACGCTGGCCACGCATGGGCAGACCACGGCGGTGGCGGAAGCCGCGATAGCATCCGATATCCATCAAACGCTTGATATTCATCGTGGTTTCACGACGAAGATCACCTTCAATCGTGAACTGGGCGATCTGATCGCGGATCTTCTCCAGATCACCGTCGGTCAAGTCCTTGACCTTCTTTGAATATGCGATACCACATGCGTCGCAAATCTTGCGCGCACGATTGCGTCCGATGCCGAAGATGGCGGTCAGGCCAATTTCTGCATGTTTCTGCGGCGGAATGTTGATGCCAGCTATACGTGCCATTTTCGTCCTCTAAAACTCTTGCAATCAGCCTTGACGCTGCTTGTGGCGCGGGTCGCTGCAAATCACGCGAACAACACCCTTGCGCCGGATGACCTTGCAGTTGCGGCAAATTTTCTTGACCGAAGCCGAAACTCTCATTTCTTTCTCCTAAAGCTCGCCACCCGCTGGTTGCGAAAAAACTGCCAAAGTCTGCGCGCCTTGCATCAGGCGCCTGCGCGATGGCTCACCATATTGAACCGACACCCTAAGATCATCCACTGCCCTGCAGCGATCACCTTCATTCATTCTTCACCCCGCCCAACGCTGTTGCGCCGGCTACACTCAACCGCTCAACGTCGTCTTGAAGTTCGCCTTTTTCAGAAGCGATTCGTATTGCTGCGACATCAGGTAGTTCTGCACCTGGGCCATGAAGTCCATCGTCACGACCACAATGATCAGCAGAGAGGTGCCTCCGAAATAGAAAGGCACGTTGTATTTCAAAATCAAGAACTCGGGCAGCAGACAAACGAACGTGATATAGACCGCACCAGCCAGCGTCAGGCGAACCAGAATCTTGTCGATGTAGCGAGCCGTCTGGTCACCCGGACGAATACCCGGCACGAAGGCACCACTCTTCTTGAGGTTGTCTGCGGTCTCGCGGCTGTTAAACACCAGCGCGGTATAGAAGAAGCAGAAAAACACAATCGCGCCCGCATACAGCATCACATAGATCGGCTGTCCCGGCGTCAACGCACCGGCGATGTCTTTCAGCCAGCGCATCGACTCACCCGAACTGAACCAGCTGACCACCGTCGCGGGCAGAAGGATGATCGACGACGCAAAGATCGGCGGAATCACACCCGCCATGTTGAGCTTCAGCGGCAGATGCGAAGACTGCCCACCATAAACCTTGTTTCCGACCTGGCGCCGAGCATAGTTGACCAGGATCTTGCGCTGACCCCGTTCGACGAAAACCACGAAGTACGTCACCAGACACACGATCGTCACAATGAAGATGGCCGCGAGAATGCTCATGGCACCAGTACGAACCAACTCCAGAAGACCCCCGATTGCATTCGGCAGGCCCGCGGCAATGCCCGCGAAAATAATGAT
This sequence comes from Candidatus Skiveiella danica, assembly GCA_016721925.1. GTDB lineage: Bacteria > Pseudomonadota > Gammaproteobacteria > Burkholderiales > Burkholderiaceae_C > Skiveiella > Skiveiella danica. The sequence goes on from JADKHE010000011.1 coordinate 15,143, forward strand.
CGAAATCCCGTTACCCAGTCCACGCTCAGTGATCTGTTCTCCCAACCACATCAGGAACATCGTTCCGGAGGTCAGCGTCACCACGGCGGTCATGCGGAATCCCAGACCGGGATCAATCACCAGACCAGCCTGGCTTTCCAATGCGACAGCAATGCCCAGCGACTGAAAAAGTGCCAACCCCAAGGTTCCAAAACGGGTGTACTGGGTGATCTTGCGACGACCGGACTCACCCTCTTTTTTCAGCTGCTCGAACGTGGGCACCACGTAGGTGAGCAACTGCATGATGATCGATGCCGAGATATACGGCATGATGCCCAGCGCGAAGATGGTGAACCGCGACAGCGCCCCGCCCGAGAACATGTTGAAGAGACTCAGGATCCCGCCCTGCTGCCCCTTGAAGAGCTGCTGGAGCTGACCCGGATCAATTCCAGGGACCGGAATATGGGCGCCGACCCGATAGACCACCAGGGCGAGCAACAAAAATACCAGCCGCCGACGAAGGTCGCCGAACTTGCCGGTTTTTGCAATTTGTGCCGCGTTAGTTGCCACAGGTCTTCGCCTTCAATGCTTCGGCTCAGGCAATCGAACCACCGGCCGCCTCGATGGCAGCCTTGGCGCCAGCGGTCGCGCCGATGCCGTTGAGTTTCACCGCCTTGCTGATCGATCCCGACTTGATGACCTTGACCACTTTGGCCAACTGCCCCACCAGACCGGCTTGCTTCAGCGCCAGCACATCCACTTCGGGAGCGCCCAGCTGCTCCAGTGCGGACAAGGTGACTTCAGCGTTGAACTTCAGCAGATGAGACTTGAAGCCACGCTTCGGCAGGCGCCGCTGCATGGGCATCTGTCCACCTTCAAAACCAACCTTGTGGTAGCCGCCGGCGCGAGACTTCTGGCCTTTGTGACCACGACCCGCGGTCTTGCCCAGACCGGAGCCAATGCCGCGACCCACGCGGCGCTTTGCGTGCTTGGCGCCGTCTGCATGCTTGATAGTGTTGAGTTCCATCAGGGACCTCTTAGAGTACTTTGACCAGGTAGCTGATCTTGTTGATCATGCCGCGCACTGCAGGCGTATCCTGCAGTTCACTGGTGCTGTTGAGCTTACGCAGGCCGAGACCGCGGACGGTGGCACGGTGCGATTCCTTGCATCCGATCGGACTGCGAACCAGCTGGACTTTGACGGTTTGTTGTGTAGTCATATTCAAACTCCCGTTCAGACGAAGAGTTCTTCGACGGTCTTGCCACGCTTGGCCGCAACGGCAGACGCGGTGGTCGACTTGGTCAACGCATCCAGCGTGGCGCGAACCATGTTGTAGGGGTTGGAAGAGCCGTGACTCTTTGCGACGATATCGGTGATTCCCATCACTTCGAAGACGGCGCGCATCGGGCCGCCCGCAATGATGCCCGTTCCCTTGGGGGCCGGCGCCATCATCACGGATGCCGCGCCATGGTGGCCGGTTACGTTGTGATGAATAGTCCCGTTGCGCAAGGAAACCTTGTTCAGGTTACGGCGCGCTTCTTCCATGGCCTTCTGCACAGCAGCCGGCACTTCCTTGGACTTGCCCTTGCCCATGCCAACGCGGCCATCGCCATCACCCACCACGGTCAACGCGGCGAAACCAAGAATGCGGCCGCCCTTGACGACCTTGGTCACGCGGTTGATCGCGATCATCTTTTCGCGCATGCCGTCCTCGGGACCGTCACCTTGCGCTCTTGCCTGAAATTTAGCCATGTCTGTTTCCGATCCGCTTAGAACTGCAAGCCAGCTTCGCGCGCTGCATCGGCCAGCGCCTTGACGCGGCCGTGATACGCAAACCCGGCGCGATCAAACGCCACTTTTTCCACACCGGCGGCTTTTGCTTTTTCGGCAATGCGCTTGCCGACGGCCTGCGCTGCGGCGGCATTGCCACCTTTGCCTGCCGAACCGGTCAATGCATTGCGCACATCCGCCTCGTTGGTCGAAGCCGAAGCCAACACCTTGCTGCCGTCGCCAGAAATGACCGTGGCGTAGATGTGCAGGTTGGTACGGTTCACCGTCAGCCGCGCAATTCCTTGCTTGGCGATACGGATACGGGTTTGACGGGCCCGGCGAAGACGCTGCTCTTTCTTGGTCAACATGATGCCGCTCCTTATTTCTTCTTGGTCTCTTTGATCGTGATCTTCTCATCCACATAGCGGATGCCCTTGCCCTTGTAGGGCTCCGGCGGGCGAATGGCACGAATCTCGGCAGCCACCTGGCCAACGCGCTGGCGGTCGGCGCCCTTGATCAGAATTTCCGTCGGCGACGCGGTCTGGACCGTGATGCCGGCGGGCATTTCTTTGTTGACCGGATGCGAATAACCGACGTTCAGGCTTAGCTTGGAACCCTGGGCCTGAGCCTTGTAGCCCACGCCGACCAGGCTCAGCTTCTTTTCGAAGCCTTTGCTGACACCGATCACCATGTTGTTCACGAGCTGACGCATCGTTCCGCTCATGGCATTCGCCTCGCGGGACTCATTGGCCGGCGCAAACTTCATGACGCCAGCATCCAGCACAACATCGACCAGCGCATTACCGGCCAATTGCAAGGTACCGCCAGCACCCTTGACGCTGATCTGGTCATCCTTGATCGACACATCCACACCTGCGGGGATGGTCACTGGCATTTTTCCTACACGGGACATTTCAGTTTCTCCTCAATGCCGCGATCAGGCGACGTAGCAAAGCACTTCGCCACCGACACCGGAAGCGCGCGCCTTGCGATCGGTCATGACACCCTTGGGCGTCGTCACGATCGCCACGCCCAAGCCGTTCATCACGGAAGGGATGGCGTCGCGGCCTTTGTAGACCCGCAGTCCAGGGCGACTGACACGCTCGATGCGCTCAATCACCGGACGACCGGCATAGTATTTCAGGGTGATTTCCAGCTCGGCCTTGCCGTCGGCAGACTTGACCTGAAAACCATCAATGTAGCCCTCGTCCTTCAGGACCTGGGCGATGGCGACCTTCACCTTGGAAGAAGGAATCTGAACCGTCGCTTTGGCAACCATCTGCGCGTTGCGAATGCGGGTCAGCAGGTCGGCAATGGGATCACTCATGCTCATGTTAAATCTCCTGCCGATTACCAGCTTGCCTTGACGATACCGGGGATATCGCCAGCAAATGCCATTTCACGGATCTTCGACCGTCCGATGCCGAACTGGCGGAAGGTTCCGCGGGCCCGGCCGGTGATTGCGCAACGGTTGCGCTGACGGGTCGGATTCGCATTGCGGGGAAGCTTCTGCAAGCCAAGACGGGCCGCAGCGCGCTCTTCATCGCTGCGCTTCGCGTCGTTGGCAGTCGCCTTCAGTTCCGCGTGTTTCTTCGCGTACTTGGCAACCAGTTTGTCCCGCTTGAGCTCGCGCTCAATTAAAGCCATTTTTGCCACAGGTCACCTCAGTTCTTGAACGGGAAACGGAAACCAGCGAGCAGCGCCTTGCACTCTTCGTCGGTCTTGGCCGTTGTCGTGATGCTGATATTGAGACCACGCAAGGCATCCACCTTGTCATACTCAATCTCAGGGAAAATGATCTGCTCCTTGACGCCGACGTTGTAGTTGCCGCGTCCATCGAATGCACGACCGGAAATACCCCGGAAGTCACGCACGCGCGGCAGGGCGACCGTCACGAAGCGATCCAGAAACTCATACATCTGCACGCCACGCAGGGTGACCATGCAACCGATCGCCTGGCCTTCGCGGATCTTGAACCCGGCGATGGCTTTCTTGGCCTTGGTCACCACCGGCTTCTGGCCGGCAATCTTGGTCAGATCGCTCACCGCGTTGTCCATGACCTTCTTGTCGGCAACCGCCTCGCTCACACCCATATTGAGCGTGATTTTGGACAGGCGCGGAACCTGCATGGGCGACTTGTAGCCAAACTTGGCCATCAATTCGGGCGCGATCTTTTCGCGATAGATTTGCTGCAGTCGAGCCATGGTCATGCCACCTTGATTTCTTCGCCGCTGGACTTGAAAACGCGCACGCGCTTGCCGTCAGCCAGCAGTTTGATACCCACGCGATCCGCCTTGCCAGTGGCCGCATTGAAAATCGCGACGTTGGACTGGTGAATGGGCATGGCCTTTTGCACGATGCCGCCCGGCGCACCCTTGAGGGGGTTGGGCTTGGTGTGCTTCTTCACCATGTTGATACCGTCAATCACCAGCATCGAGTCGTCCTTGCGCAGCGAAACCTTGCCACGCTTGCCCTTGTCACGCCCGGTGATCACGATGACTTCGTCGCCTTTGCGAATCTTGTTCATGACGTGTCCTTACAGAACTTCAGGAGCGAGGGACACGATCTTCATGAACTTCTCGGTGCGCAGTTCACGCGTCACCGGGCCGAAGATACGGGTACCGATAGGCTCCAACTTGGCATTCAGCAAGACCGCTGCATTGCCGTCGAATTTGACCAGGGAGCCGTCGCTGCGACGGATGCCCTTGGCCGTGCGCACCACCACAGCGCTGTAGACCTCGCCTTTTTTGACGCGGCCACGCGGAGCGGCTTCCTTGATGCTGACCTTGATGATGTCGCCCACACTGGCGTAGCGACGCTTGGAGCCGCCCAGCACCTTGATGCACAACACGGACTTGGCGCCCGTGTTGTCGGCGACGTCTAACCGAGATTCTGTCTGGATCATTTTTCAATATTCCCAACTTGCACCCGGCGCACCCCGCAAGCGGAGAACATCGGATCAGTCTTGGGCCCGTCGTCCACGCCATGAACCACTCACGGCGTTTTTGCTGGGCAGAAACTTGCGCCTTTTCAAGCGAAGCCTCGAATTATGGCAAACCTCAAACGACCTGTCAAGCGTCTTCAGGCCGGCAGGTGAAGATATTTCGCCGCAAGGGCTTCAAAAGCCGCAATTTCAGGGTCGCGGCCGGATTCTTCTGCGACGATCGCGCCCACCGCCGGCGCCAGGCTGCACGCCAGGCGCGCATCCAGAAACAGCAACCTGACCCGACGCGCGAGCACATCCTCAACCGTGCGGGCGTATTCGTGGCGAACGGCAAATCGCACCATGGCCTCTGTCAGCCCACCACCAAGTTGCCGTCCGGAGCCGGGCAAAGCCTCGACGAACGCGGCCTCGCGGCCGTAGACCGACAGATCGCTCGCCTGGCTCAACGGATGCCGGCCGCTGGCACCGGCATCGGCGCCGACGAGCAACTGCTTGAGCGTGGCACCACCCGGGCGGTGGGGCAGCAGGGCATCCGCCATGCATTTGCTAAGGACATCCTCGGCCATGGCGCGGTACGTGGTCCATTTGCCGCCAGTGACCGTCACCAGGCCACTGCGGCTCACCAGCACAGTGTGTTCCCGGCTCAAGGCCTTGGTGCCGTCGTCGCTGGCTTCGGCGGGTTTGACCAATGGACGCAGCCCGACCCAGCAGCTGCGGACATCCGCACGCTGCGGCGCCCGGCGCAGGTAGCGCGCCGACTCATTCAGGATGAAGGCGACTTCGTGTCCGAACGGTTCGGGCTCAAGCGCCAGATCATGGCGAGGCGTGTCCGTCGTGCCCAGGATGAGCTTGCCCAGCCAGGGCACAGCGAACAGCACCCGGCCGTCCCGCGTCTTGGGTACCAGGAGCGCATGGTCGCCGGGCAGGAACTCGCGATCGACGACCAAGTGCACGCCCTGGCTCGGCGCCACCATGGGCCGTGCAGGCCGCCCGAGCGCATCGCCGTCCATCTGGCGCAAGCCGTCCACCCAGACCCCCGTGGCATTGATGACGCACCGGGCCCGCACGTTCAGGGCCTCCCGCGTTTCGGTGTCCTCGCAAGTCAACCCCACCACTTTGCCGGCATTGTGAATCAGCCCCTTCACCTCGCAGTGGTTGATGACCAGAGCGCCCTGAGCCGCAGCCGTTCGCGCCAGCGCCAGGGCGACGCGCGCATCATCGAACTGACCGTCCCAGTATTTCACGCCGCCGACCAGGCCGGCAGGCTGCACGCCCGGCAGACATTGCAGCGTCTGATGCCGACTCAGGAACTCCGGTGCGGCCCAAGCCGTGGCTGCCGGCCAGCAGGTCGTAGATCTTGAGCCCGATGCCATAAAAGGGCACTTCCCACCATTGATAGGAGGGCATGACGAAGGCCAGTGGCTGCGCCAGATGGGGCGCGTTGTGCAGGAGACGGGTGCGCTCGTGCAACGCTTCCGTGACCAGCGGAACGTTGCCCTGCGCCAGATAGCGCACCCCGCCATGGACCAGTTTGGTGGCTCGGGACGAGGTGCCTGCGGCAAAGTCACGCGACTCCACCAGCACCACGCTGAAGCCGCGCATGGCGGCGTCCAGCGCAACGCCCAGTCCGGTCGCGCCGCCGCCGATGATCGCGAGATCCCAGACCCGCTCTTCGCGCAGCGCAGCCAGAAGGTCTTCGCGCCGCGTGAGCCGGGGCGCGTCCTTGTTGGAGGTCATGTTCAGTGCTCCACCCATCCCCTGGAACGCTCGACCGCCTGCCGCCAACGCGCCAGGCGCCGCGAGCGTTCGCTGTCCGGCAAAGAGGGCTCAAAACGCCGGTCTGTGGCCCAGCGCGCAGTAATTTCGTCGGCGCCGCCCCAGAAGCCGGTCGCGAGCCCGGCCAGGCACGCGGCCCCCAGGGCCGTGGTTTCCGTGACCCGGGGCCTAACAACCGGAACGCCCAGAAAATCAGCCTGCATCTGCATCAGCAGGTCGCTGCGGCTGGCGCCACCGTCCACGCGAAGCTCTTTCAGTTCGATGCCCGAATCCTTGGCCATGGCGCCGAACACGTCGGCCGTCTGCAGTGCGATCGCCTCCAGCGCGGCACGCGCGATGTGGGCGCGGGTGGTCCCCCGTGTCATGCCCACCAGGGTGCCGCGCGCATGACCATCCCAGTCCGGCGTGCCGAGCCCGGCAAACGCCGGCACCAGGTAGACGTCCCCGGTATCCGCAACACTGGCCGCCAGGGGCCCCACTTCGTCGGCAGCCTGAATGATCTGCAGACCGTCGCGCAGCCATTGGACCGTCGCGCCGGCCATGAATACCGAGCCCTCCAGCGCATAGGCGGTCCGATGCGGCGCCCCCTTCGGGCCTTGCCAGGCCACGGTCGTCAACAGCTGATGCCGGCTGGACACCGGCGATTCGCCGGTGTTCATCAGCATGAAGCAGCCCGTCCCATAGGTGTTCTTGGCCATGCCTGGCGCAAAGCAGGCCTGCCCGAACAGGGCGGCCTGTTGGTCTCCTGCCAGCCCGGCGATGGGCACGGGCGCACCCAGCAGGCCAGGCTCGGTCTCGCCCAGCACCCCGCTGGACGGCACGACCTGGGGCAACACGGAGGCCGGGATGTCGAACAGGCGCAGCAAGGCCGGGTCCCAGCGCAGAGTCTGCAGGTTGAACAACAGGGTGCGCGAGGCGTTGCTGGCATCGGTGGCATGGACCCGCCCGCCCGTCAGCTTCCAGACCAGCCAGCTGTCCACGGTGCCGAAGGCCAGTTCGCCCCGGTCGGCGCGCGCCCGTGCGCCAGGCACCTGGTCCAGCAGCCACGCGAGTTTTGTGGCCGAGAAATAGGCATCGGGCAGCAGGCCGGTCCTTTCCTGGATCCATCCGGCCTTGCCCTTGGCGCGAAGCGCCGCGCAGACGCCGGCTGTGCGCCGGTCCTGCCAGACGATGGCCGGCGCCACGGGTTCACCCGTCCGCCGGTCCCAGAGCACCGTGGTTTCTCGCTGATTCGTGACCCCGATGGCGGCCACTTGACTGGCACCAACCCCTTGCCGGGCCAGCACGTCCTGCATCACGCCGAGCTGGGTCTGCCAGATCTCGGTCGCGTCATGCTCCACCCAGCCCGGCTGGGGAAAAGACTGCCTGAACTCCCGCTGCGCCGTGGCCACGACGTGCCCGTCGCGGTCGAACAGAATGGCGCGTGAACTGGTGGTGCCCTGGTCGAGGGAAAGAATGAAGTCCATGGTCGGCAAGCGTACCGCAAAGGCCTGCACCGATCCAGCGGACAGACCCCGCCAAACGCCAATCTTGGTACAGTCGCCGCCAGCACCCCACGCGCATCACCATGACCTCTCACATCACCTTCATCGGCGGCGGCAACATGGCCAGCGCCATCATCGGCGGCCTGCTGCGCCAGGGCATGACCGCCCAGCAGATCGACGTGGTCGAGCCCTACGCCGAGGCCCGCGACAAGCTGCAAGCCCAGTTCGGTATCACGGCGCTGCATGGCCCCGGCCCGGCGCTGGCCAAGGCCTCTTTGGTCGTCTGGGCGGTCAAGCCCCAGACTTTCAAGGAAGCTGCGCTGCAGGCCAGTCTTCATACCGGACACGCTTTGCACCTGAGCGTGGCCGCCGGGATCCGCAGCGACAGCATCGCCGGCTGGCTCGGCACCCAGCGCATCGTGCGCGCCATGCCCAACACGCCGGCGCTGGTCGGCAAGGGGATGACCGCGCTGTTCGGCCGGCCCGCCGTGACCGAGGCAGACCGGGCGTTGGTGGATCGGGTCATGGCGCCCACGGGGCAGTTCCTGTGGGTGCAGGCTGAGAGCCAGCTCGATGCGGTGACGGCCCTGTCGGGCTCCGGCCCCGCCTATGTCTTCTATTTCCTCGAGGCCATGACCCAGGCCGGAGCAGACATGGGCCTGAGCCGCGAGCAGGCGCACCGCCTCGCGGTGGGCACCTTCGTCGGCGCTTCGGAACTGGCCGCCGCGTCGGACGATCCGCCCGAGGTGCTGCGCCAGCGCGTGACCTCCAAGGGGGGCACCACCTACGCCGCCATCCTGTCGATGGAACAGGACGACCTGAAGAACGCCTTCATGCGCGCGCTGCATGCGGCCAGGCACCGGGCCGCTGAACTCGGCGACGAATTCGGCAGCTGACCTGAGTGCCACCCCGCTGGCCGCTGCGTGTGCTGCGCTGCCCTGCGAGGGGCTGGCCTTGCTTGGGGCGGCCCGGCGCCGCGGCCGATGCGCCGGCTGAAATCCGTCAGGCGAACCGGTCCGACAGCGCGATGCCGGTGAAAACAGTAAAGCCTAGCCAGTGATTCAGACGAAACGCCTTGAAACAGCCCTCCCGATGGCGCGACCGGATCAGCGAGTAGTGCCAGACCACCTGTGCGAGCGCAGCCGAGATAGCTATCATAAAAATAGCTGAAAACGACCATTTCATGCCGGGAAAAGCCCAAAAAATGAGGAAAACCAGGTAAAAAACCATCACGGCCGCCACGTCGAAGCGTCCCAGCGTGATGGCCGAGGTCTTCATGCCGATGCGCAGGTCGTCGTCACGGTCCACCATCGCGTACTCGGTGTCGTAGGCCAGCACCCAGAACAGGTTGCCCGCCAACAGCCACCAGGCCAGCCAGGGCACCTCGCCGGTCACTGCGGAAAACGCCATCGGGATTCCGAAGCTGAACGCCACGCCCAGCACCGCCTGCGGCATCGAAACAAAGCGCTTGGCATAGGGATAGGCAAGAGTAATGGCGAGCGCCGCGAACGACCAGGCCACCGTTTCCTGATTGGTGGTCAGCACCAGCGCAAACGCCGCCAACGCAAGCACCGCGCCCACGGCCAGCGCCTCCGTCACACCCACCTTGCCACTGGTAACCGGCCGCTGGGCGGTGCGCTTGACGTGGCGGTCGAACTCGCGGTCGGCCACATCGTTGATGCAGCAGCCGGCGCTGCGCATCAGGATGGTGCCGAGCGTGAACACGGCCAGCAGGTGCCATCCGGGAAACCCGCCGGAGGCGATCCACAGCGCCGACAGCGTCGGCCACAGCAGCAGCAGCCAGCCCGCCGGGCGGTTCCAGCGGATCAGGTCCAGGTACAGGTGCAGCCGCTCGCCCATGCGCGTCACAGGCCCACTTGGCGCAGATCCAGCCGCATGCCCGTCGCCTCCTGGCGCACCGGCGGGCACCAGAAAAAGGCGCCGGTGACCGGCCGGGATATCTGGAACATCGCATCGACGATGCCATCGTCCAGGCCCGCCATGCGCCGCATCTGCGCCTCGAAGGCATCGAAGGACTTGCCGAAGGCGACGAACATCAGCCCGGCCTGATGGTCCAGCGCCCAGGGCATGGAGCGGCGCAGCACGAAGGCCTCGGGTTTGAAGCTCTCCTGCGCGGTGCGTTTGACGTGGGCGGAAGCCGGCGCGTCGTCCAGTTCGTGGTTGTCGCGGCGCCGCCGCCCGACCATGTTGTCCTGCTCCCGCGTCCCCATGGCTTCAAAAGCGTCCAGGTCGTGCACCCACTGCTGCACGGCCACGAAGCTGGAGCCATTCTGGCCGGCGCCCTGGCGATGGGCCAGCGCGGCCTTTTCGGCCGCCGCATCCTCCGGGTTCTCCGTGCCATCCTCATAGCCGGTCAGGTCGCGGCCGTGGCCATTGGGTCCACGGCCATGGCGGAAAGCCTCGATCACACGATCCAGCCGCAGTGCCGGTGCCAGCGCTTTTTCGATCGCGCGCGTGGCATGCACCAGCTTGCCGCGATCGGTGCCACGCAGCCAGCACCACAGGGCGGTGGGGGTGGCGGGCACCTCGACCCCGGGCCCCTTCAAGGCCGCAAAGGCGCGCAGGCCCGGCACCGTGGCCCCCAACGCGGCGACCACATCCGGACCGATGCCGACCACGGCATGCGGTCCGTCGACCAGTGGCGCCAGGCGCATTAGGGCTTCGCGCAAGGCGGACGGCTGCTTGGGCGTGAAGAACAGGTAGCGCCCCTGCGGCGGGACCGGCGCGAGGATGCCGGGTTGTGCGGTTTTCATGGACAGGTTCCAGCAGAAATGACGGATGGGCTGAATGTGCACCGTTCGATCACAGCAACAACTCCGCTCAGGACAGGCGCGCCACGCCGGGCAGTTCGCAGGCATAGACGGCATTGCGCAGCGCCGCGATCGCCTCGTAGCGCGTGAAACTGCGCCGCCAGGCCAAGACCACGCGCCGGGTGGGCGGCGCAGCCGCCTGCGCGTCGACAATCGGCAGGTATTTCACGAACGCGTCTTCGTCCTTGCGGCGTTTGCGCCCGGCCAGCGCCTCCTTGGGCACCGACAGGCGCGGCACCAGGGTCACGCCCATGCCGGCGGCCACCATGTGCTTGATGGTCTCCAGCGACGAGCCCTCGAAGCTGCGACGGATGCCCTCGGCATTGCTGGCAAAGCGGGCGAACTCGGGGCAGACCTCCAGGACATGATCGCGAAAGCAATGGCCGGTGCCGAGCAGCAGCATGGTCTCGCTCTTGAGCTCGCCCGAGGTGACGGATTTCTGCGCCGCCAGCGGGTGGTGGCTGGGCAGCGCGGCCATGAAAGGCTCGTCGTACAGCGGCGCGATAGCCAGGCCGGCGTCGGGAAAGGGCTCGGCCAGGATGGCGCAGTCGATCTCGCCGGTGCGCAGCATCTCCAGCAGCTTGACGGTGAAGTTCTCCTGCAGCATGAGCGGCATCTGCGGCGAAAGGCGGATCGCGTTGCGCACCAGGTCCGGCAGCAGGTAGGGGCCAATGGTGTAGATCACGCCCAGCTTCAAGGGGCCGGCCAGCGGATCCTTGCCGCGCTTTGCGATGTCCTTGATGGCGGCCGCCTGCTCCAGGACGCTTTGCGCCTGGCGCACGATCTCCTCGCCCAGCGGCGTGACGCTGACTTCGCTGGCGCTGCGCTCGAACAGCTTGACCTCCAGCTCATCCTCCAGCTTGCGAATCGCCACCGACAGCGTCGGCTGCGAGACAAAGCAGGCTTCGGCCGCTTTGCCGAAGTGCTTCTCGCGTGCCACGGCGACGATGTACTTGAGTTCGGTGAGGGTCATGGCGATCAGGCTTTCAGATAGTCCGATTTTCCCCCCAACCAGCGCTCGACGTGGCGCTTCGCCATGTCGGGGTGCTGGTCCAGCAGGCGCGGCGCCAGGGCGCGCGCCCACTCCAGCAGGTCCGCATCGGTGGCCAGGTCGGCAAAGCGCAGCAGCGCCGCGCCCGACTGGCGCGCGCCAAGGAACTCGCCGGGGCCGCGGATCTCCAGGTCGCGCCGGGCGATCTCGAAGCCGTCGTGGTCTCGGCCATGGCGCGAAGGCGCTCGCGCGACGCCTCGCTGAGCCGTCCGCCCTCGGGCTGGCTGTACATCAGCACGCAGGCCGACGCCGCCGCGCCGCGGCCCACCCGGCCGCGCAGCTGGTGCAGCTGCGACAGGCCGAAGCGCTCGGCGTGCTCGACCACCATCAGCGAGGCGTTGGGCACGTCCACCCCGACCTCGATCACCGTGGTGGACACCAGCACGCCGACCAACCCCTCCTTGAACAGGTCCATCACGGCCTTCTTTTCAGCCGGTGCCATGCGCGAATGGAGCAGGCCGACCAACACGCCGGGCAAGGCGGCTGAGAGTTCGGCATGGGTCTCGGACGCGTTGCTCAGGTCCAGCGCCTCGCTCTCCTCGATCAGCGGGCAGACCCAGTAGACCTGCCGTTCCTGCGCGAGCTGGGCACGGATGCGCTCGATCACCTCGTCGCGGCGGTGGTCGGAGACCACCTTGGTCACGACCGGGGTGCGTCCGGGCGGCAGCTCGTCCAGCGTGGAGACGTCCAGATCGGCGTAGTAGCTCATGGCCAGCGTGCGGGGAATCGGCGTGGCAGACATCATCAGCAGGTGGGGCTCCATCGGTCCTGCGGCCGGGGCACCATCATCCGCCGCCACCTGCGGATCGACCCCCATCTTTCCGCGCAACGCCAGCCGCTGCGCCACGCCGAAACGGTGCTGCTCGTCGATGATGGCCAGCGCCAGGTTCTTGAACTGCACCTGCTCCTGGATCACCGCGTGCGTGCCCACCACCAGCGCGGCTGCACCGGACTCGATCCGCTCCAGCATCTCGCGGCGCTCTTTCTTCTTCTGGCTGCCGCTGAGCCGCGCGACGCGGATGCCCAGCGGCTCCAGCCAGCCGATCAGCTTGCTGAAATGCTGCTCGGCCAGGATCTCGGTCGGCGCCATCAGCGCGCACTGCCAGCCGGCGTCGATGGCGATGGCGGCGGCCAGCGCCGCCACCACGGTCTTGCCGGAACCCACATCGCCCTGCAACAGGCGGTGCATCGGCACCGCCCGGGCCAGGTCGCGAGCGATTTCCTCGCCGACGCTTCGCTGGGCACCGGTCAGTCCAAAAGGCAGAGCGGCCAGCAGGCGTTCGTGCAGGCCGCCCGGATGGGCGCACAGCGACGGGGCCCGCAGGCGGTCGCGTTCGCGCTTGGCCAGCAACTGGGAGAGTTGCTGGGCCAGCAGCTCCTCGGCCTTCAGGCGCTGCCAGGCCGGGTGGCTGCGTGCTTCGAGCTCGGCGATCGACACCTCCGGCGTCGGATGGTGCAAAAAGGTGAGCGAACGCCGAAGGTCCCACGCAGGGACGCCGGCATTTCTGTCTGAAATGGCGGCTGGCAGCGTCTCCGACAGGTCCGCCCGTTCCAGCGCGGTGGCCACGGCGCGCCGCAGGTAGGCCTGGGGCAGCCCGGCCACCGTGGGGTAGACCGGCGTCAGGGCATCGGGCAGCGCGCCAGCGGCCGCTCGCACCACCGGGTGCATCATGGTGCGCCCGGAAAAGCCGCCCCGGACCTCGCCGCGGGCGCGCACCCGGGTGCCGACGGCCAACGCCTTCTGCTGCGAGGGGTAGAAGTTGAAAAAGCGCAGGGTGCAGGTGTCCGAGCCGTCGTCCACCGTCACCAGCAGCTGGCGGCGCGGCCTGAAGCTCACCTCGTTGGCCGTCACCACCGCCTCGATCTGCGCCTCGTCGCCCTCGCGCGCCTCGCACAGCCGCACGATGCGGGTTTCGTCTTCGTAGCGCAGGGGCAGATGCAGGGCCAGGTCGATGTCCCGCACCAGCCCCAGCTTGCGCAGCGCCTTCTGCGGCGCCGTCAAGGGCGTGGCGGGAGACAGGGGTGTCGGGGAAGACGGTGAGGCGGACATGGGGCGCATTGTCCACGTGCCCCGCCGCGGCGGGTGCCAAAGGCGGTCCTTCGGCCCAATTTCCAAACAAAAATAAGCACTATCCAGCGCGAAACGGACGTATCTCGCTATGCACCTCATAGCAATTGGTGCTGTTCAGCCTTGCACGCGCACTCCGCGCTTCGCACCGTAAGTCAACCGTTTCCGGACGACATCCGCCATCCATCCTCTGTCAGCGTCGGCCTTCCGCGAATTACATTTGGTTTCCTGACGGCCAGGACTGGATGCTAATCTGCGTGTTCCCCGACCCGATGGACCATGGCTTCACCCCAAAACGGATTCACTCACACCACCTCGCCCGTTTCTGCATCGGGCGACGTCTTGCTGGACAGCCTGACCGGTGACTACAAGGCAGGCGGCGTCGTGGGCACAGGCGCCATCCTGAGCTACAGCTTTCCCTGGAGCACTTCAGCGTTCGCAACCTGGGCGACTGATCCGAACTATTCGCCCCTCAACGAACCTGCCCTCGGCTTCGCTCTGAATCCTATGCAGCAGGCGGCATTTCGCTCCGCATTGTCAACCTGGAGCCAGGTGGCCAACCTGCAGTTCGTCGAAGTGCCGGACAACCCGGGCGCCGTGGGCGACATCCGCATTGCATGGACCGCACTACCCAATCCGCCGTCAGACGCCTGGACCTGGCAAAGCGACGACTTCTGGGCCAGTGCCAGCGACATCTGGCTGTCAGACGCGCTGATGGGTGGACAGCCCGACTCCGAATGGCAAGCAGGCGGTTTCAACTATATGGCGCTGATCCATGAGGTGGGTCACTCGCTGTGGCTGGAGCATCCCTTCGAAGGCAGCTCACCCATGCCGGCGAACTATGACACCAACCAGTACACGGTCATGTCGTACACCGAGCATCCGAACTATCTGTTCGTTCGCTATCACCCGGCTGTACTGGAGCCAGACGGCTCGACAACCGTTTCATGGGATGTGGTGCCCATCTATCCCTCCACGCCCATGTTGTTGGACATCGCCGCCATCCAGCGTCTGTATGGCGCCAACATGAACTGGCACACCGGGGACGATGTTTACGCCTTCAATCCCGATACGCCGTTCATCATGACCCTGTGGGACGCCGGCGGCGTGGACACGATTTCGGCCAGCAATTTCAGCACCAATTGCCTGATCGACCTGCGCGAGGGACACTACTCCAGCCTGCACATCTTTTCCGATCCGTCCATCACCGGACTGGCGAACCCGCCGGTGGTCCCGCCAACGCCCGATGACTACGACGGCACCGACAACCTGGCCATCGCCTGGGGTGCCGTGTTCGAGAACGCCGTCGGCGGTGCAGGCGACGATAAGTTGATCGGCAATGGCGTCGCCAATCAGCTGATGGGCGGTGGCGGCACTGATATCCTTGAAGGAGGACAGGGCATCGACACTTCGCTATTCAAAGGGACACGGGGCCAGTTTCATCTCACGAAAACAGCACCAAACTCCTGGTCCACTCAAGACACACTGGGCCTGGAAGGAATAGATCTGCTCCATGACGTCGAGCGGCTCCAGTTTGCTGACAAGAAGCTCGCCCTTGACTTGAGTCCAGGTGATCATGCGGGCCAATCACTTGAAGTACTCGGTGTGCTAGCACCTGCCGCCATCAGCAATCCGATGATCGTGGGCTTGATCCTGGGCCTGTTTGATCAGGGGTCGAGCCTGCACGATGTCTTCCAACTGGCAATCGATGTGCATCTGGTGAGCCAGCTCGCCGGTTCGGGCAGTAATGCCGATCTCGCGCGACTGGCCTTCAGAAACATGGTTGGGGCGGAGGCCAATGCGGCTACGCTGGATATCTTGCTTAGCTTCATGGACGGACGCAACGCGAGTTATTCGCAGTCAGATTTCTTGACGGTGGTCGCCGGTATGGAAGTGAACCGGACGCACATCGGTCTGATTGGATGGCAGCAGACAGGCATCGAATACACCTGATGCGCGTTTGCACATGTGAGAATCCTTGACTTTTCCACCCTTGGCACGGGTCCGTCGAGCCCTCAAGCGACATGCACCCAAATTCCTCCGATTCCGGCCGGCTGTTCACCCTCGCCGACTTCGACTTCACGCTGCCCCCCGACCTGGTGGCCCAGCACCCCGCGCCTAAGCGCAGCGGCTCGCGCCTGCTCGATGGCAGCGGGCCGGCGCCCGTTGACCGAGCCTTCCGCGACCTGCCCGCCCTGCTGAACGCGGGCGACCTGCTGGTGTTCAACGACACCCAGGTCATCAAGGCGCGTCTCTTCGGCGAAAAGGCCTCGGGCGGCAAGCTGGAGCTGCTGGTGGAGCGGGTCCTGCCCGGCCACGAGGTGGTGGCCCACATGAAGGTCAGCAAGAAGCCGCCGGTGGGCGCCACGCTGACCCTGACAGGTGGCTTCACCGCCACGCTGCTCGGGCGCTGGCCCGAACCCGACGGCGCGCTGTTTCACCTGCGCTTCAGCGACGAGCCCCATGCCCTGATGCAGCGCCACGGCCACGTGCCGCTGCCGCCCTACATCACCCACACCGACACCGCTGACGACGAGCGCCGCTACCAGACCGTGTTTGCCCGCCACCCCGGCGCGGTGGCCGCACCCACCGCCGCGCTGCATTTCGACGAGGGTGTGCTGGCCGCGCTGCAGGCGCGCGGCGTCCAACGCGCCAGCGTCACCCTGCACGTGGGTGCCGGCACTTTCCAGCCGGTGAAAACCGAGAACCTCGCCGAGCACACCATGCACAGCGAGTGGTACGACGTGCCCGAGGCCACGCGCGCAGCCATCCTCGATTGCCGCGCGCGCGACGGCCGGGTCGTGGCGGTCGGCACCACCACCGTGCGCACGCTCGAATCCTGGGCCCGCAGCTGCACCGGCGCCGATCTTTCCGGTGGCCAGATGCAGGGCGACACCACGATCTTCATCACGCCGGGCTTTCGCTTCCAGGTGGTCGATGCGCTGCTCACCAACTTCCACCTGCCGAAAAGCACGCTGATGATGCTGGTCAGCGCCTTTGCCGGCTACGAGCACGTGATGGCCCTGTACCGCCACGCCATCGCGCAGCGCTACCGCTTCTTCAGCTACGGCGACGCCATGTGGCTCACGCGCCGCACCCAACCCGCACAATCCGCACCATGCTGACCTTCGAACTGCTCGCCACCGACCCCGACAGCCACGCCCGCCGCGGCACGCTCACGCTGAACCACGGCGTGGTGCAGACGCCCATCTTCATGCCCGTGGGCACCTACGGCACCGTCAAGGGCGTGATGCCGCGCAGCCTGGAAGACATGGGCGCGCAGATCATCCTGGGCAACACCTTCCACCTGTGGATGCGCCCGGGGCTGGACGTGATGCAGAGCTTTGGCGGCCTGCACCAGTTCGAGAAATGGGACAAGCCCATCCTCACCGACTCCGGCGGCTTTCAGGTCTGGAGCCTGGGCGAGATGCGCAAGATCAGCGAGGAAGGCGTGAAGTTCGCCTCGCCCGTCAACGGCGACAAGCTCTTCCTCACGCCCGAGATCTCGATGCAGATCCAGACCGTGCTGAACAGCGACATCGTCATGCAGTTCGACGAATGCACGCCCTACGAGACCAAGGGCCACCTCACCACCGAGCGCGAGGCGCGCCACTCGATGGAGCTCTCGCGCCGCTGGGCGCAACGCTGCCAGGCCGAGTTCGCCCGGCTGGAGAACCCCAACGCGCTGTTCGGCATCGTGCAGGGCGGCATGTTCGAGCCCCTGCGCCAGGAATCGCTGGACGCGCTGGTCGAGATGAACTTCCCCGGCTACGCGGTGGGCGGCGTGAGTGTGGGCGAGCCCAAGGAAGAGATGCTGCGCATCATGGCGCACACGCCGCACCGCCTGCCGGCCCACAAGCCCCGCTACCTGATGGGCGTGGGCACGCCCGAAGACCTGGTGGAGGGCGTGGCCTGCGGCGTGGACATGTTCGACTGCGTGATGCCCACCCGCAACGCGCGCAACGGCCACCTGTTCACCCGCTTCGGCGACCTGAAGATCCGCAACGCCCGCCACAAGAGCGACCACCGCCCGCTGGACGAAACCTGCAGCTGCTACACCTGCGCCGGGGCCACCGCGCCCGACGGCATCGTCAGCGGCGGCTTCTCGCGCGCCTACCTGCACCACCTGGACCGCTGCGGCGAGATGCTGGGCCCGATGCTCACCACCATCCACAACCTGCACTACTACCTGAACCTGATGCGCGAGGTGCGCGAGGCGCTGGATGCCGGCAGCTTCAGCGCGTTCCGGGCACGCTTTCGCGCCGACCGGGCGCGTGGGGTATGACGACGGCGACGCCGATATGCTCCTGAATAAGGAGCGCACAATGACCCTGCGACGCTGGGCTGTGGGCAACCAAGATCTGAAATGAATCCCGACGGCCCGCGCAGCCCGTGGCGACGTGTTTTGCTGACGCCCCTGCGGGCGCTGGAAGCCGTGCTGGGCTGGCTGCTGGCGCTGGTCATCCTGTTCGAGGAATGGGGCTGGGAGCCGTTGCAGCGCGTGCTGGCACGTATCGGCGCATGGCCCGGCCTGCGCTGGATCGAAGGCGCGATCCGCCGGCTGCCCACTTACGCGGCGCTGGCGCTGTTCGCGCTGCCCACGGTGATGTTGCTGCCGGTGAAGCTGGGCGCGCTGTGGCTGATCGGGCAGGGCCAGGTGGTGGCGGGCGCGGTGGTGATCGTGGTGGCCAAGCTCGTCGGCACCGCCGTGGTGGCCCGGCTGTTCACGCTGACCCGGCCCGCCCTGATGCGCCTGGACTGGTTCGCGGCGCTGCATGGCCATTGGACCCGCTGGAAAACCGCCTTGCTCGAGCGCGTGCGCGCGTCCCGGCCGTGGCGCGCCATCGGGGCGGTCCGGCACCGCATCCGCCGGCGCTGGCGGGTCTGGCGGCGGGCAGGGGACCGGGGCTGAGCCGCCTTCGACCGCGCAGCCCTCAGACTAAGGGGTTGGGGGCGGCGGCGCTGGCTGTCCGCGCCGCCGTGCCGCAGGCATGGCAGAAGCGCGCAAAGGCGCTCTTGCGGGCCTGGCAATGCCCGCAGTGGTCGTGCAGGCCGATGCCACAGTGCGGGCAGAAGTCGTTCTTCACGTCCTTCAGGTCCACCACGCGCTCGCAGCCCGGGCACACGCCCTTGGCCAGGCGCGCCAGCGCCACGTCGTAGCTGAGCTCCTGGCGACGCTGGGCGTCGGGCAGCGTTTCCGCCTGCTTCTGGCGCTCCAGGTAGCGGTTCAGCGCCAGGATGGCGTAGCGACCGACCAAGGCGGTGATGACGATGCCGACGATGTAGCGCACGTAGCCGCCGTAGCTGGGCAGGTAGGGCACGAGTTCGACGAAAAAGGCGAACAGCGCGAAGAAGATGAAGCCCCAGACAAACGGCCACCAGGTGCTCTGGCGCTTACGGGCAAACAGCCAGCCGGCGGCCACCAGCAGCGGCAGCGTGAGCGCCAGCCGGTACAGGAACACGCGCAGCTCCTGGGCGCGCTCAGCCTTGCGCAAGGCGTCCTGGGCGTCGCGCTCCATGTCGCGCAGCCTTGCCTGGGCACGGGTCAACGCCTGGCTCGCGTCCAGCATGGCCTGTTGCTGCGCCTCCACGGCGGCCTGCGCGCTGCGCTCGGCGGCCTTCAGGGCGTCCAGGCGCGCGGTGCGCTCGATGAGCTCGCGGTCCTGCTCGGGGCGCTCGGTGGCGCGGCGCGTGGCCAGCCAGTTGCCGAAGGTCTCGCGCGCGCTCTGGCTGTCGGCCTGGGCGATCTTGAGCTTGAGCTGCGCCTGATCGAGCGCCTCGCGGGCCTGCTGGCCGGCGCGGGTGGCGTCCTTCACCGTCTGGCGCGCCTGCGTGGCGGCGGCACGGTCCATGAAGTCGTCCAGCGTGGCGCGCTGCTCCACCTTGGGCAGATCGCCCACGATGGTGCCCCCCAGGCCGATCAGAAAGCCGGCAAACACCAAGGCCACGACCCACAGGCCGCGGTGAAACCATTTCTCGGACAGGCGAAGGGCTTTGCTCATGATGACCTACCTTTTCGGAACCGTTTGACTTTACTCTTGATTCGATAGCTTGAAACGACCATTCCACGCTGGGATCGTGCCTATTTTCTTCAAAACCGGCGTCTCAGGGCAGCGCCAGCCGCACCGGGGCGGCGCCCAGGCCGGAACGGGGCATCCAGGCGAACACCGACTCCACCGTGACGGTCTCGATGCGGTCGGCATAACGCTTCTCGTTCGGGTGGTCGTCGAAGGCCACGTTGGCTGCCGTCATGCGGCCCCCGAGGCGGGTCAGCGGCCCGATCGTGAGCGCCGCCGGTGCATAGCCCTTGAACTGCAGCCAGGCCTGGGCGCGCTGGCGGCTGGCGACCATCGGCTCGCCCGGCGCGCCGATGGACGGCTCCATCGCCAGCGCCAGCGTCTCGATGGCCCACTGGTTGGACTGCTGGTAGGTCTGGCTCCAGGCGTAGCTCACGATGCTGTAGGGCTTGTGGTGCAGGGCCAGGGCGCGCGGTACACGGACATCCGACCCGTCCAGCAGCAGGGCCAGCAGCTGCTGCTGCACCTCGGGCGTGGGCACCACCCAGGCGGCTTCGAAGCGCCAGAGGTCGTCCAGAAAGAAGTCGCCCAGGCCCTGGCGGTACACCGCCGCCTCCGCGCTGCCGCACTGGTTGAGCTTGTGCAGCACCCGCCAGACCGAGCCGCCGGGGCTGGCGGCGTCCGGCTGGCGGTATGCAATGCCCAGGTGCGACCAGCGCACGCCATAGCGGCTCAGGTCCTGCCCGGCACGGGCCAGCAGCACCACCTGCGCGCCGCTGGCGTCCAGCGCCTGCTGGGTGCGCTCGGCCAGTTGCAGGCCGCGCGCCACGGACTGCGGGGTGAGCGCATGCGCCTCGCAGGAACGCCCGGCACGCGCCGCCGGGGCCGCCAGCACCATCGCCGCAGCCAGCGCCAGGGTCAGCCACAGGGCGCGCAACGAAGGCGTGCGAGCGGCGAAATCAGCACGGGGAGTCATGGCGCGGCGTCCTCAGCTGCTCAATCGCTCATGGTGCAGCAACGCGCGGCCCACTTTGTTCGGAATGAAGGCGATGACCTCGCCGCCGGCCGACAGCAACACGCCGGCGCCGATCACGCTCACCGTCACCACCGTGCCCACGGCCACCGCCGAGCCGGCGGCTGCACGGCCCGCGACCTCGACACTGGCCTGCGCGCCGTCGGCGGCGCGCTCCAGCACGAACACCGTGCCTTGGGCGGAGGCCTGCACCCCCTTGACCACCAGCAGCGTGCCGGCAGTGGACAGCAACACCGGCGCCGCCACCGCCGCGCCGCCCACTGCCGCTACCGACGCCAGCGGCAGGGCGGACAGGGCGCTATAGGCCGAGGCATCGTTTCGCGCCTGCGCGGGCACGGTGGCCAGCAAGCCCAGCGCCAGCGCGCCGGCCCGGAATCGTTGTTTCATCAGGGATGTCATGGCAGACCTCATCGAGGGGTTGAACACGGCCGCGAGTCTGCGCCGCACAACCCCTTCAAGGGCCTGAAAACAAACCAAATATCGGAAAGCAGGCCTTGAAGTACCGAATTTCGATGCGTTCAGGACGCCAGCAAACCTTCGATGCGCGCGCGCAGCGCGTCGGGCTGCACCTGGTCGGGCATCAAGGGTGGGCCCACGTTCAGCCCGACGCGGCTGAATAAGCCGCGCCGAAACGGCCGCACCATGGCCACCCGCTCGCCGTTGACCTGCTCGATGCGGCTGAAGAACGAGCCCCACAGGTTGGTCAGCGCCATCGGGATCACCGGCACCGCCAGTCCGTCGGCCTGCGCGCGCTCCAGCAGCTTGACGATGCCGCCCTTGAACGGCTGCAGCGCGCCGTCACGGGTGATGCCCCCCTCGGGGAAGATGCCCAGCAGGTCGCCCTCGCGCAGCACCTGCGCGGCCGCCTCGAAGGCGGCCTCGTAGGCAGCCGGGTCTTCGCTGCGCGGCGCCACCGGGATCGCCTTGGCCAGCTTGAACAGCCAGCCCAGCACCGGCACGCGGAAGATGCGGTGGTCCATCAGGAAACGGATCGGCCGCGGGCTGGCCGCCATCAGCAGCACCGCATCGACATAGCTCACGTGGTTGCACGCCAGCACGGCCGCGCCCTGCACCGGAATGTGCTCGTCGCCCACCACCTTGTAGCGGTACACGAAGCGCGACAGCGCCCACGCCACGAAGCGCAGCAGGTACTCGGGCACGACCAGGAAGATGTAGAACGACACCACCGCATTGGCCACGCCGGTGACCAGGAAAATCTCGGGGATCGTGAAGCCCGCCGTCAGCAGCGCCCCAGCGATCAGCGAGCTGGCGATCATGAACAGCGCGTTCAGGATGTTGTTGGCCGCGATGATGCGCGCGCGGTGCGTGGGCTGGCTGCGCAGCTGGATCAGGGCGTACATCGGCACGCTGTACAGGCCGGCGAACAGGCTCAGCAGCAGCAGGTCGGCCATCACGCGCCAGTGCGCCGGCCTGGCCACAAAGTCGGCCAGCGTCAGCAGGTCCGACGGCGGCAGGCCGCGCGAGGAAAAGTACAAGTCGATCGAGAACACGCTCATGCCGATGGCGCCCAGCGGCACCAGGCCGATTTCCACATGGCGGCGGCTCAGCATCTCGCACATCAGCGAGCCGATGCCGATGCCGATCGAAAACACCACCAGCAGCAGCGAGGCCACATGCTCGTCGCCATGCAGCACCTCCTTGGCCAGGGCCGGGAACTGGCTCAGGAACACCGCGCCGAAGAACCACATCCAGCTGATGCCCAGCAGCGAGCGGAACACCACGATGTTGTCATGGGCCAGCTTCAGGTTGCGCCAGGTTTCGGTGAACGGGTTCCAGTTGATGACCAGGCCCGGGTCGGTGGCCGGCGCACGCGGGATGAACTGCGCCACCGCGCGCCCGATGACCGCCGCCAGCACGCAGGCGATGGCCACGTCGCGGTGGCCGGTCTCGGGGATCGCCACGATCAGCCCGCCCACCACATTGCCCAGCAGGATGGCCACGAAGGTGCCCATCTCCACCATGCCGTTGCCACCGGTCAGCTCGCGCTCGCCCAGCACCTGCGGCAGGTAGGCGAACTTGACCGGCCCGAACAACGTGGAGTGCAGCCCCATCAGGAAGGTGCACAGCAGCAGCACTGCCACCGTGCCGGTGAGGAAGCCGTAGGCTGCGATCAGCATGATCACGATCTCCAGGTTCTTCACGAAGCGGATCATGGTGGTCTTCTCCACCTTGTCCGACAGCTGCCCGCTGGTGGCGGAAAACAGCAGGAAGGGCAGGATGAACAGGGCACCGATCACCAGCCCGGCCATCGCCGGCGGCAACCAGTTCACCTGCAGCTGGTAGGTCACCATCACCGTGAAGGCGAACTTGAACAGGTTGTCGTTGGCCGCGCCAGAAAACTGCGTCCAGAAGAAAGGCGCAAACCGGCGCTGGCGCAACAGCGCGAACTGGTTGGGATGCTCGTGCGGCGAGGCGCCGTTGTCTGGACCCATGTCGGATTCTCCTGGTGATGCCCGTGATTCTGCCCGGACTGCATGACCGGCAGTGTGGCCGCGTCACCGGCCCGAAAGGCGCCACAAACGCGCCAGACCCCGTCAGAATCCACCCGTCGTATCGCGATCTGATACCCGGAGACAAGCATGAGCACCACCGCCGACCTGATCACCGCCCTGAAAAAGGAACTCAAGGCCGCCCAGATGACCTACGCCGACCTGGCGCGCGCGCTGGGCCTGGCCGAGTCCAGCGTCAAGCGCATGCTGGCCCGGGGCGACCTGCCGCTGTCGCGCGTGGATGCCATCTGCCGCGCGCTGAAGATCGACTTCGCCGAGCTCGCGCGGCGCGTGGCCGACGCCCAGCCCCTGCTGGCCGAGCTGACGCTGGAGCAGGAGCGCGCCGTGGTGGCCGACAAGAAGCTGCTGCTGTGCGCCATCTGCGTGCTGAGCCAGTGGACGCTGGAGCAGGTCTGCGCCGCCTACCGCATCAGCGAGGCCGAGGCGATCGGCTGCTTCGCCCAGCTCGACCGCATCGGCATCATCGAGCTGCGAGCGCTCAACCGCTACCGCCTCAAGCTGGCCAAGACCTTCCGCTGGCACCCGCATGGGCCGGTGATGAACTACTTCCGCGAACACGCGGTGCTCGACTACTTCTCCGGCGGATTCGACCACCCCGGCGAAGGCCTGCTGCTGGTGCACGGCTCCATCAGCCGCGCGCTGGCGCCGTCGTTCCTGGAGCGCATGCAGAAGGTGGCGCAGGACTTCGCCCAGCAGCACCAGGCCGACCAGAAACTGCCCGAGAAAGACCGCGAGGGCTACACCCTGCTGCTGGCCATGCGCAGCTGGGAGTTCGAGGCGTTTGCGGCGATGCGGCGTTGAAATGCCAAGCAAGCAATGCCCGGTATCCGGGCCAAGGCAAGTGATCCAATAGAGGCGAGGAACCGGACCGAGGGACGCCCCGATGCGGGCCCTTTGTTCGGTATCGTCCACACACTGGCCTGGCAACAGGCCCCAGAAGGAGTGACCTCCATGAAAAACAATCTTTGTGATGCACGTTACGGCACGATCGCGCTGCTGGCATGCCTGGCCTTCGGTCCGCTGTTCGCGGCCGAGCCGGTCCCGCTGGTCGTGCCGCCCGACAGCGCGATTCCCGCTGGCCCGGAGGGTGAGGCGGTCCGGCTGGGCCGGCAACTGATGATCGACACCCGCGCGCAACTGCCACGCAACGTCGGCAACGGGCTGAACTGCTCAAATTGCCATCTGGGCGCCGGCACGCAGCCAGGCGCGGGTCCGTTCGTCGGACTGACCGCCGTCTTCCCGGCCTATCGCACGCGCGACGGCCAGATCGACTCGCTCCAGGAACGTATCAACGACTGCTTCCAGCGCTCGATGAATGGCAAGGCATTGACCTGGAATTCGAAGGAAATGAACGCCATGCTGATGTACATGCGCTGGCTCTCGACCGGCGTGCCGGTGGGCAGCGCCGTGGTGGGGCGCGGCATGGGCGCTGTGGACACCTCGCTGACGCCGGACCGTGCGCGCGGCAGCCAGCTCTACGCCGCCAAGTGCGCCAGCTGCCACGGGGCGCAAGGTGCCGGCACGCCGGACGGTCGGGGCGGGTTTGTGTTTCCGCCCGTCTGGGGACCAAAGTCGTTCAATGTGGGCGCCGGCATGGCCCGCACCTACACCGCCGCTGCCTTCATCAAGGGCAAGATGCCCCTCGGGCAGAACAACTCGCTGAGCGACCAGGAGGCCATCGATGTGGCGGACTTCCTGACCCACCAGCCTCGCCCCGCGTTTGCCGGCGCAGCGAATGACTACGTCAAGGGCGGTCGGCCCAAGGATGCGCGCAATTGAGGGTGCGTGGGTGGCAAGCGCGGGCCCGTATTACTTTGATTTCAATAGCGAACACTGACCAATCGGCGCTGGGAAGTTGCCAATTTTGTTGAGATATTTCCTCTGGGGGACCGCCAGTGCCTCGACAACCCCGTCCGGCAGCGGCTATCGCGCTGCCGCCGGCCGGCCGCTCAGTCCGTGAACACCGTCAGCACCCCGGTGTAGCCGTACAGGTGGTTGCGGGCGATCTCGCCGCCGGCGAAGAAGCCCACCAGCGGGACGTCGCCCAGCGCCCGGCGCACGATCTGCAGCTCGGCACCGGGGCCGCCGAAGTGCGGGCCGCCGCGCCCGGCGCAGCTGACGTAGACGGCGCCGGCCAGGGTGCGGGCCGGGCGGGGTTCGGGTTCGGCCCCGGGCAGGGCACGCGCAACGGCGGCCTCCAGCGCGGTGTCTTCGGATTCGAGTTCTTCGCGGATCTCGGCGCAGATGCGCGTGAGGTCGGCGCGTGCGGCCTGCACGTTGCGCTGACAGAAGGCCAGGCGCATGCCCTCGGCGGGTTGGGCGGCAATCGCCACGCCGCGGCGTGCCGGGTCCAGGCCGATGATGTGGCGCACCAGCACGTCGCTGCCAAAGTTGCCGCTGCGGCCCACGGCGTCGCTGCCGGGCTCGCTCAGGCCGACCAGCGTGGCGCGCACGGTGTCGATCGCGGCCTGCAGGCCCGGGCCCTTGGGCTGGTCGATGGTGATGCCCAGGTCGGCCTGCAGCACGTCCAGCGCCGGGCGGCCGTCGAGCTGCAGCAACACGCTGCCATCCACCTGGGTGATGGTGCGCACCGGCGCCACGGGCGAGGCGCCCTGGGTCACTCGCGAGACCAGGTGCACGCCCGCGCCAAAGGCCACGCCTGAAAGCCCGCCGCTGAACACGCCGCTGGCGGCGCCATGGCCCTTGATGGTGCCGTCGCCGCTGACCGCAAACTGCACCGCGGTGGCGCGGCTCGAGGCCAGGCCGCCGAACAGGTAGCCGGTGTCGGTTCGCGCGGCCATTTCGTCGATCAGCTCGGCGACATCGGGCGTGCCGGCGTCGGCATGGACCAGCGCGGTGTGGGCCTCGAAGCCCAAGCCCAGCGGCGCCACGCCGGAGAACACGCGGTACTGGTCGGGCGGCAGGTCGCACAGCATGACGGCCAGCGCGGGCTCATCGAAGTATTCGGCGTTGTTGACCGCCAGGCCCACGCCCACGGTGCCGGCCCAGTCGGTGACCTCGGGCAACTCGGCGGCCAGGGCGTCCAGGATGTCGCGCGCGTCGGACGCGTAGTGGTCGGTGATGTAGAGCAGCGCCAGCGTGGGCGCGCTGGCGTACTCGGGCAGGGCCATCTGCGCGCGCAGCTGCGCCAGCACCAGCGCAACCGCCATGCGCCATTGCGGATGGGTGGCGTGGCCGCTGGGGAAGCGTTTCATCCGCGCGCGCGGGAGGCTGTCGTCTTGCGGGCGGCTTTCTTGGCGGCGGCCTTGCGCGCCGGGGCCCGCACCGCGGCGCCGGCCGTCTTCAGGGCGTCCTTGGCCAGGCCGGTGGCCATGTGTTTGGTGGTGTCCATGGCGGTCTGCTTGGCCGCGTCCTTCATGGCGCTGGCGGCGATCTGCTGGAATTGCTGCGTCAGCGCACCCCACCACTGCAGCGGATCGACCAGCCCGCCCGCCGGCGCAGCCGCGGCCTTGGCCTCGGCCTTGGCGGCCGAGCGTTTCGCCGTGGCGGCCGACGCCACGTCCGAAGCCATCGACGCCATGCCTGAGGCCACGCCGGTCACCGCGCCCGCCACGCCTGAGACCGCACCCGCCGCACCGGCCGCGGTATCGGTGACCTTCTGCACGCCCGACATGACGGTGTCAGCCGCCTTCAGCTTGAAGGCATTGGCCACGTCGCCCATGTTGAAGTTCATGCCTTTGAGCGTGGCCAGCGTCATCTTCTGCACTTCCAGCGCCTGGATGGTGGCCTTCAGCGCCATCGCGTTCTGGTCAAGCCAGAACTGCACTGCCTTGAGCTCCTCGATGCGCTTGTCCAGCTCTTCCACGTTGAGCGTGGGCGCCACCCAGTTGCCAAGGTTGGGCATCTGGGGAATGTTCTGCGTGGCGCCCTTGGCCAGGTTTTGCAGAAAGTCAAAACCGGGGACGAACTTGCCGAAACCAAGACTGGGGGAATCGCTCATGGCTTGCTCCATTGGTGTTTGTGTTGAACCTGTCGAGCAGCTTACTCCAACCCGCGCCGCATGGCGACCCGAGACGATCAAGTTTTCCGAAGAACCGCGAACCACCGTCGGCACCCTTCATTCAAGGCAAGACCGGCGCCCGGCCGCGCGGAGCCGACAAGGCCGGGGTCAGCCCGGCGGCGCAAACGGCATGACGGCGCCCAACCCGGCCGAGGGCGCGGGTGCCGGCGTCTGGCGCGCAAGCGCCGGCCGCGCGCGGGTCAGTTCGCGGCACACGGTCTCGGGCGTGGAGTCGATGATCTGCGCCATGTCCTTGAGTGCCGGTAGCGCTTTGCGATCCAGGCCCCCTGAAGGCAAGTCGAAAGCCCTCGTCAACAGGCCGAGCAGGTGACCGAGGCGCACCGGCGCGGTGCCCGATCGCATCAGCGCCATGTCGAGCGACTGGCGCTGTTGCTGCAGGAGGGCGGCGGCCAGCGTCGCGCTCAGTGCCGATTCACCGACCATGGGCTCGGGCGTGGCCACGCTGTCGACCAACGCGGTGACCGTGCAGGCATAGGGCTCGGCGCACAGGGCCTCCACGCCGACCAGATCACCCGCCAAGGCAAGATGCACCACGGTCTGGCCGCCACCGGTCGGGCGCTCCAGGCGAAACGCTCCGGTGAGCACGCGCCAGACGGTGCCAGCGGTGCCAATCTGCAACAGGGTCTGGCCCCGGGGTATGCGGACACCCGTCGACATGCCACGGGCAGCGGGCACCGACTTCAACTCAATTTTTTTCACGAACGACGCTCCTTGACGCAGCCCGCAACGCCATCGCGCCACGAGCCAGGACAGATCAAACCGGCCGCACGCGCCGGTCAGGGAGCGTTCAGGCCACGAAAGTGGGAGACGTGTTCAGGGGCGGGCCGCGCGCGTGAGCCGCCAAGGGAGCCAGGGAAAGAAAGCCAGCCTGCAACCCGATGGCCGGGGCCACCGGATCGCCGGGAGCAAAGAACCGGGCTGCCACGTCAGGCGCCGGGCCGAGGCGGTCCGCAGCGAGCAGGCAGAACGGGCAATGATCCAGCGGGTTATGGGCGGGCGGGTTGCCACCGGGCTCACCGGGAACCGCGGACGGAGCGCCCTCGACGATGGTGGCACTGTCCAGGTTGACCCATTGCGCGCCCGAGGCCGTGCAGATCTCGGTCCAGGAAACCCGGCTGGCCGCCCCCCGCGCCAGCGCGCGGGACACCGTGGGCATGAGCGTCGCCAGCGTGATCGCCAGCAAGGCGATCCACGCGAACAGGGGGCGGCGGCGCAAGGCGTTCACGGGCTGGGGCTTTGGAAGGACGAGCGCGACGGCAGGCGCGTCAGTGCTTCATGCCGGCGTGGCCGCCCTGGCTCGCGTCGGTCTTGGCGGCGGTGTTCAGCGGACGGGCCGTCGCCTTGATCTCGACGGTCTGTTTCTTGCCGTCCTTGCCCTCGAAAACAAGGCTCACCGGCACCACGTCGCCATCCTTGACCTGGCCTTTGAGGTCCATCAGCATGACGTGGTAGCCGCCCGGCTTCAGATCGACCGCCTTGCCGGCCGGCAGGGCCAGGGCACCCGCCACCTCGCGCATCTTCATGACGTTGTTGTCCATGACCATTTCATGGATTTCGACCACGCCGGCCACCGGCGAGCTGCCGGCCACCAGCTTGGCGTCCTGGGCCGCCGTCAACTGCATG
Organism: Candidatus Skiveiella danica; assembly: GCA_016721925.1. GTDB lineage: Bacteria > Pseudomonadota > Gammaproteobacteria > Burkholderiales > Burkholderiaceae_C > Skiveiella > Skiveiella danica. The sequence continues at coordinate 44,293 of JADKHE010000011.1, forward strand.
AAGGCGCCGGTGGCCTTCTGTTGCGGCACGGTGGCGCGGACCCAGGCGTCCTTGACGGTGACCTGAGCGTGCGCGGCGGCGGCGATGGCCAGCGTGGCGAGGGTGAAGGCAAAACGTTTCATGGATAACTCCTTGGGGTTGAAAAATGGGGATCAGATGAAAGGGGGATTCAAGCCCTATTTCCCGGCCAGCAACTGGCGCAGGTCGTGGGCATAGTCTTCGGCGGTCTGTTCGTGGCGCAGCGCCAGGCGCAGGCGGCCTTGCGGGTCGAAGGCGTAGGACAGCGCCGAGTGGTCCATGGTGTAGGAGCTGCCGGTGGGCACCTGCTTGTAATAGACCTTGAATTCGTCGGCCGTCTCGCGCGTGCGCTTCGCGTCGCCATACAGGCCGATGAAGCTCGGGTCGAAGGCGGCGGTGTAGGCCTTGATCACCTCCGGCGTGTCGCGCTCCGGGTCGATGGTGATGAAGATCACCTGCAGCTTGTCGCCATCGGCGCCCAGCAGCTGCTTGACTTTGGCGGCGCGGATCAAGGCGGTCGGGCACACGTCGGGGCACTGAACGAAGCCGAAGTACATCAGCACCGCCTTGCCCTTGTAGTCGGCCAGCGTGCGTTCGCGGCCATCGGCGTCGGTCAGGCGGAAGTTGCGTCCATAGGGCGCGCCGGTCAGGTCGATGCCGCGGAAACCGGGCGCTGCCGCATCACCGGCGCGGTTGCAGCCGGCGATAAACACGGCCAGCGCAGCCACGATGAAGACAAGGAGCCACCGGAACGCGGTCCGGACGGTGAAAGCCATGCTTTCTCCTGAAAAACTGATTGAATCGGACAATTCCCAGCGTCAGCTGGTCACAGTCAGCTATGAATACAGGAGTTCAGGAGAGGACGGGAGGCGCGCGGGCCTGCCAGGGGGCGCCAACGCGCGCGGCGATGTGCGCCGCCTGGATCGGCTGCAGGGCGTGTGACAGCGCATGAGGAGGCTGGACGGCCATGTTCGCCACAGGGGGCGGTGCGTTCATCACGGCGCACAGCGGGCAATCAAGTGCGCTGTGTCCCATTTCGGCCATCTCGCCGTCGGCGCCTTGCACAATCAGTTTCACGGACGCGCCCGAACACACCAACTCGGAAGCCTTGGGCGCCACCAGCGGCGAGGCAATGGCCGCGCCCAGCGACAACGCAAACCACACCAGCACCAGGCGGGCGATCAGGCGGGCGTTGCGCAGCATTTGCATGGCGCGAATTATGGCCCAGGCGCCGAAAAGCCGGAAGCCGGACTTGCCCTGCGTCAAGTCGGCGACGCACTGCGGGGCCGCGTGGCGGTTACGCTTCGGGGCGGCTCCGGCGCGGTGCCGATGCGTTCCCCCACCTACTACACACAGGAGACACCCCCATGCTCAAGCTTTGTGGCTTTGCCGCCAGCAACTACTACAACAAGGTCAAGCTCGCCCTGCTCGAAAAAGGCATTCCCTTCGAAGAAGAGCTGGCCTGGGTGGGCCAGACCGATCCTGCCGCCAGCCCGCTGGGCAAGGTGCCTTACCTCAAGACCGACGAAGGCAACCTGTCGGAATCCACCGTCCTGCTGGAGTACATCGAAGCGAAGTACCCGCAACACCCGCTGCTGCCGGCCGATCCGTTTGCCGCCGCTAAGGTGCGCGAGCTGCTGCGTTACACCGAGCTTCACCTGGAGCTGGTGGCGCGCAACCTCTATCCCGAGGCCTTCTTCGGCGGCAAGGTCAGCGACGCCGCGAAGGAAAAGACCGGCCAGCAGCTGGAGAAGAACATCGCCGCCTTCGCCAAGCTCGCAAAGTTTTCGCCCTACCTGGCCGGCGACACCTTCACCCTGGCCGACTGCGGCGGCGCGGTGCACCTGCAGCTGGTGGCCAGCGCCACCAAGATCATCTACGGCCGCGACTTCATGGCCGATCTGCCCGTGCGCGACTACCTCAAGCTGCTGGGCGAGCGGCCGACGGTGCAGAAGGTCAACGCCGAGCGCAAGGTGAACACCGAGCTGATGCTGGCTGCCGCCAAAGCCAAGGCGCAGGCCAAAACCTGACCCGGCGCAGCGGCGGCTTGCCTCTCAGTATTTCGGCATGCGGCGCTCGCGCAGCGAGACCACGCCCTCGTGCACGTCCGGCCCGCCGAAGCCCATGAATTCGAGCGCCAGCGAGGTGTCGAAGGTCGGCCCGGCCTGGCGCAGCCAGTTGTTGAGTGAATACTTGGTCCAGCGGATGGCGGTCTGGCTGCCGGCAGCCAGCCGGTCGGCCACTTCATAGGCCTTGGGCAGCAACTGGTCTTCGTCCACCGCCAGCGAGACCAGGCCGATGCGCTCGGCCTCTTCGCCGCTCACGGCCTCGCACAGCATCAGGTAGTACTTGGCCTTGGCCATGCCGCACAAGAGCGGCCAGACAATGGCGGCATGGTCGCCCGCCGCCACACCCAGGCGGGTGTGACCGTCCACGATCTTCGCAGTCTTTGAGGCGATCGAGATGTCGGCCAGCAGGCCGGCTACCAGCCCCGCACCCACGGCCGGGCCATGCATCGCGCTGACGATGGGCTTGTCGCAGTTGATCACGTTGTAGACCAGGTCGCGCGCCTCTTTCCAGACGCGGGTACGCACGCCGAAGTCGCTGGCCATGTCCTGCACCAGCGCCAGGTCGCCACCGCCGGAGAAGCCCAGGCCCTCGCCGCGCAGCACGGCGCAACGCACGCTGTCATCCTTGTCGATGTCGCGCCAGATCTCGCTGAGCTCCCAGTGCCCTTCGTGCCCTGCTGTCGGAAGCTTGCCGTTTTGCGCCTTCATCTGGATGTCGATCACGGCGTCATTCACACCACGGCGCGTGATGGCCAGGGTCTGGTAGCGGCTGTAGTCGATGGCGGGGTGGGTCATGGGGTCTCCTGTTTTGCATGGACGAGGGCGCGCCAGCGCGCCGGAACCGGGATTTTGGCGGTGATTCGCTGCGGGAGCAGTGCGCCGCTTTTACCACCGGCTGTCTTGACTTTCATCAAAGACGCTCCGCAAGGTGTGATTCATCATGAAGCCGTAACTCAGAAGGAATCCACCATGGACAAGCAGCACGCCACCCCCTACCAGCAGCAACTGGTCGCCATGCGCGCCGCCTTGCTGGCACAGATGGCCGCGCAGCGCGGCGGAGACATCGGCCGCGTCGAGGCCGCTTCCGCCCACTTCAGTCATTCGGAGGAGTCGCCCGCCCAGATGGCGACCGAGAAGGAAATCGAGTTCGCCATCGGCGATCACGAAGTCGTCGAGCTCACGGCGATCGAGGCCGCGCTGTCTCGCATCGAGGCCGGCTCCTACGGCGAATGCATCGCATGCGGCGTCCACATTCCGGCTGCCAGGCTGAAGGCCACGCCGGAGGCTTCACGCTGCATCCACTGCCAGGAAGCCTACGAGAAGAAGCATCCGGCCTGATGCTGCGCAAGCGGCCCTGAAGACGCCATTTTTCTTTATTCGCTTTTTCACTTTTTCATAGGAACCCTTGCATGAGCACTTTCCACGCCGTTGTCTGGATGGATCATTCCGAAGCCCACGTCGTCATGTTCGACCGCGAACACATGGAGGCGCAGCGCATCCGCTCGCGCAGCCACCACAAGCACCAGGGCAAGACCGCTGACAACGGCTCATTCTTCGGCGATATCGCCCGCGCGCTGTCCGGCACCCATGAGGTGCTGCTGGCTGGCCCCGGCATCGCCCGCAACCAGTTCCGCGACTGGTGCGGTGCGCATCAGACCGCCGTCGCCGGCGCGATTGTGGACTCGGTGTCCGCCGACCATCCGACCGACGCCCAACTGGTGGCCATGGCGCGCCAGTACTTCAAGAAGTTTGACGCCATGGCGGCCGATCCTTCGATGGCCTGATCCGGGCCTTGGCCCTGACCGGGGCGCGATGCCCGGCCCAGCAGGCTGCGCTATCCTTCGCCGGATGCGCAGCCTGTTTCATTTCGCCTTCAACGTCACCGACCTGGACATGGCGCGGCGCTTCTACGGCGGCGTGCTGGGCTGCACAGAGGGCCGCAGCACCGCCACCTGGGTCGATTTCGACTTCTTCGGCCACCAGATCTCCCTGCACCTGGGCGAGCCGTTCAAGACCGCCGCCACCGGCCATGTCGGCGAGCACCGGGTGCCGATGCCGCATTTCGGGCTCATCCTGGCGCTGCCCGACTGGCAGGCGATGGCACAGCGACTGCAGGCCGCCGGCACCGACTTCGTGCTCAAGCCCCACCTGCGCTTCGAAGGCCAGCCCGGCGAGCAATGGACGATGTTCTTCCTGGACCCCTTCGGCAACCCGATCGAGGTCAAAGGCTTTGCGTCGCTGGAACAGGTGTACGCCCTATGAGCGGGACGGGCCAGCGCCGGCCGCCCCAAGCAGGCCCGCGGCCCCCTCGGGGGGCAGCGAGGACACGAAGTGCCGAGCGTGGGGGCATATATGAACTACACATTCGCCTCGGCCACCATCCTGCTGCTGCTGATCACCGACCCGTTCGGCAATATTCCGATCTTTGCCAACGCCCTGCGCCCGGTGGCGCCCGAGCGGCGCGCCCGCGTGATCCTGCGCGAGGTGCTGATTGCTTTCGGGCTGCTGCTGACCTTCATGTTCGTCGGCGACCGCTTCCTGCGGCTGATGAACCTGTCGGACCTGTCGCTGCAGATGGCCGGCGGCGTGGTGCTGTTCCTGATCGCGCTGCGAATGATCTTTCCGCCGCCGCCCGCCGAAGGTGCGGTACAACTGGGCGAGCCCCTGATCGTGCCGCTGGCGATTCCCGCGCTGGCCGGCCCGTCCGCCCTGGCCACGGTCATGCTGCTGGTCAGCCAGGCGCCCGAGCGGCGGCTGGAATGGGTGGCCGCGCTGAGCGTGACCATGTTGGTCTGCGCCGTGGTGCTGGTGATGGCCGAACGCATCCAGCGGGTGCTGGGCGACCGGGTGGTGATGGCCTTCGAGCGGTTGATGGGCCTGATCCTGGTCGCGATCTCGGTCGAGATGATGATCCGTGGGCTCAAAGTGCTGGTCAAGCAGCTCTGAGCCGACGTCGCCTTTGCGCGGCGCCGACGCTCAGCTGGACGGTGCGGCGATGGCCTGGTCGATCGCGCCAAAAAGGCTTTGGCCGTCCTTGCCCTTCATTTCGATGCGGATGGTGTCGCCGTACTTCATGAACTCGGTGCTGGGCTGGCCGTCCTGGATGGTTTCGATGCAGCGCTTCTCAGCAATGCAGCTGTAGCCCTTGGGCCACTCGGTGCGGCCGTTGACTTCCACGCCCTTGTTGCTGACGGTGCCGCTGCCCACGATGGAGCCGGCGCGCACGTTGCGGGTCTTGCAGATGTGGGCAATCAGCTGGCCGAAGTGGAAGGTCATCTCCGGGCCGGCATCGCACATCCCGACCTTGCGGCCGTTCCAGCTGGACTGCAGGGTGAGGTTCACGCGGCCCTGGTCCCAGGCGTCGCCCAGCTCGTCCAGCGTCACGGCGACCGGACTGAAGGCCGTGGCCGGCTTGCTCTGGAAGAAGCCAAAGCCCTTGGCCAGCTCGTTCGGAATCAGGTTGCGCAGGCTCACGTCATTGACCAGCATCACCAGTCGGATGCCTTCGAGCGCCTGCTCGGGCGTGCTGCCCATGGGCACGTCGGCCGTCACCACGGCAATCTCGGCCTCGAAGTCGATGCCGAAAGCCTCGCTGGGCACGACCACCGGGTCGCAGGGGCCGATGAAGTCATCGCTGCCACCCTGGTACATCAGCGGGTCGGTGTAGAAGCTGGCCGGTACTTCGGAATTGCGCGCCTTGCGCACCAGTTCCACATGGTTGAGATACGCCGAGCCGTCGGCCCACTGGTAGGCACGCGGCAGCGGCGCCATGCACTGCTTCGGATCGAACGGAAACGCGTGGCGCGCCTTGCCGCCATTCAGGGTTTCATAGAGGTCCTGCAACTGGGGCGACAGGAAGCCCCAGTCGTCCAGCACCTGCTGCATGCGGTCGGCAATGCCGGTCGCATAATGCGCCGTGCTCAGGTCCCGTGACACGACGACGAGCTGGCCGTCGCGCGAGCCATCCTTGTAAGTGGCGAGCTTCATGAAAGCAGTGTCTCCATCAAACCCCTACGCATCGGACGAATCTGCGTCAGAATTACGTATTGGTAAACTTGTTTAACTAAACGAAACGCAAGCGGGAATTCTAGTTCAAATGGACGAATTGCGTGCAGGACTACAGGACAGCGACGGGGCTGCGCCACCCGACCGGGAACGCGCCGGCATCCAGTCCGTCGAGGTGGGCTTTGCCTTGCTCGACGTGCTCGCCGCAGCCGCAGGCCCGCTGATGCTGCGCGACCTGGCGGCCGCCGCCGACATGAGTGCCGCCAAGGCCCACCGCTACCTGGTCAGTTTCCAGCGCCTCGGTCTGGTGCTGCAGGACGCCGCCACCACGCGCTACGACCTGGGACCGGCCGCGTTGCGCCTGGGTCTGGCCTCGCTTTCAAGGCTCGACGCCGTGCAGATGGGGAGAGAGCGCCTGCCCGCGCTGCTCGAGCAGGTCGGCCACACGCTGGCGCTGGCGGTCTGGGGCAACCACGGCCCGACCATCGTCCACTGGCAGGAGTCGCCACTGGCCAGTCCGGTGAACCTGCGGCTCGGCGACGTGATGCCCTTGCTGACCTCCGCCACCGGACGCTGTTTCGCGGCCCACCTTACGCCCGGGCGGGCGCTGCACATGATCGAGGCCATGATCCAGGACGAACTGCGCCGGCTGCAGGCCATCCCTCACGCGCAGTGCCGCGAGGACCTGCCGACCACGATGGAGCAGGTGCAGGCGCTGTTCCTGGAGGTGCGCCAGCGCGGCATGGCCCGCGTGGTGGACACGCTGCTGCCGGGCGTGGTGGGCTTCTGCGCGCCGGTGTTCGACTCGGACCGGCGCATGATCATCGGTGTCGTGGCGCTGGGTTCTGCCGCGACGTTTGACGCCCGTTGGGGCGGCGCGGTGGAGGCGCCCTTGCGGGCCATGGCGCAGCGGTTGTCCGGCGACCTGGGGTACACGCCGCAATGACGACGGTGGGGCCGCCCGGACTGCGGCCGCTGGCTGGGCTGACCGCGGCCGTGGTGGTTGCGCACCTGCTGGTTCTGCAGCAGGCGTCGATGTCGCTGAGCCCGGGTGACGCGCCGGCGTTGCACACCCCTCCCCTCAACACCCGCATGGTCACGCCCCCGGCCCCGGTCGCAGAGCCTGCGCCGGCGCCAAAACCCAGCCCGCCACCGCCCAGGAAGCCCCCGGCCGCCCCCAAGGCCCGCCCGGCGCCGCCGCCCGAATCGGGACCGGCTCCCAGCCCTGTTCTTGGACAGAACCTGGCAGAACCCATCGTCGAACTGTCACCAACAGCTACCGATTCAGTAGCAAACTCAACCGCGACCGGCACCGGCACGACAGCGTTGGCCGAGGCCCCCGCCCAGCCGGCATCGGCGCCGTCTGGCAGCGCGCCGGTGGACGGCGCCACCTTGAACGCGGCGGTGCCCTCCTCGGTGCGCCTGCTCTACAACCTTGAAGGGCAGGCCCGCAACCTGCAGTACACCGCCCGCGGCGAGGTGCTGTGGCGCCAGGACGGGCAGCGCTACAACCTGCTGTTGACGGTCAGTGCGTTCCTGATTGGCTCGCGATCGCAAACCAGCGAGGGCGACCTCACCCCGCAGGGACTCGCGCCACGCCGGTACGCCGACAAATGGAAGGGCGAGCAGGCGGCGCATTTCAACCGCGATACCGGCCGCATCATCTTCAGCGTCAACACGCCCGAAGCCGCGCTGCTGCCCGGCGCGCAGGACCGGCTGAGCCTGTTCATCCAGATCGGCGCCCTGATGGCGGCCGACCCGAAGCGCATGGCCGCCGGCAACAGCTTCACGCTACAGACCGTCAGCACGCGCGAGGCCGAACCTTGGATCATCACCGCCGACGGTGAGGAAAGCCTGAAGCTGCCAGGCGGCGAAGTGATCGCTTACAAATTCAGCCGCGCGCCGCGCCGGCCCTTCGACACCCGGCTCGAACTCTGGATCGCGCCATCGATGAATTACCTGCCGGTGCGCATCCGGGTCACCCAGTCCAACGGGGATTTCGTGGACCAGAAACTGCGCGCCAGCGAGCCCGCGGGCAAGCCCGACTGAGGCCCTGGACCGGGCAAAGTGTGGTGATCCGGCACCAAAGCGGCACTCACGCCTTGAAACGGGCCCGAATGTTGCAATCTGGGAGCCAACAGTAAAGGAGAATGAACCCATGCATACCCTCTACGACTCCGACACCTTTGCCGTGATGCACGTGCTGGCCAATGCTCCGGGCGAAGACGCCCCCGAATCCACCGAGCCGGTGCTGGCGCGCCACGGCTTCGAGATTGTTGACAAACGCCGGGGCAAAGAGGTGTACCTCGACGGCTCCTGGGCCGAGATGTTCCAGCAGAAGATCATCGCCTGGCAGGTCAACACGCCCACCCAGGAAGAGGTCGAGGACACGCTGGAAAGCTACAGCGGGCTGGCCCAGCACCCCGTGCTGGTGCACTGAGGGTTGTTTTTCGCCCTTTCAGGGCATTGTTCCGGTTTTCGCTTGGGTCGGGGTGTCGCCGTAAGGCAAAAGCTTGCGTGGCTGCATAGAATTCCCAGCCGGTACGCCGTCTCACCGGCCGATTCGGCAAGGCAAGGCGTCACCCGACCCACCCCAAAGGAAAACCCGTCATGAAACACTTCCTGCCCCGCCTGTTTGCCGGCTGCCTGGCCCTGGCCCTGTCGTGGGCGATGGCCGCCGATGGTGTCACGAAAAACCAGCTCCTGATCGGCCAGAACATCACGCTGCAGGGTGGCAAGAACGACTACGGCATGGCGGTGCAGGACGGCATCCAGGCCTACCTGAACCTGATCAACAGCCGCGGCGGCGTGAACGGCCGCCAGGTCGTGCTCAAGACGCTGGACGACGACAACAAGTCCAGTCAGGCCGAGGCCAACGCGCGCCAGCTCGTTGAGCAGGACAAGGTGTTCATCCTGTTCGGCTCGATCGAGGGCGGCCCGTCCACCGCCGTCATGAAGGCCGCCATCGACCTGAAGGTGCCATTCTTCGGCCCGATCGCCGGCTCGCCCACCCTGCGACGGCCCCACCAGCCGCTGGTGTTCCCGGTGCGCGCAGAACACCGCGAGGAATTTCGCGCGCTGCTGGCCTACGGCAAGAGCATCGGCGCCACCCGCGTGGGCTTCATGCGGGCCGACTCCGAAACCGGGCAACAGCATCTGGCCAACGTGAAGCTGCTGTGCCAGGAACTCGGCATGGAGCTGGTGGCCGACCTGCCCTTCAAGTCCGACGTGGCCGACGCCCAGATTGACCAGATGGTCGGCCAACTGGAAAAAGGCAGGGCCCAGATCGTGTTCAACCACGGCTCACCCGGCGTGTATGAAAAGCTGATTCGCAAGTCGCGCGCCCAAGGGCTGCCGACGAGCTTCTACGCGGTGAACTCGGGTTCGGCCCAGATGGCCAAGCACCTGGGACCGCTGGCCCACGGCATGGTGTTCACCCAGGTGGTGCCCAGCCCCTGGGAACGCAAGACGGCCATCACCCGTGAATACCAGGAAGAGTTCGCCAGGCAGAAGCCCGGGCGCGAGTTTTCCTACGGCAGCCTGGAAGGGTATGTGACGGCCAAGGCGCTGGTGGCCGCGCTGCGGCTGGCCGGGCCAGAGCCGACGCGCGAGAGCTTCCTGGCCGGCCTGAGCAACGCCAGCCTGGACCTCAACGGCCTGCGTGCGGTCTACAGCCGCGAGCAGCACACCGGCCTGAACTTCGTCGACCTGTCGATCGTGACGCGCGAGGGCACCTTCCGGCACTGAGCCGCTCAGCGGGCCGCATCGCGAGCGCGGCGCGCCCGCAGCCAGTGCCACAGCGGATTCGCCAGCAGCAGCACCGCCACCAGCCGGCACACCTGAAACGCGGTGACCACCGGGACGCCCAGTTGCAGCACCTTGGCCGTGATTGACATCTCGGTGATGCCGCCGGGCGAGGTGCCCAGCAGCAGCGTGACGGGATGCAGGCCGGTGCCCAGAGACAAGAGCCAGGCAAACCCGGCGCACAGCCCCATCATCACCAGGGTGCCCAGCGCCACCGAGGCCAGCCAGCGCGGCGCGGTGTGCAGGAAGCCCGAGGTGAAGCGCACACCCAGGCTCACGCCAATCACCAACTGTGCGGCATTCGACAACGCCACCGGAATCGCCGACAGCGTGATGCCTGCCATGGTGAAACCCATCGCCACCACCAGCGACCCCATGAACCAGGGATTGGCGCGGCCCAGGCGCTGCATCAACAGGGCACCGGCGACGGTGCACACCCCCAGCGCCAGCAGCCCAGATGGATGGACGATCCGGGGCCCCGGGGACGTGACATCCACACCCGTCAGGCCGCTGGCCTGCAGACCAAAGGGAATCACCAGCACCACCACCATCAGGCGCAGGCTGTGTGCGGCGGCCACCAGATCGGTGCGCGCGCCGACGCGCTCGGCCAGCAAGGTCATCTCCGAGGCCCCGCCGACTGCACCGGCAAAGAAGGCCGTGGCCCGCATGGCGTCCGGCGCGACGCCGGCCAGGCGCGGCGCGTGAAGTCGGTAGAGAACCGCCGCAAAAGACACCCCCAGCATCAGCGCCCAGGCGATCGCCAGCAGAATGGCCCACCACAGGCTGGCGACCAAGGCCATGACCTGCGGTGTGAAATACAGGCCCAGCGCGGCGCCGATCACCCACTGCCCGCCGTTGCGCAGTGGCGCCCAGCTCTGCGTCGGCAGGCCGGCCATGGAAACCATCGCCGTTGCGACCAGCGGACCGATCATCCACGGCAGCGGGGTGCGCAAGGCCACGCACAGCGCGGCAGCGCCCAGCGCCAGCAGCAGGGTCAGGGTTACGCGAAGGGTGTAATGCAGGCGCATGCGGTCAGGGTCGGCTGCGCTTAGTATGGCGGGATGAACTGTCGAATGGCTGTCACCGCCGCGGTGCTGGGCATCGTGCTGGGCTGCGCCGCGCCACCTTCCGGCCCGGCCACGGCGCCCGCCACGGTGTTTGCCGCGTCCACCCCCCAAGCGCCCGAACCGGCCGCCGTCTGGCGCCAGCTTGAGCGCCTGCTGCCCGCCGATGCCTTGTTGATGGGCGAGCAACATGATTCACCGGATCACCAGCGGCTGCAGCGCAGCGTCGTGCAGGTGCTGGCCGAGCGCGGCATTCTGGCCGCCGTGGCGCTGGAGATGGCGGAGCAAGGCGGCACCACCACCGGCTTGCCGTCGGATGCCAGTGAGCAGCAGGTGCGCGAGGCCCTGAAATGGCGTGACGCCAGCTGGCCCTGGGCGGCCTACGGGCCGGTGGTGATGGCCGCAGTGCGCGCGGGCGTGCCAGTTCTGGGCGCCAACCTGCCTGCCAGCGAAACCCGCAATGCTATGCAATCCGTAGCATACGACGGCCATTTGACGCTGGGAAAGTGGCAAAAACAGCAGGAACTCATCCGTGAGGGGCACTGCGGACTGCTGCCCGAGCGCCAGATCGTTCCCATGACCCGGGTGCAGCTCGCACGCGATGCGGCCATGGCGCGCACGGTCCTGGCCGCGCGCCAGGCCGGCAAGACCGTGCTGCTGATCGCCGGCAACGGCCATGTCGACCGAGAGCTCGGCGTGCCGACCCACCTCGGACATGATCTGCGCGTGAGCGCGCTGGTGCTCAGTCCGCAGCGTCCGCCCGGCGCCACGCTGGATCTGCCGCCAGCCGACGCCGTGTGGCTCACCCCGGCGCTGCCGCCGAGGGACTACTGCGCCGACCTGCGCTCGCAGATGACGCCCCAGCGCTGACGCGCAACCGAAACACGCCCGTCCTGCGACAATCCGGGCCTTATGAATCACGCCTACGTCCTGAACCTGTCCTGCCCCGACCGAACGGGCATCGTGCATGCCGTCTCCGGTTTCCTGCTGGAGCGCGGCGGCAACATCGAGGAAGCCGCCCAGTACAACGACCACGGCACCGGCCTGTTTTTCATGCGCGTGCAGTTCGCCTGCGACCAGGTCACCCACGAGGACCTGCGCCTGCAGCTGCGCTACTTCGCCGAGCCGTTCGCGATGCAATGGAGCCTGCACGCCACCGCCCAGTCGATGCGCACGGTGCTGATGGTCAGCAAGGAGGGGCATTGCCTCAACGACCTGCTGTTCCGCTGGAAAAGCGGCCTGCTGCCGCTGGACATCCGCGCCATCATCAGCAACCACCGCGACTTCTACCAGCTGGCGGCCAGCTACAACGTGCCCTTCCACCACATCGTGGTGAACAAGGACAACAAGGCCCAGGCCGAAGCGAAGCAGTTCGAGATCATCCAGAACGAAGAGGCCGAGCTGGTGGTGCTGGCGCGCTACATGCAGATCCTCAGCGACGACCTGTGCCGCAAGCTGGCCGGGCGCGCCATCAACATCCACCACAGCTTCCTGCCCAGCTTCAAGGGCGCCAAGCCTTACTACCAGGCGCATGACCGCGGCGTGAAACTGATCGGCGCCACGGCGCACTACGTGACGGCCGACCTGGACGAAGGCCCGATCATCGAGCAGGACGTGGCCCGCGTGGACCACAGCAAGACCGTCGAAGACCTGACCGCCATGGGCCGCGACACCGAAAGCCAGGTGCTGGCGCGCGCCGTGAAATGGCACAGCGAGCACCGCATCCTGGTCAACGGCCACAAGACCGTGATCTTCAAATAGCGATGCGCATACCCCCCATCCAATGCCTGCTGACCTTCGAGGCGCTGGCGCGCCTGCGCAGCGTGACCCAGGCCGCCGAGGAACTGTGCGTGACGCCCAGCGCCGTGAGCCACCGGGTCAAGCAGCTGGAGCAGACCATCGGCACCCCGTTGTTCGGCCGGGCCGACTTTTCCCTGACCACCGAAGGCAGCGAATACCTGGCCCATGTGCGCGAAGGCCTGACCAGCCTGCAGAAATTCCCCGGCGCGGCCTCAGCGCCGGGCAAGCGAAAACTCAAGCTTGCGGTCACGCCGACCTTCTCGCGCTCGATCCTGATGCCGCGCCTGCGCTCCTTCCTGGAGGCCTACCCCGAGATCGACATCACGCTGCAGGTCAGCATCCCCTTGCTGGACGTGGTGGCCGAAGACGCCGACCTGACCGTGCGTTTCGGCACCGGCCGCTATGCTGACGTGGAGCACATCTGCCTGATGAAGGACGAGATCACCCCGCTGGCCTCGCCCGCCTACATCCGCGAGAACGGCCCCTTTGACAACCCGGAGGACCTGAAGTCCGCCGCCCTGCTGCGCAGCCCGCTGGAGCCCTGGCGCACCTGGTTTGCCGCGCACGGCCTGGACTGGCCCGAGCCGGTGGACGGCTCCTCGTTCAACGACATCGGCCTGATGTGCGACGCCGCCGCCCAGGGCCTGGGCATCGGCCTGATCCGCCTGAAGCTGGGCGCTCCGTGGATCGAGAACGGCTCTCTGGAGCGGATCTGGCCGCACGCCATCCCGAGTCCGCATGCCCACTACCTGTGCTGGCGCACCGGCGCGCTGGACCGCTGGGAGTGCGCCGCGTTTGCCGAGTGGCTCAAGAAAAGCGTGGCCTGAGCCATACCGGTTTGCCCTTGCCATCCGGGCGCCTTTCAACAAAGCCTGCAAAAAACCTCACCCCGCGAGCCGCTGACTGGCGTAGAGTTGGCGCATGAATACCGCCACCGATTCAAGCCCGGCCGCCCGCCAGGCGCGTGCCGCCCGACAACAGGCCGTGGTCGCGGCCCTGCAAGCCGTGCTGCCCGCCCACGCCATCCTCTACACGCCCGAAGACACCACCCCCTACGAATGCGATGGCCTGACCGCCTACCGCGAGCGCCCGCTGGTGGTGGCCCTGCCCGAGACGGATGAGCAGGTGCAGGCGGTGCTGAAAACCTGCCATGGCCTGGACGTGCCGGTGGTGGCGCGTGGTGCCGGCACCGGGCTGTCGGGTGGCGCCATGCCGCACGCCATGGGGGTCACGCTGAGCCTGGCGAAGTTCAACCGCATTCTCAAGGTGGACCCGGTGAGCCGGACCGCCGTGGTGCAAGGCGGCGTGCGCAACCTGGCCATCAGCGAAGCGGCCGCGCCGCACGGCCTGTACTACGCGCCTGACCCGTCGAGCCAGATCGCCTGCACCATCGGTGGCAACGTCGCCGAGAACGCCGGCGGCGTGCACTGCCTGAAATATGGCCTGACGGTGCACAACGTGCTCAAGGTCAAGGGTTTCACCATCGAGGGCGACGCCGTGGAATTTGGCAGCGAGGCGCTGGATGCGCCCGGCTACGACCTGCTGGCCCTCGTCATCGGCAGCGAGGGCATGCTGGCCGTCACGACCGAAGTCACGGTCAAGCTGGTGCCCAAGCCCCTGCTGGCGCGCTGCATCATGGCCAGCTTCGACGACATCCGCAAGGCCGGCGACGCGGTGGCCGCCGTGATCGCCGCCGGCATCATCCCGGCCGGGCTGGAGATGATGGACAAGCCCATGACGGCGGCGGTGGAAGACTTCGTGCACGCGGGCTACGACCTGAGCGCCGCGGCGATCCTGCTCTGCGAAAGCGACGGCACACCCGAGGAGGTGGAAGAAGAGATCGGCCGCATGAGCGAGGTGCTGCGCCGTTGCGGCGCCACGGCGATTGCCGTCAGCCGCGACGAGGCCGAGCGCCTGAAGTTCTGGAGCGGGCGCAAGAACGCCTTTCCGGCCAGCGGGCGCATCAGCCCCGACTACATGTGCATGGACTCGACCATCCCGCGCAAGCGCCTGGCCGACATCCTGCTGGCCATCCAGGAGATGGAGAAGAAGTACCAGCTGCGCTGCGCCAACGTGTTCCACGCCGGCGACGGCAACCTGCACCCGCTGATCCTGTTCGATGCCAACGACCCGGACCAGCTGCACCGCTGCGAGCTGTTCGGCGCCGACATCCTGGAGACCAGCGTGGCCATGGGCGGCACCGTCACCGGCGAGCACGGCGTCGGCATCGAGAAACTCAACAGCATGTGCGTGCAGTTTTCCGCGGAGGAAAACGAGCAGTTCTTCGGCGTCAAGCGGGCCTTTGACGCCAAGGGCCTGCTCAACCCCGGCAAGGTGATCCCGACCCTGAACCGCTGCGCCGAGTACGGCAAGATGCTGGTGCGCGGCGGGCAGATCAAGCACCCGGAGCTGGAACGCTTCTGAGCGCCCAGCCAGAAGACTTCAGACGGGGGCTTGGTTCCCCAGCAAAAAGTCCACCTTGCCCAGTTTGACCCCGTTGTGCCTCAGGATGGCGTAAGCGGTGGTGACGTGGAAATACACGTTCGCCGTGGCCCAGTGCTTCAGGTAGGCTTCGCCCTTCATCGTGCGCGTGCCTTCGCGACCCACGGGGAAGGTGATGTCCTTGTCCTCGGTCCCGTCGATCTGGTCCGGCGCCACGGTGGCCAGAAAATCCAGCGTCTTGCGGATACGAGCCTTCAGCTCGGGCAGCGTGGTTTCGGTGTCGTCGAACGTCGGCGCCTCCAGCCTGCCAGCCGCGCCGCACAGAGCTTGGCCGCGTCGCAGGCAATCAGCACCTGGCGGGCCAAAGGCAGCATGTCCGGCGCCAGCCGGCTCTGGGCCAGCACGATCGGGTCGTATTTGCGGGCTTCGGCATCGGCGAGGCCCTTGTCAAGGAAATGGTCGAGGTTGTCCAGCAAGGCGCTGAAAACCGGCACGCTGGCCGAATACATGGAGATGGACACAAAGGCCTCCTGAATGAAAAAGGGCCCCGCAAAGGAGGCCCAGATTGGAACGAACCGGTTCAGGCCGCGACCGCGACCTTTTCCCCTTGCCCGATACCGAGCCGGTCCAGTGCGGCGGCCAGATGGGCCACGGTGCGATCGACGTGGTGCCACTTTTCCAGCCCGAACAGACCGACGCGGAAGGTCATGAAGTCGGCCGGTTCGTCGCACTGCAGCGGCACGCCTGCGGCGGTCTGAAGGCCTTCGGCCAGGAATTTCTTGCTGTTGTGGACCTCCGGGTCGGTGGTGTAGCTCACCACCACGCCCGGCGCCTTGTAGCCCTCGGCCGCCACACTGGGGATGCCCCGGCTCTCGAACAGCGCACGCACCTTGGCGCCCAGATCGATCTGTTCGGCGCGCACCTTCTCGAAGCCGTAGGCCTGGGTCTCCTTCATCACCTCGCGCAGGCGCGTCAGCGCGTCGGTCGGCATGGTGGCGTGGTAGGCGTGGCCACCGCCTTCGTAGGTTTCCATGATCTGCAGCCACTTTTTCAGGTCGCAGGCAAAGCTGGTGCTGGTGGTGGCGTCAATGGCGGCGCGGGCGCGCTCGCTGAGCATGACCATGGCGCAGCAGGGCGAGCTGCTCCAGCCCTTCTGCGGCGCGGAAACCAGCACGTCCACGCCGGTCGCCTCCATATTGACCCACATCGCGCCCGACGCGATGCAGTCCAGCACGAACAGGCCGCCGACTTCATGCACGGCCGTGGACACGGCCTTGAGGTAGTCGTCGGGCAGGATCATGCCGCTGGCGGTTTCCACATGCGGGGCAAACACCACGTCGGGCTTCTTCTCGCGGATCGTGGCCACGACCTCGGCAATCGGCGCCGGCACCCAGGGCGCCTGCTTGCCTTCGCCCACGCGGCGGGCCTTGAGCACGGTGGCCTCGGCCGGGATCCGGCCCATGTCGAAGATCTGCGTCCAGCGGTAGCTGAACCAGCCGTTGCGCAGGACCAGCACCTTCTTGTCGCCGGCGAACTGGCGCGCCACCGCCTCCATGCCGAAGGTGCCGCTGCCGGGCACCAGCACGGCCGATGCGGGCGTGGTAGACCTCTTTCAGGATGCTGGAGATGTCCTTCATGACGCCCTGGAAGCTTTTGGACATGTGGTTGAGCGCGCGGTCGGTGTAGACCACGGAGAATTCGAGCAGGCCGTCGGGATCGACGTGGGGCAGCAGGCCGGACATGGGTGTCTCCTTGTTCATGAGAGAAGCGCCGGCCAGACGGCCGCGCAATCGAACCTGTCAGCTTAGCACGGTAGCCGGACGCGCGCATACCGACGCCGCAAACCGCTGCGCCGGCTACCAAGTGTCGACAAAACCGGCGGTCCGCTCCCTCACCCGACTCGACGCCAGTCCGCGCGCCAGCCAGACGCGCGTGTCGGCCGGGTCGATCACCGCGTCGATCTCCAGCGTGGCGGCCATGTTCAGGGCCGAGCCGTTGGCATACTGCTGCGCGACCAGTTTGTCGTACAGCGCCTGGCGCTGCGGGCCTTCCGGCACCGCTTCAAGCTCTTTGCGGTAGCCCAGCCGGACTGCGCCTTCGAGCCCCATGGCACCGAACTCGCCGGTGGGCCAGGCGACGTTGAACACCGGCGCGTGAAAGCCGCCAGCGGTCATGCCCATGGCGCCCAGGCCGTAGCCCTTTCGCAGCACGATGCTGAAGTAGGGCACGCGCAGGCTGGCCGCGGTGACGAACAGGCGGCTCACATGGCGCACCTGGGCCTTCTCTTCAATGTCCGGGCCCACCATGAAGCCCGGCGTGTCAACCAGACTGACCAGCGGCAGGCCGTGGGCGTTGCACAGTTGCATGAAGCGCGCCGCCTTGTCGGCCGCGTCGGCGTCGATGGCACCGCCCAGGTGCAGCGGGTTGTTGGCCATCAGGCCGACCGGCCGCCCTTCGATGCGCGCCAGCGCGGTGTGGATGCCGATACCAAAGCCGGTGCGCAACTCCAGCAGGCTGCCAGCGTCCACGATGCCGGCCATGGCGGCGCGCGTGTCGTACACGCGCAAACGGTTCTCAGGCACCATGGTGCGCAAGGCCAGCGGATCGGGCGTGATCCAGTCGCGGGTGCGGCCCTGGAAGAACGACAGGTAATGCCGCGCGGCTGCCACCGCGCGCGCCTCGTCTTCGACCAGGATGTCGATCACGCCGTTGCGGTGCTGCACACTGCCGGGACCGATCTGCTCCGGCTTGAAGACCCCAAGGCCACCGCCTTCGACCATGGCCGGGCCGCCCATGCCAATGTTGCTGCTGCGCGTGGCGATGATCACATCGCTGCAGCCCAGCAGCGCCGCGTTGCCCGCGAAGCAACGGCCGCTGACGATGCCGATCACCGGCACCTGGCCCGACAGGCGTGCGTAGCTGGCGAACGTGCTGACATGCAGGCCGGCCACGATGGGCATGTCGGTGTCGCCCGGTCGGCCGCCTCCGCCCTCGGCAAACAGCACCACGGGCAGCTTCTGATCCAGCGCGATGCCCAGCATGCGGTCGGTCTTGGCGTGGTTGCGCATCCCCTGCGTGCCCGCCAGCACCGTGGCGTCGTAAGCCATGACCACGGTGCGGCTGGCCTCGAGCCCGTGGATCAGGCTGTTGATGCTGCCGATCCCGGTCACCATGCCATCGGCCGGCGTGTTGCGCATCAGGTCGTCTTCGCTGCGGCGGCTGCGCTGGGCGGCCACGGCCAGCGCGCCGTATTCGATGAAACTGCCTTCATCACACAGGTCGGCGATGTTCTCCCGCGCCGTGCGCTGGCCCAACGCATGGCGTTTGGCGACCGCCTCGGGGCGGCTCGCATCGAACGTGAACGCATGGCGGTCAACGACCCGCTGCAGATCGGCGCGCAGGGTCGCAGCCGCCGCGTCGGATGGCCGATGCCCGGGAACATCTTCCCGACCAGAATTTTGGATCTTTTCGGCGCCATCCCAGCGTGAATCGGTCGTGACGCGCTCTGAAATCAGGAGTAATTCGCCTTCGTTCACGGTATCCCCCGCTGCGAAGAGAAGTTCGGTCACGCGGCCATCATCCGTGGCGCGCACCTCGTGCTCCATCTTCATGGCCTCCAGGATCACCAGCACGTCGCCTGCGCGCACGGTGTCTCCGGGCGCCACGAACCATTGAACAATCTGGGCCTGCAGGGGGGAGCGAAATTCGGTCATGGGCGAGATTGTGGGCGCGCCCCCCACTCACACCGCGTCAAGCGGGAGACAGCCCCGATCGCGCAGGCGCCGGCACCCGCAGAGTGCCGTCCCAGCCTCAGCAGCCAAGGAGGCCCCTACGTTGCCACGTGCCATCCAGACGGCTCAGTTTCCGCCGATATGCATCTGGTACTTGGCCCCGTTGGAGAAGGTGCAAGTCCCCGCGCCCTGGTAGGGCGTGTTCATCTGGTATTCGCAGGACATGTACATCCCCTTCGGGCTGAATGCGCTGGCCACACCCCGCTTCTCATCATTGGAGACGCGGGTGGCTTCGCCGTTGAGGACTTCACCCAGGTAATTGACCAGGAAGCGGCCCTTGCCGGTCATCATGTTGGTCACCGTTCCGGCGACGATGCCGGTCTGGGTGGCGATCTCGTTGGCTGGGTACAGCCTCACGTTCAGCGTCGCGGGGGCCGGACCCGCCGCCCCTGTCGCCATCGGCGGCACGACGGTTCCGGCCGGTGGCAACGGATAGTGCTGGTATTGCACCGTCCCGTCAGAGGCCTGCATGGGCACCACATAGCAGCCGGACAAACTGAACGCGGCAGCCGCCGCAGCCAGTGCCAAGATTTTTCGATCAATTCGCATGGCAATCTCCTGAAAAGTGGCCTTGCGAATATGACTCTATGCCGACTTCCTTCGGTCACCTTGATCTAGCGCAACGCACCCCCTGGCGCATTCAGATCGACCTCGATACGGCGCGCACCTGATCGCGCAGCATCGTCGAGCGCGTCGACCAGCCGGTCCAGGGCACCCTCAATGGACATTTGGGCGGTATCCAGCCGGCCGTAGGCGATGCGCAAGACCGCGTCACGCGGCTCGATGCCAAAACGATCGCAGCGCAGGGCCTGTGCGAACAGTGCCGTCAGCAGGCTGCGCAGGGCGGCGTCGGAGGTATGCAAGGGATTGCTCAGAACGATCTCATGAAAGGACCGGCGCCCGACATGGTGGCCCGGCCGCACGGCAGCGACCATCATCGCGTGCAGGAAATGCTCCACGCTGACCAAATCGAGCATCCGCAACCGAGGCGACCCCGGCGCGAGCCCCGGAAAGCGCAGCAGCATCAACAAGCCGGTGCCGGCCACGGCCCTCTCGCCCTTCAGAGATCCCGAGAGCCGCCGCAGCATGTCCTGCCGGTTTTCGCCTGCAGGGCCGCTGACCCGCGCCACCTCAGCCTTGCTCTGCAGTACCAGCGCGCGGCGCTGCTCCAGCCGATGGAGTCCGTACAGGTTGAAGGGCACCTCCAGCACGCTGCCCAGGGGCATGGCCATCAGCACCCACGGCTCGAACGGGATGATCCCGGCCACCCCCAGCGTGGTGATGCTCACGCCCAGGCTCACCGGCACGAAACCGGCCAGCAGCCAACCCGCTGCGCGGTTCTCGGTGTGCCAGGCAAACCAGAAGCTGGACAGGCTCAGCACGGTGGCCACCGTGGCGATCACGTGCGAGAGCGACTGGTACACCGAAAGACTGAAGGCCAGGCCCAGCACCCCGGCCAGCGGACACAGCACCCCCATGAAGCGAAGCAGCCGCGAAAAGCGCGGCGCCCGAACCTCCAGCGCGAAGGCGCATTCAGCCAGCAGCAGGGCCAGACCGGCCGAGAGGCAGGCCAAGCCGGACGAAATGGGTCCCCGCCAATCGGCCAGGGCAGGCCAGATCCAGCTTTCGCCGTAGCCCGAAATGAACATGCCGGCCATTCCGATGCACAGTCCCAGCAGGGCATACAGGCCATAGGCCCGGCTGCGCAAGCGCCAGGCGCGCGTCAACGCATAGGCCACGGCGCACACGACCACCGCAAAACACCCCGTCATCGTCCAGAACTGCCACCGGGACTGGCTCTTCCAGTCGTCCCGTGGCTGCAGCAGGAACAGCCCTCGCGTGGGCACCGTGCTTTTCAGCCGCAGATAGGCCGTGCCCGGCGGTGTGTCGGGCGGTAACGCGAACGTGGCCGGGAAGCGCGCCCCGCTGCGCTGGGCCATCGGAATGTCGCGCCCGCCGCGAAGCACCACCGGCGGTCCGTCCTTCCCGGGCAGGTAAAGGTCGGCGGCGCGCAACGAAGGATGGGTCAGTTCCAGCACGCGCGGCAGCCCCTCAGGGCCCGGCTCCAGGTCCAGGGCGTACCAGATCGGCTGGCGGGCCTCGGCGCGGAACTCGGGCCGATCGCCAGGGGGCAGGGCCACATGGGCGTCGGGCTGCAGCGCCGCCCGGGCTGAATCCAGGTCGTCGCGCCCGACTGGTGGCGTCCAGGCCCGCACCGCCACGACCGCACCGGGATGCGCCGGCGCACCCGCGGCGGCTGACACCAGCACCCACAGGCAGCCCGTCGCGAGCAGCCACTTCCGGGCATGCGCATACAGGTTCATGGTCGTTTGCGGCTCAGGGGATGACGGTGCAGGAAGCGATGCGCCAATTCTAGATTCGCCGCCCAAGCGAAGCGGCAATGCCGCTATGCTGGAACCCGCAGCGCGCGCAGGCCGACAAGCCACCGCGTGCGCCCGGCCCCACCCTCAGGAGAGACTCCGACCATGAACCTGGCGCAACAGCTGGCACGCGTGTCGCGTTTGGACCCCGACCGACCCGCCCTGTTCAACGGCACCCAGCCCGTGGCCACCTACGGCGAGTGGGCGCAGCGCGCCGCGGGGCTGGCCGCCTCGTTTGCCGCCGCCGGTCTGAACCCCGGTGACCGGGTGGTGCTGTTCCAGCGCAACCACCCACGCTATCTGGAGGTGCTGCTTGGCGCGTGGTGGGCGGGCCTGGTGGTGGTGCCGGTGAATGCCAAGCTGCACCCCGGCGAGGCGCAATGGATCATCGACAACGCGCAGGCGCGCTGGGCCTTCGTGACCTCGGACGTGGCGCCATCGCAGTTCGAAGCCCTCGAGCGCCAGGTCGATATCGAGACCCCCGCCTACGAGCAACTGCTGGAGGCTGGTCCCGTTTCGATGGTGCACCGTGCCCCCGACGACATCGCCTGGCTGTTCTACACCAGCGGCACCACCGGCCGCCCCAAGGGCGTGATGCTGACGCACCGCAACCTCATGACCATGGGGCTCACCTATTTCGTCGACGTGGACCCGATCACGTCGCAGGATGCCATCGTCTATGCCGCGCCGATGTCGCACGGCGCCGGCATTTACGCCATTCCCCACCTGATGGCCGGCGCGCGTCACGTCGTTCCGGCCTCGGGCGGTGTCGAACCGGCGGAGCTGTTCGGGCTGGCCAAGGCGGCTGGTCCGCTTTCGATGTTCGCCGCGCCCACCATCGTCAAACGGCTGGTGGACCATGCCGAGGCCCATGGCGAAAGCAGCGAGGGCTTCAAGACCATCGTCTACGGTGGCGCACCGATGTACGCCGCCGACATCGAGCGCGCGCTGCGGGTCATGGGACCGCGCTTCGTCCAGATCTACGGGCAGGGCGAGACGCCGATGGTGGGCACCGCGCTGGCGCGCGCGCACCTGGCCGACACGATGCACCCCCGCCACGCCGCGCGCATCGCCTCGGTCGGTGTGGCGCAGACGCCGGTTCAGGTGCGCGTGGCCGACGGCGCCGGCCACGACCTGCCTGTTGGCGAGGTGGGCGAGGTGCTGGTGCGCGGCGACACGGTGATGGCCGGCTACTGGCGCAATCCCGAGGCCACTGCGGCCGCCATTCGCGATGGCTGGCTCTGGACCGGCGACATGGGGGCACTGGACGCAGACGGTTTCCTGACGCTGAAGGACCGCAGCAAGGACCTGATCATCAGCGGCGGCTCCAACATCTACCCGCGCGAAGTCGAGGAAGTCCTGCTGACCGCTCCCGGGGTGGCCGAAGTGGCGGTGGTGGGCGCGCCAGACCCGGAATGGGGCGAGGCGGTGGTGGCCTTCGTGGTGCCGCAGACCGGGACCACGCTGGAGGCTTTTGCACTGGATGCCCATTGTCTGTCGCAGATTGCCCGCTTCAAGCGCCCGAAACGCTATGAAATCGTCGACGGGCTGCCGAAAAACAACTACGGAAAGGTCCTCAAGACCGAGCTGCGGCGACGCCTGATCGGCGGATGAACCGGCGTCGCTGACCGGTAAACTGGGGTCTGTTGTCTTTCTTCAAAAAGGGGGGTCTATGTCCAGTCCTGTGAAATACGTCTATGCCTTTGGCGCCGCCCTGACCGAAGGCGAGGCCGCCATGAAGAACCTGCTCGGCGGCAAGGGAGCAAACCTGGCCGAAATGTGCCGGCTCGGGATCACCGTTCCGCCGGGGTTCACGATCAGCACGGAAGCCTGCACGGAATTCACCGACAAGGGGCAGGCGCACGTCTTTGAACTGATCCGCGACGAAGTGGCCCAGGGCGTGGCTCGCGTCGAGGGCGAAATGGGCAAGCGCTTTGGCGACCCGGCCGATCCCCTGCTTTTGTCGGTGCGCTCGGGCGCACGGGCGTCGATGCCAGGCATGATGGACACCATCCTCAACCTCGGGCTCAACGATGAGGCGGTCGTCGGTCTGGCGCGCAAGGCCAACAACGAGCGGTTTGCATGGGACTCGTATCGCCGCTTCATCCAGATGTACGGCGACGTGGTCATGGGCCTGAAGCCTGTATCCAAGGAAGAGCACGACCCCTTCGAGGTCATCATCGACATGGTCAAGGAAAAGCGCGGCGTCAAGCTCGACACCGATCTGGGAACCGACGACCTGAAGGAACTGGTGCAGCGTTTCAAGTCACTGATCCGCGCCCGCATCGGACGCGATTTTCCGACCGATCCGTGGGAGCAGTTGTGGGGCGCTGTCTTCGCCGTATTCGAGAGCTGGAACAACGACCGCGCCAAGGTCTATCGCGAGCTGAACGACATTCCCCAATCCTGGGGCACTGCGGTGAACGTGCAGGCCATGGTGTTCGGCAATCTGGGTGACAGCAGCGCCACGGGCGTGGCCTTCTCACGCGACGCGGGCACGGGCGAAGACCTGTTCAACGGGGAATTCCTCATCAATGCCCAGGGCGAGGACGTGGTCGCCGGTGTGCGCACGCCGCAACAGATCTCCCGCCTGGGCTCGCAGCGCTGGGCGCAACTGGCACTGGTCAACGAAGAGGAGCGGCGCTCGCAGTTCCCGTCGCTCGAAGAACTCATGCCGGACATCTACCAGCAGCTGCTGAAGGCCGAAACGCTGCTGGAGAACCACTTCCGCGACATGCAGGACATGGAGTTCACCATCCAGGAGGGCAAGCTCTGGATGCTGCAGACCCGCAACGGCAAGCGCACGGGCGCAGCCATGGTGCGCATTGCCGTGGAAATGCTGAAGCAGGGCATGATCGACGAGAAGACCGCCCTGTTGCGCGTGGCGCCCGAGCGCCTGAACGAGCTGTTGCACCCGGTGTTTGACACCCATGCGGTCAAGGCCGCCAAGGTCATCGCGCGCGGTCTGCCGGCCTCGCCGGGCGCGGCGACGGGGCAGATCGTGTTCTTTGCCGACGAAGCCGAGGAGTGGGTCAAGCAAGGCAAGGTGGTGATCCTGGTGCGTCTGGAGACGTCGCCCGAAGACCTGCGCGGCATGAGCGTGGCCCAGGGCATCCTGACAGCACGCGGCGGCATGACCTCCCACGCGGCGGTGGTGGCGCGCGGCATGGGCAAGTGCTGCATTTCCGGCGCGGGCGCTGTGCATGTGGACTACAAGGCACGCACCATGACCATCGGCGATACGGTCTATCAGGAGGGCGACTGGCTGTCGCTGGATGGCTCGACCGGCGAAGTCTTCGAGGGCCGTATTCCCACCGTCGAGGCCGGTCTGAGCGGCGATTTCGGCGCCCTGATGGCGCTGACCGACAAGTACAAGCGTTTGCATGTGCGCGCCAATGCCGACACGCCGGATGACGCCAAGGTGGCGCGCAACTTTGGTGCCACGGGCATCGGCCTGTGCCGCACCGAGCACATGTTCTTTGCCGGCGACCGGATTCTGGCGGTGCGCGAGATGATCCTGGCCAACGATGAAGCCGGCCGCCGCAAGGCCCTTGCCAAGCTGCTGCCGATGCAGCGCGGCGACTTCGAAGGCATGTTCCGCGAGATGAACGGCCTGCCCGTCACCATCCGCCTGCTGGACCCGCCCCTGCATGAATTCATTCCCCACGATGAGGCCGGTCAACGCACCATGGCCAACGAGATGGGCGTGCCCCTGGGCAAGATCAAGATGCGGGTCGAGGAACTGCACGAGTTCAACCCGATGATGGGCCACCGCGGCTGCCGACTGGGCATCAGCTACCCTGAAATCACCGAGATGCAGGCGCGCGCCGTGATCGAAGCGGCCCTCAACATGAAGGCCCGTGGCTTTGAAGTCAAGGCCGAGATCATGGTGCCGCTGGTCGGCACGGTGCGCGAATTCGACGCACAGGCAAAGGTTATCCGCCAGACCGCCGCCGCCGTGTTTGCCGAGCGCGGCGAGCAACTGGAGTACCTGCTGGGCACGATGATCGAGACGCCGCGGGCCGCAGTGATCGCGGACAGCATCGCCCGACAGGCCGAGTTCTTCTCGTTCGGCACCAACGACCTGACCCAGATGACCCTGGGCTTTTCGCGCGACGACGCGGGCAAATTCCTGCCGGACTATCTGCGCAAAGGCATCTACGAGCACGACCCGTTCCGCTCAATCGACCAGAAGGGGGTCGGCGCGCTGGTCGAGATGGCCGTGCGCAAGGGCCAGCAGGCTCGGCCGGGCATCGAAACCGGCGTCTGCGGCGAACATGGCGGCGACCCGGCGTCGGTCGAGTTCTTCCATGGTGCCGGGCTCGACTACGTCAGCTGCTCACCGTTTCGGGTGCCGATCGCGCGCCTGGCGGCCGCCCAGGCGGCGATCAGGGAGTGAGCCGCGCCGCAAGGTGCCCAGCAGGTGCTGGGAGTCCGTGACACTCTTGCACTGAATCCGCCGTCTCGCCATGCGCAGTACCAGTCTTGCCCTTCTTGTCGCCTGCGTCGCTGGCTGTGCCACGCTGACCCAGGACTCGCTGCTTGACCAACGCTTCGGACCGGCAGACCCGAGCCGATTTGACCGCCCGGCGACACCGCCGCCAGGCGGCGTGTCCTACCAGCGCGACGTGCGCCCGGTGCTCGAGAACCGTTGCGTGGTCTGCCACGGCTGCTATGACGCACCCTGCCAGCTCAAGCTCGGTTCCTGGGAGGGCATCGCACGGGGGGCCACGAAGGCGCTGGTCTACGATGGCACTCGCCTGCTTGAGGCTCCGCCCACGCGCCTGTTCGTGGATGCACAGCTGCCCTCGCAGTGGCGGCAGAAGGATTTCCATCCGGTCCTGAATGAGCGCACGCCCACGCCCGAGAACAACCTCGCGGCCAGCGTGCTGTACCGCAGCCTGGCGCTCAAGAAGGCGCACCCCTTGCCGGATGAACCTGTGCTGTCAGGCGCGTTCGATTTCTCGCTGGACCGAGCCCAGACTTGCGCGCGGCTCGGCGAGTTCGACGCCTACGAGCGCGACCATCCGCTGGCCGGCATGCCCTATGGCCTGCCGGGCCTCGCACCGCGCGAGCTCGATGTGGTGACACGCTGGCTCGCCACCGGCGCACCCTTTGACGCCGCGCCAGCACCGCCGGCCCATGTGGCACGCCAGGTGAAGGACTGGGAGCAGTTCCTCAACGGCAGTTCGCTCAAGGAGCAGCTCATGAGCCGCTACCTCTATGAGCACCTGTTCCTGGGTCATCTGGTGTTCGAGGACGATGCGCACCATCAGTCCTTCCGCCTCGTCCGCTCGACCACCGCGCCCGGCAAGCCAGTGGTTCCGGTGGCCACCCGCCGCCCCTACGAAGACCCCGGCGTGGCTCGTGTTTACTACCGCCTGGAGCCCGAACGTGAGACCATCCTGGCCAAGACCCACATGCCCTACCGGTTGTCCGCGCAGCGCATGGCGAAGTACCGTGGCTGGTTCCTCGATCCGGCCTACGTGGTCCAGGCCCTGCCGTCGTACGGCGATGAGCAGGCGTCCAACCCGTTCCTGACCTTTGCGGCAATCCCGCCCGAGTCGCGCTACCGCTTTCTGCTGGACGAGGCCGAGTTCTTCATCATGAACTTCATCAAGGGGCCGGTGTGCCGCGGCCAGATGGCGCTCGATGTGATCCAGGACCGGTTTTGGGTCTTCTTCATGGATCCGAAGAGCGGCTCCGGGGCCGCGGATGCCGAGCTGGCCGCCCGTCTGGCCAGCAAGATGCGCCTGCCCGCCTCCTACGGCAGCGACTCGACAGCGCTGCTCGCCTGGCTCGAAATGGCGCGCCAGGAAACCGACTTCCTGGCCGCCAAGAATGCGCTTCTCAAGCAACGCTATGGCGGCGCGCAGAAGGTCGACCTGCCGCTGATCTGGGACGGCGACGGGCGCAACCCGAACGCCGCATTGACCGTGTTCCGCCATTTCGACAGTGCTTCGGTCGTCAAGGGCCTGGTGGGGGAGCCGCCCGAGACGGCATGGGTCATCGGTTACCCGCTGTTCGAGCGCATCTATTACCTGCTGGTGGCCGGCTACGACCCCTACGGCAACATCGGGCACCAGCTCAACAGCCGCCTGTACATGGACTTTCTGCGCATGGAAGGCGAAAGCAACTTCCTGACCTTCCTGCCCAAGGCCGCGCGCGGCCCCATCCGCGACCGCTGGTACCGGGGTGCAAGCGACAGCGTCAAGGCGTACCTCGATGGCAGCAAGAACCCGCTGGATGCCGAGTCCAGCATTGCCTTCCGCAGCAATGACCCGCAAGCCGAGCTTTACGGCATGCTCAGCCGTCGGCTCAGCCCGGTTCTGGAGCAACGATTCGACCTTGCCACGGTGTCGGATGTGGGGCTGCGCCAGCCCTTGCAGACGCTTTCTCGCATCCGCGGCGCCAGCCTGGCGTGGCTGCCCGAAGCCACGGTGCTGCGCGTGGACGATCCGCCGCGGCCACCCCGGTACTTCAGCCTGCTTCGCAACACCGCCCACAGCAATGTCACGCACCTGATGAAGGAGAAGGCCGAGCTGTTGCCGGCGGAAAACACGCTGACGGTGGTGCCCGGCTTCATTGGCGCCTACCCGAATGCGATCTACCGCGCCACGCCCGCGCAGCTGCCGGATTTCGCGCGCGCCATCCAGGGGCTGGCCTCGGAAGCCGACTACCGTGCTCTGGCCAGCCGGTTCGCGATCCGGCGCACCAACCCCGGCTTCTGGGCCGCCAGCGATGCGTTGATGCAGGCCTACGCGCAATGGTCGCCGCTTGAAGCCGGCCTGCTGGACTACAACCGGCTGGAAAACCGCTGAACGGCCCTGCTGCAGCAGGCCCCTGCGGGTTCGACCGGGTGGTCCCGAACCTGAACGGGCCGCTATGATCCGCCACACCCGCTGAAACCGACCCTGAGAACTGTTCAACTGCCATGTCCGGACACCCTGCGACGCCCGATAAGATGCCATCGCCGGCACCGGCAACCGCATCGGCCTCAGGGACCGATGGAAGTCATACCGCTACCGGTGCGGTGGTCGAAACCGCCCTGACCGAAGCACTGCCGGTGCCCGACATGGTGTTTGGCGGCGGCATGCTGGTGCTGGTCATCATGTTTCATGCCTTCTGGATCCGCCTCATCACGAGCAGTTTCCTCAAGCGTTCGAAGAGCGCCGGCGCCCACGCCGGGCTTTGGCGCGCCGACCTGTTGTTTGCCGCAACCGTGGTGGCTCTTTTGAGTTTGCACATGGCCGAGGTCTTCGTCTGGTCGGTCGCGCTGGTCTTCGGCAACATTGTGGAAGGATGGGCGCGGGCCAGCTACTTTGCGGCCAATTGCTACACCGCGCTGGGCGAGCCCTTCTCGCTCCCCCATGCCTGGCGCCTGTTGCCCCCGATCATCGCGATCTCCGGCATCTTTACCTTTGCCTGGACCGGCAGCGTGCTGGTGAATTTTGTCGCGCGCTACAACGACCTGCGCGCCGAAACCATGGCCCGGCGAGAAAAGAGCGGCAAGCCAAAGGGGTAGCGACGATGAAACCCGTGAGCCTGCCAATCGCGGACCAGGAAGTGTGCCCGGTTGATCATCCCTGGCGATCCCCATTCACCGCCCTGCCGCACCGAAGCGAGCCTGTTTTCAGGCGCCCCGCGCTGTGGTACGGTAAGGTTTTCGTTCATTCATTCAGTTGATCTGAGGAACCGTCATGTCGAAGGAAAGACCTGCCATCGGAGCCAACGGGCTCCCCCTTCCCATCCTGCCGCCCGAGCGTGACGTGCGCGTCTGGGCCAAGCTGACCCGCGTCGTGGTCTACACGCCCGGCTTTCTGGCGTTGTTGCTGCTCAAGGTGGGCGAGCCCACCGGCTTTGGCATCACGGTGGAGTTGCTGATGCTGGCCAGCACGGCCGCCATCGTGGCTGGCCTGTTCATCGGTACGCAATCGAACGAGGCGGGCGCCGACCATTCCTCTCGGGTGGCCGCGTGGAGCGGTGGTCTGGTGCTTGAACTGCTGTGCGCCGTGCCGATCCTGTGCGCCGTGCCGGGCCTGTTTCATGAGTTGGCCAACAGCAAGTTGCTGCACAGCGCGGCGCCGGGCGCCGTGGCCGTTCCGTTGGGCATCACCGAACTGCTGCCGGCGGTCGCAATCCTGCCGTTCATGCTGTACCAGCTCGCCGGGTTCGGCACGCTGCACTATGTGGTGTCCAAGCCCGTCAACTGGGTACTGAATATCGGCATCCTCGGCCTGATTCTGGGCAGCACCGCCGCCAACCGCATGGGCGCCTTCGCTGCGGAAAAGGCGCTGGTCGCCACGCTGGTCATCGCCATGGCGCTGGTCGTTTTCTATGGCGTGATGAAACTGCGCCAGATGCAAATCGAGTTTGACGCCAACGCCCCGCAGAAGCCGCCCAAGGAAGCCAAGTAGCGAAGTCACTTTCGCACCCCATCGGCGCGAGGCGCCCGGACACCTGGCACGCCGGGGTCTGATGTCACCCGCGCGACGGGTTGGCGGGTAATCCCGGCTCTTGCCTGCCTCTTTTTCGGGCTTGCAGATTCCGGTGGCTTGGATGACGTCAGGCCAGCCGACGCCGTTGTCGTGCCCCACCCTCGGTAGCGGGCGCCATCTACAGCTGCAAGTTCACCAGGCGCATACTGGTCCTGGACAAAGGCGAAACCGACAAGGCGTTGGTCACAGCGTTCTGGCCAAATCGGCTCCATGACCGCCAATTTGAATCGAGACCTAATTGGACACCTCAAGGGGCCTTCGGGCCCCCTTTTCGTGGCAGCCCCAACGATCGAGCGCCAGCGCACAGACGGAGGAATGGGGGAGCCGTAGATTGCAACTCCCATCTACCTTCGGAGTGCCGTCATGATCCCTGAATTCTCAATGTCCCGATCAATGTCTGTGTTGGGTTTTGCAGCGCTTTTCCTGGTGGCGGGCTCTGCCCATTCGCAGAGTGCCGAATACCGCCGCGGCTACGACCAAGGCTACCGGGATGGCGCCGCGGCGGCGGGAAACCAGAGCCCATATCCCAACGGGATGTGGGAGATCACCATTTCGAGCGCCTTGTACGGCATTCGCGGAGCCCGTTGCGACGCGCGCGACAGCCTGCAAGCGCTGGTTGCGGGAAAAAGGCGTATCGATGTCAAGGTGGACAACGACCTGTGCGGCGATCCAGCGCCCAATCAGGCCAACAAGCAGATGACCGTGACCTACAGTTGTGGCAACGGCTCGGAGCGGCGTGTCAGCGGCCCAGAGGGCAGCATCCTCACCATCGGCTGCCGGTAGGTGGTCCAATGGGTCGTGCGATAGGTGGGCAATTCTGTGGCGCCGCCATGGCGTAGCGCTGGGTTGAGCGAAAATCGCCCCCACCAACCACAGCCTCACTCACTGACTCTCGCCATGAAGATCGAAAAAGACACCGTCGTCACCCTGCGCTACAAAGTCGCGGACGCCTTGGGAAAGCTCATCGAAGAGGTGAAGGAGCCGATGGCCTACCTGCACGGCGGCTACGGCAACACGCTGGCGGGCATCGAGGCCGCGCTGCAAGGCCAGGAGGCCGGCTACCAGATCACGCTGCAGCTGCAGCCGGCCGATGCCTTTGGCGCGCGCGACGAAAACCTGTTGCAAACCATTTCGCGCAAGGATTTTCCGCCGGGCGTGAAGGTCGGCGGCCAGCTGATGGGACGCGACGCCGACGGCCACGAACAGGCTTTCACGGTGATGAAGATCAAGGGCGACACCGTGTTCCTGGACGGCAACCACCCCTTGGCCGGCAAGGCGCTGCGCTTCAGCCTGAAGGTGATCGAGGTCCGCGTGGCCACTCCGGAAGAAGTCACGCACAAGCACGCGCACGGCGCGCACGGGCATCACCACTGAGGCGCCCCGGCGGCGTCACGCTCAGGCCAGCAGCTGCACATTGCCCCCCGCCGCGGTCGTGTTGACCGTCACGGTCTGCTCGGAGCAGAAACGCATCAGGTAGTTCGGCCCGCCCGCCTTGGGCCCGGTGCCGCTCAGGCCCTCGCCGCCGAAGGGCTGCACGCCCACCACCGCGCCGATCATGTTGCGGTTGATGTAGACGTTGCCCACGTGCGCCGCGCGAGCCATCGCCTGGGCGCGGCTGTCGATGCGGGTCTGGATGCCCAGCGTCAGGCCGTAGCCCAGCGCATTGATCTGCCCGATGACGGCCAGCGGGTCGCCGCTCCAGCGCACGATATGCAGCACCGGGCCGAAGATTTCCTGCTGCACGCTGGCAATCGAGGGCACTTCGAAGGCCGCAGGTGGTATCATATTCATAGCGCCTGGTGACCATTTTGCGCTGGGAATGAGGCATTTTGACTCTGAATTCAGCCGTTGCAGGTGCTTGCGGATGCCCTCGAAGGCCTCGCGGTCGATCACCGGGCCGACATCGGTCGCCAGCTCGGCCGGGTCGCCCGCCACCAGCTCCTTCGCCGCGCCCTGGATCATCTCGATCACGCCGTCGGCGATGCCTTCGTGCAGGCACAGCAGGCGCAGCGCCGAGCAGCGCTGGCCGGCCGAGCGGAAGGCGCTCTGCACCACCGCGTCCACCACCTGCTCGGGCAGCGCCGTGCTGTCCACCACCATGGCGTTGATGCCGCCGGTCTCGGCGATCAGCGGCACGATGGGCCCGTCCTTGGCCGCCAGCGCGCGGTTGATGAGCCGCGCCACGGCGGTGGAGCCGGTGAAGGCCACGCCCGCAATGCCCGGCAGCGCCACCAGCGCCGCGCCCACCGTCTCGCCGGGACCGTGCAGCAGCTGCACCGCGTCACCCGGCACGCCGGCGGCATGCAACAGCTGCACGGCCTCCCAGGCCACGCCCGGCGTCTGCTCGGCCGGCTTGGCCAGCACGGTGTTGCCGGTGGCCAGCGCCGCCGCCACCTGCCCCATGAAGATCGCGAGCGGAAAGTTCCACGGGCTGATGCACACCCAGACGCCGCGCCCGCCCAGGTGCAATTCGTTGCGCTCCCCGGTGGGGCCGGGCAGGGCCACCGGCGCCTGGAGGCGTTCGGCCTCGGCCGCGTAGTAGCGCAGGAAGTCCACCGCCTCGCGCACCTCGGCCACCGCGTCGCCCCAGGTCTTGAAGGCTTCCCTGACCAGCAAGGCGCAAAAGCGGGGCAGTTGCTGCTGCAGCGCATCGGCCGCGCGGCGCAGGGCGGCAGCGCGCTCGGCAACCGGCACCTTGCTCCATTGTTGATAGCAAACTTGCGCCAGATCACGCTGGGATGGTGCCGTTTTGACGTCAAACTCGGCCACGACAGGCACCTGAACCGTGTCCAGCGCCTGCAGCAGCGGCGCACGCATGGCCGCCACCGCCAGATCCAGCCCGGCGCTGTTCTTGCGGCCCGGGCCGAAGAGGTCCGGCGGCAGCGGCAACGACGGGTTCGGCGCCAGGTGCAGGGGCGACACCAGCAGCTCGTCCAGCGCGACCGACACATCGGCCAGCTGGTGCACGAAGGACGAATTGGCGCCGTTCTCCAGCAGCCGGCGCACGAGGTAGGCGAGCAGGTCGCGGTGCGCACCCACCGGCGCGTAGACCCGGCAGGCCACCAGCGGGTTCTTCAGCACCTCGCGGTAGGTGCCCTCGCTCATGCCGTGCAGGCGTTGCAGCTCGAAGCGGGGTGATGTGCCCTGGAACGAGGTCGAATCGGGATCGGAGCCTGGGTGGGAGGCCGCGCGCTCGGCTCCGTGTCCCCCGCCCGCTTCGCGGGCTCCTCCTTGACCTGCGCCGAACGCGCGGCCTCCCACCCCCCCATTACCGCCCGACGCATCAACCCCCGCCGGCCGGGCTGCCATCTGCAGGATGGCCGCGATGGTGCCCGCGTTGTGGGTGGCGAACTGCGGGTAGATGGCGTCGGGCGCGGCCAGCAGCGCGCGGGCGCAGGCCAGGTAGCTCACGTCGGTGTGGTGCTTGTGGGTGAAGACCGGGTAGTGCGGCAGGCCCAGCTCCTGGGCGCGCTTGATCTCGGCATCCCAGTAGGCGCCCTTGACCAGGCGGCACATGAAGCGCAGCCGGTACCGGCGCGCCAGCCCAATGATGTGCTCGATCAGCGGCAGCGCGCGCGTCTGGTAGGCCTGCAGCGCCAGGCCGAAGCCGCGCCACTGCGGAAAGTTCTGCGCCACCTGCGCCGCCAACGCCTCGAACACGTCGAGCGACAGCTCCAGCCGGTCCACCTCCTCGGCATCGATCGTCAGCCCGACGTTCGCACGTGCGGCCCGCTCGCACAGGCTCCAGACGCTCGGCACCAGCTCGCGCATCACCCGGGCATGCTGCGCCGCCTCGTAGCGCGGGTGCAGCGCGCTCAATTTGATGGAAATCCCGTCTTTTTGCTCGATTCCCAGCGTCGGATGGTCAGAA
This sequence comes from Candidatus Skiveiella danica, assembly GCA_016721925.1. Taxonomy (GTDB): domain Bacteria; phylum Pseudomonadota; class Gammaproteobacteria; order Burkholderiales; family Burkholderiaceae_C; genus Skiveiella; species Skiveiella danica. Next base: position 78,036 of record JADKHE010000011.1, read on the forward strand.
GATGCTATTTTTTCAATAGCATTCTGGTAGCTCGCCAAGTGTTGCAGTGCATCCGCATCGGTGCGGGCGCCTTCGCCCAGCATGTCATAGCTGTAGCTGAGATTCGGCTGCCGGCGGCGCGCGCCATCGGCCTCGGCCATGCCTTCCTCAATGGTCTGGCCCAGCACGAACTGGCGGCCCAGCAGCTGCACGGCACGCAGCGTGGCCGCCACCACGGTGCGCGCGCCCAGCCGCGCCACCAGGCCCGGCTCCTGCGCGGCCTGAGCACCTCCGGGGGTGCCCGGCAGGAATTTCTTGGACAAGGCAATCGCACTGGACGACAGCCGGGCCAGCGTGGAATCGCCTGCGGCATCGAAGTCGGCGCGGCCCAGCTGGTCCGCCGTCAGGGCAATGGCGGTTTCTGCATCGGGCACACGCAGCAGGGCTTCCGCCAGGCGCATCAGGGCCAGGCCTTCGGCGCTGGAAATCGGGTATTCCTTGAGCAGGCTGTCCACCGCCCAGAAGGGCGGCGGTTGGTCGCGCACGGCCTGCACCCAAGGCGCGGCCACGCGGGCGGCCGCGGCCCAGTCCAGCGCGCCGTGCAGCGCGGCCAGGCTGTCGGCCACGACCTCGGCCTCCGGGCGATAGGGAAAGGGCAGGCGATCGGCGTCAGGGGTGGCGGCCGCCGGCGTGGGCGTGGCATCGGTCATCGAAAACTCCATGGCAACTGGTGAATATCGCCATGTTGGATCGACTCGTGATGAGTTTCACGCTAAATTTGCGTCACTTCACCGATTTTTTCACTATCTATGGCCGAATCACTCTGGGGCATCGACCGCATCGACCAGCGCATCCTCAGCGCCTTGCAAGCCGATGCACGGATTTCCAACCTGAAGCTGGCCGAGGCGGTGGCGCTGTCGCCCACGGCCGTGCTCGCGCGGGTGCAGCGCCTGACGCGCGAGGGCTACATCCTGGGCTACGAGGCGCGCCTGAACCCGCTCAAGCTCGGACGCGGCATGATGGTGTTCGTGGAGGTGCTGCTGGACCGCACCACGCCCAACGTGTTCGAGCAGTTCAAGGCGGCGGTGCAGGCGCAGGAGGCCATCCTGGAGTGCCACATGGTGGCCGGCGGTTTTGACTACCTCCTCAAGACGCGCATGGCCGACATGGCGGCCTACCGCGAATTTGCCGGCACCGTGCTGTGGCAACTGCCGGGTGTGCGCGAAACGCGCACCTACCCCGTGATGGAAGAGGTGAAGAACAGCACGCGCCTGCCGCTTTAGCCTTGCAGGGTCAGGCGCACAATGGCGATTTTTCAGGAGGATTCCGCCATGAGACTGCGTCTGATCCTGGCCGTCGCGCCACTGCTCGTCACTGTGCTTTCCGCCAGCGCCCAGAACATGAAACCCGGCCTGTGGGAGCACAGCTTCACGATGAAGAGCCAGAGCGGCAAGATGGAACAGGGCATGGCCGAACTGCAGAAGCAGATCGCTGCGATGCCCCCCGAGAAGCGCAAGCAGATGGAGCAGATGATGGCCCAGAGCGGTGTGGCCATGGGCTCCAAGGTCAACGTCGTGAAGGTTTGCGTCACGCCCGAGGACGCCGCGCGCATGGACATGCCGAAGTTCAATGACCAGTGCAAGCAGGAAGTCATCAAGCGCAGCGCCAGCACGATGCAGTTCAAGTTCACCTGCGCCGGCCAGCCCCCCACCAGCGGCGAGGGTGAGGTCACCTTCAGCAGCCCCACGGCCTACACCAGCAAGTCCATCGTCAACACCAGCGTCGAGGGCAAGCCCGAACGCATGACCATGGACCAGTCGGGCAAATGGCTCGCCGCCGACTGCGGCGCCGTGAAACCGATCAAGCGCTGATCGCGGCCGCAGTTGCACCCGGCAGGGAGCAAGACGGATCAGGTTGGCCCGGGTGTATCTGCCAGGAAACGCCGGATCACGCGGTTCACCTCAATGGCGTTGCACCGTGTCACCCAATGGCCGGCGCCCTCGATGCGGTGGACGCGCAGGTCGCTCACGTGCAGCTCCAGCCCCTCCAGCAGCACCGGGCGCAGCGCCACGTCGCCCGTGCCCCAGATGACCTGCGTGCGCACCTTGACATGGAAATCGGCCGGATCGAGCAGGGCCGCCACGGCCGCCATCCGGCCGGGCGCATCCGGCGTGTCGGGGTGCAGGGGTGAGGCTCGGTAGTAGTTGCATCCGCCGGCCAGGCCGTGCGCCCAGCATCCCCGGTAGGCCTGAAGCTCCTCATCGCTCAGCTCGCCCAGCAAATCACGCAGCCAGGGCATGGCCGTCTTTTGCCAGGAGGCTCTCGGAACCGGGCAGGCGCAGCACGTTCATGTAGGCGCCGGCCGCCTGCTGGCCTGTGTCCGAGGCCAGCGCCTTCGCGAAGAGGATCGTGTGCGGCGCATTGAGCACCACGAAGTTCTGCATCAGTTCCGGGTGTTGCGCCGCCAGGCTCCAGGCCACCGCACCACCCCAGTCGTGGGCGATCACGGCGAACACCGGCGCGCCCAGCGCCTGGATCACGCCTCTCAGGTCGGCCACCAGCAGATGGGGTTTGTAAGCGCTGACATCCACCGGCTGCGAGGACAGGTTGAAACCCCGCAGATCGATCGCGACGCAGCGGAAATCGGCTGAAAACTCCGCGAGTTGCCGGCGCCACGTGTACCAGAACTCGGGAAAACCGTGGACGAACAGCAACACCGGCGCGCGCGCCGGGCCACAGGCCTTTGCATGCAGCCGAATGCCCTCGGCGGTGTCGAAGTACAGGGTCTCAAGCGCGAGGTCGTTGGCCATGGGTACGGGATGAAGTTTGCATGAGGCCCGGTTCAGGCCCTAGAAGCGCCGGCTGACGTCGATCTGTTGGGACCCGGCCGGCAGGCTGATGAAATCACCATCGGCTCCCACCCGAATCGGTCCCCCGAAGATGTCAGGTGCGCCCCCCAGGAAGGCTTTCTCCATCCCCGGCAAGGGCAGCGGTGGCGCGATGTGGCTGAGCAGCAGGTAGCGGACCTTCGCATCGCGCGCAATCTCGGCGGCCTGCTCGGGGGTGGTGTGGTAATCGATGATGTCGGCCATGAGCTTCTTCACGTTGAGGCGTCCCGCAGCGGCGGCGCCCTGGCCCAGAAGGTCGACCATCTTCGGCGAAAGGGCCTCGTGCACCAGCAGATCGACACCCGTGGCCTCGCGCTGCACCGCAGCGGACTTCGTCGTGTCCCCGCTGAGCACCACACTGCGGCCCTTGTAGGTGATGCGATAGCCGACGGCAGGGTGTACCGGTTTGTGATCGACGCCAAAGGCGCTGATTTCAAGATCGCCGCCCTTGATCAGCACCACGTGCCCTTCGGGTGGCACGGTGAACGGCTTCGCAACCGCACCGAAACCCTCCGCGTGCACCGTCTGTTCGCCGTGATGGGCGACGCGGTAGTGGCGGTCCTGCTCATAGGCCTGCATGAAGCCCGCCACCACTTTTTCAACGCCCGATGGTCCATACAGCGGGACCGGTGCGGCGTTGCCCGTCGACACCCAGCGCTGCATCAGCAGCTCACCCAGGCCATCGATATGGTCCGAGTGGAAATGGGTCAGGAAGATCGCCTCGATGCGACCATGGACGAAGCCCAACTTGCCGACGTTGCGGGCACTGCCATTGCCGGTGTCGAAGACAAACAGGCGCTGGCCCGCCACGACCACGGTGCAGGCGCCCATGCGCCGGTCATCGGGCATTGGCGAGCCCGCACCGCACAGCCCGACATGCAGGCCGTCCGGCAAATCATTCAGGGTGTCGGCGGCCAGGCGACTGGCGGCGACGCGCTGGGCCACGGCCATGCTGAGTGGCGCGCGAAACGCATAGGCCGCAGCGCCAATGACAACAGCTGCAGAGATGATCAAAAGGGCGAAACGACGGAGGTTCATGGATGTCTCTCTATGAAAAACGTTCAGACGCCGAACGTGCGGGCCAGCCGTACGCAGAGCCCAGGATCCAGGACGCGACGTAGCGCAGCCGGGGCCGGCGCGCCTCAGTGCAAGTGGCCGCGATCACGCGACGACCGCACGCCGCCACGGCAAAGGCAGCATCGCGGCCGATCCCGGCGCCCGCGCCGGTGATGGGTAGCGTCTTTGACATGTCAGGTTCTCAGGAGTGACTGCGGGGCATGCTGAACACCTTCTTCCGCATCACGACGGCTTGCCCAGCAAGGCGTCCTTGAGCCTCGCGTCCGCGGGGTTTTTGCCGACCCACATGGCCAGCAGCCCGTTCATCAACTCGCTTTCCCTGAACGGCTGGCCCTGCGGCTGGCCTTTGAAGGCAATGACCGTGCCGCTCCCGGGGATCCAGTCGATGGTCAACGTGTCTCCCGTCTGGAATTTCTTCTGCGCGGCAATCAGCTGGCTCATCCGGGCGAGCGCCGGCGCCAGTTTGGCCACCTCGTCCGCACCGGTGTTGTCCGCAAAGCCCTTCATGAACTGTTTGCTGAACTCCTGGCTGTCGACGTCGCGCAGAAACGTGAGGCTCATGCGCTTGGGACCCGGTGCGGCGAAGACCTCTTCGGGCGTGGCCGCCTTCTTGCCCAGGTACAGGCCGGCGACCAGGACTTTGAAGATGGCCTTGTAGCGGATCCCAGCGCCATTGAGTTGCAGCCGCGCGCTGCCGACGTCGATCGCTTCTTCCAGCCTGACGCCGGAGATCTCGACCGGGGCGGCCATCACGTTCACCGCGAACAGCCAGCACGCCAGCGCGACCCCGCATTTCCTGAATGTCATGTTGAGGTGACTCCTTTGACAGCTATTGAACAAACACCCGCGCGAGCCGGCCCATCGACGACCAGTAGAAGTCCCGGCCCCAGCCCACGCTCGGAAACACCACCCCCTGGGTGAGGCCGCCGGTGCGCACGCGCGCCAGTTCCTGGCCCGATTCGATGGCCAGCACCACCACTTCCTCGCCCTGCCTGCGGTAGTCGTTGATGACGACTTCGCCAGTGTCCGGGTACAGGATCATGTGGCTGGCGCAGCCGAAGGGCGACTTCTCCCACAGCGGGGTCAGCGTCGCGCCTTGCGCCTCAAAGCGCCAGGCGCGAAGGTAGCGGTTGGCCGAATCGTAGGCCAGCACGATGCGGCGCTGCAGGTCGACCAGGGGCGGGTTGGTGATGCTGCCCCCCGCCATGCCGCTGACGGTCAGGATCTGATGGTCACGCGCATCATTCAGCGACACCCGGATCAGCCGGTTCGGCGTGGAGTTGAGGCCCGAGCCGATCATCTTGATCACATAGTTGTGCCGGCCGTTGTCCATGAACCAGGCGTTCTGGCCGTCCAGCACCACGTCCCAGCCATAGGTCTGGGTGGTCGATCCGATGTAGTCGAATCGCCAGTCGTCGTCGAAGACCAGCGTGTGCGCGGTGGCGTCCCAGTGGTAGCGAAAGATCGAACGCACCCCCACGACATAGACCGTGTTGCCGCTGGCGCTCAGGCGCGCGATCGACGGCTCCGGGCAGTTCCTGTCCGGGCAGGCGGGCTGCAGGGTCTCCGCATCGATCACCGTCAGGCGCGCAGGGGTTCGGTCCGACAGGTTCTTGGTGACGATCAGCCCGTTGTCCAGGATCACGAAGGAGTTGTAGGGCTGATCAATCGGAAGCTTGAGCGACGCCAGCGGCACACAGGCCCGGCTGAGCCGGTGCGCCCAGCGCCCATACACGACATAGATATCGCCATTGCGGTGGATCGCCATGCCACCCGGCCACATGGGTCCGCCGGGCAGGCGCGGCGAACGGCGCAGGGTTTTCAGGGTGATGGGGTCGATCTGCTCGACGCGCGATGTGGTGGGCAGGCCGAACCTGGCGCGCAGGACCGAATGCGTCAGCAGATAGACCTCGCCCGGGGCGCCGAGGACCGTCATGGTCGACATCCAGGTGTTGCGAGTCACGCAGCGCAGCGTCTCGCCCGGCCGCAGATTCATTCCCGCGATGCCATGGGGTGCCTGCAAGCGCGCCGGGCCGGCGTCCTCGCACGGCCAGGGGCTGTCCAGGTAGCCGCCTGCCGTCATGCAGCGCGGCGCCGCCTGCGGATCACGACCACGGCGACGATCAAGCCGATGAGGCCCGCCAGCACGGCCAGCGCCGTGTTTCGGTAGGTGGGAATCCAGTAATTGACGAAGCTGTTGATCAAGACCTGCTTCACGGGGTTGTAGCCCTCCGGCATGGGCAGAACGCCGTTGGCATTTGCCCAGGCCGCGTACGCGGCCTGCATCGCGGCGAACTCCTGCGGGCGCTGCTGCTGCAAGTCTTTCGTCTCGCCCGGGTCGGTGCGCAGGTCGTACAGGTGCCATTGCCCGTCGCCCATCGGCGGGTTGTTCAGCGCGATCTTCAGGTCACCCTTGAACAGCGCCTTGTTGCCAGACAGTTCATAGCCTAGCGGCTCGTCAGCGGAGCGCACGCGCAGCGCCGGGTCCGCCAGGACCGGCACAAGACTGCGTCCGGTGGGTGGCTCAATGGGCTGTCCCTGAAAGCTGGTGCCAGGACGGGTGACCCGCGCCACATCCAGCAGGGTCGGCAGGATGTCGGTGACGTGGGTCAACCCGTCGTGAATCTGATTACGGGCTGCGCCGGCCACACCGCTGATGATCAAGGGCGAGCGGATGCCGCCCTCGCCGGCATAGAACTTGAAGGTGTTCAACGGCGACGCTGATGCGCTGGCCCAGGATGGCCCAGGCACCACGTAGGCGCCCTTTCCTCCCAGCCGCTCCAGATCGCGGCTGTAGTTGAACCGCAGCCACAGGTCGGCCTCCCTGTAGTCCGAGCCTTCGGGGCCGTTGTCGGACAGGAAGACAAACACCGTGTTGTCGTACTCGCCCGTGGATTTCAGGTAGGCGATCAGGCGCCCTACTTCATGGTCCAGCGATTCGGTCATCGCTGCGTAAACCTCCATGAGCCGCGCCTGGTACTGCCTGTCCTTGGCGCTCAGCGCGGCCCAGTCGCCCGTGGTGACCATCGTCACCATGGGCGTGTCCTTCGGGATCAGACCGAGTTCGACCGCCTTGTTGCGCCGGGCCTCGCGCAGCGCCGTCCAGCCAGCGTCGTAGCGGCCCTTGTACTTGTCGATGAAGGCCTGCGGCGCCTGCACCGGGACATGGTTGGCCTGGAAACCGACGTAGGCGAAGAAGGGCTTGCCGCTGGCCGCGCCGCTGCGGATGTAGTCGATGGTCTTGTCGACAAAGAAGGTTGACGAGAAGAATTCTTTGGGCATCACCGGCGGCTTGCCATCCTCGTACCAGTTGACCCGGGCGGAATGGGGCAGGTAGCGTTTTTCCGGCTCCCAGTTGTCCGAGCCGGTGTCGCCCATGATGAAGGATCGGTCGAAGCCACGCCGGTTGGGAAGGTTGTGCGGCTCATTGCCGACGTTCCACTTGCCGGCGATGTAGGTCCGGTAGCCGCCCGCCTGCAACAAGGTGCCCAGCGTGACCACGTTGGGCACGAGGGAACCGAGGTACCCCGGCTTGCCGAGGTGTTCGCCCGGCATGGTCTCGCGCAGGTTGCCATGGCCGTTACGGTGGTTGTCCACGCCTGTGAGCAACATGGATCGCGTCGGGGAGCACGATGCCGCAACGTGGAAGTTGGCGAAGCGCACCCCGCTGCGCGCCAGGGCGTCGAGATGAGGGGTCGCAATTTCACCCCCAAAGGCGCCGACATCGGTGAAGCCCCAGTCATCGGCGACCAGCACCACGATGTTCGGGCGTGCGTCAGTGGCGGCCTGCACATGGAGCGCAGCGCACAGTCCCAACATCAGGAACCAGAGCCGTTTCAGCATCATGCCGCCGCCCTCACCGTGTTCTTCGTCGTGTCGACCGGGAGTCGAGCCTAACGGCGCGACCTCAGCGGCCTGCGGCCCGCTTCTGTTCGTCAGCCAGCGGTTTCCAGTGCAGCAGGCCGAACAACAGGGTCAGCAGCATGCTGACCGCCAGCGGGCCACGGTACAGGCGCACCTGCTTGAACATGACCACGATTTCCAGCGCGTGGATCACCAGCAACACGAGCGCGATGTTCTGCATCGTGCCCGAAAGGCCAGGCGGCAGCAGCCCGGCGAGACCCGCCAGCGCCAGGACATAGACCGCCAGGCAGGCGGCTTTCAGTAGTGTGTTCATCTTTTCTCCTTGAATGGGTAGCGTATCGGGGTCTGAAGCGAGAGGGTCGCCCCGCAGCCCGGGTCCTGCTTGAGCAGCGCATCCTGCACGGCCCATAGGCGATCCTGACCCCAGACCGCAGTGTCTCCCACGCGCAACGAGGGGACACCCCACAAACCCAGATCGAACATTTCTTCCCGGTTGGCCTCCGCCGTCGCGCGCCAGGCATCTTCCTTCAGGGCCCTTTGCGCCGCATCCCAGGACAGGCCCGCCCGCTCGACGATCCTGCGCAAGCCCCGGTCGCTGCCGGCGTCAATGCCCTCGGCCCGGACCCCATGCATGAAGGACAGCACATAGGCTTCAGCGCACCCCATCTGCTCGGCAATGGGAATCAGCGACAGGCCGCGTTCCGTCGGACGTCCGACCGGGTCGTTCAGCCGCCCGAAGGGAGTTCCCCTTGCATGGGCCTCGCGCGCGGCGTCAAGGCTGATGTAGGTTCGTTTCTCGCGCGGCACGGGCAAACCGCGCATGACCATCGGCAGGACGAAGCGCAGCCGCACCGGCGCTCCGGTGCGCCGTCCCAGTTCAAACACGCGCGGCGCCACGATCGCCGAGTAGGGACTGCGAAAGGAGAAGAAGAAATCGATGGGCAGCGGGCTGGCAAGGCTCACCGGCCCGCTCAGATCGGCGTCGGGCGGAAACATCAGGTCCTGAACGCCGAGGCGCTGGGCGCCGAGGTCCTGCAGGCGCCGCTCCAGATGGTGCAGCCGGTCGATGCCCCAATACCACTCGCCCGCATAGAAGAAGGTCGCGCCCAGGTAGTGCCCCAGTTGCTGCCGCAGTGCGTTGGAGGCGGCGACATGGGATGAGACGGCCGATGGGTCAACCGCGCGCAATGGCCCGCCGGACCGCCCCATGGAAAACAGGCTCGGAGGATCACTCCAGAGGCAGGTGGAGATCTCGCCCGCCGCTTCAATGAAAGTCCCGTCCTGAACGGCGGCCACCAGCAGGCGGGTTGCGGCTTCCACGGACTGATCCTGGGGTTGCCCCATCAGATCGTCAAACACAAGGTTCCAATGCCTCGCCAGCAATCTCGCGTCCTTGCGGCTGTAGGCAATCAATTTTTCACGCTCGGGCGCCGCGCTGTCTGGCGGTGGACCGACCACATGCGGGACAACATCAATGTCGTAGCGAGCGATGAGTTGGGGCAGGATGCCTGCGACCAGGGCGCTATAGGGATCGTCGACCTGGTGAAAGTAGTGAACCTGATGCGGCCGGGCCCCGGCGAGCCGTTCTCGTTCCGCCCTGGCGCGCAGTTTGAGCAGGCGCTCCCTGGCGAGAAGATGCTGGCTGATGACCGGCATCAACAAAGTCCTGATCGACATCAGACTCCTCGCGTCTGCCGCGCTTTGACCCGTCGCAGGAGCACGATGGTCTGTCCGGCGTGCACTGCAAGCTTCGTCATGACATGTCTCCGTTTTGGGGTTTGGCGCCAGGGACAGCGAACACCGTACACTTGTGTATCTAAATGCTCACTGTACCATTTTTCAAGACACATGTGTATGCCACCCGCCGGGTGCCCTGGCTTTCGGCTTTCGGCGTCTTGTTCCGCCGAAACCCCGGCAGGAAAACCACAGTCCGTTCGCAAAAAAAGCATGGGGACATTCTTTGATGTACGAGACCAATGAATCCTGAAAACAGGAAAAGAAAGCGCTCGGAGGCGCCTCGACTCACTCGAGATGACTGGCTGGACGCGGCATTTCAGGCGGTCGTGGACGGTGGCTTTGACAACGTGCGGGTCCTCGTGATCGCACAGACCCTGGGCGTGACGCGTGGTAGTTTCTACTGGCACTTCAACGACCACGCCGACCTTGTCAGCTCACTCATTGAGCGATGGCGCAAGCGCGAAGTCGAACTGGATCGCGCACTTCAACTCGATGCGACAGATGACCCCAAGGCGGATCTGGAGCATCTGCTGGAGGCGGCGCTGGCCCATGCCGGGGCCGATCTTGAAAACATGCGTTTCGAGCTGGCACTGCGCGGCCTGGGCCGGCGCGACCCGGTCGTCGCGAAGATGCTGGTCGAAGTCGATGCGGCCCGCATGGCCCTTTTCGAAGACAAATTCCTGCGACTGACGGATGACCCGAAGACCGCGGAAGAACTCGCCGTCCTGTTCTACCTGGCCATTGTCGGAAGCTATCAGGCCTTGAGCAGGCCCACCAGCCCGCCCCAGGCCAAGGACTATCGCAAGGGCATCATCACCGACTACCTGATCCGGCGACAGGTGAAAACATGAGGTCGGAAAGCTGGGCGCCGACGTCTCCCGCAACGCCAGCTATCCCCTCATGACAACCGTTCACGCGAAGGCGAAGTGCTCGTTATCCAGTTGCATGACCGAGCGGGTGGGGGCCAGCGCACCGGTACGGTGGGCATTGGCACGGGGCATCAGGCGCTCGAAGTAGAACTCCGCCGTCTGGACCTTGGAGCGGTAGAAGTCTTCGGACTCTTTGCCCTGCCCGCTGGCCAGTAGTTCTTCGGCCTTGGCGGCCTGCCCCGCCCAGTAGTAGCCCATCATCACGAAGCCGGAGTACATCAGGTAGTCCACACTCGCGGCGCCCACCACTTCGCGGTCCTTGGGAGCGCGCAACATGATGGCGGTGGTCAGCAGGTTCCATTCCGCTGCACGGGCGGCCAGGTTGCGCGCCATTGCACCCAAAGGGGTGCGCCTGAGCAGGTGGGGACGAGCGAACCTGACCATTTCCAGCGTGAAATCACGCACACACTTGCCCTTGGAGCCCATCAGCACCTTGCGGCCCAGCAGGTCCAGCGCCTGGATACCGGTGGTCCCTTCATAGAGCGTGGAGATACGCGCATCACGAACGATCTGCTCCATGCCGTGCTCCTTGATGTAGCCATGGCCGCCGAACACCTGCACGCCCAGGTTGGCCGCCTCCAGGCCCATTTCGGTCAGGAAGCCCTTGAGGATGGGGGTGTAGAAGCCGAGCTTGCTGTCAAAGGCCTTGTAGCCCTCCGCATCACCGGCGGCCGATGCGTTGAACATGTGATCGCCGATCTTCAGCGCGTCGTAGATCATGGCGCGACCGCCTTCCGCGATGGCCTTTTGCGTCAGCAGCATACGGCGCACATCGGGGTGCCAGATCAGCGCGTCGGCCTTGCTTTCGGGGTCTTTCTTGCCGGAGAGTGCCCTCATGGAGCGGCGGTCCTTGGCGTAAGGCAGCGCGCCCTGGAAGGCGGCCTCGGCATGGCAAACCCCTTGCACGGCCGTGCCCAGGCGGGCGGTGTTCATGAAGGTGAACATGGCTTCCAGGCCGCGGTTGGGCTCGAACACCATGAAGCCTTCGGCTTCGTCGAAGTTCAGCACGGCGGTGCTTGAGGCGCGGATGCCCATCTTGTGTTCGATGGAGCCGCAATTCACCGCGTTGCGCTCGCCCAGCGTCCCGTCGGCCTTGACCTTGAACTTGGGCACGACGAACAGAGAGATGCCCCGCGTGCCTTCGGGTGCGTCCGGCAGGCGCGCCAGCACGATATGAACGATGTTCTCGGTCAGATCGTGCTCGCCGGCGGAGATGAAGATCTTGGTGCCAGTGATCTTGTAGCTGCCGCCCTTCTGGGGCACGGCCCGGGTCTTGACCTGCGCCAGGTCGGTGCCGCACTGGGGTTCGGTCAGGCACATGGTGCCCGCCCATTCGCCGGAAACGAGCTTGGGGATGTACTGCGCCTTCTGTTTCTTCGAGCCGTACTGCATGAGGGTGTTCATGCAGCCCACGCTCAGGCCCGGGTACATGGCGAACGACCAGTTGGCCGTGCCCATCATTTCCGACTTCAACAGGTTCAGCGACATGGGCAGGCCCTGGCCACCGAACTCGGTGGGGAAAGACAGCCCTTGCCAGCCGCCCTCGACGAACTGCCGGTAGGCCTCCTTGAAGCCCTTGGGCGTGGTGACCGCGCCGTTGTCAAAGTGGCAGCCCTCGATGTCACCGGAGTGGTTCAGGGGGGCCAGCACGTCTTCGCACAGCTGGGCGGCACCGTCCAGAATGGCATCGACCATCTCCGGGTCGGCGTCCTTGCCATTGGGCAGGCTGGCGTAGTGTGCGGGGTAGTCCAGCACTTCGTTCATCAGAAAGCGCATGTCGCGCAGAGGGGCTTTGTATTGGGTCATGGTAATGGTCTCCAGTGACGTGAGGATCAGCGCTCGACAATGGCCACTACGCCCTGCCCACCTGCGGCGCAGATGGAGATGAGGCCGCGGCCGGTGCCTTTTTGCTCCAGCATCTTGGCCAGCGTGGCCACGATGCGCCCGCCGGTGGCGGCGAACGGGTGACCGGCTGCCAGCGAACTGCCGTTGACGTTGAGCTTGCTGCGGTTGATCTTGCCCAGGGGCTTGTCCAGACCCAGCTTTTCCTTGCAGAACGCCTTGTCTTCCCATGCCTTGAGCGTGCACAGCACCTGTGCGGCGAACGCTTCATGAATTTCGTAGTAGTCGAAGTCCTGCAGCTTCAGGCCGGCGCGCGCCAGCATGCGCGGCACAGCATAGGCCGGCGCCATCAGCAGGCCCTCTTTCTGCTCGAAGAAGTCCACCGCCGCCACTTCGCTGAAGCTCAGGTAAGCCAGCACTGGCAGGCCGCGCGCGGCGGCCCACTCTTCACTGGCCAGCAGCACGGCCGATGCACCGTCGGTCAGCGGCGTGGAGTTGCCGGGGGTCAGGGTGCCCTGCTCAGGGCGCACCTTCTTGTCGAAGCAGGGCTTGAGGCTGCGCAGCTTCTCGATGCTGAGGTCGGCGCGCAGGTTGTTGTCCCGGGCCACGCCCTTGAACGGCGTCATCAGGTCGTTGAAGAACCCGGCTTCATAGGCGCGCGCCAGGTTCTGGTGGCTCTTGAGCGCCAGTTCGTCCTGGTCCTCGCGGCTGATGTCCCATTCGGCGGCCATCTGTTCGGCATGCTCGCCCATTGACAGGCCGGTGCGTGGCTCGCCGTTTCGTGGCAGGGCCGGCTGGACCAGCATGGCGGGGCGCACCTTGGCCAGTGCGCTCAGGCGCTGGACGGTGGTCTTGGCACGGCTGGCCTCCAGCAGGATCTTGCGCAGCTTCTCGTTCAGCCCGACCGGCGCATCCGACGTGGTGTCCACGCCGCCGGCAATGCCACACTCGATGTGGCCCAGCGCGATCTTGTTGGCCACCAGCATGGCGGCTTCCAGGCCGGTGCCGCAGGCCTGCTGAATGTCGAACGCCGGCGTGTCGCGCGACAGCGTGGTCGAGAGGACCGATTCGCGCACCAGGTTGAAGTCGCGGGCGTGCTTCATCACGGCGCCGCCCACCACGTCGCCCAGGCGTTCGCCGTGCAGATTGAAACGGTCCACAAGCCCCTGGATCGTGGCCGTCAGCATCTCCTGGTTGGAGGCGGTGGCATACACGGTGTTGGAGCGGGCAAACGGAATTCGGTTGCCTCCGAGGATGGCCACGCGGCGAACGGTGGCGGGGTTCTGTGCTTTGGATGTAGTCATGGTGTTCTTTCGCGATGGATGGGTTTTCAGGCTGCGAAGGCGTAGCCGAGCTGCGCGCGCAGGTGCGGTTTGTCGCCCTTGGCATTGCGGACTTCGAAGATCGCGTTATGGGGAAAGGTGCCCTTCACCTGGCGCGTGGCCCACAGAGAGGCCCGACCGGGCAGGTACAGCGGAGTCTTGAATTCCACCGTCACCTCGGCCTGCCCGATCGGCTGGCGCGGCAACATGGCTGCCAGTGCGCGGGCCTTGGTCCACAGGCCGTGGGCAATGGCCTGGCGGAAGCCGAACAGCTTCGCCGACGGCGCGCTCAGGTGGATGGGATTCATGTCGCCGGACACCAGACCGTAGCGGCGGCCGATGTCGGCCGGCGCCGTGAAGCCGGCCTGGCACGACAAGTTCGCATCGCTGCTCAGGGCGCTGACGTAGGGCTTGCCCACCGGGTTCTTCACGCCGATGCGCAGCGCCGTCATGGTGCCATCCCACACCCGCTCACCCTCGCGAGAAATGGCGAACTCCAGCGTGAACACCTGGCCCTTCTCATGGGCCAGCAATTCGCCGGTGCGCATTTCGACGCGCAGCAGGTCGCCCACGCTGAGCTGGCGGTGCTGGTGGATGCGATTGGCCAGGTGCACCGTGCCCATGGCGGGCCAAGGGCAATGTTCGGAGGCAAAGAACTCCATGGCCAGCGGGAAAGTCAGCATCTGCGGGTACAGCACCGGCACGCCGGCTTCTGGCTTGAAGCCGCACACCTTGGCGTAGGCGGCCACCTGCGCGGCGTCGAGCGTCACGGCAGGACGCACGTAGGTCACCGGCTTGAGCGCCCTCACCACGCCGGGGCGCTTGCGGCTGGACAGCAGCGCGCCGGCGTACATCTGCGCGGCGTGCCTGGGCGTGGAAATCTCGATAGTGGTCATCGCGGTTTTCTTTCTTGTGGCCATCACGCCCCCATGATGCTTTGGCCGCAGACGCGCACCACGTTGCCCGTGATGCCAGCGGATGCGGGCGATGCAAACCAGCCAATGGCTTCGGCCACGTCCACCGGCAATCCCCCCTGGCTCATCGAGTTCATGCGGCGCCCGGCTTCGCGAATGGCGAAAGGCACCGCGGCGGTCATCTGCGTCTCGATGAAACCTGGCGCCACGGCATTGATGGTGATGCCCTTCGCCGCATACACCGGCGCATGACTCTGCACCATGCCCACCACTCCGGCCTTTGAAAAGGCGTAGTTGGTCTGCCCCATGTTGCCCGCAATGCCGGATATCGACGACACGCAGACGATGCGCCCACCAGCCTTCAAGGCGCCGGACGCCACCAGTGCGTCGTTGATGCGCTCCTGAGTGGAGAGGTTGACGTTGACCACCATCTGCCAGAAATGTTCTTTCATGTTGGCAATGGTCTTGTCGCGCGTGATGCCGGCGTTGTGCACCACCACGTCCCAGCCGCCATCGGCCAGGGCCGCATCGACCAGCGCCTGGGGCGCCTCGGCGGCCCCGATGTCCAGCGCCAGCGCCCTGCCTTTCACTTTCGCGGCGACCTCATCCAGACCCGCCTGCGCCTGCGGCACGTCCAGGCAGATCACGGTGGCGCCTTCACGGGCCATGACTTCGGCAATCGAGGCCCCGATGCCGCGCGATGCGCCGGTCACCAGCACCTTCTTACCCGCCAAAGGCTGGGCCCAGTCGGTCGGCGCGGCGCCATCACCCACGGGCGCCCCGACGCGGATCACCTGCGCCGACACATAGGCCGAGCGCGGCGACAGCAGGAACCGCAGCGTCGACTCGACCTGATCCTCGGCGCCTTCGGCCACGTAGACCAGCTGCACGCCGATCGCCTTCTTGAGTTCCTTCGCCAGCGAACGGGTCAGCCCTTCCAGCGCCCGCTGCACCGTGGCCTTGCGCGGGTTCGCGCAGGCCTCCGGCGGGCGGCCGATGACGACGACGCGACCGCAGGGCAGCACCGAGCGCGCCGCATCATGGAAGAAGGTGTAGAGCGCGTCGGATTGGGTGCTGTCGTTCATCCCTGTTGCATCGAACACCAGCGCCTTGACCTTCTCGCCGGGCTTGCCATCGACACCCCAGCGCCCGGTCATCAGGCCCGCCTTGTTGGCCAGCGGCATCCATTGCGGCAGCTGGGCATGGGCCACGGTCTGTGCGCCCATGGCCTTGAACATCGGCGCCAGCACGCCCAGCATCTGCGGGTCGCCGGCTCCACCGAGCAGGACCGAACCCTTGATCACGGGCTGACCCGGCTTGTAGCGCTCCAGCTTCAGGGGCTTGGGCAGGCCGAGGGCGTCGGCCAGACGGGCGCCCACGGGGGAGTTGGCAAAGTCGAGGTAAGAATCGGTCATGGTCAGGTTCCAGTGCATCGGCCATCACGCTGTTGCGCGGAGCCAGGTGTCGTGTTTGAAGAAATGCAGGATCGGCAAGATGGGAGGACGTTGGCGTTCATCCGAACGCTTGGGCACGGCAAAGGACCGATGCCTTTGAAGCATACGTCCGGTCACGCTCTTCGCGGTCGCCGGTTTTAGGGGTCTGTGTCTAACGCCTGGCGTTGAAAAATGACTTCAGAACGGCTCTGAAATGCACATTTATGGCCTGGCTCGGCTGGCCATCACGCGCTTGCGCGTGGCTCTTTTGACAGGCGCTGGCGTGGCCGGTGTCAGCTTGTCCGCCAGAGCCCGCTCCAGTTCAAGAATCGACTCATCGGTGTAGTCCAGCATGCGCTGCAACGCCGGCACCGATCGCCGGCAGGCAATGTAGCCAAAGCCCAGGTTGTCGCCGTAGCCGCTGATCGTGATGTTCAGTGCAAGATAGTGCGTCGCAATGGAGACCGGATAGACCTCGTCCAGCCGCGCCCCATTGAGGTACAGGGTGTGTTTCGGTCCCGGCACATTGGAGATCACAACATTGAAACCCGGGCGCTGTTTCGAAGTGCCCATCACCATCCCTGCGCCCATGGGCGAGATCGAGGTGATGCCGTGCGCCATCTTCTGCAGCCGCGGCATCGCCTTCAGGCGCTCCTTGGCCTGGGTGGTGGACTGCACGATGCGTTGCAACCGCTTGAGCGGATCGCGCAGGTTCGTCGCCAGATTGGCCAGCAGCAGGGACACCTGGTTTCCGCCGGCGTCGGTCTCGCCGTGCAGCGAGACCGGCACCATGGCAATCAGCGGCTTTCGGGGCAGCGCCTTCTGCACTTCCAGGTACCTGCGCAAGGCACCCGCGCAAATCGCCAGCGTGACGTCATTGACCGTGGCCCCGGCCGCCTCGCCGATGCGCTTCAGGCGCGCCAGCGAATAGGACTGGGCCGCAAATCGCCGGGAGCCCGAGATCTCGACATTGAACGGTGTGGGTGGCGCATGAAAGGGCAGGGCCGATGCGCTGTCCGGATCTGCGGCGCGCACGATATCCCAAAGCCCGCCGGCCACGCCAGGCAGGATGTCGCGCCCCGCGCGGGCGGCACTGGCAAGCTGCTCGATCAAGCCCTTCGCCGGAGCCTCGCGCCGAACGGTGGGGTGGCGGGAATAGACTTGCGCCCACACCGGCGGCTTGTCTTCATCGGCCGTTCGCGCCAGCGACTCGGCCATGATCCTGGCCCCCGTCACGCCGTCCACGAGGGCGTGATGGATCTTGGTGTAGGTCGCGAACCGGCCCTGCGGCAGCCCTTCAATGACGTAGGCCTCCCACAGCGGGCGGTTGCGGTCCAGCAGGTTGCCATGCAAGCGCGAAATCATGGCCAGCAATTCCCGAATGCGTCCAGGATGCGGCAGGGCCAGGTGGCGCAGGTGATAGTCCAGCTCAAACTCCGTGTCGTCCTCCCAGTACCAGAGGCCCCTGCGCAAGACCGGGCGCTGGTTGAAGGGCGGCAGCGCCGAAAGATGCCGACCCCAGCCGGCCAGCAACTGGCTGACGAAATGGGGCCCCGCCCCTGGCGGCGGACTGTAGATGTTGAGGCCCGCGACATGCATGGGCTGGTTGCGGGTTTCCATCCACAGGAAGGCGGAATCTGTCGGGCTGAGAACTTTCATGATCTGGCTTTATTCGGCTTTCATGACGCGCTTTTCAGTTCTGCCGCCACACGCACGCCTTGCAGGCGCAGCCGGGGAATGTCCAGTGCCAACAGGCGCTCGCCCCCGACCGACGCCAGCCAGTCGCGCACCAGTGCCTGCTCCAGCGGATTCATGGCGCGGTACGCGTCCAGAGTACGCTGCGCCATCCACAGGGTGTAGGGAATCGCGGCCCGGCGGAAAAGCCCCTGGCCCATCGGCATCTCCACATCGGCCAGACTGCGCGGCAAGGTCTTGCCGGCCGGCCAGTCCACCAGTTTGGCCTTCACCTGCGCGTTGATGCCTTCGAGCAGCGGGACGAACTCCCGGGCAATGGCCTGAAATACCGGCGCCAGCGTGGGCGCGATCTGGTCGTTCGCCAGCAGAGCAGGCAAGCTCGCCGCACCGTGGGACGGCTCGGCCATGCGGTCGATCCAGGCACGCAGGTGCCGGCGCGGCGCCACCAGTTCGCGCGCCGGCCAGGGGTCCCGCCCGAGGTGCCCGTACATGCTGCCGACGAGGCCAAAGTCGCCCAGCGTGGGACGTTCACCGAACAGGAAGCGGTGCTGCGCGAAATGGGCGTCCAGCAGGTCGAGCATGTCCCCCATCCAGGCATCCATCAGCGCGAATTGCCCGGGCCGAACGCCCACCGAATGCAGCATGCCGCGAAGTTTCCCGGCCACGACCTTGACTGCGCGCCGTTGAGCGAAGCCCGGCAGGTGCGGCAGCAGGGCGCTGCCGGCTTCGCGCTCGAACAGGGCATAGTTTTCCGGATAGGTCCAGCGTGTGTGCATGGCCATCGGGATCCACCACTCATCGCCCCAGGCTTCCATCAGGTACGAGGCAAAGCGCTGCACCGGTGTGGCCGGATGGACCGAGCGGTCCGCGATGCGGGCTTCAACGTGATCGATGATCCGGCTGGTGTCGTTGATCCACTCGCCCTCGGGCGTGACCATGACCGGCATCACGGCGGCGCCCGTCTTGCGCTTGATGCGCCGCATCAGCGTGAACATGTCCACGGCCTTGTGCTCGAACGGCGCCTGCTTGTAGCGCAGGTAACACAGGGCCTTGCCGGTGAAATACGACAGATGCCAGCCGTACAGCGTGTAGGAAGTGCTCACGATCGAATCTCCGGCCTCACGCCAGCTTGTTCCACAGGCTGTCGGGGAAATGTCCGAAAAAGGGACGCAGCCATTTCCACGGCCAGGCGGGCACGACGCCCACCGGCTTGCGCTGCTCGATCAGGGTCACGATTTCGCGCGCGGCCTGAGCCGCCGGGACGGCGAAGGGAAACTTCTCGATCTTGGGCATGATGTCGGTCACCACGAAGCCCGGCAGGATGGAGGTCACCGCCACATTCTTGCGCTTGAGCTCGAGCCGGGCCGCGTCGAGGTACATCGAAAACGCAGCCTTGCTGGCACAGTAGGCCGCCTGCTTGGGCATGGCCTGCAACGAGGCCAGCG
Source organism: Candidatus Skiveiella danica (assembly GCA_016721925.1). Taxonomy (GTDB): domain Bacteria; phylum Pseudomonadota; class Gammaproteobacteria; order Burkholderiales; family Burkholderiaceae_C; genus Skiveiella; species Skiveiella danica. The sequence continues at coordinate 97,161 of JADKHE010000011.1, forward strand.
AGGAAATGCCGACGATCTGGCCGGCGCCCCGCGATACGAGATGTTCTGCCGCCGCCTCCACCGTGGCTATGGCCCCGATCACATTGGTTTGAATCACCCGACGGGCATCGGCAAGCTGCCCCTTGCCCACCCCGGTGAAGCGGTTGATGCCGGCATTGGCAACGACGATGTCAACACCGCCGAGACGCGCAAACAGCTCGTGCAACACCGGCGCGACGGTCTCGTCCTGGTCCACGTCCAGTTCGGCGATTTCGATGCGCAAGCCCGGCTGGCCGGTTCCGCCCAAAATGTCACTGCGCAAGATCTCCAATCGCTCAAACCGACGCGCCGTCAGGCCCAGGTGGTAGCCGCGCCCGGCGAACTCCCGGGCCAGGGCCTCGCCAATGCCGGCCGAGGCACCGGTGATGACCACCGTCTTGTTCTTCAGTTCAGACATCTCAGTTGTACCAGTAGGTGTAGTCGTCCTGCGGCGTCATCTTCTGGTCCAGGGTTTTGTCGATGGCGATGGGCATTTCGATGAACGAGGGCCACCGGGGCGCCGGCATCCCGGCGTGATGAGCCTGCAGCTTCGATTTCAGCTGGGCCAGTTTCTCGGGTTCTGTGGCGGCCAGATTGTTCTTTTCGGTCGGATCCGTGTTCAGGTTGAACAGCCAGTCTTTCTTCGGTCGGTCAGTGACCGTGAGCTTCCAGCCCTGCTCCTGCACCGTGCGCATCGGGCCATCTCGCCAGAACAAGGCTCGTGGCGCCTGGGCCGTGCCCTCCTTGGCCAGGTAAGGCAGCAGATTGACGCCATCGATCGGGCGATCGGCCGGCACCGCCGCACCCGCCGCGGCGGCCACCGTCGGCAGGATGTCGATGCTTGACACTGCCGGTTTGTATTGCGTACCGGCCTGGATGTGCCCTGGCCATCTGGCGACAAAGGGCACGCGCAGACCGCCCTCGAACTGGGTGAGCTTCCAGCCGCGATAAGGGCGGTTGACCTCGGGCAGGCCGATGTAGCCCGGCGCGCCGTTGTCGCTGGTGAATATGACCAGCGTGTTCTCGTCCAGGCCCTCTTCGCGCAGTGTCTGCATCACCCGGCCGACACTGCGGTCGATGGAGCGGATCATCGCGGCATAGACCCGCTGGCGGTGGTCCTTGATCTGGGGCAGGGCATCGTAGTCTTCCTTGCTGGCCTGCATCGGCGTGTGCACGCCCCAGTGGGCCAGGTACAGGAAGAAAGGTCGATTCTTGTTCTTCCGGATCGCGTTCACCGCCTCGTCGGTGTAGTAGTCAGCGAGGTATTTGCTCGGTTCGAACCACTTGCCGGCGTTGTAGCTGACCGCAAAGCGCATGTTGGGCCACAGGAATTTGTCGATCGGGTCGAAGTCCTGCTTGGAGTTGACCACACGCGGGTCTTTCTCGGGCAAGTGCAGACCACTTTCCATGAACAGGGTCTCGTCAAAGCCTTGCCCGTTGGGCCGCATCTCCGGTGTGCTGCCGAGGTGCCATTTCCCGATGTGCAGCGTGTGGTAGCCGCGCGCCTTGAGCAACTCGGCAACCGTCTGCTCCGACGGCGGCATGCCCAGATCGTTGAAATCCTTTGCCGCCTTCGCCTTTTCCTGGTCAATGATCACCGGATACAGACGTTCCGGGTCGGCGTACAGCGCACCGGCGACCCGCGCCATCGCCCCGGGCGTCGGGGTGAACTCCACCCCAAAGCGCCAGGGATAACGCCCGGTGAGCAAGGCCGCGCGCGACACGGTACACACCGCCGCAGCCGCGTACCCCTGATCAAAGCGGACACCGTCACGGGCGATGGCATCGATGTTTGGCGTCGGCACGCCCTGCGCCGCATAGCCCCCGCCGTGCGTGGTGACGTCGTTGATCCCCAGGTCATCGGCCAGGATGACGATGACATTCGGTGGGCGCTGCGCCGCTGGCTTGTCCGCAGTGGCCGGGCCGTCCGCCCAGGCAACCGGGTGATTCGGCTCGCGGGGGTACTTCCAGTCGGTATGCCAGCCCAGTGAATACTGCAGGATCAACAAACGGTTGGCATACAGGGCGGCCGCAGCCCCGGCGACCACCACCAAGGCAATCAAAAGTTTCTTTTTCAGGGTCATAGGTCTCGCCACCATCTACCGAAGCGCTAGGAACAGCGTCGATCCCACGAGCGCCAGCGCGCTGGCCGCGATGAATCGCACCGGGAACAGGCTGATCAAGGGTTTGACAGGAAAAACATGGGTCTTCTCCAGCGCGGCCCATTTGTGAACAAAGATGTCGTCTCGCTGGGTCTCCAGGGCGAACCGAAGAAAGTCGCGCCGGCTGCGGTAGCGAACCATCGCCACGTAGTGCCAGGCATCGGCGCCTTCGGGCTCGATGAAGGTTCCGATGCGTTTGGCAATGAACAGGATCAGGCTGCCATTTCGTAGCAGGGGGCCGATCACCGCCTTTCCATAGCGCCGGTCCGCTGCCCGGGGATCGTCGCCATAGTCGTAACCCGGCGGGTACAGCGCCTTGGGGCGGTAGCGCACCAGGTTCTGCATCACGAATTCCTTGCCGTCGTCACCGGCAATCAAGGTTTGCAGTTCCTGCAGCACCGCCTCGTCCGTCGTGTGCGCGCCCAGTTCTTTCATGAATTGGTCGATTTCGGCTGGCGACAGGGGCTGGCCACGGCCCCCGTACCAGACCAGGAACAGACCGTACACCGCCAGCAGCGGGATGGCGATGGCCAGCGCCAACGTCATCCTTCAATGCCCGACGACCGAGAACTGCGCGGCATTCTCGAGCAGCCACTGACGGGAACGGCTGGCGTCATGTTGGCTGGGGTGAAAACCGGGGGCAAGGTATTCGCGCCACAAGCCGACGTTGCCGCGAATCATGCCGTCCCGGGCAAACAGCAGCCGGGCACCACGGGTCCATGTGCTCCACCGGAACAGGCTGCCGTCATGCCACAGGTTGCGCACCGTCTGGCGCGCCACGTCGGCCAGGAAGGTGACGGTGATGAAGCGGAACACCCGGATGCGCCAGCGGTGGTCGCCGCTGAGCGCCTGGTAGATGTCAAAGGCCGTGCTTCGGTGCTCGGATTCTTCTGCGCTGTGCCACAACCACAGGGTCTGCAATCGGGGCTCGGCACCCGCCAGCGCCTCCGGATGACGCAGCATCCAGTCGGCAAAGATGGCGGTGAAGTGTTCGGTGGCGGCCGTAGCCGCCACGTGGATGCGCACGTCGCGGTGGGCGTTGTCTTTCAGCCGCTGCTGCGCCCGGCGTTCGATCTGGTTGCGGTAGCCCAGCCGTTCGAGGTGGCCATTGAACAGTCCGTGCAGCCGCCGGTGGGTGGCCTCCTGGCCCACAAACCCCTGCACTTCCCGGGCAAAACGCCCGCCCTCGGACTCCGGCAGCGCCTTGAGGCCGGCCCGTACGGAGTCGATGAAGTACTGCTCGCCCACCGGAAAACTCATGGACAAGGCACTGAAGAAGGCCGACCGAAACGCATCGCCGCCATTCCACCGCCCGGGGAACGGCGTATTCAGGTCGATCAGCAGGCGGCGCACGACAAGGTCGGTCATTTCAAGCTTCCAGGGCACAAACGCGGCCCCCGACACACCACCGCCCCGCCTGAATTGCAGACACCGGGCTCCACGGCGGGACCACTTCAATACAGTAGTGTATTGATTCGCTCCTGTCAACGGGACCATCCCGCACCGGCGCGTCATCCCTGTACAGTCTCGGGCATCGGAATCGCTCGCCGAACCCAGCCGCCGCTTGTCTAGCTGAATCTTCTTGCCATGCTCAAATACCTCACTGTCCCCGTCACCCCGTTCCAGCAGAACTGCTCCATCCTCTGGTGCGACGAGACCCACAAGGCCGCCATCATCGACCCGGGGGGCGACCTCGATCTACTGCTGGCCGAAGTGGCCCGCCTGGGCCTCACGCTGGAGCAGATCTGGCTCACCCACGCCCACATCGACCATGCCGGCGGCACCGCCGAACTGGCCGAGAAGCTGAACCTGCCCATCATCGGCCCGCACCCGGGCGACCAGTTCTGGATCGACGGCCTGCCGCAGCAAGGCAAGATGTTCGGCTTTCCGCATGCGGACGCCTTCAAGCCCACGCGCTGGCTGGCCGATGGCGACACGGTGCGCATCGGCCAAGCCACGCTGAACGTGCGGCACACCCCGGGCCACACACCGGGCCATGTGGTGTTTCACTCGCCCGAGATCAAGCGGGCATTCGTCGGTGACGTGCTGTTTGCCGGCTCGATCGGCCGCACCGACTTCCCGCAGGGCGACCACGACACGCTGATCGCCAGCATCACGCAGCGCCTGTGGCCGATGGGCGACGACACCGTGTTCATCCCCGGCCATGGGCCGGAAAGCAGCTTCGGGCGGGAACGCAAGGTGAACCCTTACGTGGCGGGGACCTGAGGGCCAGATTCAAGCTGTCGCTCGGGCTTCTCACGACGCCCAAGGATCGTTGAGCTCGATGCCGGCGCCCCGGAAGTCGTGCAGGTTTCGCGTGGCGCCCGCGAAGTCTCTTAAACGGGATTTGTTCAGCAAAAACTACCCCATCCCAGCGTGGAATGGTCACAAGCAGCTATCATTATTGATTCTCCTTGCAGACCCACCCGGGCCTCAATCAGGGTTCGATGACGATTTCTCTCGTCCCTCAAACACCCAGCCAACAAGGGCGCCTGGCAAACCGCCCGTCAAGGTCGCAACAACCGAGTGCGCCGTCGACACCCGCCCGCCCAGCACCTCAAAGACCAGAAAGCCGGCCACGCCAGCACCGGTCAAGAACCCAATCGCCAATGGCCAGAACAACTTGGTCATGGTCGCGCGGTCTGACTGGTCGAAGGGGTCTGGCATCCGTGCCTCGCTGATGCCGATTGCCCGATCATCCGCCGTTCGTTCCCGGTGGCGCGTTCAGCACGGCCTGCCTCGCCGTGGAGCCGGTTCCTGGCTACGAAAGGATGCCGACACATTCGTCCGAATCGTTCTCCGTGTGGCCTGTCACGCCGGCGTGTCAGCGACGCTTTCCGATCCACGCGCCAAATTGACATGGCTTCTGTGCCGCTCCGCCATCTCCCGCGCCTCGGCCAGCGCCTCCATCACCAGACGGGCGCCAGTTCGGGCCTGGGCCTCGGTGTGCGCTGCCATCATCTGAATGCGGAACCGCGACGCACCCACCGGCACCACGGGAAATTCGGCCAGATTGACCAGCGCACCTTTGCGAAAAACCAGCCAGCTGGCAATGCGGCCAATCGCCTCGGCGCCTACCGGCGTTGGCACGATGGCCGTCGGCTCTCCCAAACAGTGAATACCACCCCTGCCAAATTCATCGCGAATGGCAAGGCTGGCTGCTTGCAGCTGATGTCGCAAAATGCCACCCTCCGGTGAACGCACGATTCTCAAAGCTTCCAGCACGGTAGCCGCCTGCACAGGCGACAGCGCGTTCGAGAACATCCAGGACCCGGCGTAAATTTGCATGAACTGCTTGACCTCCGGGGTGCGCACCGCAACAAATCCGCCGTTTGACGCAAAAGTCTTGGAAAAGCTGCCCATGACAAGATCCACCTCGCCCAGCATGCCCTGAATCCCGATCTGCCCGGTACCGCCCGGGCCAAGGGCACCAAAATCATGCGCAATGTCAACCAGCAAGGTGGCATCGTATTCGCGGCAGATCGCCTGCAAGCTGCGGATGTCCGGGCTGTCGGCGTCCATCGAAAAGACACCTTCCGTGATGACCAGAATGCCGTTTCTTGCATCGGCCGCGCGAATTCTCTGAATGGCGGCGCGAAAGGCCTCGGTGTCCAGATGCCTGACCCGCACCACATTTCGGGTGGAAGCCTGCGCGCCTGACTGCAGGCAGGCGTGCGCCAGCTCGTCCATGACGATATGGTCGTCTGGCCGGACCAGCGCCACCACCGCGCCATACCCCGCAGCCCAACCGGTCGGGAAAAGCAACGCGTGCGGCACATGAAGCGTCTCCGCGATGGTCCGCTCAAGCGCCAGAGAAATCGAGGTATTGCCCAGCAACGCACCGGAGCCCGCGCTGTGCACGCCAAAGCGCGCGATGGATTCAATGGCCGCTGCATGCACCTGCGGGTGGCTGGAAAGCCCCAGATAGTCCTGCGACGCCAGGTTGATGCCACCACCCGGATCGCCCGCTTCGTACCGGATGGCGGCCGTCGCTGCGGGGGCACTGTCGAGTGAGCGCACGTAGGGCCAGACATTTGCCTGCCGTCGCGACTCCACCCATTGAAACAGCCGATCGGTGCGCCTCAGCAAGTTCGGGCCGCTAGGTCGGGCGAAGTGCGCAACGCTTTTTCCCAGCGCGGCCACAGGCGGATAGGGCGTCGGGCGGTCGTTGACCGCTTGAAAACTAATTTCGTGCATGGCCTGGCCCAAACCCCGTGCCCACAAACAACAAAACCGGTGCCAGCCATTTACTGTTCATTTTGCAATTTCCCATCATGGCTCAAGCCCTCCGCAGTGAAAGTAGGTTGTAGTGGGTGTCGCGCTGCATGCCGTCCAGCGGGTACCAGGCGTAGCGCACGGCGTCTGACTGGTTGCCACCCAGCAGCAAGATTTTTTTTGCGGTGGTGTCGATGGCAATGGCAATGCCCACATGCCCGCCACCTCCCTTGGGGCTTCTGCGGTCAAACACGGCAATGTCGCCGGTCTGCATGGCGCTGATGGCTGCGGCTTTACGCCAATTGCCCCAGGACTTGGCCCAGGCCGAGTCCGTGCCAACCCTGCCGGTTTGTTCGACGCACCAGTTCATGAAACAACTGCACCAGGCGGTTTCGTCGTGGAGCTTTTCGAGGGCGCTGAGGTCGTTGACGGTGGCCAGGTATTGCTGGATGCGCGGATGGTTGCTGTTGTTGCCGGGATATTCTTTCGTGCCAATTTCTCTGGCTGCAACAGCCAACCACGGGCTATCGAAAGCCGATGCCGGCACCACGTAGCGGGCACTGCACCAACCGGTCTTGCCGCCCTTGCCATCTTCTTTGACCTGCAGCCAGGTGCCGCTGCTGTCAATGGCCAAAGCGGTGAGCACGGTTGCCTGCTTCATGAAATCGATGGAATCAAACCCTTGGCCCGCGCCTTGGCGCATGTGAAGAGAATCGGGGATGGTAATGACTTGGAACACGGGTACTCCTTTGCGTTGTTGCTGGTGGTTTGACAAAACAGCTCGTGGGATCTCCAACACCCCACTGACTGCGCTTGAAGCGTTTGTTAGGGTCCATTCGACTCAAAGGAAAACTTTGAAAGCGGTATCAATCACCAAATCAATTAGCCCAGACCTAAAGCGTTCAAGTCTCGTCAGAGAGACCCCTGCTCGGGTTAATACATGAAGCTCAGCCAAGGCTTTCTTGGCATGAACAAGGTCTGCGAAGTCACATCTGTGATTTCCTCGACCGCAAGAAGCTTGGTCCAGCGCTTTAGGTCAGCCTCGAACTTCTCCAGAAATGCTTTTGCATCGTCTTTGGCGCTGTCTTCAAGGCCATTGAAGACTACTACTGCCAAGTCCCTTGCACCATTCAGGACTGCATTTACGAATTCATCGAATTTGCTCATTGCTGCGCTCCTTTGACACTACATTTTGTGGCTTCCTTCTTGTTGGCTTCCAGACAAATAATCTCATCATATGCATCGGAGATTATTAATTTAAACTCATCTATGTATGTCTTGGTCAAAGTTCTTGCATTACTTGTTGCCCAGCGGTAAAAGAATTTCCCCATAAGATCACCATCTGGCTTGATAAGTATTTGCCACTGTTTAGAAGAGGAACTATTGGAGGGAATCCCTTTTACAAACTCATGAGCCTTATTTGCCTCAACAAATAGTTTATCAACCTCACCCTTGTGGTGTCGTATGGCTCAGCTGCCTTATCCATTAAGGCTAGCGTTTCTGCCTTAAGCGACGTCGCGTTTTGATAGGCGACTGGACTGTAAGGGCCTATAAGAGGGGCGCACGCAGACAACAAGACAAGAAAAACGAAGATGACACAGTGCCGGCATTTTTCAAACTGCTTCATGTTATTGATCCTTTATGAATAAAGCCGATATAAAAAAGGAAGAATTGCCAGCAAAGCTACGAATTTTCTGAGTCTCTCCCCATCCCAATCGGTCTGAAGAAAATTTCAGTGATTTGATGCAAAGTCAGAAGTCAACTAGCTTGTGTCAAGTCCGATTCCCGCACCCAAATAAACCGACCTACTGCCCTCAGGACTACCCCCGCTCCCACTGCGCATACACCACGTTGTCATGCGGGTCCCGAAACACCCGCACACGCCCGGCGCCGGCATGGCGGGCGAGATCCAGCATGGCGGCGTCGTCGCGCACGATGAGGTGCCAGTCCATGAACAGCTCGATGTACGCGCGGCTGTAGCCGTCGGGCACGAAGTTGGCGATCAGCAGGCGGCCCTGCGGCGCGCACAGCGCGCCGAGCCTGGCCGTCAGCTTTTGCGCCACGACCAGCTCCAGGTAGTCGTAGAGGCCGGCGGAATACACCAGGTCAAACGGCCCCAGGTCCGTGTGGCGGCCGCCCAGCAGGGCGCGCACGGAGGATTCGACGACACGCACCCGCGAGTTCGCGCGCAGCGCGTGCTGGCGCCAGCGCACCTCGTCGCACGACTGCGGATCCTGGTCCAGCGCGATGAACTCGCCCTTGAACATCGACGATTCAACCAGTGAGCCTTCCAGCTCCCGGCAGTGCCCCGAGGCCAAGCTCAGGATGCGCGCATCCGGCTTGCGGGCGATCGCATCGTCGATATAGGCCCGCAGCAAGGCCTTGCGGTGAACCACGCTCAGTCCCATGGGTGAGCGCGTGGTCGTCGCGAAAACGCTGCGCCCAAAAGCGCTGGTCTCGCTGGGCGGCACACCCGTGTAGTAGTAGTCCAGCATGACGGCGTCCCCGGCATAGCCGCGTGGCTTGTCAAACGCTCTGCGGGTGTTGGGGTCCTGCTGCAGCAGTTTGAACACTTGGTGATCCCGCGCCGTCCGGATCAACTGCGGAAACACATCGGGGTCATCCCGCACCGGATCGACCAGCTCGTTCAGCGGCCGAGCCAGCCGCCGAAAGGCCGCGCCTGGATCGCCGGCCAGCATCAAGGCCTCGGCCTCGTCAAACAGCGCCACAAACGCCGACAGGTCCACCGGCGCATCGACCGTGTTTTCAACGGAGTTCATTTCCATCTCCAGGTTATCGACGCAAGCGCCACGGACATCAAAACGGGCAGTGAAGGCGCGCGGTGATGGGGGTCAGCGGTTCCTCCCTTTCGCACTCGCGCTTCACGGTTCCATTCTTGTCGCCCCCGGCGACGTGCGCATCCGTCTTTCGTCCACGTCGAGGTCCATGCCCGCTGAACTTTGGTTCAGACGAGACCCCCCAATCGGCTGAGGGCGGTCGCCAGGTTTGCGTTTATGCTGGTGCCGCTTCTTCCAAAACTTCGCCATTGCGACGATCGGGCCTGATGTGCGTGTCCTTCTGATTGATGACCATGCCTTGTTCCGCAGGGGCTTGCGGCTGATGCTGCGTGAGGTATTTCCGACGGTCGACGTCAGCGAGGCGGATGGGTGCGCCGCTGGAGCGGACATGCATGAACTGAGCTTCGACCTGATCTTCCTGGACTGGAACATGCCCGGCATCCAGGGCGAACTGGCGCTGGACGCCATCAAGCTGGCTTTTCCGCCCTGCCCAGTGGTGGTGATGTCCGGCGAAGAAGATGCCAGCGTCATCCGCTCGGCCATCGCCCGGGGCGCGGCGGGCTATGTGCCCAAGGCGGCCAAACCAGAGGTCATGCTGGGTGCCTTGCAGCTGATCCTGGCCGGTGGGGTGTACCTGCCGCCCCAGGTGCTGGGCGCCGCACAGGGGGCGGCTGATGCGCCTGCCCGCCCCCCATCGCCGCTGAGCGAACTGACCGATCGGCAACTGGAGGTTCTGCGCCGCGCCTTGAAAGGCACGCCCAACAAGCTCATTGCCCGCGAACTGGCCATCTCCGAGGGCACCGTCAAGTCGCACCTGTCGTCTGCATTCAGAGCCTTGGATGTCCGCAACCGCACCGAGGCGCTCTACTCGGCTGCCAAACTCGGCTTGCGGCTTTAACCCAGCACCATGCAGACGTCGGCCCAAAACGTTTCCGAACGGCAGGATGGGCTTGGTGTCCACGACGTGGCGCCGACGGTGGCCGCGCAGCTCCTGCGCTTCACTGTCCGGCAGTCCGTCAAGAACAGCTACACGGTCTGGCTGATCAGTTTCTTCGTGGCCCTGGCCGCATTGAGCCATGTGCCGGCCTGGATCTCGGTGGGCTGGGCCTTGTCAGTTGGCCTTGCCTACACGATACGTGTCTTGCTTATCGTCGGGGCACGGGACAGCCCGACGCTGGAGGCGCAGCACGGCTTCTGGCTTCGCCGGTACACCATCACCACCGTTGCCTGCGCCTTGGTCGTGGCCACCGGGCCGGCTTTTCTCTTCCCAGCGGCATCTGAGACGGCCCGCATGTACATGTCAGTCCTGCTGTGCTGCTGGCTGGCCGGTTCGATGGCCTCCGTTGGCGCCTACGCCGGTCTGTTTGCGGTCTATGCCGCCGTGTTCACTGGCGGTGTCGCCGTCGGATGGGTGCTTTCTGATACAACACACAAGGTAGAAATCCTCGTCATGCTGGCCCTGTTCGCAGTGGTCGTCATCACGTTCGGGCGCAGCTTCGCCCGGCTGGTCAGCGAGGGCGTTGAAATCCGTTTTGTCAATGAACAGCTGATGGCCAGACTGGCTGCGGCGAGGGAAGCCGCCGAGGAATCCAGCGCCGCCAAATCACGCTTTCTGGCAGCCGCCAGTCACGACCTCCGCCAGCCCCTGCACGCGGTCGCCATGCTCAATGGCCTCCTCACCCGCCCACAGACGCCCGAGAGCATTGCGGACATCTCGCGGCACATGGCGCGATCGCTCTCGACCCTGCAGCGACTGTTCAGTTCGGTTCTGGACTATTCCAGACTGGAAGCGGGCGCCCCCGAACCGGTGCCTACCTGGTTTGCATTGGCGCCCCTGTTGGATCGACTGACGGCCGAATACATGCCCACCGCTGCGCAGAAGGGCCTGGCTCTGCGCCATGACTGCCCGATGGTGCAAATCCATTCCGATGCGCAGATCCTGGAGCGAATCCTGCGCAACCTGATCGAAAACGCCATCAAGTTCACCGACCAGGGTGCCGTCACCCTCACGGCGGCACGAATGGACGATGGCTTGAACTTGACCATCTCGGATACCGGCCCCGGCATTCCCGACAACCTGAAGGCGGACATCTTCAAAGAGTACTTCCAGGCCTGCGCCGAGAAAAAGGAAGAAGGGCTGGGCCTGGGCCTGGCCATCGTGCGGCATCTGGCCCCACTGCTCGGGATCGGCATTACCGTGCGCGACAACCAGCCCCGCGGCACCTGCTTCGAGCTGTGCCTGCCGCGCACCAGTGTCCGGGAAGCCCCATGCCCGGTCTCCGACGCACCGCTTGCTCCCCGCGCCATCGATCTCGGCGGCTTGACGGTCCTGTGCATCGATGACGACCCCGCATCCCTGCACGCGCTGCGCGCGCTGCTCGTCGAATGGAAGGCCTCGCCCCTGATGGCCACATCGCCCCAACAAGCTTTCGACGAAGCAGCTCGCAACCCCTCAATCGACGTCATCCTGAGCGACTACGAGCTGGGCGCCCCCATCAATGGCGCGGACCTGATTCTGGCCTTGCGCGAACGGCTGGGGCCGGTCTCGGGCTGCATCCTGACCGGCGCGGCCGCCGCCATCCAAGCCCATCGCGACGGGCTCATCGAGTTCCCGGTCTTGCTGAAGCCGTTTGCCGCCCGTGAGCTTCGCGAGATGCTGGAGATGTTCAAGGAAATGCGGTAGCCGTCGTGCTCGAACGGCGGCGCTGAACGGTGAAGGAGCGAGCATGCGTTGGCTGTCAAAAAGTGTGGATACCCTGGTGGCGACCTGGTGCGACGAAAGCAATGAAGACATCCCCGATGTCGTCGTCATCGGCTCCGGTTATGGCGGGTCGGTGGCAGCTTTGCGGGCCGCGAAACACGGCGCAAAGGTTCTTGTTCTCGAACGGGGCAAGGAGTACTTGTCTGGGGAGTTCCCCGACGGTCTTGGATCGGCGCTTGGCCACGCGAGGCTGGAAAGAAGCGATGCCACGCACGTCAACGGCTACGAATCGGGCCTCTTCGACATCCGTGTGGGTACGGACATCGGAGCACTGGTGGGCAATGCACTCGGTGGCACCAGCCAGATCAATGCCGGCGTCGTGCTGCGGCCGGATAAGCGGGTGTTCGATAAGTGCGACGAGGCGGGTCGCCTATGGCCCCAGGCGGTATCCGACGCCGAGCTTTCACCGTGGTATGAAAGAGCCGATATCGAGATCGGAGCCGAGACCTTCACAGAGGTCCCGATGCATGTCCACGACCCCGACAGCGACGGGCCAACGCGGGTGATCGACATCAAGCCCGAAAAAACGGCCCGCCTCGATGAAATGGCCACGCGCCTGGGCCACAAAAAGCCGCGTGAGATGACAGTTTCTTTCGAAGCTGCACGCCTCGCGGCTTCTTTCGGAGCGCCAGCCACAGAACCGAATGACCAGCCTGTACTGGCGCCGTGCAACGGTTGCGGCGACTGCGTCGCAGGCTGCAACCAAAACGCCAAGAAGACGCTCACAACCACCTATCTGCCCAGGGCGAAAGCGGCCGGTGCCGAGCTCTTCACCGGCGTTTCCGTGCTCCACCTGTCGAGAGATGAAGACCACTGGCGCATCCACTTCGTTGCGACGGACTTCCGCAAGGCACATCGCGACGGCATTGAATTGCGGGTGCACACCTTGCGAGCGAAAAACGTCGTGCTGGCCGCCGGCACCTTTGGCAGCACGGAAGTCCTGCTGCGCTCAAAGGAACAGGGTGGGCTGAAGTTCTCCGAGCAACTGGGCATGCGTTTCTCCACCAATGGGGACAACCTGGCCTTCGACCACCTGCTCCCCCAGCGTGTCAACGGCGTCGGCGTGGGAGATTCAGGCTGCGCCGAAGACGGCTATGCCATCGGCCCCACGATCACCGGGATGATCAAGCTGGACCACCAGACCGATGTGACCCAAAGTGTGCTGATCGAGGATGGCGCCGTGCCGCGGGCCATCGCAGGCCTGTTCCACGAAATGATCACCACCAGTGCCGCTGTGGCACAGCTTGAGTCCTGCGGATATCGCGGCCTGCCTGACGCTGGCGCGCAGGTCGCGCCTGTCACGGATTGGGCCAGTCTGTCATCGCGCGCGCTCTCGCACACCCAGACCCTTCTGACCATGGGACACGACCGGTCCATGGGCAGGATCAGGATCAAGGATGACCGCCTGGACATCTCCTACTGCGCAGACGAGAGCAAAAGGGTGGCAGACCTTCAGACGGCACGGTTGAACGCTGGCCGGCAAGGCGACTGGCTGCTCCAGAACCCGGTGCTGCAGCCGCTACCCAAAGGTGTACGCGATGTGTTGTCAGGGCCAGAACTCGCCGGCGGCACCTTCACGGTGCATCCGCTTGGAGGATGCTGCATGGCGGACGATGCCAAGCGTGGGGTGGTCGACGACTGCGGGCGCGTGTTCATGCCCACTGACGCTGGGGGCGGCTTCCATACCGGTCTGTATGTGCTCGACGGCTCCGTCGTTCCGACCTCGCTGGGAGTCAACCCGCTGCTGACCATCACGGCGCTGGCGGAACGGGCCATTTCCAAAGTCTTGGAAACTGACTTGCGGAACCTGAAAAAGCAGGCTTCACCGACCACGCTCGCACCGCCGCCTGGCATCGACAAGACCAGGCCCGCCGCTGTGCCGCGGAGCGTGCCGGTTCATTTCGCGGAGGCCATGCGCGGCACCGACTTTTGCTGGAAGGCGCCCGCAGACCACTCCACGAAGGCAGGGAAAGGGAATACGGAGGAGGCCTGCGACGCCTACCTGTTGCTGCACCTGCCGATCGACAGCCTGGAAGCCTTCGCGGCCGATCCGTTGCACCGAATCGCCATCCCGGGTCCGGGTCTGGGGCCGGTAGCCTTCGACGAAGAGCCCCTGTTGCCGCGACTGCGCCTGGACCGGAAGCTTCCCGAAGGGTCGAACCCGGCGGACCGCCCGGAGCTACTGGCCCATCTGAGCGTCGTGGGTGGGTCGGTGAACCTTTTGCCAGTGGTCCGGACACGTACCTGGCGGCGGTGCGACGCCACAATCCGCGCTTTGCTGACATGGCTGAAAGAGCGCGGCGCGGAAGAGCTGTGGCAGGGACTTGCCAGGCGGCTGGTGGAGCTGTTGAAGCGGCTCGTCAACTGGATGAAGGGTTTGCTGAAGGGAGGGCTTTCCAATTCAAAGGAGAGCAACAATGGGCCCGGTCTATGGACGCGTATCATTTCCCTGCTCAAACTGGCGCGCCATGCGAGTGAAGAGCGGACCATGGAGTACCGCCTGAACCTGCGCGACACCACCCCGACAGGCACTGCACCGCGTGAGTACGTGCTGCTCGGGACGAAACGGGTCGGCTATCCCGCCTCCTGGTCGCAACTGAAAAAGGGGTTTCTGCCTGGCGGAAAGCTGGGCCGCACCAATGTCTGGCTCGCATTTGGCCAGATGGAGGTCAACGTCTATGAGGACAATGGCCAGCGAGTCGGCGGGGGCACTCTGACCCTGGACATGGTGGACATGACGCGCCTGCATGCGCCGCAGATCGGGATGCGCGCCAACACGCCCGATGCGCTGGTGGCGCTGGCGGGCTACCCCTTGTGGATGTTCAGGCTGTTGATCAAGACCCGGCTCTGGGACTTCCGGCTGCCGGACTATCCGGAGAACATCCCGGACGAGCTTTACCTGAAAAGGGACGAGCAGAAACCCACGGACCCGCAACTTGAACAGCGCTGGCCTGGTTTTCCGAAAGTCCCCGACAACGAGCATGACTGGCCGACGCCGTGGCCGGCGTTCCCCGGTTTGCGTATCCGGGGCCAGACGGAACGTGTCAAGGCCTGCGAGCCCGTCGCCTTCAAAGTCCAGCGCAACCGGCAATCGAAGGAAAAGGACGTGGAGCTCAAGCTGATCCGCTACCGGAATTCATCGCAGCCGGTGCCAAGCGGGCGCTACGAGGGTGTGCGGCAGTGCAAGACGCTGCTGATGCTCAACGGCTTCGCGCAATCCACCCTGGGTTTCGTGCCGCAGGAGCACATCCGCAATTTCGACGATTCAAAGAATGACGAGCCGGGTCTCGCCGAGTTCTTCTACGAACAGGGCTTCGACGTGTGGCTGTTCGACTACCGTACCAGCTCCATCCTGGAGGCCTCCAAGAAGGCCTGTTCAATGGACGACATCGCGGAGTTCGACATTCCAGGGGCTGTGGACCTTGTCATTGACACGCTCCGCAAAGAAAACCCGAACTTCGGCGACAACGACCTCCAGATCTACGCCTACGCCCACTGCGTCGGCGCCGCATCACTGGCCATGTCCCTGCTGGGCGGCTACCTGCACGACGAAGGCAAGGAGTACGGCAAGCTGGCCGGCGTGACCTTCTCGCAGATGCAGGCCTTCCTGGTGGGCAGCAAGACGGCCCAGATGCGCCTGCAGGTGGGCGGCATCTTGCGGGACGCGATGGGCATCGAGTACCTGCGCCTGTCCGCGGCGGAACGGGAGCCGACCGTGTTGGAATCGGTGCTGGACCGGCTTTTTGCGAGCCTGCCGGTGGACGAAGGCGAGCACTGCCCGCACGAGTTCGACCGCTTCACACCGCGCCCAGGCATCTGTACCTGCAAGCGCATGAGTGGCACCATCTCGCGCCTGCTCAAGCATGACCGCATCAAGGAAGAGACCCACGACCGGCTGGCCGTCTACTTTGGCCGCGCGAACACCGGCCTGCTGGTGCACGGCGGGCGGTGCGTGGCCAACGAGCGCCTGGTGAACGCGGATGGGCAGAACGTCTACGTGACGGATGAGAACATCCAAGCTTACCTGCACATACCCGTGGCCATACTGCACGGCGAGGAGAACGCGCTGTTCAGCGTCGAGTCCGCACACCGGACATTGGAGCAGCTCGGCCGAGTCAACCCCGACTTCAAGCCCCGCGACATCATCGCCAAGGGCTTCGCCCATTTCGATTGCACCATTGGACACGGGCCCATCATGCACGAGCAGATTCTCGACCCGCTGCGCAAGTTCTACGATGACGCCTGGGCGTGGAACGCAGATCCCAGCGTGATCTGGTCCGCACCACAGACGCCTCTCGCTCGCCGCAGCCATGCCCGGGCGCCGCTGGCCGGCCCGGTGATCGGCTGGACCCGCCGCAAGCCCGGCAGTGGCGAGGCCGCGCATCTCGTTCGCCTCTGGATCGAGGTGGACGAAACCCTGGCGGACAAGGCCTGCGCCGTGGTCACGCGCGTCGGCACCAGCGGCCCGCCTCAAGCCTGGAACGTGTTGCGTGTTCCGCTGGAAACCCCCTGGAAAGGCAGCCCGCCGGACCTGAACCCTTTCGCGACAAGGTCCCTAGCGGTGGGCCAGCCGTATGTGGCCATCGGGGTTGCCGATGTGGAAATCCCTGACACCATGCTGCAAGGCACCCAGCAGCCGACGATCTGGATGTTCGGCGTGCATGAATTCCAGTGGCGTGCCCGCCTCGACTCAGGCAATCGCAACGACCCGACCGCCCGCGCCAATCGATCGATCGCGCCACCGATCACCCTGAAAGAGCAGCCGGATTTCGCCAGTCAAGGCGGCGTGCCTTTGGGTGGCCATGGCCGAACCACCATGACAACTGGTGTCGGCGAACTCGACATGCCCGCACTGGATCCCCATCGGCCGCCCCTCACCCTCTCAGAAGCCGACTGCGATGACTTGATCAAGGTCATGGAGAAGGAACACCGTGACGGCGTGGCCCGGTTGGTGCAAGCGAATCCGCGCACCCTGTCGCGCAAGAAGCGGCTGGAACCTGTAAAGGCGGGTTGGTTGGCCCAGGCGAAAATTCACAAAGCCGCACTCCTGTGCGGACCGGAACCAGTCGGACTGCGTTTTGTCGCATCCTGCTGCCGCTACCCAGGCCTTGGCTTCGAGCAAATTCGATCCGACGCCAGCCTGAACGAAATCGCCCGCAAGATGGACTCCGGCCACCTTTCGCCACAGTTCATGTTGATGTTGGGCGACCAGATCTATGCGGACGCCACGGCGGGCCTGATGGACAGCCCATCCGTGATCGAGAAGCTCACGCTTTCAACCCGCCGTGCATTTGCATCCAAAGGCTTCAAGGTGCTGACGACCCAATTGCCGACCTACATGGTGATCGACGACCACGAGATTGGCGACAACTGGTCAACCGACGCCACCCTCTTCCGACGCGGCTACGACGAGGCAGAGGCCAACGCAGCGCGACTGCGCGACACGGCGCTCTCAACCTTCGCCGCGTACCAATGGGCCCATTCGCCGCGCAATGGCACAAGGTCCGGATTCAACTACCAGTTTGAGGGCCCGGCCAGCTCGTTCTTTGTGCTGGACACCCGCACCCAGCGCCGTCGCTACGGCCCAACACCCCAGATTTGCGCCCCCGAGCAATTGACCGCCTTGAGGGACTGGCTGGATGAACACCCCGACGACGTGAAGTTCATCGTCACTGGGTCCGTTGTCGCTCCAGGCTTGAGCGAGTATGAGACCGCCGATGAGGTTCCCGTGCGGGCCGCCGACACCTGGCAACTCGCACCGCAGCAGCGCAGCGAATTGCTGGAAATGGTCGCTGCCTGCAAATCAACCCATGTGGTGTTCATCTCGGGCGACTATCACTGCAGCGCCATCGCTACGCTCACCTTCAGCGGCGGGCGCACGGCCTACGCCGTGGTGACTCCGCCCCTGTATGCCCCGCTGCCGGCGGCCAATGTTCATCCCGCCGAGGTCTTGGGCCACGAGATCATTGGCCTGGCCGGTGGCGGAACCGTCACCGTCGAATCAAAGTCCTACCAGGGCAATGGTTTCGCGGAAATCCAGCTGGAACAGTCAGACACGGCGAAATGGCTCCGTGTCAACCTGCACACCTTCAACCTGGACGAAACCGGGGCCGCCGCACGGGTTATGTTCTCGCGAAGTCTGCCGTTGCTCTGAGCACGCGGCGGATGCCGCGAGAAGGTGGTTTTCGACTCACTTCAGCCGAACCGGCTTAGGGAGCGCCGCCAGATCAGCGCCAGCCCCAGCCCGCTGATGCTGTGCCAGACGCCCCACAGGCTGGTGAAGATGACCATCTGCAGATCGTCGTTGAACTGCATGGCCACAATGCCCAGCGCAAAGCCGACGTTCTGCATGCCGCCCTCGATGACCACCGCGCGCCGGTCCGGCAGGTCCAGCCGCATCAGGACCGCCGTCGCGTGGCCGAGCAGGAGCCCCGCGCCGTTGTGCAGCAAGACCAGCGCCAAGATCGGCCACACCTCGATGGTCAGCAGATGGCGCTGCGCAAACACGTTCGCCACGATGAAGGCCACCAGCGCAAACACCGCCAGCGTGGACAGCGGCTTTCGGACTCTGTCGGTCAATCCTGGCAGCCCGCGAGAGAAGGCCAGGCCAGCGCCCAACGGCAGGGCCAGCAACAGGGTCAGCGTCTGCCAGATGGCGCGGGGGTCGATCGCCAGCGTCCGCACCCATTGGGCAGTGGCCGGGTTGCTGGCCACCATCCAGCTGAAGTTCAAAGGGGTCAGCACAACCGCCAGGAGCGCGGCAACGGCCGAGATGCTCAGTGACAACGCGGCGTTACCCCGCCCGAAATGGGTGATGAAACTGCTGGTCGTGCCGCCCGGACATGCCGCCACCAGCAACATGGCGACCTCGATCGGCGGCGGCAGATCGAGTGCGAGCGTGGCCAGCCAGGTAACGGCGGGAAGCAGCAGAAACTGGGGAATGAGCCCGGCAACCACCGCGCGCGGGGCCTGCGCCACCCGCCGAAAGTCCCGCAGCTTGATATCCAGCGAAATCGAGAAGACCAGCAGCGCGATGACGGCGCTCAAGGCGATTTGTTGAATGCCCATGCCTCCCCCCTTTCCTGCCGAATGATAGTGTGCAGCGCGGGCCCCGGGTGGCCGAAGGTTGGGGGGCAGGGCCGAAAGGACTACGCCCTGGTTCAGGGCCTGGCCCTAACAACCTTTTCGGCTCCGACCAAAGAGCGCCGCGAACCCGCCGAACGGCGGATGCAGAAAGGGCATCGCATCCCTATCGTGAAGTCCCCGGTTGCATTTCGTAACCTCATTGGAGACCCACCATGCTGATTCGACTCAAGCCCCTGTCCCTGGCGCTGTCCGGCGCCGCCCTCCTGACCCTGGCCGCTTGCGGTGGTGGCGGCGATTCCGCCGTTGAAGTGCTGGAGCCCGTGCCGGCTCCCACCACCAACGTGCCGGTCAAAGTAATCGACGGCGCCATCAAGAACGCGCTGGTCTGCCTGGACAAGAACGCCAACAACGCCTGTGACGCCGACGAGACGCAAGGCCGCACTGACGCCAGCGGCAGCGTGACGCTGGCCGTGCCCGACGCCGACGTGGGCAAATACCGCGTGATCGCCGTCGTCGGCACCGACGCGGTGGACGCCGACAGCGGCCCGGTGACCGTGGCTTACACCATGGCCGCACCGTCCGACCAGACCGCCGTGGTCAGCCCGCTGACCACGCTAGTGGCCCAGACGGCGGCCACCCAGAACCTGAGCACGGCCGACGCCGCCAAGATGTTGCAGGAGATATCCGGCCTGCCCAGCGTGATGGGCGACTACACCCAGAGCGGCGCACCCGGCGCGGCGACCGCGGCCACCGTGGCGCGCACCCTGGTCGTGACCACGCAGCAGCAGAACACCGCGCTGGCCCCGGCGGTGGGCACCCCGGCTGCGGGTGGGGGCACCATCACCCGCGCCGAAATGGACGCGGCCATTGCCAACGCCCTCGCACAGCTCTTGCCGCAGGTGGTGGCCGCCGCCACCAACCCCGCCGTGCAGGCCGCCTGCGCCGCCGGCGTGGGCTCCGCCGCCTGCACCACCGCGATCCAGACCCAGGTGGCCGCCCTGGCGCCGCAGACGGGCCTCACGCCCACCACGCTGCCAGTGCAGGTGGCCATCGACCGCTCGGTAGCCAATGCCAGCGGCGAAGCCAACACCACCACCGCAGGCGGCAACCTGGAATGGCTCAACTTCACCGACGCGAACAACTGGTCGTACCGGATGTTTGTCAGCACCGCCGCGGAAAGCACGCCCGCCGCCGATGGCATGGTGCGCTACCGTGAGCTGCGCGCCCAGAACACCGCCGGCACCCGGGTCGACTGGGCGTTCAATGCCGACTATGGCCGCCGTGGCGACCTGCACTTCAATGGAACCGCCTGGGCAGACTGCCCGCTGGGCTGGCAGAACACGCAAGTGCCGCGCGACGACAAGGGCTTCACCAAGGCGAGCACCTACTGCGGCTATTCGTTCAGCAACGGCTCGCGCACCAGCGTGGACGTCTCGGGTCAAGCGATGAGCAGCGTGGTGGCCACGCTGCGCGCCTCGCCCTACCTGTATGGCAGCACCCCCTACACCAAATGGGGCACTAGTGCCGCCGACGGCACGGACAAGCTCGTGCTGGGCACGACCGTCTTCCCGACCGGCTCCAAGTTGCAGTACTACAGCAACACCACCTTGAGTGCACTGCCGGGCTATGACGTGCGGCCGGCCAATGAGATCTTCACCTACAGCGCCGCCGTGCTCGCGGGGGGTGATGCCCGCAACAACAGCGCCCACGCCTGCAACTCGTCCGAGGTTAATGTCAGCCCCACGATCCGGGTAAGCACGCTGGAGCAATTGATCGGCGCCTACAAGGGCACTCCCTGCATTTGGGGCCAGGGCACCGTCACCAACAACGGCGTGACCTATCAGAGCCTGGACCCCAACGAATGGTCAGGCCAAAGCACACTGTCGATCGGCACCGTGGGCAGCGCAGCCCTGAGCGGCCCGACGGCTACCGCGTACTACACCACCAACGCCCTGATTCGCGTGGCGTTTTCCGGGCAAGGCGCCAACGCCGTGACTTATTACAACTGCAAACAGCGCATCGTGAACGGATCGCCCAGAAACTGCACCGCCATCGGCACCGGTACCTACACCATCGAGACCTTGGGCGATGGGCGGGTCATGAAGTTCAACAATCCCCCGGTCGAGACGGCGACTTTGACCTACCACCGCGTCTTCGTTGAGCGCGGCGGCAAGGTGTACTGGGGCTACCAGGACAAGCCCAGCACCTACCAGCGCGCGCGGCTGAACCTGACGGCCGGCAACGCGCTGTTCACGCAGATCGGCATCCCGACCGTGACGCCGTGATCGGCTGACACCAGCCTCGCACGCCGCTGTTGCCTGGATGGCGGCGTGCCTTTTCCTCTTTCATTGCTTTATTTCTGATAGCTGTTTGTGACCTTTTGACGCTGGCTAAAGGCCATTCTGATTCTCAAACGGCGGCGTTTCACGGTTTCTGGCGAGCGGGGTCGGCTTCAGACAGCCCGATTCAAAGGTTTGTGCGGCGCGAGTCCGCGGACAACCCGGCCGCGCCGCTTTTTTTCACCCTCTCCAAGGAGTCCTTCATGTTCAAACCTCTCGCGCTCATCGCCACCTTGTTCTGCACCGCCACGCTGACGCTGGCGCAGTCCCTGGCGCCCACGACCTTCCCCAAGGAGTTCCCTGCCGATGCACAAACACCGGACGCCAAGGCGCTGTCCGCCCGCCTGGGCGACCGTGTGTTCAAAGCGACGGGTCCCAATGGCCTGGGGTGGCGGCTGGACATCAAGAACTCTGGCTTCCTCTTCCTGGACCTCAGCAATGGCTTGCGCGACGACGGCCCCTGGCGCACCGAAGACGGCAAGCTGTGCGTGAACTACCGGGGCCGCATCCCGGCCGGCTGCAACGAGGTGCGCTTGGTGGGCGACACGGTGCTGCTGAAAACCCGCGCCGGCGAAGTCGTCACGCTGGTTCAGCAGTAACGTCTGCCGTTCTAAGGGGTGTAGACCAGCCAATCCCAACGCCCGAAGGGCGTAGGGCGCTATATTTTTCTGAGGTTTGTACGGTCAGCCAGAGGTCTTCGCCTGCTCGTACAGCCCCTGCACCTTGGGCACATTGGCTTCCAGCTGCTTGATGCGGTCGGGTCCGGTGGGATGGGTGGACAGGAATCCCGGCGGGCCATTGCCGCCGTTGGCGGCGGCCATCTTCTTCCAGAGCGCCACGCTGGCCTTCGGGTTGTAGCCAGCACGCGCGGCGATCTCCAGGCCCACAAGGTCGGCCTCGGTCTCGTCGTCGCGGCTGTATTTGAGCGTCAGCAACTGGCTGCCCACACCGGCGGCCAGGTCGCCGGCCTGGCCCAGGCCCAGCAGTTGGGCGCCCAGACGAAGACCCATGTCGGTGGCGGTGTTCTTGGCCATGCGCTCGCGGGCGTGCTCGCGCAGGGCGTGCGCCATTTCGTGGCCCATGACCATGGCGACTTCATCGTCGGTGAGCTTGAGCTGGTCGAGGATGCCGGTATAGAAGGCAATCTTGCCGCCGGGCATGCACCAGGCGTTGATCTGTTTGCTGCCGATCAGGTTCACCTCCCACTGCCAGGCCTTGGCACGCGGGTTCCACTGGCCCGCATAGGGGATCAAGCGCGCCGCGATGGCGCGCAGCCGCTGAAGCTGGGGGTAGTGCTCGGGCGCCAGCGCGCCTTTGGCGCGGGCCTCGGCCAGCACCTGCGCATACTGTTTGGTGGCCGAACTCTCCAGCGACGCTGCAGGCACCAGCTGGCGCATGGCCGACGCCTTGCCGACATCCACCTGGGCCAGTGCCGGCGATGCGGCGGCCGTCGCGGCAGCGGCACCCGCCGCCAGCAGAAACGCACGCCGGGGCGCCCACGGGGAGTGGACGGTCGGCCCGGTCGGGGCATCGGAGGTCTTGAAGTCGCAGATCCAGCACATGATGGAAGTGAATAATAGTCAGTCTGAAAAGTCCGTGTGTCCTCAACGTCGGTGTTGGGTTCAAGAATGACACGCTCACCTTAGATGGCTCTTAACCGACCTTTTCCAATGCCAGAACCCACCGCCATCCCGCACGAATCCCCCAATCCCACCCGCCGCTCATGGCTGGACGCCCTGCGCGTCTATCTGGAACCCTCCAGCCTGCGCATGCTCACGCTGGGCTTCTCGGCCGGGCTGCCGCTGCTGCTGGTGCTGGGCACGCTGAGTTTTCGCCTGCGCGAGGCCGGCATCGACCGCAGCACCATCGGCTACCTGAGCTGGGTCGGGCTGGCCTATGGCTTCAAGTGGGTCTGGGCGCCGCTGGTGGACCGCCTGCCGATCCCTTTTGTGACAAGGGCACTGGGCCGCCGGCGCAGCTGGCTGCTGCTGTCTCAAGTGGCCATCATCGCTGGGCTGGTCGGCATGGCGCTGGCCGATCCGCGCCAGACGCTGGGCCCGATCGTCTGGTGCGCGCTGGCGGTGGCTTTTGGCTCTGCCACGCAGGACATTGCGCTGGACGCTTTCCGCATCGAATCCGCCAACCTTGACCGCCAGGCCGCGCTTGCGGCGTCCTATCAGACCGGCTACCGCCTGGCCATGATCTGGGCGGGCGCCGGTGTGCTGTGGATCGCGGCGCGCGCCGAGGTGGCGCCCGCCGTAGCCGGCCTGTCGGGCGCGGCGGCCTACCAGAACAGCGCCTGGCAAACGGCGTACCTGGTGATGGCGGCGTCGATGCTCGTCGGCGTGGTGACGGTGTTGTTCTCGCGCGAGCCGGCGCAGGTGGTGTTGCCCCCGGCCAAAAATGCCGCTGAGTGGCTGCGCGGTGCGCTGGTCGAGCCGTTCGCCGAGTTTTTCCGCCGCTACCGCTGGCAGGCGGCGCTGATCCTCGGGCTGATTGCCATCTACCGCATCAGCGACGTGGTGATGGGCATCATGGCCAACCCTTTTTATGTGGACATGGGCTACACCAAGGACGAGGTGGCCGCAGTGACCAAGATCTACGGGGTAATCATGACGCTGCTGGGCGCCTTCATCGGCGGCGTGCTGTCGATGCGCCTGGGTGTGATGCGCATCCTGATGGCCGGCGCGGTGCTGAGCGCGGCCACCAACCTGCTGTTCGCCTGGCTGGCCGGGCGCGGGCATGACGTGACGGCGCTGATTGCCGTGGTCTCGGCCGACAACCTGGCCAGCGGCATCGCCTCGGCGGCGTTCATCGCCTACCTCTCGGGCCTGACCAACGTGAGCTATTCCGCCACCCAGTACGCGCTGTTCAGCTCGATGATGCTGCTGCTGCCGAAATTCATCGCCGGCTTTTCGGGCGACTTCGTCAACGCCCATGGCTACGCCAATTTCTTCACCGCCACCGCGCTGCTGGGGGTGCCGGTGCTGGTCATGGTCTGGCTGGCCTCGCGGGTGCTTCCGGTGCAGAAAAAGGCGTAAAAACCCGGTTCTCTTCCGTTTCGGGTGGCGCGCAACAGCTGGCAATAATGTGTTGACAAACAAACGTCACGCAGGAGAGCCGCATGCAAGAGGCCTTGTTTTGCCAGGCGCTGGGACTGACATCGCCGTGGGCGGTAGAGCGCGTGGCGCTGGATGTTGAGCGCAGTCGAATCGACCTGTACGTCGTCTGGCAAGCCAGGAGCGCGCCGTGCCCGGCCTGTGGCGCAATCGATCAGAAACTGCACGACCACCGCCAACGCAGCTGGCGCCATCTGGACTTCTTTCAGTTCGAAGCCCACGTGCACTGCCAGCTGCCGCGCGTGGCCTGTAGCGGCTGCGGCGCCATCACCCAACTCAAGGTGCCCTGGGCGCGCGAGGGCAGCCGCTTCACGCTGTTGTTTGAGGCGCTGGGCCTGACGCTGGCGCGCGAGATGCCCGTGGCCGCCTGCGCACGCATCCTGCGCTGCGCGGACAACGCCCTGTGGCGCCAGATCGATGCCCACGTTCAGCTGGCTCGGGCGCAAGAAAGCTACGCCCAGGTCGTCATCATCGGCATCGACGAGACCAGCTGCGCCAAAGGCCAGCACTACATCACGCTGGTGCACGACCTGGAGCAGGCGCGGCTGATCTATGCCACACCCGGCAAAGACGCCAGCACGGTCAAGCGCTTTGTGGGGGACTTCAAGACCCACAAGGGCAAGCCCGAGGCCATCGAAGTGGTGTGCATGGACATGTCCAAGGCCTTCATCGCCGGCACGGCCGAGCACTTGCCGGCGGCAGCCGTGGCCTTTGACGGATTTCATGTGGTGCAGTTGGCCAATCGGGCGGTGGATGCCGTGCGCCGTGAGGAAGCCAGGGGCGAGCACTGGTTGAAGAAGACCCGCTGGTGCTGGCTCAAGGACAAGGGCCGATGGACGCCCAAGGAGCGTGACAAGATGGATTGGCTGCCCCACACCCGGCTGAAGACAGCGCGGGCGTGGCGGCTGAAGGAGGCGCTGCGCGACATCTACAAGGTACGAACCGATGCGATCGCATGCACGCTGTCGCTCAAGCGGTGGTTGCACTGGGCCCAGCGCAGTCGCTTGGCGCCTTTCAAGGAGTTGGCCAGGACCATCAGGCAGCACTGGTCCGGCATCGTCAAGGCGTTTGACGCCGCAGGCTTGCACACGGGCTATGTGGAGGCGGTCAACTCGTTGTTGCAAGCGGCCAAAGCCAAGGCGCGTGGCTACGGCACCACCGATCACTTCATCGCTATGGCCTTCCTGATTGCAGGCAAGCTCAAGCACTTGCCCCTCAATCCGCTTCAGAAAGCACGCCCTCTCGCCTGACCTCCATCAGAATGTTGCGTGCCACCCGAAACAGAAGAGAACCTAAAAACCGCCCAATCCCGGCGCTGCAAGGTCATGAGTCGCTACATTTATTGAAGCACTCAGTGCGTTGAGCGTTAGGCAAGCCCGGATCAGGCGGCCGCGTCCGGCCCGAGCTGGCGCGCCAGCACCGCCTTCTGCACCTTGCCCAGCGCGGTGCGGGGCAGCGCGTCCACGCAGACCCAGCGGCGCGGCAGCTTGTAGCGGGCGATACGCCCACCCAGGAATTCGGACAGCACAAACTCCCAATTCGATAGCGTCTCCTGACCATTTGACGAAGGGTTTGTGGCATTTTGATGCTTAAAAACGACCACCGCGACCAGTTTTTCGCCCCATTGGGCGTCCGGCAGGCCCAGCACGGCGCAGTCCGCCACCAGTGGATGGCTGGCCAGCAGGTGTTCGATCTCGGCCGGGTAGATGTTCTCGCCGCCTGAAATGACCATGTCCTTGGCCCGCCCCACCACGGTGTAGCTGCCGTCGGCCGCCTGGCGCGCGAGATCGCCGCTGTGGAACCAGCCCTCGGGGTCCACCGCGGGCTGGTCGGGCCAGTAGTGGCGCACCACGTTCGGCGCGCGCAGCCACAGCTCGCCCACACCGTCGCGCGCGTCGGCCAGCCTCACCTCCACCCCGCGCGCCGGCCAGCCGCAGGCGCCCGCGTGGCTGGCAGCGTGCGCGGGGGTAAGGGCGATGGAGAACGGCCCGGTCTCTGTGGCGCCATAGACGTTGCACAGCGGCACACCACGCGCCAGGAAGGCGTCCACCAGGGCCGCCGGCAAGGTGCTGGAGCCCGCCCAGACGGCGCGCAGGCCCGACAGGTCGGTCGCGTCCCAGGCCGGGTGTTCGATCAGCGCCTTCATCGTGGCCGGCACCTGCAGCGTGAGCGTGGGGCGGTCCCGGTTGATGGCATCCAGCGTGGCACCCGCGTCGAAGCGGGCGTGCAGCAGCACCGCGGCGCCGACGTACAGCGCCGGCAGCGTCTGGATGCACAGGCCTCCGACGTGAAACAGCGGCAGCACGGTCAGCACCTGGTCGGCCGCCGTCAGCACCTGCGCCTCGCTGGCGGCCACCATGTTGGCCAGCAGGTTGGCCTGGGTGTGCACCGCACCTTTGGGCCGCCCGGTGGTGCCCGAGGTGTAGACCAGCAGCGCGGGGGATTCGGGCGTGGCGTGGACAGGCGCGTCGCCGGGCGACGGGGTCGCGATCAGCGTGTCGATGGCGTGCGCAGGCAGACCGGCCGCTTGTGCCAGTGCCATTGCGGCCTGCGCCCATGCCGCATCGTGCAGCACGCAGCGCGGGGTGCAGTCGGCCAGCACCGCCTGCCACTCCGCGCTGGCCAGGCGAAAGTTCAGCGGCACCAGCAGGGCGCCGATGCGCGCCAGCGCGAACAGCAGGGTGATCTGGTCCGGATGGTTCAGGCCGAGCCAGGCCACGCGGTCGCCGGGTCGCACCCCCCATTCGTGCCACAGGCGCGCGGCGGCACGGGCCGTGCGGCGCGCCAGCTTGCCATAGCTGACATCACGGCCTTCGAAGCGCATCGCCAGCGCCTGCGGGCGGCTGCGGGCGTGTTGCAGCAGGACATCGTCCAGCGTGCGCAGACCCGGCGGCAGGGGCGAAATGGCCGGTGGTCGGCCAGCGGGCGGATCGGGGGGCAAGTTGGGGCTCATTTACTCAACTTTACCGCTGCTTCAAGGCTGCGCAGCCGCGGCGGCGCACGATGCAACCATGCCTGCCCTGATTACACTGCGCCCATGAGCTCCCGCCTGCTGATGATCGAAGACGACGGCCGCCTGGCCCGGATGGTCGGTGAATACCTGGTCGAGTCGGGCTTTGCCTTTGCCCACGCCGCCGACGGCCTGAGCGGCCTGGCCCGTCTGCAGGAAGAGGCGCCCGACCTGGTCATCCTCGACCTGATGCTGCCCGACATCGACGGGCTCGACGTCTGCCGCCGCATCCGCGCCTTGCCCGGCGACGGCGCGCGCACGCCGATCCTGATGCTGACCGCCAAGGGCGACCCGATGGACCGCATCGTCGGCCTGGAGCTGGGCGCCGACGACTACCTGCCCAAACCCTTCGAGCCGCGCGAGCTGCTGGCGCGCATCCGCGCCGTGCTGCGCCGGCACCACGAGGGGCCGTCAGCCGCCGCCCAGGCCCTGCGTTTCGGCTCGCTGGAGATCGACCGCGACGCGCGCACGGTGAGCGTGCGGGGCGCGGCCTGCGAGCTGACGTCCTACCAGTTCGACCTGCTGGTGGCGCTGGCCGAGCGCGCCGGCCGGGTGCTGACCCGGGACCAGATCATGGAAGCGGTACGCGGCCGCGAGCTCGAAGCCTTCGACCGCTCGATCGACGTGCACATGGGCCGCATCCGCGCGGCCATCGAGGACGACGTGAAAGCCCCCAAGCGCATCCTGACGGTGCGTGGCGTGGGGTACGTCTTTGCGCGGCAGCAAGACTAGAGGTATGTCGCTCTTTTCTGCCTTCTCCCGCCGGCTGTACCTGCGCATCTGGCTGGCCGTGGTGGCCGGTGTGGCGGTGCTGACGCTGGTGGTGGGCTGGGCCTGGCGGGTGGCGGCCGACTACAACACCCCACCGCCCACGCCGAGAGAAATCCTGGTGCGCAACGCGGCCGGCGACTTGATCGGCACCGCGAGCGCCATGCCCGCTCACCGGGCCGGCCTGGGGATGGGCCTGGTGTTCGACGTGACGCTGGCCGACGGCCAGCAACTGCTGTTGCAAATGCCGCCGCGCCAGCACCGGATGGGCGGCGGCGGGCCGCCACCGGCCCCCCCGCCTTACTGGACACGGCCGCCCTACGGTTTTTTCTGGTTGTTGGCCGTGGTCAGCCTGGCCGTGGCGCTGGGGGTCTACCCCATCGTGCGGCGGCTGACGCAGCGCCTCGAAACCTTGCAGCGGGGCGTGCAGCGCTGGGGCGATGGCGACCTGTCGGCCCGCGTGCCCGTCAACGGCGAAGACGAGGTCGCCGACCTTTCGGCACGCTTCAATGCCGCAGCCGAACGCATTGAGGCGCTGATGGCCACCCAGACGCAGTTGCTGGCCTCGCAGAAATCCCTGCTGGCCAACGCCTCGCACGAACTGCG
This sequence comes from Candidatus Skiveiella danica, assembly GCA_016721925.1. Taxonomy (GTDB): domain Bacteria; phylum Pseudomonadota; class Gammaproteobacteria; order Burkholderiales; family Burkholderiaceae_C; genus Skiveiella; species Skiveiella danica. The sequence continues at coordinate 126,043 of JADKHE010000011.1, forward strand.
CTCGCCGCTGACCCGCATCCGCATGGGCATGGAGCTGATGGGATCCCAGCCGGGGCCCACGTTTCGCGAAGAGATCTCGCGCAACATTGCCGAGCTGGACCAGCTGATCGATGAAATCCTGCTGGCCAGTCGGCTCGATGCCCGCGAGGCCGACATGGGCACCGTGGAGTCCATCGACCTGCTGGGTCTGGTGGTGGAGGAAAGCGCACGGGCTGGCGCCGAGCTGGAACTGGCCGAGGGCGTGGACAGCCTGCTCGTGCCTGGTGTGGCCAAGCTGTTGCGCCGGCTGGTGCGCAACCTGCTGGAAAACGCGCGTCGCTATGGCGGCGCAGCCGGCGCGCACGGCATCACCGTGATGGTCGGGCGCGAGGGCGCCCAGGCCTTGCTGCAGGTCTGCGACCGCGGCCCGGGCGTGCCACCCGAGCAGCGCGAGCGCATCTTTGAGCCCTTCTACCGGCTGCCAGGCGCCAGCGAGCGCGAAGGCGGTGTCGGTCTGGGCCTGGCGCTGGTCAAGTCCATCGCCGAGCGGCACGGCGGCTCGGTGCGCTGCGAGGCGCGCGAAGGCGGCGGGGCCTGCTTCACGGTCAGGCTGCCGCGCTCAGTGTCCTGAACCTTTGCCGCCCTGGATGCGCGGCCCGGCGCTGTCAGCGCAGCCAGGGCAGCGCCTTGGCACTGGCCGTCATGGCCGGCGGCCTGGCATGCAGGGTTTCACCGTCCAGAATCCGCTGGTAAATCTGCAGATAGCCGCCGGCCATGGCGGCGGCGCTGAAATGTCGCGTCGCCTGCTCGTGGCAGGCCCGTGCATCGAAACCGCCCTGACGCACGGCGTCGGCCAGTTCGCCACGGCCGGCCGACAGAACCCCGCACGCTGGAGGCACCAGTTCGGGCAGGGCGCCGTAGGGGGTGGCATAGACCGGACAGCCGAAATACAGGCTCTCGATCACCGCCAGCCCGAAGGGCTCGTGCCAGAGCACCGGAAAAATCAGCCCGCGCGAACCCTGGAGCAGATCCAGCTTGACCTGCCCGCCCACCATGCCTGCAAAGCTCACCCGCCGCGACCAGGTGAATCGAAAGCCGCGCTTGATGTTCAGACGGGTGCCTCCCAGCACCATCAGGTCAACGCCGGCGTCCCCGGCCACGTCGATGGCGCCCTGCACATTCTTCACGCGCCAGGCAGCCTTGCCCAAAAAGTGGCAGTACGGCCGAGGCCGCTCGAAATCGACGGGCCCGTAGGCCTCCCAGTCCAGGCCGTTGTAGACGAACTCGGTGGAGCCGTGGCGCTCGGCATGGTTGCGCGAGACAAACACCGTGTTCAGCGGCAGGGGTGCGTGCTCCGGCGAGTTGCCGTGCTGCGTCATCAGGTAGGGCCGCTCCAGCGTGGCCAGATCCGGCGGGTTGAACTGGAAATGCACCAGGTCCACATCGGCCGGAATCTGCTCGGCCCACCGGACGCCCTCGCGGATGGCCAGCACCTGTGCAAAGTCGCAGTGCGAGCCCTGCGGCACCAGGTAGCTGACCCGGTGCCCGAGGCGCACCAGGCTCTTGCCGAGGTCCCAGATCACCCGCTCCGTGCCGCCATAGGCAAACACGGGAATGGGCGCGTGATTGACGAACAGGATGTGCATGCGCGGCGGGATTGCAACAGGCCTCAGGCCACCGGCGCAGGCTCCGGCCCACCCGCTCGGGCGCCGGCGCCGATCAGGATCACGGCCACGCTGAGCGACAGCATGATGGCGTAGAAGTTGTGCGCCATGTTCACATTGCTCAGGCCAGCCGTGGCGTGCATGAACAGCACGCCCTGCATCTGGCGTGACGCAACAGGATCAACGCGCCGCAGCCGCCAGGCGCTCGCGCCCAGGCCCGCCAACACGGTCAGTGTGGAAGCCAGTCCGATCAGGCCGCCGTCCATGGCCGCGTGCAGGTACTGGTTGTGCACGTGGCCCACATTGCGCACTTCCTGGAATCGTGCACGTTGATCGAGCGGCAAATCCAGGCCCGCGGACTTGATCCGTTTCAAGCGTTCACGCCCACCGATGCCGATCCAGGGTGATTCCTGAAAGCTTTGCCAACCCAGACGCCAGAGATACATCCTGGCGCCCATGGACGAGCTGTAGTTACCCTCGTTTACCGCCTGTACGGTTTCGTGCCAGCCCTTGCGAAGTCGCAAGGGATCCACGGGCAACGATACTGCCACGGCCACAATGGCCGCGCAAAGAAGACCTGCCATACCAATGCGGCTGGCGGATACCTGACGGTGGTGACTTCGCCACGAAGTGACGAGCAACCAACAGGTCCAAACCATGATGCCATAGGCGCCACGCGACTGGCTTGTCAAAATGCCGCCCAGGCCCGCCACGATGCACACTCCATAAACCACTCGATGCCTGGCGGGAACTGCTCGGTCCAACATGAATGGCAGCACGATGCATAGAAGCAAGCTCGTGGCCACCGCCCAAGGAATCGGATTCGAGGGTACTGAATGCCTGTCGTGCCCCGATGCGATCACACCAAATGCCGCTACACACGCCAACGCGACTACAGGCAGCGTCAGCGCCCGCCATCGCTCGGCGCCCGGCAAATGCCGGACAAGCTGATGCGTCGCAACCGCCGCCAGCAACAGCCGGAACTCCGCATGCAAGGTGTCCGGACGATCCGGCCAGATCAGCGCCACGATGACCGCCAGAGCAGCTGCAAGCGCACAGGCAATCAACCATGCCTTGCTCGCCGACGCACGGTCATCCGTCGCAGACGGTGCCCTGAAAAATGCCACCAGACCGGCCATGCAAAGGAGCAGCCACGCCGCACCCGCAATCTTCGTGTTGGTCGGGGACAGGGCGATGCCGATGCCGAGCACGGCGATCCAGAGCTCCTTCGGATAGGTGCGCCAGCTGGCTGCCGTAGTTCCCATCGTCAGCGCCCCACGTCCGTTGTCAGGCGATCCCGGTCGTAATGCAGGGCCGCATAGCGGAAGAAGCACTCCAGCGCAATGAAAAAGCAGAACAGGAATCCGGGCCCGCCGCCCGTGAAGCCAAGGCGCAGGATGTACAGGCGGATGAAGATCGCCAGTCCCGAGGCCAGTCCGCGCACCACGCCGCCCTGCTTGCCCTGCGCCGCGCGCTTGGCCGCGCCCAGCATGGCGTACTGCGTCAGCTTGTTCAGACTGCCGTGGATCGACTGGCGCGAGAAGTGGCGCAGCCTCGAGCGCATCACGTGCCGCGGCGCAGCGGGCTCTGTCAGCACCGCGTGTTCATGCACCGCGCCTTCAAACTGCACGATCATGTCTCGGCGAAACAGACGCTCCAGACTGGACTGCGACAGAAAGTACGTCAGCTCCTTGCCATAGGCCACCACGCCCCATTCGATTTTCCAGACGGCGCGCGCCCCCGATCGCACGGCGGCCTGGATCTCCGCCTGCAAGGCCGCGGTGATCTCTTCGTCCGCGTCGAGAAAGAAGACGTAGTCGCCGGTGGCGTGCGCCAGCAGGCGGTTGCGCTGCACGGCAAAGCCCTGCCAGTCGGGGTAGACGAAGGTCTTCGCGCCCAGGCCACGGGAAATGGACACCGTGTCGTCCGTGCTGCCACTGTCCACCACGATGACTTCGTCGGCAAACGCCGCACTGCGCAGGCAGCGACCGATCTGGTGGGCCTCGTTCTTGGCCAGTACCGCGACCGTGAGGGTCGGCGGGGGGGAGAGGTCAAGCTTGGACATGGGCGGATCCTGTTCGGGCGGGCTCTGCGCGCCGCTGTTGGGCCAATGCTTCCATCTTCAATGCCCGCAGGCCCCGGAACCGGCCCCAGGCCCGGGCCAGATGCCGCGGCGACGGCAGCAGGATGCGCGCCAGCACATTCAGCACCGACGCCGCCAGCACCCGGCGGCGCAGCCATCGGGCGGCTTCGGGCCCCTGGTGTTTCCAGACGAAGAGAACCTTCGACTGGGCATGGTGAAAGCCCCGCCCATATTCCGCGAGCCAGGGGCGGGTGCCTTTGACGGAGCCGCGCGACAGATGGGTCACGCGCACCGCCGGCAGCACCAGGATCTGGCCCCGCGCGTGGAACACGCGCAGGCAGAGGTCCTCGTCCTCGTAGTAGAGAAAAAACAGCGGATCGAAAAAGCCGAGCGGCGCCAGGCGCGCCATGCGGATCAGCATCACCGCCGCGCAGGCATACCCTACGTTGAGCACGCCGGTGGCTTCGCCGGTCTTCGGCGACCAGGCGTCGCGCGGCCAGCTGTAGTTCACCTGCAGCTGCCCCGAGGCCTCCGTGAGCTGGGGGACGGCCAGGGTTGCCTGCGGCCAGTCGTGCATCGCCTGCACCAGCGCCGCGATCTGAGCGGCGTCGATCAGGCAATCGGGGTTGAGCAGCAAGGCGAATTCCGTCTGCACCGCGGCCAGCGCCGCGTTGTTGGCCACGCCATAGCCCTGGTTGGCAGGCATGACGATCAACCGGGCCGACGGCATCGCCGCGCGCACCCGCGCGCAGCTGTCGTCCGCACTGGCGTTGTCCACCACGATGACGTGGGGAACGCCGGCCAGGCCTGACGCCAGTGCCGCGACGCAATGGGCGCTGTTGTAGGTCACGGTCAGCACCGTGACGCGCTGCAGGGCATCACGCACCGCGTCATCCGGATGGGTCATGGGCAGATGCCGGTCCGAGACCTGCGTCACTCAGGCGGGTCTGCCGTCGCAGGCCGCACGGCTCGGGGAGCTCAATGGGCGTGTCCGACGGTCTCGCCCGCCTTCAGGCGGTACACCGTGCCGCAATACGGGCACTTGGCTTCGCCGGTCCGGGCCACGTCCAGGTACACCTTGGGGTGGCTGTTCCAGAGCTTCATGTCCGCAGCCGGGTTCGGGCAGTACACGCCGCCGTTGTGGTTCAGGTCCTTGGCCAGGAGTTCAATGGTCTGCTTCGTCATATCTACCTTTCATCCGTGAAAGGCCGAAACCCGTCGCTCCAGCGAAGGGCCGGCCCGCAAAACCTCAAACCTTGCTCAGCCAGTGGGCGTATTTCGGGTTGCGGCCGTTGACGATGTCGAAGAACGCGCTCTGGATCTTTTCGGTGATCGGCCCGCGCTGGCCAGCGCCGATCTGCACGCGGTCGAGTTCGCGGATCGGCGTCACCTCGGCTGCGGTGCCCGTGAAGAGGGCCTCGTCGGCGATGTAGACCTCGTCGCGGGTGATGCGTTTTTGCACCAGCTCCAGGCCAAGGTCCTTGCAGATGTGCAGCACCGTGTTGCGCGTGATGCCGTTCAGTGCGCCGGCCGACAGGTCGGGGGTGTAGACGACGCCGTCCTTGATCACGAAAATGTTCTCGCCCGCGCCCTCGCTGACGAAGCCGGTCGAGTCCAGCAGCAGGGCCTCGTCATAGCCATCGTCCAGCGCCTCCATGTTGGCCAGGATCGAGTTGGTGTAGTTGCTCACGGCTTTGGCCTGGGTCATGGTGATGTTGACGTGGTGCCGCGTGTAGCTGGAGGTCTTGACGCGGATGCCGCGCCGCATGCCCTCTTCGCCCAGGTAGGCGCCCCAGGCCCAGGCCGCGACCATCAGGTGGATCGTGTTGCCCTTGGGGCTCACACCGAGTTTTTGCGAGCCGATCCAGGTCAGCGGGCGCAGGTAGCAGCTCTCCAGCTTGTTCTCGCGCACCACGGCCTTTTGCGCTTCCATCACCTCGTCCATCGTGAACGGGATCTTCATGCGCAGGATCTTGGCGCTGTTGAACAGGCGCTGGGTGTGCTCTTCAAGCCGGAAGATCGCCGTGCCATTGACCGTGTTGTAGGCTCGAACGCCTTCGAACGCGCCGCAGCCGTAGTGCAGGGTGTGGGTCAGCACGTGGATCTTGGCGTCGCGCCAGTCAACCATCTGGCCGTCCATCCAGATCTTGCCGTCGCGGTCGGCCATGGAAGGGGGAAGTGCGCTCATGAGTGGGTCCTTTGGATTGCGGGTCCTGGCAAAAAAGGGATTTTACGGCGCGGGCGGCGCTTCACCGGGTGCCGGGTCGGGCTCCGGACTCGGGCGAAGCAGGGTCCATCCCACCAGCTTGCCGCCCCGGAACTCGCAAGTGACCTGCGAGTCGCCGCCATCGGTCCACCGGTAGAACTCGGGTTGCTCGTCTTTCGGGCTCTGCAGCGCACCCAGGGACCGGGTCATCGCGATCACGTGCATCAAGGTCATGCCCTTGCGCAGCTTGGCGTTCAGCATGACCGCGCTGGCCACAAACCCGATCGGTCGGTCGGCGGCGCGCTTGAGGATGGTGAGCAGCCGCGTGTAGTGCAGCAGCACCCACATCATCAGGCCACCCCCGACCAACGCCACCCCCTGCCAGCCGTAGGATCGCCACGCCGCGCCCAGCAGCAACAGGCACACGACGGGGACAAAGATTTTCTGCAAATTCATGGCCCGGATTGTCCTATGGCCCGCCTGCGACTTGAATACGGAGACTGCGTAGGCGCCCGTCGTCAGCCGAGGCCGCGCACCAGTTCCATCGCGTCCTCGATCCGCTCGACCGGGTGGATCGTCAGGCCCTCAAAAGCCTTGTCGTTCTTCTTCGGCAGATTCGCCTTGGGCACCACCGCGACGGAAAACCCCAGTTTGGCGGCCTCTTTCAGCCGCTCCTGGCCTCTTGGCGCGGGCCGCACCTCACCGGCCAGCCCCACCTCGCCAAAGGCGATGAAGCCCTTGGGCAGCGCCTTGCCGCGCAGGCTCGACGTGATCGCCAGCATCACCGCCAGGTCGGCCGCCGGCTCGCTGATGCGCACACCGCCCACGGCGTTGACAAACACGTCCTGGTCCATGCAGTTCACGCCCGCGTGGCGGTGCAGCACTGCCAGCAGCATGGCGAGCCGGTCGCGATCCAGGCCCACGCTCAGGCGTCGTGGACTCGGGCCGCCGGTGTCCACCAGCGCCTGGATTTCCACCAGCATCGGCCGCGTGCCCTCCAGCGTCACCATCACGCAGCTGCCGGGCACCGGCTCGCTGTGCTGGCTCAGAAAGATCGCGCTGGGGTTGCTCACGCCCTTGAGACCCCGCTCGGTCATCGCGAAGACACCGATCTCGTTCACCGCACCAAAGCGGTTCTTGATGGCGCGCACCAGCCGGAAGCTGCTGTGCGTGTCGCCCTCGAAGTACAGCACCGTGTCCACCATGTGCTCCAGCACGCGCGGACCGGCCAGCGCACCCTCCTTGGTCACATGGCCGACCAGGACCACCGCCACGCCGCTGGCCTTGGCCGCGCGGGTCAGATGCGCCGCACATTCGCGCACCTGCGCCACCGAACCCGGTGCGGAGGTCAGCTGGTCGGAGTACACCGTCTGGATCGAGTCGATCACGGCGATGTCCGGTTTCGCCGCGTCCAGCATGTGAAGAATCTTTTCGAGCTGGATCTCCGCCAGCACCTGCACCTGCGAGCCATCCAGCCCCAGCCGGCGTGCCCGCAGCGCGACCTGCGCGCCGCTCTCCTCGCCGGTGACGTAGAGCGTCTTTTGTCCGCTGCGTTGCAGCGAATCCAGCGCCTGCAGCAACAGCGTCGACTTGCCGATGCCGGGGTCGCCACCGATCAGCACCACGCCACCCTCGACGATGCCGCCGCCCAGCACGCGGTCCAGCTCATCCTGCCCGGTCGGGGTGCGTTCAAAATCGCTGGCCTCGATCTCGCCCAGGGTGGCCACTTCCGCAGTCTTGGCCAGCGAGGCAAAGCGGTTGTTGCGGGTGGACGCCACCGGTTCGGCCACGGACTCGATCAGCGAGTTCCAGGCCCCGCAGGCCGGGCACTTGCCGAGCCACTTGGCGCTGGTGCCGCCGCAGTCGTTGCAGACGAAGATCGTTTTTTCCTTGGCCATGCGGCAAGCCTACCACCCGCCCGGGCGGCGCGCCTCACCCACGGCGCCGGTCAAAACCCTGGGCCAGCGAGCGCGTCACTTCGGCGGCGTCCACCGGCCGGCAGCCGCTGGCATTCTGACCTGACCACAGAGGAGAAAAATCACCCATGCCTTGCTGCTCGCCCCAGGCGCGCAGCGGCGCCATCGCGGCCGTGGCCAGCGGGAAAGCCGGTGCGGCCGCGCTCATGACGCCCAGTTCGCGCATCACCCGGTTGACGATGCCGCGCGCCGGGCGGCCGGTGAAGACGTTGGTCAGCGCGGTGTGGCGGGCGGCGTCGCTTTGCAGCGCGACACGGTGGATCGGGCTGGTGGTGGCCTCCGTGCACAGCAGGTAGGCCGTGCCGACCTGCACGCCCGCGGCGCCCAGCGCCATGGCGGCCGCCACGCCGGCCGCGTCCGTGATGCCGCCGGCGGCGATGACCGGCACGTTCACGGCGCGCAGGATCTGGGGCAACAGCGCCAAGGTGCCCATCTGGGTCGTCACGTCGTCCGTCAGGAACATGCCGCGGTGGCCGCCGGCTTCCAGCCCCTGGGCAATGATGGCATCGGCGCCATGGGCCTCCAGCCACAGGGCCTCCTCCACCGTGGTGGCCGACGACAGCACCCGGGCGCCCCAGGCTTTGACCCGCTGCACCAGCGCGGGTGCGGGCAGCCCGAAATGAAAGCTGACCACGGCGGGACGGAATGCTTCAAGCAGATCGGCCGCCTCCGCGGTGAAAGGCACGCGCCCCGCGCCGGCGGGAACCGCCGTGATATCCAGCCCGGCTTCGGCGTAGAACGGGGCCAGCGCCACGCGCCAGGTGGCCTCGCGGGTGACGTCTGGAACCGGTGGGGTATGGCAGAAGAAGTTGACGTTGAAGGGCCGCTGCGTGCCGGAGCGCAGAGTCTGCAGTTCGGCACGCAGCACCTGCGGCGTGAGCATGGCTGCAGGTAGTGAACCCAGTGCGCCGCCATTCGAGACCGCAAGGGCCAGCGCGCTGCCCTGCACGCCCGCCATGGGCGCCTGGATCAGCGGTAGATCGATGCCCAGCAAAGCACCCAAGTTGGTTGTCATTCAGATTCCTTTGAGTCAGTCTGAAAGTGAAGCGGTTGCGGCGAACCGGAGCGCTCGGCGTGCCGGATTGCCACGGTCGAGGCCATCCGCCTACAGCACTCCCGCCAGGCGCAACGCCCAGCTGCCGATCAGGAACAACCCGCCCGCCTTCCACAAGGCTGGACCGATCCGCCATCGGGTCACCCGGCGTCCCGTCCAGGCTTCCCAGGCCAGCTGAGCCGCACGGGCCGCAGCGATGACAAACAGTGGCATCAAGCCCGGATTGGCCTGCCACGCCACCATCAGGTCGCCCTGCGCCAACGCGGCGCAGGCATGCGTGCCACCGCATAGCGGGCAGGGCTGCCCGGTGAGGTGGCGGAAACCGCACAGCGGCACGCCCGTGGCCAGCAGCAGCGGCGCGACGCCCAGCGCCAGCGGCCAGCCCAGCAGCGGTACAGCCCGCCAACCACGCTCAGCGCGGGTCAGCTGCGTCGCGTCAGGCCCGTGTGATGGCAAGCGGGCCTCCGTCCGTGATCTGCCTGGCCATGTGATAGAAGCCGATCATGCCGATGGGCAGGGTGAGGAAGATGCCGACGCCGCAGAGGAGCGCACCCAGCGAGCCCACGATGCTCAGCACCAGCGAGCAGATCACTGTGCCGAGCAAGTTGGCCTTCACCGCTTCGAAGGCCCGCTTGATGGCGTTGATGCCGTCTTTTTCGCCTGCCGCCACCAGGTACGCGGCCGTGGGCACCAGGCCGATGATCAGCAGGCCCGGCACGAAGCACAGCATGAAACCCACCGACACGATCAGACTGGACAGCAGCACCGCCAGCAAGGCCGGCACGAAGTCGTCAAAGCCTTTGAAGACGTCGGTGAACTCCACGGCCTCGCCACGTTCTTCTTTCTGGATCATGCGCATGTAGCCCACCACCATCGGGCCGGACAGGATGCCGGCGCTGACACCACCGACCACGCCGATCAGAACAACGGCCAGGATGTGGGCCACGGGGTTCTTCTTGAATCCGTCGATGCCGGCGGACAGACAGGAGCCGATGTCGGGAGCAGCCATGTTCAAACCTCGCTTTGAAAAAACAGGGAAGACCGGAACCCGTCCCCGCTGGCGCCGTGCGCCGACACACCTGCGAACACGGCAGCAAGGGGACAGTTGCCACTGTAACCGCATCGACCCGGGTTAACCCGCAGATTGAAGCACCCAAAATCATTTAATATATTAAATAAATGCCAGCCGCCACTCCCTTCATCCACCGCAACCTGCCGCGCCTGCTGCTGCAGGCGCGCGAGGCCGTGATGCTGCACACCCGACCCAGTCTGCGCGGACAGGGCCTGTCGGACCAGCAGTGGCGTGTCTTGCGGGTGCTGGGCGAACACGCTGCAGACCCTGGCGGCCTGGAAACCGGGCGCGTGGCCCGCGAGGCGTACCTGCTCGGGCCCAGCCTGACCGGCGTGTTGACCCGCATGGAACGCGACGGCCTGATCAGCCGATGCCGCTGCCCGGACGATGCCCGGCGCACCGTGGTGCGCGCCACGGCGCAAGGGCTGGCCCTGGTGCAAACGCTGTCCCGCACCATCGAGGCGCACTACGCCTGGGTCGAAAGCCAGCTGGGCAAGCCGAAGCTGAGCCAGCTCTACGCCCTGCTGGACGAACTGATTGCCCTGGAACAACCCGCCGACCTCGCCAGCGCCGCTGAACCGGACGCCGAAGAATGAACCCCTCTGCTGCACCTTTCCTGCCCGACGGCACCGTCTATGGCACGCTGCTGAACTTCCGCCACGAGCAAGCGCTATGGGCCGCGCGCGCCACCGAGCCGCCCTACAAGGCGCCGCCGCAGGCCCCGGTGTTGTTCATCAAGACCGCCAACACCTTCAGCGCCCAGGGCGCCGCCATTTCGCTGCCCGCGGACGTGCCGGAGGTGGAGGTGGGGGCTTCACTGGGCCTTGTCATCGCCAATTTTGAATCTCCTTTTTTGGCTCATCCCAGCGTGGAATGGTCACATTCAGCTATTAATATTGAAGCATCTGCCGGACTGCCACGTGTGGCGGGCTGTGTGCTGCTGAACGACCTCTCGGTGCCTCACGACAGCTACTACCGCCCGCCCGTCAAGTTCAAGTGCCTGGACGGCTTTCTGGGCATCGGGCCGCGCTGCGTGCCGCTGGCCGAGGTCGGCGACATCCACGCGCTGACGCTCGAAGTCCGCATCAACGGCGCGCTGCGCCAGACCGTGGACTTCAGTGGCCTGGTGCGCCACGCCGCTACGCTGCTGGCCGACGTCAACGCCTTCATGACGCTGCGGCCCGGCGATGTGCTGATGCTGGGCAGCGACTGCCTCGCCGACGGCACGCGCCCGCGTGCCCGCGCCGGCGACCGCATCGAAATCTCCGCGCCGGGCTTCGCGCCGCTGGTCAACACCCTCGTCGGAGAATCAGCATGAAGCACGCACGCATCGCCTGGGCCGGCGCCATTCACGACGCCGTTGAGGCCGACGGCCAGCTCGAACTGCTGACGCCCGCGTTCAAAGGCCGCCGCGTCGGCTTCGACGAGGTCGTCTGGCTGCCGCCGCTGGCGCCCATGCCGGCGCACCGCCCGCGCACCATCCTCGCGCTGGGCCTGAACTACGCCGACCACGCGAAGGAGCTCGCCTTCAAGGCACCCGAGGAGCCACTCGCCTTCGTCAAAGGCGAGGCCTCGCTCACCGGCCACCTCGGATTCACCGTGCGCCCGGCGGGTGTCAGCTACATGCACTACGAATGCGAGCTCGCCGTGGTGATCGGCAAGACCGCCCGCAAGGTGAAAAGGGCCGACGCGTACGACTTCATCGCCGGCTACACCGTCGCCAACGACTACGCCATCCGCGACTACCTCGAAAACTGGTACCGCCCCAACCTGCGCGTGAAGAACCGCGACACCTGCACCCCGATCGGCCCCTGGCTGGTCGACGCGGCCGATGTGCCCGATCCGATGAACCTGGCCCTGCAGACGACCGTGAACGGCCAGGTCACCCAGTCCGGCCACACGCGCGACATGATCTTCGACGTGCCCTTCCTGATCGAATACTTCAGCCGCTTCATGACGCTGCAGCCTGGCGACCTGATCCTCACCGGCACGCCCGACGGCGTGGTGGACTGCCAGCCGGGGGATGTGATCGTGACGGAGATCGAAGGGCTGGGAGCCCTCGAGAACACCATTGCCCATGTATCCGAAGGGGTCAGAGCCCGATTCCCCTGCCGCGCCCCCACCCATTTGCCGGGGAATCGGGATCCGACCCCATTTATCCTGCATCACGCCCATCTGAACCATGAAAATCGACCACCTCATCAACGGCCAGCAGGTTGCCGGCAAAGCCTATTTCGAGACCATCAACCCGGCCACGCAGCAGGTGCTGGCCGAGGTGGCCTCGGGTGGCGAGGCGGAAGTCCACGCCGCCGTCGCCGCCGCCAAGGCCGCCTTCCCGAAATGGGCCGGCACGCCGGCACCTGAACGCGCCAAACTGATCCGCAAGCTCGGCGACCTGATCGCGAAGCACGTGCCCGAGATCGCGCAGCTGGAGACCAACGACTGCGGCCAGGTGATCGCCCAGACCGGCAAGCAGCTGATCCCGCGCGCGGCTGACAACTTCTATTACTTCGCCGAGATGTGCACCCGCGTGGACGGCCACACCTACCCCACGCCCACGCACCTGAACTACACGCTGTTTCACCCGGTGGGGGTGTGCGCGCTCATCAGCCCCTGGAACGTGCCCTTCATGACGGCCACCTGGAAGGTCGCGCCCTGCCTGGCCTTCGGCAACACCGCGGTGCTGAAGATGAGCGAGCTCTCGCCGCTGACCGCCGCGCGCCTGGGCGAGCTGGCGCTGGAAGCCGGCATCCCCGCCGGCGTGCTGAACGTGGTGCACGGCTACGGCAAGGAAGCTGGCGAGCCCCTGTGCGCCCACCCGGACGTGCGCGCCATCAGCTTCACCGGGTCGACGGCCACCGGCAACCGCATCGTCAAGGCCGCGGGCCTGAAGAAGTTCAGCATGGAGCTCGGCGGCAAGAGCCCGTTCGTGATCTTCGACGACGCCGACCTGGACCGCGCGCTGGACGCCGCGATCTTCATGATCTTCTCCAACAACGGCGAGCGCTGCACCGCCGGCAGCCGCATCCTGGTGCAGCAAAGCATCTACGCCGACTTCGTCGAGAAGTTCGCCGACCGCGCCCGGCGCATCACCGTGGGCGACCCGCTGGACGAGAAGACCATCGTCGGCCCCATGATTTCGAAAGCCCACCTGGCCAAGGTGCGCAGCTACATCGAACTCGGCCCCAAGGAGGGCGCCACGCTGTTGTGCGGCGGTCTGGACCAGCCCCGCTACGCCGCCGAGCTGCCCGAGGCGGTGAAGCACGGCAACTTCGTCTGGCCGACCGTGTTTGCCGACGTGGACAACCGCATGCGCATCGCCCAGGAAGAAATCTTCGGCCCGGTGGCCTGCCTGATCCCGTTCAAGGACGAAGCCCACGCCATCGAGCTGGCCAACGACATTCAATACGGCCTCTCCAGCTACGTCTGGACCGAGAACCTCGGCCGCGCGCACCGTGTCGCTGCCGCCGTGGAGGCCGGCATGTGCTTCGTCAACAGCCAGAACGTGCGCGACCTGCGCCAGCCCTTCGGCGGCACCAAGGCCAGCGGCACCGGCCGCGAAGGCGGCACCTGGAGCTACGAGGTGTTCTGCGAGCCCAAGAACGTGGCCGTCTCGCTGGGCAGCCACCACATCCCCCACTGGGGTGTTTGAGGAGTCGCCATGAAACTGACCGCCGCCGTCGCCCAGACCGCCTCCGTCCTGCTGGACACGCCCGCCACCGTGGAACGCGCGCTGGCGCTCATGGCGCAGGCCGCCGCCCAGGGCGCGCAACTCATCGTTTTCCCCGAGGCCTACCTCGGGGGCTACCCCAAGGGCGCGGACTTCCATATCTACCTCGGCGCGCGCACGCCGCAAGGCCGCGCCGAGTACAAGCTCTATTACGACGCGGCCGTCACGGTGGACGGGCCCGAGATCGCGCTGCTCGCCCAGGCCGCGGCGCAGCACCGCATGTTTGTGGTGCTGGGCATCATCGAGCGCGACGGCGGCACGCTGTACTGCACCGTGGTCTACCTGGGGCCCGAGGGCCAGGTCCTGGGCAAGCACCGCAAGCTCATGCCGACCGCGCTGGAGCGCCTGGTCTGGGGCTTCGGCGACGGCTCCACGCTCAAGGCCGTGGACACGCCCTGGGGCAAGCTCGGCGCGGTGATCTGCTGGGAAAACTACATGCCGGCGCTGCGCCTGGCCATGTACCAGCAGCGCGTGACGATCTACTGCGCGCCCACGGCCGACGACCGCGACACCTGGGCATCGACCATGACGCACATCGCGCTGGAGGGCCGCTGCTTCGTGCTGTCGGCCTGCCAGCATCTGCGCCGCACGCAGTTTCCCGACGCGCAGATGCACAACGCCCTGCCCGAAGCGGCCGACGGCGTGCTGATGCGCGGCGGCAGCCTGATCATCGACCCGCTGGGTCGCAAGCTCGCCGGGCCGGTGTTCAACGAGGACGCGCTGCTCACGGCCGAACTCGATCTGGACCTCATCCCCCAGGCACAGATGGATTTCGACCCGGTGGGCCACTACGCCCGCCCGGACGTGTTCTCGCTGCAGGTCAACACCGCGCCCCAGCCGGCCGTGACGCTTGGTGGCGGCGCCTGATGTCGCCGGTGCCAGCCCTCTTTTGAAAGACCGCCACCCATGACCCTGCCCTGTCATCCGCCGACCCGCCGCCGCCTGTTGCAGGCCGCTGGCGCGGTCACGGCACTCGCGGCCCTACCGGGTGCGCTGCACGCGCAAGCGGCCTGGCCCAACCGCCCCTTGCGCGTGGTGGTGCCCTTTCCGCCGGGCGGCACCACCGACTTCGTCACACGCCTGGTCTGCACCGAAGTGGCCAAGGCGCTGGGCCAGCCCATCGTGGTGGAAAACAAGCCCGGCGCGGGCACGGTGATCGGTGTGGACAACGTGGCCAAGTCCCCGCCCGATGGCACCAGCTTCGTCACCGTGGCCAACAGCTTCGCCGCCAACGTCACCCTGGTGAAGAAGCTGCCGTACGACCCGCTGAAAGACCTGCGCCCGGTGGCGCTGATGGGCATGTCCGAACACGTGCTGGCCACGCACCCCGGCAGCGGCATCCGGAGCGTGGCCGACCTGCGCACCGCGGCGCGCAAGGGCGGCGGCACGCTGAGCTATGCCTCGTTCGGCAACGGCACCTCGGCCCACCTGTCGGGTGCCGCGCTGGCGCAGCAGATGGGGCTGGAGCTGGTGCATGTGCCGTACAAGGGCCAGGCCCCGGCGCTGACCGACCTGCTCGGCGGGCAGGTCACCCTGATGTTCGGCAACTGGCCCGAGTTCCGCGGCCACGTCCAGAGCGGCAAGCTGGTGGCCATCGGCATGGCCACGGCCAAGCGCTCGGCCTATGCGCCCGACATTCCCACCCTCACCGAACAGGGCGTGGCCATCGTGTCGAACTCGTGGAACGGCCTGCTGGCGCCCGGCGGCACCCCGGACGCCGTGGTGCAGCGCATGAACGCCGAGGTCAACCGCGCGCTGGCCAGCCCGCCCGTGGTGGAGGCCTTTCAGAAGGGCGGCATCGCCTCGCTGTCGGGCACGCCCGAGCAGTTCGCGGCCTTCATCCGCACCGAGATCGAGCACTACGCCGCGGTGATCCGCAAAGCCGACATCACGCTGGACACCTGACAACCTGGAGACCAATCATGGGCAAACTCGCTCTCGCCGCCAAGATCACGCACGTGCCCTCGATGTACCTCAGCGAGCTCGACGGCCCGCGCCGGGGCACGCGGCGCGACGCCATCGACGGCCACATCGAGATCGGCCGGCGCTGCCGCGAACTCGGGGTGGACACCATCGTGGTGTTCGACACCCACTGGCTGGTCAACGCCAACTACCACATCAACTGCGCGCCGCACTTCAAGGGCCTGTACACCAGCAACGAGCTGCCGCATTTCATCAGCAACATGCCCTTCGAGTTCCCGGGCAACCCGGCGCTGGGACAGCTGCTGGCCAAAGTCTGCAACGAACACGGGGTAGAGACGCTGGCACATCACGCCACCACGCTGGCGCCCGAGTACGGCACGCTGGTGCCGATGCGCTACATGAACGCCGACCAGCATTTCAAGGTAATCTCGGTCTCGGCGCTGTGCACCGTGCACTACCTCAACGACAGCGCGCGCCTGGGCTGGGCGATGCGCCGCGCGATCGAGGAGCACTACGACGGCACGGTGGCCTTCTTCGCCAGCGGCTCGCTCTCGCACCGCTTTGCGCAGAACGGCCTGGCGCCCGAATACGCGTTCAAGATCTGGAGCCCGTTCCTGGAAAACCTGGACCGCCGCGTGCTGGAGATGTGGCAAGCCGGCGAGTGGAAGGACTTCTGCGAGATGCTGCCCGAGTACGCGAGCAAAGGCCACGGCGAAGGCTTCATGCACGACACCGCCATGCTGCTGGGCGCGCTGGGCTGGTCGGCCTACGACGGTGCGGCCGAGATCGTGACGCCTTACTTCGGCGCCTCGGGCACCGGGCAACTCAATGCCGTGTTCCCGATCACGCCGCAGGACGGGCACGCCATCCCGGCGGCGCAGGCCTCGCGGGCCGACGGTTACACCAGCGTGGCCACTCGCCTCTGAACACCACAAGGTCCCCATGCCCCACCTCGTCATCCTTTACACCGGCAACCTGGATGCCGAAACCGACATGACCGCGCTGTGCCGCAGCCTGGCCGACACCATGCTGGCGGCGCATGACGACGCCGGCAAGCCGGTGTTTCCGCCGGGCGGCACACGCGTTCTGGCCTATCCCGCGCCGCATTTCGCGGTGTCGGACGGGGGTGCCGCAGGCCGCGCGGCCGGTGGCGATTTCCGCGACCCAGGCGACTACGCCTTCGTGTACCTGAACCTGCGCATGGCCCACGGCCGCACACCGGCCACACACAAGCGCGTGGGCGATGCGCTGCTGATGGCCACCAAGGCGCACTTCCAGCCCTTGTTCGTGCGCCGCCACATTGGCGTGACACTGCAGATCGATGAAGGCCAGGAGGTCTTCGACGCCAAGCACAGCAACCTGCATCCGCTGTTCAAAAACCCAGCCTCTGAACCCCATGTTTGACGACACCCACATCCGCCAGCTCGCCGCCGAGCTGCACCAGTCCGAAAAAAGCCGCATGCAGGTCGAGCACTTCTCCAAGCGCTACCCCGGCATGGCCATCGAAGACGGCTACCGCATCAGCCGGGCCTGGATGGACCTCAAGCGCGCCGAAGGCCGCACCGTCATTGGCCACAAGATCGGCCTGACCTCGCGCGCCATGCAGCAGGCCAGCCAGATCACCGAGCCCGACTACGGCACCCTGCTGGACGACATGCTGTTCACCTGCATGCCCGGCCAGGTGCTCGACATCCCCGCGGCGCGCTTCATCGCGCCGCGCGTGGAGGTGGAACTGGCCTTCGTGCTCAAGGCACCCTTGAAGGGCCCCGACGTGACGGTGGAGCAGGTGCTGGCCGCCACCGAGTACGTGACGCCCGCCATCGAGATCATCGACGCGCGCATCGAGCAGTTCGACCGCCACAGCAAGGTGATGCGCAAGGTCTTCGACACCATCAGCGACAACGCGGCCAACGCCGGCATCGTGGTCGGCGGCGTCAAAGCCGATCCGCTCACGACCAACCTGCCCTGGTGCGGCGCCATCCTGCGCCAGAACGGCGTGGTGGAGGAGACGGGCCTGGCTGCCGGGGTGCAGGGCCACCCGGCCATCGGCATCGCCTGGCTGGCCAACAAGCTCGCGCCTTGGGGCGAATCGTTGCAGGCCGGGCAGATCGTGCTGGCCGGCTCGTTCACCCGGCCCGTGCCCGCACAGGCCGGCGATGCGTTCGACGCCGACTACGGCGCGCTCGGCCGCCTGCAGTTCCGCTTTGTCTGACCCCTTCCCCGACTTCCTTCGAGGCTCACCATGCAAACCCCCGCCAACCCCTTCAAGAACGCCCTCGCCCAGCGCCAGCCCCAGATCGGCCTGTGGCTCGGCCTGGCCAACGCCTACTGCGCCGAAATCTGCGCGGGCGCCGGCTTCGACTGGCTGCTGGTCGACGGCGAGCATGCGCCCAACGGCCTGACCGACATCCTGGCGCAGCTGCAGGCGATTGCCGCCTACCCGGGCGCCCACGCCATCGCGCGGGTGCCGGTGGGCGAGGCCGCGCTGATCAAGCAATACCTGGACATCGGCGCGCAGACCCTCCTGGTGCCCATGGTGGACACGGCCGAGCAGGCGGCCCACCTGGTGCGGGCCTGCCGCTACCCGCAGGACGACGGACTGGGCGGCATCCGCGGCATGGCCGGCGCGCGCGCCTCGCGCTGGGGCCGCTACCCGAACTACGCCAAGGAGGCCAACGATCGCGTGTGCCTGCTGGTGCAGGCCGAGACGCGCACCGCGCTGCAGAACCTGGACGCGATCGCCGCCACGCCCGGCGTGGACGGCGTGTTCATCGGCCCGGCCGACCTGTCGGCCTCGCTGGGCCATGTGGGCGACCCCAACCACCCTGACGTGCAGGCCGCCATCGAAGACGCCATCGCGCGCATCCTCAAGGCCGGCAAGGCACCGGGCATCCTGACCAGCGACGAGGCGCAGGCGCGCCACTACCTGGACCTCGGCGCAGTGTTCGTCGCGGTGGGGCTGGACACCGGCATCCTGGTGCGCCAGACCAGCGCCCTGGCGGCCAAGTTCAAGCATGGCGTGGCCGCGGCACCGGCGACCAAGGGCGCCGTGTACTGAACCGCCGGCCACCCACCCGCGCACCCGCATGACCCGCCCCGCCAAGCCCGGCCGTTTCCGCTCGGCCACGATCTACGAAGGCACGCTGCGCGCCAGCACCCGCAGCTTCCTGCACGCGCTGGGGCAGGACGACGAAGACATCGCCCGTCCCCACATCGGCGTGTTCCACACCGGCGGCGAGATGAGCCCCTGCAACCTGAACCTGCGCGAGCAGGCCCAGCACGCCAAGACCGGCATCTACGCGGCCGGCGGCACGCCGCACGAATGCCCGGTGGTGTCGGTGAGCGACGGGCTGACCATGGCGCACTCGGGCATGCGCTTCTCGCTGATCTCGCGCGAGCTGATCGCCGACAGCGTCGAGGCTTCGGTGCGCGGCCACCAGTGGGACGGCATCTTCGGCCTGGGCGCCTGCGACAAGAACCTGCCCGGCCTGATGATGGGCATGGTGCGCTGCAACGTGCCCAGCGTGTTCGTGCA
Organism: Candidatus Skiveiella danica; assembly: GCA_016721925.1. Classification (GTDB taxonomy): domain Bacteria; phylum Pseudomonadota; class Gammaproteobacteria; order Burkholderiales; family Burkholderiaceae_C; genus Skiveiella; species Skiveiella danica. Next base: position 145,265 of record JADKHE010000011.1, read on the forward strand.
CGGCGGCTCGGCCCTGCCCGGCCAGCGCCCGGGGCCGGACGGTGCCGACCTCAACGTGGTGGACACCTACGAGACCATCGGCAAGGTGCTCGCCGGCGACGCCACCCTGGATGAACTCGACGCCGTGACCCGCGCCTGCCTGCCCTCGGCGGGCGCCTGCGCCGGCCAGTTCACGGCCAACACCATGGGCATGGTCAGCGAAGCGCTGGGCCTGGCGCCGATCGGCTCCAGCACGGTGCCGGCCGTGTTCAGCGAGCGCGCACCGCTGCTGCGCAAGGCGGGCAAGGCGCTGATGGCGGCCGTCATGGGCGATGCCCCGCTGCCGCGCGACATCGTGACGCGCCAGGCGCTGGAAAACGCCTGCGCCGTGGTCTCGGCCACCGGCGGCTCGACCAACGCCGCGCTGCACATCCCGGCCATCGCGCACGAGGCCGGCATCCCCTTCCACCTCGACGACGTGGCCGCCGTGTTCGCGCGCACGCCGCTGATCGCCGACCTCAAGCCCGGTGGCAAATACCTGGCGCGCGACGTGTACTACATCGGCGGCGCCGGCGTGATCCTGCGCGAGCTGCTGCAAAAGGGCCACCTGCACGGCGATGCGCTCACCTACACCGGCCGCACGCTGGCCGAGGAACTCGCCGGCGCGAACGCACCCGACGGCCGCGTGGTGCGTGCCGTGGAAGAGGCCCTGAGCCGCGACGGCGGGCTGGCCGTGCTCAAAGGCAACCTGTGCCCCGACGGTGCGCTGCTCAAGACGGCCGGCCTGAAGACCCTGGTGCACCGGGGCCCGGCGCGCGTGTTCGAGTCCGAGGAAGCCGCCCAGGCCGCCGTGCAGGCGATGGACTACCAGCCTGGCGACGTGCTGGTGATCCGCAACGAGGGCCCCAAGGGCGGCCCCGGCATGCGCGAGATGCTGGGCATCACCGCGCTGCTCTATGGCCAGGGCATGGGCGACCAGGTGGCGCTGCTGACCGACGGGCGCTTCTCCGGTGCCACGCGCGGGCTGTGCATCGGCTACGCCGGCCCGGAAGCCGCCGACGGCGGGCCGATTGCCGCGCTGCGTGACGGCGACCTGATCACCATCGACGCGCGGCCCGAGGCCCGCCGCATCACCGTAGAGCTGACGGACGCCGAACTCCGCCAGCGCCTGGCCCAACGCGCCACGCCCGCGGCCGCCCCACTGGGCGGCCTGCTGGAGAAATACGCCCTGACCGTGCGGCCCAGCCACCAAGGCGCCGTCACCCATTCCGGGGCCGTCACCTGGCTTCGCGACGCGAGCTGACGCCCCACCCCACACCACCCACCCGAGGAGACCCGATGTCCGCCGTCCTGAAATCCGCCCCCCAGCCCCTGTCCGCCCTGCACCCCGACGAGCGTGCGGCGCGCGTGCGCCTGGCCGCCTGCTACCGCGTCTTCGCGATGCTGGGCTGGACCGAGATGATCTACAACCACATCACCGTGCGCCTGCCCGCGAGCGTGAGCGGCCCGGAGAAACAGTTCCTGATCAACCCCTTCGGCCTGCACTACAGCGAAGTCACCGCCAGCAACCTGGTCAAGATCAACCTGGCCGGCGACGTGCTCGACGGCTCGCATCACCCGGTGAACCCCGCCGGCTACACGCTGCACAGCACCATCCACGGCGGCATCGAGGGCGCGCACTGCGTGATGCACACCCACACCACCGCCGGCGTGGCCGTGGCCTCGCTGCAAGGCGGCCTGAGCCAGAGCAACTTCTACTCGGCCCAGCTGCACGACATGGTGGCCTACCACCCCTTCGAAGGCATCACCATCCACGCCGAGGAAGGCCCACGCGTGCTGGCCAGCATCGGCAACAAGCCGGCGGTGATCCTGCGCAACCACGGCCTGCTGAGCTGGGGCCAGACGCTGGAGCAGACCTTTGCCATCCTGTGGACGCTGCAGCGCGCCTGCGAGATCCAGATGGCCACGCTCAGCATGGGCGCGGCCATCCCCGTGCCCGAGGCCATTGCCGCCAAGTGCACGCGCGACGCGCTGCAGTTCAACCCCGCCCACGGCGCCGGGCGCGACGTGTTCGACGCGCTGGTGCGGCAGGTGGACCGGATCGACGACAGTTATAAAAATTGATAGCAAACCATGACCATTCCACGCTGGGATGGGGCAAAAAATGATCAAAAACATCACCATTTACGGCGCTGGCGCCATCGGCGGCTGGCTCGGGGCCCGTCTGGCGGGCGTGGGCTGCTCGGTGAGCGTGGTGGCGCGCGGCGCCACGCTGGCAGCGCTGCAACAGAATGGCCTGCAACTGGTGGAGGCCGACGGCACCACCACCCACGCCGTGCGCGCCAGCAGCGACCCGGCGGCGCTGGGCGTGCAGGACCTCGTCATCATCGCCGTCAAGGCGCCGGCACTGCTGGAGGTGGCGCGCCACATCGCCCCGCTGATCGGGCCCGACACCATCGTGTTGACGGCCATGAACGGCGTGCCCTGGTGGTTTTTTGAGGGCTTTGGCGGCGCGCTGGCCGGCACGGCGCTGCAGGCGGTGGACCCCACCGGCGAGATCGCCCGCGCCGTTCCTGCGCGCCACGTGATCGGCTGCGTGGTGCACGCGAGCTGCGCGGTGAATGCACGGGGCGTGATCCGCCACCACTTCGGCAACGGGCTCATCATCGGCGAGCCCTCGGGTGCCGACAGCCCGCGCGTGCAGGCGCTGGCCGCGCTGCTGCAGCGCGCCGGCTTTGCGGCCACCGTGTCACCGCAGATCCAGAAAGACATCTGGTTCAAGCTCTGGGGCAACATGACGGTCAACCCCATCAGCGCCTTCACCGGCGCCACCACCGACCGCATCCTGAACGACGACCTGGTGCGTGGCTTCGTCAGCGCGGTGATGCTGGAGGCCAAGGAAATCGGCGCGCGCATCGGCATCCCCATCGACCAGCAGCCCGAAGACCGCCACGCCGTCACGCGCAAGCTCGGTGCGTTCAAGACCTCGATGCTGCAGGACGTGGAAGCCGGCAAGCCGGTGGAGCTGGACGCGCTGGTCACCGTGGTGCGCGAGCTGGGCCAGAAGACCGGCGTGCCCACCCCCTTCACCGACGCGCTGCTGGGCCTGGCGCGGGTGCACGCGCAGGTGCATGGGCTGTATTGATGACCCCACCCACCCGCAAACTCTCCGGCACCGCCTTTGCCACGCTGCTGCTGATCGCCCTGATGATGGGCGCCAACCACGTGGCCGCGCGCCTGGCCTTCAACCACGGGGTGGACGTGGCCACGGCGGTGACCTTCCGCAGCGCCGTCACCGCGCTGGCGCTGGCCGGGCTGCTGCTGGCGCAACGCGTGCCGATCAGGTTCACGGCGCGCCACCGGCGTGCCTTGCCGGCCATCGGCCTGCTGATCGGTGTCCAGAGCCTGTGCCTGTATTCGGCCGTGGCCCGGTTGCCCGTGGCGCTCGCCCTGCTGGCCTTCAACACCTACCCGCTGTGGACGGCGCTGTGGGCGCGCCTGTTCTACGGCCACCGCCCGGAGCGCGCGGTACTCGTGGCCATGCCAGTGATGCTGGTGGGCCTGGCGCTGGCGCTGGACGTGTTCGGCGCCGCCTCGGGCCTGGGCGCGGCCGGCCAGTGGGGGCGCATCGGCGCGGGCGTGGCCTTTGCGCTGACGGCAGCCGCCACCTTCGGCGTGGCGCTGGTGATCACGCAGCACGAAGCCAGCGACCTGGACGGCCGCGTGCGCACCTGCTCCACGATGAGCATCGTCGGTGTGCTGGCGCTGGCGGCGGTGGGTTACCAGGGCGGCTTTCACTTCCCCACCGCCGTGCCGGGCTGGTGGGGCCTGGCGGCGCTGACCTTCCTCTACGGCACCGCCTTCACCATCATGTTCACCGTGCTGCCCAAGCTGGGCGTGGTGGGCAACTCCGCCATCATGAACGTGGAACCCGTCTTCGCCCTGGTGCTGGCCTGGGCCATCCTGGGCCAGACGATTGCGCCGGTGCAGGTGGTGGGGGCGCTGGTGGTGGTGGCCACCGTGGTGTGGCTGGGCATGAGGAGGCGGTGAGGGGGAGGAAGCGACTGCAAGCGGGCAATAGCAGCCGCTCGCTTCAAGTTGATCTTCGACGGGTTCAGACTGAATGGGCGCAATCCCGACCTCGTCAAGGTGGCGGTCGCGCGCCGAATCAATTCGTCCGGCCGACCCGCATCGTGACCAGTGCCGATGCGTCCGTGATGGCCCGAAGTGCGTGGGGTTCCTTGCTCCGAAGGTGAACCAGATCGCCCGGCCCAAGCGTCTGGGAGGTTTCCGGTGTGCGGAACTCGATCCTTCCCTCTATGCATTGGACCGTGATTTCACCCGGCGCCTTGTGTTCTCGCATCTCGTGACCGGCGAGCAGCACGACGCGCACGATTTCCAGCTCCTCGGCCTTGAGAATGGCGGTCGTCTTCGCGCCTTTGAGGTGCTCACCCAGCGGCCGAACGCTGACCACCTGTCCCGACAGGGCGTGTGTTTGTGCCATGGGAACCCTCCTTTGAATGGAAATGAGCCGCAGCAGTTGCAAATGGTCCCTTTGGTGGATGATGCTCCTTCCATCCCGTTGAGGCCAGACCTGTCAAGGCTGGCGCATTGACATTGAGCAACCGACTCGAACCGGGCGCGTCGGACAGTTCTGTCCCCCAGCAGACGTCGTCGGTCAGGTCTTTTTCGCAACGATATTGGCGTTCGCGCGTTCGCGGTCGCGCCCTTGGCGTCTTCGGCCATAACGGTCCCCACCAGCCTGTAGCCCCGTTTGATCAGGCCCGCCTCGCGCCAGGCGTTGCCCTTGACGCCGAAGAGAATCCCCGCTGCGGTCAGCACCAGATTCATGACGGACGCGGCCGTATTGGCGTCCGTGAAGGAGGCGACCAGGTAGCCCAGGCCCACCAAAGCGAGCAGGCCACCCACGCCCAGCACCCACAAGCCCTTGAACGGCGCCCAGAAGACGCTGAACAGACTCGCCGGCCAAGACCATCCCTGTTTGACGGCCTCGGCCCTTCCCGACGGGTGACGAAAGACACGGTACTGCTTCATGGGGGCCCTTTGTGGCAGTCCTGCCAGCTGCCCGATGGTACGGCAGCTCGCCGGAGCGTCTGGAAAGCTCCGTCAGACAGTGGACGAGGCGCCAGAGGTGATCATTTGGGCGTTTCGAGAGGCGCTCCGCGAGAAACACCGAAAAGTCCAGCGATGATCATCAATGGTGTGCCTTGGGCAGGACCTTGGCTTTGTCTGTAAGAGGGGGTGGTTTTCGCTCAGGAGCGATTCGACGGTGACCGCAACGGGCCGTCAGCTTCAGGCTGCAGACAGGTGTGGCGGCTTGCGAACAGCCCACACCGAAGGTGGTCACTGACGATGAAGGGAAGATGAGCAAAATAAAGACAGAACAGAAACAAGATCGTTTCTGTTGCATACAGAATGACGACAACAATGATCAGCGAAGTTTGCAGGGAATTCCGGAGCGCTCGAACTCCATTGTTGAACTATCCAATTTTCCGACCGACGTCACTTCACGCTTTTGTTCATGCCACGGCGCACTCCATCCCCAATACAAATCGGATCCTGCTACGCGTTTGACCCGAGGTTGGATCTGAACCTGTTTCGTGTGTTCGATGCCATCTATTCACATGGCGGTATCTCCGGCGCGGCACGGGCATTGCACCTGACGCAACCTGCGATCAGCCATGCGCTGCGGCGCTTGCGCGAAGTGTTCAACGATCCACTGTTTCAGCGCAGCGGCAATCGCATGGTGCCAACGGACCTCACGCGCACGGTGATTGCCGATATACGCGGGCATTTGCAGGGGCTCTTCGGTTCTATCCACGCGACCGGGGAGATCATTCCGGCTGAGTTGCAGACGGAGTTTCGACTGGCCATGCCCGATGTTGCGGAGGCCACTGCCTTGCCCAATCTGATGCGCCGTCTGCACCAGATCGCACCGGACGTTCGCGTCGTGTGTCGGGAAGTGGCGCGTGAGAACTTCGAGCGCGAACTGGCCAAGGGCAGCCTCGATTTTGTCTTTGACAGAAGGTTTGCCGCTTCGCCGCAACTGCAATGCGTGCACATGGGGCAGCAGGAAATGGCCATCGTGGCAGCGGAACAGCGTTTCCCCGAACAACAGGCACGCATCAGCTCAAAGGACTATTTGCGTGCACGCCATGCCGTGGTGACGCATTTGGAGGGACACGACCCCATAGACAGCATCCTGGCGGAAAGCGGGGCCAGCCGCCATGTCGTGCTGCGCTGTGCCCACTACCTTTCCGCTTGTCGCGTTGTGGCGCAAAGTGATTTGCTGTTGACCATGCCACGCCGTTATGCCGAAGAACTGGCGACGCTGATGCCCCTGCGGGTGTTGGATATGCCCATTCCCATCGCGCCGGTGCAGGTGTATCTGTACTGGCACCGTGTGCGGGATGATGACCGCGTACACCGCTGGATGCGGGAAGAGATGATTGCCTTGTCAGAAAAAGGCAGCGCTCGCGCAAAGTCCTGAGTCGAGCACACCTGCGGGCTGGGGGATAGCGCACTTACCAGTGCCAATGGAAGAGCGATCGATGCGATGACACCGCGTGTCCATGAATTTCGTTCATAACTTGACATCAATACATGTCACTTGCCTGCATGAGTGACCAGCGCCTAGCATGCGGTTCATGTTGCAAGCGCGTTGTTTCTTTCGCACGTTCACACTGCGGATCAATGGGCTGAATGCAGCTTCTTCATTTCATTGCCAGGGGTACCTTTGATGGGCTTGAACAAGAAAATCTGGATCGCACTGCTTGTTTTGATCTTTGGGTTCCTGGCAGCCGGCGCGTTTGTCTGGAAACGCTATATTCGCGCGCCCTGGGATGACGAGTACGCCTATACCAAGGGATTGCAGGCCGTTGTTTATGCATTTCCGTACGTGTTGAACAGTTCGGTGCGCTGGGCCTGGTCACAACCGCAGAAAGAGGGTGAACCTGTCGTTGCACCGACCGATGCCATCAACCACTTTTTCCATTCGCCTCGTTTGACCGGTCCGCAATACCGTGATGGGGGTACGCCCAACAATGACACGGCCTATTCAACCACCTGGGCGTACGTTGACAAAGAGCCGCTGGTCATCAGCGTTCCTGAGATGGGAAATATTCCGGGAACCAGCAAGCCGCGCTATTACAGCCTGCAACTGGCCGCCTTTGATTCCGACAACTTCGCCTATATCGGCACCCGCACCACGGGCAATGGCGCAGGGCACTACGCCATCACCCCCAAGGGCTGGCAGGGACGCTTGCCATCCAATGTGAAGTTCCTGGCCGAAGCGCCGACACCCTGGTTCCTCATATTGGGCCGCACCTTGGTCACCAGCAATGAAGATTTCCCGGCTGTGGCAGCGCTGATGCATCAATTTGACCTGCGCACCCTGGGTGATTTCGAGAACAACGTGCATCGCCGTCCACCTGCACCTGCGCTGACACCGGTGCCGCATTACAAGAAAGAACAACTCGCGCTGGTCAGCAATTTCTGGTCCATTGCAAATAGCGCGATGACGGCGAATCCTCCGGGGCAAGAGGATGCACGGTTGATGCGTTTCTTTCGCGACATCGAAGTCGGACCTGGGCGCGATCTTTCTCGACTGAGCGAAGGCATGAGACATGGACTGGATCGCGCCGTGCTGCGCGGGCTGACCCTGCTGCCGGAGGTCAACCAGACCAATTTTGGAACCAAGCTGGTCAACGGATGGAAGTACCCTCCAATGGATTACGGCCGCGCCGGTGTCAATGGCGCCTGGCTCACGCGCGCCTCACTGCAATCGCTTGGCGGTATCGTGGCCAATGACCCGGAAGAGGCTGTGTACATCGTGGCCCATGCCGATTCCGGTGGGCAGCTTCTCAATGGCAAATCGCATTACCGCATTCACTTTGCCAAAGACCAGATTCCCCCGGTGAAGGCGTTCTGGTCGATGAGCCTGTATGACAACACCAATAACCTGGTGGACAACGCGCTCAACCGCTATTCCCTGGGTGATCGCAGTCCTGGCCTGGTATTCAACCCCGATGGCAGTCTGACGCTCTACGTGGGTCATGAGCCGCCGGATGGGGCTGCGCAAAGCAATTGGCTTCCAGCTCCTGCGGACGAGTTCTACCTGGTGCTGCGTGCGTACCTGCCAGGCAAACCGATTGTTGACCAGATCTGGGAACCGCCTGCGGTGGTGCGGCAGTAGCTATTTGGCGAAGCAGCGTCTGCGTTGTTTGTAAGCCTTGCCGGGGCGCCGACACGTCGCGCAACGATGGGCGCAGGCTGGACCAAGAATTCAGAGATCTGGTTTCTCTTTTACGGACCTTGATGTCGGGCAGCAAGTGCTGCCTTGCGGTCCATCGAATCGATGCTGTGGCCAGCCGCAATTTGGTCCCTGTCGGGATTCGACAAGCCTTCAGATCCCGCCCCAAGCATGGCGCGCCATCGCCACCGCCAGCACGGCCATCGTCACGCCGATGAGTCCGTCCAGCACGCGCCAGGCGGTGGGCCGGGCGAACCAGGGCGCCAGCCAGCGCGCGCCCACACCCAGCAGGCTGAACCAGACCACGCTGGCGGTGCTGGCGCCGGCGGCAAACCAGGCCTGCAGCGGCGCCGGTTGCTGCGCGCCCAGGCCGCCCACCAGCAGCACCGTGTCCAGGTACACATGGGGGTTGAGCAGGGTGAAGGCGGCGGCCTGGGCCAGCGCGGCGCGGCGGCTCAAGGCCTCGCCACCCCCGGCGGCCTGAAGGCTGCCGGCGTGGCGCATCCGTTGGAAGGCTTTCCACCCGTACCAGGCCAGGAACGCCGCGCCCGCCAGTGCCAGCACACGGGCCATTTGCGGGCGGTCGCCCAGGGCGCGGGCCATGCCGAAGACGCCGGCGATGATCAGCGCCGCGTCGGCCAGCGCGCAGAACAGCACCACCGCGCCCACATGCTCGCGCCGCAGGCCCTGGCGCAGCACAAAGGCGTTCTGCGCGCCGATGGCCACGATCAGCCCCAGGCCCAGGGCAAAGCCTTGCAGAAAGACGGGGGCCACGGGCCCCGCGGAGGTGGACAAGAATGGCATGGCGCCCATTCTCAGGGCTTGGGGATTCGGACGCGCCGCGCCGGTCGATTCAGACCGGGCCGCGTTGCATGCGTGCCTGTTGCGGCCGGCAGACCGTCAGGGTGGCGGGATGGGGTGCGACACAATCCGCACATGTCCGCATCCAATCCCTACCTGAGCGACATCGAGGCGCCGACGCGCGCCGACGTGGACGCGCTGCCAGGTTTGACCGTTCTCGAATTCGGCACCACCTGGTGTGGTCATTGCCGGGCCGCCCAACCCGCGATCGCCGAGGCACTGGCACAACCCACGCCATGGCGGCACATCCGGGTGGAGGACGGGCCTGGTCAGGCGCTGGGGCGCAGCTTCCGCGTCAAGCTCTGGCCCACGCTGGTGCTGCTGAAAGACGGCCAGGAAGTTGCACGCGTGGTACGCCCCCGGCACCGCGCGGACATCACCGACGCCATGTACGGCGCGTGATCGTCGAGCCCGGGCGAAGACGGCAGCGCTGCCGCCGGTGGGCACGTTATCGCTGGCGACGGGCCGGGGGGGGGGGGGGGGGGGGGGGGGGGGGGGGGGGGGGGGGGGGGGGGCGGGGGGGGGGGGGGGGGGGGGGGGGGGGGGGGGGGGGGGGGGGGGGGGGGGGGGGGGGCGGGGGGCGCGGGGGGGGGGGGGGGGGGGGGGGGGGGGGGGGGGGGGGGGGGGGGGGGGGGGGGGGGGGGGGGGGGGGGGGGGGGGGGGGGGGGGGGGGGCGGGGGGGGGGGGGGGGCCGGGGCCCCGGGGGGGGAGGGGCCGGGGGGGGGGGGGCGGGGGGGCGCGGGGGGGGGGGCGGGGGGGGGGGGGGGGGGGGGGGGGGGCCGGGGGGGGGGGGGGGGGGGGGGGGGGGGGGGGGGGGGGGGGGGGGGGGGGGGGGGCGGGGGGCGGGGGGGGGGGGGGGGGGGGGGGGGGGGCGGGGGGGGGGGGGCGGGGGGGGGGGGGGGGGGGGGCGGGGGGGGGGGGGGGGGGGGGGGGGGGGGGGGGGGGCGCACCGGGCCCCGCCAGACCGTCTGGATCGGGTCGGCGCCGGTGCCTGTTTACTGCTGGCGCAGGTTCTTGTCGAAGAAGACCACCGACTCCTGCGCCAGGCGGTCCAGGAACGCCGCCCGGTCAAAGCCCGGCGGGTCAGCGGCCACGCTGCCGTCCGGCGAGGGCAGGTCCGTCGTCGGGGTGTTCATGAACGCGTAATGTCCGGCGTTGGGCACGAGCTGCAGCGTCGTTTGGGTGCCGTTCATGTTCTGCATGACCCATGACGCGTGGAAGCGCGGCACGAGGAAGGTGTCTTTCTCGCCTGCGTAAATCGCCACCGGCACGGTGATCGACGCCAGCGAGGACGCGCTGAACGCCACGCCCATCGGCGCCAATGCCATCACGGCGCGCACGCGTGGGTCCGCCTGCACCGGCTCTTCCTGCCCGTCCGCGGCGCCGCCTGCCTGCACCGATGCGCTGCCGATGCCGTGCGACAGCTTGCACAGCACGGGGTCCAGCGCCGCTTCGGTCTCGCAATGGGCGCGCAGGCGCGAGAGCACCGGCTTGCCGCCCGCCAGCGCCAGCACGGTGTAGCCGCCCGCCGAATGGCCGATGGCCCCGATCAGCGGACGCCCGTCGGCACCCTGGGCAATGCGTGCGCTCCATAACGGGTCGGCGAGCAGGGTGTCGATCACGCGGGAGACCTGGCGCGGCCGCTCGGCAAAGTAGCGCCCCGGCGTGGCGCGCATCGACTGGTCCTGCCAGGTATCGCCGACATGCTCGACGCTGGCCACCAGGTAGCCATGGCGTGCGAGCGCCTGCGCCAGCGTGGCAAAGCCCAGCTCGGTGGAGGCCGTGCCATGGCTGATCACGATGAGGCCCTTGAATTTCGACTCCGGTGCGCCGTTGATGGCCACGGTCTGCGGGAACGGCCCCATGGGAATGACACGGGCCGCATCGGACGTCGGGTAATACAGCGCGAAGTGGGCCGGCTTGTCATTCGCGCTGGTCGCGGTCACTGTCATCTGGCGAAAGCCCGCCTCGGCAGCGCTGGCGGCAGGCAGCGCCAGCGCAAGGCCGGCGGTGGCCATGACAAGCGGGAGGACACGAAGAGCAGGATTGGAGTGGGCGCGCATGGTGGGAGACCTTCAGGGTGGGGTGGTGCTGCGGGGATGAGCAGGCGTAGTCTCTGAGTTCGGGGGGCCGGCGTCGCGGGCCGTGCGACGAAACGCCGGTCAGGCGGCGCCAAACGCCCGGAGCGCTGCGCGAACGGGCGTGAAGCCCGGTCAACGAGCCCTTTCTGATGAAAAATGGCCGAATCCCAGCGTCAATCGGTCATATAAAGCTACTGTTTTCGTAGCAATTCGATTGGCCTGTCGGGTCGGTCGTCCTCACAACGGCCGGGCGCTTTCCCGTGCGTGGCCTACTCCGCCCGGATGTTGGCTGCCTTGATGATGCGCGCGTTGTGCTCCGACTCGGTGGCGATCTGGCGGGCGAAGTCGGCAGCGCTGCCGCCGGTGGGCACGTTGTCGCTGGCGATCAGGCGCGCGCGCAGGTCGGGCAAGGCCAGCGCCTTGTTGATCTCGGCGTTCAGGCGTTGCAGCACGGGCGCCGGCGTGCCGGCCGGGGCGAAGACACCGAACAGCGAGCTCAGGTTGGCGCTGGCAAAGCCCAGCTCGGCCAGCGTGGGCACGGCGGGCAGCGTGTCCAGCCGGGTGGGCGCGCCCACGGCCAGCGGGCGCAGCTTGCCGGCCTGGATGTGCTGCATCACCGCGCCCGACGCGTTGATGGACAGCACCTCGAACTGGCCCGAGAGCGCGTCGTTCATCTGCTGGCCGCCGCCTTTGTAGGGCACATGGGTGATGTCCACCCGGGCCGCTGCCTTCAGCTGCTCCAGCATGATGTGACCCAGCGAGGCCGGGCCCGAGGTGGCCCAGCGCACGGCGCCAGGCTTGGCGCGGGCGCGCGCCAGCAGCTCGTTGAAATCCTTCGCATCGGTGGCCGGCGTGGCCAGCAGCAGCACCGGCGAGACCATCACGCTGGCCACCGGCACGATGTCTTTGGCCGGGTCGAACGGCGACTTGCCCAGGTGCGGGTTGAGCGCCAGCGGGCTGATCGCGGCAAAGCCCAGGGTATAGCCGTCTGGCGCGGCCTTGGCCACCGCATCCAGGCCGATGCTGCCGCTGGCGCCGGCCTTGTTCTCGATGACCACCGGCTGGCCGAGCGCGGGCGCCAGCTTGTCGGCCAGCGCACGCGCCACCGCGTCACTGACGCCGCCGGGCGGGTAGGCCACCACGATGCGGATGGGCCGGGACGGCCAGGCGGACTGTGCAACAGCGCCGCCGGCCAGGGCGGCCGCGGTGGCAAGGAGGAGGGAGCGGCGGTGCGGGTTCATCGCCAGCATAGCTGCGGCGTGCTCAGGGCGGCACCCTCGCCCGGGGAGTTGCTGGCCCCAGGCCGCGCGACAACCCGGCGGCAGGCAGCTCTGCGCGGGCGAGCCGCCGCCGAACAGGGCCTGATCGAGCGCCCGTTGCGGTGTGGCGCCCGCCTTGCGCTGGGCGTCGTACTGGCGCCAGCAGGCCTCGGGGCAGCAGGGCTTGTAGGAGGGATCCTCCCAAGGTCTCGCGGAGGTGCAGCGCGGCGCGGAGGCAAAACAATCGTCCAGCTCCCGCTCGCCCGGCTTGTAGCACCGGGTGACCATGCTGGAGCAGGCCGCCAGCACGTTGGTCGGGCCCGGTGCGCCGCGCGGGTCCAGAACGATGGTCGCGTCGCCGCTCTGGGACAGGATGGGCCGCCCCTGCGCATCCTTGGGCAAGCCGGAGAGATCGGTCTGCGGCGGCGGGGCCACCTCGACGCGCTTGGGCGCGCGCGCCGCCGGCGTCGCGGTAGAGGTGGAGGTGGAGGTGGACGGACAGGCCTGGTCGGTGTAGGTGACGCGCCCCGAGGCGTCCTGGCATTTGTGGAGTTCGGCGTGGGCGTCTGACGCGAGCAACAGCAACGCGACCAGGGTGGACATCCAGCCGGCGCGCCGCGCCGGGGCCATTGCGTTGCGTGTCATCCGATCCGGCATGCCGGCCTCCGTGAAGACGGGCGGACAGGCACTGTCCGCTGCGCCGGGATTATCCGCGTTCGAAGGCTTGGCGTGGTGGCTGCAGAGTCCGTCCCTCAGAGCCGCGCCAGGCTGGCAACGTGCTCGCCGATCGCCAGCGAGCCGGTCAGCCCCGGGCTTTCGATGCCGAACAGGGCGATCACGCCCGGTTGCGTGGTGTCATCGATCACGAAGTCGGGCCGGGGTTCGCCGGGCCCGTGCAGCTTGGGCCGGATGCCGGCGTAGTCGGGCGTCAGGGCGCCGTCCGGCAGGCCCGGCCAGAAGCGGCGCACGTACTCCTCGAAATACCGCACCCGGGCCGGGTCGACGACATAGTCCGGCGCATCGACGAACTCCAGGTCGGGCCCGAAGCGCGCCTGCCCACCCAGGTCGCGGCGGTAGTGGATGCCCAGCGCGCCGGGGATGGGCGGCGGATAGATCAGGCGCTGGAACGGCGCGTGGCCGGTCAGCGCAAAGTAGCTGCCCTTGCCGTAATGCAGGGTGGGGATGCGTTCGGCAGGGAACCCGTGCACCGTTCCAGCCATCTCCTGCGCCTGCAGGCCGCCCGACAGGATCAGGCGCCGGGTGGTCACCGTGCTGGGGTCGTCCCCGCCGATGCGCACCTCCACCTGGTCGGCCATGGGTGTCGCCCCCAGGAAGGGCGAGTTCAGCACTACCACACCGTCATGTGCCTCGATCTCGCCGACCAGCGCGTCCATGAAGCCATGCGCGTCGAAGACGCCGCTCTCGGCCGAATGCAGCGCGCCCACGGTGCGCAGCGCAGGTTCCAGCGCCAGGGCCTGCGCGGCGTCCAGGCGGGTCACGCCCTCCACCCCGTTCGCCTCGCCGCGCGCGGCCAGTGCGTCCAGCGCCGCGAGTTCACTGTCCTGCGTGGCCACGATGAGCTTGCCGCACTTGTTGTAGGCGACGTTGTGGCGATCGAGGAATTCGTACATCAGGCGCCGGCCTTCGACGCAGAAGCGCGCCTTCAGCGAGCCTGGCGGGTAATGCAGGCCGGCGTGGATCACCTCGGAGTTGCGCGAGGAGATGCCCGCCCCCACGCGGCGCTCGCGCTCCAGCACCGCCACGCTGTGGCCCTGGCGCGCCAGCGCATAGCCGCACGCCAGGCCCACCGAGCCTGCCCCCACCACGATTGCGTCAAAGTCGGTACTCATGGGTCAAGCATAAAGGACAGCAAAGGCTGGCCCCAAGGTTCCGAGTGAATTGAGGCAGCGCGGATGCGGGCCCTCAGGGCGCCAGATCGTCAATGCGCAGATTGATGTGAGAAGCGTTCAGGCTCAGGGAAGAAGATACCGACCGTCGCTCAGGCCTATTGCAGGAATTAAGCACGCACCGACTTCAGCGCTGCGCCGCCGTCAATAGCAGTTCGTTGGGTCCTACCCAGCCTTCGGTTGTCGTGAACACACCCAGACGCTCCTCCATCTCGGCCCAGGCGGCGGCGGCGGCGTCGGGCGTGAGCCTGCTCAGGATCTGCTGAATCGGGCTGGCCGACGAACGAACGAAATCCAGGTAGTGACGGGCTGTCGGCAGGCTGAAGGGTGCATCCAGCGCGGTGGTTGCGACGTTCTGGAACCCCGCCTCATGGAACAACGGGTCAATAAGCCCTGGCTTGCCAAGGCTCAACAGACCACCTGGCTGGAATGGGTCGCGCGCTGGCTGCCCCGCATGCTTGAGTGCGGTCGACATCAGGATGCCGATACAGGGGTTTCGATCCGGCCGGGAAAACACCATGGTGCAAATTCGGCCGCTGGGCCGCAACGCGCGCTGCATGCCGCGCAGGCCTTGCAGTGGGGCGGCGAAGAACATGAGCCCCAGCCGGCATACCACCGCGTCGAATGTGGCGGCTTCCACGGGCAGCGCCTCTCCGTCTGCCACAAGGGTCTGAACGTTGTGGAGTCCAGCCTGCCGGGCGTTCATCTGAGCCAGCGCCAAAATGGCCGACGACAGGTCGGTAGCGAGCACGCGTCCGTTCGGGCCAACGCGTTGTGCAATGTCCAGCGTCTGGTCCCCAGAACCAGCGGCCACATCCAGCACGGATGCGCCCGGTCCGATGCCAGCCATGTCCAGCATGAAGTCGGTGGCCTGACGCAACCACGCGCGGATCTCCATGGTGTGCGCGTTCCAGCCCGTTGCGGAACGGTCCCATTGCTCGCGCACCGCCGTCTTGAAAGCCTGAGCGTCCGGGACCTGCGGTTGGGTTGAAAGGATGGGCATCATGGACTCCTTGTGAATATTCGCAACGCCGCGTTGCGATGCCACTCTAGGTTGGTGACCGGTCCACCACAAGCCGTAGCCTTGCATAATGGGACTGCAAAACTGCATAGGTGGGGTCCCATGTTCGACTGGAATGACCTGAAATACCTGGTTGCGGTGGCGCGACACCAGAGCACAACCGCAGCCAGTCGCGCGCTGGGGGTCAACCAGTCCACCGTGCAACGCAGGTTGGTCGAGTTGGAGCGGTGCATGGGACAAGCGCTCGTCCATCGCCACCCCAGCGGCTATCGCCTCACGGCTTTCGGAGAGCAGGTGCTGCCGCTTGCCCAGCGGGTCGAGCAAGCCGTGGTGGCGCTGACGCAGCACGTCGACGTGTTCCGCCGTGAAGTCACCGGTGTGGTGCGGATGACCTGCCCGGAACCGTTGGTCTACCGCATCAGCAATTCGACCTTGCTGGAACGGTTCCATACCCGCTATCCCGGTCTGCACGTTGAGTTCGTGACGAGTGACCAGTATCTCGACTTTGCAGGTGGCGACGTCGACGTTGCCCTGCGCTCCGGGGATACCGAAGACAACGCGCTCATCGGGCGCAAGGTGGGTGACTCGCTCTGGGCCGTCTACGCGAGCCCGAAGTACATCGCGCGGTGCGGGCAACCCGACCGCGTGGAGGATCTTGCGCGACACGACTGGGTGGGCTTTGACGAGGCAATGGCCAAGCACCGCGCCGCAAAGTGGTTGCAGCAGGTCGCCCCCGACGCCCATGTCGTCGCACGCAATACCAGCGTGCTGGGGCTGGTCAATTCGGCAAAAGCGGGTGTGGGCCTGGCACCCCTTCCGACCGCCTTGGGCGATGCCGAGCCGGACTTGGTGCGCGTGCTGGGCCCCATCCCGGAATTGGCACGCATCTGGCGCGTGCTCACCACCCCGGAGCTGCGACACACGCCCCGCGTGGCGGCGCTGTTCGACTTTCTGGTGGATGAGGTCGATGCGCTGCGGCCCATCATCACAGGGCTGGCGGTTGGGGGTCAAGGGGGAGCAGCGGACTCCAGCCTCCGAGGCCAAGTACCCGGGGGCGGGCTGTCGGACGGCGGGGGGGGTATTGCAACCGGGGGGTCGGGGAGCACCACGGCGGAATTGGGACCAGATTGCCAGTTTTCCAGCTTCAGATGGTCACAACCAGCTACTGACTTCATAGCACCAGGTTTCCCGCCCCGTCAGGCAAAATTGACCGCACTGCCAACAACTCGCTGGCCCCACCACCCCGCCCATGCTCCTGAACCTCATCTGGCTGGCCTTCTTCGTCAGCGCCTTTGCCGTGGCGGCGGTGCGGTTGCTGATGGGGGACATGGAGGTGTTCCCGGCGCTGCTGGCGGCGATGTTCGATTCGGCGCGGACGGGCTTTGACATTTCCATCGGACTGGTCGGCGTGATGGCGCTGTGGCTGGGCATTCTGCGCATTGGCGAGCGCGCCGGCATGGTGGACGCGCTGGCGCGCCTGGCCGCCCCGGCGCTGCGGCGGCTGTTTCCCGGTGTGCCGCCCGGCCACCCGGCGCAGGGCGCGATGGTGATGAATGTCTCGGCCAACCTGCTGGGGCTGGACAACGCCGCCACGCCGCTGGGCCTCAAAGCCATGCAGGAGCTGCAGACACTGAACCCGCGCCCCGAGCGCGCCACCGACGCGCAGATCCTCTTCATCGTGCTCAACACGGCGGGGCTGACGCTGATTCCGACCTCGGTGATCGCCATCCGCCAGACGCTGGCGGTGAAGCAGGGGCTGGTGGGCTTCAACGCGGCCGACATCCTGCTGCCCACGCTGCTGGCCACGTCGATCTCGCTGCTGGCCGCGCTGCTGGCTGTGGCGGTGGTGCAGCGCCTGCCGATCTGGCACGCGCGGCTGCTGGTGCCGCTGGCGGCATTCGGAGCCGCCATCGGCGCGGTGCTCTGGGGCCTGGGCCAGTTGCCGCCCGAGGTGGCGGCGCGCTGGATGGGGCTGGCGGGGAGTCTGGCCATCGTCACGCTGGTGCTGGTGTTCCTGCTGGCGGGAGCGGCCAAGCGGGTGCCGGTGTACGAGGTGTTCGTCGAGGGCGCGAAAGAGGGCTTTGGCGTGGCGGTCAACATCATTCCCTACCTGGTGGCGATGCTGGTGGCGATCGGCGTGTTCCGCGCGGCCGGCTGCATGGACTATGTGATGGGCGCCATCGGCAGCGCGGTGGCGGCGCTGGGATTGAACACCGACTTTCTGCCGGCACTGCCGGTGGGGCTGATGAAGATCCTCTCTGGCTCGGGCGCGCGCGGACTGATGGTGGACGTGATGCAGACGCACGGGGTGGACTCGTTTGCCGGCCGGCTGGCCGCCATCATCCAGGGCTC
Source organism: Candidatus Skiveiella danica (assembly GCA_016721925.1). Taxonomy (GTDB): domain Bacteria; phylum Pseudomonadota; class Gammaproteobacteria; order Burkholderiales; family Burkholderiaceae_C; genus Skiveiella; species Skiveiella danica. The sequence continues at coordinate 162,997 of JADKHE010000011.1, forward strand.
GACCGAGACCACCTTCTACGTGCTGGCGGTGTACTTCGGCAGCGTGGGCGTGAAGGACACGCGCCACGCGCTGGGCTGCGCGCTGTTTGCCGATGCGGTGGGCATCGTGGCGGCGATTGGCGTGGCGTACGCCTTTTATCGCTGAGGCAGTGCCCGATTCAACCGCCTGACTGTGGGCACGCCGCCCGATGGGATCGGGCCGGTGCGGCGCGCATCGCAGCGAAATCAAGGAGGAGGCCGCAGGCCGGGGGACATTCGCGGAGATGCGCGCCGCGCCGGCCTGATCCCCTCCTTCGCGCTCACGTTTCACGACTTCCCGGCACCTCCCCGACGCCTGCTGCGGCAGAATCCCCAGAGCCCAATCATTTCAGCCAATCCATTCAACCCCAGACCTGATGACGGAAGTACCCCAGCAACAGATCGGCGCCGTGACCGTGTTCTTTGGCGACCGCAACGGCAAGTACCCGGACGGCAACCAGGTGGTGGTGGCCGGTTCGGACCTGCGCGTGGCGTTTGACACGCCGCTGGTGGCCAACCGCATCGGGCCGGCGCTGGATGGCGTCGATGCCGTCATCCTGGGCCATGTGCACGAAGACCACATGGCCGGCCTGCACCGTCTGCCGCGCGCGGCGGTCTGGGTGCACGAGGCCGATGTCGAGGCCGCCCGCAGCTGGGCGGGGCTGGCCCGCCACTACGGCTACCCGGGCGACACCAGCGAGCGCCTGCGCGCGATGATCGCGGCGAAGTTTCACTACCACCCCCGGCCCGACGCCCAGCCGTATGCCGACGGTGCGCGGTGGGACCTGGGCGGCGGCATCTCCGTCACCGCCATCCACCTGCCCGGGCATACCAGCGGCCATTGCGCGCTGCTGGTGGAGCCGGCGGGCGTGGCCTTCATCGGCGACATCGACCTCACCGGCTTCGGCCCCTACTACGGCGACGCGACCTCCAGCCTGGCGGCCTTCCGACGCTCGCTGGAGGCGGTGAAAGCCATCCCGGCGCGCGCATGGGTCACGTCACACCACCGCGGCGTCGTCAGCGACCGGGCGATCTTTCTGGACCTGCTGGCCGCGTTCACCGCCCGCATCGACGAGCGCGCCGAGCGCCTGCTGCAGATGCTGGGCGACGGGCCATCCACGCTGGAAGCCCTGGTGCAGCGCCGCCTGACCTACCCCCTCGGCTATGACGAGCTGTGGGTCAACGACGCCGAGCGGCGCACCATTGCCCAGCACCTCGATGAGCTGGTGGCCGACGGGCGGGCGCGGGTGCTGGACGACGGGCGATTCGCGCGGACCTGATCGGTCCACGAAGAACCTCAAAAAAGCTTTTCGCCCGAAATACGGGTCAGAATGGCCTTTTCCCAGCGTCCGGTGGTCACCAATTGCTATTGATTCAGGGGTCCTCAGGCCTCGCCCTTGGACCTGCGCAGCGCCAGCGCAGCGTCGTACAAGGTGTTCTTCGGGCGGCCGGTGATCTCGGCGGCCAGCTTGACGGCGGTCTTCAGCGGCAGCTCGGCCAGCAGCAGCTTGAGCACGCGTTGGTCGTCACCGGCATCGGCCGCCACGCTCGCGCCGTGCAGCACCACGACGAATTCTCCGCGCAGGCGGTTGGCATCGCCCGCCAGCCAGGCCGGGCCGTCCCTGGCGGGCAGGGTGACGATGTCCTCGAACTGCTTGGTCAGCTCGCGCCCGAAGGTGACCGGGCGCTCGCCGAGCGCGGCCAGCGCGCCGGCCAGCGCCTCGATGCGGTGCGGGGCTTCCAGCAGCACCACGGCGCGCGGTTCGGCGGCCAGCAGCAACACGGCGCGCTCGCGCTCGGCGGCCTTGGTGGGCAGGAAGCCCGCAAACACGAAGCCGCCTTCCTGCGTCATGCCGGCCGCGCTGAGCAGTGTGGTGATGCTGCTGGCGCCGGGCAGCGGCACCACGGGAAGGCCGGCGGCGCGCACAGCGGCCACCAGCCGTGCGCCGGGGTCGCTGACAGCCGGCGTGCCGGCATCCGACACATAGGCGATGCGCAGGCCGTGGCGCAGGTGGTCGATCACCGCGCCGGCGGCCTCGGCCTCGTTGTGCTGGTGCACGGCCAACAGCTGCGCGCCGGGGCGCTCGATGCCGTAGGCGCGCAGCAGCTGCTGGGTGTGGCGGGTGTCTTCGCAGGCCACCGCGTCCACCAGCGCCAGCACATGCAGCGCGCGCAGCGTGATGTCGGCCAGGTTGCCGATGGGCGTGGCCACGACGAACAGCGCCCCCTGCGGATAATGCTGGTGCGACGCGGCCTCGCGGGCCGCGCTCAGGGCCGGGGCAAAAGAAGCGCTCAAGGAGGAGGTCAATGGGTTTCCTGGCAAAAATGGCCGGTCTGCAGGCGGCCACACCGCCCACCACCAAGCAGAAGGGCGACGCCGCCGAGGACGCGGCGCTGCGCCATCTGCAAGCCGCCGGCCTGCGGCTGCTGGCGCGCAATTATCGGACGCCCGGGCGCGGCGGCGGCGAAATCGACCTGATCCTGCGCGCGCCGGACGGCACGCTGGTGTTTGCCGAGGTACGCCAGCGCGCCAGCACCTCGCACGGGGGTGCCGCCGCGAGCGTGAGCGCCACGAAGCAGCGGCGCATCATCTTCGCCGCGCGCCACTACCTGGTGCGCCTGGGCGCGCCGCCGCCGTGCCGCTTTGACGTGGTGGTGGTGGAACCGACAGGCCTGCAATGGCTCCAAGGTGCATTCGACGCGGGCTGACCCGCGCCCCACAGCCGACCTGAAACGGCTTGTTACGCCCCTTGGCCGTGGCTTCAGACACGGCGGTTATCATCAAAGACCATGCTTGAGCAACGCATCCAACAGCATTTCATCGACAGCGCCGACCTGAAGTACCAGTCCGCGCAGACGCTGTGCAAACCGGTGGAGGCCGCCATTCAGGCGCTGCTGGCCTGCGTGACCAGCGGGGGCAAGGTGCTGGCCTGCGGGCACGGCGCATCCGCCACGCTGGCGCAGCATTTCGCAACGCTGTTCGTCGGGCGTTTCGAGCGCGAGCGGCCCGAGCTGGCCGCGCTGGCGCTGAACGCCGACGGCGCGGTGCTGACCGCCATCGTGCGCGGCGACGAGGCTGCCCAGGTGTTTGCGCGCCAGGTGCGCGCGCTGGGCCAGGCCGGCGATGTGCTGCTGGTGATATCCATTGCCGGCCAGGAGGCCAGCCTGTTGCGCGCGATCGACGCGGCGCATGAGCGCGACATGACCGTGCTGGCGCTGACCGGCCAGGGCGGTGGCCCGGTGGGCCAGGCGCTGCGCGAGACCGATGTGCAGGTCTGCGTGCCGCACGAGCGCATGGCGCGCATCCATGAAGTCCAGACGCTGGTGCTGCACTGCCTGTGCGACGGCGTGGACACCCAGTTACTTGGTGAACAGGAGCTCTCCCCATGAAGAATATGAACAACGCCCGTTACCTGCTCGGCGCGCTGGCAGCCGCTGCCATTGCCGTCGCCCTGGGTGGCTGCGCCGCCGCCGTGGTCGGCGGTGCCGTCGCGGGCGGCATGGTCGCGACCGACCGGCGCAGCACCGGCGCACAGGTGGACGACCAGAACATCGAGCTGCGCGCGTCGAGCAGCTTGAGTGGCACGTTCGGCGAGCGGGCCCATATCAACGTGACCAGCTACAACGCGCAGGTGCTGATCACCGGCGAGGTGCTCACCGAGCAGGACAAGCAGCAGGCGCAGCAGATCGTGGGCAAGGTGCCCGGCGTGCGCTCCGTGGTCAATGAGCTCGGGGTCATGCCCGTGACGTCGTTCAGCCAGCGCTCGGAGGATTCGCTCATCACGGCCAAAGTCAAGGCGTCGATGGTGGATGCGTCGGACGTGTTCGGCACGCTGTTCAAGGTGGTGACCGAGCGCAGCACCGTCTACCTGATGGGCCGCGTCACCCAGGCCGAGGCCAACCGGGCCACCGAGATCGCGCGCAGCACCAGCGGCGTGCAGCGCGTGGTGCGCGTGCTGGAGATCGTGACCGAAGCGCAGCTGCAGCCGCCACCCCCGACCCCGGCCACCCCGTCCGCCGCACCGGCCTCAGCCCCGAAATCCTGAGTCGCTGCTGTCGCTGCCGTGCGGCATGCGTGAGGGCCTTATGTGCTCAGCGCAGGCGCTTGATCAGGCTGGAAGTGTCCCAGCGCTGCCCGCCCATCTGCTGGATATCGGCATAGAACTGGTCCACCAGGGCCGTCACCGGCAGGCGCGCACCGTTGCGGCGGGCCTCGTCGAGCACCAGACCGAGGTCCTTGCGCATCCAGTCCACCGCAAAGCCGAAGTTGAACTGGTCGGCCACCATGGTCTTGCCGCGGTTGTCCAGCTGCCAGCTTTGCGCCGCGCCCTTGCCGATCACGTCCAGCACCTGGTTCATGTCCAGCCCCGCCTTCTGGCCGAAGGCGATGGCCTCGCTCAGGCCCTGCACCAGGCCCGCGATGCAGATCTGGTTCACCATCTTGGCCAGTTGCCCGGCGCCGCTGGCGCCCAGCAGCGTGAACGCACGCGAGAAGGCCATGGCCACCGGCCGCGCCGCCTCGAAAGCCGCGGCATCGCCGCCACACATCACGGTCAGTGCGCCGTTCTGGGCGCCCGCCTGGCCGCCCGAGACGGGCGCATCGACAAAGTGCAGGCCGATGTTCTTCGCGGCGGCGTGCAGCTCGCGGGCCACGTCGGCCGAGGCGGTGGTGTGGTCCACGAAGATCGCGCCCGGCGCCATGCCGGCGAAGGCTCCATCGGCCCCCAGCGTGACCGACCGCAGGTCGTCGTCGTTGCCGACGCAGCAGAACACGATGTCGGCGCCCTGGGCCGCCTCGCGCGGCGTTTCAGCATGTTTTGGCCGGCTTCCCAGCGTGAATTCGTCACACCATGCTATTGATTTTGATGCAGTGCGGTTGTACACCGTGACACGGTGGCCGGCGCGGGCGAGATGGCCGGCCATGGGATAGCCCATGACGCCCAGCCCCAGAAAGGCGACGTTGCGGGCGGGCGTGGACTCGTAGGCGCGTGGCTGGATGCTGCTCATGAGGAAGGTATCGGGTTGATGTCGCGCGACGCCGGCGGGCGCGTTCAGACGATGGAGAAATGTTCGGTGCCGGCAGCCAGGTCGGGGGACTTGCCGCGCTGGCTGTTGAGCTTGATCTGCAGGCGCAGGTCGTTCACGGAGTCGGCGTTGCGCAGCGCGTCTTCGTAGGTGATCGTGTGGGATTCATACAGTGTGAACAGGGCCTGGTCGAAGGTCTGCATGCCCAGGTTGCCGCTCTTTTTCATGATTTCCTTGATCTCGGAGACCTCGCCCTTGAACACCAGGTCGGCAATCAGCGGGCTGTTGAGCATGATCTCCACCGCGGCAATGCGCCCCTTGCCGGCCTGACGGGGGATCAGGCGCTGCGAGATCATGGCCTTGAGGTTCAGCGACAGGTCCATCAGCAGTTGCGCGCGCCGCTCCTCGGGGAAGAAGTTGATGATCCGGTCCAGCGCCTGGTTGGCGCTGTTGGCGTGCAGCGTGGCCATGCACAGGTGGCCGGTTTCGGCAAATGCAACCGCGTGCTCCATGGTTTCGCGGTCGCGGATCTCGCCCATCAGGATCACGTCCGGAGCCTGGCGCAGCGTGTTCTTCAGCGCCGCCTCCCAGCTCTCGGTGTCGATGCCGATCTCGCGCTGCGTGACCACGCAGTTCTTGTGCGTGTGCATGAACTCCACCGGGTCTTCCACCGTGATGATGTGACCGAACGAGTTCTCGTTGCGCCAGTCGATCATGGCCGCCAGGGTGGTGGACTTGCCGGAACCGGTGGCGCCGACCAGGATGCACAGGCCGCGCTTGGACATCGCGATGTCCTTCAGCACCGGCGGCATCGCCAGCCCGTCGATGGTGGGCAGGGTGGCCGGAATCACCCGCAACACCATCCCGATCTTGCTCTGCTGCACGAACGCGCTGACGCGAAAGCGTCCGATCGTGGCCGGCGCAATCGCGAAGTTGCATTCCTTGGACCGCTCGAAATCGGCAGCCTGTTTGTCGCTCATGATCGAGCGCGCCAGCGCCTGGGTGTGTGCGCCGGTCAGCGGCTGCGGCGAGAGTTTGGTCACCTGCCCGTCGACCTTGATGGCGGGCGGGAAGTCGGCGGTGATGAAAAGGTCGCTGCCGTTGCGACTGATCATCAGCCGGAGCAGGTCGTTGATGAATTTGCTTGCCTGATCGCGTTCCATGGTGGATGTGTTCGGATAAGAGGACGATCAACGCCGCTCGGTCATGCGCGCGCCGACGGCGCGCAGACGCAGCGACATCTTGCGCGCCAGCAGGGCAATCAGGCTCGCGGCCAGTTGCGGGCGCACCGTCATCATTTCATCGAGCGCCTCGGCGCCAAGGATGGCGACCTCGCATTCGGTCAGCGTGATGCAGTGGGAGAAGCGCTTGCCGCTGTCGAGCAGGGACATCTCGCCCAGGATCTCGCCGGGGCGCGCCTCGCTCAGGCGCACGCGCTCGCCCCATTGCTGGTCGCGGTCCACCGCCATGGTGCCCGACAGCAGAACGATCATGAAGCTGCCATATTCGTCCTGGCGCATCAGTTCGCGGTCAGCCGCCACGGTGGCAAAGTCGAAGAAATGCATGAGCTGGTCCATCGCGGCGCTGTCAAGGCGCTTCATGTGCGGGTCACGGGCCCACAGGGATTGCAGCTTGGGCGCGCCCTTGTCGGCGTTCAAACGCTTGGCACCCACCTCGACCGCGCGCGCCTCCCAGGGGACGGTCTCGCCGGCGCTGATGCCGTGATCGGCAAACGCCGTGGAGAAGAAGACGGACTCGCCCGCCTCTTTGCGCTCTTCCGGCGGCAGTTTGTGCCGCAGCAATCCGAGTATGCCTTTCATGAACCTTCCCCCTTTTGCTGGACAGTTGTTGCGATCGGACCGCCGGAAGATCAACCCGGGAAGTTCTCGGGGATCTTGGCCTTGGCGCGGGCTTCGGCTGCGGAGATGACGTTGCGCCGCACCAGATCGGTCAGGTTCTGGTCCAGGGTCTGCATGCCGACGTTGTTGCCGGTCTGGATGGTCGAATACATCTGCGCCACCTTGGCCTCGCGGATCAGGTTGCGAATGGCGCTGGTGCCGATCATGATTTCATGCGCAGCCACCCGGCCCTGGCCGTCCTTGGTCTTGCACAGGGTCTGCGAGATCACCGCCTGCAGGGATTCGCTGAGCATGGCGCGGATCATGTCCTTTTCCTCGGCCGGGAACACGTCGATCACGCGGTCGATCGTCTTCGCAGCGCTGGAGGTGTGCAGCGTGCCAAACACCAGGTGGCCGGTTTCAGCGGCGGTCATCGCCAGGCGGATGGTCTCCAGGTCGCGCATTTCGCCGACCAGGATGGCGTCCGGGTCCTCCCGCAGCGCAGAGCGCAACGCCGCGCTGAAGCTCAACGTGTGCGGGCCGACCTCGCGCTGGTTGATCAGACACTTCTTGGATTCGTGCACGAATTCGATCGGGTCCTCGATCGTGAGCACGTGGCCGTATTCGCTTTCGTTGAGGTGGTTCACCATCGCCGCCAGCGTGGTCGACTTGCCGGAGCCTGTCGGCCCGGTCACCAGCACCATGCCGCGGGGTTTGAGCGCCAGATCACCGAAGATGCGAGGGGCGTTGAGCTGCTCCAGTGTCAGGATCTTGGATGGAATGGTTCGGAACACCGCCCCAGCGCCACGCTGCTGGTTGAACGCATTGACACGAAAGCGCGCCAGGCCGTCGATCTCGAACGAGAAGTCGACCTCCAGGAACTCTTCGTAGGCCTTGCGCTGCGAGTCGTTCATGATGTCGTAGACCATGGCGAACACGCTCTTGTGGTCCAGCGCCTCCACGTTGATGCGGCGCACATCGCCGTGCACCCGGATCATCGGTGGCAGCCCGGCCGACAGGTGCAGATCGGAGGCCTTGTTCTTGACGCTGAATGCCAGCAGTTGGGTAATGTCCACGGATCCCTCGCTCGTTTTGATACGCTCGCGGCCATTATGACGATGATTGCGGACAATCTCCAGAGCGTGCGCACGCGCGTGCAAGCCGCCTGCCGAGCGTGCGGGCGCGACCCGGCAGAAGTGGCGCTGCTGGCGGTGTCCAAGACCTTCGGCCCCGAGGCGGTGCGTTCGGCCCATGCGGCGGGCCAGACGGCTTTCGGTGAAAACTACATCCAGGAGGCGGTGGACAAGATGGCAGCGCTGGCCGATCTGCCACTGGTCTGGCACTGCATCGGGCCGATCCAGTCGAACAAGACCCGGCTGGTGGCCGGGCATTTCGACTGGGCGCACACGGTGGACCGGCTGAAGATTGCGCAACGCCTGTCGGAGCAGCGGCCCGCGCACCGGGCGCCGCTGCAGGTCTGCCTGCAGGTGAACATCGACGGCGGTCCGACCAAGTCGGGGGTGGCGCCATCGGATGCCCTGGCGCTGGCGCGCGAGGTCGCGCAGTTGCCGAACCTGGTGCTCAGGGGCCTGATGACGATCCCTGAGCCCGCGCCGAACTTCGCCACGGCGCTGGCCGTGCACCGCCAGGCCCGCGCGCTGTTCGACCAGCTGTGCGCGGCCGGCCTGGCGCTGGACACCTTGTCCATGGGCATGACCGCCGATCTGGAAGCCGCCGTCCATGCCGGCAGCACGATGGTGCGGGTCGGCACGGCGATCTTCGGCGGACGTGCCCATGCGGCCGCGCCCGGCTGATTTCGAACGTATTTGGTTACCGATCTTGCGTCTGCGACGCCAGTTGTAAGCCCTTGGGGCCCCAGGATGGAGACCTCTTCACTCAGGACTCTCCATGGCCTCCACCCCCTTTTTCGGCAAGCGTGAATCCCCCGTCCTGCCCACGCGTCCCAGCCCGCACGCCAGCCTGACGGGCGATGCCCCGGCGGCCGCCAGGGCAAGCGACAGCCCGCCCGTCGCACCCCCGGTCGAGGGCGCGCCCCTCTCGCCAGTGGCAGAGGCGTCCGTTGCAGTGCCTGGCGGCAGCAAGCTCATCGTCGGCCCCAACATCAAGCTCAAGGGGGTCGAGATCACCGACTGCGACACGCTGGTGGTCGAGGGCCTGGTGGAGGCGACCATGGATTCGCGCCTGATGCAGATCGCCGAGATCGGCGCGTTCAAGGGCTCGGCCCAGATCGACATCGCGGAAATCCGCGGCAGCTTTGACGGCGACCTGACCGTGCGCGACCGGTTGGTGATTTATGGCACCGGCAAGGTGACGGGCACCATCCGCTACGGCAAGGTGGTGATCGAGGAAGGCGGGCAACTCGCGGGCGACATCAGCGTCGGCACCAGCGAGAGGGCCCGCGCGGCCAGCCCCCTGCCGGCGTTGCAGCGCGCGGCCTGACCCGCGCCGCCCTCAGGCCGCGACGGCTTCAAGTGCCGGCGTGCGGATCAGGTGGTCGAAGGCGCTCAGGGCCGCGGTGGCGCCGGCTCCGGCCGCGATCACGATCTGCTTGAACGGCACCGTGGTGCAGTCGCCGGCCGCAAACACGCCCGCCACGCTGGTCTGGCCCTTGGCGTCGATCACGATCTCGCCGAACTTCGTCAGCTCCAGCGTGCCCTTGAGCCATTCGGTGTTGGGCACCAGGCCGATCTGCACGAACACGCCCGCCAGCGGCACCAGGTGCTCCTCGCCCGTGGCGCGGTCCTTGTAGCGCAGGCCGTTGACCTTGCCCTCGGCGCCGGTGATCTCCGTCGTCTGCGCGTTGGTGTGCACCGTGACGTTGGGCAGGCTGTGCAGCTTCCTCACCAGCACGGCGTCGGCCTTGAGTTCGGGCATGAACTCGATCACGGTGACGTGGTTCACCACGCCGGCCAGGTCGATGGCCGCCTCGATGCCGGAGTTGCCGCCGCCGATCACCGCCACGTCCTTGCCCTTGAACAGCGGGCCATCGCAGTGCGGGCAGTAGGCCACGCCCTTGTTCCGGTATTCGGCCTCTCCGGGCACGTTGACGTTGCGCCAGCGCGCGCCCGTGGACAGGATCACGGTCTTGCCCTTGAGCGAGCCGCCGTTGGCCAGCTTCACCTCGATCAGGCCACCCGGCTCGGCGGCAGGGATCAGTTTCTCGGCCAGCTGCAGGTTCATGATGTCCACCTCGTAGGCGCGGGCATGGGCCTCCAGCGCGGCGGCGAACTTGGGGCCGTCGGTTTCCAGCACCGAGATGTAGTTCTCGATCGCCAGCGTGTCATTGACCTGGCCGCCAAAGCGCTCGGCCGCCACGCCGGTGCGGATGCCCTTGCGCGCGGCATACACCGCGGCGGCAGCGCCGGCCGGGCCGCCACCGACGATCAGCACGTCGTACGGCGCCTTGGCACTGAGCTTGGCCGCGTCGCGCGCAGCCGCACCCGTGTCGAGCTTGGCGACGATTTCTTCCACGCCCATGCGGCCGGAACCGAACACGGTGCCGTTCAGGAAGACCATGGGCACGGCCATGATCTCGCGGGCATTGACCTCGTCCTGGAAGGCGCCGCCTTCGATCACCGTGGTCCTGACCTTCGGGTTGAAGATGGCCATGAGGCTGAGCGCCTGCACCACGTCCGGGCAGTTGTGGCAGCTCAGGGACATGTAGACCTCGAAGTTGAAGTCACCGTCCAGCGCCTGGATCTGCTCGATCACCTCGGGCTCGACCTTGGGGGGGTGGCCGCCGGTCCACAGCAGCGCCAGCACGAGGGAGGTGAATTCATGGCCCAGCGGCAGGCCGGCGAAGCGCAGGCTGTTGCTGGCTCCCACGCGCTGCAGCGTGAATGAGGGCTTGCGCGCATCGGTGCCATCGGTGCGCAGCGTGATCTTGTCCGCGCGCAGGGACTGGATGGTCTGCAGCAGTTCGCGCATCTGGCGCGAGGTGTCGTCATCGCCCAGGGTGGCCACCAGCTCGAACGGTTGCGTCACGCGCTCCAGGTAGGCTGCGAGTTGGGACTTGAGGGTATCGTCGAGCATGGTGTGAACTCCTGATTCAGTAGCGTTGAACGACCGTTCGACGCTGGGTATTGGCTATTTTTGCCGAAAAAAAGCCGGACGGCAGGGGCAAGGCCCTGTCGCCGTCCGGCGCGCGACACCCGGGGTGCCGCGGGGGGAGAGCCGTGGCCGGTCAGATCTTGCCGACCAGGTCCAGCGACGGGGCCAGGGTCTTGGCGCCTTCGTTCCACTTGGCGGGGCACACTTCACCCGGGTGGGCGGCGGTGTACTGGGCGGCCTTGAGCTTGCGCAGCGTTTCCTTGACGTCGCGGGCGATCTCGTTGGAGTGGATTTCCAGCGTCTTGATGATGCCATCGGGGTTGATGATGAAGGTGCCGCGCAGCGCCAGGCCTTCTTCGGGGATGTGCACACCGAAGGCGTTGGTCAGGGTGTGGGTGGGGTCGCCCACCAGCGGGAACTTGGCCTTGCCCACCGCGGGGGAGGTTTCGTGCCACACCTTGTGCGAGAAATGCGTGTCGGTGGTGACGATGTAGACCTCGGCACCGGCCTTCTGGAACTCGGCGTAGTGGTCGGCAGCGTCCTCGATCTCGGTCGGGCAGTTGAAGGTGAACGCGGCCGGCATGAAGATCAGCACCGACCACTTGCCTTTCAGGCTCTGGTCGGAGACTTCAATGAACTCGCCCTTGCCGGTGCGGTTGACGAAAGCGGTGGTCTTGAAGGGCTGAACGGGCGTGTTGATCAGGGACATGAGGGACTCCTTTGCGGTTGATGAATCGATTGGTTGTCTGAACCAATGGGTGAATCATAGCGATGACCTATCAATAGTGGAATTTGGTTTTTTCTAAGCTATTGATAGCCAATCTTTATGGTCAGATTGAACAGACGCGGCCGCCTGTGGAACACAGGGCCGGGGCCTCCCCGGGGCCATATAGTCGGTGGTTGAAGCGAAATCGTTGGAAATCCCGGGGGGATTTGGCGACACTCGCTGGATTCCCCGGAGATTTCACCATGAGCACAGCCACTATTCAGCACTACATCAACGGACAGCGCACGCGCGGCAACAGCGCTCGCGCCCAGGATGTCTTCAACCCCGCCACCGGCGCCGTCACCGGCCAGGTGGCCCTGGCCAGCAGCACCGATGTGGACGCAGCCGTAGCCGCTGCGCAAGCCGCCTTCCCGGCCTGGGCCGACACCCCGCCGATCCGTCGCGCGCGGGTGATGTTCAAGTTCCTGGAGCTGCTAAACCACCACAAGGACGCGCTGGCGGAGATGATCACGCTCGAGCACGGCAAGGTGTTCACCGACGCGCAGGGCGAGGTCTCGCGCGGCATCGACATCGTCGAGTTCGCCTGCGGGATCTCACAGCTGCTCAAGGGCGATTTCACCGACCAGGTCTCCACCGGCATCGACAACTGGACGCTGCGCCAGCCGCTGGGCGTGGTGGCGGGCATCACGCCGTTCAACTTTCCGGTGATGGTGCCGATGTGGATGTTCCCGCTGGCCATCGCGGCCGGCAACTGCTTCGTGCTCAAGCCCAGCCCGATCGACCCCAGCGCCAGCCTGTTCATCGCCGACCTGCTCAAACAGGCCGGATTGCCGGACGGCGTGTTCAACGTGGTGCAGGGCGACAAGGAAGCGGTGGACGCGCTGCTGGTGCACCCCGACGTGAAGGCCATCAGCTTCGTGGGCTCCACGCCGATCGCGAATTACATCTACGAGACCGGTGCACGCCATGGCAAGCGCGTGCAGGCGCTGGGCGGCGCGAAGAACCACATGGTGGTCATGCCCGACGCCGACATCGATCAGACCGTGGACGCGCTGATCGGCTCGGCCTATGGCTCGGCCGGCGAGCGCTGCATGGCCATCAGCGTGGCCGTGTTTGTTGGCGACGTCGGCGACCAGGTCATCCCGAAACTGGTGGAGCGGGCCCGAGCCCTCAAGGTCAAGGACGGCATGGAGCTGGACGCCGAGATGGGCCCCATCGTCACGGCCGCCGCGCACGCCCGCATCACCGGCTACATCGAGCAGGGCGTCAAGGAAGGCGCCCAGCTGCTGGTGGACGGGCGCAGTTTCCAGGGCGCGAGCGCCGGGGCGGGCTGCTCAGAAGGCTTCTGGCTCGGCGGCACGCTGTTCGACCAGGTCACCCCAGGCATGCGCATCTACAAGGAAGAAATCTTCGGCCCGGTGCTGGTGTGCGTGCATGTGCCTGATTTCGCTGCCGCGGTGCAACTGGTCAACGACCACGAATTCGGCAACGGTGTGAGCTGCTTCACCCGCGACGGCAACGTGGCGCGCGAATTTTCAGCCGCCGCATCCAGGTCGGCATGGTCGGCATCAACGTGCCGATCCCGGTGCCCATGGCCTGGCACGGCTTCGGCGGCTGGAAGCGCAGCCTGTTCGGCGACATGCACGCCTATGGCGAGGAGGGTGTGCGCTTCTACACGAAGCAGAAATCCATCATGCAGCGCTGGCCCGAGAGCACGCCCAAGGGCGCCGAGTTCGTGATGCCGACCGCGAAATGAGCGAAACCACCTTCGACTACATCATCATCGGCGCCGGCACAGCGGGCAGCCTGCTGGCCAACCGGCTGTCGGCCGATGCCAGCAAGCGGGTGCTGCTGATCGAGGCCGGGCGCAAGGACGACTACCACTGGATCCACATCCCGGTGGGCTATCTGTATTGCATCGGCAACCCGCGCACCGACTGGCTCTACAACACCGAGCCGGCCGCCGGCCTGAACGGGCGCACGCTGCGCTACCCGCGCGGCAAGACCCTGGGTGGGTGCAGCAGCATCAACGGGATGATCTACATGCGCGGGCAGGCCCGCGACTACGACCAGTGGGCGCAGCTGACCGGCGACGAGACCTGGTCCTGGCGCAACACGCTGCCCTGGTTCAAGCTGCACGAGGATCACTACAAGGGCGCCAACGCCGCGCACGGCGCCAAGGGCACGCCCTCCGAGTTGCTGGAAACGCCTGGTGACGCAGCCGACGCCGTCTGGCGTCAGGTGCTGCGCCACCACCAGGCGGGTGGTGAATGGCGCGTCGAGAAACAGCGCCTGCGCTGGGACGTGCTCGACGCCTTTGCGCTGGCCGCGCAGGAGGCCGGCATTGCGGCCACCGACGACTTCAACCGCGGCGACAACGAAGGCGTGGGCTACTTCGAGGTCAACCAGCGCGCCGGCTGGCGCTGGAACACGGCCAAAGCCTTCCTGCGCCCGACCTGTTACGCGCGCCCCAACTTCGAGCTCTGGACATCGGCGCAGGTCGCCCGACTGGTGGTCGATGCGCCGGCAGACGGCCCGAAGCGCTGCACCGGCGCACAGGTCTGGAACGGCCACGAGCTGGTCACGGCGACCGCCACGCGCGAGGTCATCCTCTGCGCGGGCTCCATCGGTACGCCGCAGATCCTGCAGCTCTCGGGCATCGGGTCCGGCGCATTGCTGCAACAGCACGGCATTGCACCGGTGCATGAGCTGCCCGGCGTGGGCGCCAACCTGCAGGATCACCTGCAGATCCGGGCCGTATTCAAAGTGCAGGGCGTGCAGACGCTCAACACGCTGGCCAACTCGCTCTGGGGCAAGGCAAAGATCGGTCTGGAATACGCGCTCAAGCAAAGTGGCCCGATGAGCATGGCGCCCAGCCAGCTCGGCGCCTTCACGCGCAGCTCGCCTGACCGGCCCTACCCCAACATCGAATACCACGTCCAGCCGCTGAGCCTGGATGCCTTCGGCGAGCCGCTGCACGCGTTTCCGGCCTTCACCGCCAGCGTCTGCAACCTGAACCCCACCAGCCGCGGCACGGTGCAGATCCGATCGGCCCGATTCGAAGACGCGCCGGCCATTGCGCCCAACTACCTCAGCACTGACGAAGACCGCAAAGTCGCCGCCGACAGCCTGCGCCTGACCCGCAAGATCGTTGCCCAGCCGGCCCTGGCGAAATACAAGCCCGAAGAGTTCCGGCCCGGCGTGCAATTCCAGACGGATGAGGAACTGGCGCGCCTGGCTGGCGACATCGCCAGCACCATCTTCCATCCGATCGGCACGACGAAAATGGGCCGCGCCGACGACCCGATGGCGGTAGTGGACAGCCGTCTGCGCGTGCACGGCGTGGCCGGTCTGCGCATCGTGGATGCCGGCGTGATGCCCACCATCACCAGCGGCAACACCAACAGCCCGGTGCTGATGATGGCCGAAAAAGCGGCGCGCTGGATCATGGCCGACGCCCACTAAGTGGCACGGGTCCGGTCTCCCTGTCAGCGGGAGGCACTTTCTTTGCGCAACGATGGCCGGCCCTGCCCATGCCGCAGGCCGTTGGCGCAAACCGCCGGGTCATCGACCCCTCAGCGCAGCCCGCCGACGTAGCGTCCACTGTCTGCGTCGTCCGGATCACGGGGTCCCGGCGGCCGGGTGTCAGAAAACAGGGACTCGGCCCAGCCGGGTTTTCTGGCCTCGCTCTCGCGCGCGACGGCAGGGCCTGTGGCCGGAGCGGGCGCGCGCGGTGGCGCGATGGCGCCGAGCAAGGTCTTGCGGGGCGCGGGCGCAGCCATCATGGCCTGCTCCAGGCGTCCGGCCCACTCGGCGACGTCTTCCATGCCGGGCTCGAGGGCACGCTCCCGGGCAAAACGCACAATCTCGGCCGCATATTCGGCGTTGACGGCCAGCCATTCGGTATCCGTCACCCGGCCGGTCTTGCGGCGCAGGAGCACATGCAGACGGGCAGCGATCGCAAGTCTTTCACTGGGCAGCATGGTGTTCTCCTGGACGGCAGTCGGCAAAGGGGTCAGGTGCCAATGCGCTCGCGGTGTTGCGCGATGTCCAGCCGGTCTGCTCGGCGGACTCGTCCACACGCAGGCCCACGAGTTTGCGGATCACGATCAGCAGCACGGCGCTCATGACCGCGCCATAGGCGAGCACAACCAGCGTCGCCAGCGCTTGCGTCGCGACGCTGCCCTGCACGCCCGACACCAGCGGGCTCGCCAGCAGACCGGTCAACAGGGATCCGACGATGCCACCGATGCCGTGCACACCGAACACGTCCAGCGAATCATCGGCCTGCAGCAGGCGCTTGAGTCCCGTGGCGCCCCAGTAGCAGGCCAGTCCGGCAATGCCGCCGATGACCACCGCAGAGCCCGGTGTCACGAACCCCGCCGCCGGTGTGATGGCCACCAGACCTGCAACGAGCCCGGAACACAGGCCCAGTAGCGACGGCCGCTGGCGCACGATCCACTCGCCCAGCATCCAGGTCACGGCGCCGGCCGCGGCGGCAATGTGGGTCACCGCCATGGCCAGGCCGGCGCGGCCGTCCGCCGCCACCGCCGAGCCGGCGTTGAAACCGAACCAGCCGACCCACAACAGCCCGGCACCGGCCATGGTCAGGCCGAGGTTGAACGGCTCGAAGGCCTCTCGACCATAGCCCCGCCGCGGTCCGATGAAATACGCACACATCAGGCCGGCGATGCCGGCGTTGACATGCACCACCGTGCCACCGGCAAAATCCAGCGCGCCCATCCGCGCGATCCAGCCCCCCGGTTCCCAGACCCAGTGCGCCACAGGTGCGTACACCAGCAGGGACCAGAGCACGATGAACCACAGCATCGCTGAAAACTTCATCCGCTCCACGAACGCACCAACAATCAGTGCCGGCGTGATGATGGCAAAGGTCAGCTGGAACATTGAGAACACCGATTCCGGAATGTTCGGGGCGATGTGGCTGACCGACACCTTCCCCGCGTCCTTGAGGTAGGACAGGCCCTCGAACCAGAACCGGCTGGTGCCACCGATCCAGCCGTTGCCGGGCGTGAAGGCCAGCGAATAGCCGAAGGCGAACCACAGCAGGGTGACCACAGCGGCAATTGCCACAACACTGGCCATGGTGTTGATGACGCTCTTCTTGCGCACCATGCCGCCGTAAAACAGCGCGATGCCGGGCAGGGTCATCAACAGCACGAGCGCCGTGGCCGTCATCATCCAGGCCGTATCGGCGCCGTTGAGGCTGGATTGCGCCACCAGAGCCGGCCGGGTCAGCGGGGCGGGGGCGGCGACAGCAGGCGCAGAAGCCACAGGAACCGGTGCCTGGGCAGAAGCCAAGATGGCCGGCACGCCTTGGGCGCCGACATCGGCGGCAGCACTGGCCGAAACGGCCGCTGGCACCGCCGGCGCGTCCGGCTGCCCCGGCTGGGCCCAGACGGCAATGCCCATGACCAGTGCGCAAACACCAATCGCCACCTTCGCGCCCACTGTGTTCGTCATCCTGCTTCCTGTTCGGGTGTGGTACAGGACACTCAGTGCAAACCCCATGCCAGCCGCTTCAGGGGTCAAGACCGCCTTGACCCCCGTCAAATGCCCGGTTGTGGAACATGGGCGAGCTGAAACTGCACGGGAAATCCCTGATGCACAGAACCGGTGCGCCCCGTACAGTTCGCGCACTCGCAAACGGGCCCCGGCCCTGCTTGCAGGGGACCGAGGAGACACTCTCAAACATCACAATCCAATGTTCAGGCGTCCGTCCGAGACGCATTCAAAGGCGCCGCAACCCGGCGCCTTTTCTTTTTTCGGCATCCAGCAGGCCTTTTCCCAGCGTCATATGGCCATATGACGCTATGACTTTTATAGCAAATCCGGGTGCGACAATCCCCGCATGGAACTTCTGATCATCTCGCTGGCCTCGCTGCTGGCCGGGCTGGTGGACTCGATCGTGGGTGGTGGCGGCCTGATTCTGGTGCCCGCGTTGTTCGCCACCTTCCCCTCTGCCCATCCGGCCACGCTGTTCGGCACCAATAAGAGCGCCTCGGTCTGGGGGACGGCGATCGCCACGGTGCAGTACAGCCGGCGGGTGCAGATGCGCTGGGCCGCCCTGATGCCGGCCACGGTTGCGGGTTTTGCTGGCGCCTTTGCCGGGGCGTGGGTCGTCACGGTGATCGACCCCGGCTTTCTGCGCAAACTGTTGCCGCTGATTCTGCTGGCGGTGCTGGTTTACACGCTGGCCCGCAAGGACCTCGGGCGCACTCACGCACCGCGCTTTGCGGGCTCCCTTGAAAAATGGCTGGCTGCGGCAATCGGCCTGGTGATCGGGTTCTACGACGGCTTCTTCGGGCCGGGCACCGGCAGCTTTCTGGTGTTCCTGTTCGTGCGCCTGCTCGGCTATGACTTCCTGAACGCGTCGGCGTCGGCCAAGCTGGTCAACACCGCGACCAACCTGGCTGCGCTGATCCTGTTTGCCGCCAAAGGCCACGTCTGGTGGCATTTCATGGTGGCCATGGCGCTGGCCAACGTAGCGGGCAGCCTGCTGGGAACCCGGCTGGCGCTCAAGCACGGCGCGGGCTTCGTGCGCGGCGTGTTCATCGTCGTGGTCAGCGCGCTGATCCTGAAGACCGGCTACGACGCTTTCCTGCGGTAGCCCGCGCTGACCGACCCGCGCAGCAGGATCCGGCTGCGACTACTTCTTCAGCGCCGACTTCCAGTCGCGGAAGACGTCGAGGTCCACGCCATCGGGGTAGTTCAGCAGGCCAGGCTTGAAGCCTTTCTTGCCCTTCTCGCCGTATTGCCAGATGATCTCCTTGGTCTTGCGGTCAACCACGATCACGCGGTCGTTCAGGTCGTCCACGATCAGGATGTCACCGGTATCGGGCAGTTCGCGGGCAATCGAGGAATGGTCCAGCGCCTTCTCGCCGTCTTTCACGAAGTACTCCCAGGTGACCTTTCGCGTGGCCGGATCGAAGATCACCACTCGGCCGGGCTTCCAGAAGTCCGCCACGATGACCTGCTTGCCGTCCACGGTCGGGAACGCGTCGGACGGGTAGCGAATGCCGGGCGCCTTGACGCTCCACAACACCTTGCCCTCGCGGGTGATGCGCGAGATCCACGCATCGCTGATTTCGGTCACCAGGATGTCGCCATTGTCCAGCGGCGTGGCGCCATTCGGGTGGGCCAGTTCGTGGGGTGGATTGTGTTTGCACTTGCCGGGTGTGCCCCACTGGGTGGCGATCTTGTTGGTGGCCGGGTCGATGATCAGCACCCGGCAGTTGCGGATATCGGCAGTGAGGAATTTGCCATCGGCCAGCAGGTGCGCATCATCCGGGTAGTTCAACAGGCCTTCGCCACTGCCGCGCCGGTCGGGCATGCCGTAGGTCCAGGTCAGCTGGCGCTTCTCGTAGTCGACGATGTGCACGTCGAAGTTGTCCTCCTCGCTCACGGCCAGCAACTTGCCGTCCGCAGAGAAATTGACGTCTTCATTGCCACGGTACACCTTCAGGCTGGGCGAGGGGAATTCCCAGACGATGCTCTTGTCGGGCGCAATCTCGATCAGCCGGTTGTTGCGCCGGTCGGCGATCAGGATGGGATAAGGCAGGGGCTTGCCCCAGGACGCCACCGGATTCTTCCGGCTGCCGGTCACTGGCGGAATGGGAGGCAACGTGACGCCGCTGCTGACCGCGCCGGCCCCCATCATCTCGGGTGTGACCGTGACCTCCACCCCGGCACCCTTGATTGGTTTGTCCTTCTGCGGCGCCACCGGCGAGGCCAGGAGCGGGACGGCCAGAAGGCCCAGAACCAGGGCGAACGCGGTACGCGTGGCCGGCGTTTTGCGAATCCAGCGGGGCAAACGGGTGTCAAGCTTCAAAGGCATACAAACTCCTGTGCGCCCGGCAACAGGCCAGCGCCACAAACGGGATTGTTCGACATTGCGTGTGAAAAGGCCTTGACCTGCAACAAGGCCGCGGCATCGCCGGCCTCAGGGACTTTCGAGCACCACGCGTCCGTGCAGCGGCTGCACCGCCCGGGCATTGTCGGCAAAGCGCTGCCGGTAGCGCGCCAGCTGCGCGGGGGAGAGCTCCAGCGGCTGCTTCAGGACGACCCATTCCACGCCCTCGGTGCAGGGCGGCGCGGTCAGCGATCCCGGATAACGGAAATAGCCACGGCCAGACGGCAGCAGGCTGCGTGCATCCACCGTCACACCCATCGGGCTGTGGTCGCCATCGGCGCGCGCGGGGATCAGCGGCAGCAGGCTGGCCAGCAAGGGGTTTTCTTTGCCCAGGCGGAACAGCACCACCACCGCCAGCAGCTGCCCGGACGCGCTCTTGTGCAGCAGGTGAGCCGCCATCGGAAATTCCTCTCCCGCAATGCGGTCACCACCGGGCGTGTGGAAATGAAACTGCTGCAACCCATACCGCTCCTTGCCGATGCGCAGTTCGCTGCCGCGGCCAAAACGCACGCGCACGGTATGGCCATCGTCCGCCAGCTTCAAGGGCGCGGTATGGTAGTCGAAGTTCAGGGGCGGCAACGCTTGGCGCGCGGTCGTGCCCGGCCGGATGTCGATCGGCGACTGGCGCCGGCCGATGTCGCACAGCGTGGCGCCATTGGCACCCGCGCAGGCCCACACCACCATCCAGGCCACGAATCTCATGGCATGAAGACCGCGGCCGCTTGCACAGGCCATTTCAGCCCTCCGACGGGCTGCCCCAAGGAGGCCTGGGCCCCTCGGGGGGCGGTGAAGACTGGAAGTGATGAACGAGGGGGCACGTTGTCAGGCCGCCATGACCACCGGCACCCGAGGCGCCAGCGCGCACATCAGCTCATAGCCCACCGTGCCCGCGACATGGGCCACGTCGTCAATGGGCAGCAGCGTCCCCTGCGAAGACCGCCCCCACAGGGTGACCTCGCTGCCAAAGCCGGCCTCGACGCCGGCCCGCTGCAGCGGCGCCAGATCGACCGTGATCATGTCCATGCTGACGCGCCCGACGGTATGCGTGCGCACGCCTTCGACCAGCACCGGCGTGCCCGTCGGCGCCACACGCGGATAGCCGTCGGCATAGCCGCAGGCCACGACCCCGATGCGCATCGGCCCGCTGGCCTGAAAACCGGAGCCATAGCCCACACCATCGCCGGCCACCAGGTTCTGCGTGCCAATGATCCGTGACGACAGCGTCATGGCGGGGTGCAGGTTCCAGTGCGCGATGTCGTGCGCGGGGAAGTCCGGCGCACTGCCGTACAGCGCGATGCCGGGGCGGACCCAGTCGGCACTGACCGGCAGGCGGCCCTGGCCGGAGGAAATGGAGTCGCCGGAATAACGCAAGGTGGCCGCGCTGTTCGACAGGCTTCGTTCACCCGGCAGGTCCTGCGTGACCGCCGCGAAGACCGCCATCTGCGCCGCAACGCCACCAGGGCCGTCGGCATCGCTGAAATGTGTCATCAGCGAGATTTCATCGACTTGCGGCAGGGCATTGAGACGGGTCCAGGCGGCGCGAAAGCCTTGTGGCTTGAAGCCCAGGCGGTTCATCCCCGAATTCATCTTGAGGAACACCCGGTGCGGCTGGTGCGTCTTGTGCACCGCCAGCATGTCGATCTGCTCTTCACAGTGCACCACATGCCAGAGGTTCAGCCGCGAACACAGCTCCAGGTCGCGTGCTTCGAAGACCCCTTCGAGCAGAAGGATGGGGCCCCGCCAACCCAGTGCGCGTACCCGCTCGGCCTCGGCAAGATCCAGCAGGGCAAACCCGTCAGCGCCGCGAAATGCTTCGAAAACATGCCCGATCCCGTGCCCATAGGCATTGGCCTTGACCACCGCCCAGACCCGCGCATCCGGCGCGGACGCACGCGCGCGGGCCAGGTTGTGGCGCAGGGACTCGGTGTGGATCGTGGCCTGGATGGGACGGGGCATGCGGACAGCCGGTGAACGCGATGGCGCCGATTGTGGCACTGCTTGCAGGGTCACCGCGACGTCGTCGCATGATATAACCCGCTGCCAGCCGGAGACAAAGTACAGACCACAGGTCATCAGTGCCACTGAGGCAATAAACAAGAGTTCATGAAGCGCGGTTTTTTTACCATCATGTCGGCGCAGTTTTTCAGCTCGCTGGCGGACAATGCCCTGTTCGTGGCGGCCGTGCAATTGCTCAAGACCGGAGGTGCGCCGGTATGGCAGCAGGCCGCGCTGGTGCCCATGTTCGCGCTGTTCTACGTGCTGCTGGCCCCGTACGTGGGCGCCTTTGCAGACGCCTTGCCCAAGGGGCGGGTCATGTTGATCAGCAACACCATCAAGATCGTCGGCTGTCTGCTGATGCTGTTCGGCACCCATCCGCTGATGTCCTATGCCATCGTGGGTCTGGGCGCGGCCGCCTATTCGCCCGCCAAGTACGGCATCCTGACCGAGCTGCTTCCCGCATCCCAGCTGGTCAAGGCCAACGGCTGGATCGAGGGGCTGACGATCGCCTCGATCATCCTGGGCGTGCTGGTCGGCGGCCAACTGGTCGGCACCATGGTGTCAAGCCGCATGTTGTCGCTGGACTTCCCCTTCATCGACACCTCGGTTGACACACCGGCCGAAGCCGCCATCAGCGCGCTGATCTTTGTCTACGTGCTCGCCGCCTGGTTCAACACCCGCATCCCCGACACCGGGGTCGAGATGCGCCCCATGCCGCGCAACAAGCTCGAACTGCTGCCCGATTTCTGGCGCTGCAACACCCGGCTGTGGCAGGACAAGCTCGGTCAGATCTCGCTGGCCACGACCACACTGTTCTGGGGCGTTTCGGGCAATCTGCGCTACATCGTGCTGGCGTGGGCCGCCGCCGCGCTGGGCTACAGCGTGACCCAGGCCTCCAGTCTGGTCGGGGTGGTGGCGGTGGGCACGGCCGTCGGCGCGGTGGTGGCCTCGGTACGCATGAAGCTGGACCAGGCCACCAGCGTGATGCCGCTGGGCATCGGCATGGGCTTGCTGGTGATCTTGCTGAACTTCATCGACAACGTCTGGGTGGCGGCGCCTTTCCTCGTTCTGCTCGGCGGTCTCGGCGGATTTCTGGTGGTGCCCATGAATGCGCTGCTGCAGCATCGCGGCCACAACCTGATGGGCGCGGGCCGCTCCATCGCGGTTCAGAACTTCAACGAACAAGCCTGCATCCTGAGCCTGGGCGGCATTTACAGCCTGTCCACCGGCCTGGGCCTGTCAGCTTTCGGCGCCATCACGGGCTTCGGCTTGCTGGTGGCGGGATTCATGTGGCTGATCAAGATCTGGCACGCGCGCAACCTCGCGCATCATCGCGACGAGGTCGAGCACCTGCTCGAAATCGCCCGCAACGACAATCACCACGGCTGAGCCGCGAATGCGCCCTGGCGGGCGCCCTTTCCGGCCGCCCATGCGTCAGCCGGCGGATCGTGAACCGCCCAGAAGATGCTGGGCCAGACGCTTTCGCTCCAGCGGCAAGGTCATCCAGGTGTCGCATCCGGCCCACCGTGCCAGCAGGCGGCGCAAGGGACCCTCGTCACGCGCCATGACCACGATGTTCAAGGTCTGCCCCAGCGCGCGCGCGCGTCGGCGCAGGGCGCGGCAGACTGCGCGCGTCTGGCGGCCAAGCGAGCGGTCATCGAGAAAGGCATATCCGTAGGCCTGGCCCGCCAGTCGCGCCAGCGCCGCTTCAATGTCGTGGGCATGATCCACCTGACACCCCAGGCCCCGCAGTTCGCGGATCAGCGAGCTCCCCGCGAGGCGGACTTCGCCCACCAGCAGGATGGCCGGCGAGCGTGCCAATGCGGCCAGGCCCGGCGGTGAGGTGGGATGGTCCGAGGGGTCGGCGAAGCTGCTGCTGAAGGCTCCGGCATCCACCGGCGTCACCCGCTGGCGGCGCTCCTCGTCGCGCTGGCGCGCCAGTTCGCGCCAGTTGGCGGGAACCCCTTGGTGCGCGACAGGATCGCCATCGCGTGTGGATTCAAACCCGGCGATGGCCGGCAGTCCGGCATCGGGGGCTTCGTGGCGCGGAGCCAGCGGTGCCGCCTCGGCCCGTGCGCCGGCCACAGGCGCAGGTGGAGCCGGCGGCAGGGCGGCGACAGACGAAACCAATGCGCCGTCCTTGGCATCCCGCCACAGCAAGACACTGCGGGCATCGATCGATTCGTGAACAACCGGCCGAGCGGACCCGGCCCGGCGGGGTTCCGGCGCGCCCGGTGCCGGACGTTCGAACGGACGGGTCTCCTGGAACGATCGGGTCTCATCAAATCCATCGGCCGCGCCGCGCAGGCGCTGCATCTCCAGCGGGGCAAAAGGAACCGTGGCCTGGAAGGCCGGCGCCAGGGGCGGCGCCTCGAGGTCCGCCGGCGCGCCGGACAGCAGCCGCGCCGCTTCGCCCAGCAGGGCATGGCGTTCGATAGGGCGAGGGATTGCCGGCCAACCGGTGTGGGCGTCGTCTTGCCCGATCAGCAGCACCGGCGCGGCCAGACCACGCGCCCGGAAGTGGTGAACCGCCCGCGTATCTTCGGCATCGAGGATGATCAGGTTCGCGCGCGCGGGATCGTGAACCATTTCGTGGCGTGCGCCGTCCGGGCCCGGCAACAAAAAGGCCGCCTCGACCAGCGAGCGCTCGCCAGGCGCAAGGCCCACCAGGGCCACTCGAAAAGCAGAAGGCATCGTCAAAGAGGCGGAAAGCAAACCGATGTCAGGCCGGAGTCGCGCACAAAGCTGCAACGCAGGGAAAGCCTTGGACTATTGCCCGATACCACCGGATCGCCAAGTAGGGCCGCGACGGAAAAGGCGCCATACCGCGCACTATTGGGGGATTCCGTTGCAACCATGCTTCACCGAGAGGGTCTTCAAGCGCCACGGGCTGCGGCCGAACCGTTGTCACGCAGGTACTGCAGCAACCTGGGCTGGTCCAGGGGAATCGGCAGCCAGGCATTGCATCCGGCAAACCAGGCACGCATGCGCGACAGGAATCCACGGTGGTTGGCAACGATCAGGAGCCGCAGATCGGGCGGCGAGCGGCCCCGGTTGCGCTGGATATCCCGGCACAGGCTGATGGCCTTCGCCCCCAGAGAGACCTCGATCAGCACGGCAAACTGGTATGCGTGCTGCATCAACTGGCGCGACACCGCTTCGGGATCCCCGGCGAAATCAACGTCGTAGCCCGCACCCTCCAGAACCCGGATCAGCCCTGCCGCAGCAGAGCCGGCCAATCCCACGATCAGGACGCGATCCGCGGCCGCCAAGGGAGCCGGCAGGGTGTCGCCCTCCGAATCGGGCGAATCCGGCCCCTCCGATGGCCGTCCAAACGCGGCATCCTGCGTGCCTTTCCTCGGCATCGGTTCGACGGGCCGGGCTGACTGCGCAGTCTCCCACTCGGCCACCTCGTTTTCCCAGTCGGATGGTGTGACGGACGGCACGCTGGGGCTGAATTGCCGCGTGGGCTCGAAGTCTTCCGGCTCCCGTCGCGGCAACGGCTTGGCCACGACAACGGGTCTTTCCTGCGGCGATTGCGGCGCGAACTGGCGGGTCTCGGCAAACCCCTCTTCCGCATCCACCGGCTCCAAGGCAAAGGGCTGGGTGTCGGAAAACACGGGCCTGTCCTTGCCGAACCGCCGAAACCAGCCCCCCTCGCGGGCCCCGGGCTTCGTCCCCTCACCACCCGTTTCATTCGTGTGCGCCAAGGCGAGCTGGCGCCGGGCGGCGGTGATCAAGGCCTGCAGGCTCAGGGGCCGTGGCACCAGCGGCCAGCCGGTCCCCTGGTCGGAATGGCCCAGCAGGACCACACCGGCAGCGGGCATCTGCGCCTTCAAGGCACTCACGACCGCGGCATCGTCGGCATTCGCGATGACAAGCGCCGCCCGCGCGGGATCCGACGCCATGAAGGCGCCCGGGATCGGGCTTCCGCTCGGCGGAAACAGGGCGCCTGCGATGAGGACGCGCTCGGTCGGGGGCAAGCCGGCCAGGGCGATGGCACAAGTACGGGACATGCTGTGTGGTGGCGGACGGTTGGGCGGGCCTTGGGGCCGGATGGGAATGCAAAATTATTCACCCGAATGGCCCCATCCGGTCAGATGGCATCGGCCGGGGGCCATACTTACCCGCTTCAGCGTCGCATCTGTTGCAAAGGCGCCGCACCACCCCCGACTGAACCGCCGAAAGGCCTGCCGATGACGTCCATCTACGAATTCTCCGCCCAGCCGATGAGCGGCAAACCCGTTCCCCTGAAGAAATACAAGGGCAAGGCACTGCTGATCGTGAACACCGCCAGCGCCTGCGGCTTCACGCCACAGTTCGCCGGTCTGGAAACCCTGCATGAGGCCTGGGGCCCCAAAGGTCTCGTCGTGCTCGGTTTTCCCTGCAACCAATTCGGCGCGCAGGATTCGGGCAGCAATGAAGAGATCGCCAGCTTCTGCCAACTCAACTACGGTGTGAGTTTCCCGATGATGGCCAAAATCGACGTCAATGGCCCACAAGCCGACCCGCTGTACCAGTGGCTGGCCGCCGAAGCGCCCGGCATCCTGGGCAGCAAGGCCATCAAGTGGAATTTCACCAAGTTTCTGGTTGGCAAGGACGGGCAGGTGATCCGGCGCTACGCGCCCACCGATACCCCGGAAAGTCTGACGAAGGACATCGAGCAGGCGCTGGCCGCCTGAAGGGCTGAGAAGCTCGCCCGACTCAGATTTCCGATTTTCTTGGCCTGTTCCCAGCGTCAAATCGTCGTTTCAAGCTATCTAATTGATAGTGACACGGCGGAAAGCGTCAGCCTGTCAGGACGTTGCGGGAGCCCGCCGCTGGCGGGCCCGCTCCAGCGTCTGGGACGCCGCGCGCGGATCCATGCCGTACATGTCGGCAAAAACCTCGATCGTCTGCCCCCCGTTCTCGAACGCGCGCAACAGCGCTTCGTCCTTGGCGCGCCGGGCCGCCGCTTCGGCCAAGGCCTCGTCCAGAAGGGCATTGGCCGCGTCGTCGCGACCGCGCACCCGCTCGTCATAGGCCTCCCGCGTCAGGCCGGACGCCTCGAACGCCTGAATCAGTCGTTGCAGCAGCTTGGGGCGCAGGTCTTCGCCGGCGCGGGACTGGCGGCGGCGGAACACCTCGAGCAATGCCTGATGGACGTGCTCGGGCGCCATGGCTTCGACGGCCTGTCCGGCCAGGTCGTGGCGCTGCAAGCCGGCTGCCACTGCCTGCAGATAGCGGGTGGAGCGGGTGTGGATGGCCAGCCCCGTCTTCAGCGCCTCGCGGTCCAGCACGCCGGGATGGGCTGCCAGCAACTCCTGGAAGATGCCCCGTTTCAAGGGCAGGAAGACCTCGCCGAACAGGCCCGGGTACAGCTCGGCCAGTTGCTCCAGAACTGGCGGTATGGCACGCGCCGCTCGTGACGCCCCCATGGGTGCCGCTTTGGACGTTTGCGCGCCCTCCTGTCGAGGGCCACGCCCGTGGCGCCGCGATCTCGATTCAGGGCGACTCTGGTTGCCATCGCCAAGAGCCACCGGGCTTGTTGACGCGGGTGCCGAGGTCGCGGCGACTTCGACGCCAGGTGGTTGCGCGAGGTCGGTCGCGGTCGAAACCGGGTTGGGCACCGCGGGGGAGGGTTCTTGTTTTTGTTCGGATTCGGTGGCGGTCATGGCGTCGGCGGTCTGGGGAAAGCCCGCCATCATGCCAGCGTTCTCAGTCCCTCGGGCCAGGCCCGGTCAGCGCAGGTGCTCGTCCAGCACCTCGACCCAATGCCGAACGGGGGTCGGGGTGCCGCTTTGAAGATGCGTGATGCAGCCGATGTTGGCGGAGACGATGACGTCCGGCTCCAGCTCGCCCAGGTGGCCGAGCTTGCGGTCACGCAACTGGTGGCTCAGGTCGGGGTTGAGCACCGAGTAGGTGCCGGCCGAGCCGCAGCACAGGTGCGACTCGCTGCGCGCCACCTGGACCTTGAACCCGAACGCGGCCAGGTGCTGCTCCACCGCGCCGCGCAGCTGCTGGCCGTGCTGCAGGCTGCAGGGCGGATGAAACGCCAGATGCCTGCCCGCGCCCGCATCGCCGGCCGGCGGCCCCGGAACCCGCTCCGGCCGGCTCTGGCGCAATGCCGCCACGATGGCGGGCAGCAGCTCGCTCAGGTCCCTGGTCAGTTCGCCGATGCGTTGGGCCTTGGCGGCGTAGGCGGGTTCGTCCTTGAGGAAATGCCCGTACTCGCGCACCGTGACGCCGCATCCGGAGGCGTTCATGACGAGGGCTTCGACCTCGCCGGAGGCGATCATCGGCCACCAGGCGTCGATGTTGGCGCGCATTTCCGCGCGCCCGCCATCCTGATCGTTGAGGTGAAACTTCACCGCGCCGCAGCAGCCCGCCTTGGGCGCGATCACGGTCTGGATGCCGGCAGCGTCCAGCACGCGGGCGGTGGCGGCGTTGATGTTGGGCATCATTGACGGCTGCACGCAGCCCGCCAGCATCAGCACCTTGCGCGCATGGCTGCGCGTCGGCCAGGCGCCGGCCTCCTGCTTAGCGGGCACCTTGGCCTGCAAGGCCGCTGGCACCAGGCCACGCACGGCCTGGCCCATCTTCATGGCCGGGGCAAACAGCGGCGAGGGCAGGCCCTCCTTCAATGCCCAGCGCAAGGCTTTTTCCGGAGTCGGGCGCGGCACCTTGGCGTCGACGATCTTGCGCCCGATGTCCAGCAGGTGGCCGTACTGCACGCCGCTGGGGCAGGTGCTTTCGCAGTTGCGGCAGGTCAGGCAGCGGTCCAGGTGCATCTGGGTCTTGCGCGTGGGCTTCTCGCCTTCGAGCACCTGCTTCATCAGGTAGATGCGCCCGCGCGGACCATCGAGCTCGTCGCCGAGCAGCTGGTACGTGGGGCAGGTGGCAGTGCAGAAGCCACAGTGCACGCACTTGCGCAGGATGGCCTCGGCCTCCAGGCCTTCAGTTGTGCCAGCGAATTCGGGAGAAAGACGGGTTTGCATCGTGGGCCTGTCAGAGCTCGGCGTACAGGCGGCCGCGGTTGAAGAGGCCGGAGGGGTCGAATTCAGCCTTGAGGCGCCGGTGAATGCGGTCCAGCGGGGCTTTCAAAGGCTCAAAGCGGTCGATTCCCAGCGCCGACGGGTCATCGCCAGCTATGAATAGCGTAGCGTGTCCACCGGCCCTGGAGGCCGCCTCGCGCAGCGCGCCGGCGTGTTCGGGGCCGGCCTGGACCCAGCGCTGGCCGCCGTGCCATTCCACCAGGGGCGCCCCCACGCCCGACGGCAAGGGCAGCACCGGCGCCGTCTGCGGCACGGACAGGCGCCACAGGCATTCGGACGCCTGGCGATCCGCGAACCAGGGCAGGCGCTGGTCGCGGCAGGCGTCCCAGTCGGCGGCGACCCGGGCGTTGTCCTGGCGCTCGCCGCCCAGCGTGCGGCAGGCCGCTTCCACCGCTGCCACCGCGCCGCGCAGGCGCAGGTACAGGGTGCCGATGCCGGCATCTTCGACCCAGCAGCTGGCATTGAGCGGCAGGGGCTGGCCGCCCCAGTGGTTGATGCGGCGCAGCGCCTCGGCCTGGTCGCATTCGAACTTCAGGGTGGCTTCGGCGAGCGCCATCGGCAACACCTTGAGGCTGACGGCCGTGATCACGCCCAGCGTGCCCCAGGCACCGGCCATCAGCCGCGACACGTCGTAGCCGGCCACGTTCTTCATCACCTGGCCGCCGAAAGTCAGCGCCTCGCCGCGGCCATTCACCAGCTCCAAGCCCAGCACGTAGTCGCGCACGGCGCCGACGCTGACCCGCGCCGGGCCCGACAGGCCGGCCGCCACCATGCCGCCGACGGTCCCGCCCGCGCCAAATCGCGGCGGCTCAAACGGCAGGCACTGGCCCTGTTGCGCCAGCGCGACTTCAAGCGCTGCCAGCGGCGTGCCGGCACGCACCGTGACCACCAGCTCGCTGGGTTCGTAGGCGACGATGCCTTTCAACGCGGTGGTGTCCAGCACCTCGCCCTGCAGACTCTGCCCAAGGACATCTTTCGTGCCGCCGCCGCGGATGCGCAGCGGCGTGGCGCGGGCAGCCGCCAGGTGAACGGCATCGATCAGGGATTGGAGCGCGGCATCGGACATGGTCCGGCATGGTAAACCGGCGGGTGGCTGGGCAGCGCTGAATTTTTTGAACGGCGCGTGTGCGAATATTCGCATGGCCCGACGGCCAGGCCCCTGCACCGGGCAAAAAAAAAGGCCCACCGAAGTGGGCCGAATATCCAAGGAAGACTCTCGCATTGAAAACCGGTCGCGGCGATGGTCACCGCGACCGGGGAACCACTCAGCGGCTGTAGGCCGTTTCGCCGTGGGACGTGATGTCCAGGCCTTCGCGCTCGTCTTCTTCCGAGACGCGCAGTCCGATGGTCAGGTCCACGACCTTGTAGGCGATGAAGGACACCACGCCGGACCAGACGATCGTGGTCAGCACGGCCTTGGTCTGGACCCAGACCTGGGAGGCGATGGAGTAGTCGGCGGCGGCCACCATGCCGGCCGTGACCCAGTCGGCCACGTAGCCGGGACCACCAAGCGCCGGGCTGTTGAACACGCCCGTCAGCAAGGCACCGACGATGCCGCCGACCCCGTGCACGCCGAACACGTCGAGCGAGTCATCCGCGCCCAGCATGTGCTTCAGGCCATTGACGCCCCATAGGCAGGCGAAGCCGGCGACGAAACCGATCACCAGGGCGCCGCCGATGCCGACGTTGCCGGCCGCTGGCGTGATCGCCACCAGGCCCGCGACAGCACCGGACGCAGCACCCAGCATGGAGGCCTTGCCACGCATCAACGCTTCACCGACGCACCAGGCCAGCACGGCAGCCGCCGTTGCGCCGAAGGTGTTGATGAAGGCGAGTGCGGCGAAACCGTTGGCTTCCAGGGCAGAGCCGGCGTTGAAGCCGAACCAGCCCACCCACAGCAGCGAAGCACCGACCATGGTCAGCGTCAGGCTGTGCGGGGCCATGGATTCCTTGCCGTAGCCGATGCGCTTGCCGACCATGAAGGCACCCACCAGGCCGGCGACCGCGGCGTTGATGTGCACCACGGTACCGCCGGCAAAGTCCAGCGCACCGGTCTGCCAGATCATGCCGGCCTTGGCGTTCATGGCATCGACCACTTCCTTGCCGGTGTAGGCGTCAGGACCCATCCAGAACCAGACCATGTGTGCGATCGGCGCATAGCTGAAGGTGAACCACAGGGCCATGAAGGCGAGCACCGCGGAGAACTTCATGCGTTCGGCGAAGGCACCGACGATCAGCGTGCAGGTGATGCCGGCGAATGTGGCCTGGAAGGCAGCAAACACGATCTCGGGAATGACCACGCCCTTGCTGAACGTCGCTGCGTTGGCAAAAGTGCCCGCCGCGTTGTCCCAGATGCCTTTCATGAACAGCCGGTCAAAGCCGCCGATGAACTGGTTGCCCTCGGTGAACGCCAGGCTGTAGCCGTAGATGAACCACAGCACCACGATCATCGAGAACGTGACCATGACCTGCATCAGCACCGACAGCATGTTCTTGCTGCGCACCAGGCCGCCATAGAACAAGGCCAGACCGGGCACGGTCATCAGAATCACCAGCAGCGTGGAGACCATCATCCAGGCGGTGTCGCCTTTGTTGGGCACGGGTGCCGACGCGGCAGCGGCGGGCGCTGCTGCTGAAGCTGCCGCAGCAGGAGCCGCCGCGGCAGCAGCTGCCGGCGCGGCCGCAGGTGCTTCAGCGGGCTTGGCTTCGGCCGATGCCGCAACCGCGGCAGGAGCAGCGGCGGGCGCCTGGGCCATGACGGCATGGGCGCCCATCAGAAGGCCCAGTCCCAGCGCAAGGGAGGCTAATAGCTTTTTCATTTCGGTTTCCTCTTACAGGGTTGGCGGGCGCTCAGAGCGCTTCGGTGCCGGTCTCGCCGGTACGGATGCGCACGACCTGCTCCAGGTTGTAGACAAAGATCTTGCCGTCACCGATCTTGCCGGTTCGCGCGGCACCCTCGATGACTTCGATGACGCGATCGACCAGATCGTCGGCCACGGCCGCCTCGACCTTGACCTTGGGCAGAAAGTCCACCACGTATTCCGCGCCGCGGTACAACTCGGTGTGGCCTTTCTGCCGTCCGAAGCCCTTGACTTCGGTGACGGTGATGCCCTGGACGCCCATGCCGGAGAGGGCTTCGCGCACCTCGTCGAGCTTGAACGGTTTGATGATGGCGGTAACGAGTTTCATGGTGACTCCTAGACGGTCAGGCTCGCTCAGAAGGTCTTGCTGACCGACACCACGGCCGTGCCGTTGCTGATGTTCTTGCCCGGGCTGGTGTAGCCGGCGAGGTCGCGGTTGGTGGAGATGTACGCCAGGCCCATCACCCAGCCGTCGACGGTGTAGGTACCGCCCAGCTTCCAGTCGGTGATGCTGTCGACCACGCTGCCGTTGATCTGCGTGACCTTTGCGCCGCCCTTCAAGGCCTGGTAGCCAATGGCACCGTTGATGCCGAAGCCATTACCGAAATCATGCGCCGCAGCGACGTTGAGGTACCAGCTGCCGTTGGAGTCCGGCGCGCCGAAGAAGTCGGTGACGGCGTAGTTGTACTTGGCGGTCAGCGGACCCCAGCTGCCACCGATGTAGAGTTCGCCGTTCTTGGCGCTGATCAGGGCGGGGTTGGCGCCGGTGCCGGGGTAGTAGTAATAGATGCCGCCGACATCCAGGCCGAAGTCGCCGAAGGTGGCCTTGTAGCCGCCGTAGAAGTCCATCTCGATGCTGGCGCCGTTGTACATGGCGCTGTCGACGTTGGAGTTCCAGTTGCCCAGGTACAGGCCGTTCTTCAACGCCAGGTCAACACCGCCCTGAATCGCGGGCAGCTTGTTGGTCTGCGAGACGCCACGGAAACGATAGTCCGAGAAGATGCCCAGATTGCCGGAGAGCGTGTAGTCGGGCTCGGGCGCCTTTGCGGCGGCCGGAGCCGCAGCGGGCGCAGCGGTCTGCGCCAGTGCGTTGCCCGACAGGGCTGCGAAGGCGGCGGCAATGGCGACAGGGGTGAGGTAGGCAGTTTTCATCGTGTGCTCTCGCTGAAGTTGAAAGGATGCACCCATCAAGCACACACCGTGCCAACCCTTCTCAGGACTTGGATCCACCTCACACTGGAC
Source organism: Candidatus Skiveiella danica (assembly GCA_016721925.1). Classification (GTDB taxonomy): domain Bacteria; phylum Pseudomonadota; class Gammaproteobacteria; order Burkholderiales; family Burkholderiaceae_C; genus Skiveiella; species Skiveiella danica. The sequence goes on from JADKHE010000011.1 coordinate 195,744, forward strand.
CGCAAGGCGCGCCTGCGCTAACATATCTGTATGAATTTACAGTATGCACCGGTTTGGTGCCTTCAATCTCGCCAAGGTCGCCTTGAAGCGCACCAAACAGGAGCCATTCAGCCATGAGCCTTTCTCTGGTGCAAAGCCGCGCCCTGCTTGGACTTGAGGCCGCCCCGGTCACGGTCGAGGTGCACCTGGCCAATGGCCTGCCCAGCTTCACGCTGGTGGGCCTGGCCGATGTGGAGGTCAAGGAAGCGCGCGAGCGGGTGCGCTCGGCCTTGCAGAACGCCGGGCTGGAGTTCCCTCACAACAAGCGCATCACCGTGAACCTGGCACCGGCCGACCTTCCCAAGGATTCCGGGCGCTTCGATCTGCCCATTGCATTGGGCATCCTGGCCGCCAGCGGCCAGATCGATGCCGCGCAGCTGGCTGGCCATGAGTTTGCCGGCGAGCTCTCGCTGTCGGGCGAGCTGCGCCCGGTGCGCGGCGCGCTGGCCATGAGTCTGGCGCTGCACCGGCAACAGGTCAGCACGCGGCTGGTGCTGCCCGCCGGCAGCGCCGAAGAGGCGGCGCTGGTGCCCGACGCGCAGGTCTACCGGGCGCGCCACCTTCTGGATGTGGTGCGCCAGTTCCTGCCGGGGCAGTCCGCGCCTGAAACGCCACCCGCGGACGACGGCTGGGCCCGCCTTGCGGCCACGCCCCTGCCCGAGGCCGCGCGTTATGCCGACTTGTCCGACGTCAAGGGGCAAGCCGCCGCCAAGCGTGCGCTGGAAATCGCCGCCGCCGGCGGCCACAGCCTGCTGCTGATCGGCCCACCCGGTTCGGGCAAGTCGATGCTGGCCCAGCGCTTTGCCGGCCTGTTGCCGGCGATGTCCGTCACGGAAGCCCTGGAAAGTGCGGCCGTCGCCTCGCTGGGCGGACGGTTCTCACTGGACCGCTGGGCCCAGCGCCCGACCGGCAACCCCCACCACACGGCCAGTGCGGTGGCGCTGGTGGGCGGCGGTTCCCCGCCGCGGCCCGGAGAAATCTCCCTGGCGCACCATGGCGTGCTGTTTCTAGATGAACTGCCAGAGTTCCCGCGTGCCGCACTGGAAGCCCTGCGTGAGCCTCTCGAAAACGGCACCATCACCATTTCCCGCGCGGCCCGGCGCTCGGAGTTCCCGGCCCGCTTTCAGCTGATCGCGGCCATGAATCCGTGCCCCTGCGGTTACCTGGGATCCACACTCAAGGCCTGCCGCTGCACGCCCGACCAGGTGCTGCGCTACCAGGGGCGGCTCTCCGGACCGCTGCTGGATCGCATCGACCTGCACATCGAGGTGCCGGCACTGGCGGCCAGCGAACTCCTGAACGCCCCCCCGGGCGAGGGCACCGCCAACATCCGCACCCGCTGCACGCAAGCCCGTGAGCGCGCGCTGGCCCGCCAGGGCAAACCCAATCAGGCACTGCAGGGGCGGGACATCGATGCCCACGCCGGGCTGGACCCAGCCGCCGTGAAGTTCCTCAATACCGCCGCGGCCCGTCTGGGCTGGAGCGGACGCGCGATCCACCGCGCGCTCAAGGTGGCGCGCACCATCGCCGATCTGGCGGATGCACCCGACACCCAGGTCGCCCATGTGGCCGAAGCGGTGCAGTACCGGCGTGCCCTGCGCTCGGCGTGACCGCCGGAATCCGTCATTTATTGATAGCATGAAATGACCATACCGCGCTGGGAAAGTGCCGATTTTCCTTGAATATCGCCCGGCGCAAGCCCACGCAAAGCCCTGGCGGGGCCGCCGGGCGCCCGCTCAGCGCTTGACGACCCGGATGGTCTTGCGCGCGTCCAGGCTGATGGCCTTCAGTTCCGCCAGCAGCATATCGAGGGTGGCTACGGCGTCCAGGTCCACCATGGGCAGCTGGCCCAGGGCCACATGAAAGCGCAGGCTGGCGCCGGGCGGCAGGACTTCGTTTTCGCGCAGCCCCTGCGCCACGGCATGAGTGGCGATGGCGTTGGCCTCGTCCAGCGAACAGGGGCTGTCCATCAGCACCGCAAAATGCTGGGCCCCGACCCGGGCCACGGTGTCCGTGCCACGCACCACCCGCCGCAGCCGCGAGGCTGCCAGGACCAGCGCCCGCTCGGCGCCTTCGCGCCCGAGTTCGCGCGCCAGCGCCGCATGGTTGGCCAGTTCCACCACCATCAGGGCAAACGGCCGGCCATTGCGCGCGCGGTTGATCGAGGCCTGCAGCTGCGTCAACAGCCGGCGGTGCGAGGTCAGACCCGTCAGCGGATCGGTCACCGCCAAGGCGCGGGCGCGGGCGCGGGTCTCGGTCTGTTCGTTCAAGCGCCGGTTCAACCCGTAAAAAAGAAGCGGCATCTCCATGGCCGAGCCGAGCATCAGGCCGTATTCGGACAGGAAGCCGGACTGGATCAGGCCAAAATTGCGCGCCACGGGAAAAATGCCGCCCAGAACGATCAAGGCATAGCCGGCCGCGATCCATCGGCTGTGCCGGTCGCCCCGGGCAATGGCCAGCCCCAGCAGCAACAGGACCACGCCCATCGAGAGCGCCAGCAGGTACAGGCTCAGCTCGAATCCGATCACACTCGGCACCACGGCGTCGATGCCGGCCACGGCAATCAGGCCAAGAATGATACTGACCGCCAGGCGGTCCAGCAGGGTCGAGTATTGTTGCGGCGTCGCAACAATCCGGACAAACCAGACACCGAGCGCACCCGCGAGCAAGGGCATGAAAAAGGTCATCGGATTGTTCAGGGCCGGCATTTCGGGCCAGAACAGCATCCCGCCGACGCCCGTGATGCCCGCCTGCCCCAGGATCATGGCCAGCACGTAGATCGCATAGGCACCGAACCCGCGATCGCGATACACCAGCGCGTTGGCCAGTGCCACAAAAACCGCCAGCGCGGCCAGGCCGAAATAGCCGCCAAGAAAAAACTGCGCGCGCTGCTCCTGGTCGGACGCGACCACCTGGGTCTTGAGAAACAGGCCCCCAGAGAATGGCACCCGCGCATGGCTGATCCGCACCAGGTAGGTGACCTCGCGGCTGGTATCCGGGCCGAGCGAAAAGAAGGGCATGCGGCCGCGCTCGGCCCACTGGCTCTGGGCCAGGCTGTCCCCCGCATGCTGCACCACCAGCGCCCCTGCTGCATTGCGGTAGTAGAGCGAGGCATCATCGACACCCGGCAGGTCCACCTCCAGCAGCCAGCGCGCATCCCGGTCCGTCACCCGTGCCACGAAGCGGATCCAGAGCACATCGCCATCGGTCAGCAGGGTCTTGTGTCCGTCGGGCCGCAGAGCGAAGGGCAGTTCTGACTGCCGGGATTCGACGTCGGCCGCCGTCAGGCGTCCACCCACATCCACCAGGAACTCGCTGTGGTTGGCCAGCGCGACAGTGGATTGGGATTCGCCGAGCGTGAGGGCAACCGGGGGGGGTGCGGCATGGGCGCCGGCCAGACACACCAGAAAACCGAGCGCGACCACTTGCCGCGTCGCGCACAGCCACCCGGCAAGGCGCCCCATCCAAGAATCCAGACCCACCAATCGCATGACGCGATTGTGGCGGGACGAACAGGAAGCGAACAGAGGGCAGGCCAGGAAAGCGTTACAGACCGTGCATAGTTCCAGGAAACGTGGCGCGACTACAGGTTCGAAGCCAGCAGCCGCCGCAGCTCGGCTTGCGGCATGGCGCGCCGCGACGCCTGCGCCATGAGTTGGTCCTCGCCGATCTTGCCGACGTTGAAGTACGTGCTCTGTGGGTGGCTCAGCATGAAGCCGCTGACGCTGGCGGCCGGTGTCATGGCCAGGCTTTCGGTCAGGCCCATGCCGATGTCGCCGCACTGCAGCAATTCGAACATCGCGCGTTTCACGCTGTGGTCCGGACAGGCCGGGTAACCCGGCGCGGGGCGGATGCCGGTGTACTTCTCGGCAATCAGGTCTTCAGAGCTCAGCGCCTCCTGGGGCGCGTAACCCCACAGGTCGGTGCGCACGCGGTGGTGCAGGCACTCGGCAAAGGCCTCGGCCAGCCGGTCGGCCAGGGACTTGAGCATGATCGCGGAATAGTCGTCGTGCGCGTCGATGAAGGCCTGCTCCTTTTTCTCCACGCCCAGGCCGGCGGTCACGGCGAACACGCCGACATAATCGTCTGCCACACCCTTCGGGGCCACAAAATCGGCCAGGCAGCGGCTCGGGCGCATCACAGGACCGTCGATCTCGTGCTTCTCGGTCTGCTGGCGCAGGCCGTGCCAGGTCAGCGCGACCTGGCTGCGGGTCTCGTCGGTATACAGCTCAATGTCATCGTCGTTCACCGCGTTGGCCGGGTACAGGCCGACCACCGCGCTGGCGCTGAGCCAGCGGCCGTCGATCAGGCGCTGCAGCATCGCCTGCCCATCGGCGAAGACCTTGCGCGCCTGTTCACCCACCACCTCGTCCTGCAGGATCGCCGGGTAGGGGCCGGCCAGGTCCCAGGTCTGGAAGAACGGGCCCCAGTCGATGAAGCGCGCCAGCTCGGCCAGGTCGAAGTTCCTGAAGATCCGTTTGCCGATGAACTTGGGCTTCGGCGGCTGGTACCCGGTCCAGTCGATCGGCGTCCTGTTGGCGCGGGCCTGGTCCAGCGGCCACAGCACGACCGGCTTCTTGTTCCCGTGCTGCGTGCGCACGCGCTCGTAGTCGGCGTTGAGTTCGGCGATGTAGGCGGCCGCCTGGTCAGACAGCAAACCCTGCGCCACGCTGACACTGCGCGAGGCGTCAGGCACATAGACCACCGGGCCGTCGTAGTGCGGCGCGATCTTGACGGCGGTGTGCACCCGGCTGGTGGTGGCGCCGCCGATCATCAGCGGCATCAGGCGAGAGCGGAAGTAATCGTCCTTCTGCATCTCGCCCGCTACGTATTGCATCTCTTCCAGGCTGGGCGTGATCAGGCCGGACAGGCCGATGATGTCGGCGCCTTCCGCTTTCGCCCGTGCCAGAATTTCGTGGGCCGGCACCATCACGCCCATGTTGACCACCTCGAAGTTGTTGCACTGCAGGACCACGGTGACGATGTTCTTGCCGATGTCGTGCACGTCGCCCTTGACGGTGGCGATCACGATCTTGCCCTTGGCCCGGGATGCCTCGCCAGCGGCGGCCTGCAGCAGCTTCTCGGCCTCGATGTAGGGCAGCAGGTGCGCCACGGCCTGCTTCATCACGCGGGCCGACTTCACCACCTGCGGCAGGAACATCTTGCCCTGGCCGAACAGGTCGCCGACCACGTTCATGCCGTCCATCAGCGGGCCTTCGATGACGTGCAGCGGTCGGCCGCCCGTGGCCAGAATGGCGCGGTAGGCCTCTTCGGTGTCGTCGTTGATGAAGTCCGTGATGCCATGCACCAGAGCATGCGAAAGGCGCTCGCCCACGGTCCTGGGGGATTCGGGTGTGCCGCGCCATTCGAGCTTTTTGCCTTCATCTTTGGCGCCGCTTCGGGCGGTTTCGGCGATCTCGACCAGGCGTTCGCCCGCATCCGGACGGCGGTTCAGCACCACATCCTCGACGCGCTCGCGCAGTTCCGGCTCCAGGTCGTCGTAGACGCCCACCATGCCCGCGTTGACGATGCCCATGTCCATGCCGGCCGCGATCGCGTGGTACAGGAACACGGTGTGGATGGCCTCGCGCACCGGGTCGTTGCCCCGGAAGCTGAAAGAGACGTTGGACACGCCGCCCGACACCTTGGCGCCCGGCAGGTGCTGCTTGATCCAGCGCGTGGCCTCGATGAAGTCCACCGCGTAGTTGTTGTGCTCTTCGATGCCGGTGGCAATGGCGAAGATGTTGGGGTCGAAGATGATGTCTTCGGGCGGAAAGTCCACCTCGTCCACGAGGACGCGGTAGGCACGCTCGCAGATCTCGATCTTGCGCTCGAAGGTATCTGCCTGGCCTTGTTCATCAAAAGCCATCACCACGGCGGCCGCGCCATAACGTTTGACCAATTTGGCCTGGCGCTTGAACTCGTCCACGCCCTCCTTCATGCTGATCGAGTTGACGATGCCCTTGCCCTGGATGCAGCGCAGGCCGGCCTCGATCACGCTCCCACTTGGAGCTGTCCACCATGATCGGCACGCGGGCGATGTCGGGCTCGCCGGCGATCAGGTTCAGGAAGCGCACCATGGCCGCCTGGCTGTCCAGCATGGCCTCGTCCATGTTGATGTCGATGACCTGGGCGCCGTTTTCGACCTGCTGGCGCGCCACCGCCAGCGCCTGCTCGAACTGGTCGTTCAGGATCATGCGGGCGAAGGCCTTGGAGCCGGTGACGTTGGTGCGCTCGCCGATGTTGACGAACGTGGCACTCGGGGACTGCGCTTCAGCCCTGTCTTCGACGGAAAAGACAGCGCCAATGGTGACCGGCTCCAGGCCGGACAGTTTCATGGGGGGCACATCCCGCACTGCGGCCGCAGAGGCCGCGGGGGAAGAAATCGATTCTGGCATGCATCTCACCTGGGAAAAGGCTAACAGGTGAGCGTCGTTGCATCCCGGCAAGCGGGGTCCAAGCCTGACACAGGGCCCGCACGGGCCCGCGCTGCAACGCTCCTTGGAAGCGGCGGATTTTACCGGACAAGCCGGCCTTGCCGGCGGCGCCCCCGACGACGCCCGCAACAGTTGCTCACCGTATTTACGCCGGCCGCGCGTGGTTGCGATTGACAGCCTTGCCGTGGCACCTGACAATTTTCGAGTCTCCCAGCGGTCCACCGGGCCGAAAGTGCCATTCCAATCTGACCCCCACGTGAAGTCCGAAGCCCCCGCGAACAAAGCGCATGCCGCGCGCGAAGCCCTGCGACAGCGCATCGACGCCGAACTGGCGGAGCTGGGAACCATCAAGATCAGTTCCTGGATGCTGGCAGAACCGCCCGCCGCCACGCCCACGCTGGACGACGGCCGCGAGCCGGCCTCGGAAGTGGAACTGGATGCGGCACTGGGCGCCCTGCTCTGGCGGGCCCGCGAACAATTGCAGACCAGCCACAGCTTCCACGTGATCGGCCCCGACGGCGCGCTGGTGGCCGTGCTGATGCCGCAGTCGGGCACACTCAGCGTGCGTCCCCTGGTGGCGCAGGACGAGTTGGACGCGCTGGAACTGCACCGCCGGCCGCAGGCGGCTGGCAAATCGCCGCCCGACTACCGTCAGACCGACACGGCCACCGTGCTGTGGCGATTTGCCCTTTTCGGCGAACCCGCGTCTGAGGCCCTGCCCCCGCACTACCGCCAGATGCCGTTGCGGCTGAACCAGATGCCACCCCTGGACCGCACAATGGTGGCCGGGCGCCATTACAAGCTGATGCGCCTTCTGCACGAACGCAGCCACACTTTCGACGAATTGCGGGCCCACACCGGCCTGAGCGAAAAGCAGCTGCACCGGGACCTGACCGCCCTGCACCTGGTCGGAAGCCTCGGCACCAATTGAACCGTTCGCGGCGGGGATCCAGCGCGGTGTGCCGCCTTTGGCGTGCGCGAGTCAGGTCCGCCCAGCGAACGCTCAGCAAGGAATCGCAGCGCCCCAATGCCAGAACGCCCGACCCTGTCAGGCCGGCTCGACGGCCGGTTCCCTGTAGAAAGCGCCCGGCCGCAGCTTGCGCGCCGCCAGGGGCGTCACCGCGCCGTGGATCGCACCGATGTGCTCTGGCGTCGTGCCACAGCAGCCGCCCACGATGTTGACCAGGCCTTCGGCGGCGAATTCGCGCAACAGGCGGCTGGTGACCTCGGGCGTTTCGTCAAAGCCGGTCTCGCTCATCGGATTCGGCAGGCCGGCGTTGGGGTAGCAGCTGATGAAGGTCTCGGGCGCGGCCTTGGCCAGCTCCTGAATGTAGGGGCGCATCAGCGCCGCGCCGAGTGCGCAGTTCAGCCCCACGGCCAGCGGTTGGGCATGGCGCACGCTGTGCCAGAAGGCGGTGACGGTCTGGCCGCTCAGGATGCGGCCCGAGGCATCGGTCACGGTGCCGCTGATGATGATCGGCAGGCGCTCGCCGCTCGCCTCGAAGTATTCGTCGATCGCGAACAGCGCGGCCTTGGCGTTGAGCGTGTCGAAAATCGTCTCGACCAGCAGCACATCGGCGCCGCCCTCCACCAGCGCCTCGACCTGCTCGTAGTAGGCCGCGCGCAGCTCTTCGAAGCTCACGTTGCGCGCGGCGGGGTCGTTCACGTCCGGGCTGATGCTGGCGGTCCTGGGTGTCGGGCCGAGGGCCCCGGCCACGAAGCGGGGGTGGTCGGGCGTGCTGAACTGGTCGCAGGCCTGACGCGCCAGTCGCGCCGACGCGAGGTTCATCTCGCGCGCCAGATTGGCCATGTCGTAGTCGGCCTGGGCAATGGAGGTGGCGCCAAAGGTGTTGGTCTCGACCAGGTCGGCACCGGCGGCCAGGTAGGCCTTGTGGACGTCGCGGATGATGTCGGGCCGGGTCAGCGAAAGCAGTTCGTTGTTGCCCTTGACGTCTTTGGGGAAGTCCTTGAAGCGATCGCCAGCCCCATCGGGGCCGCGATAGCCTTCCCCGCGGTACTGGGCTTCGGTCAGCTTGAAGCGCTGGATCATGGTGCCCATGGCCCCGTCGAGAATGACGATGCGGTGCTTCAGGATGTCCGGCAGGGCCTGGGCGCGGGTGTAGGTGACGGGCTTCATGGGCCGGGATTATCGGGCAGGTCCGAGCGCCTGGGCCGTTCGCGGGGGCATCGGGGCGGCGCTTTGCCGCGACAATAGCGCTCGGCGCCGCGGGTCGTTCCCGGCAACGGGCAGCTCAGGGGCGCGCAGGGACCTCTGCGCGACAACCGGCCAGCCCAAAGGCCGGCGCCTTCCACCTATTTTCGAACCAAAACCACCCCATCCCGGCGTCGATGGGTCTTCAACAGCTCCTTTTTTGATAGCTTTCGACCTCTCCCCTTCGTCCATCCTTCGCGAGGTCTTCGGCTACGCGGCCTTCCGCGGGCCGCAGGCCGGCATCATTGACCATGTCACCGCCGGCGGCGACGCGCTGGTGCTGATGCCTACCGGGGGCGGCAAGAGCCTTTGCTACCAGATTCCGGCCATCGCCCGCCAACGCGCCGGCCATGGCGTGGCCATCGTGGTCTCGCCGCTGATCGCGCTGATGCAGGACCAGGTCGGCGCGCTCGACGAGGCCGGCGTGCCGGCCGCCTTCCTGAACTCCACGCTCGACTGGGACGCCACCCAGGACGTGGAGCTGCGCCTGCAGACCGGCGCCATCACGCTGCTGTATGTCGCGCCCGAGCGGCTGAACACGCCGCGCTTTCTGGGCCTGCTCGATGACCTGCACCAGCAGCGCGCCCTGAGCCTGTTCGCGATCGACGAAGCCCACTGCGTGAGCCAGTGGGGCCACGACTTCAGGCCCGAGTACCGGGCGCTGACCGTGCTGCACGAGCGCTACCCGGGCGTGCCGCGCATCGCGCTGACCGCCACCGCCGACGCGCTGACCCGCGCCGACATCGTCGAGCGGCTGCAGCTCGAAGACGCGCACCAGTTCGTCAGCAGCTTCGACCGGCCGAACATCCGCTACACCATCGTCGAGAAAAAGGACGCCACGCACGCAGCTGCTGCGCTTCATCACGCGCGAGCACAGCGGCGACGCGGGCATCGTCTACTGCCAGTCGCGCAAAAAAGTCGAAGACATTGCCGAGACGCTCTGCGCGCACGGCCTCAACGCGCTGCCCTACCACGCCGGGCTGGACACCAAACTGCGCCAGACCCACCAGGACCGCTTCCTGCGCGAGGAAGGCATCGTGATGGTCGCCACCATCGCCTTCGGCATGGGCATCGACAAGCCCGACGTGCGCTTCGTGGCGCACCTGGACATGCCCAAGAACATCGAGGGCTACTACCAGGAAACCGGCCGCGGCGGGCGCGACGGCCTGCCCACCGACGCCTGGATGGCCTACGGCCTGCAGGACGTGGTCAACCAGCGCCGCATGATCGACGAGAGCCCGGCTGGCGAGGAGTTCAAGCAGGTCATGCGCGGCAAGCTCGACGCACTGCTGACCCTGGCCGAGGGCGCCGACTGCCGCCGGGTGCGCTTGTTGAGCTACTTTGGTGAGGCGAGCACGCCCTGCGGCAACTGTGACAACTGTTTAAACCCGCCCGCCGTGTGGGACGGCACCGACGCCGCGCGCAAGCTGCTCAGCACGATTTACCGCGTGCAGCAGGCCAGCGGCATCAGCTTTGGCGCGGGCCACATCATGGACATCCTGCGCGGCAAAAAGACCGAAAAGGTCGCGCAGTACGGCCACGACGGTTTGAGCACCTTTGGCCTTGGCGCGGAATTCAGCGAGCTGCAGCTGCGCGGCGTGCTGCGCCAGTTGATTGCGATGGGCGCGCTGGCGGTGGACGCGCAGGCCTTCAACACGCTCAAGCTGACCGAGGCCTCGCGTGCCGTGCTCAAGGGCGAGCTGGCGGTGAACCTGCGCGAATCGGTCACCGGCCCGACCGAGCGCCGGCTGCGGCGCGACAAGCCCGGCGCCCGCGCGACGCCACCCGCGGCCGCCGCACTCAACGAAGACGGCCTGGCCCGCTTTGCCGCGCTCAAGGCCTGGCGCGCCGAAGTCGCCCGCGAGCACAACCTGCCCGCCTACGTGATCTTCCACGACGCCACCCTGGCGGCCGTGGCCGAGCGCTGCCCGCGCACGCTGGACGACCTGGGCGGCATCAGCGGCATGGGGGTGAAGAAGCTGGAGGCGTATGGGGCGGAGGTGTTGCGGGTGTGCGGGGGTGTAGCGTGATGTTTCACAAGAAAATTGGCAACTTCCCGGCGTGAATGCGGCGTTGTTTGCTCTTGTTTTAATCAGAAATCCTCCCGCTTCAGGCGCCCGGGGCTGTGTCAGCGACACGGGGAGACGTCCACCCAAGCGGGCAGCGCCGCATCCTGCGTGCCAGCATTGCTGGCATTGACTTCGTTTGAGTGAAGGAGGCATCCCGTGAGTACGCTGACCATCCGGAATGTTGAGCCGGTCATCAAAGACAAGCTGCGCCTGGCCGCTGCCGCCCATGGCCGGTCGATGGAGGAAGAAGTGCGCAGCATCCTGCGCGCCGCGCTGACGCAGCCGGCCGCACCGCGCGGCCTGGGCAGCCGCATTCATGCACGCTTTGCCGCTTTGGGCGGGATTGATCTGGCGCTGCCGGAGCGAAGCGACCTGCCCCGTGCCGCCAGCTTTGATGAAAACGCCTCCCAATGAGGGTTCTGGACACCAACGTGGTGTCGGAGACCATGCGGGCGCAGCCCCATGCCGCCGTGCTGGCCTGGCTGGACGCCCAGGATCCCAGTGACTTGTGGCTGACCGCCGTCGTGGCGGCCGAGCTGATGTCCGGCGTGGCCCGCCTGCCTGACGGCGCGCGCAAGCAGCAACTGGCCCACGGCGTGGCGGCCATGCTGGAACAGGATTTCGCCGGGCAGGTGCTGCCCTTTGACCTGGCGGCCGCGTCCGTCTATGCCGACCTCGTTGCGCAGCGCGAGCGATCGGGAAAGCCCATCGGCATGGCGGATGCGCAAATTGCGGCGACATGCCTCGTGCACCAGGCAACCTGGTCACGCGCAACCTCAAGGACTTCGAGGACCTGGGCTTGACGCTCATCAATCCGTGGGCGCAAGCCCCTCACTGAGCGGCGTTTGACCCGGCCTCAGTCGCGCAGCCGCTCTTCCACAAACGCCCGCAGGATGCCCATCGCGGGCGCCTCGGTGCGGCCGGCCAGCGTGATGCAGGCAAAGCGCGCCCCGGCCCGCAGGGGCGGTTCCACGCGGATTTCGGCCAGCGTGCCGGCCGCGATCCCGGCGCGCGCCGCTGCCGCGATGCCCAGAAAAATGGCGTCCGTCACCGCCACGGTGTCAAGAAGGCTGGTCACGTCCTCGCACTGCAGCGTGGTCATCTGCGCCGGGTCGGCCCGCGGCCCATAGTGGTCGACCAGGAGCCGCGCCACTTCGTCCGACAGCGGTGTGGAGGCGATCGGGTAACCCAGCAGCACCTCGAAGGGCACGGGCGTGGCACCCGCCAGCGGATGGCCGGCGCGGCAGATGAAACCGGCGCGCAGCTCGCCCAGGGGCTCGATGCGCAGGTCGGCCGCGGGCGCGATGCGGCGCACGTCAATCACCAGCGCATCCAGCTGCCGCGCGCGCAACTGCAGCAACTGCAGCTCGGTGGAGCCGCGAGAGACCGCCACTTTCACGCCCGGATGGTGCCGGGCCATGTGCTGCAGCAACGGCGTCATGAGCAGCGCCCCGGGGCCGGAGCCCAGGCCCACGCGGATCGCCCCGAGATTGCCCTGCTGCAGCAGGTCCGCGCTGCGCCGCAGGTCGGCCGCGTCCAGCACCATGCGGCGGGCGCGCGCCACCACGGTCAACCCCAGCGGCGTGAGCTCGTTGCGCTTGCCGATGCGGTCGATCAAGCGACCGCCCAGTTCGTCTTCCAGCGACTGGATGCTGCGGCTCAGCGCCGACTGCGTCAGGTGCATCTGCGTGGCGGCGCGGCTGAACGAGCCGCTGTCGGCCAGTGCCAGCAGGTGTTCCAGCTGTTTGAGGTTCACGGCGTGTAGATCATGAGCGAAATGAATAGGAATCAGCAAAATAATACATTGGACACATGATCTGCCGGTGCCTAGCATGGAATCCTGCATCAACCCTTCACCTACCGGAACCTGTCATGCCATCTCTCAAGCGCCATTTCCTCAAGACCACCACGGGCCTGCTGGCCGGCCTGCTGCTCGCCGGCGTCGCGTCAGCCCAGGGCTTTCCGACCAAGCCTGTCACGCTGATGATTCCCTACCCGGCGGGCGGCCTGTCGGACAACATCGCCCGGCGCGTCAACGTGCCGCTGGGCGCGGCGCTCGGCCAGCCCGCCATCGTCGACAACCTCGGCGGCGGCAGCGGCAGCATCGGCGCACAGAAGGTGCTGAACGCGCCGTCGGATGGCTACATGGTGTTCCAGGGCTCGCCCAACGAGCTGATCCTGGCCCCGCTGGCGATCTCGGCCATCAAGTACAAGCCCGAGAGCTTCCGCCAGATCCACCGCATCGCGCTGGCGCCCATGGCCATCTTCGTGCGCCCCGGCTTCCCCGCGAAGACCGCCGACGAACTCGCCGCCCATGCGGCCAAAGTCGCCAAAGAAGGCAAGCCCATGACCTATGCCAGCGTGGGCGTGGGTTCGTTCTACCACCTGCTCGGCGCGAAAATGAGCAAGGATCTCGGCGTGGAGATGACCCACGTCCCTTACAAGGGCGGCGCCGATGCGCAGCGCGACCTGTTCACCGATCTGGTCGACATCTTCATCACCCCCTACGGCCCGGCCCAGGTGGAACTGGTCAAGCAGGGCAAGATGCGCGCCCTGGCCGTGCTGACACCGGCGCGCCAGCGCCTGATGCCCGAGGTGCCCAGCACCACCGAGAGCAAGGCGCTCAAGACCTTCACCGCCGAAATCGGCACCGGCTACTTCGTCAAGCGCGACACGCCCGAGCCGGTGGTGCAGGCGCTGCACCAGGCCCTGCAAAAGACCCTGGGCGACACCCAGCTGCGCGCCGGCCTGTTCGCCATGGGCCAGGAAACCTCGCCGCTGCAAACGCTGGCCGAGGCTGACCAGGCCTACAAGGCGGAAATCAGCGCCTACCAGGCCATTGCGAAGTCCATCAACCTGCAAGCGCAATAAACGAGGCCCGCCCCATGTCCGCCGTTCTGGAACACCGCCCCCTCGCCAAACTGGACGCCCTGCAGGCGCACGCCGATGAATTCACCGGCATGCGGCGCGACATCCACCGCCACCCCGAGCTGGGTTTCCAGGAGTTCCGCACCAGCGAGCTGGTCGCCGAACGCCTGACCCAGTGGGGCTACAGCGTCACACGCGGCCTGGGCGGCACCGGCGTGGTGGGCCAGTTGCAGCGCGGCACGGGGGCCAAACGCCTGGGCCTGCGCGCCGACATGGACGCCCTGCCCATTGTTGAAGCCACCGGCCTGGCCCACGCCAGCTGCCACACGGGCGTGATGCACGCCTGCGGCCACGACGGCCACACCGCCATGCTGCTGGCCGCAGCACAGCACCTGGCGGAGCACGGCGACTTCAGCGGCACGCTGAACCTGATCTTCCAGCCCGCCGAAGAAGGCCTGGGCGGCGCGGTGAAGATGATGGAAGACGGCCTGTTCGCGCGTTTTCCCTGCGACGCCATCTTCGGCATGCACAACATGCCGGGCTACCCGGCCGGCCACCTGGCGTTGCGCGACGGCCCGGCCATGGCCTCGTCGGACTACGTGGGCATCACCATTCATGGCAACGGCGGCCATGGCGCCATGCCGCACCGCGCGGCCGACCCGGTGGTGGCCGCGTCCAGCCTGGTGATGGCGCTGCAGACCGTGGTGTCGCGCAACGTGGACCCGTTGCAGATGGCCGTGGTCACGGTGGGCGCCTTCCATGCGGGCGAGGCCAACAACGTCATTCCACCCCACGCCACGCTGCGCCTGAGCGTGCGGGCGCTGGACCGCGACGTGCGCACCCTGCTGCAGCAGCGCATCACCGCGCTGGCGCAGCAACAGGCTGCAAGCTTTGGCTGCACGGCCGAGGTCGAGTACCGCCCGGGTTATTGCGTTCTGGTGAACACCCGCGCGGAAACCGATTTCGCGCGCGAGGTGGCGCTTGAACTTGTCGGCCCCGGGCGCGTCACCCTGCAGGCCCCGGCCCTGCCCGGCAGCGAGGACTTCGCCTTCATGCTCGAAAAAGTGCCCGGCAGCTACCTGCTGATCGGCAACGGCGACGGCACAGATGGCGGCACCTTCGCCGGCCACGCCTGCATGGTGCACAACCCCGGCTACGACTTCAACGACGCCAGCCTGCCGGTTGGCGCGGCCTACTGGGCGCTGCTGGCGGAGCGGTTTCTGGTGGAGTGAGGGCGCTGCGGGTGTTATCCGCACCCGCTGGCCTCATGCCAGCGGACAGGTCACGCGGCAAAAAACATCTTTATTGATAGCAAAAAATGACCATTTCACGCTGGGAAGTGGTCATTTTTATTGCAAAAACCCCATCGAACGGCCTTCGCGGACCTCGGGCTTGATGCGGTGCTCGGCTTCGAGCTGGTCCAGGAACTCTTCGACGCTGAAGGCGGTCGCCAGGATGTCGGTCTGGCGCTTGACGGCGGCAAAGTCGCCGGGGCACAGCTGCGCCAGCTTCGCGAGCCGCGCCTTGGCCCCATGCGTCAACAGCGAAGCATCGCCCGCCAGCGCCTCGGTCACGAACATGGCCTCGCGCTGTGCTGCGGTCAGGGGTTTGAACTGGATCTTGAAGGTGAAGCGCCGCAGCGCGGCCTGGTCGATGCGGTCCAGCAGGTTGGTGGTGCAGATGAAGATGCCATTGAAACGCTCCATGCCTTGCAGCATCTCGTTCACCTCGGTCACCTCGTAGGTGCGCTGCGCACCACGGCGGTCCTGCAGAAAGCTGTCGGCCTCGTCCAGCAGCAGCACCGCCTTCTCGGCTTCCGCCTCGCGGAACATCGCGGCCATGTTCTGCTCGGTCTCGCCGACGTACTTGCTCATGAGGTCGCTGGCCTGCCTGACGATCAGGGGCCGCTCCAGCGCGCGGGCAATGTGTTCGCCCAACGCGGTCTTGCCGGTACCGGGCGCGCCGTAGAAACACAGGGTGCCGTGGCCGCGCACCTTCAGCGCCTCGACGATGCGCGGAATCTCGAAGCGGGTCTCGACGTTGAGCATCGCCAGATCCCAGGTGGTGACCTGCGGGCGGCCCCGTGCGTCGGGCGGCGTGTTGCCCAGTGCCGCGTCGGCGTTCTTCAGTTGCCGCTCGATCAGCGCCTCGAAACCCGGGCCCTCGGCCACGGCTTCGCCGTGCGCCAGGCCGGCAAAGCGCACCGCGGTGCGGATCTGCGCCGGTGTCAGGCCCTTGCGGCCGGTCAGGCGGGCGACGAAGGTCTCGCTGACGGCCACGCCGTCCAGCGTCTTGCGCACCAGCTGCTCGCGCGCGCCCGGCGGCGGCGACTTGAGCTCCAGGTGGTAGGCAAAGCGGCGGCGAAACGCCGGGTCGATCTGCTCGATGCGGTTGGTGACCCAGATCGTCGGCACCGGGTTCGATTCGAGAATCTGGTTCACCCAGGCCTTGCCGTTGACCGAGTGGCTCACTGCGGCGGCCAGCGCCTGTTGCTCGTGGCGCGCCATCAGGCCGGCCGCGTCCACGCTGACCGGCGGAAACACGTCCTCCACCTCGTCGAACAGCAGCGCAGCCTGCTGCGTGCCCTTGAGGAAGACCTGCGCGATCTGCATGGAGCGGTAGCGGTCTCGGCCAGACAGGCTGTTGCCGTCGCGATCGGCGTATTCGACCTCGAACAGTTCCACCCCCGCCGCCTGCGCCACCACCTTGGCCAGCTCGGTCTTGCCGGTGCCGGGCGGGCCGTAGAGCAGCACGTTCACGCCCACCGCCTTGTCTGCAACGGCCTTTTGCAACAGGCGCACCAGCACCTGCACATCCTCGGCAATGAAGCCGAAGTCGCCGGGCGCCAGCGCGCTGCGCGCCGCGGGGCGGGTGAACACGGCCATCAGCTCGCTCTGGTCGCGGTATTCGCGCATCAGCACCGGCGGAAGCTTTTCACTCACTTTCATCAGGTCGGCCAGATCCGTGATGTTGTGCTCGGAAATCAGGTTTTCCACCAGGCCGATGCGCTCCAGCCGCGAGCCGGCGCGCAGCGCCTCGCCCACCTCCTCGGCCTTGACGCCGGCGACGTCGGCAATCACCGCATAGGCCTCGGGGGCATTGCTGACCTTGAACTCCACCAGCATGCTGCGCAGGTCGCGCTGGTAGCGCGCCAGGGTGCCGTACAGCAACAGCGCGCGCTCGGCCTGGTTGAGCTGCAGCAGGCCGGAGAGCGCGTCGATGTTCTTTTCCACCAGCGTGGAATGCTTCTTCAGCGCCTGCTTGAGCCAGGTGCCGGTGGCGGCGAGCACCGCCAGCAGGTCGCGCGGCGCGTCCTTGGCGTACTCGTCGAGGTAGAAGAACAGCGTGCCCTCTTCATAGGGCCCGCGCCAGGCACCATGGCGGTCGAGGAAGGCGCGCGCCGACAGCGCCTCATGCCCTCGCCAGAGTTCGTTGTCTTTGCAACGCCGTGCCAGGAAGGCGCGCAGGCGCTCCAGCACCGGCGCCGGCCAGACGAGGTGGCGCCCGGCCAGCGACATCAGGCTGTTGAGGTCGCGGCGCACATTGAACTTGGGGCCCTGGTGGGCCGCCAGCGTGAACACGAAATGCGAGCACATCAGGTCCAGCACCGGGGCATGGCCGAGCTCCGGGGACGGCAGGACCGACCCGCCCGATGAATCAGAAACCGAACGCTTGACCATGGATAAGCCTCCAGCCGCTTTGCTTGCTGACTTCACCATAACGCAGAGTTCGGGTCGAGGGAATACCTTGATGTGGAAAAGCCGCACCCGGCGCGCGTGTTCCCGCGACAATTTGGCCATGATTGATCTGCAAACCATTCAACAAGCTGCCGAGCGGCTGCAAGGCCAAGTGCTGCTGACGCCCTGCGTCGAGTCGCGCACGCTGTCCCAGATCGTGCAGGCCCAGGTGTTCCTGAAGTTCGAGAACCTGCAGTTCACCGCATCGTTCAAGGAACGCGGTGCCTGCAACAAGCTCGCGCAGCTGAGTGCGGCCGAGCGCGCGCGCGGCGTGGTGGCCATGTCCGCCGGCAACCATGCCCAGGGCGTGGCCTACCACGCGCAGCGCCTGGGCCTGCGCGCGGTGATTGTGATGCCACGCTTCACCCCCGGCGTGAAGGTGGAGCGCACACGCGGCTTCGGTGCCGAGGTGGTGCTGCATGGCGACACGCTGGAGCAGGCGCGCGCCCACGCCTTCGAGCTCGCCACGGCGCAGAACCTGAGCTTCGTGCACCCCTACGACGATGACGCCATCGTCGCGGGCCAAGGCACGGTGGGGCTGGAAATGCTGCAGGCCGTGCCGGACCTCGACGTGCTCGTGATCGCGGTGGGCGGCGGCGGCCTGATCAGCGGCATCGCCACCGCGGCCAAGGCCCTGAAGCCCGGCATCGAGGTCGTGGGCGTGCAGACGGTGCGGTTTCCGGCCATGTTCAACGCGATCAAGGGCACGCACCACCCACAGGGCACCAGCACGATTGCCGAGGGCATTGCCGTTGGCACGCCCGGGCGCATCACTGAAGCCCTCATCCGCGCGCGCGTGGACGACATGCTGCTGGTGGATGAGGGGGATATCGAGCAGGCGGTGCTGATGCTGCTGGAGATCGAAAAGACCGTGGTCGAGGGCGCGGGCGCGGCGGGCCTGGCCGCGCTGCTGAAATACCCTGAACGCTTCCGCGGCCGCAAGGTCGGGCTGGTGCTGTGCGGCGGCAACATCGACCCCCTGCTGCTGGCGGCCATCATCGAGCGCGGCATGGTGCGCGCCGGGCGGCTGGCGCGGGTGAAGGTGGGCTCGCGCGACGTCCCCGGCGCGCTGGCGCTCATCACCGCAGCGGTAGCCGAAGCCGGCGCCAACATCGACGAAGTGCACCACCAGCGCGCCTTCAGCGCGCTGTCCGCGCAGAATGTGGAGATCGAGCTCGTGCTGCAGACGCGCGGCCATGAGCACGTGCGCGAGGTGCTCGACCACCTGCGCGCCGCGGGCTTCGATGCCGCCCTGTATTGAAAACACCCCCGAATCCACGACGGAGACCTGGATCGATGAACACCGACACCCTGCAGGCCGCGCTGGCCGAGTTATTTGCCCCATGGGTGCAGGCCCTGGGCCTGCGCGTGCAATCGTGCGAAGCTGGCGTGGTGACGCTGCGCCTGCCGAGAAGCGACCAGCTCAGCCGGGTCGGCGACATGCTGTGCGGCCAGGCCATGATGGCCGCGGCCGACACCGCGATGGTGCTGGCGCTGATCAGCCACTTCGGCGCCTTCCGGCCCTGCACCACGGTGCAGATGAACACGAGCTTCCTCAAGCCGCTGTCGGGCCAGGACGCGATCATCGAGGCCCGCCTGCTGCGCGCCGGCAAGGCGCTGGCTTTTGGCGAAATCGACATCCGCGGCGCCGATGACGGCAAGAGCGTCTGCCGCGCCTCCACCACCTATGCCCTGCTGTAGGGCAGCGCGACGATCGGCAAACCGCTAGAATCCGCCCCATTCGACCGATTCAGGAGACCTCATGTCCGCACCCGCCGCCCACGACACCGCAGCCGAACAGGATCCCATCGAGGGCGTGGTCAAGAACATGCACATCGTGCTGCCGGTGGCCGGTGCCGTGCTGATTTTCATGCTCGCCTTCATCGCCGTCTTCATGGCCTGAGCAAGGCTGCTGGGTAGTTTTGCCCGTGAATTAGGCCATTCCCCAGCGCCCCAAGGTCTTTTTTAGCTACATATTCTGTAGCATTCGAAACCCGCTTCAGCTGGCATAGCCCGGGCCCTGCCGGGCGTTGATGTTTCTGCCGGCCTGTCGGGCCACCCGCTGCGACGATCCGCGCCCTATCCCCGGCTCTTTCCACCCCTGCCCCGTCAGCAGCGGACCATCTGCTGCGCGCGGTCAGAGGGTCCGGCAAAGGTGCGCCATGGGGGCGAAGCCCGCCTGCGCAGGTTGCACAAAGGCTTGATATGGTGCAAGTCAGCCTCAGGTGTGCAGCAGGACAATGCTCCTCACCCGAGTGGGAAGGAGGTCGCCATGCATCAGGTTCGTTCCGCAGCTGTCGCCGGCTCGTTCTATCCGGCTCAAGGCCCGGTGCTGTCGAGGGCTGTGCAGGATCTTCTGCAGCCGTTTGCACCATCGCAGGATGCCGGACAGGCGCCGCCCAAGGCCCTGATCGTTCCCCACGCCGGCTATGTCTATTCCGGTTCGACCGCCGGGCAGGCGTACGCCCAGCTCACTCCATGGCGGCAGTCGATCCGTCGCGTCGTGCTGCTCGGTCCGGCACACCGCGTGCCGGTGCGCGGGCTGGCATTGCCCGGTGTCGACGCTTTCACCACCCCGCTGGGTGAGGTGCCTGTGGATGGCGCCGCCGTCAAAGCCTTGGGACGGTTGCCCCAGGTGGTCGTGAGTCCGAACGCGCACGCCCAGGAACACGCGCTGGAAGTCCAGTTGCCGTTTCTGCAAACGGTGCTCGACACGTTCTCCCTGGTGCCGCTGGTCGTGGGCGACGCCACGCCCGACGAAGTGGCCGAGGTGCTGGAGACGGTGTGGGGCGGCGCCGAGACGTTGATCATCATCAGTTCCGACCTTTCCCACTACCTGAGTCACGCCGCGGCGCAGGCGGTGGATCGCCAGTCCATCGAGACACTGTTGGCGCTGCAGCCGACCCTGAACCACCGCCAGGCCTGCGGCGCCACGCCGGTCAATGGCCTGCTGCTGGCCGCACGTCGGCATGGCCTGAAACCGCAGTTGCTCGCCTTGCGCAATTCCGGCGACACGGCCGGGGACCGGCAGCGGGTGGTGGGCTACGCGGCCGTGGCGTTTCATGAGGCCGCCGCCGCGGCCCGCCGGCCTGTGGCTCGCACCGTGCCGGCCAACGCCGGCGATGTGCTGCTCCCGCTGGCCCGCAACGCCATCGCAGCGGCGGCGGGGCGCGCGGAGCCGCCTCCGGAAGACGCGGCTGCGGCCACGTGGTTGCAGGCGCCCGGCGCCACTTTTGTCACGTTGACCCGCGACGGGCAGCTGCGTGGCTGCATCGGCTCGCTGCAGGCGCACCGGTCGATCCAGGCTGACGTTCAGGCCAATGCGGTTGCAGCGGCGATGCGCGACCCGCGATTTGCACCGGTGACCGCAGGCGAGCTCGACCGGATCGCCGTCGAAGTCTCCCTGTTGTCCGCCGCCGAGCGGCTGCAGTTCAGCGGCGAGGCCGAGGCACTCGCCCAGCTGCGCCCCGGCATCGATGGCCTGATCTTCGAATGTGGCGCTGCCCGCAGCACCTTTCTGCCTCAGGTCTGGTCGCAGCTGCCCGATCCCGCCGATTTTCTGGCGCAACTGAAGCGCAAAGCCGGGTTACCCGGCGATTTCTGGTCAGACGAAGTGCGTCTGTCACGCTACACGGTGCACAAATGGACCGAGGCGCAGCGCCGCAGCGCAGAGCAGCGATGAACAACTCGACCCTGCCGACCGACGAGGGCGCCTATCCGGGCCGCTGGTGGCACACGCTGGACGACGGGCGCGTCCAGTGTGACCTGTGTCCGCGCGACTGCCGCCTGCACGAAGGGCAGCGCGGCGCCTGCTTTGTGCGGATGCGCGAGGGCGATACCATGGTGCTGACCACCTATGGCCGCTCGTCCGGGTTCTGCATCGACCCGATCGAGAAGAAGCCGCTGAACCAGTTTTATCCAGGCTCCAGCGTGCTGTCGTTCGGCACGGCGGGCTGCAACCTGGCCTGCAAGTTCTGCCAGAACTGGGACATCAGCAAGTCGCGCGACATGGACCGGCTGATGGACCAGGCCTCGCCCGCGGCCATTGCCAACGCCGCCGCGCAGGCGGGCTGCCGCAGCGTGGCCTTCACGTACAACGACCCGGTGATCTTTGCCGAGTATGCGATGGACGTGGCCGACGCCTGCCATGCGCTGGGCGTGCAGACCGTGGCGGTGACGGCGGGCTACATTCACGAGCAGCCACGGCGCGAGTTCTTTGCGAAGATGGATGCCGCCAATGTGGACCTGAAGGCGTTCACCGACGACTTCTATTTCAAGCTCACCGGCTCCCATCTCCAGCCCGTGCTCGACACGCTGGTCTACCTGAAGCACGAGACGAGGGTGTGGTTTGAGATCACCACGTTGCTGATCCCCGGGCACAACGATTCGGACACAGAGATCATCGCGATGAGCCAGTGGATCCGCAAGGAACTCGGCCCCGACGTGCCGCTGCATTTCTCCGCCTTCCACCCGGACCACAAGATGCCCGACGTGCCGGCCACGCCACCGTCCACTCTGGTGCGAGCCCGCGACATCGCGATCAAGGAAGGCCTGCGGTACGTCTATACCGGCAACGTGCGCCATGAGGCCGGCGACACCACCTGGTGCCCGGGCTGCCAGCAGCCGCTGATCGTTCGGGACTGGTACCAGATCCGGCACTACGGGCTGACGGCGCAAGGGCAATGCCCTCACTGCGGCGCTGACGCGGCCGGCCGTTTTGACGAGCGCGCCGGAAATTTCGGGCGTCGGCGCATTCCTGTCGCTATTCAGGGGCTCGCTGTATGAGTCGTCCCGAGCTTTTGGCCCGCATAACGTCATGCAAGTTTTGCATAGCAATTCGCCGGTTTGAAAGCAAAGCACCTGTTGGGGTTCATAAAATTGACATCCCCCCGCGATTCTCGCCAAGCACGCGATCGCAGCCTTGGGCGCATGTGACTTCAAGTCGCTTTTTGAAAGGCCGGCTGCCTTTGAAAAGTCGATTTTCAACTTTGGAGCTTTCCCGATGAACTCACCCGCCATGCAGGGCCTGAACCTGAATACCCCCGCGTACGTCAAGAACGGCAAGCTGATTGCCTGGGTTGCCGACATGGCGGCTCTGTGCAAGCCCGACGCCATTTACTGGTGCGACGGCAGCCAGGACGAATACGACCGCATGTGCCAGCAACTGGTGGATGCCGGCACCTTCAAGAAGCTCAACCCCGCCAAGCGGCCGGGCAGTTACTTGGCCCTGTCCGACCCGTCGGATGTGGCACGCGTGGAAGACCGCACCTACATCTGTTCGGCCAGGAAGGAAGATGCCGGCCCGACCAACAACTGGATGGCCCCGGCGGACATGCGCGCCACCCTGCAGCCGCTGTTCGACGGCTGCATGAAGGGCCGCACGATGTATGTCGTGCCCTTCAGCATGGGCCCGCTGGGCTCGCACATTGCGCACATCGGCGTGGAACTGACCGACAGTGCCTACGTGGTGGTCAACCAGAAGCTGATGACCCGAATGGGCAAGGCGGTGCATGACGTGCTCGGCACCGACGGCGAGTTCGTACCGTGCATGCACACGGTGGGCGCCCCCTTGGCCGAAGGACAGAAGGACACTACGGCCTGGCCCTGCAACCCCACGGTCAAGTACATCGTCCACTACCCTGAAACGCGCGAGATCTGGTCCTATGGCTCCGGCTACGGCGGCAATGCCCTGCTGGGCAAGAAGTGCCTGGCTCTGCGCATTGCCTCCAACATGGGCCGTGACCAAGGCTGGTTGGCAGAGCACATGCTGATCCTGGGCGTGACCAATCCGCAAGGCAAGAAATACCATGTGGCCGCCGCGTTCCCCAGCGCCTGCGGCAAGACCAACTTCTCGATGCTGGTGCCACCCGAGGCCGGCTTCGCGGGCTGGAAAGTCACGACCATCGGCGACGACATCGCCTGGATCAAGCCCCACGCCGACGGCAAGATGTATGCGATCAACCCCGAAGCGGGTTACTTTGGCGTGGCCCCCGGCACCAACATGCACACCAATCCGAATTGCATGCTTTCGTTGAACAGTGACGTGATCTTCACCAACGTGGCGCTGACCGACGACGGCGATGTCTGGTGGGAAGGCATGGAGAAGGACACGGGCACGCTGCCCTCGCACCTGATCGACTGGCAGGGAAAGGACTGGACGCCTGAAATCGCCAAGCAGACCGGCGCGAAGGCGGCCCATCCGAACTCGCGCTTCACCGTGGCCGCCACCAACAACCCCGCTCTCGACCCGCAGTGGGACGATGCCGATGGCGTGGCCATCGATGCCTTCATCTTCGGCGGCCGCCGCTCGACCACCGTGCCGCTGGTGACCGAAGCCCGCACCTGGATGGAAGGCGTCTACATGGCGGCCACCATGGGCAGCGAAACCACTGCCGCCGCGTTCGGCGCGCAGGGCGTGGTGCGCCGCGACCCGTTCGCCATGCTGCCGTTCTGCGGCTACAACATGAGCGACTACTTCCAGCACTGGCTGGACATGGAGCACAAGCTCGAAAGCATGGGCCATACCCTGCCGAAGATCTTCTGCGTGAACTGGTTCCGCAAGGACGAGGCCGGCAAGTTTGTCTGGCCGGGTTACGGCGAAAACATGCGCGTGCTCAAGTGGATGATCGACCGCATCGAAGGTCAGGCCAAGGGCGAGGAAACCATGTTCGGCGTCGCTCCGGCCTACGGGGAGCTGAACTGGACCGGCCTGGATTTCTCATCCGAACAGTTCAAGACCGTGACCCACATCGACAAAGCCGCATGGGTCGAGGAATTGAAGCTGCATGCCGCCCATTTCGAACAGCTGGCGTACCACCTGCCGAAAGAGCTGATTGAAACCAAGGCCGAACTGGAGAAGCGACTGGCGGCCGTCTGAAGCCGGACAAGCTTCGCCATACAGGATCAGCGACCTTACCGGCCTTTGAACCCAGCGCCGCCCCGGCCAAAAACCGGGGCGGCTTTTTTCCGGGTGGCGTCAGACGTAGGGCAAAGGCGCGGACCGGGTCACGGCCGAGTGGGCGCGGACCCGCGCCACGACCACGGGCGACAGCGTGGCTGCAGCGTCGTCACGCGCCAGCACCGACTGCAAGTCGGTCATGAGACGCGCGTCCTGCAGTGCGATGGACCAAAGACGCTCGTCGGCCCTCGACTGGGCCTTGCGGGCCGCCCACTCGTCGAGCGCGACGAACACCCGCGCAGAGAATCGTCGGACCGTCCCGGCCAGCAGAGCCAGCGCCACAAACCCGATGGCCCACAAGGCCACCCACGCAGCCATCAGGTGGCCATCGACCCAGGTTTCGAGCAACTGATCCGCAACAACCAGCATGGCCGACACGATGGCCGCCAGCAACAAAGCTGCCATGCCTTTGGAGCCATCAAAGCCTCGGTGCAGATCGCGCGCGGTCAGCAGCGCCGCCTCGAGCTGCTCGGGGCTGGGATGTCGATCCGAGAAAGGGGATGGGGCATAACTGGACATGATCTTTTCCCTTCTTACGTGCGCCCTGGTCGCGATGACCAAGGACATGGGCAAATACTAGGGTTAACACTAATGTGATTCTACTTTATATTGATGATGTGTTGCATTCATGTTGGTGATATATAGTTACCGCGACAGATCAGCGACTGCACCCGATGCCTTCCAGCTTTTTTCAGCCCAATTTCCGCACGCTCGACCTGAACCTGTTGCGCGTGTTCGACGAGGTCATGGCCGAGCGCAGCCTGACCCGCGCCGCGCGCAACCTGTCGTTGACCCAACCCGCCGTCAGCAACGCCTTGCGCCGACTTCGTGAGGCGCTGGGCGACGAACTGGTCCGCCGCGGTGGCACCGGCGTGGAGCCCACGGTCCGCGCACTGGCCTTGTGGCCCAGCGTGCGCGACGCCCTTCGGTCGCTGCAGGCCTCACTGGCGCCCGGCAACTTCGAGCCTGCGAGCGCCACCACCACCTTCGTTCTTGCCATGGCCGACGCCACCGCAGCCACCCTGGTCCCGGGTCTGGTTCAGTTGGCGGAATCCGATGCGCCCGGCGTTTCCCTGCGTGTGGTGCCGCTGACCACGCGCGACCCTCGCGCTTTGCTGGAGGCAGCGGCAGCCGACGTGGCCGTCGGCTACTTCCCGGCCGCCCTGGCGGACATGACCGCCCGCGAGCAGGCCGGCGAAGCCGTCTCGTTTTCGCACCAGCGCCTGTACGGCGGCGAGTACATCTGCGTCATGCGTCGCAAGCACCCACTGGCCAGCGGGCGCCTGACGATGGACCGCTATTGCAACGCGCGCCACCTGCTGGTGAGCTTTTCGGGCCGTCCCTGGGGCTTCATCGACGAGGCCCTGGCCGCGCTGGACCGCCAGCGCCGAGTGGTATTGACGGTGAACCAGTTCTTCACCGCCGGGCGGGTGGTTGCGCACTCCAATCTGCTCAGCGTCATGCCACGTCATTTCGTCCGCGAGACCGGGATGGCGCAGGACCTGGTGCTGCGCAAGCTGCCCTTTGATGCACCGGCGGTACATGTCGAGGCGCTCTGGCACCGGCGCACCCAGCACAGCAGCGCGCACCAGTGGCTGCGCCAGGCGCTGGCGCAGGTCACCAGCCGGTCCGCCAACCCATGAACCTCCAGCTCCTGTCCGACCTGCACCTGGAGGCCCATCCGGACTTCGGGCCCGTTTCGGCCCCAGGTGCGGACCTGCTGGTGCTTGCGGGCGATATCGGCTCCTACCAGAGCGGCTCCAGCCTGGCCGCGCGCGGCGACCCGGATTTCGGCCTGGCAAGGTTTTCTCCGCGCCTGGGATGGCCGGTGCCGGTGCTGTTCGTGCCAGGCAACCACGAGTACGACGGCATGGATTTCGATGAAACCCACAGCCGCTTGCGCAGCACCTGCGAGCGCCTGGGCCTGATCTGGCTGGAGCGCGAGACGGTGGCACTCGGTGGCGTGCGCTTTGTCGGCACCACCCTGTGGAGCGACTTCGACGCGCTGGGCCCGCCCACGCACGACAGCGCCACGACGCTGACGCAGCAGCTGCGCTCGCGCGAAAAGGCCTTGCGCGCCGCCAATTACTACCTGCGCAAGACGGGCGGCACGCGCGGCGGAGCGCCGTTCCTGGCCGAAGCCGTGCGTGAGCAGGCGCTGGTCTGCCAGCAATGGCTGAGGGCCACGCTGGCCGAGCCCTTTGACGGCCCCACAGTGGTCGTGACGCATTTCGCCCCCAGCCTGAAGAGTGCCGACCCGCGTTACGGACTGACGCCCGGCACAGCCGGCTTCTGCAACCGGCTGGACGACCTGCTGCCCCAGGCGCAGCTTTGGTTGCACGGTCACCTGCATGCCCCCAGCGACTATCGGCACAACGGCTGCCGCGTCATCGCAAACCCATTTGGGTACTTGCGCAAGGGTGAGCCGGCGGCCTTCATTCCAGACATGACCGTACCAGTCGATATGAATACCGATTAGTATTGTTTAGTAACCATTCAGTATCTACGGATACTCATTGGTCTTAATATCGGGCTTTCGCAACCCCTGCCGGGCCATCACGCAACCTGGCACAACCTGGAGATCCACCATGAGCCCGATGCCCAAACGCCAATTCCTGAAGTTGTCCCTTGCCGCCACCGCGACCGCCGCGCTGGCTGCCTGCGGCGGCGGCGATGATGCCCCGTCTACCCCCGACATCGTTGGGGTCGCCCTGAGCGACCCGCAGTTCAGTATCCTGGTCGAAGCCGTCGTAGCGGCCGGACTGGTGGAAACGCTGAAGAGCGCCGGGCCTTTCACGGTCTTCGCGCCGACCAACAACGCCTTCGCCGCCCTGCTGACGGAACTGGGCATCACCAAGGCCGCGTTGCTCGCCGACAAGCCCTTGCTGACCGCCGTGCTGACCTACCACGTGGTGCCCGCCAAGGTTCCTGCCGCCAGCGTACCTGTGGGCAAAGCGATCACCTCCGTCCAGGGTGGCGTATTCAAGATCGAGTCGACCGGTGGCCTGAAGATCACCGATGGCCGCAATCGGGTGGCCAACATCACGGCCACCGACGTCGCTGCCAGCAACGGCGTGATTCACGTCATTGACAAAGTCATCCTGCCGGCCAACAAAGACATCGTGGCCACGGCGCAAAGCCTGCCGGACTTCAGCATCCTGGTGGAAGCGGTTGTCGCAGCGGGCCTGGTCTCCACGTTGCAAGGTACCGGCCCGTTCACCGTGTTCGCTCCCACCAATGCGGCCTTCGCGGCCTTGCTGGGCGAGCTGGGCGTGAGCAAAGAAGCGTTGCTGGCCAACAAGCCGCTGCTGACCAAGGTCCTGACCTACCACGTCGTTTCGGGCCGTGTGCTCAAGGCCGATGTGCCAGTGGGTGCCGCCATCCCGACCGTTCAGGGCGAGACCTTCACGGTCAACGCTTCGCTGAAGATCACCGATCGCCGTGGCCGCCAGGCGGGCATTGTTGCCACCGACGTCTTCACCAGCAACGGCGTGATCCACGTGATCGACAAGGTCATCTTGCCCGCAGCCTGAGCGTGCCGCGCGTCCAGAGTGCGCGCAAGCCTATGAGCCGGCCACTTTCCAGGAGTGGCCGGCGCCACTGCGTAAGGCAGCAGAAGCGGTTGCGCTCAAACCAACGGACTGACAGGGCTAAACTCGCGGCATCGACCATCGAAAAGGAGCCCCACCATGAAGATCCTTCTGGCTGTTGACGGAAGCAAGTACACAAAGAAAATGCTGGCCTACTTGACCGTGCACATCGAGTTGTTCGCAGCGGTCAATGACTATACGGTCTTCACAGCTCAGGCGCCGCTACCCCCGCGGGCCCGCGCCGCCGTTGGAAAGGACGTCGCCGATGGCTACCACGCCGAAGAGGCGGAGAAGATCCTGGCGCCGGTGTGCAAATTCCTGGCCCGCCATGGCATCAATGCAAAAAGCGCCTGGAAAGTCGGCCATGCGGGCGAGGCCATTGCCAAATTCGCGGATGCCGGGAAGTTCGACCTCGTGATCATGGGCTCGCACGGTCACAGCGCGCTGACCAACCTGGTGATGGGTTCGGTTGCCACGCAGGTGCTGGCGCATTGCAGCACGCCGGTGTTGCTGGTGCGCTGACGCATCGGGCCGCGATTGCGGCCACGTAACTGCTCCGGGGAGCCTTGCGAGCCACCTGTGGCTAGCGGGACCGCAAACCCTCGAAGCAAGTCGCCATCACCAGATCGACGATCTGCTCGTCGGTGTGAAGGCCAGCCATTTTCAAGAACTCCAGCACAGGGTCGCATGCGCGCGCAAAGAGTGTGTAAAGCACGACCAGCGGCGGCAGGCCGGGGTTCAAGCTGCCTTGGGCTTGCGCTGCTTCAATCCAGCCCCCGAGCTGGTCGCTGATCTCGATCAGCCCGTCCATGTAGTCCCGGCTCTTCATCAGGGTGGCGCGAAGGCTGGAGTTCTGGCTGGGCAAGGATGGCATTTCACCGGCCAGTTGAACCTGCATGGTCCAGCGCGCGACGGCGCGGATGTTGTCCAGCGGCGACGCATCGGCCGGCAGCGACTGCAGGAAGTCCTGGGCACGTCGCATCACCCGCACCATCGCCGCGCAGGCCAGGTCCTCCTTGCTGGGAAAATGCTTGTACAGACTGGCCTTGGCGATGCCCACGTCCGCGGCCACTTCATCGACGGTCATGGCATCGAAGCCTTTCTCGGCCAGCAAGCGGTTGACCGACTGGATGATGGCCGCTTCGCGGGCCTGCAGCATCTGGGCCTTGAATGACAGTTTGACGGGCGTGGGGGCGTTCATTCGCACATTTTATCCGTTTGAGTATTCAATGTGCACGTCAAGGTCAAATATAAACTGGTTCGTCTCAACACAGACTCCAGGTCCAACGCTGCGTCTGCCGCAGGCACTTCCCGTGGTCTCGCATTCGGGCCATCACCCCACGCAAGGGTGCACGGCGGCTGGACGGGCGGCAAACCCACACAGCGCCGTCAGGTGCCGAAACGTGAAGCGACCTCAGTCCGGCAGGTGTGAACCGATTTCAACGTGGAACGTCGCGCCCTGTTCGGGCACGGCCTCGGCCCAGATGCGCCCGCCGTGGCGCGCCACGATGCGCTGGACCGTGGCCAGGCCGATGCCGGTGCCCGGGAAATCATGGTCGCCATGCAGGCGTTCGAACGGCAGAAACAGACGACCCGCAAATTTCATGTCAAACCCCGCGCCGTTGTCCTGCACGAAAAAGGCTGCCGCCGGGCCGGTGGCCCCCGGCTCGCGCCCGATCCGGATCCGGGCCTGCGGCGTGCGGGATGTGAATTTCCAGGCATTGCCCAGCAGGTTGACCAACATCTGGCGCAGCAAGCCGGCATCTCCCGTGCACTGCAAGCCGTCCTCCAGTGACACGTCGACCTTGCGCTGCGGATCGGCCAGGCGCAAGCCTTCGATCACCTCGCGGCACAACGCCGTCAGGTCCACCGGGGCCATGACGAGCTGGGCCCGCGCCACCTGGGCCAGCGTCAGCAGGTCGTCGATCAGGCTCTCCATTCCCCGCACGCCCTGTTCGATACGGGCCAGGTACAGCCGCGCCTGCTCGTCCGCGGTGTCACCCAAATGCGCGGCCAGCATCTGTCCGAACATGCCCACCGCGCCCAGCGGGTTGCGCAGGTCATGCGAGACCGAATAGGAAAAGGCCTCCAGTTCGCGGATGGACAGCTGGAGTTCGCGCGTGCGCTCGGCCACTCGTTGCTCCAGCCGCTCTGCCCCCTCGCGCACCCGCGCCTCGCTGGCCAGACGATCGGTGACATCGGTGACCATCATCAGTTCGGCCGGCCAGCCTTCAAAGACCGTGGGCGAAGCGATCCGTTCCACCAGCCGGATATCGCCGTTCTTGTTCTGATGTCTGCGCGGGCCCGACACCGCGAGGTTCCGCTCGGTCGCAGCGCCGCCTGGACTCGGTTGCGGCGGTGCCTGAATGCCCGGCGGCTCGACATCCTGCAGCGCCATGTCGAGCATTTCCTCGCGGCTGTAGCCATAGAAAGCCAGCGCAGCTTCGTTGACGGCCAGAAAACGAAGCGAGCGGATCTCGTACACAAACATGACCTGCGGATTGGCCTTGAACAGTTCCCGGTAGCGCGCCTCGCGTTCACTCAAGGCCGCCAGCGCCTGGTCGCGTTCGAACCGTTGCGCGTCGAGTGCCATGGCGAGGCTGCCCAGCGAGCGCTGCAGTTCATCGAGTTCGCGCAGGGGCGAGGACGTCCGGTTCAACGCCTGGACATAGTCGCCTGCCTCGACATGGCGCAAGCCCGTGATCAGCCGCTCCACCGGACGCACCACCAGCCGGTAGCCGCCGACCCATACGGCAGCCGCAACGCCCAGCGCAATGGCCAGGATACCCGCCAGGCGCAGATGCAGGCGTCGCAGGCTCGGCGCGATGACCGTCTCCGCGGGCACCGCCACCGCCAGATACAGAGCCCGGCCAACGCCCGCCGTGACTGGACGCACGGCGCGCAATACCGCGGCTCCGCTCCCCTTTTCTTCGACCACCACGCCCACATGGCGGCGCGCGACGGCCTGGCGAAGGTCGCTATCGGCGAGCGGCCGGCCCAAATGCGCCACGTCCCCGCCGCTGGACGCCAGAACGATGCCGCCCGCATCGACCAAAAGTACCGCGGCACCCGGCATGGCCCTGCCGGCACGCAGGTTGTCAGAGAGTGCCTGCAAGTCCAGGGCGGCATACACGACACCCTTGGTAACCCCGTTTTCCGTCATGACCGGGCGCGCAAACGCGATCGACGGGCGCCCGGTGACGCGTCCGACCTGGTAATCGCCGACCACGAGGCCACCGCCCTCCAGCGCCCTCTGGAAATAGCCCCGGTCCCCCAGATTGAAGCTGGCCGGATGGCCCGTGGCCTCGCACAGCAGACGACCGTCGGGCGCGATCACGCCGAAATTGAGATAGGTCGGCTGCAGGGCCAGGATGCGCTGCAGGTAGCGGGCACACGCCTGCAGGTCATTGCCTGCGATGACCGGTGACGCCGCGAGCGCCAGCAGGAACTGATCGACCCCTTCGACCAACCGGGTGTTGCTGACAGCGATGGCATCCGTCAGCGCATCGATGCTTTCGCGCGCCCGCCGCAATTCCACGTCCTGTTCGCGCTGGCTGCTGAGCAGTTCAATCACCATCAGCGGCACCGCCGCCATGAATACCAGCAGAACCAGCAGCTTGCGCAGAGTCATCCAGGAAAGCGGCCGCTGGGCTTCGACGGCATCCAGGGTGTAGGTCGGCTGAAACTGGGTAGATTCGTCGCTCATGGGGCGCTCATGCGGAAGTCGGATGGGCCATCAAGAAAGGGCGATCGGCGGGCGCGCGGACCACGGGGGCGACATGCGCTCAGTGCAGCGCGCGCGCGGCCGCTGTCGTGAGCGCTGCACTGAGCGCGTCCAGCACATCGGACTCCAGATTCCAGCAATGCCAATACAGCTGGATCGGAAGGACATGGCCCGGGGCCAGATCGACCAGCTGCCCCGCATGGATCAGGTCTTTCACGAGCAGGCCCGGCAGCACGCTGGCGCCCCAGCCCGCCAGCACGGCCCGCACCTGACCTTCCGAACTGGGCACGAACATCTGGCTCAGGGCCACCCGCTTCAGCCCGAAAGCCTTGCTGACGAATCCGCCCTGCATGTCGTCCTTGCGATTGAAGGCCATGAACGGAATGCGGCTGAAGTTGTGCGGCGTGAGCCCTTGGGGCGCTTGCGTCTGCGCATAGGCGGGCGAGGCGACTGCGATGTAGTCCATGGCACCCAGGGGCACCAGCTTGCAGCCACGCAAAGGCTGCTTCAATGTCGTCACGCAGCCCAGCACCTGGCCGGAACGAAGCCACTCGTGGGTGAAGTCCTGGTCGTCGGTGATGATCTCCAGTGGCAGGCCCTGGCGCACCAGGTCTCCCAGCGCGCCGAGCGCCCAGGTGGCAATGCTGTCGGCGTTGATGGCAATCGAGATTCGTTCTTCCTCGCGCCCCCCACCGGTGGAGCTGGGCGCCAGCTCGCGCAGGTCGCGCTCCAGATCGGCGCGCAGCAGGCGCAGCTGCTTGGTGTGTTTGAGCAGCAACAAGCCGGCCGCGGTGGCCTTGAGCGGGCGGCTGCGCACGATCAGCACGGTGCCCACCTGCGCCTCCAGCGCGCGCAGGCGTTGCGAGACGGCCGACTGGGTGATGTTCAGCCGTTGCGCCGCGCGCTCGAAACCGGTTTCCTCGACGATGGCCGCGAGGCACTCCAGGGCGTCGGGATCAAAGGTGCTCATCGATCAGTGGAGGTGATGAATAGTGCTGGAGTTTAGTTTTTCTTTATATTGGCGGCATGACCGACAACCGAAAATTTCTCTTCCTCGTCGCATCGACCCGCGAAGCCGGCCATGTGGGCAACACCGAATGGCTGGCGCGCCAGGCCGCGGCCACGTTGCCGCAGGGCACAACACAACAATGGATGCACCTTGCGCGCATGCACCTGCCGCCCTTTGTGGACCTGCGCCACACCACCGGCCAGTACCCGATGCCGGAGGGCGACCTGAAGACCTTGCTCGACGCCACACTGGCCGCGACCGACATCGTGCTGGTCGCGCCGGTGTACTGGTACAGCCTGCCCTCGACGATCAAGACCTGCATCGATCACTGGAGCGGCTGGCTGCGCATTCCCGGCGTGCCGTTCAAGGACCTGATGACCCGCAAGACCTTGCGCCTCATCACCACCAGCGGCGACCGCGCCAAGGCGCAGCCGATGATGGACTCGGTGCGCCTGTGCGCTGAATTCTTCCCGATGACCTGGGGCGGTGTTGCAGGCCCGGTGCTGTGGGGCAAAGGCGGCCCGCCCGGAGCGATCGAGGCGGACGCTCAAGCAGTTGCAGCGGCGGCCCGGTTTCTGCTTTAGTCGGCCGCGGCAAGCAGCCTGCCCCTGTTCACTTGCCGATGCAGAAGCTGGAAAAGATCACGCCGAGCAGGTCGTCGGACGTGAATTCGCCGGTGATTTCGTTCAGCGCGGTCTGCGCCAGGCGCAACTCTTCGGCCAGCAGGTCGAGCGTCGGCGACGCCGTCGAAAGGTGGGCCGTCGCCGACAGCAGGTGAGCGTCAACACGGCGCAAGGCTTGCACATGGCGCTCGCGCGCGATGAACACGCCCTCGGGCGCGGCCTGCCAGCCCACCGCTTCCAGCAGTTTATGCCGCAGCGCATCGAGCCCCTCGCCGGTCTTGGCCGACAACATCACGCCCGCGCGAGGCGCGGCGGGGAAGGCGGCGTCGCGTTTGTTCCAGACGTCGATCACCGG
Organism: Candidatus Skiveiella danica; assembly: GCA_016721925.1. Classification (GTDB taxonomy): domain Bacteria; phylum Pseudomonadota; class Gammaproteobacteria; order Burkholderiales; family Burkholderiaceae_C; genus Skiveiella; species Skiveiella danica. The sequence goes on from JADKHE010000011.1 coordinate 229,365, forward strand.
GATATTTTTCGGGAGTTTTTCGCCTAATCCCAGCGTGATCCGGTCTTCTTCTGCTATGTATTCAGGGGTATCCAGGCGGGTGAGGTCGTGCAGGAACAACACCGCGTCGGCGGTCTCGATATGGCCCCAGGCGCGTTCGATGCCGATCTTCTCGACCTCGTCCTCGCTGTGGCGCAGCCCGGCCGTGTCCATCACATGCAGCGGCACGCCTGCGATCTGAATGGTCTGCGCCACCACGTCCCGCGTGGTGCCCGCCACCGGCGTGACAATGGCGAGTTCCGCCCCCGCCAGCGCATTGAGCAGCGAGCTCTTGCCCGCATTGGGCTGTCCGGCGATCACCACCTTGATACCCTCGCGAAGCAGCGCGCCCTGGCGCGCGCGCGCCATCACCCGCGCCAGCGCCTGCTGCAGGCGCTCCAACTGACCCTTTGCGTCAGCCTTCTGCAGGAAGTCAATCTCTTCCTCGGGGAAGTCGAGCGTGGCCTCGACCAGCATGCGCAGGTGAATCAATGCGTCGCGCAGGGCGTGGATTTCCCGGGAGAACTCTCCCGCCAGCGACCGGCTGGCGCTGCGCGCCGCCGCCTCGGTGCTGGCATCGATCAGGTCGGCAATCGCCTCGGCCTGCGCGAGGTCGATCTTGTCGTTGTGAAAGGCGCGCTCGGTGAACTCGCCAGGTCGCGCCACGCGCATGCCAGCCAGCCTTGGCTGGCTCGTGGTGGGGTCGGATTCTGCGCCAGCCGCCAGGCAGCGCGCCAGCAACAGTTGCAGTACCACGGGACCGCCATGGGCCTGCAGTTCCAGCACGTCTTCGCCGGTGAACGAATGCGGCGCGGGAAAGAACAGCGCCAGCCCGTGGTCGATGGGCGAGCCATCGGCATCGCGAAATGCCCCGTAGCTGGCTTCGCGCGGCTTCAGGCGACGGCCGGTCAGCGCCTCGGTCAGGCTGTCCAGCCCCCGACCCGAGACCCGTACGATCCCCACAGCGCCGCGCCCGGGCGCCGTCGCAATGGCAGCAATCGGATCGGACGAGCTCAGTGGCATGGTCTGAAGGCACAAGGGCCGCTTGCGCGGTCCTTGCAGGGATCCTTAGAACTTGGGCAAGTTGAACTGCGGTGGCACCCCCATCCGGGTGTTGATGACCCATTGCTGGGCAATCGACAGGATGTTGTTGGTCAGCCAGTACAGCACCAGGCCGGCCGGGAAGAAGAAGAACATCACGCTGAACACCAGCGGCATGATCCACATCATCTTGGCCTGCATCGGATCGGGCGGCGCAGGGTTGAGCGCGGTCTGCAGCATGCTGGTGACCGTCATCAGCAGGGGCAGGATGTAATAAGGGTCGGGCGTGGAGAGGTCCTTGATCCACAGGATCCAGGGCGCATTGCGCATCTCGACACTGGACAGCAGCACCCAGTACAGCGCGATGAACACAGGGATCTGCACCACGATCGGGAAACAGCCCCCCATCGGGTTCACCTTTTCCTCGCGGTAGATGCGCATCATCTCCTGCTGCATCTGCTGCGGGTTGTCCTTCAGGCGCTCGCGCATCTCCATGATCTTGGGGTTGATCGCCTTCATCTTGGCCATGCTGGCGTAGGCCTTGGCGTTGAGCCAGTAGAACGCCACTTTGAGCAGGAACACCAGTGCCACGATCGACCAGCCCCAGTTGGCGATGACCTTGTGCAACTGGTCGAGCAGCCAGTACAGCGGCTTGGCCAGGATGGTCAGCCAGCCGTAGTCCTTGACCAGTTCCAGGCCCGGTGCCAGCGATTCGAGCACCTTTTCCTCCTGCGGACCGACAAAGAAGCGCGCCTCCACCGACTTCGAGCCTCCGGGGGCGATGTCCTTGACGGGGGTGATCATGCCCACGGCATAGAGGTTGGTATCCACCTTGCGCACGAAGTTTTCGCGAACCACACCGTCGGCCAGAAGCCAGGCGGACGCAAAGTAGTGCTGGACCATGGCGACGTAACCGTTGGGCGAATTCTTGTCGACCTCCTCGGTCTTGCCTTTTTCGATGTCGCTGAACTCGACCTTCTGGTACTTCTTGGCGTCGGTGAAGACCGCCGGGCCTGTGAAGGTGGAGTAGAAAGAAGACTCGCCCGGCGGCTTGTTGCCGTCGCGCACGAGTTGCAGGTACAGCTGGGGCGAGACCGGCGCGGAGCCGGTGTTGATCACGTCGTGCTTCACAGCGATGGCGTAGGAACCGCGCTTGAAGGTGTAGGTCTTGACCAGCTTGACGCCGCCGAGATCGGGCGACTCGAACTTCACCACCAACTCGTTGACGCCGTCTTTCAGGACCCGCTCGCCGGTTACGGTCATCGGGGTCTTGTGGGTCGGGAATGCGCCGCCGATCAGGCCGGTCTGCGCGACATAGAAGCGGTCCTTGCTTTCGTCCAGCAGCACGGTCGACTTCTGCGGGTCGGCCATGTCGGCATGCTTGACGAACTCCGACTTGACGATGGTGCCGCCCTCGGAATCCAGCGTCAGCTTGAGCACGTCGGTGGAAACGACCACGCGCTCGCGCGGCGCAGCCGCTTGTGCGGGCGCCGCAGCCGTCGTCGCTGGCAACTGGGCGGTGGCAGCGACAGCGTTCGACGAAGGCACCCCCGACGCAGCAGGCACCGCAGAAGCGCTTGCCGGCGCGGCGCTGGCTACGGTCTTGGCCGGTGAAGGGAAGAAGGTCGCCTTGTTGCCGTTATAGACCTGCCACTGGTCCCAAAGCATGACCATGGAGAAGCCAAAAATCACCCACAGGATGGTGCGCCGGATATCGTTCATGAAGACTTCTTTGTCGAGGAAGGGGAGAGCAACTGGGTAAACAGCCGGGGCCTGTCTGCAGGGACCGGGTCGTGCCCACCATCACACCAGGGCTGGCAGCGCGCAATGCGGCGCACGGCCAGATAGCTGCCGGCGGCGGCGCCGTGCTGCTCCAGCGCCTGAATTGCGTAAGTGGAACAGGTCGGCTCGAAACGACAGGAGGCGCCCAGCATCGGGCTGATCAGCAACTGGTAGGCCCGCACCAGCCGCATCAGCGCGCGCTGGACGATCATCATGCCGCTTGCTCCGCCAGCCCGGTATCGGCGACACGGCCGAACAACTGCTCGAGTTCCGCGCGAACGGCGCGTTTGAGCACGTCCGAGGTGGCGCTGATGAACTGGCTGCGATCAAAGGTGGCGCGCAGGCGCACCACATGGGCCGCCGCCGCCAGGCGCGGCTCGAAGGTCGCGCTCACCTGATAGATCTGACGCTTGATGGTGTTGCGGGTGACCGCGCGGCGGGCCCAGCGCTTGGGCACCATGGCGCCGACCCAGACATCCTGCACGCCAAAGAGCGGCCTGGCGTCGGGCCCCGCGTGATCCGGGCGACTGTCGCCGGCAGGCGAGCGGTCAAGCGGCGAGCGGTGCAGGGCGAAATGGGCCGTCCGGGAAACAATGCCACAGGCCAGCGTGACCTGGAATTGCGGACGCGTTTTCAGCCGCTGCACGATGGGCATCCAACGAAACACGTCACCAGCGAAGACTCGCCAGATCGAGCTCGCGGGCCCGGACTCAGACAGCCAGACGCTTGCGGCCCTTGGCGCGGCGGGCATTGATGACGGCGCGGCCACCGCGGGTCTTCATGCGAACCAGAAAGCCGTGGGTGCGGGCGCGACGCGTCTTGGAGGGTTGGTAAGTGCGTTTCATGATGGAGTCCTTGGGATGTTCAGTATCAGAATTGCCCTGAACACTTTCAGGGAAACCGGCGATTATCGCAAAGTTTCCAACCCCCGGCAATAGAAAGGAAACACCGACGCCGGTCAAACCCCGGGTCCATAAGGACTTTCCAGCATGTGGATAAGTCCTTGACAAAGTAGAATCCGGCGCTCGCCCAATAATAACTATCCACAGAAATCGACACCCATAATGACCGAGGGACACCACTCCGGATCCGATGCGCAGGCGGCGCAAGGACCGGGACACAGCCTCTGGCAGGCCTGCCTCGACCAGCTGGCACAGGAACTGCCCGAGCAGCAGTTCAACACCTGGATCAAGCCCCTGACCGCCCAGGTCGCCGACGACTTCTCCCGGGCCACGGTGTACGTGGCCAACCGCTTCAAGCTCGACTGGGTGCGCGCGCAATATGCCGGCCGGATTTCCGCCCTGCTGGAGAAGATCTACGGCCAGCCCGTGGCCATGGAGTTGGCGCTCACCCCCCGGGAAAGCGTTGCCAGGCCTTACGTATCTTCCGCCATCGCGGCATTTGACGCTGCACCCGACCCCGGCCTTGCGGCGGAAGAAGCCGCTGCCAACGGCCTGCGCAACCGGCTCAACACCGCGCTGACCTTCGACACCCTGGTCGAGGGCACAGCGAACCGCATGGCCCGCGCCGCGGCCATGCACGTGGCCACCATGCCCGGGCATCTGTACAACCCGCTGTTCATCTACGGCGGGGTCGGCCTGGGCAAGACCCACCTGATGCACGCGGTGGGCAACAAGCTGCTGGTCGACCGGCCGGACGCCAAAGTTCTCTACATCCACGCCGAGCAGTTCGTGTCGGATGTGGTCAAGGCCTACCAGCGCAAGACATTCGACGAGTTCAAGGAGCGATACCACTCGCTCGATCTGCTGTTGATCGACGATGTGCAGTTCTTCGCCAACAAGGACCGCACCCAGGAAGAGTTCTTCAACGCCTTCGAGGCGCTGCTGGCCAAAAAGAGCCACATCGTGATGACCTCGGACACCTACCCCAAGGGCCTGGCCGACATCCACGAGCGCCTGGTCTCGCGCTTCGACTCCGGCCTGACGGTGGCGATCGAGCCGCCCGAGCTGGAAATGCGCGTGGCCATCCTGATCAACAAGGCGCGCGCCGAAAGCGTCGAAATGCCCGAGGAAGTGGCCTTCTTCGTCGCCAAGAACGTGCGCTCCAACGTGCGCGAGCTCGAAGGCGCGCTGCGCAAGATCCTGGCGTACAGCCGCTTCAACCAGAAGGAAATCTCGATCCAGCTCGCCCGCGAGGCGCTGCGCGACCTGCTGTCGATCCAGAACCGACAGATTTCGGTGGAAAACATCCAGAAGACGGTGGCCGACTACTACAAGATCAAGGTCGCCGACATGTACAGCAAGAAGCGCCCGGCCAGCATTGCCCGGCCGCGGCAGATCGCGATGTACCTGGCCAAGGAGCTCACGCAGAAGAGCCTGCCCGAGATCGGCGAGCTGTTCGGCGGGCGCGATCACACCACCGTGCTGCATGCGGTGCGCAAGATTTCCGGCGAGCGCCAGCAGATGACCGAACTGAACCAGCAGCTGCACGTGCTGGAGCAGACGCTCAAGGGTTGACGGTGAGGCAGGCGCTGCACGAAAAAGGGGACAATGCCGGGTGGCGCGCCGGTGCCGGCGGCTCCCCGCTCGCGCGGCCGTTTGAATTCAAGAACAGAGAAGACAAGAGGTAGACATGATCGTCCTGAAAGCAACACAAGACAAAGTGCTGTCGGCGCTGCAGTCGGTCTGCGGCATCGTGGAGCGGCGCCACACGCTGCCGGTGCTGGCCAACGTGCTGATCCGCAAGACCGGCTCCAGCGTGCAGCTGACCACCAGCGACCTCGAAATCCAGATCCGCACCACCGCGGAGCTCGATGGCGACAGCGGCAGCTTCACCACCACGGTGGGTGCGCGCAAGCTGATCGACATCCTGCGCACCATGCCGGCGGACCAGACGGTCAGCCTGGAATCGTCGCAAGCCAAGCTCATCCTGAAGGGCGGCAAGAGCAAGTTCACGCTGCAGACCCTGCCGGCGGAAGACTTTCCGCTGGTCCAGGAAGCGGCCAACTTTGGCCCCGTCTTCAGCGTGCCGCAGAAGACGCTCAAAGACCTGCTGAGCCAGGTGTCGTTCGCGATGGCGGTGCACGACATCCGCTACTACCTCAACGGCATCCTGTTCGTGGCCGAGGGCAAGCAACTCAGCCTGGTGGCCACCGACGGCCACCGCCTGGCCTTCGCCAGCGCCACACTCGACGTCGAAGTGCCAAAGCAGGAGGTGATCCTCCCGCGCAAGACCGTGATCGAGCTGCAGCGCCTGCTGTCTGATGCCGGCGGAGACAACCAGCCCCAGATCGCGATGCAGTTCGCCAACAACCAGGCCAAGTTCAGCTTCGGCGGCATGGAGTTCGTGACCAAGCTGGTCGAAGGCAAGTTCCCCGACTACAACCGCGTCATCCCCAAGAACCACAAGAACAGCATCACCCTGGGCCGCGCGCCGCTGCTGGCCAGCCTGCAGCGCACCGCCATCCTGACCAGCGACAAGTTCAAGGGCGTGCGCCTGAACATCGACCCCGGCACGCTGCGCGTGGCGTCCAACAACGCCGAGCAGGAAGAGGCGGTGGACGAACTCGACATCGACTACGGCGGCGACAGCATCGAGATCGGCTTCAACGTCACCTACCTGATCGATGCGCTGAGCAACATGAGCCAGGACATGGTGCGAATCGACCTGGCCGACTCCAACAGCTCGGCCCTGATGACCATTCCCGACAACGCCACGTTCAAGTACGTCGTGATGCCGATGCGGATCTGAAGCTACTGAGTTGATAGCAAACAATGACCAAAACCCGCTGGAAAAGGCGGGTTTTGATCATTAAAGAGATTGAGAAAACCGAATATGACCGAAGCAAACAAGCCCGACGACGCCGTGCACACCGGCGAGTCCACCGAGGACAGCTCCAACTTCCAGCCCACGATCGACGCGCACCAGGCGGGCGCCTCCGAAGGCTACGGCGAAGGGGCGATCCAGATCCTGGAAGGGCTTGAGGCGGTGCGCAAGCGCCCCGGCATGTACATCGGCGACACGTCCGACGGCACCGGCCTGCACCACCTGGTGTTCGAGGTGGTGGACAACTCGATCGACGAATCGCTGGCGGGCCACTGCGATGACATCCTGGTCACCATCCACTCCGACAACTCGATCAGCGTGGTCGACAACGGCCGCGGCATCCCCACCGGCGTGAAGATGGACGACAAGCACGAGCCCAAGCGCTCGGCGGCCGAGATTGCCCTGACCGAGCTGCATGCCGGCGGCAAGTTCAACCAGAACAGCTACAAGGTCTCTGGCGGCCTGCACGGCGTGGGCGTGAGCTGCGTGAACGCGCTGTCCAAGATGCTGCGCCTGACCATCCGCCGCGAAGGCAAGGTCCACGCGATGGAGTTCAGCAAGGGCTTCGTGCAGAACCGCATCATCGAGACGGTCAACGGCGTCGAAGTCTCCCCCATGAAGGTGATCGGCGAGACCGAGAAGCGCGGCACCGAGGTGCACTTCCTGCCCGACACCGAGATCTTCCAGCAGAACAACGACTTCCACTACGAAATCCTCAGCAAGCGCCTGCGCGAGCTGAGCTTCCTGAACAACGGCGTGCGCATCCGCCTGAAGGACGAGCGCACGGGCAAGGAAGACGACTTTGCCGGCGCCGGCGGCGTGCGCGGCTTCGTGAACTACGTCAACAAGGGCAAGACGGTGTTGCACCCCAACATCTTCCATGCCATCGGCGACCGCCAGAGCGACCAGGGCACCAACATCGGCGTCGAGGTCGCGATGCAGTGGAACAGCGGCTACAACGAGCAGGTGCTCTGCTTCACCAACAACATCCCGCAGCGCGACGGCGGCACCCACCTGACCGGCCTGCGCGCGGCCATGACCCGCGTCATCAACAAGTACATCGACGAATCCGAGCTGGCCAAGAAGGCCAAGGTCGAGGTCAGCGGTGACGACATGCGCGAAGGCCTGTGCTGCGTGCTCAGCGTCAAGGTGCCCGAGCCCAAGTTCTCCAGCCAGACCAAGGACAAGCTGGTCAGCTCCGAGGTGCGCGGCCCGGTCGAAGACATCGTCAGCAAGCTGCTGACGGACTACCTGCAGGAGCGCCCGGCCGACGCCAAGATCATCGTCGGCAAGATCATCGAGGCCGCACGCGCCCGTGAGGCCGCCCGCAAGGCCCGCGACATGACCCGGCGCAAGGGCGTGCTCGACGGCATGGGCCTGCCCGGCAAGCTGGCCGACTGCCAGGAAAAAGACCCCGCACTGTGCGAGATCTACATCGTCGAGGGCGACTCCGCCGGCGGCTCGGCCAAGCAGGGCCGTGACCGCAAGTTCCAGGCGATCCTGCCGCTGCGCGGCAAGATCCTGAACGTGGAAAAAGCCCGCTACGAAAAGCTGCTGACCAGCAATGAAATCCTCACGCTGATCACGGCGCTGGGCACCGGCATCGGCAAGGCCGGCGGCACCACCGGCAACGACGACTTCAACGTCGCCAAGCTGCGCTACCACCGCATCATCATCATGACCGACGCCGACGTGGACGGCGCGCACATCCGCACCCTGCTGCTGACCTTCTTCTACCGCCAGATGCCCGAGCTGGTGGAGCGCGGCCACATCTACATCGCGCAGCCACCGCTGTACAAGGTCAAGTCCGGCAAGGAAGAGCTCTACCTGCAGGGCCCCACCGACCTCGACAGCTACCTGCTGCGCATCGCGCTGGTGCACGCCAGCGTGTTCACGGGCGGCGCCGCCGGCTCCACCCTGGCCGGCGACACCCTGGCCGAGCTGGCGCGCAAGCACCAGGTGGCCGAGGCCGTTATCGCCCGCGTCGGCGCGTTCATGGACGCCGAAGCGTTGCGCGCCATGGCCGACGGCGTGTCCATCAGCCTGGACACGGTGGCCGAGGCCGAAGCCAGCGCCGTGGCGCTGCAGCTCAAGCTGCGCGAGCTCAACACCACCGGCACGCCGGCCGAAGTGGCCAGCGAATTCGACGCCCGCACCGACAAGCCCATCCTGCGCATCAGCCGCCACCATCACGGCAACATCAAGAGCAGCGTCATCACGCAAGACTTCGTTCACGGCGCCGACTACGCCGCGCTGGCCGAAGCGGCCAACACCTTCCGCGGCCTGCTGGGCGAAGGCGCACGCGTCATGCGCGGCGAAGGCGAGCGCCAGAAGGAAGAAAAGGTCAGCGACTTCCGCCAGGCCATGCAATGGCTGATTTCGGAAGCCGAGCGCACCACCAGCCGCCAGCGCTACAAGGGCCTAGGCGAAATGAACCCCGAGCAGCTCTGGGAAACCACCATGGACCCCACCGTGCGCCGCCTGCTCAAGGTGCAGATTGACGACGCCATCGAGGCCGACCGCGTGTTCACCATGCTGATGGGTGACGAGGTGGAGCCGCGGCGTGACTTCATCGAGACCAACGCCCTGCGCGCCGGCAATATCGACGTCTGATCGCGCGGTCTTTTCGCGCGGCTATGCCCGTGCGCTCGGTGTTGCCAGGGGCAGGGCCGACTTGGACGCTTCGGGCTGAGGCGTCTAGATACTGCATATTCCGGTAATTTCATTTTACCGTCTTAGCCGGTTTTTGATATTTACCGGAAATACCGCTAAGATTCTCCTGCCGGAATAGGCGGTAACTATGCTCAATCGCACCCAACCCATCGTCACCTCAGCTCAGCTGGGCGCGCTCCTCGTGAACGTGCGCAAGAGCCGCAAGCTCACGCAGGCTCAACTGGGCACCCGCTTAGGACTGAGCCAGAAGCGCATTTCCGAACTGGAGCTCGCCCCGGGCACGCTGAGCGTCGACCAGCTCCTGGGGATGTGCGCCCAGCTCGGACTTCACTTCAGCCTGCAGCTGCGCGAGGACAACCCGCCTGCGCAGCCCCCGGAAACCGACTGGTAGCCATGGGAAGACGCGCGCATTCTCGCCCGCTTTCCATCTGGACCAACGGTGAGCTCGTCGGCTACTGGACCCCCGCTGGCAACCAGCCCATGAAGCTGGCCTATGCCGACAGGTGGCTCACATCCGCCGCCGCGCGGCCGCTGTCGCTTTCCCTGCCGCTGCCGCTGCTGGACAACCAGCCCCTGCGCGGCGAGCTGGTCGAGAACTTCTTCGAGAACCTGCTGCCTGAGAGCAGCGCCATCCGAAAGCGCCTGGCGCAACGCTACGCTGCGGGTTCCGAGGGCACATTCGACCTGCTCGCGGCCATCGGTCGCGATTGCGTGGGCGCCGTGCAACTGCTGGACGCGCACGAGGAGCCCACGGGCTTCGACCGCATCGAAGGCGAGCCCCTGGACGATGAAGCCGTTGCCGCCTTGCTCCGCCGCACGGTGACCGGGCTCCCGTTCGGCAAGCAGGAGCCCGAGCACGACTTTCGCATCTCCATTGCCGGTGCCCAGGAAAAGACGGCGTTGCTGCGGCACCAGGGCCAGTGGATGCGCCCACAGGGCGCCACCCCAACGACGCACATCATCAAGCTCCCACTTGGTCTCGTTGGCAATATGCAAGCCGACATGCGCACCTCGGTCTACAACGAGTGGCTGTGCCTGAAGCTGATGGCTGCGCTGGGGTTCGACGTGGCCCAGGCTGACATCGTCACGTTTGCGGACCATCCGCCAGTGCTGGTGGTCGAGAGATTCGACCGCAAGCTGCACCCGTCTGGGCAATGGATTGTTCGCCTTCCGCAAGAAGACTTTTGCCAGGCCCGCGGGGTGAACCCTGCCATCAAGTACGAAGCCGACGGCGGGCCAGGCATCGAGCAGCTGGCGCAGGTGCTGCACGGCTCGCAGGACGCGCGCGCCGACTTGCGCACGCTCCTGGCCAGCCAGATCACCTTCTGGCTGATGGCCGCCACCGATGGGCACGCGAAGAACTTCAGCATCCGGCTGCACGCCGCAGGCGCGTACACGCTGACCCCGTTGTACGACGTGCTCTCGGCCTGGCCCATCATCGGCCATGGCAAGAACCAGCTCGCCTGGAAGAACGCCAGGCTGGCCATGGCCGTCTCCGGAAAAAACCGCCACTACCACCTGTCTAACGTCATGCGGCGCCACTTCAACGTGACCGCCGCACGGTCCGGCTGGGGCGACAACGCCGAGGACATCATCGACGAGTTGCTTGCCAAGGTGGAGGACGCCATCGAAGCCGTCGCCCAGCAGCTGCCACCGGGCTTCCCGGAAGATGTCGCCAGCGCCATTTTCGAGGGGTTGCGAACCCAGGCGAGGCGCCTGCATGAACAGCCCGAAGCCTAATGGACCGCCCTACACCCTCCCACCCTTGCGGACGCACCTGACATGACCCCTCCGACCTCCACCCCCGTGACCCCCAATTCCCGGGTCGCCCTCGTCACCGGCGCCAACTCCGGCATCGGCCGCGTCACGGCGGTGGAGCTGGCGCTGCGCGGCTACCACGTGTTTCTGGCCTGCCGCGACGCGGGCAAGACCGCCGAGGTGCTTGACGAAATCGCCCAGCGCAGCGGCGGCAAGGCTAAAGCCGAATTCATCGCGCTGGACCTCGGCGACCTGGACAGCGTGCGCCAATGCGCACAGGCCTTCAACGCCCGCGAGCTGCCGCTGCACCTGCTGGTCAACAATGCCGGGCTGGCCGGCCAGAAGGGGTTCACGAAGTCCGGGTTCGAACTGGCCTTCGGCGTCTGCCATGTCGGCCACTTCCTGCTGACCCGGCTTTTGCTGGATCGCCTCAAGCAAGCAGCGCCGTCGCGCGTCGTGGTGGTGGCCAGCCGGGCGCACCGCCACGCCAAGGGCATCGACTTCGCCGCCGTGCGCCAACCCAGCCGCAGCCGCGGCGGCCTGATGGACTACAGCGTCGCCAAGCTGGCCAACATTCTGTTCGCGTCCGAATTGGGGCGCCGTCTGGCGGGCACCGGCGTGACCACCTACGCGCTGCACCCCGGCGTGGTGGGCACCAATGTGTGGCGCTCCGTGCCCTGGCCGCTGGATGCCCTGGTCAAGCTGTTCATGATCGACTCGGAAGAGGGCGCAAAGACCACGCTGTACTGCGCCACGTCCGATGCGGTGGCGCAGCAGACCGGCCTGTATTACGACCAGTGCGCCGTGGCCACTCCCACGCCCGTGGCCCGGGATGCCGCGCTGGCGCAGGCGCTCTGGACGGCCAGCGAAGGCTGGACCCAGGACTGAGCCCTGCCCGCCGGCGGCGCCCAGGGGCCCCGCCGAGCGTTCACTCGATCCGCGCCCCCGACGCCTTCACGATCACGGCCGCCTGGTCCCAATCCGCGCGCAGCAGCTTCTGGAAGTCGTCCGACGGCATCGTGCCGGCTTCCACGCCCAGGCGCACGAAGCGCTCCTGCACCACCGGGTCGGCCATCACCTTGATGACGGCGGCGTTGATGCGGTCCACCTCGGCCTTGGGCGTGCCGGCGGGCGCCAGCAGGCCGATCCACGAGTCGAACTTGTAGCCCGGCACGCCGGCCTCGGCCACGGTGGGCAGCTCGGGCATGAATTTGGAGCGCTGCGAGCCGGTGTAGGCCAGGATCTTGATGCGCGGGTCGGCCTTGAAGGCCATGATGCCGATCAGCGAGCTGGTCACGCCCTGCACCCGGCCGGCCAGCACCTCGTTGACCGCGTCGCCGGTGGACTTCATCGGGATGTGCTGCATGTCGCCGCCGGCCTTGGCCAGGAAGTAGGCCATGCCCATGTGGGTGGCGCTGCCGTTGCCGGCCGAGGCGTAGTTGAGCTGCCCCGGCTTGGACTTGATCAGCTTCACGTACTCGACCAGGTTGTTCACGCCCAGGTTGCCCGGCGCGGCGATGGCGTAGCCCGAATTGCCCAGATAGGACACGCCCACGAAGTCCTTGATCGGGTCGTAGGGCAGCTTGGCATACAGGTGGCCGGCCAGCGTGTGGCTGGCGGCGGCCAGCACCAGGGTGTTGCCGTCGGGCGGGGCCTTGGCCACCATCGCGGTGCCGATGGTGCCGCCCGCGCCGGCGCGGTTTTCCACGATGACCGACGCGCCCAGCACCTGGCCCAGCTCGTTGTTGAAGGTGCGGGCGATGGTGTCCTGCACCGCGCCGGGGCCGAAGGGCACGATGATGCGGATGATGCGCTGCTGCGCCGTGGCCGAGGCGGCGGCCAGCAGGCCCAGGGTGGCGGCCACGGCGGCGCGGCGGGTCCAGTTCTTGTTGTGCATGAACAAAGCTCCTTCAGGGTTGGGCCAGCCAGCGCTGGGCGAGTCGGACGAAATAGCTGGCGCCAACGGGAATGATGGCGTCGTTGAAGTCAAACGAGGTGTTGTGGATGATGCACGGCCCCGGCCCGTGGTCCGGCAGGCGGTGCGCGCCGTCGCCATTGCCGATGAAGGCGTAGCAGCCCGGGCGCACGCGCAGCATGTGGGCAAAGTCCTCGGCGCCCATCACGGCGGGGAAGGCGTCGTCCACCGCCGCATCGCCCACCACCTCGCGCATCACGCTGGCGGCAAAGCGGGCCTCGGCCGCGTGGTTCACCACCGGCGGCGAGGCGCGGCGGAAGAAGATGTCGGCGCTGCACCCGTGTGCGGCCGCAATGCCGTCCGCCAGGCGGCGCAGGCCGGCCTCGATGGCGTCGGTGGCGCTCTCGGAGAAGGTGCGCACCGTGCCGCCCACCCACGCTTGGTCGGGGATGACGTTGGGGGCGTCCGAGCCCTGGATCTGCGTGACGGCCAGCAGCGCGCGTTGATTGGAGTCGATCACGCGCGGCACCAGCGCCTGCAGCTGCTGGCCCAGGTCGATCACCGCGCCCACCGGGTCCAGCCCGGTGTGGGGCAGCGAGGCGTGCGTGCCGCGCCCCACCATGGTCACGCGCCAGGTGTTGCTCGACGCCATCAGCGCGCTCTCATTCAGCGCAAAGTCACCCGGCTTGCCCTTGTCGCCCAGCGCGAAGTTGTGCAGCGCAAACACCGCCTGACAGGGAAAGCGGTCGAACAGGCCGTCCTGGATCATCTTCAGCGCGCCGGCCTTGCCCATCTCCTCGGCCGGCTGGAAGATGAAGTTCACCGTGCCGCTGAAGTCACGGGTTTGCGACAGGTGCCAGGCCGCCGCCAGCAGCATGGTGGTGTGGCCGTCGTGGCCGCAGGCGTGCATGCGCCCGTCGTGGGTGGAGCGGTGGGCGAAATGGTTTTCCTCCTGCAGCGGCAGCGCGTCCAGGTCGGCACGCAGGCCGATGGTCCTTGGCCCGTCGCCACACTTCAGCACACCCACCACACCCGTGCCGGCCACACCGGTGTGCACCTCGATGCCCCACTCGCGCAGCAGGCCCGCCACGATCTCGGACGTGCGGTGTTCTTCAAAGCCCAGCTCGGGGTGCGCATGGATGTCGCGGCGCAGGCGCACGAAGCGCGACACATCGGCAAAACTATCAACCAGGTTCATCGGGGGTTCCTTGCAGATCAGGTCGACGGCCGGTGGGCATCGGTGCGTGGCTCAGCGCCATTCTGACAAGAAAAGTTCCACCGGCCGACGCCAGGGTGACGCGCCTGAATTGCCGCCGAGCCCGCCCGCTGTTGGGCATCAGCGGCTAGAAGCGGTGCCGCTCACCCCATCGCCAGTTTGAACTCGGTCACGAAGCCAGGTTCGAAGGCTTCATTGTTCGAAATGCCTTGCCTTCGGCCCTCAATCGAGCTTGAGCAACGCATCGTGGGCACCGGTTGCCAGTTCGACGTCGATCAGGGTTGCGAGCCGGCGCAGCGCCGACTCGCAACCGCCCGAGATCCGGGTCGCCGCCTTCCGCTCCGGCGCCCACACATTGATGAAGTAGTCGTCAGCAAAAGGGCTGCCGTCGCCATAGGCACCGGCTTCCAGCACACAGGCGCCGAACTGCATCTTGAACGCGGGGGCACGCAGGTCCTTGTCGGCCACCAGACGCACGCCGGACTCGGCCGTCGCCAGGCGGCGCAGCACCGGCAAAAAGCGCCCATCCATGCGCGGCACGCGCAGCCCGGTGACCTCGCCGTCGCGTTCCACGATCAGCCGTACCCGCCATGGCCACGGCGTGAACCGCTCGCGTGGCACCAGGCGCTCGCGGCCGTCGGCGGCGCGTTGCCAGCTGAGGTGGTGGTCGATCCAGGCCGCGTCGATATCGTCGGACTCGGCGAAGCGAAAACGCCGGCGGTCCAGGCGCAACTCCACCGCCGTGCCGCGCGCCATGTCTACCACCAGCAGGCCGTGGGCGTCGCGTTGGTCCGGGCTCGAATAGTCGACGCCAGCAGCCGCCAGAACAAACTGAGACCGCCCCGGTGAAAACGCCCGCACGTGATCGCCGGCCCGCGGCAAGCTGGTGTCCGGCTTGCCGGGTGGCGTCGGCACCCAGGGTTCAATGGGATAGGCCTTCAGCGTATCCACATCGAGCACCGTGCGCGAGCCCAGGCGCAGCCAACGCCCGCCTTCAAGCCGGGTGCCGGCCTGCAGGTCGGTGACGAGTTCAAAGCCGTAGATCTCTGACGGCCCCGGTTGGCCACCGCGGGCATCGAGCCATTGCGTCTCGGCCAGCGAGGCGCTTTCGCTGCGCAAGGTTTGCAACTGCAGCCGCCCGCTGGCGTCTTCGCTCGCCAACACAAACCCTTGGGTCACCAGCAGCAGCGCGGGACGGGGTGCGCCCGACAGGCGCAGCACGTGCCAGAAACCGCGCTGGCCGCCCTCGGTGACCACCGGCTGGCCCCGCCAGCGCAGCTGGAACTCGCTCAACGGCTTCGTTGCAAAGGGGTTGCCTCCCTGGTTGGGAAACGTGCCCGTGGGTACCGTCCGCACACCCGCTTCGATTTCAAACGGCCCATGCCTGACCACTCCCCGCGCCGGCTCGGCTCCGCCGGCAGCGGGCGCAGTGAACGCGGCGGCCAGGGCCAACAAGGTGCCAGCAAGGCGAATGGCAACGTTCATTGTTCGTGCGCGGCCGAAGGTCGATCGGGGCATTGTGATCGAAAGCGTGGGGTGTCGGATGCCACGCTGATGCGGCGGATCCGGTCTTGCGGGCGTCATACAGGAAGCAGGCGTCATCGGGCACGCGGGGAACGTTGCAGGCCTGGCGCGACAGGCGACCGCCAGTTGCTCGTTCATGCGGTTCAAGGTCCCGTCTTGGCAGATTGTTCGTTCAACCGGCGTCGCCGCCTTTCCGCAGAGCGCTCAGCGCTGAAGGTCCTGTCGGATCAGCTGCAGCAGCGTGACGCCGTCGCCGTAGTCGATGTCGGTGATGCGCCAGCCGTCCTTGTCGTGGCGTTGCAGTCGATACACCAGCCGGTGCCGGCGACCCCCTCCGATGTCGACATGGACCACCTGCGTGGCCCGCGCGCCGCGCCGCTCGAGCAGGCCGAGTTCCAGGGACTGCGGGGGTTCCTGCGTATTGGTGAACGGATCGCCGTTCAGGTGGGGCGCTTCGTCCTGACGCACCGGTTGGGCAAACCAGCGTGTGAACGCACGTTGCAGCGACGGCGCCAGCCATGCCCGCAAGCGCACCACCTGCTCCTGATCGAAAGCGCCCTGCGCGGGCAGATGCTGCAACAGCAGCTCGCGCACCGGTGCCTGGGCATCGGCGCCGGCGGGTTGGCTTCGCAGCACCAGCACCCGTCCGTCAAGCGCGG
Organism: Candidatus Skiveiella danica; assembly: GCA_016721925.1. Lineage (GTDB taxonomy): Bacteria > Pseudomonadota > Gammaproteobacteria > Burkholderiales > Burkholderiaceae_C > Skiveiella > Skiveiella danica. The sequence continues at coordinate 245,737 of JADKHE010000011.1, forward strand.
TCAACAGCCCCTCGGGCGCGGCCCGATGCAAGTCAAAACTGCCGTTGACGCAGTCCAGCCGCAGGGTGGCCGTCTGCGGGCCCGCCAGGCCCAGCGCAGCGGCCTTTGCTGGGCGCGTATCGCATCGTCGGCCTGCCGGGCACCCTGAAAAAGTCCTTGCGCCGGCACCAGCAGGATCGTCTGACGCGCCGGCAGGCAATCCAGCGGCTGGGGCCCGCGCAGCCCGCGCGCGTCCAGCCGCCATTGCGTGCCCGCCGGCCAAGGCGGCGCAGCCACGCCGGTGCCGGCTTCAAGCGGCTGGCTCTCCATCAGCGTCAGGGTGGCCCCCCACGCGGCAGGCAAGGCGGCAAGGGCCAGCACCAATGCGCCCAAGCGCTGGGTCAGTCGCTGCGCGGCTGTAGAGCCACAAGGGTCGCGCAGGGTGGGAGAGAAATAACGGAACATGCTTGGCAACTCCTTCGGCAGCGTCGCGGTGGCCTTAGCCCAATGCCAATCGGCCGGCCACCATCACCAACTGAAACGCCAGCACAGCCAGCAGCACAGCGCCAAAGCCGGCCAGCCAGCGGCCCTGCACCTCGCCCAGGCGGTAGGCCCAGTACAGCACACCCGAGCCGGCCACGGCGGCAACCAGCAGCACCCCTTTGGCCGCCAGCGCGCTTGCGCCGCCCAGACTCAATCCGCCAAAGACACTGCTCACGAAGAAGTAGCCGCCGAGCGCCGCGGCCGTGCCAAATAGCACATAGAAAGGAATCTTCACCGGGCTACTGCCAATGGACCTTGCCGAACACCAGCAGCCCGAAAATCATCAAAGTGCCCGCGGTCGCCAGCGCGGCCAACGCCAGGGCCAGCCCCGTCAGCCACCGGTGCTGCCGATGGCCGAAGCGGACCGCCAGGTACAACAGCCCATACCCCGCAGCGCCCGCCACCACGATGACCGCCGACTCCCGCAGGCCACTGCCGTCCAGACGCGGACCGAACAGGCTGGCAAGGAAAAAAAACGTGAGGACCAGCCCCGAAACGACCGTGCCGGCGTAATAGGCTGCCTTGGCAAGAAACTCCATGACCGGGCCTCCCAATGAACGACGGATCATTGTGGCCGAAAGCGCGGCGTGTCGGCCAGCGCCGGCAGAAGAACGGATGAGCCACAACGGCGTGCCGAGTTGGTGTCAGCGCTCGCAATTGGCGCTGTCCTCCGGCGCCGATGGGGGCGCCTGCGCGGCATCCGGGCCTTGGCCCCACACCAACCTTGCCAGCAGGAAGCCGACCGCGACGCCCGCCGCCAGCGGCATCCCCACAGCCAGCAGCGCCATCAAGCCCAGCCCGGCCAACCAGCCCAACGTGGTGCTGCCCAAGGCGCCCGACAGCACCAAGGCACCCACTGGCAGCAACACCAGGGTCAGACCCAGCAAGGCGGCTTGTCGCCGGCGCGCCGGCCCCTGCCGTTGTAGCCAGGCCCCCAGAAACAAACCGACCAGGCCAAGCAGCGAAACCAGAATCAGCGTGTCATTCATCGCGGCGCTCCGTGACGACAGAACTTTCGTTGCTACCGGGGGAATCGCCACGTTGCCCCCGACCCGATTCATCCCAGGGCATTCTCCCATGACGATGGCCATCGCGCACCGGCATCCAGGCGCCTGTGCACACTTCCAAAACAATAGCGATTTGTGGCCGTCTGGCGCTGGGAGCAGGGGGTTTTGACCCTGAAAACAGGCCCCTGGAGGTCCGCCGAAGGCCGCTAAGCCGTCTGGCGCTGCTCAAAGCCGGCCAGTGCGGCCTCAGCCTGCGTGGCCGTGACCTGCACCCCATCCACCCGCGCCAGCTCGGGCCCGCGCTGCGCCCAGTCGATCAGCGCCTGCACCGCCGGCGCCGGGCCTTGCGCGAGCGCCTCCACGCTGCCGTCGAGTCGGTTGCGCACCCAGCCCACCACGCCGAGTGCGCGCGCCTGCCGCGCCAGGCTCCAGCGGTACCCCACGCCCTGCACGCGGCCGGTGATGCGCAGGTGGCGGGTGAGGGTGGGCGGGGGCGGGGTGGACATGGGCGCATCGTAAACGTGCAGGCCATCGGGATCGGCCACGGCTTACGACTTGGGCACCGCAGCCAATGCCGGTGGCACAAAGCCCTGGTCCGTCAGGGCTTTCACCACGCCGCGCAACAGCGTGTTGTGCGTGAAGCCCAGCGTGTATTGGCGCGCACCTTCGCGAATGGGCTGCAGCATGCCGCTTTCGACCAGCTTTCGGATCTGATAGGTGCGCTGCCCGGCATTGAGGCCAGGCATGGCCCGTTCCAGATCGCCGGCCTTCACCAAGCCCGCACGAATGGTGGTTTGCAGCACGGCCTCTTCCTGCGGGGTGATGAGCTGGCGCTCCCGCGCATGGGCCACTGCGGGGAGCAACACGGCGTTTTGCAGGTGGGCGTAATCGGCCAGGCGGCTGACCTTTTCCAGTTCGTCGCGAATGCCGCTGAGCACATAGGTGCACCAATTCTCAAGCTCGGCCGGTTCACCGGCATCGGCGGCAGACAGCATGGCGTAGTAGCGGTTGCGGTCGGCGCAGAACACGGCGGCCGGGTTCAACAGACGGCCCGCCGAGCTGACCTGGAAGCCGTACTTGATCAGCATGGCGTAGGTCAGCAGGCGAACCACCCGCCCGTTGCCGTTGCTGAAGGGGTGCACCCAGGCAAAGCGGTGGTGCGCCAACGCCACCTTCATCAGGTCGTATTTGGGGGGGTCGGGCTGGTTGATGAACGCCACCAGCTCCGCCATGTAGCCCGGCACCTGAACCGGGTCGGGCGGCAGGTGCTCGGCCTGGGCGATGCGCACCGGCCCCGTGCGGTAGCTGCCCGGGGTACGGTCGCCCTCGCGTTGCAGACCGTCCACCGCGGTGGCGTGCAGACCCCGCAGCAGGTGCTCACTCAAGGGAGAGCCGGGCTCCACGGCCGATTCGACCTGGCGCATGGCGGCCTCGATGTTGTCGATCTCGCGCAAGGCCTCGGTGCTGGGGGCGGCAGGGGTCACCCTGGCCTCCACGTAGTCGGCCAGCGTGGTGTGGTTGCCTTCGATGCGGGCCGACGCCAGGCTCTCCAGCAGGTGGAAAACCTCTTTGAGCTGCATAAAGACAGGGGGTGGCGTGCTGCCCCGGATTTCAAGCCGGCGCAAATGCTCCAGGTCGGTGAGCACGTCCAGCAACGGCGAGTCGAACCGCGGGTTCAACAGCTGCTGATCGTGGTGCAGAAACTGAGGCATGCTGATTGGATATCTTGAATGGTTCGTGGATGATATCTTTAAACAATGATAAAAAATCCTTTTTTTACAACGACTTGCCGCCATTGAACATGATGAACAACTTGAAAGATCTCGCTTGATATCTTGAAGTGCCCATTTGACGCAAATGGAAAGGTCGTGCCAAAACGGCGTGCAGGCCATGCTGCAATAGCCGGCACTCACGACCAGACTTCATCCCCCAATCAGTTTCAAAACCATAGCGTTATATGACCATTTCACGCTGGGGTGAGGCGGTTTCGGTTCATATTCTTCACCTGACAAGCCCCGCACGGCCCGCGCCGGGCCCGGTCGATCTTGATTAAGCTCATCCCATGCCAACCAAGCCCTGCCCCTTCTGCCACCTGGGCCCCGAGCGCATCGCCGGCAGCAACGCCACGGGCCTGATCGTGCGCGATGCCTACCCCGTGACGCCCGGGCACACGCTCATCATCCCGCGCCGGCACGTGGGCAGCTTCTTCGACCTCACCCCCGAGGAGCGCACCGGCCTGCTGGCCCTGCTGGACGAAGCCCGCGCCAGCCTGGAGCGCAGCCACCAGCCCCAGGGCTACAACATCGGCATCAACGACGGCCCCGCGGCCGGCCAGACCGTGCCGCACCTGCACATCCACCTGATCCCGCGCTACGCGGGCGATGCGGAAGACCCGCGGGGCGGGGTGCGGTGGGTGATGCCGGGGAAGGCGCGGTATTGGTGATCGTGACCCGATCGATCACGGTGCAAAATAGAAACAGCCTGAGGCAAACCACATTACCTGCGAATTCAAATAAATGAAGTATTGGTGGGTGAATCAGAACCAAACCTACCGCCACGAGGTGCCGGGTGGTTACCTCTGGTCGCCAAAGACAAAATCCAATGGCAGCCTGAATCCGTTTTACGAGTTCATGCGGGAGGTTTCGCCCGGAGACGTGATCTTTTCGTTCTGCGACACCTACATTCGCGCGATCGGCATTGCGCAATCGCCCGCCTATGAAGCACCTAAACCCATGGAATTTGGGACGGTCGGTGCATATTGGGAAACAATTGGATGGCGAGTGGACGTACGGTTTACCGAGTTGAAAAACGTCATCCGCCCAATGGATCAAATGGACCGGCTCAGACCCTACCTTCCTGAGCGTTACTCACCGTTGAGACTGAATGGCCACGGTCTGCAGAACATCTACCTGACCGAAGTACCTGAGCTCATGGGAAATCAACTACTCCAGTTGATCGGAACGGAAGGGATGGCAATAGCTCATAGCTGGAACGCGGCTACCTCCGGTGAGATTGAAATCTTCCAAGGGCAGGTTTCCTGGGAAGAGCATCAAGTCAAACAGGTCTTGCTTGATTCCATGATTGGAGAAACGACCAAGCAAGCCATCGTCATGGCGCGCAGAGGGCAAGGACTTTTTCGGTCGCGCGTCGCACAAATCGAGCGGCGGTGCAGATTGACAGGTGTCTCGAATCCAGAATATTTGCGCGCGAGCCACGTAAAGCCTTGGGGGGGGGGGGCGGGGCGGCCGGGGGCCCGCGGGGGCGGCCGGGGGGGGGGGCCCGGGGGCCCCGGGCCCCGGCCCTGCCCGCACAAGGACGGCCCCGGGGGGCCGCGGGCCCGGGCGGCCGGGGGGGGGGGGGGGGGGGGGGGGGGGCCCCGGGGGGGGGGGGCCGGGCGGGCGGGGGGGGGGGCCCCCGGCGGGGGGGGGGGGGCGGGCTCCCCCCCCGGGGCGGGGGGCTTCCCCCCCCCCCCCCCCCGGGGGGGGGGGGGCGGGGGGGGGGGGGCCCGGCCGGGGCGGGCCCGCCGCCGCCCCCCCCGGGGGGGGGCGGCCCCCCCGGGCCGCCCGCGGGCCCCGCCCCCCCCCCCCCCCCCCCCCCCCCCCCCCGGGGCGCCCGGGGCCCCGGGGGGGGGCCTCCGCCCCCCCCCGGGGGGGGGGGGCGCCCCCCCCCGGGGGGGGGGGGGGGGGGGGCCCCCCCCCCCCCGGGGGGGGCCCCCCCGGGGGGGGGGGGGCGGGGGGGGGGGGGCCCCGGCGCCCCCCGGGGCGTCCCCCGGGGGGGGGGGGGGGGGGGGGGGGGGGGGGGCGGGCGGGGGGGGGGGGGGGGGGGGGCCGGGGGGGGGGCCGGGGGGGGGGGGGGGGGGGGGGGGGGGGGGGGGGGGGGGGGGGGGGGGGGGGGGGGGGGGGGGGGGGGGGGGGGGGGGGGGGGGGGGGGGGGGGGGGGGGGGGGGGGGGGGGGGGGGGGGGGGGTCCGCTCGGCGGGGGGGGGGGGGGGGGGGGGGGGGGGGGCGGGGGCCGGGGGGGGGGGGGGGGGGGGGGGGCCGGCCGGGGGGGGGGGGGGGGGGGGGGGGCGCCGCGGCCGGGGGGGGGGGGGGGGGGGGGGGGGGGGGGGGGGGGGGGGGTTCGGGGGGGGTCGGGGGGGGGGGGGGGGGGGGGGGGGCCCCCGGCCCCCGCCGGCCCCCCCCGGGGGGGCCCCCTCGGGGGCCCCCCGGGGGGGGGGGCGGGGCCCCCGGGGCCCCCCCCCCCGGCGGGCACCCCACAACGGGGGCCCCCCCCGAGACGCCAACAACGAAGAGAGACTTGATGGGGAAAACGGGTTTCTGCTGACACCAGATGCTGACCTGTTATTTGATCGAGGATTTATCTCGTTCAAAGGCAACGGCGATGTACTCGTATCACCTATCGCTGACCGGAATTCAATGGACCAAATGGGCATTGTGGGCAACATGCTTGAAAACGTTGGTGCCTTTTCACAGAAACAGCGGCAATACCTGGAGTTCCATCGAGACATGGTCTTTCTTCAGGCGAACGTGAGGCGAAGCTGAGCGAGCTTTTCTTGCCGCTCAATGAGCAGTCCATGGATTCACTCGCCACCTACCAGCAAGCCTTCACCCGCCTGGCCGTTAACCAGCGGGACGGCCGGGCCAGCCCGCACAAGATCTGCATGCTGCTGTCGGTGTTGGATCTGGCGCGCGCCGGGGGCTTGCCGGTCAACCGCATCGTCTTTGGCCCGCCGCTGCTGGAGCGCTACCACCGCTTTTTCGAGGCGGTGAAGCAACCCGGAGACCACGCCAATCCGTACTTTCCGTTCTTCCACCTCGCGGGCAAGCTGCGCGGCGGGGGCGCCAGCTTCTGGCATCTGGTGCCCTTGCCGGGGCGCGAGGGCGTGCTGGCAGCCATGAGCACGGCGCGCAGCCTTCGTGACATCACCGACAACATCGCCTGGGCCGAGCTGGACCCGGACTTGTTCGCCCTGCTGCAGCAGCCCGAGGCGCTGGACGCGCTGGGCGAGAGCATGGCCAGCCACTGGTTTGGCCGCGGCTTGCAGGAGCTGGGCGTGATCGCTGCGCAAAGCGCCGCCAGCAGCCGCTACGAATACAGCCTGCGCCACGACGCCGAGCCGCCCAAGGCCAGCGAGCCGCCGCCCGCTTGGGTGCGCGACCCCGCTTTTCGCCGCGTGGTGACTGAGGCCTACGACTGGCGTTGCGCGGCCACGGGATTGCGCGTGCTGCTGCCCACCGGAGAGTCGATGGTGGAGGCGGCACACATCCACCCCTTCTGCGAAGCCGGCGATGACGACCCGCGCAACGGGCTGGCGCTGGCGCCGAACATTCACTGGGCCTTCGATAAGAACCTGATTGCGCTGGGTGAGGACTTGAAGTGGCATGTCAGCCCGGTGCTCGACGAGCGCATCCCTGATTTCGCCCCGCTGATCCAGCTGAACGGCAAGGGCCTGATTGGCCCCACCGAACGCCGCTTCACACCCAAACGCGAGTCATTGGTCTTTCGCATGGCCCATCTGCGCCGCCACGCCGACTGAGCGACCGCCCCCGCCGCCCGCGAGGGCACTTTTCAGACAATTTCAAACAAAAATAGCCTGATCCCAGCGTGAAAAGGTCATAGTTTGCTATCGCTACGATAGCAAATCGCTGGGCATCGCGGGCGGCAGATCAGCCCGTTTTCCGCACCTGCGCATCAAAGCCGGCGTCGGCAAGGGCGGTGGCGATGTCTTCGGCGGCGATCATGGTGCTGTGGCTCACCCAGGCCCTGCGCTCGGGCAGGTTCGGCCTGGTGGATGCAGGGCAGGTCGTGCAGCACGAACATCACAGCGTCGGCGGCGTCGGGGTCGGTGAGGCTGGGAATGTCGAAGGTGGTCTCGGGCATGGCGCGATGATGCCGGCGCGGGGGTGTCCTTGCAGCCGCCACGGTCTGGCGGGTGGATGGGCCGGCGCCCACCCGCCAGAGCGGCCCCACGCGGCCTGCGCAGGCCCCGAAGCGGGTTCAGGTGTCTGTTTTTGGAGTCAAACAGGGCGATTCCCATCGTCGGAAGGCCATTAGCAGCTATGGCTTTTAAAGTGTCAGGGAGTGTGCCGGAGGGTGTTTTCTGCCCGGTCTGCCCGGCGAGGGTCGGCGCTTGCGGAACTTGGATGGCCATCCGCAGCCTGAAAACCGACGCGGCTGTACCGCAATAAAAGTCGCAATGTTTCTCGCAGAATTTGCATATTTTCATTTTGAATCATATAGTTAGCACAAATGACAATCTCGCAAGCATTCGCGCTGTATGACCACCCCTCGCAGATGGAGCCCCTGCTGCCGGCCGAGCACCGCCTGGGGCCGCTCCTGGAGCGCGCGCACGACCTGATCCGCCACAGCGAACGCCTCGCGGGCTGGAGCCCAGCCGGTGCGCTGCCCGGCCTGCGCCGGCTGCTGCGGGCCATGAACTCGTACTACTCCAACAAGATCGAGGGCCAGCAAACCCTGCCGCTGGAGATCGAACAGGCGCTGCGCAACGACTACGCCCAGGACGCCGACCTGGCCCGCCGCCAGCGGCTGGCCTTGGCGCACATGGATACCGAGGCCTGGCTGGAACAAACATGGACCGGTTGGGGCACCACCGATGCATGGGCACCGCAGACGGTGGCGGCCATTCACCGGGACTTGTTCACGCGCCTACCGCCTCAGGACCTGATCGCCGAGGGTGGCGCATCCGATGACCAGCCCTTGCTTCCCGGCCAGTGGCGCACCCGCGAGGTCAGCGTGGGCCGGTATGCCGCGCCGGCCGCAACCCAGGTGCCGGCGTTTCTGGCGCGCTGGGCTGAGGTGTATGGCGGCGTGCGACGCGGTGAGATGCAACTGGTGGCGATGGCGGCGGCCCACCACCGGCTGGCGTGGATTCACCCGTTTCGCGATGGCAACGGCCGCGTGGCCCGGCTGCATTCGCACGCGGTGCTGGGCCAGCTGGGGTTGACCAACGGGCTGTGGTCGCCCTTGCGCGGATTTGCGCGCGCGCAAGACGCCTATTACGCCCACCTGGCCGCAGCCGACGAACCGCGTGCGGGTGACCTGGACGGGCGCGGCAACCTGACCGAAGCGGGGCTGGTGCAGTGGATCGGCTGGGTGCTGGATCAATGCCTGGACCAGGTCGGTTTCATGGCCGGCCTGCTTTCGATGGAGGGCGTGAAAGACCGCATGGCGGCGTGCTTGGCCTTTGAGGAGCAGGTGGTCAAACAGGGCGTGCGCACGCAGGCGCTGCGCGCGTTGCACTACCTGTTTTCCGCGCAGACCGAGCTGGAGCGCGCCGATTTCAAGGCCATGCTGGGCCTGGGCGAGCGCCAGGCCACGGCGCAGGTGTCCGCCCTGCTCAAGCGCGGCCTGCTGGAGACCGACTCGCCCTACGGCAAGCTGCGCCTGGGCGTGCCGCAACACGCGCTGCGCTTTTACTTTCCGCGGTTGTGGCCCGAGGCGGAGGCGGGGGCCACTTAGCCGGTCACGGTTCCCCCACCGGCAGCGCCGACGCCGGCAGGCCGAAGGCGCGGTCGAACACCCAGTTGAAGACGAAGGTGTAGACCAGAAAGAACAGCAGCAGGCCCAGATCGAGCACAAAGGCTTGCCACAGCGAGATGTCCAGCCACCAGGCAAAGAAGGGCACCAGCGTGACCACCAGCCCGCCTTCGAAGCCGATGGCGTGTGCCGCGCGCCGGGCCAGGCTGCGCCCGCGCACGGTCTGGCGCGCCTCCCAGCGCTCGAAGAGGGTGTTGAACACCACGTTCCACACCACCGCCACCGCCGACGACACCACCGCCGCCACGCCGGCACGCTGCAGGCCGCTGTCGGAAAACGCGGCTAGGCCGGCGCTGGTGGCGACGATGGCGATCAGCTCGTAGAGCGTGACGAAGACGATTCGGCGGCGGATGCCTTGCATGGGGTGGATGCGGTGAGTCAGAACACTGATTGTGGGTGAGGCTTCAAGGTAGGAACATTGTTGTCTGCGGGTAGCTAAAATACAGATAAGAGGTATGACTCCATGAAGCTTTCGGTATCCCTGGAACCGCCGCTGGTGGCCTTCCTTACCACCTACCAGCAGCGCCACGGGCTGAAGAGCCGCTCGGCCGTGCTGGAGGCCGCGCTCCGCCTGCTGGCCGAGCGCGAGGCCGAGGCCGAGCTGGCCGCCGCCTACGCCGCCAGCTCCGAGCAGGACGCCGCCCTGGCCCGCGAGGCGCAGGCCACCTGGAACGACGGGCTGGCGCATGAGGCGTGGTGAGATCTATTTCGCCGCGCTCGACCCGACCGTCGGCGCCGAGGTGCAGAAAACCCGCCCGGTGGTGGTGGTGAGCAACAACGCGGCCAACCGCGCATCGTCGGTGGTCACCGTGGTGCCGCTGACGTCGAACGTGGCGCGGGTGTTTCCGTTCGAGGTGCTGCTGCCCGCTGCCCGCACCGGCCTCACCAAAGACAGCAAGGCCATGGCCCAGCAGGTGCGCACGCTCGACAAGGAGCGGCTGAACGCCCGCGCCGCCGGGCAGCTGCAGCCCGCCGACGCGCAGGCGCTGGACGCCGCGCTGCGCCTGCACCTGGCGCTCTGAACCGCCACCCCATGCGCTCGTCCATCCGCATCGTCGATGTCGACAGCCCCGGCACCTGGACGCGCTGGCGCGCCGGCCTGTGCGACAGCTGCCAGGCCAACTGCTGCACCATGCCGCTGGAGGTGCGCCTGCCGGATCTGGTGCGCCTGGGCCTGGTGGACGCCTTCGAGGCCGAGCACGAGGAGGCGGGGCGCATCGCCCGGCGGTTGCAGAAGGCGCGGCTGATCGACCACTTCAACCACAAGCACGCGATCTTCACCATCGCCCGGCGCGCCGGCGGCGACTGCCACTTTCTGGACGCGGCCACGCGCCGCTGCACGGTGTACGACCAGCGCCCCGACACCTGCCGCCTGCACCCGCAGACCAAGAGCCCGCGGCCGGGCTGGTGCGCCTATGGGGCGAAGGCGCTGGGCCGCTGAAGGGCCTGGGCAGGGCATGAAGCGGCGGGCATCGCCCCGAGGGGGGATTTCAGGTGATTTTTGAGTCAAAATGGGCTCTTCCCAGCGTCAAATGGTCACAAGGCGCTATGAATTGTGAAGTTCAGCATGGCCCTCTTGTCAATCGCCCGCCAGCCGGCTGCACACCGCCCCGACAATCAAGCCTGCCGGCAAGCCGCCTCTTTGCCCGCTGAACCGCCATGAACCTGCCCAGCCCACCCTCTGTCGCCGCCCCCGCGCGCCTGTCGCGCAGCGCGGTGGCGGCCATGGCGCTGGGCGCGGCGGTGGATGGCGCGCTGACGCTGGCGCTGCTGGCCCAGGGCTGGACGCAGGGCGGGGCCCACATCGCCGGCTGGCTGGCGGGCTCGCTACTCTGGCTGCTGCTGGCCACTTGGGCGGGCCGGGGTGGGCCGGCTGCGGCGCTGCCCCGGGCCTCGCGCGCGGGCTGGCAGGTGGTGGCGGGGGTGCTGGCGCTGGGCCTGCGCGGCGGGGTGCTGGCCAGTGCGCTGGCCTGGGGGCTGCCGGCCTGGCTGGCCGTGACGCTGGGGCTGGCGCTGGCCTGGGGCCTGCGCGCGGCGGGCGAGTGGCGCATCCTGATGCGCCTCGCGGCGGCGCCGTCGGGCCTGCGCATGCCAGGGGCCGCCGGCACGCTGCTGCTGGCCATCGCACTGCTGCACCTGGCCTATCTGAAGGTGTTTCCGCTGCTGCCCGAGGAAGCCTATTACTGGAACTACGCCGCCCGCCCGGATTTCGGCTACCTGGACCACCCGCCGATGGTGGCCTGGCTGATCGCGCTGGCAGAGGCGCTGTTCGGCCACGGCGAGGCCGTGGTGCGCCTGCCGGCGCTGGCCTGCGGCGTGGTGGTGGCGGTGTTCGTCTGGCGGCTGGCGCGCCGGCTGGTAGACCCGGCCGGTGCCTGGATGGCGGCGGCGCTGTCGGTGACGTTGCCGTATGCCTTCTTCGTGGCCGGGCTGCTGATCACGCCCGACGCCCCGCTGGCCGCAGCCTGGGCGGCAGCGTTGTACTTTTTGCACCGCGCACTGGTCGGCGGTGAGGCGCGGGCCTGGGTGGGCGTGGGCGTGGCGCTGGGCGCGGGCATGCTGTCGAAGTACACGATCGCGCTGCTGGGGCCGGCGGCGCTGTTGTTCTGCCTGCTGGATGCGCGTGCGCGCGCCTGGTTTTTGCGCCCGCAGCCCTACGCGGCGGTGCTGCTGGCGGCGCTGCTGTTTGCGCCGGTGGTGGGGTGGAATTACTCGCACGACTGGGTGTCGTTCCGCTTCCAGGGCGGCGAGCGCTTTGTGGAGCCGGCGCGCTTTCAGCTCCATGTGATGCTGCAGAACATCCTGCTGGTGGCCACGCCGCTGCCCCTGCTGGTGCTGCCGCTGCTGTGGGCGCGGCGCTGGTCGGCCGAGCCGGCTGCGGAGCCCGCCCACGCCGAGCCGCGCAACCGCCTGTTCGTGGCCTGCGTCAGCGGCGTGCCACTGGCGGTGTTTGCCTGGAGCGCGCTGAAGCACGAGCCGCGCCTGAACTGGACCGGCCCGATCTGGCTGGCCACGCTGCCGATGCTGGGGTGGGCCATCGTGCACGCGCACACGCTCGCGCGCCCGTGGCTGGGCACCGCGCTGCGCAGGGCCGCGGGCGCCACCGTCGGGCTGCTGCTGGTGGCGTATGCGGTGGCCAGCTACCACCTGGTGCTGGGCGTTCCGGGCTTGCCCTATACCGGGGCTTTTGCCCGCTTCATGGGCTGGCAGCAGGCCACGGCCGAGCTGCAGGCGGTGCAGGCGCGGCTGCAGCAGGCCACCGGCCTGGCACCGGTGGTGGTGGGCCTGGACAAATACAACACGGCCAGCCAGATCGGCTTTTACGGCGCGGCGCCCTTTGTGGCGCCAGGGCAGGCCGCGCTGCAGGCGACCTCGCTGGAGACTTTCAACGGCAACGCGCTGATGTTCACGTACTGGAACCCGCCGGCCAGCCTGGCGGGCCGGCCAATGATCCTGGTGGCGCGCGAGCGTGAGGATCTGGCCGACAACAAGCTGGGCGCCCATTTCACGGCGCTGGACGCGGCGATCCACCCGCTGGCGCTGGGCAACACGGCGCCCGCCGGCAACCAGCGCCGCATCGATACCTACTACTACCGCATTGGCTACGGCTTCAAACCATAATCGGTGCTCGCATTCAACGGGGGTTCCGACATGGGCGTGCTGATTCTGGGTCTGGTTCTGTTTCTGGGCGTGCACTCGGTGCGCATCGTGGCCAATGACTGGCGCACGCAGGTGATCGCGCAACGCGGCGAGGGGGCCTGGAAAGGCCTGTATTCCGTGCTCTCCATCGTCGGTCTGGTTCTGGTGGTCTGGGGCTACGGCCTGGCGCGGCAGCAGCCGGTGGTGCTGTGGGTGCCGCCGGTGGCCACGCGGCACATCGCCGCGCTGCTGACGCTGGTGGCGTTCATCCTGCTGACGGCGCCCTACGTGCCGCGCAACGGCATCAAGGCCCGGCTGCACCACCCGATGGTGCTGGGCGTGAAGGTCTGGGCTTTCGCCCACCTGCTGGCCAACGGCAACCTGGCCGACGTGGTGCTGTTCGGATCGTTCCTGCTCTGGGCCGCACTGAGCTTTCGCGCCGCCCGTGCGCGCGACCGCGCCGCCGGCACCGTGTATGCGCCAGGCACCGCCAGCGCCACGGTCATCACCCTCGTCGTCGGCACCGTGGCCTGGGTGGTGTTCACGCTCTGGCTGCATGTGCTGCTGATCGGCGTGCGGCCATTCGGCGGCTGAGCGATGCGAGCCCCCACGCTCACCACTGCGTGTGTTTCGCTGCCCCCCGAAGGGGCTGGCCTTGCTTGGGGCGGCCCGGCGCGGCGGCCTGCATGACCCGCATCGCCGTCATCGACTTCGAGACCACCGGCATCTCGCCCGCGATGGGCGACCGGGCCACCGAGGTGGCGATCGTGATGATGGAAGGTGGCCGCGTGGTGGACCGGTTCCAGAGCCTGATGAACGCAGGGGTGCGCATCCCCTCGTTCATCACGCAGCTCACCGGCATCACCAACGCGATGGTGGCCAACGCGCCGCCGGCCGCACAGGTGATGGCCGAGGCCGGCCGCTTTGTGGGTGAGGTGCCCATGGTGGCGCACAACGCGGCGTTTGACCGCAAGTTCTGGGTGGAGGAGCTGGCCCGCGCCGGGCTGGACGCGCCGCAGCCTTTTGCCTGCACCGTGCTGCTGTCGCGCCGGCTGTACCCGCAGGCACCCAGCCACCGGCTGGGCGCGCTGGCCGACTACCACCGCCTGCCGCGCACCGGGCAGGCGCACCGGGCGCTGGCCGATGCCGAGATGGCCGCCGCGCTGCTGGCGCGCATCCAGGCCGATCTGCGGGAACGTTATGCGGTGCCCGAGCCCACGCACGCGCTGCTGCGGGCGCTGCAGACCTGGCCGCGCGCGGCCGTGCCGAAGCGGCTCAGCGAGTACCTCTGCGAGGCGTGAGGACGGGGGTGCAGTCGGGGGGCGCGCTCAGGTGCGGCGCACCACCACGCTGCCGATCGAGTAGCCCGCGCCAAACGAGCAGATCACGCCCAGGTCGCCGGCTTTGAAGTCCGCGTTGTGGCGGTGGAAGGCGATGATGGAGCCGGCCGAGGCGGTATTGGCGAATTCGTCCAGGATCACCGGCGCTTCTTCGGGCGTGGCGTCGCGGCCCAGCATCTTGCGCACGATGAACTGGTTCATCGACAGGTTGGCCTGGTGCAGCCAGAAGCGGCGCACCTGCTCGGTCGTGAAGCCCAGGTCGGCCAGGTGGCTTGTCATGTGCTGCGCGGCCAGCGGGCAGACTTCCTTGAAGACCCGGCGGCCTTCCTGGTAGAAGAGCTGGTCGCGGTCTTCGGGGTCGCGGTCTTCGGCGCGCGACATGAAGCCGGCGTTGTTGCGGATCGCGTTGGAGAAGGTGGTGAGCAGGCGCGTGCCCAGCACCTCGAAGGCGCCGGGAGGCGCGTTCTCCAGCCGCTCGACCAGGATGGCGGTGCAGACGTCGCCGAAGATGAAGTGGCAGTCGCGGTCTTTCCAGGCCAGGTGGGCCGAGGTGATTTCGGGGTCGACCACCAGCACGGCGCGGGCCGCGCCGGACTTCACGGCATTGACCGCCATCTCGATCCCGAAGGTGGCCGAGGAGCAAGCCACGTTCATGTCGAAGCCGAAGCCCTGGATGCCCAGCGCGGTCTGGATCTCGACCGCCATGGCCGGGTAGGCGCGCTGCATGTTGGCGCTGGCGCAGATCACGCCGTCAACATCGGCGGCGGTCTTGCCGGCGCGCTCCAGCGCCTGTTTGGCCGCCGCCACGGCGATCTCGGCCATCATGGAAATCTCGGTGTCCGGGCGCGGGGTGAAGCGCGGGCGCATGCGCTTGGGGTCCAGCACGCCTTCTTTTTCCATCACGTAGCGGCGTTTGATCCCGGAGGCTTTTTCGATGAATTCGACGCTGGACATCGGGATCGCGGCGCGCGTGCCGGCGGCGATCTCGGCCGCGTGGGCGGTGTTTTCCTGCTCCGCGAACGTGTTGAACGCCTCCACCAGTTCTTCGTTGGTGATGACGTACGGTGGGACGAACAGCCCGGTGCTGCTGATGGCAACTGAATACATGGCAAGCTTCCGAAAAGGGTGGGGACAACGATCCGACAATCCCGCGATTATCGGATCAAGCGCCCCGGCCTGCCACCGGGCCCCGCTTCAGGCGGCCGCGGGGGCGGCTTTGGCGGGCGCGGCCTTTTTCGCGGGGGCGGCGCGCCGCGCGGGCTTGCGCGCGGGTGCCTGCATCTGCTTCGCCCGGGCCACCAGCGCCAGCTCGCGCACACGCTCGATGTCTTCGTCGCTGAACGGGCCGTTCACGCCGGAGATTTCGGCCAGCTTCATGCCGTGCTTGATGCCCAGCTTGTAGATCTCGCGCACTTTTTCCCATTCGATGGCGCGGCCGACGGTGAAGTTCTCGAAGCGGCCTTCCAGCGCCAGCACGATGGTCTCGGCCAGGCAGGCATAGGCCACGCCCTTGGGCAGGCCGATGTTCTTCATCTCCACGTTGCCGGGCAGCTGGATCTCGCCGGACTCGATCACCAGCACGTCCGGGCGCTTGGCGACTTCCTCGGCTGGCAGGTCCAGCGGGCGCGCCACATCGGTGATCACGCAGCCGGGCTTGACCTTCATGATGTCCAGCACCTTCTTGCCGGCGCCGGAGGTGGCGGTGACGATCATGTCCATGTCGGCGATGTCCTTGTCGGCCTGGGCGGACAGGAAGAGCTTGGCGCCGGGCGACTCCTTGAGGATGGATTCCTTGAGCGCCAGCAGCTTGGCCGTCTCGGGCGAGACCATGTAGACCTCTTCGGCCGCCTTGGCCATCAGGCGCGCGCAGACCGAGCCGATGGCGCCCGTGGCGCCGACGATCATGGCCTTGAATTTCACGCGCTCCTTGCCCTTGGGCGGAGGCAGCAGGCGCATGCGCAAGAGCGCGTCGTGCGCGGCCCACAGCGCGCCCGAGGCGCTGTAGCTGTTGCCGGTGGTGATGGGCAGCGGTGCGCGCTTGGCCACGGTCAGGCCGGCGTCGCCGACCACCTTGGTGAACGCGCCCAGACCCATGATCTGCGCGCCCAGGCGCCTGGCCATCGCGGCCGCGTCGAGCAGGCGGCGGTAGGTGAACTCGGGGCTGTGGGCCATGATCTCGCGCGGCGTGCCACCGACCGAGATCAGCCAGCCCTCGGTCTCCACGCCGGTGGGCGACTGGATGCCGGTGACCTTCGAATACACGAAGGGCGGCGCGTAGGCCATGATCTTTTCCAGCGAGTTCATGAACATCGGCGGCGAGACGTGCGACAGCAACTCGATCGGCTTGACCTTCTTGAAATACTCCTGCGACAGCGGGTGGATCACGAAGGCGAAGCGGTTCACGCGCTTGAAGCCATTGGGATAGATGATGCGCGGCTCCAGGCCCAGGCTGGTGATGATTTCCAGGTAGTCGTCTTCCAGGATCTCCTGCGGGAACTTGCCGGTGGCCGCGACGATCATCGCGTCGAGCAGGCTGGGGCTCAGCACGTGGTTGAACAGAACGGGCGCGGCGTCGATCACCATGTGCACGCCCTTGTCCTTGAGCTGGGCGATGCGCTCGTCGTTGACGGTGGTGGAAATGATGGTCTTGCCGGCCAGCTCCTCCAGCCCGAACTGGTCGAGCTCATGCGGCGCCGCCACGAGCACCGTGGCCTTCTGCACCGCCTTGCGCAACACGAAGCGGGTCCACTCCTTGATCGGGCCGGTAGCCAGGTCGACCGGAAGCGACCAGTCCTTCACATAGTGCGCGCCGGTGCTGTAGAGCTGAAGCGCCTCGATGGAGGTCAGGAACTTGGGCACGCCGAGCTGCAGCAGCGGGTCGGCGAACATCACGTTGTCGGTGTACTCGGCCATCGACATCGCCAGCTTGTAGTTCGTCATGCCCGACAGGAACACCACGCGTGCGTTGTTGAAGTAGTTGCCGAGCTGAATCTGAGCGTGGCGAACCGACCATTCCTGCAGGATGTCGCTGAGCCGCCCGCCGATGGTGGTGAGTGCCTGTTTGGCCACCGCCTTCAGCTTGGCGCTGTCTTTCTCGACGAAGCGGTGCGAGCCCGCACGGTAGCGGTCCTTCAGCACACCCAGGCCGATGGCGTCGGCTTTGCTGTCCCACTGGCGAACCAGGGCCACCGCGCGGGCGGTGCTGCCGTCCGTGCCCAGGCGCTGGACGTGAAGCTTTTCTCCGAGGAAGGTGGCCGTGAACGCGAAGTCCTGGGCGGCCGCGCCCAGGCTGATGCCGACAACTGATTTCATGATCGTTCCGATTGAAAAAGGGGACTGGTGAAATTATTCATTGACGAGGTCAAGACCGACCCCGATTAGCTCAAGAAAAATCGACAAAACCGGCCTCCTAAAGGCGCGCGGCCGCCTGGCGTTCCCACCGTAAATACTCCTGAATTCATAGCTCAATACGACCATTCGACGCTGGGATGATGCCAAAAAGACCGATAATCCGACCATGAACACCCATGTCCACGCCACGGCGACGCCGCCTTCCACCCACGACACCACCCGCATCGACGACACGCGCATCGGCGCGGTGCGCCCGCTCATCAACCCGGCCCTGCTGAACGAATGGCTGCCCACGCCGCCCGAGGCGCAGGCGCTGGTGGAACGCAGCCGCGCCGCGCTCTCGCGCGTGCTGCACGGCGCCGACGACCGGCTGATCGTGGTGGTGGGGCCCTGCTCCATCCACGACCACGACCAGGCGATGGAATACGCCCGCGCGCTGAAAGAGCAGGCCGACGCGCTGCAGGACGACCTGCTGATCGTGATGCGCGTGTACTTCGAGAAGCCCCGCACCACCGTGGGCTGGAAGGGCTACATCAACGACCCGCACCTGGACGGCAGTTTTGCCATCAACGAAGGGCTGGAGCTGGCGCGCAAGCTCTTGCTGGACGTGCTGGAAGTCGGCCTGCCGGTGGGCACCGAGTTCCTGGACCTGCTCTCCCCGCAGTTCATCAGCGACCTGGTGAGCTGGGGCGCCATCGGCGCGCGCACCACCGAGAGCCAGAGCCACCGCCAGCTGGCCAGCGGCCTCTCCTGCCCGGTGGGCTTCAAGAACGGCACCGACGGCGGCGTGAAGGTGGCCTGCGACGCCATCCAGGCCGCGCAGGCCAGCCACGCCTTCATGGGCATGACCAAGATGGGCCAGGCGGCGATCTTCGAGACCCGCGGCAACGACGACTGCCACGTCATCCTGCGCGGCGGCAAGGCGCCCAACTATTCGCGCGCCGACGTGGACGCCGCCTGCAGCCTGCTGAAGGCCGCCGGCCTGCGCGAGCAGGTGATGATCGATGTCTCGCACGCCAACAGCAGCAAGCAGCACCAGCGCCAGATCAACGTGGCGGCCGAGGTGGCCGCCGAGATTGCCGCCGGCGACCGCCGCATCACCGGGCTGATGATCGAAAGCCACCTGGAAGAGGGCCGCCAGGACATCGTGCCGGGCCAGCCGTTGAAACGCGGCGTGTCGGTGACCGACGCCTGCATCAGCCTGGCGCAGACGGTGCCGGTGCTGCAGGGGCTGGCGGCGGCGGTGCAACTGCGGCGCAGCCACGCCAACCCGCACACGGCAGCCTGAGAGGCTGGGCCCGTCAACGGGCGCGCGGCCCGCGGACCTCAGCCCAGCGGTGTGCAGCGCAGGCTGCGACGGGCGGCCTCCACCGCCTCGCGCTCGGCGGCGTAGTCGCCCACCAGCACGCGCATCAGCAGCAGGCCGCGTCCGCTGGGGGCGGTGACCACTTTCGCACCGGCCGGCAGCGCGCTCGCCTTGCCCGTCTCGGGGCCGACCAGCACCAGATCCACCGGCGCGCCGGCGGCCTGGCGGTCGTTGAGCACGAAGAAATTGTCGGAGTTGGCCGCGTACAAGGCAATCGACCAGTAGCCGGGCGGATGCGGGTCGGCCTGGATGCGAAACGGCTGCTGCCGCACATCGAAGGGGCACAAGGCGTACAGCAGGTCGGGGCTGGGCATGACCACGCGCCGGGAGGTGGCGTCGGTCATGGGCGGAAGCAGCGGCCCGGTGCCGCGTTCTTCGGCCGGGCGCGAGGCCGACAGCGCCGCCATGATGACATAGGGAATGGCCCAGACCACCAGCACATGGGTGAGCAGCGCCACGGCGGCCAGAACCTCCAGCCGGCAATACCAGGGGTTGCGGATCCGCAGGTAACGAAGGAGGTTCATTCGCAGCTCCCCAGTCGCTCGATCGTGGGCGCGGCCAGCGAGGCTGGCGCCGCGGACAGGCCCGCGGCCGGGTTGTACAGGCGCAGCGTGAAGCTCAGGCCCCGGTCGCCGGGTGTCGGCAGCCACGGCGCGGCTGGCGCCGCTCCCGCGGGCGCCGTCGGGCCGGTCTCGAAGGCGAAATGCCCGCGCCCATCCAGCGGAGCCGAGCCGCCGTTGATGCTGTAACGCCGTTCGGCGTTCGGAAACAGGAAGCGGTCTTCGGCGTAGGCCGTCACGCTCCACCAGCGCGCGGCCGGGGCCGCTCCGCTGATGCGGTAGCGGCAGCGCGAGCGCAGCACCTGGCCCGCGCTGTCCGTGGTGGCGACGTAGTACATCGTCTCGTCCCGGTTGAGCGCCAACAGCGCACCCACGGCGATCACCGCGCGGGTGTAGAGGTCGGCGTCGGTGCTGCCCGCCAGTGTGCTTGTGCGCCAGACACCAGCCGACACCCCGCCCGAGTCGAGCTGGCTGCGCACCGCCAGCCAGGCCGAGGCGGCACCGATTGTGATGGCGAGCAGGTACAGCGTCAGCACGCCGGTCCAACGGGGTCGAAAAGCCGGGTTCAGGTCATTGGCGGGAGACATGCGGTGTTCGGTCGCGAGGGTTCAGGAACTGAAATGGCCTCAGGCGCCGGCCTGGCGCTTGCGCCGCGCCAGGGCCGACAGCCAGGGCGCAACCCGCGTGGGCCAGAGGCGGTACAGCAGGTCTCCCAGTTTTGCATCCGCACCGATCAGCAGCCGCGTGCGCCCGCTTTGCAGCGCCTGCCCGATGGCCAGCGCGGCCTGCGGCGCGGTGGTGCGCGCGGCCTGGTCGAACTGCGCATGCAGCGCCTGCGGCGTGTCGGCCACGGCGGAAATATCGCCCAGGCGCGCCTGCTGCGCAATGCGGGTCTGGATGCCGCCGGGGTGCACGCACAGCACCCGCACGCCACTGGCGCGCAGCTCCTCGCGCAGCGCGTCGGAGAAACCGCGCACCGCGGCCTTGCTGGCGTTGTAGATGGATTGGGTGGGCATCGACACCATGGCGAAGATGCTGGAGATGTTCACGATCACGCTGCCGGGGCGAGCCTGCAGTTGCGGCGTGAAGGCGCGGCTGCCGTGCACCACGCCCCAGAAGTTGATGTTCATGAGCCAGTGCGCATCGGCCAGATCCAGGCTGTGCACCGGGGCCACCAGGCCCACGCCAGCGTTGTTGATGAGCACGTCGGCCCCGCCCCAGGCCTGCAACGCGGTGTCGGCCAACGCCTGCACGGCTGCGACATCGGCCACGTCGCAGGGCTGCGCCAGGCAGTCGGCGCCGCCGGCACGCAGCTCGGCGACCACGGCGTCGAGCCGCCCGGTGTCCACGTCGGCCAGCAGCAGCCGAGCGCCTTGCGCGGCCAGGTTTCGCGCCAGTGCCTCACCGATGCCGGAGGCGGCCCCGGTGATCACCACGCCCTTGCTCTTGAAGGTGTTCATGGCGCGGATTGTGGCACCCCGGCGTCGCCGGCGCGCGCGATGGGTTCAGCGCGTGCGGCGCACCATCGGGCCGCGGCCCTCGATGTGGCGGAAGGTGATGCGGCCCTTGCTCAGGTCGTAAGGCGAGAGCTCCAGCGAGACGCGGTCGCCCGCGAGGATGCGGATGTGGTTCTTGCGCATCTTGCCGCCGGCGTAGGCGATCAGTTGATGGCCGTTGTCCAGGGTCACGCGGTAGCGCGAGTCAGGCAGCACCTCGTTGGCGATGCCCATCATCTCGATCAGTTCTTCCTTGGCCATGGCGGGGTTCTTTCGGTAGGGGAGTTCGGGGAAAGCTTCATTGCGTGCGGGTGGTCTCATGCACCCAGACGATGCCCTGCGCCAGCGCATAGTGGGCCGCCGCTTCGTGCGTGAGGAAGAGGTCGTGAAAGCGCATCACGCGGTCGGTGGTGCCGCGGCCGCTGCCGCTGGCGATCGACACCTGAGCGGCAAAGCGCCCGCAGTCCAGCGGACGGGGGCAGGCGGCGATGCGGTATTTGCCCATGGTGATGGGCGATGTGGAAGGGTTCGAAGTGGAAGTCGTCATGTCGTTGTAGTTATGAATCATTGATAAGAAAGGTCCAGGGCGCAGGGCCGGGCGCACGAGGGCACCGGGCCGAACAGAAAGGAAAAGCGCCCGAAAGCGGGGTCGTTGGCAGCCCAAAGCGCCGGGGTGCCCGCCTGAACCACCTGGCGAGCCTGCGAAGGCCGGGACCAGGGCACGCGCCACAGCAGGGGCCACGTGATCAGAAGGGAGAAGAGCCGCTGCGTCGTGAGAGAAGCCAGCCGGCTCGCATTTGAAGGGCTGGACTGGCGGCCCCTCTGCCGGGGGTTGTGGCCTCACTGCGGATTGCGGCGAGGCGGCCAGTCGCCAAAAGCGATGCGGGAATGTAGCACAGATACAACATTCGTGTGCGTGCGCTGGCGCACGCCCAGGCTTGCCGTGCCACTGGAATCACCTGGCCGGCAGGCGCCAGCCCCCCATTCCGGACAAGTTTCCCCAAAGTACATCATCGAATGGTCACTTGTTGCTATCAAAACAGGTTTGCCCTACGAGCGCGGCACAGGATGTTCCGGTCGTTGATTGCAGGCAAGCGTTCCCCGCATAATCACCGTCATGCACATCGCGCCAGCCCAGTTTTCGCGCATCGCCGACATCTGCAGGCGTTACCACGTGCGCAGCCTGCAGCTTTTTGGTTCGGCTGCAGTGGGGGCCGAGCGGGCCGACAGCGACGTGGACCTGCTGGTGGAATTCATCCCCGGCGAAGCGCCCAGCGGTTTCGGGTTGGTGGACATGCAGGACGAGCTTTCTGCTGCCTTCAATGGCCGCAAGATCGATCTGGCGTTTCCATCGGTGCTGAACAACCCCTATCGCCGCCGCGCGATCGAGCCGCAGCTTCGGACCTTGTATCAGTGACCGTAGATCGCACCCCTGCGCATCTGACAGACATGCTTCAGTTTGTGCGAGAGCTGCGTCAGCTGGCGACCGGGCAAACGGCCACCGAGTTCGCCAGCAACCGAATCCTTTGCCTGGCCGTCGAGAAGCTGTTCATCAACCTCGGCGAGGCAGCTTTCCGGGTCGGTGAGGTGCGCGCTGGGGCGATGCCTGATATTCCTTGGCGTCGAATCATCGGCCTGAGGAACCTTCTGGCGCACGGCTACGAACAAGTAGCACACGAGGTCCTGTTCAAGACCATTGCTGAAGACCTGCCTGCCCTGGAGAGCGCGCTTGTCCGTTGGGTCGACAGGCTGGAGACGACCTGAGACCTTTGCGCCAATACGTCGTTGGCCAACGCGTTCGATCGCCTTGCGTACTTGATGGGACTCACCCCACCCACAGAATCCACGGCGTGCCGACCACCAGGAACACCACGGTGCAAAAGACCGTGGTGATCAGCCCCAGCCGGTACAGCTCGCGCTGCGTCAGGTAGCCGCTGGCGGCGAAGATAATGTTCTGGCTGCCGCCCTGCGGCGTGAGCGTGGAGAAGTAGCTGCTGGCAAACAACAGCGCAAAGCCCATCAGCGGCAGCGGCACGCCGGCCTGGATGCCGACATCGAGGAACACGCCCAGCAGTGCCAGCACCTGTGCCGACTGGCTGACAAACATGTAGTGCATCAGCACGTACAGCCCGAGCAGCGCCACATACGCCACCGGCCACGAGATGCCGCCCAGCATCGAGGCCAGGCGCTGGCCCACGTAGCCCATGAAGCCGAGCTCGTTGAGCTGCCCGCTTAGCGCGAACAGCACCGCCAGCCACAGGAAGGTGGCCAGCGTGCTGCCCTGCAGGTAGATATCCTCCAGCGTGAGCACGCGCAGCGCCAGCAGCGTGCCCAGGCCAGCGATGGCCACGGCGGTGAGGTTCAGCTTGAGGACACCAGCAAAGATCCACGCGCCGACCATGAGGGAAAAGGTCACGGCCGTGACCCACTCGTCGCGCGACAGCGGGCCCATCTCGAGCAGCTGCTGGCGCGCCGCCGCGGGCGCCGCGGGCGTGTCGGTGACGCCGGGCGGAAAAATCCAGAAGATCAGGCGCGGCAGCAGGGCGATGGTCACCAGCGCAGGGACGGACGCCACCAGGAGCCACTTGCCAAAATCGACCTTCAGCCCGTGTTCGGCCGCGAGCGACACGCCGATCGGGTTGGCCGACGTGGCGGTGAGCCACAGTGCCGACGAGACGGCCAGGCTGGCCATGCCGCAGAACATCAGGTAGCCGCCCAGGCGCCGCTTGGCGTCATCGTCGGGCACGGAGCCGCTGCTTTGCGACAGCGCCAGGATGATGGGGTAGAGCACGCCGCCGCGCGCCGTGTTGCTCGGAAAGCCGGGGGCGATCAGCGCGTCGGTGATGAAGATGCTGTAGGCCAGGCCCAGCGTGGACTTGCCGAACAGCGACACGACTTTCAAGCTGATGCGCTGGCCCAGCCCGCACTTGACCACGGCCTGCGCGACGAGGAAGGCCACCACCACCAGCAGCACGCTGGGGTTGGCAAAGCCGGCGAAGGCCTTGGCCGGGTCGAGCGTGTTGCTGAGCACCGCAATCGAGCCCGCCAGCAGGGCCGAGGTCAGCAAGGGATAGGCGTTGACGATGACGGCGAAGATCGCGGCGGCGAAGAGGGCAAACAGATGCCAGGCCTCGCGGGTCAACCCCTCGGGGATGGGCGTGAGCCAGATGCCGACGCCCAGCACAAACGGCGCCAGGCCTTTCAAGGCCGGGATCCAGCGGGATGGGGTGGCATTCATGGCCGTGCTCCTATGGCGCCCTGGCTTGAAGGCGGCGTCTCGGCCGGCGCATCGATGCGCGCCCAACCCTCAAGGTCCACCACGCGCCCGCTCACGCTGCCGTCCTCCGACTCCACCAGGGCTCGCCACTTGAAGGTGTATTGGCCGCTGACGCCGGCGTAGCGGCCGGTGCCGCCGACAAAGCGGCCCTCGATGGGATGGCCCGGTCCGCCCGCGCCGCCACGCAGCTCGCTGAAGACCTGATCGCCGCGCTCGTCGGTCCACACGCTGCGGGCTTGCATGCCGGTCTGGTTGTCGCGAAGGCCGATGATGTCCGAGCGGAAAGCCAGGCCAGGCCGGTGGTCGCCGGCCAGCATCAACGAGCCCCCCAGACGGAAGATCTCGGCACGGTGATCGGGGCCCATGTCGAGCGTCTGCCGGTTGCCGGTGATGGACCAGGTGCCGGTGAAGTGGCGTTCCCGCGGCCCGTCAGCGCCACCGGACGCGGCAGGCGGTGGCGGCGAAGGCGTGCAGGCCACAAGGACCAGCAGGAGGGGCATCGCCAGGATCCGCAAGCGGTGGCGCGCCGCGCGGGGATTGAAGCAATTTCGCATCGGATGACCCAAACAGACACTGCTAGGTGCCCATCACAGGCACGTTTCCATCATGCGCCAGCGGCGCCAGAAAAGAAAGCCACGCAAGGCCTGGCCGGCCGTCTGTTTGATCGAGGTCAGCCTCTCAGGACTTTGCCGCCCAGGCCTGGGGCTTGAGCGATCGCAGGTAGGCGATCAGCGCGGCCATGTCGGCGTCGTTGATGTTCTTGTAGAACGCAAAGGCCATCGGCGGCTTGTAGGGCTTGCCGTCGCGGTCCACCCCTTCGCGGATGGCCTTGGCGATCTGCGCGTCGGTCCAGTTCTTCAGGCCGCTCTCATGCGGCGTGAGGTTGCGCGAGACACTTTCTCCCCAGGGGCCCTTGAACACCATGCCGCCAGCGCCGAGCTGCTTGGTCTTCGGCGCGCCCTTGTCGTCACGGGGCGTGTGGCACTCCATGCAGTGGCCGATCTGCGCCAGGTATTCGCCGTACTTGAGCTTGTCGGTGGCCGGCGGCGCCTTGACGTTTTTCACCGCCGGCCCGTAGCTGGGCGGCGAGGGGATGTTGTATTTGGATTTCGGCACGGCGTTGGCCACCGCGGGCTGGGCGCGCAGGTAGGCGATGATGGCCGCCAGGTCGGCGTCGGACAGGTGCCGGTAGAACTCGATCGGCATCGGCGGGCCGATGATGGATTTGTCCGGCCGCACGCCTTCGCGGATGGCTTTGGCCAGCTGGGCGTCGGTCCATTTGCCGATGCCGGTGGCCGCGTCGGGCGTGATGTTGGCGGCATAGGCCTTGA
The DNA here is from genome assembly GCA_016721925.1 of Candidatus Skiveiella danica. Classification (GTDB taxonomy): domain Bacteria; phylum Pseudomonadota; class Gammaproteobacteria; order Burkholderiales; family Burkholderiaceae_C; genus Skiveiella; species Skiveiella danica. Next base: position 271,182 of record JADKHE010000011.1, read on the forward strand.
AAGGCGGCTCGTCGAACACCATGCCGCCCGACAACCCTTTGTCAAACAGCGGCTCGCCCTGCGCGCCCCGCTGCAGGTGGCAGTTGCCGCAGGCCACGATGCTGTCCATCAGGTACTTGCCGCGCTCCAGCGGGGTCTGCTTCTGGGCCAGGGAGGGGCCGGCGAGGGTCGTGAGCAAGGCACCAAGGGCAAGGGTCGGCAGAAAGGGCTTCATGGGCGGCTCCAGGGCAGGGTTGAGAGCGGTGACCGTGATACAAATTGACACAGATCAAGGGCGGATTATCAACATCAGCGGGTCTGTGGCAAGCCCTTCGCGGCGGTCGGTGCGCGAATCGGCGCGCGCCCCTTGAAGCCGGCGCCTTCGGGCGCACGTTCAGCCCTCGGGGTGCGCGCAGAAGGTCTGCGCGGCCATCGATTCCTGAAAGGCCTCCCGGCTGTGGCTCCCTTGTTCCTGGTTTCCGCGCTCCTGCATGCCTATGTCGGCTGGCGCTTGTTGCCGGCCCTGCCCGCCGACCCGGCCTGGGCGTTGGGCGTGCTGCTGGCGGCCTCCGCCTGGCTGACGCCAACGGCGCTGCTGGCACGCCGACGCCACCGACACCTTGGCCCCGCGCTGGTCTGGGCCGGCCTGCTGTGCATGGGGCTGTTTTCCTCGCTGTTCGTGCTGACACTGGCGCGAGACGCGGTGTGGCTGCTGGCCGGCCTGGCCGACGCGCTGATCAGCGTGCTGCCGGGTACCCAGGGCGCCGCACCCTGGCAAGGCGCCCCTTTGCAGCATGCCAGCGCGCTTGCGGTGCTGCTGGCGGCCACGCTGGTGACCGCGCTGGGCTTTCTGAACGCTCGGCGCACGGCAGCCGTCGTGCCCGTGGAGGTGCCGGTGGCCGGGCTGCCCCCGGCACTGCACGGCTTCACCGTGGCGCAGATCAGCGATGTCCACGTCGGGCCCACGATCCGCCACGGTTACCTGCAACGCATCGTGGACACCGTGAACCGCCTGGGTGCGGACATGGTGGCCGTGACCGGCGACCTGGTCGACGGCTCGGTGGCGCAGCTGGGCGCCCATGTGGCGCCGCTGGCCGGGCTGCGCTCGCGCCATGGCACTTTCTTTGTGACAGGCAACCACGAGTACTACTCCGGCGCACACGCCTGGATCGAGGCGCTGCGCCGTCTGGGCCTGACCGTGCTGATGAACGAGCACGTGGTGCTGCACCACGGCGAAGACGGCCGGCAAGCCGCCTTGGTGGTGGCCGGTGTGGCCGACTGGAGCGCGCACCATTTCGACGAGGCGCATCGCAGCGATCCGCACGCCGCCATCGCCGGTGCCCCGCCCGACGCGGGCGTGCGCCTGCTGCTGGCCCACCAGCCGCGCAGCGCGGCAAAAGCCAGCGAGGCGGGCTTTGACGTGCAGTTGTCGGGCCACACCCATGGCGGACAGTTCTGGCCCTGGAACCTGTTCGTGCGCTTTCAGCAGCCCTTCACCGCCGGGCTGCACCGGCTGCAGGACCTGTGGGTCTACACCAGCCGTGGCACCGGCTACTGGGGCCCACCCAAACGCTTCGGTGCGCCGTCGGAGATCACGCTGCTGACGTTGGTGGCCGCGGCCTGACGCGGTTCTTTCGGCGCCCCAGCCGCCATAATGGCCGCTGTTTGACGGATCGCCGAACCATGGACTACGAGCACTTTGTTGTTGCGGCCGCGCGGGTGGTGGAACTCACCGGCGTGGTGGTGATGCTGGCCGGCGCGCTGGTCGCCTCGCTGGCCTATGGTCGACGCCTGATGCGCCGCACGCCGCACCAGGAGGCTTACCACGCGCTGCGGGCCGACCTGGGCCGGGCCATCCTGCTGGGGCTGGAGTTTCTGGTGATTGCCGACATCATCGGCACGGTGGCAATCGAGCCCACGCTGCAGAACCTGGGCGTGCTGGCCGTGATTGTGGCCATCCGCACGCTGCTGAGCTTTGCGCTCGAGCTGGAGGTCAGCGGACGCTGGCCCTGGCAGCGCCCGCCGCCGGCGCCATAGACCTCAGAAGATCACGCGCGCGATGGCCAGCCCGGTGAACACCGCCACCGAGGTCGCCACCAGGCCAGGGATCATGAACGAGTGATTCAGCACGTACTTGCCGATCTTCGTCGTGCCCGACAGGTCGAAGTTGATGGCCGCAATCAGCGAGCCATAGGTCGGAATGAAGAAGTAGCCGTTGACCGAGGGGAACATCGCGATCAGGAACTGCGGCGGGATGCCCAGCGCAATGCCCAGCGGCATCAGCGCGCGGGTGGTGGCCGCCTGGCTATACAGCAGCACGGACGCCAGGAACAGGCCGAAGGCGAAGGTCCAGGGCGCAACCTTGGCCCAGTCACCGATGGCCGGCACGATCACATCCTTGTTGGCGGCGATGAAGCTGTCACCCAGCCAGGCCAGGCCGAAGATGCCGATCACCGCCACCACGCCCGCGCGCAGCGTGGCCGTCTTGGGCACTTCGTCGACGGCCACTTTGGTCACCAGCAGCATGATCGCGGCCACCGACATCATCAGGATCTCGATCACGATTGGCATCGCCAGCGGGCTTTTCGCGCCAGGCAGCTGGCGCAGGCTGGGGAAGAAGCCGAACAGCACCACCAGCGCGACGCCGGCGAGGAAGATGAACGCGGACAGGCGCGCGCCGGGTTTGAGCGGGGTGCGGCTGGTGTCGGCTTGCGGCGCCGGGATCTGACCGGCGGCCAGCCGCGCCTGGTATTCCGGATCGTCCTTGAGGTCCTTGCCGACGAACATCGAAACGATGGCCGCGGCCACCACGCCGGTGAGTGTGGCCGGTACACAGACCATGAGGATCTGCGGCAGACCCCATTGGGTCATGCCCTTTTCAGCAAACAGCCCGATCATCGCGGCCGTGGCCGCGGCCACCGGGCTGGCCGTGATGGCCTGCTGCGAAGCGATGGTCGCCACCGCCATCGGGCGCTCGGGGCGGATGCCGCTGCGGTGCGCGGTCTCGTAGATCACCGGCAGCAGCGGATAGACGATGTGCCCGGTGCCCGCCACGAAGGTGAAGGTCCACGTCGTCAGCGGCGCGACGATGGTCACGTATTTCGGGTTGGCGCGGATGATGCGCTCGGCGATGCGCACCAGGAAGTCGATGCCGCCAGCGGCCTCCATCACCGACGCGGCCATGATGACGGCCAGGATGATGAGCATGACGTCGATCGGCGGCGACGTCGGATTGATGCCGAAGCCGGCCACCAGCACCATCAGGCCGACCGCGCCCCACAGGCCCAAACCGATGCCCGAGGAACGCGCGCCCATCCAGATGGCCGCCAGCACAACGAGAAATTGCAGAACGATGGCGAGTGTCATTTTTCTTCTCCTTTGATTGGGCGGCGCCCCGCCCGGCGAAAGTTCATTGCTCGAACTTCGGCGCGATCAGGTTTTCGAACGAGAACACCTCGTCCCAGTGTTGCTGCGTCATCAGCTTGCGCTCGACCACCACGATCTGGTGCAGCGACTTGCCGGTCTGGTAGCCCTCGCGTGCGATTTCAGCGCACTGCTTGTAGCCCAGCGAGGGCTTGAGCACCGTGACGATGCCCAGCGAGTTGAGCACCATGTCGCGCGAGCGCTCGGCGTTGGCCGTGATGCCCTGGATGCAGTTGACGTTCAGGCTGTTGACGGCGTTCTCCATGGTGGCAATTGACGTGAACAGCGCGAAGGTGATCACCGGCTCCATCACATTGAGCTGCAACTGCCCGGCGGAGGCGGCCAGCGTGACCGTCAGGTCCAGACCGATCACCAGGAAGCTGGTCTGGTTGACGACTTCCGGAATCACCGGGTTGACCTTGCCCGGCATGATCGAGCTGCCCGGTTGCATCTGCGGCAGGTTGATCTCGTTGAAGCCGCAACGCGGCCCCGACGCCAGCAGGCGGATGTCGTTGCAGATCTTGGTGAGCTTGGACGACGTGCGCTTGAGCACGCCGGAAAGCAGCACGTAGGCACCGGTGTCGGATGTGGCCTCGATCAGGTCGCCGGCCAGGATGAAGGTGGTGCCGGTCAGCTCGGACAGGTATTTCGTGGCCAGCTCCGGATAGCCCGGCGCAGCCGTCACCGTGGTGCCGATGGCAGTGGCGCCCAGGTTGATCTCGTGCAGGAACTGGCGCACCTCGGCGATGCGCTGCACCTCCTCGCCGATCGTGGTGCCCCAGCCGTGGAACTCCTGGCCCAGCGACATCGGCACCGCGTCCTGCAGGTGGGTGCGGCCCATCTTGAGCACCCGGTCGAACTCCCTGGCCTTGGCAAAGAATGCTTCCTGCAGGCGCCGCAGCGCGTCCATGTAGCTGCCCAGGCGCAGGATCAGCGCGAGCCGGAACGCCGTGGGATAGACGTCGTTGGTCGATTGGCCGAAGTTCACATGGTCGTTCGGGTTGACGTACTGGTATTCGCCCTTCTGGTGGCCAAGCTGCTCGAGTGCGAGGTTGGCGATGACCTCGTTGGCGTTCATGTTGGTCGAGGTGCCGGCGCCGCCCTGGATGAAGTCGGTGACGAACTGATCGGCCATCTCGCCTGCAATCAGCCGGTCGCAGGCGGCGGCGATGGCGTTGGCCACCGTCGCGTCCAGCACACCCAGATCCCGGTTGGCCAGCGCCGCCGCCTTCTTGACGTAGCCAAACGCCTTGACGAAGTAGGGCTCGGTGGACATCGGGATGCCGGTGATGTGGAAGTTCTCCTTGCCGCGTTGTGTCTGCACGCCGTAGTAGGCGTTGTCGGGCAGCTGCTTTTCGCCCAGGAAGTCTTTTTCGGTGCGGAAGCTCATCGTGATCTCCTTCGATGGAATGGGGTGGACGAACGGATGAAGCCCCGGGCCTCACCGGATCATTCGGGAAAAAGTGTCTTCCCCAAGAACGCTTTTGGCAAGCACGGAACGCAAACAAGCTGCAAACGCCCGCTGGGCCGGTGCTACGATGTCCGCCCAATTGCACGCCCCCACAGCGGGGCCAGAGAGATCCACTTGACTTCACCAGAATCCTCCACCGTTCTGGCGGGCCTGTACCGCACCATGGTACGCATCCGGGCATTCGAGAATGCCGCCGAAATCGCCAGCCAGGGCGGCGTCAGCGCCTACGGCCAGAGCGCCGCCGGCACGGCCCGGGTGCGAGGGCCCCTGCACCTGTCCACCGGGCAGGAGGCGGTGGCCACCGGCGTCTGCGCGCACCTGCATCCCGCTGACTACCTCACCTCCACCCACCGAGGGCACGGCCACACGCTGGCCAAGGGCGCGGACCTGGGCCGCATGATGGCCGAGCTGTTCGGCAAGGCCACCGGCTTCAACGGCGGCAAGGGTGGATCGATGCACATCGCGGATTTTTCCGTGGGCATGCTGGGCGCCAACGGCGTGGTGGCGGCCGGGCTGCCGATTGCGGTGGGTGCCGCCCACGCGCAGAAGCTGCAGCAGGACCAGGCGCGCGCCAGCAGCCAGGCGGTGGACGATGCCATCACCGTGTGCTTTTTCGGCGACGGCGCCATCAACCGCGGACCCTTTCTGGAAGCGCTGAACTGGGCGCGGGTCTATGCGTTGCCGGTGCTGTTTGTCTGCGAGGACAACCGCTGGAGCGCCACCACGGCCAGCGGCCCGATGACGGCCGGACCGGGCGCCTCGGCGCGCGCCATCAGCTTGGACATCGCCGCCACACAGGTGGACGGCAACGACGTGGTCGAGGTCCACGAGGCGGCGGCCGCCCTGGTCGCACAGGTTCGGGCAGGCCTGGGTCCGCGGCTGCTGCACGCGCTGACCTACCGTGTCAAAGGCCACGTGTCGGTGGATCCGGCGGCCTATCGCGATCCACAGGAGCTGGCCGCGGCCTTGCAGACCGACCCGATTGCGCGCCTGCGCAGCCGCTTCCAGTCGCAAGGGCACGACCTGGCCGTGCTGGACGCGCTGGAGAACGAAGCGACCGCCGAGGTGCAAGCTGCGTTGGACAGCGCTTTTGCCGCACCCTGGCCCGAGGCCAGCGCCGCCTTCACCGACATCCAGAGCACGGGAGCCGGCACATGGTTCTGAATGCCCAGCCCCAACGGCCGGCCCCCGCACCGGAAGCCCTCAGCTATGCGCAGGCGGCCGTGCGGGCGGTGCAGCGCGAGATGGATGCCGATCCGCGCGTCGTGGTGCTCGGCGAGGACGTCGGCCGCGGCGGCATCTTCGGCCAGTACGCGGGGCTGCAGCAGCAGTTCGGCGCCGCGCGCGTGATCGACACACCGATCAGCGAGGCCGCGATCATGGGCGCGGGCGTGGGCATGGCGCTGGCCGGCATGCGGCCCATCGTCGAGATGCGCGTGGTGGACTTCGCGCTGTGCGGCATGGACGAGATCGTCAACCAGGCCGCCAAGAACCGCTTCATGTTCGGCGGGCAGGGCCGCGTGCCCCTGGTGGCGCGCATGCCGGGCGGCATCTGGGATGCCTCGGCGGCACAGCATTCGCAGTCGCTCGAAGCCTGGTTTGCTCATCTGCCGGGTCTGGTGGTGGTGTGCCCCTCCACGCCGCAGGACAACTATTCGCTGCTGCGTTCGGCCCTTCAGTCGGGCGATCCGGTGGCCTACATCGAGCACAAGACGCTCTGGGGCAGTCAGGGCACCGTCGACGAGGCGCTGCAGATCCCGCTCGGCCAGGCCGCGGTGCGCCGACGCGGCTCGGCGCTGACGATGGTGAGCTGGAGCCGCCAGGCGCTGCTGTGCGAGCAGGCCTGCGACGCATTGGCGGCCGAGGGCATTGATGTCGAACTGATCGATTTGCGCTCCATCTGGCCCTGGGATCGTGAGCAAGTGCTCACGTCCTGCGCCCGGACCGGAAAACTGCTGGTGGTGCACGAAGCCGTGCAGGCAGGCGGCTTTGGCGCCGAAATTGCCGCCACGGCCGCCGAAGCCACGGGCTGCCGGATCAGGCGCCTGGGCGCGCCGCGCATCCCGGTGGGCTACGCACCGGTGCTGGAGGCCCAGTCGCGCATCGGCTTGGAGGCCATCGCGGCCGCCGTGCGCGCCATGCTGGCCTAGTGGCTCAGGCCTTTCGTGCGGTATTTGCCGATACCGCGTACCGACCTTCTTCTTTAACCTGACACCGAACCCATGCACATCCACGAACCCCACCACCTGCCCGCCGAAGTGCCGGATCCGGCCGCGCAGGACGAAGTCACCGTCATTCCGCTGAAGATCGAGGACTGGCTGACCGTCATTGTCATGGGCCTGCTGGCGCTGATCACCTTCGCCAACGTGCTGGTGCGCTATTTCACAAGCCAGTCCTTTGCCTGGACCGAGGAGTTCTCGGTGTTTCTGATGATCGTGCTGGCCCTGGTGGCGGGCTCGGCCTCGGTGGCGCGCAACCGCCAGATCCGCATCGAGTTCTTTGCCGACAGCGGATCGGCCGCGCGCCAGCGCGCGCTGGCCCGCTTTGGCGCGCTCATGATGTTCCTGCTGTTTGCGCTGATCGCCGTGCTCAGCACGCGGGTCGTGTACGACGACATCCGCTTTGGCGAGACCTCGCCGGGCATCGGCGTGCCGCAGTGGTGGTACACCATCTGGCTGCCGGTGATGTCGGTGGCCATCGCGGGCCGGGCGCTGGGCCTGTTCATCCGCCGCGGCCGGCGGGCGTGAGGGCACCGGCATGATCCCCACCCTGCTGTTTGTCGCCTTCCTCGTGATGATGCTGATGGGCGTGCCCATCGGCGCGGCGCTCGGCCTGGCCGGCGCCGCCTGCATCGCGCTGGCCAATTCCGACGCGCAATGGTTCGGCCTTCTGGCCGTGCCACAGAATTTCTACGCCGGTCTGGGCAAGTACCCGTTGCTGGCGATCCCGATGTTCGTGCTGGTCGGCTCGATCTTCGACCGCTCCGGGGTGGCGCTGCGGCTGGTGAACTTCGCGGTGGCCATCGTCGGGCGCGGCCCCGGCATGCTTCCTTTGGTGGCCATCGTGGTGGCGATGTTCCTCGGCGGCATCTCGGGCTCGGGTCCGGCCAATGCAGCGGCGGTGGGCGCGGTCATGATTGCCGCCATGTCGCGCGCCGGCTACCCGGCCGCGTTTTCCGCCAGCGTGGTGGGCGCCGCGGCGGCCACCGACATCCTGATCCCGCCGTCGGTGGCCTTCATCGTGTACTCGGTGCTGGTGCCGGGCGCCTCGGTGCCGGCGCTGTTTGCCGCCGGCATGATTCCCGGCATCCTGGCCGGCGTGGCCCTGATCATGCCGACCGTGCTGCTGGCGCGCAAGCACAAGATGGGCGCACTGGAGTCGAGCCTGCCGCGTCCGCCCCTCTGGAAAAGCTTCAAGGAGGCCACTTGGGGGCTGGCGGCCCCGGTGCTGATTCTGGGCGGCATGCGCGCCGGCTGGTTCACGCCGACCGAAGCCGCCGTGGTGGCAGTCTTCTATGGCCTGTTCGTGGGCATGGTGATCCACCGCACGATCAAGTGGCCTGACCTGTTCGTGATCCTGCGTGAATCCGGGGAGCTGTCGGCCATCATCCTGCTGGTGGTGTCACTGGCGGGCATCTTTGCTTTCTCGCTGTCCACCCTTGGCGTCATCGACCCGGTCACCAACGCGATTGTGAATTCAGGGCTGGGCGAATACGGCGTTTTGTCTCTGCTGATCCTGATGCTGATCACCGTGGGCATGTTCCTCGACGGGGTGTCGATCTTCCTGATCTTCGTGCCGCTGCTGTGGCCCATCGTGCAGTTCTACAAATGGGACCCGGTCTGGTTCGGCGTGATCCTCACGCTGAAGGTGGCGCTGGGCCAGTTCACCCCGCCGCTGGCCGTGAACCTGATGGTGTCGTGCCGCATCGCCGGCGTGCGCATGGAGGAAACCGTGCGCTGGGTCGGCTGGATGCTGTTTTCGATGTTCCTGGTGATGGTCGCGGTGATCGTCTGGCCGGAACTGGCACTCTGGCTGCCGCGTTACCTGGGCTACTGAGCCTGGCGTACAGTTTGTTTTTTTACAGGAGAACCCAAGCATGAAGATCCGCAGAACCCTCATCGGGCTGGCCGCCGTGGCCGCCGCCCTCGGCACGTTCACCACCGCCGCGACCGCGCAGGCCGCCTACAAGGCCGAATACCGCATGTCGCTGGTCCTCGGTCCGCCCACGCCTTGGGGACAGGCCGGCAAGGTCTGGTCCGACCTGGTGAAGGAGCGCACGCAGGGCCGCATCAACATGAAACTCTATCCCGGCGTGTCGCTGATCCAGGGCGACCAGACGCGCGAATTCAGCGCGCTGCGCCAGGGTGTGATCGACATGGCGGTGGGCTCGACCATCAACTGGTCGCCGCAGGTCAAGGAACTCAACCTGTTCTCGCTGCCCTTCCTGATGCCCGACTACGCGGCCATCGACGCCCTGACCCAGGGCGAAGTCGGCAAGAAGATTTTTGCCACGCTGGACAAGGGCGGCGTGGTGCCGCTGGCCTGGGGCGAGAACGGCTACCGCGAGCTGACCAACTCCAAGCGGCCGATCAAGTCTCCGGAAGACCTCAAGGGCATGAAGATTCGCGTGGTGGGCTCGCCCATCTTCTCCGACATGTTCACCGCACTGGGCGCCAACCCGACCCAGATGAGCTGGGCGGACGCACAACCGGCTTTGTCCAGCGGCGCGGTCGACGGCCAGGAGAACCCGCTGTTCCTGTTCACGATCCTCAAGATGCACACCGTGGGCCAGAAGTACGTCACCACCTGGGGCTACGTGGCCGATCCGCTGATCTTCGTGGTCAACAAGGACATCTGGAACTCATGGACACCGGCCGACCAGAAGATCGTGCGCGAGGCGGCGATCGAAGCGGGCAAGCAGGAGATCGCCATCGCCCGCAAAGGCCTGGTCGAGGCCGACAAGCCCTTGCTGAAGGACATTGCCGCCATGGGCGTGACCGTGACCGCGCTGACCCCCGCCGAGCGTGAAGCCTTCGTCAAGGCCACGCGCCCGGTGTACGACAAGTGGAAAGCCACCATCGGCCCCGATCTGGTGAAGACGGCCGAAGCCGCCATCGCGGCGCGCAAGAAGTAAGGCACGGCTCGCCCAGGCGTCGCATGCCGGTCGTGCTGCGGGTCGTGGATTCGATCACCGAACTGGGGCCCGCGGATGCGGGCTGCCTGGCTGTGAGCGGCTCGCACGGCGGCATCAGCTCGGCGCGTTACGCGCTGGCGGCGCGCCCTTGGCTGAGCGTGTTCAACGACGCGGGGGTCGGCAAGGACGCTGCCGGCATGGCCGCGCTGCCCTTCCTGCAGGCGCAGGGCCTGGCCGCCTGCACCGTGAGCCATGACAGCGCGCGCATCGGCGAGGCCGCCAGCACGCTGGCTGACGGCGTCATCAGCCACGCGAACCCGCTGGCGGTCTCGGTGGGCGTGCGGCCGGGCCAGCGCTGTCTGGATCTTGTCGAGGGCCTGCACAGGCGTGCCTGACGCCGCCCCGGCACGCGCCAGGGCCGGTGGAAACGGGTTTTTGAATGAAATATGCCCCTTCCCAGCGCAGGAAGGTCATATGCAGCTATTATTTTCGCAGCATCTTTCGGGCTGCCGGTGGCCGCTCCTGCCGGCTGCGCCGTCGTTCAGCGGGCGTCGGGCAGCTCGATCTTCACTTCCAGCACTTCCAGGTTGTCCTGGCGCTCGAGGTTGACCTTGATGTCCTCGGGATTGATCTTGATGTACTTCGAAATCACGGCCACCAGGTCGCGCTGCAAGGCGGGCAGGTAGTCGGGCTCCGCTGCGTTGCGGCCACTGCGCTCGTGCGCCAGGATGATCTGCAGCCGCTCCTTGGCGACACTGGCGGTCTTCTTCTTTTCGCCCAGCAGAAAGGACAGGAAGGACATGCTCACTTCCTCCCGAACAGGCGCTTGAGCAGGCCGGGTTTTTCCGCGTCGATGAAGCGCAGGGGTTTGTCTTCGCCCAGGAAGCGGTCGATCACGTCCTTGTAGGCCTCGGACACATCGCTGCCGGCCATGTGCACCGCCGGCACGCCCTGGTTGGACGCTTGCAGCACGCTCTCGCTCTCTGGGATCACGCCGATCAGCTTGATCCGCAGGATGTCCTGGATGTCCTCCAGTGAAAGCATCTGGCCTTCCTGCACCCGGTTGGGGTTGTAGCGTGTGATCAGCAGGTGTTCCTTGATCGGCTCGCGGCCCTCGATGGCGCGCCTGGTCTTGCTGCCCAGCATGCCCAGGATGCGGTCGGAGTCGCGCACGCTGGAGACTTCGGGGTTGGTCACCACCAGCGCCTCGTCGGCGAAGTGCATGGCCATCAGCGCGCCCGTCTCGATGCCGGCCGGCGAGTCGCAGACGATGTACTCGAAGCCCATCGCGGCCAGGTCGGTCAGCACCTTCTCGACGCCGTCCTGCGTCAGCGCGTCCTTGTCGCGCGTCTGGCTGGCGGCCAGCACGAACAGGTTGTCGCACTGCTTGTCCTTGATCAGCGCCTGGTTCAGGTTGGCTTCGCCGTGGATGACGTTGATCAGGTCGTACACCACGCGGCGCTCGCAACCCATGATGAGGTCGAGGTTGCGCAGACCCACGTCGAAGTCGATGACGGCGGTCTTGTGGCCGCGCAGGGCCAGGCCGGCGGAAAAGCTGGCGCTGGTGGTGGTCTTGCCCACCCCACCCTTGCCGGAAGTCACCACGATGATCTTGGTCATGAAAGAAGGTTTCCTTGTGAATTGAGGCGGTCCGCCATACCGTGGCGGGCCCGGGAATCAGGATGAAAGCGGCTCCATCACCAGGCGCTCGCCCTCGGGTCCGGCCACCAGGCGCACCTGGGTGGCACGGCCCCAGACTTCCGGGGGCAAGGCGTTCTCGGTGGTGCGGTAGATGCCGGCGATGGAGATCAGCTCCGGCTCCAGACTGAGCGCAAAGATGCGGGCATCGGCATTGCCACGCGCGCCGGCAATCGCCTTGCCCCGCAGCGGCGCATAGACATGGATGTGGCCGTCCGCAATGACCTCGGCGCCGGCGTTCACCATGGCCATCACCACCAGATCACGTCCCCGCGCATAGACTTGCTGGCCGGAGCGCAATGGCTTGTCGATGACCAAGGCGGGAAGCTGCGCGCCAGCCAGTGGGGGCTCTGCCGGCGCTGCTGGCGGGCTCTGGCCGATGGCCTGCTGCGCGGTGGTGGCGGTTTTGACCGTTGCCGCGTCGGGCGCGCCGACCAGGCCGGCCGCCAGCGCGGCGGCAGCCTGCTGCGCAGTGCCGCCTTTGAAGGCCAGGGGCGCCAGCCGGTGGAAACGCAACAAGGCGATCAGGGCCACGAAATCGGGGCCGGGCGCATCGGCGGGCAAGGGGCTCAGATCAACCACCAGCGGATCGTTGTCAAAAAAATCCGGGATATCGCCGTACTGGCGGGACAGTTCGGCCGCGAGGGCGTCCAGATCGGTGGACTTCAGGCGCAATGCCACCAGAGGAAGATTCGCGCTCTTGATCTCGAACGTGGCAGGCGCGTTTCCTGCAATGGCAACGGACATGGGGGATGGAATGCTCGACGGAAAAGAGCCCGAATCTTACCAGTCGGGCCTGCGGCACCCGCAGGTGGGACCCGGTCACCAGCCATCCGCCCGTTGCCCCTCTCATCGATTCAGGGTATCTGCTTCGATCCGGTGGTGGAAAACTGGATTTTTTCTTTGAAAAACAAGAACTTGAAACTCAAGTCAAGCTGTGCATCAGGTGTTGAGATTGCCCATCGGGTGGCCACAAGACGGCTAGGGAACGGCGGTCTTGTCAACTACTTGTGCACAGCTGATCCACAGCTTGTTGTTTACAGCGGGTGGGTCACCAGCCGGAAGTCCGGATCGTCCGGATAGGCCTTGATGCTGTAACCCAGGCTCTTCATCAGCTTGAGCATGCCGGGGTTGTTGGTCAGCACCAGACCGACGATCTCGGTCAGGCCCTTTTCGCGCGCCACATCCATGATGCTCAGCATCAGTCGCGAGCCCAGGCCGCGGCCGCCGAAATCATCGGCCACCACCAGCGAGAACTCGCAGCTAGAGCTGTCAGGGTTGGTGATGTAGCGCGAGACGCCCACGATGCGGGAGGTCTCGACCATCTCGCCGTCCTCGCCGGCCTTTCGCTCGGTATAGACCGCGACCAGCGCCATCTCGCGGTCGTAGTCGATCAGCGTGAAGCGCGACAGCATCTGCGGCGGCAGTTCGTGCATCGACGAAACAAAGCGGAAATAGCGGCTCTCCGAGGACAGGCTGCGCACCAGGGTCTGCAGCATGTCGGCATCGTCCGGATGGATCGGGCGGATGGTGTATTGCTCGCCGCCGCGCATCGGCCAGACCTGCTCATGCTGCGCCGGGTAGGGCAGGATGGCCAGATGGTTGTAATTGTGGGTACGCCCGCCATGGGCCTGCTGGGCGTTGTCGATGACGATGCGCGCGTCCACCGCCACCGCGCCGGATTCGTCGACGATGATGGGGTTGATGTCCATCTCCCGCAGCTGGGGCAATTCGCAGACCATTTCCGAGACGCGCAGCAGCACGTGCTCCAGCGCGTCCATGTCCACGGCCGTGGCACCCCGCCACTCGCCAAGCGTCTCGCTCACGCGCGCGCGGTCGATCAGGCTGCGCGCCAGGAACTGGTTCAACGGGGGCAGCTCCATGGCCCGGTCGTTCATGAGTTCGATCATGGTGCCGCCGGCGCCGAAGGCGATCACCGGGCCGAACGGATCGTCGGTGACCAGGCCGATGTAGATCTCGCGGCCACGCTTGTGGCGCGCCATGTTCTGGATGGTCACACCGTTGATGCGCGCATTCGGCTGGTTGCGCTTCACCGCCTGCATCATGTCGTTGTAGGTGTCGCGCACACCGACCGCGTTCATGACGTTGAGCGCCACACCGTTGACATCGGATTTGTGGGTGATGTCGGGCGAGTCGATCTTCAGAGCCACCGGGAAACCCAGCTGCGTGGCGATCATCATGGCTTCGTTCGCGTTGCGCGCCAGGATGGTCTTGGTCACGGGAATGTGGAAGGCCGACAACAGCGCCTTCGACTCCATCTCGGTCAGCACGTTGCGGCGCTCGGCCAACACGCTTTCGATCAGCAGCCGGGCGCCCTCGATGTCGGGTTTGGCCAGGGTGGACAGCGGCGGCGGCGTCTGCTGCAGCAGCTGCTGGTTCTGGTAGAAGGAGGCGATGTTGCCGAAGGCGCCCACCGCCGCCTCAGGGGTGCGGAAGGTCGGGATCATGGCGGTGTTGAGCACCGTGCGCGCTTCGCCGACCGAGGCATCGCCCATCCAGCAGGTCAACAAGGGCTTGCTGATGCGGGCCTTGAAATCCGCCAGCGCAGCGGCCACTGCCGCGGCATCGCAGCCGGTCTTCGGCGAGTGGATGACGAGGATCCCGTCGATCTCCTTTTCCTTGCTGGCGGCGTCCAGCGCCAGCCGGTAATGTTCGGGCGAGGCGTCCTCGGACAGGTCGATCAGGTCGCACAGCGATGCCTGCGCAGGCAGGACGGCCTTGAGCGCCTCGGCGCTGGCCGCACTGAGCTGGCCGAGCTGCAGGTTGATCTCGCTGATCCAGTCGGCTGCCAGCACGCCCGGACCGCCCCCGTTGGTGATGATCGCCAGGCGACGACCGACTGCGCGGTAGCGGGACGCCAGGCACTTGGCGGCCGAAAACAGCGCCACGAACGAGCGCACCCGCACCGCACCCGCGCGCCGCAAGGCCGCATCGAACACGTCGTCGCTGCCCACAATGGCGCCGGAGTGGGTTCGCGCGGCCTTGTTGCCGGCGGTCTTGCGACCCGCCTTGAGCACCACCACCGGTTTGGCATTGGCAGCCGCCCGCAGCGCGCTCATGAAGCGGCGCGAGTTGGAGATGCCTTCGAGGTAGACCACGATGCTGTGGGTCTGCTGGTCGGAGGCCAGGAAATCCAGCACCTGCGCGATATCGACCGAGGTGTTCGGGCCGAGCGAGACCACGGTCGAGAATCCGACGGCGTTCTGGCTCGCCCAGTCCAGGATGGAAGAGGTCAGCGCCCCCGACTGCGACACCAGCGCCAGCGGACCGGGCGTGGCCATGGGTCCGGCCACACTGGCATTGAGGCCGGCACGCGGTCGCTGGAAGCCCAGGCAATTCGGGCCAAGGAGGTACATGCCGTGGTGACGTGCCAGCTGGTTGAGCTCACTGGCCAGCGTGGCGTTGATCCCGGTTGAAATGACGACCGCCGCGCGGCACTTGATGCGACCGGCAATATCGAGGGCCGCCGCCACGTCCTCATGGGGCAGTGCAATGATGGCAAGGTCGGCGCGGGTCTGCGCCAGGTCGGCCAGGGTGCCGGTGGTATGGATATCAAGAAACGTGAGGGTGCCGGAAAAGCGCTGCGCCCGCAGAAAGGTCAACAAGGTCTGGGCCTGGGGCGTCTGTGTGGTGGGATCGTCCCACTGGCCGGCAAAGACGGCGATGGATTCGGGAGAAAAAAGCGGGTGGAGGTAGTGCTTGTCCATGGAGGGTATTTCGGGCTTTCTGCGAATCTGGTCAGCATGAGCCCGTGAGTTTGAAAATCAGTCTGCGCCGATCAGGACCTTGACGTGGGCACCCACGCTGCGCGCCAGCGGGCTCAGCACGTAGCCGCCCTCCAGGCAGGAAATGATGCGGCCTTTGCAGTGCCGGTTGGCCACCTGCATGAGTTGTTTGGTGACCCATTCGTAATCGGCCTCGACCAGGCCCAGGTTGCCCATGTCGTCTTCGCGATGGGCATCGAAACCGGCCGAGATGTAGATCAGCTCCGGGCGGAATGCGTCGAGCGCGGGCATCCAGTAGTCGGTGACGGCTTCACGGAACTTGTCGCCGCCGGAGCGGCTGGGCAGGCCGACGTTGACCATGTTCAGCCCTTTGGCCTCTTCCCCGTTGAAGGGGTACAGGCCCTTTTCGAAGATCGAGCACATGAGGACGCGCTCGTCCCCCTTGAAGATGTCTTCGCTGCCATTGCCGTGGTGAACGTCGAAGTCGATCAACGCCACCCGGCTCAGGCCATGCACGTCCAGCGCATGGCGGATGCCGACCGCCGTGTTGTTGAAGAAACAGAAGCCCATGCCAGCCGCATGCTCGGCATGGTGGCCAGGCGGGCGCACGCTACAGAACGCCGTGGGTACTTCGCCGGAGAGGACCAGGTCGGTGGCTTTCACCGCGGCCCCTGCTGCGCGCAAGGCGGCCTTCAGCGTCCAGGGGTTCATGTTGGTGTCGGGATCGACGTGAAAGTAGCCCTCGGTCGGCGCGTTCGCAAAGAGTTCACGCACATACAGCGAGGAATGCGCGCGACCGAGTTGCTCCTCGGTGGCCAGCGGCGCATCGTAGGTGTGCATGTAATCCAGCAGGCCCTTGACCAGCAGGTGGTCGTTGATCGCTCCAAGGCGCTCGGGGCATTCAGGGTGATGGGGTCCCATTTCGTGGCGGGCGCAATCGGCGTGGGTAATGAAAGCGGACAGCAAACCAGTCTCCTCGTGTTTTATTGCTCGTAAACCCTGACATTGTTCATCCGCAAATCAGCCTTCGTCTTGATTTGAAGCAATTTTGCGCATATCCCGGGGTTTCAGGTGCATTTCAAGGGGTCTTTTTTCGGTCCGGGTTGTCCTTGCTTGTTCTTCTATAGGTATTACTTCTACATAGTCGTAGTAGTAAAGCACCCCCTTTTCTGTGGACAAGGCGCTTTTCCTGCCTGTTTTCAAGCACTTGCACGCTGTAAGCCCCTGTGGGCGGAGGGCTGTTGCGGGTGTAACGTCAAAAGGAACAACCTCGCGGGACGGGCCCGTCTTGTGGATAAGTCATGGCTTGTGCCAGAACTGTCCACAGCTTTGTGCTTTGACGGCGTTGAGCCAGGCCGATAGAGTCCGGCTCCATGAAGTTGCTTTACAAGTCGGCCTGGCTGCTGCTGGGTGCTGTGGTGTTCTTTGGCGGGGCGGGCCTGGTGGCCACGTGGGCGCCTGACAAGCCAGTGAGCGAGCTCACCGCGCGCTGGGCCCAGCCGCCATCGAAGTTCATCGAGGTGCAGGGCCAGCAGGTGCATCTGCGCGACGAAGGGCCCCGTGATCCGGGCGCACCCGGCGCGCCGCTGTCCTCGTTGCCATTGGTGCTGCTGCATGGCACTTCGGCCAGTCTGCACACCTGGGAGGGATGGGCGCGCGAACTGCGCACCGATCGGCGGGTGGTGCGGTTCGACTTGCCAGGCTTTGCCTTGACCGGGCCGAATGTCCAGAACGATTATTCGATTGCCTCCTATGTGAAATTCGTGACCGCAGTGGTGGACCAGCTGGGCATCCAGCGTTTTGTGCTGGGCGGCAATTCTCTTGGCGGCCAGATTGCCTGGGCTACGGCGGCGGCAGTGCCGCAGCGTGTGGCCGGCCTGATTCTGGTGGACGCCAGCGGTTATGGGGTGGACCCGCGCAACGCGCCGCTTGGTTTTCAGCTGGCGGGCATGCCGGTGGTGCGAGATCTGATGGCCTACACCTTGCCGCGTGGCGTGGTGGAGAATACCGCGCGCTATGTGTATGGGCAGCCCGAGAAGGTCACGCCCGAGCTAGTGGACCTGTATGTGGACATGACACTGCGTGCCGGCAATCGGCGGGCGCTGGCGCGCCGCATCGAGCAGGGCTACACCGGCGATCCGGCGGCGATCCGCAGCCTGAAGCAGCCCACGCTGATCCTCTGGGGTGGCCGCGACCGCCTGTTGCCCCCGGAGAATGGCCAGCGTTTTGCGAAAGACATCGCCAGCTCGCGTCTGGTGGTGTTCGACGACCTGGGACATGTGCCGCAGGAGGAGGATCCGGCGCGCACGGTGGCCGAGGTCAGGGGCTTTCTGAAGCAGCCGTGACGCGGCTGCTTTCGAGGCGTTCGCCCAGGAAATCCAGAAAACACCGTACGGCGGGTGCCAGGCCCCGGCGCGACGCAAAAACAGCGTGCATCAGACCCGGTCTCGGGTTCCAGCCTGGCAGCACCGACACCAGCCTGCCAGCCAGAAGATCCGGGTGGCACATGTAGTCGGGCAACAGGCCTACGCCCACCCCGCCGAGAATGGCCAGCTTGAGGGTCAGGAGGTCATCGGCGACCAGGCGCGGCTGATGCGTCCAGTCATGGGTTGCACCGTTCGGCCCCTGCATCAGCCAACTCGAGCGCCCGTCGGATGCCGACATCGCAACGGTGTCAAGGCGGTCCAGGTCGCCAACAGAGGTTGGCCAGCCCTGATGGTCGAGCTGGCCGGGTGTGCCGACAAGCAGGGTCTGGCTGTTGCCCAGGCGCTTGACGACCAGGCTGCCGCTGTCGTCCAGCGTGGGCCGTACGCGCAGCGCGACGTCGATGCCCTCTTCCACCAGATTCACGACGCGATTGGTGACGGCGATGTCCACGCGGACTTCCGGGTACCGCGCCATGAACGGCGCAACCACTTCGCCGACGATCGTCTGGGCCAAGGTGACCGGGCAGCTTACCCGCAGCACACCACGCGGCTCGGTGTGCACCTGGGCCACCACATCGGCAGCGGCTTGGGCTTCCTCGCGCAAGGCCACGCAGTGGCGAAGGTACTGAGCGCCCACGTCGGTCAGGGCGATCCGTCGGGTGGTGCGCTGGAGCAGCCGCACACCCAGGCGCCCTTCCAGTTCGGCGACCCGGCGCGACAGCCGGGAGGTTGGGAGGCCGAGCGCACGGCCTGCAGCGGCAAAGCCGCCACGTTCGGCGACTTCGGCGAAAAACAGCATGTCGTTGAGATCCTGCATCGGGCCTGATCGGGTTGATTGTTCTATTCTTAGAACAATCTATCGCAAATTTGCCATCTTATCAATCAAACAAACCATCCGCATACTTAGTATATGGTCGCCCTGTGCGGCTTCACCGGACCAAAGGACTTCATCATGAAACTGCTTCACATCGATTCCAGCATCCTCGGCGCCCACTCCGTTTCGCGCCAGCTCACCCGCGACATCGTCAGCCAGTGGCGCGCCAGCCATCCCGGGACCGTGGTCGACTATCTCGATCTGGCGGTGGACACGCCGAACCACCTGTCGGCCGACTCCATCGGTTTTCGCGCAGCGCCTGGTGCGGCACCGCTGACGGAAGTGCAAGAACGTGAAAACGCCGTGTCCGAGGCCCTGGTTTCCCAGTTGCTGGCCGCCGATGTCATCGTGCTGGGCGCACCGCTCTACAACTTCTCGATCCCCAGCCAGCTCAAGGCCTGGATCGACCGCATTGCGCAGCCTGGGCGCACCTTCACCTACACCGACAAGGGCCCTAAAGGTCTGGCCACCGGCAAGACGGTGATCATTGCGTCCAGCCGCGGCGGCAGCTATTCGACCACCGAAGCCGGCCGGGCCCTGGAGCACCAGGAGAGCTACCTGCAGACCGTGCTGGGCTTCATCGGCATCACCGATGTGCGCTTCGTGCGTGCCGAAGGCTTGGCCATGGGCGAAACTGCACGGTCACAGGCCTTGGCGTCAGCCCAGAGCGCGATCCGCGTCCACACGGGGGTTGCGGCCAACGAGTCCCAGGCGGCTGAAGCGGCCTGATGTCCCGAGGG
The DNA here is from genome assembly GCA_016721925.1 of Candidatus Skiveiella danica. Taxonomy (GTDB): domain Bacteria; phylum Pseudomonadota; class Gammaproteobacteria; order Burkholderiales; family Burkholderiaceae_C; genus Skiveiella; species Skiveiella danica. Next base: position 290,673 of record JADKHE010000011.1, read on the forward strand.
AACCGCCCGGGCCCTGGCCTGGGCAGGCAGAACCGCCATCAACAGGCACTTTTTGTGCAATTCCCAGCGTCGGATGGACGCCAGACGCTACGAATAAGATAGCTAATGAAGGCGTTTCGATTGTTCCGACAGGGATCAGGCGGCGGGAGGCGTCGCCTGCGCGGGCTTGGCCCCCAGTTTCTTCCAGGCCTGGAAGCCGCCAGCGACCGACAAGGCTTTGGGGTAGCCGAGCGAACGCAGCAGCGAGGCGGCGGTCAGGCTGCGCCGGCCGCTGTTGCAGATGCACAGCAAGAGGTGGTCGCGCGCATGGTGCAGCTGGTTGATCATCCTGAAGAAGCTTTGTGCGTCCAGTTCCTTGGGCTCGCCAGCGTCCAGGATGTCCTGTTCGTCCTCGGTCAGGGTATGGCCGAGCATCAGCTTGACCTCGAACATCGGGATGTGAACGGTGTCGGGAATTGCGCCCTTCATCTCGATCTCGAAGGACTGGCGGATGTCGATCATCGTGGCCAGGCCGAGGCGGCACAGCTCCATCGCGGTGGGCAGGGAGATCTCCAGCGCGGCGCGCTCGTCGGCAGACATGTCTTTTTCGTCGGTCATCGGTGGGTCCGTTGGCAGGGCGGCTCGGGAAAGACGGCCGCACCGTGCATTGTCCCATTGCTGGTGATAGAAGAGGAGCGGTGTGGCCGGACGGTGATGTCTTGCCAGGGGACTGCCCGCTGTGCGTCGGAGCCCAGACGACGCGGGAAATCTGGCCGACCCTGGCCAGCTATTGTGGTCGAGTGTCAACCGCCACCGGTCAGCGAGGCCGCAATCAGGCGCTTGAACGGGGTGAAGCGCTCGCCCACGTGCAAGGCCAGGGTGCGCAGGGCGCGGGCGGGCGGGTTGTCGCGGGTGTAGAGCTGGGTGACGAGCTGCGTGGCCAGGTACAGCGGAAGGGTCGCGCGGCGCTGGGTCTGCTCGTAGCGCGCCAAGCCATCCGGTGCGGCGATGTCCGCCCCGCGGGCGTGCGCGGCCCGCACGGTGCCGGCCAGGTTGTCGATGCTGAGCAGGCCGAAATTGAAGCCATGGGCGGTGACCGGGTGCATGCCGACCGCGGCGTCGCCCACGCAGGCAAAGCGCTGCCCGACCAGCCGGCGCGGATACACGGCCACCAGCGGGTAGGCGTGGCGGGTGCTGGCCAGCGTCATGCGGCCCAGGCGCTGATCGAAGCGACGCGCCATCTCCTGGTTGAAAGTTGCCGGCTCCAGCGTGACCAGTGGGTCGATGTCCTGGCTGGGCAGAGTCAACACCACGGAGGAGCGGTGTTCGCCGGTTGCCGGATCGTCGTTCATGGGCAGCAGCGCCAAGGTCTGGCCGTAGCCAAACCACTCCCAGGCGGCATGGTGGTGGGGCTCGTCGTGGGTCATGCAGCACACCAGCATGCTGCGGCCGAAGTCGTGCAGGTCGGCGGCAATGCCCATCGCCCGCCGGGTGGTCGAGAACCGGCTGTCGGCTGCTACCAGCATCCTGGCTTTCAGCAGGACGCCGCTGGCCAGTGTGACGTGGGCCGCTTCGGCATCGGTGCGCACGCCGCTGACGGATTCGCTGGCCATCAGCGTGATGTCGGCATGCTCCTGGCGGGACTGCTGGACGCATTCGAACGCGGCGCGGCGGATCAGGTGGTTGGACACCAGCCAGCCGAGTTCACTGCGCTTGCCCAGGGCATGGTCGATCACCATCGCGAAGGGCGAGGGCCCGTTCATGACACGGGCGTCGCGCAGCGGCGACAGCGCATGGGGCTCAATGCGTTCCCACAGGCCGAGCGTGCGCATGAGCTGCGCCGAGTGCTGGGTGAGGGCGATTTCGCGACCGTCAAAGGCCGGATCTTCAAGGGCCGCCAGCGGCTGTTGCTCCACCACGGCCAGGCGCAGGCCGTGCCCCGAGAGGGCACGCGCCAGGCACAGACCGGCCGGGCCCGCACCCGAAATGATGAGGTCGTAGTCCATGGCGGGCAGGGTAGCGGGCGGTTGGTGTGCGCAGGTTGACCGGGGTCAAGCTATGGCGCGAAGCCAGGCTATTTCTCCATGTACCACTGGATGATGTATTTGGCGACGAAGCCGACCATGCCGAATGCCAGCCCCAGGAAGAGCACGAAGGTGCCGAACTTGCCGGCCTTGGACTCCCAGGCCAGCTGCGCGATGATGAACAGCATGTAGAGCATGAACGCTCCCACGCCGAAACTCAGGCCGAAGGCGGCGATCTGCTCTTCCGTGAAGCCGAACATCAGGCCGTCTCCCCGGGCGCAAGGCGTTCGGGCAGCGACGAGGCGTCGACCAGATCGCGGTAGGCATGCCAGCTGGCATGTCCGAGCATGGGGATGACGAAGACCAGGCCGATCAGCAGCGAGCCCAGTCCGAGCAGGGTGAATCCCATGATCAGCGCCGCCCACAGGGCCATCGGCGCGGGATTGACGAGCACCGCCTGCCAGCTGGTCAACACAGCCTGCATCATGTTGGCGCGGCGGTCCAGCAGCAGTGGCATGGCCACCACGCTGGAGGCGAACATGGGTGCGGCCATGACCCCTCCCATGGCAAGCCAGAGCTCGAACAGGTAGCTGTGGGGCGCAAGCACCACGTACCGGATGAAGTCCATGGGGCCCTGGATGGGCTGCGGCGCCAGCAGCGTGATCAGCGCGGCCGAGGTCAGCACCCATCCGGTCCCGGCCAGGGCCAAAAGGATGCCGAAACGCACCAGACACCAGTAGCCGCCGGCTTCGCTGCGCCGGGCGTGCTGCCAGCTGGTCCAGGTGCGCACCAGCAACGCGACGCCGACAGGCTCGTTGCGTTCCAGCGCGCGGCTCATGGCATACAGACTGGTGGCCAGCACAGGCGCGATCACCAGAAACCCCGAGAATGCGCCGGCCAGCAACCAGAACCGGTCGCGGGCGATCAGAACCAGTGCAGCGCCGAACAGGGCCAGAACGGCGCCGTGGGCAAAGCTCAGCCAGCCACAGCGCGCTATGTCTCGCCACGCCAGGGCCAGCCAATGAAGGGGCTGGCCGAAAGCGATCTCGCGAACAGCGGGCAAGGCCAGCGACAAGGATGTTGGGGGTGGGGTGGGATGGGGCACGGCACCGCGGAGCTTAGCGGCGCCAACCCGCCGGGTACTTGATCTGCATCAAGTTCCCGGCCGCCCGGTGGGCTGGGGGCACGTGGCCCTAGGTCGCTCAGTTCTTGGCAGGGCCCGGGCCATAGCCCATGCCGGGGCCCATACCCATACCTGGGCCCATACCAGGGCCGTGTCCCCGGCCCGGGCCGTACCCGCCACGTCCGCCGTGCATGCCGGCCCGCATCATGTGCAGGGTTTCGGTGTCGAACGTCTTTTTCTGCTCGGACGAAAGCACCGCATAGAAGGCCTTGGTGGCGTCGCCACGCTTGGTCATTTCGGCATTGCGCTGGGCTTTGAAGGCCTGCATCTTGTCGATTCGCTCGGGCGTGGTGAGCTTTTCCATTTCGGCGCGGAACTGTGCGCGATCGGCAGCGATCCGCGCCGGGGGTTGCATGGCCGCGGCAAAGGTGGTCCAGGCGCTTTCCTGAGCGGCACTCAGCTGCAGCTTGGCCTTCAGTGCTGCCATGACCTTGCCTTGGCGTTCGGCGCGATAGGCCTCGAACTTGGCGGGGTCGCCCTGTGCCATGCGACCCATGCCGGGGCCGCCCGGGCCGGGTGCGGGCGCGCCAGCCGGCGCTTGCGCGTAGGCTGTGGCGCCAAAAGCGGTGATCAGGCTGGCGATCAACAGGTGTTTGTAAGCGTGTTTCATTTGGGCTTCCTTTCTGAGAAGACGCCTGAGGAACGAGTTGTCGATCAGGTTGGAAGCCAGTGTGCGCCGGTCATGTATCGCAAGCATTGCGCTGCGATAAGAGTATGTAAAGTTGGGATGTCCCCGTCCGTCCGGCGCCGGCGACCGGACGGGGTTGCGCTCAGGGGCGGCGGGCGGTCGGCACGAAAGGTGCGCGACCCGCGATGTGGCGGAAGATGATGCGGCCCTTGGTGAGGTCGTAGGGCGAGAGTTCCAGCGACACCTTGTCACCGGCGAGGATGCGGATGTGGTTCTTGCGCATCTTGCCCGCGGTGTAGGCGATCAGCTGGTGACCGTTGTCCAGCGTGACGCGAAAACGCGAGTCCGGCAGCACTTCGTTCACCAGACCGCTCATCTCAATCAGTTCTTCCTTGGCCATCGCCATTACTCCTGCAAGCTGTGAATACGAACACCAGGGATGCCGGAGCGGGCGTGGCGCACGGGCGGCTCTCGCAGCGGCCATGCAGACCGGGGCGCAACGGCCCCCACCATCCGGCACCTTCTGGGGTGCACGGTTCACACTGGGCAATCCGGGCTTTGGACTGTGCTGCGCCTGGCGTCCAGGCGAGAAAGAATGAAAACTTCTTGTTGAAGGCGAAGTGTGAACGCAACCAACAATTATAGCGAGGCATGACCTCTGCAGTAGGGCTGCGCCCCTATGCCGTGGCCCGGATCAGACGAAACGACCGGCCTGGAAGTCCTCCACCGCCTGCATGAGTTCGTGTCGGGTGTTCATGACGAACGGGCCATACTGGGCGATCGGTTCGCGCAGCGGCCGCCCGGCAATCAGCACGGCGCGGGCCGCAGCGCTGGCACGAAGCGTCACGCCGTCGCCCTCGTTGGCGAGGATGGCCATGCGGTGCAGGGGCACCTGGGTGCCCCTGCCTTGGGCGTCACCCACCTCGACCGTGCCGCGATAAACGTAGATGAAGGCGTTGTGGTCGGCAGCGAGGTGCTGGCTGAAGCTGGCGGTACCCGCGTGGAAATGAAGATCGAGGTACAGCGGATCGGTCGGCCAGGCGCTGGCCGCGCGGCGCATCGAGCCCGCCACCGGGCCCTGCGGGCCCACGCTATCTCCGGCGATCACGCGCACGGTGACGCCCTCGGCGGTCTGGAACTCGGGGATGTCGGCGCTCTGGATGTCGCGGTACCACGGCGCGCAGAGTTTGTCTTTGCCAGGCAGGTTCAGCCAGAGCTGAAAGCCCTCCATCACGCCTTCTTCCTGCTCGGGCATTTCGCTGTGGACCAGGCCGCGCCCGGCGGTCATCCACTGCACGCCGCCGTTTTGCAGCAGGCCTTCGTGGCCGGCACTGTCCTTGTGGCGCATGCGCCCCGCGATCATGTAGGTCACGGTCTCGAAACCGCGATGCGGGTGGTCCGGGAAGCCGGCCCCATAGTCCTTGGGGTCGTCGCTGCCGAAGTGGTCCAGCATCAGGAAGGGGTCCAGCCGCTGCTGCAGGTCATGGGTGAGCACGCGGGTGAGCTTGACGCCCGCGCCATCGCGCGTGAGCTGGCCAGTGATGAGCCGTTCGACACGGCGCGGCTGGGTGACTGGGGCGGTGGACGGGTTCATGTCCGGATTACACCGCAGCGCGACAGCCCCTGCCGCGCTGCGGGTTTCGCTGCCCCGTCAGGTCTTGTTCTTCATCGCGCAGGTGTTGAAACCGAAGATGGCGTAAGGCGGGCACCAGCCAAGGGCACCGGTGGCCAGCAGCACGACGCCGAGCCAGCCCCACCAGCCGACGGTGCCGGTGGCGGCCAGACCGATCAGCACCAGGCCGACCACGATGCGCAGGATGCGGTCAATGCCGCCGACGTTCTGGGTCATGAAAAACTCCTTCAAGCAAATGGAAGAATGGATTGAACCGCAGGCAGGCTACTCCAGTCTGTGACACAAGTCACGCAGCCGCCTGGCGCGCGGGCATCAGGCCTGCAAGGCCGCGGCCATGGTGCGCAAGGCCGCACTGTCAATGATGTGGATGTGTTCACGCGCCAGTTCCACCCAGCCCTCACGCTCGAACCGGCGCAGCAACCGCGTGACGATTTCGCGCACGGTACCCAGCTCGTCGGCAAGCTGCTGGTGCGTGATGCCGATGTCCTGGCCACGGCCGAGCAGGGCGGCCGCCAACCGCTGGTCCAGCTTGCGGAAGGCCACTGCGTCGATCAGCCCGGTCAGGTCGGCCATGCGCTCGGCAAACAGGCCGAGCACCTCGTTGCGGAAGGCGGGCGCCTCCAGCCACTGGTTGAAGACGGGCGGTGGAATCAGCAACAGCGTGCTGGGGCGGGTCGCGACACCACTGGCGGAAAGCGGTTGGCTGCGGAACAGGCAGGCGCTGGAGACGAGGCACAGCTCGCCGGGCACCACCCGGTACAGCTCGAGCGAGCGCCCGTCGCCGGAGTGGCGCGAAACCTTGACCTCGCCTTCAAGGACCAGCGGAAAGCCCCGGCACGGCGCGTTCTCGCTGAACAGTTCGGTGCCGGCGGGCACCTGGATCGGCGCGATGCCGCTGCCCGGCGCGTCGGGATGCGGGCTGCAATGCGCCAGGGCCGGATACAGGTCGGCGTAGCGAGGAGGCGCGGCGTTCATGGCGCGAGTCTAGCGCCGCGGCTCAATGGCAGTGTGGTCCCGGCGTGCCTGCCAGGTCGTCCAGGATCGGGCAGTCGGGCCGGCTGTCGCCGTGGCAGCTGGCCAGCAGGGCCTGCAGCGAGCGCTGCATGGCCTGCATGGACTCGATGCGCTGAGCCAGTTCGTCCACGTGGCGCTGGGCGATGCGCTTGACGTTGGCGCTGGCGCGGCGGCGGTTGCGCCACAGGTCGACCAGTTCAGCGATCTCGGCCATGGAAAAGCCCAGGTCACGGGCGCGCTTGATGAAGCGCAGCGTGTGCACGTCGGCCTCGGTGTACTGGCGGTAGCCGCTGTCGGTGCGCGCCACGCGGCCCAGCAGATCGAGCGACTCGTAGTGGCGCAGCATCTTGGCCGAAATGCCGGACAGCGCAGCGGCCTGGCCGATGTTCACCGGAAATGCGGTGCCTTCCAGATCGGGCGGGGCCATCCGCGGCGCCGGTCGGCGGGCCTCATGCGGCGACGGCATAGCCCTCTTCGGCAATTGCGTGGGCCAGGGCCTCGCGTGGCTGGACGGACTCGACCTGCACCCGGTTCTGGGTGCGGTCGATGGCAACTTCGGCTTGCGGGTCCAGCTGCTTGATTGCGCGCTTGACAGCCATCTCGCAGTGGCCGCAGGTCATACCGGTGACGGTGAAAGTCTGGTTCATGAGGAATGCTCCTGGTTGCAATGAAAGCCACAGTCTGAACCTTTCCACGGTGGCAAGGTCAAGCGGTGAAATGGTCGACGGAGGTCAGGGGCCGGCGCGAAGGGTGTATTTTTGGCATTTTTGGGCCCTTCCCATCGTGAAATGGTCATGATGCGCTATGGTTTTGAAAGTGCTCTGACAGGCACTTGACCTTGCCATGGTGGGAAGGACTACGCTTCGCACCATGAACACGCCTGAAACCACTTCGCCCTCGATCGATATCGGCATCGGCGGCATGACCTGTGCCTCGTGCTCGTCCCGGGTCGAGCGCGCGCTGAAGAAAGTGCCCGGCGTGCAGGAGGCCACCGTCAACCTGGCCACCGAGTCCGCGCGCATCACCTTCGCCGCGGGCGAGCAGATGGAGGCGCGCCTGCGCCGGGCGGTGCGCGATGCCGGCTACGAGCCGCGCACGCCGGCGCAGATGGACGCGGCGGACGACGCTTCGCCCTGGGCCGGATTCGCCCCGGTGGCCATCGGACTGGTGTTGTCGGCGCCGCTGGTGCTGCCGATGCTCGGCGACCTGTTCGGCCAGCACTGGATGCTGCCGGCCTGGGTGCAGTTCATGCTGGCCACGCCGGTGCAGTTCATCCTGGGTGCGCGCTTTTACAAGGCCGGCTGGCACGCGCTGCTGGCCCTGACCGGCAACATGGACCTGCTGGTGGCGATCGGCACCACGGCCGGCTGGGCGCTGTCGATGTGGCTCTGGCTGACGGCCGCGCCAGGCACTTCGCCGCACCTGTACTTCGAGGGCTCGGCAGTGGTGGTGACGCTGGTGCTGCTGGGCAAGTTCCTGGAAGCCCGCGCGAAGCGCCAGACCACCACGGCGATCCGCGCGCTGCATGCGCTGAGGCCGGATGTGGCGCACCTGATCGGCCTGGATGGAGAAATGGAGGTGCCAGTGGCCGAAGTGATGGTCGGCGACCGCATCGTCGTCAAGCCAGGCGAGCGCTTTCCTGTGGACGGCGCGCTGCTCGAAGGCCAGACGCAGGTGGACGAGTCCATGCTGACCGGCGAGCCGCTGCCTGTGCCGCGCGAGCCAGGTGACAAGTTGACCGGTGGCTCGATCAACGGCGAGGGCCGCGTCGTGCTGCAGGTGACGGCGGTGGGCAGCGAGACCGTGTTGTCGCGCATCATCCGGCTGGTGGAGGACGCGCAGGCGGCCAAGGCGCCGATCCAACGCCTGGTGGACCAGGTGGCGGCGGTGTTCGTGCCGGTGGTGCTGGTGGTGTCGCTGGTGACCTTGTTGACCTGGCTGTGGTGGGCGGGCGCGCCATTCGAGACGGCGGTGATCCACGCGGTGGCCGTGCTGGTGATTGCCTGCCCGTGCGCGCTGGGGCTGGCCACGCCGGCGGCCATCATGGCCGGCACCGGGGTGGCCGCCAAGTACGGCATCCTGATCAAGGACGCGCAGGCGCTGGAACTGGCGCACAAGGTGGACATCGTGGCCTTCGACAAGACCGGCACCCTGACGCTGGGCCGACCGATCCTGACGGCGCTGGTTCCTGTTGAGGGCGCGGATGAGGCTGAGCTTCTGATGGCCGCAGCGAGCCTGCAGAGCGGCAGCGAACACCCGCTGGCCCGCGCCGTGGTGGCGGCCGCGAAAGCCAAAGAAATGACGTTCGGCGCACCCGACAACGTGCGTGCCGTGCCGGGGCGCGGCAGCGAAGGCGAGGTCGACGGGCGCAGCTTCCTGATCGGCAGCCTGCGCTGGATGGAGGAGCTCGGCGTGGCGCTGAGGCCGCTGGCCGCGCGCGCCACCGAACTGCAGCAGCAGGGCGCGACGGTGTCGGCCATGGCCGAACGCACCACGGATGGGCTCGTGCTCCGGGCGTTGATGGCCTTTGGCGACGAACCCAAGCCCGGTGCGCAGGCGGCGCTGGCGGCGCTGCGTGCGCGGGGCATCAAGCCCATGATGATTTCCGGCGACAACCGGGGCGCCGCTGAAGCGATGGCGCGCCGGCTTGGCCTGCGGCCCGAGGACGGCGAGGTGATGGCCGAGGTGTTGCCCGGCGACAAGGCCGCGCTGGTGGCAAAGCTGAAGCAGGGGGGAAAGACGGTTGCGATGGTCGGGGATGGCGTGAACGATGCGCCGGCACTGGCCCAGGCCCAGGTCGGCATGGCCATGGGCAACGGCACCGATGTGGCCATGCACGCGGCCGGCATCACGCTCATGCGCGGCGACGTGGGGCTGGTGGCGGCGGCGCTGGATATCTCGGACCGCACCGTGGCCAAGATCCGGCAGAACCTGTTCTGGGCCTTTGCCTACAACGTGGCCGGCATTCCGCTGGCCGCGCTGGGCTACCTGAACCCGGTGGTGGCCGGTGCGGCGATGGCGCTGAGTTCGGTCAGCGTGATGAGCAATGCCTTGCTGCTCAAGCGTTGGCGGCCGCCGGTGTGCGCGGACCGGCAGCTGCCGGGAGCGGGCTAGAACCGAAGTTCTTGACCTGAATCATGGCGGTTGGGCGGATTGACAGGCATTCTGAATACACTCGGCACCAGATATTGAGGAGACCGCCATGAAACACACCAGCCTTCAGATCATCCGGGACGAGCATGCATCTCTCGCGGCCATGTTGCAATCGATGCGGATGATGGTGGATCGTGGTCCGGCCGACAACGCCGAGAATTTCTTTGACGTGATGCGCGCGATGCTGTTCTACATCGACGAGTTTCCCGAGCGTCTGCACCATCCGAAAGAGTCCAACCTGCTGTTCCCGCGCGTCGCGAAGGCGGTGCCGCATGTGATGGGCACGGTGGACCGCCTGGAGCGGGACCACATGCACAGCGAGAAGTCGGTGCGCGACGTGCAGCACCTGCTGCTGTCGTGGGAATTGCTGGGCGACTCGCGACGGCAGGCGTTCACCGATGCGTTCAAACAGTATGTCGACGCCTACCTTGAGCACATGCGGCTCGAAGAAGAGGTGATCCTGCCCGAGGCAGAGAAAGTGCTGACCGAGGCCGACTGGAAAGAACTGGACGCCGCGTTCGAGACCAACTGCGATCCGCTGACCGGCAAATACCCGCCCGACCCGGCCTACGACCGCCTGTTCACGCGCATCGTGATGCGCGCGCCGGCGCCGATCGGCCTGGGCAGCTAGCAGCCTGCGCTCAGTCGGCCAGCGTCGGGTAGTCGGTGTAGCCCTTTTCGCCGCCGCCATAGAAGGTGGCGCGGTCGGGCTTGTTGAACGGTCCGCCGCGCCGCAGGCGCAGCACCAGATCCGGATTGGCGATGAAGGGCCTGCCAAAGGCCACCAGATCGGCGCCGTTCTCCAGCGCCTTTTCGGCCATCGGGCCGTCGTAACCGTTGTTGACCATCCAGGCCCCGTTGCCGCCGGCTTTGCGCCACGCCTGGCGCAGGGCGGCATAGTCGAACGGCCGGTCCTCGATGTCGCGCGGACCGCCGGTGGAGCCTTCGATGACATGCAGGTAGGCCAGGTTCAGCGGAGCCAGATGCCGCACCACGTACTCGAACAGCGGCTGCGGGTGGGCGTCGATGACGTCGTTGGCGGGCGTGACCGGTGACAGGCGGATGCCGGTGCGATCGCCGCCGATGGTGTCCGCCACGCCGCGCGTGACTTCCAGCAACAGGCGGGCCCGGTTGGGGATGCTGCCGCCGTAGTCGTCGCTGCGGTGGTTGGAGCCGGTCTTCAGGAACTGGTCGATCAGGTAACCGTTCGCGGCATGGATTTCCACCCCGTCGAAGCCGGCCGCAATCGCGTTGCGCGCCGCATGGCGGTAGTCCTGCACGATGCCGGGGATTTCTCCCGCGTCCAGGGCGCGCGGCTCGGACGTGTCGGTGAAGGTGGGCACACCGTCCGTGATCAGCACGGTCTTGGTCCTGGCCCGAATCGCCGAGGGCGCGACCGGCGCCTGCCCGTGGGGCTGCAGCGAGGTGTGGGAGACGCGCCCGACGTGCCAGAGCTGGACCACGATCTTGCCGTCGGCCTCATGCACGGCATCGGTGATGCGTTTCCAGCCGTCGAGCTGCTCGGTGCCGTACAGGCCGGGCACATCGGCATAGCCCTGGCCCTGCGGGCTGATGGCGGCCGCCTCGGTGATCAGCAGGCCGGCGCTGGCGCGCTGGCGATAGTAGGTGGCCATCAGGGGCGTGGGGATGGCATCGGGGGCGCGGTTGCGCGTCAGGGGCGCCATCACGATGCGGTTGGCCAGCGACAGCGCGCCGGCAGTGAATGGGGTGAAGAGTGCGGACATCTTGGGGACCAGGGTTCGAAACGGGACCGAAACGTTGAGGGTACACAGTTTTTTCGTGCAGGCGGCAGAATGGGCGTCACATGACGGACTCGACACGGCTTTCCCTGGATCCCGGACCGGACCGCACGTGGTCGCTGCGGGGCCTGGCGCTGGCGCTTTCTCTGGGTGCTGCGGTGTCGCTCGGCATCACCCGGTTTGCCTATGGGCTGCTGTTGCCGGCGATGCGCGCCGACCTGGGCTGGAGCTACACGTTGGCCGGCGCGATGAACACGGTGAACGCGCTGGGCTACCTGGGCGGCGCCCTGCTGGTGCCGCGGCTGTTGCGCCGCGTCAAGCCGGCGGCACTGTTGCTGTGGGGCGCGCTGGCGGCCAGCGTGTTCATGGGCCTGAGCGGGTTTTTTGTCGAGGCCGCCCCCTTGCTGGCGCAGCGGCTGCTGGCAGGGTTTGCGAGCGCGCTGGTGTTTGTGTCCGGCGGGCTGCTGGCGGCGCGGCTGGCAGCGCTGGAGCCCTCGCGCGCAGGTTTGCTGATCGGGCTGTACTACAGCGGCACAGGGTGGGGGATTCTGGTGTCGGCCTTGCTGGTGCCTGCGGCGCTGCAAGCCGCGATAGGCGTGCCGCACGGCTGGTCCTGGGCCTGGTGGGCACTGGCGGGCGTGTGCCTGCTGGCCAGCTTCGTGCTGGGCCGCTCGGCCAGATTGCTACAGCAACAGGAGCATAAAACGGCCACTGGACGCTGGGATCATACGATTTCAGGCTTGAAACCGGTGTTCCGGTGGCGTCCGCTGGGTTTCGCGCTGGCCGGATACGGCCTGTTCGGGGTCGGCTACATCGGGTACATGACCTTTGTGGTGGCGTTGCTGCGCGAGCAAGGCGTCGGCGGTGGCGCCGTGACCTTCTTCTATGCATTGCTGGGCCTTGCCGTGGTGGCCTCGTCGCGCATCTGGGCGGCTCTGCTGGACCGTGCGCGCGGCGGTGGGGCGTTGGCCGCGCTCAACGCCTTACTGGGCGTCGCCACTATCGCCCCCGCCCTGACCTCGGCGTGGCCGGTGGTGCTGGGCTCCGGCGTGTTGTTCGGTGCGGTGTTTCTGTCGGTGGTGGCGTCGACCACGGCATTGGTGCGCCACAACCTGCCCGCGGCACTGTGGCCGGCTGGCATCAGCGCCTTCACGATCGTGTTTGCGGGCGGCCAGATCGTCGGGCCGACGTTGGTGGGCTGGATCGCCGATGGTCCGGGCGGACTGGGCCGCGGGCTGGTGTTTTCAGCCGGTGCCCTGTGGCTGGGGGCGGCGCTGGCCGCGCTTCAGAAGCCGCTGGCGCGTTCGGACTCCGCGCACTGAGCCGGATGCCGGCGGTCAGGTTCAGCGAACCACGAGCACCGGGCGGGTGGACAAGGCCACCACCTTGCCGGCGACGCTTCCGAGCATCAGTTTCTGCACGCCGCTGCGGCCGTGCGAGCCAATGACGATCAGGTCCACCGCAAGTTCATCGGCCAGTTCGACGATGCCACGCGCGGGCTGCATGTTTTCCACCAGTTGGGCCTGGAACTGCACGCCCACGGCGGCGGCCTGGTCGCCCAGTGCGATGAAGACCTTGGTCGAGGCCTCCTGCGCCGCGCTCATGTAGGACTGGAAGGCCATCGGGTTGACCTCACCGATGCCAATGTACGGATACGGGTCCACCACGTAGGCCGCGGTGACATGGGCCCCATGGACGCGGGCGAGTTCCAAGGCCTTCTTGGCGGCGTGTTCGGCGCTGGCGGAGCCATCGGTTGCCAGAAGGATGTGCTTGAACATGGAGATACCTCTTTCGACAAGGACTGTTGAATGGGGAGGATTCTGCGCCGATGGTCGGCGGCGGTCTTGATTTGGGTCAAGTGACAGGCCGGGTGGGGCCTTTGCTCTGGGGCGTCAGGTCTTGTAGCTGGCGTCGGTGCGGTCCAGTTTTCGGATCAGCGAGGGCCAGACGAAGGCGCCGCCGAGACCGCCGGTCTGCACCCGCATGGCCTCGGCCACGCCTTGGACGATGGCCGGGTTGACCGCCGTCAGGCTGTCCATGCCGTTCTGGCCGGCCAGCGCGTCGACCTGGATGCGGCAGGTGTTCTCGAAGGTGTACATGCTCAGGAAGGCGTCGGCAATCGTGCGGCCCACGGTCAGCAGCCCGTGGTTGCGCAGCATCAGGAAGTTGGCGTCGCCCAGGTCGGCCTGCAGGCGCGGGCGCTCGTCGTCGCGCAAGGCCACGCCTTCGTAGTCGTGGTAGGCCAGCGAAGCGAGCACGAAGGTGCTTTGCTGGCTGATCGGCAGCACCCCGCACTTTTGCGCGCTGACTGCCACGCCGGCACGGCTGTGGGTGTGCAGAACGCAGCCCGCCTCGGGCCGCGCCTGGTGAATGCGCTGTGGATCACGAAGCCGGCCGGGTTGACCGGGAACGGCGACTCGCGCAGCTTGTTGCAGTCCTGGTCGATCAGCACCAGGCTGGACGCCGTGATCTCGTCGAACATCAGCCCGTAGGGGTTGATCAGGAAGTGGTGCTCGGGCCCGGCGATGCGGGCGCTGATGTGCGTGAACACCAGGTCGCTCCAGCCATACAGCGCCACCAGGCGGTAGGCGGCGGCCAGGTCGCAGCGCAATGCCCACTCTTCAGGGCTGACGATGTCTTTCAGGGACGGGATGTGCATGGATTCTCCGAGGACAAAACGGGCATCAGACCCGCGTTTCAGTGGACGGCCCGTCGCATCTGCGACGCCGTGCGGTACTCGCTGGGGCTGACGCCCGTGTGCTCGCGGAACACCCGGCTGAAGTGCGACAGGTTGTTGAAGCCCCAGGACAAGGCGATGTCGGTGATGGCGCGGGCGTCCTGCGCGTCGTGGCGCAGGTCGCGGATGCAGGCGTCCAGGCGCTGGCGAAGAATGGTGCTGGCCAAGGTTTCGTCGCCAGCGGCGAAGGCGTTGTGCAGGTGGCGTTTGCTGCAGTTGAGCGCCTGCGCGATGCGGTCGATGGAGAGCAGGGGGTCGCGCAGGTTGCGGGCCACATAGGTGAGGATGCGGTCTTTCAGGGCCTCGCGCTGGGTCACGGCCGTGGCCTGTCCGGCCAGTTCCAGCAGCGACAGGCGAACCAGCTGCATGATGAGCTCGCCCGCGCCACGCGCCGCGTCCTCGCTCATGTTGGGCAGTTCCTGCCAGGTGCTGCGCATGGTGTCCAGCGCCACGCGCGAAATGCCGCGTGCGGCGCCAACCTGGCGCGCCATCAATTCGTCGAGCTTCACGCCGCGTTCGACCATCTGCTCCTTGGGCAGCATGACGATCAGGTGCTCCACGTGCTCCGGGTTGGCGATGGCGTAACTGCCGGTGGTGTCGTAGATCACCCAGCCGCCTGATCGCGCGCCGGCCTGGCGGCTGTGCTGCTCCACACTGGCCGAGCCCTGCCAGGGCGCCACGATCTTCAGGTAGCCGGTTTCACTGCCGCGCGCCATATGGGGCGTGCGCAGCACGCGGTGCCGGTTGGCTTCGAGCCGCGTCAGGATCACGTCGCCCGCGCGCGAAGAGGCCATGTGGCCGTCGAAATCGGTGTCGCCGTAGAGGTCGGAGTCCAGTCCGCCGAAATGCCGGTACACCCATTCGCGCCACTGCGGCGCGCGGTCGCGTGGCGTGAGATCGTCGGTGCTGAGGACCGTGGACGCAGTCATGAGGGCTCCGTGGCGTGGGGGACTGTGGGCGGATTATGGGCGTGGCGCGCGCCGCGTGCCGATCAATGGATTTAGGGATAACCCGCAACGCAGTGCGCGCGCAGTCAAGCATTCTGTGCACGGGAAACACAGCGCCGAGCGAGGGCACTGCCTAGCATGGGGGCACCAGAGATCGCCATTGGCGCAACACCAGGAGACACGAGATGGTTCATCCGACACGACGGCAATTGATCAAGGGCGCGGCTGCCACGGTGGGCGCGATGTCCATCGCGCCCGGGCTGATGGCGCAGGCCGCGCCGGTGCGCGTGGGCTATGCGATTGCCCGCACCGGGCCCTGGACGGGCGGCGCCCAGGTGAGTCAGGAGCCGAATTACCTGCTGTGGGCCGAACAGCAGAATGCTGCGGGCGGTTTGAGCGTCAAGGGCGTCAAGCGGCCGATTGAACTGATCAGTTCGGACGACCGAAGCGACGTCGAAACCTGCGTGCGTTCCTACGAGAAGCTCATGGGCTCGGACAAGGTGGATCTGGTCCTGCCGCCCTGGGGCAGCAATGCCAACTTTGCGGTGGCGCCGCTGGCGAACCGTTTCCAGTACCCCCTGCTGGCACCCACCGCGTTGTCACGGCGTCTGGTCGAGATGAAGCTGCCCTATTTCTTCCTGCTGCTGCAGCAACCCAAGGCGATGTGCGATGCATTGGTGGACATGCTCAAGGCCAACAAGGTCAAGAGCGTGGCGCTGATCTATGTGGATGACCTGTTTGGCCTGGAGAACTTCGCGGCATTCAAGGTCGCGCTGCAGGGTTCGGGGATCAGCCTGGTCGAAGACAAGAGCTACCCCGGCGGCGTGAAGGACCTGTCTCCGGTACTGCGCTCGATGAAGGACAAGAACCCGGACGCCTTTGTCGGCTTCACCTACCCGCCGGACACGATCCTGGCCAGCAAGCAGGCCAAGGAAGTCGGATTCAACCCGAAGTTCTTCTACGCGTCGGTGGGCACGGCCTTCCAGCTTTACAAGAACGTCATGACGCCGGCCGGCGCCGAAGGCGTGCTCGGCATGGGGTCGTGGAACAGCAAGACCAGCCCGGGCGCCAAGGCGTATTTCGATGCGCACACCAAGAAGTTCGGCGGCAAGGAGCCGGATCGCTGGGCCAGCGGCGCCTGCTGGGCGGGGCTGGAGATTCTGACGGCAGCGGTGGCGAAGCATGGCCTGGACCGCAAGGCCATCCGTGATTTCGTGGCCGACACCACGCACAAGACCATCATCGGCGATATCAAGTTCACCGGCAGCGAGAACACTGCCACGCCGGGAACGGTGAGCCAATGGCAGAACGGCGAGTTTGAAGTGGTCTGGCCGGAGAAACTGGCCACGGCGAAACTGAACCCGACCAAACCGGCCTGGAAATAGGCAAGCCCTCGCCAAACGTCGCCTTGAAGGCCGGGCGTTGCGGCCATGAGCTGGAGTGCCTGGCTTGGGGCTTGTACCCCGGGCGGGATTCCTGAGGCTGGCTCAAGGGCGCAATGGCATCCAGGAACCTCGTGCAGGGCTCTTTCGTATCTCACACCATGTCCATCACCGCCTGGCTCGAACTCGTCGCCTCCGGCCTGATTACTGGGGGCATCTACGCGCTGGTGGCGCTGGGCCTGAACCTGCAGTACGGGCTGATGCGCATCCTGAACATCGCGCATGGCGAATTCCTGATGCTGGGCGCCTACCTGACCTGGATGGTGCAGACCTCGTTCGGGCTGTCCCCGCTGTGGATGGTGCCGGTCTCCTTCGGGCTGCTGATGGCGCTCGGCCTGGCGGTGCACTGGCTGTGCTTTCGTCGCCTGACGGCGACCTCGCCCAACCTGGACGTCTTCGAGGCGCGCGGCCTGATGGTGTCGTTTGGCCTGATGTTCTTGGTACAGAACTTTGTCTCAATGGTCTGGGGCGGCGATCTGCGCGGCTACGATTTCCTGACGGATCCGGTGAAGCTGGGTGAGATGCAATTCGCCAGCAACAAGCTGCTGGTATTTGGTCTGGCGGTGGTGTTCAGCGGCGCCCTGATCGCCCTGCTGAGGATGACCCTGCTCGGCAAGGGAGTGCGGGCACTGATGCAGTCACCCGTGGGTGCGCAACTGGTGGGCATCGACACGAAGCGGCTGCACCCGCTGATGTTCGGAATCGGTTTGGGCCTGTCGGGCGTGGCCGGGTGCCTGCTGTCGATGGCCTACACGATCAGTCCGTCAATGGGCGAGCCCTACACCGTGACGGCGCTGATCGTCATCACGCTCGGCGGCTTCGGCAGCATGGGCGGCGCGCTGGCCGGCGGTTTGCTGCTGGGCGTCATCGAGGCGCTGGGCATGCACTTCACCAACCCCTCGCTCAAGGCCTTGTTGTCGTACAGCGTGTTCATCGCGGTATTGCTGTTGCGCCCGAAAGGGCTTTTCGCCAAATGAACAACCGACAAGGGCTCGTTCGCGATCTGCTGGTCCTGTTCGGCCTGACTGGATGGGCCATGGCCCTGCCGCACTACGGCAGCGAATTCGTCGTCTCGATGGCGCTGACCTGCCTGATGTATGTCGCGCTGTCGTCGAGCTGGGCGCTGTTCTGCGGCAGTTCGCGCTACCTGTCGTTGGCGACGTCCGCGTTCTTCGGCATTGGCGCCTACACCAGTGCGCTGGTGCTGGAGCCGCTGGGCTGGGGGGCTGCCATTGCCCTGGGTGCCGGCCTTGCCACGGTGGTCGCGGTGGTGATGGGGGCGGCGGTGCTGCACCTGCGCGGCACCTACTTCGCGGTGCTGACCTTCGGCATGACCGAGCTGATCCGCCATGCCATCAGCTATTGGGAAAAGCAGGTCACCGGCACCGTGGGCCGGGTGCTCACCGTGGTGCCCGATCGCGACACCATTTACCTCACGGTCCTTGGCCTGGCGGTGCTGGCGGTGGCCGTTTCCATCGGCGTGCGACGGCATCGCTTTGGCCTGGCGCTGCTGGGTATCGGCGCGGACGAGCAGCGCGCCCAGACCCTGGGGGTGAATACACGGCTCGTGAAAATCGCCGGCTTTGCCCTGACGGCGGCGTTTGCCGGCGCGGTGGGTGCCGCCATGTCCGTGCGCTGGACCTACATCGACCCGCACACGGTGTTCAACCCCTTCATCGGATTCCAGACGGTGCTGATTGCCCTGATCGGCGGGGCGACGACGCTTTGGGGCCCGCTGATTGCCGCCATTGTCTTCAGCGTCCTGGCCGAAACCCTGCGCCTGCAGGTGCCGCAGCTGTACATGATGAGCCTCGGCTTGCTGCTGATCCTCTCGGTGCTGTACTTGCCGGGCGGCCTGGCCTCGCTGCGCTGGACCACGTTTGGCGACTGGGGCCGCGATCTGCGCAGAGGCTGGCGTCTGCTGCTGGCACGGGAGGACGAACCCCGTGGCTGAGGCGCTTCCCATCCTGCTCGACGCTCGCGATGTCACCGTGCGCTTCGGTGGGCTGACGGCTGTGGACGCAGTGAGTGCACGCTTCCATGCGGGCGAGCTGGTCGGCATCATCGGCCCCAACGGTGCAGGCAAGACGACATTTTTCAATGCCATCTCGGGTGTGACGCCGGTGACTTCGGGCCAGTTGATCGCGAATGGACAGGATCTGACGGGCAAGGGGCCGCATCTTTTTGCCGCCAGCGGCCTCGCGCGCACCTTCCAGACGCCCCGTGTCTTTGCCGACATGAGCGTGGCGGCCAACATCGACTTTGGCCTGCAGTTTGCGGGCCGTCGCCGCAAGGCACCCTGGCTGCTGCGTGACGAGGCCAGCATCCTGGCGCTGATCGGCTTGTCGGCCCAGGCGGACCTGCCGGCCGGCGCGACGACGCCCTCGCAGCAGCGGTTGCTGGAGATCGGCATGGCGCTGGCCACGCGACCGCGACTGCTCCTGCTCGACGAGGTGGCGGCCGGACTGACCGAGGCCGAAGTCGAAACCATGGCGCATCTGATCCGCCGCATGCGCGACGAGCTCGACCTGACGGTGGTCTGGATCGAGCACGCCGTGACCACGTTGTTGCGCCATGTGGAGCGCGTGATTGTGCTGCACCAAGGGCGCAAGATCGCCGATGGGCCTCCGGCCGAGGCCGTGCGCAATGCCGAAGTGATCGAGGCCTACCTGGGCGACGAGATGGCCGAACCGGGGGGGGGCTCCACATGATGTGGTACGACCCGCAGCCCTTCACGCTGGGCGGGGACCCGCGTGCGAATCTGAAGATCACCGGTCTGAGCGCCGGTTATGGCCCGTTTCTGGTGCTGCGTGATCTTGCGCTGGAGGTCCGGCCCGGCCTCACCGTGATCCTGGGCCCCAATGGTGCGGGCAAGACCACGCTGCTCAAGGCGCTCGCAGGGCTGATCCCGCGCCAGGGCGAGGTGCTGCTCAACGGCGAGGTGCTGCCCACGCAGACGAACGAGATTGTCCAGCGCGGCATGGCCCTCGTGCCCGAAGGGCGCCAGCTGTTTGCACAGATGACGGTGACGGAAAACCTGGAGCTGGGCGGCTGGCTGGTGCCCAAAGCCGAGCGCGCCCGGCGGCTGGAAGAGGCGTTCGCCGATTTCCCCAAGCTGCGCGAGCGGGCCCATCAACTGGCGGGCACCATGAGCGGCGGCGAGCAGCAGATGGTGGCGGTGGCGCGCGCCATGATGAGCGGGCCGCGCCTGCTGATGCTCGATGAGCCCTCGCTGGGTTTGGCACCGAAGATGGTCGCCGAGCTGCTGGGCATGGCCCGGCGCATCGCCGATGCCGGCACCACCGTGCTGATGGTCGAGCAGAACGTCAAGAAGGCTCTGGCCGTGGCCGACCGCGGCTATGTGCTCGAGCGCGGCACGCTGGTGGCCAGTGGCCCGGCCACGCTGCTGGCACGCTCGACGGTGATCCGTGAAGCCTATCTCGGGGTGGACGCCGCGGTCAGGACGGCCGCGGTTTCCCGCACAGCCTCATCCGCCCTTCCGGCCTGAACCCAGGATCTTTTTCTCACCCAAGGAGTTTCACCATGTCCGATCTGTCCATGCTCATCAACGGCCTCAAGGTTTCGGCCGAAGGCGGCACGACTTTCGAGCGCCGCAACCCGCTCGACGGCAGTGTTGCCACGCGCGCGCCGGCCGCCTCGCCCGCGGACGCCGTGCTGGCGGTGGAGGCCGCCGCCGAGGCCTTCAAGTCCTGGAGCCAGACCGGCCCCGGCGCACGCCGCGCGCTGCTGCTGAAGGCGGCCGACGCGCTGGAGGCGAAGACCCCGCAGTTCATCGACGCGGTGTCCGCCGAGACCGGGGCCACCGGCATGTGGGCCGGCTTCAACGTGATGCTGGCCGCCGGCATGATCCGCGAGGCCGCATCGCTGACGACCCAGGTCGCGGGCGAGGTGATTCCGTCCGACGTGCCGGGCAGTCTGGCGATGGGCATCCGGCAGCCGGCCGGGGTGGTGCTGGGGATTGCGCCGTGGAACGCGCCGGTCATCCTCGGCGTGCGCGCGATTGCCACGCCGCTGGCCTGCGGAAACACCGTGATCCTCAAGGGCTCCGAGAACTGTCCGCGCACGCATCAGCTCATCGTTGAAGCCTTTCAGGACGCGGGCTTCCCGCCCGGCGTGGTGAACTACCTCACCAATGCGCCGGCGGACGCAGGCGCCGTGGTCGAGGCCATGGTGGCGCACCCGGCGGTGCGGCGCGTCAACTTCACCGGCTCGACGAAGGTGGGCCGGATCATCGCCATGACCTGCGCGAAATACCTCAAACCGGTGGTGCTGGAGCTCGGCGGCAAGGCGCCGATGGTGATCCTGGACGATGCCAACATCGAGGATGCCGTCAACGGCGCGGCTTTCGGCTGCTTTGCCAACAGCGGGCAGATCTGCATGAGCACCGAGCGCATCATCGTGGACCAGAAGATTGCCGACGATTTCGTGAAGAAGTTCGCTGCCAAGGCCGGCGCGCTGCCCCTGGGTGACCCGCGCAAGCCCGACCCGGTGGTGCTGGGCTCGGTCATCGGCATGAGCACGGTGGAGCACTGCAACGCGCTGATCGACGACGCGCTGGCCAAGGGCGCCGGACTGTTGTGTGGCGGCAAGGCCGACAGCACGCTCATGCCCGCGACCGTGCTGGACCATGTGACCCCGGCGATGCGCATCTACCGCGAGGAAACTTTTGGTCCGGTGAAGTGCATCGTGCGGGTGAACGGCGTGGAAGAGGCCGTGGCCTGCGCCAATGACAACGAATACGGTCTGTCTGCGGCGGTGTTCGGTGGCGACATCGCCCGCGCCTTCAACGTGGCCCGGCGCATCGACTCGGGCATCTGCCATGTCAACGGCCCGACGGTGCACGACGAGGCGCAGATGCCCTTCGGCGGTGTCAAGGGCAGCGGCATCGGCCGCTTCGGCGGCAAGGCCGGCATCGCGGAGTTCACCGAGTTGCGCTGGATCACGGTGCAGACCACGCCGCGGCATTACCCGTTTTGAGTGGCTGGGGTGTCCGTTAGATGCGCGGACATCCTGCCCCTGTTTCTCCTGACACCCGGGCTTCCGGGTGTCAGGTCATCGGGGCAGGCTGGGTGTCGCGTTCCAGTTTGGTCAGCCAGACCAGGGCGTCCACGGCGTTGGCCCCGCACATCTCCCGTGACGGTTGAAGCTGCCCGCACACGACGGGGCGTTCGGGGCGGCCGAAGAGGCGGCAGCGGTTGGCCGGGTCGAGCTGCACGCAGCGTACGCCGGCTGCCTTGCCGGCGGGCATGCCGGGGTTCCCTGGAATGGGCGAACTGATGGAGGGCGCGATGCAGCAGGCGCCGCAGCCTGGACGACAGATCATTCGGAATCGGCCCGAGGGCGAAGGTACGGAAGGAGCCGCCGTAACATCAAAAACAATAGCGGCAGGTGACCAGTTGGCGCTGGGATGTAGGACATTTTGTCATATTTCTTCCGACAGGAGCCTCTGGAGCCGCATGGCGGGTGCGCTTGACCCTCAGGCGCCCTGCAGCCGCCGGCTGGCCCACAGCACCTGTTCGACCACGGCGCGGACCCGGCCGCGGCTGGCGTCGCTCAGGAGCTGGCCCTCGGCGTCGAACGCTTCAGCGGCTCGGGAGAGGGCAAACTGGTTTGGCGCCACCCAGCATTGCAGCATGGACAGCAGCGGCGCCAGATGGCTCAATGAGCGCAGGCCGCCCAGGGCGCCGGGCGAGGCGCTGAGCAGGCCGACCACCTTGCCTTCAAAGGGCAGGGTGCCGTTGGACCATTGCGGATGTCCTTTGACCGGGCTGGAGACCCAGTCGATCGTGTTCTTCAGCAGCGCGGTGTAGCTGCCGTTGTATTCCGGCGAGCAGAGGATCCAGGCCGGATGGGCGTGGAACAGCGCCTTCAGCCGGATGGCGGCCTCGGGGGTGCCGCGGGCCTCAAGATCGGCGTTGTAGATCGGGAGTTCGAAGTCCGCCAGCTCGATGTGGGCGACCTCTGCGCCAGCCGCGCGCGCCAGGTCGGCCACGACACGGGCGAGTTTTCGGTTCCAGGAGCCGGCGCGGGTGCTGCCGGCCAGGACGAGCAGTTTGTTTGAAGGGACCATGCGGGGCATTGTGCCTCCCAGGGTCCAGCCCCTCTCGTCGACAGGATTACGGGTACAGGCCGCGCAGTTCACGCGCCTGCAGGATGCGCTTGCAGGCGACGATGAAAGTGGCGGTGCGCAGGCTCACTTTGTTCTCCTCGGCGACCTGCCAGATGGCGGCGAAGGCTTCTTTCATGATGCGGACCAGGCGGGCATTGATCTCGTCCTCGCTCCAGAAAAAGCTGGAGAAGTCCTGCACCCACTCGAAGTAGCTCACCGTGACGCCGCCGGCGTTGGCGATCACATCCGGCAACACCAGCACATTGCGCTCATGCAGGATGTCGTCGGCCTCGGGCGTGGTGGGGCCGTTGGCGCCTTCGATCACCATGCGCGCGGCGATCTGGCCGGCGTTGGCGGCCGTGATCTGGCTCTCCAGTGCCGCGGGTATCAGGATCTCGCAGGGCACGCTCCAGAAGGCGTCATCGGCCATCGTCTCGGCGGCGGAGAAACCGGCCACGCTGCCGTTGAGGCGGACGTGCTCCAGCAATGCGGGCACGTCCAGACCGGCTTCACGGCAGATGGTGCCGCCATGGTCCTGCACGGCGACGATGCGGGCGCCTGCCTCGGCAAAAAGACGGGCCGCGATGCCGCCCACGTTGCCGAAACCCTGCACCGCGATGCGGGCGCCCCGGATGTCCATGCCGATGCGCTGCGCGGCTTCCATGCCGATCGTGAACACACCGCGGCCGGTGGCCTCGCGCCGGCCGAGCGAGCCGCCCAGGATCACCGGCTTGCCGGTCACCACGCCGGTGGCCGTGGCGCCCTCGTTCATCGAATAGGTGTCCATCATCCAGGCCATGGTCTGCTCGTTGGTGTTGACGTCCGGCGCCGGGATGTCCTTGTTCGGGCCGATGATGATGCCGATCTCGCTGGTGTAGCGGCGCGTGACGCGTTCGAGCTCGCCCAGCGACAGCTTCTTCGGGTCCACGCGGATGCCCCCCTTGGCGCCGCCATAGGGCACGTTGACCGCCGCGTTCTTGACCGACATCCACGCCGACAACGCCATCACTTCGGACAGCGTTACATCCTGGTGGAAACGCACGCCCCCCTTGCCGGGCCCGCGTGAGGTGTTGTGCTGCACACGGTAGCCCTCGAAGTGCGCCACGCTGCCGTCGTCCATGTGGATCGGCACATCGACGATCAGGATGCGTTTCGGACGCTTGAGCGTCTCGACCCAACGGGCCAGGTGCCCCAGGTAGGGGGTGACGCGGTCCACCTGCTGCAGGTAGTTGCCCCAGGGACCGAGATGGTCGGCCTGGAGGTAGGAGGGCAGGGCGTGAGAGGGCGGGGTCGATGCCTGTGACATGAGCGTGTTTCCTCGGAGGGTTGTTGTGGGGGCAGACGCGCAAGCTTAGACCGGTGCCGGCGGCTTGTCCAAGGCCACGTGCGTGTGGCCTCATGCAAAGGACGCATAAGGTGCCAGGGACTCCCGCGCAAGGCCGAACCGGGCCGGTGCCCCTTGATGTGCCCGAAAAGACACCCGCCGGTAAAATCGGCGCTTTGGGCCCAACCTGGCCTTTCGGTGCGGCGTCCGCGCCTTTTCCCGGAATCCCCATGCTCTACCCTCAAGAATTCGACGTCATCGTGGTCGGTGGCGGCCATGCCGGCACCGAGGCCGCGCTGGCCGCCGCGCGCATGGGCTGCAAGACGCTGCTGCTGTCGCACAACATCGAGACGCTGGGGCAGATGAGCTGCAACCCGTCCATCGGCGGCATCGGCAAGGGGCACCTGGTCAAGGAGGTGGATGCATTGGGTGGCGCCATGGCCGCCGCCACCGACGAGGGCGGCATCCAGTTCCGCATCCTGAACAGCTCCAAGGGCCCGGCGGTGCGCGCCACGCGCGCGCAGGCGGACCGCATCCTGTACAAGGCGGCCATCCGCCGCCGGCTGGAAAACCAGCCCAATCTCTGGCTGTTCCAGCAGGCGGTGGACGACCTGATGGTGGAGGGCGACCGCGTGGTGGGCGCCGTCACCCAGGTTGGCATCCGCTTTCGCAGCCGCACGGTGGTGCTGACGGCCGGAACCTTCTTGGACGGCAAGATCCATGTGGGGCTCAACAACTACGCGGCTGGGCGCGCGGGCGACCCGCCGGCGGTGAGCCTCTCGGCACGCCTGAAAGAGCTCAAACTGCCGCAGGGCCGCCTCAAGACCGGCACGCCGCCGCGTATCGACGGGCGCAGCATCGATTTCAGCCAGTGCACCGAGCAGCCGGGTGACGGCATGCCGGGCGGCATCGGCGACACGGTTCCGGTGTTCAGCTTCATGGGCTTCGCGTCCATGCACCCCCGGCAGATGCCATGCTGGGTCACCCATACCAACGCGCGCACGCACGAGATCATCCGCAGCGGTTTTGACCGCAGCCCCATGTTCACCGGCAAGATCGAAGGGGTGGGGCCGCGCTACTGCCCGAGCGTGGAAGACAAGATCAACCGCTTTGCCGACAAGGACAGCCATCAGATCTTCCTGGAGCCGGAAGGTCTGACCACGAACGAGTACTACCCCAACGGCATCTCCACCAGCCTGCCGTTCGACATCCAGTACGACCTGGTGCGCAGCATGAAGGGGCTGGAGAACGCGCACATCCTGCGCCCCGGCTACGCCATCGAGTACGACTACTTCGATCCGCGCTCGCTCAAGAGCAGCTTCGAGACGCGCCAGATCGGCGGCCTGTTTTTTGCCGGACAGATCAATGGCACCACCGGCTACGAGGAGGCGGCGGCGCAGGGCCTGTTTGCCGGCATCAATGCCGCGCTGCAGGTGAGGGGAGAGGACGCCTGGCTGCCGCGGCGCGACGAGGCCTACCTCGGCGTGCTGGTCGACGACCTGATCACCCAGGGCGTGACCGAGCCCTACCGCATGTTCACCAGCCGGGCCGAGTTCCGCCTGCAGCTGCGTGAGGACAACGCCGACATGCGCCTGACCGAAGCCGGCCGACAAATGGGACTTGTCGATGATGTGCGTTGGGAGGCGTTCAGCCGCAAGCGCGATGCTGTTTCACGTGAAACAGAGCGCCTCAAGTCGACCTGGGTGAACCCGCGAAACCTGCCGGCGGACGAGTCCGAGCGGGTGCTGGGCAAGGCCATCGATCACGAGTACAACCTGTTCGAGCTGCTGCGACGCCCCGACGTGAGCTACACGGCCCTGATGTCCATGGACGGGGGCATCTACGCCAGCGACGATGTGGCGCCCGAAGCCCTGGGCGACCAGAGCGCGCCGGTGATCGAGCAGGTGGAGATCGCCGCCAAGTACGCCGGCTATATCGATCGCCAGAAAGGCGAAGTCCAGCGCGCCGCGCAGTACGAGGGCCTGAAGCTGCCGGCCGACCTGGACTATATGCAGGTGGCGGCCCTGTCGATCGAGGCGCGCCAGAAGCTGGCCCGGCACCGGCCGGAAACGCTCGGCATGGCCGCGCGCATTTCCGGCATCACGCCCGCCAGCGTGTCGTTGTTGCTGATTCACCTCAAGAAGGGTGGAGCAAAGACTAAGGGCCTGAAAGGCTGAACCGTCGGATCCGGGTGTGACTCGGCCGTTCAGGCAAGGGAGGTGTTGCACATGATGATGAAATCCCGGCAACGCGGCGCCTTTCTGATGGCGCGTGCCCTGCTGATCGTCGGCATCCTGACGGCCATGCTGGTCATTCCTGTGTACCTGAAGAAAGAGCGCGAGGAGCGGGAAGCGGCGGTCCACAAGGCGGAAATGGCGCACAGCCAAGGGTCGGGGGCTGCGGCCGTTGCCGCCAGCGGCGTGCATTCCGACGTGGCTCCCGCCGCACGCGCGATCGGTCACGGACTGACCTTTGTGGTGATCCATGAGGATGGCAAGGCGCCGCCCGAGGTCGTGCGCCTGAGTTGCCATGGCGAGCCCGCCCCACTGGATCAGCCCCATCAGGGATCGTGCAATCCCTACCGGGGCGACACCTCCTGCCGCACGGTTCTTCCCGTTCTGTGCGTCCGCCCCGCGGCGGCGCCTTTGCCAGCCGGGCTGGATGCCGGCGCCTATCCGGGCTGGACCGGCGGCACGCTCGGCGCGACCCAGCCCGTGATGGGGGCCGTTCTGGAGTCGGCGGCCCTGGCGTCGGCCCGCTGCGAGAAGGAACTGGGCACGGGTTGGCGGATGGCTGCGTTTCACGACGGCCCGGGCGGCCAAGGCAGTTGGGGGCTTCAGGGTCTGCGGGGAGCCGGCCTGACGGGCCCTACCCGTTATTGGGTCCATATCGGCGACCAGAAGGGCAACTGCTGGGACAGCGGCGGGTAGCGGTGGATGGTTTCACGTGAAACCTGCAGGCCCAGCCGCGCTCGCCTGGTCGCCTGGATTGCGGCAAGACGCGGCCGCTCCCGTTCGTGGCTGGCTTGCCTGGTGCGGCAGGCGACAATCACCCGATCGCCCGGCACCTCTTGATCATGACCGACACCGCCATTGACCCCCGGATCGCACTGATGCGCTCCGCCGACGCCCTGCATCTGTCCCTGACCGAAGCACAGGCGGGCGCGCTCCTGAGCTATCTGGACCTGATCCAGAAATGGAACAAGGTCTACAACCTGACCGCCGTTCGGAACCCGGCCGACATGGTGACGCATCACCTGCTCGACAGTCTGGCCGTGATCGCGCCCTTGCGCCGGCAACTCGCGGCGACGCGGGAGGGCTCGTCTGGCACGGTACCGGTGCGCCTGCTGGACGTCGGATCCGGGGCCGGTCTTCCGGGGGTGGTCATTGCCATCTGTTGCCCGGAGATCGACGTGACTTGTGTCGACACGGTGGCCAAGAAGGCCGCGTTCATCCAGCAGGTTGCGGCCGCGCTGCGATTGCCCAACCTGCAGGGTCTGCACGCACGCGTGGAAAACCTGAGCGGCCCCTTTGACGTCATCAGTTCGCGCGCCTTTGCCTCGCTCGCAGACTTTGTCAACTGGTCGCGGGCAGCGCTCGGCGAAGGGGGGTGCTGGCTGGCCATGAAGGGCCGGCACCCGGGCGAAGAAATCGCGGCACTGCCCGCCGGCATATCGGTGTTTCACGTGGAACAACTGCAGGTGCCAGACCTCCATGCCGAGCGCTGCGTGATCTGGATGCGCGAGGCGCGGGCGACCGACATGCCGGTCGCGTAAACTCATCGTCACCAGTTCCCGAGGATTTCCGATGTTCGGCATCTCAGATTACGGCGCTTTTGTCGCCGCCATGATTGTGTTTCTGTTGATTCCCGGCCCGGGCAACCTGGCGCTGATCACCTCCACCAGCAAAGGTGGCGTGTCCGGTGGCATGGGCGCCACACTGGGCGTGATCGCCGGCGACCAGGTCCTGATGTGGATGGCGGTGGCCGGTGTGGCTGCCCTGCTGGCAACCTACCCCACGGCTTTTGCCGCCGTGCAGTGGCTGGGGGCGATCTACCTTGCCTGGCTCGGGTTCAAGATGCTTGTGGCCAAGCCCGGCAGTGCGCCCGTGCTGCACATCAAGCCCAGCCACTATTTCCAGCAGGCCTTCGCCATCACGCTGCTCAATCCCAAGGCCATCGTCTTCTACATGGCGTTCTTTCCGCTGTTCATCGATCCGGCGCGGCACCAGGGACTACTGACCTTCGGCGTGATGGCAGCGACCATCGCGGCGCTGGCCTTCCTGTACGGGCTGGTCGTGGTGCTGCTCACGCATTTCCTGGCCGAGCGGCTGCGCGCCAGCCCGGTGATCGGCCGTATTCTTGAAAAGATCGCCGGTGTGTTCCTGATCGCCTTTGGCGTCAAGCTGGCCTTGTCCAAGTAGCCCACCCAAACCTCCCCCTCTCTCATCCAACAGGATCCATGGCCAAAATATTCTGCGTTGCCAACCAGAAGGGTGGTGTCGGCAAGACCACCACCACCGTCAACCTTGCCGCCGGACTGGCCAAGGTGGGGCAGCGCGTGCTGATGATCGACCTCGACCCGCAAGGCAACGCAACCATGGGCTCGGGTGTGGACAAGCGCAAGCTGCCGCTGAGCGTGTACGACGTGCTGCTGGAATCGGCCTCCATCCGTGAAGCGGCGGTGCTGTCGGAGAAGTGCGGCTATCACGTGCTGGGTGCCAACCGCGAGCTGGCGGGCGCCGAGGTCGAACTGGTGGCCCTGGACCATCGCGAGAAGCGCCTGAAGACCGCCTTGTCCGAGGTGGTCGCCGATTACGACTTCGTGCTCATCGACTGCCCACCGTCCCTGAGCATGCTGACCCTGAACGGCCTGTGCTCGGCCCATGGGGTCATTGTGCCGATGCAGTGCGAGTATTTTGCCCTTGAAGGCCTGACCGATCTGGTCAACACCATCAAGCAGGTGCACGCGAACCTCAACCGCGAACTGCAGATCATCGGTCTGTTGCGCGTGATGTTCGATCCCCGCATCACGCTGCAGCAGCAAGTGGCTGAACAGCTCAAGAGCCATTTTGGCGATAAGGTGTTCAACACCGTGATTCCGCGCAACGTGCGCCTGGCGGAAGCGCCGAGCTATGGGCTGCCCGGTGTCGTCTTCGATCCCTCGGCCAAGGGCAGCCAGGCCTTCGTGGAGTTCGCCCGCGAGATGGTCGAGCGCATCAAGACGATGTGAGGCCCGGTTTTCAGATGAAATTGGCAGTTTCCCAGCGTCGCACGGTCATGAACAGCTATCGAAAAGGTAGCGAATCACGGCTGGGTACGCGCGCGTCCCGCTGA
This sequence comes from Candidatus Skiveiella danica, assembly GCA_016721925.1. Taxonomy (GTDB): domain Bacteria; phylum Pseudomonadota; class Gammaproteobacteria; order Burkholderiales; family Burkholderiaceae_C; genus Skiveiella; species Skiveiella danica. The sequence continues at coordinate 319,961 of JADKHE010000011.1, forward strand.
TCGCCATGTCCGTCCGTTCGGCGCCCCGCATCCTGATCCTGCCCGGCTGGCAAAACAGCGGGCCGGATCACTGGCAAAGCCGTTGGGAGCGTTTGTACGGTTACCAGCGGGTGGAGCAGCACGACTGGATGCGCCCGCTGCGCGGCGACTGGATCGCGCAACTGGAAGATGTGCTGCTGGCCGACGAGGCGCCGGCGGTGCTGGTGGCGCACAGCCTGGGCTGCATCCAGGTGGCGGCTTGGGCCGCGCATTCCCGCAACACGGGTCGCGTGCGGCGGCACTGCTGGTGGCCCCGCCGGACGTGGAGCGCGACGACCTGCGCCAGCAACTGCCGGGCTGGGCGCCCGTGGCGCAGCAGGCGCTGCCGTTTCGCTCGATCGTGGTGGCCAGTTCGGACGACCCGTTCGGAGCGTTCGATCGCGCCGCCGAGCGGGCCCGCCAGTGGCGCAGCGCACTGCTGGCATCGGCGCGCGCGGCCATATCAATGCCGACTCTGGCCTGGGCGACTGGCCCGAAGGTCATCTGCTCTTGCAAGACTTACTCAAGGAACCCTGAACATGGTCACGAAAAAACCCAAGGGCCTTGGCCGCGGACTCGAAGCCCTGCTGGGCCCCACGGTGCAGGACCACGCCACCGGTGACGGCGAGGGCGGCGCCAGCGCCGGGCTTCCCGCCTCCCTGCGGCTCGACGATCTGGTGCCCGGTATCTACCAGCCGCGCACCCGCATGGACGAAGGCGCGCTGTACGAACTGGCCGAGTCGATCAAGGCGCAAGGCATCATGCAGCCGATTCTCGTGCGCCAGCTCGCTCAGGGCGACAACGCCGGCAAGTACGAGATCATCGCCGGCGAACGTCGTTTCCGCGCCGCGCGGCTGGCCGGGCTGGACAGCGTGCCGGTGCTGGTGCGCGACGTGAGCGACCAGGCCGCAGCCGCCATGGCCCTGATCGAAAACATGCAGCGCGAAGACCTCAATCCGCTGGAGGAAGCGCAGGGCCTGCAGCGGCTGATCCGCGAGTTCGGCCTCACGCACGAGCAGGCGGCGCAGGCGGTGGGGCGCTCGCGCAGCGCGGCCAGCAACCTGCTGCGCCTGCTGAACCTGGCCGATCCGGTGCAGACCATGCTGATGGCCGGTGACATCGACATGGGCCACGCGCGCGCGCTGCTGGCGCTGGACAAGGCCGCGCAGATCACCGCTGGCAACCAGATCAGCGCGAAAAAAATGTCGGTGCGCGAAGCCGAGAGTCTGGTGAAGAAACTCGGCGCCGAATTCAACCTCATGCCGCAGAAGCCGAAGAAGGAAAAGTCGCGCGATCTGCGCCGGGTCGAGGAAGAACTGTCCGATCTGCTGACCGCCGCCGTCGAAGTGCGTGTAAAAAAACGTGTCAAACGCCACGGCCGGGTGGAGGAACTGGGCGAACTCGTCATAAACTTTGGATCGCTCGACGAACTCAATGGCCTGATCGAGCGGCTGCGCGCGGTCTGACGCTGGTGCGCGGAGGGAGGCTGATCCTGCGGCCATTGCTGATGGAGCGATTCATGAACCATTCCCTGCTTCCCTTGGGCGCCGCGCTGCTGGCGCTCGGCCTCGGCGCACTGCCGGCGGCCCAGGCCCAGAACGTCAAGCCGCCCAAGGCACAGCTCTGGATGGATGTGTCCACCGGCGGCATGGCCGGCATGCCCGAGATGGATGGCAACAGCGGCATGGGCGCCATGCTCGGCGGGCTCATGGGCGGCGCGGGTGGCGGCGCTGGCGGCAACACCACCTACGGCATGGCCCGCGGCATGACCTTCATGCCCCCGCGCGTGCTGGACATCGCGCTGTACAACCGGCTCAAGCCCGGCGTGGAAGCCGCGCAGCTCATCCCGAGCGGCATGCGCATGGGCGACAAGCTGCCGCTGCTGCCACCGCCGCCCGCCCAGCCGGTCAAAGAGCGCGAACCCACCGAAGTGCCACAGGAATACCAGCGCGAAGCGCCCAAGGGCCGGATCCTGATCTACTGGGGTTGCGGCGCCGAGGTGCGTCCCGGCCAGCCACGCATCATCGACCTGGCGCGCGGCAACCCGGCTGATTTCGGCAGTGCCTTCGCAGGCCGATTTGCGCCCGATCGGGGTGCCCGCGTGGGCCCCGGCTACGTCCTGTATCCGAACGAGCGCAACCGCGTCAGCCTCAGCCGCGACAGCTCGCTGGTCGGCGAGCACCAGATCCAGGGCGACGGTGTGCCGGCCAACTTCAAATTCGCGCTGGCCGCGGCGCAGGACGTGATGCCCGCCATTGAACTGCAGAGCAGCGGCAGCCCGAAAGACAGCATTGCGCTGAGCTGGCGCAGCGTGAACCAGGCGCGTGCCTATTTCCTGCATGCGATGGGATCGGTCGGCGAAAACGATATGGTGATGTGGTCCAGCTCCGACATCCCGGACAGCGGCATGGGCCTGTTCGACTACCTGCCCCATGCCACGATCGACCGCTGGATCAAGGACAAGGTGCTGCTCACGCCCGAAACCACGCAATGCGCCATCCCGCGCGGCATTTTCGCCGGCAAGGAAGGCGGGTCCGGCCGGCGCGGCGACAGCTCCGGTGGCATGCTGCGCATGATCGCCTATGGCAACGAAAGCAATTTCGCCTACCCCCCGCGCCCGGCCGACCCCAAGGCGGTCTGGGAGCCGGACTGGGCGGTTCGTGTGCGCGTGAAGTCCAGCACCATGGCCATGCTGGGTGAGGAACCATCCGGCGGCCGTGCCGCGCGCAGCAGCCGCGGAAGTGCCCCATCGGGCAATGCGCCGCCACCTGCGGCGAGCCAGGACGGCTCGGCTGGCGCCGCCCCTGCAACCCCCTCGTCGCCCTCGATCGGCGATGTGCTCAGCCCGATCGGCAATCCGGCCAACGTGCTGAAGGGCCTGTTCGGGCGATAAGGCGGCTAGCGCAGGGGCGTCATTTGCCCCTGTCTTGGCTTCCCATGCCCCACCAACACCATGGCCCCTGTTCAGAGCAGCAAAACCCGCAGTCGCGAGTCGCGAGGTCAATCCCTGGAGCGTTTATGAAATTCTTACCCCACAGCTTCGGTGGCGTCGCGATTGCCGCTGCGTTGCTGGCCTCATCGGCCGTTTCGGCCCAGACTCTGGGTGGCGGCGGCGGCCCCGCCGGCGATGCCGGCCAGGTCGAAAAGTGTGATGCACCCAAAGGCACGCTGGCGGTCGTCGAGCCCCAATACGCGGTGCTGCAGTCGCTCTCGCGCTACGGTCTGCAGTCACCGGCGGCCGTCATCCGTCTGATCATCCAGCAGTCCAACTGCTTCCAGATCGTCGAGCGCGGCGCGGCCATGCAGAACATGGCGCAGGAGCGTGCCTTGGCCTCAAGCGGTCAGTTGCAGGGCGGCCAGAACGTCGGCCAGGGCCAGATGGTGGCGGCAGACTTCATCCTCACGCCCAATGTGGTGTTCTCCGACCCCAACGCCGGGGGCGTCGGTGGCGGCATCGGGGGACTGCTGGGCAGCATGGGGGGGCGAGCCGCCGCGGTCGGTGCGCTGGCCGGCGGCGTCAAGTTCAAGGAGGCGCAGACGGCGATGACGATTGCCGACACGCGCAGCGGCATCCAGGTCGCGGCGGCGCAGGGCAGTGCCTCGCAGACCGACATCAACCTCGGCGCGGCGGTGTTCGGGCGCTATGGCGGCGGCGGGCTCGGGGGCTACACCAGCACCGCCGAGGGCAAGATCATCGCCGCCTCGTTCCTGGACAACTGGAACAACATCGTGCGCACCATCCGCAACAACCCGTCGCTGATTCAGGCCAAGGCGGGTCCGGCCAGCCAGGCCAATGCGGCGGCCAGCGTCAAGGCGGGCTCCAGCGCGGGCAATGCGGGCGACGTGTACGTGGCCAAGATTGCCGGCGTGAAGGTCTACCGCAGCCCCAGCGAAGGCCCCGAACTGACCAGCCTGACCAAGTTCGACGAGGTGATTTTCGAAGGCGACGAGCAGAACGGTTTCATGAAGGTGGCCACGCCCCGGGGATCGGGCTGGGTCAAAGCCATCATGATGCGCCGGCAATAGGCCGGGTTCCGGACGAAAGAAAAGGCCTGCAGCGCAGGCCTTTTCTTTTCGGAGCAACCACTCACTTTCGTGGCAGACCCTGCCACGCCTACAGGGAGAAAATCTTCCCCGGATTCATGATGTTCTTCGGGTCCAGCGCGCGCTTGATGGTGCGCATCATGTCCACCGCGCCCGCGCCGGCTTCGGAGAGCAGGAAATCCATCTTGTGCAGCCCGACGCCGTGCTCGCCGGTGCAGGTGCCTTCGAGCTGCAGCGCGCGGGTGACCAGCTTGTGGTTCAGCACCTCGGCCGTTTCGCGTTCCTCGGGCTTGTCCGGGGTCGATCAGGTAGCCGAAGTGGAAGTTGCCGTCGCCCACGTGCCCGACCAGGAAGTAGGGCAGACCTGACGCATCGGCCTCGGCCACCGAGTCGAGCAGGCAGTCTGCCAGGCGGCTGATCGGCACGCAGGTGTCGGTGCTGATGGCCCGGCAGCCCGGCTTGCTCTGGATGGCCGCGAAGTAGGCGTTGTGCCGCGCCGTCCACAGGCGGGTGCGCTCCTCGGGCGTGGTGGCCCACTCGAAGGCTTGGCCGCCATGCTCGCTGGCGATCTCCTGCACCGTCTCGGCCTGCTCCTTCACGCTGGCGGGCGAGCCGTGGAACTCCATCAGCAGCAGGTGTTCCTCGCGCAGCCCGAGCTTCGCGTAGGCGTTGACCATCTTCACGGTGTTGGCGTCGATCAGCTCCACCCGGGCGATCGGCACGCCGAGCTGGATGGTCTGGATGGTGGTCTGCACCGCCGCGTCGATGGTCGGGAACGAGCAGATCGCCGCCGAGATCGCCTCGGGCAGCGGGTAGATGCGCACCGTGACCTCGGTGATCACGCCCAGCGTGCCCTCGCTGCCGACGAACAGGCGCGTCAGGTCGTAGCCCGCGCTGGACTTCTTGGCGCGCGTGCCGGTGCGGATGACCTCGCCGCTGGCCGTGACCACTTCGAGCGCCAGCACGTTCTCGCGCATGGTGCCGTAGCGCACGGCGTTGGTGCCGCTGGCGCGCGTGGCGCTCATGCCGCCAATGGTGGCGTCGGCGCCGGGGTCGATCGGGAAGAACAGGCCGGTGCTCTTGATCTCTTCGTTGAGCTGCTTGCGCGTCACGCCGGGCTGCACCGTCACCGTCAGGTCTTCGGCGTTGATGCTCAGCACCCGGTTCATGCGGCCCACGTCGATGCTGATGCCGCCCTGCACCGCCAGCAGGTGGCCTTCGAGCGACGAACCCACACCGAAGGGGATCACCGGCACCTCGTGCTCACTGGCCAGCTTCACGGCATCGGCCACGTCCTGCGTGCTTTCGGCAAACACCACGGCGGCCGGTGGCGGCACGGTGGTGAAGGCCGACTCGTCGCGCCCGTGCTGCTCGCGCACGGCCAGCGCGGTGGAGCAGCGCTCGCCGAAGCGGGCCTTCAGGGCGTCGATCAGCGCGGCGGGTACCGTGCGTTGACGCACGTCGGGCACGAGATGGGCGAGGGCGGCGGGTGCATTCATGGCGGGTCTCCTGACTTTGCCGGCAGTTTACGGCCAGACCCGCTGCCGCGCCGGGGGCAGGGCCGGCAGCACTTCGCCGGGATCGGGCCGGGAGCATCGGCGTCCGCAGGAAACGCTATGTCATTGATAGCTGAAGGCGCTCAGCCGACAATGGGAAATGCCCGGGACGACACAGAATCCCGGATTTGGGGACGCCGCTCAGCCTGTGGGCATGGCCGGGCTTCTCAAGCGGTCGCCGGCACGCGCTCTTTCAGCGCAAACTTGAGGTCTTCCTTCAGGATGTGGTCGGTGATGACCTCGTAGGCGATGAAACCGACCAGCTCGCTGAGCTCCAGTTCGTGCTGGCGGTAGCGGTCGCGCAGCGACTGGGCTTTGGCCAGCAGCGCCGCATGGTGGGCCTGATGCTGCGCGGACAGCGGGAACCGTGTGCGCGCCATCACCGCCTCTTCGGTGATGAAGTGCTCCTGGATGTGCTCGGTGAGCTCGTCCAGCAGGAACTCGATGTGGTCACGCGCCTTGTTCTTCACCGCCGCGTTGATCAGGTTGTCACCGATGTCGAACAGCCCCCGGTGCTGGGCGTCGATCTGGGGATGGCCGCATTCGAACGACTTGCGCCAGCGCAGCTGGATCAGCGACTGCGCGGAATCGCCGTCCGAGGTGCGGCTCATGCGCGAATGCTGGCGCGAGTTCAGCCGGGATTCGCTTTGCTCCAGTTCGCGCTGGAACCGGGTGCGTCTCAACAGTTCAATCCCAGCGACCGCCATCAGGATAAGGCCGCTGAAGACAGCGAGCGAACTGCGCAAGGCCACCATGGCCAGCACGCCGCCGGCCAGGTAGACAAACGGCAAGGCGTGGAAAAGACGGTCAGAAAGCGGGCTGCTTGCCAAGGGATTCTCCAAAAAAAATCCCCGAAGACACCGTGTTTTCGAAGACCGGAGAAATGTAGCAAAAAGTTTCAACGCGGCATTGATAAAAATCAAACGCCAGGAACGGGAGGGGGCCCCCGGCGACTGCGCGGGCATACGGCTTGATAGCACGGGAAGACGGTCCCGCAATGGGCAGAGGCGCAGGAGCACGAAAGGCCGCCGCCGGGCTTCAGGCCGCCGTCGCTGACGGCCGATCCTTCAGCGCGAACTTGAGGTCTTCCTTGATGATGTGCTCGGCGATGACCTCGTAGGTGATGAAGCCGACCAGCTCGCCCAGATCGAGCTGGTGGCTGCGGTAGGCGTCGCGCAGGGACTGCGCCCGCGCGAGCAGGTCGGCATGATGGGCTCGGTGCTCCCCGGAGAGCGGATACCGGGTGCGCGCCAACACGGCTTCCTCGGTGACGAAATGCTCCTGGATGTGCTCGGTCATTTCGTCGAGCAGAAACTCGATGTGGTCGCGCGACTTGCCCTTGACCGCCGCATTGATGAGGCCGTCGCCGATGTCGAACAGCTTGCGGTGCTGGGCATCGATCACCGGATGGCCGCATTCGAAGGACTTGCGCCAGGACAGCTGGATGAGCGACTGGGTGGAATCGCCATCGAGGTTGCGGCTCATGCGCGAGTCCATGCGCGAATGCTGGCGCGAACTCAGGCGGGATTCGCTGCGTTCCAGCTCGCGCTGGAAACGGGCGCGGCGCAGCAACTCGATACCGCCGACCCCGATCAGGATCAGGCCGCTCAAGACAGCCAATCCGTTGCGCAGGGCGACCATGGCCGCCACGCCGGTCACCATGTAGATGAACGGCAGCGCCTTGAAGAACCGGTCTGAACCCTTGCTTCGTGCCATCTGGAAGGAGAAATCTGTATCCAAGTGTAAACGGATTGTCGAGGGCGTTGCGCTCCGCGGGCCCCGGCGGCGCGGAGCCATCCGGTTTCCCTCGGTGGCGCCACCGCAGACGAGCGAGGGCGCTCGCGGCGACAATCGGCACCACGAAGGAGACACACCATGGGCAACCGACTTACGCAGATCGCTACCCGCACCGGCGACAACGGCACCACCGGCCTGGGCGACAACCAGCGCGTCAGCAAGAACAGCCTGCGTGTGCACGCGATGGGCGACGTGGACGAGCTGAACTCGAACCTGGGCGTGCTGCTCTGCGAGCCGATGCCCGACGAGGTGCGCGCGCTGCTGGTGGAGATCCAGCACCAGCTGTTCAACCTCGGCGGCGAGCTCAGCATTCCCGGCTTTGAGCTGCTCAAGCCCGAGGCGGTGCTGGCGCTGGACGAAGCGCTGGCCACCTACAACGAGCAACTGCCGCGACTGCAGGAGTTCATCCTGCCCGCCGGCACGCGCGGCGCGGCGCTGGCCCATGTCTGCCGCACGGTGGCGCGGCGTGCCGAGCGAGCGGTGGTGGCGTTGGGCAACGAGGAGGCGCTGAAGGAGACGCCCCGCCAGTACCTCAACCGCTTGAGCGACCTGATGTTCGTGCTGGCCCGGGTGCTGAACCGCCACCGCAGCGACGGTAGCGTCGGGGACGATGTGTACTGGCGCAGCGAGCGCTTGAAGCAGGGGGCGGCCGAGTGAGCGCAACGGCAGCGCTTGCGGAAGACTCACGAATCCATAGCGCACGGCGACCCCTCCACGCTGGGGAAAGGCACTGTTGATTCAGTTTTTCACCGCGGGTGCTCGCCTAGCCCCTGATTAACGCGCTCGCTCATCCAGCGCAGCAGATCGATCCACATCTGGCGCATCTCGGCATTCAGCGGCGTGCGCTGGGCGTTCGGCAGCTCCACCGTCACCACCGGCACGCCCTTGTGCACGCCGCCGTAGTTGCCCAGCGAGCCGGGGTAGATGCCGACCTGGTCGAGGTACAACCGTCCCAGACGCGCCGGCGGCACGGTGGGGCCGTCGAAATCCAGCACGCCGAAGGGCGCGTGGATGCTCACGATCAGGTGCGGCTTGAAGCGCGCCATCTCGTCGTGCAGGTAGCGGCTCTCCGGCTCGGACAGTGGGCGCGGGCCGGGCCAGCGGCGCGGGTCCTTGCGGGTGCGCTTTTCCCAGTAGAAGGGCGCTTCCCGGTCCCAGCGCGGCGTGGGGAAGTTGCGGTTCAGGTCCACGCCGTTGGCGTTGACCCGCCGCGGCGGCCGGGCCGTCAGGCCGTCCGGGTTCAGCGCGGGGATGAAGCGCCAGTGCACCGGCTGCGGGAGCTGCATGGGCTGGTCCTGCGCCAGGCTGAGCCAGTGCAGGGCGACCGAGGTCGATGACAGCTCGTCACCATGCATGCCGCCGAGCACCAGCACGCGCAGCTTTGCGTCGGGGTTGGGCATGTCGCGAAGCAGGATAGAGCGCCCCTTCACCGAGCGCGCCGGGCCGGGCACCAGCAAGGCATCACGGCACAGGGCGGCCGACACGTTGGGCAGGTGCGCCGCCAGCTCGTCGCAGGGGGGCACAGCGGGCCGTTCGGCGCCGGTTTTAGGGATTTTTTCGGCCCATCCCAGCGCCGGAAGGCCACAAACTGCTATCAAAAAGAGACGGGTCAGACGCTGGCGCAAACGCCGTCCGGCGGCGGCCGGGAGCCTGGTGAGCGGCGCGAGGGGCGTCAAAGGGCTGATCACCCCGTCATTATTGGCCCGATCACTCGTCGCGCTCGCCGGCTTCGTACAGCGTCTCGCGGCCCATGCGGTCGATGACCAGTTCGGCCGTCCAGGGCAGCATCAGCGCGCCGCAACGGCTGTCGCGGTACATGCGCTCCAGCGGCAGGTGGCGCATCATGCTGGTGCCGCCGCAGGTGCGGATGGCCAGGCGCGCGATGTCGTTGGCGCCTTCCATCACGCTGTAGTGCGCGGCGTACAGGCGCAGCTTCTCGTCCTTGCTCGGGTTGGGCTTGGCCTCCTGCACCGCGCGCAGGAACAGCGAGCGCATGCTCTCCAGCTGGATGCGCATCTGCGCCACGGCCATCTGCTTGGTCGGGAACTGGCGGCGCTTGACCGGCGGCTCGCCGGGTACTTCGCCGCGCAGGTACTGCACGGTGAAGTCGTAGGCGCCAGCGGCCAGGCCCATGTAGGTGGCAGCGATGGTGAAGAACATCGCCGGCCAGGTCTGGGCGCCCTTGAAGTACACGCCGCGCGGCATGAGCTGCTCGTCGTCGCTGACGAACACGTCCTGGAAGGTGAGGGTGCGGCTGACCGTGCCGCGCATGCCCAGCACGTCCCAGTCGCCGCTCACGGCCACGCCGGGCGCGTCGGCGGGCACGGCCATGTAGAGGGTGTCACGCGCGTCGGGCTTGTCGTCGCCCTTGTCCTCGGTGCACAGCACGCCGTAGAAGTTGGCGGCCCCGGCGAGCGAGGCGAAGATCTTGCGCCCGTTGATGCGCCAGCCGCCTTCCACCTTGCGCGCCGTGGTGCCGAAGGGCGCGCGGCCGGCGGCGGCGGCGCTGCCTTCGCTGAAGGGCTGGGCGTAGACCGCGCCGTCCTTCACCACGCGCTCGAAGTGGATCTGGCGGCGGCGCAGGTGCTCGGCGCGCTCCTGGTCGCTCATCGGGATGCCGTCGGCCAGCACGCCGGTCCACATGGTGGAGCAGATGTGCATGTTGTAGGTCAGCGCCGTGGTGCCGCAGAAGCGCCCCAGCTCCGCCGCCACGAACATGTAGGTGGCGTAGTCGGCGCCCAGGCCGCCGTCGGCCTCGGGCACGCACAGGCGCAGCAGGCCGGCCTCGCGCAGGTCGTCGTAGTTGGCAAAGGGGAAGCTGCCCTCGCGGTCCCACAACGCGGCGCGGCCGGCGAACTTGTCGCGGCCCAGTTCATGCGCCAGGGTCAGCAGGCGGCGCTGCTTGGCCGTCAGCGGGGTGTCGCCGACGGCTGGGGTGAAGCTCAAAGGGGCTTGCTCGGTCATGGGTGGTGTCTCCTGGAAGGTCGGTGGATGCGATCGGTTCGTGCGGTGCAATGGGTCAGTCGAGGGAGCCGCCCAGCGTGGCCAGCACGCCGCGCCACAGGGCGTCGCGCTCGGCGTGCGGCTCGGGGTCGGTGCGCCCGCTGGCCTGGTCAAAGACCGCCGTCTGCACCATGACGATGCCGCTGGCAGGCTGCACGTAGATTGTCTGGCCGTGGATGCCCTGCAGCGCGAAGGTGCGGGTCTTCAGCGGGTACAGCCAGAACTGGTAGCCGTAGCCGAAGAAGGGGGTGGCGCGGCGCGGGCCAAAAGCCGGGGGCCGGCGCGTGGCGTCGGTGGCCTCAAGCAGGTACACGCGTGGCACGATGGCGCGGCCGTCCCGCTGCCCGTCCTGGGCCAGCAGCAGAGCGGCGCGGGTTCGTGCTTCGGCCATGAGCAACAACAATCCGGTCTGCTCAGTGCAGGGTGCGCCGGGCCTGCGCCGCCGTGTCGGCGAGGAAGCCGAGCACCAGGGCATCGAATTCGTCGGGCGCCTCCAGGTTCTGCAGGTGGCCGATGCCGGGCAGCTCGGCATAACGGCTGCCGGCGATCTGGCCCGCCATCTTCTGCATCACGGCCGGCGGCGCGTTGCGGTCGAATTCGCCGGCCACCAGCAGCGTGGGCACCCGGATCAGCGGCAGCGCGGCGCGGCGGTCGAAGGTGACGATGGCCTCCAGCGCCTTGCGGTAGGCCGGCGGGTGCACACCCGCCATGCAGCGCGTGGCCAGTGCGACGCCTTCGGGCAGCGAGCCGGGGCCGATCATCTGGGGCACCAGCACCTGCGCCAGGTCGGCCATGCTCTGGCCCGCGTCCAGCGGCGCGGTGCGCTGGGCGATGAAGTCGCGCTGCCAATCGCCATCGGGCTTGCCGAAGGAGGGCGAGGTGCCGCACAGGATCAACCGGTTCACCAGCTCGGGCCGGCGCGCCACCACCTCCTGCGCCACCATGGCTCCCATGCTGTGCCCCAGCAGGATGACCGAGCCCCCATGCTCGGCACGGCGGCGCTCGTCGTCGGCACCGAGCAGGGCTTCGATCAGCGCGATGCAGCTCTGCGCCAGACCCTTGAAGGTGTAGGGCTCGATCGGCGCGCTGTGGCCGTAGCCGGGCATGTCCCAGGCCACTGCGCGGTAGCCCAGCGAGGCGAAGGTTTCAACCTGCGGCGCGAACGCGCGGTGCCCGCCGCCGATGCCGTGCAGCATCAGGATGATGGGGCCGGAGCCCAGCGAGGAAAAGGTTGGCAAGGCGGTCATCGGGAAGCCTGTGTACGCGCTCGGTCAGTCCACCACGCGGCCGTGGTCGACCACCGTGGCGCCGTCGAGCTGCACCGTGCAGTGGCGCATCGGCAGGTCGAAGTGGCCCAGCGTGTAGCGCCCGGCCACCTCGTTGGCGCCGGTGCTGTAGAGGAAATTGCCGGCAAAGGCGCGCAGCTCGGTGCCGTTGAAGTCGCGCTTGTCGTACAGCGCCATGCTGTCCCAGCGTGCGGCGTCGCACAGGCCGTAGCCGACGTGGCTGACGGAATAGGCCTCCCGGTCGCCCCAGGCCTCGGTGTAGCTGCGCATCAGCTGCGCGTCCAGCCCCGCGCCCTGGATGGCGGTGACGTAGTCGTTCTCGATGGTCAGCGTGATCGCCGATTCGACGTACCGCTTGAAGGTCAGGTTCACATCGCCGGACGCCAGCACCAGCGTGCCGTTCACGCTGCCCGCCGCCGGGAAGGCCAGCGCAATGCCGCCGGGCCAGTGGGTCAGGGTGCCGGGCCGCGTGGTGAAGCCCCAGTTGCCGCCGGCCACCGCGCCTTCGAGCGAAATGCGCAGATTGGTCCCCGCCGGGGATGAGACGGTCATGGCCTTGGTCGCGCGCAGGCGCTTGATGTGGTCCTTCACGCGCGCCTCGGTGGCGTCGTCGGGCATCAGGCGCACCAGCGCCTCGGGGTGTTCATTGCTGATGTAGATGACGCGGGTGCCGCCTTTCAGGATGGCGGGCAGCTCGGGGGCATGCATCAGGCCTTCCACGGTGCAGTCCACCACCAGCGTGCTGGCGGCCAGCGCGTGGATCACCGGCTTGATTTGCTGGATCGCGTCCGACGCGCCCGTCGACCGGGTGGGTGGCCCGGCGCGGCCCACCACGCTGGGCAGCGTCAGAGTGAACACTTGCGCACCCAGACGCTGGGCCGCGAGGCGCGCCAGCAGCGGCAGTATCGGGCGGCTCTGGGTTTCGGCCAGAATGGCCACCGTGTCGCCTTTTTGCAGCGCGCAGCGGCCCAGCACCGCCTCGAAGGCGTCCAGCCAGGCCGGTTCGATGATTTCCTGCAGCATGAATCGCCTTTCACCAATCCCGCGCTCCCGGAATGGGCATTGCGGTTCGTCCGAATCGGTATCATTATTCATGAAATTTCATGTAATTGGCAATCCATGATGAGCCCACCCCGCAAGGCCGCGCCGCCGGTGTTTTCACCGCGGGAGTTCCGCGCCAGCCTGGGCATGTTTGCCACGGGCGTCACCATCGTCACGGCCCGCACGGCCGAAGGCGAGCAGGTGGGGCTGACCGCCAATTCGTTCAATTCGGTCTCGCTCGATCCGCCGCTGGTGCTCTGGAGCCTGGCGCGCGCGGCCGGCTCGCTGCCGGCCTTCAGTGCCGGCTCGCACTACGCGATCAACATCCTGGCGGCCGACCAGAAGGCGCTGGCCGAGCGCTTCGCCGCGCGCGGCGCGGACCGCTGGACCGGCGTGGCCTTCACCGAGGGCGCCGGCCGCGCACCGCTGCTGGCCGGCGCGGCGGCCACTTTCGAATGCTTCAACCGCAGCCGCTACGAGGAGGGCGACCACGTCATCTTCGTCGGCGAGGTGGAGCGCTGCAGCCACCGCGCGGACGCCTCGCCGCTGCTGTTTCATGGCGGCAAGTTCTACACCGAGCACCCGTTGCAGGCCGACAGCTCGGCCCCGCAGGCGCCAGACCCGCGCTTCGTGGGCGGCTACCTGGGCTACCTGCTCGGTCAGGCCAGCCATGCGGTGTACCGCAACTTCGAGCGCTCGGTGGCCGCGCAGGGGCTCACCCACATCGCCTGGCGGGTGCTGGCGCTGCTGCATGACGCCCATGCGGCAGCCACTGCAGCTGGCGCGGGTGCAGCGCCTGCGGCGGACGGCACGATCCCAGGCGTTGATGGTGCGGTGCCCGTGGGCCAGCTGGCGCGCGACGTGCTGGCCAAGCAGCCCACCGTGACCAAGCTGGTGCAGCGCATGGCCGACGAAGGCCTGCTGGTGCTGCGCGCCGACCCGCAGGACCAGCGCCGCACCCTGGTGGCGGCCAGCGAAGGCGGGCTGAAGGCGGCGCGCATTCTGATCACCGAAGCCCGGGCCCAGGAGCAGGGCCAGCTGGCACACTGGTCCGCCAGCGAGGTCGACGCCCTCAAACGCATGTTGCAGCGGCTGGCGGCGGGTGCCTGAGGGGCATCTGGCTGGAATCTCGAATCAGATCAGTCCCATCCCAGCGTATTCAGGTCAATGTTTGCTATCAATGAATAAGTTCCTCATCGTCGCGCCTGGCCACCGACGTCGCAGCTGTCGCCTCGCGGACCGCCTTGCCGGGCGCGCGGCCCGTACCATGCACGCCATGACCGTCCGCAAAGACCACCTCGACGCCACCGCCGTCTCGCTGCTGCTGGCCTGCTGCCTGTTCTGGGGTTTCCAGCAGGTGCTGGTGAAAGCCACGCTGGCCGAGGTGCCGCCGGTGTTTCAGGCGGCGGTGCGTTTTGCCGGGGCCACGCTGCTGCTGTGGATCTGGTGCCGCATGCGCGGCGTGGCGCTGTTCACGCGCGACGGCTCGCTGGGGGCGGGCCTGCTGGCCGGCGCTTTGTTCGCCGGGGAGTTCGCCTGCATCTACCTGGGGCTGCAGCACACCTCCGCTTCCCGCCTGACCGTGTTTCTCTACACCTCGCCGTTCTGGGTGGCGGCCCTGCTGCCGTTGTTCGTGAAGACCGAGCGGCTGCGTCCGGTGCAATGGGCTGGGCTGGCCTGCGCGTTTGCGGCCGTGGCCTTTGCGCTGCGCGAGGGCTTCCTCGGTGGCGGTGCGGGCGTCACCTGGCCCGGTGACCTGCTCGGGCTGGCAGCCGGGCGCCCTCTGGGGCCTGACCACGGTGACCATCCGCTCGACGACGCTGGCGCGCGTGTCGGCGGAGAAGATGCTGTACTACCAGGTGGCGGTCAGCACCATCGTGCTGCCCTTCCTGTCAGCGGGCCTCGGCGAGCACTGGGATTTCGAATTCAGCGCCTTCGCCGCGGTGTCGCTGCTGGTGCAGACCGTGGTCGGCGCGTTCGCGAGCTACCTGGCGTGGATGTGGATGCTGGGGCGCTACCCGGCCACGAAGATTTCGGTGTTCGTGTTCCTCACGCCGATCTTCGCGCTGCTGTTCGGCGCGCTGTGGTTGCGTGAGGCGGTCACGCCCAGCCTGCTGGCCGCGCTGGCGCTGGTGGCGGCGGGCATCGTGCTGGTGAACCGCAAGCCGGGCTGAGCGGCTCGTTGCTCAGTGAGGCTGCGCGCGCGTCGCCGCGCCAAGGGGGGCCATCCGGTCTTCGCGCAATCCCCTCGCGGCGAGTACCTGCTGGTAGAACTCCTGCATCCGCCGCGCCAGGCGGCTGGCCGACCACCCTTGTGCATAGTCGCGCCCGGCCGCGCCCAGTGTCTCGCGCAGGGCGCTGTCGTTCAGCAGCCGCATCACCTTGGCGGAAAAGTCGGCCGCATCCTCCTGCGCGATGTGGACCCCGAGCCCCTCGCGCAGCACGTCGCGGGTGCCCAGCTCGGCGGTCGAGACCACCGGCACGCCTTGCGCCATGGCCTCCAGCAGCACCAGACCCTGGGTCTCGGTGCGCGAGGCGAACACGAACACGTCGGCGGCGCGGTAGCAGCTGTTCAGCGCACGGTGGCGGTCCAGGTAGCCGATGAACAGCGTGTGGGCACCGAGGCCGAGGCGGCGCGCCTCGTGGCGCAGGCTCTCCAGGGCCGGACCCTCGCCGGCGATCACGAGCAAGACATCGGCAATCGTCTTGCGGACTTCATCGACGGTTTTCAGCAGGAACTCGATGTTCTTTTCGTGCGCCACGCGACCGACAAACAGCAGCACCGGCCGGTCTTGCGGGATGGCGTGGTCGCGGCGGAAGCCGGGGCGGTCGCCCGGCACAAACCGACCGGCCTCCATGCCCGTGGGGATGACTTCGGTCGGCGTCGTGATGCCGTAGGTCTTCAGCACCTGCAACATGGGGTGCGACGGCACCACCATGCCATCCAGGCGGTTGCCCTGGTGCCGGGAGAACCGCTTGGCCAGGAGCCGTGTGACCGCACGCGGAATCAGCGGGACGTAGTGGTGCAGGTACTCTTCAAAGAAGGTGTGGTAGGTCTCCACACAGGGGATGCCCAGCCGCTGCGACAGCCGCGTGCCCAGGTAGTGGGCCACGAACGGCGTATGGATGTGCAGGATGTCGTAGCGCTCGGCGCGCAGTTGTTCGGCGCGCCCGATGACCCACCGGTAGCTCATCAGGCGGTCTTCGGGGTCGAACGGGATGCGCCGTGACGGCACGCGCGTGATCTCCGCTTCGTCGTCGCCGGCGCTGCCGTAATCCGGCGCAATCAGGTGCACCGTGTGGCCCTGATCGCGCAGGTGGTGGCGAAAGGTTTCGATCGACGTCGAGACGCCGTTGACCCGGGGGAAATAGACGTCGGAGATGAACAGAATTTTCATGTGGCAAGAGCGGTTGAATCCACCACGAGTTGATCTGGGTACATGCGGCGCACAGCGGGCGGGTCGGGTGGCTCCGTGCGGGTTCAGCGCAACAGGACCAGGGCCCAGACCAGCGCCAGGTTGACCAGGCTGAGCAGCACGGCGGCGCTTCCGATGTCCTTGGCGCGCTTGGCGAGCCGGTGGTTGTCCAGCGAGATGCGATCCACCGTCGCTTCGATGGCCGAGTTGATCAGCTCGACGATCAACAGCAACAGGACGCAGGCAATCATCAAGGCCCGAGCGGCCATGTCTTGCTCCAGCACAAAAGCCAGCGGCACCAGCACGCCGGCCAGCAGGACCTCCTGGCGAAACGCATCTTCATTGCGAAAAGCCTCCCGAAGGCCAGCGCACGAATAGCCGAAGGCATTCAGCAGCCGCCGGATCCCGGTCTTGCCTTTGTGCGGGCTTTCCATCGGCTCCATGTCAGGCGGCGAGCAACGGGGGCGTGGCCGGGACCACCACACGGTTCCAGTGGATCAGCTCCATGCGCCCGTCCAGGTGCTCGACGATGGCGGTGCAGCTGTCCACCCAGTCGCCGCAATTGATGTAGGACAGGCCATCGACTTCCTTGATCATGGGCCAGTGGATATGGCCGCAGATGGCGCCGTCCAGGCCCTTCTCGCGTGCGTGGCGGATCACGGATTCTTCAAAGTTGAAGATGAAGTTGATCGCCGTCTTGACTTTGCGCTTGGCATAACCGGCCAGCGACCAATAACCCGGGCGCTTGAGCGTGCGGCGCAGCCAGGAGAGATAGATGTTCAGCCGCACGAGCAGGTTGTAGGACTGGTCTCCCAGGATCGCAATCCACCGGTGGTGCCGCGTCACCTGGTCGAATTCATCACCGTGCAGCAGCAGATAGCGCCGCCCGTCGGCGGCGGTGTGGATGTAATCGTTCTCGACCAGGATGTTGCCAAACGAGGAACCGATGTATTCCCGGATGGCTTCATCATGGTTGCCGGGAATGAAGATGACCTTCTCGCCATGGCGCGCGCGCCGCAGCATTTTCTGGACGAAGGTGTTCTGTGCCGGCGGCCAGTGGATGCCGCCCCGGCTCATGGACCAGAGGTCGACGATGTCACCGAGCAGGAACACATGTTCGGCCGAATACGCTTTCAGGAAATCCAGCAGGTGGTGGGCCTGGCAGGCTTTTGTGCCCAGATGAATGTCGGAGAGAAAGATGGAACGGACCTGGCGCATCGTCACACCGAAGCCGGGGTCAGGGAAACGAAGCGGCAAGGCTTCAGGTTTGTGGACGTGGGTCTCTCGAAATCGCGTTCCATGCCCTAGCATGGCAGGCGCATGTTGCAGTGGCGTGACAGCCTATTTCATCGGCACGAAGTGACCGTTCCAGCCCACCGTTGCGATCCTGAGCCGGTCCGCTGCCAGTCTTGATATCCGGAAGGTCCCCCCTTGACCCAGCGATTGGCGCATGAGCCAGTTTGCCGCCGGCCCCAGGCGGATCTGCTCTCGGGAAAACACGATTTCCAGATCGACGCCGGACAGGCAGATGACCCCGGTGCTTTCAGCCCAGAGGCCTTCCCGGGTCTTGGTGAATTCAAGCGCCAGCACGCCCTGGCGCTCCGAGATGGAGACCAGCAGGGGCTTGCCATCGCCCATGGTGGTCTCGGTCCATTTCAACGGAAAGGCCGGCTCTCCGGTCATGCGCGCCAGTTCCTGGACCGTTGCAGCGCACCCGGGTGTCGCGGCGGACACCGAGATGCACGCCACGTTCAGGCACGCCAGAAGGAACAGGCTTGTCGGGCGCATCACCTGGGGTCCGTCAGACGCGACGGTTCCCGTCCCGCCAGGACGGGCCTGTGGCGGCGCCGGCGTCGTTGCTTGCTCTTCTTCGTTCAAAGTGTTTCAGGGCCACGTAGGTCGCGGTGCCCATCAGGATCGAGACGATCAGGAAGGCGCCGTAGGCCAGCGGCCAGGGCATGCCCTGCGTCATCATGGAGAACTCCGACATGCCGCCCATGCCGGCCAGGATGTTGACGGGCATGAATACCACGCCGAAGACCGTCAGCTGGTTGATGCGCTTGTTCTGGTTGATGTTGATGAAGCCGACGGTGGCATCCATCAGGAAGTTGATCTTGTCGAAGAGAAACGAGGTGTGGCTGTTCAGCGACTCGATGTTGCGCAGGATCTGCTTGGCATCCTCCAGCTGGGCAGCCGACAGGGTCTTGCTGCGCATCAGAAAGTTGATGGCGCGCTGGGTGTCCAGGATGTTGCCGCGGATGCGGCCGTTCAGGTCTTCCTCCTCGGCGATGTCGCCCAGGATGCTCGCCGCCTGCCCGTCGCTGATGGTCTCGCTGAGCACCTGGCGGCCCACTTTGCCAAGCGTGGCGTAGATGGCTTCCAGCGAATCGGCCGAGTATTCGACGTCGGCCCCGTACAGATCGAGCAGCACGTCGTGGCTGTCGGATGCATAGCCCACCTGGGTGGCCGCCAGTCGTCGCTGCAGGCGGAACACTGGCAGCTCTTCGTTGCGCAGGGAAAACAGAATGCCCTTGTGCAGGATGAAGGCGACCGGCACGCTGCGGGAGTCGCCTTCCTTGTCGAGCAGAAAGTTGGAATGCAGGTAGATGCCTCCGCTTTCCTCGACGTGGTAACGCGTGCTGACTTCCAGGTCCGTCACATCGTCGGGGTCGGGCAGGGTGAGGCCGAAATGCGCGCCTACATAGGCCCGCTCGGCCTTGGTGGCGCCCAGCAGGTCGATCCAGATGGCCGAGAGTCCGTCGAGGTCTTTGCGGCTTTCGATCGCCACCTGTCGCAGCTTGCCATCGACCCGTTCGAACGCCTGGATCTGGCTGTCGCCAAAGGAGGGCTCCCGGCTGCCGACCAGCTGTTCCCGTCGCGCATCCGACATTTCCCAGAGGACTTCGTTTTCGCGCCCCGGGGGCATTTGTGTCCACAGATGCGTGGCATCGGCCAGGGGCAATGCCTCAAGGATCGCGCCGAGCTCGGGGGTGCTGAGGGGGGCCATCAGCTGGTGCAGTTCAGCCAGATGCTGTCGGTGCACCAGCGTTTCCACGATGTCCTGGCGAGGCATGTGCTGCCCCTGCACCATGCCCTCGACGCGCCGTTGCTTCTTCAGGATGTCCGCAACCCTGTCCAGCAACCCAGGCAGGTCGGCAGGTGGGTTCAGTCGGGCGTCCACGGCGTTGACAGGGCGGGGCGTCGCAAGGGGGGCTGGGCTTCCGGCCGCCGGTCACCCTGGGCGAAACGACGGCCGCTGGGGTCGAGGGGCATCGTTCGGCGTGCCGCTCAGGCGGACGGCTTGGCGCGGTTGATTTCCGCCGACTGGAGGGAGACGTCGAACAGGCGCGCCTTGCCCGCGTAATACCGGTCGAGGCGCCACTCGTCGAGAATTTTCAGCGCCAGCGCGAAACGCTGGAAATCGAGGGTGTAGAGCTGGGAGATGGGAAAGTCCACCTCCGATTCCAGGGCCAGCACCAGACGGGACAGGGTCTGGGCGGCGGGGTCGAAAGGGTCCTTTTCAATGAACTTCCGGGCTTCCTTGAGGGCATGCATGGGTGGGCTTTCGAGAGGGCGGTCAAGCGGCAGGTGAATCCATCGGATCGATGGAGGATCCCGCGCGATTGGTCGTTGAAGGGGGTGCCCGATTGTGCGCTGGAGCTCACCCTTCGTTGATGAAGGTTTTGTGACAGGGGCGCGCCGGGTCAGCCCGCGCTGCCGGTGCCTGAGCCCCAGTAAAGGCGGTTTGGATTGTCGACGCGCGCCGCCTCGACAGCGGCGCGGTCCAGCAGCCAGTCGTCCAGCGCGTGGTGCAGCGCCGGGTAGTCGGCATGGGCTTCATGGTTGGTGCAGGGCCAGTCGCTGCCCCAGAGCAGACGGTCGAGCCCCAGTTCACCCAGCCACAAGCGCGCCAGCGCGCCGGCGTCCAGCCCGCCCAGCCGATAGGCGCCGCTGAGCTTCACGTGCACGGGCGCCTGCCGCGCGCGGGTTGCGAGCGCACGCACGGTGGCGTCACCCGCCGCCATGGTTTCGGGCTTGCCCAGGTGGTCGATCACCAGCGGCAGTGCGGCGGGCAGTTGCGCCAGCACGCCGGGCAGCCGGCCGATGTCGGTGTGCAGCTCCACGTGCCAGCCCAGGGCGGCCAGGGCGTCCCACAAGGCGGTGGCGGCAGACCACTCCGGAATGTGGTGCGAGACGCCTGACAGGTTCAGCCGGATGCCGCGCACGCCCGCAGCGTGCAGTCGCGCCAGCGTGTCCGCGTTGGCGGTGGGCGCCACCACGGCGACGCCGCGCAGCGTCTCGGGGTGCTGCGCCAGCGTGGACAGCAGCAGGCGGTTGTCGGTGCCCAGAAAACTGGTCTGCACCAGCACGCCGCGCCGCACGCCCAGCGGCCGGGCGGCGGCCTGCCATGTTGCCAAGGGCGCGGCATAGGCCGGCGTGTAGCGCGCGCCCGGCTGAGCCTGGTGCGCGGCGAACACATGAAAGTGGCTGTCCACCGCCGTTTTTGACAAATCAGGAACCATGGCTTACATTCTAGTCATCTAGAGGACTAAATCAATGGATGCCGCCTTTTCTTCTGCCGCCGGCCTTGGCGCCGACCAGCCTGCGCCCGGCCAGAGCCGCTACGGCTGGCTGGCCGCCAGCCTGCGCGCACGGATCACGCGGGGGGAATGGGTGCCCGGCACGGCGCTGCCGGCCGAGGCGGCGCTGGCGCGCGAGCATGGCGTGGCGCTGGGCACGCTGCGCCAGGCGCTGGCGCTGCTGGTGGCCGAGGGCCTGCTGGAGCGCCAGCACGGGCGTGGCACCTTTGTGCGCGCCGGGCTGGGCGGGGCGTCGATGCTGCGCTTCTTCCGTTTCCGCCATGGGGGTGACCTGACGGCCACGCCGACCTCCACCATCCTGTCGCGCCGCGTGGTGGCCGCCGTGCCGGAAACGGCCGAGGCCCTGGGCCTGCCGACGGGTGCCAGCGTGCTGGAACTGGAGCGCCTGCGCAGCCTGGACGGCGAGCCCTGCCTGCTGGAGCAGCTGTGGCTGCCGCTGCCGGCTTTCGACGCGCTGAAAGATTCCGACCCCGCCGCCTGGGGCGACCTGCTGTACCCGCTGTACCAGCGCTTGTGCAGTATCACGGTTAACAAGGCCGAGGACGACCTGCGCTTCGGCCTGCTGACCCGCGAACAGGCCGCTTTGCTGCGGCTGGACGCCGGCCACCCCTGCGTGCAGGTGAACCGCCGCGCCTTCGACCTGGCCGGGCGCTGCATCGAGCAACGAACCACGCTGGGTGATGCCTTTGCCTTCCAGTACACCGCGCAGGTGCGCTGAGCACCGCAACCCCCCAAAATCAAAGGAGACAGCCATGTGGATCATGAATTTCAAGCCAAATAAGGCACTTCCCAGCGTCGTGCGGTCACTTTCAGCTATTGCATTGATAGCGTTTTCAGCTACGGCGTCGGGCCAGGCCCCGGCCGCCTGGCCCACCAAACCGATCGCGCTGGTGGTCACCTACCCACCCGGCGGCGGGGCCGACGCCATGGCGCGCCTGATCGCCCCCAAACTGGGCGAGGCGCTGGGCCAGAACGTGATCGTCGAGAACAAGCCGGGTGCCGGCGGGCAGATCGGCGCGGCCGCCGTGGCCAAGGCCGCGCCCGACGGCTACACGCTGATGCTGGACGCCTCGTCCTTCGCGGTGAACCCGTCGCTCTATCCCAAGCTGCCCTACGACACCGAAAAAGCCTTTCGCGCCATCGGTGTGATCGCGCTGTTTCCCAACGTGGTGCTGGTCAACGCCCAGTTCCCGGCGAAGAACGTGGCCGAGCTGATTGCGGCGGCCAAGGTCAAGAAGGACGCGGTGTCGTTTGCCTCGTCCGGCAACGGCTCGGCACAGCACCTGGCCGGCGCGCTGTTCGAATCGGCCGCCAAGGCGGACATGGTGCACGTGCCCTACAAGGGCGGTGGCCCGGCCCTGAACGACGTGATCGGCGGGCAGGTGCCGGTGTTCTTCGGCAACCTGGCCTCCACGCTGCAGCACATCCAGAGTGGCAAACTGCGCGCCCTCGCGGTGACTTCGGGCAAGCGCACGCCCATCCTGCCGGACGTGCCCACGCTGGCCGAGGCCGGCGTGCCCGGCGCCGAGGTGTACGAGTGGAACGTGGTGCTGGCCCCCGCCGGCACGCCCGAGCCGGTGGTCGCCAGGCTGTCGGCCGCGCTGCAGAAGGCGCTGGATGCGCCCGAGGTCAAAGCCCGCATCGCCACGCTCGGCGGCGAGATCCAGAAGGGCAACCCCGAGGCCGCTCAGGCCTTTGTCAACCAGCAGATCGCGCTGTGGGCCCGGGTGGTGAAAGCCCGCGGCATCACGCTCGAATGAACCCGCAACTCTTTTCACCGTGCAACCCAGGACTGACATGACCGACGCCTTCTCCTCCCTCACCCGCCGCCAGTGGCTGGCCACCTCCAGCGCCGCTGCGCTGGCCACCTCGCCCTGGCTGGCGCACGCCCAGGCCGACTGGCCGACCAAGCCGCTGCGCCTGGTGGTGCCCTTCGCGCCGGGCGGCAGCTCGGAAATCGTGGCGCGCGCGGTGGCCGGCGAAATGGCCAAGACCATGGGCCAGAACGTGTTCGTGGACAACAAGCCCGGCGCGGCCGGCAACATCGCGATGCAGGAGGTGGCCAACTCCACCGACGGCCATACGCTGATCCTGGGCCACATCGGCACGCTGGCGGTGAACCCCTACATCTTTGCCAAGGTGCCCTACGAGATGAAGGACTTCATCCCGATCACGCTGGTCTCCAAGGTGCCCAGCCTGTACGTGGTGCATCCGGACCTTCCGGTCAAGAACCTGACCGAGTTCGTCGCCTACGCCAAGGCCCGGCCGGGCCAGCTCAACTACGGCTCGGCGGGCAATGGCAGCGCCGGCCACCTGGCGTTTGAATACCTGAAGATGGCCACCGGCATCTTCGTGGTGCACGTGCCCTACCGCGGCACCGGGCCGATGCTGACCGACCTGCTGTCCGGCCGGCTCCAGGCCGCGGCCGTGGGCGCACCGGCGTTGCTGCAATTCATCAAGGCCGGCAAGCTGCGCTGCATCGCCACCGGCTCCGCGCAGCGCCTGCCCCAGCTGCCCGATGTGCCCACGGTGGCCGAGCAGGGCTTCAAAGGCTTCGAGATGACCCAGTGGTATGGCCTGCTGGTGCCCGCCAAATGGCCCAAGGCGCATGTGGCGAAGATCGAGGCGGAGGCCATCCGGGCCACGCGCAGCGCGGTGGTGAAGGACAAGCTGGCCCAGGACACCGCGCTGGCCGTCGGCAACACCGGCGCCGAGTTCGACGCCTTCATCAAGGCCGAGCAGGCGCGCTGGAAGCCGGTGATCGCGCGCGCGCAGATCAAGCCCGACGGCGTGTAGTCGCCGCCACGGCCGTCGCGCGGGGCCGGTGGCAGGGTGCGCGGCGCCTTGGGCACAATCCGGCAATCGGGTTCCGTTCAGGTGCTGGACATGCTTGGATTCCTTCCTCCGCTCGCGCGCGGGGTCATTGCATTTTTGCTGCTGCTGCTCAACACCCTTTTCTGGGTCGGTCCGTTGCTTGCCTTGGCGCTGGTGCGGCTGGTCTTGCCGTTCAAGGGCGTGCGCCTGCGCATCGATCCCTGGACCAACGCCTTCGCGACGCAGTGGATCGCCGGCAACAGCGGCTGGATGCGGTTGACGCAGCGCACCGTCTGGGACGTGCAGGGCGTGGACGAACTGGCCTACCACGGCTGGTACCTGGTGAACTGCAACCACCTGGGCGCGGTCGACATCTTTGCCTTGCAGCACGTGCTGAACCGGCGCATCCCGCTGCTCAAGTTCTTCATCAAGCAGCAGTTGCTCTACGTGCCGATCATGGGGCTGGCTTGGTGGGCGCTGGATTTTCCGTTCATGAAGCGGCACTCCGCCGCGGCGCTCAAGCGCAACCCCGCCTTGCGCGAACAGGACCGCGAGACCACCCGGCGCGCCTGCGAAAAGTTCGCCCTGGTGCCGACCAGCCTGATGAACTTCACCGAGGGCACACGCTTCACGCCGGCGAAGCACGCGGCCCAGGGCTCACCCTACCGCCACCTGCTCAAGCCCCGCACCGGGGCGCTCGCGCTGGCCCTGCATGCGATGGGCCGGCAGTTTCATTCCCTGCTCGACGTGACCCTGGCCTACCCGGACGGGGTGCCCACCTTCTGGCAGTTCCTGTGCGGGCGCGGGACGCGGGTGGTCATGCGGGTGCGCCAATTGCCCATTCCGGTGGCTTTCTGCGACGGTGATTACGAGCGCGACCCCGAATTCCGCGCGGCCCTGCACGACTGGTTGCACGCCCTGTGGGCCGAGAAGGACCGCGAGATCGACCGCCTCCTGCGTGTCTGATGGCCGCCCGGCGGGGGCGCATTTCTCCCTCCGACAAGGGGAATTGCTTGGTGCCGGCCGTGCTTGCGCCTAAGATGCCGCCCAATCGCCCGAAACATTCCGGGACCCCCGGGGAAGGATGCGCCATGTACAAGAAAATCGTGCTCGCCTACGACGGCTCCGAATCGGGCCAGCAGGCCCTGCTCGACTGCCATGAAATCGCCCAGTGGAGCCAGGCCGAACTGACCCTCATTGCCGTCATGCCACTGCCCCTGTCCGTCATCGGGCCCGAAGGCGGCGTGTACGACCCGGAGCTGGAACGTGAAGAAAAGGCCCACTTCCAGGAGATCCTGGACGCCGGCGTGCGCAAGCTCGCCGATGCCGGCCTGGTGGCGCGCGGCGAAGTGGTGACCGGTGACGCGGTGAGCGAAATCGCCGCCTGCGCGCGGCGCATCGGCGCCAACCTGATCGTGGTGGGCCACAAGCACCTGGACGGCTGGGCGGCGCGCTGGTGGCGCGGCTCGGTGTCGCGCTCGCTGATCGATGACGCGCCCTGCAGCGTGCTGGTGGTCATCACGCGCTGAACCCTGCCGGCCGCGGCCGCTCACGGAGCTTCGAACAGACCGCCCGCGTTGGCGATCTCCCAGGCGATCTGCGGCCGCTTCTCGATGCCGCGCCGTATCGCGGCGGGAATCGCCTGGCGGGTCTTGCGGCACAAGCCAGGCTGCTCCTGCACCCTGATCAGGATGCCGCGCAGGCTGCGCACGCCGCGCGGGCTGGTGACGAGGGTCAGGCGGATGCCGAGCTGCTGTTCCATTCTTTCTTCCAGGTGCCGCAGGTCGGCCAGGTCGCGCAGGTTTTCCAGCCGTTGCAGCAGGCTCTTTTCGTCCGCGCGCGACAGGCGCAGGATGCGCAGGTCACCCTGCGGGTCCGCCAGCAGCCTGTCGCGTGCGCAGATGCAGGCGCCGGGCGGGCATTCGGTGCGCAGGGGAAACGGTGGCAGGTGCGAAGTCACAGGCGCAGTCCATCCCCGTCGCGTGCCGGGCGGGCGGCCCGAATGATCGTGATCAAGCGGGTGGATGGCGCGATCCGTGGCATGGTCTGGCTGTTACGCTGTCGGCATCGGATCGTATCCGAGGCGCGGCGTGCAACTTTCCTTTCGAGGTGCGACATGAATTTCCAGACTCTGACCGTCACTGCCCTGGTCGCCGGGTTCTTTGCCGCCGGTGTGGTGGCCCAGACCTCCGCGGCACAGCCGGCTGCGCCATCGGCGTCTGCCGTTGCCGCCGGGCGTGCGGCCGTGAACGCCGACAAGGAGAAGCTGAGCCGGGACAAGGCGATGCGTGCCGATCCGGCCGTCATCAAGGCGGACCAGGCGCAGCTCGATGCCGACCAGAAGAAGCTCAAGGCAGACCGGGCCCAACTCCATTCGGAGAAGAAGCAGATCAAGGCCGACAGGAAGAAGGCCAAGGAAGAGCGGTCGCAGGCCACGGCCGACAAAAAAGCGCGCGACGCCGAAAAGAAGAAACAGAAGGCCGAGAACAAGAAAGCCAAATCCGAGAAGGCCCAGCCGCAGCCCGCACAGAACCCCGCGTCGGCTCCAGCGGCAAGGTAGGCGCAACGTGCTTCGGGCCAGAGCCGCCGCGCTCACTGCGCGTGGGCGCTCCCGGCCTGTCAGGACATGGCCTTGCGGCAGTAGCAGTAAACGAATTGTTGGACGGTGCCTGCGGGTGTGTGATGCGCCTCTTTCTCGTGCCGCAGCAGTGTGAAGGGCGAGCCGAACTGCGCGTGCAGCTGGTCCGGGCTGTAGCGCATGACGGGCAGACCGCTGCATCGGTCAGGGCCGTCTTCGGAAAAGGTGGCAACGATCACATGGCCGCCTGGCTTCACGGCACGCAGCACGGCTTGTACGTAGGCCTGCCGCTCTTCGGGGCTTGTCAGGAAATGAAAGACGGCGCGGTCATGCCAGACGTCGTAGGCGTGGAAAGGGAGATCGGCCTCGGTGATGTTGGCCTCGATCCACTGAACCGATCGGGCTTGGATACCCAGGCGCCGCTGTGCGGCAGCCAGGGCCGTACCGGACAGGTCCAGCACGGTCAGCGACCGATAACCGGCGCTCAGCAAATCGTCGACCAGCGTCGATGCGCCACCCCCGACGTCGATGATGGAGGCCTCCAGCGAAACGCCGGTTTCGCGAATCAGGCGCAGGGAATGCTCGGGATGTTCCTGAAACCAGCTGACCGTGTGGGCGGGTTTGGTCTCATAGACATTCTCCCAATGGGCCTTGGGTTGCATAAGGCATCTCCTCGTCGTGACGGGTGGGCTCGGGGCCGCAAGCGGATCCCATGCTCACGGGCAGCCGTTATGTAGCTTCCATTTGTCCTCGTGCCCCATTTTCCGGGCAAATTCAGGGACACGGCAACGCTCTTCTTCCGCGGCACTTGGCGGCGGTGAGCCGGGGGCTGGTGCCACAGTGGTCGTTCCCCGGATTGGCGATTCGGGCAGCGCGCCCGCGGCAAACCACAGCCCCGCAAGAAACGCCACCAGGGATCCGTATTGAGCCGCGGACACCTGCTGGATGGGTTGCCGGTCTTGTACGTCGCAAACTCCACCGGGACAGAG
This sequence comes from Candidatus Skiveiella danica, assembly GCA_016721925.1. Lineage (GTDB taxonomy): Bacteria > Pseudomonadota > Gammaproteobacteria > Burkholderiales > Burkholderiaceae_C > Skiveiella > Skiveiella danica. Next base: position 347,104 of record JADKHE010000011.1, read on the forward strand.
TTGGGCTCGTTCCCGGTTGAACAGGTTGTAGATCCTGCAGCCGATGCAGATGCCAAAGGCCGTCTCGAAAAAAAGCAACAGCAGGCACAGTGCGCAGACCAGGATGTTGACGGGCCCCCGGACGTTGTTGAACACCACCAGGTAGAGCATCGCTGAAGCGAGGGCCAATCCAATCGCCCAGGCAAACCGCTTCTGGGGTGCACCCACGTACTCGGGCAACTGGTTTCGCACTGCAATGCGTCCCAAAACGAGGCTCGGAGAAAAACGGGGATTGACCAGCACCCTCAGGAAGAAGTCCGCAAAGAACCCCGTCACCACCAGTTTGGTGGGTGCGAAATTCCCGCTCAGCCAGGCGTTCATGAAGGCAATCAGAGCCAGCAGGAACAGGATGCCCGCCCCGGCCCGTGCCTCCCGCTCGTTGATGACGGGAACCGCATAGTCCGCGTGATGTTCGCCGAACTGGAAAATATTGGTCATGACGGAATTATGGGGGTGCAACCGGCCAGGTCGACCCTTGTGAGGGGTTTTCTAAACTTGCCTTTCGCTGCTGGTGCGTGCGCATCAGACGGGTTTCATTCGTCTGTCTTGTGGAGATTCCGGGATGCGGTTTGGCAAAGGGATTCGAATTCTGGCGACTTCTTTCGTGATGGCGTTGCCGCTGGCGCAAGCCGCGGACTTTGGCGCACCGGTCATCGAGGTGGTGGACGCGGCGGCGCTGAAGGGCATCAAGCGCGTCGCCGTGACCTCGTTCACGGTGCAATACGTGACGTCGCAGGTCTGGGACACCTCGTTTACCTCGGGCGGCACGGGCCACGGCGTCAAGGGGCCGGGCGGCTCGTTCGTCGGCACCGGCATCCGGCAGACCGCCGGCCGAGGCGGAAAAGGGCAACGGCGCCGGCGCCATCACCAGCGTGTTCTACACGCCGGCCGGGGTGCCGCTGGTGCTGGGCGACAAGTTCGACCACCTGGCCGCCGGGCGCTTCGGCTCCAACGTGAACGATCCGACGCTCACCTTCGCGGGCAAGATCAAGGCAGGGGCCTAGCGGGCGGCGATCAGCTTCGGCAGGTTGCCCATGGCCGCCATCGCTCCGGCCTTGAACCGGGCCATGATGGCCAGCTTTTCTTCATCGGCCGGATCGATCTCGGAAATCATCTTGCCGAACCCGTCGAGCCGGCTGTTGCGCAGCCATTGGCGCAAGGCCTTGTCCTGGCCCCACTTGAACTGGTTCATCATGTTGCCCATGACGCAGGCCGGGTAGGCCTCGATCGCGTGGGGGAAGGCAATCGTGGTGCAGAGCTGGTTCTTCACCGCGTCATCGTCATGGTGCGCCTCCACGTAGGCCACCAGGGCCGCGCTGAACGTGGGCAGCGGCATGCGCACGATCTGCAGCACCAGCTTGTCGCCCTGAAAGATCGGCTGCACGGGCTTGGGTTCAACGGCAGACGCGGTGCAGTCGATGAACAGAGAGGTGCCGGCCACGGGGACGCGCCCCTGGTCCAGCACCATCTCGCCTGTTTCGATCGCCTGCACACGGCCCAGGCGGATCACCTGCGTGATCCGGCGCAGCAAATCCACCTCTGCCTTGGACAGGGTCGCGTAGTGAAACATCGTCGGCTTGCGCTGCGGATCGATGCGCATCATCTGGTCGCTGGCCTCCAGCCGTTCGAACAGATCATCGAGCGACGTCGCCCGGGCGCAGGCCTCCATCAGTGCGGCCTGCCCGCCCATGCTTTCCTTGAAAAATGCCATGCCGGGCTGGGTGCTCGCGCGGTTGACCACCCAGGAGTCACGCGGCATGACCCAGCTGATGGCCTCGGGCGGCGCGCCGGAGTTGAGCAGCCACACGCCCACGTCCATCGCCGTCTTGCCGGCGCCGACGATCACGAAGTGCGCCGGGCGTGGCGCCTGGCTTTGCCACAACTGCGGCAGTGCGTTGGGGGTGACCAGGCGCACGCCCTCGGCCACCCGGTATCTGGGCGTCTGGGTCGAAGGCACCCGGGTGTTGTACCAGGTGGCGTCCACCGTTTTCTTGCGCACCGTGACCGTCGTTTCCTCGCCGGACAGGAGCGAGACGAAGCGGCCGTCCCCTATGTAGTCGCACATCGGGTGGTAGCTGACGCGCCCGCTGGGCAGCAGCTTCTGGTTCATCACGCGGTCGAAATACCCGCTGACCTCGGGGCCGGAAGCGAGCTCGTAATAGCCCTTGTTGACGCCGACCGTGTCGATGCGGTCGGCCCCGAGCGGCATGGAGTTGACGCCATAGAACGCCGAGGGCTGGTGCAGCGCCACGAAGGAATAGGCGTCGTTCCAGTGTCCGCCGGGCTTGCCATGCCGGTCCACGAACGTGATGTGCGCGTCGGTCTCGTCCAGCAGCGTGTCGGCAAACGCCAGCCCCACGGCGCCGCTGCCGATGATCAGGTAGTCCGTCTCGATGCGCGCCATGGGTGCCCCTTGGTGAAGATGGCCTGGCGCCAAGGAAGCATGGGTTGCGACCGGGCCGCCATTCCGGCGCAGTATCGCGGTTGCCGCCTTACCCGTCCAGCAGACGGGTGTCCCGGCGGCTGCCGAATTCGGCCTCGACTGATCGGTGGCGCTCAGGCCCGCGCCTGGTGCTGCGCGGCGAAGGCCTCGTACCAGGCCAGGCAGCCGGGGTTGGCCATCGCCTCGCGGTTCAGCACCTTCTCCAGCGGCTGGCCCAGCAGCAGCTTCTTGATCGGCAGCTCCTGCTTCTTGCCGGAGAGCGTGCGCGGGATCTCCGCCACCTGGAAGATCTCGTTGGGCAGAAAGCGCGGGCTCAGCGCGGTGCGGATCGCGCCGTTGATCGTCGCGCGCATCGCCTCGTCCAGCGCCTGCCCCTCGCGCAGCACCACGAACAGCGGCATGTAGCTCTCGCGGCCCAGGTATTCGAGGTCCACCACCATGCTGTCCATCACCTCGGGCAGGGCCTCGACCGCGCTGTACAGCTCGCTGGTGCCCATGCGCAGGCCGTGGCGGTTGATGGTGGCGTCGCTGCGCCCGAAGATCACGCAGCCGGTGCTGCCCGTGGCGGGGTTGCCGATGCGCAGCCAGTCGCCGTGGCGCCACACGCCGCCGGCGTCCGCAGCCCAGGTCACCGCCTCCCGGCTTGCGCCCGTGGCCGGGGGGGTACATCTCGAAGTAGCTGGAGAGCAGCCGCGCGTTGTTCGTGTCGCCCACGAAGTACAGCGGCATCGACGGAATCGGCTGCGCGCAGACCAGCTCGCCCACCTCGCCCAGCACCGGCTCGCCGGCGTCGTTCCAGGCCTCCACCGCGCAGCCCATCAGGCGGCATTGCATCTCGCCCGGCACCTGCGGCAGCTCGCGGTGGCCGCCGATGAAGGCGCCGGCAAAGTCGGTGCCGCCGCTGATGTTGCACCACCAGATATCTTGTTGGGCTTCGGTTTTTGCGATCGCGGCAAACTGGGCCGTGCCCCACTGCTGCGCCTCGGGCGACAGCGGCGAGCCGGTGGTGCCGAGCGCGCGCACCCGGGACAGGTCGCCGACGGTGGAGAGGTCCACGCCCGCCTTCAGGCAGTTGGCAAAGAAGGCCGCGCCCGCGCCGAAGAAGGTCACGCCCAGCTCGGCCCCGAAGCGCCACAGCGTGGTCCAGTCGGGGCGGTCCTTGCTGCCGCCGGGGTTGCCGTCGAAGATCACGCAGGTGGTGCCGTTGAGCAGGCCGCTGGTCTGGGCGTTCCACATCACCCAGCCGGTGGAGCTGTACCAGTGGTAGCGCTCGCCCCAGTTGTTGGGGTGGTAGCTGCAGCCCACGTCGTTGTGGATGATCTTCAGCGCCAGCGCCACGATCACCGTGCCGCCGTGCCCGTGCACGATGGGTTTGGGCAACCCGGTGGTGCCGCTGGAGTAGACGATCCACAGCGGGTGGTCAAACGGCAGCCAGAGCGGCTCGAAAGCCGCCACTTTGGCATCATTTCGGGCGATTCCCAGCGCAAACGGGTAATAGTCTGCTATCAAATCCGATGATTTGTCGTCGCCCGCATGGCCCAGGTTGCGGTGCAGGATGACGTGGCGCAGCGTGGGCAGGGCGGCGCGCATCTCGGCCACCACGCCCAGCCGGTCGAAGTCGCGCCCGCCGTAGGTCACGCCGTCGCAGGCGATCAGCACCACCGGGTCGATCTGGCGGAAGCGGTCGAGCACGGCGTTGGTGCCCATGTCGGGCGCGCAGACGCTCCAGACCGCGCCGATGCTCACCGTGGCCAGAAAGGCCACCATGGTCTCGGGAATGTTGGGCAGGTAGGCGGCCACGCGGTCGCCGGGTTTCACGCCCGCTTCCTGCAGGTGCAGCGCCAGCGAGGCCACCTGGCGCCGCAGCTCGGGCCACGACAGCTCGTGCTGCTGCCCCTTCTCGTTGCGGCTGATGATGGCCGGAAACCCCGCCGCGTGCGCCGGCCCCACATGGCGCAGCACCTGCTGCGCGTAGTTGGCCTGCGCGCCCGGAAACCACTTCGCGCCCGGCATCACGTTCTTCGCCAGCACCGCGGTGTGCGGCGTGGGCGACTGCAGATCAAAGTAGTCCCAGATGCTTTGCCAGAACGCGTCCAGCTCGGTGGTGGACCAGCGCCACAGCGCGTCGTAGCTGTCAAAGCTCAGGCCGCGCGTGTCGCGCAGCCAGTTCTGGTACAGGCGGATCTGGGGATGAAGGCCGGGGTAGGGGTCTCGCTCATGCCGATGAGGGTAGCAGCGGCGTGCACCCTGCGCATCGGGGAATCCGCGAGCCTGTCCGGCGCCGGCAAGGGCGCCGTTTGCCCTATGCTGTGCGTCCCCACGAACCCGAGGCCGCCATGACCCTGCCCACCCCCATCCTCGAACCCGTCGCCGACCTCACCGTCTTTGTCGCCACGCCCATCGAGGCCGGCCAGGTCACCGGCCTGAACAGCCGGGGCCGGCGCCGCATCATCCCGATCACGGGTGGAAAAGTGACGGGTCAACTCAGCGGTACCGTGCTGCCCGGCGGCGCGGACTTCCAGATCGTGGTGTCCGACACCTGCGCCGACCTGGATGCGCGCTACCTGCTGCAGCTCGACAATGGCGAACACGTCTTCGTGATGAACCGCGCGCTGCGCCGGGGCTCGGTGGAAGACATCGCGAAGCTGGTGCGCGGCGAGCCGGTGGACCCGGCGGCGATCTACTTCCGCTGCGCGCCCACCTTCGAGGTCTCATCGCCCGCGCTGGCCTGGCTGACGGAAAGCCTGTTTGTCGGCACCGGGGCGCGCTTTCCGGACCGGGTGGAGATGCGCTTTTTTCGCGTGATGTGAGCCTGCAGGGCGCCCGGCGTGCTCTGGCGAGGGATGGAGCGCTTTGAGCGGCGAGACCCATTGCCAGAAAGGGCCGGGTTGCTACAGTGGTATCGAACAAGTTTGGAGAACTTCATGAACATCGCCACTCCCGCTCGCCGGCTGCTGCAGATCTTTTTTCTGACCTTTGCCGCCTGCGTGGCTTTTTCCGTGCCGCAGGCTGCCCAGGCCTACGAGGACGGTTGGCGCACCTGCGCCGATGAAGGCCAGATCTGCCGCGTGAACGGCCGCGCCGTGGTGCGCTACGGCGCCGAGGGTCGCTGGACCAGCCGCTCCGTCGTCAACGGCGTGGAGTGCAACAACGACGCCTTCGGTGACCCTGCACCCGGTGATCCCAAGCGCTGCCAGGTTCGCGTCAGCGGCTACGACGGAAGCGGCAGCTACCGGGAGACGGCGCTGGGCTGGAGTTTTTGCGCGGCCGAAGGCGAGATCTGCCGCTTCAGAGGCCAGGCTGAAGTGCGTTTCGGCCAGGGCAACAGCTTTGTCACGCGCACCGCCTATGACGGCGTGCGCTGTGATGTATCGGACTTCGGCGACCCGATCCGCGGCGTGACCAAGTTCTGCGAAATTCGCCGATCCGGCGGTCAGCGGTATGAGAACAGCAGCCAGGGCTCCTGGGACGGCTGGGGCTCCGGCGCGTCCGCCGGCGGCTGGCGCTATTGCGCCGCCGAGGGCGAAACCTGCCGCGTTCGGGGGCGTGCGCTGGTGCGATTCGGCGACGGGCGCAACTTCAAGACCCGCAACGTGAACGGCGAAGTCGCGTGCGATGCGGGCATCTTCGGCGACCCGGCCCGCGGTGTTACGAAGCACTGCGAGGTGCAGGCCAATGCCTACGGCCAGGTCGACACCTCCGATTGGCGCCGCTGCGCAATGGAAGGCGAGATCTGCAACTTCAGGGGATCGGTGCAGGCGCGCTTTGGCACAGCCGGCCGCTACGTCTACCGCGACGGCGTCAACGGGGTGTATTGCAGCACCAACTTTTTCGGCGCCGATCCCTACCCGGGCCGGGCGAAATCCTGCGAGATCAGGCGCTGACGCTCACTTGATCATCTTCCACACCAGCTCCAGTCCCACCGCCCACAGGTCGCCGTTGCCGGCCGACGGGCCGCTGAACAGGTTGGAGCGCTCGGCCTTCGCTTCGCGCTCGGCCTTCAGGCGGTCGCGCTCGATGCCGATCAGCGCATCGGCCAGGTCCAGCGGCCGGGCGGTGGCCTGGCGTTGCGCGGCGCCGGCGTAGCCTTCCAGCGCGCGCGCCACGGCGGTGGGGTCGAGCAGCGAAAACGCCGATCGGCAGTGCGGGCAGGCGTGGTCCTTGCGCAGGTCCACCGGCGCGCCGCAGCCGGTGCAGGTGATGATCGCCACGCGCTGCGCGATGTCGTCGATCTCGGGTTTCGTGAGCTGGCGCACAAAGCCTTTTTCCACCATGAACGAAGAAAAGGCACTGAAGCGGCCGTGCCGGCTGGGGCAGCGGTAGGTGACGTAACGCCCGCTGCGCACCACGTCGAAGCCCTTTTCCAGCGTGCGCTCGCAGCGCGGGCAGGCCAGCCGCGCGGCCAGCGGGTGGCGCGGGGCATCGCGCTGCTCGTGCAGCAGCCGGAACAGCTCGACCACCGAGGCCGGCGCAAGCTTGAGGTTTTCCTGCGGGTCGAACCACAGGCCCTGGCAGGCAAAACAGATGTCCAGCTCCAGCGGCCGCCCGTCCTGGCTGGCCAGCGGGTGGATGGACATGGGCGCTTTGCAGGAGGGGCAGGGCGTGGGGCCGGGCATGGGGGTGGACTCGCTGGCGGGATGCTATCCAGACAATAGCAAACTATGACCTGTCGACGCTGGGATCGTGCCAATTTTGTTCGAAAAATGCGCGGGAGCGCCTTTTTTCAGCTCCTCAGCCCCCCACCCGCGTCGCAATGGCCGCGCCCATCTCCTGCGTGCTGGCGTTGCCGCCCAGGTCCGGGGTGCGCGGGCCGGTGATGAGGGCCACCTCGATCGCCTGCACGATGGCGTCGTGCGCCTGGCGGAACCTGGCATCGCCACGGCCCAGGAAGTCCAGCATCAGCGCGCCGGACCAGATCATGGCCACCGGGTTGGCGATGTTCTGGCCATAGATGTCGGGCGCCGAGCCGTGCACCGGCTCGAACAGCGACGGGAACGTGCGCTCCGGGTTCAGGTTGGCCGAAGGCGCCAGGCCGATGGTGCCGGTGGTGGCCGGCCCCAGGTCCGACAGGATGTCGCCGAACAGGTTGGACGCCACCACCACGTCGAAGCGCCCTGGCTGCAGCACGAAGCGCGCGCTCAGGATGTCGATGTGCTGCTTGTCCACTGTCACCTCGGGGTAGCCCTTGGCCATCGCATCCGCGCGGCCGTCCCACCAGGGCATGCTGATGGCGATGCCGTTGCTCTTGGTGGCCACGGTCAGGTGCTTGCGGTTGCGGCTTTGCGCCAGCTCGAAGGCGTACTTCAGCACGCGGTCGGTGCCATGGCGCGAATAGACCGACTCCTGGATCACGATCTCGCGCTCGGTGCCGGCGTACATCACGCCGCCCAGGTTGGTGTACTCGCCCTCGGTGTTCTCGCGCACCACGAAGTAGTCGATGTCGCCGGCCTTGCGCCCGGCCAGCGGGCAGGGCACGCCCTCGAACAGGCGCACCGGGCGCAGGTTGATGTACTGGTCGAACTCCCGGCGGAACTTCAGCAGCGAGCCCCACAGCGACACATGGTCGGGCACGGTGGCCGGCCAGCCGACGGCGCCGAAGTAGATCGCGTCCATGTCCTGCAGTTGGGCCTTCCAGTCGTCCGGCATCATCTGGCCGTGCTGCAGGTAGTAGTCGCAGTGCGCCCAGTCGAAATGGGTGAATTCGAGGGGCAGGCCGAAGCGGCGCGCGGCGGCTTCCAGCACGCGCAGGCCCTCGGGCATGACCTCGCGGCCGATGCCGTCACCGGCGATGACGGCAATGCGAAGGGGGCGGGTGTCGGGGGTGGAAGCGGTCATGGCAGTGAATGGGGTCGGTTTTGGATCCCGCCATTGTCACGCGCTCGGCACGCGCCGGCCATCCGTGTTCGCCACATCCAGGCAGAACGAAGCGCGAGCACTCAGGCCGGCGGCTCGGCGCCGGCCACCACGCGGCCGTCCACCAGCTCGATCTGGCGGTCGCAACGCGCGGCCAGGCGGGGGTCGTGGGTGACGATCAGGCAGGCGCTGCCGTGGTCGCGGTTGAACTCGCGCAGCAGGCCGAACACCTCGTCGGCGGAGACTGTGTCCAGATTGCCCGTGGGCTCGTCGGCCAGGATCAGCCGGGGCCTGAGCGACAGCGCCCGCGCAATCGCACGCGCTGCTGCATGCCGCCCGACAGCTCGCCGGGGCGCTTGGACTCGGCGCCTTTCAGGCCCACGCGCGCCAGCAGCTCGCGCGCCAGGGCCTCGGCCTCGGGCGTGGCCGTGCCGTGGCCGATGATGGACGGCAGCAGCACGTTCTCCAGCGCGGTGAAGGCCGGCAGCAGGTGGTGAAACTGGAACACGAAGCCGATGGTGGCGCCGCGCAGCCGCGTGAGGCCCGCATCGTCCAGCGACTGGGTCTGCTGGTCTGCAATCTCCAGCGTGCCGGCGGTCGGCCGCTCCAGCAGGCCGATGATGTTGAGCAGCGTGCTCTTGCCCGAGCCCGACGGCCCCTTGAGCGCCACGAACTCCGCCTCGCGCAGCGCCAGCGTGATGCCGTGCAGCACCTCGGTCTCCACCGGCGTGCCCACGTTGTAGCTTTTGTGGATGTCGGTGAGCTTCAGGATGGGGGTGGGTGGGGCGGTCATGCGTGGGGGTATTGTGAACGCATGGGTTGTGTTAGCCGGGGTGCGGCCGCGTTGGGGACTTGGGACAGTCGAATGAAATGCGCCAGAAGCGGTTCGACTTGGCGGCTATCGGGCCTGGAGACTGAAAGCGGGTCTACGCCATCGTCTTACCAACAACCCCAGTCGTTGGAGCTTCTTCCTGACGTCGGCAGCAAAAAAAACTTGCCAGATTCCATTGGCGGTTGCCATGTGTCAAAGATCAGAACCGCAATTAGGTGCAACGTTAATGGAAGGAACGATTTTTACTTGGAGGAAATCATGGCCAATCAATCCAAAAACAAATCCTTCGTCACGCCTCGGTGCACTGCAGTAGTCGCGATCTCACTTGCCATGGGAGTATGTCTGACTTCCGTCGCGCCACCTGCCACTGCGCAGACCCTGAAAAAGGTTGCCGACAGCAACAAGATCACCGTGTCATACCGCGAGTCATCGGTGCCTTTCAGCTATTTGATCAGTCCGACCAAGCCGGTAGGCTTCGCCGTCGATTTGACCGAAGCCATCATTGACGATGTGCGCGCGAAGCTCAAGAAAAAGACCCTAGAAGTTGCCTACATCCCGGTGACCGGACAAACCCGCATTCCTTTGCTCGTCAATGGGACTTACGACCTGGAGTGCGGCTCTACCACGAACAACTCCGCGCGGGGCAAGGAGGTGACTTTTGCGATCAGTCATTTCTATACCGGAACCCGCCTTTTGGCGAAGAAATCCTCGGGTATCAAGAACTACGCCGATTTGGCAAACAAGACGGTCGCCACCACCGCTGGAAGCACGAACGAGAAGGTGCTCCGTGCGTACAGTGCAGACAAGAACCTCAACATTCAGATCATCTTGGGCAAAGACTATGAAGATGCCTTGCAGTTGGTCGAAACTGACCGCGCGATGGCATTTGCGATGGACGATATCTTGCTATTCGGCCTGAGGGCAAACTCCAAGAATCCTGGCTCCCTTGAAGTTGTCGGCGATACGCTGCAGGTCGAGCCGTATGGATGCATGCTGCGCAAGGATGATCCCGAGTTCAAGAAGCTCGTTGATGGCACCATTACGCGCCTGATGAAGTCGGGCGAATTCAGCAAGCTGTATGCCAGATGGTTTGAAGCGCCGATTCCGCCAAAAGGTATGGTTCTAGGCATGCCCATGAGTGAGCAGTTGAAAGCCAACATGAAAGCGCTCAGCGACAAACCTGCGCAATAGATGTGCAAATTGATGGCTGGTTTCAATGGTGTTGCGTTCGGCGCTATTTTGGCCACCCCTATCTATTGCGACTGACCAAAGGCGCCAGTGCTGCAGCCCACATGCGAACTCGGCTTTCTAGAACCCAAAGGGGATCACCGGTTTTGGCAGGCTTGGTCAAAATAGCATCGGCGGCAACACCTAGCTTCACTTGGTCGCCGGGGCTAGACCCTCAGTCGGGAAACCCGACCAGTACCGTGAATTGATCTCTCCGCGTAGGGCTGCCACCAGACCCCCGCACTGCCAAGGCGCGCCCTCACGCCCTGATTGCCTGCACCGGGTCCATGCGCGCCGCGCTGCGCGCCGGAATCGCCGCGGCCGCCAGCCCCACGCCACAGGCCACCACGGACGCCAGCAGCACCAGCATCGGGTCCAGCTGCGCGGCGAACATGGCGCTGCCGTCGGGGCTCTTGAACACGTGCGAGAACACCACCAGCAGGCCGTAGGCCAGCGCCGAGCCCAGCGCCGAGCCCACCAGCCCGACCAGCCCGCCCTGCAGCAGAAAGATGGCCATGATGCGGCGCCGCCCCGCGCCCATGGCGCGCAGGATGCCGATCTCGCGCTGCTTCTGCACCACGCTGACCACCAGCACGCTGGAGATGCCCAGGGCCACGATGATCACCACGAAGCTGCGGATCAGGTTGTTCGACACGGTCTGGTTGCTCAGCGCGTTGAGCAGGCCGGAGTTGGTCTGCATCCAGCTGTCCACGGTCAGGCCGGTCTGCGCGCGCAGGGTGTCGGCCACGGCGTCGGCGCCAAACAGGTCGCGCACGGTGAGGTCGATGTTGGAGACGCCGCCCGGCAGGTCGAGCAGCGACTGCGCCAGCTTCAGCGTGACGAAGACCCAGCGCCGGTTCAGGTCGCGGTTGCCCATGTCGAACAGGCCGGTGATGTCCAGCGTTTCGCTGCGGCCGGTGGCGCTGGTCACGCGCAGCTTGTCGCCCACGGTCAGGCCCAGGTCGCTGGCCAGGTCGGTGCCGATCAGCGCGCCGGTGCCGGCCACGTCGAAGCGCCCGCGCGTCATGAAGTCGTCCATGCGCACCACGCGGCGGTATTGCTCGGGCTCCACGCCCAGCAGCACCACGCTCTTGTTGCTGTTGCCGCGCGCCGCAAAGGCCGGCCCGCTGACCACGGGCGACACGGCCAGCACGCCGGGCGTGGCGGCGGCCAGCGCGGCGATGCGCTCCCACTGGTCGACGGAGCGCAGGCGCTGTTCGCGCGGCTGCACCAGCGCCGCCACGGCCTGGTCCGTGCGCGGTGTGACCACGCGCTGCGTGGCTTCTTCCAGCGGCTTGATCACCACATGGGCCTGCGAGCCCAGCACCTTGTCGATGATGGTGCCCTGCAGCTGGTTGATGAGCTGGGTGAGAAAGATGATCACCGCCACGCCGCCCGTCACGCCGGCCAGGATCAGCGCGCTTTGCATGCGGCCCTCGCGCAGAAAGCGCAGCGCCACCAGCAGCTCGAACGGCATCCAGCGCGCCTGCGAGCTGAGGGCGGGGCGGGTGCGGTGGAAGCTGAATTTCATGCGGGGTGGCGCGGCTAGGTGGTCAGCGCGAGATGAAGGAGGGCACTTCCATGCCCTTTTCCGGTGCCAGGGTCGGGCCGCGGCGCACGCGGTCGCCGGGCAGGGCTTTTTCGGTCTGGGGAATGGCCTCGTCGCCTTCCTTCAGGCCTTCCAGAATTTCCACCGAGCCGATGCCGCGCAGGCCCAGGCGCACCGGCACGCGCACCGCGCGGCCGTCCTGCAGCGCCAGCACCCAGGGTTTTTCGCGGTCGGCGTCGCGCACCGCACTCGATGGCAGCACCAGCGCGTCTTTCTTCGAGCCGGCCAGCAGTTCGACCGACACGGTCATGTCCGGCTTCAGGAAGGCGGGCGGCTTGGGCACTTCCAGGCGCACGTCCACCGTGCCGCGTTGCGGGTCCACGGCCGGGGAGACGTAATAGAGCTTGGCGTCGAAGCGCTGGCCCGGGAAGGCGTCGGCCACGGCCTGCGCGGCCATGCCGGGCGTGAGCAGGCGCAGGTGCTTTTCGTCCACGGCCGCGTCGATGCGGGTGTTGCCCTGCGCGGCCAGCGCCAGCAGCGTGCGACCGGGCTGCGCCATGCTGCCGGGCTCCACATTGCGCGCCAGCACCACCGCATCGACCGGGCTGGTGATCTGCAGCCGCGCCAGCCGGGCGGTGGCCACTTCCACCGCGGCCTCGGCCTGCGCCACGCGCGAGGCGGCCATGGCGGGCTCGATGCCGCTGGCCTGGTTGGAGGCGGACTGCACGCGGGCGGACTCCAGCGCGCTGCGCGCGGTGTCCAGCAGGCGCTGTGCGTCGTCAAGCTTCTGTTGCGAGAAGAAGCCTTTGGCCACCAGGTCACGGGTGCGCTCGAAGTCGCGTTCGGCGGCCTTGAAGGTGGCCTCGGCCTGCACCACGGCCTGGCTGGCCACCGGGGCCGACACCGTGGCCTGCTGGGTGGCGCGGCCGCGCGCCTCCACCAGTGCGGCGCGGGCCTGATGCAGGGCGGCGCGCGCTTCGGCGTCGGACAGGCGCACCAGCAAGTCGCCGGCCTTGACGCGGTCGCCCTCGCGCACCTTCACCTCCAGCACGGTGGCGGTCACTTCGCTGCCAATGTCCATTCGCGCCGGTGCGTTGAGCCGGCCCGTGGCCACCACCGACTGCACGATGCCGGTGCGTACCACCGGTGAGACCTGCACCTTGCTGCCGCGTTGACTGGCCCACAGCGCGGCCCCGGCCACGACCAGCACGGCCACCCCGGCGGCGCCCCATTTGAAAAGCGGTTTCATCGGGCAAGCGTAGCAGCAACTCCATGACGGCGACTGTGGGATGGCGAGCACAGCGGTTTTCACGGCACCATCGTCCTTGAGTTGCATCAAGAACCCGTCTACGATGGCCGCTTCGCCAAAACGGAGAAATCGATGGGCATGCTGGACTGGACCGAAAAAAGCGCGGAGGTGCTGCAGCAAGGCGGCGTGATCGGCCCGGACGAACGCCTGCCCTGGCCGCAGACGGTGGCGATGGGCGTGCAGCACGTGATCGCGATGTTCGGCGCCACGGTGCTGGCGCCGATCCTGATGGGCTTCGACCCCAACATCGCGATCCTGATGAGCGGCATCGGCACGCTGATCTTCTTCGTGATCACCGGCGGCAAGGTGCCGAGCTACCTGGGGTCGAGCTTTGCCTTCATCGGCGTGGTGATCGCGGCCACGGCCTACGCCGGCAAGGGGCCGAACGCCAACATCGGCGTGGCCCTGGGCGGCATCATCGCCTGCGGCGCCCTGTACACGCTGATCGGTGTGCTGGTGCAGGTCATCGGCACCGGCTGGATCGAGCGCTTCATGCCGCCCGTGGTCACCGGCGCCGTGGTGGCCGTGATCGGTCTGAACCTGGCCAGCATCCCGGTCAAGAACATGGCGGCGAGCAATTTCGACAGCTGGATGCAGGTCGTCACCTTCGTCAGCGTGGGCCTGGTGGCGGTGCTGACGCGCGGCATGGTGCAGCGCCTGCTGATCCTGGTCGGCCTGATCGTCGCGACCCTGATCTATGCCGTGCTGACCAACGGGCTGGGAATGGGCAAGCCGATGGACCTGAGCGGTCTATTGAACGCCGCTTGGTTCGGCGCGCCGGCCTTCACCGCGCCCGTGTTCACCGGCAACGCCATGCTGATGATTGCCCCCGTGGCGATCATTCTGCTGGCCGAGAACCTGGGCCACATCAAGGCCGTGACCGCGATGACCGGCAAGAACCTGGACGTCTACATGGGCCGCGCCTTCATCGGCGACGGCATCGCCACCATGGTCTCGGGCAGCGCCGGCGGCACCGGCGTGACCACGTATGCCGAGAACATCGGCGTGATGGCGGCCACCAAGATCTATTCCACCGCCGTGTTCCTGGTGGCGGCGCTGATTGCCGTGCTGCTGGGCTTTTCGCCCAAGTTCGGCGCGGTGATCCAGGTGATTCCGCTGCCGGTGATGGGCGGTGTGTCCATCGTCGTTTTTGGCCTGATCGCCGTGGCCGGCGCCAAGATCTGGGTCGACAACAAGGTCGATTTCTCGCAGAACAAGAACCTGATCGTCGCGGCCATCACGCTGGTGCTGGGCACCGGCGACTTCACGCTGAAGTTCGGCCAGTTCGCGCTGGGCGGCATCGGCACCGCCACCTTCGGCGCGATTCTTTTGTATGCCCTGCTCAACCGCAAGGCCTGAACCTTTTCCCGTTGTCCAACCCACTGTCCTGCAGGAGCCGCCCATGAGCCAGAATCCCCACACCGCCTTTCCGTTGGTTCGCACGCTCGGCGCCGTCGCCGTGTTGCTTGGCCTGGTGGCCTGCGCCGCGCCACGGCCCGACGCATCGGCCACGGCCAACCTGCAGGCCACGCGCGGCAACACCGCCAGCGGCACCGTGCGATTCGTGCAGACCGGCGACAAGGTGCAGGTCACCGGCGAGGTCAAGGGTTTGAAGCCCAACGCCGAGCACGGTTTCCATGTGCATGAGAAGGGCGACTGTTCCAGTGGCGACGGCATGAGCACCGGCGGCCACTTCAACCCCACCACCACGGCGCACGGCCAGCATGGCCAGGGCGCGCACCATGTGGGCGACCTGCCCTCGCTGATGGCTGATGCCCAGGGGGTGGCCAAGATCGACTTCACATCGACCACCCTGACGCTCAAGCCCGGCACCACGAGCATCATGGACAAGGGCCTGATCGTGCACCGCGACCCGGACGACTACAAGACGCAGCCGACCGGCAACTCCGGCCCGCGCGTGGCCTGCGGGGTGATCCGCGCGTCCTGAGCCTTGGCGGCGGCGGGCGGCCGGGATAATCCCTGGCCATGACGCCTTACGACGATTTCCTGGCCGCTTTCCCGGACTACGCCACCACCCTCGCCCTGGACGACCTGCGAGCCGCGCAGTACGCCCGGCTCGACCGTCAGGACCAGGTCTACCTGGACTACACCGGCGGCGGCCTGTATGCCGCCAGCCAGGTGCAGGAGCATGCGGCGATGCTGGCCGAGCAGGTGCTGGGCAATCCGCATTCGGTCAACCCGAGCTCGATGGAGACCACGCGCCGGGTCGAGCAGGCCCGCGCCGCGGTGCTGGATTATTTTGGCGGCACCAAGGACTACACGGCGATCTTCACGCTCAACGCCTCGGGCGCGCTGAAGCTGGTCGGCGAGGCCTACCCGTTTGCGCCGGGTGGCCGGCTTCTGCTGACCGCCGACAACCACAACTCGGTCAACGGCATCCGGGAATTCGCACAGAGCCGCGGGGCCCGGGTGGACTACGCGCCGCTGACCCGCCCCGAGCTGCGCATCGACCAGCCGGCGCTGCAGGCGCTGCTGGCGCAGGCGGATGCGGGGCAGTCCAACTTGTTCGCATTTCCGGCGCAGTCCAATTTTTCAGGGGTCAAGCACCCGCTCGATCTGGTGGAGACCGCGCGCGCGCAAGGCTGGCACGTGCTGCTGGACGCCGCCGCGTTCGTGCCCACCAGCCGCCTGGACCTGCGCACCGTGTCGCCCGATTTCGTGGTGATGTCGTTCTACAAGATGTTCGGCTACCCCACGGGCGTGGGCTGCCTGCTGGTGCGCAACGAGACGCTCGCCACCTTGCGGCGCCCCTGGTTCGGCGGCGGCACGGTCAACTTCGCCACGGTACAGGGGCGCATGCATGTGCTGTCCGAAGGCGAGGCCGGGTTCGAGGACGGCACGCTGAACTACCTGAGCATTCCGGCGGTGGAAACCGGTCTGCGCCACCTGCAGCGCGTCGGCATCGAGACGATCCAGACGCGCGTGCAGTGCCTGACGGGCTGGCTGATCGCCCAGCTGCTCGCGTTGAAGCATGGCAATGGCCGGCCGATGGTGCGCCTGTACGGGCCGGCCAGCCAGGACATGCGCGGCGGCACGCTCACCCTGAATTTCTACGACCCGAACGGGCACCTCGTGGACTACCGCCGCATCGAAGAGCTGGCGGCACAGGCGCGCATCTCGCTGCGCACGGGGTGCTTCTGCAATCCCGGCGCCGGCGAGGCGGCCGAGGACCTGGACGAAGGCGATATGCGCGCGGCCATCGAGCAGGCGGGCCGCGAGATCAACCTGCAGCGCTTCCTGCACGTCATGCAGGCGCGCGGCGGCAAGACCGCCGGCGCGATCCGCGTCTCCACCGGCCTGGCCAGCAACTTTGCCGATGTCGAGCGGTTCATGCGCTTTGCCGAAGGGTTCAGGGACCAGACCGCGCTGACCGTTGGCACGGTCTCCTTCGACATCGAGTCCTGCCGCGTGGTGCGCGACGGGGGTTGATTGGTTAAGGCTGACCGGCGCCCCTCAAAACAGTCCTCTTTTCATAGCGGATATCGGCCATTTGACGCTGGGAAACGGGCAAAATCATGCACCAAATTGGCGCCTGAAGGCCCAGAAACAGACGACTGAGGGTTTACCCTAATTTTTGACCGAAGTCATGCTAGGATGAAGCCTTGTTGAGGTGCGGTCCGTGCCGCGCCCGCCGCTTTGTCAAAGGTCTTTCTGTCATGCCCCTGTCCGATCGTGTGCTTCATCCGGGCCTTCGCCGCAAGATCATGTCCGCGGAGGCGGCAGCCGCCCTGATTCCGGCCGGCGCGAATGTCGGCACCAGCGGCTTCACGGGGGCGGGCTACCCGAAAGCGGTGCCGCAAGCGCTGGCGCAGCGCATCAAGCTGCTGCACGCGGACGGCGAGGATTTCCAGATCGGCCTGTGGACCGGCGCCTCGACCGCGCCCGAGCTCGACGGCGCGCTGGCCAAGGTGCATGGCATCGAGATGCGCCTGCCCTACCAGTCCGACCCGGCGGTGCGCAAGCAGATCAACAACGGGCAGATGCAGTACACCGACATCCACCTGTCGCATGTCGCGCAGTTCGTGTGGTTCGGCTTTCTCGGCCACCTGGACGTGGCGGTGATCGAGGTGGCGGGCATCCTGCCCGACGGCCGGCTGATCCCGTCGTCTTCGGTGGGCAACAACAAGACCTGGCTGGACCAGGCCGACGCCATCATTCTGGAGGTCAACACCAGCCAGAACCCGGCGCTGGAGGGCATGCACGACATCTACTACGGCACCGAGCTGCCGCCGTACCGCATTCCGATCCCGCTGCTGCAGCCGGGCGACCGCATCGGCGAGCCCTACCTGCGCTGCGATCCGGACAAGGTGATCGCCGTGGTGCACACCGACCTGCCCGACCGCAGCAACCAGTTTGCGCCACCGGATGAGAACTCCCAGGCCATCGCCGGCCACATCATCGAGTTCCTGCAGCACGAGGTGAAGCACGGCCGCCTGCCCAAGGATCTGCTGCCGCTGCAATCCGGCGTGGGCAACATCGCCAACGCGGTGCTGGCTGGCCTGAACGACGGCCCGTTCAGGAACCTGACCGCCTTCACCGAGGTGCTGCAGGACGGCATGCTGGACATGCTGCGCTCGGGCACGCTGGCCACGGCGTCGGCCACCGCGCTGTCGCTCAGCGACGAAGCCACCGCAGACTTCAACGCGAACATCGCGTTTTACCGCGAGCGCATCGTGCTGCGCTCGCAGGAGATGAGCAACCACCCCGAGCTGATCCGCCGCCTGGGCCTGATCGCGATGAACGCGATGATCGAGGCCGACATCTACGGCAACGTCAACTCGACCCACGTGATGGGCTCCAGCATGATGAACGGCATCGGCGGCTCCGGCGACTTCGCGCGCAACGCCTACCTGTCGATCTTCATGACGCCCTCGGTGGCCAAGGGCGGTTCGATCTCGTGCATCGTGCCCATGGTCTCGCACGTGGACCACACCGAGCATGACGTCCAGGTGATCGTGACCGAGCAGGGTCTGGCTGACCTGCGCGGCCTGTCGCCGACCCAGCGCGCGCGCCTGATCGTGGAGCGCTGCGCGCACCCGGACTACCGGCCCGCGCTGCTGGACTACATGGAGCGCGCGCAGCGCGAGTCCCTGGGCCAGCACACGCCGCACCTGCTGGACGACGCGCTGGGCTGGCACTCAGGCTACCTGAAGACCGGCAGCATGATGGCGGCCTGACGGCCTCAGCGCCGGCCGTTCGCGGTCATCGGCAGGCGCGGGGCTGGGACAATGGCGCTTTCTTGAAAACTGGAAGCGCTCCCATGTCCCTCTGGAAACAAGCCGTCTCGATCGACGTCCTTCACGCCATCCACGTCGACACCGCGGTGGCCCGCCTGGGCATTGAATTCCTGGAAGTCGGCGAAGATTTCATTCGCGCCCGCGTGCCGGTCAACACCCACACCCGCCAGCCCTATGGCCTGCTGCACGGCGGCGTGAGCGTGGTGCTGGCCGAAACCCTGGGATCCTGCGGCGCCGCGTTTACCTTGCCTGAGGGTTACCGTGCCGTCGGCCTGGACATCAACGCCAACCACCTGCGCGGTGCCACCAGCGGCTGGGTCACCGGCATTGCAAGGCCGGTCCACGTGGGCCGCACCACCCAGGTCTGGCAGATTGAGTTGACCAATGACGCCGGCGAGCTGACCTGCGTCTCGCGCATCACGATGGCGGTGCTGGCGCCGAAAAACTGACGATTTTGGCCATAACCCAGCGTGTAAACGTCGGTTTGTGCCATGAAAAAGATAGCGTCATTCGCGATCGGAGCGATCGATCGGATCGCCCGGCGTGGCTGCATTCCAGCGAAAAAAGTCAAAAGCGGAGCACCCGCTTACGCAGATTCACTTACTAGGGTTTTCCCCTGACGGGCACTACAATCGGCCACCCCAACCCGACAAGACAGGCGGCCCGGCCACCCCGGACCCACCTGCGCAGGAGACAAGAATGCCCGCCGAAAACGAAAAAGCCGAAGAAAAACGCGCCCAGTTGCGCCGCGCTGCTCTCGAATACCACGAGTTTCCCACCCCCGGGAAGATCTCCATCGCGGCCACCAAGCAGCTGGTCAACCAGCACGACCTGGCGCTCGCGTACTCGCCCGGCGTGGCCGCGCCATGCGAGGAAATCGCCCGCGACCCCTCCACCGCATTCAAATACACCAGCCGCGGTAATCTGGTCGGCGTGGTGACCAACGGCACGGCCGTGCTGGGGCTGGGCGACATCGGCCCGCTGGCGAGCAAGCCGGTGATGGAAGGCAAGGGCGTGCTGTTCAAGAAGTTCTCGGGCATCGATGTGTTCGACATCGAGATCAACGAGAAAGACCCGGACAAGCTGGTCGAGATCATCGCCGCGCTGGAGCCCACCTTCGGCGGCATCAACCTGGAAGACATCAAGGCGCCGGACTGCTTCTACGTCGAACGCAAGCTGCGCGAGCGCATGAAGATCCCGGTCTTCCATGACGACCAGCACGGCACCGCCATCGTGGTGGGCGCCGCCATCCTCAATGGCCTGAAGGTCGCTGGCAAGGACCCGAAAAAGATCAAGCTGGTGACCTCCGGTGCTGGCGCCGCCGCGCTGGCCTGCCTGGGCCTGCTGGTCAAGCTGGGCATCCCGCGCGAAGCCATCTGGGTGACGGATCTTGCCGGCGTGGTCTACGAGGGCCGCACCGAGTTGATGGACGAGGACAAGATCCAGTTCGCGCAGAAGACCGAGGCCCGCACGCTGGCCGAAGTGATCCAGGGTGCCGATGTCTTCCTGGGCCTGTCCGCCGGCGGCGTGCTCAAGCAGGACATGGTGCGCGGCATGGCCGAGCGGCCGCTGATCTTTGCGCTGGCGAATCCCACGCCGGAAATCATGCCCGACCTCGTCAAGGCCGTGCGCGATGACGCCATCATGGCCACCGGGCGCACCGATTTCCCGAACCAGGTCAACAATGTCCTGTGTTTCCCCTACATCTTCCGCGGCGCGCTGGACGCCGGAGCCTCCACCATCACGCTGGAGATGGAACTGGCGGCCGTGCACGCGATTGCCGAGCTGGCGCAGGCCGAGCAGAGCGAGGTGGTGGCGGTGGCCTATGCGGGCCAGCAATTGGCGTTTGGCCCGGAATACCTGATTCCGAAGCCGTTTGATCCTCGCCTCATGATGAAGATCGCGCCGGCCGTGGCCAAGGCCGCGGCGGACAGCGGCGTGGCCCTGCGCCCGATCGCCGACATGGACGCCTACCGACAGCGGCTGCAGAGTTTTGTGTATGCCTCCGGCACGATGATGAAACCGATCTTCCTGGCGGCCAAGCGCGCGCAGAAGAAGCGTGTGGCCTACGCCGAAGGCGAGGAAGAGCGCGTGCTGCGTGCCGCGCAGATCGTGGTGGACGAAGGCGTGGCCCGCCCGACCTTGATCGGGCGCCCGGCCGTGATCGCCAAGCGCATCGAGAAATTCGGCCTGCGCCTGAAGGAGGAGCTGGACTACGATGTGGTCAACGTCGAGCTGGACCCGCGCTACCGCGACTTCTGGCAGACCTATCACCGCATGACCGAGCGCAAGGGCATCACCGAGCAGATGGCCAAGATCGAAATGCGCCGGCGCCTGTCGCTGATCGGCGCGATGCTGCTGCACAAGGGCGAGGTCGATGGCCTGATCTGCGGCACCTGGGGCAGCACCGGACTGCACCTGGAATACATCGATCAGGTCATTGGCAAGCGAACGGGCGTGCACACCTATGCGGCGATGAACGGCCTGATGCTGCCGGGTCGCCAGGTGTTCCTGGTGGACACGCATATCAATTACGACCCCAGCGCCGAACAACTGGCCGAGATCACGATGCTGGCCGCCGAGGAAATGATGCGCTTCGGCCTGCGGCCCAAGGCAGCCCTGTTGTCGCATTCCAACTTCGGCTCATCCAGCCAGCCGAGCGCGTTGAAGATGCGCCGCGTCCTCGAATTGCTGAAAGCCCAGGCGCCCTGGCTGGAAGTGGACGGGGAGATGCACGGCGATGTGGCCCTGGACGGCGCGGCGCGCCAGGCCCTGATGCCCAACAGCACCCTGATGGGCGACGCCAATTTGCTGGTGCTGCCCAATATCGACGCGGCCAACATCTCCTACAACCTGCTCAAGACTGCCGCGGGTGGCAATATCGCCATCGGGCCGGTGCTGCTCGGGGCCGCGAAACCGGTGCACATCCTCACCGCCAGCACCACGGTGCGGCGCATCGTGAACATGACGGCATTGACGGTGGCGGACGCCAATGTGGCACGTTGAGGCCTAACCAATTAGCAAGCACTAACTTACTGCAGGCGTGTTTCTGTATGGAATGCCCGTTTTTTGGGCATCCGCTTGCTTTTTCTGCGTGGTTCGGTCACACTACGGCCTGAAATTTCGGGGTTTACCCGGAGTTCTCACCAAGTGTATTTCCATGTTGCGAGCTGCATTCGTCCACAAGTACAAGCTATTGCTCGCAGGTGGCCTGCTGTTGGGCAGTCTGGCAAGCCCTGTTTTGGTGCATGCCCGGCAGTCAACGTCGGCAGATGCCGTTGCGGTCATTGCCGTGGCGGAACTGCCTGCGCAGGGTCGCCAGACGCTTCAGCTGATCCGGGATGGCGGGCCGTTTCCTTATGAGAAGGACGGCACGGTGTTCGGGAATCGGGAGCGCCTGCTGCCCGCCAAACAGCGCGGCTATTACCTGGAATACACGGTGAAAACGCCGGGTTCGCGAAATCGGGGAGCGCGACGCATCGTGTGTGGCGGTCAACCGCGCACACCGGATGCCTGTTATTACACCGGCGACCATTACGCCAGTTTCCGGCGGATTGTCGAATGAGGGTGTTGAGTTCCGAGAAGTCCGGCCCCCAGGGTCGCAACCAGTTTTATTGACTATTAAGAAAGAGCAGCGGAGATGGATACGCCACTTCGTAACGTGAGAACCAATATCGTGCAGTCGATTCGCGCCTTCCGCGTGAGCGACCTGCAGGAGGCCGCACAGGGGCTGGGTCATCACTTTTTATACGCCAACCTGTCGTCTGCCCAGAGCAAGCAGGACGTGCTGGACCTCATCGCCCAGCAATTCACGTTTCCAGCCCACTTCGGCAAGAATTTCGACGCCTTGTACGACTCGATGACGGACCCGTTGCACAAGTCGGGCCCCCAGCCGGGCTTCATCGTGGTGCTGGAGCAGGTACCGGCCAACGGCAAGTTCGACAAGGAAGCGCGCGAGCAGCTGCTCGACATCTTCCGGGATGCCGCCGACTACTGGGGCGAGCGAAAAGTCCCGTTTAGGTGCTTCTATTCTTTTCTGTAGCCCGTTCCGCACAAACCAGCCAAGCGGAACGGGCTAACGAGGCAAAGGGCGAGGCCGCCAGCGGCCCAGCCGAGGGCATCGAACTGATGACCGAAAACGGAGAAAAAATGCCCACCAGCCTGCTGGTGGACATCACACCGCAGGCGCTGCGCATGAGCAGCCCCTTCAATGCGGGTTACTGGCTCACGGCCGCCTGAGCGGCCGGGAACCTGATTCATTCGCCAGGTTGGCCGAGGAATTGGCCTGTGTCTGAAGCCCGCCCGGATGGCGGGCTTTTTATTTGGCCGGCTCGCGATGGGCCCCTTGCTGGCGGACCTACGCCGGTGTGGCCAGGGCCAAGGCCACATACTCGGCCACGGGCACCTCTTCCGCGCGCCGCTGCACGTCAAAGCGTCCGCTCAAGCCTTGGGCGTCGAGCCAGCGGCCAAGGGTGTGCCGCAGCAGTTTGCGGCGCTGGCTGAAGGCCACCTGCACGATCTCGCTCAGGCGCGCCACATCCACCTGTGCCGGCGCGGCGTGCGGCACCATCCGCACCACGGCACTGTCCACGCGCGGGGGCGGATCGAAGCTTTCCGGCGGCACGAACAGCACGTTTTCCATGTCATAGCGCCACTGCAGCATCACCGAGAGCCGGCTGTAGTCGCTGGTACCCGGCTGTGCCACCATGCGGTCGATGACTTCCTTCTGGAGCATGAAGTGCTGGTCCTCGATCATGTCCACATGCCGCAGCAAGTGAAACAGGATGGGCGTGGAGATGTTGTAGGGCAGGTTCCCGACCACTCTGAGTCTTGCAGCGCCCGACGGCCGCTCGATGCTGGAGAAGTCCACCTTCAGGACGTCGGACTCGATCACCGAAAGCTGCGGGTGGGCGCGCAGCCGGGCCGCCAGGTCGCGGTCGAGCTCGATCACCGTCAAGTGCCCCAGACGCTCGACCAGGGGCTGAGTCAGTGCGGCCAGGCCGGGCCCGATTTCCACCATGGCCTGCCCCGGCCGGGGATCAATGGCGCGGACGATGGCATCGATGATGCCGCTGTCGGTCAGGAAATGCTGGCCGAAGCGCTTGCGCGGAATGTGTTTCATCAGGCTGCCGCCCGGCCACCCCAAGCAGGGCGAGCCCCCTTGGGGGGCTGAAGGCTGCGGCTCCAAGCTCGCCCGCGCGGGCTTGGACAGCCTGAAGAGGAGCTGCCTCTGGCGGCTCCGCGGCCTGCAAGGCGCGAAGCACACGCAGTGCCAAGCGTGGGGGCCAATACCTTCACTGCGGCGGCTCGCGGAACTCGACATAGGCGCGGGCGCGCACGTCCTGGGCCCAGGTCAGGTAGGCTTCTTCCATCTTCTTTTCCCGCACCAGGCCGCGCACGATCTCGCGCTGCTCGCGCGGGCTGAGTTGGCTTTCACGCCGTTCGGTCAGCTGGATCAGGTGGACACCGAAGCGCGAAACCACGGGCGGACTGATCTGACCGGGCGCCAGCTTGTTCATGGCCTCTTCGAACTCAGGCACGAACTGTCCAGGGCTGACCCAGCCCAGATCGCCTCCCTCGCGGGCACTGCCGTCCTGGGAATTCTCGCGGGCCAAGGTGGCGAAATCGGCCTGGCCAGCCACGATCCGGCGCCGGAAGTCCGCGAGACGCTCGGTCGCTGCCGACTCGCTCAGTTGGGCGCTGGGGCGCAACAGGATGTGCCGGGCACGGCTTTGGGTGACGGTCATCGCGGGCAGGCTGCCCTGGCGACGCTCCAGCACTTTCAGTACATGGAAGCCCGCACCGGAGCGCACCGGCTCGGAGACACCGCCCTTGGGAAGCCCGCGGGTGGCCTCCACGAAAAGGGCGGGGTACCGGTCCGCCGCGCGCAGGCCCAGCTGGCCGGCGTTGCGGGCGCGGTCGGGGGCGTCGGAGAACTCCTTGACCAGCGCGGTGAAATCCTCGCCGGCGCGGGCGCGCTTCGCGATGCTTTCCGCGCGGGCCTGCAGCGTGGCGACCTGGGACGGCTCCGCATTCTCCGGAACCGCCACCAGCACCATGCCCAGGTCAATTTCGGCATTGGCCTGGTCGGCGCCGCCCTGCTTTTCCAGGATGAACTGGTCGATGTCGACCTCGGTGACGCGGGCCTTGGCTTCCAGTTCGCGCTCGCGCACCTTGGTCAGCAGGATCTGGTCGCGCAGGTCTTCCCGAAACTGGCTGACCGACATTCCGTCCTGGGTCAAGCGACGGCGCAACTCCGTCACGGTGATCTGGTTCTGGCTGGCAATCGCAAGCTCGGCCTGATCCACCGCGGCGTCGTCCACCTTGATGCCGGCCTCGCGGGCGAGCTGCACCTGGGACTTCTCGTTGATCATGCGTTCCAGCACCTGGCGCGCGAGCACGTCACGCGGCGGCAGCGCGCCACCCTGCTGGGCGAGCTGCTGCTCGGTGCGGACCAGCTTGGCCAGGACCTCGTTGTTGGTGATGGGTTCGCTGTTGACCACGACCACGATGAAGTCCGCCTGGCGGGGTCCGGTGCTGGCGGGCCGCGCGTTCAGGCTGCTGCCCAGGCCGGAGGAACCCAACCCGCTGGCCCCCAGGCTGCCCGACGGGCGCAGGCCTTGTGCCGTCGCGGTCGCCGGCAGCAACGCGGTCACCAGCAACGCGCTCGCCAGGACGCCCTGTCCGATTTTGCGGGTCGGTACGGTCATGGCAAGAAGGCCCGGTTGTTTCTTAGTCATAGTTGCTGAAGCGGCTGGGGGTGGTGGTTTGATCCCGCAGGTACTGGTAGCGCGAGATATGGTCCCGAAGGGTTTTGAGCGGACTGGTTCCGAGGCGCGAAAAACCAACGAGTTCAAGCTGCATGGTGATGTTCGTGTTGGCCGACGAGGTGCTGGTCTGCAGGCGGCTGACCACGATGCGCGTGAGCCAGCAACCGGCGTCGTATTCAAACCCGAGCAACGCGTCCGTCAGCTGGCGATTCATCAGGCTGTAGCTCATGCGTCCCACGGTGTACCAGCGGCCCGGGCCCTGCCCTTTGCCTTTGCCCAGTTCCAGGCCTGTGTCGCCCCACAGATCGTTGATCGGCCACTGCCAGCCGACATCCAGTGTTTCGCTGGTACCCGCCTGCAACCGGTACGCCGCATTGAATACCCGGTAATTGCCCGGATTGTAGGTCCCGCCCACGGTCGTGCGCACCGAACTGGCCGTCTTGGCGTCGAACTCGATGAACGCGCGCGCGCTCCAGCGCGGGTCCCAGTTGACGATCCCACCCACCAGGATGTCGCTCCACCCGGTGGGCACCGGCGCCTGCCCGGGCAATGTGACCTGTTGGGCGGAAAAACGCAGCCGGTTGGCAATGCCTAACTGCGCGGCCTGGGCGCCGGTGGCCGGATCCAGCAGCCGGGTCGACAGGCCCAGGGTCAGCAGGTTGTTGTCGGCGATGCGGTCGTTGCCGGCATAGGAGTTTTCCTGGTAGATGGTGGTGAAGTTGTAGTCGAAGCTGGTCGTGTCGTAATTCGGCAGGTAGTTCTGGTTGCGATACGGCGTATAGACATAGAAGGCGCGCGGCTCCAGCGTCTGGCGCAGGTCGCGGCCGAAATAGCTGGTGTCGCGCTCGAAGATCAGGCCGCTGTCCAGGCTGACCGTCGGAACGGTCACGTTGGCCCGCGCGTCGCCGTTGCTCAAGTTGCCGTCGAAGGCGTAGTTGGTCGCTTGAAGCATCAGTTTCGGCGTGACGAACGCGCCCGGCTGAATCCAGGGCCGGCTCACTTGCGCAGCGACGAAAGCCCGCTGGCCATTGGGCTGACCGGTCAACGAGGGCACCGACTCAAACTTCGTGTAGTCGGCGTTGACGCTGTAGTCGAACCCGGCGCCGGCACTGCCACCGTAGCGCGCGGTCAGCTGTGGCATGCGGTTGTACGGCGGCGTGATCGGTGCGGAGCTGTCCTGCAGCGTCTGCCAGTACAGAGCGCGTGCGGCGGCCGAAAACCCGCCCTGGCTCCAAGTGAGGTTGGCATCGCTCGGCAACAGGCGCGTGGTCAGCGAGGTGCTGACCCGGGTGAAGTCTTTCCAGTAGTTGTCATCGCTGACCCGGTTCAGGTTGAGGTTCAGTCCCATGCCGCCGGGCAGGGTGCCGTTGTGAACGGCCGCAAACCCCCAGCGTTTTTCGTCGCGCAGGCGGTCCCAGGGCATGTAGTTGCCCCAGATCTGGCCCTGGTAGGGTGCCTCCAGGTAGCGGAATTCACCGGCCAGGTCGACGCCTCGCTTTGACATCAGCGTGCCCCACACCGTGGCATCGCGGTTTGGCGCCAGGTTCAGGTAGTACGGCTGAGAGACCTCGACACCGTTGACGTTGCCCAGCCCGATGATCGGCGTGAGAAAGCCGGACTTGCGCTTGCTGCTCAGGGGAAAGCTGATCTCCGGAATGGGCAGGATCGGGATGTCCATGAAGCGCAGCGTCGCGCCTTCGGCAACGCCCGTTTCATCCTCGTTGTCGATGTTGATGCGCTGGGCCTTGAGCACCCAGTCCGGCAGCCATTCCGGGCCTCCGTCCCGCCTGCAGGTGCTGTAGCGGGCGTTGTGCAGGATGGCGTGCTTGTCGTCCAGGAAGTCCATGCGCTCGGCATCACCCTGTGCGCCGTTGCGAAGCAGGTCGAAGGTTGGCTTTGTCAGATACCCGCGGAAAGCTTCGACCTCCAGTTCGGCCTCGGGCGCCTGGTACACGTTGCCTTCGCGATTGATGCGCACGTTTCCGCGCGCCCGCGCGGTGTCGTCAGGCAGGGTGTATTGCAGCCAGTCGCCACGCAGCACGGTGGAGCGGTTGCGCAACTCGGCCTGGCCTTCGATGACCACCCGCTCATCGATCTGGCCGTTCAGGCTATCGCCGGACAGAAAGGTGGGCATGTCCCGGCGCACCAGGCTGGGGATTTTTTCTTCCAGCAGCGGTGTGCGGCGCAGCTTCATCGCATCGACGTCGGCGCCCTGAGCCCAGGCCACGCCCTCCAGCAAGCCGGCCACCAGGACGGCCACAGGGGTCCGTCGGCAGGGCGATCTTGGCTTCGGGGGCTTCATCGAGGGCGGCAAGGGGGCAGTCGTCAAACGGGAAGGGCCGGCTCTCGGTCGGATGGCGGACAGGTCGGGCGGGGCTTGGCGGGGTTGGATTTGTAGAATGGATTATCCATGAGCAAACATCTACCTGACCCGAGCGTGGCCGCATCGCCGCAACCCCCCGCACCCGTCTGGGCCGATCCCGCACGCGCCGGGGCCTTTCATGAGTGGCTGGCGCGCGAGGCCCCGATGCACGGGCTGGTGCCCGATACGGTGCGCGTGGCCTCGGCCGATGCGAGCTTTCGGCGCTACTTCCGGGTGGACCGGGTAGGCGGAGCGGGCAGTTGCATCATCATGGACGCGCCACCCGCGCAGGAAAACTGCACGCCTTTCGTGCACGTGGGCCGGCTGATGGAAGCCGCCGGACTCAAGGTGCCGCGCATCCTGGCCTGGGACGAGCCGCAGGGCTTCATGCTGCTCAGCGACCTGGGCACACAGACGATGATGGGCGTGATCGATCCGGACCGCCCGGAGGCCAACGCACCCTGGTACGCGCAAGCCACGGACGCGCTGATCGCCTGGCAACGGGCGTCGGCGCCCGGCGTGCTGCCGCCGTACGACGAGGCGCTGCTGCGCCGGGAGCTGGCGCTGTTTCCCGACTGGTACCTCACGCAGCACAAAGGCGTGGCTTTGGAGGGCAAACAGCGCGAAACACTGGACAAGGCCTTCGACCTGATCGTTGCGCGCAACCTGGCCGCCCCGAAAGTCTTTGTGCACCGCGACTTCATGCCGCGCAATCTGATGATCCCGGCGGTGCCCGGACAGACTCCGGCGACGCAACTTGGCGTGCTGGACTTCCAGGATGCCGTGTATGGCCCCGTCACCTACGACATCGCCAGCCTGATGCGCGACGCCTTCCTGACCTGGGAGGAGGATTTCGTGCTCGATGTGACGGTCCGCTATTGGGAAAAGGCGCGCAAGGCCGGACTGATGGACTTCGAGGACTGGCACAGCGACTTCGGCGCGTTCTACCGCGCGGTGGAATGGATGGGCCTGCAGCGCCATCTCAAGGTGGCCGGCATCTTCGCGCGCCTGACCCTGCGCGACGGCAAGCCCCGCTACCTGGCGGACGCGCCGCGCTTCATCGGCTACATCCGCGCGACGGCCAGCCGCTACCGCGCACTCGGGCCGTTGCTGCGCCTGATCGACGAGGTGGAGGGCACCACGGCGGTCTCCGGATATGCTTTCGGTCGGGTTTAGAGAAGAAATGGCTATTTCCCAACGTCGCGTGGTTCTATTCAGCTATTGTTTTGTGACTTTCCAAGAGCCATGCCGCGCTTCCACTGCCCCGTGCCGCTGACCTGCGGCGAGATCATCGACCTGCCGCCGGGGGCCGCGCGCCATGTGCAGGTGCTGCGCCTGCAGCCGGGTGCGTTGATCACGCTGTTCAACGGCGGACCAGACGGACCCGGCGGGGAATTCGACGCGACCGTCACCCGCATGGGCCGCTCCGATGTCCAGGTGCTGGTCGGAGCCCATAAGGGCGTCGAGCGCGAAGCGCCGCGCGCGGTGCACCTGCTGGCTGGTATCACCGCCAATGAGCGCATGGACTGGCTGGTGGAAAAAGCGTCTGAGCTCGGCGCGGCCAGCCTCACGCCGCTGCTGAGCGAGCGCAGCGTGCTCAAGCTCAAGGGCGAGCGCGGCGACAAGAAACGCGCGCACTGGCAGGCGGTGGCCGTGGCGGCTTGTGAGCAATGCGGTCGCAACCAGGTGCCACCGGTGCACGAGGCGCTGAGCCTGGCCGACTGGCTGGCCGCCCACGACCGGCCCGCGCAGGACGGCCGGGAACCGGGCACGCGCCTGCTGCTGTCCCTGCATCCCGACGCCCGTCCGCTTCGGGAAGCCGTGCCCGACAGCGGCGCGGTCTGGCTGCTGTCCGGTCCCGAGGGCGGGCTGGCGCCGGCGGAAGAAGCCGCAGCGCTGGCCGCGGGGTTTGTGCCGGTCACGCTGGGGCCGCGGGTGCTGCGCGCCGAAACCGCACCGCTGGCGGTGCTGGCAGCGCTGACGCTGGGCTGATCACAGTCCCAGTTCGTCCCAGATCGGTGCCACGCGCACCAGCACCTCGGGGCTCATGGTCAGTGGACGGCCCCATTCACGCGTGGTCTCGCCCGGCCACTTGCTCGTGGCGTCCAGGCCCATCTTGCTGCCCAGGCCGCTCACCGGGGAGGCGAAGTCGAGGTAGTCGATGGGGGTGTTCTCCACCATCATGGTGTCGCGCACCGGGTCGACGCGGGTGGTGATGGCCCAGATCACTTCGCGCCAGTCGCGGATGTCCACATCCTCGTCGACCACCACGATGAACTTGGTGTACATGAACTGGCGCAGGTGGCTCCACACGCCCATCATCACGCGCCGTGCATGGCCTGGGTAGGCCTTCTTGATCCGCACCAGGGCCATCCGGTAGCTGCAGCCCTCGGGCGGCAGGTAGAAGTCGGTCACCTCGGGAAACTGGCGCTGCAGCAGCGGCACAAACAGCTCGTTCATGGCCAGCGCCAGCACCGCCGGCTCGTCGGGTGGCTTGCCGGTGTAGGTGGAGTGGTAGATCGGGTCGCGGCGCAGGGTGATGCGGTCGACGGTGAACACCGGGAACTCGGCCTGCTCGTTGTAGTAGCCGGTGTGGTCGCCGAACGGGCCTTCCATGGCGTGCTCGTAGCCGCTCTTGTGTGTGGCGTCGGGCCGGATGCTGCCTTCGAGCACGATCTCCGCCGAGGCTGGCACCTGCAGCGTGCTGCCCAGCGCGGCGACCACCTCGGTGCGGCTGCCGCGCAGCAGGCCGGCGAACTGGTATTCGGACAGGCTGTCGGGCACCGGCGTGACCGCGCCCAGGATGGTGGCCGGGTCGGCGCCGATCGCCACCGCTACCGGATAGGGCGCGCCCGGATGGGCCATGCCGTGCTCGCGGAAGTCCTGCGCGCCGCCGCGGTGCGCCAGCCAGCGCATGATGAGCTGGTTGCGTGACAGCACCTGCTGGCGGTAGATGCCGAGGTTCTGGCGCGACTTGTTCGGTCCGCGCGTGATGACGAGGCCCCAGGTGATCAGCGGCGCCACGTCGCCCGGCCAGCAGTGTTGCACCGGCAGGCGCGCCAGGTCCACGTCCGCGCCTTCCCACACCACCTCCTGGCAGGGGGCCGAGCCGACTACCTTGGGCGTCATGTGCCACAGCGTCTTGAGCAGCCCGCCCAGGCCCAGCATGTCCTTGAAGCCTTTGGGCGCCTCGGGCTCCTTGAGGTTGGCCAGCAGCTCGCCGAAGGTCCGCAGCTCCCGCACATCGGCCACGCCCATGGCGCGCGCCACCCGGGCCGTGGTGCCGAACAGGTTGCCCAGCACCGGCATCGTGTGGCCGGTGGGCTGCTCGAACAGCAGGGCCGGGCCGTTCGCACGCAGGGCGCGGTCGCACAGGGCGGTCATCTCCAGAACCGGTGATACGGGCACGGTCACCCGTCGCAGTTCGCCCGCCGCTTCCAGTTGGACCATGAAATCACGCAGGTCTTGGTAGGCCATGTTCAATCTCCGCCGGCCGTGTCCAGCCCGTCCCAGCGCGGCGCCAGCGTCTGCGGCAGGTTCGGCAGGTCCAGCAGGTCGATGACGCGGGCCACGGTGTGGTCCACGATCTCGTCCACGGTCTGCGGGCGTTGGTAGAAGGCCGGCACCGGCGGAAAGACGATCGCGCCCATCTCCGTGACGCTCACCATGTTGCGCAGGTGCGCCAGGTTCAGCGGGGTTTCGCGCGCCATCAGCACCAGGCGGCGCCGCTCCTTGAGCATCACATCGGCGGCGCGGGTGATCAGGTTGTCCGCAAGCCCGTGCGCCACCGCCGCCAGCGTGCGCATGGAACACGGTGCGATGACCATGGCGTGGCTCTGGAACGAACCGCTGGCAATGGCCGCGCCCACGTCACGCACGTCGTGCAGCCGGTGCGCCAGCGTGGCCACCGCCGCGCGGTCCAGCCCCGCTTCGTGCTGCAGGTTCAGCCAGCCCGAATCGGAAACGGTCAGGTGGGTTTCGACGCCGGACATTTCACGCAACAACTGCAGCAGGCGCAGTCCATAGACCGCGCCGCTGGCTCCGGAGATGGCGACAATGATGCGGCGCGGGTGTGTCGTAGTGATCATGGACCGGACTGTGCCTGAAAAAACGCTCAGCGGGCACCGCCGTGTGCTTGCACCTTCGCCGCATCCGCTGCACGGGCGACAGCGGCTCAAGGGCGGGTTCTATAAACTGCCACTGATGAACCGCAACCTCATTCTGCTCGCCTTGTGTCAGGGCCTGTTCCTGACCAACAACGTGGTGTTCATCGCCATCAACGGACTGGTCGGCCTGAGCCTGGCGCCGCTGGGCTGGATGGCGACGCTGCCGGTGATGGGGTATGTCGTCGGAGGGGCGATTTCGACCAGTCTTGTGGCGAAGACCCAGTCCCGCTACGGGCGGCGCATCTCGTTCCAGCTGGGGCTGCTGGTGGCCCTGCTGTCCGCGCTGCTGTGCGCTTATGCCGCCTGGAGCCGCAACTACTGGTTGCTGTGCACCGCGACGGTGGTGGCGGGCTACTACAGCGCCAATGGGCAGCTCTACCGTTTCGCGGCGGCTGAGCTGTCGGTGCCGGCGTTTCGCGAGAAGGCAGTTTCGCTGGTGATGGCCGGGGGCTTGATTGGAGCAGTGATCGGCCCGAACCTGGCCGCGCGCACGCGGGGGCTGACCGAGGCGCCTTTCGCCGGTGCCTACCTGAGCCTGGCCGTGGTGGCGTTGCTGGCGATGGCCCTGATGGCGTTCGTGCAGTTTCCACCGGTGCCGCCACGGGCGGCCGGTGCGCCGGCAGGCCGCCCCCTGTCGCAGATCATGCGCCAGCCGGTGTTCGTCGTGGCGGCGGTCAGCGCCGCCTTGAGCTACGGTGTGATGAACCTGCTGATGGCCGCCACGCCGCTGGCGATGCAGGTCTGCGGCTTCCCTTTTGCCGACGCCGCGCTGGTGCTGGAGTGGCACGTGATCGGCATGTTCGCACCCGGCTTCTTTACGGGCCACCTGATCCGCCGGTTCGGCACGCTGCCCGTCATGGGCGTCGGCGTGGCGCTGAACCTGGCCTGCATCGGGGTGGCGCTGTCGGGCGTGGAACTGCACCAGTTCATTGCTGCGCTGTTCCTGCTGGGCGTGGGCTGGAACTTCCTGTTCACCGGCAGCACCACGCTGTCGCTGCGCGCCTACAGACCTGAGGAAAAAGACCGCGCGCAGGCCGCTATCAATTTCTGCGTGTTCGGCACCATGGCCTTCACCTCGTTTGCCTCGGGCGCGCTGGTCACCACGCAGGGCTGGGCGCTGCTCAATCTCGGCTCGCTGCTGCCCGTGGCCCTCACCGGCGTCGCGTTGGTATGGCTTGCGCTCATGCAGCGGGCCACCCAGAATGGGCAGACTTCTTAACCAAGGGAACTCTCATGGGCTTGCTGGATTCGGTGTTGGGCTCGGTCTTGAATGCACAGCAGGGGGCAGGGCCTGCCGCTCAGGGCGGACTGGCGGATGTGCTGGGGGGCCTGCTCGGACAGGCGCAGGGCGGCGCGCAGCCCGGTGAACCGGGTGGCCTCGGTGCCTTGTTGCCGGTGCTGATCGGCCTGGTCTCCAACAACGGCCAGGCGGGCGGCCTCGGCGGTCTGGCGGAGAAATTCAATCAGGCCGGCCTGGGTGATGTCTTGGGCTCATGGATCGGAACCGGCCCGAACGCTTCGATCACCGGAGATCAGCTCGGGTCGGTGCTTGGCGGCGACCTGATGAATCAGCTCGCCACCCGGTTGGGCATGAGCGAGGCGGATGCAGCCGGTCAGCTGGCGCAGGGCCTGCCCGACCTGATCGACCGGCTGACACCCCAGGGCGAAGCGCCCGAGGGGGGCTTCGGCAATGCCGGCGACCTGTTCGGCATGCTGGGCGGGATGCTTCAAAAATAGTAGCTAAATATGACCGGTTGACGCTGGGGTGATGCCGATTTACATCAAAAACGGGCGTCGAGCCAGCCTTTGAGCCGCTCGAATACCGCTTCGCGGTCGACCTCATTGAAGATCTCGTGATACAGGCCCTCGAAGCAGTGCGCGCTCACCACGCCGGGCGGCGCGGCGGCAGCAAACGCGCGGCTGCCTTCGGGGTTCACCAGATGGTCGGCGCCCGCGAAGAGCAGCAGCGTGGGCACCCGCCACTGCGGGGCGCTGGCCAGCACGGCCGGACCCGCGTCGGCGATGAAGCGCGCGAGGCGGGCGCTGATGCGGTCATGCACCATCGGGTCGTCGCGGTAGGCCTGCACCACACCCGCATCGTGGGACAGGTACTGGGCGTTGAGTCCGTTGCCGACACGCAGGTCGGGCGCCAGTCGCGGCAGCACACTGACCAGCAGCTTCTGGAAGGCGTTCATCCCCGCGTCGAGCGCGGGTGACGACAGCACCAGCCCATCGACCTGGCGCAGGTTCAACGACACCAGCCGGGCCGCGACCAGTCCGCCCAGGCTGTGGCCCATCAGGACCAGGGGCAGGCGCGGGTCCATGCGCCGGCGCGAGGTGTCCAGCAGCTCGGCCAGGTTGTCCAGCAGGAAGGTGTCGCTTGGCAGCGCACCGGGCTTGCCGTCGGATTCACCGTGGCCGTGCTGGTCGTAGCTGCGCACCGCAAAGCCCCAGCTGTTGAGGCGTTCGGCGACGTGGTCGTAGCGCCCGGCATGTTCACCCAGGCCGTGCACGATGACCACCAGGCCGCGCGAGGGTGCGCCCGACGGCAGCGGCCAGTCCATCACGGCCAGGTTGCTGCCGTCGTGGGCCGTGAAGGAGCGCAGGGTGGAGTCCGGCATGGGCGTGGCGTGCGTGCAAAACGGAGGCTGTCTCAGGGCATCCGCGCCAGGACCTGGGCCACGGCAGCGGTGAGCTTGCGCGCGTAGGGCACGTGCAGGAACTCATTGGGACCGTGCGCGTTGCTGCGGGGTCCGAGCACGCCGCAAACCATCATCTGCGCCTTGGGGAAGCCCTCGCTGAGCATGTTCATCAACGGAATCGTGCCGCCCTGTCCGATGTAGCCGCAGGATGCCCCGAAATGGGCCTGGCTGGCCTCGTTCAGGGCGGTCTCGAACCACGGCGTGGCCGCCGGCGCATTCCAGCCGGTGGCGCCGCCACCGCTGTCGAACGTGACTTTCGCCTGGTAGGGCGCGTTGTCTTCCAGCAGCGCCTTCAGCTCCTGCACGGCCGCCGCAGCGTCCACCAGCGGGGGCAGGCGCAGGCTCAGCTTGAAGGCTGTCCAGGGGCGCAGTACGTTGCCGGCATCCTGGATGGACGGGAATCCTTCCGCGCCGGTGACCGAGAGCGTGGGCAGCCAGGTGCGGTTGAGCAGAGCCTGCAGCGGGTCGGTGGTGGTGGGCAGCGCAAACGTCGTGGAGCCGCCGCAGTCGTAATGGGCCCAGGGGAAGCGCTTGTAGACCTCCTCGCCGAGGATGGCCGCCGTGGCCTGCGCCTGGGCCAGCCGATTGGCAGGCACTTCGCAGTGAAAACTGGCGGGCAGCAGGCGGCCGGTGGCGCTGTCTTCCAGCCGGTCCAGCACCTGGCGCATGATGCGAAAGCTCGAGGGCACCAGGCCGGAGGCGTCGCCCGAATGGATGCCCTCGGTGAGGACTTCCACCTTGAGGGTGCCGCTGGCCATGCCGCGCAGGCTGGTGGTCAGCCAGAGCTGGTCGTAGTTGCCGGCGCCCGAGTCCAGGCAGACCACGAGGCCGACGTCGCCCAGGCGGTTGTTGCCTGGTGCGCGAAGTGCGTCGATGTAGGGCAGCAGGTCGTACGAACCCGACTCTTCGCAGGTCTCGATCAGCCCGACGATGCGCGGGTGGGGAACATCCTGCGCCTTGAGGGCCTGTACGGCGGCAATGGCGGCGTACACCGCGTAGCCGTCATCGGCGCCACCGCGGCCATAGAGCCGGCCGTCTTCGTATTTGGGCGTCCAGGGGCCGAGATCGTTGCGCCAGCCATTGAACTCGGGCTGTTTGTCCAGATGGCCGTACATCAGGGCGGTCTGGTCAGATGCCTGCTTGGTACCGGCGATCTCGAAGAACAACACTGGTGTGCGCGGTGAGCCGTCCGGTTTCTGCAGGCGCACGATTTCCAGCTGCAGCCCTGGCACCTTTTGGGCCAGCACCCAGTCGGCCGCTTGGCGCACCACGGTCTCGATGTGGCCATGGGCCACCCAGTCCGGGTCGAAGGAGGGTGATTTCGCCGGGATGGCGATGTAGTCGGTCAGCCGGCGGACGATGTCCCCGTCCCATTGGGCACTGATCCCGGCCAGGGCGCGGCCGGTGTCAAGAAGGGCAGAAGCGGGGATTTCGCGGTGGATGGGTGCATTCATGGTCGTTGGGGCCGCCGGGCGAAAGTGTTGCGATGCTCAAGGCAGCACTTTACGCCCTCGGCGCTGCACGCGCCAGCGTCCGGTCATCCTGCTGCCTGGTGGCGCCCCGGCTGCCTCAGTCCGATCCGGCGCGCCGTAGCGTGAGGGCCGCGTGGGCACGCTCCAGGGCCTTTGCGATGGCCGCCGCACGGGCCGGTTTGCTGAGGTAGTCGTCCATGCCGGCGGCCAGGCAGGTGCTTTGGTCGCCCTCCATGGCGTTGGCGGTCATGGCGATGATCCAGGGGCGGCGCACCTGCGGAACCTGCGCAACGATCTGCCGGGTGGCATCCAGGCCGTCCATGACCGGCATCTGCACGTCCATCAGCACGACATCCAGGGCAAGCGCTTGCGCCGCGCCCATGACACGGTCAAGGGCCTGCCGGCCGTCGGTGGCGATCTCGATGTCGTATCCCAGGCCGCTCAGGATCAGCGAAGTCACGCGCAGGTTGACGGCATTGTCCTCGGCCAGCAGGATGCGCAGCGGCAGGCTTTGGGCCATTGGCGGCTGTGCTGGTGCCCGGATTGCGGGTGCGTGGGCGGGGGGGCCAGGTGGCCGCATCGTCGCTTCCAGGGCGTCCTGCAGCTGCCGGTAGCGCAGGGGCTTGCGGAGTGCCCGGTCCAGCTCCAGACGGCGGATCCGGGGGTCGTCGATGGACTCGGTGGTCAGGGCCAGCAAGGGAAGGCGGTGGGTCGGATATTGCTGGCGCATGGCTGCCAGAAGGGCGCAGCCGCTGCGGCCGTCGTCATCACGCCACTGCAGGTCGATGACTGCCGCATCCACGGGCTCGCGCGCCTGCAGGCGGGCCATGGCCTCGCCCCATGAAGCGGTGGCCAGTACCTGCATGCCCCAGCGCCGGGTCTGGCGCTCGAGGAAGTGCCGGGCATTGCCTTCGTCGGCCACCAGCAGCAATCGGCGCGCAGCCAGCGCGGCGGCGGTGCCGGACGCATCGTCGGCGCTGGCCGGCTCCGCAGCCCGGCACGGCAACTCGAAATGGAAACTGGAGCCGGCGCCGGGACTCGACTCGACCCAGATTCGCCCGTTCATCAGGGTCAGCAGGCGCCGGCAGATGGCCAGGCCCAGGCCGGTGCCGCCGAACTGGCGCGTCGTCGAGGCATCCACCTGGCTGAACGACTTGAACAGCCGGTCCAGCCGGTCGACGGCAATGCCGATGCCGGTGTCGCGGACCGAACCGAGCAACAGGGGCACGCCATCGCCACCCTGGCGCCAGCCAAGATGGACGCAGACTTCGCCGCGGGCGGTGAACTTCACCGCGTTGCTGATCAGGTTGACGAAAATCTGACGCAACCGGGTGGCGTCGCCGAGAATGGTGCGCGGGACCGCGTCATCGATCCAGTACAGGAGGTCCAGACCCTTGTCGCGTGCGGCACCGCAATTGACGTCCAGCGCGCCTTCGAGGCATTCCACCAGGTCCATCGGCAGGCACTCGAGTTCGAGGTGACCCGACTCGATCCTTGAAAAATCCAGGATGCCATTGATCAGCGCCAGCAAGGTCTCGCCGCTGGTGCGGATGATCTCGGCAAACTCCTGCTGCTGCGCCGTCAGCGGCGTCTGCAGCAGCAGGTCGCTCATGCCGATCACCGCGTTCATGGGGGTTCGGATCTCATGGCTCATGTTGGCCAGGAAATCAGCCTTGGCCCGGTTGCCGGCGTCGGCCGCATCGCGAGCGGCGATCAGTTCGGCCTCAACCCGCTTGCGCGCCGTGATGTCGCGCGCAATGCCGAGCAGGCCGGTACAGTGTCCCGCCTCGTCGCGCATGGCCACTTTGACGAGTTCGAAATACTGGACGGTGCCCGTCTCCCGGTCGACCAGTCGGTCCTCGTAGACCATGGGTGCAAGGGAGGCCATGGCCTGCAGATCCGCCTCGCGGTAATCGTTTCCGTAGCGGTCGCCGAACAGATGCTGCGCGGTCCTGCCGACGATCTGTTGCTGGGTGAGGCCGTGCTGGCGCTGGTGGGCGGGATTGCTCAGCAGGTACACGCCATCAACGTCCTTGAGCCAGATGCGGTCGGGAATGTTGTCGACCAGGGCGCCCAGCATGGCCTTCTGGCGCGCCAGGGCCTCCTGTGTCTGCACGTAGTCGGTGACATCGGTGTAAGTGCGCACCGAGCCGCCATCAGGCAGGGCGCGACTGAGGATCTCCAGGGTCCGGCCCTGGCGCGTTCGCCGGATGTAGCTGCTGGTGGGCGCATGGTGGGCGGTGACGGGATCGCGGGCCTGAATGATCCGCGCCAGAAACTCGCGGTCTTGGGCGGAATGCAGCAACTCGAGCTTGTCGCCAAAATCGCCGCGCGCCTGTTGCCACAGGACCAGTTCATGGGCCGTGGGCTGTCGCGCCATCAGCTCGGGCGGCAGGTCCAGCAGGCGAAGGGCCTGTTCGTTGTGAAAGATGCAGCGGCCTTCGGCATCGAAGCGCATGATGCCCTGGCCGATGTTCTTCAGCGTGATCGCCAGCGAATCCGCCGCCCGACGGCTCTCGGTGATGTCTTCGACCGTGCCTTCGTAGAACATCGGTTCGCCGTCGGCGCCGGGGACCAGGCGGGCGTGTTCACGGACCCAGATGCGCTCGCGGGTCTTGTAGCGGAAGACCTCGGAGACGAAATCCTGCACCTCACCGTTGGCTTCCAGCAGCGCACGGAACTGCTCACGGCGGCCCGGCTGCACATACCACCGCCCGCCGATATCGTCGACGGCGGCCAGCATCTCCGCCTCGGATTCGAAGCCGTTGATGCGCACCAGCGCCGGATTGGCGCGCACCTGGCGCCCCTGCAGGCTGCTGCGGTAGGCGCCGAGCGGCAACCAGTCAAAAAGCGTGGCGAAATCGTTGTGCGGCATGCAGGCGCCCATCGTAGTGCAGGTGCGGCAGCCCGCGCAATGATCAGGTGGCGGGCTGGTTCCCGAACAGGGGTTGCACCCCCCAGATCTCGTCGGCGTATTCGCGGATGGTGCGGTCCGACGAGAACGAGCCCATCGCCGCGATGTTGAGGATCGTCTGGCGCGCCCATTCGGACGGGCGGCGGTAAAGGTCGTCCACGCGACGCTGCGTCCGGATGTAGTCGTCGTAGTCAGCCAGCAACTGGTAGTAGTCCGATTCCAGCAGGGCCGCCGTGACGTCCTGGTAGCGCTGGGGCTCCTCGGGCGAAAACGCGCCGTCGGCGATGCGGTCGATGGCGGTCTTCAACTCGTAGTTGTTGTCGTAGTAGCGGCGTGGCTGGTAGCCGTGGGCCCGCAGTTCGGCCACCTGGTCGGTGCGATTGCCGAAGATGAAGATGTTGTCCAGACCGACGTGCTCGGCAATCTCGATGTTGGCGCCGTCCCAGGTTCCGATGGTCAGTGCGCCATTGAGGGCGAACTTCATGTTGCCGGTGCCCGAGGCCTCGGTGCCGGCGGTGGAGATCTGCTCCGACAGATCCGCGGCCGGGATGATGAGCTCGGCCAGCGTGACGCGGTAGTTCGGCAGGAACACGACCTTGAGCCTGTTGCCGACGACCGGGTCCGTATTGACCACGCCGGCGACGTCGTTGATCAGGCGGATCACCTGCTTGGCCATGCGGTAGGCCGAGGCTGCCTTGCCCGCGAAGATCACCGTGCGTGGCACCCAGTTGGCCTGCGGGTTCGCCAGGATCTGGTGGTAGCGTGTGACCACATGCAGCACATTGAGAAGCTGGCGCTTGTACTCGTGCATGCGCTTGACCTGCACGTCGAACAGGCTGTCCGGATCGACCCGAATCGCGAGTTCACGCAAGATGTAATCGGCCAGGCGGCGCTTGTTCTGCTGCTTGGCCAGGCGCACGGCATTGTTGAATGCGGGTTCGTTGGCCAGTTCACGCAGCCCGACCAGCTCGTCCAGGTGGCGGCGCCAGTTCGGGCCGATGCGGTCGTCGATCAGCTTGGACAGGGGCCGGTTGGCCTGGGCCAGCCATCGCCGCGGGGTGATGCCATTGGTCTTGTTGCAAAAGCGCTCGGGAAACAGGCGCGCGAAATCCGAGAAGATGGTCTGGCTCATCAGCTCGCTATGCAGGGCCGATACGCCGTTGACCTTGTGGCTCGCCAGGACGCACAGGTACGCCATGCGCACGCGGCGCGGTCCGTGCTCGTCAATCAGCGAGACGCGGCGCAGCAGGTCGGGCTCGCCCGGATGGCTCTCGTGCAGGCCGGCCAGGAAGCGCGCATTGAGGTCAAAGATGATGCGCAGGTGCCTCGGAAGCAGCCGGCCCAGCAGGTCCACCGGCCAGGTCTCCAGCGCCTCCTGCATCAGAGTGTGGTTGGTGTAGCTGAAGATACGGCTGCATTGCGACCAGGCGCTGTCCCAGTCCATGCGGTGCTCGTCGATCAGCAGCCGCATGAGTTCGGGCACGGCCAGTGCGGGATGGGTGTCGTTCAGGTGGATCGCCACCTTGTCGGCCAGGATGTCGAGGCTGCCGTGGTCTCTCAGGAAACGTCGCATGAGATCCTGCAGCGAGGCGCTGACGAAGAAGAACTCCTGGCGCAGGCGCAATTCGCGCCCGTGATCGGTGCTGTCATCGGGGTACAGCACCCGGGAGACGTTCTCCGACTCGTTCTTTGCCTCCACCGCACCGATGTAGTCGCCCTTGTTGAAGGCTGCGAGGTTGATGGCGCTGGTGGCCCTGGCGGACCACAGGCGCAAGGTGGTGACCGAGGTCAGCTGGTAACCCGGAACCCCGTTGTCGTAGGCCGTGGCCACGACGTCATCGGTGTCCACCCACCGGACCCTGCCGGCCTCGGTCGTCAGGCGCCCGCCGAAACGCACCGTGTAGCTCAGCTCCGGGCGCATGAATTCCCAAGGATTGCCGTTGATCAGCCAGCCGTCGGGCTCCTCGACCTGGCGCCCGTCGACGATGCGCTGCGCGAACATGCCGTAGTCGTACCGGATGCCGTAGCCCATGCCCGGCAGGCCGAGCGTGGCGATCGAGTCCAGGAAGCAGGCGGCCAGGCGACCCAGCCCGCCGTTGCCCAGGCCGGGGTCGGCTTCCATGTCCAGCAGCCCGTCGAAGTCGGCGCCCAGTTGCGCGCAGGCGATCTTGGTGTCGTCGTAGATGCCGATGGCCATCAGCGCATTGGTCAGCATGCGGCCGGTCAGAAACTCCATGGAGAGGTAGTAGACGCGCTTGGCGTCCTGCTCCTGGGCGGTGTTCACGGACTCGCGCCAGCTGTCCATGATGCGGTCGCGCACCGCATACAGGATGGCAAACAGCCAGTCGCGGGACGTTGCCGCGCGCACGTCCTTGCCGATGGCATACACCAGGCGGTTGGCGATCGAGCGGCGCAACGCGTCGACGGTGTTGGTGGGCTGGTCGAAATAGAAGGAGGGCTGGACGCTGGACATGGGCTTTCCTGGGGAACGGCTGGAAACGTGTTCTCGATTGGGCGGGTCAGCCTTCATGCACGACCCGTGCCGGGTAGCGGACGCAGGCGGCGGTAC
This sequence comes from Candidatus Skiveiella danica, assembly GCA_016721925.1. GTDB lineage: Bacteria > Pseudomonadota > Gammaproteobacteria > Burkholderiales > Burkholderiaceae_C > Skiveiella > Skiveiella danica. The sequence continues at coordinate 388,569 of JADKHE010000011.1, forward strand.
AGGCCCAGATAGGCCTGCGCCGCATCGCGCCAGTTGAAGCGCAGCCGCATGGCGTGGGTCTGCACTGCGGCCCAGTCCACCGGCCGGCGGTACAGGTCGAAGGCCCGGCGGATGGCTCCACGCAGGCCGTCCGGGCTGAAATCGTGAAAGACGAAGCCGCAGGCCGTCTGCGCCGCCAGTGCCTGCGCCGAGGCGTCAATGACCGTGTCCGCCAGGCCGCCCACGCCATGGACCAGGGGCAATGCACCATAACGCAGCGCGTACAGCTGCGTCAGCCCGCAAGGCTCGAATCGCGAGGGCACCAGCACCACGTCGGCGCCCGCGAAGATGCGGTGCGCCAGCGCCTCGTCGTAGCCCCGCCGCAGCACGGCCTGCCCCGGATGGCGCGCCACGGCCGCGGCGACGGCCGCCTCGATGCCGGCATCGCCGCTGCCCAGCACGACCAGCTGACCGCCGGTGGCCACCAGTTCGTCGAGCACTGCGGGAAGCAGGTGCAGGCCCTTTTGCTCACTCAGGCGGGTGACGGCGCCGAACAGCAGCGCATCGGGACGCTCGGCCAGACCCAGCAAGCGTTGCAGGTCCCGCTTGGCCAACGCCTTGCCGGCCAGCCGGTCATGGTCATACGCGGCAGGGGTGAGCGGGTCGGATGCCGGATTCCAGACCGCATAGTCGACTCCGTTGAGGATGCCGGTGAGCTGGTCGGCGCGGTAGCGCAGCACTCCATCGAGGCCGCAACCCTGCTCGGGGGTCATGATTTCGCGCGCGTAACGCGGACTCACGGTGGTGATGGCGTCGGCAAACTGCAGTCCGGCTTTCATGAACGAGACGTGGCCGTGGGACTCGACGCCGTCGAAGCGGAACAACGAGGGCGCCAAGCCCAGGGGCGCCATCGTGTCCGGTCCGAACAAGCCCTGATAGGCCAGGTTGTGCACGGTGAACACAGTGGCCGGCCGCGGGCCGGATCCGGCCAGCTGCTGCAGGTAGAGCGGAGCCAGGCCGGCGTGCCAATCGTGGGCATGGACCACGTCGGGGCGCCAGGACGGATCGCCCCCACACCCGAGCCCAGCGGCGGCCCAGGCGAGCAAGGCAAAGCGCTGGGCGTTGTCCGGCCAGTCGTTTCCCTGCGCGTCCAGATAGGGACCACCGTCGCGGTGATACAAGGCGGGTGCATCCAGCAAGTAGGCGGGTTGCCCGGTCATGGACAGCCTCCCCGGAAGCAGCGTGGGTGCCGGTTTCAGGGTCCGGACAATTTCGGGACCACCCGTTGCGGACAGTTTCAGGCGGGGGCCCTCGGCCACGAATCCGGCCGCAATCGGGGCGAATCCCGGCAACAGCAGGCGCACGTCGCAGCCCAGATCGCGCAGCGCTGCCGAAAGCGCGGCACTCACGTCGGCCAGTCCGCCGGTCTTGAGCAGCGGGTAGACCTCGGTGCAGACGTAAAGAACGTTCACCCACGGCCCCCGGCAGGTTTTCCCTCCGGTGCCAGGCGCTCCAGCATCTCGCGGGTCACCAGCACGACGCCCTGTTCGGTGCGGAAAAAGCGGCGCGCATCGTCGGCCGCATCGAATCCGATCGACATGCCTTCAGGAATGCGGCAGCCTTTGTCGATGACGACCTTGCGCAAGCGGCAGTGCCGGCCCACATCGACCTCCGGCAGCAGCACCGCCTCCTCGACATGGCAATAGGAATGCAGCCGCACCTTTGAAAACAGCACGGAGCGGCGGGCGTACGCGCCCGAGATGATGCAGCCGCCGGACACCAGCGAGTCGACCACCATGCCGCGGCGGCCTTCGTCGTCGAACACGAACTTGGCCGGGGGGAGCTGTTCCTGGTGGGTCCAGATCGGCCACTGGCGGTCGTACATGTCCAGATCGGGGGTGATACTGGTCAGGTCCAGGTTGGCGGACCAGTAGGCATCGATGGTGCCGACGTCGCGCCAGTAAGCCGGTGCCTCAGGGCTGCTCTTCACGCAAGACAATCCGAAGGGGTGCGCCACCGCCTCGCCGCGCGCCACGATCGCAGGGATCAGGTCCTTGCCGAAGTCGCGGCTGGAACTTTGTGCCACGGCGTCGGCCTTCAGCGCCTCATAGAGGTAGTCGGCATTGAAGACGTAGACGCCCATGCTGGCGAGCGCATGACTGGCCCGGCCAGGCATCGGTGCGGGGTTCGCCGGTTTCTCATCAAATCGCACGATGCGCCGCTGCGGGTCGATTGCCATCACACCGAAGGCGCTCGCCTCGGCCAGCGGCACTTCGATGCAGGCCACGGTGCACGGCGCACCCTGCGCCACGTGGTCTGCGATCAGGTTGGCGTAGTCCATCTTGTAGATATGGTCGCCGGCCAGCACCAGGATGTATTCGGGGCGTTCTGCCATCAGGATGTCGAGGTTCTGGAAGACCGCGTCGGCCGTCCCCTGGTACCACGAGGTCTCGTCGATGCGTTGCTGCGCGGGCAGCAGATCGATGTACTCGTTGAACTCGCTTCGCAGGAACGACCAGCCGCGTTGAAGGTGACGCAGCAGGCTGTGCGACTTGTATTGGGTGACCACGCTGACGCGGCGCACGCCGGAGTTCAGGCAGTTGGACAGCGCGAAGTCGACGATACGGAACTTGCCGCCGAAGTAGACCGCCGGCTTGGCGCGACGGTCTGTCAGGGCGTGCAGGCGCGAGCCGCGACCGCCCGCGAGCACCAGGCCAAGGGTGCGTCGGGCGAGCTGGTGGGGTTCGTTCTGGTGCTGGTTCGGGTTCATGCAGGGCCTCCTTGATCGACGGTTTGTGGGTTGCGAGTGCTTGTCATGCGGGATCGGCTGGGGACTTCAGGCGCGTCCGTGGGCGCGGAGCATCGATGAAAGCCGGCGGGCTGGTTCGTCGCCGACGTCGGCCCAGGCAAAGCGCCAGGACCAGCATCCCTCGGGCTGGCCGGGCGTGTTCATCCGGTGTTGTCCGTCCAGTCCCAGCACGTCCTGGAACGGAACAACCAGCGTGTTCGCCACGGACTGTGAGAGCGACTGGATCATGGCCCAGTGGATCTCGGAGTCCGTCACCTGGCCGAGGTACTGTCGCGCAGCCTGGCGTTCGTTCTCGCTCGCGTTGGCCCACCAGCCCACCGTGGTGTTGTTGTCATGAGTCCCGGTGTAGGCCACGGTGCAGCGCCCGAAGTTGTGGGGCAGGTAGGGATTGCGGGCGTTGTCACCAAAAGCGAACTGCATCACGCGCATGCCGGGGAAACCGCACGCGCGGCGCAGGCGTGTCACGTCCTCGGTGATGATGCCGAGGTCCTCGGCAATGATGGGCAGGGTCCCGAGCTCTTCCCGAATCGACTGGAAGAACGCCCGACCAGGGCCGGGACTCCAGTGCCCCCCCTGGGCCGTCGGTTCGTTGGCCGGGATCTTCCAATTGGCCTCGAAGCCGCGGAAATGGTCGAGGCGCGCCACGTCAACCAGGGTCAGCAGGTGGGCCATGCGTTGCTTCCACCAGCGGTAGTCGTCGAGCGCCATGCGGTCCCAGCGGTACAACGGGTTGCCCCAGCGCTGGCCGGTGGCGCTGAAGTAGTCGGGCGGCACCCCGGCAACGACGTCGGGCAAACCCTGGGCATCAAGCAGAAACTGGTCGGCGTGGGCCCAGACGTCAGCACTCTGGTGCGCGACGAAGATCGGCACATCTCCGACGATGTGGATGCCGCGCGAGTGGGCCTCCTCGCGCAGGCGCTGCCATTGCACATGAAAGCGCCACTGTACGAAGTGCCAGAAGCCGAGTTCCCCCACCGTTTCGTCCCGCACGGATTGCAGGGCGCGCGGATCGCGGTGCGCCAGCGCGGGTGGCCAATCGGGCCAGTCCGGGCCGTGGCGGGCCTGCAGCACCATGAACAGGGCGTAGTCGTCCAGCCATTCGGCGTGGTGATGGGTGAAATCGGCCAAGGCCGCCTTCTCTGGCTCACCGGCATGCTCGGAAAAACCCTGCCAGGCCGCACGAAGCGCGCGCAGCCGGTAGGGAATCACGCGGGCGAAGTCGCAGTGGCGGGTGTCGAAACCGGCGTCTGGCAGGGGTGCCAGCCAACCGCAAGCCACCAGGTCGTCCAGGTCCACCAGCCAGGGGCTGCCGGCAAAGGCCGAAGGGCTCTGGTAGGGCGAATGACCGGCGCCGGGGGGCGTCAGGGGCAGGATCTGCCACAGCGACTGGCCCGCCAGCGCCAGCCAATCCAGGAAATGCACGGCAGCGATGCCCATGTCGCCGCTGCCATGGCGCCCCGGCAGGCTGGTCAGGTGCAGCAGAACGCCACTGGTGCGGCGCGCCAGCAGCGGGTGGCCTGGGGCCGCAGGCGTCATTGAGGTATCTCCACGGTGGCTGGCTCTTGCGGGACCATGGGTTGGACCAATACCACGACGCTGGGCGGCGCAACCCGCAAGGAAGCGGACACGGTGGCAACCGGTGGACCGCCCGGCCGCGCGACCTGCCCGCTGCCCGTCTCCAGCATCACGTTCCAGGTCCCTTGTGGCAGTTGCACAACGACCTCGTCCTCGCCCGCCAGCAGGATCAGCATGAGTCGCTCGCGCGGCGGTTTGCCGCCTTCGCCCACGGTGATGACGCAGCACAGCAAGCGGCCGTCTGGCAGCTCCCAGGCGCTGGTGTCGGGGCGCAGGCCGTCGGCCGTGCGCCAGACAATGTCAGGCCATCCCTCGCCGGCATGCTTTTCGCCGCGGAACCATTGCGGGTGGCGCAGGCCAGGGTAGCGCTGCCGCAGGTGCACCAGCGCAGCCGTGAAAGCGGTCAGCGCCTCGTCGGCGGCGTTCCAGTCCAGCCATGTCACCGGGTTGTCCTGGCAATAGGCGTTGTTGTTGCCCTGCTGGCTATGCGCCAGCTCGTCGCCCGCCAGCAACTGCGGCGTGCCTTGCGCGCACAGCAGCGTGGCCAGCAGGGCGCGGCGCCATTGGGCGCGCCGGCGCGCGATCGCGGGATCGCCACAGGGGCCCTCGTGGCCGGCGTTCGCGCTCAGGTTGTGGTTGTGGCCGTCGCGGTTGTCTTCGCCATTCGCCTGGTTGTGCTTGTTCACATAAGCGGTCAGGTCGGCCAGCGTGAACCCGTCGTGCGCGGTCACCATGTTGATGCTGGCCAACGGACTGCGGCCACTGGCCTGAAACAGGTCGCTGGAGCCCGCCAGGCGTCGCGCGATCTGCCCGCGAGTGCAAGGGTGCCCGAGCCACCAGGCGCGCATGGTGTCGCGGAACTGGTCGTTCCATTCCTGCCAGCGCGCGCCGAAGCGACCGGTCTGATAGCCGTCGGGTCCGATGTCCCAGGGCTCGGCAATGAGTTTGACCCGCGCCAGCACCGGATCCTGGGCCATTGCCGTGAACAAGGTTGCCCTCGGGTTGAAGTGCTGGCCCTGCGCCGGTTCACGCCCCAGCGCGGTGGCCAGATCGAAGCGGAAGCCATCCACGCCGTAGGCCTGCACCCACCAGCGCAGGCTGTCCATGATCATCTGAACGACGTTGGGGTTTCCCATGTTGAAGGTGTTGCCGCAGCCGCTCGGATTGAGGTGGCGGCCGTGCTCGTCCAGGGCGTACCAGGCCGCGTTGTCCAGCCCTCGCCACGACAAGGTCGGTCCCAGCGCATTGCCCTCGGCCGTGTGGTTGTAGACCACATCGAGGATCACTTCGATCCCGTTGCGGTGCAAGGTGTCCACCATGGTGCGGAACTCCGCGCGGACCGCGGCGTCGTCGGCGCCCAGTTCGTGCACCGGCACCGTGGCATAGCGCGGGTCCGGCACGAAGAAGGCCAACGTGTTGTAGCCCCAGTGGTTGGTCATGCCGCGCTCGATGAGATGGTGCTCGTCCACGTGCAGCTGCACGGGCAGCAGGCACAGCGCGGTCAACCCGAGGCGCTGGTAGTGCGCCAGCATCGCCGGGCTGGCCAGGCCCGCGTAAGTGCCCCGCAGCGCAGCCGGCACGCCAGGATGCAGCGCGGTCAGCGCCTTCACATGGGCCTCATAGAGGACCGTTCGGGCCAATGGCGTGTCGGGCCCGGGCATGATGGCCGCGCCGCGGCGCAGTTCTTCTTGGACATCGACCACGCGGCAGCGCGGCATGCGCTCGGCGTTGTCGTAGGCGCAAGCCTGGTCCGGCGCACTGGCGCGATAGCCGATCTCGTTCGCCAGCCGTTCCAGGGGCCCGGACAGGGAGCGCGTCCAGGGATCGATCAGCAAGCGCTGCGGATTGAAACGATGCCCGGCGTCGGGCTGCCACGGTCCGTGGGCGCGCAGGCCGTATCGTTGTCCGGCGCCAAGGCCCGGCACAAATCCGTGCCAGATGCCCTCCGTGCAGCTCGGCAGGCGGATGCGGTCGGTTTCATGGCGGCCGGTCTCATCGTAGAGACACAGCTCCACTGCGGTGGCATGGCGCGCTGCAACCGCGATATTGATGCCCGCACGGCCACCGAACAGCGCCGGAACGACACCCATGGGCCAAGGCCGGCCGGGCTCGCACACCGGGGCCGTGGGCCTGTCGCCGCCCAGGGTCATGTTGGCGCCTCCGCCGCGAGCCAGATCACGCTCAGGGGCGGCAGGTGAAGGCTCAGCGAACAGGGCTGACCGTGCATCGGAATCGCCTCGGTCAGGACCCGGCCGTGGTTGCCGGCATTGGTGCCCCCGTAGTGTCCCGAGTCAGTGTTCAGGCATTCACGCCAGGCACCTGCGTGCGGGACGCCGATGCGGTAGCCGTCGCGCGGCACCGGTGTGAGATTGCAGACGACGGCCACGGCGTCACGGGGGCCGTGGCCGTAGCGCACAAAGCTGAAGACGGAGTTGTCACGGTCATCGGCGCTGATCCACTGGAAACCGCCAGGGTCTGCGTCGCGCGCATGCAGGGCCGGGTGCGTGCGGTAGCCATGGTTGAGGTCGCGCACCAGGCGCTGCACGCCGGCGTGGGCCGGGTCCTGAAGCAGGCCCCAGTCGAGCTCGCCATCATGGTTCCATTCGCAAGGCGTGGCCAGCTCGCACCCCATGAACATCAGCTTCTTGCCGGGGAAGGCCCACATCAGCGCATACAGCGCGCGCAGATGAGCGCGCTTCTGCCAGGGGTCGCCCGCCATCTTGCCCAGCAGCGAACCCTTGCCGTGCACCACCTCGTCGTGGGAGAGCGGCAGCACGAAATGCTCGCTGTAGGCGTACATCATGGCGAAGGTGATGCGGTCGTGGTGCCAGCGTCGGTACATCGGATCCAGCGCGAAGTAGGCCAGCGTGTCGTTCATCCAGCCCATGTTCCACTTGTAGTCGAAGCCCAGGCCGCCGTGCCCGGTGTCCCCGGTGACGCGCGGAAACGCGGTGGACTCCTCGGCCAGCGTCAACACGCCCGGTGCTTCGCGGTGCACGATGTCGTTGGCCTGCTTCAGGAAGTCGATGGCCTCGTAGTTCTCCCGGCCGCCGTCGCGGTTGGGCACCCATTCGCCGGCTGGGCGGCTGTAGTCGCGGTACAGCATGGACGCTACCGCGTCCACCCGCAGGCCGTCCACGCCGTACTGCTCGACCCAGTACAGGGCGCTGCCGACGAGAAAGTTGCGCACCTCGTTGCGGCCGAAGTTGTAGATCAGGGTGTTCCAGTCGCGATGGAATCCCTCGCGCGGGTCGGCATGCTCGTACAGCGCCGTGCCGTCGAAGTTCGCCAGCGCGTGCGGGTCGGCCGGGAAATGGCCGGGCACCCAGTCCAGGATCACTTTCAGGCCGGCGCCGTGGGCGGCCCCGATGAAACGTCGCAGCGCCTCGGGTGACCCGTAGCGCGCGGTGGGCGCGTACATGCCGGTGGGCTGGTAGCCCCAGGAGCCATAGAACGGGTGTTCGCTGACCGGCAGCAGCTCGATGTGGGTGAAGCCCAGATCGGCGGCGTACGGCACCAGAGTGGATGCCAGATAGTCCCAGTCCGGCATCTGGCCTGCGGGTCGGCGCCAGGAGCCCGCATGCACCTCGTAGATCGCGATCGGCGCTGCATCGCTACGGGGCCTGTCGGCAGCGGTGCGCTGCGTCGGCGTGGGCTCGCTGCAGACCACAGCGGCGTTGCCGGGCGGCCCCTCGCTGCGACGCGCGTAAGGGTCTGCCTTGAGCATGTGCTGTCCGTGGGCGTCGATGACCTCGAACTTGTACAGCGCCCCGGGCGCCACGTCCGGCAGGAAGATTTCCCACACGCCGCATTCCACCCGCCAGCGCATCGGGTGTCGCCGGCCCTCCCAGCCATTGAAGTCGCCCACCACCGACACCCGCTGGGCATGCGGCGCCCAGACGGCAAAAGCCGTCCCGTCTGTCCCGTCCAGGGTGGTGGGATGCGCACCCAGTTTCTGCCAGGGGCGCAGGTGCTGCCCTTCGGCGAGCAGCCAGACATCCATGTCGCCCAGCCAGGGACCGAACCGGTACGGGTCTTCCAGTGTGTAGTGTTGTTGACCGAACGCCACGGCCAGCCGGTACCGGGGGCGGGTGGCGCTGGCGAGGCGGCCGATGAACAGGCCCGTTCCGTCGGGGTCGGTCAACTCGGCCCGCACTGCGCCGTCCGCATCGGCCAGCGCGGTCACCATGGTTGCGCCCGGCAGAAAGGCTCGGATGACCCAGTCGCCGGCGGCCCCATCCTGGTGTGGCCCGAGGTGGCTGAAGGGGTCACGGCAGCGCCCTTCCTGCAGGGCTTGCGCCAGGTTGCGTTCCGGAGAGGGAGAGGGCATGGATTCGGAAGGAGGATCGGACAGTGGCGTCAGACACATTTTGGCATTCTCGACGCGCTGCATCGGATTTGTGGCGGCACGGCGACTCCCGGGCGCCGGCCCCTACACTGCTGCCTGTTCCAACCACCCTGGGCTGCGCCATGGAAATGCTTGTGCTGGTGATGATGATTGGCCTGGGCGCCTTCTGGCTGAAATCCAGGGATCAGGCCCGGCGTGTCGCGCTGCTGGGGCGCCACTTGATGCAGTTCCAGATTGAAAAGCTGATGGAAAACCTGACCCAGGGCTACCTGCGCGCGCTGGGCGAGAGCGACCCCGAGCGACAGGCGCCCATCTGGGCCATGCTGAATGCCCAGGAGCGCGACCTGGTGGAACAGTTCAGCCGTTTTGCGACGGCGTTCGCCGCGGTTGGCGAGGCGGATGCCCGCGTCAGCACACTGCCCGTGGCGCTCCCCTATGCCAGCCAGCTGTTGCCGAAGGCGACCTTCGATATGCGCCAGGCGCTGGCCGTCCATGCGCGTGGCATTGCAGAAGCCGTGGAGAACCGCCGTGGCCTGACGCCCAGGGACAAGGCTTACACCCTGTCAGCCGAGTTGTTCCTGATGCAGCACACCTGCCATTGGTATTGCCGTTCCCGGGCCGTCGCCTCGGCGCGCTTGCTGGCGCGGCACCAGACGTCGTACGCACAGGTGCTGGCAGCTGTAGCGCCGTCGACGCGCCAGGCCTACGAGGCCGTGATCGCAGCTTGACTGAAGTGGCGAGCCGTCCAGGGATCGGTTGGGGGCATTCCGGCGTCGATCAGTGATGAAAATGCCCTAATCCCAGCGTCAGAAGGTCGTAAGACGCTATGAAAACAGGACTCTTCGCGCCTGTTGCTTGCGAACCCGGTGAATCCCTGCGCCAACGGCTCAGCGCGTCGCGCGGCTCCTGCGCGGGGCGCATCCAGCCCGGTCTGCATGGTTGATCCAGATCAAACCCCGTCGATTTTCCGGCGAAAGGTGAATCCCGTTGAGTTTTCCCCCTTTTGGTGCATCGCGATGCGACATAGACTCGCCGGCGTGGATTTCCCCACGATGTTCCGGGAGCATGGAAATGGGTGCAAAGAAGTGGTTGAGAGGGTTGGTTGCGCTGTGTGCGACAGCCGTTCTTGGCGTGGCGATGGCGCAAACCAAAGGGCCGGATCCGGCCTATGCCAAGCAACAGGATGCCACGCTGCAGCAGATGAAGGGCAATCTGGCGAAGTCGGCCGAGTCCAAGATCAAGTTCGTTGACGTCACCACCTGCTACAGCTGCCACAAGGACATCAAGGAATTCCACCTCAACAGCAAGCACTCCAATGTGAACTGTGCCTATTGCCACACCGGGGCGGAGAACCACCTCGCGAAGAACGGCAAGGCCGACGGCATCAACCAGTCCATCGGCACCCGCACCGACCATGCCGCCTGCGCGACCTGCCACCAGGAACAGTTCAACTCCTTCGCGACGGTCAACCATGAGTCCGGCGCCAAAATCGAGAAGGCCACCGCGCGCGGCGTGTCGCCGCTGTTCGACAAGCTGATGGCGCCGCACGGTTTCACCCGTGAGCACAACGAGCCGCGCAGCCACGTTTTCATGAACCTGGATCACCTGATCGTCGACCGCTCCTACGGGGGCCGCTTCCAGCTCAAGGACTGGACTTACATCACCGATTCCAAGGCGGTGCTGACCAACATGTGGGAACTCGTGCTGAAGGATGCCGATCCGGCCAACAGCGACCAGAAGATCTTCCTGCCCGGAACCGCCACCGCCGCGAACCCGGTGTGCATGAACTGCAAGTCCTTCGACAACATCCTGAAGTGGAAGTACATGGGCGATCCGGATCCGCGTGCCAAGTGGAGCCGGGTGTCCAAACCGGTCGAATTTGCCCGCGACGTCAACCACGCGCTGAACTGCTACATGTGCCACGACCCGCACTCGTCGGCGCCACGCGTCGTGCGTGACGCGCTGATCCAGGCGGTGGTGGATCGCGGCGAAGGCACCTATCCCTATGACAAGGCCAAGAGCGAAAAGAACCCGATGAAGAAGGTCACCTTCCGCGATGGTTTCCGTGCCATCGGCCTGCTGTCCAAGACGGACTCGGTCATGATGTGCGCCCAGTGCCACGTGGAATACAACTGCAACCCTGGCTTTGAGCCGGGCGCGGGCCCCAACGGCACGGACAAACCGGTGACCATGGCCGACCAGCGCACCAACCTGTTCCAGTGGTCCAACGTGTTCGACTACAACAAGAAGATGGTCGACAAGTTCGGCAACTTCAAGGACTTCCGGCATTCGGTGACCGGGGCCGCACTTTCCAAGATCCAGCATCCGGAGACCGAAACCTTCTGGATGTCCAAGCACGAGCGCGAAGGCGTCCAGTGCAAGGACTGCCACATGGGCAAGGTGGACAAGGGCGGCAAGACCTTCACCAACCACCAGCAGAAGTCTCCGCGCTACATGCTCAAGGAAACCTGCGTGAAGTGCCACGGCGAGATGACCGAGCAGGACGCCAAGTACCAGATCGACGCGATCCAGAGTTACACGCGCGGCAGGATCGCCAAGGCCGAGTTCTGGCTTGCCCAGCTGATCGATACCTTTGCACGGGCCCGCGCGGTGGGCGTTGCGCCTGAGGCGATCAAGGCGGCGCAGAAGCACCATGACGACGCGCAGACGCAATGGGAATGGTGGACCGCCGAGAACTCGGTCGGGTTCCATAATCCGGCAGCGGCCCGCAAGTCCCTGACCCAGTCCGTCGCCGAATCGCAGGCCGGGATCAAGGTGCTCACCGACGCGATGGCCGCCAAGACGGCCGTGCCTGTAGCGGCAGCGGCTCCGGCGGCGCCATCAGGGCCTGCAACGGCCACGAAGTAGTCATTGCGCCAGAGTACGATCACCGGGGCGCGGAATTCCGCGCCCCTTTTTTCTTGTTCATCTTCCTGAAGACATGATTCCAGAACTGGGCCATGTGGCCCTGATCATTGCCCTGCAACTTGCGCTGGCCCAGGGCATCCTCGGGCTGGCCGGGGCCTCGCGTGCCCATGGCGGCTGGATGGCGATGGCGCGTGGTGCCGTTGTCGGGCAGTTGCTGTTGGTTCTGGCAGGCTTTCTGGCGTTGATCTGGTCCTTTCTGGTCAATGATTTCTCCGTGATGAACGTGGCCGATCATTCCTCGCGTCAGCTGCCGATCGAGTACCGGTTTTCCGCAGCCTGGGGCTCGCACGAGGGCTCGTTCCTCCTGTGGACCACGCTGATGGCCGGCTGGACGCTGGCCGTCGTGCTGTTCAGTCGTCGCCTGCCGGCCGACCTGGTGGCGCGCGTCGTCGGCGTCATGGGGCTGCTCAGCTTCTGCTTTCTTGCCTACCTCCTGTTCACGTCCAACCCCTTCATGCGCCTGCATCCGCCGCCGGCCAACGGGCGCGACCTGAACCCGCTGCTGCAGGACCCCGGCATGATCTTTCACCCGCCGCTGCTCTACATGGGCTATGTCGGGTTCTCGGTGGCGTTCGCGTTCGCCATCGCGGCGTTGATTTCAGGCCGGCTCGACGCGGTCTGGGCGCGCTGGGTGCGGCCCTGGACGTTGGTGGCCTGGTCGTTCCTGACGTTGGGCATCATGATCGGATCGTGGTGGGCGTACTACGAACTCGGCTGGGGTGGATGGTGGTTCTGGGATCCGTCTGAAAACGCATCCCTGATGCCGTGGCTCGCGGGCACGGCGCTGGTGCATTCGCTGGTGGTCACCGAGCGACGCGGGGCCTTGAAGGTCTGGACGGTGTTCCTCTCGCTCGGGGCGTTTTCGCTGTCCCTGGTGGGCACGTTTCTCGTGCGTTCGGGCGTGCTGTCTTCGGTGCACGCTTTCGCCCAGGATCCGCTGCGGGGCCTGTTCATCCTGATCTTCCTGGCGATCGTCATCGGCGGCTCGCTGGCGCTGTTTGCCCGGCGGGCGAGTGTGGTGAAGGCCGCTGGCGAAGGCGGCGCAACCCCGGGCGACTTCCAGCCGGTGTCGCGCGAAACGGCCATCCTGACCGGCAACGTGCTGCTGCTGGTGGCGCTGGCCACTGTCTTGCTGGGCACCCTGTATCCGCTGGTGCTCGACGCATTCGATCTCGGCAAGGTTTCTGTCGGCCCGCCGTACTTCAATGCCGTCTTCGTGCCTTTGATGGTTCCGGTGCTGCTGTTGCTGGGGGTGGCGCCGCGCTTGCGCTGGCGCGAAACCCGCATGGCCGATGTCGTGCGCGCCTTGCGCTGGCCGGCGTTGGCGGCGTTGTTGGTTGCGGGTCTGCTGCCTTTTGCCTTCAGCGCCTTCAAGTGGCAGGCCTCACTGGGTCTGGGTCTGGGGGCCTGGATGATCCTGGCGACCCTTGGCGGCCTCGTGGCGCGCGCTCGCGAAGCTGGTTTCCTGTCTCTCAGCGCGATCGGCATGGGCTTTGCGCACGCGGGCCTGGCCGTCGGCGTTGTGGGCATCGGATTGGTGTCGGCGTATCAAAGCGAAAGCACTGTCTCGATGCGCCAGGGCGACCGCGCGTCCCTGGGGGGTTACGAATTCATCTTCGAGGGTGCGACCGAAGTTCCCGCCTCGAACTACTCCGCCATGCGCGGCACGCTGCAACTCCGTCGCGACGGCAAGGCGATGGCGACCTTGCTGCCTGAAAAGCGCATGTACCGCGCAACCCGGACCACCATGACCGAGGCAGCGATCCGTTACGGCTTTCTCGGCGACGTCTACGTGGCGCTCGGGGAACCCCTGCCCGGTGGCGCCTGGAGCGTGCAGTTGTACATCAAGCCCTTCGTCGGATGGCTGTGGACCGGGGCATTGTTTATGTTCGTCGGCGGCTGGCTGGCTGCGCTGGGGCTGCGTCGGCAGGGGGAGATGAAAGCATGAATCTCTGGCTCGGTGTGGGCGCGCTGATTTCGGTCGCTCTGATTTTCCTTCTCGTGCCCCTGTGGCGCACCCGTCTTGCCCCGCGCCTCGCCGTGTCAATCGTTGCGGGCGGGGAAGAGGCCGGTTCGATGCCTGACCCAGGGTCGGCGCGTGCGGGGCGGCGCTGGATGACCCTCGCATTGCTGGGCGTGATGCCGGCGCTGACCGCCGGGCTTTACCTGTATCTGGGCGCGCCGACCATTCTTCAGGAGCAGGCGCTGACGCAGGCCCATGCCGCCTACGATACCGATGCAATGGTCAAGGCGCTGGAAGGCAAGCTGAAGGCCAAACCCGACGATGCCGAGGGCTGGTATGCCCTGGGGCGCGCTTATATTGCCCTGCAGCGCCTGGACGAAGCCGAGCTTGCCCTGGCCAAGGCGGCCCAGCTGGCGCCCAAGGAGGCCCGGATGCTGTCGCAGCAGGCCGAAGCCATCGCGCTCAAGGCCGGCCGTCTGGACGGCCGGCCGATGGAGCTCGTCGCGCAGGCGCTGGAGCTGGATTACGAGAATGAGAAGGCGCTGGAACTCGCGGGCCTGGCGGCCTATCAGCAGCAGAAGTGGGCCGAGTCGCTGCACTTCTGGCGGCGGTTGATGAAGAAGCTGCCCAAGAACAGCGAGTTCTACGAAGAAATCGCCCGGGCCGTGAAGATCGCCGAAGGCAAGGCGATGGAGGCGTCCGGTCTTGGCGAGCGCGCCAGGCTGGCCCCGCCCGAGAAATCGCAAACCCCCCACTGACCCGCCGCGCCTGGACGGCTCTGGCTAGCGGCCGCCGACGGGAAGGCGCGAGATGTAGTCCGAAACGGCCGCGGTGTCCTCGTCGGAATATTTTCCGATGGCCAGCACCATGTCCGGGTGGGCGTTGTGCCGTTTGCCGTCGCGGATCAGGCTGCCTTCGCGCAGCAGGTAGGCGTAGTGCTGGCCGGAAATCCGGGGGAAGAATTGGTCCGCCTTGCCCTCGCCCTGCTTCCCGTGGCAGACCTGGCAATCACGTTCGTAGAGTTGGCGGCCACGTGCCAGATCGGTGCCCGGCCCCTGTCCCTGGGTGGGCGGAACGGGCAGTGACTGCAGGTAAGCGGCGATGTCGGCAATGTCCTGGACCGACAGCGCCTGGTGGTCGGCAAACGGCAGCATTTTCAGATTGCTGCGCCGGCCGGAGCGCACATCGGCCATCTGTTTGACCAGCACGTTGGCGTGCTGACCCGCGAGACGCGGATAGCTGCCATCGGCGCGGCCCAGGGCGCCGGCGCGGTGGCAGCCCTGGCAAATCTCGAAAGCCGCCGCCCCGCGGGCAATGTCCCCCTTGAGGCTGAGGGCCGCGGTCTTCTCCGCATAGGGAGCGTTCCACGGTTCGGGCGGCGTGCCGGCCAGCGCCAGCGAACCGCCCAATCCCGCGAGCAGGAATCCCAGCAAGTGTCGAGACAACATGTTTACCTCTCAAAGCCCCGCGATGTATTCGGCCAGCGCCCGGGCTTCATCGGTGCTCAGGCGCTTGCCGACGGTGGTCATCAGGGGGTCGGTGGCGCGACGCCCGCTCTTGTAGTCGGCGATTTGCTTGAGGACATAGGCCTGGTGCTGTCCCGCCAGACGGGGAAAGCGCGCGTTGCCCTGGCCATCGGACTGATGGCACCCGGCGCAGGCGGGCACGCCGCTGTCGGTGTTGCCATCCTCGAAAAGCGCGCGACCCTTGGCGGCCAGTTGCGGATCCCGCACGGTGCCCGGCGTGGGTTTCTGGGAACCATAGTAGGTCGCCAGCTTCGCGAAATCGCCGGAATCGAGGCTGGCGATGATGGCCGACATGGTGTCGTCGCGGCGCTTGCCTTCGGCGAAGGCCTTGAGCTGGCGCATCAGGTATTCCTGGTCCATGCCAGCCAGCTTGGGATTGGCGGGCTCGCTGCTGTTGCCGTCCACCCCGTGGCAAGCCGCGCAGACCGTCCTGGCGATCTCCCGGGCATCGGCTGCATGTAGCGATGCGGGCAGCAGAAAGGCCAGCGCCATGGAAACGCCGGGCAGGATGCGCCGGTACGGCATCGAAGAAACGGGGGGCAGGCGGTGCATGGGGGCGGGCGGGCCAAAACTGGATTGTGCTCCAGAACAGTGCGTGCGAAACCAGCCCGAATGGGTCATGGGTTCAGACTCCTGATCAGCGGCAGCAGGGTCTTTTCCAGCACTTCGGCGGTGACCGGCCCGTTCTGCTTGAAGCGGATCCGGCCGGTCTTGTCGATCAGGTAGGTTTCGGGAACCCCATAGACACCGTAGTCGATGCCGATGCGGCCATCGCCGTCAAAGGCGGACAACTGATAGGGATTGCCAAAGCGCGCCAGCCAGAGCAGGCCATCGTCGCGTTTGTCCTTGTAGTTCAGCCCGATGATCGGCACCGCTGCGTCCGTCCTGGAATAGGCAACCAGCACCGGATGCTCTTCCCGGCAGGCCACGCACCAGGAGGCCCAGACGTTGAGCAACCAGACCTTGCCGGCCATTTCGCTGGGCGAAAAACGCTGGTCGGGATCGTGCAACAGCGGTGCGTTGAAAGCCGGGGCGGACTTGTCGACGAGCGGTGAGGGCAACGCGCGCGGGTTGAGGGTCAGGCCAACGGCGAACACCGCCAGCAGGGCGATGAAGGCAGCCAGCGGAAGGAGGAACTTGTTCATGCGGTGAACGGGAACGATGCGGATGCAGAGCTAGTGCCCCTCAGGCTTTCGCGCGCCCGGGCTGCAGCGCGGCCCGGTCGACAAGGGAATCGAAGCATACCCCCATGCGCAGCGCATCGTCGAAGGGCCGTTTGCCCGACGCGGCGGGACTGACGGTGTTGCGGCGGCTCATGGACAATACAGGGATGAAGACCTTGTTCAGACCCGCCCCCCTTCTCCCTGCCTTCATCGGCCTTGCCTTGCTGACGTGCGTCGGCCTGGCCTCGGCGCAGGACAGCCGGGGTGCCGGCGTGCCCTCGGTCGTGCGAAACGCGCCCGTGGCGCTGGACGTGCTGCGGGGGCGCTGGGTGCGCCCGGACGGCGGCTACGGCGTGGTGATTCGCAGCGTCGGCGCCGATGGCCAGCTGGAAGCCATGTATTTCAATCCCAAGGGGTTGCCTTTTTCCAAGGCCCAGGCCTCGCGCGACGGCCAGACGTTGCGGGTGTTTCTGGAGCTGCAGGCCGGCGGCTACAACGGGTCGACCTACGAACTCAGCTACGACCCGGCCACCGACCGCCTCAAGGGCGTGTATTTCCAGGCCGTCGCCAAGCAGCGCTACGAGATTTATTTCGAGCGTCAGAAGCCCTGATCCCGGTCAGCGGCGCGGCGGCCCCAATCCATCGAGCGATCAACTGCGTACCCTATACGCGCCAAACCAGCCCAGCCCGGCGGACGTCCCGCCCGGCTGGCCGCCGCGTTTGGGCTTGTACTCGCAGCCGATCCAGCCGTCCCAGCCGCATTGGGCGGCCACCTCGTCGATCACGCCGAACAGGTAGGGGTAGTTGACTTCGCCGATGTCGGGCTCGTGGCGCTCGGGCACGCCGGCGATCTGGAAGTGGCCAACGCGGCCGGTGGGCAAGTACTGGCGAATCTTGATGGCCACGTCGCCTTCGACGATCTGGCAGTGGTACAGGTCCATCTGCACCTTGATGTTGGATGCGCCCACCTCGGCCACGAGGGCGTGCGCCTGGTCTTGCCGGTTCAGGAAGAAGCCGGGGATGTCGCGGGTGTTGATCGGCTCGATCAGCACGTCGCGGCCATGTCTGGCGGCCTCAGCGGCGGCCCAGCGCAGGTTGGCCACGTAGGTGCGTTGCGCCGCCTCGCGGCTGACGCCCGCGGGCAGCAGGCCGGCCATCAGGTGGATGCGCGGGCAGCCCAGCGCCTGCGCATAGTCCAGCGCCAGCGCCACACCGGCACGAAATTCATCCTCGCGCCCCGGGATGCAGGTGATGCCTTTGTCGCCGCCGTTCCAGGCCCGGTCGATGGAGGCCGCGTCGGTGCCGCCGGGCGGCGCGTTGAACAGCACCTGCTGCAGGTTGTTGGCCTGCAGGCGTTCGACGAGTTCCTCCTTGGCAAACGCGTAGGGAAACAGGTACTCCACGGCGGTGAAACCGTCTTTCGCCGCCGCCTCGAACCGGTCGAGGAAGGGCAGATCGGGGTACATCATGGACAGGTTGGCGGCAAAACGGGGCATGGGCACTTTCGGTTGTCTCACAAAACAATAGCAGACAATGACCAAAGCACGCTGGGCTGGTGCTATTTTTCCTCTGAATTGAGGTTGTTCGGCCTCAGGTGGCCTACCAGCGGGCGCCAAAGGTCTGGCGCAGGTCGTTGATCTGGCTTTCGGTCAGCGGCTCGGGCGGCGTGGGGCTCAGATGCACCAGCTTCGCCGTCTCCTCCAGCTCTTCCAGCGTGGCCATGGCGGCGGCGAGGCTGTCGTGCCAGACGTTGGGGCCCAGCCGGCTGAGCATCACCGCGCGGATGGGCATGCCTTGCCGGCCATAGCGCGTGATGGTTTGCGCCACCAGGCCGGCCGCCACCGGGTCGCCGGGGCGGTGGTAGGGGATGAGCGGCACGTGGCCGACCTTCATGACGAAGTAGGGCGTGGCCGCGGGCAGCAGTTCGGCCCCGGCGTCGTCCGCGCCGGGGCGCAGGGTCAGCGCGACGCAGTGCGTGCTGTGGGTGTGGATGACGCAGCGGGTGGAGGGGTCGAACGCGGTGGCTGCCGCATAGATCTGGCGGTGCAGCGCGAGGGTCTTGCTGGCCTGGTCGCCGCCGGTTTGCTGCCTGCCGCGTCGATGCGGGCCAGCCGCGCGGGGTCGAGGAAACCCAGGCAGGCGTCGGTGGGCGTGATCAGGAAGCCATCGTCGAGCCGCACGCTGATGTTGCCCGCCGTGGCGTGCACGTAGCCGCGATCGAACAGGCTCTTGCCGAGGCGGCAGATTTCATCGCGGGCTTGCGCTTCGTTCATGGGAGCAGCGTAAAGGCTTTGGAAAAAAAGTCGTCGGTTCCGAAGTTACCGGACTTCAGGGTCAGATGCACGCTGCCGTTTCCAGTGACGGCATGACACCACGGCACGCCGGGGTCGATCTGCGGGCCGATCTGCATCTGCGTGATGCCCAGCGCCTGCACGCAGGCGCCGGAGGTCTCGCCGCCGGCCACCATGAGCTGGCGCACGCCGCGCTCGACCAGGCCGCGCGCAATCGTGGCGATGCAGCGCTCGACCATGGCGCCGGCCGCCTCCACGCCGAGCTGCGCCTGCACCGATTTCACCGCGCCGGGTTCGGCCGTCGAATAGACCAGCACCGGCCCGCTGGCCAGCAAGGGCGCGGCCCAGGCCAGCGCCTCGGTCGCCACGTCGTCGCCGGCCGCCAGTTGCAGCGGATTCACCGCGAAGGCGGGACGGCCGGCCGCGATGAAGTGCGCGACCTGCCGGTTGGTGGCCAGCGAGCAACTGCCCGACACCACCGCCTGCAGCCCGGTGGCGGTCGGCAACTGGCTGGCCTGCAGGGAAGGCGCCAGCCCGAAATTCGCCGGCAGTCCGATCGCCACGCCCGAGCCGCCAGTGACCAGCGCCATGCCCTTGAGCGCCGACCCCAGGCGCAGCAGGTCGTCGTTCGACACCGCATCGACGATGGCCACGCCGACGCCCTGCGCGCGCAGCGCGTCGATGCGCGCGCGGATGGCCGCCTCGCCCTGCGCCACGGCCTTGTGGTCGATCAGTCCGACCTTGCGGCGCGTCTGTGCCTGCATCACGCGCACCAGATTCGGATCTGTCATCGGCGTGAGCGGGTGGTTCTGCATGCCGGATTCGTTGAGCAGCACCTCGCCGACGAACAGATGGCCCTTGAAGACGGTGCGCCCGTTGTCGGGGAAGGCGGGAGTGGCGATGCTGAAGTCGGTCTTCAGCGCGTCCATCAGGGCCTCGGTCACGGGGCCGATGTTGCCCTGCGCCGTGCTGTCGAAGGTGGAGCAGTACTTGAAGTAGATCTGCTGCGCGCCCTGCGCTTGCAGCCAGGCCAGCGCGTCGAGCGACTGGGCGACCGCTTCCGATGGTGCGATGGTGCGGGATTTCAATGCGACAACCACGGCGTCCACTTCGGCGTCCAAAGGGCCGTCGGGCACGCCGATGGTCTGCACCACGCGCATGCCGGCGCGCACCAGGTTGTTGGCCAGGTCGGTGGCGCCGGTGAAGTCGTCGGCGATGCAGCCGAGAAGAACAGGTTTCATGGTTTTCTCTTTGGTAGTTCAATGCCGGGAAAGATCTTGATCACCGCGCTGTCGTCCTCTTTCGCAAAGCCCGCGGTGGAGGCCTGCATGAACATCTGGTGCGCGGTGCTGGACAGCGGCAGCGGGAATTTGCTGGCGCGGGCCATGTCGAGCACGATGCCGAGGTCCTTCACGAAGATGTCCACGGCCGACAGCGGCGTGTAGTCGTCGGCCAGCACATGCGCCATGCGGTTCTCGAACATCCAGCTGTTGCCGGCGCTGTGGGTGATGACCTCGTACAGCGCGGCCGGGTCCACGCCTTCGCGCAGGCCCAGCGCCATGGCCTCGGCGGCGGCGGCAATGTGCACGCCCGCCAGCAACTGGTTGATGATCTTGACCTTGCTGCCCGCGCCGGCGCTGTCGCCCAGCTTGTAGACCTTGGCGGCCATGGCGTGGAGCAGCGGCTCGGCCCGGGCGTAGGCTTCGGGGCGGCCGGCGGTCATCATCGTCATTTCGCCGCTGGCCGCACGGGCCGCGCCCCCGGAGATGGGCGCGTCGATATAGAGCAGGCCCAGCTCGGCCAGACGCTTTTCCATCGCCACCGACCAGTTCGGGTCCACCGTGGAGCACATCACGAACACGCTGCCGGGCTTCATCGCCCCCGCGCAACCGGTGCCGTCGCCGCCCGGGCCGAACAGCACCGATTCGGTCTGCGCGGCGTTGACGACCACCGACACGACCACGTCGCAGGCGGCGCCCAGCTCGGGCAGCGAGGCCGCAGGCCACGCCACCGTCTCTGGCAAAGGCCTGCGCGGCCTCGGTGCGCACATCGAAGACATGCGGCGCATGCCCGGCGCGGCGCAGCGATTGCGCCATGCCTTTGCCCATCGCCCCCAGACCGATCAGGCCGACACGCGTCACTGTGTTCATGCTGTTCTCCGTTCAGCCCAGGGTGATTTTTGCGAACTCGGCGACGCGCTTCCACTTGATCGCGTCGGCGGCCATGAAGGCGCTCATCTGGGCCGCGCCCAGAAAGCCCACTTCGGCGCCCCGTGATTCCATGGTCCTGGCGATCTCGAGGTCACGCGAGAGCTTGTCCAGCGCCTGCTCGATGCGGGCCAGCACCACAGCCGGCGTGCCGGCGGGCGCAGCCACGCCGTACCAGGCGCTGACGTCGAAATCGGCCAGCCCGGATTCGATCAGCGTGGGCACGCCCGGCAGCGCCTTGCTGCGCTGGCGCGTGGTCACGGCCAGGGCCTTCACGCCGCCGCCCTGGATCTGGCCCAGCACCGAGGGCAGGTTCTCGAACATCAGGTCCACCTCGCCCGCCATAAGGCCGGTAACAGCCTGTGCGGCGCCGCGGTAGGGAATGTGGGTGATGAAGGTTCCGGTGGTGGTCTTGAACAGTTCGGCGCTCAGGTGCAGCGAGGTGCCGTTGCCGTTGGAGGCGTAGTTCAGCTGGCCGGGCGTCTTTTTGGCGCGGGCGATGAGCTCAACCACGGTGTTGATGCCGCTCTTCGGATTGACCAGCAGCACGTTGGGCACGCGGCCGATCAGGCCGATGGGCACGATCTGCTCGGGCCTGTAGGGCAGGGTGGCATAGAGCGCGGGGCTGATGGTCAGCGGCGGCGAGGCCATCAGCAGGGTGTAGCCGTCGGGCATGGCGCGGGCCACTTCAGCCGCGCCGAGGTTGCCGCCCGCGCCGGGCTTGTTGTCGATCACCACCGGCTGGCCCAGCTCCTGCGCCAAGCGCGGACCGATCAGCCGGGCCATGGTGTCGACCAGCCCGCCGGGCGGGAAGGGCACCACCAGACGGATCGGCCGGGCCGGCCATGCCTGGGCCCCCGCCATCAGGGGGAGGGCCAGCAGGGCTGCGCCACTGCCCTTGAGGATCTGGCGACGTTGAAGTTTCATGTTGCTCAGCGGGGTGGGGAGGGGCGGTGTGTGATCAGAGTGTCGTCTGATTGGTCTGGTTATCATACAAATTGTGGTGCAGTGCAGTATCGGGTTTACCCGGGGCTGTGGTGATTGAACGATCGGGCCGGCGAAGGCCCGAGACTCAGTCCTTGCTTGCCAGGCCGCGAACCAGGGGCTGTGCCAACTGGACACCGGCCTGTTGCCAGAAGGACGGGTCAGCTTGTTCAATGCGCTGGATGGCGTTGTCCATGTGCCGCGACGCGGCATGGCGCGCCACCGCCGGATCGCCGGCTTCAATGGCTCGGGCGATCATTTCGTGCTCGTCCTGAACCTGTCTTGCGAAATCGGCACGTCGTGCTTCATTGGCGCGGGTGACCCGTGTCGCGCCACGCAGGAACTGGCCCAGGTACTCCAGGGTGCCGATCAGGAACGGGTTGCGAGCAGCCTCGGCGATGGCACGATGAAACTGGATGTCCTCGTCCACGCCGTCGCCGCCGGCCAGCACGGCCTGCTCCAACGCAGAGATGGAACGACGGATGCGCTGGACGTCGGTGGGTGTGCAACGTTGCGTGGCCAGCGCGGCGACTTCAGCCTCCAGTGCCCGCCGCACTTCCACCATCTGGATGACAGCCTGTTTCGAAACAGCAGATTTTGCGTCGAAATTGAGCGGGGAAAACCCCGCGTCCCTGACGTACATGCCGCTGCCCTGGCGCGAATCGACCAGCCCCAGCGACTTGAGCCTTGACACCGCTTCGCGGACGACGGTGCGGCTGACGGAAAACTGCTCCACCAGTGCAGCTTCGGTCGGCAGTTTTTCGCCGACCGCCAGCCGGCCGGCGCGGATTTCGGCCGCCAGCACCTCCGCGACCTGATCGGACAGGTGCGCGCCGGGGGTGATGGACTTGAAGCGGGCGACCATGGGTGAACAATTGATCGTACAACTTTAGCTTATGTCAACCCGCCCAGCCGCAGCGCCAGCCCTGCCAGGGCACTGGCGGTGATCACCGGGATCACCCCCACCTTGAAGCGCAGCAGCGCCACGGCGGCCGTAGCGGCCAGCGCCAGGGCCATCCAGTCGATATTTGAATGATTTTGGCCATTCCCCAGCGTCGGAAGGGCGATGTGCGCTATGAAAAACAAAGCGAGACTTGCGATCACGCCGACCACTGCCGCCGTGATGGCCACCAGCGGCGCGGTGAAATGCGCCTTGCCATGGGTCGATTCGACCAGCGGCCCGCCGGCCAGGATGAAGATGAACGAAGGCAGGAAGGTAAACCAGGTCACCACCGTGGCTGCCAGCGCCGCGCCCAGCAACAGGCTGTCCGGCCCCAGCACCTGTTTCGTCCAGCCACCGAGAAAGCCGACGAAAGCCACCACCATGATCAGCGGGCCCGGCGTGGTCTCGCCCAGCGCCAGGCCGTCGATCATCTGCGGCCCGGTGAGCCACTGGAAGTGCTCCACCGCGCCCTGGTACACGTAGGGCAGCACCGCATAGGCGCCCCCAAAGGTCAGCAGCGCCGCTTTGGTGAAGAACCAGCCCATTTGCGCCAGCGTGTTGGCCGGCGAGACGTCCCAGTCCTGCCAGGCCAGCAGAGCGGCCATGGGCAGCAGCCACAGCAATGCACCGGCGGCCAGCACCTGTGCCAGGCGCTTCTTGTTGAAACGGGCATGGGGCGGTGTGGGTGTGTCGTCGCCGATCAAAGCGGGATGGCTGCTGGCCAAGCCCGCGCCTTGGCCCCCGCCCGATGCAAACTGCGCTGGTGCGACCCGGGAACCGATCCAGCCGGTGAGCGCCGCGCCCAGCACCACCCAGGGAAACGGAATCTTCAGGAAGGCGATGGCGACAAAGCTCAACAGCGCGATCGCCCACAGCACCGGCGCGTGGGTCGGCGTCTTCAGCGTCTTGCTGCCGATACGCTGCACCGCCTGCAGCACGATGGCAGCCACCGCCGGCTTGATCCCGTAGAACAGTCCCGCCACCCAGGGCACGTTGCCGAACGCCACATAGCCCCAACTCAAGGCGATCAGGATGAACAGCGAGGGCAACACGAAAAGGGTGCCTGCCACGATGCCGCCCCAGGTGCGGTGCATCAGCCAGCCGATATACGTCGCGAGCTGTTGCGCCTCGGGGCCGGGCAGCAGCATGCAATAGTTCAGCGCGTGCAGAAAGCGCTTCTCGCTGATCCAGTGGCGTTGCTCCACCAGCTCGCGATGCATGATGGCGATCTGCCCGGCCGGGCCGCCGAAGCTGATGAAGCCGAGCCTGAGCCAGAAACGCAAGGCTTCAGAAAAAGAGACCGAAGAGGCTGGGCGTGAGGTGTCCACGAAAAAGGTCTATCGGGTTGCCAGCGCTTGGACCGGACACCGTCAATCCGTGAAGCTTCGGGAGGCTGAAATCCCGTTGAATCGCATGGTAGCAGCGGCGAGCCCCAGCGGGTGCCGGTGTCGCCAGGGTGGCCGCGCCTGCTGCAATTTCTGGGATCATGCTGTCATGACCTCGGATAACCTGCGCCCCACGGCCTTCATCGACAGCGACCACCCGGCCGTTCAGGCCTTCGCCGCGGAACACGCCCGCGGCACCAGCGATCGCGAGCGCGCCGTGGCGCTGGTTTACGCGGTGCGCGACGGCTTTCGCTACGACCCTTACCGCATCGACCTGTCGCCCGTCGGCATGAAGGCCAGCACCGTGCTGTCCAATGGCTATGGCTGGTGCGTGCCGAAGGCCACGCTGCTGGCGGCGGCCTGCCGGGCTGCGGGCATCCCGGCGCGCCTGGGCTTTGCGGACGTGCGCAATCACCTCTCGACCGAGCGCATGCGCGAGACCATGAAGACCGACCTGTTCGTCTGGCACGGTTACACCGATATCTGGATCGACGGAGCCTGGCGCAAGGCGACGCCGGCCTTCAACCTGGAACTGTGTCAGCGCTTCGGACTGCTGCCGCTGGAGTTCGACGGCGTGCACGACTCGATCTACCACCCGTTCGATCTGTCGGGCCACCGGCACATGGAGTACGTGCATCAGCGCGGCAGCTTTGACGACCTGCCGCTGGACCAGATCCTGGCTTCGTTCAAGGAGGTGTATGGCGGGACGCTGGGTTCCGAAACCGGGAAGGGCGGGCTGCGGGCCGGCGATTTCCTGGCCGACGTGGCGCTTGAAGTGGATGCCGGTCCGAAGCGGGCCTGAGCGTTTGGGGATCAGCCGCGCTCGAACTTGAACACGGCCGTGCCGGCGCGCAAGTTGGGCAGAAAACGCACCTCGCGGCCTTCCTGCAGGCCGAAGGCGTCGAGCACCCGCAGCGAATTTTTTCCAGCCAGATCGGCAAAATCGGCATGGGTGCCGACCCGGATGTTGGGCGTGTCGTACCACTGGTAGGGCAGGCGCCGGGTCACTGGCATGCGCCCGCGCAGCACGCTCAGGCGGTTCGGCCAGTGCGCGAAGTTGGGGAAGGCGACGATGCCCAGGCGACCCACGCGCGCGGTTTCTCGCAGCATGACCTCGGCGTTGCGCAGGTGCTGCAGGGTGTCGATCTGCAGCACCACGTCAAACGACTGGTCGCCGAACATCGTCAGGCCCTCGTCCAGGTTGAGCTGGATCACATTCACGCCGCGCCGCACGCAGGCGTGGACGTTGACATCGTCCAGCTCGATGCCATAGCCACTGCAGCCGCGCTCGCGCTGCAGAAGGTCCAGCAGCGCCCCGTCGCCGCAACCGAGGTCGAGAACTCTTGAGCCTTGGGGCACGAGCCGGGCAATGGATTGCTGGATCAGGGCGTCGCTCATGATGCAGCTTCTCCCCCGGCGACGCGATCGAAATAGGAGCGAATCACTGCCATGTAGCGCGCGTCGTCCAGCAAAAAGGCGTCGTGTCCGTGCGGCGCATCGATTTCGGCGTAGCTCACGTCGCGCCGGTTGTCGACGAGGGCCTTGACGATCTCGCGGCTGCGCTTGGGGCTGAAGCGCCAGTCGGTGGTGAAGCTCACCAGCAGGAACTTGCAGGAAGCTGCGGCCAGCGCGGCGCTGAGGTTCCCGCCATGGTTGCGCGCCGGGTCGAAATAGTCCAAGGCGCGGGTGATCAGCAGGTAGGTGTTGGCGTCGAAGTACTCGCTGAATTTGTCGCCCTGGTAGCGCAGGTAGCTCTCGATCTGGAATTCCACGTCCTGGGTCGAATACCGGTAGCCGGTGACGCTGTCCGTCACGGCCTCGCGCAGTTCGCGGCCGAACTTCTCGTTCATCACATCGTCGCTCAGGTAGGTGATATGGCCCACCATGCGCGCGATGCGCAGTCCGCGTTTGGGCAACACGCCGTGTTCGTAGAAGTGGCCGCCGTGAAAGTCGGGGTCCGTCACGATGGCGCGGCGCGCCACCTCGTTGAAGGCAATGTTCTCGGCGGTGAGGTTGGGCGCGCTGGCAATCACCACGGCGTGGCGCACCCGCTGGGGATATTGCAGGGTCCAGGACAGGGCCTGCATGCCGCCCAGGCTGCCCCCCATGACGGCCGCCAGCTGGGTGATGCCGAGCGCATCGAGCAGGCGCGCTTGCGCGTTGACCCAGTCTTCGACCGTCACTACGGGAAAGTCGGCGCCGTATACGCGGCCGGTGTCGGGGTTCGTGTCCATCGGGCCGGTCGAGCCGAAGCAGGAGCCCAGGTTGTTGACGCCGATGACAAAGAAGCGGTGGGTGTCCACCGGCTTGCCCGGCCCGATCATGTTGTCCCACCAGCCCTCGGACTTGTCCTGGCCGGCGTAGACGCCGGCCACATGGTGCGACGCATTCAGCGCATGGCAGATCAGCACCGCGTTGGAGCGATCGGCATTGAGGGTGCCGTAGGTCTCGTAGGCCAGGTTGTAGTCGCGGATCGACGCCCCGCTCTGCAAGTGCAGAGCGGCCTCGAACTTCATCGACTGTGGCGAGACGAACATATTCAAAACAAAAAAACCCGGTGACGCCAAAGAGGCGGAACCGGGTTGCGGATTCCCTCTTTAGCTGGTTTTCGGAACACCATGGTCCCGGCGCCCGCAAGCTGGAGCAAATCGGCGCTGGCAGTGAGTATAAATCCAAGGAGCGCGAAGCAGCGCCGGACGTCGCCGCGCCGCCATTGGCTGGCTCAGCCCCAGCCGAGCAGAGCCAATATGCCCAACACGCAGAAGACGCCGGCGGAGACCATATGCACAACCCGGATCGGCAGCATCCGGGTGATTCGCTCGCCGAACCAGACGACCGGGGCGTTGGCCAGCATCATGCCGAGCGTGGTCCCGGCCACGACCCAGATCCAGGCTTGGTATTGGGCTGCGAGCATGACGGTGGCGATTTGTGTCTTGTCGCCCATTTCGGCCAGGAAGAAAGCCAGCACCGTGGTGCCGAAGATGCCCAGTCGGGGGGCCTTGCCATCGTCATCGCCCTCGTCCAGTTGGTCGGGAATCAACATCCAGGCGGCCATGGCCAGGAAGGAGACCCCGAGAACCCAGCGCAGCACATCCGGGCCAAGCAAGGTCGTCACCCAGGTGCCGAGTGCGCCGGCCAGCGCATGGTTGGCCAAGGTGGCCACCAGGATGCCTGCAACGATGGGCCAGGGCTTGCGAAAACGCGCGGCCAGAACGAGCGAGAGCAGTTGCGTCTTGTCGCCCATTTCGGCGAGGGCGACGATA
Organism: Candidatus Skiveiella danica; assembly: GCA_016721925.1. Taxonomy (GTDB): domain Bacteria; phylum Pseudomonadota; class Gammaproteobacteria; order Burkholderiales; family Burkholderiaceae_C; genus Skiveiella; species Skiveiella danica. Next base: position 415,933 of record JADKHE010000011.1, read on the forward strand.
CCTGTGGAGACGAGAAAAGCTTCCATGGATTTTGGGGGTCGGGCCGACTGTTGCACAAAACCTGTGACTGCACCGCATCTCCGGCCCGACCCCATGAAAGGGACGTGGAGGCTGTGCAGTCAAAGGTCTCGCCAAGTCAGAAAACCGCTTGCGCCATGCCCGCCGTCGGCGTGACAAGTCTGTTGACGCAAGCCCCTTTCATTTTTGAAGGGAGGCTACTCCCCAATGACAGGCCAGATTGTAAATGAGTCGAATCGAAGCCGATCGCCCGTAATTGGCGCGGTTTTTGCTTTGTTTTGGTGCGGTGTCGATGATTCGGCAAAAAAAGCACCAAAACAGTTCATTTATCCAAAGAGGAAAGTATGGAAGCACTCAAACAGGGCGCGGATACCTTGTTTATTCTGCTGGGCGCCGTCATGGTCCTGGCCATGCACGCGGGTTTTGCCTTTCTTGAGCTCGGGACGGTTCGCAAGAAGAACCAGGTCAACGCGCTCGTCAAAATTCTTGTCGATTTTTCAGTCTCGACGGTGATGTATTTCCTCGTGGGCTATGCGGTGGCGTATGGCGCCAGCTTCTTCGTTGGCGCCGAGCAACTGGCGGCCAAGAATGGCTATGAACTGGTCAAGTTCTTCTTCCTGCTGACGTTCGCGGCGGCCATTCCCGCCATCATTTCGGGCGGCATTGCCGAACGCGCCAAGTTCTGGCCGCAGCTGCTGGCTACCGCGGTCATCGTCGGCTTCGTCTACCCGTTCTTCGAGGGCATCGCCTGGAACCAGCATTTCGGCGTGCAGGCCTGGATCAAGTCGGTAACGGGTGAGGAATTCCATGATTTCGCGGGCTCGATCGTTGTGCATGCCGTTGGCGGGTGGATCGCACTGCCGGCTGTGATCCTGCTGGGCGCTCGCAGCAATCGCTACCGCAAGGACGGTGCCGTTTCCGCGCATCCGCCGTCCAACATTCCTTTCCTGGCCTTGGGCGCCTGGGTTCTGACGGTGGGCTGGTTCGGCTTCAACGTCATGAGCGCCCAGACGCTGGACAAGATATCCGGCCTGGTGGCGGTGAACTCGCTCATGGCGATGGTCGGGGGCACCTTGGCCGCATTGATAGCCGGCAAGAACGACCCTGGTTTCGTCCATAACGGCCCACTGGCGGGCCTGGTGGCGGTCTGCGCCGGCTCCGATCTGATGCACCCGTTGGGCGCGCTCGTGGTCGGCGCGGTGGCGGGAACCTTGTTTGTTGTGATGTTCACTCTGACGCAGAACAAATGGAAGATTGACGATGTGCTTGGTGTCTGGCCCTTGCATGGTCTGTGCGGGGCGTGGGGCGGTGTCGCGGCCGGAATTTTTGGTGCGAAGGCCTTCGGAGGACTGGGCGGCGTCAGCTTCGGGGCACAGTTCCTCGGAACAGCCATGGGCGTGATCTGGGCCTTGCTCAGCGGCTTCGTGGTCTACGGGGCGCTCAAGGCGACCCTGGGCTTGCGTCTGAGCCAGGAAGAGGAATACGACGGTGCAGACATGACCATCCATAAGATCAGCGCCACCCCTGACCGGGAAGTCAGCTGGTAATTCAGGCGCCAGGGGTATGTCTGGGACCAAAGGAAGCGGCCCGGCGGCCGCGCCAAACGCCAACGCTGATTTGCGCCGTTCGAGCACCGTGGTGGCATATTTGTTGTTTGTGGCGCATAATGGGCCGGCATCACCAAGTTGGTGGTGCGAGTTTGCGGTGTTTCGGTCAGTTTCGCGTCTTGAGAATTCTTCACTGGTTTGTTGATTGCGTTAGCGGACTCCATCGCGTTTTTTGAGTATCTTGAGGAGTCCTTCATGGGCAACAAACTGTACGTGGGCAATCTGCCCTATTCCTTCCGTGACGAAGACATGCAACAGGCTTTCAGCCAGTTCGGTAACGTCTCCAGCGCCAAAGTCATGATGGAGCGCGATACCGGTCGCTCCAAGGGGTTTGGCTTTGTCGAAATGGGCAGCGATGCCGAAGCCCAAGCGGCGATCAAAGGCATGAACGGCCAGAACATGGGCGGTCGTGATCTGGTGGTCAACGAAGCGCGCCCGATGGAGCCGCGTCCCCCCCGTAGCGGCGGTGGCGGCGGCTACGGTGGTGGTGGTGGCGGCGGCGGTGGTTACGGCGGTGGCCGTAGCGGCGGCGGTGGTGGTTATGGCGGTGGTGGCGGTGGCGGTTACGGCGGTGGTCGTAGCGGCGGCTACTAAGCACTGCGCTTGCGCGGTCTTCAACAGAAAGTCTCCGCAAACCAACAAAAAGGCCCCTCAGGGGCCTTTTTTTTCGGCCGCAGCGTCCGTTTGAAGGGCTCTGTCCGGAAAAACACTTGCATGAATCGCGTGTGTCTGAGCCATAATTTATGAGCGCTGGTTCGTTCTGGCCACTTGCCGTAGCGATGAAACGGCCCCGTTTCCACTCTTCCGATGTTGTTCTGGCGTGTGGAGCACGGAAGGGCCACTTCGCTTTTTTCATGTGTTTTTAGGAGTCCCGTTCATGGGCAACAAACTCTACGTTGGCAACCTGCCATATTCTGTGCGTGACAACGATCTCGAACAGGCGTTCAGCCAGTTCGGGGCCGTCACCAGCGCCAAAGTCATGATGGAGCGTGATACCGGCCGCTCCAAAGGCTTTGGCTTTGTCGAAATGGGCAGTGATGCGGAGGCGCAGGCGGCGATCAATGGCATGAACGGCCAACCGCTGGGCGGCAGGAGTGTGGTTGTCAATGAGGCCAGGCCCATGGAGCCTCGTCCGCCACGCAGTGGCGGGGGCGGCTATGGCGGCGGCGGTGGTTACGGCGGTGGTGGCGGCGGTGGCGGCGGGTACGGTGGCGGTCGCCGTGATGGCGATGCCGGAGGCGGGCGTCGTGATGGCGGCGGCTATGGTGGTGGCAACGATGGTGGATTCCGCAGCCCCTACGGTTCAGGCCCGCGCGGTGGCGGCCGTTCCGGTGGTGGCGGGCGTTCCGGTGGCGGTGGGTACGGTGACAGCTATTGACCGCACCCCAAGAAGAAAAGAAGAAGGCCCCGTTGGGGCCTTTTCCTTTGACGAGCGAACACGGGTGCCCGCCCGGCGCTCATTCAGCAACCTGCCGATGCTTTCGCGGGCGTCCGGCAAAGAAACGATCAAACAGGCTGTTCGGCAGGAGACGCAGCACTTTTGCCACAAGACCCATTTGCCAGGGGATCACGCGGTAACTCACACCGGCCTCGATGGCGGCGAACGCCTGGGCAGCAAACGCCTCGGGTTGCATCAGGAACGGCATGGAGTACCGGTTCTTGCTTGTCAGCGGCGTGTCGATGTACCCGGGACAAATCGTGACGACTTTCACGCCCGCGCCGCGCAATTCCCCGCGCAGGCTTTCGCAATATGCAATCACCGCGGCCTTGCTGGCGCAATAGGCGCCATGTCCTGGCAGTCCACGGATCCCTGCCACGCTGCCGATTCCCACCAGCTTGCCGCTGCCCCGGTCCCTCATGCCTTGGACGAAGGGGTGAAAGGTCGCGGCCATGCCGATGTTGTTGGTCGCGAAGACTCGGCTCATCACCTCAAGATCAGTGCGCACAGCAGTGTCCACGCCTAAGCTGATGCCCGCATTGGCGACGACCACGTCGGGCAAGCCCTGTTGCTCCAGACAGGCCTGGCAGGCGGCCACGATGCTATCCACGATCGCAACGTCACCGCTATAAACTTGAAAGCGATCCGTGTCCATTCCGTGCTGGGTTGCCCATGATTTTGTCTCTGAAGTGCGACGGGCGATCAAGGCCAGGCGGTAGCCGGCCGCATAGTAGCGGGCCGCCAGTGCCTGACCGATACCACTGGAGGCGCCGGTGATGAGGGCCAGTTGGGTCGGGGTGTCTTGTTGCATTCAGGGGGCCTTGCGGGGAGTAAGCACGCTTCGGACCTGACCAGTCAGTTCAATGACAGACGCATGGTCGTCATAGGTCATGGCGTTGCCGCTGAAACGGTCTTCGCCTTGGGAGATGACGACGGGAAGGTGTGTCATCACCTTTCCGGCGTCGGATTTCACGTGCAGGTACTCACTGCGGTATTCAACCGGCTCACGGGATTTGGCCGACGTTCCAGCAGGCAACTGGCGTGACACCTGGACATTGCCGAACAACTGGACATCGTCGCCGGTCGCATCTGAAATCGCCCGACGGGCCGTCGCAACGGTCGGTAGGCCGTTCTCGCCAACTGTGCGCATGTTGACCTGTTCAATCTCGAGCGTGTCGGTGTCCGGATAGTGCCGAGCCTCCCGACCAACCACCTCGCTCTTGAGCTTGCCTTGCACGTCGAACGCCTTGATCGAGAAATTCCGCAGGAAATAGTCCGCTTCATGCTTCAGCGGCTTGCCCGCCGTCGCCTCAATCACGGCCGGCGTGCTGCGGACAAGCCAGAAGGTGGCCATCGCAAACAGGCTCATGAGCAAGATCGGCAGATAGATGCTCAGCCGATCCCAGAAGAGGCGCACCGACGGTCTCTTCATCGCGTATGCCCGGTTGCCCGCTCAAGCAGGGTTGCATAGTGTCCCCCGGCCACCAGAAGCAGGTCACAGAATTCCCGAGCGGCACCAAAACCGCCAGCAGCCCTCGTGACGTAGTGCGCCAGCGCTCGGGCTTGGGCATGGGCGCCAGCGGGGGCGCAGGCAAAGGCGCAGCACTGCATCACCGAAAGGTCCGGCCAGTCGTCCCCCATGGCTGCCGCAGCTTCCCAGCCGACACCCAGTTCATCGAGGATGGCCTGCGCCGCAGGCTTCTTGTCTTCGGTGCCAAAGCTGACGTGGCCGATGCCAAGCGCCTCAAGCCGCATCCGTAAGGGCCTGGAATCCCGGCCGGTGATGACGGCAGGCGTGATGCCGGCCATTTTGAGCAGTTTCAGGCCGTGCCCATCCAGCGTGCTGAAGCGCTTCAGCGATTCGCCGTGCTCGGAGAAGTACAGCCCACCATCCGTGAGGACGCCGTCCACATCGAAGAAAGCGACGCGAATGCCTTGAGCCGCCAGCAACAACTCCGGCGCAAAGTGCAGTGCGGGTGAAATGGTTCGCATGTTCAGATCACCTTGGCGCGCATGAGGTCGTTGCTGTTGACGGCGCCGCAGAGTCGCCCCTCGGCGTCGACCACCAGCACGCTTGTGATGCGATGCCTTTCCATCAGGGCGGCCGCCTCCGCCGCGAGAGCGTCCTCGCGAATGGTCAACGGTTGGGGGTGCATGACCTCGCCCGCTGTAGCCGCCCGCAGGTCGACACCTTTTTCAACCAGCCGCCGCAGGTCACCGTCCGTGAAGATGCCCAGCACTGTGCCGGCCTCGTCTACGACAGCCGAGGCCCCGAGGCCTTTCGCGCTCATCTCCCGCATCAGTCCGGTGAATGCCGTCGAAGGGCCAACGCGGGGAAGGTCTTCGCCGCGCCGCATGACGTCGCTGACATGGGTCAGCAAGCGTCGCCCGAGCGCGCCACCGGGATGGGAGCGGGCAAAATCCTCGGCTCTGAATCCCCGCGCATCAAGAAGCGCCACAGCCAACGCATCGCCCAGCGCCAGTTGTGCCGTGGTGCTTGCCGTCGGGGCCAGGTTGAGCGGGCAGGCTTCCCGATCGACAGTGCTGTCGATCGTGACGTTCGCGTGTCGCGCCAGCGTCGAGTCGATTCCGCCGGTGATCGCGATGAGGGGAACGCCCAGGCGCTTCAAAACCGGCAGGATCGCGGTCAGTTCTTCGCTCTCGCCACTGTTTGAAATCGCCAGAACCAAGTCCACCGCCTTGATCATGCCGAGATCGCCATGACTGGCTTCAGCAGGATGGACGAACAGGGCCGGTGTACCGGTCGAGGCCAATGTGGCTGCGATCTTTCGCCCAATATGGCCGCTCTTGCCCATGCCCATGACCACCACACGCCCGCGCACGTCCAGCATCATGCGCACAGCCTGTGAAAACCCCTCGTTCAGTCGTGCCTTCAGGCCCGAGAGTGCCGCAGCCTCGATATCCAGGGTCTCGTGGGCCAGCCGGATGGCCTGGGCAGGTTCAAATGTCATGGACCGATTCTATCGGCGCGCCTTTTACGCCACATGGTGCAGGCATGGCGCCGCAGTGCACCGGTCCGTCACTTGCTAGCATCGGGGCATGACCTCACTGGAACTCACGCTGTTGTACCTGCTTGCCGCGGTGTTGGGCGTGGTGGCCTGCCGCTCGCTCAAACTGCCGCCCATGCTGGGCTATCTTGCGGTGGGGGTGCTGATCGGGCCTCATGCGCTGGCATTGGCCAGGAACGCCGACGACATCCGGCATTTGGGTGAGTTTGGTGTGGTGTTCCTGATGTTCGTCATCGGCCTCGAGTTCAACCTGCCGAAATTGCGGGCGATGCGGCGGCATGTCTTCGGGCTGGGGCTTTTCCAGGTCGGGATGACCATCATCGTGGTCACTCTCGGATCCGTGTTCCTGACCGTAACCGCGCCCTCGCTGTGGACGATGGAATGGCGCACCGCCCTGGCGCTGTCCGGTGCCATGGCCATGAGCAGCACGGCGATTGTCGTGAAATTGATGTCCGAGCGACTGGAGCTCGATTCGGAGCACGGCAAGCGGGTCATGGGCGTTCTGTTGTTCCAGGATTTGGCGGTCGTCCCCTTGCTCGTTCTCATTCCGGCTCTCGGATCGACGCCGGAAAAGCTTTTTTCAGAACTGGCGCTCGCGGCGGTCAAGGCGGTCATGCTGGTTGTCGTGCTTCTGGTGGGTGGCCAGCGCGTGATGCGCTGGTGGCTCACGCTCGTTGCGCGCCGCAAAAGCGAAGAACTATTTGTATTGAACCTGCTCCTGATCACGCTGGGCCTGGCCTGGCTGACGGAACTGGCGGGTCTCAGCCTTGCGCTGGGCGCCTTTATTGCCGGCATGCTCATCTCGGAAACGGAATACAAACAGCAGGTTGAAACCGATATCCGGCCGTTTCACGATGTGTTGCTGGGTCTGTTCTTCATTGCGATCGGGATGATGCTGGATTGGCGGCTGGTTCTGGATCGCTGGCCACTGGTCATGCTTCTGCTGTTGTTGCCGGTGCTGTTCAAGCTCTGCCTGGTGGCCGCTTTGTCCAAAGCGCTGGGCGCAAGCGCCGGTGTGGCTTTGCGCACGGGCCTGTACCTCGCACAGGCGGGGGAGTTCGGTTTTGTGCTGCTGACACTCAGCTCAAAAAACGCACTGGTTCCTCCTGAGCTCTTCAATCCGATTCTGGCGGCAATGGTGTTGTCCATGCTGGCGACGCCGTTCATCGTCATGTACAGCAACCGAATCGTGATGAAGCTGGTTTCCAGTGAGTGGCTGCAGCAGTCCTTGCAGATGACGACGATTGCCCGCAAGTCCATCAATGCGAACAAGCATGTGATCATCTGTGGCTATGGACGTTGTGGGCAGAACCTGGCCCGCATCCTGGACCAGGAGGGCATTCCCTATATGGCCCTCGATCTCGACCCGGATCGTGTGCGCCAGGCGGCTGCGGCCGGTGATTCGGTTGTGTTTGGCGATGCGGCGAGGTTGCAGGCGCTGATCGCAGCCGGTCTGGCGCGGGCCAGTGCGGTGGTCGTGACCTACATTGACGTTGGAGGCGCCATGAAGGTGCTGGCGCACACCCGTGCCCATGCGCCCCAGGTTCCGGTGATCGTGCGCACGCAGGATGATCGCGACCTGGAGAAACTCCAGTCCAGCGGCGCGGCAGAAGTGGTGCCGGAAGCCATCGAAGGGTCGTTGATGCTGGCCAGTCATGCGCTGGCGCTCATCGGAGTGCCGATGCGACGGGTGATCCGCATCGTGCAGGAGCAACGCGATGCGCGCTACAACCTGTTGCGCGGGTACTTCCATGGTGCCGACGACAGTACCGCTGACGAGCATGAACAGGAGCGCCTGGCGACTTTGACACTACCAATTGGGGCCGCGTCGGTTGGCAGATCTCTGGACCAGCTGGCGTTTCATGCCAAGGGGGTCCGGGTCGTCAGCCTGCGGCGTGCGGACGGGAAAGCTGTGGCTGTCAGCGATTCGGTGATGCTAGAGGGAGGCGACACGCTGGTGCTTTCGGGCAAAGCCGAGGCCTTGGCACTGGCCGAAAGCGCCATTTTGCGCGGCTAGCGGATCCAGGCATATCGAAAAGCCGGCTTGAAACGTACAACCACGTGCCGCTCGCACACGGCAAACGGAGCGTTGGACGGGCTCCGGGGCAGAATCATGGTTTGCCCAATTCAAGGACGCAACGTGCAAGATCCAACTGGCGTTCGATACTGTCGCCGAAACCCATGAACTGGAATATGGAAGCGCTACGGTGGAATTGCACACCGACGCTGTGAGTCCCGGCAACAAGGTGGTGCTGATTGACGATTTGATCGCCACCGGCGGCACCATGATGGCGGGGCGCCGGTTGCTGGAACGGTTGGGCGCGATTGTCTCCGAGGGCGCGGCCATTGTGGATCTGCCCGAACTCGGCGGCTCCACCCGTCTGCGCGAACCCGGGCTTTCCCTGTTTACGCTGGTTGATTTCGAGGGCGGCTAGAGATCCCTCTCGCATACCTCCGACATCTTGCGGGCCATCAGATCTCGAATACCTGGCCAGCACGCAACCAGTGGATGTCGTGCGAAACATGTCGCCTCAGCGGTTCGCTCTGGTCGAATCTCTGAATTTCGGCCATGATCAATTCCGTCTCGGCCGGCTTGGTGTGGGTGATGTAGATTGGAAAACTTCGGGCGACCTTGATGTTCTCGAGTTCCGAGGCCAGGACCTGCGGTGACAGATGGAGACTGCGGCGTGCCAGTTCACTTTCGCGATTGCTGAAGGCGGTTTCGATGACCAGCATGGCGACGTCGAGCTGGTTCAACCGTTTCCAGAAGGCCGGGTTTCGCTCCGTGTCGCCCGAGAATACCCAGCAACCGCGGCCCGCTGAGACCGCGAAGCCAGCGGCCGGGACGGTGTGCACCGCAGGAAGAACCTCGATGAGCTTTTGACTGGCAGGCAAGAATTGCCCGATGGCGATTTCGTGAAAGCGGATAAATGGATTTTCCCTTGATGGGATCTCGCTGAAGTCGGGCCAGATGACGTTGTTGAAGATATGCGCCTTGAGGGCGCTGATCGTCCCTGGCAGTGCATGAATATGCAGGGGGCGCCCTTGTTGCTCCGACGGTGTCCACCATCAACGGGAGCGCAGCGACGTGGTCCAGGTGGGAGTGGGTCAGGAAGACGTGCTCGATTTTGCGCATCTCGTCCAGGGACAGGTCGCCAACACCGGTGCCGGCGTCGATCAAGGTGTCCTCGTCAATCAGGAAGGACGTGGTCCGGCAGTCCTTGGCGATTGCGCCGGAACAACCTAGCACCCTAATTCGCATCGAAATCCCCGGTTCATTTGGTTTCAACATTGGTTGTCCCATCCCAACCCGGGTCTGACGGCAGCCGCTTGCGCGACGCAACCCGTTGAGCATACAGATGGTAAAGGACATTGTCGGGTTCGATAAAAAGCAGGTTCGCCAGAGCGAATTCGCACGCTGGCCAGTCCTGGGCGCGGTAGCTGCGCAGCAGGCCGTCCCAGGCTTCTTCGGGCGATGCGTGGATGGCGCCATCAGTTTCGACTAACGCGATGGGCGACAGGGGGCGATAGATCGTGACCGCCTGATCGCGGCCCTTGACGCGAACCCTGTCCAGTTCCTGCCAGTGAAAACCAATGGCCTGGTCGCGCGTTGCCTGGCTGGCAATGATCGGAACGCCATAGGTCTTGGTCAGTCCCTCCAGGCGGGAGCCCAGATTGACCGCGTCTCCGATGACCGTATAGCTGCGGCGAATATCCGAGCCCATGTCCCCGACGCACATGAGTCCGGTGTGCAGCCCGATCCCGATGGCGATAGGGGGTTGTCCTTCGACTTCTCGTTCCCGGTTGATCGCGATGATTTCCCTGGACATCGCCAAAGCTGCGCGAACGGCCTGTGCGGCGTGTTGTTCAGACTCCACCGGTGCGCCCCAGAAGGCCATGATGCAGTCACCCATGTACTTGTCGACTGTTCCGCGTTGCGCGCGGATGATGCGCGTGAGGCGGCTGAAGATCGTGTTCAGAAGCCTTTGCAAATGAACGGGGTCCATCTGTTCGGACAGGCGGGTAAAACCGCGCATGTCGCAGAACATGACCGTGAGCTCACGCTCGGCAGCCTGCATGGTGTAACGATCGGGATCCTTGAGCATTTCGTCCACCAGCTCGGGAGGCACATAGTTCCCGAAGAGATGGGCCAGTTCGCGCTTCGAACGGCTCTCCACGAAATAGCCGTAGCTCATGTTCAGGCCAAACAAAGAGACCGCCATCATGAGGGCGGAGGCCATGGGCAACACGAGGCCATAGGTGAGGTACAGCCAGAAATTCAGGGCAAGTACGACACCGATGACCACGCCGCTCAGGGCGACGGCGCGGGTGGCGGACAGCGCGGGCAGGCCGAAGGCCAGTGTGATGCCGGCGAAGAGCAGCAACACCAGTTCGAAGCCTTCGGCATAGTCCGGCTTGACCAGCAACTTGTCGTCGAGCAGTCCGGAGATCATGTTGGCGTGGATTTCCACGCCGGGGTAGGCTTCATTGATAGGGGTTGCCCGCAGATCCAGCAAACCGGGCGCCGTGGTCCCAAACAGCACGATCTTGCCGCTGAGTAGCCCGGGCGGCAGCCGACCCAGGAGGACGTCTGACGCCGAGTGGTAGGCGTAGGAGCCACCCTTGGGGCCACCGGATCCCCGAAAGGGCACGAGCGCGGCAACGCGGTTGTCAACCGGTATGGCCAGGCTTCGTCCGTCCTGTTTCAGGACAATGCTTTCAATGCCTGGAACGGGACCGAAAAGGGGTACGCCGGGCGGATGGCCGGGCTCAACTGCTGGGAATCCCGTGAGTTGACGGAACATGGCCAAGCCGAGAGATTCGTAGAAGCGGCCTTGGTATTCTGCAATCAAAGGCGTCGAGCGGACCACGCCATCCGGTTCGGCAATCGCATTGAAAAAGCCGGCTTGTGGAGCGGCCTTGGCCAGAGCAGGGATATTGGAGCCAAACCCATTCCAGACGGTGATGCGGGTCTGTTCCCGCGGAAGACGGCCTTGCGCTATGACCGGTTCTGGCAGAACCCCTGTATTGCGACCGTCCCGGTCACTGGTGAAGTAATAGCCCAGCACGACAGGGCGCCCTTGCAGCGACCGGGCAAACAAGTCGTCGTGATCCAGACGGGCGTCCATCCGGCGGACCTTTTCGACAAAACCCGCTTCGCTGCGCAACTCGTCTTGCGCCATCTTTCGCAGTTGCCGAAGTCCCGAGCTTTCGTCCGGTTCGGCAAAGACCACGTCAAAGCCCGCCAGAACGGCCCTCTGGCGGTCGAATACTTCATCCGCCAAAGCGGCCATCTTGTCTCGTGGCCAGGGCCAGCGACCGACCTCGGCAAGGCTTTTTTCATCGATATCGACGATCACGATGCGCTCGTCAAGCGTTCGGGGCATGGTCGCGCGCAATCGCGCGTCGTAGATCATGTCGTCCAGTCGCTGTGCCAGTCCCAGGTTGAGGATGCCGGTGGCATGCAGGATGGCAAATAGAACGGGCACCAGACCCACGGTCACCCGTAGCCCGTAGCGAGTCATCGAAACAATCCGTCTTCCAAGATGGGAGGCCGTGTCCATGGCCACCGTCTTGGGCTCAGCGATCAGGCTTGCACAAACTGCATCTGGATTCCCGCCAGTTCCAGCAGATCGCCGTTCTTCAGGGCGACCGGGTCGGTCTGGATGGGGGCGCCATTGACGGTGGGGCTTTCCGCGCCATCAACGTGCGCCACGACGAACCCATTGGGTCGCTTGGTGATGGCAGCCACCGCAATGCCGGGCTTGCCGATCGTCGTGACGACTTTGACCAGGGCCACTTCACGCCCCGCAGCAGCGCCGCTGAGCACGCGGATGGCGGCCTGTCCGGATGCGGACTCCAACGGCACCGGCATGCTGGCGCCCGGGCCGCCGCTCGCCGAAGACGCGGGCTTCACAACCATGGTCTTGTCGAACCCGGCGCCAGCTTGATCGGACTGAAAGCGAATCTTGTACTTGCCGATTTCAATGGTGTCATTGTTCTGCAATGACTGCTTCTTCACCGCCTTGCCGTTGATGTACGTGCCGTTCGTGCTGTTGAGGTCCTCCAGCACGGCTTCTCCATCGATGATCTGGATGACGGCATGTTCGCCGCTGACGGCGAGATTGTCGATCACGATATCGTTGTAAGGGCGCCGACCCAGCGTGGTGCGGTCCTTGGTCAACTGCACTTCCTTGATGACAACACCGTCGATCGATACGATCACTTTCGGCATGGCCGACTCCTGTTCCTTGACTTGTTCCAACGCAAACGGTCCAACACGCTATTTTCCCAGCAAACGGTCGAAGAGGCCGCGATTTTTGATACTTTGGCTCGCTTTGACCAGCAGAACGGAAACATTATCCCGCCCGCCCGCATCATTGGCGATATGAATCAGGTTTTCGGCCAAAGCGTCCAGCGTGTGGCTGCGTGAAAACTCGGCGGCGATGGCGGCATCACTCACCATGTCGCTCAAGCCGTCGGAGCACATCACGTAGACGTCGCCAGCCTCCACCTTGAACTCGTTGACCTCAAGCATCACCGATGCCTCGACACCCAGCGCGCGGGTGACAAGGTTGCGGTTGGGCGACACGGCGGCCTGCTCGGCGGTGATCAGTCCGGCGTCCAACTGTTCCTGCAGCAACGAATGGTCCCTTGTAATCTGCACCAGCGTGTGGTTGCGCCACCGGTAACATCTCGAGTCGCCGATATGGCCCAGGAACAGACGTGGACCCAGAAAGGCCCCGACCACCAGCGTGGTTCCCATCCCCGAGTAGTCCGGATTGCTGCAGGCCGAATTGAAGATGGAAGTGTTGGCGTTCTCGACGCATATTTCCATGGCCCGCTTGATATCTCTTGGCAGGACACGTCCTTCGGCCTGGGACAGCCAGCGCCCGAGTTCCGTGGTGATGAAGGACGTCGCCATCCCACTGGCGACCTCACCCGCGTTGTAGCCGCCCATGCCATCGGCGAGCACCGCCAGACCGGTTGCCGGATCGACGGCCACGGAGTCTTCGTTGTTCACCCGCGTGCGCCCGGTGTCGGTCAACGCTGCATATTCGTAATTCATCGTGCAATCCGGGTTTCAGGGCGCGTGGTTGCGAGTTGGGTGGCTCCATGCAAAAAAGCGGCTGGATGCGCGTATTGTCGCGCCGATTGCCTTCGACATTTTCCAACTCATGGATCTCTTCAAGTGCACGTGGCCGCCGCGTACCGGGGCAGGCTGATTCGCCGAAGCCCCACGACGGGGTTGCCAAACAGCCTGACGGCATGGATCTGACAGGTTGACGGCACAACGGAACCGTCCATGCGGGTCGGGATTTCGCCTGCAACAGTTGACGGGCGGTCGAGCAATCGCAATGCACATGGGGACTGCTTGTCAAGGCCGTCCGGTACTATTCAACAGACTGGCCCCTTGCGTCATTGACCGGGCGCCGCCCCGGTCCGTGCCGGGGCGAATTTCTCCTGGCGCTATTTGCCTGCCGAGCGGGTGCTCAGGTACTTGCCGACCGCAACCACGAGAATGGCGCCGGCCGCTGCGGCTGCATAGTGAATCCAGGGGTAGGTGGCCGCGAATCCCTTCAGGGCTACATCGCTGGCAATGGTTTCGCCTCCGACCCAGCCTATCAAGGCCGCGCCCAGCGTGATGATGATCGGAAAGCGGTCCATCAGCTTGATCATCAAGGTACTGCCGAAGATGACCAATGGAATGCTGATGGCCAGGCCGAGGATCAGCAGTGTCGTGCTGCCTTTTGCCGCTGCGGCGACGGCGATCACGTTGTCCAGGCTCATGACCAGATCGGCAATCAGGATGGTGCGCACGGCCCCCATCAGGCTGCCGTACTCCTTGCCTTCACTTTCGCCATCTTCCTCGTCGCCCAGCAATTGCACACCGATCCACAGCAGCAGCATGCCGCCAATGATCTGCAAATACGAGAGTTCCAGCAACTTGGCGGCCACCACGGTGAGCGCAATTCGCAGCACCACCGCAGCCCCGGATCCGAACAGAATCGCCTTTTTCTGCTGCGCCGGTGGCAGCGATCGGGCCGCCAGTGCAATCACCACCGCGTTGTCGCCGGAAAGGATGATGTTGATCCAGATGATCTTGAGCAGGCCGATCCAGAAGTCGGTACTTTGCAGCAATTCCATCGCGGCGCTCCAGTGTCATGAATGAAAGAAGCGCCCGCAACAGCCGTTGGGAGCGCTTCTCATGGGCTCTCTCGCCCAAGTGTAGCGGGGCCATATGCCCCGCCGGGTCCGTAATAATGCTTAGAGCTGAGCCTTGAGCAGCTTGCCCAGTTCGGACGGATTGCGCGTGACGATGAAGCCGCACTCTTCCATGATGGCCAGCTTGGCATCGGCCGTGTCGGCACCACCGGAGATCAACGCACCGGCATGGCCCATGCGCTTGCCAGCGGGGGCGGTCACGCCGGCGATGAAGCCCACGATCGGCTTCTTCATGTTGGCCTTGCACCAGCGGGCCGCTTCGGCTTCGTCGGGGCCGCCGATTTCGCCGATCATGATGACGGCATCAGTGTCCGGATCGTCGTTGAAGGCCTGCATCACGTCGATGTGCTTCAGGCCATTGATCGGGTCGCCCCCGATGCCCACGGCGGTCGACTGGCCCAGGCCCACTTCGGTCAGCATGGCCACGGCTTCATAGGTCAGCGTGCCCGAGCGGCTGACCACGCCGATGCGGCCCTTGCGGTGGATGTGGCCGGGCATGATGCCGATCTTGATTTCGTCTGGCGTGATGATGCCGGGGCAGTTCGGGCCGAGCAGCAGCGTCTTCTTGCCGCCGGCGGCTTCCTTGGCCTTCATCTTGTTGCGCACTTCGAGCATGTCGCGCACCGGAATGCCTTCGGTGATGCAGATGGCCAGGTCCAGGTCGGCTTCCACCGCTTCCCAGATGGCGGCAGCAGCGCCCGCAGGAGGCACGTAGATCACGGACACGGTGGCGCCGGTCTGCTGCGCGGCTTCCTTGACGGAGGCGTAGATCGGGATGTTGAAGATCGACTCACCGGCCTTCTTCGGGTTCACGCCGGCGACGAAGCAGTTCTTGCCGTTGGCGTATTCCTGGCACTTCTCGGTGTGGAACTGGCCGGTCTTGCCCGTGATGCCCTGGGTGATGACTTTGGTGTCTTTGTTGATGTAGATCGACATGTCTGTTCTCCGGGCTTACTTGACCGCAGCGACGATCTTGGTCGCGGCTTCGGCCATGGTGTCTGCAGCGATGATGGGCAGGCCGGACTCGGCCAGCAGCTTCTTGCCCAGTTCCTCGTTGGTGCCCTTCATGCGCACCACCAGCGGCACGGACAGGTTCACTGCCTTGCAGGCGCTGATAACGCCGCTGGCGATGGTGTCGCACTTCATGATGCCGCCGAAGATGTTGACCAAAATGCCCTTGACGTTCTTGTTCTTCAGCATGATCTTGAAGGCTTCAGTCACCTTCTCGGCGGTGGCGCCGCCGCCCACATCCAGGAAGTTGGCCGGCTCGCCGCCGAACAACTTGATGGTGTCCATGGTGGCCATGGCCAAGCCGGCGCCGTTGACCAGACAGCCGATGTTGCCATCCAGGCTGATGTAGGCCAGGTCGAACTTGGATGCCTCGACTTCAGCTGGGTCTTCCTCGTCCAGATCGCGCAGGGCCACGATCTCGGGGTGGCGGAACAAGGCGTTGGCATCGAAGTTGAACTTCGAGTCCAGGGCCATGATGTTGCCCTTGCTGTCGCAGTTCAGCGGGTTGATTTCCACCAGCGACGCATCGGTATCCATGTAGCAGGTGTACAGCTTCTGCAGCACGTCGGCGGCCTGCGCGGCCGAAGCACCGGTGAGGCCGACGGCTTGGGCGATCTTGAGCGCTTGTTCGGCGCCCAGACCGGTCAGAGGGTCGACCAGCTCGGTGATGATCTTCTCGGGCGTGCTGTGCGCGACTTCCTCGATGTCCATGCCACCTTCGCTGGAGGCGATCACGGCCACCTTCTGGGTCGCACGGTCGGTGACGATCGAGACGTAGTATTCCTTCTTGATGTCGGCGCCGTCTTCAATGTAGAGGCGACGCACCTTCTGCCCTTCGGGACCGGTCTGGTGCGTCTTGAGCTGCATGCCCAGGATGTCGCCGGCCAGACGCTTGACGTCGTCGATGGACTTGGCCACCTTGACGCCGCCGCCCTTGCCGCGGCCACCCGCGTGAATCTGCGCCTTGACCACCCACACCGGGCCGCCGAGTTTCTGGGCGGCTTCCACCGCCTCCTGCACCGTGAAGGCCGCAATGCCACGCGGCACCGGCACACCAAATTTGCGCAAGATTTCCTTGCCTTGGTACTCGTGAATCTTCATGAGGGCTCTCTCAGGAGTGGATGAATAGGATCCGTCGATCCCGGCAACCAACCGGGTCGCGACCGCTGGATATGGCAACTTGGAACTGTATCATGCTGCAGTGCACCAATTACTGGCTTGCGCACTGTTTGCATAATGCATAATTATATGAACAGGCATCTGAACTGAAACTGACGAGGAGTGGGTCGCGCCATGGCCAAGGTATTCATCGACGGCGAAGCCGGCACGACGGGCTTGCAGATTCGCGAGCGGCTGCAACAGATGCCACAGGTGCAGGTGATCAGTATTGCGCCGGAGTTGCGCAAGGACCCGCAGGCCAAGCGTGACCTGATGGCGCAAGTGGACCTGGTGATTCTGTGCCTCCACGATGAGGCGGCGATCGAATCCGTGGCCATGATTGACAGCCTGCCCGGCCGCAAACCCAAGATCATCGATGCCTCCACCGCCCACCGCACAGCGCCGGACTGGGTGTTCGGTTTTCCTGAACTGGCCGCCGGCCAGCGCGAGGCCGTGGCGGCCGCCACCCGCGTGGCCAACCCCGGCTGCTATGCCACCGGCGCCATCGCGCTGATCCGCCCGCTGGTGGATGCGGGACTGATTCCGCGCGACTTTCCGCTGGCGCTGCCGGCGGTGAGCGGGTATTCCGGCGGGGGCCGAACCATGATCGAGGCCTATGAAAAAGGCGAGGCGCCGCTGTTTGAGGCCTATGCCCTGGGCCTCAAGCACAAGCACCTGCCTGAGATCATGCGCTACACGGGCCTGACGCGCCGCCCGGTGTTCGTGCCCTCCGTGGGCAATTTTCGCCAAGGCATGCTGGTGCAGCTGCCCATGCACCTGGACCTGCTGCCGGGCAAGCCGGAGGTGGCCGACCTGCATGGCGCGCTGGCCAGGCACTACGCGGCCAGCAATACGCCTGAGGGCTGGGTCAGCGTCGAGCCGGCGCCCGAGAGCGGCAAGCTCGATGCGTTGGCGCTCAACGACACCAACAAGATGGAACTGCGGGTCTTCGGAAACGACGAGTACCACCATGCTGTGCTGATCGCCCGGCTCGACAACCTTGGCAAAGGTGCCAGCGGTGCGGCCGTGCAAAACATGAGACTGATGCTCGGCCTGTAGGACTCGCTGGCCTGCGGAGCGAAAGCGGCTGTGCAATCCGGCCTGAATTTGTTAACAAGAATGATAGCAACCTACAACCATCCGGCGCTGGGAATAGCCCAGAAAGAGTGAGATTCCCGCTCCGGTGAGGCCTTGTGCTCCTTGGGCTGCTCAGCTCTCGTCGTCATCAGCTCCAGTGACGACCCGGCGGATCGCCTCGGCGCCAAAGCCCCGGGACGCCAGGAAACGCATCTGTTTGGCCCGGCTTGCCGCATCCGATGCAGGTTCGTGGAACTTCTTGCGCCACACTGCCCGCGCTCGCTCCAGTTCCGTCCCTTGCAGCAGTGCAACCGCCTCCTGCACACTTTGTGCATCCAGCCCTTTGGCCTGCAACTCGTGGCGGATGCGCGACGCCCCCAGCCGACCTGCGCGGCGGTGTACGACCGACTCGATCACCCGCTGCTCGTCGACGAAGCCTTTGGCCTGCAGTTCATCAAGCACACGGACCAACTCGCCGGGCGTCTCCTCGAAGGCGCGGAGCTTTCGCTCGAGCTCGGTTCGTGAGTGCTCCCGTGCGGCCAGAAGCCTGAGCGCGCGCCCCTTGAGCGAAGGTGTGGACGGGTTCATGCAAGCGCCAACTGCAAAAAGAGAAGCAAACTATGACGACTGGACGATGGGATCTAGCCTGCCGGGATCGAAATCCGGGTTGAAACCGGCTCAGGCGTTACTTGCGGCCTCCGGCAGCAGCGGAATGCCCAGCGATTCACGCACCTTGTTCTCGATCTCGTGCGCAAGGGCCTCGTTTTCGCGCAGGAATTCGCGCGCGTTGTCGCGGCCCTGTCCGATCTTCTCGCCGTTGTAGGCATACCAGGCCCCTGACTTCTCGATGATGCGGGCATTCACCCCCATGTCGATGATCTCGCCGTGGCGGCTGATGCCTTCGCCGAACAGGATGTCGAACTCGGCGGTCTTGAACGGGGGGGCGACCTTGTTCTTCACGACCTTGACCTTGGTCTCGTTGCCGATGGCGTCATCGCCCTTCTTGATGGTGCCGGTGCGGCGGATGTCCAGGCGCACCGAGGCGTAGAACTTCAGCGCGTTGCCGCCCGTGGTGGTCTCGGGGCTGCCGAACATGACGCCGATCTTCATGCGGATCTGGTTGATGAAAATCACCGTGCAGTTGGTCTTCTTGATATGGGCGGTGAGCTTGCGCAGCGCCTGGCTCATCAGGCGGGCCTGCAGGCCGGGCAGGGAATCGCCCATTTCGCCCTCCAGTTCGGCCTTGGGCGTGAGCGCCGCGACCGAATCGACCACGATCAGGTCCACCGCTCCCGAGCGCACCAGGCTGTCCACGATTTCCAGCGCCTGCTCGCCGGTGTCGGGCTGGGAAATCAGCAGGTCCTGCAGGTTCACCCCCAGCTTCTGCGCGTACTGGATGTCCAGCGCATGTTCGGCGTCGACGAAGGCGCAGGTGCCGCCCAGCTTCTGCATCTCCGCAATCACCTGCAGTGTCAGCGTCGTCTTGCCGGAAGATTCCGGGCCGTAGATCTCGACGACGCGACCGCGCGGCAGGCCACCGACGCCCAGGGCAATGTCCAGGCCGAGCGAGCCCGTGGAGACGACCTGGATGTCTTCGATCACCTCGCCTTCACCCAGGCGCATGATCGTGCCCTTGCCGAACTGTTTCTCGATCTGGGCCAGGGCCACCTGCAGGGCTTTGGCTTTTTCGGCGGCTGCGGCGGCGTTCGGGGCGGTCGGGGTCTTGACAAGTGCGTCCATGAAAATCTCCTGGTGAATCAATCGGTTGGCCTGCTTTTACATCTGTGGTTTAAGACAGGCTGGATGCTTGAACAGTACTTTAACGCAGCCGATTAAAAGAAGTAAACAACTATTTAAGTCAGTTTGCTTTACTATTTGGACATGATGACTGAAGATCTGTCAGGAGGCTGGCGCCAGACCCACCTGGGTCGTCTTCTGGGGCTGGCGATGCGTCGGTTTGACGAGCGCGTGCTGGTTCTCATGGCCTCCAACGTCAACGTGCCACTGGGGCTGTCCCACCTGGCGGCTCGCGGTCAGGTCGGTGCCGCGCACATCCACATCACCCGCCACCTGGCCGTCGAAGGTTCCCGCCTGACCGACTTGGCCCGCGCGGCCGGCATGAGCAAGCAGGCCATGGGCAATCTGGTCGATCAGTGCGAGGCCTGGGGCCTGGTCATCCGGGAGCCCGATCCGCGGGATGCCCGTGCGCGACAGGTCTGCTTCACCCCGGTAGGTCTGGCCTGGCTCGCAGCGTTTCGCGAGGCCGTGAATCAGGCCGAGCGGGAGTTTCGCTCCGCCGTCGGTGACGAGGTGGCCACGGTCGTGGCCCTCGGCCTGGAGGCCTACGCCAGCTGAAAACGCCTTCAAGCGTCGATGCGCACGCACCCGGCGCCTGCATCGGCCTAGAATTTGCCCCACGCGCGAGGCACGCGCCCCAACAACGAAGGAGACAGGCATGCGGATTCTGATTGCCGAAGATGACCAGGTGCTGGCCGACGGCCTGCTGCGAACGCTGAGAGCCTCAGGCGCCGCGGTGGACCATGTGGCCGATGGGTCCCAGGCCGACGCGGCGCTGATGACCAATACCGAGTTCGACCTGCTCATCCTCGACCTGGGCCTGCCACGCATGCACGGGCTGGAAGTGCTGAAGAAGCTGCGCAGCCGTGGCTCCAAGCTGCCGGTGCTGATCCTGACTGCGGCCGACAGTGTGGAAGAGCGGGTCAAAGGCCTGGATTACGGCGCCGACGACTACATGGCCAAGCCCTTCAGCCTGCAGGAGCTCGAAGCCCGCGTGCGTGCCCTGGTGCGCAGAGGGATGGGCGGCGCCAGTTCCACCATCAAGCACGGCCCGCTGGTCTATGACCAGGCCGGAAGGGTGGCGACCATCGACGGCCGTATGGTCGAGCTGTCGGCGCGCGAACTGGGCCTGCTGGAGGTGCTGCTGCAGCGCGCCGGCCGCCTGGTCAGCAAGGACCAGCTGGTCGAGCGCCTGTGCGAATGGGGCGAGGAAGTCAGCAACAACGCCATCGAGGTGTACATCCACCGACTGCGCAAGAAGATCGAGAAAGGCCCGATCCGCATCGCCACCGTGCGCGGGCTGGGCTACTGCCTGGAAAAAATTCCAGGCTGACGTCATGTGCCAGGCCTGCGTCGCCGCTTTCACGGCACGGCCCGCCGCGCGGGCGCGCCTTCAAGATGACAGCTGCGTCAGGCGATCGCCGGCAGGTCGGTCCCCGGTGACCGGTCGCCCGTGAAGCCCGAAAAATGGTCGCTCAAGCTGTTCCAGCGGGAACAGCGCTCGCTCTTTGGCGAGATCCTCGACTGGATGCTGACGCCGCTGCTGCTGCTGTGGCCGATCAGTCTGGCGCTGACCTGGCTGGTGGCGCAGGGCATCGCCGACAAACCGTTCGATCGCGCGCTGGTCTACAACGTCCAGGCGCTGGCCCAGTTGCTCAGCGTCAACAACAACCGCGTGCTGTTCAACATGCCCCAGCCGGCCAGCGAAATCCTGCGCGCAGATGACTCCGACCTCGTCTACTACCAGGTACTGGGTCCGCGCGGTGAGTACCTGAGCGGCGAGCGTGACATTCCGCTGCCAGGGGAGGAGGACAAGCCGGGCGTGCTGGGTGAAGTCCGCTTGCGCGACGACGAATTGCGCGGGCTCGAAGTGCGTGTCGCGTCAATCTGGATCAAGCTGAATGTGCCTGGCGGACAACCCGCGCTGGTTCAGGTGGCCGAAACACGAGAGAAGCGCAAAGTCCTCGCGACCGAAATCATCAAGGGCGTGATGCTGCCCCAGTTCGTCACCTTGCCGCTGGCCGTGCTGTTGGTCTGGATGGCCCTGGTGCGCGGCATCAAGCCCCTGAGCCAGCTGGAAGAGCGCATCCGGGCGCGCCGGCCGGACGATCTGAGTCCGCTTGACGAAAAGACGGTGCCGCTGGAGGTGGCGCCGCTGGTGTCGTCCGTCAACGACCTGCTGACCCGGCTGAAAGACTCCATTGGCACGCAGAAGCGGTTTCTCGCTGACGCGGCACACCAGCTCAAGACGCCGCTGGCGGGTCTGCGCATGCAGGCCGACCTGGCGCTGCGCCAAGGCTCCAGCGAGGAAGACCTGAAGCATTCGCTCAAGCAGATCGGGCGCTCCAGCGTGCGCGCCACGCACACCGTCAACCAATTGCTGGCGCTGGCCCGCGCGGAGGCGGGTGGCGCGGCGCTGAGCCGCCTGCCCTGCGACATGGCACGGCTGATCATGGAGGTGGTGCAGGACTCGGTCCCGCGCGCCATGGAAAAGCACATCGATCTTGGCTACGAGGGTGCAGCACCCGGCGCTGCCGACGTGATGCTCAGCGGCAATCCCACACTGCTCAAGGAGCTGGTGCGCAATCTGGTGGACAACGCCATCAACTACACCCCTTCGACGGAGGTCCGACCCGGCATCATCACGGCGCGCCTGCTGACCGATCCTTTTGGCCAGGTCCTGGTGCTTCAGGTGGAGGACAACGGGCCCGGCATCCCCGAGTCCGAGCGCGAGCTGGTCTTCCAGCCTTTTTACCGGGTGCTGGGCACCAACGTCGATGGATCCGGGCTGGGGTTGCCGATCGTGATGGAGATTGCGCAGCAGCACGCGGCAACGGTGACCATCGAAGAAGCCCGCCCAGGGCAGCAACCGCCCGGAGCCTGCTTCAGTGTGCGCTTCGTCGTGGGCGACGACCGTTTCGAGTCGAGCTGAATCAGGCCGGCTTGAAGAGATTGAGTTGCAGGCGCTCGCGTTCGATGACGCGGGCGGCCGCCGGGTGGGCGGCCACACGCTGCACGAAAGCCCACAGACCCGGAAAATCCGCAGGATCGATGCCGGCGATGCTGCCCCAGCGCGTGAGGGTCAGCGCATAGGCGTCCATTGGCCCGAAATTCGCGCCTCCGAGCCAGTCCTGGCCTGCCGCGTTCGCGCGCTGCACCAGAGCCTGCAGTTCGCCCATCATGCCGCGGTACAGCCCGGCGTTGTAGCGCCGCAGATCTTCATGCACGGCCGGATTGTCCGAAAACTTCTGGGGCATGAAGATGTGGGTGAAGGCCGGGTGCACGGTATTGTTCATCCATGCCAGCGTCTCCATGGCGCGGGCGCGCGCCAGCGGTTCAGCCGGCAGGAAGCCCAACTGGGGAAAACGGTCGTTCAGGTATCCGATGATGGCCAGGATCTGCGTGATCACCTCTGCGCCGTCCACCAGCACCGGAACCTGAGCGCGCGGGTTGATCGCCCGGTACTCAGGGCTTTGCTGTTCGCCCTTGTGCAGTTTGACCATCACAGGTTCGAAGGCGGCGCCGCTGGCTTCCAGCAGCACATGCGGGACGAAGGAGCAGGCGCCGGGTGCGAAATAGAGTTTCAGGGTCATGAGGGGGTTGCTGCTGGGGTGGAGGGTTTCTGGCAGGGGCGCAGCGCCTTGCCGGCCAGGGCCGCCTTGAGGTTGTCCAGGCGTTGCTTGAGACTGGCGTCGGCCTGCGGCAGTCGCAACCACTGGCCACGCAATTCGGCGCGCTCCTGCACCACCCGGGCGGTTCGCACGCCGCGGCTGGCAAACTGGGCGAGGCCATCTTTCGCCGCCGCCTCGGACGGATAGGCCGCCAGCGAAAGCCCTGGCGACAGGGCCGGGTTGCTCAATGGCTCGAAACGGATGTTGAGGCTGCGCAACTCGGCCAGCTTCTTGTTCAGGGTGTCGTTGTCGGGGTACTTGCCCATGTAGACGATCCAGCGCTCGGGCTCCACGCCGTTCTCGAACTCCCAACTGCCCTGCGGCAGCGCGGTATCCAGTGCCTGGCGCAGGGCCGTGGCCTGGCGTTCGTCGAAGAGGCCGGCTTGCAGGCATTCGGTAGGCCGCGGTGGCAGGCTGGACTGCGCCGTCGCTGCCTCCAGACGCTTGACTTCATCAGCGCCCAGCAGGCGCAGGCGCTCGGGATGCAACTGCTGTGTCAGGCGCTGTGGCTCTGTCTGCTGGACGGGTGCCAGTCCGTAGGCCTGCAGAAGGCCGTGCGACCAGGCGAAGTACAGCCCGTTGGCCAGCAGCAGGAGCAGGACGATCAGGCGTAGCATCGCGGATTCAGGTTTTAAGGGGAGGGCGGGGCCGCACGCTGACCTCGGAACTGGTGACGCGCTGCAGGCCAGCGGCAGTATGCACCAGCAGCGCGCCGGTCTCGTCGACGCCCCGGGCCGTGCCCTGCTGGCCGTCGCTGAGCACGACCTCGCGACCCTCCAGCACGTCGCGTACTTGAAAGCGCGCCGCAAACGGCGAAAAGCCGGTCTGCTCGAAGGCCAGCAAGGTGCGCACCAGGGGCTCGGCGATCTTCAACAGGGCGCCCGGGGCGTCGATGCCGGGCAGCAGCTCCTGCAACGCCGCAGCCGGCGTCGCCAGGCCCTCCTGTGTGGGGGGCGGGGCAATGTTCACGCCGATGCCGATGACGGCGTGGCGCTGGCTGCCGATGGCAGCGGTCTCGATCAAGATCCCGGCCAGTTTGCGCTGCTCCCACCAGAGGTCGTTCGGCCACTTCAGCCCGATGGCCGGGTGCAGGCTGCCGGCCAGGCTGACGCCCACCGCCAGCGAGAGGCCGGACCAGTCGGCCGGCGCCAGCGGCATGCCCAGCGAGAAGGTCAGCGAGGCGCCCGGGGCGCTGTGCCACCCGCGCCCGAGCCGGCCGCGGCCCGCGGTCTGCATCTCGGCCACCAGCAGCACCGGCTCCGCCTGGCCGGCGCGGGCCCGGCGCATGAGTTCCGTGTTGGTGGAATCGATCTCAGGCAGGATTTCGACGGTGAAGCCGGGCAGCAGGGGCGCAATGGCCTCCCAGATGGCTTCGGCCGGCCAGCGCATCGGGTTCACAGCCCCATTCCGCTCAGCGCCCGGCCTTTGCCTTCGCCGGCGGCGATTTCCGCAGGGGCGCCAGGCGCCGCTTGGGGGCGAGCAAGGTGCCACGGCAGTGGGCACTGCCGCACCAGCAGGGGTATTCGGCCTTCAGCTTGGGCGTGTAGCGCTCGTCGATGACCAGGCCGTAGTCGTAGTTGAGCTCCTCGCCGGCTGCGATGTCGCGCAGCGCCTTGATGAAGATGCGCCCGTCCACCTCATCGGCTTCGCAGTTGGGGTCGCAGCTGTGGTTGATCCACCGCGACGAGTTGCCGCCGTGCAGAGCATCGATGACGCGGTCCTCGTCGACATGGAAGTAGAAGGTGTGGTTCGGGTCTTTCGGGTCGTGCGGGTGGCGCTCCTGCGCCTCGTCCCAGCTGATGATCTCGCCCACGTATTCGATCAGGGTCTCGCCGGCGGCGATGTCCTGGACCGCAAACACCCCCTTGCCATGCACGCCGGAGCGCCGGGTCTGGATGCGACGGGACGACGGGGCGGTGGCGGGCTTTTTGGACACGGTCTGAAAATTTGGTATGGTGAATCCGTATGGGCGCGTGCGCGCCTACGTATGGGTGTGCGCGTGCGCACGCGAGAAAAGGGATTGTAATTAGATGAAAACATTGGTCATTGCCGAGAAGCCCAGCGTGGCGCAGGACATCGTCCGCGCGCTGACGCCCGTGTCTGGCAAGTTCGAGAAGCACGACGAACATTTCGAGAACGACCAGTACGTGGTCACCAGTGCCGTGGGCCATCTGGTCGAAATCCAGGCGCCGGAGGCGTTCGACGTCAAGCGCGGCAAGTGGAGCTTTGCCCACCTGCCGGTGATTCCGCCGTACTTCGACCTCAAGCCGGTGGACAAGACCAAGACGCGCCTGAACGCCGTGGTCCGCCAGGCCAAGCGCAAGGACGTGGGCGCGCTGGTGAACGCCTGCGACGCGGGACGCGAGGGCGAACTGATCTTCCGCCTGATCGAGCAGTACGCGGGTGGGGCCAAGCCCCTGGGCAAGCCGGTCAAGCGGCTGTGGCTGCAGTCCATGACCCCGCAGGCCATCCGGGACGGCTTCGACAGCCTGCGCAGCGACAAGCAGATGCAGGGCCTGGCCGACGCCGCCCGCAGCCGCTCGGAGGCCGACTGGCTGGTGGGCATCAACGGCACGCGCGCGATGACGGCCTTCAACTCGCGTGACGGCGGCTTTTTCCTGACCACCGTGGGCCGCGTGCAGACGCCGACCCTGGCCGTGATGGTCGAGCGCGAGGAGCAGATCCGCAAGTTCATCAGCCGCGACTACTGGGAAGTCCACGCCACCTTCCTGGCCGAAGCCGGCGAATACCCGGCCAAGTGGTTCGACCCGGCCTGGAAGAAAGACCCGGAAGACGCCGAAAAGAAGGCCGACCGCGTCTGGACCCAGCGCGAGGCGCTGGCCATCGCCGAGGCGGTGCGGGGCAAGGCCGCCAGCGTCACCGAAGAGAGCAAGCCCACCACGCAGGCCAGCGGCTTTGCTGTTCGACCTGACCAGCCTGCAGCGCGAGGCCAACGGCAAGTTCGGCTTCAGCGCCAAGACCACGCTGGCGCTCGCGCAGAGCCTGTACGAGCGCCACAAGGCCCTGACCTACCCCCGGACCGACTCGCGCGCCCTGCCCGAGGACTACCTGCCGGTGGTCAAGCAGACCTTCGGCATGCTGGCCGACAGCGGCCTGCGGCACCTGGCGCCGTTTGCTCGCACCGCGCTCGACGAGGGCTATATCAAGCCCAGCAAGCGCATCTTCGACAACAGCAAGGTGAGCGACCACTTCGCCATCATCCCCACGCTGCAGGCGCCCTCGGGCCTGTCCGAGGCCGAACAGAAGCTGTACGACCTGGTGGTGCGGCGCTTCATGGCGGTCTTCTTCCCGAGCGCCGAATACCTGGTCACCACCCGCATTTCGCAGGCCGTCGGCCACAGCTTCAAGACCGAGGGCAAGGTGCTGGTGCGCCCCGGCTGGCTGGCCATTTACGGCAAGGAAGCGGCTGATGAAGTGGCGGATGCCAAGGAAGGCGACAAGGGCCAGAGCCTGGTGCCGGTGAAGCCCGGCGAGATGGTGCGCGCCGAGGTCGTCGAGCCCAAGGGCCTGAAGACCCGCCCGCCGGCCCGCTACTCCGAAGCCACGCTGCTGGGCGCCATGGAAGGCGCCGGCAAGCTGGTGGAAGACGACGAACTGCGCGAGGCCATGCAGGAAAAAGGCCTGGGCACGCCGGCCACGCGCGCGGCCATCATCGAAGGCCTGCTGAACGAGAAATACATCCTGCGCGAAGGCCGCGAACTGATTCCCACCGCCAAGGCCTTCCAGCTCATGACGCTGCTGCGCGGCCTGGGCGTGGAAGAGCTCTCCAAGCCCGAGCTGACCGGCGAGTGGGAATACAAGCTGGCGCAGATGGAGCACGGCCAGCTCAGCCGCGACGCCTTCATGCGCGAGATTGCGGCCATGACCGAGCACATCGTCAAGAAGGCCAAGGAATACGACCGCGACACCGTGCCCGGCGACTACGCCACCCTCAGCACACCCTGTCCCAACTGCGGCGGCGTGGTGAAGGAGAACTACCGGCGCTACAGCTGCACCGGCGCGGATGGCGCCAGCGACGGCTGCGGCTTCTCCTTCGGCAAGACGCCGGCCGGGCGCACCTTCGAATCCACCGAGGTCGAGCAGTTCCTGCGTGACAAGAAGATCGGCCCGCTGGACGGCTTCCGCTCCAAGGCCGGCTGGCCGTTCACCGCCGAGATCGTGCTGAAGTACAGCGAGGACGACCGCAACTGGAAGCTCGAATTCGACTTCGGCGACGACCGCAAGGCCGAGGAAACCGGCGAGCTGGTGGACTTCGGCGACGCCGAGCCGTTGGGCGCCTGCCCCAAATGCGGCGGCCGCGTTTTCGAGCACGGCAGCAACTATGTCTGCGAAAAGACGGTGCCCACCGCCGCGCAGCCCACGCCGAGCTGCGACTTCAAGAGCGGCAAGATCATCCTGCAGCAGCCGGTGGAGCGCGCGCAGATGCACAAGCTGCTCGCCACCGGCAAGACCGACCTGCTGGACAAGTTCGTCTCCATGCGCACCCGCCGCGCGTTCAAGGCCTTCCTGGCCTGGGACGCCGAAGCCGGCAAGGTGAACTTCGAATTCGCGCCGTCCAAGTTCCCGCCGCGCAAGACAGCTGCTGCTAAAACAGTAGCATCGGGTGACCGCGCGGCGCTGGGAAAAGCAGTGAAAACCCTTAAATCTGCTGCAAAGCCGGTCAAGAAGGTTGCGGCAAAGGCCGCAACCGCCAAACCGGCGGCCAAGACGCCGCGCAAGCGCGCCGAAAGCACCGCAGCCGGCCTGACGCCCAGCGAGGCCCTGGCCGCGGTGATCGGTGCCGAGCCGGTGGCGCGCACCCAGGTCATCAAGAAGCTGTGGGACTACATCAAGGCCAACGGCCTGCAGGACGCCGCCAACAAGCGCGCCATCAATGCCGACGCCAAGCTGCTGGCGGTGTTCGGCAAGCCGCAGGTCACGATGTTCGAACTGGCGGGGATCGCCGGCAAGCACCTCTCCTGACCGTCGCCGCACCATGAAAAAACGCGCCCTCGGGCGCGTTTTCTTTGGGTGGTGGCGAGCCTTACTTGGCGACCACGCGCACCATCTCCAGGCACTTGTTGGAGTAGCCCCACTCGTTGTCGTACCAGGCCACGACCTTCACGAAGGTGCCGTCCAGCGCAATGCTGGCGTCGGCGTCGAACACGCTGGTGCAGGTCTCTCCGCGGAAGTCGGTGGCCACCACCTTGTCTTCGGTGTAACCCAGCACGCCCTTGAGCGCGCCTTCGCTCTGGGCCTTCATCTCCGCGCAGATGTCCTTCAGCGTCGCTTCGCTGTTCAGTTCGCAGGTCAGGTCGACCACGGACACATCGCTGGTCGGCACTCGGAAAGACATGCCGGTGAGCTTCTTGTTCAGCGACGGAATGACCACGCCCACCGCCTTGGCAGCACCCGTGCTGGAAGGAATGATGTTCTCCAGGATGCCGCGGCCGCCGCGCCAGTCCTTGTTGGAAGGGCCGTCCACCGTCTTCTGCGTGGCGGTGGCGGCGTGCACCGTGGTCATCAGGCCGCGCTTGATGCCCCACTTGTCGTGCAGCACCTTGGCCACCGGGGCCAGGCAGTTCGTGGTGCACGAGGCGTTGGAGATGATGGCCTGGCCGGCATAGGTGTTGTCGTTCACGCCATACACGAACATGGGGGTGTCGTCCTTGGAAGGGCCGAGAAGATCACTTTCTTGGCGCCGGCGGCCATGTGCTTCTCGGCGCTGGCCTTGTCCAGGAACAGGCCGGTGGACTCGATCACGATGTCGGCGCCGACCTCGTTCCACTTCAGGTTGGCGGGGTCTTTTTCCTGCGTCAGGCGGATCTTCTTGCCGTTGACGATCAGGGTGTTGCCTTCGACGCTGACGGTGCCCTTGAAGCGGCCGTGCACGCTGTCGTATTGCAGCATGTAGGCCAGATAGTCGGGCTCCAGCAGGTCGTTGATGGCCACGACCTCGATGTCCGCGAAGTTCTGGATCGCGCTGCGTAGCACGTTGCGTCCGATGCGGCCGAAGCCGTTGATGCCAATCTTGATGGTCATGAGTTTTCTCCAGAGTTAAAACCGAATGTCGTCTGTCCCGTGGTGCGGCGCGTGCCTGTCACTTCCTGGTCAGCGCGGCCTGCACGGTGTCGGCCACGTTCTCGGGGGTGAAGCCGAAATGCTTGAACAACACCGGCGCCGGCGCCGATTCGCCAAAGGTGTCGATGCCGACCACGGCCGCGCAGCCGTATTTCCACCAGCCGTCGGTCACGCCCATTTCCACCGCGATGCGCGGCAGGCCCTTGGGCAGGACCTCGGCCTTGTATTCCGGCGTCTGGCGGTCGAAGGCCGTGGTGCTGGGCATGGAGACCACGCGCACCGCGATCTTGCGCTCGGCCAGCAGCGCCTGCGCCTGCAGGGCCAGCTGCACCTCGGAGCCGGTGGCGATGATCACGGCCTGCGCCTTCTTCTTCAGGCCGACGCGTGCCGGCTCGGCCAGGATGTAGGCGCCGCGGCTGATCTCGCCGAGATCGGTCTTGGGCGCGTAGGCCAGGTTCTGGCGCGACAGCAGCAGGGCGGTCGGCTTGGCCTTGTTCTGCAGGGCCACGGCCCAGGCCACCGCCGTCTCGGCGGTGTCGGCCGGGCGCCAGACGTCCAGATTCGGGATCAGGCGCAGGCTGGCGGCGTGCTCGATGGACTGGTGCGTGGGGCCGTCTTCGCCCAGGCCGATGGAGTCGTGCGTGAAGACGTGGATCACGCGCAGCTTCATCAGCGCGGCCATGCGGATCGCATTGCGGCTGTAGTCGCTGAAGGTCAGGAAGGTGCCGCCGTAGGGGATGTAGCCGCCGTGCAGCGCCACGCCGTTCATGATGGCGGCCATGCCGAATTCGCGCACGCCGTAGTTGATGTGGCGGCCGATCTTGCCTTCAGGTGTCACGACCACCTCGCCCGCCAGGTCCACGCGCAACGCGGGGGTGGCCTTGGTGTTGGTCAGGTTGGAGCCGGTCAGGTCGGCGGAGCCGCCCAGCAGCTCGGGCAGCGCGGCGGTGAAGGCTTCCAGCGCGATCTGCGAGGCCTTGCGCGAGGCCACGGTCTCGGCCTTGCTGTGGGCGGTGATGGTGGCATCCACGGCCGTCTGGGCGAAGTGCTTGGGCAGCTCGCCCTTCATGCGACGGGTCAGCTCCTTGGCCAGCTCGGGGTAGGCCGCCTTGTAGGCGGCGAAGCTTGCGTTCCAGGCGGCCTCTGCGGCCTGGCCCTGCTCTTTGGCGTCCCAGTCGGCGTAGACGGCCTTCGGGATCACGAAGGGCGCGGACGTCCAGCCGATGGCTTCGCGCGTGAGTTTGATTTCTTCGGCACCCAGCGGCTCGCCGTGCGCCTTGGCGGTGTCGGCGCGGTTCGGGCTGCCCTGGCCGATGCGGGTCTTGCAGAGGACCAGCGTGGGCTTGTCGGCGCTGTTCTTGGCGTCGGCGATGGCCTGGGCCACGGCGGCCGCGTCGTGGCCGTCCACCGGGCCGATCACGTTCCAGCCATAGGCGGCAAAACGCAGGGCGGTGTTGTCGATGAACCAGGGCGCGACCTGGCCGTCGATGGAGATGCCGTTGTCGTCATACAGCGCAATCAGCTTGTTCAGCTTCCAGGCGCCGGCCAGCGCGCAGGCCTCGTGGCTGATGCCTTCCATCAGGCAGCCGTCGCCCATGAACACGTAGGTGTGGTGGTCCACCACCGGGTGGCCGTCGCGGTTGAATTCCTTCGCCAGCAGCTTTTCGGCCAGCGCCATGCCCACCGCGTTGGTGATGCCCTGGCCCAGCGGGCCGGTGGTGGTTTCCACGCCGGGCGTGATGCCGGTCTCGGGGTGGCCGGCGGTCTTGCTGTGCAGCTGGCGGAAGTTCTTGAGTTCGCTCATCGGCAGCTTGTAGCCCGTGAGGTGCAGCACGGCGTACAGCAGCATCGAGCCGTGGCCGTTGGAGAGCACGAAGCGGTCGCGGTTGAACCAGGCGGGGTTGCGGGGGTTGTGGCGCAGGTGCTGGCCCCACAGGGCCACGGCCATGTCGGCCATGCCCATGGGGGCGCCGGGATGCCCGGAGTTGGCTTGTTGGACAGCGTCCATGGCCAGCGCGCGGATCGCGTTGGCCATCTGTTGGGTGTTTGCCATGTCGGGCAGCTCCGGAAGATTGATCAGGGGAAACCCCGAATTTTACCGGGGCCGGCTCCGCCAACCCGACAGCGCGAAAGCATTGCCTGAAAAGTGCCGTAAAGTCGCTGCCATGCAAGGCCTGCACCTCACCGCCGATCTGCACCGCTGCCGCTGCGACAGCCACTGGCTGCTCGACGCGCAGGCGCTGGGCCGTGCCTGCGTGGATGCGGTGAATGTGGCGGGCCTGCAGGCCGTTGCCGAGCTGTTTCACACCTTCCCCACCACCGGCCACGGTCCCGGTGGCGTGACGGCCACGGTGCTGCTGGCCGAAAGCCACCTCTGCGTGCACACCTGGCCCGAGCAGCGTGCGGTGACGCTGGATGTGTATGTCTGCAATTTCGGCGGCGATCACTCGGCCAAGGCGCAGGCCTTGCTGGATGCGCTGGTCGCCTTGTTTCTGCCGGCACACATCGAGCGCAAGGCCTTGCAGCGCGGGGAAGTACGCTCCCTGCCCGCGGCGGTCTGAGCGTCCTTCGGTCGCCCTTCACTCCCCCCCTGATTGGGGGATGGCTGAAGCGGCTGGGCGCCGGCACACTGGCGCCGTCTCCCTTCATTTCGAGGTTCAATCATGCGCACCATCATTCACGCGGCCTTGCTGGCCGTTCCCGCAGCCGCCTTGCTTGCCGCCTGTGGCGGCTCGGATGACGCCGCGACGCCGATCGCGCCCGTCGCCACGACCACCACGGTTTCCGGCTCCGCGGTGAAGGGGCCGGTCAACGGCGCCACAGTGAGGGCCAAGAAGCCGGATGGCACCGCCTGCGGCACCGCCACTACCAATGCACAGGGCACCTACAGCCTGGAGACCACCTGCACCGGGGACCTGATCATCGAGGTCAGTGGCGGCACCTATACCGACGAAGCCACCAACCAGAGCCGCGTCCTGGACACGCCGCTGCGCGTGGTCGTTGCCGCCAATGGCGGCACTGTCACCGGTATCGCCACGCCGCTGACGACGATGGCTTACACCTATGCCTTTGGCAGCGGCGCGCCGGTCAGCCACGCGGCCTTCACCACGCAGGCCCAGACGCTGGCCACCCAGTTCGGCCTGTCCGGCGTGAACCTCGCCACCACGCTGCCGCAGGTCACCGGCACCACCAACGCCTATGGCGATTCGCTGCGCGCGCTGTCGCGGTACATGGCCGACAACAACCGCACCCTGGCCACGATCACCAACGCCGCGTTTGCCAATGCGGGTGACCTGACCGCGTTCAACACCCTCTACAACAACGCACTGATCGCCGTGGGTTCGCCTGTCCGTGTCAATTTCACCGCCACCGGCTTCAACCTGGCCGGCACCGGAGCGGGCGGGGGCTCGGGCACCTGCGGCGTGAACGTTCAGGGCACCGTCACGGCCAATGGGTTTACCGTGCCGCTGAATGTGAACTACTGCGTGACGGGGATTGCCGCCGGGTCCTGCACCAGCGGCAACAGCTCGCTGTCGCAGGCGCTGGGTGGCCAGCAAGGCATCGTGGGCGCAGCCAACCTGCAGTACGCCTTCTCGGCCAGCTGCGCGGCCGGCGCTTTCACGATCAACCTCCAGTAAAAGGCCACTCGGGGCCGGCGCCCCGGTGCGAAAGCCACCGCTTGCGGTGGCTTTTTTTCTGCCCGCCGATAATCCGTCGATGCATCCTCGCCAGACCCGAGCACGGGTTTCCCTCGAACCATGAGTGCCGCCATGATCCTCGCCGCCGGCCGCGGCCAGCGCATGCGGCCCCTCACAGATGTCACGCCCAAGCCGCTGCTTCAGGTGCGCGGCAAGGCGCTGATGCAATGGCCGATGGAGGCGCTGGCGCGGGGCGGTTTTCACCGTCTGGTGGTCAACACCGCGTGGCTGGGTGAGCAGATTTCAGACTATTTTGGCCATAACCCAGCGTCAAATTGTCATGAGTCGCTATCAAATTTGAGTAGTCTGGACCTGCGCTATTCGCACGAAGGGCGCGACTTCGGCCGCGCGCTGGAGACGGCCGGCGGCATCGTGCGCGCGCTGCCGCTGCTGGACGAGGTGTTCTGGGTGCTGGCCGGTGATGTGTACGCGCCGGGCTTTGCCTATACCCAGGCCGCTGTGGACCGCTTTGCCGCCAGCGGCAAGCTGGCCCACCTCTGGCTGGTTCCCAACCCGCCGCACAATCCCCGGGGCGACTTCGGGCTCTCGGCCGACGGTCAGGCCCTGAACCAGGCCGACGAAAAATACACGTTCAGCACCATCGCCCTGTACCGGCGCGCGCTGTTTGAGGCGCCCTGGTGCGCCACCCCCGCCGGCAATCCGGACGGGGTGGTCGCGCCGCTGGCGCCGCTGCTGCGCGCGGCCATGGACGCCGGCCAGGTCAGTGCCGAGCTGTACACCGGGCCCTGGACCGATGTCGGCACGCCCGAGCGCCTGGCCGAACTCAACGCCACCTGATTCCCCAACCGGACCGAACCGATGAGCACCTCCCTTTACGCCGCCCGCCGCGCCCGCGTCGCCGCCCAGCTGGGCGCCGGCGGCATCGCCGTGATTCCCACCGCGCCCGAGCGGTCGCGCAACCGCGACAGCGAGTTCCTGTTCCGCCACGACAGCTACTTCTATTACCTGAGCGGCTTTTCCGAGCCGAATGCCTGGCTGGTCATCACCGCCGACGGCCACACCACGCTGTTCTGCCAGCCCAAGGACCTGGAGCGCGAGATCTGGGACGGCATCCGCCTGGGCCCTGACGAAGCGCCCGGGCACTTGGGTGTGGACGCGGCGTACTCCGTCGCCGAGCTCGATGCGCGCCTGCCCAAACTGCTGGAGAACCGCTCTGCTGTCTGGTACCCGTTCGCCACGCACCAAGGGCTGGAGACCCGCGTGGACGGCTGGCTCAACGCGGTGCGGGCGCGGGTGCGCTATGGCGCGCTGTGCCCGCAGGCCCAGCACGACCTGTGCGCCCTCCTCGACGAGATGCGCCTGATCAAGGATGCGCACGAGCAGGCCATCATGCGGCGCGCCGCACAGATCAGCGCGGGGCCCACATCCGCGCCATGCAGCGCAGCGCCGCCATGCTGCGCGCCGGCCAGGACGTGCGCGAGTACCACCTCGACGCCGAGCTGCTGCACGAGTTCCGCCAGCACGGCTCGCAGTACCCGGCCTACAGCTCCATCGTCGCCGCCGGCGCCAACGCCTGCGTGCTGCACTACCGCGCCGACGCCGCGCCCATCCGCGACGGCGAGCTGGTGCTGATCGACGCCGGCTGCGAGCTGGACGGCTACGCGTCGGACATCACCCGCACCTTTCCCGCCAACGGCCGCTTCACCGGGCCGCAGCGCGCTCTGTACGACCTGGTGCTGGCCAGCCAGGACGCGGCGATTGCCGCCACCAAGCCGGGCGCGCGCTTCACCGACCCGCATGAGGCCACTGTCAAGGTGCTGACCCAGGGCATGTTCGACCTGGGCCTGCTCGACCGCGACCAGCATGGCACGCTGGACGATGCCATTCACCACCGCCACTACTTCGCCCACTACATGCACCGCACCGGCCACTGGCTGGGCATGGACGTGCACGACTGCGGCAGCTACGTCGAGCCCACCGAGGTGGGCCAGACCCATGAACGCAAGGACCCGCTGAGCGGTGAAACCATCACCGATCGCCCCAGCCGCATCCTGCGCCCCGGCATGGCCCTGACCATCGAGCCGGGCCTGTACGTGCGCCCCAGCGACCGGATCCCGAAAGAGTTCTGGAACATCGGCATCCGCATCGAAGACGACGCCTTCGTGACCGAGACCGGCTGCGAGCTGATCACGCGCGGCGTGCCGGTGAAGGCGGACGAGATCGAGGCGCTGATGCGGGGGTGAGGGAGACTCACTTATTCGTAGCGAACATCGACCGTTTGACGCTGGGAACCCCCTGAAAAACTTGAAATTTCCGGTTTGAAGGACGGTACGTGCCTGGGGCGTGGCAGGGGGCCGCGCCACCAAGCCTTGACCCGAACCACGAAGGCCTTCAGAGTTGAATCCTCGCCCCATGTCCAGCTTTGATCCGTCTGATGCCCCACCCACGCCGCAGGAGAGAAGGGCGGTTCGCCGACCCGGCGCAGACGTCATCTACCGGGTTCGTCGGGCGAGCAGCCCGTCGCCGGCCGCGCCCGTCGTGTTCCTGCACGGGCTTGCGAGCAACATGACGCGGTGGGCCGAACTCACGCGCGAGACCACGCTGGGCGAGCACCATGACCTGATTCGTGTGGATTTGCGCGGTCATGGCGAATCGATGACGCGACGCCGATTCGACTTGAGCGTCTGGGGCGACGATCTGGCGCAGCTGCTCACCGAGGAGCGCGCCACCCGCGCCTATCTGGTCGGCCACAGCCTGGGCGCCACACTCGCCATGGCGTTTGCGGCCGCTCGCCCGGAACGGGTGGCCGGGCTCGTGCTGATTGACCCGGTTTTTCGGGAAGCCCTGGTGCCGGGTAAAGCGCATTACGCGAGAAATGGCCCGTTGTTCGCGCGCGCAGCCACGCTCATTCGCGCCCTCAACCGGATCGGCCTGTACCGGCGCAGGCTCAAGTCGCTCGATCTGGAACAGCTCGATCGGCAAGCGCGCGTCGCGCTCGCCGACCCCGGCCAGCTTGAAGCCTTCGTCCGCCGCTACAGCTCGGCGCGGGAAGACTTGCGCCACATTCCGCACGCCAACTACCTGCAGGACCTGGTGGAGCTGTTCCGTCCGCTGCCCGCCCTGCACCCGGGTGGGCGCGCCTGTGCTCGTGCTTCGCTCCACCATCGCGGGCTATCAGGACGAGGCTGCTGTCGATCGACGGCTGGGCGAGTTGAGCGACTGCCAGGTCGAGGCCATTCACTGCCATCACTGGCCGGTCACCGAGCGTCCCCATGAGGTGAGGCGCCTGATCGAAGACTGGATCGAAAGGCGGGAAGGGCGCACGCGCCCTTGACGCCTTCGCCAGGAGCCACCGTCCGGCCGCTCAGCGATAGAACGCCTCGACCCGGCCCTTGAGCTTGATCAGCAGGGGCTTGCCGCGCCGGTCCAGCGTCTTGCCCGCCGGCACCTTGACCCAGCCCTCGCTGATGCAGTATTCCTCGACGTCGAGCCGCTCCTTGTCGTTGAAGCGGATGCCCACGTCGTGCTCGAAGACCGCGGCGACGAAGAAGGGACTGGACGGATCGATCGACAGGTGGTCGGGCAGGTCGGGGCGGGGGCTCGGCTCGGTCATGGGTTATGGCGTGATGGGGGTGGCGCCGCGGCGCACAGGGATGTCGTTCGGAGTTTTCTTGGGCAGGTCGGGCGCGCGGGTCAGATCACCCGCACCCGGATCACGTGCTCCACGGCCTGGATGGCGGCGGCCACCGCGTCATCGGGCCGGCTTTCCACGTCGATGATGTTGAAGGCCAACTCGCCGCGGCTCTTGTTCATCATGTCCACCACGTTGACCTTGTGCTCGGCCAGCACCGACAGCACGTGGCCCAGCACGCCGGAAACGTTGTCGTTCGAGAAGCTGATGCGCGTCGTGCCGGGGGTGCGCTCCATGCGCACGGCGGGGAAGTTCACCGAGTTGGTGATGTTGCCGTTTTCCAGGTAGTCCATGAGCTGGTTGGCGGCCATCACGGCGCAGTTTTCCTCGGACTCCTCGGTGCTCGCGCCGATGTGCGGCATGGCGATCACCTTGGCGTGGCCCAGCATCGCGGGCTCGGGGAAGTCGCAGACGTAGCGGCCCAGCCGGCCGGCGTCCAGGCAACGCTGCACCGCGGCCGAGTCGACGATGGTTTCGCGCGCGAAGTTCAGCAGCACCGCGCCGGGCTTGATGCCGGCCAGCGCGTCGGCGTTGATCAGGTGGCGCGTGGCGTCCATCGCCGGCACGTGCAGCGAGACGTAGTCGGAGCGCGCCAGCAGCGCCGGCAGGTTCTCCATGCGCGTGACTTCGTTGGACAGCCGCCAGGCCGCGTCGATCGAGAGCGCCGGGTCGAACCCCACCACCTTCATGCCCATGGCCAGCGCCATCTCGGCCACCATCGAGCCGATCGCGCCCAGGCCGACGATGCCCAGCGTCTTGCCCTTGATCTCGCCGCCGGCAAAACGCGATTTTTCCTTCTCCAGCAGCGCCGACATCTCGGCTGCGTCGGTCAGGTGGGTGAGCGACTGCACGTAGGCCATGCCGGGCAGGATGCCGCGCGTGGCCAGCAGCATGCCGGCCATCACCAGTTCCTTCACCGCATTGGCGTTGGCGCCCGGCGTGTTGAACACCACGATGCCCAGCTTGCTGTACTCGGCAATCGGCACGTTGTTGACGCCCGCGCCGGCACGCGCCACCGCCAGCAGCGACTCGGGCACCGGCACGCCCTGCAGCTTCTGGCTGCGCAGCAGGAAGGCATCGGGGTGGCCGATGTCGCTGCCGACTTCATAGGACTGGCGGGGAAACCGGTCCAGGCCCTTGACCGAGATCTGGTTGTAGGTTCTGACTTTGTACATGGCGGGGCTCTCGGTCTCAGGCGCTGACGGTCTGGTAGGCCCAGCTCAGCCAGGGCATCAGGGCCTGCAGGTCGGCGGATTCGACCGTGGCGCCGCACCAGATGCGGATGCCGGCCGGTGCGTCCTTGTAGGCGCCGATGTCATAGGCCACGCCTTCGGCTTCCAGCAGCTTCACGACCTGCTTGACCTTCGCCTCCTCGAGCTTCAGCGTCAGGCAGACGCTGGTGTTGGAACGCGTCGCCGGGTCCTTGGCGAGGAAGGAGATCCAGTCGTTGGCGGCGACGAAGTCGGCGATCACCTTGAGGTTGGCCTCGCTGCGGGCCATGGTGGCTTTGACGCCGCCGATGCGCTCGACCCAGGCCAGCGCGTCCAGGTAGTCGGACACGCACAGCATCGACGGCGTGTTGATGGTCTCGCCCTTGAACAGGCCCTCGGTCAGCTTGCCGCCGGAGGTCATGCGGAAGATCTTGGGCAGGGGCCAGGGCGGGCTGTAGCTCTCCAGGCGCTGCACCGCGCGCGGGCTCAGGATCAGCATGCCGTGCGCGCCTTCGCCGCCCAGCACCTTCTGCCAGGAGTAGGTGATCACGTCGAGCTTGTCCCAAGGCAGCTCCATCGCGAACACGGCCGAGGTGGCGTCGCAGATCGTCAGGCCGGCGCGGTCCGCGGGGATCCAGTCGCCGGTGGGCACTTTCACGCCCGAGGTCGTGCCGTTCCAGGTGAAGACCACGTCGTTGTCGAAGTTGACGGTGGACAGGTCCACGATGTCGCCGTAGCCGGCTTCGCGCTTGGTCACGTTGGGCAGCTTGAGCTGCTTGACGATGTCGGTCACCCAGCCGGAGCCGAACGACTCCCAGGCCAGCACGTCCACGCCGCGCGGGCCCAGCAGCGACCACATGGCCATTTCCACCGCGCCGGTGTCGGAGGCCGGCACCACGGCCACCCGGTAACCCTCGGGCAGGCCCAGCAGGCGCGCGGTTTCTGTACAGGCCAGGCCCAGCGCCTTCTTGCCCAGCGCCGATCGGTGCGAGCGGCCCAGCACGTCAAGCTGCAGGGCGGCCACGTCGTAGCCGGGGCGCTTGGCGCAGGGGCCGGAGGAAAAATTGGGGTTCTGGGGTTTGACGGTGGGTTGCATGGGGATGGTTTCCAGGGGGAGCAGAAGGGCGGAGGGGATGGGCGGCAGCACCGGTTGGGTGGGCCGCATCCTGGCGAAAATTCATTGTAGCAACCGGCCTTTTGCTGCATTGCGGCATCGGGCAGCGATGCCGCCGCGACGCGAAGAGGCTACAACGCGGGCAAAGCCTAGGCACAATCGGGTGCTGACTCCCTTTCCCTCTCTGGTACAGACCATGCTCGGATTCCTGCCTCCCGTCGTGCGCGGCATCATTGCCTTGCTGCTGCTGGTGATCAACACGTTGTTCTGGTGTGCGCTGCTGCTGGCGCTGGCGCTGGTCAAGCTGGTGCTGCCGTTTGCGGTGGTCCGCAAGGCGATCGACCCGGTGCTCAATGCCATCGCGACCAGCTGGATCGCCTGCAACAGCGGCTGGATGCGGCTGACCCAGCGCACCGAATGGGATGTCGAGGGCGTGGCCAAGCTGCCCTACCGCGGCTGGTACCTGGTCAACTGCAACCACCAGTCCTGGGTGGACATCTTCGTGCTGCAGCACGTGATGAACCGGCAGATTCCGCTGTTGAAGTTCTTCCTCAAGCAAGAACTCATCTATGTGCCGGTGATTGGCCTGGCCTGGTGGGCGCTCGATTTCCCGTTCATGAAACGCCATTCGCGCGCCGCGCTGCGCAAGAACCCCGAGCTGCGCCAGCAGGACCGCGAGACCACGCGCAAGGCCTGCGCCAAGTTCGCGCTCGTGCCCACCAGCGTCATGAACTTTGCCGAGGGCACGCGCTTCACCCGCGCCAAGCACCAGGCCCAGTCCTCGCCCTACCGCCACCTGCTCAAGCCCAAGGCCGGCGCGCTGGCCCTGGCGCTGAATGCCATGGGTGAGCAGTTCCATTCGCTGATCGACGTCACCATCGTCTATCCGGGCGGTGTGCCGACCTTCTGGCACTTCCTGTGCGGCACCACGCCGCGCGTGATCCTTCGGGCGCGGCAGTTGCCGATCCCGGCCGAGTTCTGTGTCGGTGATTACGAGGGCGATGCCGAGTTCCGCGGCATGCTGCACCGCTGGCTGGCCGACATCTGGACCGCCAAGGACGAGCAGATCGACGCCCTTCTGAAGGCGCGCCCCTGACCCGGCCTGAGCGGGAGCCTTTGGCATGACCCCAGCGGACCCCGCGGCGGCGCGCCTGATCAGCGTGAACCTGGGCCTCGCGCGCCCCTTGCTGGCCAGCGGTCGCCGGGTGCTGTCGGCCATCGGCAAGGAGCCGGTGGCGGGGCCGGTCGCGGTGGCCCGCCTCGGCCTGGCCGGCGACGAACAGGCCGACCTCAGCGTGCATGGCGGGCTGGACAAGGCGGTCTATGCCTATCCTGCCGAGCACCTGGCCTTCTGGCAGGCCAAGCGGCTGGAGCACAGTGTCAGCCTCTGGGACGAGGTGCTGCCCAGTGGCTTTGTCGGCGAGAACCTCTCGCTGGAGGGCTTGCTGGAGGCGCAGGTCTGGGTCGGTGACGAACTGCACTTCCCCGGCTGCGTGCTGCGCGTGACGGCGCCGCGCGAGCCCTGCTACAAGTTCAACGCCGTCATGGGCTACCCCCAGGCTGCGCGCGACATGATGCTGGCCGGGTGCTGCGGGTTCTATCTGGCGGTGAAGCAGGGCGGCACGATCGAGGCCGGCCAGTACGGCACGCTGGTGCCGGGCCAGCGCGGCCTGTCGATTGCCGAAGCGTTCCAGGCCCGGCGGATCAAGCATCTGCGCTGAAGGGCCCCTGCGGGCGGTCCTGTGGGGTGCCCACCTATAATTTTCCGTTGTGCCCAAGCCAACAACGCCCCGCAAACCCCGTGCCCGCGCCCGCCCATCCGGCGGCGCCGCGGCGGTTGCACCCAAAGTGCCTGCCCGAGGCGCGGCGCGCCGTCAGCCGGCGGCGCCGGGGGACGTTCGCACCGGCGGCCTGCGCCTGCTGCGCGGCGCGCGCGACCTCGCCCGCCAGGCGGCCGGCCTGCCCGAATCCACCGCCCGTGTCATCACCGCCTTTGGCCCGCTGATCAGCAAGTTCGGCGGTGAAGCCCACATCGGCGAGGCCGAGTTCAGTCGCGACGTCGACCGCATCTTCGAAGCGCTCTACGCCCACCCGCTGACCGAGAAGACGCGCACCGTCACGGCCTACCTGCGGTCGCGCAATTTCCTGCCGAACGAAGGGTCCACCGAAAGCCTCATTCACTACGTGGTTCGCGAATCGGTGGCCCGCTCGCCGATTCCGGTGCCGCAGGCCATCGTCGACGAGTTCTGGACCTTCTTCCACGAGCTGATGTCCGACCCCGAGCTGCGCGGCCTGGCTGATCTGGGGCTGGACATCACCCGGCTGATCCTCAAGACCTACGAGCCGCTGCTGGTCGAGGTGATCAACGAGCTGAAAGACATTTACTACAGCAACCAGAACCGCATGGACGCGCTGTTGCGCCGCGTGCAGGTGGTGCGTGGCGACCTGAAGATCATCCGCCGCCAGATCAAGGCGCTGCGCTACATCAAGCCTTTTTTCCAGGCCGATCCCAAGGACTACCGCGCGCAGGCGCAGATCGTCGCCAAGATGGTGCGCGAGTTCGGCCCCTTCTTTATCAAGATGGCCCAAGTGGCGGCCGCCACGGCCAATTTCCTGCCCGAGGAAATCGCGCGTGAGCTGGCCGTCTTCCAGGAAGACGTGCCGCCCATGTCGGCGCAGGAGGCGCGCGCCGCACTGATCGAGAGCTTCGGGCGCCCGCCCGAGGACATCTATTTCGGCTTCGATGCCGAGCGGCCCATCAAGTCGGGCTCGATTGGCTCGGTCTACCTGGCCAAGAAGCCATTCACGGTCAATGGCGTGGAGCATCTGGTGCCGGTGATCATCAAGATCGGGCGCCACAACCTCGACCGTGAATTCCTGATGGGCAAGACCTCCATCGGCCTGATGCTGGTGTCCAGCCAGTACTGGGCGCCGCACGGCAAGCTCACGCCCTTCCTGAAGGCCATGACCGAGCAGATCGACGGCTTCGTCGAGGGCTTTCGCGGCGAGTTGCAGTTCGAGCGCGAGGCCGAGGTGCAGGCGGCCTTTTCGCGCCGCGCCCGCTCCAGCACCGTCTGGCGCGTGCCCGAGGTGTACCGGGCGACGCCGCGCGTCATCGAGATGGAATACGTGGAAGGCGCGGTGAACATTTCGCGCGCGGTGCAGCACTTCCGCCCGGCCGATCCACTGGCCTACCGGCGCGAACTGGCCCGCAAGTTCTTGTTCACCATCCTGAGCCAGCTGTTCGTCTACCAGGAGCTGCACGGCGACCTGCACCCGGGCAACGTCATGGTGGACCGCGCAGGCCGGCTGCACCTGATCGACTGGGGCAACACGGTGCAGCTGGCAGGCAAGGTCATGCCGGTGCTCGACTACCTGAAGGGCGCGCTGGTGGCCGATGCCGACCTGCTGACCGATGCGCTGATTGCCATCAGCACCGAACCCGAGGCCGCACGGGCACGCCGCGGCGAGATCCGCGAGGCGCTGGCGCGCACGCTGCAAAAGAAGCAGATTCGCCCGCTGTCGTATACCTTTGCCTGGACGCTGTACCGCGAAGGGCCCGAGGGCTGGCTCAAGCGCGCCAATACCCTGCTGCAACTCGCGTCGAACACCCAGCAGCTCGGCCTGGTGCTGCGCGGCGAATACCTGCACCTGTCGCGCTCACTGACGGCCATGATCGCCACATTGGGCGGCCTCTACGAGGGCGTGCCGCGTTGGCGGGCGGGTGCTGACCTGTTGATCGCGATCAATACGTTTCCGGCCCGAGCGCTGAAAGATTACCTGCGTGGGGTGCACGCCGACCGGTTGCAAGCGACGGTGCCGCGTAGTGCCCATCCGCCGGTGCGCGTGGCAACCTGAGACAAGCCTCGGGCTGCTCGCCGAAAAGACGCCTGAATCGACAAGTACCTCCGCATGCAATACAAGACATGGAGCCCGGCCCGCCGGCTGCTGGCACTGCTGGCGCTGCTGCCCCTGACCGTGCTGATCCTGGGCACCCTCTACATGCTGGGAATGGACCATCTGGAGGGCAGCCCGCGCACCTTGCTGCAAGCACTGCAGTGGGCCTCGGAAACCATGACGAACACGGGTTACGGCGCCGACAACCGCTGGAACCATCCGGTGATGGCGATGTTCGTGATCATCACGCCGTTCATCGGCCAGTGCCTGGTCTTTCTGATCTTCCCGGTCCTCATGCTGCCGTATTTCGAGGACAAGTTCGAGGTTCGCCTGCCGCAGGTGCTGCCGCCGATGGACGGACGGGTGCTGTTCTACCACTACGGACCCGCCATCGAGTCGCTGGTGGTGGAGTTCGAAAACGCGAACAGCCCGTTTGTCATTCTGGAAGAGGACATGAATCAGGCGCGCAGCCTGCGTGACCGTGGCTTCAACGTGGTGCTGGGCAACCTGGCCGCAGATCCCTCCGTGCTGGCGCCCGCAGCGCAGGCGCGCGCGGTGGTGACCAACTCGAACGACCATGCCAACGCAACCTGCACGCTGCTGGCGCGCGAATATGGCTTCACCGGCCCGCTGTTTGCCTTGGCCAATGATCCCTTGTACCGGGCGCCCATGGTCCAGATCGGCGCCACCGAGGTGTTCACGCCGGCCCATGTGCTGGGCGCCGCGCTGGCGTCGCGTGCCAGCCACCGCATCAGCCCGCCCGCCGAAGGCATGCACCTGCTCGGCGCCCGGGTCGGCATGGCGGAGTTCCGGGTGCGCGCCGACAGTGCGCTGGCCGGCAAGCGGCTGGGTGACCTGCGCCTGCGCGAGCGCCATGGCGTGGCGGTGATCGGCCAATGGTTCGGCGGCCTCTTCACCACCGCCAAGGGACCGGACACCCAGGTGCAGCCCGGCGCCATCCTGGTGGTGGTGGGGGTGCATGAGGGTCTTGCCGACGTCGAGCGCATGGCCATGCCGATCCGCCGCGCTGGCCCGATCGTGCTGGCCGGCTATGGCGCGGTCGGGCAGAAGGTCGTCGAAATGCTGCTCGACGCCGGGGAGGCCTGCACCGTGATCGACCGCCTGGCCGGGCCTGGGGTGGATGTGGTCGGCAGCGTGCTGGAGCGCGCCAGTCTGGACAAAGCCCGCGTGCGCGAGGCCAGCGCGGTGGTGCTGGCGCTCAGCGACGACAGTGAATCGGTCTTTGCCACGGCCGTGGTGCGCGACTACGCGCCCGGCGTGCCCCTGATCGTGCGTGTGCTGCGCACGCCCAACACCGAGCGCCTGTACCGCTCGGGCGCGGACTTTGCGATTTCGGTCGGGCAGGTGGCGGGGCAGATCCTGGCCTACCACCTGCTGGGCGAGCAGACGACGCATGTCGAGAACCGGGTGAAGTTCATCCGCGTGAACGCGGGTGCGCTGGTGGGTGAACACCCCTGGCACTGCGAGGCGCTGGAGCGCACCGGCTCCAAGGTGGTGGCCGTGGAGCGCGGCGGCGGCGTGCTGGTGGAGTTTGGCGAAGGCTTTGAGGTGCGAGCGGACGACACCTTGTTTGTCTGCGGCTCGCTCAACAGCCTGGAGCGCTACCAGAAGGCCTTCATGACCGCCAGCGCCTGAGAAGGGCGCGTCGGCGGCACCGGCAAAACGGTTCAGGTGCTTCTATAAAGATAGCTGATTGTGACCATTCCGCGCTGGGGAATGGCCAGAATCATCCCAATAATCGGTCACGGCAGCGCCACGCCCCCCCGGGTGATCACTTTCTGGTGCGAGTAGTCGGCCCGTGACGGCCGCGCCAGCGGGCCGGTGGCCGTGAGGTAGTCCACAACGGTCTGGGTGTAGAGCAGGTAGGTGTTCACATACCGGCCGGCGGCATAGACCGGGCCCAGTGTGGCGTAGCCGTCGCGCCCGGCCGCGACGAAGTCGTTGGTCACCATCACGTAGGTCTTTGCCGGGCCCAGCGCGGTCCAGGCGCCGGTGGTCTTGCTGCGCACCTGCACGTTGCTGAAACGCCGGCCCTTGGGCTGGCTCATGTCGAGATCCCAGCGCAAGCCCGCTGCGTAGGGGTGCGAGCCGTTGGACTGCCCGAGGTCCAGGTGGTTGGCCACGCCGTCT
Organism: Candidatus Skiveiella danica; assembly: GCA_016721925.1. Taxonomy (GTDB): domain Bacteria; phylum Pseudomonadota; class Gammaproteobacteria; order Burkholderiales; family Burkholderiaceae_C; genus Skiveiella; species Skiveiella danica. The sequence goes on from JADKHE010000011.1 coordinate 460,769, forward strand.
TCCAGCGCGGCCAGTACCTCGGCGCCGGTCAGGTCCAGCTCGACCAGCACGTTGGTGTAGGGCAGCACGGTGAAGGCGGTGTTCATGCTCAGCGTGCCGGCCGGCACCGGCACCCGCACGCCTCCGGCGTTCTGCAGCGCGAAGTCCGCGCGCCGGCTACCCCGCAGAAAGGCCTCGGCCACCACCTGCGCCACGTCGCTGCCGCGCGCCAGGCTGCTGGCGGCCTCGCACCCGGCGCCGGCGCGCGGGTCGGCCCGCTCGCCGGGCACGCGCACCAGGCACAGGGGCTCGCTGGCGGTGCCGATGGTGCGGGCCTTCTCGGTGGCCACCTGGCTGGCAAAGCCGGCCAGCGTTTGCGCGGCGGCTGGATCGGGCGCAAGCACCCGCACCGCGGGGTTGGCCGCCAGCCGGGCCTGCAACGCCGCGGCCTCGGCCGCGGGCAGCGGCTGCCAGGCGCCCGCGGCGTCCTTGCGTTTGAACGGCTCGCCGATCACCAGCGAGGCCTGGCCGCTGCACTGGCTGACGCGGCCTTCGGCGTCGAACCGGACGTTCAACAGCCCGAAGGCCTTGCCGTACTCCCAGGCCTGGCCGATGCAGACCCGCTCGCCGGCGGCGTTGCGCGCCACGGTGGGGTAGCGCCCGCCGCTGGGCAGGCCCAGCGCCTTGAAGTCACCCAGCAGGGTGTGCGAGTCGCCGCCGATGATGACGTCCACCCCGGTCAGTTGCGCGGCCAGGGCGAGGTCGGCGTCATAACCGTGGTGCGTCATCAGCACGATGTGGCGCACGCCCTGCGCGGTGAGGGCGTCAATGGCCGCCTGCGCCGAGCGGGCTTCATCGAAGAACTGGGTGCTGGCCAGGGGGCGCGAGGAGGCCCGCGTCTTGCCGGCAATGGTGATGCCCACGAGGCCCACGCGCACGCCGCCGATGTCTTTCACGATGGACGGCTGCAGGTAGGGCTTGCCGCCGGCCGGCGCCAGCGGGGTGCCAGGCTGGGGCACGATGTTGGCCGACAGCGTGGGGGTCTGGCAGGGGCCCTGCGCCAGCTCGTCCAGAAAGGCCTTCAACGTGGCATCGCCATCGTCGAACTCGTGGTTGCCGGGGATGAAGGCGTCGAAGCAGATGGTGTTCATCATCCGCGCGTCGGCCTTGCCCTTGAAGAAGGTGTAGTACAGCGAGCCGGTCATCGCGTCGCCGGCGTGCAGCTTGAGCAGGTTGGGCGTGCCCGCGACCGACTTGAACAGTGAAGTCTGGCGCGCAAAGCCGCCGAGTTCCACCTGCGTCGGAACGCCGTCGAGCACCAGCTCGGTGGCGGCGAAGGCGTCGAGCTGGGAATGGTGGTCGTTGATGTGGGCGATGGTGAGCTCGAACGCGGCGGGCGCGTTGGACGGTGCCTGGACGGGGCCAGCCCCTTCGGTCGCGCAACCCCCGAGAAACAGCGCGCCAAGCACCAGCGCGGCCATGGTGGTCAGGCGTTGAATCGTCGGGAAGGCAAGCGTGCTTTGTTTCATGGCAGAGGGTGAACTGGGCGCAGGACCGCCATTGTCCACGCTGGCGCGGCCGTGTGAATCGCCCAGCCGGAGGACACGGCGCCGGCCTCTCAGGCCCGCAGAGATACCGCCGCCGCATGTCCGCGTGTGAAGGCTTCCTCGAACACCGAATAGCCCGACCAGTCGCTGTGGGCGAAATGCAGGCGGCCTTCGGAAGGCGTCAGGCGCTCATATTCTTGCAGCTGCTCGTGTCCGGCGGACGCTGGGGAAAGCCGGTTTCGAACCTGAAAATGGCCGTTCCGGAGCGTTCCAGGCACCGGAACCGCCATGGCGTGGCCGTAGCGGGTGATGTCCATGCGCCGGAGCTTCTCACGCAGGTCGGGATGCGGCACGGACAGCTCGGCCACGATGGTGTCGCGCCAGTGGCTCCACGGCTGCTGCAGCAACCGAAGGCGGTTGTCGGGCGCGTCGCCCAGAGCCAGGTAGTACGTCAGCACGGTGGCGCCGGGCACGCGCTGCAGGTTCTGGTGCATCGCGTCCACGTAGCCCAGGCTGGCGCTGCCGTACAGCACGTTGTCCCAGCTCGGTGGGGCGCCGGGGCGGTCGTGCAGCGCACGCTCGATGTGCAGGTTGGCCACCAGCCAGGGCGAATAGCGGGTGCGCGCCGCCGCCTCGCGCAGGAAGTCCGGCGGGTTCACCACCACGCGCGCTGCCACGAACACCGGCAGCGCGACGATGCAATTGATGGCCTGCCATCGCTCGACGGTATCAGTCGCGGCGTCCCAGGCGTCCACGGTGACGCCCTGCCTGCCGGCCTCGATGCGCTGCACCACGCGGCCGGCGCGCAGGCGCCCGCCGGCCCCTTCGACCAGCGGCGCCGCCATCCTGCGCGTGAGCCAGGCATTGCCTTCGGGCCAGGTCAGCACGCCTTCGCGCTCGCCCGCGTCGTCACCCGGCGCATGGAAGCCGTGGCGGCTGGCGAAGTAGTGGATGCCGGCCCAGGCCGAGACGCTGGCCAGGCCCGCGCCGTAGTCGTCGCGGCAGGAGTAGTCCAGGTACCAGCGCAGGTGGGGGTCGTTCAGGCCCTCGCGGTCCAGCCAGGCCTGGAAGGGGATGGCGTTCAGCGCCAGGTGCGCGGCGGAGGCCGGTGCCCTGAAGGCCGGCATCGCATACGGCGTGGCCAGCTGGGCGGCGCGAACCCGTTCGGCAAAGCGTCGGTATTGGCCCAGCGTGGCGGCGCCCACACCCTGCACCGGCAGCAGGCCCTCCTGCCATTCCCCGTTGAAGAACAGCCGCTCCTGCGGGCTGTGGCACAGGTGGCGCTCGTCGTATTGCCAGCGCCCGGCCAGACGCCGGCGCAAGCCGAACTCTTCCAGCAGATCCTGCACCTCGTGGGCTTCGTCGCCGGGCACGGGCAGGTAGTGCGCGCCCAGCGGGCAGGCGATGCCGTTGACTTGCCCGCCACGGCTGTTGCCGCCGGCGCTGTCTTCGAGCTCCAGCACCACGAAATCGTCGATGCCGCGCTGGCGCAGCGCGCGCGCCGCGGCCAGGCCGGCCACGCCGCCGCCGGCGATCAGCGTGTGGACGCGGCGGGTGGCAGCGGGCGAACCTGTCGGCAGGCCCTCGCCGGGGGACGCCTGAGCGGCCCCCGGCGCGCCCGCTGAAGCGGGGCGCAGCCGATGGCCGCGCTCAAACCCGACACCGGTGAAGCCGCCGTCAATCTCGCGCGACGCCGGTTTGCAGCCCGCCAGGGCCAGCGAGCCGGTGGCCAGGAACTGCCGGCGTTTCATGGCATCGGGTTGCGGCCGCGGCCGGCAGACCCGGCCTGTCGCGGAGCCGGCGGCCAGACGCGCACGGGTGTCGGTTCATGGAAGGCCGCAGCCGACATCAATGCGTCACCCGGCCCCATTCGGCCTCATAGCTGTGCACCAGCACCTGATTCGACAGCCGGTTCACCTCGGCCGGCACCCGCGCCATGTCCTGCGGAAAGTCGAACAGCAGCGGCAGGCTTTGCAGGTTCATGAAACGCAGGTCCTCGGGCAAGGCCGTGGGCAGCCGGTACGGCCGGCGACTGGCGATCACGAAGCCCCATTCGCCGAAGCTGGGCACGTGCGTGTGGTAGGGCGTGGCCCGCAGGCCGACCGACTCGATGGTCTGCACCACGGTCCAGAAGCTCTGGCGCGCCACCAGCGGCGAGGTGGTCTGAATCACCGCATAGCCGCTGGCCGACAGCCGTTGGTCGAGCAGGGCGTAGAAGGAGTTGGTGTAAAGCTTGCCGATGTTGAAGTTGGTCGGGTCGGGAAAATCGACCACGATCACGTCAAAACTGTCCCGGGTTTCTTCCAGCCACTTGAAGGCGTCGGTGTTGATGACCTTGACCTTGGGTGAGGACAGCGCATGGCCGTTGAGCCCGGCCAGCGTGGGGTTCTGCGTGAACAGCGTGGTCATGGCCGGGTCCAGCTCGACCAGGGTGATGCTTTGCACGCCGGGGTACTTGAGGATTTCACGCACCGCCATGCCGTCGCCGCCACCCAGAACCGCCACCTTGCGCGGTGCGCCACCCCCCGACGTGAACGACGCCATCGCGGGATGCACCAGCGCCTCGTGGTAGCGGTATTCATCGCGCTCGGCGAACTGCAGGTTGCCGTTGAGGAACAGCCGGTGCCCGGCGCGGCCCTCGCCGGGCGCGTTCGTCACCACGATGCGCTGATAAGGCGAGGCTGCGGTGAAGACGATGCGGTCGTTATAGAACTTGTCTTCGGTCAGGGTGGTGAGGGTGCCGGCGGCGGCAAAGCCCCCCAGCAGCACGGCCAGCGTCAGGCCGCAGGCCAGCGTATGCGCGGCGAAGTGGCGCAGCTCGTGTCGGAACAGCCACAGCGCCCACAGCGCCACCGTGGCGTTCATCAGCCCGAACAGCAATCCGGTGCGGATCATCCCGAGATGCGGCACCAGCACCAGCGGGAACGCCACCGATACGGCCAGCGCGCCCAGGTAGTCGAAGGTCAGCACCTGCGACACCAGGTCGCGCAGCGCCACGTTGCGCTTGAGGATGCGCATGACCAGCGGAATCTCCAGCCCCACCAGCATCCCGACCAGGAACACCAGCGCGTACAGCAGGAAACGGAACGCGCCCGGCGTGTAGGCGTTGGCCAGAAACAGCAGGGCCGGCAGCGCGCCCCCGGCCAGGGCCACCAGCAACTCGATGCGCAGGAAGTGCGCGGGCAGTTGCCGCTCGAAAAAGCGCGACAGCCAGGAGCCCACGCCCATGGCGAACAAATAGGCGCCGATGATGGTGGAGAACTGCAGCACCGAATCGCCGAGCACGTAGCTGGCGATCGCGCCCGCGGCCAACTCATACAGCAAGCCGCAGGCGGCAATGATGAACACGCTGGCCAGCAGCGCGATCTCGACCGGGCGCGGCGGGGAATTGGGCAGGGCGGCTGATACGGGCGCACCGCTCATGCCAGCGCCCTGTCCAGTTGCGCGGCGGTGGTCAGGCCATCGCGGGTTTGCGTCAGCCAGGCAAAAACGGCACGTCCGTTGCTGGTCTGGCCCCACCGCTCGCCGACCAGGCGTTTTTCGATTTCGTAGGGGTCGTTCAGTAAGTGCGCGCCCTTGAATTCCAGCACGGCCACCCGGCCATCCATCAACTCGGCGACGAAGTCCGGGAAGAAGCGACCCTTTGACGTCGGCAGCGCGAAGCCACAGGGTGCCGTGTCCAGATTGCGCACCCAGTGCCGCACTTTGGGGTGGCGGTCGATCAACTGGGCGCAGGCGAACTCCTGCCCGTCTTCCTTCAGGTCGGCCAGCACCGGGAAGTAGTGCTTGGGGAACTGGTAACGCCCGCTGTAGCGCGAAGCCACGGGCGCCGGATAGCGACCGGCCTCAAACAGGTGCGGATGCTGCCAGTCGGGCTCGACCAGCCAGCCCTGGGCGTTGTCCGCCTGCAGCACGAGTTGGTGAAAGCTTTGCCGCGCGGCCTGATCGCGCAGCTCGGCCACCCGGTTTTCGATATCCTGCGCCAGCTTGAACCGCGCCTGGGCCAGCACCACCAGCGGCACGCCGCGCTCGTGCAGCAAGTAATTCACCACGGCCGTCAGATAGGCCCGCCGCTCGGTCTGCGTCAGGTCGGGCAGTTTCTGGAAGAGCGACTGGTCCAGCCAGCGCACCAGGTCGTCGGGTGTGATGGTGCTGGCGCCATAGTCCATGGCGATCTGGCTTGCATCGGCCGGGCGCAGCCTGACATGCGCGTCCTTCAGGTAAATCTCGAAAGTGTTGGACTGCGCGACCACCTGGAAGCCCGGCAACTGAATGGCCTGCGGTGTCATCAGGTCCAGCTCCACGGTCTCCAGCACAGCCTCACGCTCCAGCGGCCACAGCGGCGCCTGCGCCTGCGTGCGGTAGCCCAGCGTCGGCACCGGCGCGAAGGGCTCGCCACGCGAGGCGGGGGCTTGCTGCGCGGCCACCAGCGCGTTGTGTTCCGCTACTTTTTCACGCACCTGCTCCAGCTTTTTGGCACCGCGCACCTGGACCAGCATCAGGCCCTCAAGTTCCGCGCTGATGTGCCCGGTCACCACCACCTGCGGGGCGCCACCCACTTCCACCACGCTCACACCCGCAGCGCCCTGCAGCTCGGGTGTCGGCGAGATTGCTATGAAAGTGGTAGCTATCTCTGACCATTCCACGCTGGGATGTGGCAGATTTTCTTCAAAAAGTGGCAGATTGACGGCTGGCGCGATCATCGAAGCCACATCCAGCGCCTCGAAGCCCATGTGATTGATCAGCCGGTCGGCCAGCGCGTGCGCCGCGCTGGAAAACTGCGCCTCGCAGACATGGGCGTAGGCGCGGTTGAGCGCTTCGCGCCCGCGCCGCGTGGCGTAGGGCATGCGCAGCACGCGGCCCAGCAACTGCTCCACCGCCGTGGCGCTTGAGAGCTTTTGCAGCGAGCACAGGATGTAGGCAAACGGGCAGTCCCAGCCCTCGCGCAGCGCCTGCACGGTGATGACGAAGCGCACCGGGCAGTTGCGCGCGCTCAGGTCCAGCCCGTCCAGGCCGCGCACATCGCCGGTGGCCACCACGATCTGTTCTGGCCGGAATGTGCAGTTCGTCGATCAGATGGCGGCGCAGCGCCTCGGGCGGCATCTCGTCATCCGCGTTTTGCGCCTGGAACAGCACGATGGGGCGCACGTAGCCCTTGTCGCCATAGCCTCCCTCGGCCTCGTCCTTCAGCGCCTCGGCTTCCAGTGCGCGTTGGGTTTGCACCGCTGCAAAGACGGCCTGCGGCCAGCCTTGCGGATGCTCGGCCAGGGCAATTGGCAGCTTGATCATGCTTTCCGCAGCCAGCTCCTGCGCGCTGACGTGGTACAGCACGTTGGTCCTGGCGGGAATCGGGGTGGCCGTCAGCTCCAGAATGAACGACGGGTTCAGCCTCTTCAGCGCGGTGAAGCTCTTGTCGGTCTTGGTGTTGTGCGCCTCGTCCACGATCATGATCGGCTCGTGCAGCGCCAGCCAGTTCGCCAGGCTCCAGCGCGCTTGGCCGACAAAACCCTTAAGAAGGCCTTTACCATCCTGTGCCGCCTCTTCAGCTGTCACCACCGCGTCGGGCAGGGGCTGCAGCACCGCCAGGCGTTGTGCGTCCGTGCCCCGGAAGTGCGGCTCGAACGCCTCCGAGAAGCTGTAGACGTTGCGCTGCCCGGTTTCCTCGATGCGGAAACTCTGGATCGTCGCCACCACGACCACCGCCTGGCGCCCCCAGTCCGGCGGCGCGATCTGCGCCACGTCTTCCAGCGCGCAGACCTTCACGCCAGGGCCGTAATGGGCTTCCAGCGCTGCGCGGTACGGGTGGCCCGCCGTCTGCAGCGCCTTGAGCGTCTGGCTGCGGATGGTGTCGCTGGGCACCAGCCACACCGCCACCGGCGCGTCCGTGGCCCGCCATGCGCGCGCCAGCAGCGGCACCGCGTGCGCCGCCAACACCGTCTTGCCCCCGCCCGTGGGGATGCGCAGGCACACGCAGGGCACCGCGCCAAACGGGTCCGGGTTGTAGGGCCGCCCCGCCTGCTCGCCAAACGCCAGCGCCGGCCCCTTCATCTGCGCCGCGCGGGCAAACGCCCCCAGCGCATTCAGCGCGGCCTGCTGGTAGGACTTGAGGGTGATCTGGGGCATGGGGAGCGGGGCTAATTGGCGCAAGCATTGGTTGAGTTGAAACGACTACGCCAATGCAAACTGTTGATTTAAATTAAGTTTTTCTTCCTGATTGGCGGATTCATCCTGCTTCTTCAGCGCTCATTGGCGCGGCCAGCGTCCGTATCGCTCGCCAGCTTGGGTTGGCGGTGTCTTCAATTTCAGTGTTGCCATTCTTTCCTCATTTTTTCTTCATTGCGCCTTGACGTGATGCGGGTTGGGCGGGGATGCCAGATCGGTAAACACAATTTACAATCGCCCCGTGGGAACAAAATTCGGCTCCATGCCGTGTGAAAGCTGGAACCACGGGGCAACCCAGTCAGGCGATCCTATATTCCCACCTTGTTTTTCAAAGCCGCTCCCGTGAGCGGCTTTGTTTTTGAGTAATACACCCCGTAAGGCGCCTTGTCGGTTTCGTCCACCGCGTGGATGAGGCTGACCTTGCCCCACATCATTTCCAGAAAGCGGCTCTCCTGACGGGTGTAATGCCGCTGCAAGGCCCACAGAAGGTAGTCCACCGCTTGCAGACAGGCCTGCTGCGCCGACCGAGCCGGCGTGACCTGGATGGCGGTGGCGACCTGTTTGTCCCATTGCCGGGCGAACCGCTCGCGGGCCAGTTCCAGCGCCGAGGCGAAAGCCCTGGTCCGATCCGAACTGCCCCGAACGGCATAGCAGACGTGGCAGCTTTCATATTGGTGCAGGCGATTCTTGAACAGCCGCGCGACGGTGTTGTCGTACAACTCGTTGGGGTGGTAGCGGTAGTTTCCGCCGCGCGCATTGCGTTCGCGCACGTAGGCCAGCACCGCCTGCATGTCGCGCACCACCGCGTAGAACTTCACCGGGTGGCGCAGCAACAGCTTGAACACCTCCCGGCGGACCTCGGGCAAATCGTCCTTGGCGTGAAACGCCACCGCCGTCTTGCCGCGCCCCGGCTGGAACGAGGGCACATCCCTGAAATATGGGTCCGCGGCGAGCTCTGCGCGCAGTTGCTCCAGTTCCACCGCCAGCGTCGTCGGATCTTCCACTTGCAGCAAACCCATGATGAAGTGGCCCATCGCGCCACCGGGCTGACCCACCATGACCTGCCCCTTGGCGTTGAACAGCACGCCATCGCCGGATTCATCGACAAAGTAAAACGCGGTGTTCGTGGGGCTGAGCCCTGACGGCGGCAGCGCATTTGTGTTGGGCGTTGTCATGGCCTCACCTCGCCTTCACGTCATACGGAATATGCCGGAACGTCACGTGGGCCAGTGCCAGCCGGGCCGGGCCCAGGCGGCAGGCTTCGCCGTAGACGACCAGCGGCGCCTCGGGCGCCGGTGTGGTGGCGTGCTGGGCCAGTAGCGCGTCGAGCACGGCGACGGTCAGCACGTTGCCGCCAGCGGGGCGGCGGTCGCCCAGGATGCCGTTGAACAGCAGGTAGACCGCCTTGACGGGGCGCGGAGCCTGGGGAGTTGCCCCCGCGACCAGGGTGGCGTCCGGCGCGGGCTCTGGCGGGGCGGAAAACAGGTCCGGGGGTGAATTTTCAGGTGAAATCGGCTCCTTCCCAGCGTCGGATGGCCACGGGGCGCTATCAATGTCGTAGTGGGTTCCGAGCCATGGGGTGCCGGCAGCGCCCTGGCCGGGGGTGCGGGCGGTGCCGGTTTCCTGCTGCCAGATGAAGGCGGCCAGCGTGGCGAAGCGCACGTCGGGGTGGATGGCGCCGTCGGCGCCGAAGATCGGCGCGCCCAGGCGCAGGAAGCGAAAACCGCCGCCGCCTTGCCAGTTCACCGCCGCGCTGATGCCGCCCGGCTCGCCGGCGATCACCTTCTCCAGCCGGGGCAGGCAGTGCGTGGCGGCGTGTTCGCCCATCTCGATGCCGATCCAGCGCCGGCCCATCTTGTGCGCGACAGCGGCCGTGGTGCCGGAGCCGAGGAAGCTGTCGAGGACGAGGTCGTCGGGTTGGGTCGCGAGTTGAAGCACGCGCTGAATCAGCTTCTCAGGCTTGGGCGTTTGAAAGAGATCAGGCGTGCCTTCCAGCAACGACTTGAGGCCAATGCTGGCCTCTTTGTTGCTGCCGGACTCCATGTGCTCCCACCAAGTATTCGGAGTTAGGCCACCCGTCATTTCTTCGAGAAACTTTTTGAGCATCGGCCGCCCCGTTCCGCTCAATCCAAAAGTGATTCGCCCATCTGCTAGCCATGCCTCGTATTGGGCTTGGTTGCATCGCCAATAGCGATTGGTTGGCGGCAAAAAGGTCGCCCCGGTTGGGCCAACGATTGGGAACTGGCCGGCGGAGTAAAACTTACCCGCCGAAAGGTTCTCTGCTTTCCATGGTCCTCTGGGGTCAGCGTCAGGATTTTTAAAAGTAGCGATCTGGTCTTCGGTGCGTTGCAGCTTGCCAATGGACAAGGCCGTTTCGTTCCGCGCGTACAAAAACAGGTGATCGTGGGTATCCGAGATGTGTTTGGCGGTTTGATTTGAGGTGTATGCCTTTTGCCAAACCACATTCGTCACAAAGTTCCCCCGCCCGAACACCTCGTCCATCAACACCTTGAGGTAATGCCCCTCGTTGTCGTCAATCGTCACCCAGATCGAGCCGTCGTCGCGCAGCAGCTCGCGCAGCAACTGCAGGCGCGGCAGCATCATGCTGAGCCACTGGCTGTGTTCCAGGTTGTCGTCGTAGTGCTCGAAGGCGCTTTTCGTGTTGTAGGGCGGGTCGATGAAGATGCATTTCACCTGGCCCCGGTAGAACGGCAGCAAGGCTTTCAGCGCTTCGAGGTTGTCGCCCTGGATCAGCAGGTTGTCCGCGCCGGTGCCGTGGCTGGAGACGGGCTCCAGCAGGCGGTAGGGCACGCGGGCGGCGATGGTGAAGGCGTCGGCGCGGTTGAGCCAGTCGAGGGTGGGCATGGAGTTGGGCGTGTCTGTCAGGGCGTCTGGGCGGCAAAGGTGGCTTCCACGGTTTCACGGTGGAAAAGCGCCATGTAGGGCTGGTAGCGATACAGGCGGTTGCGCTCGAAGCCGGTGATTTCCTGCAGCCAGCCTCTGCCTTCCAGGTCGCGTGCCAGTTTGACGGCGGTGGGGTGGGTGCAACCCACAATTTCAGCGATGCGGTTGGGCGACACCAGCGGTTGCTGGAACAGGCTGTCGAGCAGCTTGAGGGCCTTGGGGCTTTTCATCACGGCGCTGCGATGCGCTTCGCGCAGGTTCACGATGTCGGTGGCGGTGCGGGTCGCGGCGCGGGCGGTCTGGCTCACGCCGCGCAAAAAGAACTTGAGCCATTGCTCCCAATGACCGTAGTTGCGGATGGCGGTAAGGCGGTCGTAGTACTCGATCCGGTGGGCCTTGAGGAACACCGACAGGTACAGCAGCGGGCGCGACAAGGCCTGTTCCTCGCACAGGATCAGCGTGATCAGCAGGCGCCCGACGCGGCCATTGCCATCGAGAAACGGGTGGATGGTTTCGAACTGGGCATGGGCCAGACCGCATCGAACCAGCAGTGGCGTGTTGGTTTTTCCTTCGTGCAGGAATTTTTCGAGCGCGCCCAGGGCGTTCATCAATTCGTGGGGCGGTGGCGGCACGAAAGACGCGTTGGTCAGTGTGCTGCCTGCCGGGCCAATCCAGTTCTGGGAGGTGCGGAATTCGCCAGGTGTTTTTTCCCCACCCCGCACGTTGTGCATCAGCTCGCCATGAATTTCGCGCACCAGTCGCAGGCTCAAGGGCAGCTCATTCAGGCGACGCAGCCCGTGGTTCATGGCGCGAACGTAGTTGATGACCTCTTCCACGTCTTTCGGAGTGTCATTGCTGGTGCCCTGCGCCTCGAAGGCCAGCACGTCTTCCAGCGTGCTTTGCGTGCCTTCTATCTGGGATGACAGCACGGCCTCGTGGCGCACGTACATGGCTACGAAGAGATCAGGATTGGGCAGAAGGGCTGCAATGGCGTCCAGCCGGGCGATGTCCCGGTCAGCTTGCGACAGCAGTGTGCGCAATTCGCCATCGAATTCAATGTCCGGCTGGGGTGGCAGGGCTTCAGGAATGAAAGCCTTGTACCCGGTGGTTTGCTGAACGTAGCGGCCTGCGCGCTGAGGTGATCCTGTCATGGCGATTTGTATTTGTATAAGACGTCCGCAATCATAGTCTTATAAAAATTTATAGAGAAACTATTTCATAAAACGTGAGAAAAAATGGCTTGCGTAAACATTCAAGTGGTTTGCAGGCGCATCAAACGAATTCTGTCCGCCGCGCCCGTTTTCGGGGCAGTGGCGCTGCCATGGCGCTCTGGCCGACGAGCGATCCGGGGCCTGGGACCGTCTCGAACAGGGTCGGCGGTCGGCAAGGCTGTCGGGCGGCGGCGGCGAGCGCGCCCGGGCGGGTGGGGCTGTTCAGGTCGGCGTGGCACCACAGGGTTCCGCCAAGGTCCCGTCCGGCACCGGCCCATAAAGCGAGGAAGCCTTGTGGTTCGCGCGTCTCACCCGTGGATCGCGGCCGCAACGATGAGCGAGATGCCCAGGCACATCGCCGCCACGACGAGCGCCAGCGCCCGGTTCTGCTTGACGACGATCTCTTCCCACAGGTTGTAGGGCGTGATCTTGTCGATGACGACAAAGCACAACCAGAAGATGATCACGCCAATCAGCGCGTACACGATGGAGCCGATGAAGGCCGCCGGTTTCAGCCACTCAATTCCCATGATGACCTCCAGTAAAAACGTTCATTTGTGTCCCCCGCCGCTGGAGCTGCCACCCCAGGATCCGCCGGAACTTCGTGCCGTGGTGGAGGAGCAGTTCTCCACGCGCGGGTCGCAGCGGCTGCAGCGGCTGAGCAGCGACAGCACGATCAGGATCACGATCAGAATCACGATGATGGGGATGATGCCGATGCTGCGCGCCGCCGTGAAGGGCGCGGCGTCGCTGCGCTTGAGCAGGTCCTTTTGGTCTTCGAGCCTGAAGGCCTTGGCCACCGTGTCGCTGTCGATCTTCGCGCCGGCGGACCAGGTGATCTCGTTGCGTGACTGCTCCATCGAGAGCAGCTGCTTGCCGGAGGCGAAATCGCGGTTGTCGGTCTTCTGGCCGCGCTGCACCTGCCAGTAGAACTCGCCGGCGACATAGGTGGTCTCGGCCTTGTAGGCGTACTGCTGTTTGAAGGTGGTGCCCTGATAACTTGCGCTTTGCCCGTTGCTGGCCAGCGCCGGCGCGCCGGTCACCGGCTTGACCAGGCTCCAGCCATCGGTGGCGTCCACCAGGAAACTGAAGCCGCGCCTGGCGTTGTAGAGCAGGTACTCCTCCCAGCCGAACTGCTCGTCGTCGCCGGGCTCCTGGCCCATGCGGTGCTGGAAGCCCACCACCTGCCAGGCCAGGCCTTCGAGCTGGCCCACGGTGCCCAGCGGGATCAGCGGGCGGACCGGCTCGTCCTGCTCCGCGTGGCGCAATTCACCGCCGATGCCCGCACTCAGGTCGATCAGGCTGTTGCAGGACTTGCAGGTGATGCTCTTGCTTTGAGCCAGGGCCACCTCGACGGTGGCGCCGCAGTTCGGGCAGTTGAACTGCCGGCCTTTCTCGTCCTTGGCTGACCCGTCCTTCAGGCCGGTCATCTGCAGTTCGTCCAACGTGACCGGGCGGCCCAGCGACAGGGCCGGCGATTCGCCGGCCAGCGTCGGACCATAGTCGATGCTGAGCACCTGTGCTGCGCCCTGGCCGCGCAGCTCCACCATGGCGAAGGACTGGCCCAGCGGTGGCAGGCGGGGCAGTTCGCCCTGGGCAGCTATCAGCGCGACCTGCTCGTTGCTTGCGACGCTGTACTTCTGCCCGTTGATGGCGGTGGTGGCGCCCACGCGGAACTGGTCCGCAGCCGGGATGTCACGCCCGGTCGCCACCGCGCGCGAGAACACGTAGGCGCCGTTGTCCTCGCTCAAGGCGCCGGTGCTGCCGTCGTTCAGCAGGGCCTGCCACTCGGTCCAGGTGCCTTCGCGGTACTTGTATTGGAGGCGCCCGACGAGGGTGAAGCCCTGGCCGTCGACGGTGCCGCTGGCCATGAGCTGCAGCAGGCTGTGGTCGTCGAACAGTTCGGCCATCTTGCCGACGCGCGACAGCACCTCGCCCTGGCGCACGACCGTGCTCTGGCAGTAGCCGCAGACCGCGGTGGTCGATTGCGCGCTTCTGAACTCCACCGGCGCGCCGCACCCGGGGCAGGGCGCGCGGTAGTGGCGCTGGGTTGGGCCGGCGGATTCAGCCATGAGGGGAAAGGCGGCGCCTGTGCGGCGGAAGACAGACCGGTTTCAAAAGAAATCGGCCGTTTCCCAGCGTCAAAAGGTCATTTTTTGCTATTGAATCAGGAATGAAGTCTGGCGTCTCAGACCAGCTTCTTGAGCAGCTCGGCCTTCTTGGCGTCGAATTCGTCCTGCGTAAGGATGCCCTTGGCCTTGAGTTCACCGAGTTTTTCCAGCGTGGCCATCACATCTTCAGGTTTGACGCCGGCCTCCTGGGCCGCAGCAGCGGTCGCCGCAGCCGCGCCCGCGGTGTTGCCCTGCAGTCCGGCGGCCAGGTTCTGCGCCAGCACCTGGCCCAGCGCCACGCCGGCGCCCAGTCCCATGGCGTCGCCGGCAATGCCGCTGCCACCACCACCGCCGCCTTCGGCAAACTTCGGAATCGCCTGTGCGGTCTGGTACTGCATGAACTTGCCCATGTCGTTGCCGACCATGCCCATGCCGATCTTCTGGTCGAGGATCTTTTGCAGCTCTTCGGGCAGCGAGACGTTCTGCACCGTCATGCCTTCGAGCTTCAGCCCGATCTTGCCGAACTCCGGGGCCAGTTGCGTGGACAGCGCCTCGGCGAACTTGAGCTGGTTGGCCGCCAGGTCCAGGAACGGGATGCCGCTGGCGGCGATGGCATTGCTGATGTTCTGCAGCACCAGGCCGCGCAGCTGGCCGTCGAGGTCCTGCACCGTGTAGGTGTCGCGGGTGCCCGAGATCTCGGTGTGGAACAGTTTCGGGTCGGCGATGCGAAAGGCGAAGTTGCCGAAGGCGCGCAGGCGCACGGCGCCGAAGTCGGCATCGCGCACGGTGATCGGCTGCGGCGTGCCCCACTTCTGGTCGATCTGCTGGCGCGTGCTGAAGAAATAGACGTCGCTCTTGAACGGGGACTCGAACAGCTTGTCCCAGTTCTTGAGGTAGGTGAGGACGGGCATGGTCTGGGTGGTGAGCTTGTAGGTGCCGGGGCCGAACACGTCGGCCACCTTGCCCTCGTTGACGAACACCGCCATCTGCGACTCGCGCACGGTGAGCGAGCCCCCGTTCTGGATTTCCATGTCCGCCATCGGGAACCGCCAGGCCAGCGTGCCGTCGCCGGTCTCGGTCCACTGGATGATGTCTATGAACTGTTTCTTGATGAAGTCCATCAGGGCCATGGTCGTTGCCTCCGGGATGAAAGGAGCGGAAATCATACCCCTGCGGGCAGACGCTTCGCTACCGCAGCGCATGGGGGGCTCAGGCGCCTTCGGGCACCGGATATCACGGGGTTGGCTGGGTCTTGACTGCCGAGGCGGCGGCTGCCATGGGAGGCGTTGCCGTGGAAGCGCTCGCGGGCGCTGATGCGGCCGAGGCTGGCGGGCGCGGCGCGCCGGGCGGTGGTCCGGCCTGGCCCTTCTGCACCGCGGCCATGTCTTCTGGTGTCGGAGACTGCCCCAGCAGCCAGTAGTCGAAGACGCGGCGGGCAATGGGTGCGGCCATCGCGCCACCGAAACCGGCGTTTTCCACCACCATGGCCAGAGCGATCTTCGGCTTGTCTGCCGGCGCAAACGCCATGTACAGGGCGTGGTCACGCAGGCGTTCGGCCATGCGCGCTGCGTTGTATTTCTCGTTCTGCTTGATGGCCACCACCTGCGCGGTGCCAGTCTTGCCGGCGGCCACATAGCCTGCGCCCCGGAAAGCGGTGGCGCCGGTGCCCTCGGTGTTCACGCCGACCAGCGCGTTCCTGATCACGGCGATGTTCTTCGGGTCGGCGATGGCCTCGGCCTTGATTTCGCGCAGGGTCTCGCGGGACGTTCGGGTGACGACGTCGACCACCTCCTTGACCAGGTGCGGTTTCATCTTGATGCCGTCATTGGCAATCACGCCGGTGGCCAGCGCCAGCTGCAACATGGTGAAGTTGTTGTAGCCCTGGCCGATGCCCAGCGAAATGGTTTCGCCGGCGTACCACTTCTGCTGCTCGGGGCGCTTGTAGGCCTTGCGCTTCCACTCGGTGGACGGCAGAAGACCGCGCACCTCGCCCTGGATGTCGATGCCGGTGAAGGCGCCGAAACCGAACTTCTGCAGCTCGTCATGCATCAGGTCCACGCCCATGTCGTTGGCCAGCACGTAATAGTAGGTGTCGCAGGACTGCACGATGGACTTGTACATGTCCACCGTCCCATGGCCGCCCTCCTTGTCGTCGCGGAACCGGTGGTTGCCGAACATGAAGTAGCCGGGGTCCTGAATGGTCTGTTGCGGCGTGCGCTTGCCGGTCTCCAGCGCCGCGAGCGCCATGAACGGCTTGTAGGTTGATCCGGGCGGGTAGGTGCCCCGCAAGGCACGGTTCAGCAAAGGCTTGTCGAGCGACTCGTTGAGTTCCTGCCAGTTCTCCTGGTCGATGCCGTCCACGAACAGGTTGGGATCGAAAGTGGGTTTGCTGACAAAGGCCAGCACCTCGCCGGTCTTGGGGTCGAGCGCGACCAGGGCGCCGCGCCGCTCGCCAAAG
The DNA here is from genome assembly GCA_016721925.1 of Candidatus Skiveiella danica. Lineage (GTDB taxonomy): Bacteria > Pseudomonadota > Gammaproteobacteria > Burkholderiales > Burkholderiaceae_C > Skiveiella > Skiveiella danica. Next base: position 477,141 of record JADKHE010000011.1, read on the forward strand.
AGATCCTCGACCAGTTTCTGCAGCTTGATGTCGATGGACAGCACGACGGTGTTGCCGGGGGTGGCCGGCGTGCTGGCCAGGCGGCGCACCGCGCGGCCGCCGGCAGAGGTTTCGATCTCCTCGACGCCGGTAATGCCATGCAGCTGGGTCTCGTAACTCTGCTCCACGCCCAGCTTGCCGATGTAGTCGGTGCCGCGGTAATTGGCCGCGTCTTCGGACTCCTGGATCCGCTCCTTCTCGCTCTGGTTGATGCGGCCGATGTAGCCGATGACGTGACTGGCCAGTTCGCCAAAGGGATAGTTGCGAAACAGCCGGGCCTTGATTTCGACGCCGGGGAAATGGAATCGCTGCGCTGCGAAACGGGCCACTTCCTCGTCGGTCAGGCGAGTGCGGATCGGCAGGGACTCGAAGCTCTTGGATTCCTCCTGCAGCTTCTTGAAGCGCCGTCGGTCTCTGGGGTGGATTTCCACCACCTTGGACAGCGCATCGATGGTCTGCTCCAAATCGGCGACCCGCGAAGGCGTGATTTCCAGCGTGTAGGCGGAGTAGTTGGTCGCCAGTACGACGCCGTTTCGGTCCAGGATCAGGCCGCGGTTGGGCACGATCGGGACAATGGCTGTGCGGTTGCTTTCGGCTTGTTCGGCCAGGTCTTCATGCCGGAACACCTGAAGGTACACCAGCCGCGCGGCGACCAACCCGAAGGCGACCACCACCACGATCGCGATGATCAACACCCGCAGGCGGAAACGCGAGAGGTCGGCCTGGATGTTGCGCAGTTCCGTCATGGGGTCCCGCCGTTGCTACAGGGGGCGGTTTTCGTCGGGGTTCGGCGCACGCCGCTGGGGCATCAGCAGCAGCACGCTGGCCACCGGCCACAAGGCCGACTCGAGCAGCGGCGCCAGCAACAACGACCAGCCTGGAAAGATGCCGCCGGCGATCATGCGGATCGAGATCTCGATCGCATGGGCCGCCACGAACAGCGGCATCACCTGCAGGGCCTGGGATGGCACCGGAAACCACAGCAGCCGCCGGTGGACGGTGATGGCAAAGTATGAGAGCGTGGTGTAGGCCAGCGCATGCTGGCCGAGCAGGGCCGACTGGTGGACGTCCATCAGCAGACCGAAGACGAAAGCCGCGCCCACGCCCACGCGGCGTGGCTGGTGCACACCCCAGAAGACCAGCGTCAGCGCCAGGAAATCGGGAAGCCAGGCGACGCGGCCCATGCCGGCCATGTTCGGCGCGATGTTCAGCAGCAGCGCAACCAGCAGGCTGCTCCAGATGAAAACCGGACTGGCTGGAAGCAGCAATTGCTGGCCGGGCCGCATGATCATGAGCGTCCCTTTCGTCGGGCAACTGGCGTCGCCTTTTCTTCGGGGGGCGGTGCAGGGATCAAACCGCTCATCGGCTTGAGAATCATCACGTGTCGCGTGCCCGCAGCGAGCGCCATCGGCGTACAGTGGATGCGTGCGAAGGCAGATTCGGCGCGGCGCTCGACCTTGGCCACCCGTGCCACCGGCAGGCCGGGCGGATAGACCCCGTCCACTCCACTCGTTGTCAGAACGTCGCCCTCCAGCACGTCGGCGTTGGCAGGCATGAAGCGCAATTCGAGTGACCCACCCGGCGTGGCGGGGTCGCCAAAGGCGACGCTACGGGCGCCCGTGCGCGTGTTCAGGACAGGAATGGCCTGATCGCGGTCGATCACGAGGGTCACCTCACTGACCAGCGGGTAGACGCGGGTGACCTGGCCCACCACGCCCGATTCGTCCACCACCGGCGAGCCGGCTTCTACGCCCTGCGCAAGTCCCTGGTCGACGATGATTTTCCGGGTGTAAGGATCGGCCGCGTCATACAGGACTTCCGCGGGCTGTGATCGGACCGTCAGTTGCTCGCGCAGGGCGAGCAGTTTGCGCAACCGGTTGTTCTCCAGACTGAGGTGCTCCACCTGATTGGATCGAAGGGCCTGCATGGCGAGCTTCTGGCGGGCCTGGCTCTCGGTCTGCTGGGCCGACTTGACCGTGCCGACGTAGGCGCTGGCGTTCTGTGCCAGATAGACCGGCTGCATCACCAGCCACTGCAGGGGATAGAGGGCGGTGGCAGCGACCGCGCGCAGGGGTTGGGACAGCTTCAGGCGCGCATCGGCCACCATCAGGAACAGCGCCAGCGCGCTGAAGAAGACCAGTTTGGACAACGCCGACGGCCCCTGTTTGAAAAAGGGGGGCGGGGTTCGATCGAGGGTTCCCAAAGGCATGGTGCTGGCGGATTGTCCCAGTTTCGACCGCAGCGCGGGGCAGGTTTGCCGGCGGCGGCCGCTGCAGGGCATCCCGGCCCGCCCACGGGTGGCCGTCGGCGGGTTGCGCGGTCGCCCGGTGCCTACTCGCTGGTAAAGATGCTGCCCAGGCGGTCCATGCGCTCCAGCGCCATGCCGCAGCCGCGCACGACGCAGGTCAGCGGCTCTTCTGCCACCAGCACGGGCAGGCCGGTTTCTTCGGCCAGCAGGCGGTCGAGGTCGCGCAGCAGGGCGCCGCCGCCGGTCAGCATCATGCCGCGGTCGGCGATGTCGGCGCCCAGTTCGGGGGGAGTGTGCTCCAGAGCCGTCTTGACGGCTGAGACGATCTGGTTCAGCGGGTCGGTCAGGGCTTCCAGGATCTCGTTGCTGGAAATCGTGAAGCTGCGCGGCACGCCCTCCGACAGGTTGCGGCCCTTGACTTCCATTTCCTTGACTTCGGAGCCCGGGAACGCGGAGCCGATGCTCTTCTTGATGGCCTCGGCGGTGGGCTCGCCGATCAGCATGCCGTAGTTGCGGCGGATGTAGTTGATGATGGCGTCGTCAAAGCGGTCGCCACCGACGCGCACGCTGCCCTTGTAGACCATGCCGCCCAGCGAGATGACGCCGACTTCGGTGGTGCCGCCACCGATGTCCACCACCATGGAGCCGCTGGCTTCGCTGACCGGAAGGCCGGCGCCGATCGCGGCCGCCATCGGTTCCTCGATCAGATAGACCTCGGAGGCGCCAGCACCCAGCGCCGATTCACGGATCGCACGGCGTTCCACCTGGGTCGAGCCGCAAGGCACGCAAATGATGATGCGCGGGCTGGGCCGGAACACGCCACGCGGCAGCACCATCTTGATGAACTGCTTGAGCATCTGCTCGGTGACGGTGAAGTCGGCAATCACGCCATCCTTCATCGGGCGGATCGCCTCAATATTGCCGGGCACCTTGCCCAGCATGGCCTTGGCTTCCTTGCCAACCGCCTGGATGGTCTTCTTGCCTTGGGGGCCGCCTTCGTGGCGGATGGCAACGACCGAAGGTTCGTCGAGCACGATGCCCTTGTCGCGAACGACAATCAGCGTGTTGGCGGTGCCAAGGTCAATGGCCAGGTCGGACGAGAAGTACCGACGGAAGGAACCTAACATGACAAGTCCTCTCGGGCATGAATGGCGCGTCGGCCAGGCATCGCCCTGTTAATCGATTCAAGAAAGTGGATTTTCCGCGCAAAAGCCGTCGGTTTCGCGGGTGTTGCACCAAAGGCGGGATAATACCGCATTGCCTCTGAATAACCCGTATGGCTGAGCCCGCGGTCTGACCTTTACACCCCGTTTCCAAAGTTTCTTCCATGTCCCTGACCCCCGATGACATCGCCCGGATCGCCAATCTGGCCCGACTTGAACTGCATCCGGATGAAAGTGAGCGCATGCTCACTCAGATCAATGGTTTTTTCGGCATCGTGGAGGCCATGCGTGCCGTCGACACGACCGGCGTGGAGCCGCTGGCCCATCCGGTCGCGGTCATCCAGGACGTTGCGCTGCGCCTGAGGGACGATGTGGCCAGTGAACCGAACCAGCGGGAGGCGAACCAGCGCAGTGCGCCGGCCGTCGAGCGCGGCCTGTTTCTCGTCCCCAAAGTCATCGAATGAGGCCGCAGATGCATTCAGCCAGCAAACCCTTGCACGATCTCGGCGTTGCCGAACTGGCGGCCAGCCTTCGCGCCGGCCAGGTATCTGCTGTCGAGGCGGCGCAGCATTTCCTGGGCCGCGCCCGGTCGCATGAGTCTCTCGGCGCCTTTCTGGCCATTGACGAAGAGGTCACGATGAACCAGGCACGGGCCGCCGATGCGCGCCTTGCTGCGGGCACGGCTGGGCCGCTGGAAGGCGTGCCCCTGGCGCACAAGGACATCTTCGTCACAAAAGATCTTCCGAGCACCGCGGGCTCAAGAATGCTGGAGGGCTACCGGTCACCATTTGACGCGACCGTGGTGCGCAAGCTCGCCGACGCCGGTGTGGTGACGCTGGGCAAGCTCAATTGCGACGAGTTTGCAATGGGATCCAGCAACGAGAATTCGGCTTACCAGCCGGCGTGCAATCCGTGGGATCTCTCGCGCGTGCCAGGCGGATCTTCGGGCGGCAGCGCCGTCGCCGTGGCCGCGCGTCTGGCGCCGGCCGCCACCGGGACCGATACCGGGGGGTCGATCCGCCAGCCGGCGTCGTTTTGCGGAATCACCGGCATCAAGCCGACCTATGGCCGGGCATCGCGCTACGGCATGATCGCTTTTGCGTCGAGCCTGGATCAGGCCGGACCGATGGCGCGCTCGGCCGAGGACTGCGCCTTGCTGCTTTCGAATCTGTGCGGACCGGACCCGGACCGGGATTCGACCTCGCTGGATCTGCCGACCGAAGACTTCGCTCGTTCGCTGAACGACAGCATCGATGGCCTGCGCATCGGCATTCCGAAGGAGTTCTTCGGCGAAGGGCTCTCGGCCGACGTACGGACTGCCGTCGAAGGCGCCCTCGGAGAGTTTGAAAAGATGGGAGCCCGTCTGGTGCCGATCTCTTTGCCGCGCACCGAGCTGTCGATCCCGGTCTACTACATCATTGCTCCGGCCGAGGCCAGTTCCAACCTGAGCCGATTCGACGGCGTGAAATTCGGGCATCGCGCGAAGGCGTTCGCCGATCTGGTGGACATGTACAAGAAGACGCGCGCCGAAGGCTTCGGCGACGAAGTCAAACGCCGCATCATGATCGGCACCTATGTGCTGAGCCATGGATACTACGACGCCTATTACCTGCAGGCGCAGAGGATCCGCCGCATGATCGCCGACGATTTCCAGCAGGCGTTCAAGAGCTGTGACCTGATCGCCGGCCCCGTCGCGCCCACCGTGGCCTGGAAGCTCGGTGGGCATGGCAACGATCCGCTGGCCGACTATCTGGCGGACATTTTCACGTTGCCGGCCTCGCTGGCGGGTTTGCCCGGCATGAGCGTTCCCGCCGGGTTTGGCGACGGCGCGATGCCTGTGGGGCTTCAGCTGATCGGAAACTATTTCACCGAATCCCGCCTGCTGAACGCCGCGCATCGACTGCAGCAAGCCACCGATTTCCATTCCCGCAAACCCGAGGGAGTCTGAGCATGAGCACGCCTGCAACCCCCTCCGTGAAATCCCTGCTTGTGCGCGGCTATGAAGTGGTCATTGGCTTCGAGACCCACGCGCAGCTGTCCACGCAGTCCAAGATCTTCAGCCGGGCACCCACCGCCTTTGGCGCCGAGCCCAATACCCAGGCTTGCGCCGTCGACCTGGCGTTGCCCGGAACGCTGCCCGTCATGAACCGGGGTGCGGTCGAACGCGCCATCGAATTCGGCCTCGCCGTGGGATCCCATATCGCGCCGCGCAGCATCTTTGCGCGCAAGAACTACTTCTATCCGGACCTGCCCAAGGGCTACCAGATCAGCCAGTTCGAAATCCCGGTGGTGCAAGGCGGCGCGGTCGAATTCTTCCTGGGCGACGAAAAGAAATCCGTCCGCCTGGTGCGTGCCCACCTCGAAGAGGACGCGGGCAAGTCACTGCATGAGGATTTCGTCGGGCAAAGCGGCATCGACCTGAACCGCGCGGGCACCCCCCTGCTGGAAATCGTGACCGAGCCCGACATGCGTTCCAGCGCCGAAGCCGTGGCCTATGCCAAGGAGTTGCACAAGATCGTGACCTGGATCGGGATCTGCGACGGCAACATGCAGGAAGGCAGTTTCCGTTGCGACGCCAACGTTTCCGTGCGCAGGCCTGGCGCACCGCTGGGCACGCGGCGCGAAATCAAGAACCTGAACAGCTTCAAGTTCATGCAGCAGGCGATCGATTACGAGATCCGCTGGCAGATCGAGGAGATCGAGGATGGCAGGCCGATCCAGCAGGCAACCGTGCTGTTCGACCCCGACACCGGCGAAACCCGGGCGATGCGCACCAAGGAAGACGCCGCTGACTACCGTTACTTCCCCGACCCTGATCTGCCGCCTCTGGTGATCGCACCTGGATGGGTCGAACGCGTGCGCTCGGAAATGGCCGAACTGCCGCGCGTGATGGCCCAACGTTTCGTCTCGACCTATGCGCTGCCTGAATACGATGCCACCACGCTGACCCAGAGCAAGGCCATGGCGGCCTACTTCGAGGCGACAGCCCAGGCCAGCGGACAGCCGAAACTGGCGAGCAACTGGATCATGGGCGAGGTGTCGCGCCGTCTGAATGCAGGTGAAACGGGCATCGAGCAATCGAGGGTCAGTTCGGCGCAACTGGCTGGGTTGATCGTCCGCATCGCTGACGGCACGATCTCCAACGCCGCGGGCCGCCAGGTGTTTGAGGCCTTGTGGAATGCCGAAGGGCAGGAGGCGGACGCCATCATCGAAGCGCGCGGCCTGAAGCAGATGAACGATGCCGGCGCACTCGAACGGATCATCGACGAGGTCGTTGCTGCCAATCCCGACAACGTCGCGCAGTTCAGGGCCGGCAAGGACAAGGCTTTCAATGCGCTGGTCGGCCAGATCATGAAGGCCAGCAAGGGCAAGGCCAACCCCCAGCAGGTCAACGATCTGCTTCGCCAGAAAATCGGTTGAGCCGCCCGTCAGCGCACGGGCCTGGATGCGCCAGTCCGGTTGGATTCGGGCCCTGGTTTGGGCGGTGAAAGGGCCCAGAACTTCTCCAGCTTCACCAGGTCTTCGTCGAAGCGCGCGTTGACGCGCTTCTTCTCTTCCTCCTGGTCGGCGATGAAACGGATCTGGACGCTGGTGCTCTGCGCGTTGTCCTCGATCTGTCGGCGAAGGGAAGGTGGTGCCTTTGAAGGGTCCTTTTTGTAGAACTCCATCTCGGTGTCGATCTTTTTTCGCTGCTGCTGCAATTCGGTCAGCCGCTGCTGGGCGGCCTTGATCACCACGTCAATCTGGGCCAGCGCCTCACTGCGCTCCGCATCGTGTACCGATCGGTAGGGATAACGAACCAGCAAGGCATGGTCCCTCCGCTTTTCTTCCACCCGCCGGGCCCGCTCTTCTGCCGCCTCCCGCTCCTTCGCCTCTTCCGCCGCGCGCTCTTGAGCGGTGAGAGATGGGCCGACCTTGCGCCGGACGGTGCCGCTCGGATTGAGCTCCACCTGCTCGCGATCGATGCAGTCCACGATCGGACGGTCCGAGGTGATCTTTCGCCCCTTGGCGTCCACGCAGGTGTAGATGCCGGCCGACTGCGCCGCCGTGATGGTGGCGAATGACAGCAACAATGCTGTGGCGAGGCTTCGAATCGTTGGATTCACTTCCGGATCTACTCCACGCCGTAACGCTGCCGGTAGGCAAGAACCCGTGCGTGGTGGTCGGCGATCTCCCCACCGGGGCGGGCGGAGAGATAGTGCAGCAAATCCGCCAGCCGCGCAATCGCGCAGACCTCCAGCCCCAGTTGATTGCGGACATACTGCACGGCGCTGTGATCGACGTCGACACCGTTTTCGGTGGCTTTTTCCTGCCGGTCCAGGGCGATGACCACCGCATGGGGGATGGCCCCCGCCGAGCGGATGATCGCGATCGATTCCCGAACAGCCGTGCCGGCCGACATCACGTCGTCCACAATCAGCACCCGGCCCTTCAGCGGGGCGCCCACCAGCGTGCCGCCCTCGCCATGATCCTTGGCCTCCTTGCGGTTGTAGGCAAACGGAACGTTGCGCCCGAGCCTCGCCAGTTCGATGGCCACCGCAGCACCGAGCGGGATACCCTTGTAGGCCGGGCCGAAAATCATGTCGAACTCAATGCCGCTGCAGATCAGGGCCTTTGCATAGAATTGCGCAAGCCGGCCCAGTTTGGCGCCATCATCGAACAGGCCGGCATTGAAGAAGTAGGGGGACATGCGTCCGGCCTTGGTCTTGAACTCTCCGAAACGCAGGGCCCCGGACTCCACCGCAAACTGGACAAATTCCAGTGCAAGCGCGTTGCCGTCGGCACGATCCGAATCAAACACCATGGGGATATCCTTGTTCAAGTTGACCAGCCTCAATCTCAACGGCATCCGATCCGCCACGACCAAGGGGCTTGAACCGTGGATGCGCCAGCATCGTGCGGATTGTATTTGCGTACAGGAAGTCAAGGCCCAGGCGCCGGATGTCATCGGGCGCTTCGACGAACTGGCCGGTCTGAAGGGCTACTTTCATTTTGCGGAAAAAAAGGGGTACTCGGGCGTCGGGGTGTATTCACGGCACGAGCCCAGCGAGGTGATTGCCGGGTTCGGGTCGCCCGAATTCGACGCCGAAGGACGCTACCTGGAGTTGCGGTTCGACACACCGAAGCGTGCACTGTCCATCATCAGCGCCTATTTCCCCAGCGGATCCTCCGGCCCTGAGCGCCAGGAAGCCAAGTACCGGTTTCTCGACGTGTTTCGTCCGCACCTGGACGCCCTGCATCCCCGGCGGGAATTTGTGCTTTGCGGCGATGTCAACATCGCGCACCAGCAAATCGACCTGAAGAACTGGCGCAGCAACCAGAAGAACAGCGGTTTTCTCCCCCTGGAGCGGCAATGGGTGACGGAGCTCCTGCAAGAGGGCAATATGGTCGACGTCTACCGGCGCCTGGAGCCGACGGCGACAGATGCGGCCTACACCTGGTGGAGCAACCGGGGGCAGGCCTATGCAAAGAACGTCGGGTGGCGGCTGGACTACCAGCTGGCCAGCCCCTCCATCGCGGACAAGGCCCGTAGCGCAGCCATCTACAAAGGCGAGAAATTCAGCGACCACGCGCCGCTGACCATTGAGTACGACCTCGCCCTCTGAAGCGTCAGGCCTGCGGGGAAAGCACGAGCACACCGTGAGTGATCATCCAAACACGGCCTTGCAGAAAGCCGTGACGGCATCGCGTTCGGTGGCAAGCTCCCGTGGCGCCACCTGCGTGGGCTCCTCATTGAGCCGGGCCCGATGCTGGACGCGCCGCAGTTCACGGTAGGCATCAGCCGCCGCGCTTCCGATTCCTGGCGGAACAAGCCCTGCCTGTTCGGCACGGTGCATCAAGGCGATGTTGCCCACGTTGTCCGCCAGTTCCGGGTGCGTTGCGGTCTTTGAAAGCACCAGGAATTGCATCGCAAACTCGGCATCAACCATGCCGCCGATGCTGTGTTTCACGTCAAATCGATCGGCAGCCACGGGGTGGGCCGAACGCACCCGTTCGCGCATGGCCACGATCTCGTCGTGCAATGCCTTCGTGTCGCGCGTGGCGCCAATGACCGCCAGACGAACGGCGTCGAACCGCTCCCGCAGGGGTTCGCTGCCCAGAACAAACCGGGCGCGGGTCATGGCCTGGTGCTCCCAGGTCCAGGCGGTGTTGCTGCCGCGCTGCTGCTGGTAATTGGCATAGGCCTCAAACGTGGTCACCAGCAGACCGGAGCCGCCATTGGGGCGCAGCGCTGTGTCGATCTCGAAGAGATCTCCCTCCCCGGTTTTGACGGTCAGCCAGTTGATCAGCTTTCGCACGAAGGCCGAATAGGTTTCCGGCGCACGTTCGTCGTCGTCCTCGTAGACGAAGACGATATCGAGGTCGCTGCCGTATCCGAGCTCCTTGCCCCCCAGCTTGCCGTAGCCGATGATGCCGAACAGGGGTTCATCCCGATGCTTGTTGCGCAGGCGCTCCCAGCACCAGCGTGCAGTGACGCGCAGCACGATGTCGGCCATCGCGCTGAGGTCGTCAGCGACCTGCTCCACGCTCAGGTGACCTTCCACGTCGCGTGCCAGCGTTCGAAAGACTTCGGCGTGGTGGGCGCGGCGCAGCAGGTTGAGCAGGCCCTCCTCGTCGTCCTCACCGGTTCGGCGCAAGGCGTTGCGGCGATCCTCGAGTTCACGCTCGAAATCGCTGGCGCTGAACCGTTCTTCCAGCATGAAATCGCTGGCCAGCTCGTCGATCACGCCAGGATGCTGCAGCAGGTAGTGTGCCGGCCAGCGGGCCGAACCCAGCAGCCGCAGCAGGCGCTCATGCACTGACGGACGCTCCAGCAACATCGCGAGGTAGCTTTCGCGCCGCAGCAGGGGCTCGATCCAGTCCACCAGCCGCACCGCGGCCTCCTCGCTGATGCGCCCCTCTCGAACCCACAGGGCGGTGCGCTGTATGAGGCGGATCAGACGGACGCGCGCATCGTCACGAAGGGCGGCCACACGAGGGTGTACGCACCAGTGCCGGATGCGCTCGCGCAAGGCTTCGGGCAGATGCTCCAGAAGCGCTTCGAAGTCGGATGGCAGGCTCTTGCCATTTCCGTTGCAACCCTTGCATTCCTGCTCGCCGGCGCCAGCCAGCAACTTGTCAAACTCCTGCGCCACCAGTTCGCGATGGCGGTCCAGTTCGGATAGGAAAGGACAGCAGCTCGCAAATCCGAGCGTTGATGCAATCCAGCCCAGATCGCTGTCCTGCGTCGGCAGAACATGGGTCTGCTGGTCGTCCAGATACTGGATGCGATGCTCGACGCGGCGCAGGAAGACATAGGCGTCGGCAAGCGCCTGTGCGGTGGCCTGAGGCATCAACCCGGCGCGTGCCAGCCTCTGCAGGGCATCCAGCGTCGGGCGTGTGCGAAGTTCCGGAAACTGCCCACCGCGCACAACCTGCAGCAGCTGGACGGTGAATTCGATCTCGCGGATCCCGCCGCGCGACAGCTTGACATCATTGGCACGTTCCGGATGGCCTGCGCTGCGTCGCGTCGCGTGATCGCGGATCTGCCGGTGCAAAGTGCGCAGGGACTCGAAGACGTTGTAATCCAGGTAACGGCGAAACACGAATGGCAGAACGGTGCCGCCCAGGACGCGGGCCGAACCGGAATCGATGGCCTCACGTGGCGCGATCACCCGACTCTTCAGCCACGCGAATCGCTCCCATTCGCGCCCCTGCACCTGGAAATACTCTTCAAGGGCGCCCAGGGACACGGCGGGCGGCCCCGAATTGCCGTTGGGGCGCAGCGCCAGATCCACTCGAAAAACGAAGCCGTGCTCGGTGGTGTCGCCGATCATGCCGAAGATCAGACGTACCGCGCGGGAAAAATACTCCTGGTTGGAAACCCGGCCGCGGCCGTCCGGTGTTCCGGTCGTTTCACCGTCTTCGTCGTAGATGTAGATCAGGTCGATGTCGCTGGAAACATTGAGTTCGCGCGCACCGAGCTTGCCCATGCCGACAACCCACAGCTGTGCGCGTTTGCCGAGGGAGGACATCGGCGCCCCGTGGCGGGAATCGAGTTCCGTGAACGCCTCGCTACAGGCCACGTCCAGCGCGAATTCGGCCAGCGCGGTGACGCCGTGAGTGATGACATCCAGAGCTTGCTGCGCACAGTCCAGGACGATCAGGCGGTGCATGACCAGCTGACGCAGGATGCGCAGCGCAGCACCCGGCGGGTTTCCCTGAGCGCGCAGCGTGGCGAAGGTCGTGGCGATGCTCGGGGGAGTGGGGGCACCCGCGGGCAGCAGGGGAAGCTGCGACGCATAACGCCGCTGCAATCGCTGGAAGAAGCGCGATCCGGCCTCGGGCGAGGCTGCCGAATCTCCCGCGCCGCTGCCCGGGTCTGCGGGTCCCTCCAGTCTGGATCGACTCGGTTGGGGTGCAGCGTCGGCAGTGGCGCCGGTCATAATTCCTGTCATATCCAAGTGCCCAATGAATGACTTGACGCCGTCCCCATCACCGCTGGCCCGGGCATCCGCTTCCGCCATGCGCTGGATCGTGCGGCTTCTGCTGGCGGCGCTGGTCTTGCTGTTGCTTGCATGGGTGACGGTGCATTATTTCATTGTGCCGCGAATCTCCGATTTCCGCCCGAGGCTGGAGTCCATGGCTTCTGGTGCGCTCGGGGTGCCAGTGCGCGTCGGCGAGATCGAGGCGCGTTCCGGCGGGATGGTGCCTTCCTTCGAGTTGCGTGACGTGCGCCTGTTCGATGCGCAAGGTCGCGAGACCCTGCGCTTGCCCAGGGTGCTCGCTTCGCTGTCGGCGGGTTCGCTGCTTCGCCTGGACTTCGATCAGCTTTTCATCGACGAGCCGACTCTGGAAGTGCGGCGCAGCGCCGACGGACGCGTCTATGTGGCCGGGCTGCCATTGATCAAGTCGGCGCAGGACACCGATTCGCCGGTCGCCGACTGGTTCTTCGCCCAGCATGAATTCGTCATCCGCAATGCGAGCGTGCGCTGGGTTGATGAGCAGCAGGCGTCCGAGCCCCTGATCCTCAGCCAGTTGGATTTCCTCATGCGCAACGGTGTTCGCAGCCACGACTTCCGGGTCGATGCTGTGCTTCCGGAGGGCTGGGGCGATCGCCTGCAACTGGTCGGCCGTTTCCGGCGCCCGCTGCTGGCGGGCAAGCCGGGTCGCTGGATGGACTGGCAGGGCCAGGTATTTGCGAACTTTGCGCGGGTGGAGATCGCCCGAATCTTCCCCAACTTCAGTCTGGGCGAAGGGGTTGCCCTGCAGAGAGGTCGGGGCGCGCTGCGGATCTGGGCGGACATCAGCAAGGGGGAGTGGGTCGGGGGCGTTGCCGACGTCGCGCTGGTGGATGCGGCCGCCCGCCTGGGCACGGGCCTGGAGCCGCTGGAATTCCTGACACTGACCGGCCGGATTGGCGCCCGCGCGCCGGTGGGCGGATTCGAGATCCAGACCGAAGGCCTGCAATTTCAGACGCGCGACGGGCTGCTCTGGCCGGGTGGCAATCTGCTGTTCTCGCATTCCACTGCCCAGGGGCGGGCACCGGCGCGCAGCGAGTTGCGTGCCGACCGGCTGGACCTTGCCGCCGTCAGCCAGATTGCGGGGCGTCTGCCGCTGGCCACGGCAACCCATGCGCTGATCAGCGGGCATCCGGTCAAGGGTCTGGTCGAGACCGTGCAGGCGCGTTGGCAGGGCGAGACGGCCCGGCCCGAAACCTACGAACTTCGTGCGAAGATTTCCGGGCTGGATGTCCGGTCGGCACATGCAATGGACGGTGGCGCCGCAAAGCCGGGCGTCACGTCAACCGTCGGCGACTGGCCGGGTGTGCAGGGGGCCACGCTCGAGGTCGACATGAATCAGACCGGCGGCAAAGGGCGGCTGGTGATCGCGCGCGGGACCCTGTTCTTTCCCGGCGCTTTCGAGGACCCTTTGATTCCCGTCGAGACGCTGGCCGCGGATGCGCAGTGGCAGGTCAAGGGCGACAGCATCGAAGTGCGCCAGCTGAGTGTCCGGTTTGCCAATTCCGATGCGCAAGGCGAGCTTTCGGGCAGCTGGCGCACCAGCGATCGGGCCGGAGCGGCGCGCTTTCCTGGTGTGATTGATCTCAAGGGCTCGTTCAGCCGCGCGGACGGCGCGCGGGTTCACCGCTATCTTCCCCTGGGTATCCCCGCCGACGTGCGCCACTACGTGCGCGATTCGGTGCTCAAAGGTGAGGTCAACGATCTGCTGGTCAGGATCAAGGGGGATCTGAACGACATTCCCTTCGCGGACCCGCGATCGGGTGAGTTCCGGTTCGCCGGGAAGGTGCGCAACCTGGACTATGCCTACGTGCCGCCGGGGCTGCAGCCGCAGGGCCAGGCGCCCTGGCCGATGCTGACCAGCCTCACCGGCGAACTGGTCTTCGACCGCGCCAGCATGCGGGTGATCGGTGCCAACGCACGCATGGTGCAAGCCGAAGGGTTGCAGCTCAGCCGGATCGAAGCACAGATTCCCGACTTCATGAACACGACAACCGTCATTGTCAGCGCGGACATTCGTGGACCGGCCCCCTCGCTGCTGACCGTGGTGAACAAATCCCCCATCAGCCAGATGACCGGAGACGCTTTGTCCCATGCTTCGGTCAATGGCGAGGCGACAGGCAGGTTCCGTTTGCAGCTTCCCTTGGCGACGCTGGAGCGTTCGAAAGTGCAGGGCACCGTGACGCTGGCCGGCAACGACGTCCGCATGACACCCGACACGCCCCTGATGGCCAAGGCGCGCGGGCTCGTCACGTTTTCCGACAGTGGGTTCCAGATCATCGGAGGGCAGGCCCGCATGCTCGGTGGCGACCTGCGCCTGGAGGGTGGGACGCGAGCCGGCGCCACGGGTGCCGAGTCGGTGGTTCTCCTGCGGGCGCAAGGCACGGTCACGGCCGACGGGCTGCGCCAGGCGACGGAGCTGGGCTTCTTTTCGCGGCTGGCCCGCCATGCAACCGGAGGCACCGCCTATTCCGGAAGCCTGGGGTTTCGCGATGGCGTGCCCGAGCTGATGCTTTCGAGCAACCTGCAGGGGCTGGGTCTGAACCTGCCCCTGCCGCTTGGAAAGGCGGCTGACACAGTGCTGCCCCTTCGTTACGAGAACACGCTGATCGCGCGGCCTGCGGCTTCAGGCCCGGCTTCGAAGCAGGACCAGTTGCTGGTGGAGCTCGGACGCCTGGCCTCACTCACCTTTGTGCGCGACCTGTCGGGCCCGGAGCCGCGTGTCCTGCGCGGCAGTATCGGCTTCGGCCTGGCTGCCGGGGAATCCGCGCCGCTACCCGAACGTGGTGTCGCCGCAAACATCAATCTGGCGAGCCTGAACATCGACTCCTGGGAGGCTGTGATGTCCAGCGCAGTGGGCGTTTCGCTGGCGAGTACCGACGCGCCGGGTGGCGGTTCTGGATCGGCCCAGGGTTACTTTCCAACGGTCATGGCGGTGCGGGCGAACGAGCTGATCGCCGGTGGGCGAACCTTCCAGCGCGTGGTGATCGGGGGCAGCCGCGATGGCATGAACTGGCGCGCGAACGTGAGTGCGGACCAGCTCAACGGCTACGTGGAATACCGTCAGCCTTCGGGTGCGGGTGATGGACGCGTCTATGCCCGGCTGTCGCGTCTGGCGCTGGCGCCGGCCGCTGCGCGCGACGTCGAGGAACTGCTCGACAAGCAGCCCACATCCATCCCGGCGCTGGACATCGTGGTCGACGATTTCGAGTTGCGCGGCAAGAAGCTGGGGCGGGTCGAGATTGAAGCCATCAACCGTGGTGCGGGCAGCACACCGCGCGAGTCCGGTCCCCGGGAGTGGCGCCTGAACAAGCTCAATTTCACGATGCCCGAGGCCAGCCTCTCGGCCAGCGGTGCGTGGGCTGCGGTGGCAACAGGATCAGCGGGTGCGCCGGCGCCGCAGCGACGCGACGGTGACCGCCGGCGCATGGACATGAACTTCCGACTCGACATCGCCGATGCCGGCATTCTGCTGGCGCGTCTGGGAATGAAAGACGTGATTCGCCGGGGCAAGGGAAAGATCGAAGGCCAGGTGGGCTGGCAGGGCTCGCCGTTGTCGCCTGACTACCCCAGCCTGGACGGGCAATTCAACCTGAGCGTGGAGTCCGGCCAGTTCCTGAAGGCGGACCCCGGCATCGCCAAGCTGTTCGGGGTGCTGAGTCTGCAGTCGCTGCCGCGGCGGCTCACCCTGGATTTCCGCGACGTCTTCAGTGAGGGTTTTGCATTCGACTTCGTCCGGGGCGACGTGGCCATCAGCAAAGGCATTGCCCGGACCAACAATCTGCAGATGAAGGGGGTGAATGCCGCCGTGCTGATGGAAGGGAGTGCCGATATCGACCGTGAGACGCAGGATCTGCGCGTGATCGTCGTGCCCGAGATCGATGGCCTTACGGCCTCGCTCGTTGCGACCGCGATCAACCCGGCGCTCGGACTGGGCACCGTGCTGGCGCAGCTGGTCCTGCGCCGCCCGATGATGCAGGCGGCGACGCAGGAATTCCATGTGGACGGCACCTGGACCGATCCTCGCGTGACCAAGGTGGCGCGAACGCCGTCTTCGGCCGAGAAGCCGGAGGTTGCCAGGCCATGAAAGTGGCGGCCATCCAGATGGTGTCGTCCACCCGATTGGCGGACAACCTCGATCGGGCCGGTGAACTTATCGCCGAGGCCGCCCGCGGGGGCGCAGAACTCGCCGTTCTGCCTGAGTATTTTTGCCTGCTGGGCCAGCGCGACACGGACAAGCTGGCCATCCAGGAGCCGTTCGGCTGTGGGCCGATCCAGCGGTTTCTGTCGGGGATGGCACGCGATCATGGTGTGTGGCTCGTCGGCGGAACCCTGCCGCTGACGGTGGAGGGCTCCGAAGTCCCGCCGCAGGCGGACCGCGTCTTCAACAGCGCGCTGGTCTTTGCGCCCGACGGGCGTTGCGTGGCGCGCTACGACAAGATGCACCTGTTTCGCTTCGACAATGGAGCCGAGCGCTATGACGAGGCGCGGGTGCTGCAGGCGGGTGCCCTGCCGCACCTGTTTGAACTGCCGTCGGTGGACGGGCACGTCTGGCGGGTGGGCCTGAGCGTGTGTTACGACCTGCGCTTCCCGGAGCTTTACCGGCACTACACGGCGCAGGGCGCCGATCTGTTGCTGGTGCCCAGTGCATTTACCCATGGCACCGGACAGGCCCACTGGGAGTTGCTGTTGCGTGCGCGCGCCGTTGAGAACCTGGCCTGCGTCGCGGCGGCCGCGCAGGGGGGGCTGCACGAGAACGGTCGGCGCACCTGGGGCCATACCATGGTGGTGGATCCATGGGGAGCCATCCTGGCGCGCCGTGAAGCCGACGGCGAGGGCGTGGTGCTCGCAGACCTTGATGCCCGCCAGTTGGCCCGTTGCCGGGCCCAGTTGCCCGCGCTGGAGCATCGGCGCCTGTGAAACGCCCACCGTTTCCGGCCTGGCTGCGTGCGCATCCGTCGGATCGTCGGGGATCCCTCTGGCTGGCTTTGGTGTTGCTGGTGGCGGGTCTGCTGGTGATGCTGGTCTGGCTGGCGGGACGCTATGAAATCAGCCAGGTGCAGGAAAGGCTCGAGCGCGACACGGCCGATGCGGTCAGCGACATCCGCAGTGCGCTCACGCGCAACGTGCAGGCCTTGCAGTCCTTGTATGCGGGCAGTCCGACGCCGGGCAGCTGGTCGGTCGATGCCGCCTCGATGCTGCACGAGCACAGGGAGTGGTCGCGGCTGGAGTGGCGCGATCCCGGCCTGGCTTTGCTCGCCGGTGTCGATTCACCTTTCCGCGCGCCCGTCTTCGACCGCATGGGGCGCGACAACGCCAGGGCCGACATCGCGCAGGCCTGCCTGACCGCACGCAAGTACAACGGGCCGGCCTATTCGGCCAGCTACTTCGTGCCGCAGTCCGATGGCCTCGGGATGGAGGTCATGGAGATGTGCATGCCCCTGGTGACGGCCGGGCGCCTCAGTGGCTATGTCGTGGCCACCTATTCGCTGCAGGGCATCTTGTCCGAAATGATCGGACAGGCCTACACCCGCAGCCAGGAAGTCTCGTTCACGGAGGCGGACGGCACCCGACTGGCGCTCCATGGTTCGGTGCGCCGGGGCAACCGGGTCTTCACGGCCCAGCAGCTGCTGGACCTGCCGGGCAACACGCTGGTGCTGCGCATGGACGGATGGCGCTCGGCGCCCGACCTGTTCCCCAACGTGCTCACCGCCCTGGTCACCGCGATGTCGATCGCGCTGGTTTCGGTCCTGGTGCTGCTTCGCAACGACATGCGCCGACGGCAGAAGGCCGAGCGTGACCTTGCCGATGCGCTGGCCTTTCGCAAGGCCATGGAGGACTCACTGGTGACCGGACTGCGCGCGCGTGACCTTCAAGGTCGCACCACCTATGTCAACCCCGCGTTTTGCGAGATGGTGGGATTCAGCGCGGGTGAACTGCTCGGACGCGGTTCTCCGGCGCCATACTGGCCGCCGGAGCTGGCCGACGAGTACCAGCAGCGCCAGGCGATTCGGCTGGAGCACAACCACGCACCGGCTCGTGAGGGCTTTGAATCGGTGTTCATGCGCAAGGATGGTCGTCGTTTTCCGGTGCTCATCATCGAGGCGCCGCTGATCAATGTGCTGGGGCGCCAGACGGGCTGGATGAGCGCGCTGCTGGACATCAGCGAGCAGCGGCGGGTCGAGGAGCTGCAGCGCGCCAGCCAGGAACGCCTGCAGGCCACGGCGCGGCTGGCCACTGTCGGCGAGATGGCCTCGCTCCTGAGCCACGAGCTCAACCAGCCCTTGGCCGCGATCGCCAGCTACGCGACGGGGTCGTTGAACCTGCTGCAGGACACGGCCCCCGGCCTTGAACCGGGACTGGCCAAAGGGTCCGACCTGCAATTGGCCCTTCGCCGGATCGCCGAGCAGGCCGAGCGCGCGGGCAAGGTGATCCGCAGCGTGCACGACTTCGTCCGCCGACGCGACCAGCTGCGCGAGGAAGTGTCACCGAATGCGCTGCTGAACGACATCATGCCGCTGGTGAGCCTGCAGGCGCGCAAGTTGCAGGTGCGGGTGCGAGTCGAAGTTGACGACGGCTTGCCGGATGTGCTGTGCGACCGCATCATGGTCGAGCAGGTGCTGCTCAACCTGGCGCGCAATGCGATGCAGGCCATGGATCTGCCCGACCTGCGCGATCGTCCGCTGGAGTTTCGGGTGCGCCGGGCGGCATCTGCAGAAGGCAACCGCTGGCTGGAATTCTCGGTGGCCGATGGGGGCGCTGGCATTCCTGGAGACGTGGCCCGCCAGCTCTTCACCCCGTTCTTCACGACCAAGACCGAGGGCATGGGCCTCGGCCTGAGCCTGTGCCGCACGGTGGTCGAACAGCATGGAGGCTACCTGGACTTCGTGCCCAACACCCCCAGCGGAACGGTCTTCCGGTTCACGCTGCCGGCCGTGGCCAACCGCAAGGCCAAAGTGCCCTCGATAGAATGATCCGATGCAACCGGTTCTGAATGGCATGGTCTTCATCGTCGACGACGATGTCAGCGTGCGCGAGGCGCTCGCCTGGCTGCTGCGGTCGCGCCGACTGCCGAGTGAGGCATTCGAAAGCGCCGAGGCGTTTGAGGCGATGCTCGCCCGTCCGGGCTCGGACCTGGGCCGGCAGCCCGCCTGCCTGATGCTCGATGTTCGCATGCCAGGGCTGAGCGGGCTGGCCTTGTTCGACCGGTTGCTGGAGCGCGGCCTCGTCGACAGGCTGCCCGTGATTTTCCTGACCGGTCATGCCGACGTGCCCACCGCCGTGGATGCGGTCAAGCGCGGCGCCTTTGACTTCTGCGAAAAACCCTTTTCCGACAATGCGCTGGTGGACCGAATCGAGCAGGCGCTGGCGCAATCGGCTGCGGTGCTGGAGGTGAGCGCCCGCAAGGAGCGCCTGCAAGCTCTGCTTGGCGAACTGACCGAGCGTGAGTGCGATGTGATGCGTCTCGTGGTCGAAGGCTTGCCGAACAAGCTGATCGCGGATCAACTCGACATCAGCGTGCGCACGGTCGAAGTGCACCGTGCCCGGGTGTTCGACAAAATGGACGTCAAGTCGGCCGTCGAGCTGGCCAATTTGCTACGACAAATGTAGCAAACAATCACCATCGGATGCTGGGTCAGGGCGATTTTTCTTCGGATTTCCGGGTTGGGGCGGCGGTTGGCACCCCGCCATCTTCACGCGCGGGCGGTTCGCCGCCCTTGCGGCCGGAGAACATCGTCCACCAGACGATCAGCACCAGCAGCAACAAGGCACCCAGCGCTTCAAGCAAGATCAGACCCATCAGACGACTCCTTTGGCAACTCGGTGGAGCCGCCATTGTAGGAATGCTGGCCAGTTGCGCCACGTCACCGCCGCCGGCCGCGCCCGCGCCCGCGTCGCCGCAGATCGCAGACGACGACAGGGCGCCCCTGCCGCCCCCGATCCTGCAGGCCAAGAGCCGCTGGGTGCCGGTGCGCTGGGCCGAGCTGCCGGGCTTCGAGCAAGACCCGCTGCACGAGGCCTGGAACGCCTGGGTCAAGAGCTGCGAGCGTCCGGGCTCGCTGGCCTCCCTTTGTGCGGACGTGCGTCAGCTCAGCATCGCCAGTGCCGACGAGCAGCGCGCCTGGCTGCGCGCGCGGCTGCAGCCCTACCGCATCGAGCCCCTGTCCGGGCCGGCGGACGGCCTGTTGACCAGCTATTTCGAACCGGTTTTTGACGCCTCGCGCAAGGCGCGAGCGGGCTACACCGTGCCCCTGTATCGCCCGCCGGCCAATCTGGGCGTGCGCCGGCCCTGGTACACGCGCCAGGAGATCGACACCCTGCCCGAGCCGCGTGCGGCCCTGGCTGGGCGCGAGATCGCCTGGCTGGCGGATCCGATCGATGCGCTGATGCTGCAGATCCAGGGCTCGGGCCGCCTGCGCGTGACCGAGCCCGACGGCAGCGTGCGCATGGTGCGCATGGCCTATGCCGGCACCAACGACCAGCCCTACCAGAGCGTTGGCCGCTGGCTGCTGGACCAGGGCGCGGTGCGCGATGCGTCCTGGCCAGGCATCAAGGCCTGGCTGGCGCAGAACCCGCAGCGCACCCAGGCACTGCTGTGGAGCAACCCCCGGGTGGTCTTCTTCCGCGAAGAGCCGCTCACCGGCCTGGACGCCGCCTTTGGCCCGCGTGGCGCGCAGGGGGTGCCGCTGACACCCGGGCGCTCCATTGCGGTGGATCCGCAAAGCATCCCTTACGGCACGCCTGTCTGGCTTGCGTCCAACGGTCCGCAGACCAGCCTGAACCGGCTTGTGATGGCCCAGGACACCGGCAGTGCCATCGTCGGTGCGGTGCGCGCAGACTGGTTCGCAGGCTGGGGCGTCGAGGCGGGGGAACTCGCCGGGCGGCTCAAGCAGCCGCTTCGGATGTGGGTGCTGTGGCCCAGGTAGCCGGGTCCGCCAGGCAGGCGCTGTGGGCCGCGGAAAAAAAGCGGGGCCTCCTGGCCCCGCTTTGCCTCCCTGCCTTGTGAAACTCAGATGCCGATCGCTCCGCCGTCCTTGCGCGTGACCACGACGGTCGCGGAACGCGGGCGCTTCGTCGAACCGGTCGTCGTCTGGCTGTCGGGCCAGTGGCTGGTCATGGTGGCCAGCGTGCCGTTCTCACCCGGATGCTGGACGTTGAAGAACAGGGTCTTGCCGTCTGGCGTCACGGCGATGCCGGTGATTTCGCAGTCCTTCGGTCCGACCAGGAAGCGGCGCACCGTATTTGCGGTGGCATTCGCACCTTTGATGGTAGCCGTGCCGCCAGCCGCCGTCGCTGCGCCGCCGTCGCCCACCTTGCCTGGCACGGCGGCCAGCATCATGCAGTTGGTCACGTCGGTGTAGGCGCCGTCGTCGGTCTGGATCCACAGCAGGCCGCGCGGGTCGAAATACAGGCCGTCAGGGCTGGAGAAATCGTTGACGGCGGTCAGGCCCGACAGGTTCACGTCGGCGGCGGCATCGGACTGGGCTGCAAACAGGTAAATGTCCCAGGCAAAGCTGGTGGCCGCGACGCTGCCACCTGCCTCGCGCCAGCGGATGATGTGGCCGTTCGGGTTGCCCTTCTGCGAGGTCGATCCCTTCATGTCCTCGTAGTAGCGCGGATTGGCGGCATCGGGCTTGAGCTGGCTGCCGGTGGGCGTTGCGGTGGTGGCCACGCGGTTGCTGTTGTTGGTGAGGGTCATGTACGCCTCGCCATTGAGCGGGTTGACGCCACCCCATTCCGGACGGTCCATCTTGGTGGCACCGCGGATGTCGGCGGCAATGCGGGCGTGCGTCACCACGTCGGCCTGGTCGGCAAAGGCGAAGGTCGTGTTGCTGGCGTCCAGGCCGTTTTTGCCGAAGCTCAGTTCCAGCCATTGACCCGAGCCGTCGGCATTGAACTTTGCGACATACAGCGTGCCTTCGTCGAGGTACTTGGCCCCGGCGGCCATGCCGCCATTGACGTCCTTGGCATCCCACACGGCCTTGGAGACGAACTTGTAGATGTACTCGTTACGGGCATCGTCGCCCATGTACATCACGATCGGCTGGCCGACCACAGCGGGCGCTGGCCAGGCACCTTCGTGGTTCATTCGGCCGAGCGCCGTTCGTTTGGCCGGCGTGGAGGTGGGGTTGAAAGGGTCGATCTCGACCACCCAGCCGAACGTATTGGCGATATTGCGGTAGTCGTCGGCGGCCGTGGCACCGGTGACCGAGGACGTCCAGCGGGCAAACAGGTCCGTGCTGCCCGCAGTGTCCCAGAGGTAGGGGCTCTTGCGGTTCTCCGGGAGGCCGTAGCGGTTCAGACCCGCGACTTCCTTGGCGGAGCGCAATGCGTTGTCGCCCGCCGCACGGGCCACAACGTTGAGCCAGTTTTCTTCACAGGTGAGATAGGTGCCCCAAGGGGTGTAGCCGTTGGCGCAGTTGTTGTTGGTGCCGCGGGTCTTCAACCCATCGGTGGAGAACCTGGTCCTGACCAGCGCGCTGCCCTTGGCCGGGCCGGTGAACACCATCTCGGTGGCGGAGGTGACACGGCGGTTGAAGCGCGAGCCGCGCACCATGCCCATGTCGCTGCCGGTCCCGCGCTTGACTTCCACCACGCTCACGCCGTGCGCATAGATTTCCTTTTCCACTTCGCCGGCGACCCGCGCGGCACCTGCCGTGATGCCGGCCGGGTGCAGGCCGTAGGGCTGCACGACGTATTCGTGGTTGACGGCGAGCAGGCCGCGGTCGGAGCGGGCGGCGTCGTACTTGCCGTCTTCGGTCAGGCCGAAGAAGTACATGCCGTCATGGCCATCGCCCACGCGGCGGTTGTAGGACTCGGCACTTTCGCTGCCGTCGTCCTTCCACGACTCGTCGCCGTAGTGCAGCGGATCGCCCAAGGCATGCAGGATGCTGACCTGGTAGCCCTCGGGAACGGTCACCAGGTCGTTCAGGTTCTTGGCCACGGCGTTGAAGCCCAGTGACAGCGCCTCGGAGGCTTCGGGCGCTGGATCGTCATTCCCGCCACAGGCGGACAGGCCCAGCCCCCCCAGCAGGGCGCCAGCGGTGACACTGACGCCGCCCTTGAGTGCGCTTCGCCGGCTCAGTCTCACCGCGAGGATGTCGTCCATGTGGGCGTTGGCAGTGAGGTTGACGATCTCGTTGTCGTCGTATTCGGATGCGCGGGTCGGTGACAGCGTGTGATTCGTCATTGATATAACTCCAAGTTGAAAGATGCGATAGGGGGGATTCTTTCGAGTGTTTGTGACCGCCTTGTGACGGTCCTGCGCCGGGCACGCTGCGGCCCGCCTGTCCCGGCGGGGTTCAACGCGGTACCATGCCGGTTCGATTCACGCTGTGGCTTGTCTGATCCATGGAGGAAACCGTCCCCCGCATCGCCCGAGAGTCCGCGCCGCAGGGCCCGGTCGCGCGCACGCTGGGCCGCTGGACGGCCGCGCAGCTGACGATGCCGGGTGTATGGTCCGCGGTCGAGGCCAGCCTGGCGGCACTGAAGGCAGAGCCCGGGATCCGCTGGGACCTGCGCGACCTGCAGCGGCTGGATCATCTGGGTGCGCAGGCGCTGTGGAACCATTGGGGCCACCAGTGGCCGGCGCAACTGGAAGTGCTGCCCGATCAAAGAGCCATGCTGGAGCGGGTGGCCCGCTTCGCGGTGGTGCCGCCACCTTATCGGCGGCGCACGCTGTGGGAATACTTTCTGGGTCTGGGCGAACTGCTGTTCAAGCTGACCGACCATCTTCAGGACTTGCTGCGTCTGATCGGCCAGCTCATGCTGGACCTGATGCGTCTGGTGCGCGCGCCGCGTGACGGCCCCTGGCGCGACGTGACGGGGCACATCTTTCATATCGGCGCCACCGCGCTGCCAATCACCGCATTGGTGGGCTTCCTGATCGGGGTGGTCCTGGCCTACCTCACTTCGCAGCAGCTGCGGCTGTTCGGTGCGGAGATCTATATCGTCAACATCCTGGGTCTGTCGCTGATTCGCGAGCTCGGCCCGGTGCTGGCGGCCGTGCTGATCGCGGGGCGCTCGGGCTCGGCCATCACCGCGCAGATCGGGGTGATGCGCGTCACCGAGGAGCTCGACGCGATGCGCGTCATGGGCATCCCGCAGGGCTTCCGTCTGGTGATGCCGCGCGCGATGGCCATGGCGCTGGCCATGCCGCTGATCACGCTGTGGACCACGATTGCGGCGTTGGTGGGCGGCATGCTGGCGGCCGACATCGTGCTGGGCATCACACCCTCGTACTTCATCAACAACCTGCCGCGTGCGGTGATGGTCAGCAACTTGTGGCTGGCCATGGGCAAGTCGGTGGTGTTCGGCCTGCTGATCGCCCTGATCGGCTGCCATTACGGCCTGCGCGTCAAACCCAACACCGAAAGCCTGGGGCAGGGCACCACGGCCTCGGTGGTCACCTCCATCACGGTGGTGATCCTGATCGACGCGCTGTTTGCCGTGATCTTCAAGAACATCGGGATCTGACGCATGACGCCGATGTCCGCCACAGCACCCGACACCGCTGCCCCCCCTGTGGTGAAACAGGCGCCCGTGGTGGAGATCAGCGGGCTCTGGTCGGTGTTCCACACCGCCGGCGTCGACGTGGTGGTGCACAAGGACCTGAACCTGACGGTGCCGCACGGCGAGATGCTGGCTATCGTGGGCGGCTCCGGAAGCGGCAAGACCGTGCTGTTGCGCCAGATCCTGGGACTGCAGACGCCCTCGCGCGGCAGCGTCACCGTGCTGGGCAAGCCGGCGGCTGTGCTCGGCGCCAAGGGTGCGGCCAGCCGGGTGGGCATGCTGTTCCAGCACGGCGCGCTGTTCTCGGCCTTCACGGTGCTGGAGAACATCGCTTTTGCGTTGCGCGAGCTCAAGTGCCTGCCCGACAAGCTGATCCGCGACGCCGCGCTGCTGAAACTGCAGATGGTCGGGCTGGACGTGAAGCACGCGCACAAGATGCCGGCCGAGCTCTCGGGCGGCATGATCAAGCGCGTCGCCCTTGCGCGCGCGCTGATCATGGACCCGCCGCTGCTGTTGCTCGACGAGCCCACCGCGGGGCTGGATCCGGAGAGCGCCGATGCCTTTTGCAACCTGTTGCGCTCGCTGCACCACGAGCTCGGCCTCACGGTGGTGATGGTCACGCACGACCTCGACACGCTGTTCGAGCTCAGCACCCGGGTGGCCGTGGTAGCCGACCAGAAGATCATCGTCAACGCCCCGCCGCGCGAGGTGATCGCCTTCCCGCATCCCTTCATTCATGATTTTTTCCTCGGCGAACGGGGCCAGCGCGCAATGGAATTGCTGCGCGAGTACCCGTTCACGGTGTAAAAAGGAAACCTTATGGAAAACAAAGCCCATGCCCTCGCCGCCGGCGCCTTTGTGTTGCTGGTTTCGGCGCTGCTGGTGGCCATGGCCTGGTGGTTGAGCCGCGAGGGTGGCGTGCGCGTGGCCTACGAGCTCAGCTCGCGGGATTCCGTCTCCGGCCTGAACCTGCAGGCCGCCGTGCGCTTCAAGGGTGTCCAGGTTGGCAAGGTCACGGCCATCAGTTTCGACCCCAAGGTGCCGGGCAACGTGCTGGTGCGCATCTCGGTTGACACGAACGCGCCGGTCACGCAGGCCACCTTTGCCACACTGGGCTACCAGGGCGTCACCGGAATCGCGCACGTCCAGCTCGACGACGGGCCGGGCCCCAAGACACCGCTGGTATCCCTCGACGGCGATCCTCCGCGCATTCCCATGCGCCCGGGCCTGATGGGCCGCATCACCGACCAGGGCACCCAGGTGCTGGTGCAGGTGGAGGAGGCCACCCGGCGCATCAACCAGCTGTTGTCCCCGGAGAACCAGAAGCTGCTGATGGGCGTGGTGGGCAACGCGGGTGAGGCCGCCCAGGGCTATCGTCAGCTCGCCGAAGATCTGCGGGCCCTCCTGCAGGCACCGCCCGGCGTGGCCAAGGTGACTGTGCCGGAGCTGCTGAAAACCACGCGCGGCACGCTGCAGTCGCTGCAGGCCACCTCGGGCGAAGCCCGCCAGACCCTGCAGCGCCTCAATGAAAAGGGCGGCGCGGTGGACAAGCTGGCCGAAGGCGTGGATGCGCTGGCCCAGAGCGCTGGCACGCTGAACGCCACCACGCTGCCGCGCCTGAACCGCATGAGCGACGATGCCACGCGCGCCGCGCGCCAGTTGGGGCGCACCGCCGGCAACTTGGGCGAAAACCCGCAATCCCTGCTGTATGGCAACGGCCCCTTGGCGCCCGGGCCCGGCGAGCCCGGTTTCTCGGCCCCGGCCGCCGCCCGTTGAGCCGGCATTCGATGAAAGTGTCACCGAACATGACTTCAACTTCCGTAGCAAACAGCGACCGCCGCGCGCTGGGATGGGCTGGTTTTTTCCTTTCCATCCTGTTGATCGGCGGCTGCAGCGCCCTGCCGGACAAGCCGGTGCGACCCGCGGTCTACGACTTCGGTCCTGGCCTGGTTCCCAAGGCGACGCCCGCGCCGCCCGCCGCTGGAGCTGCGCTGCCGCCGTTGTTGCTGGCCGACATCGAGGCGCCGGCCACCGTCGACGGCACCGCGGTGCTTTACCGGCTGGCCTATGCGGATGTGCAGCAGGTGCGCCCCTACGCCCAGGCCCGCTGGAGCATGCCGCCGGCGCAGCTGGTGCGCCAGCGCCTGCGCGACCCACTCAGCCAGCAGCGCGTGGTGCTCAGCCCCGCCGAAGGGCCGGCTGGCTGGATCCTGCGCCTGGAGCTGGAAGAGTTCACCCAGGTTTTCGACGCGCCCGATCGCTCGGTGGGCCTGGTGCGCCTGCGCGCCACCTTGCTGGAGACGGTGAACGGGCGCGAACGGCTGGTGGCGCAGCGTCGCTTCACCGCTCAGCGGCCGGCTCCCAGCGCCGATGCGCCAGGCGGCGTGCGCGCGCTCACCGCCGCCAGCGACGCGGCCATCGACGAGATCGTGCAATGGCTGCAGCAGGTGCCTGCGCCCGCGCGTTGACGCCGGCCAGGGCTGCACGACGCTGGGCAGAAAGACCATGACCCCGCTTGAAACAAGCCTGGAGCAGGCCGGCCTGAAACCGACCGGCGCCGGTGTCCAGCTTTCCGTCTATGGGCCGCACTGGCTGCACGACAGCCCGCTGCTGGAGGATTTCACCCTGGACGAAGCAGACATCGTCGGTGCCGGCATGTTCGGCGCGCGGGCCATGGCGGGGCAGGTGCTCGTGGAAGAAGGGCAGGTGGGCGACTGGATGCTGCTGCTGCTCAGCGGCACGGTCGACGTGACGCGGCGCATCGGCGAGGGCGATGAGGTCGCGCGGCTGGCGGTGATCCGCGCCGGCGCGGCGGTGGGCGAGATGTCGATGCTCGACGGCGAACCCCGCTACGCCAGCTGCACCGCCATCGATGCGGTGGAATTTGCCGTGCTCACGCGCCAGGCGGTGGCCGCGCTGATCAAGGACCATCCCGGCGTGGGCGCCAAGCTGCTGGTCAAGATCACCCAGCTGCTGGCCCAGCGCCTGCGCAATACCACGCAGCAACTCACGCGCCTGCTGGACAGCAGAACCCAGCAGGGCGCTGCCGGGCGCGGCGAGAACCGGGCCTTGTGACGAATCGGGCCTGGGTGCGCGTGAGCTTGATCCGCAGCAAACCGGCAAGAGGGCAAAACGCGTAGCCTTGGCAGTGTCAATGAAGAACCGGCCTTAGAGGAGTCCACCATGCGCACCGATGCACCGCAACCCGTCATTGAGGAGATCGCCCCTGATGAGGAACTGCTTCGGGTGGATGAGACCGCGTCCATCATGGTGCGGCCCGATGGCTATTACTGGCAGGCAGAGGGCAGTCGGCAGGAGTTCGGACCCTTTGCCAGCGTGGAAATGGCGCTGGCTGACATGGCCGAGGCCGATGGGGAAGCGCCCGAGCCCGGCGAGACCCTGCAGGAGGCCGAGGACGAGATCGGCATTGCCGACTGGATCGACCCCGACACCGGCGATCCGGCCGAGGGATTCCTGCGCCCGCGCCTGGAGGCCGACTGAGCGGCGGCGGCCGGGTTCAGGGGTGATATTTTCATAGCGTCTTGTGACCGGCTGGCGCTGGGCTGGGGCTGTTTTCATTTGAAATTCCCGTTGACACCGGTTCTGCACGGCCCTGCCGTGCCTTCGGCGTTCAAGTACCATCCCCGGCAACCCCATTCGCCCGCAGCGGGCCCCAACGGAGAAAGCCATGTTCAGTCATGTGATGGTCGGCGTCAGTGATCTTGAGGCCTCAAGGACGTTTTACGACGCGCTGCTCGGCACGCTGGGCATCGGCCCGGGCGTGGCCAACAAGGCCCGGTATTTCTACCGCAGCCCCACGGGCACGTTCGGCATCACCATCCCCATCAACGGCGAACCCGCCACGCACGCCAATGGCGGCACCATCGGCTTTACCATGTCCTCCC
Source organism: Candidatus Skiveiella danica (assembly GCA_016721925.1). Lineage (GTDB taxonomy): Bacteria > Pseudomonadota > Gammaproteobacteria > Burkholderiales > Burkholderiaceae_C > Skiveiella > Skiveiella danica. The sequence goes on from JADKHE010000011.1 coordinate 505,510, forward strand.
CCGAGCAGGCGGATGCCTTCCATGCCGCGGGCGTGGCCCACGGCGGCACCACCTGCGAAGACCCACCGGGCTGGCGCGAGGGCTCCGTGGGCAGGCTCTACCTGGCCTACCTGCGCGACCCCGACGGCAACAAGCTCTGCGCGCTGTACCGGCCTGCCCAGTGAGGCGGTCACGCCGCCGCTGGCTGCTGGGCGCGGCGCTCGGCTTGGCGCTGGCCGGCTCGGGCTGTACTCCTTCCGGGCCGCGCAGCGTCACCCTGTCGCTGGATCAGATGCAGGAGAAGCTGGCCACGCGTTTTCCGCGCCGCTATCCGGTGGCGGGGCTGGCCGAGCTCAATCTGCAGACCCCACGGCTGAGCCTGCGGCCCGAGCGCAATCGCCTCAATGCCGTGATGGCCGTGGAGGCCAGCGGCCCGGCGCTGCGGCGCACCTACAGCGGCAGCATGGACGTGGACTTCGCCCTGCGTTTCGAGCCCTCCGACCAGACAGTGCGCGCCACCGAGCTGGAGGTCCTCGCGCTGCAGCTTGAAGGCCTGCCGGCCCAGGCGTCCACCTTGTTGGCCGGGCTGGGGCCGACGCTGGCGCAGCAGGCGCTGCGCGAGGTCGTGCTCTACCAGGTTCGCCCCCGCGACCTGGCGCTGGCCGACAGCCTGGGCCTGCAGCCCGGGCGCATGACCGTGACGCCGCAAGGCCTGGTGATCGAACTGGCCCCCCGGCCGCAACCCTGAGGCCCCCACCATGAGCAAGGAACAGGCTCGACAGAGCGAATTGAAGAAGATGGAGTTGTGCGACTCCTGCGCTGGCATCCAGCGCAACTGGCGCCGCGCCCCGGGCCATGCCGAACTGGTTCAGCGTGGCAACCGCAAGGAGGAGCGCGGCGCCCACACCGTCACCATCACCCGCTACGAGTGCGACCGCTGCGGCACCGCCTGGGAGTACGAGAACGACAAGGCCAACCTGCACGCCGGCTGGTCGGTGGTGGGGCGCTAGGCAGGCCCGCGCCGGTTCAGGCAGGTTGCAGCGGAAAGCTCACCCGGGGTGCGGCGGCGGGCCGGGCACGCCAGGTCCGGCGCACAGTGGGTGTTGCTGGTGCCATCGACAGGCTCAGCGAAGCCGGCCCCAGGGCGTAGATCAGGGCGCGCCGGTGCTCGGTGGCGGTGAAATGGTCGCCGGCATCGAGCACGATGTCGCGCGGGTCGCCGTCGAGGGTGACCCACAGGCTGCCGCTGCGGCACAGGATCTGCACGCCCGCGGCGTCGGAAACGTTGAACAGGGTCTTCGGTTCGAGAGACAGGTCCAGGTGGTGGGCCGCGGTGTTCATGACAGTCCTTTCACATGCGTTGTGGGACTGAATATACTGAGCACTTTCAGAGCTTACAAACGGTGAATTTGAATCTCTAGCATGCGCTCAAGGAATGTCAAATCACTTCCGTCCAGCACGGTGGCGCGCGGCATCCGACGCGCGGAGCTGCCGCCGCTGCATCTGCTCTACACCTTCGAGGCGGCCGCGCGCGCGCTGAGTTTCACGGTGGCCGCCGGCGAGCTGTTTCTCACCCAGTCGGCGGTCAGCCGCCAGATCCAGCAGGTCGAAGAAGCGCTCGGCGCGCCCCTGTTCGAGCGGCGCCACCGCGCCCTGGTGCTCACCGAGGCCGGCCAGGTGATGCAGCGTGCGGTCGTCGACTGCCTGGCGCGCCTTCGCGACGCCACTGCCAGCGTGCGAGCCACGCAGCCGGGCCGGCAGATCGCCATCACCACCACGCCGGGCTTTGCCTCCTTGTGGCTGATCCCGCGCCTGGCCCGGTTCACCGCCAGCCACCCGCAGGTGGACGTGCGGATTTCCGCGACGCTGGAGGTGCTGGACCTGCAGCGCAGCGCGATCGATGTGTCGGTGCGGCTGACCACGCTGGACAAGGGCCTGGGCCGGCCATTGTTCGAGGAGCAGGTGTTGCCGGTGTGTGCCCCGCAGCTGTTGCAGGACCGCTCGAAGCCGCTGCAGCAGCCGGCCGATCTGGCCCACCACACGCTGCTGGCCATCGACACCCCGCGGGGGCAGTCGCTGACCATGGACTGGGAGCCCTGGTTCAAGGTCATGGGTCTGCCGGAGATCCGCATGAAGAACACCTTGCGGTTCTCCCAGTACTCCGACGTGGTGGCCGCTGCGGTGGCCGGCCAGGGGGTTGCGATCGGACGCCTGCCGCTGCTCGATGCCCTGCTGCGCGATGGCCGGCTGGTGGCCCCCTTCAGCGGGGCCGCCTCGCATTTCGGCTATTTCGTGACGGTCGCGCCCCGCGCCGCCGCCAATGCGGATGCGCAAGACTTCGTGCGCTGGCTGGCGGCAGAAGGCGAGGCGGCCAGGGCCCTGCAGCCGCCCGGCAAGCCGGACGTCCTTGCCTGACAATGCGGGGCCCGGCCCGGTCGGCCGTTTACAAGGACACGAGGCATGACTTACCCCAACACCCAGCTCTTCATCAACGGCCAGTGGCAGGACGCCGCCAGCGGCAAGACTCTGGCGGTCTTCAACCCGGCCACCGGCCAGGAAATCGGCCGCGTGGCGCATGCCGGCATCGCCGACCTGGACGCGGCGCTGGCCGCTGCGCAAAAAGGCTTCGAGACCTGGCGCGACCTGCCCGCCATCGAGCGCAACAAGATCATGCGCCGCGCCGCCGTCCTGATGCGCGAACGGGCCGGCGCCATTGGCGCCCTGTTGACGCAGGAGCAGGGCAAGCCGCTGGTCGAGGCCAAGGGCGAGGCCATGGCCGCCGCCGACATCATTGAATGGTTTGCCGACGAAGGCCTGCGCGTCTATGGCCGCATCGTGCCCTCGCGCTTCAACCTGGCCACGCGCCAGATGGTGCTGAAGGACCCGGTGGGCCCGGTGGCGGCGTTCACGCCCTGGAACTTCCCGATCAATCAGGTGGTGCGCAAGCTCGGCGCGGCGCTGGCCTGCGGCTGTTCGATGATCGTCAAGGCGGCGGAAGAAACCCCGGCCTCGCCCGCCGAGTTGATCCGCGCCTTTGCCGACGCCGGCCTGCCCAGCGGCGTGCTGGGGCTGGTGTACGGCAACCCGGCCGAGATCTCCAGCTACCTGATCCCGCACCCGGTGATCCGCAAGATCACCTTCACCGGGTCCACGCCCGTGGGCAAACAGCTCGCCGCGCTGGCCGGCCAGCACATGAAGCGCGTGACCATGGAACTCGGCGGCCATGCCCCGGTGATCGTGGCGGAAGACGCCGACGTGGCGCTGGCCGTGAAGGCCGCGGGCGGTGCCAAGTTCCGCAACGCCGGGCAGGTCTGCATCTCGCCGACGCGCTTCCTGGTGCACGAGAGCATCCAGAACGATTTCGCCGCCGCGCTGGTCACGTACACGCAGAGCCTCAAGGTGGGCGACGGCGCCGCCGAGGGCACGACGATGGGCCCGCTGGCCAACCCGCGCCGCCTCACCGCCATGGCCGAATTCACGCAGGACGCGCTGAAGGCGGGCGCGACCGTCGCCGCCGGCGGCGCACGCATCGGCGAGGTGGGCAACTTCTGGCAGCCCACGGTGCTGACCGACGTGCCCTTGTCGGCCAAGGTGTTCAACGACGAGCCTTTCGGCCCCATGGCCGCGATCCGCCCCTTCAACACGCTGGATGAAGCCATCGCCGAGGCCAACCGCCTGCCGTTCGGGCTGGCGGGCTATGCCTTCACGAAGTCGCTGAAGAACGCTGACCTGCTGGCCCGCAAGGTTGAAGTCGGCATGCTGTGGGTCAACATGCCGGCCCTGCCTTCGGCCGAAATGCCGTTTGGCGGCATCAAGGACTCCGGCTACGGCTCCGAAGGCGGCCCCGAGGCCATGGACGCCTACCTGAACGCACGTTCCGTGGCGATCATGAACGTCTGAGCGGCGCCCACCCGCGCGGGTGCGCCGCGCAGGGCCCTATCACCCGCGTGACAGGCGCCCAAGCTTCGGGCAGGGCGAAGCTTGCTAGGCTGCGATCCATGCAGATTTCCGAATTCGCCGCGCGGTGCGGCGTCACCGTCCACGCCCTGCGGCACTACGAGGCTTTGGGTCTTCTGAAGCCCGGGCGCAGCGCGGGCGGTTACCGCACCTACGAGCCGGCGCAGCGGCGCGAGGTCGTCTTCATCGCCATGTCGCGCAAGGCGGGCTTTTCCTTGCCGGCCATTGCGGAACAGCTGCCGGCTTTTCGCGCCGGACGCCTGGGCATCGGGCAGATGGTCGAGGCCCTTCAGGACCGGATCAGCGAGATTGACCAGCAGATGCGTGAGCTGCACAGCCTGCGCGCGGAGCTGCATGCCCACATCGCCTGGCTGCAGGCACGGCGGCCGGCATCGCCGGCCAAGGCCTTGTGTCCATCCCCAAGAAAGGAAAACCCCATGAACGCCCCTGCACCCCACGCACCGCCCGCCTTCCTGCAACTCGAACGCCTGGTGCTGTCCATGCCCATGGCCCAAACCCTGGGTTTGAAGTTCACCCGTATCGCGCCCGGCGACGTGGAGGTCGAAATCCCCGTGCTCGACGCCTTCACGTTCCGGCCCGGCCAGTTGCAGGCCACGCCGGTGTTTGCCATCGGCGACTTTGCCGCCGTGGCCGCCGCCGGCACGACACTGCCACCCGGCTGGATCAACGCGACGGTGGACGCCACGCTCAAGCTCATCGCGCCGGCCCAAGGGGTCGCCTTGCGGGCGCGCGGCCGGGTGATCGATGCGGGCAAGCTGCTGACGGTGTGCGCGGCCGATGTCTACGCCGTGCGCAGGACGGGACGGAGACGCTGTGCGCCACCCTGCTGGGCACGGCGCGCAATATCGACATGAATCCGCGACCTCGGTAGGGGGCTCCGGTCAGCGAGGCTCTGGATTCGGTATCAAATTCATAGCTGGAAAAGACCATTTCACGCTGGGGATCGGCCAAAAAAGCTTGAAAAATCTAAAACCCCGCATCCCGGTGTGGCAGTTTTCCGAAGGAGTGCGTGGGTACACCCCGCGTTCAGGTCTGGCGCAAAGTCTTCTTTGGCCTCGGATGCCGCTGCTCCTGAGACCGAATCCAGGCAATAGCTTGATCGACCATCGGATGGTGGCGGCGCGTGTTCCAGACGACTGCGGCGGTCACGACCATGATCTTTTCTTGCAGCGGCCGTATGACCACGTTTTCTGGCACCAGCTTGCGCATGGACGACGGGACCAGGGCCAAACCTTGGCCGCAGCCGACGTAGGCGATCTGCGAGGCCACTGAGCGCACCTCGTGCAGGACGCGTGGGGCAAATCCATGGGTTCGGCAAACGCTGGTCAGCAAGTCGAAATACACGGGGCTGACCTGCCGGGACGACATCACGAGCTTTTCCTGAGCCAGTGATTTCAGGCGTATGCGAGGCTGGGACGCCAGTGCGTGATCCTTGTGCAGGGCAACGGCAAGCCTGTCCTCTGCGAGTGGGATCGTGGAGATATCGCCGCCGATTTCCCCCTCGATCCGTACAAACGCAAGGTCAAGCTCCCCGGCTTCCAGTGCGGGAACTGCGTCCACGCTATCGATTTCCTTGACGAATACCGTCAAGTGCGGATGCATGTGTTTCAGTGCGTCCAGCAGCGGGGGCACGGTTTCCAACATGGCTGACGTGATGGCACCAACATGTAGCACGCCGGATTGACCGGACGATATCTCACGGACCACCCGCTCCAACTGCTCGACCTGGCCGGCAAACTGACGCACGGCCGGGAGAATTGCCGCGCCGGCAGGGCTCAGTCGCGTCCCGCGCCTGGAACGCTCAAACAACTGCATCTTGAGCGACTGCTCCAGTACCTTGATTTGTTCTGTCAGGGGAGGCTGAGACATGTTCAGCTTCTGGGCGGCGCGACCGAAGTGCTGCTCCTCTGCGACGGCCAGGAACATCCAGAGTTGCCGTATCAGGCGGAAGTCAATCGTAGTGCTCATGCTGGGGCTCCATGAAGGATGCTGGTTCCCGGAGTTTGAAGGGGCAAGAACTTGCGTTGGCGTGCAGTTCACTCTTTCGCACCCTGATCCAATTTCAGGATCACTGAGATATCAAGTCCGGAATTTACATATCAAGGTTCTGGCCAGATCATGCCTGGGTACTTTCACGGGACCTCGCACCATTCCTCAACGCCCACTCCTTGACCGCCTCGGATTGCTGGATACCAATACTGTTTCCGATGCGCTCGATTTCCTCGGCCTGTCCGGCGCCACCTACGGCCTGCGCCCGCTTTGGGGCTGCCCCAAGATCGTAGGGCGCGCATCCACCATCCAGCTTGGCCCCAAGCAGGAGGCCAAGTCCACGGTGCATCTGATCTCGCCGGTCATCGACGCCGTGGCCTCCGATGACCGCGTTCTGGTGATCGCTGGAGGCGCCGATGGCATCTCGTGCTGGGGCGATATTCTGGCCAACGCTGCGGTGGCCAAGAAGGTGCGCGGCTCCGTCATCGACGGCCTGAGTCGCGACATCGAAGGCAGCGAGGCGGTGAACTATCCGGTCTATGGCCGCGGTGTGACCATGATCAGCGCGCGCAACCGCATGGTCCAGATCGACTCGGGCAAGCCTGTGCAGATGGCCGGCGTCACGGTGCATGAGGACGACTTCGTGATCGCGGACCGCTGCGGCACGGTGTTTGTGCCTGCCGCCCGCATCGCGGAAGTGCTGGACTTGGCCGAGCGCATCGCCAGGCGGCAGGACGGCATGGTCGCCGCCGTGCGCGCGGGCCGCTCGGTGGCGGAAGTCATGCACGACAAGGAATTTGAAGCCATCCATGCATCCAGGACCTGATCGCTGCGAGCGATGGATGGGAACGCGCGGCAGGGCGATTGGATTGATTTATTGGAGACATCCTCATGACAGATACACGTCAAGCCAGTATCGAAGACCAGGCACTGGTCGCCCTCTTTGAAGGGCTGGACACTCCCGGCGTCTCCGACGCCATGGACAAGCTGGGCCTGCATGGCCAGGCGCTGGGCATCATGCCGTTGGCCAATTACACCCGGGCTGTGGTTGGCCCGGCCTTTACCGTCAAGTACGTGCCGGCCAGCGACCCGCCGGGCACCGTGGGCGACTTCATCGACGACGTGGCGCCTGGCGACGTGGTGGTGATCGACAACGACGCTCGCACGGACTGCACGGTCTGGGGCGACATCATGACCCAGTACGCGGGCCTGCGCGGCATCGCGGGCACGGTGATCGACGGCGTGTGCCGTGACGTGGGCAAGGCGCTGGTCGACGGCTATCCAATGTTCAGCGCCGGCCGTTTCATGCGTACCGGCAAGGACCGTGTGCAGGTCGAATCGGTGAATGCCCCCGTAGCCATTGGCACCGTGCGGGTTGTCGCGCGCGACATCGTGGTGGCCGATGCCAATGGCGTGGTCATCGTGCCGCGCGGCCGCGCCCGAGAGGTGGCGGCGACGGCTCGCAAGATCGAGGAAATCGAATCGCGCATCCGGGACCAGATTGCCCAGGGCAAAACCCTGGGCGAGGCGCGCGCTGCACTGGGCTACCACAAGCTTCAGACCAAGGAGTGATCATGACATCCGCCGCCCAACCCTATCGCGCCGAGCAACTGGCGCAAGCCTGCAACCTGGGCACATCCACGCTGTTTGAGGCCTCGGGCCTGTCGACCAGTGCCACCGATGTCGCCATCCGCCCGGTGTGGGCTGGCGCCGCGGTGGCCGGGCCGGCCTATCCGCTGGAATGTTCGCCGGGCGACAACCTCGCCATCCATATCGCGATGGAGAAGGCGCCGCGTGGCAGCATTCTGGTCATCTCCACGGGCGGCTTTGTCGCAGGCTACTGGGGAGAGGTGCTCACGGTGGCAGCCGAGGCGGCCGGCGTCGCGGGTCTGGTCATCGACGGCGGCGTGCGCGACATCGCGGCCCTGACGGCGCGGCGCTTTCCGGTGTTCTCGCGCGGCATATCGATGCGCGGCACGATCAAGGCCAGCGCCCCTTCGGTGGGCCAGCCAATCAGCTTCACCGGCGCCCCGGTGGCGGCCGGCGATCTGGTGGCGGCCGGCGATCTGGTGGTGGCCGATGATGATGGCGTGCTCGTCATTCCCGCGATACATGTCGCCCACACGCTGGCTCAAGGGCAAGCCCGTGCGGACAAGGAAGCCCGGATGATGGAAGCGTTGACGCAAGGCCAATCCACGCTGGAGTTGATGAACCTCACAAGCTTCAGGCAAGCATGATGACGGCGCCAGTCCACGAGTTGAACCGCTTCCTGGCCGAGGCCAAGCCTTCGGCAACCTACAAGGTCATGGACCGCGTCGCAGGGCGCCGAGCGGCGGGTGACAGGATCATTTCGCTCTGTGCGGGCGAGCCGGACTTCGACACGCCTGCGCATGTGTGTGAGGCCGGCATCGCCGCCATCCGTGCCGGGCACACCCGCTACACGCAGGTGGCCGGGCTGCGGGCCTTGCGTGAAGCCGTCGCCGGCAAGTTCCAGCGTGAAAACGGGCTGGACGTGGACTGGCGCAATACGCTGGTGTGCAGCGGCGGCAAGCAGGTGATCTTCAACGCGCTGGCCGCCACGCTGAACGAAGGCGATGAGGTCGTCGTGCCCGCACCGTACTGGGTGAGCTACCCTGAAATCGTGCAACTGTGCGGCGGCAGGGCCATGACCGTGGCCTGCGGGGCCGAGAGCGGATTCAAACTCACGCCGGATGCACTGCAGGCCTCCATCACCTCGCGCACGCGCTGGCTGATCCTGAACTCGCCCTCCAACCCGACCGGTGCTGTCTACAGCCGAAGCGAACTGCAGGCGCTGGCCGAAGTGCTGCTGGCGCACCCGCAAGTGCTGGTGCTTAGCGACGACATCTATGAGCACCTGATCTTCGACGGCATCGAGTTCTTCACTCTGGCCCAGGTGGAGCCGAGGTTGCGTGAGCGCGTGCTGACCATGAACGGCGTTTCCAAGGCCTATGCCATGACCGGCTGGCGCATTGGCTTTGGCACGGGGCCTGGCTGGCTGATCGAGGCCATGGAAAAGCTGCAAGGCCAGCAGACGTCGGGCGCTTGCACCATCTCCCAGCATGCGGCACTGGCCGCACTGACGGGGCCGCAGGACTTCATCGACCAGTCGCGCACGGCCTTCCAACGGCGGCGCGACATGGTCGTGGATTTGTTGAACCGGGCTCCAGGTTTGCATTGCGAAGTACCGCAGGGCGCGTTCTACGCCTTCGCCGCATGCAAGGACCTTCTGGGCAGGATCACGCCGGCAGGCACCAAGCTGAACAGCGACGAGGACGTGGTCAATGCGTTGCTGGACGAAGCGAATGTAGCCACCGTGCATGGCAGCGCCTTTGGGCTGGGTCCCTATGTCCGGATTGCCTATGCGCTGGGTGATGCGCCTTTGCGTGCAGCGTGTGAAGCGATTCACCGGTTTAGCCAGGCACTGGCCGATTGAATCCATTTCCCGGCAGGGCAAGCACCGATGCGCCGATCTGTCGAAGGTCAGCATTGCCTCTCAGGTGAAAGCGCCGCTGGCCATGGTGGGGCCTGGAGTCATCCCCGGCGCCAGAGCCGGCCGCGGCAGGGCTTGGCGCAGCCTCAGTTCGCCACGGTGAAGCGCTGTTGCACGTGGCGACGGGTTTCGATCTCGTCCACGATGGCCACGGCCAGGTCGGCCACCGAAATGCCGGCGGGCGCCTCGCCCACGCCGGGCAGCAGGTCGTCCAGCCCCAGGCGGTACTGGCCGGTGCGCGCACCGGGCGCCAGACCGATGGGGGGCGACAGGAACACCCAGTCCAGCGAGGTTTCCCCCTTCAGCTGGTTCAGCGCCTCGCGCGCGGCCAGCGCACCCTGCTTGTACTCGGCGGGGAAGGGCGGGGTGTCCACCAGCTGCAGGCCCGGGGCCACAAACAGGCTGCCGGCGCCGCCCACGACCAGCAGGCGCTTCAGGCCGGCCTGCTTCACGCCCTCGACGATGGCGCGGGTGCCTTGCAGGAACTGGTCGTAAATCCGCGGCTCGGTCCAGCCGGGGTTGTAGGCGCTGACCACGGCGTCATGCCCGGCCACGGCGGCGGCCACCTGGGCGGCGTCCAGCGCGTCGGCGGCGATGACCGTCAGGCCCGGCTGGGGCGTGAGTTTGCCCGGGTTGCGCGCCAGCACGGTGACGACGTGGCCCCGGCTCAGCAGTTCGGCCAGGACGGGGGCGCCGACAAACCCTGTGGCGCCAATGAGTGCAACTTTCATGGAAATCTCCGTTGTGTTCAGGAAGGCTTTAGTCTGATGGCTTCATGAAGCCTTGAATATACGGTCAATTTCGCAAATACTGTGAAGTAAAACTACATAGAAGTGGCATTTCATGGACCAGCTCAAGCGAATGGCCGTCTTTGCCGAGGTGGTGGCGGCGGGCTCGCTCACCGCGGCCGCACGGCGACTGGGCATGACGCCCTCGGCCGTCAGCCAGCATTTGCGCCAGCTCGAAGGCGCGTTGGGCCTGGCGCTGCTGCACCGCTCCACCCGCAAGCTCACGCTCACCGAGGCCGGCGCGCGCTACATCGATGGCTGCACCGCCATGGTGGCCGCCGCCCGCGCCGCCGACCAGGCGCTGGAGCGCCACCGCGACGAGCCCGAGGGTGAGTTGCGCATTGCCGCGCCCATTGGCTTCGGCGGCCTGCTGGCCCGGGCCCTGGCCCCGTTGCGCCGGCACCCGCGGCTCACGCTGCAGCTGTTGCTGGACGATGCGCTGGTGGACCTGATCGACGCGCGGGTCGACATCGCCCTGCGCGCCGGCAGCCTGCCGGATTCCAGCCTGGTGGCCCGCAGGCTGGGCAGCATGGGCACGCAGATGTGCGCCGCGCCCGCCTACCTGGCCGAGCGCGGCTGGCCTGGCACTCCGCAGGACCTGGCGCAGCACGACTGGCTGGGCGCCCGGCCCTTCGGCACCGCGACGCAGAGCCTGGTGCTGCACAGCGACGCTGGCGAGACGGCCACGGTGCAGGTCAACAGCCGTGCCCAGGCCAGCCAGGTCACGGCCTTGCACGCCCTGTGCGTCGAGGGCTGGGGCATCGGCGTGGTCGTCAGCGAGGATGACCGCCGTGCCTTGGCCGACGGGCGCCTGGTGCCGGTGCTGCCGGGCTGGCAGTTGCCCGACCTGCCGGTCTATGCCGTCACGCCCCGGCGCGGCGAGCAGCCGGCCAAGGTGCGCCATGCCCTGGCGCTGCTGGCGGCGCACTTCGATCCCTTGCCGGGTCCTGCGGCCGGGTGACCCGTGAACCGGCCGGGTCTTGCCCGTCCGGGTCTGGGCCGCACCGGGACCTGTGTGGGGATGCGCACAGAGCCAATGGGCGGCGCCCGCCACACTCGTGCCAGGCACTGGACGCTCCCGGATCCAGTCATGCCAACCCTCCGTGCGCACGACCCCCACCTTTCTCACGTCCTTGATGCGTTTTCTGCTGGGCCTGGCCGCGGCCCTGCTGGCCACGCTGGTGCTGGCCGCCCTGTTCATCGCGGTCTTCGGCTGGAACTGGCTGCGCGCCCCGCTGGAGCGCGTGGTGTTGCAGAAGACCGGAAGGGAACTGGCCATCCACGGCGACCTGACGGTGAAGTTCGGTTGGCCGCAGGTGCGCCTGCGCGGCGCCACGCTGACCTTCGCCAACCCGGCCTGGACCCAGGAACGGTACATGGTGGCGGCCACCAGCGTCGAGGTGGCGGTCGATGTGCCCCAGCTGCTGCAACGCCATCTCACCTTCCCCGAAGTGCGCCTGCAGCAGGCCACGGTGTTCCTGGAGACGTCTGCTGACGGGCGCAAGAACTGGCTGCTGGACCTGGCGCAGCAGGACGAGAACGCCCGCATCCGCATCGGGCGCATCGCGCTGGACCGCGCCCAGCTGGGGTATGACGACGTCGCCCGAAAGACCCGCCTTCGGGCGACGCTGTCGACCGGCGCGGACGGGGCCGAACACAGCGCCACCGCCGACCTCCAGTTCACGGCAAACGGCCGCTACAAAGGGCTGGAGGTCAAGGCCCAAGGCAGCGGCGGGCCCGTGCTGGCGCTGCGCGACACGACCCTGCCGTATCCGCTGAAGTTCGAGGCCAGCGCCGGGCGCACGCAGGTCAAGGCCGATGGCACGCTGACGGGCCTGCTGGCCCTGGACGCCATCGACATGCGCATGACGCTGCGCGGCGACAACCTGGAACAGCTCTATCCCCTGCTGGGCATCGCGTTTCCGGCCACACGGCCTTACCTCACCGAAGGTCATCTGCTGCACGCGGGCAGCACCTGGCGCTACGAGCAATTCACCGGGCGCATCGGCACGAGCGACATCGCCGGCTTTGTGCAGGTGGTCACGGGGGGCAAACGCCCCGCGCTGACGGCCGGCCTGACCTCTCGCGTGCTCGCCCTGGAAGATCTGGGCTCGGTCATTGGCGCGCGCCCGGGCAGCGCGGCGCGGGCGGCGGCGTCACCGGTGGGGCGGGCTCGTGTGCTGCCCGACCTGCCGTTCAAGACCGACCGCTGGGACTCGGTGGACGCCGAGGTTGACTTGAGCGCCAAATCCCTGCGCCACGCCAAGGCCCTGCCGCTGGAGAACCTGGTGACCCACCTCAGCCTGCGGGACGCGGTGCTGACCCTGGACCCCCTCAACTTTGGCCTGGCCGGCGGCCAGCTCGACACCCGTGTCACGCTGGATGGGCGCAGCCAGCCGATCCAGGCGCATGCCCAGGTGCGGGCCCGCAAGGTGTTGCTGTCCCGACTGTTTCCGACGGTGAATCTGAACAGGAACAGCATCGGCCAGGTCAACGGGCAGTTCGATCTGACCGGCAAGGGCGATTCGGTGGGCAGTCTGCTGGCCAGCTCCAACGGCAAGCTGGGGCTGGTGGTGGCGGGCGGCGAGGTCAGCAAGCTGATGATGGAAAAAATCGGGCTGCACCTCTGGGAGATCCTTAGCCTGAACCTGACCGGCGACCGGCTCGTGAAGCTGCGCTGCGCCGTGGCCGACTTCGACGTGAAACAGGGCCGGATGACCGCCAGCGCGCTGGTGTTCGACACGCAGGTCACCACCCTCATCGGCACGGGCACGATCGACCTGGGCCATGAGACGCTGGACCTCACGCTCAACCCGAGGACCAAGAAGACCAGCCCGCTGGCCCTGACCAGCCCGATCTACATCCGTGGCAGCTTTGCCCGCCCGACGACCGAAGTCGACAAGGGGCGTGTGGCCCTGCGTGCCATTGGCGCGGTCGGGCTGGGCCTGATCAACCCGCTGCTGGCGCTGATCCCGTTGATCGATGCAGGCCCCGGCGAGGACAGCGATTGCGGCGAGCTGGTGCGCGAGGCGCGGGCCTTGCCGCATCCGCCTGGCGCGCCCGGGAAAGTCCTGAAAAAGTAGCAGTATGTGACCGTTCCACGACGGGAACGGGTCAGAAAGCTTGAAAAGATCGCGTGACAAGCGCGCCAGAACCGCTGCGGCACGCCGTGGATGCGGGCACAATCCGCCACCGACAGTCAGCGCCCGGGCCATGGATGGCCGGGGTGCGCCAAACGGATCAGCCCCATGCTTCATTCATTGCGCAAGTCCCTGGCCGTGCTGCCGGCGGCGTTGATGTTCATCGCGTCGTTGAGCGCCGCCCCCGCCGCCCACGCCCAGCAAGCGGCTGCCCAGCACAGGGCGGCCCCGCAGACACTGGCCCAGCGCGGCGAATACCTGGCCCGTGCGGGCGACTGCATCTCCTGCCACACGGCCAACGGTGGCGTGCCCTTTGCCGGCGGGTACCGTCTGGACACGCCGTTTGGCGCTCTGCTCGCGCCCAACATCACGCCCGATCCGAAAACCGGCATCGGCCTGTGGAGCGCAGACCAGTTTTACCGGGCGATGCACGAAGGGGTCAACCGCCACGGGCAGGACATGTACCCGGCTATGCCCTACGACTTCTACACCCGCATCACGCGCGAGGACAGCGACGCGATCTACGCCTACCTGCGCACGCTCGCCCCGGTGGTCAACGCGGTGAACATCAACCAGCTGCACTTTCCGTTCAACCAGCGCTGGTCGATGGCGGTGTGGCGCGAGCTGTATTTCACCGAAGGCACCTTCAAGCCCGACGCCAGCAAACCAACGTCGTGGAACCGCGGCGCCTACCTGGTGGAAGGCCTGGGCCATTGCAGCTCGTGCCATTCGCCACGCAACGCGTTGGGCGGCATCGAGAAAGACAAGGCCTACACCGGCGCCAGCATCGATGGCTGGTTCGCGCTCAACCTGTCGTCCAACCTGCACACCGGCCTGGGCAGCTGGACGGCGGCCGAGATCGCCACCTACCTCAAGACCGGCGCGGTGCCCGGCAAGACCACGGCGCTTGGCCCCATGGCCGAGGTGGTGCGCAACAGCACGTCGCACCTGACGGACGCCGACCTGGCGGCCATGGCCGAGTACCTCAAGTCGATCCCGCCGAACTCGTCGCTGCGCACCGGCAAGCCGGTGCCCGATCCGGCGCGCGCCCAGGCCGCCACGCTGTACATGGACCACTGCGGCGCCTGTCACCAGGCAGGCGGGCGCGGCATGCCTGGCGTCTTTCCGCCGCTGGCGGGCAACCCGGTCGTGATTGCGCCCGATGCGGCCAATATCCTCAAGGTGGTGCTCGGGGGCGTGCCGGCGCAAGGCAAGTACATCCCCATGCCGGGCTTTGCCTCGCAACTGAACGACCAGCAGATTGCCGACCTGGCCAACTACGTGCGCACCAGCTGGGGCAACCCGGCGGCGGCGGATGTCACCGCTGCCGCTGTGGAAAAACTGCGCGGCCGCTGATCGAACGGCTCGCTCAGGCTTTGGCCGGCCGACCGGTGGCCTGTGCAAGCAAGGCCTTGCGGCGCAGGGTGGCGGGTATCCCGAATTGCGCCTGGTGCCACCGGGCGAGGGTGCTGGGTCCGGAAAACCCCAGCAGGTCGGCGATCTCCGCCATGGTGCGCGTGGGGTGCGCCAGGTAGCGCTCGGACAGATCCAGCCGGGCCTGATTGACGAGCGCGGAAAAGGTGATGCCATCCCGCTCCAGGCGACGGTGCACCGTGCGCCGGTCGACGCCCAGATGACGGGCCACGTTCTCCACGGAGCAGCGTCCGGTCGGCAGCAGGATCAGAACCAGCTGGCGGACCTCCTTGTCGATCGACTGGGGGTCCATGCCGACGGTGTTCTCCAGAAGCCGGCGCGCGTAACCTGCCATCACCGGGTCTGAGGAGGCAATGGGCGTGTCCAGATCGCTGCTCTTGCAGACGATGCCATCGAACTCGCAGCCGAACTCCAGCGCCGGGCCGAACAGGCGCCGGTGCAGGCTGAGGTCTACCGGGCTCTGGTGCACGAAGCACACCCGCCGCGGCCACCAGTCGTCACCCAGAAAGATGCGCAGCACGCGCATCACGGCGCCCAGCGCCAGCTCGACCGACTGGTGCATGGCCCCGGGCTCGTCGACCACCAGATCCTGCCGGATGGTCGCCAGTCCGCCGGATTCCTCGATGCGCAGCAGCAGCGACTCGTTGTGCACCCGCATGTACTGGGCGATCACGTCCAGCAGGTGGCGCACCGTGGGGGCATCACGCGCCACCAGGCCGAGCTGGCCCAGGATCGACAGGCGCCGGGTCTCCGCCATGCGCAGCCCGAAATTCTCGACCCCGGACAGGGCGGCCGAGTCCTCCAGCAGGCGGCGCACCGCCGTGGTGGGAATTTTCAGGTCGCGCTCGACCAGGCAGGCCTGGCTCAACCCCACCGAGCGGACCATCTGGTAGGGATCCAACCCCACGCTGCGCGCGATCTCGGCATAGTTCGTCAGCACGGCAGAGCGGACCAGTTCAGGCATCGGGGTTCTCACAGGGTGTCCCGAAATGCTAATTCGATGTCCCGTTATGTCAATCGAGAAACGCCCCGGCCTCGAATAATCCGTCCACTTTCTGAGCCGGAGACCCGATGACCACCGCCGATACCCCCACCGCCGCGTCCACCACCCCGCTGTGCGACCACCTGCGCCGCACCGGCGAGTGGAACCCGAACTGGACCCCCTTTGCCGAGCTCGACCCGGAGTGGACCGAGCGCTTCATGGCCGTGGGGCTCAAGCCCATGCTGGACAAGGTGCTGGACGCCAAGACCATCGAGTTCATCGCGATCGCGGTCGATGCCTCCTGCACCCACCTGTACGCGCCCGGCGTGCGCCGCCACATCCGCAAGGCGCTGGAGCTGGGCGCCACGCAGGAGCAGATCACTGCCGTCTTGCAGCTCACCAGCGTGCTCGGCATCCACACCATGAGCCTGGGCGCGCCCATCCTTCAGGAGGAGATGGCCGCATACCAGACCCGCTCACAGGCTCACGCCGACGCCGCTCACGCCTGATCTTTCGCCCCCACTATTCCCCTCACCCAAAGGACCCCACCATGCAATTCTTCGACGACTCCCTGCTCCCCGAAAACCAGCAACCCCTGGTGATCCAGGTCGCCCCGTACGGCCCCGAGTTCCTGCCCGGCGATTCGGACGACATTCCGGTGACGATGGACGAGCAGATCCAGAAAGCCGTGGACTGCTACAACGCCGGTGCGACCGTGCTGCACGTGCATTGCCGCGAAGCCGACGGCCACGGTTCCAAACGCCTGTCGCTGTTCAACGAGATGCTGGCGCGCCTGCGTGAAGCGGTGCCTTCCATGTTGCTGCAGGTCGGCGGGTCGATCTCGTTCGCGCCGGAAGACGAGGGCGGCGACGCCAAATGGCTCAGCGACGACACCCGCCACATGCTGGCTGAGCTGACACCCGCGCCGGACCAGGTGACGATCGCCATCAACACCAACCAGATGAATGTCTGCGAACTGATGAGCGCCGACGACGTGGCCGGCACGTCCCTCGCGCTGCCGGCCTACCAGGCTGCCTACAGCGAGATGACCATTCCCTCGGGCCCGGCCTTCGTGGCCGAGCACCTCAAGCGCCTGCAGACTGCGGGCATCCAGCCGCATTTCATGCTGGGCGATGTGGGCCAGCTGGAGACGGTCGAGCGGCTGATCCGCCGCGGCGTCTACACCGGCCCGCTGGTGCTGAACCACGTGATGATTGGCGGCGGTGCCGACGGCCCCAGCCCCTACAACCTGATGGAGTTCGTGCGCCGCACGCCCCCTGGCGCGGTGCTGACCATCGAGGGCATCATGCGCACCGTGGCGCCGCTGGGCGCGATGGCCATCGCCATGGGCCTGCACGTGCGCTGCGGCATCGAGGACAACCTCTGGGGCCGGAAGGGCGAGCGCATGACCAGCGTGCAGCAGGTCGAACAGCTGGTGCGCATTGCCCGTGAACTGCACCGCGACGTGGCCACCGGCGCGCAGGCGAAGGCCATCTACAGGATCGGCGAGCATTACGCCAGCGCCGATGAAACGCTGGAGCGCCTGGGCCTGGCGCCCAACCGGCCTGCCGGCGTGCGCGGCATGCCGCTGCGCCTGGCGGCCTGATTGGCCTGCAGGTATCCAACTTTCATTTCCTGAACACCGAGGAGACACCCATGAATTTCACACGCCGCGTCCTTTCCCTGACCGCCCTGGCCTGCGCCGCCCTGGCCGCAACCGGTGCCGCCCTGGCGCAATTCCCGGACAAGCCCATGAGAATTGTCGTCGGCGCGCCGGCCGGCGGCACAGCCGACATCGTGGCCCGCACCCTGTCTGAAGGCCTGGCGCAGCAGCTCGGGCAGCCGGTCATGGTCGACAACAAACCCGGCGGCGCCGGACTGATCGGTCTGCAGGAAGTGCTCAAGGCGCCGCGGGACGGCCACACGGTACTGGTCTCGGTCAACGGCATCATCTCGGAAATCCCGCACGCGATGAAGCTGCCGGTGGACCCGATGAAGGAGCTGCGTCCGGTGGCCGAGATCGCGCGCACCGGCCTGCTGTTCGTCGGCGGACCGAACGTGCCGGCCAGCAACGTCAAGGAAGTAGTCGCCTATATCAAGGCCAATCCGGGCAAGGTCAACTACGCCTCCTACAGCCCGGGCACCTTGTCGCACACTCTGGGCCTGGAGTTCAACAAGCTGGCTGGCACGGACATGGTGCACGTCGGCTACAAAGGCTCGCCGCCCGCGCTGACCGACCTGATCGGCGGCCACGTGTCCTTCATGTTCGACGGCCCCGCCACGTCCATCCCGATGATCAAGGGCGGCAAGATCAAGGTGTTCGCCACCACCGCGCCGGCGCGCCTGTCGATGCTGCCCGACGTTCCGACCTTTGCCGAACTGGGCTACAAGGACCTGACCGAAACCGCATGGATGGGCCTGTTCGTTTCACCCGACGTGCCGGCTGCCGCGCAAGCCCGCCTGCGCGAGGCCGTGGTGAAGGTGCTGGAGCAGCCCGCCGTGCGCCAGCGCTTTGCCGGCATGGGGCTGGACATGGTGCCCTCGGCGTCCGCCGACGAACTGGCCCGCTCGCTGCGCGCCGCCTCCGACCGCCAGGTCGCCACGCTCAAGGCGGTCGGCTTCAAGCCGGAATAAGGTGCGTAATCCCCTGTCGGTCAAGGAACCGGTCGCGTTGGTCACCGGCGCCGGCCCGGGTCTGGGCGGCGCCCTGGCCATCGCGCTGGCCGCGGCCGGCGCCCGGCTGGTGATCTGTGATATCGACCCAGACCGGCTCAATGGCACGGCAGAAAAGATCCGCTCGATGGGTGGCGAGGTCCTGAGCCTGCCCTGCGATGTCTCCGACAGCGCCGCCGTGGACGCGATGTTCACCCAGGCCGCGCAGCACTTTGGCACGGTGCACGTGCTGGTGAACAACGCCGCCCTGGTCCCCGCGCGCCCGGTCGACCAGCAGCGCCGCAGCGAACACTACGCCTACCTCACGACGCCCGAGCCGCGCCGCTCGCTGGGCTTCACCAGCGCCATGAGCGACGAAGAATGGCTGCGCTTCTGGAACGTCAACGTGCATGGCGTCTTCTACTGCACCCGGGCGGCCCTGCGCATGATGGAGCCGCAGCGCTACGGCCGCATCGTCAACATCGCCTCGGTGGCGGGCATTTCCGCGATGAGCGTGCACAGCCCGCACTACAGCGCGACCAAGGGCGCCGTCGTGGCTTTCACCAAAGCCATGGCGGCCGAGGTGGCCGGCGCCAACATCCAGGTGAACGCCATCGCGCCGGGCGGCGTGTTTACGCCGGACTTCGAGGCCTACCTGCAGACCCTGGACGAGGCGGGACGCAACCGGTTCTGGCAATTGATCCCCGCCGGGCGCCTGGGCACGATGGACGAGTACGCCGCCACGGTGGTGCACCTGGCCTGCGACCCGCACTACCTGGTGGGCCAGATCATCAGCCCCAATGGCGGCTGCGTGATTTGAGGGTGCGTGCGATGAGCGATTCATGGAGACCGGTGGCGGGGCTGTCGGATCTGCCCCCCGGCAGCCGCAAGCTCGTGCGGATCGACGGTCACAGCCTGCTGCTGTTCAACGTGGACGTTGGCCTCCACGCCGCTGCCGACAGCTGCCCGCATGCCGGCGCCTGGCTGGGTGGCGGCACACTCAGCGGCACCGTCCTGCGCTGTCCGGCGCACGGGTTGCATGCGCGGGGAAGCAGGCCTGACGGTTCGCGTTTACCCGGTGCGGGTCGAGGGCGAGGCGGTCTCGGTGAACCTAGCGCTTGAGTCTGGCGATGCCGCGCAGGCCGCTGGAATTCAAGCGGGATAGCTACTGTTTCCATAGCTGACTATGACCGTCCCGCGCTGGGGAAAGGCCAAAAAAGCTTGAAAGCATCAAAAACACGGCGTCCTGGTACAGACGCAGCCTGTGCAGGCCGCAGGCGATCAGCCCACGGCCTGCACCGCGTGTCAGGTCGCTGGTGTGGACGCTGCAGCCGGCGCCAGCCGCGCATACCAGTCGATGCGCCGGGTCAGCACCATCACCGCCGCCAACACGACGAACAAGGCCACGGCGCCGATGACCAGCGCGGTCTGCTCCAGCTGCAGCAGCAGGTACAGCGTGCCGTACAGCGCGGCGATGCCCAGCCCGAAGGGGATTCCGCGGCGCACGCTGCCCAGCATGTGGCTTGCGTAGAAGGCCAGCAGGGTGACGCACGCGGTGGCCGCGATGCCGTAGGCCAGACCAAACGGCAGGTGTTCGCCCAGGCTCACCAGCAGCAGGAAGAAGATGCACAGCGCGCTGCCCACCAGGAGGTATTGCACCGGGTGGACCCGCAGGTTTTTCATGAACTCGAACAGCCCGACTGCGACGAAGGTCAGGGCGACGAAGAGCAGGCCGTACTTGGTGGCGCGGTCGCTCAGCGTGTAGGGATTCACCGGGTCGATGAAGCTGACGCCGAAGGCGTCGGTGCAGCCTTTCTGGGCGGGGCTGTCTTCCGCCGCAGCCCCGAGGCAGACCGGCTTGCCGGCGGCGATGTCCTGCGGCGCGGTGGTGGCCAGCGCGGACAGGCGCCAGACCGCGTCGAAGCCCTGATCACCCACGGTGCGCTCGGTGGGCAGGAAGCGCCCGTCAAACGACGGGTGCGGCCAGCCGCTGGTGAAGCGCGCGGCAGTGGTGCCGGCCAGGGGCACCACCGAGAAGCGCTCGGTGCCCGCCAGTTCCAGCGCCACCTCGGCCGTGAAGGGCTCGCCGCTCTGGAGCGTCGCTTCGGGCAGCGTGGCGTGCACCCCGCGGGGGTAGGCGCGGTGCAGGGTGCCGGGCTTGAGCGCTCGGTCCTGAGCGTCCAGGCGCAGCCGGGCGGTGCGGATGCCGCGCGCGTCGCCCACCGCCACCATCAGCACGGGTGGGTCGCACTGCAGGCGCGAGTTCTTGACCGTGGCCTGGGGCTGCAGGCTGGCCAGGTCGGCCCAGCGGGCCGTCAGGTGGGCCTTCAGCGCGAAGGTGTTGACCTTGTGCAGCCCCCGGGCGCGCGGCTCCATGGCGGCGCCGGTGGTCACGTTCAGGTCGTCGGGCAGGGCCGTCAGAGCGAACTCGCGGCGCTGTTCGGTGCGAGTCTGGCTGGCGTCACTTCCCGTTGTCACGTCCCAGGTTTCGACGCAGCTTCGGTGGAGCAGTGGGCCGATCAGCGTCTGGCTGCCGGCCAGGCTCTGCGCCACGCTGCTGGTTGCCGCTTCACGGTGAACCTGGCGGTCTCGGACGATGCCGCCGATCAGGGCCAGGCCGAAGATGAGCATCAGCAGCACACCGCCGACCGCCATCATTTTGAGGAATACCGGGTGTTTCAAGAGAGCCTCCGTGATGAATGGAAGGCCAGTTTCCGGTCCGTGCGTGAGGGCTTGATGAACTGTGTGAAGCCGGTGTGAAGTCTCAGATCGCGAAGTTCAATTCAGCACGAAGCCCCGGCCCGGCCGCCGGGTCGAGGTTGACGATATTCAGGTTGCCGTGGTGCAGCGCCATGATCTGGCGCACGATGGCCAGGCCCAGGCCCGAGCCGGTGCGCTCGCCGTTGGGGCGCGGGGTTGAGAAGAAACGCTCGCCCAGGCGGGGCAGGGCATAGTCGGGCACGCCGGGGCCGGCGTCGGTCACGCTGATGCGCCCGCCCGCCAGGTCCACCCGCACGCTGCCGCCGACGGGCGAGAAGTCGATGGCGTTGTCCAGCAGGTTGCTGACGGCCAGCGCCACCAGCGCGGCCTCGAAAGGCCCGCTGCCACCGTCGCCCTGCAGGGTGATAGCGACGTTTTTCTGGCGGGCGCGGGCCTGCGCCTCGGCAATGGCCGCCTCGGCGCAGTCGCGCAGGGACGTCGGCGCATCCACCAGCAGGCTCTGGCGCTGCTCCAGCTTGCTGAGTTCCAGCAGGCGGTCGATCAGGCGCTGGATGCGCTGCACCTGCTGCTCGATCTGCCCGGCGAACACGGCGCGGTCCGCTTCCGGCAGGTCGTCCTGCAGCAGTTCGGCTGCGCCGCGGATCGCCGCCACCGGGCTCTTGAGCTCATGCGTCAGGGCGCGCACATAGCCTTCGATGTAGTCACGCCCTTCGAGGCGGGCGCGCATGGCCTCCATGGCCTGCGCCAGCTCGCCCAGCTCGCCCGGCACAAGGGGGACGTCCATCTTTTGGCCCGCCTGCACGTTCAGTGCGTAGCGGCGCAGCTTGCGGATGCTCCAGACCACCCACAGCGTGACGGCCACACCCACCCCGGCCGACAGCGCCAGCAGCAGCAGGCCGCCCAGCAGCACCTTGCGCTCCGCGCGGTCCACGAAGCGCTGCACGGTGCTCTGGGGCTTGGCCACCGTCAGCACGCCCAGGATGGCGCCGTCGCGCAGCACCGGCGCGGCCACGTACATGACCGAGGTGCGCTCGTCCGTCTGCACCGTGCGGGTCGCCCGCGCGCCGTATTCGCCGCGCAGCGTGCGGGCCACGTCGCGCCAGCCGGAATAGTCCTGCCCCTGCGCGGTGTTCTCCGAATCGAACAGCACCAGGCCCCGGGCATCGGTGACATAGACACGGAAGTCCAGCGACTGCTTGTCCAGCCCCCAGATCCGGGCATCGACCGGGCGGCTGGCGTAGTTGCGCACATGGGCGGCAAACCGGCCCTCGGTGAGGCGGCCGGCGGCCAGGTCGTCGCTGGCGAGTTCGGCCAGGATGTTGGCGGTGTCCACCATCATGTCTTCCATGACCTCGCGCACGCTGGGCCGGATCTCCACCACGAACACCCGCAGCACGAAGAACGCCGCCAGCCCGTTGAGCAGGAAGAAGACGAACAGGAGGCGGATGCCGAGCTTCATGGCTCAGATGGGATGCAGCTCAAGGCTGTAACCCATGCCCCGATGGGTGACGATGTATTCGCGCGCCGGGTCGACCTGCCGCAGCTTGGCGCGCAGCGTCTTGATGTGGGTGTCCACGGTGCGGTCGGTGCTGTCGCTGTCGTCGCCCCAGGCGGCCTCCAGCAGTTGCTCGCGCGAGTGGATGCGGCCGGGGCCGCGCAGCAGCGCGCCCAGCAGGCGGTATTCGCGCCGGGTCAGCGTCAGCGGCACGCCGTGCAGCAGGATGCGCTGGCCTGCAAGGTCCACCTCGAACCCACCCGGTGCGCTGTTGCTCAAGGCCGGCGCCATCGCGCTGCGCCGCAGCAGCGCCTTGACGCGCGCCACCAGCTCGCGCGGGCTGAAAGGCTTGCTCACATAGTCGTCGGCGCCCAGTTCCAGGCCCAGCACACGGTCGATCTCCTCGTTGCGGGCGCTCAGCATCAGGATGGGGGTCGGGCGCTGCGCGCGGACCTCGCGGCACAGGTCCAGCCCGCTGCCATCGGGCAGGCCCACGTCCAGCATCAGCAGGTCAAAGGTGCGGGCCTGCAGGGCGCGGCGGGCGTCGCCCAGCAGCAGGCAATGCAGCACGGTGAAGCCATCGCGCTCCAGCGCGTAAATGACGGTCCGGGCAATGGCCGGGTCGTCTTCCAGCAACAACAGCTTGGCCATGCTCGCCCCGGGGTATGGTCTCTCAGCGCCCCAGCACCGGGAACAGCTTGTGCAGCCCCTCGGCCATCACCTCGACGGCCAGCGCGGCCAGGATCAGGCCCATCAGGCGGGTCATGACGTTGATGCCGGTCTTGCCGAGCACGCGGGCAATCGGGCCGGCCAGTGCGAAACTCAGCGCGGTCGCCAGCGCGATCACCGCGCCGTAGCCCACCAGCGTGGCGAGTTGCCAGAAGGTCTTGGCCCGGTCGGCATAGATCACCACGGTGGACATGGTGGCCGGGCCGGTCAGCAGCGGAATGGTCAGCGGCACCACGGCGATGCTCGCGCCCATGGCGGCCTTGGCCACGCCGTCTTCCAGCTCGTGGCTGGCCGGCTTGGATTCAGCGGGCTGCGCGTTGAGCATGTTCAACGAGCTGATCAGCAGCAGCATGCCGCCGCCCACCTGAAAGCTCGCCAGCGAGATGCTGAAAAATTCGAGGATCTTCAGGCCCAGCAGGGCGCTGGTGGCGATCACGGCGAAGGCGCTGAAGGACGAGATCCAGATCGTCTTGATGCGCTGCTCGCGCGAGAAGCCCTGCGTGTAATGGATGAAGAACGGTACGATCGCCAGCGGATTGACGATGGCCAGCAGGGTGATGAGGGGCTTGAAGTCCATGGGCTATTGTGGCGCGCCAGGCGTCCTTCGCCGAAACATTCCCCAGCCCTCCATGTGCAGCACCTGCTCGCCGCGCTGGTTGAACATGGCCCACACCGTGCGCACAAGGCCCACGTCCAGGCGCTTCGTCATGGGCCGCGACTCGATCACCGTGTGCTGCAGGCGCAGCGTGTCACCGGGGAAGACGGGCTTGAGCCACTTGATGTTCTCCAGCCCCGGCGAGCCCTGGCTGGAGGATTCGAGCAGGAAGTTGGTCACCATCAGCCGCATCGCCATGGAACAGGTGTGCCAGCCGCTGGCGCACAGGCCGCCAAACACCGATTGCTTCGCGGCCTCTTCGTCGAGGTGAAAGGGCTGCGGATCGAACTGGGTGGCGAAGGCTACGATTTCTTCGGCGGTGGGCGTGATGGTGCCGAGGTCGCGCGTGGAGCCGACGGGCATGTCTTCCCAGTAGTACTTGATGGATTTTTCGGTCATGGGGTGCTCGGGCGGCGCGGGGGCCGCATGAAGGCGTAGGAAAGGATCAGCGTCCGCCGGAGACGTCCAGCAGGCTCATGGTGGTGTAGCTTGCCGCATCCGACAGCAGCCAGACAATCGCCTGCGCGACTTCAAGGGACGTGCCGCCGCGCTGCATCGGCACCAGATGCTGCAGGTCGCGCACGCGGTCGGGCAGGCCGCCCGAGGCGTGGATCTCGGTCTCGATCAGCCCCGGGCGCACCGCGTTGACGCGATGCCCTCGGCCGCCACCTCCTTGGCCAGGCCGATGGTGAAAGCGTCGATCGCGCCCTTGGCCGCGGCGTAGTCCAGGTACTGGCCCGGTGAGCCCAGGCGCGAGGCCGCGCTCGACACATTGACGATGGCTCCACCGGTGCCGCCGTGGCGGGGACTCATGCGCCGCACCGCCTCGCGGGCGCACAGCAGGCTGCCGATCACGTTGATGTCGAACATGCGGCGCCAGCGCGCCACACTCATTTCGTCCAGCCGCGCGGTCACGTCGACCACGCCGGCGTTGTTGACCAGGCCGGTGAGCCGGCCCAGCTTGGCGTCGAGGGTCTCGAACATGCGCAGTACCTGCGCCTCGTCGGCCACGTCGGCCTGCACCGTGATGGCATTGCCGCCAGTGGCGCGGATGGTGCGCACCACCTCGTCGGCGGCGAGCGAGTTGGCGGTGTAGTTCACCGCCACCGCCCAGCCGTCTTGCGCCGCCAGCCGCGCGGTGGCGGCGCCGATGCCACGGCTGGCGCCGGTCACCAAGAGCACCTTGTCCATGTCCTGTCTCCTGCAAAATATCGGCGACCCGGTTACAACACGGGTCCCGTGCCTGCCAAAACAACAACCGTTCGAGGAGAACGCCGTGAGCCGCTCTGTGGATTATTACTTTGCCCCGCAAAGCCCGTGGACCTACCTGGGCCACCAGCGCTTCTGCGACATCGCCCGCGCCAGCGGCGCCGCCGTGCGGGTGTTGCCGATCGATCTGGGCGGCAAGGTGTTTCCCATCTCGGGGGGCCTGCCCGTGGGCAAGCGTGCGCCCCAGCGCCAGGCCTACCGGCTGGTGGAATTGCAGCGCTACAGCGAGTTTCTACATGCGCCGCTGAACCTCAAGCCGAAATACTTCCCGGTCAACGGCGACGATGCGGCGCGCCTGATCGTCGCGGTGGACCTGCACGACGGTACCGAGGCCGCGCTGAAGATCACCGGTGCGATTCTGGCGGCGGTCTGGGCGCAGGAGCGCCACATCGACGACGAGAAGGTGCTGGCCGAGCTGCTGAGCGAGCAGGGCCTGAACCCGGCCCGGCTGGAGCAGTCGCACAGCCAGGCGGCGCACGAACGCTACGACGCCAACACCCAGCAAGCCATCGACGCCGGCGTGTTCGGCGCGCCCAGCTATGTGATCGACGGTGAGATCTTCTGGGGCCAGGACCGCCTGGGCTTTGTGGAGCGCAAGCTGGGTCGCGCCTGAACCGCGCCGTCGAGCCCTCCTTTTTTCATCCACCTCGCACACTTCAAGGAGCATCCCATGGGTTCTTTCACCACGCTCACGGCCGCAGACGGCTTTGCTTTTCCTGCCTACGTGGCCCAACCCGCCGGCGCGCCCAAAGGCGCGATCGTCGTGGTGCAGGAGATCTTTGGCGTCAACGCGCACATCCGCGCCGTGGCCGATGGCTATGCCGCCGCCGGCTACCTGGCCGTGGCGCCCGCCACCTTTGCCCGCATCGGCAAGGGCGATGTGCAACTGGGCTACGCCGAGGCCGACATGAACGAAGGCTTCGGCTACAAGACCGCGGTGGAAGCCTTGCCCGCGCCCGGCGTGATGGCCGACCTGCAGGCCGCCATCGACCATGCCGCCAAAACGAGCGGCGGCAAGGTCGGCATCGTCGGCTACTGCTGGGGCGGCTTGCTCACCTGGCGCGCCGCGTGCACGCTGTCGGGACTGAGCGCCGCGGCGCCCTATTACGGGGGTGGCATGACCGCCCCGGCCGAGGCGGCCCGCCAGCCGAAGGTGCCCGTGCTGGCGCATTTCGGCGACCAGGACGGCTGGATCCCGCTGGACACCGTGCAGGCCTTCGAGAAAGCACAGCCGGGCGTGCAGGTGAAGGTCTATGCGGCCAACCACGGATTCAACTGCGACCACCGGGCCTCGTACAACGCCGAAGCCGCGAAGCTGGCGCTGGATCGCACGCTGGCCTTCTTTGCGCAACACGTCGGCTGAGGGGCGTCGGGTGGCGTGGCGATAGCCGCGCCGCACGGCACGTCGCCAGAAACGGCGGGTTTGATTTGTTGAAAGGCCGGATCATGCATTTCACTGAATTTTTTAAGCCTTTTTGGCGGTATCCCAGCGTCGGACGGTCGTTGGCAGCTATTTTTTTTGTAGCTTCCGGTGCGACGGCCATGGCCGCTGACTACACCGGCCCGCTGTTCGACGCGCACCTGCACTACAACGAGGAAGCCTGGAACGGCCGCTCCGGCCCGCATCCGCTGGCGGATGTGCTCTCGCGCATGCAGCGCAGCGGCGTCAAGGCCATCGTGGCCAACTCACGGCCCAACGACGGCACCCGTGCGCTGGCCGAGGCGCGTGCCGAGACCCGCGCCGCCGGCGTCACCGTCGTGCCCTTCATCCGCCTGTACCGCAACCGCGACGACTACACCAACTGGTTCCGCGACGAGACCATCTACGACATGGTCCAGTCCGAGCTGGCACGCGGCACGCCCGCCGGGCCGTACCGCGGCATTGGTGAATTCCACCTCTACGACAGTGCCAACGCGAATGGCCCGGTCGCGAAAAAGCTGATGGCGCTGGCAGAGGAGAAACAACTGGTGGTGCTGGCCCATGTGGACGACACGGCGATCGACCTGCTGATGGCATCCACCCCCTCCAAAGGGCAGAAAGCGCGCCTGATCTGGGCCCATACCGGCATCGGCGGCGCGCCGGTGGAGCGGGTGGACGCGCTGCTGGCGAAATACCCGGGCCTGATGGGCGAGCTCTCCTACCGGCCGGGGCTGACCTGCGAAGGCGGCAAGCTCTGCCCCGAGTGGCGCGCGCTGATGCTCAAGTACCCGGGGCGCTTCATGGTCGGCTCCGACACCTGGGTCAACCAGCGCTGGATGTACTACGAAGACACCATGAAGGGCTACCGCACCTGGCTGGGCGACCTGCCGCCCGACGTGGCGAAGAAGGTGGCCTGGGACAACGGCGCGGGGCTGTTCGGGGTGAAATGAGCGGCCCGTCGCGGCTTTTCTCGAGAGATCAACCTTCATCAACCATGCTTCACCTCCACTACTACCCCAGCACGGCCAGCATGGTGCCGCACATCGTGCTCGAAGAACTCGCAGTGCCTTACCAGCGCGTGCTGGTGGACCGGGCGGTCAATGCGCACAAGTCGCCGGAGTACCTGAAGCTCAACCCCAACGGCCTGATCGCGGTGCTGGTGCAGGACGGCATGGCGGGCGGGGCGGGCGCGCCGCTGGTGCTGTATGAGACGGCAGCCATCGTGCTGCACCTGTGCGACACGCACCTTGGGGCAGGGCTGGCGCCGCCGGTGGGCAGCGCAGAGCGGGCGCATTTCTACAAATGGCTGATGTGGCTGACCAACACGCTGCAGGCCACGCTGATCGTCTATTTCTACCCGGAGCGCTGGGTCGCGCAGGGAAACGCGGCCGGTGCGGCCGAGGTCAAGGCGGCGGCCGAAGCGAAGATCGCCGGCCTGCTGGACCAGCTCGATGGCGAACTGGCCCGCCACGGCCAGGTCTGGTTCATGGGCGCCGCCTACAGCGCGCTGGACCCGTACGTCTTCACCTTGTGCCGCTGGACGCGCAACTTCGCCTCGGTGCCGGCGCGTGGGCGGGCGCACCTGGGCCCATACCTTCAGCGCATGCTGGCCCGCCCGGCGGTGCAACGCGTGCTGGCGGCCGAGCAGCTGGCGCCGCCCTTCGTCTGACCGTTGCGCGCGGCGGCCGGATCACGCATTACGCCAGCGCGTCTCCAGGAACGCCAGCAGGGCCTTGAGTGCGGCGCTGTTGTGGCGCCGCTGCACGTAGGCGGCGTACAGCCACACGTCGCGCGGCGAGAAGTCCTGCAGCACCGGCTGCAGCGCGCCGCTGTCGATGTGCGGCTGCAGCAGCAGGCGCGGCAGCCAGACCATGCCCAGCCCCTGCAGCGCCACGCTGACCAGCGGCGCGGCATCGCTGGCATCCATGCGGCTGCTCACGGGCACTGACAGGGGTTCGCCGCCCACTTCAAAACGCCATTCGGGATTCGGGCCGAGCACGGAATAGGTCAACGCGTAGTGGCCGGCCAGATCGTCGGGGTGGCCGGGCAGGCCGCGTTCGGCCCAATACCCGGGTGACGCCGCCACCACGAAGGGCACGGCCTGCAGTTTTCGCACGATCAGGTTGTCGTCGCCGATGCGGCCCACGCGCAGCGCGATGTCGATGCCTTCGTCGACCATGTCGGTGACCCGGTTGTCCAGGTGCAGGCTCAGGGTGACCGCCGGGTATTCGCGCATGAACTCGCCCAGCAGCCCCGGCAGCCCGGTCTGCGCCAGGCCGTGCGGGGCGGTCAGCCGCAGGCGCCCGCTGGGCACCAGGGCGCGGTCCTGCAGCTCGGCGCGGGTGAGGTCGATCATTTCCATCAGCGGCGTGCTGCGCTCCAGCAGCAGGCTGCCGGCGTCGGTCAGGCTCACGTTGCGGGTGGTGCGGTTGAGCAGACGCACGCCCACGCGGGTTTCCAGCTCGGCCACGTATTTGCTGACGTTGGGCCGGGACAGGTCCAGCGTGCGCGCCGCCGCCGAGAAACTGCCGCGTTGCGCGACTTCACGGAAAGTTCGTATCAGTTCAAGGGTGTCCATTGTTTCCGTTGCGGCAACGCTGTGGTGCGTTTGTGACCTGTTTTAAAGGGCCCGGCCGGACCGATCTGCTTCTCACAGGCAAGCAGCCCTGCAAGCCTGAGAGGGAAAGGCACCGGCGCCTTTCACAGATAGAGCCTGTTTTTACTTTTGAAAGAAACCATCATGAAATCATCCAAGTTTTTCGCTGTTGCCGTCCTGACCGCCCTTGCAGCTTTCGCTTCCATGGCGCAGGCCGATGAGGCCGACGGTTCCCAGTTTGCCGCGCAGGTCACCAGCCAGCGCACCCGCGCCGAAGTGCAGGCCGAAGCGTCGACAGTGTCATCCACCCGCAATTTCCATCCGGCGGGCTCTGATGTCTTGCCGCCGATGGCCTCGACAGTGGACCGTTCCACGGTTCACGCCCAAGCTGTCGAGCGCGCTCGCTCGGGGGATGCACACCGCGGCGAAGCCACAATGATGTGATCCTTCACGGGTCATGCGTGACAAAAAAGCCCGGCGCCGCCGGGCTTTTTTGTGGGTGCCTTCCGCTTTCAGCGCCCGGTGCGTGCCAGGTAACGCTTGCGCCAGAACAGCAGGCCCATCGTCGCGGCGATGCAGACCATCGCGCCCAGCGTCCACCACAGTCCATTGCTGCTGTGGATGAAGGGGAAGGTCTCGAAGTTCATGCCGAAGAAGCCGGTGATCAGGTTCAGGGGCAGGAAGATCGCGGTGAGCGCGGTGAGGGTGCGCATGATGTTGTTGGTGCGGTTGCCCTGTGCCGAGAAGTGCATCTGCACGGCGGTCTCCGCGTTGTGTTCCAGCCGGGTTACGTGGCGTACCACGCGTTCGATGTGCTCCAGCACGTCGCGGCTGCGCACCATCAGCAGTTCGTGCTCGTGCCGCGCATCGGCGTTGTCGGGCACGGGCCAGCCCTTGACGGCTTCGGTCCAGTCCAGCACGGCGGTGCGTTGGTCCTCGCAGATGTCGTCGAGCTGGTGCAGCGCCATGCGGGCCTCAAGAAGGGCCGACCAGTTGGAGAAGCGCGTGCGAGGGTCCAGCAGTTCGGCCTGCCAGTGGTCGAGCTGGCGCGACAGGTCGCGACGCAGCGCCAGGTAGCCGTCGACGATCTGGTTGACGATGCGCAGCATCAGGTCCGACGGGCTGGCGGGAAGCCGGGCGCCGCCCAGACGGGGGTCGACGTTGGCGGCCCGCGTCTCGGCCGAGGCGCTGGCCGCCGCGAGCAGTCGCGTGGCGTAGGCATCGCGCGCGGCGCAGTCGGGTGGGTGCACCGTCAGCAGCACCTGGTCGAATACGGCGAAACCGATCGGGCTGGTGTCAATGCGCCGCAGCACCGGCGGACCGCCGCGCCTGCGGGGTGCCAACGGGGGCTCACCGGTCGGAGCCGGCGCGGGCGCTGGTTCTCCGTCGCCGCTGCTCAGCCGGCGGAAGACCAGCAAGTCGTACATCGAGGTGTAGTCGAAACGCGAGGGCAACTGCTTGTTCAGCAGGTCGGAGATGTGCAGATCCACCAGCGCGGCGCCGGCCAGGGCCTGCAGCGTGGCCTGGACCTCTTCCCGCAGCGTCTCGAATTCAGTGCGCGCGCAGGCGATCCAGACATAGCCCTGATCCGGCGCCTGCGTAGGCAGCGTGGCGGATTCCGTCACACCCGAAGGGCTGATGCTGAAAATGCGCATGGGTGCCTTGAAGGTGCGGTGAAGTCGGCGTTCAGGTCGAAATTTGAATCAAATCGGCACAAACCCAGCGTCGAAGGGTCACTTTCAGCTATTGATTTTGAATCAATCGGGCGGCGTCTCGGGCAAAGTAGGTCAGCACGCCATCGGCGCCGGCGCGCTTGAAGGCCAGCAGGCTTTCCATCATCACCAGGTCGTGGTCCAGCCAGCCATTCTGGGCGGCGGCCTTGAGCATGGCGTATTCGCCCGACACCTGGTAGGCGAAGGTCGGCACTCGGAATTCGTCTTTCACCCGGCGCACGATGTCCAGGTAGGGCATGCCGGGCTTGACCATCACCATGTCGGCTCCCTCAGCGATGTCCATGGCCACCTCGCGCAGCGCCTCGTCGCTGTTGCCGGGGTCCATCTGGTAGACCTTCTTGTTGCTCTTGCCCAGGTTGCCGGCCGAGCCCACCGCATCGCGGAACGGGCCGTAGAAGGCGCTGGCGTACTTGGCGCTGTAGGCCATGATGCGGGTGTGGATCAGGCCGGCGGCCTCCAGCGCCTGGCGGATGGCGCCGATGCGCCCGTCCATCATGTCGCTGGGCGCGACGATGTCCACGCCGGCTTCGGCCTGCGTCAGCGCCTGCTTCACCAGCACCTCGACGGTTTCGTCGTTCAGGATGTAGCCCGTCTCATCCAGCAGGCCGTCCTGTCCGTGGCTGGTGAAAGGGTCCAGCGCCACATCGGTCATCACGCCCAGGCCGGGAAATTCTTTCTTCAGCGCCCGCACCACCGTGGGCACCAGGCCGTCGGGATTGGCGGCCTCGCTGCCGACCGGGTCTTTCAGCGAGGCGCTGATCACCGGAAACAGCGCCATCACCGGGATGCCGAGCTTGACGCAGTCTTCGGCCACCGGCAGCAGCAGGTCCAGGCTCAGGCGCTCCACGCCGGGCATCGAGGCCACGGCCTCGCGGCGGTTGCCGCCCTCCAGCACGAACACCGGGTAGATCAGGTCGTTGACGCTGACCGCATGCTCGCGCACCAGGTTGCGGGTGAATTCGTCGCGGCGCAGGCGGCGGGGGCGGCCTTGGGGGTAGGGGGCGTGCAGGGTCATGCGGAAAATTGTGCCTGATTTCGCTGCAGCGCCGGCGATTTCCGCCGCGGGGCTGCCCGGCCGGGGGTGCGCGGGGCCGGTCTGGCGCACCAGTGACAGGACTTGTTCCGGGTTTTCCCTAGGTGTTGGTTGGGGATCGGAAAATTCCGAGACAAGTCCTTGAACCGGCTGTCGCAATTTGATACATTCCCCTCGGGCGGTTCGCCGTCCCCCGCTTTTCCTCCCTGAGCGGGGCCTTGATGTGTGACAGCAAAAAGGCTTACCACCCCAGCCACGTGCTGGGGTTTTTTTTGCCCTGCGTCGGGCAGACTCGCCTGGGGGCTGCGTCAGCGCCGCCGGTGCGTCCGCAGGCGCGAGAGCACCCATGGGGGCTACACTTTGGCGATGCTCTGGATCAAAGCCCTTCACATCGTCTTCGTCGCCAGCTGGTTCGCCGGCCTGTTCTACCTGCCGCGCATCTTCGTGAACCTGGCCATGGTGGCGCCGGAGTCGGTGGCGGAGCACGAGCGGCTGCTGCTCATGGCCCGCAAGCTGATGCGCTTCACCACGCTGCTGGCCGTGCCCGCCTTGGGGCTGGGCCTGTGGCTGTGGATCGGTTATGGCATCGGCTGGGGGCCGGGCAATGGCTGGATGCACGCCAAGCTGTTCGTGGTGCTGCTGGTGCTGGGCTACCACCATGCCTGCGGCCGTCTGCTGCGCAAATTCACCACCTACGGCAACCAGCACGGCCACGTCTGGTACCGCTGGTTCAACGAGGCGCCGGTGCTGATGCTGCTGGCGGCCGTCGTGCTGGTGGTGGTCAAGCCCTTCTGAGGCCGGTCCGGCGGCGATGCACAAGACCGCAGCCTGGCCCCTGGCGCTGATCTACGCGGCGCTGGTTGTTTACGCCAGCCTGTACCCGTTCGACGGCTGGCGCCCTGTTGGCATCGCGCCCTGGACCTTCCTCGCCGCGCCCTTGCCTCGCTACTGGACCGGCTTTGACGTCGCCGCCAATCTGCTCGGCTACGGGCCGCTGGGCTTCCTGCTGGCACTGAGTGCCCTGCGCACCAGCCCGCGCCTGCCCGCTGTGCTGCTGGCCGCGCTGGGCGGCGGCCTGCTGTCGCTGGTCATGGAGTCCCTGCAAACCTACCTGCCGATGCGCGTGGCCTCCAACGTGGACCTCTTGCTGAACCTCGCCGGCGCCTGGCTGGGCGCGCTGATGGCCTTCGCGCTGGAAAAGGCGGGCGCCATCGCGCGCTGGAGCCGCTTTCGGGAGCGCTGGTTTGCCGCCCATTCACGCGGCGCGCTGGTGCTGCTGGCCCTGTGGCCGGTGGCACTGCTGTTTCCGGCCTCGGTGCCGCTGGGACTGGGGCAGGTGCTGGAGCGGGCCGAGGACGCACTGGCCGCCTGGCTGGCTGAAACGCCTTTCCTGCAATGGGTGCCGGTGCGCGATTTCGAGCTGGAGCCGTTGTTGCCCGGCGCGGAACTGCTGTGCGTGATGCTGGGTGCGCTGATTCCGTGCCTGCTGGCGTACTCCATCGCCCGCTCGGCCGGCCGGCGCGTGGCGCTGGCGGTGTCCGCCATCGGTGTCGGGGTGGGCGTCTCGGCGCTTTCGGCCGCGCTGAGCTATGGGCCGTCCCACGCCTGGGCGTGGCTGACCCTGCCGGTGCAGTTCGGCCTCGGAACCGCGTTGGTGGTGGCGCTGCTGCTGGTGGCCGTGCCCCGTCGGGCCTGCGCCGCGTTGACGCTGCTGGCCCTGGTGCTGCACCTGAGCCTGCTGAACAACGCGCCAATCGGCGCCTATTTCGCGCAAACCCTGCAGGTATGGGAGCAGGGCCGCTTCATCCGTTTCCATGGCCTGGCGCAGTGGCTGGGCTGGCTCTGGCCCTACGCGGCGCTGGTCTATGTGCTGCTGCGGCTGTCGGGGCGGGATGCGGAAAACTAGAATCCCCCCATGAGCGATACCCCCTCTTCTTATTACCAGCGCCACATCTTCTTCTGCCTGAACCAGCGCAGCAACGGCGAAGCCTGCTGCGCCACGCACAATGCGCAGGCGGGGTTCGACCGCTGCAAGGCCCAGGTCAAGGCGGCCGGGCTGGCCGGGCCGGGCGCGGTGCGGGTGAACAAGGCCGGCTGCCTGGACCGCTGCGCCGCCGGGCCCGTGGCCGTGGTGTACCCCGAGGCCGTCTGGTACACCTATGTCGACCTGAGCGACATCGACGAGATCGTCGAATCGCACCTGAAGAACGGCCAGGTGGTCGAGCGTCTGCTCACCCCGGCGCATCTGGGGCGTTGAAAAACCGGGTTTTTCAATAGTTTTCAGCTTTTTGGCACCAACCCAGCGTCGCCGGGTCATTGTCAGCTATCAATTCAATACCGATTCGTGAACATCCAGACCCAGCGACTGCGCCTGAACGGTCCTGCCGGCGCTATCGAGGCCCTGCGCGACGAGCCGCTGCACGCCCCGCAAGGCGCGTCGGTTCGCGGCGTGGCCGTCATCGCTCATCCCCACCCGCTGTATGGCGGCACCATGAACAACAAAGTCGTCCAGACGCTGGCACGGGCCTTCGTGCAATGCGGCTTTGCGGCGGTGCGCTTCAACTTCCGGGGTGTGGGCGCCAGCCAAGGCGTACACGGCCACGGTGTGGGCGAGGCAGCCGACTTGCTGGCCGTGGTGGACCAGGTGGCGCCGGCCGGCGTGCCGCTGGCGCTGGGCGGGTTTTCATTCGGCGCGTTCACCACCTGCCAGGCGGTGGCGTCGCTGTGGCCGCAGCGCCCGCTGGAAAAGATCGTGCTGGTCGGCACCGCGGCGTCGCGCTTTGACGTAGCACCCCTGCCACCCGAGGCCCATGATCGCACCTTGGTGGTGCACGGCGAGCAAGACGACACCGTGCCGCTGGCCGCGGTGATGGACTGGGCGCGGCCGCAGATGCTGCCCGTCACAGTCATCCCCGGGGTGGAGCACTTCTTTCACGGACAATTGACGCTTTTGAAGCACCTGGTGGTCCGCCACCTGCACACCTGAAGCCACCTGGCCGGATGTTGTCCGCGCTGCGGCGCCGGTGATCCGCCCCATTCCCCTGTTCTGATTGCCCTTGCCCCATGAAAAAAATCCTCAATGCCCTGCGCCGCTTGGTGGCGGTGCCCCTGTGTCTGGTCGCATTCGCCGCTGCCGCCCAGGCGCCGCAGCCGCCTGAAATCGCCGCGCGCGCCTATCTGTTGCTGGACGTCACGGCCAACCAGATCCTGGCGGCCAAGGACATCGACAGCCCGGTGGAGCCCGCCTCGCTGACCAAGCTGATGACCGCCTACCTGGTGTTCGACGCGCTGAAGTCCAAGAAGATCGACCTCAAGCAGACCCTGCCTGTCAGCGAGCGCGCCTGGAAAATGCCCGGCTCGCGCATGTTCATCGACCCCAAGATGCAGGTGCCGGTGGAAGACCTGGTCAAAGGCATGATCGTGCAGTCCGGCAACGACGCCACGGTGGCACTGGCGGAGGGCGTGGGCGGCAGCGTCGAGCGCTTCGTGCAGCTCATGAACACCCAGGCCAAGGCGCTGGGCCTGAACGCCACCACCTTCAAGAACCCCGAGGGTCTGACCGAAGCCGGCCACACCACCACCGCGCGCGACCTGAGCGTGCTGGCGACCCGGCTGATGCGCGACTTTCCCGAGTACGTGGGCTACTACGCGGTCAAGAAATACCGCTACCCCGGCACACCGGCCGCCAATGACAACAACCGGAACAGCCTGCTGTTCCGTGACCCGACAGTGGACGGCCTGAAAACCGGCCATACCGAGGCCGCCGGCTATTGCCTTGTGGCCACCGCCAAGCGCGACTTCCCGAATGTAGGTAGCCGTCGTCTGCTGTCGGTGGTGCTGGGTGCGGCCAGCGAAAACGCGCGCGCCAACGAATCCCAGAAGCTGCTGAACTGGGGCTATACCGCGTTCGAGGCGGTCAAGCTGTTCGACGCCGGCCAAGCCGTGGCCACGCCGCCGGTCTGGAAGGGCAAATCGCCCACGCTGGCGATCGGCCGGCCCGAAGCCATCGTCGTGGCGGTGCCCGCCGGCAGCGCGGCCCAGGTCAAAACCCAGGTGCAGCGGCCCGACCCCCTTGTGGCGCCGTTTACCAAGGGCCAGGCTGTTGGCACGCTGAAGGTCACGCTGGCCGGCCAGCCGCTGCTGGACGTGCCGCTGGTCGCGCTGGACGGCGTCGAGCAGGCAGGCGTGCTGGGCCGTGCCTGGGATGCGGTGCGGCTGTGGATCAAGTAACCCGTGAAGTTGGCGGGCACTGACTTTCTGCTGTCGATCGATGGTTGCGTAGAAACCCTTAACGAGCTATACTGGAAAGCTTTTCCGCTATTGGGGCGGGAATGTGTGCCTGTCCGCTTGCGCTCAACTGCGGCGAACAAGGCTGTTTTCTATCAAACGTTTAGGGACGTTTTTCAATGCCAACCATCAATCAACTGGTGCGTCAGGGGCGCGAGGTCGAAAAGACCAAGTCCAAAAGCCCTGCGATGCAAAATTCGCCGCAACGTCGCGGCGTTTGCACCCGCGTCTACACAACGACGCCTAAGAAGCCCAACTCCGCTCTGCGCAAGGTCGCCAAAGTGCGCCTGACCAACGGTTTTGAGGTCATCTCCTACATCGGCGGCGAAGGCCACAACCTGCAGGAACACAGCGTGGTGCTCGTTCGTGGCGGTCGGGTCAAAGACCTGCCCGGTGTGCGTTACCACATCGTCCGCGGTTCGCTCGATCTGCAAGGCGTGAAAGATCGCAAGCAGTCGCGCTCCAAGTACGGTGCCAAGCGGCCCAAGGCCAAGTAATCCGGCGTCTTGCCGGAGCAACAAACAAAAGGTGCTGTTTCCCGCGTGGCGCGGTGATTCAGCGTAGTGACCCGCTGTTGGGTCGAGTAAGTGAAAGTCTGAATGGCTTTCGCGGCATCTGATGAAGATGTCAACTGAAGCAAAGAGGTGAAAAAATGCCACGTCGTCGCGAAGTCCCTAAACGTGAAATCCTGCCGGATCCCAAGTTCGGCAATGTCGAGCTGTCCAAATTCATGAACGTGATCATGGAAGGCGGCAAAAAAGCGGTTGCAGAGCGCATCATTTATGGCGCCCTGGACCTGATCGAGAAGAAGAACCCGGACAAGGATCCGCTGGAAGCCTTCACGACCGCCATCAACAACGTCAAGCCGATGGTCGAAGTGAAGTCCCGTCGCGTGGGTGGTGCGAACTACCAGGTGCCGGTTGAAGTGCGTCCTGTCCGTCGTCTGGCGCTGTCCATGCGCTGGATCAAGGAAGCCGCGCGCAAGCGCGGTGAGAAGTCCATGGCCCAGCGCCTGGCCAATGAGCTGCTGGAGGCCACCGAAGGCCGTGGCGGCGCGATGAAGAAGCGCGATGAAGTGCATCGCATGGCAGAGGCCAACAAGGCCTTCTCCCACTTCCGCTTCTAAGAGCGGAGATGGCGCAGCCCCGTTTTCGGGCTGCGTCTGGCAGGCCGCAGTGTCCGGGCGACTCTGCGCCGTGCCCTATTGATCACCACGAACAACCCAAGGACCCATCATGGCTCGCACGACCCCCATTGAGCGTTACCGCAACATCGGTATCTCGGCGCACATCGACGCCGGCAAAACCACCACCACCGAGCGCATTCTTTTTTACACCGGTGTGAATCACAAGATCGGTGAAGTGCACGATGGCGCGGCCACCATGGACTGGATGGAGCAAGAGCAGGAGCGCGGCATCACGATCACGTCCGCTGCAACGACCTGTTTCTGGAAGGGCATGGACACATCTTTCCCCGAACACCGCATCAACATCATCGACACCCCGGGGCACGTGGACTTTACCATTGAGGTGGAGCGCTCGATGCGGGTGTTGGACGGCGCCTGCATGGTGTACTGCGCGGTGGGCGGCGTGCAGCCCCAGTCGGAAACTGTCTGGCGTCAGGCCAACAAGTACAAGGTGCCGCGCCTGGCGTTCGTGAACAAGATGGACCGTACCGGCGCCAATTTCTTCAAGGTCGTGGACCAGATGAAACTGCGCCTGAAAGCCAATCCGGTGCCGATCGTGATCCCGATCGGTGCTGAAGAGAACTTCACCGGCGTGGTGGATCTGCGCAAGATGAAAGCCATCATCTGGGATGAAGCCTCTCAGGGCATGAAGTTCACCTTCGAAGAAATCCCCGCTGAACTCGTGGCCCTGGCCAAGGAATGGCGCGAGAAGATGGTGGAGGCCGCGGCCGAAGCCAACGAAGAACTGATGAACAAGTACCTCGAAGAAGGTGACCTGACCGAAGACGAAATCACCCTGGGTCTGCGCACCCGCACCATCGCGGGCGAAATCCAGCCGATGCTGTGTGGCACCGCCTTCAAGAACAAGGGCGTGCAGCGCATGCTGGATGCCGTCATCGAACTGATGCCGTCTCCCCTGGATGTGAAGGCCATCAAGGGCTTCGACGAGGACGAGAAGGAAACCACACGCAGGGCCGATGACAACGAGAAGTTCTCGGCGCTGGCGTTCAAGCTGATGACCGACCCGTTCGTAGGACAGCTGACGTTTGTGCGCGTCTACTCCGGCGTTCTGAAGAAGGGCGACACCGTCTACAACGCAGTGCGCGGCAAGAAGGAGCGCATCGGTCGTATCGTGCAGATGCACGCCAACAACCGCGAAGAAGTCGATGAAATCCGCGCCGGCGACATTGCCGCCTGTGTGGGGCTCAAAGATGTGACCACCGGCGAGACCCTGTGCGATCCCAATTCGGTGATCACGCTCGAACGCATGGTGTTCCCCGATTCCGTGATTCGCCAGGCCGTGGAGCCCAAGTCCAAGGCTGACCAGGAAAAGATGGGTATCGCCCTGAGCCGTCTGGCTGCAGAAGATCCGTCTTTCCGCGTGCAGACTGACGAAGAGTCCGGCCAGACCATCATCGGCGGCCAAGGCGAACTGCACCTCGAAATCATCGTGGACCGCATGAAGCGCGAGTTCGGTGTGGAAGCCAACGTGGGCAAGCCCCAGGTTGCCTACCGCGAAACCATCCGCAAACAGGTGGTCGACGTCGAGGGCAAGTTCGTCCGTCAGTCGGGCGGCAAAGGCCAGTACGGTCACGTGGTTTTCACCGTTGAGCCGAACGAGGCTGGCAAGGGCTTCGAGTTTGTCGACGCCATCAAGGGCGGCGTAGTTCCCCGTGAATACATTCCCGCCGTTGAAAAGGGTGTTGTTGAAGCCCTGAATCAGGGCGTTTTGGCCGGATACCCGGTGGTGGATGTCAAGGTCACCCTGACCTTCGGGTCCTACCACGATGTGGACTCGAACGAAAACGCGTTCAAGATGGCCGCCATCTTTGGTTTCAAGGAAGGTTGCCGCAAGGCCAACCCCGTGATCCTGGAGCCCATGATGGCCGTGGAAGTCGAGACCCCGGAAGACTACGCCGGCAACGTGATGGGCGATCTGTCTTCACGCCGTGGCATGGTCCAGGGAATGGATGACATGGTCGGCGGCGGCAAGGCCATCAAGGCCGAGGTGCCGCTGTCAGAAATGTTCGGCTACTCCACCACGCTGCGCTCGATGTCGCAGGGGCGTGCCACCTACACGATGGAGTTCAAGCACTATGCCGAGGCCCCGCGCAACGTGGCCGAAGCCATCGTGGCGGCCCGCGCCAAGTAAGTTCACCCTGTCTGCGACGGTGTGCCGCCCTGTTGTTTCCGTGCAGGGCGAATCAGCAACTCCGTGCAGACGTTAAACCTGTACACGGGAACAAGTTCTTTGGAGAAATGAAATGGGAAAAGAGAAATTCACACGAACCAAGCCGCACGTCAACGTTGGCACGATTGGACACGTTGACCACGGCAAGACGACCCTGACGGCGGCGATCACCACGGTGCTGGCAGCCAAGTTCGGCGGCTCGGCCAAGGCCTACGACCAGATCGACGCGGCGCCCGAAGAAAAGGCGCGCGGCATCACCATCAACACCGCGCACGTCGAATACGAGACGGCCAACCGCCACTACGCCCACGTGGACTGCCCGGGCCACGCCGACTACATCAAGAACATGATCACCGGTGCCGCCCAAATGGACGGCGCCATTCTGGTTGTGTCCGCCGCTGACGGCCCCATGCCCCAGACCCGCGAGCACATCCTGCTGGCCCGTCAGGTCGGCGTGCCCTACATCATCGTGTTCCTGAACAAGTGCGACATGGTCGACGACGCCGAGCTGCTCGAACTCGTCGAAATGGAAGTGCGCGAACTGCTGGACAAGTACGAATTCCCCGGCGACGCCACCCCATCATCCACGGCTCGGCCAAACTCGCCCTGGAAGGCGACAAGGGCCCCTTGGGTGAAGAGGCCATCATGAAGCTGGCCGACGCCCTGGACACCTACATTCCCCCGCCCGAGCGCGCCGTTGACGGCGCCTTCCTGATGCCCGTGGAAGACGTGTTCTCCATCTCCGGTCGCGGCACCGTGGTGACCGGACGTGTCGAGCGCGGCATCATCAAGGTCGGCGAAGAAATCGAAATCGTCGGCATCAAGGACACCGTCAAGACCACCTGCACCGGCGTGGAAATGTTCCGCAAGCTGCTCGACCAGGGCCAGGCGGGCGACAACGTCGGTATCCTGCTGCGCGGCACCAAGCGCGAAGACGTCGAGCGCGGCCAGGTGCTGTGCAAGCCCGGCTCCATCAAGCCGCACACCCACTTCACGGGCGAGATCTACGTGCTGTCCAAGGACGAAGGTGGCCGTCACACGCCGTTCTTCAACAACTACCGCCCGCAGTTCTACTTCCGCACGACGGACGTGACCGGTGCCATCGAGCTGCCCGAAGGCAAGGAAATGGTGATGCCGGGTGACAACGTGTCGATCACGGTCAAGCTGATTGCACCGATCGCCATGGAAGAAGGTCTGCGCTTCGCCATCCGCGAGGGCGGTCGTACCGTCGGCGCCGGTGTCGTGGCCAAGATCCTTGCTTGATTCTTCATCTGACAAGGAATAAGCATGTCTTCCAAGCAAAAAATCCGCATCCGCCTGAAGGCGTTTGACTACAAGCTGATCGATCAATCGGCCGCCGAAATCGTCGACACCGCGAAGCGCACCGGCGCGATCGTGCGGGGC
The DNA here is from genome assembly GCA_016721925.1 of Candidatus Skiveiella danica. Lineage (GTDB taxonomy): Bacteria > Pseudomonadota > Gammaproteobacteria > Burkholderiales > Burkholderiaceae_C > Skiveiella > Skiveiella danica. The sequence continues at coordinate 546,682 of JADKHE010000011.1, forward strand.
CCTGTGCCCCTGCCGACCCGCATGAAGCGTTTCGACATCCTGCGTTCGCCGCACGTCAACAAGACCAGCCGCGACCAGTTTGAAATCCGCACCCACCAGCGCCTGATGGACATCGTCGATCCCACGGACAAGACGGTGGACGCACTGATGAAGCTCGACCTGCCGGCAGGGGTCGATGTGGAGATCAAGCTGCAATAAAGCCCGACGCCGGCGCGCCGGCTGTTCTTGCCAAAAACGCGAACTTGCCAGCGATGGCGGTTCGCGTTATAATTTAAGGCTCTCCCCGATTCGGGGCGAGTTTCATTAACCCTCTTTCACGTCAAAACGTGCCAGCCAATTGAAGTTGGCACGGTGGAAGACTAGGAGAAAACTATGAGTCTGAGCAACTCCCTCGGGTTGCTGGGCCGCAAGGTGGGCATGATGCGTCTGTTCACCGATGACGGGGACGCAGTGCCCGTCACGGTGGTGGATGTGTCCAACAACCGTGTGACCCAGGTCAAAACCCAAGAGAACGACGGCTACGTGGCCCTGCAGGTCACGTTCGGTTCGCGCAAGGCATCGCGCGTGACCAAGCCGCAAGCCGGCCACCTTGCGAAAGCAGGCGTCGAAGCCGGTGAGATCATTCAGGAATTTCGCGTGACGGCTGACACCGCTGCCCAGTACGCGGCGGGTGCAACCCTGCCCGTGACGGCGCTGTTTGCGGTTGGCCAGAAGGTGGACGTGCAGGGCACGACCATCGGCAAGGGCTACGCAGGCACCATCAAGCGTCATCACATGAGCTCGCAGCGTGCGTCCCACGGTAACAGCCGTTCGCACAACGTGCCGGGCTCCATCGGCATGGCGCAGGACCCGGGTCGCGTGTTTCCGGGCAAGCGCATGACCGGTCATCTCGGCGATGACCTCGTGACGACCCAGAACCTCGATGTGATCCGTGTCGACGAGGCCCGTCAACTGCTGCTGATCAAGGGTGCCATTCCCGGATCCAAGGGCGGTTTCGTGACGGTTCGTCCCGCGGTCAAAATCAAATCCAGCAAAGGAGCGAACTGATGCAGCTCGAACTCCTGAACGATCAAGGTCAGGCGGCTTCCAAGTTTGAGGCGCCCGAGACCGTGTTTGGTCGCGCATACAACGAAGATCTGGTGCACCAGGTCGTGGTCGCCTACCAGGCCAATGCCCGCCAGGGCACCCGTGCCCAGAAGGACCGCGAGCAGGTCAAGCACTCGACCAAGAAGCCGTTCAAGCAAAAGGGAACGGGCCGTGCCCGCGCCGGTATGACGTCTTCGCCGCTGTGGCGCGGAGGCGGCCGGACCTTCCCGAACATGCCCGACGAGAACTTCAGCCAGAAAATCAACAAGAAGATGTACCGCGCCGGCATGGCCTCCATCTTCTCGCAACTGGCGCGCGAAGGCCGTCTGGCCGTGGTCGACTCGCTGACAGTCGATTCCCCCAAGACCAAGCAGCTCGCCGAGAAGTTCAAGGCGATGAATCTGCAGTCGGTCATGGTGATTGCCGATGAAGTCGACGAGAACCTGTACCTGGCCTCACGCAACCTGGTCAACGTGCTCATCGTCGAGCCGCGTTACGCAGATCCGGTGTCGCTGGTGCATTACAAGAAAGTGCTCGTCACCAAGGGTGCTATCGACAAACTCAAGGAGATGTTCGCATGAGCCGCGTAAATCCGTCGCCTGCCAGTCTCAAGTTTGACGAAGGCCGTCTGATGCAGGTGCTGGTCGCGCCCATCGTGTCCGAAAAGGCCACGATGATCGCCGACAAGAGCAATGCGGTGACGTTCAAGGTGCTGCAGGACGCTTCCAAGCCTGAAATCAAAGCCGCTGTGGAGTTGATGTTCAAGGTCGAGGTCAAGGGCGTGTCTGTGGTGAACACCAAGGGCAAGACCAAGCGCTTCGGCAAGTCGGTCGGTCGCCGCGACAACGTTCGCAAGGCCTACGTGACGCTGAAGCCCGGTCAGGAACTCAACCTTTCCGGTGAGGGTGCTTAATCATGGCAGTCATTAAACTGAAACCGACCTCCCCCGGCCGTCGTGGCGTGGTGAAGGTCACGCGCGACCACCTGTACAAGGGTGAGCCGTTTGCACCTCTGCTGGAGCCCCAGTTCCAGAAGTCCGGCCGCAACAACAACGGCCACATCACCACCCGTCACAAGGGCGGTGGGCACAAGCACCACTACCGTGTGGTCGATTTCCGTCGCAACAAGGACGCGATTCCGGCCAAGGTCGAGCGCATCGAGTACGACCCGAACCGCACCGCCCACATTGCGCTGGTGTGTTACGCCGACGGTGAGCGCCGCTACATCATTGCGCCGCGCAATCTTGAGGTGGGTGCATCGCTGATCAGTGGCTCGGAGGCGCCGATCCGTGTCGGCAACACGCTGCCGATCCGCAACATTCCGGTCGGTTCGACGATTCACTGCATCGAGCTGCAGCCGGGCAAGGGCGCGCAGATCGCCCGCTCGGCCGGCACGTCGGCCACGCTGCTGGCCCGTGAAGGCACCTACGCCCAGGTTCGCATGCGTTCCGGCGAAGTTCGCAAGGTTCATGTCGAGTGCCGCGCCACGATTGGCGAAGTGGCCAACGAAGAGCACAGCCTGCGCCGTCTCGGCAAGGCCGGTGTGAAGCGCTGGATGGGGATTCGCCCGACCGTTCGCGGCGTGGTGATGAACCCGGTCGACCACCCGCACGGTGGTGGCGAAGGCAAGACCGGCGAAGGCCGCCATGCCGTCGATCCGTGGGGTAACCTGACCAAGGGTTACCGCACCCGTAACAACAAGCGCACGCAGGTCATGATCGTGTCGCGTCGGAAGAAGTAAGGGGTAACAAATGACTCGCTCTCTCAAAAAGGGTCCGTTTGTTGACCATCACCTGGTGGCCAAGGCCGACAAGGCCGTGACCACCAAGGACAAAAAACCGATCAAGACCTGGTCGCGTCGCTCCATGGTTCTGCCCGAGTTCATCGGGCTGACCATCGCCGTGCACAACGGCAAGCAGCACGTGCCTGTTTACATCACCGACCAGATGGTGGGCCACAAGCTGGGCGAGTTCGCGCTCACCCGGACTTTCAAGGGTCACCCGGCGGACAAAAAAGTCCAGAAGAAATAAGGAAAGACCATGGAAACACGTGCAGTCCTCCGGGGCGTCCGTCTGTCGGTCGACAAAGGCCGTCTGGTCGCCGACCTGATTCGTGGCAAGAAAGTGGACCAGGCGCTCAACACGCTGCAGTTCACCCAGAAAAAAGCCGCCGTGATCATCAAGAAGGTGCTTGAGTCCGCCATTGCCAACGCCGAGCACAACGACGGCGCCGACATCGACGAACTGAAGGTCAAGACCATTTACGTCGAGCAGGGCGCCTCGTTGAGGCGCTTCACGGCCCGCGCCAAGGGCCGCGGCAACCAAATCAGAAAGCCCACGTGCCATGTGTACGTGACGGTTGGAAACTGAGAGAGGCCAGGAACTTATGGGACAAAAAATCCACCCCACCGGCTTCCGGCTTTCGATCAGCCGCAACTGGTCTTCCCGCTGGTATGCGAACAACCGTGACTTCGCCGGCATGCTGGCCGAAGACATCAAGGTTCGTGAATACCTGAAGACCAAGCTGAAGAACGCTGCGGTTTCGCGCATCCTGATTGAGCGTCCTGCCAAGAACGCCCGCATCACCATCTTCTCGGCACGTCCGGGCGTGGTGATCGGCAAGAAGGGCGAAGACATCGAAGCGCTCAAGAAGGAACTGTCCAGCCGCCTCGGCGTGCCGGTCGCGGTCAACATCGAGGAAGTGCGCAAGCCTGAAATCGATGCCAAGCTGATCGCCGACAGCATCACCCAGCAGCTCGAGAAGCGCATCATGTTCCGTCGCGCCATGAAGCGCGCCATGCAGAACGCGATGCGCCTGGGTGCCCTGGGCATCAAGATCATGTCGTCGGGCCGTTTGAACGGGATTGAAATTGCCCGTTGCGAGTGGTATCGCGAAGGTCGCGTGCCGCTTCACACGATGCGTGCCGACATCGACTACGGCACCTCTGAAGCCAAGACGACGTACGGCGTCATCGGCGTCAAGGTCTGGGTCTACAAAGGCGACACGCTGGGCCGCAATGACCTGCCTGCCGTGGAGACCCCGCGTCCGGACGACGAGCGTCGCCCGCGCGGTCCGCGCCGCGATGCCCGTCCCGGCGATCGCCCGGCCGGTGACCGCCGCGGTGCGCCGCGTCGCGCCGCTGGCGTGAATGCCGCGCCAGCCGATGGCAGCGACAAGCCCGCAGAAGCGATTGGCGCCGATGCGAAAACCACCGTTAAGCGCGTCCGCAAGGTAGGCGCGCCAGCTGCAGCAGCTGACGGTGTCAAAGGAGAATAAACATGCTGCAACCTGCTCGCAGAAAATATCGCAAGGAGCAAAAGGGCCGTAACACCGGTGTTGCCACTCGTGGCAATACCGTTGCTTTCGGTGACTTTGGTCTCAAGTCCGTCGATCGCGGCCGCCTGACGGCGCGCCAGATCGAGTCCGCTCGTCGGGCTATTTCCCGCCACGTCAAGCGCGGTGGCCGGATCTGGATCCGGGTGTTTCCGGACAAGCCGATTTCCCACAAACCCGCCGAAGTGCGGATGGGTAACGGCAAGGGCAACCCCGAGTACTACGTGGCCGAGATTCAGCCCGGCAAGGTGATCTACGAGATCGTCGGCGTGTCGGAAGAACTGGCCCGCGAAGCGTTCCGCCTGGCTGCCGCCAAACTGCCCCTGCGCACCACGTTCGTGGCGCGCATGATTGGTCAATGATTCAGGAGAATGAAGAAATGAAAGCTGCTGAACTTCGCCAGAAAGACGTTGCCGGCATCGAAGCCGAAGTGAAAGCCCTGCAAAAGGCCCATTTCGGCCTGCGCATGCAGAAAGCCACGCAACAACTCAACAACACCGCCACGCTGCGCAGCACGCGCCGCGACATCGCGCGGGCCAAGACCATTCTTGCTGAAAAGCAAGCTGCCAAGTAAGGAGTGACCATGACGGAAGCTAAGACATCCCTCAAGCGCACCTTGATCGGCAAGGTGGTGAGCGCCAAGCGCGCCAAGACGGTGACGGTGCTCGTCGAGCGCCGCGTGAAGCACGAGCTCTATGGCAAGATCGTTGCCAAGTCGAGCAAGTACCACGCCCACGACGAATCGGGCCAGTACCAGCTGGGCGACGTGATTGAAATCACCGAAAGCCGTCCGATTTCGAAGACCAAGAACTGGGTCGCGTCCCGCCTGGTGGAAAAGGCTGCAGCGGTCTAAGCCCAAGCAGCACCTGGACAGCACGTCCGTCGGAAACGGCCCACAATGTGGGTCGTTTTTGTTTTTGGGGCCTCGCTTGCTTGCAACGCGCCCTGTTCCCTGTAACTACTGGAGATTTTCATGATCAAAGTTGGAGACACCCTTCCCTCGGCCACCCTGATGGAGTACGTTGAAGTCGAAGGCAACGGCTGCAGCATCGGCCCCAACCCCGTGGACGTCACCAAGGCGTCCGCCGGCAAGACGATCGCGTTGTTCGCTCTGCCCGGCGCTTTCACGCCGACCTGTTCGGCCAAGCACGTGCCCGGTTATGTGCAGGCGTTTGACGAGTTCAAGGCCGCTGGCGTCGACGAGATCTGGTGCGTGAGCGTCAATGATGCGTTCGTGATGGGCGCCTGGGCGCGTGACCAGAAGACCGGCGCCAAGGTTCGCATGCTGGGCGACGGCAGTGCTGCTTTCGCGCAGGCCACGGGCCTGACGCTCGACCTCACCGGCAAGGGCATGGGCCTGCGCAGCAACCGGTATTCGATGCTCGTCAAGGACGGCAAGGTCGCCACGCTCAACATCGAAGCGCCCGGCAAGTTCGAAGTCAGCGATGCTGCGACGTTGCTGGCGCAGGCGAAGGGCTGAAAGCAGCTGCAATTGCTACATAACCTGTAGCGACGTTTGACCTGTTGGCGCTGGGTATGTGCCCGAAAGCTCAGAGATCGGCCTTCAGGTAGTGCGCACCGACGATGGGGCTGTGGTAGTAGGGTGGAATATCCTCGAAGCCAAGGTCTTCGTAGAGTGCTCGGGCGGCCTCCATGTCGTCCAGTGTGTCCAGCAGCACGCAGCTGTAGCCGGCGCGCCGGGCGGCATCGAGAATCGCCTCGGCGAGCTGCCGCCCCAGTCCTGAGCCCCGAAAGGCCTTTCTGACGTAGAGGCGTTTCATCTCGCTGGCATTGGGGTAGTCGACGTTGTCGAGCGGACGCATCGCGCAACAGCCTGCGATCTGTCCGTTCACCAAGGCGAGCAGCAGCGCGCCGCGTGGCTCGGCGTAATCACCCGGCAGGCCGTCGAGTTCGGCCTCGAAATTCTGGAAGCAGAGATCCACACCCAATGATCGGGCGTACTCCCGGAAGATGAGACGCGTCGCGTCCCACTCAGCCGGGGTGGACGGGGTTAAGAACTGGATCGGGGGGGCTTCCACGGAAACACTCAGGAACCGGATGGGCCGCAGTGTAGCGGGTCGGCACAGATGACCCGCAGGCACCCAAACTGCGCCCACTCGTTGGGCCATTAGCCGCTGCGTCGGCTCGACTTCCGTTTCAGGGGTGGGCAAGAGACGATCAATCGTCAGAAATTCGGCGTCTCGACCGCCTTCGGCGCGGGCGGCGGTGCGGGCAGCCAGACGCCGCTGGCCCCATAAACAGCCGACGCCGCCACAACCACCGCCACAGCAAAGGCCACGATTCCGCCTCCGCGGGCCGATTCACCTTGGGCGTTGTCTTTCCAGCCGGTGATCATGGGCCTGATGAGCGACCGCTTCTTCCTGCGGGTGTAAAACAGGACCGCCACGACATGCAGGGCGACCAGCGCGTAAAGCGCGTTGGAGAGCAGTTGGTGAAAGCCGGTCAACCGGTTACTGATGTCCTTCGTGACCAGATCGGCCAACGGGCCGGAAAAGACGATGTCGTCGTTGCCGACAAGCCCTGAGGCCACCTGCACGGCTAGCAGCGCGAGCAGCCCGAACACTGAGAGCGCTCCGAGTGGGTTGTGTCCTTCGCCGCGCCATTGGCCGCGCCAGTAAGCCGCGACTTTGCCGGGCGTCGGAAAGAATTGAATAAAGCGGGCGTAGGTCGACCCGACAAATCCCCAGACCAGGCGAAACGCCAGCAGGCCCACGATGGACAGCCCGAAGCGCCCGTGCCAGTCCATCAGGGCGCCCCCCTGTAGTCCGGTGACCACGGCGCCAGTGACAGCAGCGGCGAGCAGCCAGTGAAAGAGGCGGGTCGACAAATCCCACACGAATACACGCTGCTCACCCATGGCCGGACCTCGTCAGAAATCAAAGAAAACAGGCGCCCGAAGGCGCCCGCGAACAGGGAGGCAGTAAGAACTACCGCTTGGCCTTGAAGCTGTCATGGCAGTTGTCGCAGGTCTTCGCCAGTCGCCCGAACTGCTCCTTCACGGCTGCCGCATCGCCGGTCGCCGCGACCTTGGCCATCTCGTTGGCCTCCTTGTTAAAGGCGCCGCCAACTTGGCCGACCTTTTCCCGCTCCGTCCAGAATTCGGCCTTGGCTCGTGTCGGTTCCCAGCCGGTACCCTTGTCGGTACCTGGCAGGAAAAGCGCGCCCATGCCGGAATTGGCGACGGCCTGGATCGCGTTGGCCGCCTTGATCACTTCTTCCTTGTTGTAGGTGCCATTGACGTTGGCGTAGATTCGGGTCATGTTCCAGGCCATGAAGGTGTACCCGGACTGGCGGAACTTGATCGCGTCCTCGGGCTTGATCTGGGCCACGGCGGAACCCGCGGCGAGCGAAACAGACAGCGCGGCGAGGGCCAACTTGAAAACCATGATGTATCTCCGTAGAAAGTGAATGAAGCGGTCGCCGGCGGCCGTGGACAGAAGCCGGTCTGGAACGCGGCGCGAGTATAGCCAGACCGCGGAAATCGTGCAGGAAGCGGTGAAATGTGGCCGAACCGATCGAAGTTACGCGCACGTCGGTGGCGGGCATCATTGCCTAAATTACTCCTGAAAAGAGAGCGTCTTGTGGCCGTTCGGCGCTGGGATGGGAACAATTTCGCCGCAAAAAGACAGTCCTGCGGGCCTCCTGGCGCCCGTTGTGCCCGCTCGGCCCGCTGTGCAGCTGCCGGAAGCCCCCGAGCGCAGGCTCAGAATGCCTTGGCCAGTTCCAGCGTCAGCACGGCCGGCAGTTGGGCGCGCAACGCGTTTCGGCTGACCCGGGTCATGCTGTCGCCGGCCCAGCTCGCGACTTCGAAAGTGTCCACATCGTCCGTCACTTCGAGGAAGCCAAAACGCGGATCCAGTCGGCGGATGTCCTGCATCAGGGCATCGAATTCGTTGTCACGCAGACGCTCGTCGACAATGATCATGTGGGGCTGGTCGCGTTCGGTGTAACGAACCGCCTTCGCGGAGGTGGCCACGGTGTCCGCCCGCAGGCCCAGCGCCCGACAGGCTTTCTCGACCTCACCGCGCACGGCCGCGTCGGTGCTGATCAGCAGGATCCTCAGGCCGGCCAGGGCCTTGGTTCCCGTGTGCAGGGCCGAGTCGCTGCTGCTGGACTCGATCTCCATCGAGGTCAGGCCTTCCAGGTGCTTGACGGTCCGCGCGAATTCGAGCCTCAAGGTCGTGTCGATGCCCTGGTTGGTAGCGGACAGTATGACGCCCATGGTCCTGGCGATCTGGCTGAGCAGGTGCCAGCGCAGTGACGCGCTCGCCGTGCCGTTGCGGCCAGGCTCCGGTGGGTCGGCACGACGGGTCGCCGCGATGGACAGCAAACCGTGTTCAGGCCACGCACTGATGGCGAGGTTCACGGCGACGTGCACGCTGTTGTCCATGGCCCAGTCGATGGCGGTCTCGACCAGGTTGGACAGCAGCCCGGGGTCGACCACGATTTCAACCGGCTTGATGGCTTGCGCGAGCAGAATGCCACGTTCCTGAAAAGCGTCTTGACGCTCGTGCAGGGCGCTCTGGACCATCTGATCCAGCGACACCCGTTCATGCGATTGGCGCAACCGGCCTTCGGACAGGCGGGCCAGTTGCTGGCTTTGGCGGACGATCAGGTTCGCCTGTTCCAGCGCCTGTTCCAGTTCGCGCGCTTCCCCAGCCGACAAACGGTCGCTTTCGCCCAACGCCTGAATGATCCGGCGCAGCGTATGCAGGGGGATGGACAACTCGGCGCCAATGACGCCGGCGATGCCGAAATCCGTTCGCGGTGTGCCCGAACCTGCCGCTTTCGTCGGCTTGCTTCCCGCCGGGAATGGGTCTGTGCCAAGCGTGCTCATGCCCGCAGAATAACGCACGGAAGAAGCCGGGCCATCCGGGTCCGCGCCTAATTCAATTTCGAGGACTGAAGACAATCCAGCAGCAGACCGGTCAATGCCTGCGGCGCGCTGATCATCGGGTCGTGCCCGGTGAGCAGTTCCAGCACCCTGGAGCCGGGTAGCCAGGCGCCGTCCCAGAATCGCGGATCGCAGACGCGGGTGCGAATCACATCGATGGTCGCCAGGGGTGGCTGCGAGCAGTTGATGAAGGTGCGAGGTATTTGCGCCACCCGCCGGGGGTCGAAGTCGAGTGGCGCCAGGTAGGTGTGCCCAGGGTGCGGAGTCTGGCGCCGCTGCACCCAGTCATGGTCTGCACCTTGCAGGCCGAAAACGGAGGGATCCGGCGGCGGAAAACTATGGTCGGGGGACGCCGCGGCCGCGGCCAGGCGCGTCTCGCGCGTCGCGCTGGCGTGGGTGCTGCTCCAGCTCTCGCCGGGCTTGGGCACCACCGCATCGACATACACCAGGTGGGACAGGCGCTGCGTCAGGCGATCGGCCACTGCCGTTCCCAACATACCGGCATAGGAGTGCACCGCCAGCACGACATCGGCCATCTCTTCGGCCTCGATGGCGCCGATCACATCGGCGATGTGGGTTTCGAGCGTGATCGACGCACTCATGAGATGCGCCCGATCACCCAGTCCGGTCAGGGTCACGGCGTGGGCGCGGTGCCCGGCGCGGATCAAGGCTTCGGTCACATGTCGCCAGCACCAAGCACCGTGCCAGGCACCGTGCACAAGGACAAAGTTCGCCATCAGATCACCTGGCCTTCCTTCAGGGCGCTGATGTGGGCCTCGGAGTAGCCCAGCAACGTGCGCAGCACCTCGTCGGTCTGTTCGCCCAGCAGGGGCGGTGGCCGGTCGGTTCGCACCGGTGTTGCGCTGAGCTTGATCGGGCTCGACACCAGATGCAGGCCGGGGTTGATGGGATGCGGCCAGGTCGTGACCATGCCGCGCTCGCGCACCTGAGGATCATCGAAAACCTCGGCGATGTTGTTGATGGCCCCGCAGGGCACCTTGGCTGCCTCCAGCGCGGCCAGCCATGCCGCCTTGTTGCGTGTGCGCATGATGTCCTGCAACAGGGGCACCAGCTCCAGGCGGTTGCGCACCCGGTCCTGGTTGCGTGCGTAGCGTGGATCGGTGGCGAGCTCGGGATGCCCCGCCACCGCACAGAACTTGGCGTACTGGCTGTCGTTGCCCACCGCGAGGATCAGGTGGTCCTTGTGCCCATCGGCGGCGGGTGCGACCTCGAACACCTGGTAGGGCACGATATTCTGGTGGGCGTTGCCGGCGCGCCCGGGCACCTTGCCGCCCACGAGGTAATTGGCGCCCATGTTGGCCAGCATGGCCACCTGGGTGTCCAGCAGCGCAGCGTCCACATGCTGGCCTTCACCGGTGCGCTCGGCATGGCGCAGCGCCGCCAGGATGGCCACGGTGGCGTACATGCCGGTGAACAGGTCCGCCACCGCCACGCCCACTTTCTGCGGCCCTCCGCCGATGTCATCGCGCTCGCCGGTGATGCTCATCAGGCCACCCATGCCCTGGATGGCATAGTCGTAGCCGGCGCGCTCGCGGTAAGGCCCGGTCTGGCCGAAACCGGTCACGCTGCAGTAGACCAGACGCGGGTTCAACGCTTTCAGGCTGTCGTAGTCCAGGCCGTAGCGCGCCATGTCACCGACCTTGAAGTTCTCCACGAACACGTGGCAATGCTGCACCAGGTCGCGGATCAGCGCCTGCCCTTGCGGTTGCGCGATATCGCAGGTGACCGACCGCTTGTTCCGGTTCGCACCGAGGTAATAGGCCGCCTCGGCCGAATCGTTGCCGGCACTGTCCTTCAGGAAAGGCGGGCCCCAGGTGCGGGTGTCATCCCCTGTGCCGGGACGCTCGATCTTGATCACATCGGCGCCCAGGTCTGCCAGTGTCTGGGTGCACCACGGGCCGGCCAGCACGCGGGACAAATCGAGGATACGGATGCCATCAAGTGAATTCATGCCTTCATTGTCGCGAAAAAGAGCCGGCCGTGATAATGGCCAGGATGCGCTGGATGATTCCGTTCCTGTTACCAACGTTGGCTTGGCTGGCGGCGTGCTCCCCTGCGTGGAACTGGCGCGAGGTGCGTCTGGAGGATGCACCACTGACGGCGATGCTGCCCTGCAAGCCGGACCAGGCGAGCCAGACGGTCACATTGGCCGGCGCAACGGCGGAACTGCAGATGACGGGTTGCGAGTCCGGCGGCGCCACGCTGGCCGTCAGCCGGGTGCGCTTGCCGTCAGGCGCGAGCGCAGCCGAGGCCCTGTCGCAGTGGCGCGCGGTGACCCTCGCTGGCATGAAGGCGCAGAACGTGCAAGAGCAACCGTTCCAGCCTGTCGGCAGCCTGGCCTTGCCCCAGTCGGCCCGTGTCGTGGCCAGCGGACGGTACCGTGACGGTCGAGCGGTGAACGCGCAGGCCGTCTGGTTTGCACAAGTGTCGCCGCAAGGCGTGTGGCTGTATCACGCCGTGATCTACGCCGATGCGATCGGCGCCGAGGTGGCAGACACCTTCTTCAGCGGACTCAAGCTCAGGGCCCCGACATGAGCCTGCTGCCGCGCCGCGTCGCTGTCGTCGTATTCCTGGCCTTTGCGTTCGCCTACTTCATTTCCGCGCTGCTGAGGGCCATCACAGCGACGTTGTCACCGGTGCTGACGCTGGAGCTGGGACTGAACGCGCGGGATCTGGGCTTGTTGGCCGGGGGCTATTTTCTGGGCTTTTCCTTGACTCAGCTGCCGATGGGCGCGTGGCTGGACAGACATGGCCCACGCAAGGTGATCCTGAGCCTGCTGAGCGTGGCCGTGGTGGGGTGTCTGGCGTTTTCACTGGCCGGCGGATTCCCTGCGTTGCTGGGCGCGCGCGTGCTGATCGGCGCCGGAGTGAGCGCCTGCCTGATGGCGCCATTGACCGGCAACCGGCGCTGGCTCGACGCCAGCACCCAGTTGCGCGCCAACTCATGGATGCTGATGACAGGGTCGCTGGGCATGGTGGCCTCGACACTGCCGGTGCAGTGGCTGGTGCCGCTGGTGGGCTGGCGCCCGCTGTTCTGGGGACTGGCTGTGGCGATTGTGCTGGCGATGGCCTTGATTGCCGTGCGGGTTCCGGGCTGGACGTCCATGGCGCCAGCGTCCGGATCATCGCCCGGGGCCGACGCCAGCTATGCGCAGGTCTGGCGCAACGCCTATTTCCGCAGGATGACGCCGATCGGCTTCTTCAGTTATGGTGGTCTGATTGCCATGCAGACGCTGTGGGCGGTGCCCTGGATGATCAAGGTCGCCGGCTACAGCGGCGAGCAGGCGGCGAAGGGCCTGTTCTGGATCAACGTGGCCATGCTGTGCACCTTCTGGACCTGGGGCATGGTCAATCCCTGGCTCGTGCGCCGGGGCTTCGCGGCAGAGCGCCTGATCACCTGGGGGCTGCCGTCGAGCTTTATCCTGTTGGCTATCATTATCATAGCTAAAGAAGACCTTTCAACGCTGGCAACGCCGGCATTTGCCCTGTATTGCATGAGCTGCAGCTTCGTTTCGCTGGCGCAACCCGCGGTGGGCATGGCTTTTCCGCAGGCGCTGGCCGGCCGGGCGCTGTCGGCTTACAACCTGGTGATCTTTGCCGGCGTGTTCGTCGTCCAGTGGGGCATTGGCCTGCTGATTGATGGATTCAAGGCACTGGGCGTGGCCGAGGTCGCGGCCTATCAGGCGGCGGCGGGGGTTTTCCTGGCCTGTTGCATGGCATCCTATGCCTATTTCCTTTGGGCGAAACCTCATAATCAGGGCTCATGAACAGCATCCTCATCATTGCCCACGCGCCGCTGGCCCATGCCTTGCGTGCCTGTGCGCTGCACGTCTTTCCCGAGTGCGGCGTCAGCGTGGCGGCGATCGATGTGGCGCCTAATGCGCCGCCCGAAGAAACCCTGGCGGCGTCCCGGATCGCCCTGCGGCAGTTGCGCGATCGCCCGGGCACCGAAGGCGTCGTGGTGCTGACCGATGTGTTCGGCGCGACGCCCTGCAATGTGGCGCAGAAGCTCGTGGACGGCCTTACGTCCCGGCTGGTGACCGGTGTCAACCTGCCCATGTTGCTGCGCGCTGTGAGCTACCGGCATGAGCCTCTGGAGGCGCTGATCTCGCGCGCCGTCACCGGCGGCACCCAAGGCGTGATGCAGGTGGCCGTGACCGCGCCCCAAAACCAGTCCAAGCGAAACCATGTTAAAGACCAGCACGATCATCAGCAATAAACTCGGCCTGCATGCGCGGGCCTCGGCCAAGCTCACCAAGCTGGCGGGTAGCTTCCCCTGCGAGGTGTGGCTGAGCCGTGGCGAGCGGCGCGTCAACGCCAAGAGCATCATGGGCGTCATGATGCTGGCCGCGGGACTCGGCAGCGAGGTCACGCTGGAGACCCAGGGCGATCGCGAGCAGGAAGCCATGGATGCGCTGCTTGCCCTGATGGCCGACAAGTTCGGCGAGGGCGAGTAATTGGCCCCCACGCTCCCTCACGGCGTGTGGTCGCTGGACGTGCCTCAGCCAGAGGCAACGGCTCTTCGTGCCGTCCGGATGTGCGCAGGCACATCCGGAGCCGCGGCTCTCAGCCCCTCGGGGGGGGACCTTGCATGGGGCGGCCCGGTGCCGTTCGGAAAATGACCTTCAGCGTCCACGGCATACCAGTTGCCCGTGGGGTGGCCATCGGGCGCGCGGTGATCGTGGCGTCCAGCCGGCTGGACGTGGCGCATTACTTCATTACGTCCGACCAGGTGGAGAGCGAGATCGACCGGGTGCGTGCCGGGCGCAATGCCGTGGTCGACGAGTTGCAGCGCTTGCAGCAGGAAATGCCCAAGGATGCGCCGCACGAGCTGGCGGCCTTGCTCGATGTGCACCTGATGCTGCTGCAGGACGAGGCGCTGACCAGTGGTGTGAAGCACTGGATCCGCGATCGTCTCTACAACGCCGAGTGGGCGCTGACCACCCAGTTCGAGGTCATTTCGCGCCAGTTCGACGAGATGGAGGACGAGTACCTGCGTGAGCGCAAGGCCGATCTGGAGCAGGTGGTCGAGCGCGTGTTGCGGCGCATGCTGGGTGCGGCATCGCCGGTCGTGGCGCCGCCGGTTCGACACAAGCGCCAGCAGGATCTGCTGCTGGATGACACTCTGGATGTGCCGCTGGTGCTGGTGGCGCACGACCTGTCTCCGGCCGACATGCTGCAGTTCAAGCAAAGTGTGTTTGCCGGGTTCGTCACCGACGTGGGCGGCAAGACCTCGCATACAGCCATCGTGGCGCGCAGCATGGACATTCCCGCCGTGGTGGGAGCGCGCTCGGCCTCCCAGCTGATCCGCCAGGACGACTGGATCATCATCGACGGCGATGCCGGCGTCGTGATCGTCGATCCGTCGCCGATCATCCTCGCCGAATACGGGTTCCGCCAGCGCCAGGGCGAGCTCGAGCGCGAGCGCCTGTCGCGCCTGCGCAATACCGCGGCCATCACGCTGGATGGTCAGCGCATCGAGCTGCTGGCCAACATCGAAATGCCGGATGACACCTTGCCCGCGCTGAAGGTCGGTGCGGTGGGCGTGGGGCTGTTCCGCAGCGAATTCCTGTTCATGGGGCGTCACGGCCGCCTGCCTGACGAGGAAGAGCAGTACCAGGCCTACCGGCGCGCTGTCGAAGGCATGCAGGGGCTCCCCGTGACGATCCGGACCGTGGACGTGGGGGCCGACAAGCCGCTGGACGACGCGCACCACGACGATGCGCACCTGAATCCGGCACTGGGGCTGCGGGCCATCCGCTGGAGTCTGGCGGACCCGGCCATGTTTCTGACCCAGTTGCGCGCCATTCTTCGGGCGGCGGCCCACGGCCAGGTGAACCTGTTGATCCCCATGCTGGCGCACGGCAGCGAGATCCGCCAGACGCTCTCCTTGATCGACCATGCGCGCGTGCAACTGGACAACCAGGGCATGGTCTACGGCCCGCTCAAGCTCGGGGCCATGATCGAGATTCCGGCTGCGGCGCTGACGCTGAAGCTGTTCCTGAAGTATTTCGATTTCCTGTCCATCGGCACCAACGACCTGATCCAGTACACGCTGGCCATCGATCGCGCCGACGAATCCGTGGCCCATCTCTACGACCCCCTGCATCCAGCGGTTCTGCGGCTGGTGGCTGACACGATCGCCGAATGCAACGCGCAGGGCAAGGGTGTCAGTGTCTGTGGCGAAATGGCGGGCGACACCGCGCTGACGCGGCTGTTGCTCGGTCTGGGGCTGCGAAGTTTTTCCATGCACCCCGCCCAGATTCTGGCGGTCAAGCAGGAAGTGCTGCGCGCCGACACTGGCAAGCTGCGGCCCTGGGCGCAAACGGTGCTCGAAGCCGACGAGCCAGCCAGCGTCCTGGCACGCTGACAAGTTCCGCTGGGATCGAAGTCCGGCGCCGCCACGCCGGCTTGTGCGGAAGAATCACCAACCCGGCTGCCGACAGGTCGACAAGGGTCAGCGTTGACGCACGTCAAGGCTTGGTCGAAGCCGTGCCGCCATACTGCAGCCCCTCGGTACCGGCTGGTGCGCGGCCATGTGGAACCGCCGGCCTCAACCGATCATCACACAGGACATGCCATGGGTAATTTTGATCACAAGGGCCTGATTCAGGATATCAACGAGAGCCTCGGGCCGTTTCGCAAGTCCCAATCCGAGGCCATGGCCGGCTTCGGGCAACTGGCGCGCGCCTCGATGGCCGAGGGGGCGATCAGCGCCAAGCACAAGGAGTTGATCGCGCTGGCCATCGGCGTGACCCAGCGCTGCTCCGGTTGCGTGGGCTTTCATGTCAAGGCGCTGCACCGGCTCGGCTGCACCCGTGCCGAACTGGAGGAGATGCTGGCCGTCTGCGTGTACATGGGCGGCGGCCCGGCACTGATGGTGGCTGCCGAAGCGCTGGCGGCCTGGGAAAAGATGGCGCCGGGCGCCTGACAGCGCCCTTTTTGTAGATATTGACGTCTTTTCGACCGTTTCCCAGCGTCGAATGGACGTATGTCGCTATTAAATCAGGAGTGATTCAGGCCTTAGGCTGGCCCATTGCGTGACCGGCCTGCTGGTCGGCGTGGTAGCTGGAGCGCACCATCGCGCCGACGGCCGCGTGCCTGAAACCCATCTCATAGGCCTTGGCCTCGAACATCTTGAAGGTGTCGGGGTGCACATAGCGCTTCACGGTCAGGTGCGAGGTGCTCGGCGCCAGGTACTGGCCGATGGTCAGCATGTCGATGTGGTGCGCGCGCATGTCGCGCATCACGTCCAGGATTTCCTCATCCGTCTCGCCCAGGCCCACCATCAGCCCGCTCTTGGTGGGGATGTCCGGGAACAACGCCTTGAACTTCTTCAGCAGGTTCAGGCTGAAGGCGTAGTCGGAGCCGGGGCGCGCTTCCTTGTACAGGCGCGGGATGGTTTCCAGGTTGTGGTTCATCACGTCGGGTGGCGCGGCTTTCAGGATCTCCAGCGCACGGTCGTCCCGGCCGCGGAAGTCGGGCACCAGAACCTCGATCTGGGTCTGGGGTGACAGCTCGCGCGTCTTGCGGATGCATTCGACAAAATGGCCGGCACCGCCGTCGCGCAGGTCGTCGCGGTCCACGCTGGTGATGACGACGTAGTTCAGCTTGAGCGCGGCAATCGTGTTGGCCAGGTTCTGGGGTTCGTTCACGTCCAGCGGGTCGGGCCGGCCGTGTCCCACGTCGCAGAACGGGCAGCGGCGCGTGCACTTGTCGCCCATGATCATGAAGGTGGCTGTGCCCTTGCCGAAACACTCGCCGATGTTGGGACAACTGGCCTCTTCGCACACCGTCACCAGCTTGTTGGCGCGCAGCACGTCCTTGATTTCATAGAAGCGCGTGGTCGGGCTACCGGCCTTGACGCGGATCCAGTCCGGCTTCTTCAGGATTTCGCCCGGCTGAACCTTGATCGGGATGCGCGACAGCTTGGCGCCCGCCTTCTGCTTGGCGCTGGCGTCGTAGGTTTCAGTGGACTGCGCGTCGCGCACAACGTCTTTGGGGTTCATCTCTTTTCATTTCCGCGCAGGCGGACATCCACCTTGCGCAACCATGGGTCCCTGTTTTCACGGGGACGACGGCCCTCTTGGTCAGGGGGTCAGGTAAGTCGCGAGCTTCTGGCTCAGCATCTGCGCGGCCTCGGGCCACGCAACGCAGACGCCGATTGTAGAAAGGTCCACCGTTTTCAATCCTGCATAGCCGCAGGGGTTGATTCGCGAGTACGGCTCCAGATCCATCGCCACGTTCAGCGCCACGCCGTGGTAGGTGCAGTGGCGGCTGACCTTGATGCCCAGCGCGGCGATCTTGCCCAGCCCCCGGAACGGATCTCCGGCCGGCGTCGGGCCTGTCAGTGCTGCGTGGGAGAACGGGTCTTCGAGGCGCACGTAGATGCCGGGCGCCCCGACCACCCGGTGGCCGGTGACGCCGAAATGGACCAGGGTGCGGATCACGGCCTCTTCGATGCGGTAGACGTATTCCTTGACGTAGTAGCCGGCGCGTTGCAGGTCGATCAACGGGTAGGCCACCACCTGGCCGGGGCCGTGGTACGTGACTTGGCCGCCACGGTTGGTCTGCACGATGGGGATGGAGCCAGGGTTCAGGATGTGATCCGCCTTGCCCGCAAGCCCTTGCGTGTAGACGGGGGGGTGCTCGCAGATCCACAGGGCGTCGGCCGTGTCGGGGCCGCGTTGTTCGGTGAAGGCCTGCATGGCTGCCGCCGTCGGCGCATAGTCGACCGGGCCGAGAAGGGTGATCGGAAGGCTCATCGGCGCGTGGTTACCGGGAAGTATCGCGGGATATCCGCTCGAACGCTTCGAGCACGCCGGGCTCGGCGTTGGCCAGGTGCAGGCTGTGCACCCCGAGCGTCGCCACCTCGTCCAGCAGGGCCCGGGCAAAAGTCGGGGAGGCGCTGTCCACGTCGGCAAAGTCGATCACCAGGGTGCGCGGAATCCAGCGACCGCGCGGGTTGCCGGTGCGGCTGGGCGGCCCGCTGACGCCATCGTCATGGGGCAGGCGCATCAGCAGGATGGACGCCTGGTGCGCGGCCTCCAGCCGGGGTTGGTCGGGCAAGGCCAGTGCCACCGGGATGTGCACTTCCTCGCGCCCGATCTGTGCCTGCGCATGGTCATAGGCCTTGCGCCACTGGTCGCTCTTGTCGTTCTGGCGCTGGGCCACCAGTGCCGGGTTTCCGCCCAACAGGCGCAGCACCTCCTCGGCCGGGTAGCCTTCCCTCGGGCGCAGGACGAGGTGATCGGCCAGGCGGGCGTTGATCGCGCCCAGGCTCAGACCCTCGCCGGCGGCCCAGGTCACGCTGTGGCGGTACTGTGTCAGGTGCCCGACCGTGCTGCGGTCGATGCCGCGCCCCAGAATCCACGGCTCGCTATGGTCGATCTCGGCGCGCGCACGGTCCGGCGGCACACCCAGTGACAGCAGCGCCTGGAGCAGGGCGGGGCCGAAACGGCTTTGCAACGTGGGCATTGGCGCATAAGGCAGGCAAAACGCCCAGTGCGTGCGGCTGCTGACGGCGATCACCAGCTTTTGCGGACGGGTGTGCACCAGCGCCAGCGCCCAGTCGCCCAACGCGTTGCCGCATGGCGGCGCGGGGGGCGCCGTGCCCGTACGCGGCGCGTCCGGCACATGGCAGGCCTTCGCCAGGGCCGGGTTCAGTCGCAGGGTGGTCACAGGGATGAATCCGGGCGGTGGCGCTACAGCACGACTTTCACCATCGGATGGCTCGAAAGCGTCCGGTACAGCTCGTCGAGCTGCTCGCGGCTGGTGGCGGTGACGGTGACAGTGATGCCCAGGTATTTGCCACCACTGCTCTCCCGAAGTTCGACGCGGGACGCATCAAAGCTGGGGTCGAACTCGCGGGCGATGTGCGTGATGGCGGCGACGAAACCATCCGCCCGCGCGCCCATCACCTTGATCGGGAATGCGCTCGGGTAGGTGATCAGCGAATCCTTGCGGGCGTCGTTACCCGGCGTTGGTGGTGGCGGAAAAGCGGAGGCATTCATGTGGACATCCCTTTCTTGGCTTGCTGGTAAGCCTGGTAGAGAAGCGCATAGACGGGGCCGGGCCGACCCCGCCCTTCGCCGCGGCCCACCGGCAAGCCGTCCAGGGTGGTGATCGGCAGGACTTCCTTGGTGGCCGACGACAGCAGCAACTCGTCGGCTTCCAGGACCTCATCGCGGCTGATGCGTCGCAAGGCGAAAGGAATGGCCTGGTCGCGACAGAAGGCTTCGATCAGGCCGTAACGGATGCCTTCAAGCACCAGATGATCCTTCGGCGGCCCCATGACCGTGCCATCCTTGACCACCCAGACGTTGCTGGCGGCCGCCTCGCTCAGGAAGCCGTCTCGGAACATGACGGTTTCCACCGCACCCACATCAGCGCTGATCTGTCGCGCGAACACAGCGCCGAGCAGGCTGACGCTCTTGATGTGGGCCTTCTTCCAGCGGAAATCATCGGCGCTCACACAGGCCACGCCTAGTGCCCGCTGCTGGGGGGTGGGCAGTTTCATCGCGCTGGCCATGGCGAACACCGTGGGCGTGATGTCGGTCGGCATCACGTGATCCCGCAGGGCCACGCCGCGGGTGATCTGGATGTAGATCAGCAGATCAAGCGGATTTGATGCGCCTGATTGACCATCTCCCAGCGTCGATCGGTCGAAGTTTGCTATCAATTTAGATGCGATCAGGTGCCACTGCTCCAGCGTGTGTGGGTTGGGGATGCGCACTTCGGCCAGCGAGCGCCCCAGCCGGGCCATGTGCTGCTCGAAGCAGAAAGGGCGCCCGCCATACACCGGAACGACTTCGTAGATGCCATCGCCAAAAATGAAGCCGCGATCCATGACGCTGATCCTTGCGTCGGGCAGCCGGGTGTATTCGCCATTGAGGTAGCAGGGCAGCGGGGGAAGTTCGGCCGGGTTCATGGTTCCATTGTCTGCGTTCAGGGGCGGTATCGCCAATGGCGGGTCAGCGCACGAAATAGACCCCGGCGACGGCCAGCCAGCCCAGCGTGAAGTTGACCAGCACCAGGGGATGAATGCGCGCCATCTGCTTCCCGGCTTCGGGCCAGTTTGCTGCGGCCGCAGCGATCTGAAGGCGCCGAAAGGGGCCGAAATACAGAAACGAAAAAATGACCGACATCAAGAGTCCAATGCCCAGCATCAGGTGCCAGCCCACCGGCGCATTCTTCATGCCTACGTTGGCCAGCAGATAGGTGCCCGTCAACAGCAAAACGGCGACGCAGATCCAGACGGCGACAAAGAACCGGTGCAGAACGGCCGTCAGCAAAGGCAGCCGGGCGGGTGGCGGCAACTGCGCCACCGCTACCGGGCGCAATGCGCCCAACATGAACGTCATGCCGCCGAGCCAGATCACGGCGGCAACAAGGTGGAGCAGTTTGGCGGCAAGAGACATGGCGAACCCTCTCGAATGCCTCATTGTGACCGGACGCACGGGCGATCTGCGGACCGGAAAACCGGGGAGCGTGGCAAGGTACTTGGGGAGTCGCGGGTTTCTACGTATAATGAGTGGCTTTGCTAGGCAGCGCGCGGCGCGAACTGGCTTTGGGCCAGGTGTAACCTGCGCGTAATCTGACATGGCAACAATGGCACCCTTGAACGAGATGGAGGCTGATGAGCCCGAGTTCAAGCCCATGACGGCCGAAGAGGCCCGTCAGTGGAGCGAAAAGAACCCGTCGGTGTCGCCGGGGGCGGTGGTCGGGGTGCAGGCCTTGGTCGGTTTGGTGGTGGCGTTGGTCGCCTGGGGGCTGACAGGTCGGGAAAATGTGGGTTGGTCGGCTGGATACGGTGCGCTGGCGGTGGTGATCCCCGCGGCACTGTTTGCCCGGGGACTGGCCCGAAAGTGGTCTCTGGAGAATCCGCAGGCACGCGCGATGGGCGCCGCATTCGGGTTCTTCATCTGGGAAATGGTCAAGATTGCCTTGACGGTCGCGATGTTGTTTGCGGCGCCAAGGCTGGTTGCCAATCTGAGCTGGCCAGCCATGCTGGTCGGACTGGTGGTGTCGATGAAGGTGTACTGGGTGGCGCTCGTGCTCCGCCCGAAGCGTAGAACTTAAACAAGAGTAAACAGATGGCTGCTGAACACGGACCTACTGCCGGTGAGTACATTGGTCACCACCTGACGCATCTGCAGAACCATCCCATGAAGGGTGTGGTTGACTTCTCGGTCTTCAACCTTGACTCCATCTTCTGGGCGGTATTGATTGGCGTCGCTGGCACGTTCCTGCTCTGGAAGGCCGCACGCTCGGCGACATCGGGCGTGCCGGGGCGCTTTCAGGCGGCAGTCGAGATTCTGGTGGAACTGGTCGATACGCAGGCCAAGGGCATCATTCACAACGCCGAGAGCCGCAAGGTGGTGGCGCCGCTGGCCTTGACGGTCTTTGTCTGGGTGTTCCTGTTGAACTCCATGGACTTCCTTCCGGTTGATCTGATTCCGCGCATCTGGGAAATGATCTATGGCGCTGCCGGACACGATCCGCACCACGCCTACATGCGCGTCGTGCCGACGGCCGATCTGTCCACCACGCTGGGTTTGAGCACCTCGGTGCTGTTGGTCTGCGTCTTCTACAACATCAAGATCAAGGGCCTTGGCGGTTGGATCCATGAGTTGTTCTGTGCGCCTTTTGGCGCCCATCCGCTGCTGTGGATCCCGAACTTCGTGATGCAGTTGATCGAATTTGCCGCCAAGACCGTGTCCCACGGCATGCGACTTTTCGGCAACATGTATGCGGGCGAACTGCTGTTCATGCTGATCGCCCTGATGGGCGGCGCTGCCGCCATGTCCCTGTCCGGGGTGTTGTTGCCGATCGGTCACATCATTGCCGGCTCGATCTGGTCCATCTTCCACATCCTGATCGTTGCGTTGCAGGCGTTCATCTTCATGATGCTGACGCTGGTGTACATCGGGCAGGCGCATGACGCACACTGATCCGCTGTTTTCTTGAGTTTCCCTTTCCTTAACCTTTCACTTTTCATCCACAGGAGCATTAAATGGAACACGTTCTCGGCTTTGTCGCACTCGCCGCTGGTTTGATCATTGGTCTGGGCGCCATCGGTGCCTGTATCGGCATCGGCATCATGGGCAGCAAGTACCTTGAATCCGCCGCCCGTCAACCCGAGCTCATGAACGAACTTCAAACCAAGATGTTCCTGCTGGCCGGTCTGATCGACGCTGCTTTCCTGATCGGCGTGGGTATTGCGATGATGTTCGCCTTCGCCAACCCCTTCGTCCTGAAGTAATCGCTCGCCTGTTCACCAACTGACTGAAAGGGTGTTGCTGTGAGTATCAATGCAACCCTGTTCGTCCAAGCGATCGTCTTTGCGATTCTGGTCTGGTTCACGATGAAGTTCGTGTGGCCGCCCATCGCTGTTGCGCTCGACGAACGTGCCAAGAAGATAGCCGACGGCCTCGCTGCCGCCGACCGGGCCAAGGCCGAACTTTCATCCGCCAACAAGCGGGTCGAAGAGGAGCTGGCTCTGTCGCGCAATGAGACGGCAGCGCGACTGGCTGATGCCGAGCGTCGCGCCCTGGTGATCATCGAAGAAGCCAAGGCCCGCGCCAACGAAGAAGGCGTCAAGATCGTGGCTGCTGCCAAGGCGGAAGCCGAGCAGCAGACCGTGAAAGCACGCGAGACGCTGCGCGAGCAGGTCGCAGCGCTGGCGGTCAAGGGTGCCGAGCAGATTCTCCGCAAGGAGGTCAATGCCAGCGTGCACGCTGACCTGCTCAACCGTCTCAAGACCGAGCTGTAAGAAGGACCATCATGGCAGAACTCGCCACCATTGCCCGACCTTATGCCGAAGCGCTGTTCAAGGCATCGTCATCGGATCTGGCCGGCACCGCCGTCTGGCTGGACGAACTCGCCGCGATCGCAGGCAATGCCCAGTTGCAGCAGTTCGCCGAAAGCCCCAAAACATCGGTGAACCAGGTCTTTGACCTGATCGCGGGCGTGGCCAAGGTGACCTTGCCGGACAGTGCCAGGAACTTCCTGCGCACCGTGATCGAGAACGGACGTCTCTCTGTTCTTCCGGAAATGGCCTTGCAGTTTCGCAGTCTCAAGAACGCGCAAAGCGGATCCTCGGATGCCGTTGTCTACAGCGCATTCCCGATTGACGATGCGGTGCTGGCGGATGTGGCCGCGACGCTTCAGGCGCGGTTCGGCCGAAAGCTCAACGTCAAGGTGGAACTCGAACCGGCATTGATCGGCGGGATTCGTGTGGTGGTGGGTGACGAAGTGCTGGACACTTCTGTCAAGGCACGCCTGGAACAAATGAAAGTCGCGCTGACGGCGTAAGCCATCAGCCTATTAAAGAAAGAAGGAAAGAGTCATGCAACTCAATCCCGCAGAAATTTCTGAACTGATCAAGAGCCGTATCGAAGGCCTGACCGCCAGCGCGGATATCCGCAATCAGGGTACCGTGGTATCCGTGACCGACGGCATCGTGCGCATCCACGGTCTTTCCGATGTGATGCAGGGCGAAATGCTGGAGTTTCCGGCCGGAAGCGATGGCATGCCGACTTTCGGTCTCGCACTGAACCTCGAGCGCGACTCCGTCGGCGCCGTGATCTTGGGCGAGTACGAGCACATTTCCGAAGGCGACACCGTCCGTTGCACGGGCCGTATTCTGGAAGTGCCGGTGGGTCCCGAACTGATTGGCCGCGTGGTCAACGCACTGGGCCAGCCCATCGATGGCAAGGGTCCGATCAACGCCAAGATGACCGACGTGATCGAGAAGGTTGCGCCCGGCGTGATTGCACGTCAGTCGGTGGATCAGCCGATGCAGACCGGCCTGAAGTCGATCGACTCCATGGTGCCGATCGGCCGCGGTCAGCGCGAGTTGATCATCGGCGACCGTCAGACCGGCAAGACGGCTGTCGCCATCGACGCCATCATCAACCAGAAGGGTCAGAACATGACCTGCGTTTACGTCGCGATTGGCCAGAAGGCCTCGTCGATCAAGAACGTGGTGCGTGCGCTGGAACAAGCCGGCGCGATGGAATACACCATCGTCGTGGCCGCCTCGGCCTCCGAATCTGCGGCCATGCAGTACGTGTCGGCCTACGCGGGCTGCACCATGGGCGAATACTTCCGTGATCGTGGTCAGGATGCGCTGATCGTCTATGACGATCTGTCCAAGCAGGCTGTCGCTTACCGTCAGGTTTCGCTGCTGCTGCGTCGCCCGCCGGGTCGCGAAGCCTACCCCGGCGACGTGTTCTATCTCCACAGTCGCCTGCTGGAGCGTGCTGCTCGTGTGAATGCCGATTACGTCGAACAATTCACCAAGGGTGAAGTCAAGGGCAAGACCGGTTCGCTGACCGCTTTGCCGATCATTGAGACGCAAGCCGGCGACGTGTCTGCCTTCGTTCCGACGAACGTGATCTCGATCACGGACGGCCAGATCTTCCTGGAAACCAGCCTTTTCAACGCCGGCATCCGCCCAGCCATCAACGCCGGTATCTCGGTGTCGCGCGTCGGCAGCGCCGCCCAGACCAAAGTGGTCAAAGGTCAGTCCGGCGGTATCCGTAACGACCTGGCTCAGTACCGCGAGTTGGCCGCGTTCGCACAGTTCGCATCCGATCTGGACGAGGCCACGCGCAAGCAGCTCGACCGCGGTGCGCGCGTGACGGAACTGCTGAAGCAGAAGCAGTACAGCCCGTTGCCGATCAGCCTGATGAGCGCTTCGCTGTTTGCCGTGAACAAGGGCTACATGGACGACGTCGACGTCAAGAAGATCCTGCCTTTCGAGCACGGCCTGCACGCTTACCTCAAGGACAAGCACGCTGCCCTGTTGAACAAGGTCGAAGACAGCCGGGCTCTGGACAAGGACGCCGAGGCTGAACTGACCCAGGCTGTGACCGAGTTCAAGAAGTCCTTTGCTTGATTTCCACCTGACCACAAGGAGCCACTGATGGCAGCAGGCAAGGAATTACGCACCAAGATCAAATCGGTGGAGAACACCAAGAAGATCACCAAGGCCATGGAAATGATCTCGGTCTCCAAGATGCGCAAGGCGCAGGAGCGTATGCGCGCTGCCCGGCCTTACGCGACGAAGATCCGCAACATTGCCACGAACCTGGGCAAGGCCAACCCCGAGTACGTGCACAACTTCATGAAGATCAACGACGGCAAGTCGGTGGGTCTGATTGTGGTGACCACGGACAAGGGCTTGTGCGGGGGGCTCAACACCAACCTGCTGCGCCAGGTCACTGGCAAGCTGCGGGAAACGCTCGCCGCGGGCAAGACCACGAAGGCGGTGGCCATCGGCAACAAGGGTTTGGGTTTCCTCAACCGCGTGGGTGCCTCGGTGGTGTCGCATGTGACCCATCTGGGTGACCGGCCGCACCTCGACAAGCTCGTCGGCCCTGTCAAGGTTCTCCTTGATGCCTATGTCGCCGGCGAGGTCAGCTCCGTCCACCTGTGCTACAACAAGTTTGTCAGCACCATGAAACAGGAGCCCGTGATCGAGCAACTGTTGCCCCTTTCGTCCGAGAAGATGGCGAATGATGCCAAGGCCAGTGGTGGCGAGCCGGGTTGGGATTACATCTACGAACCCGATGCGCAATCGGTGATCGATAACCTGCTTCTTCGCTACATCGAAGCGCTGGTTTATCAGGCACTGGCGGAGAACATGGCGTCAGAGCATGCCGCGCGCATGGTGGCCATGAAGGCCGCCACCGACAACGCTGGCAACGTGATTGCCGAACTCAAGCTGGTTTACAACAAGACCCGGCAGGCCGCGATTACCAAAGAGCTGTCTGAAATCGTGTCCGGCGCGGCTGCCATCAGCGGCTAAGCAGATTAGTAATATTGGAGCGAAAAATGCAAGCCCAAGGAAAAATTGTTCAGTGTATTGGCGCCGTGGTGGACGTGGAATTTCCGCGCGACCGCATGCCCAAGGTGTATGACGCGCTCAAGATGGAAGGCTCGCCGCTGACCTTGGAAGTGCAGCAGCAGCTGGGTGACGGCGTGGTACGTACCATCGCGCTGGGTTCGTCCGACGGCCTGCGCCGCGGACTGACGGTGTTCAACACCGGTGCGCAGATCACCGTGCCGGTGGGCAAAGCCACGCTGGGCCGCATCATGGACGTGCTGGGCACGCCGATTGACGAGCGCGGGCCGGTCAGTCACGAGTTCACCGCATCGATCCATCGCAAGGCGCCTGCCTATGACGAGCTCAGCCCTTCGCAGGAGTTGCTTGAAACCGGCATCAAGGTGATTGACCTGGTCTGCCCGTTTGCCAAGGGCGGCAAGGTGGGCCTGTTCGGTGGCGCCGGCGTGGGCAAGACCGTGAACATGATGGAACTCATCAACAACATCGCCAAGGCACACAGCGGCTTGTCCGTGTTTGCCGGGGTGGGTGAGCGGACCCGTGAAGGCAACGACTTCTATCACGAGATGGCCGATTCCGGCGTCGTGAACCTGGAGAATCTGCCTGAATCCAAGGTGTCGATGGTGTACGGCCAGATGAACGAGCCTCCTGGCAACCGCCTGCGCGTCGCGCTGACCGGCCTGACCATTGCCGAATCCTTCCGTGACGAAGGCAAGGACGTGCTCTTCTTCGTCGACAACATCTATCGTTACACCCTGGCCGGTACTGAAGTGTCCGCCCTGCTGGGCCGTATGCCTTCCGCCGTGGGCTACCAGCCGACGCTGGCCGAAGAAATGGGCCGCCTGCAAGAGCGGATCACGTCGACCAAGGTGGGCTCGATCACGTCGATTCAGGCCGTTTATGTGCCGGCCGATGACTTGACCGACCCGTCGCCCGCCACGACCTTTGCCCACCTGGACTCCACCGTGGTGCTGAGCCGCGACATTGCTTCGCTGGGTATCTACCCCGCCGTGGATCCGCTGGACTCGACCAGCCGCCAGCTCGATCCGCTGGTGGTCGGCGTGGACCACTACGAAACGGCTCGTGCCGTGCAAGGCACGTTGCAGCGCTACCGCGAACTGCGCGACATCATCGCGATCATGGGCATGGACGATCTGGCGCCTGAAGACAAGCTGGCTGTGGCCCGCGCCCGCAAGATCCAGCGCTTCCTGAGCCAGCCGTTCCACGTCGCTGAAGTGTTCACCGGCTCGCCCGGCAAGTACGTCACGCTGGCCGAAACCATTCGCGGCTTCAAGATGATCGTGAACGGTGAGTGCGATCACCTGCCCGAGCAGGCGTTCTACATGGTTGGCACCATCGACGAAGCGTTCGAAAAAGCGAAAAAAATCTGATCGGCGGTAACCCATGAACACCATCCACGTTGATGTTGTCAGTGTCGAGGAGTCGGTCTTCTCGGGCGAAGCGCGCTTTGTGGCGCTTCCCGGCGAGATCGGCGAATTGGGCATCTATCCCCGCCACACGCCGCTGATCACGCGGATCAAGCCGGGTTCGGTGCGCATCGAGAAGGCTGATGGCGGCGAAGAGTTCATCTTTGTGGCCGGTGGCATTCTGGAAGTTCAGCCCGACCGCGTGACCGTTTTGTCCGACACTGCCATTCGTGGCAAGGATCTGGACGAAGAGAAAGCCAACGAAGCTCGCGCGGCCGCTCAGGAAGCGGTCCGCAATGCGATCAACGAGCAGGAACTGGCGATGGCCACATCCGAACTGGCCATGATGGCGGCCCAGTTGTCGGCGTTGCGAAAGTACCGAGGCAACAAGTAAGCGAACGGCTGTCTTGCCGTGCGCGGCACTTCTTACGAAGCAAAAGCCCCGTCCGTCAGGCCGGGGCTTTTGTCTTTGGCGGGATGGCGGAACGATCGGCGGGTCGAGGGTGGGCCCACCGTGCTCAGGGATTCACAAAGCTCCCGGACTTCCCGCCGTGCTTCTCGCGCACCCGCACGTCCGTGATCGTCATGCCACGGTCCACCGCCTTGCACATGTCGTAGATCGTCAGCAGCGCGACCTGGACAGCGGTCAGCGCCTCCATCTCGACCCCGGTGGGGCCGACCGTTTCGACCGTGGCCGCGCATTCGATCGAGGGCGAAACTGCTGTGGCCTCGGTGGGGAGCGTGAATTCGATCGCCACCCGGGTCAGGGCCAGCGGATGGCACAGCGGGATCAGGTCGCTGGTCCGCTTCGCGGCCATGATTCCGGCCACGCGCGCGATGCCCAGCACATCGCCTTTCCTGGCCGTGCCAGCCTGAACCAGGGCCAGCGTGTCCGCTTGCATCACAATGCGGCCGCTTGCGACGGCAATCCGGTGCGTGTCGGCCTTTGCGGCCACGTCCACCATGTGGGCCTGGCCTTGGGCGTCAAAATGGGTGAGGGGACTTGTTGGAGGCATGTTGGGCGTTCGGAGGCAGAATCAGGTGAGTTTACAGATCGTTCATTTTCTTCAAGCATCATATGGCGATGACTGACTGGAAATCACGCGCCCGGGCGGCAACCCTGCATCTGGGCATCAGCATGCTGGTGGCAGCCAGCGCGGCCTGGCTGGTATTTGCCGTCTGGTACCCCTATCCCTACCGGGAAATATCGGGAGGCCGCGAGTTGTTCACGTTGGTCGTCTCCATCGATGTGATCCTGGGGCCACTGATGACCCTGATCATCTTCAATCGTTCCAAGCCACGAGCTGAACTGGTGCGCGACCTGGCGGTGGTGGCCATGATCCAGCTGGCCGGTCTGGGCTATGGCCTGTGGTCGGTCTATCTGGCGCGGCCGGTCCATCTGGTGTTCGAACTGGACCGTTTCCGTGCGGTTCACGCGGTCGATGTGCCGGAGGAGTTGCTGCAGCGGGCGCCGCCTGCGGTGGCAGACCTGCCCCGCAGCGGACCCACGCTGGTCGCCGTGCGCCCCTTTGTCGACGAACAGGAGCGCGTGTCCGCCACCATTGCCGCCGTGCAAGGCCTGCACATCGGGGCGCGGCCGGAGTTCTGGCAGCCCTACGATCGGGCGACGGCGCAGGTGCTGGCCAAGGCCCGCCCCGCCGCCCAGTTGCCGGAGCGGTTTCCCGCGCAGGCCGGTGAAATCCGGGCGGCTTTCGCCGCTGCCGGCCTGCCGGCGGACCAGATGGTATACCTGCCACTGGTTGCCCGCCGCTCGTTCTGGACCGTGTTGCTCGACGCCCGATCGGCGCGGGTCGTGGGCTACATCCCGCTGGATACGCTTTGACCAAGAATATGAAAGAAATATGCTCAAACCCAGCGTCATAAGGTCGCTGATTGCTTCTGTATTGATAGCTACTCAGGTGGCGCCGCTGGCGGTTGCGCAGAACCAGCTTCCGGCCATGGGGGATGGCGCCGATATGACCGCGGGCGCGGAACGTCGGATCGGCGAGCGCATCGTCCGCGAACTTTACCGCGACCCGGACTATATCGACGACCCCATTCTCGGCGAGTACGTGCAGCGCATCTGGCAGGCCCTGCTGGCGGGCGCGCGCGCACGCGGCGAACTCCCGCCCGAGCTTGACGAGCGTTTTGCCTGGGAGATCCTGCTGGGCCGCGACGGCAGCGTCAACGCATTTGCCCTGCCCGGCGGCTACCTGGGCCTTCATCTCGGACTGATCGGCGTGGTCAACAGCCGCGATGAGCTGGCGTCGGTTCTGGCGCACGAGCTCACGCACGTCACGCAACGCCACATCTCCCGCCTCATGACCCAGCAGAACCGGCAGGCGCCGTGGATGGTGGGCGCGCTGATCCTGGCCGCGCTGGCCGCCAGCAAGAGTCCCGAGATGGCCAATGCGGTGCTCACTGGCGGACAGGCGCTGGCGGCACAGAACCAGCTCAACTTCTCCCGCGACATGGAGCGCGAGGCCGACCGTATCGGCTTTGGCGTGATGACCCAGGCGGGGTTCGAGCCCAGCGGTTTCGTGACCATGTTCGAAAAACTGCAGCAAGCTTCGCGGCTGAACGACAACGGTTCGTTCCCCTACCTGCGTAGCCACCCGCTCACCACCGAGCGCATCGCCGACATGCAGTCCCGCGTGCCGATGACTGGCGCACCCATGGGCCCTCAGGAACCCACCATGGAGCACGCGATGGTTGCGGCGCGCGCCCGGGTGTTGTCTTACCCCGGGGTCGATCTGCTTCGGGCCTGGAGCACCGAGCCGGAGCTGGCCGGGTTCGCCAGCCTGAGCGCGCCGCGCCGCGCGGCGGTGCTGTATACCGCCGCGCTGGCGGCGGAGCGGCTGCGCGAGTACGGCCGCGCCGTAGCGCTGGTTCGCCGCCTGCTGGCGTTGACGACCGGGAATGCGCAGGCGTCGCGCCAGGCGCGGTTGCTGGCCGTCGACATCGCGCTCGCCGCAAACAACCTCCCCCTGGCTTCCAGCCTGATGGAAACGCTGGGGTCTGGTCCATCCCTGGCGCGCCCGGAATTGCTTCAGCTGGCCCAGCTGCGCACCCGGGAGGGCCGGCCCGAACTGGCCATTGATTCCCTGCAGACTTGGGTGGCCACACATCCCCTCGATGCGGCGGCCTGGCAGGCACTGTCGGCGGCCTATCGGGACCAGAACCAGGTCTTGCGCGCGGTGCGGGCCGAGGGCGAGGTCCAGATGGCGCATCTGGACTATGCAGGCGCGGTGGACCGCTTCAAGGCGGCCCGCGCGCTATCGGTCAAGGGCAGCCTGCTACCCGCGGATCACATCGAGGCGTCGATCATTGACACCCGGCTGCGTCTGGCCGAATCAAGACTTCGCGAACAGGCCCTGGAGCGCTGAGTCGATCACGACGCCGAGCAGCGAATAGATCAGCGAGCCCACCAGCGCCGCCCCGAAGCCGGCCACGTGAAATCCCCCCAGCATGCCGCCAGCGGCCCAGAACATCAGCGCGTTGATGACGAACAGGAACAGCCCCAGCGTGACCAGGGTGACGGGCAGCGTCAACAGCACCAGAATCGGGCGCACGATGGTATTGAGCAAGCCGATCACCAGCGCCGCCACCATCGCGGCGGTGAACGAGTCCACCTTGACGCCACTGTAGAGGTGGGCCACTGCCAGCAGCGCGGCTGCACTCAGCAGCCATTTGAGAATGAGCTTCATGCCGCGCAGCATAGCACCGCCTACCCGTGGCGGTGCCGCCGGCCGACGAGAGGGTCGCGCCGGCGGGCGCGTCTATTCAGACGCCAGAACCAGGACGGCCCCCAGTGTGGCCACGCTGCCCGGCACGGCCCAGCGGCTGGACGGGGTGACGGCTTGCCCGGAGACAATCGGTTCGAGATCCTGCCCGAAACGCGGCCGTCGCGCGTCCAACACGCGGGTCGACGGATCCCCGCCGGTCAGCCGCCGGGTCATGTCGACCAGGGTGCCGTGTGCCACATGCAAGGTCACCGTGTGACCCGCATT
The DNA here is from genome assembly GCA_016721925.1 of Candidatus Skiveiella danica. Taxonomy (GTDB): domain Bacteria; phylum Pseudomonadota; class Gammaproteobacteria; order Burkholderiales; family Burkholderiaceae_C; genus Skiveiella; species Skiveiella danica. The sequence continues at coordinate 578,325 of JADKHE010000011.1, forward strand.
GCGCAACAGCGGCGTGATGTCGGCGAGAAGCCGCTGAGACCATTCGTTGCGCCATTTCTCAAGCGCCGAATGGCTGATCCACCGGCGGGCGTGCCGGGTCAGGTGCGCCGGGCACGCCACCAGTTCCCACCGCGTGTGCTGGCCGGTTCCCAGCATCGGTGTCAGTTGCTGCCTCGCGTAGGCTGCATCGTCCACGTACACAATGATCTTGTCCATCGGAGCTTCCTTTCAGGGTGGTTTGAGGACGGGGAGAAACAGGCAATCCTTCAGGCCGCGTGGCCGTGGTCACGCGCAAGCTGCACCGGCGCGTTGCGGCGGGTGGCAGACCACCAGCCGGCGCCCAGCACACCGGCCACGGCGGCGGCATAGGTCGTCCAGCGGGCGGCCGTGTGCACGAACTCCGGGGGATCGAACACCGCATCAAGCAGGGGTTCGCCCACGATCATCCGGGCCGCAGTGAAGGCCAGCACGGCGGCGCCGAGCTTGATGATGAGCGGAAAGCGTTGCACCAGCCGCAGCACCATCGAGCTGCCGAAAACGACGATGGGCACGCTGATCAGCAGGCCGATGATCACAAGATCGAAAGAGCCGTGGGCGGCTCCTGCCACACCCAGCACGTTGTCAATGCCCATCAACGCATCGGCCACGACGATCGTCTTCATCGCACCCCAGAAAGTGTGTGCGACCGGCCCGGCATGCTCGTCTTCGCCGTTATCGGCCAACAGCTTGTAGGCGATCCACAGCAGGCCGAGGCCACCCGCCAGCATCAGGCCGGGAATCTGCAGCAGCCAGACGACGCCCACGGTCATGGCCGAGCGCACGACAATGGCGCCCAGCGTGCCCCAGACGATGGCTTTCTTCTGCAAGGCCGGGGGCAGGCTGCGGGCGGCCAGCGCAATGACAATCGCGTTGTCACCTGCGAGCACGAGGTCGATCAGAATGATGGCCAGAAGGGCGGACCACCAAGGGGTTGAAAACATTTCCATGACGGGTCTCTCCGCGTTGTGTCGATTCACAACCTGTTGCGCAGAGGGCAGGAAACGCGTTGATCAGCAGGCTTGACCGGCTGATCCCCATGCGTGCTTCGACCCTAACCACCCCAGGTTACAAGTCGAAGGTCTGGCTCGGCATGGAGTCATGCGAAATGCGCCCGACAGACCGGAAGTTGGAGTGCTTCGTATTGACGGCCTGTCGATATTTGTCGTGACGGCGCTTGGCGCACCTCCCTGTGTCACGGCAAAAGGGAGCTACTCCCCTTCGTACAGAAATTACAGCAGAAACACCGAATTCCGTACAAGCCGCAAGGACTTGGTCAAAGGCCAGCGCGCGGGCGCCACGGGCTATGATCCGCTCCCGCAGAATCCCTGTTCCCCATGCCTGGCATCCACATCACCGACATCGAGGCCGCGATCAATTTCTGGCGCGAACGCCGCCCAAGCGCCGACGGTTTCACGCTCGCGCCACCGGTGCATGCGCTGGCCAGCCTGTACGCGCGCATGGTGTTCCAGCGTCAGGATTTGGCCGACGAGCAGGCCTTCTCCGCCGCCGCATGGGCGGCGTGGCAGACCTGGTATGCCAGCACACCGGATACACCGTGCATCGCCATCTGCTCGACGAGCCAGGGCGATGCCGTGTGCAAGGGCTGCGGGCGCACGGAATCGGAAGTGCAGTACTGGCCCGAGATGGGTCCGGCAGAAAAACGCAGCACCTGGCGCCGCATCACCGCCGAAGGCACCGCCTGGCGTTTCAACCGCTACGCCGAGCGGGCCCGGGAGACGCAGAGATCGAACGCAGGCAACTCCTGAAACAGGAGCGGCTGGTGACCGACCGGCGCTGGGCGCCGGCTGAAAAGATCAGGAAAAGCGGGGCGGGGGTCTATTTCCAGCGCACACACTCGATGTCGATGTGCGTCTGGCTGTCCGACAGGCTCAGGTTGCCCTCCTGTACGGTGGCCTGCAGCTGCATGCTTCGCTGGGCGAGGCGCGTCAGGGCCTGCGCGGCCTCGGTCGGTACGCGCCAGACTTGCAGCTTGTCGAGCCGGCTGAGCTTGTTCTCTATGCCGCGCCACCAGACCTCGGCCGCGTGGTGGAAGGCATAGACCATCACCTGGTCCGCTTTCTGACAGGCCTTGGCAATCGGCTTGTCCTCGGGCTGGCCGACTTCAATCCACAGGCGGGTGTGGCCGGTGAAGTCCTTCAGGGACAAATCGGGGTCGTTCGGGTCCGACAGGCCGGCCCCGAAGGCCAGGACGCCGTCCCCGTTGCACACGGCCTGCAGTTGCCAGGCGTTGAGCGCCAGCGCCACCAGGCGCACCATCATGCGTTCGTCGGTTTCGCTCGGATGGCGGGCCAGGGTCAGGGCATGGTCGGCGTAGTAGCCGTGATCGATGTCCGCAACCGAGAGGTTGGCCTTGAAGATGGTGGATTTGAGGGCCATGCGCGTCAGGTTTGCTTCGTATTTGGTAGCTATAACTGACCACTTGGCGCTGGGATGGCGCCATTTTGATCAATAAATAGCGGTTTCAGACCCGCCGGGCTAGTTCGCCGGCCATGCCGGTGTAAGTGGCGGGCGTCAAGGCGAGCAGGCGGTCTTTCTCGGCCTGCGGGATCTCCAGCGAGCGGATCAGGCCGTGCAGCGCCTCGGCGGTGACGGTCTGGCCGCGCGTGACTTCCTTGAGCTTTTCGTACGCACCGGACACGCCGAAGCGGCGCATCACGGTCTGGATCGGTTCGGCCAGCACCTCCCAGGCGCCATCCAGGTCGGCGGCCAGCGCCGTTTCATTGAGTTCCAGCTTGTTCAGGCCGGTCAGCAGGGATTGGTAGGCCAGCGTGGCGTAGCCCAGTGCCACGCCCATGTTGCGCAACACGGTGGAGTCGGTCAGGTCACGCTGCCAGCGGCTGATCGGGAGCTTATCGGCCATGTGCCGCAGCAGGGCGTTGGCCAGCCCGAGATTGCCTTCGGCATTCTCGAAGTCGATCGGGTTGACCTTGTGCGGCATGGTTGATGAGCCGATCTCGCCCGCCTTGAGTTTCTGCTTGAAGTAGCCCAGGCTGACGTAGCCCCAGATGTCGCGCGAGAGGTCGATCAGGATGGTGTTGGCACGGGCCACGGCGTCGAACAACTCGGCCATGTAGTCGTGCGGCTCGATCTGGATGCTGAAGGGCTGAAAGGTCAACCCCAGGCCCAGCGGCTCGGGCGTCTCGACGACCTTGCGTGCGAAGGCCTCCCAGTCGAAATCGGGCCAGGCGGCCAGATGAGCGTTGTAGTTGCCTACCGCGCCGTTCATCTTGGCCAGGATCTTGACGGCGGCGATGCGGTCGCAGGCGGTCTGAAGCCGGATCACCACGTTGGCGATCTCCTTGCCCACCGTGGTGGGGCTGGCGGTCTGGCCATGGGTGCGACTGAGCATCGGCACGTCGGCCAGGTTGTGGGCCATTTCGCGCAGCTTCAGCAGAATACGGTCCAGCGCCGGCAGCAGCACGAGGTCGCGCCCGGCGCGCAGTTGCAGGGCATGGCTGGTGTTGTTGATGTCCTCGCTGGTGCAGGCGAAATGGACGAATTCGCTGGCCAGTTCCAGTTCGGGGCGCGCCTCGAACTTCGACTTGATCCAGTACTCCACGGCCTTGACGTCGTGGTTGGTGGTCTTTTCGATCTCCTTGATCGCGAGAGCATCAGCCTCAGAGAAGTGTTTCACCAGCCCCAGCAGGTAGGTGCGTGCGCCGGGGGACAGGGGCTTGAACTCGGCGAAGCCTGCGTCGCTCAGCGCGATCAGCCAGGCCACTTCCACCTGGACGCGACGGTGCATGTAGCCCTGCTCGCTCATGAGCGGGCGCAAGGGGGCCAGTTTGGCGGCGTAGCGGCCGTCCAGCGGCGAGAGGGCGGAAGTCGGGGTCAGGCTCATCCCCGGATTGTAGGTCGGGGGTGTTGCGCCGCTGCACCACAGGACCGCCGGGCTTCCCCTAGAATGAATCCACCACGAGAACCAGAATAACTGCAGAGAGAGTGACCATGAAACTGATCGGAGCCGTGACAAGTCCTTACGTGCGCAAGGTGCGCATCGTCATGGCGGAGAAAAAGCTGGACTACCAGTTCGTTTCCGAGGACGTCTGGTCGGCCGGCACGCGGATTGGCGAATCCAATCCGCTGGGCAAGGTGCCCTGTCTGGTGATGGAAGGCGGCGAGGCCGTGTTCGATTCCCGTGTCATCGTGGAGTACCTCGACACCCTGTCGCCCGTCGGCAAGCTGATCCCGCAGCCGGGCCGTGAGCGCGCCGAGGTCAAGACCTGGGAGGCCCTGGCCGACGGGCTGCTGGACGCGGCCATTCTGGCCCGCCTGGAGGCCACCTGGGCCGGTCGCTCGGACGGCGAACGTTGCCAGGCCTGGATCGAACGCCAGATGGCCAAGATCCACGCCAGCCTGAAGTCCATGAGCCAGGGGCTGGGCGACAAGCCCTATTGCAGCGGGATTCACCTGAGCCTGTCCGACATTGCCGTCGGCTGTGCGCTGGGGTATCTCGATTTCCGCTTCCCGCAGATCGACTGGCGCAGCGAATACCCGAACCTGCACAAGCTGCAGGACAAGCTGATGCTGCGTCAGAGTTTCATCGATTCGCGCCCGCCGGCCTGACGCGGGCTGTTTGGTCCGTTGGGTCAGCTGTTGGCATGGCGCTTGAGCCAGCGCATCAGCCGGCCCAGCACCGGCAGCTTTTCATAGAGTTCTTCCGCCGCATCCCAGTAGTCGCGGTGCATGCGGATGCGGCCATCGTCGGCCAGCATCAGGTGTGAGCCTCCTCGCACGGTCTGCAACGTGGTGGTGTCGAAACGCTTGAAGCGAAAGCGAAACTCCCAGATGAGGAAGCATTGTTCACCGTCGACGATGCGACCGGTCACGATGAAGCGGGGTTCGTCAAGTGCCCGGTACATGTGGCTGAAGATGTCCCGGATCGCGTCCACGCCCTTCACCTCGTTGAACGGGTCCTTGAAGGTGGCATCGGGCGTGTAGCAATCGTCCAAACCCGTCAGGCTGTCCGGGGTGAGGGTCTCGAACCAGCGGACGATGCGGTCCGCTGCGGCGCGCGGGTCGGCGAGGGGCATGGGTGGCTACAGTCCGGTGAAGCGGCTGACGGCCGCAAAGTACAGCCGGTAGGGTAGCAGGCGCAGCAGTTTGAGCCAGCGCGTGAAGCGTTTGGGGAAATGGATGTCAAAGCGGCCGCGTGCCCAGCCGCGAAGGATCTCGATGGCTGCCTGCTCGGGCGTGATCAGCGCCGGCATGGTGAAGGCGTTCTGTTGGGTCAACGGGGTCTCGACGAAGCCGGGATTGATCAGGCTCACGCCGATGCCGGCGTCGCGCAGGTCGAGGTAGAGCGTTTCCGCCAGGTTGATCAGCGCCGCCTTGGTGGGGCCATAGGCCAGGCCTTGTGGCAGGCCCCGAAAGCCAGCCACGCTGCTGACCAGGCTGATGTGGCCGGCCCCGCGCTCCAGCATGGACGGAATGATCGCGTCGAGCACCCGCAGGGCACCGGTGTAGTTCACCTCCTGGTGCCGCAGCATGTCGGGCAGGTCGAACGCGGTGGCTCGCTGCGCGCGGTAGTGTCCGGCGCAGTACAGCACAACGTCGACCGGACCCTGCGCCAGCACCGTCCGGGCAGCCTTGGCCACGCTGGCGGCATCGGTCACATCCAGGGCCACCGGAACAATCGTCGTGCCCGTGGCGGCGCTCTGACCCACCTGGCTGGCTGCGAAGTCCAGCAGGGTCTGTTCCGTGCGGGCCGACACCACGAGGCGGGCGCCCTTCTTCAGCAGCGCCTCGGCCGTCGCGCGCCCGATGCCACTGGAGGCACCGATGATCCAGACGCGTTGTCCCTCCCAGGCCGTCAGCGGCGGGTTCAGGGGCGCGAACCATCCTCGTGACGGTGCGCTGCCGACATTCAGCGGTACAGGCCGAGCTGGACTGAAGGTGGCTTTCATGGCCTTTTCACGAACGACAACGTGACCTCACCCAGCCGCACGCCCCACTTGCTCATCACCGCGGTGTTGAGCATGACCCGACCGTCCATAAGGTACATCCAGTCGTCGAACTCCACGTTCCACACCTTGCCATCGACGGGCAAGGCGAGTGTGTATTTCCAGTTGAAGGCGTTGCCACGGGCTTGACCGGTCGCCTCGCCCACCACATCGTCCGCGGTGCCGGTGTAGCGACCGTCGGCGAAGCGCTTCAGGCGCCAGATGCGCTTTTGCAGGGTGCCGTCGGAATAGATGAAGTCCTCGTCGAGCACGCCTTCATCGCCGGTCCAGGTGCAGCGCATGACGACGGTGAAGCGCTTGACGACCTTGCCGGAGCGATCGGTGAACAGGCCATAGGCGTCCAGCGTGCCGTTGAAGTACTCCCGCAGATCCAGCACAGGCTTTTCCGATGCATAGTCGTTGATCTGGGGGCCAGCGCAGCCCGCGAGGGCCAGGGCGGCCGAGCCGGCCATGCCGGTCAGAAGAAGTCGTCGTTTCATGAAGGGCTCCGCAAGAGTGAAGGGGCGCTCGGGGCGGCCCTGGGCCGGATCACCAGGGCGTAGAGCGCGCCGGCGGCCAGCAGCTTGAGCGCGCAGGGCAGGGCGCAATAGGCCAGGGTGAGTGCCTGCAGGGACTGTGGGTCGGTGGTGCCTGGGGTGTAGCCGGCCAGCGCCAGCAGGGGCAGGGCCAGCCCGGCCGACAGGGCGAGATTGAGCTTGACCGCGAAGTTCCACCAGCCGAAGTACGCCCCTTCGGCTTTGCCGCGGTCGCCGTTGGCATCAATCACGCCGGCCAGGAGCGCGCCGGGCAGTGCCAGGTCCGTGCCGAGTGCTGCGCCAGACAGGGCGCAGACGATCAGGAACAACGAGGCATCCCCAGCGCCCAGCGTGGCGGCCCAGGCAAAGGTGGCGACCGCCAGAACGATACCGACGAGCCAGGTTCGCGCGAGGCCGAAGCGCCGCACGGCGCGCATCCACAGAGGCAATGAGATGGCCGCACTGACAAAGTACAGACCGAGGAAGGCCGGCTCCAGGGCGGGTGGTGCCTGCAACCGGTCTTGCACGAAGAACAGCACCAGGGTGGCCGGGATGGCGCTGGCAATCCCGTTCAGCATGAACACGGCCAGCAGGCGCCGGAATGCCGGGTGTCGCAGGGGATGCCAGAGGCTGCCCGCGGTGGCCGCCTTCTCCACCGCGGGTACGCGCTGGCTATCCGGCCGGGGGCGTGGCGCACGCGACCAGGCCAGCCACCCCAGGAACAGCGCGATCGCCAGCAGCACCGTGGTCGCGGGCATGCCGAGCAGGCCCGGGGCCAGCGCGGCCAACACCACCCCCACCAAGCCCAGCCCTTCGCGCCAGGCAACAATCCGCCCGCGTTGCCATTCGTCCCCGCCGAGCATGGCACCCCAGGCCTGGTGCGTGATGGACAGCAGGCTGTAGGCGGTGTAGGTCAAGACCAGCGCGCCCGCTGCCCAGAACAGCAAGGCCGTGGTTCCGCGCACCGGAGGCAGGAACAGGGCGGCAAATCCGGCGGCCAGCGCGATCGCGGCGATGGCCCCGGCGCCCAGCACGCTGCCTAGCGATCGCGCAAACAGGCGATCGCCCAGGCGTCCCAGCAGGGGATCAATGAAGGCGTCGAGCAGCCGGGCGCCCAGCAGCAATGCGCCGAGCAAGGCCAGCGGCACGCCGAATTCCCGCGCATAGTGGTTCGGCAGGATCACGTACAGCGGCAAAGCGAGGAACGCCAGGGGCAGGCCCAGGCCGCCATACAAGGCGCCCTTCCGAGCGGAAAAGACCGGTTCAGTCATGCCGGGCAGGCCGATCAGGTGTCACGGCTGGACCTGCGCCAGCAGGGACTGGCGCAGCGCGGGTTCGGAGGTGGCGGGCGACAGCCAGATGCCGAAGAACAGCGGGGCAAACTCGGGGTCGCGCACTTCTCCGTAGGGCTTGCCGTTGAGCAGGAAGCGCACGCCGGTCCCTGGCAGATGCAGACCCGTGATGCTGTCGCCCTTTTTCACATCGGGCAGCGCGGCGCGCAGGGCGCCTTGCCATTCCTCGGCCCGGGCGTCACTGAAGCGGCTGATGCGACGCATTTCCTCGATCGATCGCGTGGCGATCTCGGTTCGTGTGAAGGTGCGCAGGTAGTCCAGTTCCAGAGCGAAAGTGTGCCGCGCGAAATCCGGCGCCTGAAATCCCGGGCGCACCCACAGGCGGGCCTGGTAAATGTCCAGTCCCCAGAAACGCAACCGGGCCGTGCCGGCCAGCCTGGCGCCACTCAGCGCAGAAGGGGCCGCCGAAACCGATGGCACCGGCTCAGGGACCGTGCTGGCGACAGAATTTGAACAAAATAGGGCAAATCCCAGCGAAAAATGGACCAGATATGCTATTGATTTAGGAGTCATGGCCGTGCCAAGGTGTACTGCACCACGTCGATGCTGGATTCCGCGAAGGCCGCTTCGCAGTAGGCGAGATAGAACTCCCAGGTGTGCATGAAGCGCTCGTCGAAGCCTTGTCGCTGGACTTGATGGCGGTGGGCAAGGAACTGCTCGCGCCACCTTCTGAGCGTCTCGGCGTAGTCCGCGCCGAAGGCGAACTCGTCCACCACCTTCAGTCCGGCGGCCGCGGCTTCGCGCCGAAACTCGCGCGGGCAGGGCAGGCAGCCACCCGGGAAGATGTATTGCTGGATGAAGTCGGTGGATGCGATATAGCGGTCCCACAGGGCGTCGTCAATCACGATGCTCTGGATGCAGGCTTTGCCCCCCGGCTTCAGAAGCCGATGAACCGTCTGGAAATAGGTGGGCCAGTATTCGCGGCCAACGGCCTCGACCATTTCAATGGAGCAGATGGCGTCGAACGGCGCATCCTGGATGGCGCGGTAATCCTGTAGTCGCAGATCGGCCTGGTTCTGCGTCCCAAGCCGGGCCATGCGGGCCTGTGCGAAAGCGAGCTGCTCGGTGGACAGGGTGACGCCGGTGACGGAGGCATGGAACTCGGTGGTGGCCATTTCGGTCAAGGCACCCCATCCACAACCGATCTCCAATACGCGGTTGCCCGGCTGCACACCGGCCATGCGCAGGGCGCGGCGCACCTTGGCATGCTGTGCGGTTTGCATGGACTGGCTCTGGTCGCCGTCGAACCAGGCCGACGAGTAGTTCATCGTGTCGTCCAGCCAGAGCTGGTAGAACGCATTGCCCAGGTCGTAGTGGGCGTGGATGTTCTTGCGGCTGTTGGACCGGCTGTTGCGGCGCATCAGATGGCGCAAGCGGTACAGGAACCGTCCGGCCCAGCTGCCGTGGATCACGTCTTCCACGTCGCGACGGTTGCGCACCAGCACCCGGATCAGCGCGGTCAGGTTGGGGGTGGTCCAGTCGCCCGCGATGTAACTTTCGGCAAAACCGATGTCGCCCGAGCGCAGCGCCGCGGCGCACACGTTCCAGTTCTTCAGCGTCATCACGGCGTGGGGCAGTTCGCCGTTGCCGAAGCTCTGGGTTTCACCGTTGGGCAACTGCATCGTCAGCGTGCCATGGCGGATCCTTTGCAGCAGTCGCAGGACACTGCGAGCTGCGGCCGGCGCGCCGTGGGGCAGGGAGAGCGAGGGGGCGGTCAGGGTGTTCATGGCCGAGTAGGTTTTCAGGTGAATCGAGGGAAAGGGCGGTGGTTGTATCTGTGGACGCTCAGGGCGTTTGGCGGCTCACCCATTCGGCCGGTGGCGCTGGCTTGTGGCGGAACGGAACCCGCTTGAGCCAGAGGCGAAGGGCCTGCCAGTGGATGCGGGCGACTACGCCCAAGGTCAGAGCGGGGTAGCGCAGCAGGGCTCTGCGCAGGCTTGTCGGGGTGACGGGTTGCAGCGTTCCGCTGAGGCTGGTCTCGATCAGGGGGCCGTCGGCGTCGTCATGGTCGACGCGGGCAATGATGTGCTCCCCACCGTCGTTGTGGGAGCGCATGAACCGGAAACGATACTGGCCATCCGTGCTGCAGAACGGGGACACATGAAAGACCTTGTCGGCACGCAGTTCAGCGCCGAATGCCGGCTGATCCAGCAAGTAGCAGTGCCGCTCGCCGAAGGTGTTGTTGACCTCGGCGACGACCGCGCGCAGGTCCCCGTGGGGGGTATGGCAGTACCAGAAACTCACCGGTTTGAAGGTATGGCCCAGCACCCGCGGATAGGTCTGCAGCCAGGCCTCGCCGGTGGCATCCTGGATGCCGGCCTCCTGCAAGAGTGCGTCGAGCCAGGCCAGCGCGCCGCCGCTTTGCGCACTGCGGCCGTCGCCGTGGTCGCGCTCGTGAAAGCTCAGCAGGCCAGGCCGGTTGAGCGCCAGCGTGTCGCTGCCGTGTGCCCGAAGGTGGCGCATGGGCAACATGAGAAAGTAGGTGGGGTAGCTGAAGGCATTGCCGACCGGGCGCAGGCGCCGGTGGCGCACTTCGCCGAACCCGATGAGCGCACCTTGCGGGTTCAAGCGGCCACCGCTTCGAGTTCGATCACCCGCGGTGCCGGCGCCGGACGCTCCCGGCGCGCGCCGGCATCGGCCAGCAACTGGCGTGCGGCGTTCAGGCCTGCCTTCAGGCCGTCTTCGTGAAAGCCATAGCCCATCCAGGCCCCGGCAAAGTAGGTGTTGCGACGCCCCTGCAAGGCCCGGGCGCGAGACTGGGCGCGAATGGCGGGCTGGTCGAACACGGGGTGCTCATAGTCGAATTCGCCCAGGATTTTTTCGGGGTCGATCGCACGGGCCGGGTTCAGCGAAACCAGCACGGATTGCTGGAACGGCAACGGTTGCAGGCGGTTGATCAGGTAGTGCAGGCACACCCGAGAAGCTTCGGCGTTGGCGCTGGCTGCTCGTTCGTAGTTCCACGCGGCCCAGGCCTTGGCGCGTTGCGGCAACACCGACGTGTCGGTGTGCAGGATGGCGCGGTTGGGTTGGTAGCGGACGGCGCCCAGCGTCTCTTGTTCTTCGCGCGAAGGGCTGTGCAGTAGCGCCAGGGACTGGTCGGAATGCGTGGCCAGGATCACTTTGTCGAATGTTTCGGTGCCGTGGTCGGTGGTGATGCGCACGCCGGCGGTTGCCGTGCCGGGGTCGCGCTCGATACGGCGGACCGGTGTGTTCAGGCGCTTGTCGGCGATGGCCGCCGTGATCTTGTCGACATAGTGGCGCGCGCCGCCCTTGACCGTCCACCACTGGGGGCGGTTGCTGACCTGCATCAGCCCATGGTTGTGGCAGAAGCGGATCATCGTGGCCACGGGGAACTGCAGCATCTGGTCGGTCGGGCAACTCCAGATGCAGCCGAGCATGGGCAGGAAATACCAGTCCCGGAACTCGGCACTGAAGCGGTGCAGTTCCAGGAAGCTGGCCAGGGGCTGCATCAGTTCGGTGTCCTGATTGGCAATGGCAATTCGGGTGCACAAGGCATTGAAGCGCAACAGGTCGCGCAGCATCCGGATGAAGCGCGGGTTCAGCAGGTTGCTGCGCTGGGCGAAGACCGTGTCGAGACTGGAGCCGCTCCATTCGAGCGTGCGGCCGCTCAGCGCGCCAGGCGCCTGGACCGAGAACGACATGTCGGACTTGACGGTCTCGATGCCCAGTTCTTCAAACAACTGGATCAGGGTCGGATAGGTGCGTTCGTTGAAGACCAGGAAGCCCGTGTCCACACCGTGGGTGACCGGACCGCCCGGCGTGGGCAGGGTGATGTCCACGGTGTGGGTGTGGCCGCCAAAGTAGTCTGCGGCCTCAAACAGGGTCAGATCGGCGTGCCCATGCAGTGTGTGGGCGGCAGCGAGGCCGGAGATACCGGAGCCGATGATGGCGACTTTCATGGGACTTCCTGGTTTAGGGCGTTAAACAGGGCAGTATTCAATTCAGTACAGGATGTACTCGCGTACAAGCCTGCGGAGAAACTATCCGGAGTACTGCTGTAACAGGATCGGCTGCGCAAAGCACGGGGTGAACAAGGCATCGATCTCCCTGCGCTATGTCAGACTGCTGACGGTTTTTGTACATCAAATTCGGTTCGCGAAAAGGTCCGATCTCAATGTCAAGCCAGATAAGGGTGAGGTGAATTTTCAATTGTGAGTCGCTTTATCTACATTCCGGTAAAATTATGACTATACGGTAATTCCATGTTTTATTTGGTATAAAATGTCCCTTGCACGTTTGCGGTCATTGCCTTGTGGGCATGACTTGGCCAGTTTGGGTTTTTCAAGCAAATGACGGAATCGCAGGGTGGTGACCCAGTAGGCAAACCGCTCAATGTGGGTCACCACGGCAAAATTGCGGTACAGGGTAATGTCAAGCAAGGCTTCATCTATCGCTGGCTGTGAAGCGTCAACAGGTTGTTGACTGAAAGGTTGAGTCTGGATATGGGGGTGGCGCACCCGGTCCGTGCGGGCGGTGCCAGTTGTGGTGATGATTCCAGGCGTCCAGAGCGGTGGCACCGACGGCCCCCCATTTTCAGTAGCACTGGGCTTTGGAGTCCGGGGTGAATTTAACTGGTGTTTAAACCACCGTTTTTGCATAAGCTGTCGGTGTCAGGCTGACCTGCCCCCCGCCAGCCGTACCAGGCTGAAGTTAGTGAAGTCTGTCAACCACCCGGAGAATGACGGACATGAAGAAGAGCAGATTCACCGAAGAACAGATCATCGGGTTCCTGCGGCAGGCCGAGGCTGGCCTGCCGATCAAGGAGCTTTGTCGCAATGGCGGCTTCAGCGACGCGACGTTTTACAAGTGGCGCGCCAGGTTTGGCGGCATGCAGGTTTCCGAGGCCCAACGCCTGCGTGAACTGGAGTCCGAGAACGCCAAGCTCAAACGGCTACTGGCCGAGGCCCACCTGGACATGCACGCGCTCAAGAGCGTCCTGGGGGTAAAGCGCTAGCCCCACAGGCCAGGCGCGAGGCTGTTGGGCGCATGGTGAGCGAGCACCATTTGTCTGAACGCCGAGCGTGCCGTCTTGTGGGGCTCTCCCGCGACAGCTACCGCCATCCACCCGAGACCAACCCGATGACCCAGGATCTCACAGGCAAGATCGTCGAGATCGCCCAGGCCCGCCGACGATTCGGCTACCGGCGCATCCACGACATGTTGCGCCCGGAGTTCCCCGGCGTGAACCACAAGCGCGTGTACCGCCTCTACCGGCAAGCCAACCTGGCCGTGCGCCGGCGCAAGAAGGGCAAGCGCCCTGTCAACGAGCGGGTGCCGCGGCAACTGGCACGCACGGTCAACGAGGTCTGGAGCGTGGATTTTGTGAGCGACAGCCTCTCTGGAGGCCGGCGCCTGAAGTACCTGACCGTGGCCGACGATTTCAGCCACGAGAGCGTGGACATTGCGGTGGACTTCGGCATTTCAGGCCAGTACGTGACCCGCGTTCTGGATCGGGCAGCGCTGTTTCGTGGCTACTCGCAAGCCGTGCGCACCGACAACGGCCCGGAGTTCACCAGCCGGGCGTTCATGGCCTGGGTGCAGACCCACGGCATTCGCCACATCCTGATCCAGCCTGGACGCCCGATGCAGAACGGCTACATCGAGAGCTTCAACGGCAAGTTCCGTGACGAGCATCTGAATGACGGCTGGTTTCAGACCTTGCTCCAGGCGCGTGAGGCCGTGGCCATATGGCGAAAGGACTACAACGAAGTCAGGCCCCACAGCAGCCTGGGGCGCATCCCCCCGGCTCGATTCGCCGAGCTGCATCGCCAGCGCGCTGGCGATGCAGCTCAACACCCTTTAACTCAATGACAAATCGATTACCCTTGAACCCGGACTTCCACTTTTGATTGGTACGGTGAATGGGGGCAGGTCAGTAGTACTAGCCTCCGAGAAGCCGTGCCTGCGGCACAGCTTCGCTACCGCCAGGTCCCCCTAGGCTTCGCGCAGGAAGCCAATGATCTGTTCTTCGGTAAATCTCTTCCTCACGTCCAATCTACTGTCTATGGGATTGGACTCCTGAGTTAAGCGCTACTCAAATCAGGGGGACGTCGGCACGACCGGCTCGGCAGGTCAAACGCTCAGCCGGGAAAGGCCGCCACGGGGCCAGCACCCGCGAAACCGTGCACTTGGCAACTTCCAGTGCTGAAGCAATACATGCCTGCGTTAGTCGTTTATGGCGCAGTTCCATGATGACCAGCGTCTTGGCGGCAGAACTCGCTTTGGGCGACAGAGCGTGTCGGCTGGAGGCGTCTGTCAGTCCGTCACTATCCGTAGCCAGATTGCGCCCACACTAATTGCGTACTGCTGGCGCACTTACGCCATACGTCAATGTTGCCTGAGACGGGCACACGCCCCTGACGGTGACGTACAAAACAAGTTCCAAGCGGCGAGCCAACATTAGTCCGGCATTCATCTGAATGTCTATCGGGTTGAGTTCCTTGAGAACAACGGTTGTGCAGTAACTCCCAGTCTCTCAAACTCTACTCCGATGAACAGAAACAACCTATTGATACTTCATAGCTTGGGTAAAAGCGGGATATCTCCATACCCCTTGCATAGGAGTGGCCACCGAATCAGTTCAACACTGGCGCGTAGATCGCCGATAAATCAACCGCGGCCACCCATCCAATTCAACGAATGGATCAAGGTTTCGAAATCACGATCTGAGTTGCCGAGTTTTGCGATGCATCATAGGTCATACCCGTGCCCGAAACGTCGGTAATGGATAATGTAGTGGACAATGATTTCCGATTGATGGTCCCACTCGCCAAACTACAACTGCCCACACTGCTTGTGGTGCAACTGACCGAACCACCCGTTGAAAAGCTACCTTTCACCATGGCATTGGATACATTGGCTCCGGTGTTCACATCTCGGATAGTTACCGTGACGGATGCAGTCCACCCGAAATAGGAACTTGCCGTCTTTCCAGCTATGGACTTGACGGCAACGACTTTGTTTAGCGGTTCTTGGGGCGTTCCTGCTGCCAGTGAATACACCAACCGGTTGGGAGAGTTGGTTCCAATTGAACTCAGCTTGTTCAAAGAGGCAGAGGTAGTCAAAAAAGATGTCACGGCCGAGGGCGATGCGGTCGGCTTTGCTTCAAGGACAAGTGCGACGACTCCGGCCACATGGGGCGAAGCCATGGAAGTGCCACTGATGGTGTTTGTGGCCACGTCGCTGGTATTCCAAGCCGACAAAATCGAACTTCCGGGCGCAAAGATGTCGAGGCAGGATCCATAGTTGGAGTACGAAGCCCGCGTGTCACTGCTGGTCGTGGCACCGACCGTGATCGCACTAGGCGCTCTGGAAGGAGAGTAATTACAGGCATCTGCATTGTTGTTGCCGGCCGCCACTACAACATTGACACCCTTGCTCACCGCTCCGGCAATCGCCGCATCCAACGCAGCAGATGCACCCCCGCCCAAAGACAGATTCGCCACGGCAGGTCGCAAGGGGCTGTTGGCAACCCAATCAATGCCCGCAATTACGCCACTGTACGCACCCGAACCGCTACAGTCGAGTACCCGCACAGGGATTAGTTTCACTCCTTTGGCAACGCCCCACGTGGTGCCGCCGACGGTACCCGCCACGTGCGTGCCATGGCCATTGCAATCGTTGGTGCCATTGGCATCGGCAATCGCGCTATATCCTGGAAGAACACGGCCGGCAAAATCCTGATGACTTGCGCGAATTCCCGTATCTATGATGAAGGCATTGACCCCCTTCCCAGTACTCGAATATTGGTAAAGTGAATCTAACGGGCGATCGACTTGGTCAATCCGATCCAGCCCCCATCCTCCAGGGGGAAGATTCTCCGTCGCATTGATCGTCGCGACTTGGTCCTGCTCAACGTAATCCACGTTAGGTTCATTGCGAACACCGGCCAAAGCAGCATCGGACAATGTTGCCACGAATCCCTTGAGGCCGTGCGAAAAGGTGAGGTGTCGGACTCCGCCGCGTCCACGAATAACCTTGTCGGCTTCAGAATCAGTGTCCATCACATGGTCCTTGAAAACCACGATATATCGACCAGGAATCCGCTTGGGCGCAGAAGACTTGTAAGTGGCAGGGGGATCGGCAACCTGTGCAAACGCTATTGGAACTCCCAAGTGCCCCACCAGAGCTACTGCCAAGCCCGCCGCAAATCGGGAAGAAAGAAATAACCTCATACTTTCTCCTGTAGTGAGAACCACTATACCAAAATTAGAAACCGGACCATCTCCAGCGACTGGCAGCTGCTGTAATTTGGCCCGCCCCCCGCCAGCCGTACGAGGCTGAAGTTAGTGAAGTCCGTCAACCACTAGGAGAATGAACTGCCCCGGGTTTCATGGAGGCTGTTTGGTTCAAGTCAGGCGTCCACTGTGGCTGCCTGAATGGCGAGTTGGCGATAGTAGTTTGCCTCAGCTTTTGCCGGAGGGATCAATATCCGATGGGTCCGAGCAGCCTGTGATCGTTGAACCATGACACCCACGCCAGCGTTGCCAGTTCCACGGATTCTCGGCTTGGCCAGGACCGGCGGTGAATCACCTCCGCCTTGTACAGCCCGTTGATCGTCTCGGCCAGGGCGTTGTCGTCACTGTCGCCCTTGCTGCCCACCGAGGGCTCGATGCCCGCTTCTGCCAAGCGCTCGCTGTATCGAATGCTGACGTATTGCGCCCCTCTGTCGGAATGGTGGGTCAATGCACTATCGCGTTGCGGCTGTCTGTCGTACAGCGCCTGGGCATTCAGGACAAAGTCCGTGTGCATGGGGCTGCTCACACGCCAGCCCACGATGCGCCGTGCGTACACGTCGATCACAAAGACCACGTACAGCCAGCCTTGCCAGGTCGAAACATAGGTGAAATCCGATACCCGGAGCTGGTTGGGCCGATCTGCCTTGAACTGACTGCTGACCCGGTCCTGCGGACAGGGTGCCTTCATGTCGCTGATGGTGGTGCGTACCACCTTGCCGCGGCGCGCGCCCTGCAGCACCAGGCGTTTCATCAGACGCTCCACCGTGCAGCGGGCAATGCAAAAACCTTCGCGCTTCATCTGTTTCCAGACTTTGTCTGCACCGTAGACCTGTTTGTTGGCTTGTCAGACGCGCTCGATGTCAGTAATCAGCGTCTCGTCACGTTGGGCACGCGCGCAGCGCAGCCGCGGATTGCGTTGATGGGCGGCATGGCACCAATAGCCTGACGGGGCGATCTGCAGCACTTCGCAGATCGACTCGACCCCGTAGGTCTGTCGATGCTGGTCGACGAAGTCGTTCAGGACTTCAGACGGCGGTCGAGCTCCGCCTGCACGAAAAACGCGCTGGCCAGCTTGAGGATCTCATTGGCCTTGCGCAGCTCCCTTGTTCTCGCGTTCGAGTTCCTTCAGCCGTTACAGCTCCGTTTTGGTGATGCCTTCCCGCTCACCCGTGTCAATCTGATGACGTTTGACCCATTCGTTAAGGGTCTGGGCACGCAGCCGATCTTGGGTGCGATGGATTCCATGGCGTCCCACAGCGATGGGTGCTCCCCTCTGTGCTCCTGACCATGCGAACAGCTCGTGCGCGTACCTCGGCTGAAAACTTGTTTGCCTTTGTCATTGCTCAATCCTCTCAGAGAAATGAGCCTCTTCAAAATCCGGGGCGGTTCAATAGTTTCCGCGTCGACGCCACTTGGCTGCGTCGGGCAGCGTGCTCAGGGCAGCACCGCATCCCCCATGCGCGCCACGATCGTGCCGGCGCGGCTGCTCAGGTAGCCGGAGTTCGGCACTTTCTCGAAGTACTTGGGCCGCGGCAGCATGACGGCCAGGCGGGCGGCCTCGTAGGCGCTGAGCTTTGAGGCCGGCTTGCGGTAGTAATGCTGGGCCGCCGCCTCCGCGCCGAACACGCCTTCGCCCCATTCGACGTGGTTCAGGTAGATCTCCAGGATGCGCTGCTTGGACAGCAGCAGCTCCAGCGCCAGCGTCAGCACGAATTCCTGGCCCTTGCGCAGCAGGGTGCGCTCGCCCGACAGCAGCAGGTTCTTGGCGAGCTGCTGGGTGATGGTGGAGCCGCCGACGATCTTCGGGGCCTTGGCCGCCGGGGCGGGTTTGCCGGGTGGGGTCCTGGCGGCGCGTTTGGCGGCCAGTTCTTCGGCCTGCGTGTTCTTCTGCCAGGCTTTCTCGATGGCTTCCCATTCCACGCCGTCGTGGTTGATGAAGTCGCCGTCTTCCGAGGCGATCACGGCGCGCTTGAGGTGGTCGGAGATCTGCGCGTAGGGCACCCACTGCTGGCGCCAGCGCAGCGCGTCTTTTTCCGTCACGATGCGCCAGGCCTCCGAACGCTCGAAGGTGGTGGACGACGGGTCCACTACCGACATCAGCGCGATACGGCCGATGAAGAACAACTGCAGCGCCACGCCCGCCAGCGCCACTTGCAGCAGCCAGCGCAGGATGCGGAACGTCAGGGTGGCTCGGGCCATGGCTTCAGGTCTTGGGCACGCTGTCCACGATCGCGCGCAGCTCGACCAGCACCGTCAGCGAGTGCGGGCGCACGCCGCGCCAGATCAGGAAGGATTCGGCCGCCTGCTCCACCAGCATGCCCAGGCCGTCGCGGGCTCGCGCGCCGTGGGCCCTGGCCCAGTCCAGAAAGCCCTGCGCGGCGGGGCCGTACATCATGTCCAGCGCCAGTGCGCCCGGCTTCAGCACCGAGGCTGGCACCGGCACACCCGCGCCGCCCAGGCTGCTGGCGGTGGCGTTGACCACCACGTCGAAACCATCGGCCAGTTCAGGGGCATCCAGCGCGCACGCCTGCAGCGTGACGCCAGCCTGCGCGGCCAGCGCCGCATGCCGCTGGGTCAGTTCTTGCGCACGGGCGACGGTGCGGTTGGCGATCACGATGCGCCGGGGCTGCTGGCCGATCAGCGGGCCCAGCACGCCGGCCGCCGCGCCGCCGGCGCCGATCAGCAGCAGGTCGCGCCCGGCCAGCTCGACGCCCGCATTGCGGGTGATGTCGGCCACCAGGCCGGGGCCGTCGGTGTTGTAGGCGCGGATGTCCTCGCCGTCGAACTGCAGGGTGTTGGCCGCGCCGGCCAGCGCCACGCCGGGGCTTTGCCAGGTGGCCAGGGCCGCGGCCTCGTGCTTGAACGGCACGGTGACGTTGCAGCCGCGCCCACCACCGGCGCGAAAGGCCATCACGGTGGCGGCAAAGCCGTCCAGCGGCGCCAGCTGGCGCTCGTAGCGCAGCGGCTGGCCGGCGAGTTCGGCAAACCGGGCGTGGATCCACGGCGAGCGGCTGTGCGCCACCGGGTTGCCCATCACGCAATACAGATCCATGTCAAGGAACCGCTTCAGCGGCTGGTCAGGTTGGTTTCCAGGGTTTCGTCGCGCGTGAACCGGAAGCGCGACACCACCACGATCTGGTCGGCCTGGCGGCGCATGGCCTCGTTGAACCGGCCAAAGGGCGCGGCGCTGCGGGCGATGGCCATGGCGCGTCGGTCCAGCGTGAGGCTGCCGGACGTCTGCACCACCTCGACGTCGATCACGCGCCCGTCGCGGTTCACGGTCAGGATCATGGTGAGCTCGCCATAGAGCTTGCGCCCGGCCGCGGTGGGAAAGTTCTCGGTGCCCTTGTCCTCGATCTTGCGGCGCAGCCGGTCGTAGTACACCGCATACACCTCCTCGCGCGTGGCGGGGCTGATGTAGCGTTTCTTGGGGCGGGCGTTTTCTTCGTTCACGCGCCGCTCGATCTCGGCCAGCAGCTTGAACAGCTGGCGCCGGCGCTCCTCGCGCGCCACCGCCTCGGGCGTGTTGCTGGGCTGCTTGGGGTCGGGCGGGGGCAGGGCGGCGAGTTGCTGGCGGATCTGCGCCAGCAGCAGCATCTGCTGCTCCTGCATGGCCTCGATCTTGCGCTGGGCGTCTTCCGGGGAGTCGCCCATCTCGGTCAGCGCCGAGGCCGGCAGGGGCGTGGTGGCGCGCCCCTTCTCCGCGTCGCCGCCGCCCGCCAGCGTGTGCTGGGCAATCGCCTTCGCCTTGGCCGGGTCGGGTTTCTCGGCGCTCTTGGCGTTGACCAGGATCACCTCCAGCGGCGTGTCCTGGAAGATGCGGTTGAAGCCTTCCGGGTCGACAAAGCGCACCGTCAACAGCACCGCATGCACGGCAATGGAGACGCCCAGCGCGATCTGGAGGGTGCTGAAAGACCGGAAATTCACGATGCGGAATTATCGCCCGGTGCTGCCTCGGGCTCGTTCACATCCAGCGCAATCGCGATCGGCCCGGCTGCGGGTTCGTCCTCGTCCTGCGTGTCGTCTTCCACCATGGGCGCCGCATCGAGCCGCTCGATCACGGTGCCGCTCACGTCCAGCGCAATCTCGTCGACCTCGCCCAGGCGCACGCGCAGCCGCGCGCCGCGCGTCAGCCCCTGCGCGCCCAGCACCGGGAAGACCAGCGGCAGCTCGTCGGCGCGCACCAGCCAGCTGCCGCCGGGGCCTTCCTTGAAGGTGGTGGCCACCAGTTCGGTGATGCCCTGCTGCTCCAGGTATTTCAGCGTCCAGAAACGCTCCATGCCGGCCTGGTAGCCGTTGTAGGCGCTGTAGGCGGCATCGAAGGCGCTGATGATCGAGAACAGCTCGGCGTCCTTGGGCTTGAACGGCGCGGCCAGCGCGGCGGTCTTGCCGTGGCGGGCGCAGGCAATGATCTGCCACTGGTTTACCAGGTCGGTGTAGCGGCGCAGGGGCGAGGTGCTCCAGGCGTAGCTCTTCACGCCGATGCCCGCGTGCGGCAGCGCCTTGGTGCCCATGCGCACCTTCACGCCGGGCGCCATGCTGGCCTGGCTGCGGTAGATGCCGGGCACGCCGAGCTCGGCCATCCAGCTGCCCCAGGTGCTGTTGGCCAGGATCATGGCCTCGGCCACGATCAGGTCCAGCGGCGCACCGCGCTGGCGGGTGCTGATCTGCACCGGCTCTTCGCCGGTGGGCACGTTTCCCTCGTTTCCGACAAGGCGAAAGTTGTAGTCCGGCCGGTTGAAATTCTCGGGCTTGCCGCGCACCACCTCGCGCTTGGCCTTCAGGTCTTTTGCCAGGCGGTATAAAAATGAGAGCACCTCACGACCCATCGGCGCTGGGGGCTGGGCATTTTGATGCTCAAACGCCGGATTTTCGAGCCATTCGGCCGTGATCAGGCCGTCGAGCTGGTCGTGGCGCAGGTTGGCAGTGATGGGCACGCGCTCCAGCCGGGTCTCGGTGGCCTTGATCTCCAGCGTGGCCTCGTCCAGCGCCACGTAGAGCGACACCGCCGGCACGTCGCGCCCCTCCGACAGGGTGTAGGTCTGCACCACGTCGTCCGGCAGCATGGTGATCTTGTAGCCCGGCATGTAGACCGTGGACAGGCGCTGGCGCCCCAGCAGGTCGATGGCGCTGCCGGGTGTGATGGCCAGGCCCGGCGCGGCGATGTGGATGCCCACGACAACCGTGCCGCTGCCCAGGCCCTGCACCGAGAGCGCGTCGTCGATCTCGGTCGTCTGCGAGTCGTCGATCGAATACGCCTGCACCGCGGCCAGCGGCAGGTCGTCGGTGATCGGCGGCGCCTGCAGCGCCGGAAAACCGGTGCCCTTGGGGAAATGGTCCAGCAAAAAGCGCTGCCAGTGGAACTGGTAGGGCGAGGCGATGGCGCCGGCCTGCTGCAGCAGCGCCAGCGGCGGCAGCCGGGTGGCGCGCGAGGCCTCGACCACGGCCTTGTACTCGGGGGCGTTCTTGTCCGGGCGAAACAGGATCTTGAACAGCTGCTCGCGGATCGGCTCCGGGCAGCGGCCGGCGGCCAGCTCGGCCGACCAGTCGGTGATCAGCTGCTGGATGACTTTTTTCTTCTCGATCGCGGCCAGCGCCTGTTGCAGGATCTCGGCCGGGGCCTTCTTGAAACGGCCCTTGCCGGCGCGGCGGAAGTAGTGCGGCGCCTCGAACAGGCGAAACAGGGCGCCGGCCTGCTGCGCCAGCGTGGCGTCCGCGCTGAAATAGTCGCGCGCCAGGTCGGCAAAGCTGAATTCGCCCTCGGGCGCGAACTCCCAGGCCAGCTCCAGCTCGATGGTCTCGGCCACGGCAGCGGCCTGGGCCAGCAGCTCGGCCGGGGCTGGCTTCTCGAACTTGATCAGGATATTGGCGGCCTTGACCTTGACCCGTTTGCCGCTGTCCAGCTCCACCTGCGAGGAGGCCTCCGCCTCCGACAACACCCGCCCGGCCATAAATTTGCCGGCTTCTTCAAACAATACATGCATGGCCGGGATTGTCCCAGCAATCCGGCAGGCCCCTCAGCGCAGGCCCAGAAAGGCAAAAAGCTCGTCGAGATGGTCGCCGAAGTCGCTCAGGGCGTGATCGCCGGCCGGCAGCAGCTTGATCCGGGCGCCGGGGTAGCGGGCGGTCATCTCGCGCCAGTCCAGCACCTCGTCGCCCTTGGCGATGATGGCGAAAAAGCGCCCCGGCTGCCGCAGCGGGCCGGGATCCAGTGCGCGCAGCTCGTCCACAAAGGCGGGTTCGAAGAAGAAATGCTCCTCCGGGGTGTGGAACTGGGTCTGCTCGCCGATGTAGGCGGCCAGGTCGCGCGCCGGGTCCACCGCCGGGTTCAGCAGCACGGCCGGGCAGCCGGTCTGCTGCGCCACCCAGGTCGCGTAAAAGCCGCCCAGCGAGGAGCCGATCACCGCCATCGACGCGCGCGGCCAGCCGGCAATGCCCTGCATCACCCCTTCCATCGCCTGGCGCGGCGAGGGGGGAAGCTGCGGGCACCACCAGGTGACGCCGAGGTTGCGTGCCTGGACGCGGGCCGCGACCTTTTGCGCCTTCGCCGACAGCGGGGAGGAGCGGAAGCCATGGAGATAGAGCAGATGGGTGACGGGCATGGGGCGATCGTAGCGGGGGGCGCGGGCTTGTGTCACGATGGCGAGCCGGAGACTGATCCACGATGACCCCTTCAACGAACCGCCGCCACCTGCTCAAGCTGGCCAGCGCCGCGGCCAGCACCCTGTGGCTGCCGCGCAGCGCCTGGAGCCAGGCCCGTTTCAGCGGCAACCCTTTCGCGCTCGGCGTGGCCAGCGGCTCGCCCACGCACGACAGCCTGGTGCTGTGGACCCGGCTGGTGCAGACCGGCCTGTTTGGGAGTTCGACGCTGGGGACCGCGCCCCTCACGGTGCGCTGGGAGATCGCCGACGACGAGGGCTTCACGCGCATCGTGCAAAGCGGTCAGGCGCAGGCGCTGGCCGAGCTGGCGCATTCGGTGCACGTGGAGGTGGCGGGGCTGGCCCCGGACCACTGGTACTTCTACCGCTTCATGGCGGGCGACGCCGTCAGCCCGATGGGACGCACCCGCACGTTCCCCGCGCCGCAGGCGCCGGCCAGCCGCCTGCGCCTGGCCTATGCTTCATGCCAGCGCTGGGAGCATGGCTATTTCAGCGCCTGGCGCCACCTGCGCGACGACCAGCCCGATGTGGTGCTGTTCCTGGGCGACTACATATACGAGTACCCCGGCGCCCCCAACGCGGTGCGCCAGCCCACCGGCGGCTGGGTGCTGACGCTGGACGACTACCGCGCCCGCTACGCGCTGCACCGCAGCGAGCCCGAACTGCAGGCCATGCACGCAGCCTGCCCCTGGCTGGTGACCTGGGACGACCACGAGGTGCAGAACGATTACGCCGGGCTGACGCCGGGCAACAGCGGGCCGCCCGTGGCGGACTTTGCCGCCCGCCGTGCGGCGGCCTACCAGGCGTTCTACGAGCACATGCCGCTGCGCGCGAGCGTGTTGACGCAGGCGCTGGCGGGGCTGGCCAGCGGCGCCGAGATGCGCATCTACGGCCAGATTCCCTTCGGCCGGCTGGCCACGCTGTATTTGCTGGATGACCGGCATTACCGAGACCCGCAGGTCTGCAACCGCAATGGACGTTTTGGCTCCGGCATGGTGGACCCCGAGCGCTGCCCCAGCTGGGACGACCCGCAGCGCACCCTGCTGGGCGCCGTGCAGGAGCAATGGCTGGACCGCGCCTTCGAGCAGGCGGCGGGCGGCGCCACCTGGAATGTCGTCGGCCAGCAGACCCTGTTCGGCCGGCGCGACTTCCGGCCCGGCCCGGGTGTGACGCTGTGGAACGACGGCTGGGACGGCTACGAGGCTGCACGGGGGCGCCTGACCGACTCGTTGCAGCGGCATCGCCTGGCCAACCCGGTGCTGCTGGGCGGCGACGTGCATGAAAACTGGGTCGGCCACGTCAAGGCCGACTACGCCCGGCCCGACAGTGCGGCGCTGGGCGTGGAGTTCTGCGGCACCAGCATCACCTCGCGGGCGGCTGCGGCCGACAACTTTGCGGCCCTGCTGGCCGAAAACCCGCACTTCGTGTTTGCCGACAACACCCGCAAGGGCTACGGCCTGGTGGACTTCACGCCGAAACACCTCACCACCACGTTGCGCGTGGTCGACGACGTGACCCGCCGCGACACCCGCATCGAGACCCTGGCCCGCTTTACCGTGCAGGCGGGGCGGCCGGTGATCGAAGCGGCCTGACCCTGCGGCGCCGGGGCAGTCGGCGCGGGATAATCGCGCCATGGCCACCGCTTCTGTCTTTGACCGCCCCTCCCTCTGGAGGCGCATCAGTCCTCTGCTGACGGGGTTCGACGGGCCGTTGGCGTTTGCGCTGTTCCTGCTGGGGTGCGTCGGCCTGGTGACCATGTATTCGACCGCCTTTGACTTCGGCGGCCGCTTTGTCGACCACGGCCGCAACATGCTGCTGGCCGGTTTCGTGATGTTCGTGGTGGCGCAGATTCCACCCCAGCGCCTGATGGCCCTCGCCGTGCCGCTGTACGTGCTGGGCGTGGCCCTGCTGGTGGCGGTGGCAGTGTTTGGCATCACCAAGAAGGGCGCGCGGCGCTGGCTGAACGTGGGGGTGGTCATCCAGCCCAGCGAAATCCTGAAGATCGCCATGCCGCTGATGCTGGCCTGGTGGTTCCAGAAGCGCGAAGGCCAGTTGCGCCCGCTGGACTTCCTCGCGGCCGGCGCGCTGCTGGCGGTGCCGGCGGCGCTCATCATGAAGCAGCCCGACCTGGGCACCGCGCTGCTGGTGCTGGCGGCCGGCCTGTCGGTCATCCTTTTCGCCGGGCTGAGCTGGAAGCTGATCGTGCCGCCGGTGCTGGTGGGTCTGGTAGGCATCGGGCTGGTGGTGTTTTTCGGGGACGACCTTTGCGCCGACGGCGTGCGCTGGCCGGTGCTGCACGACTACCAGCAGCAGCGCATCTGCACCCTTCTGGACCCCACACGAGACCCGCTGGGCAAGGGCTTTCACATCATCCAGGGCATGATCGCCATCGGCTCGGGCGGCGTCTGGGGCAAGGGCTTCATGCAGGGCACGCAGACGCACCTGGAGTTCATCCCCGAGCGCACCACCGACTTCATCTTCGCCGCCTACGGCGAGGAGTTCGGCCTGATCGGCGGCCTGGTGCTGATTGCCATCTATAGCTTTCTGGTGCTGCGCGCGCTGGTGATTGCGCTGGAGGCGCCCACGCTGTTTTCGCGACTGCTGGCCGGCGCGGTGGCGATGATCTTCTTCTCGTATGCCTTCGTGAACATGGGCATGGTCAGCGGCATCCTGCCGGTGGTGGGCGTGCCGCTGCCCTTCATCAGCTACGGCGGCACGGCCATGTTGACCCTGGGGCTGGGGCTGGGCATCCTGATGTCGATCGCCAAGTCCAAGCGGCTGGTGCAATCGTGAGTGACTGCCTGCCAGCGAGGCTGTGTGAAAACACACTGATTTTGTCCACTCTCTGAAGTCCTGCTGCGTTGACACTAACAACAAGGTGTTGATGGAGGGCAGAAGATGACCCGATTCATCCAGGGTAGCGATCGAAACCAGGTCGCATTGCTCCCGGAGTGTCTGGATGATTTCATTGCCGAGGACAACACTGCGCGGGTGGTGGATGCGTTCATCGGCGAGTTGGACATGGAGGCGCTGGGCTTTGAGGGTGCAATGCCGGCAGCAACCGGGCGCCCCTCGTACCACCCGTCAGTGCTTCTGAAGGAGTATCTCTACGGCTACCTCAACCGCATCCAGTCCAGTCGCCGCCTGGAGCGCGAGTGCCAACCCAATGTGGAGCTTATGTGGCTGACAGGTCGTTTGGCCCCGGACTTCAAGACCATCGCAGACTTCCGTCGGGACAACGGCAAAGGCATCTGCAATGTGTGCCGGCGCTTTATGCTGCTGTGCCGGGAACTCAAGCTGTTTACGCAAGCTGTGGTCGCCATCGATGGCAGCAAGTTCAAGGCCGTCAACGACCGCGAACGCAACGACACACCGGGCAAGGTTGAACGACCCGAGCGTGAACTTGAAGAAAGCATCCAGCGCTATCTCGATGCACTGGAGACGGCAGATCGAACGCAGCCCATGTAAATGCAGGCCAAGACCGAATGCTTGCAAGGCAAGATCCAGAAGATGCGCCAACACATGCGAGACCTGCAGAAGATCAAGGCGCAGCTGGAGACTCAGCCTGATCGGCAACTCTCCCAGACCGACCCGGATGCACGGGCGATGACGACCCACAGTGCCAAAGGCACGGCCATGGTGGGCTACAACGTGCAGACAGCGGTAGACACCAAGAATCATCTGATCGTGGCGCATGAAGTCACCAACACGGGTAGTGATCGCTCGCAACTCAGCAAGCTTGCGCTGGCGGCAAGTGAGGCCATGGGCCGCGCCGGGTTGCAAGCCATCGCTGATCGTGGCTATTACAGCGGCCTGGAACTCAAGGCTTGTGAAGACGCAGGCATTGCGGCGTATGTTCCCAAGCCCATGACTTCAAGTGCAAATGCCGACGGGCGGTTCGACAAAGGGGACTTCATCTACATTGCACGCGAAGATGAGTACCTGTGTCCCGCAGGCAATCGGGCTATTCATCGATTCACCAGCGAAGAGAAAGGGATGCAGATTCGCATTTATTGGAGTAGCGCCTGTATTGGATGCGCGATCAAGGCGCAATGCACCCCCAGCAGTTCCCGGCGCATTCGACGTTGGGAGCACGAAGCGGTGATGGAATCGGTGCAGCATCGGCTTGACCGCATGCCCCAAGCGATGACAGTGAGAAAGAGCACTGTCGAGCATGTATTTGGAACACTCAAGCAGTGGATGGGCTGGACACACTTCCTGACGCGTGGAATGGGAAACGTGTCCACCGAAATGAGCTTGAACGTGTTGGCTTACAACCTCAAGCGTGTCATCAGCATTCTGGGTATTACCCAAACGATAAAGGCAATGCGGTTGGTGAGTGCACAGGCACCTTCTCAGATCAAAAACGCAGCCTCAGAGCGTTCACGAGGCCAATTTGGCAAAGTTACCGCCGGTCTGGCACGTCGCAATACTGTTCGGGATTTCTGGGGTCGATTGCAAGCAGGACCTGTCGGGCAACAGCCGCTGCTGACGAGTTATCACACAGCCTCCAGCAGTGGGGTGCAGCGAAATAACCTTCCACTTCGTCGGCCCAAGAAAATCATTTCAAGCTCCGACCAATGCGTGAGATGCCAACCGGAGATGAGCACCCGGGGCGTGGATTGTTTGCAGGCGGTCTCTTTCGATACCTTGGACCTGCAACACGACAGACGCCAGACAAGAACTTTTCCATGCCAGCCCGAATATTTCACGTAGAGGAGTCGGCTGTCCCGCCCGAATGCACATTGTCATTGGCATCTATTGCCAATCACAAAATGGGGCTGCCAGTGGCAGGCGATACCGAAGAAACCGGGGCGAACACGATTGAATTTTGGTCGGCTTGGGCGCCGAGTCGTGGAGGGACGGTTTGATGGCGGCAGCATGACCAGCGATGGTGGGATCGTGCTGCTGGGGGAAACCGACCGCAGGCTCGGCCTGCGCTGCATCGCTGATCCGCGCAGCTCGCCATTGATCAAGCACGGCGTGCGCGACATGTTGCGCCAACGGGTGTACAGACTGGCGCTGGGCTGCTAGGACCTGAGCGACCACAGCAAGCTGCGCCAGGACGTGGCACTACGAACAGCCGTCGGCGTTGATCGTAAGGTGGCCAGCGCGCCCACGCTGTGCCGCCTGAAGAAATGGGCAGGCCGGGCTACTGCCAAGCGGCTGCACGAGGTGCTGGTCGATCAATTAATCGCTAGCCTCAAGAGCGCGCCTGAAGAGCTCGTACTCGACTTTGACGCCGCTGACAACCCGCCGCATGGCCAGCAGGAGGGGCGCTTTTTCAATGGCTACTACGACTGCTATTGCTACCTGTCGCTGCACGAGTTCTGTGGGCAGCAACTGCCGTGCGCCTACCTGCGTCCCAGCCGCATCGATGGCGCCCGGCACGCTGGCGCGATTCTCAAGCTGCTGGTCACACGCCTGCGTCTGAAGTGGCCCCAGATGCGCATCGTGTTGCTGGGCGACTCGGACTTTGCGGGCAGCGCATCCTGAACTAATGCGAGCGCGCCGGGGTGCACTACATCGTGGGCCTAGCGCGCAATCCCCACTTTCAAGGCATCACGGAGTTTCTCGAACTGGCGATGAAGGACGAATTCGAGCGTGCAGCTAACAAGCTGCGCGAGGTGGGTGAATTCGTCTATGCTGAACCGCCCCGGATTTTGAAGAGGCTCATTTCTCTGAGAGGATTGAGCAATGACAAAGGCAAACAAGTTTTCAGCCGAGGTACGCGCACGAGCTGTTCGCATGGTCAGGAGCACAGAGGGGAGCACCCATCGCTGTGGGACGCCATGGAATCCATCGCACCCAAGATCGGCTGCGTGCCCAGACCCTTAACGAATGGGTCAAACGTCATCAGATTGACACGGGTGAGCGGGAAGGCATCACCAAAACGGAGCTGTAACGGCTGAAGGAACTCGAACGCGAGAACAAGGAGCTGCGCAAGGCCAATGAGATCCTCAAGCTGGCCAGCGCGTTTTTCGTGCAGGCGGAGCTCGACCGCCGTCTGAAGTCCTGAACGACTTCGTCGACCAGCATCGACAGGCCTACGGGGTCGAGTCGATCTGCGAAGTGCTGCAGATCGCCCCGTCAGGCTATTGGCGCCATGCCGCCCATCAACGCAATCCGCGGCTGCGCTGCGCGCGTGCCCAACGTGACGAGACGCTGATTGCTGACATCGAGCGCATCTGACAAGCCAACAAACAGGTCTACGGTGCAGACAAAGTCTGGAAACAGATGAAGCGCGAAGGTTTTGCATTGCCCGCTGCACGGTGGAGCGTCTGATGAAACGCCTGGTGCTGCAGGGCGCGCGCCGCGGCAAGGTGGTACGCACCACCATCAGCGACATGAAGGCACCCTGTCCGCAGGACCGGGTCAGCAGTCAGTTCAAGGCAGATCGGCCCAACCAGCTCCGGGTATCGGATTTCACCTATGTTTCGACCTGGCAAGGCTGGCTGTACGTGGTCTTTGTGATCGACGTGTACGCACGGCGCATCGTGGGCTGGCGTGTGAGCAGCCCCATGCACACGGACTTTGTCCTGAATGCCCAGGCGCTGTACGACAGACAGCCGCAACGCGATGGTGCATTTGACCCACCATTCCGACAGAGGGGCGCAATACGTCAGCATTCGATACAGCGAGCGCTTGGCAGAAGCGGGCATCGAGCCCTCGGTGGGCAGCAAGGGCGACAGTGACGACAACGCCCTGGCCGAGACGATCAACGGGCTGTACAAGGCGGAGGTGATTCACCGCCGGTCCTGGCCAAGCCGAGAATCCGTGGAACTGGCAACGCTGGCGTGGGTGTCATGGTTCAACCATCACAGGCTGCTCGGACCCATCGGATATTGATCCCTCCGGCAAAAGCTGAGGCAAACTACTATCGCCAACTCGCCATTCAGGCAGCCACAGTGGACGCCTGACTTGAACCAAACAGCCTCCATGAAACCCGGGGCAGGCCAGCGCACGTAGCGTCACATGTCAAACTCCAACGCGATCTTGCGCTTCCAAACGGGTATGTCCCTCGTATTCGCCCTGAGACATCTCCGCACTGCAACTCTGCAAACGTGCGCTTACCTTCGCTACATTGCAGGGTTAGGGAAAACATACCAAAATCTTGTCAGTTTCAAGACAGAATACGTAGTTTTACATACACGCTTGGAGTCTTTCGAATGACCGATCGCATCTGGCTGAGCAGTTACCCCGAGGGTGTGCCGGCTGACATCAATGCCGCGCAGTATCCGTCGCTGGTTGCACTGATGGAGGAAAGCTTCAAGAAGTACGCCAGCCGTACCGCCTACAGCTTCATGGGCAAGGACATCACCTATGCCCAAACAGACAGCCTGAGCCGTGCCTTTGCGGGCTACCTGCAGGGGCTGGGTCTGAGCAAGGGAGACCGTGTTGCCATCATGATGCCCAATGTGCCGCAGTACCCTGTGGCCGTGGCGGCGATCCTGCGGGCGGGCCTGGTGGTGGTCAACGTCAATCCGCTGTACACGCCACGTGAACTGGAGCACCAGCTGAAGGACTCCGGCGCCAAGGCCATCGTCATCATCGAGAACTTCGCGACCACCCTGGAGCAATGCATCGCCCATACACCGGTCAAACATGTGGTGCTGTGCGCGATGGGCGACCAGCTTGGCCTTCTGAAGGGCACCCTGGTCAATCTGGCCGTGCGCAACGTCAAGAAGATGGTGCCACCCTACAACCTGCCGGGCGCCGTGCGCTTCAATGCCGCCGTCGCCCAAGGCACCAAGGCACCGTTCAAGACCCCCGCGATCAAGGGCGACGACGTGGCGGTGCTGCAATACACCGGCGGCACCACTGGGGTTTCCAAGGGCGCGGTGCTGTTGCACCGCAACGTGATCGCCAACGTCCTGCAAAGCGAGGTCTGGAACCAGCCCGTCATGAGCAAGCTCCCGAAAGGCGAGCAACCCACCGGCGTTTGCGCCATCCCTCTCTATCACATCTTTGCCTTCACGGTGGGCATGATGCTGTCGATGCGCATGGGCGGCAAGCTGGTGCTGATCCCGAATCCGCGCGATCTGCCGGCCGTTTTCAAGGAACTGGCCAAGCACACCATTCACAGCTTCCCCGCCGTGAACACGCTGTTCAACGGCATGGCCAACCACCCGGATTTCAACACCGTGGACTGGAAGCATCTCAAGGTTTCCGTGGGAGGGGGCAGCGCGGTGCAGAGCGCGGTGGCCCGGCTCTGGCTTGAAAAGACGGGCTGCCCGATCTGCGAAGGCTATGGCCTGAGCGAAACCAGTCCGTCGGCCAGCTGCAATCCCACCACCAGCACCGAGTATTCGGGCACGATCGGCGTGCCCCTGCCCAGCACCTGGTTCAAGCTGCTCGACGACGATGGCGTGGAGGTCAACATGCCCGGGCAGCCCGGCGAGATCGCGATCAAAGGCCCCCAGGTGATGGCCGGCTACTGGCAGCGTCCTGACGAGACGGCCAAGGTCATGACGGCCGACGGCTATTTCAAGACTGGTGACGTCGGCGTCATGGACGAGCGCGGCTGGTTCAAGATCGTCGACCGGAAGAAGGACATGATCCTGGTCAGCGGGTTCAACGTCTATCCCAACGAGGTGGAAGAAGTGGTGGCCGATTGCCCGGGTGTGCTGGAATGTGCGGCCGTGGGAATTGCCGATGACAAGTCGGGCGAGGCGGTGAAGCTGGTGGTGGTCAAGAAGGACCCTGTGCTGACGGAAGCCAAGGTGCGCGAATACTGCAAGGCCAACCTCACCGGCTACAAGCAGCCCAAGATCATCGAGTTCCGAGCGGAGTTGCCCAAGACGCCCGTCGGCAAGATCCTTCGCCGCGAGTTGCGGGACAAGAAATAAGCAGACGCCCCGACCGTCAGGCGGCAGGCCTTTCCGCCATGACGGCGCTGATGGCCTGCGTGTCCGGGCAGTGGATGACACCGCGTTCCGTGATCAGGGCCGTCACCAGGTCGGCGGGTGTCACATCAAAAGCCGGATTGCGCACCTTGACGCCGTGGGCGGCCCATTGGCATTCGCGGAAGCCGGTCACTTCGGCGGCCGCCCGTTCTTCGATCGGAATGGCTCCGCCGTCGGCAATCGTCAGATCGATGGTGGAAAGCGGGCAGGCCACATAGAACGGAATGCCGTGCCGACGGGCCAGCACGGCTACCATGTAAGTGCCGATCTTGTTCGCGACGTCGCCGTTGGCGGCCACCCGGTCGGCCCCGACGATCACGGCATCCACTTCACCAAGGCTCATCAGGAAGCCCGCCATGTTGTCGGTGATCAGCGTGACCGGAATCTGTTCCTGCACCATTTCCCAGGCGGTGAGTCGCGCACCCTGAAGGAACGGGCGGGTTTCATCGGCGATCACCTGAATGCGCTTGCCGGCCTCAACAGCCGAGCGGATCACGCCCAGCGCGGTGCCGTGACCGCCTGTGGCCAACGCTCCGGCATTGCAGTGCGTCAGCACGCGGGCGCCGTCGGCCAGCAGGGCTGCGCCGTGGGCGCCCATCGCCCGGTTGATCCGGACATCCTCGGCAAGGATTTCATGGGCCAGCGCCAACAAGGCATCGGCCAATTCCGGCGGTAAGAGTTCCGCGCTCTGCCGGATCAGCGATCGCATTCTGGCCAGTGCCCAGAACAGGTTGACGGCGGTCGGCCGACTGGCGGCCAGCACTTCGAAGGCTTGCGCCATTGCGGCGCGAAACGGTTCAACACCGGCATCGCGGTGGCGCAACGCCTCCAGTGCCACGCCGTAGGCGGCAGCGCAGCCGATGGCAGGCGCTCCGCGCACCACCATGTCCCTTATCGCCTGTGCCACGGACGCGGCCGAATCGCAAGCGACACATTCGATCTGTGCCGGAAGCACCCGCTGGTCGATCAATTCCAGTCGCTCGCTTCGCCAGCGCAGGGTTTCGACCGTTGTTTGGGCCTGGGGGTTCGTCATTGGGTTTCAGCTTCACCGTTGCGGCGACCGTAGTGCTGGAATCGCTCGATCACCTCGTCCATCTCTTCATCGCTCAGGATGACCGGTGCGCCGATCTGGCTGGCGCGCCAATACATTTCGCACAGCGATTCCACTTCGATGCTGATCGCCAGGGCCTCATCAAGGTCTCGGCCCAATGCGATCATCCCGTGATTGGCGAGCAGGCAGGCCTTGCGTCCCTCCAATGCCACCAGGGCCCGATCCGACAGCGCCTGCGTGCCGAACAGCGCATAAGGCGCGCATCGAATGGTGCGTCCACCGGCCACGGCGATCATGTAGTGAAAAGGCGGCAGGTCGGCGCCCAGGCAGGCCAGGCTGGTGGCAAAAGGTGCATGGGTGTGGATCACGGCCTGAATTTCAGGCCGTGCCGCGAGCACATCGCGGTGCAGCCGCCATTCGCTCGATGGCCGCCCGGGCCCCAGGATCACCCCGGAAAAGTCGAGAAGGACCATGTCCTGGGGCGTCAGGTCGGCCGCTGGAACCCCTGACGGCGTGACCAGAAAGTGCTCTCCCAGGCGGACACCTGCATTGCCCGACGTGCCTCGGTTCAGGCCGAGCCCCACCAGCTCACGCGAGATGTCGACCAGACGTTGTCGCGGGATCGCTTCAACCGCTGCGGGCCTGACTGCGGGTGCGGACATTCAGGCCTTCAGGATGCGGCCGGCCACGGCGTCGAGCCGGGCCAGAACGGCGGGGTCCCTCGCCGATGCGGCGGTGATCAGTGCGTGGTCCAGCGCATGGCGGCAGGTGCAGGCCGGAGCGCCCGCGTCGGCGGCCAGCGCGGGCGCCACCTGGCGAATCAGGCTGCGCGCCTTGTCGGCGTTGGCCAGCAGCACGTGGATGACCTGATCCACGGTCACGGCTTCATGGCCGGGATGCCAGCAGTCATAGTCGGTAACCATGGCCACGGTGGCGTAGCAGATCTCGGCCTCGCGGGCCAGCTTGGCTTCGGGCATGTTGGTCATGCCGATGACGTCGCATCGCCAGCTGCGGTACAGCTCCGATTCGGCCAGCGTGGAAAACTGCGGCCCCTCCATCACCAGGTAGGTGCCACCGCGCACGACGGGAATGCCCGCGGTCCGTGCGGCCAACTCCAGATGGCCGCCCAGGCGTGAGCACACCGGGTGCGCCATCGACACATGGGCCACCATGCCGGTGGTGAAAAAACTCTTCTCGCGCGCAAAGGTCCGGTCGATGAACTGGTCGACCAGCACGAAGGTGCCGGGGGCCAGCGCCTCACGCAGCGAACCCACCGCGCTGACCGAGATGAGGTCGGTGACGCCCGCGCGCTTGAGCGCATCGATGTTGGCGCGGAAGTTGATTTCGCTCGGCGGTATCCGGTGGCCGCGGCCATGGCGGGGCAGGAAGACCATCGGTTGTCCGCCCAGGTCGCCGAACAGCAGGGCATCCGAAGGGGTGCCAAACGGCGTGTCGATGGTGACCCATCGTTTGTTGTCCAGCCCGTCGATGTCGTAGACGCCGCTGCCACCCAGAATGCCGATGACCGGCTGGTTCCCGGGCTTCACTTCAGCCACCCCCGGCGCCGGAAGTACCACATGGGCACCAGGGCGCTGGCCACCATGAGCACCAGCGCATACGGATAGCCCCAGCTCTGGGCGAGTTCCGGCATGTGCTGAAAGTTCATGCCGTAGATGCTGGCAATCAGCGTGGGTGGCAGCAGGGCGACGCTGGCCACCGAGAAGATCTTGATGATCTTGTTCTGGTTGATGTTGATGAAACCCACGGTGGCATCCATCAGGAAGTTGATCTTGTCGAACAGAAACGCGGTGTGCGAATCCAGCGAGTCGATGTCACGCAGCAACTGACGTGCATCCTCGAATTGCTCGGCATTGAGCATCTTGCTGCGCATCATGAAGCTGACCGCGCGCCGCGTGTCCATCATGTTGCGCCGGATGCGGCCGTTCATGTCTTCCTGCCGCGCAATAGCGCCCAGTACCTCGCCGGCCATGGCGTCGGTCACGTCGCCGGACAGCACCAGCGTGCCGGCTTTTTCCAGCTCATCGTAGATGCCCTCCAGCGTGTCGGCTGAGTACTCGGCATCGGCGTCGAAGAGCTTCAGCAAGACTTCCTTGGCATCTTCGATCAGGCCCGGCGCGCGCCGGGCGCGCATGCGCAACAGGCGAAACACCGGAACATCCTCGTCGTGGATCGAAAACAGGACGCCTCGGCTTTTGAGCTCGGCGTTGTGCTGGTTCAGGATGAATGCCACCCGGACCTGTCGCGGCGCGTCATCGTCTGCAATCAGGAAGTCGCTGCGGATGTGCAGCTCGCCATTGTCTTCTTCGTAGAACCGCGCGGATTCCTCAATGTCCTCCGACATCGCGTCGTCAGGAATGGACAGGCCGTAATACTGTTTGATCCAGCGTTTCTCTTCGATCGTGGGCGATTCGAGATCCACCCAGATCGGCTGGAACCGGGACAGTTCCTCGAGCGATTCGATCTCTTCCTGGAACAGGCGCCCGTTGGCAAGCGTGAATATGTTGAGCATGGCTCACTCCCATGGGGTTGGCTGGGTCTGGCGAGTGGGGACTTTCGCTTTCAACCCCATGCCAGCAGGGGAGTTGAAAGCTACCGACTTGGGTAGGGTTCCATGAGGGGCTCCAGAAAACGACGCGCGATTATCGCATTGCAGCATGCGCTTGATAGCCCCGCGCTTGACCTTGCATGGCGCACGGGAAAGCCGGCACAGGGGGCGGCGGATTCCGAAAAATCTGATCACCGTCAACCACTTGCAGGGTTGACGGTGATTCGGGCCGCCTGCGGCATGGCGTGTGGGGTGGCCGGGATTGCTTTTCGACGTCAACGGGGGCATAGTCATTGCGAGGGAAGAATTCGATTCCCTTGGCCGTTTGAAGAAAAGGCGGCTTTTTCAACCCAGAGAGCAACAGGAGGCTCCTCATGAACTTGACGATCAGCGGTCACCATCTCGAAGTCACCCCGGCCCTGCGTACCTACGTGACCACCAAGCTTGATCGGATCACCCGGCATTTTGACCAGGTCGTTGATGTCAAAGTGCTGCTTACCGTGGAGAAGCAGAAAGAAAAGGAAAAACGACAGCGCGCCGAATGCAACATCCATGTCAAGGGCAGCGATCTCTTTGCGGAGAGTTCGCACGAGGATCTGTACGCCGCCGTTGATGAACTTGTCGACAAACTGGACCGCCAGGTCGTCCGGCACAAGAGCAAGGTGCAGGAGCACAAGCACGATACGGCCAAGCGCCTGATGTAAGGGCACGGCCATCCCGGCAGCGGGGCCGCCTGGTTCTTCAGGCGGCCTTTTTTATGGCGTGCGCGTGCCATTTCACGGTGAGATCCCGGACATTCAGGCGTCATGGGGCGACCATGGCCGTGCGTGCATAATGCGGCTTCTTCGAACCATGAATCGACTCGCAGCCATCCTTCCCGCCTCGCAGGTCCTTGTGACAGTCGAGGCCACCAGCAAGAAGCGCGCTTTTGAGGAAGTGGGCCTGCTGTTTGAGAACCTGCATGGACTCAGTCGCGCGGTCGTAACCGACAGCCTGTTTGCACGCGAACGGCTCGGTTCCACCGGGCTCGGTCATGGCGTGGCCATTCCCCATGGACGGATCAAAGGCCTGAAAGCGCCGATGGCCGCCGTTTTCCAGCTTTCGCGGCCGATCGGATTTGACGCACCGGACGAACAGCCGGTTGCCCTGCTGATCTTCCTGCTGGTGCCAGAGGCGGCCACGCAAAAGCATCTGGAAATTCTCTCTGAAATCGCCGAGCTGCTCAGTGACAGCGCCTTGCGTGAACGGATCAAGTCCTGCGCCGACTCGGTGCAGTTGCATCACATGATTGCCACATGGCAGTCGGCCCAGCCCGCCTGAGTCCTTGAAACCCACGGTCGTCAGTGCGGATGTCTTGTTCGAGGACCACCGGGGTACCTTGCACTGGGAATGGGTTGCCGGTCTCGGCGCCTCGGAGCGCCGCTTCGACGAGGTCGCCATCCGCGAGGCCCGCTCCGGAGCGGACCTGGTCGGGTACCTGAATTACATCCATCCGTACCGGTTGCAGATCCTGGGCGTGCGTGAGGTTGCTTACCTGACGAACGCCACCCCCGAGGACTGTGCCCGGCGCATCGCGCGCATCGTGACACTGGAGCCGCCAGTGCTGGTTCTGGCCGACGGACAGGCCGCACCGCCCGCGCTGCTGTCCATGTGCGAGCGAGCGCAACTGCCGATGTTCTCGACCCGCGAGTCGTCGGCCTTCGTCATTGACGTCCTGCGCGCCTACCTGTCCAAACATTTCGCCGATCGCACCAGCATGCATGGCGTGTTCATGGACATTCTCGGACTCGGCGTGATGATCACGGGCGAGTCGGGCCTGGGCAAGAGCGAACTGGGTCTTGAACTGATTTCACGGGGCAATGGCTTGGTGGCCGATGACGCGGTGGACTTGTATCGCATCAACCAGACCACGATCGAAGGACGCTGCCCGGAGTTGCTGCAGAACCTGCTGGAAGTCCGCGGCATCGGCCTGCTGGACATCCGCGCCATTTTTGGTGAGACCGCGGTGCGGCGCAAGATGCGCCTCAAGCTCATCGTGCATCTGGTGCGGCGCGAGACGATGGAGCGGGAGTATGAGCGGCTTCCGTACGAACCCCTGACCCAGGACGTGCTGGGCGTGCCGGTGCGCAAGGTGGTGATCCAGGTTGTGGCTGGACGAAACATCGCCGTGCTGGTGGAGGCGGCGGTTCGCAGCGCCATCCTTCAGCTGCGTGGCATTGATACCTATCAGGAGTTCGTCGAGCGTCACCGCCGAGCGATGGAAAAGGGCCACGGGCATTGAAATTGCTACGCTTTTGCTAGCTTCATGTGACCATCTGGCGCTGGGAAGGCGCCATTTTTTCGTCTTTTTTGGGTTTTGAAAGGCTTCGGGCGCCTCACTTCGTCCGGTGCGTGCAGTTGGCCCGAGTGCAATGGGCGTACAGGCTCAGCGCATGGTCGGCGATGACGAAGCCTTTGGTGGTGGCCACATCGTTCTGGCGTTTTTCGATCTCGGCATCGTAGAACTCCTCGACCCTGCCACAGTCCAGGCAGACCAGATGGTCATGGTGCTGCCCTTCGTTGAGTTCGTAGACGGCTTTGCCCGATTCAAAATGGCTGCGGCTGAGAATGCCGGCCTGTTCGAACTGGGTCAGCACGCGGTACACCGTGGCCAGGCCAATGTCGGAGCGTTCCTCCAGAAGAACCCGGAACACGTTTTCGGCCGTCATGTGGCGCTGGCCGCCTTGCTGGAAGATCTCCAGGATCTTCAGGCGCGGCAGAGTGGCCTTGAGCCCGGTGCTCTTGAGTTCGTCAATGTTGGCCATAGGGTGTTTTCTCCGTCGCACGGATGGCTGTCCGGCCGGAACCCAGCCGCTACAATGAGGCGATCATATCGTTTGCTTCATGCCCATGCCTGCCATGTTCCGTTACGGCGTCCGTCGCACCTTCACCCTGGCCACAGTAGCCGGGATGGCTGCTGCCTTGCTGGCCGGGTGTGGCTATCTGGACGGCGCGCGCAAGCTGGTCGACCCCTACAAGAATGACGTGGTTCAGGGCAATTTTGTATCGCGCGAGCAGGTCGAATTCCTCAAGCCGGGCATGACCCGCCAGCAGGTGCGCGACGTCCTGGGCACGCCGCTGATCGCCAGTGTGTTTCATGCCGATCGTTGGGACTACGTTTTCACGCTGGAGCGGCGCGGCGCCGAGACGCAGAAGTACCGCTTGACGGTCTATTTCAATGGGGACGTCATGGACCGGGTCACCGGCGACACCATGCCGACCGAAGCCGAGTTTGTTGCCCGTTTCGATGCCGTGAAGAGTTCGCGCAAGATCCCTTTGCTGGAAGCGTCCGAGGAGGATCTGGGCAAGTACCCGGTGCCCGCCGCTGCCCTGGCGGCGCCGCCAGGCGGCATCACGCCGGGGACCTATCCCCCGCTGGAATAACCCGCGCTGACCCGAACAGGGCCTGTGACCATGACCCCGAACGCCCATCATCAAGTGGCTGTGGCCGGCGCCTCCGGGCGCATGGGTCACATGCTCATCGAGGCCATCGTCGCGTCCGGTGACTGCGAACTGGCCGGCGCCCTGGACATCGCGTCCAGCCCCGCCATCGGCCAGCTGGCCAGCGGTTTTATGGGTGCGACTTCGGGCCCGGTGATCACCGCCGATCTGGCAGCCGGGCTGGCGAATGCCCAGGTGCTGATCGATTTCACGCGACCGGAAGGCACGCTGGCGCACCTGCAGGTCTGTCGCGCGCTGGGTGTGAATCTGGTGATTGGTACCACTGGCTTCACCGAGGCGCAAAAGGCTGAAATCGCTGATGCCGCCCGCGAGATCGCCATTGTCATGGCGCCCAACATGAGTGTGGGCGTGAACGTGACCCTGAAGCTGCTGGAGATGGCCGCCAAGGCGCTGTCCACCGGCTACGACATCGAGATCATCGAAGCCCACCATCGCCACAAGGTGGATGCGCCCTCGGGCACGGCGTTGAAGATGGGCGAGGTGATCGCCGGCGCACTGGGCCGCGACCTGAAAGACTGTGCCGTGTATGCCCGTGAAGGTGTCACCGGCGAGCGCGATGCTTCGTCGATCGGTTTTGCGACCATCCGCGGCGGGGACATCGTCGGCGACCATACCGTGCTGTTCGCAGGCACCGGCGAGCGTATCGAGATCTCGCACAAGTCATCAAGCCGTGCCACCTACGCCCAGGGGAGCCTGCGTGCGGTCCGGTTTCTGGCGGGCCGCAAGAAGGGTCTGTACGACATGGCCGACGTGCTGGGGTTGAAGTGAGCTACTTTCAGCTGATCGCGCAGGGCGATGCGGTCAGCCGGCTGGTGGCGCTGTTGCTGCTGGGCATGTCGGTGGCCAGCTGGGTCGTGATCCTCTGGAAGGTCTGGTTGTTGCCGCGGGCCCGCACAGATGTCGCGCGCAGCGTTGCCGCGTTCTGGCAATCGGCGTCGCTGGCCGATGCGCGGCAGCGCTTGTCCCCATTTGACCGGGAGGCGCTGGTCCTGCCGCTGATCGCGGCCACGCGGGCGGAGGCGTCCGGGACGCTGGCTGCTGCGGGTGACAGGGCCCAGCAACTGACCCGAGTGTTGCGGGATGCCCTTCATGTTGCTGTGAACAAGCTGCAATATGGCCAGGTGCTGTTGGCAACGGTGGGTTCGACTGCGCCCTTCGTGGGATTGCTAGGGACGGTCTGGGGCATTTATCACGCACTCACCAGTATCGCGAGCGCCGGGCAGATCACGATCGACAGAGTGGCCGGCCCGGTCGGCGAAGCGCTGATCATGACCGCCGCTGGCCTGGCCGTGGCGATTCCGGCGGTGCTGGCCTACAACATCTTCGGACGGCAGATCGGCCGTATCGAAGCCGAACTTGAAGGTTTTGCGCGCGACCTGCGTGAACTGCTGGCCAATCACGACGGAGTGGCCAGATGAACGGCAACGGGCTTCCTGGATTGCAGCGCGATCGTGAGATGCGGCGCTCGCCGCGGATGGGGCGCCCTGCCGCAGGCGGGCATCGTCATGGCGTTCGGACGGCTTGAGCGTCGCGAAGGGCCGCAGCCCTTCAGCGACATCAATGTCACCCCTCTGGTGGACGTGATGCTGGTGCTGGTGGTGATCTTCATCATCACCGCACCCCTTATGGCCAGCTCCATCCGGCTGGACCTGCCCCGAGCCGAGAACGCGCAGCCCGGAGACGCGCCCGCGTTTGTCTCTGTGGTGGTGGACAAGGCCGGCCAATCCTACCTGGACGACCAGCCGCTCACACCCGATGAGTTGGGCGCCCGTCTGGCCCAGCTGGCCAGCCGGCGCGCCGATACCGAGGTCCAGTTGCGCGCGGACGAGGGCGTGCCTTATGGCCGCGTGGTCGAGGTGATCGGTCTGGCGCAGAAGGCCGGCCTGTCCCGGATCGGCTTTGTTGCCGATCCGCTGAAAGCCACACCCGCCAAACGATAGGTGCCTTGGGCGCGGGGCTGCGCCCCGAACGCCTAAAATCGTCGGCAGTAGCCAACCCACCGCCGTCCGACGGCGGCGTTCATGATTGTTCCCATGCAAGACAAGTACAACCACACCGAGGTGGAGCGCGCCGCGCACAGCCACTGGATTGCCCGTGATGCCTACCGCGTGACCGAGGATGCGGGCAAGAAGAAGTTCTACGCCTGTTCCATGCTGCCCTATCCGAGCGGCAAGCTGCACATGGGCCATGTGCGCAATTACACGATCAACGACATGCTGACGCGCCATCTGCGCATGAACGGCTTCAACGTGCTGATGCCCATGGGTTGGGATGCCTTCGGCCTGCCGGCGGAAAACGCAGCGCTGAAGAACGGCGTGCCGCCCGCGAAGTGGACCTACGAGAACATCGCCTACATGAAGCAGCAGATGCAGGCGATGGGGTTGGCCATCGACTGGAGCCGCGAGGTGGCCACCTGCGACCCCAGCTACTACAAGTGGAACCAGTGGCTGTTCCTGAAGATGCTGGAAAAAGGCATTGCCTACCGCAAGACCCAGGTCGTCAACTGGGATCCGGTGGACCAGACGGTGCTGGCCAACGAGCAGGTGATCGACGGCAAGGGCTGGCGCACCGGCGCTGTGGTGGAAAAGCGGGAGATTCCCGGCTATTACCTCAAGATCACCGACTACGCCGAAGAACTGCTGGAGCATGTCAAGACCGGACTGCCGGGTTGGCCGGAACGCGTCAAGCTGATGCAGGAAAACTGGATCGGAAAGTCCGAGGGCGTGCGGTTCGCGTTCACCCACGACATCAAGGATGGCTCGGGCGGCCTGATCGGCGACGGGCGCATGTACGTCTTCACCACGCGCGCCGACACCATCATGGGTGTCACCTTCTGCGCCGTGGCGCCGGAGCATCCTCTCGCAGTGCACGCCGCGAAAACCAATGCCGAACTGGCAGCGTTCATTGAGGAATGCCGCAATGGCGGCACCACCGAAGCCGAACTCGCCACCCAGGAGAAGAAGGGCATGGCCACCGGCCTGCAGGTGACCCATCCGCTCACCGGAAAGCCGATCGATCTCTGGGTGGGCAACTACGTGCTGATGAGCTACGGCGACGGCGCAGTGATGGGCGTGCCGGCGCACGACGAGCGCGACTTCGCTTTCGCCCTCAAGTACGGCCTGCGCATCGTGCAGGTGGTGCATGTGGATGGCCTGCACTACGACTACCACCAGTGGCAGGACTGGTATGCCGACAAGCAGCGCGGCATCACGATCAACTCCGACGTTTTCAGCGGCATGCCCTACCAGGAGGCGGTGCATGCGGTGGCCCATGCGCTGGCGCGCGAAGGCCTGGGCGAGCGCAAGACCACCTGGCGTCTGCGCGACTGGGGGGTGAGCCGCCAGCGCTACTGGGGCACGCCGATCCCGATCATCCATTGCCACGATCATGGCGCGGTGCCGGTGCCCGAGAAAGACCTGCCGGTCGTGCTGCCCCAGGACTGCATCCCCGATGGTTCGGGCAACCCGCTGCACAAGCATGAAGGCTTCCATGCCGGCGTGACCTGTCCGGTCTGCGGCAAGCCGGCACGGCGCGAGACCGACACCATGGACACCTTCGTCGACAGTTCCTGGTATTTCATGCGCTACTGTGACCCCGCCAATGACCAGGCGATGGTCGCCGAGGGCGCCGACTACTGGATGCCGATGGACCAGTACATCGGTGGCATCGAGCACGCCATCCTGCACCTGCTGTATGCGCGCTTCTGGACCAAGGTGATGCGCGACCTGGGCCTGGTGAAGGTGGACGAGCCCTTCACCAAACTGTTGACGCAGGGCATGGTGCTGAACCACATTTACTCGCGCAAGGGCGAGAAGGGCGGCATCGAATACTTCTGGCCGAACGAAGTGGAAGACGTCCATGACGACAGCGGCAAGATCACCGGCGCCCGGCTGAAGCAGGCCAAGGGCGACCTGCCCGCCGGCACCCCCATCACCTATGAAGGGGTGGGCACGATGAGCAAGTCCAAGAACAACGGGGTCGACCCGCAGGACCTGATCGAGAAGTACGGCGCCGACACGGCGCGCCTGTACACCATGTTCACCGCGCCCCCGGAAGCCACGCTGGAGTGGAACGACGCAGCCGTAGAGGGCAGCTACCGCTTCCTGCGCCGGGTGTGGAACTTCGGCGTCAAGTTGGAAGCTACAGAAAATGTAGCTAAATACAACCATTCGACGCTGGGAAGTGGCAAAAAGATCGTTGAATTCGGCAAGAATGCGAAGGCCTTGCGGCTGGAGATCCACACGGTGCTCAAGCAGGTGGACTACGACTACCAGCGCATGCAGTACAACACCGTGGTCTCGGGCGCGATGAAGATGATCAATGCGCTGGAAGACTTCAGGTCCGATGGCTCCGAAGGGGACGCTGTGGCTACGGCCGAGGGCTTTGGCATCCTGCTGCGCGGCCTGTACCCGGCCACCCCGCACGTCACCCATGCGCTCTGGCAGGCCCTGGGCTACGCCGGCGTACACGGCGAACTGCTTGATGCGCCCTGGCCCCGGGTCGACGAGGCGGCCCTCGTCCAGGACGAGATCGAGCTCATGCTGCAGGTCAATGGCAAGCTGCGCGGCTCCATCCGAGTGCCGGCGAAGGCGTCGAAGGAGGAGATCGAGGCGGTTGCGCTGTCCAGTGAAGCCTTCCTCAATCAGGCCACCCAGGGCGCCATCAAGCGTGTCATCCTGGTGCCGGGGCGCCTGGTCAATGTGGTGGTCTGAGGTGAAACAGTCCGCTGCCGGCCTCCTGGGCGGTGCGGGTGACCGGCATGCCCTGCTCGCGTGGTCGCGCCGTGGCGTGCTGGCTGCCGGGGCCGTGCTGACGCTGGGTGCCTGCGGCTTCAAGCTGCGCCAGGCTCCCAATTTCGCCTTCAGGACCATCTATATCAGCCCGGGCGCCGCCGCGTCGCTGGCCAACGAACTGCGGCGCAGCATCGCGACGTCCGACAAGGTGCAGGTGCTTGTGGAACCGCGCGAGATGGCCGGAGCAGATGTGGTGCTGGAGCTGCTGTCGAGCCTGCAGGAGAAGGTCGTGGTGGCCCAGAACTCGAGCGGACAGGTGCAGGAGTTCACGCTGCGCATGACGGTTCGATTCAACCTGCGCACGCCGGCGGGAAAGTTGTTGATCGCGGACGCGGAGCTGCTGCAACAGCGCGACGTCAGCTACAGCGAAAGCGCCGCCCTGGGCAAGGAGGCGGAGGAGTCATTGTTGTTTCGCAGCATGCAGTCTGAACTTGTGCAGCAGATCATGCTGCGACTGGCGGCGGTGAGGGAATTATGAGAACTTGTAGGACAGACCGCAGCGACGCGCAGCGCGCCAGCTCTGTCCCCAACCGATCAGGGGACTGCCGCACCACGCGCCGCCCCATCGTTGGGTTTCTTTGAATCGCCATGCAACTTGCTGCTGC
Organism: Candidatus Skiveiella danica; assembly: GCA_016721925.1. GTDB lineage: Bacteria > Pseudomonadota > Gammaproteobacteria > Burkholderiales > Burkholderiaceae_C > Skiveiella > Skiveiella danica. The sequence goes on from JADKHE010000011.1 coordinate 622,554, forward strand.
CCAGCTCCCCGCCCATGTCCAAAAAGGCCTGCGTTCGCTTTACACCTTGCATGGTGATGAGCCCCTGCTGATCCAGGAGGCCGGGGATGCCCTTCGCGCGGCTGCGCGAGCCCAGGGCTTCACCGAGCGCACCGTGCATACCGTGGCCGGAGCGCATTTCGATTGGAGCGAGGTGCTGGCGGCCGGCGGCTCGCTGAGCTTGTTCGCCGAGCGGCAGATTGTCGAAATCCGCATCCTGTCCGGCAAGCCGGGCAAGGACGGCAGCGTGGCCATCCAGCAACTGGCTGAGAGTGCGCGCGATAATGACAGCACGCTGCTGCTGTTCGTCCTGCCCCGGCTGGACAAAGCCACCCGCACAAGCGCCTGGTTCGTCGCCCTGGAAAACGCGGGTGTGACGATCTCGATCGACCCGGTGGAGCGCGCGGCGCTGCCCCATTGGATCGCGCAGCGTCTGCAGCGGCAGCGCCAGAGGGTGACGTCCGGCGAAGAGGGCCAGCGCACGCTGCAGTTCTTTGCGGACCGCGTGGAGGGCAACCTGCTGGCGGCGCATCAGGAAGTCCAGAAACTGGCGCTGCTATACCCTGAGGGCGAACTCGGCTTCGAACAGGTGGAGAATGCCGTGCTGAACGTGGCCCGCTACGACGTTTTCAAGCTGTCGGAGGCTGTGCTGGGCGGGCAGATCGCGCGCGCGCAACGCATGCTTGACGGCCTGCGGGCCGAGGGTGAGGCCGAAGTGCTGGTTCATTACACGCTGGCCGAGGACATCCGCGCGCTCAAGCGCGTGAAGGACGCCATGAACGCCGGCCGACCGCTGCCTCTGGCCCTGCGCGAGGAGCGGGTCTGGGGCCCGCGGGAACGCCTGTTCGAGCGCGTGCTGCCACGCCTGAGCGATCGCCAGATGGCGCAGTGGCTGCAGGATGCCCATGTGGTGGACGGCATCGTCAAAGGCCTCAAACAGCCCGACTGGCCGGCCAGCGGCTGGCAGGCGCTGCACCGGCTGGCACTGGATGTGTGCCGGGCATGCATGACCGGCCCGGCTGCCCGCGTGGGCAGCCCAAGCGCCGCGACAGCTGTTGTCCGGCCGGGGCGGCAGCCTTCCGCATAGCGACCGCGAGCGGAGTTTCCTCCGCCGACCTGTGGCCTCGTCCAGGGGCGGGATTTCCGAAGAATACGAGGTGGTGTCTCGTTGATGCTTGTCAACGAACTTTGAATCCCTGCGTATCAGAATGATTTCCAGAGCGTGAATTTCTCTTACGAGGATGCAACAGGAGGTCAGTCCATGAAAACGTCAACGCTTCATCGGGTTGCTGCGGTATTCGCGGGTGGTTTGCTGGTCTTTTCGGTATCGGCGATGGCATCGCCAAAGGGCGCCAAAGCCATCTTTGACAGTGGTAGTGGCGGCACCATTGGCATGTCCGCCGAGGCACCTCGTGCTCCGGCAGCGACGGTTGATGCTTCGGTCCGAACGGAACGCCCCGAGCGTTATGTTGGCATCTCCTACCAGATCCTGGCGATTGGTCCCGATGGACAGATGAAGGCTGTTCCCAAAAGCCGGGTCTTCAGCTCCGGCGAACGTATCAGGATTATTGCCAGTACCAATCGACCCGGCTATCTCACGGTCGCCAACATTGGAACATCCGGGAGGATGAACATTCTTTTTGGCGAATATGTCGATGCCCGGCGGCTGACCCAGATTCCGGCCAGCGGCACGCTGAGATTCGACGCCATTGCGGGAACCGAGCGCATCCTTCTCATGTTGTCCAATGAGCCCATTCCTTTCGGCGGCTCTGGTGCCGGGACACAGCAGGTGATGGCCCCTGCCCCTGGTCCAGCGTCGCCGCCACCGGTGCCCGCCTATTCCGAGCCCGTTGCGCCGCCGGCCTACTCGCAGCCCGTTGCGCCGCAACCGCCGGTCGGTGCCGGGCCCGGCATGGAGAACCTCGCGATGTTGCCGCCGCCTGGTATGAAAACAGCTTCGCCCGACTCGGCAATGGTCGCTTCACTGAACGGAGCCAAGAGCCTGAAGGCCAAAGGCGCCAAGGACTTGATGGTCGAGGATCAGTTGGAGAGTTCCTACGCTGTGCTTTCTTCTAACCAAGGCTACAGAGCGGTGGCCGGTGGTGCCAAGGATCTGGTTGTGGAGACCACACCGGAAGGCATGAACTACGGGGTGCTACCTGTTGGCGCCATCACGGGTGGTGGCATTCTGACGCTTGAGATCAATCTGCGTCACCGCTGACCCATCAGAAAGTAAGAGGTTGCCATGAGAGTCTCAACTCATCGAAGAATTGCGCTGGCACTGGTACCGGCGCTGCTGCTTGCCTGTGCACAGTTGCCGAAAGAAGGAACGGCGCTTACCACTGATCAACGGGCCGAGGCGCAGAAGACCTGTGTGGCTCAATACACGGCCGCCGGCGCCGTGGGTGGCGCGCTACTGGGCATGCTGATCTCCGGAGGTAACAATCGCGTTCAGGGGGCGCTGATCGGCGGGGCTGCCGGTGGCGCACTGGCGTACAGCATCGCGTGGGGCAAGTGTCTCCAGCTTTACTCGGACGTCAACAGTTTTCCGGTGGCGGATGCTCGGCAGACTGCGACCACGATTGGCTACGACCCGCGTCAAGGCAATCTGGTGCGCATTGAGCGCTTCACTGTCACGCCAGCCCAAGTGGCTCCCGGGGGAACACTGAATCTTGCAGGTTCCTATTACGTCATGTCACCCGACGGCCAGCGTGATGTCAAGGTTGTGGAGACCCGGACGGTTCATTTTTACGACCCACAGGAGCGCGCTTGGAAGGAACTGGGCTCCGAGGAGTCGTCTGTCACCGCTGCCCAGGGAACGCGGCGTTCCGACGGGCGGACGGGGATGCCGCAGGAGGTGGCGGAAGGGCGCTACCGCATCACGTTCAAGGTTGCCGCTCTTGGGCGGGAAGACAAGGCTTCCCAGGAAATTGTGATTCGCAAGTCCTGATTTGCATCGCCTGGGGCTAAGGGGAGTTTTTATGCGTGAATACTCTTCCTTGACTTGGCTGGCGCCGTCGTGGGTTCAGATCGCGCGTCAGATGTGTGTGGCGGTGGCTTTGTTGACGTCGCTGCCGGTTTGGGCCCAGGACGCTCAGGCGCCGGTCACCGCGCAACATTTGGCGGCCATCAACCAGGCGTTCTCCCGAAACGGAATTCTCACAGGTCGGGTGGAAAGCGACGCGTATGGTCGCGTGACCCTCAAGGGGGAGTACGCTGACGAGGTTGAGGTTGACCGGGCCTTTTCACTGGCGCAAGTGGTGGTTGGCGCTCGGTGGGTGTCACCTGTGACCCCCGAAAGCATACGCGTGAAGGCGTGGGAACGGCGGTTGGGCAGCTTGTTTGCGCGGTCCAGCGTTTTGCAGCCACCGATCCGGGGCGACGCGCCCCCTGGGCCCATACGCAATCGCTACGCGCTGGTCGTGGGCGTGGGGCAGTTTCTTCATGGTATCCAGCCGCTTGAGTTCGCGGCGCGCGACGCCATGAATTTCTACCAGTTCCTGACGGATCCGAGAAGAGGGCAGTTCCAGCCGGGCAACGTGACATTCCTGACCGATGGAAACGCGACTCGCTCGAACGTAGGGACGGCACTTGAGAGACTTCAGCGCGTGGCTGGGGAAGATGATCTGGTGGTGGTCTACATGAGCAGTCATGGAAGCCCGCCCGACAAGCGTGGTGCCGTCAATATCGTCACGCACGACACTGAGGTGAAGCCGCGAGAACGGATCTGGCACACCTCCATCAACGAGGAGATGTTGCGCCAGTTCGTCGATGGCAATCGGGCCAAACGCCTCGTCATGGTGCTGGATACCTGTTACAGCAACGGGGCGTATCGGGCCGTTCCGGGCTTTCTTCCGCCTGGAGGGAAATCACTCGGTGCCGGCGACAGCGAGGGCTATGGCATCAGCCGGGACTATGGGCGCCGCGTGCTGGGCGCCAAGGACTTGGTACTTGAGCCTGAGGCGCCGAGCCGTAGCGCAGCAAAGTCTGTGGGCGGTGAAGCGGTCGAGCCGTGGGGGCGGGTATTGATCGGTGCCAGTGACTCCGGTGAGCAGTCATGGGAATCCGACCGCCTGCGCAGCAGCATTTTCTCGTACTACCTGGTGGATGGTTTGAACCGCTACAACGGCTCCCTTCAGCAGGCCTTCAATTACGCCAAGCCGAGGGTGGCGAGTCACGTCAAACAGGAAAAAGGTGCAGACATTGACCAGCATCCGCAGGCCATGGCCACCGTCCCGGACTGGGACATGCCCTTGACCCGTAGTAACCGATAGGTCGACGAAATCGACAGAAAGGGATTTGCCATGCGCTATTCGAACACTAACATTGCGTCGTTTGCCGTCTTCCTGTCGACCATTCTGGTTGCCGCCGGGTGTGACCGGTTCCAGCCGGCGCCGGTCGCCGCACCGACCGTTGCCGTGGTCCCTGCGCCATCAGCCGCGCCAGCACCCGCCACTGCAACTGCTCCGACGCCAGCGCCGGCCGCTGCCAAGGGGGAACCCAGTCTTGACGTTCAGGCTCACGTCAAGCAAGCCTTCAGCTACATCAGCAATGCAAAGAATGCCCGGGAGGCCTATATCCGCGAAGAGAGCATCGAAAACGCCGTGAAGGAGTTTTCGATGGCGATTCAGAAGGATCCCGGCTACGCGGAGGCCTACTCCAATCGGGCGGCCGCCTACATGCTTCAGCGAAAGTTCAACAAGGCCGAAGAAGACCTTCGCAAGGCGAAGGAACTCAGTCCGGACAGCCCGTCCATTCGCTACAACTACGCAAGCCTTCACTCCTTGCGGGGCAACGTTGACCTTGCGCTCGATGAGATCGACGCCGCGCTCGCCAAGGGGTTTTCCGACTACGACGCATTGAGGCGTGATCCCGACCTGGAAAACCTGCGACGCAGCCCTGAGTTCCGCAAGGTGCTCGAAAAACACAAGGTCTTCATCGTTCGCTGATGGTCCCTTCGGTCGCCGCGGCAGGTGCCAGGTGTCAACAGGCTTTGCGCCAACGGAGTGACGAACACCCCAGGATGCCCTAGCCGATTGAACCAGCATGGAACGAGCGCGGCGAAGGCTCAGGAGATCCGCGCACGCGAAACGTTGGTATGGGGGGTCGATTTCAGTGACTGTTATTGGGGGATTGCGATGTTTGCGACCTTGATCCGACGGCTGGTTTGGTGGCTACTCGCCCTTTTGCTCCTGCCTTCTTCGGGTTGGGCGTGGACGGAGGGGTTGCAGGAGGCTGTCAACGCCGTGGCCGCCGGAACGGCAACGCCGACCCAGCAAATGACGGTGTTCGTGAACAACACGGAAGTCAACTTGATGGCCCAGAAGGGCATGGTCAATCTGGATGCCTACAAAACCGTACAGCAACAGTTCAACGACCTGAACCAGAAGTTCGTCAAGCAGGCTTTCGATGGCTCTGGTTTTGACCCGCACGCCAGCGAACTGAAGTTGAACCCCGGTACGGACACCGACATCAACGTCAAGCCGAGCAGTGGTGCGAATACGAAAATCAAGCTGGAGGACATCACGAAGGCTGAGGACAAATACCAGAAAGCCATCAAGGAGTATTTCCACAATCAACCGGGTATAGACAAGTCAAAGGTGCCGACAGGCCATGTTGACACCAATACCGACTTCATGCCCCACCCTGAGCATGTGGATCCATCTGAGTTCAAGAAAATCTCAGGCCATATCAACGACAACCATGGCACGATGTACAAGGATCCCAAGGCGGCTTCCGCGCAGGCGAAGCTGGGGGACAAGGCGGCCAAGCTCACTGTGGAAGAGGCGGGGGCGTTTAGTTCGGAAGTGAAAGAACTTGCCAACGCGAAGATGGCTGCTGCTGACAAAGCGCGCAAAGAAGCGGCAGCTATACGGTCGGCGAATCCAGGAGAGGCGGCGCGCCTGGAAGCCATGGCCTCCAATTACGAATACCAGGCCGCCAAGTACCACGCGCGCCTGACGGACGTCAACAACCAGCTGCGGGGTCAATATGGCTTGACCAACAAGGCTGGCGCCATGGATGACGTCAGCCGGGCTATTGCAAATATCGGCCGCAATCCGTATAGCTCCGCCGAGGTCAATATGGTCCGGAGCCTGCACGCAAAAGCGCTGCAGAACTCAGCCGACAACATGATCGGCAGCATGCTGGAGATTGCCAAAAAGAATCCCGGGAGCTTGCCGCAGATCCGGCAGATCATCGCCGCCGAGTCGAAAGCACTCTCGGCAGCGGGCGCCGCCAAGGCAGCGACCAGACTGCAAGATGCTGTCCAGCAGATCGAAGCGGCAGCGAAATGGGCCGCCTTCAAGGAGGCGGCGAAAGATCTCTCGGGCTTTAACGCGACGACCAAGTTTTCGGCAGTTATGACCGCCGGAGGTGCCATATTGATCGGTTACCAAGGCGTTCAGATCGCGCTCACCGAAGTCAAGGCAGACGATACGTTTTTGGACTTCCTCAAGAACGTCTATATCCACGCAGGCTGGGAGGGTACGGGGCTTGGCCCGGCGTTTGAAGGTGCGCAAAAGGAGGAAATCGACAAGTATATGAAGGAGATCATGGCCGGTCGGGATCCATCGATGTTCAAGCACATTACCTTCACCATTCTCAAGACGGGTGTCTACATGGGTCAGGAGGCGATCATTGGCATCCTCACGCTGCCAAGCACCATTTGGGAGGCATTCACCCAGGAAAAAGAAATGGAAGCCTATGCTGCGATGCAGAACGAGCTGGCGAAGGTGATGCGGCAGATGATCCTGGATCGCAGGGCGTTCGACGACTTGATGACCCGCATGCGCAAGCTGGGCCTGCACGACGAAGATGCGAAGTTCTTCCTTGACTGTATGTGCCGCAGTTGTGGCGGCAGCCTTGGCGGACTCTACAACCCCTCGTTCAAGGGCGAATACGGGCATGGTCCCTGCCAGTGCAACGGCCCGTTGACGATCTGGAAGACGCCACTGCCGGTGGGGGACAAGAAAGTCGAATACGCATGCTTCAACTCGGTGACCAAGATGCGCTACGACCAGGCGCAGGACATCTTTGACAAGTGGCACCAGCAGGCCCTGAAGGAGAACGCCCAGTCAGTGGCGCCGGCGCTGGCTGAGATCAAGCAGGAGATCGTCAAGGGCAACCTCGAAAACGACGAGGAACTGGTGCGGCGCGTGGCGGATCAGTTTGCTGCCATCCAACCGCTGCTCCTGCCCGATGACGCCGACTGGGTCAAGGCCATGATCGGTCCGCATCTGGTCAATCACGCCTACAAGCAGGCCGAGAAAGGCAACCTGCCACGCGCGGTCGAGAACATGGACAAGGCGATTGACAAGGTCGGCATTCGGGGCGCTCAGAACGAGGCCAACTCCAAGCAGCAGCGGGAGCAATACAAGGCTTGGGATCCGGTCTGGAAGCAGGCCAAGGAAAAGCGGCTTGCGCCGATCGATGCCATGCTGGGCAAGCGACAGATCGATCAGGCGCGGGGCCACCTGGAGGTGCTGGAATACCAGATGATCAAGGATCCGACGCGACCGCTGCCGCCTGCGATCAAGGATCCGGACTTCCTGCGTCTGAAGAATCGGCTGGACGAGTTGCAGAAGGCCTACAACGAGGCGCTGGCGACGACGATGAAGACCTCGTCCGACCTGCAGAAGGCCAAGGACATGCGGGCGGCCATTCCGGTGCTCGAGCGCATGCTCAACGACTGGGAACACCGCGCAGAGACCGCCGACGGGCTCCGGCGGCAGATCGCCTATGACCGCGAGCAGGTGGCGAAGGCCGATGATCTTCGCAAGCGCGGCCAGGATGCCGAGGGACAGGGCAATCTGGCGCTGGCGATCGAGCAATACACAGCCAGTCTGGATATCCAGAGGGACGAGGGCCTGCAGGCGCATGTGGCGCGTCTCAAAGGGACGCAGGCTGACCAGCAGGCGCGCAAAGTTCAAGCCAGGCAGCTTCGGGACCAGGCGCAGGCGTTGCAGCAGCAAGGGCGTATTGCCGAGGCCATTGCTGGGTACAAACAAAGCTTGGCAATATGGCCTGACCCGGAACTTCAGACCTTCGTCACCCAGCTTGAAAAGGGCTTGGCCGACCAGCAGGCACGTAAGGCGCAAGCGAAGCAGTTGCGCGACCAGGCGCAGGCGCAGCAGCAACAGGGCCGCATTGCCGAGGCGATTGGCGGGTACAAGCAGAGCCTTGTTTTGTGGCCTGATCCCGAGCTGCAAGCGTTCGTGACACAGCTGGAAAAAGGGTTGGCTGACCAGCAGGCGCGTAAGGCGCAGGCCAGACAGTTGCGCGACCAGGCGCAGGCGCTGCAGCAGCAAGGGCGCATCGCCGAAGCCATTGCCGGCTACAGACAAAGTCTGGGCCTTTGGCCCGATCCTGAACTGGAAGACTTCGTTCGCAAGCTGGAGGCGGGCTTGGCACAGACCAAACCCTTGCCAGTGCCTGCCCCCGCCACTCAGGCGCCCATGCCGGCGGCTGTTGTGCCGACGGTCAACCCGGTGGGTGTCTGGCGCCACGAACCTTCGGCGAACTGGACCATCCGGCGCTTGCCGAACGGGCAGTACTTTGCTGAGGAAACCGGATTGGGCTACGCCAGCGGGCCCGGAGTCTGGACGCCTTCCGGTTCTTTCCGGATTGACTATGTGACCCGCGACGGGGCCATCAAGGGCATCTATGAAGTGATATTTGACCCGGCGGGCCATCAGGCCGCAGGAACGGTCCGCGAACTCAACGGTCCGCAGCGCAGCGGCAGAACAAACTGGACCCGCATTTCCGGTACTGAGCCGACGTCAGCGCCGGTCGCTCCAGTTGCCACTGCACCAGCGCCGGCCGTCCAGACCATCGGCAATATCGCTGGTGTCAGCAATGGGCCCACCAAGCCCAGCACTTTCACGCTCGATGAGCCACGGGTACTGACGCTGCTGCAAACCTACCACTGGAACAACGCCAGAGGCGCAGCGCCTGGAACGATCGGGCTTCGTGATGCCGCAGGGCGGACTTACGGGCCGTGGCGAGCCGACGGCACGCCGGGCCAGGGCGGTGTGCCCAATGCCTACTGGAACACTCGACCGGGGGTGACACTGGCGCCCGGCACCTACACCGTGATCGATTCCGATCCGTCCACCTGGGCACAGAATGCGGGCACCGGCGGGGCGGGGCATATCCGCGTGGAAACAGGGTCGGTGTCCGCTACGGGTTCGGCGCCGCCAGCGCCCAGGCCTGCGGCGCCTGTTGCGGTGACATCGGCCCAGCCGGCTTCCCAGCCACCGGTGCCGAGCCCAACACAAACGGGTGTTGTGGCGAATTTCCCGGTCGTTGGGCGCTGGAAGACGGAAACCATCGAGGCCGGCAAGATCGTCGATGTCAGCGAGACGATATTCAACACGGATGGCTCCTACACCATGGATGTCAGCCCCGATACGCTGGCAGGAACGGCGGTTTGCACCATTCGTGGCCAGTACAGTGTCGCGGGAGCCGCCTTGAACCTTCGGCCGCAGGGGAGCCAGTGCCGCTTCAAGGATGGCACGACAAGAAGCGAGCCCATTGAACGTTACGACACTGTCAAAGGCCCGGTGTCCGGCGATGCCCGCACATTCACTTTCCGTCCAGAGGGTATGCAGACGACCGTTCGTTACACCCGAACGGAGGGCGCCGTTTCAACGGCAGTGCCCGCCGCACCGTCCGTGCAGGGTTCGGCGGGAAAGACGGGCAGTCCATCGGCCAGTGCCTCTACCCTGAGCGCCGAACTGCGCAACGCTTCGCGTGAGGCCGTGCACATCATTGTGGAAGGCGACCGATACGATCCGGCAAACCGACTGTCGCCTGGCGAAAAACGTGTGCTGCTGGTGACACCCAAAGCGGATGGTTCGGTGACGTTCCAGGCCGGTCGAAACGGGCAGACCATTGCGACCAAGAACTGGCGCGGAGTGGCTGGCGACAAGTCGCGCGTACCGGTCGTGGTTTTCGACGAGGCGAATCCCTTTGAGAAACTGGTGATCACCACAGGGCTGCGATGATCGCAGCGGCCTTTCTCAGCAGTGTGTAATCTGCGGGCTCATGCAATAGCGTCGACAATAGAGCCCATGACCGCCCACTCGATCGCCGAAACCCTGCAGACCATCGGCTTGCAGGCCAAGACTGCTTCTGCCCTGATGGCCAAGGCGCCCACGGCAGTGAAGAACACCGCTCTGCGAAAGCTGGCCGCCCTGTTGCGCGCCAACGTGCAGTCCCTGCAGGTCGACAACGCCCGCGACCTGGAGCGTGCCATCGCCGCCGGTCTGGCCGAGCCGATGGTGGACCGGCTCAAGCTCACGCCGAAGGTGCTGGAGACCTGCGCCCAAGGCTGCGAGCAGCTGGCCGCGATGCCCGATGTGATCGGCGAGATCATCGGCATGAAACAGCAGCCCAGCGGCATTCGTGTGGGACAGATGCGCGTGCCGATCGGTGTGTTCGGCATGATTTTCGAGAGCCGCCCCAACGTGACCATCGAGGCGGCCAGCCTGTCGATCAAGAGTGGCAACGCCTGCGTGCTGCGCGGGGGGTCGGAGGCCATCGAGTCCAACAAGGCCCTGGCGCGGCTGGTGCAGCAGGCGCTGGTCGAGTCCGGCCTGCCGGCCCACGCTGTTCAACTGGTCCAGACGACCGATCGAGAAGCCGTCGGACATCTGATCACCATGCCGCAGTACGTGGACGTGATCATCCCGCGCGGCGGCAAGGGACTGATCGAGCGGATCAGGCGCGACGCCAAAGTGCCGGTCATCAAGCACCTGGATGGCAACTGCCACACCTATGTAGACGATCCCTGCGACATCGCCATGGCCGTCAAGGTGGCCGATAACGCGAAGACCAACAAGTTCAGCCCTTGCAACGCCAGTGAAGGCCTGCTGGTGGCCCGTGGTGTGGCGGCGGAGTTCCTGCCCCGCATCGGCGCCATTTACGCGGCGAAGGGCGTGGAAATGCGGGGCTGTCCCGAGGCGCTGGCGATTCTGGCCGCCGTACCGGGCGCCAGCCTGAAGGCGGCCACCGAGCAGGACTGGTTCGAGGAATACCTCGCGCCCGTCATCAGCGTCAAGGTCGTGAGTGGGGTGGACGAGGCCATTGCCCATATCAACCACTACGGCAGCCACCACACCGATGCGATCCTCACGCGGGATCACATGCATGCGCAGCAGTTTCTGCGCGAGGTGGACTCGGCCAGCGTGATGGTGAATGCGAGCACCCGCTTCGCGGACGGCTTCGAGTTCGGGCTGGGCGCCGAGATCGGCATCAGCACCGACAAGTTCCACGCCCGCGGCCCGGTGGGCATCGAAGGCCTGACGTCACTCAAGTACGTGGTGCTGGGTGACGGTGAAGTGCGCGGGTGACCCGCCGAGCCGTTGGCGCCCCGGCCGCGTTGATCGAAACGCCTGCCATCGGGGCTTGAACGGGGCCGTACCGGCCCCAAGTCCTAAAATCCTGACCACTATTTCCATAAAGAGGGCCGCATGGTTCCCCATCTCATTACCGCGCTGACCGGTCCCATCAACGAGCTCGAACAACGCGTCCTCGACTCCATGCCGGCCATCGAGCGCTGGTTTCGCCTGGAGTGGATGGAGCACACACCGCCTTTCTACAGTTCGGTGGACATCCGCAATGCCGGCTTCAAGCTCGCGCCGGTGGACACCAACCTGTTTCCCGGCGGCTGGAACAACCTGACGCCCGAAATGCTGCCGCTGGCGGTGCAGGCCGCACAGGCCGCCATCGAGAAGATCTGCCCTGAAGCCCGCAACCTGCTGATCGTCCCCGAAAACCACACGCGCAACACGTTCTACCTGAGCAACGTGGTGCAGCTGCGCCGGATTTTTCTCATGGCCGGGCTGAATGTGCGTATCGGCTCCATCAGCCCGGAGATCAAGGAGACCACGGTCATCGATCTGCCGGGTGGCGAACAGATCACGCTGGAGCCGGTGATCCGCAGCAAGCGCCGCCTGGGCCTGAAGGGCTTCGACCCCTGCACCATCCTGCTCAACAATGACCTCTCGGCCGGTGCGCCGGGCATCCTGGAAGACCTGCACGAGCAATACCTGCTGCCGCCGTTGCATGCGGGCTGGAGCGTGCGGCGCAAGAGCAAGCACTTCCAGAGTTACGAGGAGGTGTCCAAGCGCTTCGGCAAGCTGCTGGGCATCGACCCCTGGCTGATCAACCCGATGTTCGGCAAGTGTGGGGAAGTCAATTTTGCGGAAGGCACGGGCATGGAGTGCCTGCAAAGCAACGTGGACGCGCTGCTGACCAAGATCCGCCGCAAATACAAGGAATACGGCATCAACGAAAAGCCCTTCGTCATCGTCAAGGCCGACAACGGCACCTACGGCATGGGCATCATGACGGTGCGCGATGTCAAGGAACTGGAGGCCCTGAACCGCAAGACCCGCAACAAGATGAGTGTCATCAAGGACGGGCAGGAGGTCAGCGACGTCATCATCCAGGAAGGCGTGCTGACGAACGAGCGCATGAACGACGCGGTGGCCGAGCCGGTGGTCTACATGATGGACCGTTACGTGGTGGGCGGCTTTTACCGCATTCATGCGGAGCGCGGCGTCGATGAGAACCTCAACGCCCCCGGATCCAGCTTTGTGCCGCTGGCCTTCGAACAGAGCACCCACTTGCCGCAACCGGGGATGAAACCCGGCGCCAGCGCGCCCAACCGCTTCTACATGTACGGCGTGATCGGCCGCCTGGCCATGGTGGCGGCCAGCTATGAGCTGGAAGCGACGGACCCGGACGCCGAAATCTACGACTGAGCGAAACCTGCCCGAAAAGTTGCTGCGTTGCAATATTTTTGGGCGGGGTGTCATCTGGCCGCGACAGCCCACTTGCACGGCGCCCTGACAGGCGCAAAATAGCCGATTCCCAGTTCTGGAGCCCCGCTGGCTGGCGGGGCCTTTTTGTGTCGGCATCCAAATCTTCCCTTGCGGCGCTCACCCTGGGCGCCATCGGTGTCGTCTATGGCGACATTGGCACCAGCGTCCTGTATTCCATCAAGGAAGTGTTTGGCTCAGGTCATGTGCCGTTCACGACCGACAACGTCTATGGCATCCTGTCCATCTTCTTCTGGACGCTCACCGTCATCGTCTCGCTGAAGTACGTCACGCTCGTGCTGCGGGCTGACAACCACGGCGAGGGCGGACTGGTAGCCATGCTGGCGCTGGCCTCGCAATCGGTGAAGGACAAACCCGAATTGCGGCGAGGGCTCCTGGCGGTAGGCGTTTTCGGCACCTGCCTGTTTTATGGCGACGGGGTCATCACGCCGGCCATCTCGGTCCTGTCGGCGGTCGAGGGCCTTGAGGTGGTGTCGCCCACCTTCAAGCGGGCGGTCATTCCGCTGACGCTGGTGATTCTGTTCGGGCTGTTCGCCGTGCAGAAGCATGGCACGGCGGGTATCGGCAAGTTTTTCGGTCCGATCACGCTGGTCTGGTTCGCGGCCATTGCCGTTCTGGGCCTCAGCCACATTGCCTCACATCCCGAGATCCTGTGGGCGATCAGCCCGCATTACGCGCTGGGGTTCATTTTTCATCACCCTGGCATCACCTTCATCATCCTTGGCGCAGTGGTGCTGTGCGTGACCGGGGGCGAGGCGCTGTACGCGGACATGGGGCACTTCGGCAAGAAGCCGATCCGGCTGGCCTGGTTCTCCATCGTCATGCCCTCGCTCACCCTCAATTATTTTGGCCAGGGCGCGCTGCTGCTGGCGAACCCGGAGGCCGTGAAGAACCCCTTCTTCATGATGGCGCCCGACTGGGCGCTGATTCCCCTGGTGGTGCTGGCAACGGCCGCCACAGTGATCGCCTCCCAGGCCCTGATCACCGGCGCTTTCAGCGTGACCAAGCAGGTGATCCAGCTCGGTTACCTGCCCCGCCTGCAGGTGCAGCACACCAGCGTCAAGGACACGGGCCAGATCTACATGCCGTTCGTGAACTGGGGGCTGTTCGTGCTGATCGTGCTGGCGGTGGTGATGTTCCGCTCTTCGAGCAACCTGGCGGCGGCCTACGGGATCGCGGTGACGCTGGACATGCTGATCACCACCGTGCTGACCTTCTATGTGATCCGCTATGGCTGGAAATATCCGCTGGCGCTGTGCATCGCCGCCACGGGCTTCTTCTTTGTCGTCGACCTGGCGTTCTTCTCGTCCAACTTGCTGAAACTGCTGGATGGCGGCTGGTTCCCGCTGCTGATCGGGGGCGCGATATTCCTGCTGATGATGACCTGGAAGCAGGGGCGCGGCCTGCTCAACGACTCGCTGCGCCAGGATGCGCTGGACCTGCATAGTTTCCTGGAGGCGGTGTTCGTGAGCCCGCCCGCGCGCGTGGATGGCACCGCGGTGTTCCTGACCGCCGAGCCCGGCACCGTGCCCAACGCCCTGCTGCACAACCTCAAGCACAACAAGGTGCTGCATGAGCACAACCTGTTCGTCACTGTGCGCAACCACGAAGTGCCCTGGATCGGCATGGACAAGCGCACCGAGATCGAATCCCTGGGGCACGACTGCTGGCAGGTGGTGGTGAATTACGGCTTCAAGAACGACCCCGATCTGCCCAAGGCGCTGCAGCAGATCAAGACCCGGGGTTGCAACCTCGACGCGATGACGACGAGCTACTTCCTCTCGCGTGACATCGTGATCCCCACCATCGGCGGTGGCATGTCCCAGTGGCGCGAGAAGCTCTTTGCCCAGATGCACCACAATGCCAGCGGTGCGGCGGCCTTCCTGAATCTGCCGAACAACGCGGTGGTCGAATTGGGTTCCAAAATTGAAATTTGATCATATTTTTGCTGAAAACCCAGCGTCAGATGGTCATTGTTAGCTATCGATATTGAAGTTTCTGTGGGCCGGCCACGAACCTTCCTGAGGCCCCGCCTGCATACGTGCCCATGAACTTCTTCAAGGACCTCAGCCTGTCGTCCTTCACGGCCGGCTTTGTCGCCGTGCTGGTCGGCTTCACCAGCTCCGTGGCCATCGTGTTCCAGGCTGCACAGGCGTTCCAGGCGACGCCGGCGCAGATCACCTCCTGGATGTGGGCCCTGGGTCTGGGCATGGGCCTGTGCTCGGCCATCCCCTCGCTGATCCTCAAGAAGCCGGTCATGGTGGCCTGGTCCACGCCGGGCGCGGCCGTGCTGGCCACGGCGGGCCTGGCGGGTGGGTTTTCCATGGCCGAGGCCGTGGGCGCGTTCATCGCCTGCGCCGCGCTGATCACGCTGGCCGGCGCCACAGGATGGTTCGAGCGGGTCATGAACCACATCCCGATGGCGCTGGCCTCCGCCCTGCTGGCCGGCGTGCTGGCCCGATTCGGCCTGCAGGCGTTCTCGGCGGCCCAGACCGCTTTGCCGCTGGTTTTGTTGATGCTGGCCAGCTACGTGATCGCCCGGCGCCTGCTGCCGCGCTACGCGGTCCCCGTCACGCTGGTCGCTGGCGTGACTTTCGCCGCCTTCAAGGGGCAAATGGCCTGGAGTGCGGTGAGTTTCGAACTGGCCGTGCCGGTCTTTACCGCGCCGCAGTTCAGCGTCAGCGCGCTGGTCAGCCTGGCGCTGCCCCTGTTCGTGGTGACCATGGCCTCGCAGAACCTGCCGGGCGTGGCGGTGATGCGTGCCACCGGGTACGACATGCCGGTGTCCCGGCTCATCACGATGACGGGCCTGGCCACGCTGGTACTGGCGCCGTTTGGTGCCTTTGCGCTCAACTTCAGCGCCATCACGGCGGCGATCTGCATGGGGCCCGAAGCCCACGAAGACCCGAAGAAGCGCTACACCGCGGCCGTGTCCTGCGGGGCGATCTATACCGTTCTGGGCCTGTTCGGGGCGGTGGTCACGGGGCTGCTGACGGCATTCCCGAAGGAGCTGGTCGCGGCGATTGCCGGGCTGGCCCTGCTGGGCAGCATCGGCAACGGTCTGGCGGTGGCCGTGAAGGACGAATCGCACCGTGAGGCGGCGCTCATCACCTTCCTGGTCACGCTCAGCGGGGTGGTGGTCGCCGGCATCGGCTCGGCCTTCTGGGGCGTGGTGGCCGGCAGCCTGGCGCTGCTTGTGCAACAGTACGGGTCACGCACTTCCGATTGACCCCTTGACAAGCCGGTGGCCCGCCTGACGTCGGGACCCGCAAAGCCTTATGAACATCCTCTTCATCGCCGATCCCCTCGAATCCTTCAAGACCTACAAGGACACCACCTTCGCCATGATGCGCGAGGCGCAACGGCGCGGCCACACGGTTGCCGCCTGCGAGCCGCAGGACGTGATGTGGCAGCGCGGGGCGCGGGTGATGGCCCATGTGCGCGATATCTGGTTGACCGGCGACGCGGACCGCTGGTTCGAGGAACGTGGGGCGCGCGCCGTGCCCTTGAAGGACTTCGACGCCATCCTGATGCGCAAGGACCCGCCCTTCGACAGCGAATATTTCTACGCCACGCACCTGCTGGAGCAGGCCGAGCGCGACGGCGCGCGGGTGTTCAACAAGCCCGGCGCGCTGCGCGACCACCCGGAGAAGCTCGCGATCATGGAGTTCCCGCAGTTCATCGGCCCCACGCTGGTGACGCGCGACGAGGCCGACATCAAGCGCTTCCACGCCGAGCACCAGGACATCATCCTCAAGCCGCTCGACGGCATGGGCGGCATGGGCATCTTCCGGGTCGGGCCGGATGGCATGAATCTGGGCTCCATCACCGAAACGCTGAACCGCCACGGCGCCCAGAGCCTGATGGTGCAGAAATTCCTGCCCGAGATCGTCGATGGCGACAAGCGCGTGCTGGTGATCGGCGGCAAGCCGGTGCCGTTCTGCCTGGCGCGCATTCCGCAGGGCAGCGAGGTGCGCGGCAACCTGGCCGCTGGCGGCAAGGGCGTGGCGCGGCCGATCTCCGCCCGCGACCGCGAGATCGCCGAGACGCTCGGCCCGGTGCTGGCCGCACGCGGCCTGCTGCTGGTGGGGCTGGACGTGATCGGCGACTGCCTGACCGAAATCAACGTGACCAGCCCGACCTGTTTTCAGGAAATCTTCGACCAGACCGGCTGCGACGTGGCGGCGCTGTTCATCGACGCACTGGAGGCGGCGCTTCGGGGGTCATTCGCGTGCGCTGCGCCAGGTTCTTCCGGGATGACCCGTTGAGCTGCCGCAGATCGGCACTCCCCCAGTCCGGGCGGCGCCGGGTATTGCAACCGGGGCCCTGCGTCAGACATCTTGACGAACTTTCGAATGAAATGGCGTCTTTGCCAGCGTCAAATGGTCACTTTTTGCTATCAATAGAGGATTTCAATCAGGCGGGTGCACCGTCCACAAACACCCTGAGCTCACCGGGCGTGAAGGGTGTCCAGACCTCGTCGGTGGTCAGCGGCGCCGTGACGACCACGGCCACCCGGTCGCTGGCGCGCGTGTGCTCGGCAAAGTTCACGCTCACGTCCTCGTCGCTGAGACGGGCGGTGGAAAACGGGTGCTGGCGCACCACGTAGTACAAGTTCGTGGAGGCATGCGCCCACAGCGCCTGCCCGTTGGAGAGCAGGAAGTTGAAGGTGCCGTGCCGGGCAATCCGCGGCACGAGTTCGCGCAGCGTCAGCGTGAGTTCGGCCACGCTGGGCACGTCGGCGTGCGATTTGGCCAGTTCCTGCATCAGCCAGCAGAACGCGCGTTCACTGTCGGTGCGACCCACCGGGTGAAAACCGGCGTGCAGGCGCGGATGGAAATTTTCCAGATTGCCGTTGTGCGCGAACACCCAGTAGCGGCCCCAGAGCTCGCGCACGAAGGGGTGGCAATTCTCCAGCGCCACCTCGCCCTGCGTGGCCTTGCGGATATGCGCGATGACGTTCTGGCTCTTGATCGGGTAGCGGCGAATCAACTCGGCCACGGGCGACTCGCAGGCGCTCTGGTGATCCACGAAGTGGCGCACGCCGCGCCCCTCGAAAAAGGCGATGCCCCAGCCGTCGCCGTGGTGGTCGGTGCGCCCGCCGCGCTGGGCAAAGCCGGTGAAACTGAAGGTCACATCGGTGGGCGTGTTGCAGTTCATGCCGAGCAGCTGGCACATGGCGGTCAGGTGTCCTTTCTTGCGGGTTGCCGGGGTTGACGCTCGCGCAGCTGCCAGGCGGCCACCATGGCCAGCGCACACAGCACGGCCAGGCCGACAAACACCTCGTTGAACGCCGCCAGTCGTGCAGGGCTGCTGGCCGGGTTGCCCAGCGCGTCCCCATGCGCGGCCAGGCGCCACTCCAGCGCAATGCCGCACAGGCTCACGCCCACCGCTCCGCCGAGCATGCGCAGGAAGTTGATGACGCTGGAGCCCTGGGGAATCAGGGCATGCGGGAGTCCGCGCATGGAGCCGAGATTGAGCGAGGGCAGGATGAACCCCAGCCCGATACGCCCCAGAATGGCCCACGCCACCAGCAACCAGATGCTGCTGTTCAGCTGCACCGTGACCATCAGCCCGAACGAGGCCGCGAGCAGCGCCAGCCCGATGCTCACCAGCCGGTAGGTCGGGTGGCGGTCCGCCAGGCGGCCGACGATGGCAATCGACATCGCCAGGACAAATCCGGCCGGCAACAGGATGGTGCCGACGTAGGACGGTGAGAGCTTGAGCCCCATCTGCATGTACACAGGCAGCAAATAGGTGGAGCCGAACAGTGCCGTGCCATAGATGAAGGCCACGAT
This sequence comes from Candidatus Skiveiella danica, assembly GCA_016721925.1. GTDB lineage: Bacteria > Pseudomonadota > Gammaproteobacteria > Burkholderiales > Burkholderiaceae_C > Skiveiella > Skiveiella danica. Next base: position 641,218 of record JADKHE010000011.1, read on the forward strand.
CGAGCCCATGGCGAACTGCCAGTGCGCGAACAGCCGCAGGTTCATCAGGGGCTCGCGCCCGCTGCTTGCCGGGCGATGCAGCAGGCGCCATTGAAGCGCAAGGAAGCCCGCCAGCGCCAGCAGGGCAACCGCGATCAGTCCACCGGCGACCTGCGCCGAGCCGCTGCGAAGTTGCACCAGTCCGTTGAGCAGGCACAGCGTGCCGGCGCTGGCCAGCAGCAAGCCGCGCCAGTCCAGGCCTGCGCCGTCGCGGTTGGCCGCTGCACCGCCGGGCGAGGTGACGGGTACGAATTTGCGCGCCAGCCACAGCGAGGCCAGGCAGAACGGCACCACCATGAAGAAGATCGAGCGCCAGCCGAACCAGTCCACCAGCACGCCGCCGATGCTGGGGCCGATGGCCGGTGCCAGCACCACGCCCATGCCGAAGATGCCGCTGGCGCGTCCCTGCTCATTGGGCTCGAACGCGCGAAGGATGATGATGGCGGGGATCGGCTGCACGATCCCCGCAGCCAGCCCCTCGGCCACCCTGGCGGCCAGCACCAGGCTGAAATCGTTGGAAAAGCCCCCCACCATGCCGCCGGCCATCAGCAGCCACATGCAGGCTTCATAAGTGTGGCGGTAGCCGTAGCGCGCCAGCAGCCACGGCGTGGTCAGCATCGAGACGGTCATCGCGACCATGAAGCCGCTGGTGACCCACTGCGCGCGCTCCTGGCCCAGCGCGAAATGCTGGCTCATGCCCGGAATCGCCACGTTGACGATGGTGGACGACATGATGGAGGCCATCGTGCCCACCATCACCGCGAGCAGCAGCAGCCATCGGTAGCGCACGCCATAGCGCGAGCGCAGGGCGGCCAACGACGTGGGATGTTCTGCCTGGGTCATGCGGGCCCGGTGGCCGTGCGGGCGGGCTCGCGGGGTCGCGGGATCATGGCGTTTCGGCCTGGGAACAGGCCAGGCACAGGCAGGCCTTGCCGCGCGCATGTTCGGGAATGCGTGACAGCAAGGCCGCCTCGAATTTCACCTGGCTGCACCAGCAGGGGGGTTGCTTCACCCCGGTGGCGCGCTCGATCTCCATGGCGCATTCGTTCGGTTGGCCGCACAACGGGCAGTGGTTCGGGTCGGCGGGCAGGGCTACTTGCATGGCAGGCTCCTTGCAGTCTTCGGTTTGATCAAGATCAGTCCAGTGTAATCATCTGGAGCGGCGTGCACGCCCTGCCGATACCATCTGGTTTCCGGGTGGCCAGCCGCGTCGAAAGCAAAGGGAAACTTCATCATGAACGTTCGTCAAGCTCGTATTGCCGGGATACCGCTGGCGACCGATCTTGCCCCGCTGGTCGAGATCGCGCCCCAGCTTGTGCTGGTTTTTGGCTCGGTGAAGCCTCTGACGGCCCCAGGCCTGCTCGAGATCCTGGAAGAAGTCTTTCCACAGGCCGAGCTGGCGGGTTGCACCACCGCCGGTGAAATTGGGACCGGCGGCGTGACCGACGGTGAAATCGTCATCACGGCCCTGCACTTCAGCCAGTCGAGGTTGCGGCTTGCGGTGACGGATCTGGCGGACATGGAGGATTCCCGGGCGGCCGGCCGGCGCCTGGGTCGGGCGCTGGCAGAGCCGGAGCTGGTCCACGTGCTCGTGCTGGGCCAGGGCGTGCAGATCAATGGCAGCGCCCTCATTGAGGGATTTGCCGACAGCCTGCCAGGCGGGGTGATGCTGTCCGGCGGGTTGGCCGGTGATGGCGGTGCCTTTTCCCGAACCTGGACCCTGTCGCGCCACGGTCTTTCAGAGCGGCAGATCGTGGCGATCGGCTTTTCGGGCCGCCACGTCCACCTGCATCATGGCTCCTTCCACGGATGGAAGCCATTCGGTCCTGTGCGCAAGGTCACGCGTTGCGCCGGCAACGTGCTGTATGAGCTTGACGGGCAACCCGCGCTGGATATCTACAAGCGCTACCTCGGCGATTACGCGAAGGACCTGCCGGCTTCGGGCCTGCTGTTTCCTTTCGAGATGCTGGGCGAGGATCGAAGCGCCCTTGGCCTGATCCGCACCATCCTGGGCGTGGACGAGGCCGCCGGCAGCCTGATACTGGCGGGCAACATCGTCGATTGCGGCTACCTGCGGCTCATGCATGCCTCGACCGATTCGCTGGTCGATGGCGCCGTGGCGGCGGCAGAAGAGGCGTTTCGTCCAGGCACGGATGCCGGCGAGAGCCTGGTCCTGCTGGTCAGCTGCGTCGGGCGCAAGCTGGTCATGGGCACGCGCGTGGATGAAGAGGTCGAGGCGGTGGCGGCGGTCTTCGGGCCGCAGGCTTGCATCGCGGGTTTCTATTCCAACGGCGAGATCAGCCCGATGCGCGACCTGCTCACCTGCCACCTTCACAACCAGACCATGACCATCACCCACATCGCGGAAGCCGCTGAGTCCTGACCATGTCGATGCCCGATGTTGCGCCCCCCTCGCCGGTGTTTGCCAACAAGCGGCTGGCGCGCCAGCTGCGCCAGGCCCTGCGGGTGGACAGTCCTGAGGTGCTGCAGCGGTTGAATGCGTTGCTGGCGGCCAGTCCAGAGCCCGCGCTGGCGGAGCTGGCCGGCCGACTTCCGCGTTTGCTGGAGATCGTGGCCGACAGCTATGTCCAGTACGACCGCGATCTTGATTTGCGCACCCGCAGCCTGGAGCTGTCCTCGGAGGAGTTGCTCGGTGTCAATGAGCGGTTGCGGCAGGAAGGCCTCAGCCAGCAGCAGGTGCTCACTGCACTGCAGGAAGCCACACGCGAACTCATGGCCGATCTTGGCCTCAAGCCGCAGGCCGGGTCCAATCAGGATCTGCTGGCGCTGGCGCAGTTGACCCGGATCCTGATCGTGCAGCACAAGGCCGCGCAGGAGGAAGTTGCGCGCATGCAGGCCCGGCTCGTCAGCGCCATAGAGGCGCTGGACGTCGGCTTCTGCATGTACGACGCCGAAGATCGTCTGGTGATCTGCAATGAACGATACCGGACGATCTATGCCGGTGTGCGCGAGGCGCTCGTGCCCGGAACCCCTGCGAAGGACTTTCTTCGTGCCTTGTATCGCAGCTCCATCCAGGATATCGAGCGGGACCGGCCCGAGGACCAATGGGTCGAAACCCGCCAGGCCCGGCGGGCCCATGGGGGGGTGCGGGAGATCATGCTGGACGGACGCTGGTACCGGCTCGACGATACGCACACGGCCGAGGGGCTGACCGTCAGCCTTCGCACCGACATCACCGCCATCAAGCAGCTCAATCAGCGACTGACGCTGGCGCGCGACGCGGCCGAGGCAGCCAACCGCGCCAAGAGCACTTTCCTGGCCAACATGAGCCATGAAATCCGCACGCCCCTCAACGGCATCGTCGGCATGACCGCGCTGGCGCTCGATACCCCGCTGGATCCGGAGCAGGGTGAGTACCTCCAGATCGTGAAGTCGTCGGCCGACGCCTTGCTGGTCATCGTCAACGACATCCTGGATTTCTCCAAGATGGAGGCGGGAATGATGGCCATCGAGCGCGTTGCGTTCTCGCTTCAGGGGCTGATCGCTGACTGTCTCAAGCCGCTCGCGGTGCGCGCCTTCGACAAGCAACTGGAACTGCTGGTCCGCATTGCACCGGATGTGCCGGATGCTCTGGTCGGCGATCCGGGTCGTTTGCGTCAGATTCTCACCAATCTGGTGGGCAACGCCATCAAGTTCACCGAGCAGGGAGAAGTCTGTGTGGAGGTGTCCCTGAACGGCGCGGTGCAGGGGCTGAATCTGACGCTGGATATCCAGGTTCGCGATACCGGCATCGGCATCGCTTTGGAACAGCAGGCAGAGGTGTTCGATGCCTTCTCCCAGGCGGACGCTACGGTCACCCGCCGCTTTGGGGGCACCGGGCTCGGCCTGGCGATTGCGCGCGGCCTGGCGCACCTGATGGGGGGACAGATCGCCATGACGAGCGAGGTCGGCCAAGGCAGCCGCTTCGTCCTGACCGTGCCGATGACTCTGCAGACCGTGCGCCCTTCGGCCCCGCCGTCGCTCGGGCAGGCCTTGACAGGGCTGCGCGTCCTGGTGGCCGATGACAATGCCACCCAGCGCGACTGGATCGCGCAGTTGCTCGGCACCTGGGGCGTCGACGTTGCCTTGGCTGACAGCGGACACCGCGCGCTGGGACTGCTGAACAGCACGGCGCGACCCTTTGATGCCGTGGTGATGGATGCGCGAATGCCCGACCTTTCGGGCTTCGCGGTCCTGCAGTCGTTGCCGGCGTCAGAGGCGTTGTTGCGCCGCACGCTCATGCTGCTGCCGGCGAACGAGTGGCACAGCGGTGTCGCGCGTTGCAGCGAACTCGGCGTCAGCGCCTATTTGGTCAAGCCGGTTTCACCTTCGGACCTGCTGGATGCGCTGCAGAAGGTCCTGGCTGCGGCCAGCGATGGCGAACCTGGCCATTCCAGCGCTGTCTGCCTAACGCCTTTTCCTGTTCATGCTCATGCGCTGGACATCCTTCTGGTCGAGGACAACCCGGTCAACCAGAAGCTGGCCACGCGCGTCCTGGAACGGATGGGGCATCGGATCAGCCTGGCGATCGACGGTGCCGAGGCCGTGCGCATGACCGCTGAGCACTTGTATGAGATTGTGCTGATGGATGTGCAGATGCCGGTCATGGATGGACTGGACGCCACGCGCGCCATTCGCCAGCGCGAAATGCAGACCAAGCGGCACCAGAAGATCCTGGCCATGACGGCCAACGCCATGCGGGGTGATCGGGATCGCTGCCTGGAGGCCGGCATGGACGGCTATGTGAGCAAGCCCGTCGATCGCCAGGAGCTTGTCGCAGAGATCGAACGCGTCCTGGGCAGTGCGCTGCCCGTCATGGGTGACGGCGTTGATGCATCGCCAATGGCGGACGAGGGTTTGCCGGATATCGACATGAACGACAGCCTGGAGCGGCTGGAGGGAGACCGCGAACTGCTGGCCGAACTGGCCGGCATGGTGATCGCAGAAATGCCCCAGCTGGTGACCGATATGCGGCGGGCCGTTGGTGCGCAGGACGCTGACACCTTGCGCCGGCGGGCCCATTCCTTGGTCGGCATGGCGGCCACGCTGTCGGCCGTGGCGCTGGAAACGCTGGGCCGCCGGCTGGGGCCTGCTGCCGTTGCGGGCGACTGGGCGCAAGTTGACCAACTGGTTGAACGCGTGGCGGTGCGTGAGAAAGCCTTTGCTGCCCTGTTTCCCGTAGCGACAATCGCGTCAGACCCCCCATCGACCGAGGACACCCCATGAGCACGGTATTCGAGAAACTGCTGTCCGGAGAGTGGCCTTGCGCCAAGGTCTACGAGGACGATCGGATCTTTGCGTTCATGGACGCCGGCCAGGTCAACGACGGCCATGTCATCGTGGCCACGAAGCAGCCCTTTGAGACGCTGCTGGACATGGACGAAGACACCGCCGCAGCCTTGATGCGGGCGGCCTGGAAGATCGCCCGCGCGGTGCAGGCCGCTTTTGAGCCCGAGGGGATCACTGTGCTGCAGGCCAATCGCCCAGCCGGCTGGCAGACCGTGCCGCACGCGCACCTGCATGTGCTGCCGCGCTACGCGGGCGACGGCGTGGACCTCACCTGGCCGCGCAAGGAGCCCGGCCTGGAGCGCCTGCGCGAACTGGCCGCGCGGATCCGGGTCTGATTGCGGCGCTCGAGCCGCAGCTCAGTCCGCGGCCGCCAGCCGGTCGGTGCAGACGCGGTCCCAGGCGTCCTCGATCCAGTCGCACAGGATGGCGCGGGTCTCGCGCGGGTCGATGATGTCCAGGATGCCGAACTTCTCCGCCGTGCGGAAGGGCGAGGTCATGTTCAGGTAGAACGCCTCCAGTTCGGCGCGCTTGGCGGCGGGGTCGGGCGCGGTCTCGATCTCGGCCTTGTGCGCGGCCATCACGCCGCCCTCGATCGGGATCGAGCCCCAGCGCGCCGACGGCCAGGCGTAGCGCAGGTTCAGCGCCTCGCCGTACTTGGGCGCGTGCAGCGCGCCGGCCATGCCGAAGCAGCGCCGGATCAGGATCGACACCCAGGGCGAGCGGCATTCGTTCAACGCCTCGCCCACGCGCGTGGCACCCAGCAGCGTGCCGCCGAGCTCGGCTTCCAACCCGGTCTGGTTGCCCGGCTGGTCCACGAAGTTGACCACCGGCAGGCCAAACAGGCTGCACAGCTTGACATGCCGCTCCATCTTGTAGGCGGCCTGGATGGTCATGGCGCCGCCCTGCACCTTGGGGTCGTTGGCGATCACGCCGACCGGGATGCCGTTCAGCCGCGCCAGCGCGGTGATGACCGAGCCGCCCTGCCAGCGCCCGATCTCGAACACGGAGTCCCGGTCCATGATGCTGGCCAGGATCTTGCGCGGGTCGTAAATCTTGCGGCGGTCACGCGGGATGGCGTCTTTCAGCCAGTCGTCGGCGCGGTCCGGGTCGTCGGTGGCCGGCAGCACCGGCGCGGTGTGGAACACGCTGCGCGGCAGGTAGCTCAGGAAGCGCTGCACCTGGGCCAGCGCGTCGGCCTCGTTCACCGCCTCGTTGTGCACCAGCGCGCTTTTGCGATGCACCAGATGCCCGCCCAGGGCGTTCTTGTCGATGGACTGGCCATAGGCCTGCAGCACCACATGGGGCCCCGCCGCCATCACCTGCGCCTGCTCGCGCACCATCACCGAAAAGTGCGAGGACAGCACCTTGATCGCGCCCTGTCCGGCGCAGGCGCCCAGCGCCACGCCGACCACCGGCACGGTTTTCAGCAGCTCATTGGCCGGCCAGCTCGGGTACTCGGGGATCTTGGTGCCGCCGATCTGCATCAGCAGCTTGACGCTGCCGCCGGCCGAATCCACCAGGCGGATGATGGGCATGCGCAACTGGTGCGCCAGGCGTTCGATGTAGATCCACTTGTCGGCAATCGTGGCCTCGGACGAGCCGGCGCGGATCGTGAAGTCGTCCACGTGCAGCGCCACCTTGCGTCCCTGGATGCGGCCGGTGCCGACGATGGCGTTGGTCGGGTCGATGCGCTCGAAGGCACCGTCGCGGCTGTAGTGGCCCTTGCCGGCCAGGCTGCCGAGTTCACGGAAGCTGCCGTCATCCAGCAAGGCCGCGATGCGTTCGCGTGCATTGAGCCGGCCGCTGGCCTTGAACTTGGCCAGGGCTTCGGGGCCGCCCATGGCGCGGGCCTGGCTGCGGCGAAGTTGCAGTTCAGTGAGTTCAGGGGTCCAGTCGCCCGAAGGCTCGAAGGAGTGAGGCGTGCTCATTTCGCGTCCAGTCCCAGTTCGGCCACCAGCGCCTGGGTGGCCTTGAGTTCATCCTGCAGGTAGCGGTGCGAATCGACATAGCCCTTGAACATCGGCTTGTTGCCGGACTTCTCGACCAAGGCCATCCAGTCCTTTGACACCGCCACCTGCTTGAGCGCCTGTTCCCAGAAGCGGATCTGCTCCGCATCGACGCCCGGGGGCAGCAGCACGCCGTTGTAGCTCACGTAGTCGGCGGCGACACCCTGCTCGCGCCAGGTCAGCACGCCGGCCAGCGGTCCCGTACCGCGCTCCGCGGCTGCGCTGGCGATGATGCGCACCTTGCCGGCTTGCGCCATGGGCACGACGGTGGGGCCCGTGGCGGAGACGACATCCACATGGCCGCCGAGCAGCGCGCTCATCGAGTCGGCTGAGGAGCGGAACGGCACCACCGTCAGCTTCGTGATGTCGATGCCGGCCACCTTCAGCGGTTTGGCAATGGCCAGGTGCGTGTTCAGGCCCTTCAGTGGCGCGACGGCGATCTTGACCGAGCCCGGATCGCGCCGGAGCGCGGCGAGCAGGTCCTTGGCGGTCTTGAAGGGCGAGTCGGTGCGCACGGCCACAAGTGTGGTCTCTTCGACCAGCATGGCCACCGGCACGTATTCACGCATGTCGGCCTTCAGGATGCCGGTCACCTTTCCGGCCAGGCTACCGGTGTGGAAGGTGCCCAGGTTGTGAGCATTGCCGCGGCTGCGCTGCAGCTGCTGCAGCGCCAGCAGACCGCCGGCGCCGGGTTTGTTGTCGGCCACCACGGTCTGGCCGTTGACCAGGTTCAGCGTTTCCAACCCGGACTTGATGCCACGCGCGTACAGGTCCACCGAACCGCCGGCGGCGACCCCGATGACATAGTTGATCGTCTGCGTCGGCTTCCAGCCCGGCTGGGCCCAGACAGCGCTCGGCAGGGCCAGCGTGCTGCCCAGCACGGCCAACGACTGACGGCGGTTGAGAGGGGTGTTTTTCATCGGTTTCTCCTGCGGGATTCGGATTGGAATGGGGGCGGTCAATGCCCGACTGGCAGGCGCACGGCACCGGCGGCGGCCAGTTCGTCAATGCGTTCGGCGCCCAGCCCCAGTTCGTCGGTCAGAACGGTGCGGGTGTCGGCCCCGAGGTCGGGGCCGGTGTGGCGGATGCCACCCGGCGTGGCCGACAGGCGCGGTACCACGCCGGACTGCGTGGTGTGGCCCAGCACCGGATGCGGCACCTGGGGCAGCATGGCCCGGGAGCGGAAGTGCGGGTCGGCATAGATGTCGGCGATGGTGTAGACGCGGGTGGTCGGCACCTCGCCCTCGCGCAGCAATTCCTCCAGCGGCGCGGCATCGAAGCCGCGCGTCCACTCGCTGATGAGGGCGTCGATGGCCTTCATGTGCTCCGGCTTGCCGCGCGCCTGGATGGTCTCGAAGCGCGGGTCGGTCAGCAATTCGGGCTGCTGCATCACGGCCACCAGGCGGCGCCAGGTGGGCTGGCTGTTGGCCGCGATCAGCACCCAGCCGCCGTCGCGCGTGGGGTAGGAGCTGTTGGGCGCCATGGACGGCAGGTTCGCGCCTTCGCGCATCGGCACCTGCCCCAGCTTCTCGTAAGCGGGCACGACCGGCTCCATCTGGGTGAAGGCGGCCTCGTACAGCGCCACGTCCACCACCTGGCCTTTGCCCGTCTTCGTGCGGGCGTGGATGGCGGTGACCGCACCGAAGGCGGCGTAGACCGACGACAGGTAGTCGGTGGTGGCCAGCGCCACGCGGGCCGGGGGGCGGTCCGGGTCGCCGGTCATGTGGCGCACGCCGCCCACGGCCTCGCAGATCGCGCCGTAGCCGGGGCGCTCGGCATAGGGGCCGGTCTGGCCGTAGCCGCTGATGCGCACCATCACCAGGCCGGGGTTGCGCGCCGACAGCGCCTCATAGCCCAGGCCCAGGCGCTCCATCACGCCGGGGCGGTTGTTTTCCACCAGGATGTCGGCGCGCTCGATCAGCTCGGCGGCCAGTTCGCGGCCCTGCGGCGTCTTGAGGTCCAGCGCGATGGATCGCTTGTTGCGCAGGATGGAGGCCGCGTACAGCGACACGTCGCCCACATGCCGGCCCATCTGGCGCACCGGGTCGCCCTCCGGGGGTTCGATCTTGATCACGTCGGCACCGAAATCGGCGAGAAGCCGCGTACAGGCGGGCCCGGCGATCGTGGTGCAGATCTCGATGACCTTCAGCCCGGCCAGCGGGCCGGTGCCGGCCGTGGCGGCAGTTGCGGGATGGTCGCTCATGGGCCTTCTCCTGGGGGTGTTGGTGTTTCAAGCTGCCGGATGGCCTCTTCGCCGGATTCGTCGATGCGCTGGCGTGTCAGGGCCACGGTGCGTTCGACATCGCCCTGCGCCAGGGCGACGGTGGCCTCGCGCCACAGGCGGGCCGACTGCTGGCGGCGCGCCACCGTGGCCAGGCCCAGCTTGCTGTAGCGCAGCGTCTGCAGCGACAGCGCGGTCAGCATGCGCTGCAGCCGCTGGTTGCCGCACTGGCGCGCGCACAGGATCAGCAGGCGGTAGGTGGTCTCGGCGTAGTCATGGCCAGCATCCGGGATCTCGGCCAGGGTTTCGAGTCGCGCCACACCGGCCTCCAGCATGGCCAGCAGTGCGGCGTTGGGCTGTGCGGCAATCTTGCGCACCACCATCTCGAACAGGCCGGCGCGAATCTCCAGCAGCTCGCGCAACTCGTCGGCGCTGAGTTCGGTGACGATGGCGCCGCGCCGGGGCAGCAGCGTGGCCAGCCCCTCGCGCTCCAGGATGCGCAGTGCGTCGCGGATCGGGCCGCGGCTGACGCTGAACTCGTCGGCCAGTTCCTGCTCGCCGATGCGCGCGCCCGGCGCCATGGCCCCCGAGAGGATGCGGTCGCCCACCCGCGCGGCGATCTGCTCGGAGACGGTCAGCGTCGGATCGGTCTGGTCGGCAAACAGCCGGAAGGCCACGGCGCCTTCCCAGGGGCTGAACAGGTCGGGCGGAAGATCGCCGGGGTTCATGGCCGCCTCAGTCGAGATGGATGACGACCTGGTCGTCGGCCACCGGCTCGCCCTCGGCCACAAAAATCTCGGTGACCACGCCCGAGGCCGGCGCGCTGATGGGAATTTCCATCTTCATGGACTCGACGATCACCAGCGTGTCGCCCTCGACCACGGCCTGGCCGACGGCCACTTCCACCTTCCAGACGCTGCCGGTGATTTCGGATCGAACTTTATGCATGACGGCTCCAAGAAATTGTCAATCATGAGATTGTTAACAATTTGACGGCCGTTTGGAACTAAGGAAAACGAGCATAGATCGACGAAAAATGAGCAAGGCCCGGCCGAGCTGCCCTGCAAGACTTTAAAATTGATAGCTGCTAATGACCATTCCACGCCGGGAAGTCGCCAATTTGCGCCGAAAACTGGCTGGGAGCCCCTTTTTCTGGCAGCCAGGCCGGCCTGCCGGGCTCACCCAGCCCCGAAGAGCTGGCTGGCGGGCGCTCAGTCCGCCACGGGCGTGCGGCCCAGCACCTCGCCCTCGTAGGCGTGCAGCGACGGCAGGCCGCCGGTGTGCAGGAACAGCACGCGCTCACCCGGCTTGAAGTAACCCTGGCGCGCCAGCCCGATCAGGCCGGCCATGATCTTGCCGGTGTAGACCGGGTCCAGCGGAATCGCCTCGGTGCGGGCCAGCAGCTGCACCGCCTCGACCATCTTCGCGTTCGGCACCGAGTATTTGGGCTGCCAGTAGCCGCCGACGCAGGTCACGTGCTCGGGCTTCAAAGTCAGGCCCAGGCCCAGCAGGTCGGCCACCGCCTGCGCCTCTTTCAGCACCAGCGGCTGTTGGTCGGCGGGGTCGCGGCTGACGCCGATGCCCACGATGGGAATGTGGATGTGGTTGCCCAGGAAGCCGGCCACCAGCCCGCCGTGCGTGCCGGAGCTGCCGGAGCCCACCACCAGGCGGTCGATTTGCACGCCCTGCTCGAACAGCTGCTGTTGCAGCTCCTGCGCGCAGGCCACGTAGCCCAGGCCGCCGATCGCATTGGAGCCACCGCCGGCAATGATGTAGCCCTTGCGGCCCTGGCTGGCCAGTTCGTCGGCCACCAGCTGCATCGCTGCCGCCATGTTGGAGCCGCCGGGCACCACGGTGATGGCCTCCACGCCCAGCAGGCGGAACATGAAGTGGTTGCCGCTGGCATCCTCGTGGAAGCTGCCGGGCACGCGCTCCTCGATCACGAAGCGGCATTTGAGCCCTTCCTTGACGGCCGCGGCCAGCGTGATGCGGCAATGGTTGGACTGGGGCGCGCCACAGGTGATGAGGGTGTCCGCACCCTGGGCCAGCGCGTCGGCCACCAGGAACTCCAGCTTGCGCGTCTTGTTGCCGCCGGGGAACAGCCCCAGCATGTCGTCGCGCTTGATCCAGACCTCGGGGCCCTGCCCCCCGGGGCAACTGGCGGCCAGCGCGGCGGAAAAGCGCGGCAGGGGCTCCAGCGGGGTGACAAACGGCGTGTAGCGGCGGCGGGGAAAGCGTGAAAGGTCCATGGCGGCGGATTCAGTTCTTCAGCTTGCCGTCGCGCGTGACCATGGCGAGTTCGACGAACTTGCTGCCGTGGTTTTGTCCCGGACCGTAGTTCACCGTGAAACCGCCCAGGTCGTAGCGGCCCAGGCTCTGCATGGAGGCGACCAGCGAACGCGCATCGGCCTTCTTGCTGCGGCGCATGGCCTCGGTCAGCACCTTGGCGCCGATGCAGGCTTCCAGGTGGGTGCTGTTCATCGCCTGGGCCATGCCGGCCTCCTGCATCGCCTTGGCGCATTCGGCCACGACCGGCAGCCGTGCTGTGGGGTTGGGCACCACCTGAGTGATCGATACGCCGGCGGCGGCCTCGCCCGCGGCCGTGATGTACTGCTGGGCGCCGACGAACGACAGGCTGGAGGTCGGCACGAACGCGCCGCGCGCGGCGATCTGCTTCGAGATGTCGGCCGCCGGCCCGGACAGCACCGTGCTGATGATCACATCGGGCTTGAGCGCCATCAACTGGGCGATGTTGTTTGCATCGAGCTTGGCATTGCGCTGGATCGAAAATGCGGCCGGCGTCTTGCCTTGCTTCTTGAGGTAGTCGACCACCACGGCCAGGTTCTGCTTGCCGACCTCGTCGTCGTAGTGGACGACGACCACCTGCTTGGCACCGACACCGGTCCAGAACGCCAGCATCTTCTCCAGCTCGTCGGCATAGGAGGCACGCACCGTGAACACCACCGGGGGCGCCTGGCGCACCGGGTTGGCGCCAGAGAACGGCGCAAAGAACAGCACGCCGGCCTTGTCAGCCTGCGGCATCGCATCCAGGCTCAGGGTGGCCGAGGCATAGCCGAACAGTGCGACGGCACCGTTGGCGGTCAGCAGCTTCTGGGTGTTGGCGCCCGCCGTCTTGCGGTCGTTGGCGTCGTCCAGCGTCACCAGCTCGATCGGCTTGCCGCCAACGCCGCCGCGGGCATTGACCGACTTGAACCAGGCCAGGGCACCGTCACGGATGTCCTTGCCGAAGGCGGCGTTGCTGCCGGTCAGCGGCGCGGACTGGCCGACGATCCAGGCATCCTGGGCCTGCGCCAGGGGCGCACCCGCCAGGCCCGCCAGAATGCCCACCCATTTCAAGAATTTCGTTTTCATCCCGTGCTCCGATTTTTGACCCGCCATCGTGACGGACTGTAACCGGCCGGTCAAGCAGGGTTACACCCGTCTGCCGGGCGGTTGGGTGTCGGCGATGGACGGGCGGGCCAGAACACCGTGTCACCTGCGCGGCCGCGCCCGATTGCCGACCGGCTGGGTTTTGGGTACGGTGGCACCATGAGCACCACCATCCTCCAGATCCGCAAGGACCACCTGCCCACCACGCGCTGGCATGAACGCGCGGACGAACCCCTGGCCCCCGGCCAGGTTCGCGTGCGCATCGACTGCTTCGCGCTGACCTCCAACAACATCACCTACGCCGCGTTCGGCGAGGCGATGAACTATTGGCGCTTCTACCCGAGCGGCGAGGAGGGGTGGGGCGTCATCCCGGTCTGGGGCTTTGCGACCGTGGTCGAGTCCACGCATCCCGAGGTGCCGGTCGGCGAACGGGTCTACGGCTATTTCCCGATGGCCTCGCACACCGTGCTGACGCCGGTGCGCGTGAGTGCAGGGGGCTGGGCCGACGGCGCACCGCACCGCGCCGAACTGCACCCGGTCTACAACCAGCTCACGCGCTGCGCGACCGACCCGTTCTACACGCCGGACACCGAGGACGTGCAGGCGCTGCTGCGACCGCTGTTCATCACCTCCTGGCTGATCGACGACTTCCTGGCCGACAACGATTTCTTCGGTGCCCGCGTCATGCTGCTGTCCAGCGCGTCGAGCAAGACCGCCTACGGCACCGCCTTCCAGCTGGCGCAGCGCGAGGGCATCGAGGTGGTCGGGCTGACCTCGCCGGGCAACGTGGCGTTCTGTGAAAGCCTGGGCTGCTACGACCGCGTGCTGACCTACGACCAGCTCGACGCCATCGATGCCGAAGCGGCCTGCGTGTATGTGGACTTTGCCGGCAACAGCGACCTGCGCCGCGCCATTCACACCCGGTTCGTGAACCTGAAGCACAGCAGTTCCATCGGCGGCACGCACGTCGAGCACCTGGGCGCCGCGAAAGACCTGCCTGGCCCGCGCGCCACGCTGTTCTTTGCACCGGCCCAGATCAAGAAACGGGCGGCCGAATGGGGCCCGGCAGGGCTGAACCAGCGCCTGGTCGCGGCCTGGCAAGCTTTTTCAAAGGCGGTGGCGCAGCCCGGCACGCCCTGGCTTGTGACGCAGACCCACCATGGACGCGCGGCCGTGGAGGCCGCCTATGGCCAGGTGCTGTCGGGCCGTGGCGACCCGCGCCTGGGGCACATGCTGCAGGTCTAGGCCGTCGAACAGCCTGACCTGCGAGTGCGGCCCGTGGGTCAGATGCCTTTGTAGCAAATCCGTTCGTAGGTGATCGTGCCGTCCGGCTGCTTGACTGCCATGGTGTAGCACTTCAGACCCTTGCCAACGCTCTGGGCGCCTTCGCGGGCCATGGCCGTGGCGGGTGCCAGCGCGCCGACGACGGTGATGAGGGTGGTGGCCAGCAGGGCGCGGGAGGTGAGGGACTTGAACATGGCGGGGCTCCTTGAAAGTATGAAAGGGATCGAACGTCGCCACCGCAAGCGGCAGGTGACGACTTCTTCATTGCAGGAGCCATGCCAGGCAAAAAGTTCAATCAAATCAACGGGTTGTGTTTTTCTTGGGGCTCTGGCCACGGGGCATTCGGGGCTTCTGCCGCAACGGGTGGGGGATTTCGCCCACATGGCGCAGGAGCCCGGGCTGAAAGCCTTTTCAGCTGTCGCCTCGGGTGGCCCCGGCCACGCACCGGGTCGGCCTTGACTGCGATACTTGCATGATGACCTCGCCTCTGCCCCTGCTTCCTCCCGATATCACTGTCTTCGAGCGCGGCTGGCTCTCGTCGAACAACATCCTGATCCGCGGCGCGCAGTCCACGGCGCTGATCGACAGCGGCTATGCCACGCACGCGGCGCAGACTGTCGCGCTGGTTCGCGCGGCGCTAGGCGACCGGCCGCTCGACCTGCTGGTCAACACCCACCTGCACAGCGACCATTGCGGCGGCAACGCGGCGCTGCAGGCCGCCTGGCCGGCCGTGCGGACTTCGATTCCACCGGGCCTCGCCGAACACGTGCGTAACTGGGACCCGGTGGCGCTCACCTACGCGCCCACCGGACAGAGCTGCCCGCCGTTTCGCTACGAGGCGCTGTTGCAGCCCGGCAGCGGCATCCGGCTCGGCGACCGTCAGTGGCAGATCCACGCAGCCCCTGGGCACGACACCCATTCGGTGATCCTGTTCGAGGCTGCCGAGCGCATCCTGGTCTCGGCCGACGCGCTGTGGGAGCGCGGCTTCGGCGTGGTGTTCCCCGAGCTCGAAGGCGACGACGCGTTCGACGAACTGGGCGAGACGCTCGACCTGATCGAATCGCTGGCCCCCGCCACCGTGATCCCGGGGCACGGCGCGGTCTTCACCGAGGTGGACAAAGCCATCGCCATTGCGCGCGAGCGCCTGAACGGCTTTCTGGCGAACCCGGCCAAGCACACCCGGCACGCGGCCAAGGTGCTGCTGAAGTTCAAGCTTCTGGAGGTGCAGAGCCTACCGTATGCCGCCTTCATTGCCTGGGTGCAGGCCACACCGTACTTCCGCATGATGTTTGATCGGCATCTTTCCGGGCCGGATTTTGGGCAGTGGATCGACGAGCTGGTTGCCGAACTGGTACGCAGCGGCGCGGCGATCCGCGAGGGGTTGGTGATCCGCAACGCGGGGTGAGAGCTTGCGCACCCTATGACAAGGGCGCCCGCCAGCGCCATCGTCATGGCGTTGCAGCGTTTTTCAGATCAAAGCAGCCTGATCCCAGCGCCGTTTGGCCATGAGAAGCTATGAATTCAGGACTGACCGACGAACCGCAGGGCGCCTCATGCCGGGCCTTGACCTGCAATCGTGACGCATGCTGCCGCGGCGTCCGGCGGTCAGCGCCTGCCAGGCCTCATTGACCGGCTTTCGAATACATCTCGATCTGGCATTGCATGGATCCATGGCCGTACTTGGCGCAATCGGATGGGCCGGCGACAGGAGGGGTTGACGCACACGCCGCGAGGGTGAGCAGCAGGGCGGCGCTGAGCAGTCTGATCATGTTCGCTCCTTCCGTGCCGTAGAAGCCGGCGACGAACCGGCAGGGGTTCGACTTGATTCTAAGTCTGCAATTCCAGCCATTCGTCAGGAATGGCTTCCCAAGGCGGGCGTGAAGCGGCCTGACGGAAACCATGACAGCAGCGGTGCGGTCGCCGCGTGCGGACGGCGACCGAACCCATGGCAAACCGCGCAGGCGACCGGCCGGCGCGGGGTGAGCCGCGCCCTCAGGCCCCCGCCTTCACCTTCAACCGCCACGCATGCAGCAGCGGCTCGGTGTAGCCGCTGGGCTGGGCCAGGCCCTTGAAGACCAGGTCGCTGGCGGCCTGGAAGGCGGCGCCGTCGGGGTTGGCGGCCATCGGCTTGTAGAGCGGATCGCCGGCGTTCTGCTTGTCCACCACCTTGGCCATGCGCTTGAGCGTGGACTTGACCTGCGCCTTGGTCACCACGCCGTGCTGGATCCAGTTGGCCATGTGCTGGCTGCTGATGCGCAGCGTCGCGCGGTCTTCCATCAGGCCCACGTTGTGGATGTCGGGCACCTTGGAGCAGCCCACGCCCTGGTCCACCCAGCGCACCACATAGCCCAGGATGCCCTGGGCGTTGTTGTCCAGCTCCTGCTGCTTTTCGGCGTCCGTCCACTTCGGCGTCTTGACCACGGGGATGGTCAGCAGGCCGGTCAGGATGGCGTCGCGCTCGGCGTCCACGTCGGTCTTTTCCAGCTCCTTCTGCACCTTGAACACGTCCACCTGGTGGTAGTGCAGCGCGTGCAGCGTGGCGGCGGTGGGGCTGGGCACCCAGGCGGTGTTGGCGCCGGCCTTGGGGTGGCCGATCTTGATCTTCAGCATGTCGGCCATCAGGTCGGGCATGGCCCACATGCCCTTGCCGATCTGGGCCTTGCCGCGCAGGCCGCATTCCAGGCCCACCAGCACGTTGCTCTTCTCATAGGCCTGGATCCAGGCGCTGGACTTCATGTCGCCTTTGCGCATCATCGGCCCTGCGTGCATGGCAGTGTGCATCTCGTCGCCGGTGCGGTCCAGGAAGCCAGTGTTGATAAAGGCCACGCGGCTCTTCGCGGCGGCGATGCAGGCCTTCAGGTTGACGCTGGTGCGGCGCTCCTCGTCCATGATGCCGAGCTTGACGGTGCTGTCGGGCAGGCCCAGCACCTGCTCCACGCGGCTGAACAGCTCGCAGGCAAAGGCCACCTCGGCCGGACCGTGCATCTTGGGCTTGACGATGTAGACGCTGCCCCGGCGGGTGTTGCGGATGCCGTTGATCCCATGGCCCTGCAGGTCGTGCAGTGCGATGGTGGTGGTGATCACCGCGTCCAGGATGCCTTCAGGGATCTCGCGCACGGTGCCCTGGGCGTCGGTCCAGAGGATGGCCGGGTTGGTCATCAGGTGGCCCACATTGCGCACGAACAGCAGCGAGCGGCCGTGCAGGGCCACGTCCTCGCCGCGCGGGCCGGTGTACTGGCGGTCGGGGTTCAGGCCGCGCTTGAAGGTCTTGCCGCCCTTGCTGACGTCTTCGGTCAGCGTGCCTTTCAGGATGCCCAGCCAGTTGCCGTAGGCCAGCACCTTGTCGTCGGCATCGACCACGGCCACGGAGTCTTCCAGGTCCAGGATGGTGGACAGGGCCGACTCCAGCACCAGGTCGGCGACGCCGGCCGGATCGGTCTTGCCGATGGGGTGCGTCTTGTTGATGATGATGTCCATGTGCAGGCCGTGGTGCGACAGCAGCACCGACGACGGCGCGCCCATCTCGCCCTGGAAGCCGACGAACTGGGCCGGGTTCTTCAGGCCCACCATCTGGCCGTTTTTCAGGGTGACGGCCAGCTGGTTGTCCACCACCGCGTAACCGGTGGAGTCCAGGTGCGAGCCCTTCTTCAGCGGCACGCAGCGGTCCAGCACATGGCGCGCGTATTCGATGACCTTGGCGCCGCGCTTCTCGTTGTAGCCGGGGCCTTTCTCGCAGCCGTCGGCCTCGGAGATGGCGTCGGTGCCGTACAGCGCGTCATACAGGCTGCCCCAGCGGGCGTTGGCGGCGTTCAGTGCGTAGCGGGCGTTGGTGATCGGCACCACCAGCTGCGGGCCGGCCTGCAGGGCCAGCTCGGCATCGACGTTCTTCGTGGTGGCCTTGACCTTCTCGGGCACCGGCACCAGGTAGCCGATCTTCTCCAGGAACTTGCGAAAGGCCTTCATGCCGCGGGTGCCGGCGATCGGGCCGGGGTTGGCCTTGTGCCAGGCGTCCAGTTCGGTCTGCAGGCGGTCTCGCTCCGCGAGCAGGGCGATGTTCTTCGGGGCCAGGTCGGCCACGATGGCGTCGAAGCCTTTCCAGAAGGTGGCGCTGTCGACGCCGGTGCCGGGCAGGACCTGGGTTTCGATGAACTGGTGCAGCTCGGTGGCGACTTGCAGGCGGTGAGCGGGGGTGCGTTCGGTCATGGTGCGAAACCTCGGAAAGAATGGAAAGAAAAGGTCTGACGGGCCGTCAGGCCGGGAAAAAATCAAGCACGGCGCCCAGCGTGGAGGCCGTTCGTGTGGGCTGGGTGCCAAGCTCCTCGAACGGCAGGCCGGCGCGGTTGACCCACAGCGTGGTGTAGCCGTACCAGGCGGCGCCCAGCGCATCCCAGCTGTTGCAGCTGACGAAGACGATTTTCTCAGGGGGCGCGCCGATGGCATGCACGCCGAGCGCGTAGGCCTCGGGATGGGTCTTGTAGTGGCGCACCCGGTCCACGCTGATGACGTGGTCGAGCAGGTCCGCCAGCCCCGCGTTGCGCACCACGGCGCCCAGCATCTCGGGGTCGCCATTGCTCAGGATGCCGGTGGGAATGCCGCGCGCCTTCAGGGCCGTCAGCACCTCGCGTGCATCGCCGAAGGCGTCCAACTTGCGGTATTGGGCCATCAACTGGTCAACATTCGAATCCATTTCAGCCTTCCCCAGCGTCGCTGGGTCATTTCCTGCTATCTTTTTGATGGCATAGACCAATGCGGCCCGCGTCAGTTCGCCGAAGGGCCGATAGAAGGGCGGGCTGATGTCGGGCGTGCCCAGTTGGCCGTAGCGCCGGCTCGTGGTCACCAGTCGTGTGTATTCGATCTGCTTGTCGCGCCAGAGCAGGCTCAGCGCCTGCCCTCGGCCGGGAAAAAGCTGTTCGGCCAGTTGCGCCACGCTGTACACATCGAACAAGGTGCCGTAGGCGTCGAACAGCACGGCGCGCGGTGCCGGTGCGTCGTGACGGGGCGCATGGGGTTTGTCCATGCCCGCACTGTATTCGAAACCTCGTTGCCTATTGATGCAGTCGATAGTGGTTTATCCGTGACAAGAATAAACCTAATCGACGATGGTTTGGCCCGCCGGCCGCTGCAGGCCGTGTTTTTCGATGCGGTAGCGCAGGGTGTCGCGGCTGATGTCGAGCAGCCGGGCGGCGCGCGTCACGTTCCATTGGGCCTGCTCCAGGGCCTGGATGAGGTGCTGGCGCTCAACGGCCTCCAGCGAGGCGCCGCCGGCCGGCCCCGGGGCGGCGGCCGCCGCGCGCGGAGCTGCCGGGCGCGGGCCCAGCGCCAGATCGGCCGCGCCCAGCGGCTGGCCCTGGTTCAGCAGCACGGCCCGCTCCACCACGTTGCGCAGCTCGCGCACGTTGCCGGGCCAGGTGTGTGCGCGCAAGGCGTCGCAGGCCGACGCATCGAGCATCGGCGGTGCCTTGCCATAGCGCTGCGCCATCTGGGCCAGGAAGCGCCGCGCCAGCAGCAGCACGTCGTCGCCGCGCGCGCGCAACGGGGGGATGTTGATCTGGAACACCCGCAGGCGGTACAGCAGATCGGCACGAAAGCGCCCGGCCTCCACCAGCTGGTCCAGGTCGCGGTTGGTGGCGCAGACCACGCGCACGTTGACCAGCCGGTCCTGCAGCGCGCCCAGGCGGCGCACGCGGAAGTTCTCCAGCACGCGCAGCAGCTTGGCCTGCAGCGACAGGTCGAGCTCGCCGATCTCGTCCAGGAACAGCGTGCCGCCGTCGGCGGCCTCGATCAGGCCGATCTTGCGCGCCTGCGCGTCGGTGAAGGCGCCCTTCTCATGGCCGAACAGCTCGCCCTCGATCAGGTGCGCCGGCAGCGCGGCACAGTTGATTTCCACGAACGGGGCCGAGGCGCGCGGACCCGCGTAGTGGCAGGCGCGCGCCACCAGCTCCTTGCCGGCGCCGGTCTCGCCCAGAACCAGGACTGGCGCGCCGGGGGAGCCATCGGCCGGTTCGCTCAGGGCCATGGTGCGCACCAGGTCGCGCAGCGCCTGCATGGGCGCCGAGTCGCCGGCGAGCGCCTCCAGGCTGGATTCGTCGGCCTCTTTCTTCTGGTAGTAGTCCAGCGCCCGGCGCGTGCCGCGCTCGGCCAGCGCACGGTCCACCACGGCCTTCAGGCTGGCCAGCGCCACAGGCTTGGTCAGCAGGTCCATGTAGCCGGCCTTCATCGCGTCGATCGCCACCGGCACGCTGGCGTGTCCCGTCACCATCACGCAGCGCAGCTCGGCGTCGATCTTGCGCAGCGCGCCGATGACCTCCAGGCCATCCAGGCCCGGCAACTGGAAGTCCACGATGGCCACGTCGGGCATGACGCGGCGTGCCGCCTCCACGCCGGCCGGGCCGTCGTGAGCGACCTCCACGGTGTGCCCGAGCTTCTCGAAAAAGCGGGCAACGTTGCGGGCCAGCACGGCCTCGTCTTCAATGATCAGCAGCATGGCCATGGGGCGTCCTCAGGAGGTGGCGGCGCGGGGCAGCACGATTTCGACACAGGTGCCCCGCGGCGAATTGGCGCTCAGCGTGACCTCGCCCTGCCATTGCGTGACCATGCGTTTGACCAGTGCCAGCCCGATGCCCAGCCCGCCGCTCTTGGTGCTGAAGAAGGGGCGGAACAGGCGCTGGCGCACCTCGTCGGAAATGCCGTGGCCGGTGTCGGTGAGGCGCAGCACGCAGCGTGCGCCGGTCTGCTGCAGGGTGGCCGTGATTTCGCCGCCGTCGGGCATGGCGTCGATGGCGTTGGCAATCAGGCTCAGCACGATCTGGCGCAGCATGGCGGGGTGCGCGCGCACCGGAGCCGGGTCGTGCTCGGGTGCCTGCCAGCGGATGTTGCGGCGCATCATCTCGGCGCCCATCTCCTCCAGGCAGGCGCGCACCAGCGGGCCCAGCGCCACGGCCTCGTCCTGCAGCTGCGGCGCCTGCGAGACGCGCACCAGCTCGGTGATCCAGCGGTCGGCGCGGTCCACGGCCGAGGTGATGTCCTGGCAGTGCTCGGTGGTTTCCGCCGGCTCGGAGGTGCCGTCCTGCAGCATCTCGGCCGAAACCCGGATCGAGGCCAGCGGGTTGCGCAGGTTGTGCGCCACGGCCCCCGCCAGTTCGACGGCGGTGGCCAGGGTCTGGGTCTCGGCCAGCCGGGCCTGCTGCTCGCGCAGGGTGCGGTCGGCACGCGCCACGATCCAGTACAGCGACAGGAACAGGCCGAGTGCCGAGGCCGCGCAGGCCAGCCAGAGCTGGATCAGGCCTTCGCGGATCGCCTCGTTGAGTTGCACTGGCACCTTGTAGAACTCCATCACGCCCACGACCTGTCCGCCGGGGGCGTCGCGCACCGGGATGTAGCTCTCGACAAAGAACGGCGCGCGCAGCGCCAGGCCCTCGTGCTCGGCCTTGGCCGGGCCGTCGCTGCCCAGGCGCCCGGAATGCACCACCAGCTCTCCCTTGAGCGCGTCGTCGAGCTCGTCGTTCACTGGGTAGCGCCGGCCCACCAGCGCGGCGTCGGTGGACCAGAGCATGGTGCCATCGCGGCTGTAGGCGTTGGCGCGCACCGGCTCGCGCATGCTGGTCACGTGCTCCATCGAACTGAGAAAGCGCGTGCGAAGTTCCGGGTCCTGCGGGTTCAGGAAGAAGCCACCCGACTGGTCGGTGGTGAGCAGGTTCTGGACGAAGTCCATCGTGACCTCGCCTTCGCGCTGCAGCATGCGCTGCGTCAGCATGTTCGACAGCAGCCAGCCCAGTCCCAGGGCGATGACGACGATCACCGCCAGGCTCGTCACGGCAAAACGCCGCTTGAGGTTCAGCGGCGGGATGGGGCGGGAATCGGGGGCCATGCTGGGGGTTCTCCGGTGGGGCACTCTACGCCAACTGGGTGATTTCACCCAATTCTCCGGGGGTGGTCTGCGTGATTTCCCCCATCTTTGGGTGGGGCATGGTTGCAAGTGCTTGATTCATATGGATGTTCTTCAGTCATTCAGGTCTGGCACATCCCATGCAATGCAAGGATCGAACCTGACGGCGGGCGTCAGGTCAACCAGGCCACGGACATCCACCATGCGAATCGGCAAACCCAGCTTGCGCGACAGCTTCTTTGGCTGGCTCGGCGGCGCCGCATCCCCTGAGCGGTCCGATGCCCAGCGGCGCACCCACCGCATCCGCGAGCGCATGCTGCGTGAACTGATGCAGGGCCCGGCCGGTGGGGTGTCCGTGCTCGCGCGCCAGATTGCCATGGCGGCGGATGCGCAGACACTCTGGTATTTCCGCAGCGAATTGATGCAGGCCTTGTCGCGCCGCTGTGGCGAGGCCGCCGCCGCGGCGACACTGGCCGAACTCACCCCCCTGTTCCATGGGCTGGTGCCGGCCAGCCTGATGCCCGGTGGTGCCGGACCCCGCCGGCGTTGACGCTGCGGCTTGCCCGCGACGGCGCGCACGGTGTAGCCTTGGGGCTCCTTCCTGCCTGCACTCCAGCCTGCCATGCCCGCCCATATCCAGTCCCACCACGCCAGCCACAGCCCCTACAAGAACAAGATCGTCAGCGCGGCCGAGGCGGTGCAGCTGATCCATGACGGCGACACGGTGGCCACCGGCGGCTTTGTCGGCATCGGCTTTGCCGAGGCCATCGCGGTGGCGCTGGAAGAGCGCTATGTGGCCACCCAGCAGCCGCGCGACCTGGCCTTGGTTTATGCGGCTGGACAGGGCGATGGGAAGACGCGAGGCCTCAACCACCTGGGCCACCCCGGCCTGCTGCGCCGCGTGATCGGCGGACACTGGGGCCTGGTGCCGACGGTGCAGAAGCTGGCGGTGGACAACTTGATCGAAGCCTGGTGTCTGCCGCAGGGTGTGATCACGCACCTGTTTCGCGACATCGCCGCCGGCAAGCCCGGCACGCTCACGCGGGTCGGGCTGGACACGTTTGTGGATCCGCGTCACGGCGGTGGCAAGCTCAATGCGCGCACCACCGAGGATCTGGTGCGTGTCATGCCGATCGATGGCGAGGACTACCTGTTTTACAAGGCCTTCCCGATCCAGGTCGGGATCATCCGTGCCACCACGGCCGATCCTGACGGCAACCTCACGATGGAGCGCGAGGCCCTCACCCTGGAGGCGCTGGCCATCGCCATGGCCGCGCGCAACTCGGGCGGCGTGGTGATCGCGCAAGTGGAGCGCATCGCCGAACGCGGCACGCTGCATCCGCGCCAGGTCAAGGTGCCCGGCGTGCTGGTCGACGCGGTGGTGGTGGCCATCGACCCGGCGCACCACCAGCAGACCTTCGCCGAGCCCTACAACCCGGCGTTCTCGGCCGAGATCCGTGTGCCCATGGACAGCGTGCTGCCGATGGGCCTGTCCGAGCGCAAGATCATTGCGCGCCGCGCGGCCCTGGAGCTGCGCCCGCACCAGGTGGTGAATCTGGGCATCGGCATGCCGGAGGGCGTGGCCAGCGTCGCGGCCGAGGAGCGCATCATCGACCTGGTCACGCTGACGGCCGAGCCCGGCGTGGTCGGCGGCATTCCGGCCGGCGGGCTGAATTTCGGCGCGGCGGTGAATCCGCAGGCCATCATCGACCAGCCCAACCAGTTCGACTTCTACGACGGCGGCGGGCTGGACATCGCCATCCTCGGGCTGGCGCAGGCCGACCAGCACGGCAACCTCAACGTCAGCAAGTTCGGCCCGCGTCTGGCGGGGGCGGGCGGCTTCATCAACATCAGCCAGAACGCGCGCATCGTGGTGTTTGTCGGCACCTTCACCGCCGGCGCGCTGGAGGTGCGCGTGAAGGATCGCCAGCTGCGCATCACGCATGAAGGCGGCGCGCGCAAGTTCGTGCGCGAAGTCGAGCACCGCACTTTCAGCGGCTCCGAGGCGCTCAAGCGCGGGCAGCGCGTGCTGTACGTGACCGAGCGCTGCGTATTCCAGCTGGTGGCCGACCCCGAGGGCGCCAGCGCGCTGGAGTTGATCGAACTGGCACCCGGCATCGACCTGCAACGCGACGTGCTCGACCACATGTCGTTCGAGCCGCGCATCAGCGCCGACCTGCAGGCGATGGACGCGCGCCTGTTCGACGAGGAGACCATGGGCCTGCGCGAGCAGCTGCTGGACCGCCCGCTCGACGAGCGTTTCGCGCTGGATGCGGCCCGTCGCCGCTTCCATATCGACTTCTCGGGCCTGCAGGTCAATTCGAGCTCCGTCATTGCGGCGCTGGAGGCGGCCGTGCGCGAGCGGCTGGAGCCCCTGGGCCATCGGGTGGACGTGGTGGTGAACTACGACCATTTCGGCATCGTGCCGGAGCTGCTCGACGAGTATTCGGCCATGGTCAAGCGCCTGGCCGCGGCGTTCTATGGCCGCGTCACCCGCTACGGAACCACCGGCTTCCTGAAGTCGAGGCTGTAAGGGCTGCGACCGGCCTGTCAGCACCGGTTCTGATGAATTTTGCCGATAACCCAGGGTGGGTTGGTCTTTCGTTGCTACAAAAAAGATACTTATGACGGCCGGATCGCCCGGCGATCACCTGGCTGGTGTAGCCGGTGTGGCGGCGCCCATCACGCCCACCACGCCCCCCAGGCTGGCCACCAGTCTCTGGTAGTCCGGGTGGGTGCGCAGCAATTCACGCCCGGTGGCGATCAGCTGGTCCACCTGGTCAGCGCTCAGCGCGAAGCTGGTGGGGATCTCGTTCAGAAAGCGGCGCAGCGGCCCGTCCGGCATGCTGTCGAAGCTCAGGCGGATGAAGTACGGGGTCACGGGGCGCTGCGGGGTCGACAGCTGCCTGGCCCAGGCCTCGACGCTTTGCTGCGTCTGCTGCAGCGTGGCCACGTTGTAGCGGTGCAGCTGGATGTTGGTGACCGCGTTCAGCGTGTTCTCGATCGAGGGGGCGCGGCTCGTGGCGCCGATGCCCAGGGGCGTGTCCGCGGCTGCGTTGACCGAGATGAAGGCAATGCGCTGCGGCACCTGGATGTTCATGTCCTTCTGGAACTGCCGCGCGCCGCCGACCAGCTCGATGGTGTCGAGCATGGCGCGCAGACCCAGGTTGTCGGTGATGCCGCCATCGACGAACTGCGCATAGCGGTGGCGCACCTTGTCGTTGTAGGTTTCGTTGTCGCGAACGACCATGGCCAGGTTGGGGTCGTTGGCATCGCGCTGGCGCGCGGCCGTCAGCCAGGCGGGGGGGCGGCGCGAGCAGCCGCTGTAGTTCTCGACGACCACCGGATCGAAGACCACCGGCACCGCGCTGGACGCGGTCACAGCCCTCGCCAGCGAGAAGCTGTTGAGGTCCGAGCACAGCAGGTCGAAGTATTCCTGGCTGAAGGTGAAGCGCTCGCCCGACGCCAGGTCGGACGTGTTGATGAGGATCAGCGGCGCGTTCTTGCGGATCAGGTCGCTGAAGGTGGCCTCGCCGAACAGGTTCTCCTTGTAGTACGACACCGCGGTCTCGGTGCGGTCGTGGCTGCTGAACCACTGCAGCGGGTTGAACAGGCTGCGCAGCAGGGCGCCTTCGATGTTGCGCCGCAGGAACCGCGCCTCGAAGTCCTCGAAGAGGCGGTTGCCGTAGAGGCCGTAGTAGGCCGAGGTGAAGCTGCCGCCGGAGACCGAACTGATGACGTTGACCGCCTCCAGCAGGCTGCGCTCGGTACCTTGCAGGCGCACGCGGGTGTCGCGCAGTTCCTGCATCACGCCGTAGGCCAGCGCGGCCGCGCGCGTGCCGCCGCCGGAAAACGCCACCGCCAGCGACAGCTCGTCCGAGCGCTGGTTCAGGGTGCGGTTGAAGGTTTCCAGCGTGTAGCCGGGCCGGTCTTCCCCGCTCAGCAGGGGCTTGTTGTCGATGACACCGAAGCTGGTGCAGGCGCTCACCAGAACGGCGGCCGCCAGCGCCGTGGCCCGCAGGGCCCAGGGCTTGCGGCGGTCGCTGGGTTCAGTCCCGTGGGCCGAATCAGGTTTTCGCGCGACACGCATGGCGGGGATCATCGGAACGCACAGGTCAGTCGCCGAGTTCGATACCCAGGTCGCGCGCGGTCTGCAAGGTGTCGCTGTCCAGCGGCACGGCCTTCATGCGCCCGGCGACTTCCTCCAGCGCGACGTAGTTCACATTCGGGAAGCCGAGCGCCACCATGATGCCGGACTGCCCCTCGCCCAGCGCGCGCACGGCGGCGGTTCCGAAGCGCATGGCCGCCAGCCGGTCGAAGGAGGTCGGGCTGCCGCCGCGCAGCAGGTGGCCGAGCACCACCACCCGCGTGTCCTTGCCGGTGCGTTCCTGGATCGCCTGCCCGACCCTTTCGCCGATGCCACCCAGGCGCTCGGCGTGGCCGATCTCGGCCGCCTCCACCACCTCGCGGTGCCCGTGCGCCGGCTCGGCGCCCTCGGCCACCAGCACGATGGTGTAGGGGTGTCCCTCGACGTCGCGGGCGACCACCTTGGCGGCCACCTTGTCGATGTCAAAGGGGATCTCGGGGATCAGCACCGCATGCGCGTTGCCGGCAATGCCGGTGTGCAGCGCGATCCAGCCGGCATAGCGCCCCATCACTTCCACCACCATCACCCGCTGGTGGCTCTCGGCCGTGCTGTGCAGGCGGTCCAGGCATTCGGTGGCGAAAGCCACGGCGGTGTCGAAGCCGAAGGTGGTGAAGGTTTTGTCGAGGTCGTTGTCGATGGTCTTGGGCACGCCCACGACGCGCAGGCCCTTCTGGTGCAGCGCGTTGGCGATGGTGAGCGAGCCGTCGCCGCCGATGGACACCAGCGCGTCCAGTTCCTTCATCGCAAAGTATTCGAGGATCTCGCCCGAGCGGTCCACGTCGCGGGTGCTGCCATCCGGCATCTTCATCGGGAAGTGCAGCGGGTTGCCGCGGTTGGTGGTGCCCAGGATGGTGCCGCCGAGGTGGGCAATGCCGCGCACCCGCTCCTTGGTGAGGCGGAACACGCCGCCGTCGGGGTAGCGCTCGGGAAACAGGATGCCGTTGAAGCCGTCGCGGATGCCGTAGCACTCCCACCCACGGTTGATGGCGGCGACGACGACCGAGCGGATCACGGCGTTCAGGCCCGGGGCATCGCCGCCCCCTGTGCACACGGCGATGCGTCGAATGGTGCTGGACATGCAGGTATCCCTCTGAATCAACATTGGAAGAAACGGGCGAGCGCTAAGCCTTGTGCAGCACCTTGGCCACCGGGTTGTGGCGCAGCCTGAAGGCGTCGGGCATGCCGGAGCCCAGCAGCGGGCGCAGGTACATGCGGAAGGCGTCGGTCACATCGGTGCCGCTGGCGGCGATGAATTCGTCCTCCATCACGCGCGTCTTGCCGGCCACGGCCTCCAGCGGCAACAGTTCGTAATCGACCGAATAGAAACCGGTGCGCTTGATCGCGACCGAGCCATCGCGCCCGCCCCACAGCGCGAACTGCACGGCCTTTTCGCCCACCTCGCGCGCCTCGCGCTGGTCCACGTCCGAGACGCAGCCGATGAACGAGCGCTGCAGGTAGCCGAAGGTGTCGCCGCGCACGCGCTTGATCTTGAGCTTGGCCTTGATCTCCTCGCACAGCAGGTCCGCCAGCGCGCCATTGCCGGAAAGCTGCACGTTGCCGTGCGCGTCGTGCTCCAGATCTTTGGCCAGCAGGGCGGCCATCGGCTTGCCGCTGGCGTCGTGGATGCCTTCGGACACGGCAATCACGCAGCGGCCATGGCGCTCGTACATGCTTTTCACGTCGGCCAGGAAATTCTCCAGATTGAACGTGCGCTCGGGCAGGTAGATCAGGTGCGGGCCGTCGTCGGCAAACTTCTTGCCCAGCGCCGAGGCGGCGGTCAGAAAGCCCGCATGGCGCCCCATCACGACGCCGACATACACGCCGGGCAGGGCCGCGTTGTCCAGGTTGGCCCCGGCGAAGGCCTGCGCGACGAAGCGCGCGGCCGACGGAAAGCCCGGCGTGTGGTCGTTGCCGACCAGGTCGTTGTCGATCGTCTTCGGGATGTGGATGCTGCGCAGCGGATAACCGGCTTTTTGCGCCTCCAGGCTTACGATGCGCACCGTGTCGGACGAATCGTTGCCGCCGATGTAGAAGAAGTGCTCGATTTCGTGCGCCTGCAGCACCTTGAAGATTTCCTGGCAATAGGCCAAGTCGGGCTTGTCGCGGGTGGAGCCTAGCGCCGAGGCGGGCGTGCCGGCCACCAGCTCCAGATTGTGGTGGGTTTCCTGCGTCAGGTCGACAAAATCTTCATTGACGATGCCGCGCACGCCGTGGCGCGCACCGTAGATGCGCTCGATGTTGCCGAAGCGCCGCGCCTCCAGCGCCACGCCCACCAGGGACTGGTTGATGACGGCGGTGGGGCCGCCGCCCTGGGCGACGAGTATTTTTCCGGATGCCACGGGGGATTTCCTTTGTTCTTGAGGGTGGAAAACGTCGAGGGTGTCATTGTGCCCCCGAAGCCGCCGGCAAGCCGGTTCTGGCGCCACTTCAGATGGCCGGAGCGCCGTAGGGCCCTCGCAGCGGATCTG
Organism: Candidatus Skiveiella danica; assembly: GCA_016721925.1. Lineage (GTDB taxonomy): Bacteria > Pseudomonadota > Gammaproteobacteria > Burkholderiales > Burkholderiaceae_C > Skiveiella > Skiveiella danica. The sequence goes on from JADKHE010000011.1 coordinate 669,947, forward strand.
CAGGCATTTTTCATGCCCGTTCAGGGCGAAGCCCCGGGGCGGCCGGGCCGCCGGCGCCTTGAAGTCAGGGCTTCTCCAGGCCGAAGATAGGTGACCCGAGGCGCGGCACGCCCGAGGGTGTGCCGTGGTGAGCGCCCCCAAAGGCTTTGGACCTGCATGTGCTGCGACGGGAGGCTTGTGTCCGGGATGAAATCAATCGATGAAAGGGGTTGATTTTTGACTTTCATCCGCCTAATCTGTGCGCATGGACAAACTCAAGGCCTTCGAATCCTTTGTCTCTGTCGCCACCAAGGGCAGCTTGACGGCGGCCGCCAAGGCCGAGGGCGTGGCGCCGGCCATCATGGGCCGGCGGCTCGACGCGCTGGAGGAGCACCTGGGCGTGAAGCTGCTGGTGCGCACCACGCGGCGCATCACGCTCACGCACGAAGGCAGCGCGTTTCTGGAAGACTGCCAGCGCCTGCTGGCCGACGTGGCCAATGCCGAGGCCAGCGTGTCCGAGGGCGGTGTGAAGGCCAGCGGGCACCTGCGCATCACGGCGCCGGCCGGCTTTGGCCGACGTCATGTGGCGCCGCTGGTGCCACGCTTTCGGGAACTGCACCCGGAGGTGACGATTTCTCTCAACCTCAGCGACCGCGTGGTGGACCTGGCCGGCGAAGGTTTCGACTGCGCGGTGCGTGTGGGCGACATGCCCGATTCCTCGCTGGTCAGCGTGCGCCTGGCCGACAACCGGCGCCTGTGCGTGGCCGCCCCACGCTACCTGCAGCAACATGGCACGCCGCAGCATCCGGCCGAACTGGCGCGTTTTGACTGTCTGACCCTGTCCAGCGACGCCTCGCAGACGCGCGGCTGGGCGTTTCGTGTTCCGCGCAACACCGCTGGGCGAAAGCAGGAAGGCGCTGTGCCAGGCGCGGGGCTGCCCGCGGACGGCGCCGGCGAGGTCGTGCACTTCAAGCCGGGCGGGCCGCTGGACTGCTCGGACGGGCAGGTGCTGCACGACTGGTGCCTGGCCGGCTACGGCATTGCCTGGCGCAGCACCTGGGAGGTCGAGGCCGAAATCGCCGCGGGCCTGCTGGTGCCCGTGCTGGAAGAATTCGGCGCGCCGCCGAACGGCATCTATGTGGTGTTTCCGCAGCGCAAGCACCTGCCGCTGCGACTGAGGCTGTGGATGGACTACCTGAAGCACCACTATGGGCAAGCCACCTTCTGGCGGGGCGTGCTGCCGGGCGCGCCCGGTCGGAGCGCGGCCGCATGAGCCTCGAAGCCGGTCTGGCCTACGCCCACCTGTTGGCCATTCTCTCGCTGGTCGTGTTCCTGTCCAGCGAGGCCGCGCTGTGCCGCGCCGAGTGGATGAACGAAGCCGTGGTGCGCCGCCTGGGCCGGCTGGACCTGATCTACGGGCTGTCGGCGCTGGCCGTGCTACTGACCGGACTGGCGCGCATCGATCTGGGCATGAAGGGCAGCGCCTGGTACTGGGGCAACCCCTGGCTGCACGCCAAGCTGGCGTTGCTGGTGGTGATCGGTGCGCTGTCGATCCAGCCGACCCGGATGTTCATTCGCTGGCGGCGCGCGCTGGACGCCGGGGCAGGCTTGCCGCCGCCGCAGGAGGTGCGCCGGGTGCGTCGCCTGGTGATGTGGCAGGCGCACCTGCTGGCGCTGGTGCCTCTGGCTGCCGTGCTGCTGGCGCGCGGTTTCGGCTCATGAGAGTACGCACCGGCCCGTAAAATCCCCCGATGCTCTCAGTCAAACAGGAATTGCTCGCGGCGCTGGCCGACGCGCTGGAACAACTCTCCCCCGGCGCTGGCTCCAAGGCTGCCTTCGAGTCGCCCAAGGTGGCCGCCCACGGCGACTTCGCCTGCACCGCCGCGATGCAGTTGGCCAAGCCGCTCAGGCTCAACCCGCGCCAGCTGGCCGAAACTCTGCGTACCGCCTTGTTGGCCCTGCCGGCTTACCAGCGCTGGGTTTCGGACATCGACATCGCCGGCCCCGGCTTCATCAACATCCGGCTCCAGCCTGCGGCCAAGCAGCAGATCGTGAGCGCGGTGCTGCAGGCGGGGGCGTGCTTCGGCTTCCAGGCGCCGCGCAACGAACGCGTGCTGGTCGAGTTCGTCTCGGCCAACCCGACCGGCCCGCTGCACGTCGGCCACGGCCGCCAGGCCGCCCTGGGCGACGCGATCTGCAACCTGTTCGCGACGCAGGGCTGGCAGGTGTACCGCGAGTTCTATTACAACGACGCCGGCGTGCAGATCGCCACGCTGGCCAACAGCACCCAGCTGCGCGCCAAAGGCTTCAAGCCCGGTGACGCCGAGTGGCCCGAAGCCGCCTACAACGGCGAGTACATCCAGGACATTGCCAACGATTTCATTGCCGGCAAGACCGTCACGTCGGACGACCGCGCATTTACGGCCAGCGGCGACATCGACGACCTGGACAGCATCCGCCAGTTCGCCGTGGCCTACCTGCGCCACGAGCAGGATCTGGACCTGAAGGCCTTCCAGGTCCGTTTCGACCACTACTACCTGGAGTCCAGCCTGTACACCAGCGGCCGCGTCGAGGCCACGGTGAACCGGCTGGTCGCCAACGGCAAGACCTACGAGCAGGATGGCGCGCTGTGGCTCAAGTCCACCGACTACGGCGACGACAAGGACCGCGTGATGCGCAAGGGCGACGGCAGCTACACCTACTTCGTGCCGGACGTGGCCTATCACATTGCCAAGTGGGAGCGCGGCTTCACCAAGGTCGTCAACATCCAGGGCACCGACCACCACGGGACGATCGCGCGCGTTCGCGCCGGCCTGCAGGCGGCCAGTGTGGGCATCCCCGAGGGCTACCCGGACTACGTGCTGCACACCATGGTGCGGGTGGTCAAGGGCGGCGAGGAAGTCAAGATCAGCAAGCGCGCCGGCAGCTACGTCACGCTGCGCGACCTGATCGAATGGACCAGCACCGACGCCGTGCGCTTCTTCCTGCTGTCGCGCAAGCCCGACACCGAATACACCTTCGACGTCGATCTGGCCGTGCAGAAGAACAACGACAACCCGGTCTATTACGTGCAGTACGCCCATGCACGCATCTGCTCGGTGCTGGCGGCCTGGGGCGGGGATGCGTCCGAGCTGGGCGAGACCGACCTTTCGCCGCTGGACAGCACGGCGGCCCAGACGCTGATGCTGGCGCTGGCGAAATATCCCGAGATGCTCACTGCGGCCGCGCAGGACAACGCCCCGCACGACGTGACCTTCTATTTGCGTGACCTGGCCGCGACCTACCACAGCTATTACGATGCCGAGCGCATCCTGGTCGACGACGAAGCCATCAAACGCGCGCGGCTGGCGCTGATCGCCGCCACGGCACAGGTATTGCACAATGGCCTGGCGGTGCTGGGTGTTTCGGCGCCCAACCGGATGTGAGAGACAAGATGAGACAAGCACAACATGGCGGCACCTTTCTGGGCATCATCATCGGTGTGGTGATCGGGCTGGCCGGCGCCTTGGCCGTGGCCATCTACGTGACCAAGGTGCCCGTGCCCTTCATGAACAAGAACCAGCCGCGCAAGGCCGAGCAGGATGCGGCCGAGGCGCAGAAGAACAAGAACTGGGACCCGAACGCGCCCTTGTATGGCAAGAACCCGGCGCGGCCCGCCTCGGCAGCCAGCGAGCCGGCTGCGGCGCCCGCTGCGGCGGCCGCGTCCGCATCCGCCAAGGGCGCCCGACCGGCCGACAATCCGCCAGCGGCCGCAGCCCCGCCCAAACCGGCGGCAGCCGCAACAGGGGCAGATCCGCTCGGCGATCTGGCCAAGTCCAAGTCCGGCGCCACGGCCGACCCGTTCACCTATCTGGTGCAAGCCGGCGCGTTTCGCACGCCCGAAGACGCCGAGGCCCAGCGTGCCAAGCTCAGCCTGATGGGTGTCGAGGCCAAAGTGACCGAGCGTGAACAGTCCGGTCGCACGGTGTACCGGGTGCGCGTGGGCCCGTTCGACAACAAGGAAGCGGCCGACCGCATGAAGGAACGCATCGACGCCGGCGGGATGGAATCCACGCTGGTGCGCGTGCAACGGTAAATGCCGCGCGGGGCCGGAACTTACCGGAGCCGGCGTGCTCCATGAACCGATAGGAGTGTGAATCAATGAAACGTCGTGAATTTTCCCTGACGGCGGCTGCCGTTCTCGTGCCCGCCATGCTCGGCGCCACCGCCGCGCGGGCGCAGCCGGCCAAGCCGCGTGAAGGCAAGGACTACCTGGTGCTGGGCAAGCAAGCCCCGACGGACGCGCCCGCCGGCAAGATCGAGGTGGTCGAATTCTTCTGGTACAGCTGCCCGCACTGCAACGCGTTCGAGCCGACGCTGGAGGCCTGGGTGAAAAGCCTGCCCAAGGACGTGAGCTTCAAGCGCGTGCCGGTGGCCTTCCGCGACGACTTTTCACCGCAGCAGCGCCTGTACTACACGCTGGAGGCCATGAACAAGGTCGACGAGCTGCATGCCAAGGTCTTTCGGGCGGTGCACGGCGAGCGCCAGGCGCTCACCACCGACGAGGCCATTATTGCCTGGGCCGAAAAGCAGGGGCTGGACAAGGCGAAGTTCACTGAAACCTTCCGCTCGTTCTCGGTGGCCAGCAAGCTGCGCCGGGCGGTGCAGCTGCAGGACGCCTACAAGGTCGAGGGGGTGCCGGCGCTCGGCATTGCCGGGCGGTACTACACCGATGGCTCGCTGGCCGGCAGCATGGAGCGCGCGTTGCTGGTCACCGACTACCTGCTGGCCGAGGTGCGCAAGGCACGCTGAGCGCGGCCCCGCGGATCAGGCCCGGCCCGCCACGGCGGGCTTTTTTGTGGGCGCACGCCGGGCAATGCCCAACCGGGCCTTTACAATGATCAGCAAGATTCGTGCCTTTATGAAACATCTGTATCCCGCCCTGTTGACTGCCGCCCTGGCCTTGGCGGGGGCCTGCGCGCACGCCGAGCGTGCCGACCGAGACAAGCCGCTGACCATCGACGCCGATGCGTTGCGTCACGATGACCAGAAACAGATCACCCTCTTCACCGGGCGGGTGACCGCCAACAAGGGCACCATCGCCATGCGTGGCGCGCGGCTCGAAGTGCGCCAGGACGTGCAGGGCAACCAGTTCGGCATCCTGACTGCCGATCCCGGGCAGCGCGCCTATTTCCGGCAAAAGCGCGAGGGCATGGACGAGTTCATCGAGGGTGAGGCCGAGCAGATCGAATACGACAGCGCAGCGGACACCGTGCGCCTGCTGCGCAAGGCCGAACTGCGCCGCTTCCAGGGCGCAACCATTGCCGACGAGGTCTTCGGCAGCGTGATCGTCTACAACGGCACCACCGAGATCTTCACCGTGGATGGGCAAGCCGGGGGCGGGGGGCGCGTGCGGGCGATCCTGGCGCCGCGCCAGGCGGCGTCGGCACCCGCTCGCGCGGCATCGGGGGCGGCCCCGGCTGCGCGAGCGACCGCCTCGCAGCCCGCGCCGGCCCTGCGTCCCAGCAGCAGCCTGGGCGGGGAGCGCAAGTGAACGGCGCGGCACTGGCGGTGCCCGCAACGGGCATTGAGGCTGCCGGCGCGAGCCGGCTGGAGGTGCGCAGCCTTCAGAAGTCCTATGGCAAGCGCCAGGTCGTCAAGGATGTGTCGCTGAGCGTCCTCAATGGCGAGGTGGTCGGCCTGCTGGGCCCCAACGGCGCGGGCAAGACCACATCCTTCTACATGATCGTCGGTCTGGTGCGGGCCGACGCCGGCGAGATCAGCATCGACGGCCAGCGCATCGACTCCATGCCGATCCACCGGCGCTCGCGCCTGGGTCTGTCCTATTTGCCGCAGGAGGCGTCGATCTTTCGCAAGCTCACCGTCTCGGAGAACGTGCGTGCGGTGCTGGAGCTGCAGCACGACAGCGCCGGCAAACCGCTGGACAAGGCCGAGATCGACCGTCGCCTGAACGGCCTGCTGCAGGACCTGCGCGTGGAGCATCTGTACGACTCGCCAGCGCCCGCGCTGTCGGGCGGCGAGCGCCGGCGCGTGGAGATCGCCCGCGCGCTGGCCACCCAGCCGCGCTTCATCCTGCTGGACGAGCCGTTTGCCGGCATCGACCCGATCGCGGTGATCGAGATCCAGCGCATCATCGCCTTCCTCAAGTCGCGCGGCATCGGCGTGCTGATCACCGACCACAACGTGCGCGAGACCCTGGGCATCTGCGACCACGCCTACATCATCAGCGACGGCAAGGTGCTGGCCAAGGGTACGCCGGCAGAGATCGTGGACAACGCCGAGGTGCGCCGCGTGTACTTGGGCGAGCACTTCCGCATGTAATGATGGCCCCCGCTTGCCGCGGGGGGGGCGGGGCCGCGCCGGGGGGGGCCGGCCTGGGGGGGGGGGGGGGGGGGGGGGGGGGGGGGGGGGGGGGGGGGACCATGAAGCAGGGCCTTTCGCTGCGGGTTTCGCAGCATCTAGCACTCACTCCCCAGCTGCAGCAGTCGATCCGTTTGCTGCAGCTTTCCACACTGGAGCTCAGCCAGGAGGTCGAGCAGATGCTCGACGACAACCCGTTCCTGGAGCTGAACGCCGAGGAGGCGCCGCGTGAGGAATTCGGACTGCCGCAGGTCGACACCCCGGTGCGCCGCGATGACCTTGAGGCGGAGAGTGCTTCCAGTTCGATAGCAAGCAATGACCAGGCGACGCTGGCAAGTGACCAGAATGAATCGGAAGTTGCAGTTCCGGAGAGCTGGGAAGGCGACGGCACGACCGAGGTCTTGCCGGACGACAGCGAATGGGGCGGCGACGCCCCCGCGCGCAAGAACAACCTGGGCGACGACGATGAGCGCGCCGACGCCTCCGAACTGGCGCGCAGCCAGGAGTCGCTCACGACCTTCCTGCACCGCCAGGCGCTGGCGTTGCGCCTGAGCGAGGTGGACCGCGCGGCGCTGCGCTTCCTGATCGAGTCGCTCAACGACGACGGCTACCTGGAAGACTCCCTCGCCTCGCTGGCCGCTGGCCTGGCCGGCGCCGACCTGGAGCAGGCCGAAGAACTGGAGCACCGCTTCAGCATGGCGCTGGGCCTGCTGCAGTCGCTGGAACCCACCGGCGTGGGCGCGCGCCACCTGGGCGAATGCCTGAGCCTGCAACTCAAGGCGCGCCTGGCCGACTCGCCGGGCGATGCGATCGCCGCCACCGCACTGCGCATCTGTGCACAACCCATGGAGCTGCTGGCGCGGCGCGACATCAAGCGCCTGATGCAGCTGTGCAGCGACACCGAGGCCGACGTGCGCGCGGCCATCGGCCTCATCGGGCGGCTGGAGCCCAAGCCGGGTCGGCGCTTTGTCGACGTCGAGCGCAACATCATCATCCCCGACGTCATCGTGACCCGCCTGAGCGGTGGCGGGCAGCCCCGCTTTGCGGTGCGGCTCAACGCCGACGTGATGCCGCGCCTGCGCGTGCACGACATCTACGCCAACGCCCTGCGCCAGCACAAGGGCGAGGGCCAGCCAGGCGCTGCAGCAGCGGCTGCAGGAGGCGCGCTGGTTCATCAAGAACATCCAGCAGCGCTTCGACACCATCCTGCGCGTGTCCAACGCCATCGTCGAGCGGCAGAAGAGCTTTTTCGTGCACGGCGAGCTGGCCATGCGCCCGCTGGTGCTGCGCGAGATTGCCGATGAGCTGGGCCTGCACGAGTCCACCATCAGCCGCGTGACCACCGCCAAGTACATGGCCACGCCGTTTGGCACCTTTGAGCTGAAATACTTCTTCGGCTCCGGCCTGGGCACCGAGACCGGCGGCAATGCGTCCAGCACGGCCGTGCGCGCGCTGATCAAGCAGTTCGTCGCCTCCGAGAGCCCGAAAAAGCCGCTGAGCGACAACCAGATCTCCGACATGCTCAAGGAGCAGGGCATCGAATGCGCCCGGCGCACGGTGGCCAAATACCGTGACGCTCTGAAAATCGCGCCGGCCAATCTGAGAAAAGCACTGTGAACCAACTGCAACTGTTTCTGCCCTGCGCCGCCGGTGTGGAGGAACTGCTGGCCCATGAAGTCCACCACCTGACGGGGCTGAAGGGTCAGGACCTGCTGACACACCGCGGCGGCGTGCTGGCGCGCGCGTCCTGGCGCGATGTGATGGGGCTCAACCTGCACGGCCGCCTGGCGCAACGCGTGCTGGTGCAGCTCTCGCTCACGAGCTACCGCAGCGAGCGCGACCTGTACGAAGCCGCCAGCGCCGTGGCGTGGGAGATCTGGTTCACCACCAAACAGACCTTCAAGATCGAGGTCACCGCGCAGCACAGCCCGCTGACCAGCCTGAACTTTGCGGCGCTCAAGATCAAGGACGCGGTGGCCGACCGCTTCCGCCAGAAAACTGGCGTGCGCCCCGACGTGAACACCCAGTGGCCCGACGTACGCATCTATGCCCACCTGACCACCGACACCGCCACGCTGTACATCGACACCTCGGGCGAGCCGCTGTTCAAGCGCGGCTGGCGCGAGGACACCGGCGAGGCGCCGCTGAAGGAAACCCTGGCCGCCGCCATGATCGCCGCCAGCGGCTGGGACGTTCTGGCCGCAGACGGCGTGCCGCTGTACGACCCCTGCTGCGGCAGCGGCACCATCGCCATCGAGGCGGCACAGATCGCCTGTGGGATCGCGGCCGGCTCGCGGCGGCGCTTCGGCTTCGAGAAATTGCTGCCCTTCCAGCCCCACGTCTGGGACGCGATGAAAGCACAGGCCCAGGCGGCGGAGCATGCCCCGACAGCGCCGGTCTTCGGCAGCGACGTGGCGCACCGCATGGTGGACTTTGCCGAGCGCAACGCCGAGCGCGCGGGCGTGGCGCATGCGGTGCAGTTCCGCGGCGGAGACGCCCTGCAGCGCCTGCCGCCCTGCGAGCAGCCCGGCGTGATGTTGCTGAACCCGCCGTATGGCGAACGCATCGCCGTGGCGGGCGTGGCGGGCTCCGGGGGCCGTCCGGGTCGTGGCAGTTTCCAGCCCGGCGCATTGGCCGGCGCCCGCGCCGCCCAGCCTGTCCAGACCATTCAGGCCAGCCGTGAAACCGCGCACACCGACGACGGCGGTGATTTCTTCCCCCAGCTCGCCAGCCACTGGAAGAAGAACTACCCCGGCTGGACCGCCTGGATGCTGACCCCCGACCTCAAGCTGCCCGGGCGCATGCGCCTGAAGGAAAGCCGCCGCGTGCCGATGTGGAACGGCCCTATCGAATGCCGGTTGTTCCGCTTCGACCTGGTGAAAGGTCAGCATCGCGGCCCGGCGGGCGCATGAGCGCCGCCGGGCCGCCCCAAGGCGCGAGGGACCCCTCGGGGCTGAGGGCTGCGGCTGCTGGCCTGCCTGCGCAGGCCGGGACAGCCCGAAGAGGAGCCGGCTCAGACGGCTCCGCGGCCTGCAAGGCCAGCGAAGCACACGCCAGTGACGAGCGTGGGGGCACTTGTCGTTCTTGACACCAACATCGTGCTGGACGCCTTCGTGTTCAGCGACGCTGCCGCGCTGCCCTTGCGCGCGGGGCTGCAAGACGGCTCCCTGCAGTGGATCGCCACCCCCGACATGCGCATCGAGCTGGCCCGTGTGCTGGCCTATCCGCAGATCGTGCCCCGACTGGCCTTCTATGGCCTGCAGGCAGACGAGGTGCTCGCGGCGTTCGACCGGCATGCCCGGCGGGTCGAAGCCGCGCCCAAGGCGCCCGTGACCTGCGCCGACCCCGATGACCAGATCTTCATCGACCTGGCGGTGCGCCACCGCTGCGCGCTGCTGAGCAAGGACCGCGCGGTGCTCAGGATGCGCAAGCGGCTGGCGGCGCTGGGCGTGCACGCGGGCATCGCGCTGGCGCACCAACCGGCCTGAAACAGCTGGCGTGCGCCCGGGCGGGCGTAAACTGAGAGGGTGCCCGATCGGCAAGGGAGCAACGTCCTTGCCGCACCGGCGCCTCGGGCTCTGCGCCCCTTCCTGTCTGAAAAGGCCCCGCCATGACCACCCCATCCCCCCTCATTCCCGAAGCCGATGTTGAAGCGATGCGCAGCGAAGACTTCGATGCGCTTGACGACATCCTCGACGACCTGCGCACCCGCTACGACGAGACCCCTCAGTGGGAGTTCTGCGAGGGTTTCATGGCCGCGCTGATCTGCTGCCGGCGCCCGATCCCGCCCGCGGAGTACCTGCCGGTGCTGCTGGGCCTCGACGATGACGACACCGCCGAGGCTGGCGGCGAGCAGGATCCCGCCGGCTCCTTCGCCGACGAGGCCCAACACGGGCGCTTCATGGCGCTGTGGGCGAAACGCTGGAACGAGGTGGCCGCTGCGCTGAACATCCCGATCGAGCGGCTCGACGACGAGCGCGCTTACGCGCCCGAGGTGATGGACGTGCGCGGCGGCGTGGCCAGCCTGTCCGAGGCCGAGCGCGCCGAGCTCGGCGACGCCGACCTGCCGGCCTTCGCGCAGGTCTGGGCCCTGGGATTCATGTTCGCGGTGGAGAACTGGCCCGAGGAATGGGAGGCGCCGCGCGACAAGAAGATCGCCAGGATCCACGACGAAGCGCTGGACGCCATCGTCGCCCTGACCGAGGACGACGAGGACGAGCCCACGATGTCCGCGCTCAGCGAGGACGGCCCGCCGAGTGTCAGCGCCGCGCGCCTGAACACCTATGGCGAGGCGCTGTGGGCGGTCTATGACCTGCGCGAGATCTGGCGCGACATCGGCCCGCGCGTCGAGACCGTGCACCGCGTGCCCACCCCGGGCCGCAACGACCCCTGCTCCTGCGGCAGCGGCAAGAAATACAAGAAGTGCTGCGGAGCGTGAGCATGAGCCGGTCCTGAACTCCTGGCTTTATAGGCCTACTTGGAGGGAGAGGGACGCCGATTTCTGCCTGATTCGCCATTGAGCAGGCAGTGAAACTTGAAAATGGTGGTAACGTAATGTGCGGGCTAACGGCCTATTTCGACTGTCTTGAACCGATGCAAAGTGGTGGCATCCGGTATGGCCGGTCCTTGCGGTGCCGGGCTTCAACCGGCGTCCGGCACCACTGCGGTGACTTCGATTTCGACCTGGGCCCGCGCTTCCATCAAGGCGGACACCTCCACGCAGGTCATGGCCGGAAAGTTGCGCCCCATCACGGCCCGGTAGGCCGCGCCCAGTTCGGGCAGCCGGCGCAGATACTCGTCACGGCTCGTCACATACCAGGTCATTCGTACCATGTGCTCCGGGCCCGCGCCGGCTTCCTTCAAGACAGCCGCCACATTGCGCAGGGTCTGTTCGACCTGGGCAATGAAGTCCTCCGTCTCGAACTGCTGCTGCGCATTCCAGCCGATCTGGCCGCCGACAAAGACCAGCGTGCCGCGCGCGGCCACGCCGTTGGCGTAACCCTTGGGGGTGGCCCATCCGGGCGGTTGCAGGATCTTCATGGCGTCCTCAGCTTGAAGCGTTGCAGTTTGCCGGTCTCTGTGCGCGGCAGCGTGTCGCGGAACTCGATCTGGCGCGGGTATTTGAAGGGGGCAATGGTCGCCTTGACGTGGTCCTGCAGGGTCTTGACCATCGTTTCGTCCCCGGAGAAGCCAGGTTTGAGCACGCAGAAGGCCTTGACGATCATGCCGCGGGCGTCATCGGTCACGCCGATCACCGCGCATTCGGCTACTGCGGGGTGCCGCAGCAGCGCGTCTTCCACCTCCGGGCCACCCACGTTGTAGCCGGCCGTGATGATCATGTCGTCGTCGCGCGCCTGGTAGAAGAAATAGCCATCGGCGTCCTGTACAAAGGCGTCGCCGGGATAGTTCCAGCCGTCCTTCACATAGCGCGTTTGGCGCTCGTCGCCGAGGTACTTGCAGCCCGTGGGGCCGATCACCGCGAGCTTGCCGACCGTGCCGCGCGGTACCTCGACGCCCACGTCGTTGACCACTTTCGCGGTGTAACCCGGCACCACCTTGCCGATGGCGGCGTGCCGCACCTCGGCCCCGGCAGACGAGATGAAGATGTGGAACATCTCGGTGGCGCCGATGCCGTCGATCATCTCGATGCCGGTGGCCTCGCGCCAGAGGGTTCGGGTGGCGTCTGGCAGGCCTTCGCCGGCGCTCACGCACAGACGCAGCGAAGGGATTCCGACAGCCTTGGCGAATGGCGCCATCTGTCGGTAGAAAGTGGGCGCGGTGTAGCAGATCGTCGCACCGACTTCGCCGATCAACCGCACCATGGCCTCAGGGGTGTAGGCAATGTCCGGGTAGTACACCGAGGCGCCGGCCCACATCGGGAAGATCAGCATCCCGCCCAGGCCGAAGGTGAAAGCCAGCGGCGGCGAGCCCATCACGATGTCATCCGGCGTGGCGCACAGCACGTGGCGCGGCCAGCATTCGCAGGCGGCGAGCACGTCGCGGTGGGTGTGAATGGCGGCTTTGGGCTTGCCGGTGGTGCCCGATGTGAACGCCATCAGCGCAATGTCATCGGCGGCCGTCGGGCAGGGCGCAAACACCCCGGACTTGCCGGCGCACAGGGCGCCCAGGTCTGCCGGATCGTCCGCGGCATTGAATTTCTGGATGGTGCGCAGGGCCGGGTGCTCCTGCTGGGCGTATTTCAGTTCCGCCAGCAGCGTGGCATCGCAGAGCGCCAGCGCGGGTTGGGCCTTGTCGATGATGTCGCCGAGTTCGCGGGCGCGCAGCAGGGGCATGGTGGCCACCGCCACCATGCCGGCCTTGACCACCGCCAGCCAGCACAAGGCCATGCCGACAGAATTGCCGCCGCGCAGCAGCACCCGGTTCCCGGGGACCAGGTTCATGTCCTCGGTCAGCCACTGGGCAATACGGTTGACGCGCTCGGCCACTTCCTCGTAGCTGAACGTGACGCGGCTGGAGCGCAGCAGGGGGCGTTGGCCGAACCCTTTGGCGGGGGCCTTGTCCAGCAATTCCTCGACCAGGTTGAGCTGCGGCGGGAACTGCAGCTCCGGCCGGTTGTAGTGCAGGTCCGGCCACTGGCCTGGTGGCGGCAGGCGGTCATGGACGAAGCGGTCAAGCTGCGCGCTGACGCCACGCGGGGGCGCAGCAGGCGGGCTGGCTGGCGGGTTCATGGAACTACTCCTGCAGAACGGCTTTGCCGATGATGAGCTGCTGCACCTCGGTGGCGCCCTCGTAGATGCGCAGCGAACGGATGTCGCGGTACAGGCTTTCCACCTTGGCACCGACTTCCACACCACGCCCGCCGTGCATCTGCAGCGCCATGTCGATCACTTTCTGGGCGTTTTCGGTGGCCGTCATCTTGGCGGCAGCCGCGGCCACGCTGCGCTCGCGTGCGCTGCCGGCCCCCAGGTCGCGCATCCAGGCGGCGCGGTAGGTCAGCAGGGCGCCGGCATCGATCAGCGCGGCCATTTCGCCGATCCTGGCCTGCGTGAGCTGGAAATCGGCCAGCGTCTGACCGAACATGCGGCGCTTTCGCGCCCAGTCCACCGCCTCGGCGAGCGCGCGGCGCGCCATGCCCAGCGCGGCCGCGGCCACCGAGGCGCGGAAGATGTCCAAGGTCTGCATCGCCAGCTTGAAGCCGCCGTTGACCTCACCGAGCAACGCGCCGGCAGGTACACGGCAGCCGTCGAACACCAGCGTGGCCAGCGGGTGCGGCGCCATGACATGGATGGCGCGGCTGGCGTCCAGGCCCGACGTACTGGCGTCCACGACGAAGGCGCTGATGCCTCGGCTGCCGCCTTGCGGGTCGGTCTTGGCGAACACACAGTAGAAATCGGCCAGGCCGCCGTTGCTGATCCAGGTTTTTGAGCCCTGAAGCACAAAATCCGAATCGTTTTGGCCTGATCCCAGCGTCAGATGGCCACGAGCAGCTACTGTTTGCATAGCGGCCACGTCGGAGCCGGCGTCGGGCTCGCTGAGGGCGAAGGCCGCGATCTTTTCGCCACGGGCCACCGCCGGCAGGTAGGCGGCCTGCTGCGCGGGCGTGCCGGCCAGCGAGATCGCGCCGCTGCCCAGTCCCTGCATTGCAAACGCAAAGTCGGCCAGCGGCGAATGGAAGGCCAGCGTCTCGCGCAGCACCACCAGCGCGCGAGAATCCAGCGCCGGCAGGGCGCCACCGTGCTCGGCGGCCACGCAGTAGCGCAGCCAGCCGCCGTCGCCCAGGCGGCGCACCCAGTCGCGGCAGGCGGCGCGGTCGTCCGCTTCATCGACGGCCTGGGCCGGCGTCCAGTCGCGCAGGCCGTCGGCCAGCTGGCGGTGGGCCTCGTCGAAGAAAGGCAGGGCCAGATGGCCGGCGGGCGCGCGCTGGTCGGTGCTGGCCATGTCAATCGCCTCCGAAGACGGGCTTCTGTTTCGCCGCGAACGCCTCATAGGCGCGGCGGAAGTCCTGGGTCTGCATGCAGATGGCCTGGGCCTGCGCCTCGGCCTCGATCGCCTGCTCGATCGTCATGGCCCACTCCTGCTGCAGCATGGTCTTGGTCATGGCGTGGGCGAAGGTGGGGCCGGCGGCGAGGTCCCGCGCCATTTGAGTGGCTGCCCCCAGCAGGTCGGCGCTGTCGTGCAGCGCGTTGAAGAAGCCCCAGGCCAGGCCTTCGGTAGCCGTCATGGCGCGGCCGCTGAACAGCAGCTCGGAGGCGCGGCCCTGGCCGATCACGCGCGGCAACAGCGCGCAGGCGCCCATGTCGGCGCCGGCCAGCCCGACGCGGGTGAACAGGAAGGCGGTCCTGGAGGCGGGTGTGCCGTAGCGCAGGTCGCAAGCCAGCGCCATCATCGCGCCCGCGCCGGCGCAGATGCCGTCGATGGCGCCCACGATCGGCTGCGGGCAGTTGCGCATCGTCTTGACCAGGTCGCCGGTCATGCGGGTGAACTCCAGCATCTCGGGCATCGTCATCTTCGTGAGCGGTCCGATGATCTCGTGCACGTCGCCGCCGGAGCAGAAGTTGCCGCCCGCACCGGTGACCACCACGACCTTCACGTCGTTGGCAAACTTCAGCGCCTGAAACAGGTCGCGCAGCTCGGCGTACGAGTCGAAGGTGAGCGGGTTCTTGCGCTCAGGCCGGCTCAGCGTGACCGTGCCCACGCCGTCCTCGAACGACCAGGTGAAGTGGCGCGCGTGATA
Source organism: Candidatus Skiveiella danica (assembly GCA_016721925.1). Classification (GTDB taxonomy): domain Bacteria; phylum Pseudomonadota; class Gammaproteobacteria; order Burkholderiales; family Burkholderiaceae_C; genus Skiveiella; species Skiveiella danica. Next base: position 684,981 of record JADKHE010000011.1, read on the forward strand.
GCCGGCCCGGGGCTCGAACTGGGCGCGCATGGGGTTGTTGGGGCCGATGAAGTGCTTCATGGTTCTTCCTGAAAACGGGATTTCACCTTGCCAAGCAGGCGGTGCAACTGTGTGATTTCGCGTCCGTCCAGACCAGCAAAGGACTCGACGATCCACCCCTCGTGGGCGCGTGCCATGTCTTCGAAGGCCTCGCGCCCCTTGGGTGTGAGGCGCACGCGCCAGGCGCGCCGGTCGCCTGCCACGTCGATGCGTTCCACCTGGCCCTCGGCGACAAGCTGGTCGGTGATGCCGGTGACATTGCCGCCAGTCACCATCATGCGGCGCGACAGCTCGTTCATGCGCAGGCCGTCGGGCGCGCGCTCCAGCTGGGCCATCAGGTCAAAGCGCGGCAGCGTGGTGTCGAACTGCTCGCGCAAGGCCGTGCGCACCTGTTTTTCCACCAGCTGCGTGCAGGTCAGCAGGCGCAGCCACAGGCGCAGTTCTTCCGGGTGCTCGCTGTGGGCGCGGGCTTCGAGGTCCATCGGGACGGGTTCCATTTAGCTATGTGTTTAGTAGCAAACAATGACCTTTTTACGCCGGAATCTGGCGATTCTTGTTTGAAATTTCGCGGTACAGCTGGACGCGGCCGCTTTCATAGGGGCGCGGCCAAGTGACGGCGCGGCTTTGCAGCTTGGCCGTTTCGTGCAGTGTCCAGGCCGGGTCGGCCAGGTGCGGGCGGCCGACAGCGCACAGGTCGGCCCGGCCGGCGGCGATGATGCTGTTGGCATGATCGGCTTCGCTGATGGCGCCGACGGCCATGGTGGCGATGTCCACCTCGTTGCGGATGCGGTCGGCAAACGGTGTCTGGTACATGCGGCCGTATACCGGCTTGGCTTCGCGCGTGGTCTGGCCGGACGACACGTCAATCAGGTCGCAGCCCGCAGCCTTGAACAAGCGTGCGATCACCACGGCGTCGTCGTCGGTGTTGCCACCGGGCGTCCAGTCGTGCGCCGAGATCCGCACGCTCATGGGTCGCTCCGTCGGCCAGGCGGCGCGCATGGCGGCGAAGACCTCCAGCGGGTAGCGGCAGCGGTTTTCCAGGGTGCCGCCGTAGTCGTCGGTGCGCTGGTTGGTCAGCGGGCACAGGAAGCTGGACAGCAGGTAGCCGTGGGCGCAATGCAGTTCCAACCAGTCGAAGCCGGCCGCGGCGGCGCGGCGTGTCGATTCGACGAATTGCCCGGTGAGTGTGTCCATGTCCGCGCGGGTCATGGCGCGCGGTGTCTGGTTCTGCGCGCCATAGGGCACAGCGCTGGCGGCCATCAACGGCCAGTTGCCGTCCGGCAGCGGCTCGTCGTTGCCTTCCCAGCCGACGCGGGTCGAACCCTTGGGGCCGCTGTGCCCGAGCTGCAGGCCGATGCGAGTGTCACCCTGGCCGTGCACGAAGTCCACGATGCGTTTGAAGGCAGCAGACTGCGCGTCGTTCCACAGGCCGGGGCAGCCGGGTGTGATGCGGCCTTCCGGCGTCGGGCTGGTCATCTCGACCATCACCAGCGCAGCGCCACCCATCGCGCGGGCGCCGAGGTGCACCAGGTGGTAATCCTGGACCACGCCGTCCACCGCGCTGTACTGCGCCATGGGGGAGACGACGATGCGGTTCTTCAGCGTCAGATGACGCAGCTTCCAAGGCGTGAGCATCGGTGGCATGACGGTGCCGCCCGAGAACCAGGCCTCGTAGCCTTCCAGCCATTTCGCATCGCGCAGGCGCAGGTTTTCGTGGCTGATGCGCTGGCTGCGCGTCAGCATCGAGTACATGAACTGCTGGGGTTCGAAACGGTCGCAATAGCGCTCGCCGCAGACCTCAAACCACGCCATGGCGTTCCACGCGGCGTTCTGCAGCTTGAGCACCTCCACGTTGCGCACTTCCTGGTAACGGGCCAGAACCTCCGGGATGTGCGCGGCGGTATCGCCCATCTCGACGAACAGGCGCGTCAGCTCGATCGCGTCCTCGATCGCCAGCTTGGTGCCCGAGCCGATCGCGAAGTGCGCCGTGTGCACCGCGTCGCCCATCAGCACCACATGGCTCTTGCCGTTAAACAGCGACCACTGCTCGCACTTGACGCGCTGGAAATTGAGCCAGGCCGAGCCGCGCAGGTGGCGCGCGTTGGTCATCAGCCTGGCGCCCTGCAGGTTCTTCGCGAACACCTTTTCGCAGAAGGCGATGGACTCGGCCTGGTCCGCCAGATCCAGTCTGTGCGCCTGCCAGACGTGCTCGGGGCATTCGACGATGAAGGTGGTGGTGGTCTCGTCGAACTTGTAGATATGCGCCTGGAACCAGCCGTGCTCGGTCTTCTCGAACAGGAAGGTGAACGCGTCGTAGAGCTTGTTCGTGCCCAGCCAGATGTAACGGTTGGGCCGCACCACGATGTCGGGCTTGAAGACGGTTTCGTACTTGGTGCGGATTTTGGAGAAGATGCCGTCGCTGGCAATGATCAGGTCAGCGTCCGGGAAGTCCTCGTCCGATTCCACGTCGGTGTCGAAGACCAGATTGACGCCGAGTTGCTCGCAACGCTCCTGCAGGATGTTCAGCAGTTTCTTGCGGCCGATACCGACGAAGCCGTGGCCGCCCGAGCGGATGACTTCGCCTTTGAACTCCAGCTCAATGTCGTCCCAGTGGTTGAACGCCTGCTGGATCTCGCTGGCCGTCACCGGATCCCACTGGCGCATGTTGTCCATGGTGGCGTCGGAAAACACCACGCCCCAGCCGAAGGTGTCGTAAGGCTTGTTGCGCTCGACCACCGTGATGTCGTGCGCCGGGTTGCGCATCTTCATCAGCAAGCCGAAATACAGGCCGGCGGGGCCGCCACCGATGCAGACGATTTTCATGGACGCTCCTGTGGCAACTAGTTCACTGAGAAATAGTTTAAGCCTAAACAAAATGACGCCGAAGAGGGAAAACCCGGATGACCATGGCATCGAAGGCGCACAATAGAAGTCGTTCCATGAAGGAGAGTGCAGATGCTTTACAAGTTCAAGTCACGTAGCACGGGCGACCTGATCATGCTGGAGGTCAACGGGCGTCAGGTGATGGAGATTCTCGGCAAGGACCCCGATGCGCCGGGCATCATCGAGGCCGCCGATGCGCCGGCGGCCATTCACGTGCTTGAGGCCGCCGTTGCCAAGGAAGAAGCCAGCCGCCAGGCCGCGATCGAAGAAGCGGCCGCCCGTGGCGAGCCCGAGCCCCGGTTTGACGGCATCACGCTGCGCCAGCGCCTCGTGCCGCTGATCGACATGTTGCGGCGCAGCGGGGCAGCTGGCAAGGAAGTCGTCTGGGGGGTGTAGAAGGAAAAACGCCCGGAGCAAGGCCACCGGGCGATAAGGGTGGGGCGTGCCCGGCGATCAATCCACTTTGGCGCCCGAGGCCTTCACCACGGCGGCCCACTTGATGTGTTCCGCGTCGATCATCTTCGCGAATTCTTGCGGGGTGTTGCCGCCAGGAATCGCACCTTGGGCCAGCAGCTTTTCCTTCACTGCGGGCGAGGCCAGCGCCTTGGCCGTTTCCTGCTGGACGCGATTGACGATGTCGGGCGGCGTGCCAGCTGGCGCCAACAGGCCGAACCAGGAACTCGCGTCGAACCCCTTCAGGCCCGCAGCCTCCGCGATGGTGGGCAGATCCGGCACGGCGGCTGAGCGTTCGGCGCTGGTCACCGCGAAAGCCTTGAGCTTGCCGGCCTTGATCTGCGGCAGGGCTGAGGGCAGGTTGTCGAACATCACATCCGTATTGCCGCCCATCAGGTCCAGCAGCGCCGGACCGGAGCCCCGGTAGGGAATATGCGTCATGAAGATGCCGGTGCGGGACTTGAACAGCTCGCCGGCCAGGTGGATGGAGGTGCCATTGCCGCTGGAGGCCATGCTGAGCTTGCCGGGGTTGGCTTTGGCGTACTTGATGAAGTCCGCCACGGTGTTGATGCCCAGCGCCTTGGCGCGCTCCGCGTTCATCACCATCACATTGGGCACGCCGGCCACCAGCGTGATCGGCGCGAAATCTTTCTGCGGGTCGTAGGGTAGTTTGCCGTAGAGCGCCTTGTTGATGCCATGCGTGCCCACCGTCCCCATCAAAAAGGTGTAGCCGTCCGCCGGTGACTTCGCAACAAGATCGGCGCCGACGTTGCCGCCGGCCCCCGCCCGGTTCTCCACGATGAACGACTGGCCGAAAGCACGCGACAGCTCGGGCGCCATGGCGCGCGCCAAGATGTCGGTGGTCCCGCCCGGTGCGAAGGGCACGACGATGCGCACCGGTTTGCTCGGCCAGGCGGTCTGCGCCTGCAGTGTCGGCGCGGCCAGCACCAGAGCGGCGGCAAGAGCCATCAAGCCCCTGCGGGCGTGGAAGGATGAAGGCATGAGGTCTCCTCAGTATTTGATTCGCCGGCCGCCGAGCGGTCGGCCGGCACGATCATGCCATCGTCCCGCGTTGACGGACACCCTCGGGTACCCTGATCACGCCACGCCACGGGCGCGAAAAAAAGCCGCCGGTCCGTGCGGAGCGGCGGCCTGACCCAAGCTGGTAGCGCGCGTCAGTCGGCGTAGATACCCGCGGCCTTGATGACCGGGCCCCACTTGGCAATCTCGGCGGCCACGAACTTCTGGTGCTCCGCCGGCTCCATGCGCTTGTCCGTGACGACGATGGCACCCAGGCCCTCTTGTTTCTTGATGAAGTCGGGATCTTTCAGCGCGGCCTTCAAGGCGGTGTTGATCTTGGCGGCGACATCGGCGGGTGTTCCCTTGGGCGCGTACAGGCCGTGCCAGATCGTGACCTCGAATCCCTTCAGGCCCGATTCGTCGAGCGTGGGGATATCCTTCAGCGCCGGCACTGTCAAGCGCTTGAGGGTCGTCACGCCGAAGGCCTTGATCTTCTTGCCTTCGATCTGGCTGCTGGTGTTGGTGGTCTGGTCGCACATCAGGTCGATCTGGCCACCGATCAGGTCCGTCATCGCCGGTGCGGTTCCCTTGTAAGGGACGGTGGTCATGTCGGTCTTGACAGCGTCCTGAAACATCAGGCCGCACAAGTGCGACGCCGAGCCCAGCCCCGCGTTGCCCAGGTTGATCTTGCCTTTGTTCTGGTTGATCCAGGCGGACAGTTCCTTGAAATTGTTCGCTGGCAGGGCCGGCTTGCTGATCAGCGTCATCGGCACGTCATTGATCATCCCGAGGTACACGAAATCGGTTTCGACCTTGAACGGTAGGCTACGATAGAGCGCCGGCATGGTGGCCATGGCGATGTGCGCCAGCAGCAGGGTATGACCGTCGGGATTGGCCTTGGCGACCTTGTTGGTGCCGATCGTGCTGCCGGCGCCGGCAGCGTTTTCCACCACGATGGTCGCGCCAAGCGGCTTGCGCATGGCTTCTGCCAGATCGCGAGCCACGCGATCGGTCGGCCCGCCCGCCGCGAAAGGCACGACGATGGTGACCGGTTTGTCCTTGATGGGGAAGTCAGCAGCCAGCGCGCCGGTGGTTGCCAGTGCCGCAGCCGCGAGGACGGCAAGGGATTTTGAAAAAATCATGTTGTCTCCATGGAAGTAGTGCAGCAATCGTAGCCATCCGTCAGCCTTTCGGCATCCCGAAAACTACGTATCCCACATCCGGCAGCCGGAAATTCGAGGAGTCCAGTCCCCAGGATCCGCAGCCTACTCGTAGCTGCGCGCGTCCTCTATGACCTTGCCGTCATTGGGCAGGCTGCCGGGCAGAAGCACCTCCACGTCCCCGCGCAGCTTCGTCACGTCGCGAATGGCCTCGCCAACGCGGGCGTGCAGGCCTTCTGGCGCCGTGCACGCGGTTTCGACCTTGAGTGTCATGCTGTCGTTGGCCATCGCGCCGGTCACGACCAGGCGCGCCTTCACGATGTCGGGAAATCGCTTGACGATTTCGGCGACCTGGCCAGGATGCACGAACATGCCGCGGATCTTGGTGGTCTGGTCAGCGCGCCCCATCCAGCCCTTGATGCGCGTGTTGGTGCGCCCTGTCGGGCAGGGACCTGGCAGCACGGCCGACAGGTCGCCGGTGCCGAAGCGCACGAGCGGATAGTCGGCATTGAGCGAAGTGACAACCAGTTCCCCGACTTCTCCTTCGGGCACCGGATCGCCCGTGCCGGGGCGCACGATCTCGACGATCACGCCCTCGTCGAGCACCAGGCCTTCGCGGGCGCTGGTTTCGTAGGCGATCAGGCCAAGGTCGGCCGTGGCATAACACTGGTAGCCATCGATGCCGCGCTCCCGGAACCAGTCCCGCAGGCTGGGAGGGAACGCCTCGCCGCCGAACATGGCCTTGGTCACGCTGGGCAGGGCCACGCCCATCTCGGCGGCCTTCTCGACGATGATGCGCAGGAAACTTGGGGTGCCGATATAACCGGCCGGGCGAAGCTCGGCCATGGCCTGCACCTGCTGCTCGGTCTGCCCGGTGCCGCCGGGGAACACGGTGCAGCCCAGGGCGTGGGCACCGGTCTCCATCATCGAGCCGGCCGGCACGAAGTGGTAGCTGAAACTGTTGTGGATCAGTTCGCCGGGCCGGAAACCCGCGGCAAAGATGGCGCGGGCCATGCGCCAGTAGTCGCGGCCAACGCCTTCGGGCTCGTAAATCGTGCCCGGGCTGGCGAACACCCGCGGCATGGCGGGACCAAAACCGACGGCGCTGAAGCCGCCAAACACACTGCCGCCCTCGCTGCGTAGCTTCTTCTGGGTTTCCAGCAGTTCGTGCTTGCGCGTCACCGGCAACGTGGCCAGCGCCGCGCGAGACGTGATGGACGCCGGGTCGACGCCCGCAAGGATGCCGGCAAACGCTGGCGCCCGGGTCTGCGCATTGGCAATCTGGCCGGGCAGCGCGCGCAGCAAGGCCGCTTCGCGCTCGTCGGGGTGGCGCTGCTCCAGCGCGTCGAAGAATGGGCTCATGCGAATATCTCTCGGCAGGAAAACGGTTGCGAAGTCGGCGGGGCCTCAGGCGAGCCAGCGCTTGCGCCGCTTGTAGCTCTTGACGTCCTTGAAACTCTTGCGCTCGCCGCCGCCGACGCCGAGGTAGAACTCCTTGACGTCCTCGTTGTTGGCCAGGTCGTTCGCGGCGCCATCCATCACCACGCGCCCGCTTTCCATGATGTAGCCATAGTCGGCGTAGCGCAGCGCCATGTTGGTGTTCTGCTCGGCCAGCAGGAAGGTGACCTTTTCCTTGGTGTTGAGGTCTTTCACGATGTTGAAGACTTCTTCCACGATCTGCGGCGCCAGGCCCATCGACGGCTCGTCCAGCAGCACCATGCTCGGGTTGGCCATGATCGCGCGGCCGATCGCGCACATCTGCTGTTCGCCGCCCGAGGTGTAGGCGGCCTGCGAGGTGCGCCGGGTCTTCAGCCGGGGGAAATAGTTGTAGACCTTTTCCAGGTTGGCCGCGATCTCACCCTTGTCCTTTCGGGTGTAGGAGCCGGTCATCAGGTTTTCCTCGATGGTCAGGTGGGCAAAACAATGCCGGCCTTCCATCACCTGCACCACGCCACGCTGCACCAGGTCGGCCGGCGAGAGGTTTTCGATGCGCTCGCCGCGCAACTCGATCGAGCCCTTGGTCACCTCGCCGCGTTCCCCTTTAAGCAGGTTGGAGACGGCTCGCAGCGTGGTGGTCTTGCCCGCTCCATTGCCACCCAGGATCGCGACGATGCCACCCTGCGGCACCTGCAGCGACACGCCTTTGAGCACGAGGATCACATGGTTGTAGATGACCTCGATGCCGTTGACGTTGAGAACGATATTTTTCGCATCACTCATGGTGGTAGTTCCATTCAAACCAAATGAAAGGCCCGCACGGCGACCCTTTCATTTGGCGGCCCATCGGGGCCGCCGCCCTCCCGCGCGAACGGGAGGGTTGTGGGTCCGATCAGGAGTTGCAATCCGCCGGCGTGCGCGGGGTGAGCTTCTTGTCGGCGGCGTACTTGGCCGCGGTGGACTTCACCAGTGGTTTCAGAATCTGCTCGTCGGCCTGCAGCCAGTCGGAGCTGAAGTTCCACTTCTTGCCGTCCCAGGTGTGCACGCGCGCCCAGTTGGAGCCCATGTGGTCCGCGCACGAGGTGCTGATCGGGCGCATCACGCCGGCGAAGCCCAGTGCGTCCAGCTTCTTCTGGTCGAGCGCAAGGTTCTCGTAGCCCCAGCGCGCCTGTTCGCCGCTGACCCACTTGCCCTTGCCATAGCGTTCCTGGGCGCGCTTGACGCCCTCGACCGCCAGCATCGCGCTCATGGCGCCACGCATGTACAGCACCTGGCCCACTTCGTCGCGCGGACCCGTGCCCTGCCCCTTGTCATGCACATTCTTCAGGATGTCGGCCACGACCTTGGAGCCCGGCTCGGCGCCATGCTGCATGGTGACGGCGTTGTATCCCTTGGCGCCGTCGCCCACGTCCTTCACGTCGGGCTCGGCACCCGACCACCACACGCCGTACATCTTCTCGCGCGGGTAACCGGTGGCCTGCGCTTCCTTGATGGCGGTGGAGTTCATCACGCCCCAGCCCCACAGCAGCACATAGTCAGGCTTGGCCTGGCGAACCTGCAGCCAGGTGGCTTTCTGTTCCACGCCGGGCGCAGTCACGGGCAGCAGCTGCAGATCGAAACCCAGCTGCTTGCTGCGTTCCTGCAACAGGGCGATGGGCTCCTTGCCGTAGGGGCTGTCATGGTAGACCAGCGCAATCTTCTTGCCCTTGAGCTTGTCGAGTCCACCTTCCTTCTTGCCGATCTGCTGGACCAGCGCATCGGCGGCCAGCCAGTAGGTGCCCGCCAGGGGGAAGTTCCATTTGAAGATCGTGCCATCCTGGCTCTCGCTGCGGCCATAGCCGGCAGTGATCAGGGGGATCTTGTCGCCAGGGGCTTTTTCGGTCAGGGCAAAGGTGATGCCCGTGGACAGAGGCTGGAACACGGTGGCGCCGCCATGCTTGCCTTTCAGGCGCTCATAGCACTCCACGCCACGCGCGGTGTCGTAGCCGGTTTCGCACTCTTCGTAGATGATCTTGACGCCGTTGATGCCGCCTTGGGCATTCACCAGCTTGAGGTAGTCGGCATAGCCGTTGGCCCATGGCACACCGTTGGGTGCATAGGGGCCCGTGCGGTAGGGCAGGCCGGGGAAGAATTGCTCCTTGGCCTGGGCGAATGCCGTGACTCCCACGGCGGCCAGGCAGGTGGCCAGAGCGATAGTGCGTAGTTTCATAACGTCTCCTGATGTTGAGGCACTTGAATCGTGCCGGGGTTGCTTGGCGAAAAAACTCGGTAACTCAGTGCGGGAACGGCCACAGGCGCAGCTTCTGCTTGCCGATGGACCACAGCTTGGCCAGGCCGTGTGGTTCCACGATCAGGAACCAGACAATCAGCGCGCCAAAGATCATCAGTTCTGCGTGGGAAATGCCGGCGGTGGAAATCTCCAGGCCGACGAGGTTGCCCAGCAGCGGCAGGGCCTGGTTCAGCGCGATCGGCAGAATCACGATGAAGGCGGCACCGAAGAAGCTGCCCATGATGGAGCCCATGCCGCCGATGATCACCATGAACAGCAGTCGGAACGACTGGTCCACCGAGAAGGCCGCCGGCTCCCAGGCGCCCAGATAGACGAATCCCCACAGCGCACCGGCCACGCCCACAATGAAGGAACTGACGGCAAAGGCACTGAGCTTGGCATACATCGGGCGGATGCCGATCACGGCCGCGGCCACGTCCATGTCGCGGATGGCCATCCATTCGCGTCCGATGGCGCTGCGCACCAGATTCTTGGCCAGCAGGCCAATGACCACCAGGATGCTCAGGCACAGCAGGTACTTGGCCATCGGCGTCTCGACCGGCAGGCCGAACACCTGCAGGTTGGATACCGAGACCGAGCCCGACGGCGAATCATTGGTGAACCATTTGACCCGCAGGAACATCCAGTCGGCAAAAAACTGCGCTGCCAGTGTGGCCACGGCGAGGTACAGCCCCTTGACGCGCAGGCTGGGCAGACCGAACAGGATGCCGAAAGCCGTCGCGCACAGGCCGCCCAGGATCAGTGACGGGATCAGCGGCATGCCCGGGACGCGCACGAAGAAGTTGTAGGCGCCATAGGCTCCCACGGCCATGAAGGCGCCCGAGCCCAGCGAGATCTGACCGCAGTAGCCGACCAGGATGTTCACGCCGATGGCAGCCAGCGAGAAGATCAGGAACGGAATCAGAATGGCCCTGAACAGGTAGTCGCTGGCCAGCATCGGGACCGCCAGGAAGGCAAACGCCAGGATGAGCGCGATCGCGATGCGATCCTGCGAGATCGGGAAAATCTGCTGATCAGCCCGGTAACTGGTCTTGTACTGACCGTTTTCGCGGTAAAACATGTGAAGGCTTTCTTAGACGCGGTCAATGATTTTTTCGCCGAACAGACCTTGAGGCCTGAACAGCAGGAAGACGAGGGCCAGCACATAGGCGAACCAGATCTCGATGCCCCCGCCCACGAACGGTCCGAGGTACACCTCCGACAACTTCTCGCCCACGCCAATGATCAGGCCGCCGATGATGGCGCCCGGCACCGACGTCAGGCCGCCCAGGATCACGACCGGCAGTGCGCGCAGCGCCACGGTGGCCAGCGAGAACTGCACACCCAGCTTGGAGCCCCAGATCATCCCGGCCACCAGCGCGACGATGCCGGCGACGCACCAGACGATGACCCAGATGCGGTTCAGGGGAATGCCGATCGACTGGGCGGCCTGGTGGTCGTCGGCGACAGCGCGCAGCGCACGGCCGGTCGATGTCTTCTGGAAGAACACGCTCAGCGCGGCCACCAGCGTCGCAGCAATGGCCGCGGCGATGACATCTTCCTTGTTGACCAGCACCCCGCCCGGGAACATGCCTTCCAGCATGAAGATCGGCTCCTTGGGCATGCCGATGTCGATCTTGTAGATGTCACTGCCGAAGATGGTCTGGCCCAGGCCTTCGAGCAGGTAGGTGATGCCCAGGGTGGCCATCAGCAGCGTCGTGCCTTCCTGGTTGACCAGATGCCGCAACACCAGCCGCTCGATCAGCCAGGCCACCAGGAACATGACGGCGCCAGCCATCAGGAACGCCAGCGCGGTCGCGACCATGGTGTTGCTGGTGCCGGTCCATTTCGGCACCCACTCGGCAAAGCGGGCCATGGCCAGCGCGGCAAAGAGCACCATGGCGCCCTGTGCAAAGTTGAACACGCCGGAGGCCTTGAAGATCAGCACGAAGCCGAGCGCCACCAGCGAATAGAGCATGCCGGCCATCAGGCCACCAAGCAGGGTTTCCAGAAAGAATGCCATTTGAATTGCTCCCTTGATCAGTGGCTGGTGCCGAGATAGGCGCTGATCACGTCCGCGTTGTTGCGCACTTCCTCGGGGGTGCCGTCACCGATCTTCTTGCCGTAATCCAGCACGACCACCCGGTCCGAGATGTCCATCACCACGCCCATGTCATGCTCGATCAGGACGATGGTGGTTCCGAATTCGTCGTTGACGTCCAGCACGAAACGGCACATGTCCTGCTTTTCCTCGACGTTCATGCCGGCCATCGGCTCGTCGAGCAGCAGCACTTGCGGCTCCATGGCCAGCGCACGCCCCAGGTCCACCCGCTTCTGCAGGCCGTAGGGCAGTTGTCCCACCGGCGTCTTGCGGAAGGCCTGGATCTCCAGGAAGTCGATGATGTGCTCGACGTATTCGCGGTGGCGGATTTCCTCGCGCTCGGCCGGCCCGATGCGCAAGGCCTGCATGAACAGGTTGCTCTTGATCTTGAGATTGCGCCCCGACATGATGTTGTCGATCACGCTCATGCCTTTGAACAGCGCCAGGTTCTGAAACGTGCGCGCCACGCCCATCTCGGCCACCTGGCGTGAGTTCATGTGGCTGAAGGTCTTGCCGCGAAAGGTGATGCTGCCCTCTTGCGGCGTATAGACGCCGTTGATGCAGTTCAGCATCGAGCTCTTGCCGGCACCGTTGGGGCCGATGATGGCGCGAATCTCGTGCTCCTTCACGTTGAAGGAGATGTCGGTCAGGGCCTTGACGCCGCCGAACCGAAGACTGATGTTGTTGACGTCAAGGATGACGTCGCCGATTTTCTTGCTCATGGTGCTTGCGTCGTTTCTCAGGCGGCTGCCTTGACAGGGGCGAAGGTCTTCGCGTCGGAGATCTTCAGCGTGGCGCTCACGCTGCCGGAGCGACCGTCCTCGAACTTCACGACGGTCTCGATGAACTGCTCGGTCTTGCCGCCATACAACGCATCGACCAGCGGCTGGTACTTCTCGGCGATGAAGCCTCGGCGGACCTTGTTGGTGCGCGTCAGCTCGCCGTCGTCGGCGTCGAGCTCCTTGTGCAGCACCAGGAAGCGGCTGACCTGGCTGCCCGCCAGCAGTTCGTCGATCGACAGGTCGGCGTTGACCTTTTCCACGCACTCCTTGATCAGCTGGTAGACCTCGGGCTTCTGGGCCAGATCGGTGTAGCCGGCGTAAGGCAGGTTGCGCCGCTCGGCCCAGTTGCCCACGGCGTCGAAGTCGATGTTGATCATCACGCAGACCTTCTCGCGCTGGTCGCCATAGGCCACCACTTCCTTGATCTGCGGGAAGAACTTGAGCTTGTTCTCCACGTACTTGGGCGCGAACATGGCACCGTCGTTGTCGCCGCCCTTGATGCGGCCGACGTCCTTCACGCGGTCGATGATCTTGAGGTGGCCGTGCGCGTCGATGAAGCCCGCGTCGCTGGTGTGGTACCAGCCGTCAGCGGTCAGCACCTCGGCCGTGGCAGCCGGGTTCTTGTAGTACTCGCGCAGCAGGCCGGGCGACTTGACCAGAATCTCGCCGTTGTCCGCCACCTTGATCTCCACGCCGCGGCACGGCACACCCACGGTGTCGGCGCGCGCCTCGTTGTCGGGCTGCAGGCAGACGAACACGGCGGTCTCGGTGGAGCCGTAGAGCTGCTTGAGGTTGATGCCGATCGAGCGGTAGAAGCTGAACAGGTCAGGGCCGATCGCCTCACCGGCGGTGTAGGCCACGCGCACCCGGCTCATGCCCAGGTTGTTGCGCAGCGGACCGTAGACCAGCAGGTTGCCGAGCCAGTACATCAGGGCGTTGCCGAAACCAATCGACTTGCCGTCCATGCGGGCAGGGCCGACGCGCCTGGCCACGTCCATGAAGGCATGGAACATCTTGCGTTTCAGGGCGCCGGCGTCCTCCATGCGGATCATCACGCTGGTCAACAGGCCTTCGAACACGCGCGGCGGCGCAAAGTAATAGGTCGGGCCGATCTCCTTCAGGTCGATCGTGACCGTGGCGGCTGACTCGGGGCAGTTCACCACATAGCCGCAGACCAGCCATTGCGCGTAGCTGAAGATGTTCTGGCCGATCCACGCCGGCGGCAGGTAGGCCAGCACCTCCTCGTTGGGGCTCAGCTTGTCGAACTCGGCCCCGGCCTGGCCGCGGTCGATCAACGTGCCGTGGGTGTGTACCACGCCTTTCGGGTTGCCCGTGGTGCCCGAGGTGAAGAACATCGCGGCCACATCGGCCGCCTGGGCCTTGTCGACCTCGGCCTTGAAGAAATCCGGGTGCTCTTTCGAGAATGCGGCGCCGGCGCCGATCAGCTCGTCCAACCCCGCCAGGCCATCCTCCATGTAATTTCGCAGGCCGCGCGGGTCGTCGAAGAAGATGTTCGAAAGCTGCGGGCAGCGGTCGCGGATCTCCAGCATCTTGTCCACCTGCTCCTGGTCTTCGACCAAGGCAAAGCGGACATCGGCGTTGTTGATCGGGAAGACGCATTCCGCGGCGACGGCATCCTGGTACAGCGGCACAGGGATCGCACCGAGCGATTGCGCCGCCAGCATGGTGGCGTACAGCCGGGGCCGGTTGGCACCGACGATGACCATGTGTTCGCCGCGTCGCAGCCCGGCCTGATGCAGGCCGCAGGCCACATGCTCCACCAGCGCCGCCAAGTCGGCCCAGCTGTGGGTTTGCCAGATGCCATATTCTTTTTCGCGCATGGCAGGCGCGCTGCCGCGCTCGGTGGCGTGCTTGAGCAAAAGTCGTGGGAACGTGGTCAACATGGCTGGTACCTGGTCTCCAGAGTCAAGCTGCCCGGAAACAAAAAGTCCGGGTTCGCTGTTGTGCCCTGAATGTAGGCATCCATTTGACGTTATGTTGTCGTTTCGACGACAATCTTCGGGTGTGTTCTCTCAGGACTTTCCCTAATAACGGACATTCATGCCAGCCCATGCACGTTGAAGCCTCCCTTTATCAGCGCCGCCGCCATCCGCGAAGCGACGAACTCGACGGTATTCCCTGGCTTGCGCTGCTGCTGCCATCCGAGCGCGAGCGCGCGGTCGAGGAGCTGCGCGTGGGCGACGCGCAAGCCGGTGACTACGTCTGCCGCGTCGGTCGGCCGGTGACCTACTGGTTCGGCGTGGTGGAAGGCTTGCTGAAGATGAGCAGCGACAGCGCCGACGGCCAGACCATGACCTTCACCGGTGTGCCGCCGGGGGGCTGGTTCGGCGAAGGCACGGCGCTCAAGCGTGAGGTCTACCGCTACAACATCCAGGCCCTGCGCCGCAGCGTGGTGGCCGGCATTCCGGTCGACACCTTCCATTGGCTGCTGGACCATTCCATCGGGTTCAACCGCTTCGTGATGAACCAGCTCAACGAGCGCCTCGGGCAGTTCATCGCCGCGCGCGAGATCGACCGGATGAACACCCCCGAGCTGCGCGTGGCGCGCAACCTGGCCTCGCTGTTCAACCCCGTCCTGTACCCCGGCGTCGGCGAGGTGCTGCGGATCACCCAGCAGGAGCTGGCCTACCTGGTGGGGCTGTCGCGCCAGCGGGTGAACGAAGCCCTGGCCGCGCTGCAGGCCCGCGAGCTGATCCGTGTCGAATACGGCGGTCTGCGGGTGCTGAACCTCGCCGGACTGCGCTCCAGCGAGTTTTGATGGTCCAATCGGCCAATTCCCAGCGTCGAAGAGTCACTGGTAGCTACAGAAGTAATAGTCGATGACGATGCAAAAACCTCCTGCCCGCACACCTGTTGTGCCGGCCTCCCCGGCATCCGGCCCCTCGGGCGCCATCCGCCGTGCGCCCGCACCGGCCGGCACCCTCACGCGAGTGGCCGGGCCCACCGACACGGTCCGCCTGAACAAACGCATGGCCGAGCGCGGCCTGTGCTCCCGCCGCGAGGCCGACGACTGGATCGCCAAGGGCTGGGTCAAGGTCAATGGCCAGGTCGCGACCATGGGGCTGCAGGTCAAGCCGACCGACCGCATTGAGATCGACAAAAAGGCCGAGGGCCAGCAGGCCACGCAGGTCACCATCCTGCTCAACAAGCCCATGGGTTTTGTCAGCGGCCAGGCCGAGGATGGCCATGAACCCGCCGTGACGCTGTTCACCGCGCAGAACCGCTGGCGCGACGACAACACGCGCTTCTTCTTCCACCCCTCGCAACTGCGCGGCCTGGCCCCGGCCGGGCGGCTGGACATCGACTCCATCGGCCTGCTGGTGCTCACACAGGACGGCCGCGTGGCGCGCCAGCTCATCGGCGAAGACTCGGTGATGGAAAAGGAGTACCTGGTGCGCGTGAGCTACCTGGGCACCGGGGAACCCCTGCGCGGTGCGGACGAACGCCCCGGCGCGCTGCGCACCATCCACGAGAACGACCCGGTCACCACCAACGTTCAGGGCGTCTTTCCGCCCGCGATGCTGGCGCGCTTGCGCCACGGCCTCTCCCTGGACGGCCAGCCGCTCAAGCCGGCCCAGGTGGACTGGCAGAACCCCGAACAGCTGCGCTTCGTGCTGACCGAGGGCAAGAAACGCCAGATCCGCCGCATGTGCGAACTGGTGGGCCTGAAGGTGGTCGGCCTGCAGCGCGTGCGCATCGGCCGCGTGATGCTGGGCAACCTGCCCGTGGGCCAGTGGCGCTACCTGGCGCCGCACGAGCGGTTTTAGGTCGATCAGTCGGCGCGTCGCTCGGTTGAGACACGGCGCGATCATTGGGCAGCGATCCCAACGTCTCAGCGACGAATGCTGTCGCAAGAATTGGGCATGCTGTGATTCTCTCTGACGGAGCTCATCGGTCCCAACCAGAGCTCTCCGCCAGTCACATAGCGCCGGAGAAGTTCTTTCGATGTCACGATTTGTAGAGGGATGGGACGATCTATTCGCCAGGAATGAGGCCCAGGTGCCGGGTATTGACGCCTGGTTGATCCATAGTACCCAGCGCCCTTCCAGGATGGCTCCGGACGCGGCGCCGATTCTTTCAACTGTGTTGCTCAGTCCCGCGAGGGATGCCTTGACCCGCGCGGCATGGCAAGCATTGCGACGGGCCTTCGTTTTTGCAAGGGTTGAACATGTACGGTTCGAAGGCGCGAATGCCGTCGCAGCGCTCGAGTCCTGTTTGCAGGACCTGCCTCAGCTTACGCAGGCCATCGTCCATGCGCCTGAAGATCGCCAAGACGAAGTCGTCAGCCAGATTGGTGCCGTGCTTAGCCGGGTCGGCGCGTTGTTGAGCGTTTTAGTGACGACCGATGATGGGCCATTTGGTTCGACGCCGTTTCACGGTCGCATCCGCGCAGAAGTCGGCGCATTGGCCCGCACCGCGCTTTCGGCATTGATGATGTTTCAGAGTCTGGACGCCTCGGCTGAGATGGCGTGTCTCGATACGCAGGACGTCCGGTCGGTTTTAGGTGAGACTGCGGACAGCGTCCGGTTGGTCGAGGCTCTGTGGCGATCGTCGGACAAATCTTTGGTTTTCTGTGAACCCGAGGATATTGCCCTTGTCGCCGCTGCCCATGCGATTTGGGTCAGCATTGACGCATGGACCACTTCGGTTCAAGAAGCCCACGAAATCTGGACCACCTATCCGATCAAGGTGAACTCCGCCAACCAGTGCCGAGAGCTCGTAGTCAACCTACCTTTGCACCAGTGGTACACCACCGCTTTGGCTAGCCCTCTGGCACGGGTACGCATTCTGTGTCGCTGATTGCGTCGAATGTTGTCGCAAGAGTATGGATCATCACAGGCAACCAAAGGATTGCCTTATGCACAACCATTTGCTCAGTCCATGTTCCCCCTTGGGCCAGAACATACAACCTGAAGATCGATGCATCCTGATTGCCATTGGGCAATTCGGCCGCCAGGTGCTATGGGAGCAGGATGGCTTGCTATCGAGTTTTGCCATCCGGGTGCTGGTCGTGCGTCGCACGCCCAAACCGATGCGCCAGATCGCCGACATCGTCCTGCATTACGACCGCCACCACGCTGAGATCTGGCCCGAACTGCGGTGCCTGATTGACCGAGCAGGTTCGGTCGGTCTTGTTGCCGCAGCCGGGGGAGTGGCTGGCAGCATGCTGACACTTCGTCTGGCGCAAGAAGCGTGCTGGGCGAACAAGCGAGTGACGGTGGCCCTGAGCACACCCTTTTCGTGGGAAGAAAGAAGGCGATATTGGCGATCGATCTACGTCCTGGCAAGGCTGCGGCAATTGGGCGGATGCGACCTTTCGGTCGTTCACACCTCCAGGATGGAAGCCATGGCCCTGCCGGGAGAGCTGTTGCGAACGACCTTGTTTCGCTTGACTCGACAAGCGGCCCTTGGCTTGGTTGGCGGCCGCGTGGCTATTGAGCCGGCACCCAGTTGATGCCCCGGACAGGCCACCCGATTGCGTTGATCGCCCTCGCTATCATCCCCCCATGGATCGCAACTTCAAGCGTCTGCTCGATACCCTTCAGTTGATACCGACGCGAGGCAAGATCGCGACCTCGACGCTGGTGCAGAGACTGAAGGACAGGCGCCACGATGTCAGCACCCGAACGGTGCAACGGGATCTCGAATCCCTGGCCGATTCCTTTGATGACCTCAAATGCGACCGCCGTAACAAACCCTACGGTTGGTACTGGGCGAACGAAGCCCGGCGGATCACGGTGCCAGGCATGGACGCCAGCCAGGCGCTGAGTCTGCGGTTGCTGCAGACCTACCTGGTTGATCTGCTGCCCGAATCGACGGTCCGGGATTTGCGGCCCTATTTCGAAGAGGCTGCAAACAAGCTCACACAGCATTACGGCGACACGGCCGTGCAGCGCTGGCTCGACAAAGTGGCCATTGTGCCGGCCACGCAACCCTTGCTGCCACCACCGGTCAAACCTTCGGTACATGACATAGTGACCCAGGCGTTGCTTTCCGAGCGACAACTGGACATTCGATACACCGGTCCCGGCGGCAAGGGAGACAAGTCTGCGACAGTGCACCCGCTGGGGCTGGTCCAGCACGGCGTGGTGCAGTACCTCGTTGCCACCTTTTTTGACTTCGAAGACCCTCGCCTGTTGCCCCTGCAACGCATCCAGGCGGCCAAACTGCTGGACAAACCGTCCGCCTGCCCTGCTGGGTTCACACTGAAGGGCTACATCGAGCAGGGTGCTTTCGGTTTCGGCCACAACAATGCAAAGACCCAATCGATCCGCCTCGTGGCGGTTTTCGGTCCACAGTCGGGGGCGCATCTGCTTGAATCGAGGCTATCGGCAGACCAGGCCGTGCAGGAACTTCCGGACGGGCGCTTGCGCTTCGTTGCCACCGTGGCGCACACCGAACGCCTGATCTGGTGGCTTCTCAGCTTCGGGCCCTATGTCCTGGTCGAGAAGCCTCTGGCGCTGCGCCGTGAAGTCGCCGCCCGTCTGCGAGATGCGGCTGCCCAGTACGCCAAGGCGGCTTTGGCCGACCCGGTCTGAATGCAACTCAGCTGTCCTGCGCCGTTCTGGCAGGGTACGAAGAAGTCATTCAAGTCATCTTTGTAGCGACGAATATTGTCGCAACAGGGCGCGATCATGGGCACTTCCAAGGAGGTGTCACATGCCAGCAAACCGTAAAACCCCGCAGCGTCGCCACAGTGTCCGCTCCGGCCGGGTTCCGTCCAATGACTCACAGTCCATGCGCTACCTCAGGCGTTTTCCGAGTGCAGCGCAGGCCATACCGGTCGAGCGTGCCGTGGCCGAGGTGGTCTGTCGACTGATCCTGTTTCGCAAGCCCATGGAGCGTGGCAGCGATTTCCTGCGGCTGGGCGCCTCGGCCGCCGGCGGTTTGATGATCTGGAGCGAGTACCTGCTCGACCGCATGATCGACGAACTGCAGCAGAAGCCGCGTCGCCGGTCCCGGTTTGATTCTGCCGATGAAGACAGCTCGGTTCACCCTCTCTCGGATGCTCGTCCGCTTGCGATGGTTCAGCTCAACGGCGAGTGGGTTGGCGAGAACGACCTGAAGCTCTGCGAACTGGTGGACCCCGACGAACTGGCGGTCCTGTCGAACGACTGGTTTTCACCGCTGATCAACGACTACTCCCTTCGCAGCAGGTTGGCCCACGACACCTTGCAATGGGTTCGTCAGGCGTGCCCGTCCCGACCCCTGCCGTATCAGATCAACGCCGCCTATCTGGCTGAGGGTCTGGGGCTGGACGCGGCGGGTGCCCGCCTGCTGGAGCTGATCGGCCTCTGCATCGAGGTCCCTGGGTTGTTGCGGGCATTCGCGGCCATCGAGGTGGGTGACTTCAAGCGCACCGCGCGCGTCCTGGCAGATCTGTTCGAGTGCACGGAGGCTGACGTCGAATCACTCTACCGGCCCGACAGCCTGTTGCGCCGCTGCGGCGTGCTGGAGAGCAGCCAGGACCCCGGCATTCGCCATCATCACAGCACCTTGGATGACTTGCTGGCTTGCCACAACCCCAGCATCCGCGCCTCGCTGACTCGGACATTTGAATCGGCGCAGGCGTTCTTTGCGTCCTTCCTGCTGCCGGCCTTGCCCACTCGCCTGAACTTGCCGGATGTCCAGCACCTGGATCGATTCACCGATCTTGCCCTGCCCACGCTGCGCCATGCTACCGAGGAGGGCGCGCCCGGTCTGAACATCATGTTGTATGGCCCGCCCGGCACGGGCAAGACCGAGTACGCCAAGCTGCTGGCCCGCGAGGCGGGGCTTCAACTATTCGAAGTGGCCTGCTCGAACGACGAAGGCGCAGGCATGAGTCCCAACGACCGGCTGGGAAGCCTGATGCTGGCCCTGCAATCGCTCAAAGGGCGACGCGACGCCATGGTGCTGCTGGACGAAGCCGAAGACGTGTTCCCGACCGGCGGGCACGGCGCGTTGTTTCAGCTGCTGGTCATGGGCCGCGCGAGGGGGAGACAAGACCAGGGCAAAGCCTGGATGCACCGTCTTCTGGAGCAGATGGCCGTTCCGGTGATCTGGACCACGAACAGCATCGACGCCATCGACCCCGCGACCTTGCGGCGCTTTTCGCTGATCCTCAAGATGGGCGAGCCACCGCGCAGCGTCAAACGCCGACTGGCGGAGCAGTACCTGGGTGCACTAAATCTACCTGCCGTTCATTTGGACGCGATTGCGGCTTTGCCGGCGCTTACCCCGGGGCACCTCGAAACCACCGCGCGTACCGTGTCACTGGCGGCACCGGAGAGCCCGGAGCAGGCCAGCGCCTTTGTGGACCAACAACTCACCCATGCCCGGCGGGCCCTGGGCTTACCCGTCCCGCTCAAGCGGCGTGACGCGGCAATCCCATACGACATCCGTTACGTCAACCTGCGCGGGAGCCACAACGCGGAGACCTTGCTGCCCGCGCTGGGCCGGACCCAACGAGCGGCGCTGTGCTTTTATGGGGTGCCGGGCACTGGCAAGACCGAGTTCGGGCACCACATCGCGAAGTGCCTGGGGCGCGAGTTGATGGTTAGGTCAGGCAGCGATTTGCTCAGCCCATGGGTCGGCCAAACCGAGCAACTCATTGCGCAGATGTTCGAGGAAGCCGCCGACCGCTCGGACGAAGTGGTGCTGCTGCTGGATGAAGCCGATACCTTGCTGGGTGACCGCAGCCACGCCAGGGCCAGTTGGGAGATTTCTCACACCAACGAGTTTCTGGCGCAGATGGAATCGTTCCCGGGGCTGTTCATCTGCACGACCAACCTGATGGATCGTCTGGATGCCGCCGTGCTGCGGCGCTTCCAGTTTCGGCTGGAATTCGAGGCCTTGCGGGCGGACCAGCTGGTTGCTTTGTTCGTGCAGACCTTTGGCCGCGAAGCCACGCCGGGTGAGGTGATGGCGTTGCAGCGCCTGGCTGGCTCCGCAGTGCCGGCTGACTTTGCCAACATCGCAAGGGTGCTGAGGATGACGCCAGAGTTGCTGAACGGCGATGTGGTGGGGCTGGTGCAGGAGGAGGTGCGCAGCCGCCGTGGCATGCTGGGCAGTGTGCGGGCTATGGGCTTCATGAATTGACCGAGTCGCCCGTGTCTTCCATTCCATTTGCCGATTTGAGCGCGCTGACTGACGACGCCACCGCCCGTCAGTTGGCGGTTGACCCCTCGACGCCGCCTGCGGAACTGGAGCGGTTGCTGGGCAGGGGTGCGGAGATTGACCGTGCACTTGTCCGGCACCCCAATGTCCCGTTGCACGTCTATCGCGCCCTGGCTCCGACCTATCCACTATCGGCTTGTGCCAACCCCGCCATTGGCCGCCTGATCGAAGAAGAGCCGGGCCTGATCCGAGCCATACCCAGGCTGTGCGAGCAGCCCTTGTGCCCGCCGTCGCAACTTGGATGGGTTGCCAGGCATGGCAGCCGAGGCCAGCAACTGGCCGTGCTTCGCAACCCCGCCGTCCCGGACGATGTCAGGGCGTCGCTGACGCCAGCGCATTTCCACAATGATGCCCTTCGTCGTCTCGAATCGCTCGCGCTGGCCCAGCCCACGCCGGTGCGCAGGCGCTTCGTGGAAGCCCACGCGCGGCTGTCACGCCCCTATTGCCTGCCGCGTTACCTGCCGCTGGATAGGGCGAATCCTGCACACCGCTTCGCGGATCAGGTGGGCGTGGGATTCCCGTTCACCAGCGCTGCATGGCCCTGGCCTCAAGTCGACGGGAAACCCTTGCAGCCGGTTGCGCAGATCAATCTGGAGCGGGCTGGCAAATTGCTGGGCGAGCCATTGGGCGCTGGGTTGCTGCAATGTTGGAAGGTGGTCCTGCCCCGCTATCTGAGCCAGTACGAACCGTTCATCCGGCATATCCCTGAGGCGGCATTGACCGACGCCCCCAGTGATGCCTGCCTGTTGGACGTGGCATCAGATCTGGACCGGGATAAAAGCCAAGGTGGCAATGGGCTTGATCACGATGCTTGGTGGGTGGATCCGCGGGTTGACTGGATTCCGATGGGACACATGTTCCCCAATCCCTTGCTTGCCATGGTCGGGGAGTGGCAACCAGAACACCTCGGGTTTGCGGATTGGTACGACGCAGAAGCGTTTGCGACCGAAATCAAACAGGTCGGGATACCTTCAGACTTGGCAGCGTACTTTGGTCAGGCTGAGGGTGTTCGCTTGGGGGGATTCCCCGATGCGGTGGATCTTCATGCATCCGGATGGCTGGACTGGGATCAATTCATAGAGGCAATGCCGCTGAGCTTTGACACTATCCTTGTCCTGGCCGGCAGGTGCATCATTGCCAAGTGTCACCTCTCAAGCCCAAACGCATGAGTCGGAGTCGGTGACCTGGTACCGCGGCAATCAACCGATCCGGGGAAAGGAATAAACACAATGCGCAGTTTGTCGAAGTCGAAACTCCTGGCCTTTCGCCAGTGCCCCAAACGGCTCTGGCTGGAAGTCCATCGCGCCGATCTGATCGAATGGAGCGATCAGGCCCAAGCCAGTTTTCTGGTTGGTCACGAAGTCGGGGAGATCGCTCGGGACCTATACGACCCCAAAGGCAAGGGCGTGGTTTTTGAGCCAAAGGTGGAGGGCTATGACGAGGTGGTCAGCCGCACGGCCGCATTGATCGACGCGCAACGCCCGCTGTTTGAGGCCGGATTCAACGCTGGCGGTGCCCGTGCCTACGTGGACGTGCTGTTGCCCGTGCGCAGAAAAGGCCAGAAGGTCTGGCGAATGGTCGAGGTGAAATCGTCCGCCGACGTCAAAGATACACACCGGGACGACGTTGCCATCCAGGCCTACGTCGCGCGCGCCTCGGGCTTGAAACTGGATTCTGTGGCGTTGGCACACATCGAGAGCCAATGGGTCTACCCCGGCGGCGGGGACTATCAAGGCTTGCTGAAGGAAGTTGACCTGACTGATGAAGCCTTCGGACGCGAGGAAGAGGTCAAAGGCTGGATTGCCTCTGCCCAGACCATTGTCCGTAAACGCAAGGAGCCTGAAATCGGTGTCGGCCGCCATTGTTCAGACCCTTACCCGTGCGGCTTTCTGGACTACTGCCAACGCAATGCAGATCAAGTTGAATTCCCGGTGACCTGGTTGCCCGGCAACAAGAACAACAAGCTGCGCAATCTGATCGAGGTTGAAGGCGTTAGCGACTTGCGCCAAGTGCCCGATGAACTCCTGAACCCCAAGCAACTCCGGGTCAAGACCCACACCTTGGGCGGGTCGGTCTATTTCAACGCTGACGGTGCAGCCGCCGAATTGGCCCAGCACAAACTTCCAGCACTGTTTCTGGACTTTGAGACCATCAACTTCGCCGTGCCAATCTGGAAAGGAACGCGGCCGTTCCAGCAAATCCCGTTTCAGTTCAGCCTACATCGCCTGTCCCGCACGGGAAAACTGACTCACAGGGAATTTGTCGATTTGTCGGGTCAGGACCCGTCCAGGCGGTTCGCCGAAGCATTGATCGCCGCCTGCGGCGAGCGGGGGCCCATATTTGTTTACTCGTCGTTCGAAAGCAACCGCATCTACGAACTGGCCAAGCGCTTCCCCAAGCTCGCGCGGCCGCTGCTGGCCATCGACGATCGCCTTGTTGATCTGTTGCCCATTGCCAGTGAGCATTACTACCATCCCGATCAGCAGGGCAGGTGGAGCATCAAGAACGTGCTACCGACCATTGCACCCGATTTGCGCTATGACGAACTGGATGGCGTTCAGGATGGGGGGATGGCGATGATGGCTTTCCGGGAGGCTTTGCACCCGGACACTGCGGGTGCACGCAAAGTTGAGATTGAGGGGCAATTGCTAGACTATTGCCGACTTGATACTGAAGCTATGGTCCGGGTTTGGGCTTATTTTTCTAGGAGAGTTGATTTTCCCTTATGAAAATAATGACGATACAAAGAGTTTTTATCTATGGTAATAACTACTTTAGGATATTCGCTTTCTTAATTGCCGCATTGGTAGAGCCATGAAATATTTCTGCAATACAAAATAATGTTACTTTTGCAGGCTCTCTCGGCGTGTTTTTTTGGAATTTACGACTAAATAATCTCAAAATAATTTATCACACTCAACATGAACAACTTTGAAAAATCCTTGATGGCGGCTGCGAGAAAGACATTTGTAGATTACGAAAAGCTCACAGGTGGCTGGTGGCTGATGCATGGACCAGAATCTTTTCTTCAGAATGGAATTGCTCTCGATTTGAGAAAACAGGCCGATATCCTTGTTTATCCTGAGTGTTCGCCGAAACGCGTCAAAGCCGATCATAATATTGTGAAGATTGGGCGACCTCCCAAGACAAGTCAACAGCAGAGATTTGATTTAGTTACGTGGTGGAAAAATGGCACGCCGAGAGCCATTGTTGAACTTAAGCTTGCATACGATATCCGTCCGATCCGCAAGGACGCAGAGAAGCTATTGGAATTTAGGAAAGAAGCCAGAGATGTATTTAGAAGTGGTTATCTACTTGTCTATAGTGAAGCGCGTATAAAACCCAAGAAAGAAGGAGCACTTTTTGCCGCTAAGACGGGCTTGGAAAATAGATTTGACTTATGGACAAAGTATTTGAAAGAGTTTCGGTTTAAGGAGATTGATCGCTTTGCTAAGCAGCCTCCCGGAGAGGTCGAAGGATACATTTGCTCCTATGGCTTTGTTCTTTATAGGATAGATTTTTGACATTGAAGGGTTTGTTTTTCTTTGATATCTATTAAATCATTTTGAATCCGGAACTTGAATCAATCCTCTGCTATCGTTATCCTTCAATATTCTGTAATCGCCAAGGCGACCCAACTGAAACCGCCATGTGCTGGGGTTTCCAATGTGGGGACGGGTGGTTCGAAATCATCGATGACCTGTGCGCCGAGATCACCCGCCAAGTGAATGCCGGCGCGATGCCGCCCGTGGTCGCGGCGCAGGTCAAAGAGAAATCCGGGTATCTCCGCTTCTACATTCGCGACCACTTCAACCGCGATGCCAATTCCGAGGCCCATCGCCTCATTGAGCTTGCCCAGCAGCGCGCGGAGCGAACTTGCCAACATTGCGGCAGCGAATTTGAGCCACACCATACGCAACCGCAGTGCAGCGGATGCCCCAAATGTCCGGATCGGGCGTATTGCAGCGTCTGCGAACCCGCTGGTTGAAAGCCCGACGACTTCTGGCAAGACCTTGTGCCTGCTCTGGGTGCCGCTCCCTAACCCGCAGCCGCATTCCTGCCCACAATGAACCGTCGATCGCGGCTCCTGTTCCGCGACGACTGATTGATGACCCAGAAATCCGCGTCGAAGGACGCCCTGCGCCACCTGCGCCCCTCTGACCTGCGCGGCGTGGCCCAGCTCGCCACCCAGGCCACGCGGGGCGTGACCCGCATCGTCGAGGGTGTGCACCAGTCGGTCTACGACACCATGGGCGTGCCGGGTGGCCCAGCCACGGGGCAGACGCGCGGGGTGACCGGCCTGGTCTACAAGAGCATCCACGGCGTCACGCAAGCCGTGGGCAAGGCGCTGGACATGGCGCTCACCGGGCTGATGCCGTTGCTCGAATCCGCCGGCGCCGCGCAAGCGGGCAGCGCGCAGCGCGAAACCGTGCTCGCCATCCTGAATGGCGTCATGGGCGACCACCTGGCCGCCAGCGGCAACCCGCTGGCCATTTCCATGACGCTACGCCACCAGGGCCAGGCACTGCGCTGGGACGTCGAGCCGCGCCCGGCGCATCTGGCCGGAGCAGCGCCCAAGGTGCTGCTGATGATCCACGGCCTGTGCATGAACGACCTGCAGTGGCACACCGAAAAAGACGGCAAAGTGGTCGATCATGGCGAAACCATTTCCGCCGCGCTGGGCTACACCCCTATTCATGTGCGCTACAACACCGGCCTGCACACCTCGCAGAACGGGCACCAGCTCGCGGCCGAGCTGGAGCAAATGGTGCAGCATTGGCCGGTGCCGCTTGAAGAGATCACCGTGCTGGTGCACAGCATGGGCGGCCTGCTGATCCGCAGCGCGCTGTACTACGCCCGCCAGGACGGGCTGACCTGGCCCAGGCACCTGAAAAACATCGTTTTTCTCGGTACGCCGCACCACGGCTCGCCGCTGGAGCGGGCCGGCAACTGGGTGGACACGATCCTGGGCAGCACGCCGTTCACTGCGCCGTTCGCGCGTCTGGGCAAGCTGCGCAGCGCCGGTATCACTGACCTGCGCTACGGCCACGTGCTGGACGCCGACTGGCAGGGGCATGACCGTTTCCATCGCAAGCCTGACAGCCGGGTGCCGTTGCCGCTGCCTGAGGGCGTGGCCTGCTACGCGGTGGCCGCCACCCTGGCGAGTGAGCGCAGCGCCCTGGCCGACCGGCTCACCGGCGACGGCCTGGTGCCGCTGCACAGCGGGCTGGGTGAGCACGACGACCCGGCGCGCTCGCTGATCTTCGCCAAGGATTCGCAGTGGATCGCCTTCAACACCGGCCACATGGAGTTGCTGAGCCGTCCGGAGGTGACGCAGCAGGTGCTGAAGTGGCTCACGCCGCCGGCTGAACCCCAGGCCTGAAAGCCTCGACCCCCGAGGCGCAGGGCGGGGCGGAAACTGCGCGATACTGGCGGCGTTCCGACTCCGCTGGAGAACGCCACGATGATTCGTCACACTTTCAAATCAATAGCATCCTGCGTCCTGTTGACGCTGGGTTCGGCCACTCTGCAGGCCCAAACCGCGTCCGTGAACGCCATCTGCAGCACCGACGGCCCGTGGTGCGAGCTGGCCGCCAAGGAATTCACCCGCCAGACCGGCATCAAGGTCTTCCAGACGCACAAGGCCACGGGCGAGGCGCAGGCCCAGCTGCGGGCCGAAGCCGCCAACCCCAAGACCGACATCTGGTGGGGCGGCACCGGCGACCCGTACTACCAGGCGGCCGAGATCGGCCTGCTCGACGCCTACCGGCCCGCCTACATCAATGACCTGCATGGCTGGGCGGTGCGCCAGTACGCGATGAGCCAGAACTACGTGGGCGGCTTCTACACCAGCGCCATCGGCTTCGGCTACAACGAGGAGGTGCTCAAGAAGAAGAACCTGCCGCCGCCCAAGTGCTGGAAGGACCTGCTGACCCCCGTTACAAGGGCGAAATCGAAACCTCGCACCCGGCATCCAGCGGCACGGCCTACACCATCCTTGCCGGGCTGGTGCAGCTCATGGGCGAGGACGCGGCCTTCGACTACCTCAAGAAGCTGAACAAGAACGTCACCCAGTACACCCGCAGCGGCCAGGCGCAGGCGCGCAGCGTCGGCAAGGGCGAGGTCGGCATCGGCATCAGCTTCATCTTCGGCTTCGAGAACGAACGCATCACCAACAAGTTCCCGGTGCAGTCGGTGGCGCCCTGCGAGGGCACGGGCTACGAGATCGGTGGCATCGCGCTGGTCAAGGGCGCGCGCAACAAGGAGGCCGCCAGGCGCTACTACGACTGGCTCATGAGCCCCGAAGGCCAGCAGATCGGCGCGCGGGCCAACAGCCTGCAGGTGCCGGCCAACAAGACCTTCAAGCCCGATCCGCGCATCCCCACGATCGACAACGTGCGCCTGGTCAAGTACGACTTCGAGAAATACGGCAAGGCCGCCGAGCGCCGCCGGCTGGTGGACCGCTGGGTCAAAGAGGTGGAGTCCCAGCCGCGATAATCGGGTCTTGAACCCCGTGGCAACGCCCCTATCTGCAGGGGCGTTGTTTTTTCCACTTTCTGACTTTCCATCGGCAACATGACCAAACAAACCCTTTCCTTCCAGGCCGAAGTCGCGCAACTGCTGCACCTGGTGACGCATTCGCTGTATTCCAACAAGGAAATCTTCCTGCGCGAGCTGATCTCCAACGCGTCCGACGCCTGCGACAAGCTGCGCTTCGAGGCCATCAACGACAGCGGCCTGTATGAGAGCGACCCCGAGCTGCAGGTGAAGCTCGCCTTCGACAAGGACGCGAAGACGCTGACCATCACCGACAACGGCATCGGCATGAGCGCGCAGGAAGCCATCGACCACCTTGGCACCATCGCCAAGAGCGGCACCAAGGACTTCGTGAGCAAGCTCAGCGGCGACCAGAAGGCCGACTCGCAGCTCATCGGGCAGTTCGGCGTGGGCTTTTACTCCGGCTTCATCGTGGCCGACAAGATCACCGTCGAGTCGCGCCGCGCCGGCATGAAGGAGGGCGAGGGCGTGCGCTGGGTCAGTGGCGGGGCTGGCGACTTCGAGGTCGAGACCATCACCCGCGCCGCGCGCGGCACCAGCGTGATCCTGCACCTGCGCGACGATGCGCTCGAATACGCCAGCGCCTGGAAGCTCAAGGACATCGTCAACAAGTACTCCGACCACATCAGCCTGCCGATCCTGATGGAAAAGGAAGAGTGGAAAGACGGCGAGCTGATCAACCCGTCGGACGAAAACGGCGGCCGCCAGCCCGGCGGCATGGTCAAGACCGGCGAGTGGGAAACCGTGAACCAGGCCACCGCGCTGTGGACGCGGCCCAAGAAAGACGTCAGCGACGAGCAGTACACCGAGTTCTACAAGGCCATCAGCCACGACTTCGAGGCGCCGCTGACCTGGACGCACAACCGCGTCGAAGGCAGCACCGAGTACACCCAGCTGCTCTACATCCCCGGCAAGGCGCCGATGGACCTGTGGAACCGCGACAAGAAGGCCGGCATCAAGCTCTATGTCAAGCGCGTCTTCATCATGGACGACGCCGAGGCCCTGTTGCCGACCTACCTGCGCTTCGTCAAGGGCGTGGTCGACTCGGCCGACCTGCCGCTGAACGTCAGCCGCGAGCTGCTGCAGGAAAGCCGCGACGTCAAGGCCATCCGCGATGGCTGTACCAAGCGGGTGCTGTCCATGCTGGAAGACCTGGCCAAGCACGACAAGCTGCCCGAGGCCGCGGCCGACGCCGAGGGCGTCACCGACGTGGTGAGCGACGAAGACAAGGCCAAGGCCGGCAAGTACACCCGGTTCTACACCGAGTTCGGCGCGGTGCTGAAAGAAGGCCTGGGCGAGGACTTCGCCAACAAGGACCGCCTGGCCAAGCTGCTGCGCTTTGCCTCGACCACGTCCGACAGCGTGAGCGTGTCGCTGGCCGACTACAAGGCCCGCATGAAGGACGGCCAGGACGCGATCTACTACATCACTGCTGACACCCTGGCCGGCGCCAAAAACAGCCCGCAGCTCGAAGTGTTCAAGAAGAAGGGTATCGAAGTCCTGCTGATGACCGACCGCGTGGACGAATGGGCGCTGAACTTCCTCAACGACTTCGACGGCACGCCGATGCAGTCGGTGGCCAAGGGCGCGGTCGATCTGGGCAAGCTGCAGGACGAGACCGAGAAGAAGGCTGCCGAAGAGGCCGCCGAAGCGCTCAAGCCGCTGCTGGCCAAGCTCAAGGAAGCGCTCAAGGACAAGGCCGACGACGTGCGCCTGACCACCCGCCTGGTGGACAGCCCCGCCTGCCTGGTGGTGCAGGATGCCGGCATGAGCATGCAGCTCGCGCGCATGCTCAAGCAGGCCGGCCAGGCCGCGCCCGAGGTCAAGCCGGTGCTGGAAGTCAACGCCGAGCACGCGCTGGTCAAGAAGCTCGACGGCAGCGTGCACTTCCATGACCTGGCGCACATCCTGTTCGACCAGGCGCTGATCGCCGAGGGCGGCCTGCCGGACGATCCGGCAGCGTATGTCAAGCGGGTGAACGCGCTGCTGGCCTGATCCTCTGGCCGGCTTCGATGCCGGCTGGCCATCTGCCGGCCGGCTGGGCGCTCTGCGCAGGCCAAGGGGCTGCTCCAGGATGGAAATTCAAGGAAAAACAGCTTCTCCCCAGCGTCAAATGGTCGTTTTCAGCTATCGATTGAGGAGTTTTTCGGCTCAGCGCCACTGCGTCAGCGAAACGCCAATGCCCACACCGGTGTTGCGGAAGTTGTAGTTCTGCAGTGAGTCGTTCCAGCCGTAGAAAGCCTGGACGTAGCCATGCAACTGACCATACAGCGGAAACGCCCAGTCGGCCTGCACCGATGTGCGGCTGGGCGTGTTCGAGCTGTTCTTGAGGTTGTTGCGCACCGTGGCCGAGAAGACATTGGCGCCGTAGGGCAGCACGGCCTGCACTTCGAGCCGGCCCGCGTAGTCGCCCACATCGGCATTGTTGTCGGACGTCCCGGTCTCCGGAAGGCGCCACCACGGCTTGATGAGCACGCTCAGGTCGCCCGCGGCCAGCCCGAAGGTCGCGTACACCCGGTTCCATGAACGCGAGAGCGGATCGTTCTGCCCGTTGGACTGGTGCGAGAGGCCCAGGTTGAGCATGCGCCACTGCAGCCCCTCGGGGCCGACCCTGAGGGGCAGCGTCAGCCAGGCCTCGGGCTGGAAATCCGTCTCGCGGAAGGGGCGTGAGTTTTTGCTGTCATAGACCTGCCAGTAGGTCTGCTGGGTATAGGCCGCCCACAGGTCGAGCGGGGAGTCGAAGATGTCCTGCCAGAGCTTGGTCTTGGCGCTGATCTGGAACTTGGCGTCGCCGTGCATGTAGGCATCCTGCCCCGACGCACAGTTCTGCGGATTGGGCGAGCAGGGGTTCGGGTTGGTGTTCTTGCGCCAGTTCCCGATCATCACGTAGGTGGGCTGATAGGCCTTGATCTTGAAGACGCCGTCCTTGGTGCCCGGATCGAGTTCCCAGCGTTCGGCGAAGGTCTGCGGCGTGTACGTGCCGGCGGTCCACCAGTTGCGCGTCGTCGGCGCCGGCACCGGGGGTGGGCTGGCCGCCGCTGTCACCATGGCCGCGTCAGGGGTGGAGGCGGGCGCTGCAACCCCGGGCCTTGCCCGGCCGGCGGCCCGGTCGTAGCAGGCCAGCCGGGACGCGTCGTCGTCGAGGGCGCGACAAACTGCGGGCTCGTCCGCAGCTTTGGCCTGGGTTGCGAGGACGGACAAAAGAGCGAGAACCACAAGGGCGGTGCCGGAATGCTTCATGATCACAGACGGAAAAGGTGAGGAAGATACGGACGGACGCGCCAACGGCGGTACGTTCAGTCAACGACCTTCATTCTTCGCCGGCGGAGGCCATCCGTCGGTTGGGTGGCGCACACAGTGCGATTCGATCCGTCTCAACGGGGGGCCGAGGCCGATGGAGCGGCCGATCTGGCGTAGTCCAGCGTCGGATGGACGCAAGCAGCTATTAAAATAGTAGTAAAGAAAATGGCCCCGACTGCCGTTGCAGCCGGGGCCATTCTTTTAGCGACAGCCTATTCGGCGCCAGCGACCGCCTGCTCGGCGCTCACCGGGCCGGGGCCGCGGCGCTCGAACCACGAGCCGAAATAAAACACGGCCACCAGCGCCGCCGCCAGAGCGGCCAGCACGATGGGCTCGGCCACGCCGTAGGCGTCGGTGAAGGTGTCGCCATCGACGATCGAGCCCATGGCCATCATGGTACGGATGGTGGGCCCGTAAAGACCCACGAACGCGAAGGTGCCGACCAGCAGGCCGACGATGAAGACCAGCGCGTCCAGCCGGCCCGAGGCCAGGCCCGCCACCGAGGTGCCGGGGCAATAGCCACCAATGGCAAAGCCGGCGCCGACCAGCACGCCTCCGACGGCCGAGGCCATCACCAGCGCCTGCGGCACCGCCACGGAATCGGGCGGTATCACGCCGACCAGGCGCAGGATCCACAGGCCGAAAGCCGCCACGACGATGGCGGTGAACATCACCTTGAAGACGGACCAGTCGGTCAGCCGGAACTGCGAAGTCAGCTTCAGCGGGCTGCCGAAGCCGGCGTTCTCCAGGATGAAGCCGAACAGTACGCCGCAGATCAGGCCGGACAGGGCGCCGGAGGTATGCAGGGGGAAATGAAGGTCCAACATCTCAGACTCCTCGAACGATGCGGTTGACGATCAGGCCGGTCGCGAAAAACAGGGCCAGGAACACAAACGCGGCAATGCCCAGGGCCGCCGCACCCGACAGGCCCAGCCCGCTGGTGCAGCCGCCGGCCACCCTTGCGCCGAAGCCGGCCAGCAAGCCGCCGGCCAGCGCGCGAACGATGCGGCCGGAGGCGCCCACACTGCGCGCGCCATCGAGCTGCACGTGGAATCGACCGGCCATGAAGGCCGCCACCAGCGCGCCGATGAACAGACCCAGCACTTCCCAGGTCATCCAGGAGCCGATCGGGTTGCCGTCGGCCACTTTGGAAGCCAGGTAAAGATTGGCTTGGGTGGCTGCAGGTGCCACCGCCAGGCCGGTTCCCGCCACCACGTCGGTGGCGGCGCCGCTGGCGCCCAGGCCGTGGCCCGTGATCAGGAAGGTGAACAGCAGCGCCAGCCCGAGCGCAATGCCCGCGGCCATGGGTGGCCAGAACGGTTTGACGGTGCGGCGGCCGTCGGTGGAGAGGGTGTTCATGGTTTCTTGCCTTTCGGAAATTTGGCCGCCATCACGCGTTGACTGGCCATGAACGCAATTTAGTTGATACCCCGTAGGGTATTTATGATCTGGATCAACATAAGTGAAGCCAAAGATTTGCAGAATGGAGTCGAGGGTAAACCCCAGCAGTTGGGACATACGACGAAAGGTTGCAAATGACCTCCAGACTGAATCGATGGGCGCGCATGGCATGGATGGCGAGTTGTCTCGGCCTGGCAGCCATGGGCGTGACGCAGGCCGAAGAGGCCAAGCCGGTGAATCTCAAGACCACGGCCGATCACTCCAAATTCAAGGAGTTGCAGCGCGAGTTCAAGTCCGGCCCCGAGCTGACCAAGGCCTGCCTGAGCTGCCACACCGAGGCGGCCGGCCAGATCCACCGCACCAAGCACTGGAAGTGGGAATACAAGAACCCGGTCACCAACCAGTTGCTGGGCAAGAAGAACGTCGTCAACAACTTCTGCATCTCGATCGCCTCCAACGAAGCCGCCTGCAACAGCTGTCACGTCGGCTACGGGTGGAAAGACGCATCGTTTGACTTCAAGTCCGAAGAGAACGTGGACTGCGTGGTGTGCCACGACACCACGGGCAACTACCGCAAACCGTCCGGGCTGGCCGGCAACGTGGTCACCCAGGACATGGAGTTTCCGCCCGGCTCGGGCAAGATTCTGAAGGCGATCGACTTGTCCAAGATTGCCCAGAAGGTCGGCAAGTCCAGCCGCGACACCTGCGGCGCCTGCCACTTCAACGGCGGCGGCGGCGACGGCGTCAAACACGGCGACATGGACAGCTCGCTGGCCGCGCCGGAAAAGGCCGTCGATGTGCACATGGACGCCTCCGGCCTGGACTTCACCTGCGCCACCTGCCACAAGACCTCCAGCCATGACGTGGCCGGCAGCCGCTACACCCCGACAGCCAAGGACGCCAAGGGTGCACACATGCGCGGCGCCAGCAACGACGGCAACCCCGCCACTTGCGTCTCCTGCCACGGCAACGGCCCGCACAAGAAGGAGGCTGTGCTGAACCGCCACACCGCGAAGCTGGCCTGTCAGACTTGCCACATCCCCGAATTTGCACGCGGCGGCATTGCCACCAAGATGAGCTGGGACTGGTCCACCGCCGGTCAACGCGATGCCAACGGCAGGCACATCGAAAAGAAAGACGCCAAGGGCCGCCTCATCTACGAATCGCGCAAAGGCGACTTCGTTCTGGCCGAAAACGTCAAGCCCACCTATGTGTGGTTCAACGGCCAGGTCAACTACACGCTGTTGACCGACAAGATCGATGCCACCCAACCCGTCACCCGCATCAACACGCTGGGCGGCAGCCCCAATGACGGGAAATCCATGATCTGGCCGATCAAGCGCTTTGGTGGCAAGCAGCCCTATGACACGGTCAACAAGACCCTGATCACGCCGCACACCGCGGGCAACGACGACACCGGCTACTGGAAGAACCTGGAGTGGAACAAGGCGATCGAGGCCGGCATGAAGGTCTCCGGCACGCCCTACTCCGGCAAGTTCGACTTCATCAAGACCCAGATGGACTGGCCCATCACCCACATGGTGGCGCCCAAGGACAAGGCCTTGGCCTGCGCGGAATGCCACACCCCAGGCGGCCGTCTGGAAGGGCTTGACGGCATCTACATGCCCGGCGCCAGCGCCAACCCCCTCGTCAACAAGCTGGGCTGGGGCCTGGTACTGCTGACCCTGCTGGGCGTCACCGGACACGGCCTGATGCGCGTGGTATCCCGCGGCAAGAAATAAGGAGCAACAAAATGACTGAACGTGTCTATCTGTTCAAGGGCTTCGAACGCTTCTGGCACTGGTCCCAGGCGTCCCTGATCATCTTTCTCCTGGTGAGCGGCTTCGAGATCCACGGCACTTACCGTCTTTTCGGCTTCGAAAAGGCCGTGAACTACCACACCATCGCGGCCTGGTCGCTGGTGGGCCTGTGGAT
This sequence comes from Candidatus Skiveiella danica, assembly GCA_016721925.1. GTDB lineage: Bacteria > Pseudomonadota > Gammaproteobacteria > Burkholderiales > Burkholderiaceae_C > Skiveiella > Skiveiella danica. The sequence continues at coordinate 719,499 of JADKHE010000011.1, forward strand.
CTTCGCGATCTTCTGGCATGTGACCACGGGCGAGTGGCGCCAGTACATCCCCACAACCCAGAAGGTGCTCGCGATCGCCAACTATTACTCGTCGGGCATCTTCAAGGGCGAGCCGCACCCGTTCAAGCCGACGTCCCTGCAGAAGCACAACCCGCTGCAACGCCTGACCTATCTGGCGGTTCTGACCCTGCTCAGCCCCTTGATCTGGATCAGCGGCTGGCTGTACCTGTTCTACGGCGACTGGGCCGCCTGGGGCCTCGGCGGGCTGAAGCTGGAATGGGTCGCCACGGCGCACACCCTGGGCGCCTTCCTGATGCTGGCCTTTCTGATCTCCCATATCTACCTGGCGACCACCGGGCACAAATGGAACTCGCAACTCAAGGCCATGGTCACCGGCTGGGAAGAGCTCAGCTGATCCAAGCCCCCAGCACCCTTCATTCAATTACTTAGGAGCCATCATGAAATCCTCGAAATTCCTCCCCGTCGCCGCCCTGATCGCCTTGATGGGCGCCTCCTTCGCCGCGCAGGCCTATGACGCTGACTGGAAGCGCGGTCGTATTTACTACCGCAGCGTCTGCACCTCGTGCCATACGGCGGCACCGATCGGTGCCATCAACCCCAGCACCAAGACCAAGGCGGACTGGTCTTCCTACTTGATGCTGGACAAGCACGCCAAGGGCAAGGACACGGTCAACAAGTACTACACCAAGGAATTCCGGGCCAGTATCAAGGCCACCAACAAGACGGCCGAGAAGTTTGCCGACGTGCCCGACAAGGAACTGGCCGAGGACGTCAAGGCCTTCCTGCTCAAGGGCGCCAAGGACGGCGATTCACCCGCCACCTGCAGCTGATCCCCAGCCGGCACGCACCGCGAGAACCACCGCGGCGTGCCCCAGCACGTCCCCATGGGGCGCCAAGAACCATTTGACAAAGGACTCATCATGAAAACCAGACATCTCCCTCTTGTGGCCGCTCTGTTGTCGGCCTTCGCACTTGCCCAGGTACAGGCCCAGACCGCGACGCCTGCTGCCGCGCCCGCATCGGCTGCGGCCGTGGCGTATTCGCCGGCCAATCCCGGACCCGGCTGGTACAAACATCTGGTCAACCTTGCCTTCGTGAAGAAGCAGGCCGCCATTCCCAAGATCGACGGCGTGATGCTGATCGACTCCCGCCCCACCGCACGCAAGTACGACATCGGCCACATTCCGACGGCTGTGAACATCCCGGACACCAGCTTCGACAAGCTCGCGCCGACGATGCTGCCGAAGGACAAAGCCATGCTGCTGGTGTTCTATTGCGAGGGCTATGACTGCATCCTGAGTCACAGCTCCGCGGCCAAGGCTGAGGCGCTGGGCTACACCAATGTGCGCGTCTTTGCGGAAGGTTTTCCGGGATGGGTGGCGGGTGGCAACCTGCCCGCGGTCAGCGTGGCCTACATCAAGAAGCTGATCGACGAGAAGGCGCCCATGACGTTGATCGACGCGCGCCCGAAGGCGCGCAAGTACGATCTGGGCTACATCCCCACGGCGATCAACATCCCGGACTCCCAGTTCGATTCCCTCGCCCCCAAGATGTTGCCGGCTGACAAGGCGGCCCCCTTGTATTTCTACTGCGACGGTCTGGCGTGCGTGCTGAGCAACGACTCGGCGCTGAAGGCGGTCAAGCTGGGCTACACCAATGTCAAGGTCGTGCCCGAGGGCTACCCGGCCTGGGTCAAGGCCTATGGGCCGGGCCCGACCGCAGCCGCCGGAGCGGCGCCAGCAGCCGCCAAGGCGCCCGCCATCGAGGCCGGAAAAGAAGCCGGATCGATCGCCGTGGCCTCCTTCGAGCGCATCTTCAAGGAGGCCCCGGACAGCGTCTTCCTGATCGATGTGCGTGATCCGAAGGAATTCGACAATGGCACCTTCAAGGGCGCCATCAACATGCCACTCAGCACCCTGGAAAAGAACCTGGACAAGCTGCCCACCGGCAAGCCCATCATCTTCTTCTGCGGCGCGGGTGCCCGCAGCGGCGAAGCGCATGACCTGGTGAAGCTCCACAAACCCGAGATGAAGACCGTGTTCCTGGACGCGGACATCAAGTGGACCAAGGATGGCGCCTACACGATCAAGGGCAAATAAGCAGGAACAACACCATGAAACGCAATTCAATCATTCTTTCCGCGCTGCTTGCCTGTTCGCTGTCCAGCATCGCCCAGAGCCAGACCGAAACCTTCTTCAGCGTCACCAGTGCCGACAACCAGGCCCAGGGCATGGCGATGGTACTGGCCACACAGATGGCCGAACAGAAGGCTGCCGTGCGCATCCTGCTGTGCGGCCCGGCCGGCCAGCTGGCGTTGAAGGCATATGAGCCGCCCGCGCTCAAGCCGCGCAATGTCACGCCCAAGCAGATGATGGCCGGCCTGATCAAGGGTGGCGCCACCGTGGAGGTCTGCGCGCTGTTCCTGCCGAACGCCGACAAAGTTCCGGCCGATCTGATCGAAGGTGTCTCGGTCGCCAAGCCTCCAGAGGTCGCTGCCTACATGGTCAAATCTGGCGTGCGCGCATTCGGTTTCTGAGGTTGTGACCGCCCCGGCACTGTGTCGGGGTGAAGTGGGTATGGCGTAGTGCCGGTACCTGCGGAGTCCGCGTACCATCGCGTCATGGACATTCGGACCCTGCACGACTGCCTCGCCGATCTCGACCGTGACTTGTTGCAGCGCGACGCTGCGGTGCGGGTGCTGCTGCTGGGCGCGCTGGCTGGCGAGCATGTGCTGCTGATCGGCCCGCCGGGAACTGCCAAAAGTGAGCTGGCGCGGCGGCTGCACCGGGTGTTTGCCGGCGCGCGCTATTTCGAGCGGCTGCTGACGCGCTTTTCCGTGCCTGAGGAACTGTTCGGCCCGCTCTCGCTCAGGGCGCTGGAGGACGACCGATACGAACGTCTCACCGACGGCTTCCTGCCCACGGCGCAGGTGGCTTTCCTGGACGAAGTGTTCAAGGCCAATTCGGCCATCCTCAACGCCCTGCTGACGCTGCTCAACGAGCGCGAGTTCGACAACGGCAGCGGCCGGGTGGTGGTGCCATTGATCAGCGTGGTGGGCGCCACCAACGAGGTGCCCGACGACGAGGCACTGCAGGCCTTCTACGACCGTTTTGCGCTGCGCGTGCCGGTGGAGCCGGTTGACGATGCGCACTTTGCCGCCTTGCTGCAACTGCCGGCCGAGCTGCCGCAGCCGTGCCCACGCCTGGAGGCCCAGGCGCTGGAGGGCCTGCGCACGCGCGCCGCCGCGCTGCCGCTGCCGCAGTCCGTGCTCGAGCAGCTGGTGGAGGCGCGCGCGCTGTGTGCGGCGCAGCAGATCACCGTGTCGGACCGTCGCTGGCGCAAGCTGGCCGCCCTGTTGCAGGTGCAGGCGGCCAGCCGGCTGGCCGCAGACGATGCCGATGCAACCGTCAGCCCGTGGGACCTGTGGGTGCTGCCCTACGTGCTGGCGGCGCGCCCGGCGCAAGTGCCCATGTTGCGCGACTGGTTCCTGGCCGGGGTCGGTCAGGCGGTGCCGGTGGATGTGCTTTGGCTTGTCCGCGCCACCGAGGCGTTCGAGAAACAGTTGGAAATCGAAACCTCCGCACCCGCCAGCTCGGACGACGAGGGTGCGGGCAAGCTGGCACTGGCGCGTGCAATCGCGGGGCCGGGCGCGCACAACGTCGGGCAGGGGCTGGTGCGCATGGTGGCCGACCAGGCGCGCAAGCGCTACAGCGGCTTGCATCTGGCCGCGCGCGGGGCGCAGGTGCAGGAGGTGCTTGATCGGGCGGTTGCTGCTCTTCAGGCCGTGCAGGCAACGGCTGAAGCCATGCGGACGCAGGCTCATGCGCATGCGTGGCTGCCGCCCACCTGGCGCGATGCCATCGAAGCTGTGCATCGTGACAACGTGCGCACGCTCGCGCAAATGCGGGCGCGGCTGCAAGGCGTGGCCGAGGGATTCGCCGAGCTGCCGGTGGATCCTGCGCTGGCTGCCGTGGAGCCGGCCGCGGTCCAGATCCTGGCCTGAACCTCGCGTGACGATGTCCGCCGTGCCGCCAATGCCTTTCGGCGCAACCGTTGCGGACGCGGCGGCCTTCAACGCCCCGTTTCACATGCTGGCGCCATTGCCGCGTGAGCTATGGCTGCCGGCCATCGTCTGCAGCAGTGGCGCCACCGCGGGGCGGCTCGACGCCTTGGCGCATTGGCGTGACGCGCTGCTGGGCGGGGCCTTGCCGGACGCGGTGCATGCGCTGGGTGAGCAGGCGGCCGGAGCAGCGCTGCGCCAGGTCATTGGCGAGCTGGCGCTGACCGCGCTCACCCACGGCAGCGAGCCGCTTGCGTTGCAGGTGCTGCGCACGGCGCTGTGGCACCTCGACACGCTGGTGGACCACCCCGCCGGGCAGTCCCGCGCCGAGGCGATCGCCGCCATGGCGCAGGCCTTTCGCGAGGAGTGGACGGTAGAGCGCCAGGGCTGGGAAGAGGTGCTGGCGCTGCTGCAGACGCTGGGTGACCTGGCGCGCCTGCGCTGGGACGAGCTGAAGGGGCGCCTGAACAGCCGCGAATGGCGCGAGGCGCAACGCATCGGCGAGGTGCTGGCCGCGCTGCCCCAGCTGGCGGCATTCATCGAGCGGGTCGGCCGCGCGCAGCGCCGTGACGACCTGCCGCCGCGCCAGAACGACACGCCGCGAGCGGCGCCACCACGCCCGTTGGCCGTGAAGGCCATCGAGATCCGGCTGGTGGACCAGCCCGGCGCGGTGCGTGGCATCAAGCGCTCGGGACTGATCAGCCGCATGCTGGCCAGCGAGGCGGCGCTGATCCGCCACCCGGTGTTGCACCGCCTGTGGCGCGCGCGCCTGGCCGAGTCACAGCTGCTGAGCTACGAGGATGAGGCGGTGCTCACGCAGTGGGTGGTCTGCCCCGATGAACGCCGAGCGCTGGCGGCAGCCCCGGAGCCGGCGCCGCGGGGCCAGGGGCCGATGATCGTGTGCCTGGATACGTCGGGCTCGATGCGTGGCGCGCCGGAGAACGTGGCCAAGGCTTGCGTGCTGCAGGTTCTGCGAACGGCGCACCAGGCCCGGCGCGGCTGCCGCCTGCTGGCCTTTGGTGGCCCGGATGAAGTCGTCGAGCGGGACCTGGCACCGGATGTGCAGGGGCTGGAGGCGCTGCTGGCCGTCATGGGCCAGAGCTTCGACGGCGGCACGGATGTGCAGACGCCGCTGGAGCGCGCGATTGCACTGGTGCACACGCAGGCCTGGGCGCTGGCCGACATCCTGATCGTGAGCGATGGCGAATTCGGGGTGACACCGGCCACGCTGGCGGCACTGCGGGCGTGCAAAGCCGACCTGGGGCTGCGCGTGCACGGCATCTTGATCGGCGACCGCGAGACCATCGGCCTGCTGGAGGTCTGCGACGCGATCCACTGGGTGCGCGACTGGCGCCGCTACGCCAGCGATGCGCGCGCCGCGTATGCCGACGGCTTTTCGCCGGTGAGCAACCGCAGCATTACGGCGCAGTTTTTCCCGAACGCAATCCGGCGCTGAAGCAGGTGGCCGCGCCGCCGACCCCGATCAAGGCCGGTCGGAGAGGGTGGCCAGCGCATCGGCCAGCAGCGCCAGCCTCAGTGCGCCCTTGCGTTGGCGCCCGCGCACGGTGCGCCGGCGCATCGGCGTGCTCAGCCAGGCCAGGCGAGCGACCCAGGGGCGCGCCCGCAGCAGGGTCGCGCGCACGCGCACGTCGGGATTTTCTTCCAGACACAGGGCCAGCAGCCGCGGCAGCAGTCGGCGGGATTCGGCTTCGTCCACGGCCCCGGCCAGCGAGACCGAGTTCAGGAACAGGATGATGTCGAGCGCCTGGACCACCGGCAGCGGCACCAACTCGCCGAAGTCTTCCTCGAAGTCGATGCGCCAGGTGTGGCCGTCGTGGCGCGTCAGGTTCTTGATCTGCGACGCGCCGTGCCATTGGCCGGCGCGATGGAAGGCGCCGAGGTCGCGGGCTTCGTTCTCCATCTCTATGCGGCACGTGTCTGCTGTCCAGTCTTCCAGAAGGTTGGCGACGGTGTTGCCGCAATGCTCCAGCAACAGGTAGTCCGGGCCTTCGTGCACCAGGTGCGGCACGCGCTGGCCGGCCTGCTCCAGCGCGCGCAAGCGGCGCGCCTCGAAGCCGACACCGGTGGCCGCGTCCGCCAGCCGAAGCGTCTGCATCGGCAGCGACTGGCCGGTGATCCCTTTCACCAGCCAGCGCACGGCCACGGCTTGCAGCCGGGAGCGGGGCTGGGGCGCCACGCGCTTGGCCACGTAGCGTCGCCCCGCGTGCGCGAGGATCACGACGCGGTCGGTGCTGGCGGCCAGGGCAGCGGCTGCGGCGTCGATGAGGGGGGTGTTCGGGGGTTCGATCACGGGGTCTGTTTCGGTGGGGGCCGGGGCAGAGGCAGCGGATTCTGGGGGCTGATGCCGCGCCCGGCGGGCCGCGTTGATTATCCATGCCCAGTCGTCGCGTTCCCCCGCTGTCAGGGAGCCATCGGCGCGATCGTTTACCATCCGCAGCATCGTTTCGGGCGTCCAGCAGAGGTGCGGCGCCGGGCACGCGATCCCCACCCTCGCTTCATTTCATGCCTCTTCCGGACAGCCGCTGGCAGTCACTCCCCGACCGGACCCATTCCATCGCCTGGCTGATCGCCGGTTTCACCGTGCTGCGCCTGCTGCTGGCCGCGACCGCCCCGCTGCTGCCCCAGGAGGCGTATTACTGGAGCTGGAGCCGGCACCTGGACTGGTCGTATTTCGACCATCCCCCGCTGGCCACCTACAGCATGGTGCTGACCACCGCGCTGTTCGGCCAGTCGATCTTCGGCATCAAGTCTGCCGCGGTGTTGTGGGCGCTCGGCTGGAACCTGCTCTGGGTGCGCCTGATCCTGGACATGTATGGCGACCGCCGGCTGGCCTTCTGGAGTATCGCGGCGCTGAACCTGACCTTCGTCTACGAGGCCTTCGGGCTCGGGCCGACGCCCGACAGCCCGCTGATCTTCGCCTGGACCGGCGCGATCTGGGCGGTCTGGCGCCTGAGCCAGAGCGGCGACGGACGCTGGTGGTTCGCCGCCGGCGGCTTCATCGGGCTGTCCATGCTGGGCAAGTATTCCGGCGTGCTGCTGGGGCCGGTGGTGCTGCTGTACCTGCTGACCTCGCCGCGCCAGCGGCACTGGTTCGGCAAGCCGCAACCCTACCTGGCGGGCGGGGTGGCGATCGCGGTGTTCGCGCCGGTGCTGATCTGGAACGCCCAGCACGACTGGGTTTCCCTGGCCTTCCAGAGCAGCCGCCGTGTCGGCGAGATGGGCGGTTTCAAGCCGCGCTATTTCCTGATGCTGGTGGCCACGCAGTTCCTGCTGCTCACGCCCTACCTGTTCGTCGTGGCGATCGGCGCGCTGATTCGCGGCGCGCGCGGTGGACTGGGCGCATCGGTGGACGACCGCACGCGGCTGCTGCTGCTCAGTGGCGCGGTGCCGATTCTGGTGTTCACCCTGGTCAGCTTCCGTTCGATTGCCAAGATCAACTGGCTGGCGCCGGCCTACTGGTCGCTGATGATCCTGGGCGTGCAATATGTGCTGACGCGGGAAGGCGGTTTGCGGCGCCTGCTGCGCGGGCTGGCGTCCTCCGCCATCCTGCTGCTGGCGGCCGGCCTGGTGTTCTGGATTCCCAACCTGCCGGTTCCGGGCGACATGAACAGCTGGAGCGGCTGGCAGGAGGCCGCAACGCGGGTCGCAAAGGCTGAAGCCAGCTTGCGTGCCGAGGGCCGCGAGACCTTCGTGTTCGGCCCGAACTACAAGATCAGCTCACTGATGCGCTACTACCTGCCTGGCCAGCCGCGCACCTACGCGCACGACATCTACGGCGACAAGGCGCTGCAGTTCGATTACTTCCCGCTGGATCGCGACCTGCGCGGCGCCACCGGCATCCTGGTGGTGTCGGACCAGGACGCGGGCGACCTGGACCTGGAGCGCCTGAAACCCTGGTTCGATTCGGTGGAGCGCATCGACACGGTGGAGGCGCGCGCCTTTGGCAAGGTCACCCGGCGGGTGGACATCTATCGCTGCACCAACTACAAAGGCCATCCGCGACACAATCGGGTACGGGCAGCCACAGGCGGGCCGGACCCGCAGACAAGGTAAAAAACAATGCCACAACTTTCCGTCATCGTGCCGACCTTCAACGAGCTCGGCAATGTCGTCGAGCTGCGCAACCGCGTGGCTGAGGCGCTCACCGGCATCGACTGGGAGATGATCTTTGTGGATGACAACTCGCCCGACGGCACCGCTCAGGCCGTGCGCGAAATGGCGCAGGCGGACCGGCGTGTGCGCTGCATCCAGCGCATCGGCCGCCGCGGGCTCTCCACCGCCTGCATCGAGGGCATGCTGGCCTCATCCGCGCCCATCGTCGCCGTGATCGACGCCGACCTGCAGCATGACGAACGCCTGCTGCCCAAAATGTTCGAGCTGATCCAGGGCGGCGATCTGGACGTGGTGGTCGGCAGCCGCTACGTGGAGAGCGGCGGCATCGGCAACTGGGATTCATCGCGCGCGGCCTTCAGCCGCTGGGCCACGCAGCTCAGCCGCGTGGTGCTCAAGGCCGACCTGAAAGACCCGATGAGCGGCTTCTTCATGATCCGCCACGAGGCCGCCCTGGCCTGCATCAAGGCCGGCATGTCCGGCGTCGGCTTCAAGATCCTGCTGGATCTGTTCGCCACGTCGCCCACGCCGCTGCGCCACCGCGAGCTGCCCTACGAGTTCCGCAACCGCGTCGCCGGCGAAAGCAAGCTGGACACCAACGTGGCCTGGGAATACTTCATCATGCTGCTGGACAAGTTCACCGGCGGCGTGGTGCCCATCCGCTTCATCGCGTTCTCATTGGTGGGCGGCCTGGGCCTGGTGGTGCACCTGATCGTGCTGGCCGGAATGTTCAAGGGCATGGGCACGTCTTTTCTGTGGGCCCAGAGCGGCGCCACGCTGGTGGCCATGACCAGCAATTACGTGATGAACAACGTGCTGACCTACCGCGACATGCGTCTGCGCGGCTGGAGCTTCGTGCGGGGCTGGCTGTCGTTCGTGGTGGCCTGCAGCGTCGGGGCGCTGGCCAACGTCGGCATCGCCGACTACCTGTTCCACAAGGACAGCTTCTGGATCACCTCGGCGATTGCCGGCGTGCTGGTGGGGGCGGTGTGGAACTACGCCGTGACCGCGGTCTACACCTGGAAGACGCCCAAGGCCGGCTGAGGATCCCCGCCGGCGCTCGGCTCGCTACTGCCAGCCCGGCTGCTTGCGTAACACGAACGCTCGCTCGATGCGCGTGGCGGTATCGGTCCAGGTGCCACGGATTTCCTTGCCGCAGGCCTGATCCGCAAAGCTGCCGCTCCAGGTGGCGCTGATGGCGCGGCCGTCGATGGACTCCTCCAGGGTGAAGGCGCCGTTGTCCACGTCGCCGGCCACCAGGGCCTGCGCCGGGCTCTGGCCGGCCGGGCGCCGAATCGTGCCGCGCAAGCCATCGGGGTGGTCCTCGCTGCGGCCCAGCGTCAGCGTCGCGGCTTCGCTCACGCCGTCCCAGCGCGCCTGCCAGGCGCCGTACAGGTGCAAGGCGGTGACATCCAAGGCCTGCGGACACGCCACCGGGACCGTTTCAGAACGATTTTGGGCATTTCCCATCGCGGGATGGACACAAATAGCTACCAAAACAATAGCGTTTGACAGCCCGGTCAGCCGTTTCATGCGCGAGCTCCTGCGGCGGCAGCATCGGCCGTGGCCAGCGCCTTCTTCGCGAACTCGGCGCGCAGCGCGCGCAGCTTCTCGCGCGGGTCCTCGCGCACCGTGGCCGCATCCAGCGCCATCTCGGCAATGAAGCGGCTGGGCTGCGCGGGCACGACCTCGCGGCCCTTCTTGCGGCGCTTGGTCCAGCTCACCGCCAGCGTGCGCTGCGCGCGGGTGATGCCCACGTACATCAAGCGCCGCTCTTCCTGCAGGCGCTGCAGGATGCCCTCGCTCATCGGGCCGCCGGTCTGCCCGGATGCCGCCTCGTCATCGCCGAGCTTGAACGGCAGCAGGCCCTCGTTCACCCCCACCAGCATCACATGCGGCCATTCCAGCCCTTTGGACGCATGCAGCGTGGACAGGGTCAGCATGTTGGGGTCCTGCTCGCGCTCGTCGAGCGTGGACAGCAGCGAGATGGTCTGGGCCACTTCCAGCAGGCTTTTCTTTTCGCTGGCGATGCTGACCCCGGCCGCGTCGTCGATCTCCCCGCCGCAACGCGCACCCATCCAGTCGCAAAACTCGATCACGTTGGTCCAGCGCGCGGCGGCCACCTTCTCGTTCTCCTCGCCTTCGTACAGGTGCTTCTCGTAGCCGATGTCTTTCAGCCAGTCGGTCAGGAAGGCGCGCGCGGCTTCGGCGCCGTGCGTGTGGCGGGCGCGGTATTCCTGGTCGTTCACGAAGCGGCCGAACTCGTGCAGGCTGCCCACGGCGCGCGCCGGCAGGGCCGCCGGCAGGCTGTGCGAGAACAGCGCGGCGAACAGGCTCAGGCGGTATTTACCGGCGAACTCACCCAGGCTTTGCAGCGTCTGGTGGCCGATGCCGCGCTTCGGACTGGTGATGGCGCGCAGGAAGGCCGGGTCGTCGTCGTTGTTGACCCACAGCCGGAACCAGGCGCACAGGTCCTTGATCTCGGCGCGGTCAAAAAAGCTCTGGCCGCCCGACACCTTGTACGGCACGTTGGCGCGGCGCAGCGCTTTTTCGAAGGGCTTGGCCATGTGGTTGGCGCGGTACAGCACGGCAAAGTCGCGCCATTCCTTGTGTTGCGAGGTCTCGCGCAGGCTCTGGATGCGTGCCACCATGCGCTCGGCCTCGTGCTCCTCATTGTCGGCGTCCACCACGCGCACCGGCTCGCCTTCGCCGAGCTCGCTGAACAGCGTCTTGGGGTAGAGCTTGGGGTTGGGGCCGATCACGTTGTTGGCTGCGCGCAGGATGGCGCTGGTCGAGCGGTAGTTCTGCTCCAGCTTGACGACTTTGAGTTGGGGAAAATCCTGCGGCAGCTTCTTCAGGTTGTCCAGCGTGGCGCCGCGCCAGCCGTAGATCGACTGGTCGTCGTCACCCACGGCCGTGAAGCGGCCGCGTTCTCCCACCAGGTGCTTGAGCACCTCGTACTGCGTGGCGTTGGTGTCCTGGTATTCGTCCACCAGCACATGGCCCAGGGCCGCCTGCCATTTGGCGCGCACGTCCGGAAACTCCGCCAGCAGCTTGAGCGGCAGGCCGATCAGGTCGTCGAAATCGACACTCTGGTACGCGCTCAGCCGCTCCTCGTAACGCGCCATGATGCGCGCCGTGATGCGCTCGCTGTCGTCCTTCGCCTGCGCCTCGACCTGCGCGGCGTTCAACCCGGTGTTTTTCCACAGGCTGATGGCCCACTGCCACTGCCGCGCGGTGGCGGCATCCGTCGTGCCGCCGCAGTCCTTCAGGATGCTGGTCACGTCGTCGCTGTCCAGGATGCTGAACTGGGGCTTGAGGCCCAGCACCGCGCCGTCCTGGCGCATCATGCGCACGCCCAGGGCGTGGAAGGTGCAGATCAGCACCTCTTTCGCGCCGCGGCCGATCAGCCCCTTGGCGCGCTCGCGCATCTCGGCGGCGGCCTTGTTGGTGAAGGTGATGGCGGCGATGCGCTTCGGCTCCATCCCGGCCTGGATCAGCCGCGCGATCTTGTGCGTGATCACCCGGGTCTTGCCCGAACCCGCCCCGGCGAGCACCAGGCAGGGGCCGTGCATGAAGTTCACCGCTTCCTGCTGGGCGAGATTGAGACCGGAGGACATGGGGCAGAAAAGAAGAGGGCGGCAGGGCGGACAGAGCGGCGAATCATACCGGGCGCCTGCCGCTCGGGGCGGGTGGCGTAAGGACGGTGGGTCAGGGGGCGGGCCGGGCGACGAATCGTACCGGGCGATTGCGCGGCTGGGCGATCTTTTTCCGCCCCGTTGAGCCGCTTGTCAATTCCAATGACACCTTGATTCAACTCAAGGTGACGACAGGCCAGTTTTTCTAAAGTAGTTTGCGATGGTGGGTTTTGTGATTGATGCGAAAGGAGAAACGTCATGAGGCCGTCTTTCACTGGTTCAGTGTATTTTTCAGCCTGGATGATTGGGCAGCTGGTTTTCTCGACGCTGAACGCGCACGCCCAGATGGTGCTGGCGCCGCCAGCAGCCAAGATGGTCGCGGAAGCCAAGCAGCAGGTGACGATGATCGACATGGCTGGACTGAAGGCTGCTGTTGACGCCAAAGACGCCGGCCTGCTTCTGGACGTGCGTCTGCCCTCCGAACAGGCCGCCTCCGGACGCGTTCCCGGAGCTTTGAGCATGCCACGCGGCACGGTGGAGTTTGCAATCTGGCCCAAGGTGGGTTTTCCCGACAAGACAGATCTCGGGCAGAAGATCACGGTGTATTGCGGCACGAGCTGGCGCAGTGCTCTCGCGGCCAAGTCGCTCAAGGACTTGGGTTTCACGAATGTTCGCGCCGTCGACATGCGCATGGCGGATTGGCTGGCCGCTGGATACCCGGTCGAGAAGTCGACGCAATAGCGGCGGTGGCGCTATCCGCAGAAGCGAGCACTGGCTTCAGCGAATCGATGCTGTTGCAAGGTTGAGTACTGGCGTGTTTTTCCCGGCCTGCCGGTTCCGGGACCCTCACCCTTACCCTCACACGGCTCATCCTGCTCGCCACCTTCCTCCGCTTTGCGCTCGACGCTGGCCGGATACACAGCCATTAACAGGGGCCAGGCTCAGTCAACAGAGGCTGCTTCTCAGGCGCGCGCTTCGACCCTGTCGAACCGGTGGATGCGCGCCAGAAGATCAGCCATGGTTTCCTTGGCCTGGATGATGTCGTAGTCGATATGCAGGTTGATCAAGCTCTGCGCATCGGTTCTAAAGAATGCAGAGATGCGCACGGCTGTCTCAGCTGAAATTCTGCGCAGGCCCTTCACAATTTCGTGGATGCGACTCTGAGGAACTTCAATGGCGCGGGCCAAGGCGTGCTGGCGTTTTCATTCGCCAGGTCGCACAGGCGTCAGACGTCATTGATGCGGATGCATTGCCGGTCGGACCGGGCCTCGCGCTTGCAGTGACAATAGCCCCCGTGCTCTCCATCCTGCTCGTCACTTTCCCTTTCTTTGCACTTGTTCTGGCCGGCTACATTGCGGCCCGCCAGCGCATGCTGCCACTGGAAGCCATCGCGGGGCTCAACGGCTTTGTGCTGTTCTTTGCGCTGCCCTGCATGCTGTACCGCTTTGGCGCCACCACGCCGATCGCGCAGTTGCTGGATGCGGGCGTGTTTTTCACCTGGTTGCTGTGTGCGCTGGTGATCGTGGCCTTCACCGTGACGATCAGCCTGAATGCCCGCATCGGCTGGAACGACGGCGCCTTCGGTGCGCTGGTGGCGGCCTTCCCGAACACAGGCTTCATGGGCGTGCCGCTGCTGGTGGCCCTGCTGGGGCCGCGCGCCGCCGGCCCCATCATCGTGACGATCATGGTGGACATGGTCATCACCACCTCGCTGTGCATCGCGCTCTCCAGGCTGGACAGCGCCGACGAGCACGGCGTGGCCCATGCGGCCCAGAACGCGCTCAAGGGCATGCTCGTCAACCCGCTGCCCTGGTCCATCCTGCTGGGCGCGCTGGCCTCGGTTTTCAGCTTCGAGCTGCCGGGCCCGGTGCTCAAGACGGTGGGCCTGCTGGCCGACGCGGCCTCGCCGGTGGCGCTGTTCACGATCGGCGCGGTGCTGGCGCGCTCGCAGATGCGCGCGGCGCTGCACGATCACCCCGCCGTGCCGTTGATCGACTACCTGCCGGTGGCCGCGATCAAGCTGCTGCTGCACCCCTTGCTGGTGCTGCTGGTGGGCGCGACGGCGATGGCGCTTGGGGTGCCGCTGGACCGGTTTGCGCTGACGGTGATGGTGCTGATCGCGGCGCTGCCCAGCGCCAGCAATGTCTCGCTGCTGGCCGAGCGCTTTGGCGCCGACAACGGGCGCATCGCGCGCATCATCCTCGTATCCACGGCGGCGGCCTTCGTGACGTTTTCGGGTGCGGTTGCGTTGATGACCTGAACGTCCTCGGGGACTGTGGGGCCCTTCGCCCTCAACAGATGCGCGGCAACTGTTCGCCCGAGAGCCAGTCCACCATGCGCTGCCCGCCCAGCGCGGTGGTCATCTGCACGAAACGGTTGGGGTCATCCACCACGCTGCCGATGCGCGCGGCGTCGCGCCCCTGCGGGTGGGCGCGCATGGCGGCCAGCAAGGCGTCAGCCTGATCCACAGGGCAGATCGCCAGCAGCTTGCCTTCGTTGGCCACGTACAAGGGGTCCAGCCCCAGCAACTCGCAGGCCGCCCGCACTTCGCCGCGCACCGGAATGGCGGACTCCACAAGGCGCATGCCCACGCCCGACTGGCTGGCGATTTCGTTCAACGTGGCGCCCAGGCCGCCGCGCGTCGGGTCGCGCAGCACGTGGATGCCCGGCACCGCGTCGAGCATCGCCGCCACCAGGGTGTGCAGCGACTGGGTGTCCGACAACAGCGTGGTGCCGAAGCTCAGGCCTTCACGCACTGACATCACGGCCACGCCGTGGTCACCCATCGTGCCGGACACCAGGATCGCGTCGCCCGGCCGCGCCAGCGAGCCGCTGAGGTGCACGCCGGGGCGCGTCACGCCGACGCCTGTGGTGTTGATGAACACGCCGTCGCCTTTGCCGGCCTGCACCACCTTGGTGTCGCCGGTGACGATGGGCACACCGGCGTCGGCGGCGGCCCGCGCCATGGAGGTCACGATGCGCTGCAGGTCAGCCAGTGGAAAGCCTTCTTCCAGGATGAACCCGGCCGAGAGCCACAGCGGGCGCGCGCCGGCCATGGCCACGTCGTTGACCGTGCCGTGCACCGACAGGCAGCCGATGTCGCCGCCCGGGAAGAAAAGCGGCGAGACCACATGGCTGTCCGTGGCCATCACCAACTGGCCGCCCAGCGCCAGCTCGGGCGGCGTGGTCAGCACGGCGTGGTCGTCGCGCGCGGCCAGCGCCGGGTTGTCGAAGGCGCTCAGGAAGATCTGCTCGATCAGCTGCACCATGGAACGCCCACCGCTGCCGTGGCTCATGTCGATGCGGCCGTGGCGCAGGTCCAGCGGCCGGGTGTAGCCGGGTTTGACAGGGCTCATGCGGTGGCTCCTGGCTTTTCTGCAATCGTTGGCATGTCGGTCATGAAGCGGCCGTAGGTGTAGTGGGCAGCGCAGGCGCCTTCGGACGACACCATGCACGAGCCGATCGGGTTGTCCGGCGTGCAGACGGTGCCGAACACGCGGCAGTCCTGCGGGCGCTTCTCGCCGCGCAGAATGGCGCCGCACTCGCAGGCCTTGGCATCGGCGACCGCGCGGTACGGCGCGGCGAAGCGTTGCTCGGCGTCGAAGCTGGCGTATTCGGGGCGCAATTTGAGCGCCGAATGCGGCAGGCTGCCCAGCCCGCGCCACTCGAAGCTGTCGCGCAGCTCGAACACCTCGGCCATCAAGGCCTGGGCCTTCTGGTTGCCCAGCGGCGTCACGGAGCGGGTGAACTGGTTCTCGATCTCGGCACGACCCTCGTTGAGCTGGCGCACCAGCATCAGCACGGCCTGCATCACGTCCAGCGGCTCGAATCCCGTGATCACCACGGGACGGTGGTAGTCGTCGGCGCAGAAGCGATAGGGCTCGCTGCCGATCACGGTCGAGACGTGGGCCGGGCCGATGAAACCGTGCAGGTGCGCCGACGTCTCATTGCCCGGCGCCGGACCCAGGATGCCGCGCATGGCCGGCGGGGTCAGCACGTGGTTGCACAGCACCGAGAAGTTGCGCAGACCCAGGGCGCGGGCCTGGCGCAGCACTGACGCGGTGGGCGGCGTGGTGGTCTCGAAGCCGATGGCCAGGAACACCACTTCACGATCGGGGTGTTGCTGCGCCAGCTTCAGCGCGTCGATGGCCGAATACACCATGCGCACGTCGGCCCCCTGGCTGCGCGCTTTCATGAGCGAGCTGGCGTTGGAGGCCGGCACCCGCATCAGGTCGGCATAGGTGCAGAGCAGCACGCCGTGGTCACGCGCCAGCGCGATGGCCTGGTCGATGCGGCCGATCGGCAGCACGCAGACCGGGCAGCCGGGGCCGTGGATCAGTTCAATCTCGGGCGGCAGCAGAGCGCGCAGGCCATGGCGGGCGATGGCGTGGGTGTGGCCGCCGCAGAACTCCATCAGGTTGTAGCGGTGCCCGGGCGCCACGGCCTGGGTGATGGCGCGCGCCAGGCCGCGGGCCAGGTCGGCGTTGCGAAATTCATCGACGTATTTCATGGTTGTGCGCCTTCGCGGGCATCGGCCTGCGCCATCGCAGCCATGGCCTGCAGCGTGGCCAGCGCCTCGTCTTCGTCGAGCTTGCCAATGGCGTAGCCGACATGCACGATCACGTAGTCGCCGGGGCGCACGTCGTCGAGGAGTTCGAGGGAGATCTCCATGCGCACGCCTTCCAGGTCGATCAGGGCGCGGACGCCCTCCAGGCATTCGACCACGCGGGCGGGGACAGCGAGACACATGATTTGTTTTCCTTCGGGATGGGGATCAGGGTGCGTTCAAGTCGGGCATGGTGCTGGCACGCTCATTGACCACGTGCCAGGCGGCGACCCACGCCTGGCCCAGCGCCAGTGTCGCATCGCCGGGTTCGGTCGTGGCGAGTATGGCGCCGCCGCGTTGCGCCAGTTTGCGCTGCAGATGATCGCGCAGCAGTCCGTTGTGGAAGCAGCCGCCCGAGAGCGCGACCACGAAAGGCGCTGGGTCTGCGGGCATGGTGCGGCCCACCCAGTCGGTCAGCGCCGTGGCCAGCGAGATGTGAAATTGCGCGGCGGCGCGACCGATGGCGTCATCGTCACGCTTCGCAACCGGATCACCGAGCGCCAGCAAGGGCTCGAGCAGGCCGAGCACGTTCAGTTCGCCATCAGCGCTCAGGCGATGCCGGGCAACGGCGTCGATGTCGGCCACGACCCCGGGCGCATGGCGATCCAGCCAGGCCTGCGCGCACTGCTGCAAGGCGACGGCGGCCTCGGCCTCGTGGCGCTGACGCAGGCGCAAGCCCAGGGCAGCGGCTGCAGCGTCGAACCAGCGGCCGGCGCTCGATGTCGGGGGGCAGCGCACGTCGCGCGCCAGCATCGCTGCAATCGTCCGGGCGGCAGACTCGCCGACGCTGGCGGACCAGCGCGGCACGATCTCGCCGCCCCGCCCCAGTGCGTGCAGGGCGCCCGCCGCCATGCGCCAGGGTTCGAGCGCGGCTCTGTCGCCGCCGGGCAGGGCCAGCGGGCTCAGGCGGCCGAGTCGCTGCCATCCGGTCGTGTCCACCCGTAGCAGCTCGCCGCCCCAGGCCGTGCCATCACTGCCCATGCCATAGCCGTCCAGCGCCAGACCGGTCGTTGCATCGGTTCGACCGGCTTCGGCGAGCAGCACCGCCACATGGGCGTGATGGTGTTGCACCGGGATGGCCGGCACGCCGAGCCGTTCTGCGGTCTGCAGCGCCAGCCGGGTGCTGAAGAAGTCGGGGTGCAGGTCATGCGCCACGGCCTGGATGGCGTGGCCCTGCGCCCGGGCCAGCGCCAGAACTCGATCCACCGAGGCTTGCAGGTTGGTGCAGGCCTGCACGTCGGCCAGATCGCCATGGGCATCCGACCAGAACACCTGCGCGCCGGCCACCAGGCAGGCTTTGTTTTTCAGGTGGGCGCCCAGGGCGAGCACGCAAGCGGGCAGCGCCCGGGGCAGCGTTTGCGCAGAAGGGGACGGGGCTGCCGAAAGGCATTTGCCGGGCATCTGGCCTGAAGTCGGCTGCGACGGTTCCTCGGCGCTTTGCACGTCGAGTTGCACGCAAGGGTCCAGTGCTGTTGCCGCCAGGCGGGCGCGGCGCAGGCCGTCGATTGTGGGCAGGGTCTGGCGCAGCCATTGGGCCAGCGCACCGTCAGGGTGGAAGTTCCACTCGGTGGGTGCCTGCAGCCGGTAGCGCGTGATGGTGGGTGCTGCTTCCGGGCTTGGGCGCTGAACCTGCGCCACATGCACCAGCAAGCCGCGCGACATCTCGCACCAGCCCAGTCCGGTGTCCAGGCCGAGCGTCAGGGAACCAAATCGCAGGCTGTCAGGCCGGCTCAGGATCGCAGCCAGGTCTGCCACCCGCGCCCCCAGTCGCCACCACAGGGACTCGTCGCCTGGCGCGCCACCTCCTTGCCAGCCCCGGGTGCACGGCCCGGTTTCCGCCGCCAGGCCGTGCCAGGAGGGCCGTTGGGACTGCGCCGGGTCGTTCAGCAGGCGCTGGCCGAGATCGGCAAAGCCCGCCGGATCGGTCTGTGGGGTGGGCAGGACCCGATGCGCCAGGCGCACAGCGCACGCGTCGGGCCTGATGGCATGCAGCCAGCGCGCCACTGAACTGTGTGAATCCTGGGACCAGTGGTGCAGCCAGGCCACCGGCTGAGTCTGCCATTCCCGCAGCCAGTCCGCCGCTGGCATGCCGAACAGGCGCTCGGCCAGTAGCGTGGAAAGCGTGTCCATCTGGTGCTGGAGCTCGGCGAGGGACGCTTGAGCGGGGGGCGTTGCGGGTCGTGCCGCCTTGAGCAAGGCCATGTCGGGCGCCAGCCCGGGTTGGGGGCAGGCCGATGGCCAGTCCAGCACCATGCGCTGCAATTGTTCACCTGCTGTGACGAGCCGCAACAGCAATCCGATGCGGGCCGTCATCACCCCGCTGGATTCGGTCGACCCGGTGCCCTGAAGCGCGAGTTGTGAGGCCAGTGTCTGGGCGTGTCCGCACAGGTTGAACAGGCGGCCCAGCTGCTCTGGCCATTGGTCGATGGAGTACCTGCTGGCGAGGCGGTCGAGCAGGCCGGCGGAAAGCACCGGCCGCCCACCCTGGATCGGCGATATCGCGCCCACGACCAAGGATAGGGAGCCTGCCAGTGCGAGCGCGTCAGGGGCCGGGCGGCCGGACATCGTTGGGCCAGCTCAACCCTGTGCGGGCGTACTCGCCAGCTGCACCTCGAGCTGCGCGATACGCTGCCTGAGGCTGTCGACGGTTTCCTGTTTGGCGGCGGCCGCGCTGGCCAGGCCGTCACGCAGAAACTGCAGCCATTCGTCCATGCCCTCGCCGCGGGTGGCCGACAGCTGGATCACACGAATCCGCGGATTGACCCGCCGGGCGTAGCCCAGGGCGGCCTCCACGTCAAAGTCCAGGTGCGGCAGCAGGTCGATCTTGTTGAGCAGCATCAGGCTGGCCGCGCGGAACATGTCCGGGTACTTGATGGGCTTGTCCTCGCCCTCCGTCACCGACAGGATGACCACCTTGTGCGCCTCGCCCAGGTCGAAGGCGGCGGGGCAGACCAGGTTGCCCACGTTCTCGATCATCAGCAGGGAATCGTCCTTCAGGGCCAGCCGGCTCATGGCGTGGCCGACCATGTGGGCGTCGAGATGGCAACCCTTGCCGGTGTTGATCTGGACGGCGGGTGCGCCGGTGGCCCGGATGCGTTCGGCGTCCATGCTGGTCTGCTGGTCGCCTTCGATGACGGCCACCGGCAGCCCGGCCAGCATCGTGATGGTCTTGCACAGCAGCGTCGTCTTGCCCGAGCCAGGGCCCGAGACCAGGTTCAGCGCAAAGATGCCTTGCCCGGCCAGATGCTGGCGGTTCTCATGCGCATAGGCGTTGTTCCTGGACAGGATGTCCTGCTCGATCTGCACCCTGCGCGTGGCGCTGAGGCCCGGGGCGTGTGAATGGCCATGCCCTTCTTCTGCCGCGTGGGAATGCTCGTGCTCGTGGCTGTGCCGCGTGCCATCGGCATGAACGTGTTCATGGCCGTGCCCGTGCCCGGCGTTGCCGCCTTCGAGCTTCACTTCATCGGTGCCGCAGCCGCATGTGGTGCACATTCCAATTTCCTTGTCCGTTGGGAGCAGCGCGGGCCTGCGTTGCAGAGCGCAGCCTGGGCCGAGGGTTTCATGTTACTTCGAGTTCCTTGACCCGCATTTCAGTTCCGCCGGTGACCTGCATCTGATGGCCGCCGCATAAGGGACACTCGCCAAAGACCTCGGTCATCGGCACGGTGCGGGCGCAGGCCATGCACCAGCCCGTGCCCGGCAGCCGGATGATCTCCAGGCGCGCGCCCTGCGCGATGCTGCCGCGTGTGACGGCGTCGAAACAAAACGCCATGGCCTCTGGCTCGACCCCGGACAGCTGGCCGATCTCCAGCCAGACCGTTTGCACTTTCGCAAAGGCCTGCTGGCGCGCCGCGTCCTCGATCAGTTGCAGAACCTCCTCGGCGAGCGACATCTCATGCATGGACTGAAGCGCTACGGTGCGCTGTGCACGACGTCAGCGAAACGCCGGCTCCGGCTGGCGACAAGCCGGACTGTTTCGCGGCCCGGGCCATCGTCGAAGGCTCGGACGGGTTGAAAAGACGTGTCACAGATCACCCTGCGCCGGTGGCTCTGGCGTTTCCGCCAGGATCTGGTCGTAGAGTTCCCAGGACAGTCGCGCATCTTCCTCGCTGACCTTGCGGACCGCTTGCCCGGCGCTGACCATCACGTGGTCGCCCACCTGCGGGAGTTCGTCCCGGATCATGAAGACCGATACGTCACGGAAGGTGCCACGGGCTTCGCAACGTGCGAAAAGTCCGTCGATCGCGGTGATTTGCATCGGTATGGCAAGACACATGGCAGCAAAAATTCCTTGGGAGGCAGGTCGTTATAACCTCGTCGCAGGCGCATCTTTGCGCGCCCGCCCGGGCTTTGATCTGGATCAATAAGTCAGAAATCTCAGCCTATACATCAGCAAACGCTTAAGTCTAAACTGAGCCACCATGAAAATCCTGGTGCTCGGCATTGGAAACACGCTCCTGATGGATGAGGGGTGGGCGTTCATGTGCTGTCTGCGCTGCGGGCAGGTCCGGCGCTGCCCGATGATGTGGAACTTCTGGACGGCGGCACGCTGTCGTTCACGCTGGCCGGCCCTATTCAGGATGCGGACGCCCTGATCGTGGTGGATGCTGCCAACATCGATTCTCCAGCCGGGCAATGGCGCCTGATGGAAGGCGATGCCATGGACGCTTTCCTGCTGGGAAACCGCAAATCCACCGTGCATGAAGTCGGCCTGACCGACCTGCGCGCCATTGCCTTGTTGGCAGGGCACTGGCCCGGCAAGCGCGCCATGTTGGCGATCCAGCCGCAGGCCATGGACTGGGGCGAATTCCCGACGCCCGTGGTGGCTGCCGCCATCCCCGCAGTGGCGACTGCGATTTTCGATCTTGTGGGAGCCTGGCAGCATGAAGCTTGACCGCATTCCCATCGTGTCGGTTCCTGCGCCGGGTCGTGCGGCCGGGTTGTCCGGCAATGCCCCCGTCGTGCTCCGCGAGATTGCGCAGAAAGTGCGCAGGCTGGTGGATGCAAACGAGGCCTCCACCATTGACCTGCTGGCGATGCCGCTGACTGCGGCCGACCTCGAATGGCTGCGAGAGTCTCTGGGAAACGGCGAGACCCACATCAGTCTGGACGCCGGCGGCGAATCCAGGCTGGATGAAACCAGCTGCCCGGGTGTCTGGTGGGTCACGCACCACAACGGACAAGGCGGGGTGGCGTCCGCGTTCATCGAAGTCGCCGTGGTGCCCGAACTGGTGAAGGCGCCGATCGACGACGTCGCAGCCGGTCTGGAGCGGCTGGATCTGCTGATATCGGATTTGGGTTGAGGCAGTTTATTTCGTCAGTGTGTGACGGATTGGAAGGTGAAACATCATGCAAGGTCCCTTGATCGAATCCCTCGCGCGGCAAGGCGTCAGCCGGCGCACGTTTTCGAAGTACTGCGCCACCCTGGCGTCCATGATGGCGCTTTCGCCGGTTGCGGGGCAGGCCATGGCGTCTGCACTGGCGGCGGCACCGGCCGCCACCCGGCGCCCCTCGGTCATCTGGTTGCCGTTCCAGGAATGCACCGGCTGCACCGAATCGATCACCCGATCGCATTCGCCCACCATCGAAGGCATGATCTTCGACATGGTTTCGCTGGACTATCAGGAGACGCTGATGGCCGCTGCGGGCTTCCAGGCCGAGGAGGCCCTGCACACCGCGATGAAAGAGAACCAGGGCAAGTACCTGCTGATCGTCGATGGCTCCGTTCCCTTGGCACTGGAGGGCGCGTATTCCTGCATCGCAGGCAGGACCAACCTGGAATTGCTGAAGGAGGCCTCACGGGGCGCGGCCGCGATCGTGGCCATGGGGTCCTGCGCGGCGTTCGGGGGGCTCCCCCATGCCAATCCAAATCCCACCGGTGCAGTGGCGGTGTCGGACATCATCAAGGACAGGCCGATCGTCAATGTTCCTGGCTGCCCGCCCATACCGGTGGTGATGACCGGGGTGCTGGCCCATTTCATCACCTTTGGCAGCCTGCCCGAACTCGACGCCTTGGGACGGCCCAAGGCCTTCTATGGCGAAACCATCCACGACCGCTGCTACCGTCGCCCGTTTTACGACCAGGGCAAGTTCGCGAAGACCTTCGATGACGAAGGCGCACGCAATGGGTGGTGCCTGTTCGAACTCGGCTGCAAGGGGCCGGTGACCTACAACTCCTGCGCCACGACCAAGTGGAATGCGGGCACCTCGTGGCCCGTGGAATCCGGGCATGGTTGCCTGGGCTGCTCGGAACCTGATTTTTGGGACGCGGGCGGCTTCTACCGGGCGCTTTCGGTGCCCGCGGGTCCGCTGCAAATGGTGGGCGCGGCAGCGGCCGTCGGCGTGGCGACCGGCGCTGCCGTGAGCTTTCTGAACCGGGCCAAGAAGCGTGCCGCCAAGGCGGGCCATGAGACCACCACTCTGGCCGATCTGGAGAAATGATCATGAATGAGATGCAATTGCTGACCTGGGTCCGCGGACCGGGCCTCAACCTTGCCGTGGGAATATTTGTGCTCGGCGTGCTGTGGCGTTTGTTCGAGATCTACAGCCTGGGACGCAAGAAAGACCTCTCGGCACCGCGTGCGCTGCCCGGCGCATCCGGATGGCGGACGATTTTCCGGCGGACTCTTCCCGCCGAGGGCATGCTGAAGAAGGCGCCCGTCACCTACATCGCAGGTGCCATTTTTCACATCGGGCTGGCCATCGTGGTGTTCCTGTTCGCACCCCACATCAAGCTGATCCAGAGCCTTTTCGGCATTTCCTGGCCCGCCTTGCCTTCGCAGTTCATCGACCTCGTCACCATCGTAACCCTCGTCGCGATGCTGGTGCTGCTGGCCGATCGCATCATGAATCCGGTGAAGCGCTTTCTCTCCACCTTTGAAGACTGGTTCACCTGGACGTTGACTTTCCTGCCAGTCCTGACTGGATGGCTGGCTGTCCGGCACCTGTTGCTGCCTTACACCACCATGCTGGCCTTGCACATCCTTTGTGTTGAGCTGCTGCTGGTGTTTCTGCCGTTTACCAAGTTGTTTCACGCCTTCACGGTGTTCGGATCACGCTGGTTCATTGGCGCCATCAACGGTCACAAAGGAGTTGCCGTATGACTGCCTCTCTTGAAAAGGGCGTGCGCGTCCTGAAGGAAGTTATCGATGCGCCCATCGCCAGCTACTTCAACAGCTGCGTCCATTGCGGCCTGTGCGCCGAGGCCTGCCTGTTCTATACCGAAACCGGGAATCCCAGGTACACCCCGATCCACAAGCTGGAACCCATGCGACGCTTGTACGAGCAGGAATACACGCTGCTGGGTCGGCTGAAGAAAACGGTGGGACTGTCCAAGCCGGTCACGGACGCCGAGCTTGGCGAATGGCAGGAAATGGTCTACAACTCGTGCACCCTGTGCGGCCGCTGCTCGGCGGTGTGCCCGGTCGGCAACGACATCGTCTACATGGTGCGCAAGTTCCGTGAAGGCATGTCTGCCTCCGGCAACGCGCCCGAAGGCATCAAGGGTGCGGCCAATCGAACGATCACGATTGGCAGCCCGATGGGGGTGAAGCTGCCCGCCGTGAAGGCGCAGATGAAGCATGTGGAGAAAGACTTCGGCATCCCGATCCCGATGGATGTGGAAGGCGCCGAATACATGGTCATGCTGTCGTCGATGGAGATCATGAACTTTCCCGAGTACCTCGGGGCCATTGCCAAGATCATGCAGCATGTCGGCAAGACCTGGACGCTGTGTTCGACCGCATTCGAAGCCACCAATGCCGGCATGCAGATCGGCAATTCGGACCTGGCCCGAGTGATCGTCTCGCGCATCGTCGAAGGAGCGGAAAAGCTCAAGGTCAAGACGGTCATCAGCCCGGAGTGTGGACACGCCTACACCGCCCTGCGTTGGGAAGGCGCCAACCTGGTGGGCCGACCCTTCACATTCAAGGTGCAGCACATCGTTGAAGTGCTGGGCGAGTTTCAGGAACTCGGCCTGCTCAAGACGGAAGGCTTCGAGAAGGACCGTCTGACCTTCCATGACCCCTGCCAGCTGGCACGTCGAGGCGGCGTCATCCAGCCGCAGCGCAATCTGTTGAACATGGTGGCGAAGAACTTCGTCGAGATGCCGGATGCCGGCTACATGAATTGGTGCTGCGGCGGCGGCGGCGGTGCCTCCGCGATCGAGGAAGGCGAGGCACTGCGCCTGGAGGCTTTCAAGGTCAAGAAGTCCCAGTTCGAGACCGTCAAGCCGGACCGCGTGGTCACGGCTTGCGCCAACTGCCGCATCGTTCTGGAAGAAGGTCTGGAGCACTACCAGATGGACCTGCCCGTGGTCGGCCTGACCGAGATGGTCGCCGATCATCTCGTTGCAAAAGGAGCCTAGCCGCCATGACGATCACCGATGACAAGGAATTCAAGCTGGCGCTGGCGAGTCTGCCCGTTGAGCGACAACGCCAGATCGCCGTCGCATTTTGCCGGCGGGTCCTGGACCTCTCCCACGATGCGCGGGTGAAGTCCGCCCTGGAGTCCGCCGGGAGGCCCGACATCACGGAGGCCGAGTTGCAGCTGGCCGCTCATGCCGCCCATGCCGCGCGGGTGGACAGCTTTGCCCAGTGCGGGAGCGACGCCAGCTGGACCGCGCAGTCCGGTCACTTTGTTGCCAAGGCCGCGCAGGCATGCGTGCGGATCGCTGTTCCGGGCGAGAGCATTGCATGGGACGCCGCCATGCAGGCGCGACTGGCGCGGACCTGCCAGACAGTCGCGGAAGGCCTGGGCACCGAGAACACCGAAGCCCGGGAGCAATACCGGATTCTTGAAACCTTCCTGCAGCGTTGAGGAAACCTGACCATGACCACAGCACAGCGCATCGTTGTTGACCCTGTCACGCGCATTGAAGGCCATCTGCGCATCGAGGCGCAGACCGATGCCGCCGGCAAGATCACCCAGGCCTATTCCGCCGGCACCATGGTGCGCGGAATCGAAATCATCCTGCGCGGACGCGACCCGCGGGACGCCTGGGCCTTCGCCCAACGCATCTGCGGGGTCTGCACCTTGGTGCATGGGGTCGCCTCGGTGCGTTCCGTCGAGGATGCGCTGCATCGCGCCATCCCCGGGTACACCATTCCCCGCAACGCGGAGCTGATCCGCAACCTGATGATCGCCACCCAGTACGTGCATGACCATGTCATGCACTTCTACCACCTGCATGCCTTCGACTGGGTGGATGTGGTTTCATCCCTCAAGGCCGACCCCAAGGCGACTTCAGCGCTGGCGCAAAGCATCTCCAGCTATTCCAAGTCCTCGCCGGGCTACTTTGCGGATGTGCAAAAGAAGATCAAGACCTTCGTCGATCAGGGGCAGCTGGGCATTTTCTCCAATGCCTACTGGGGCCATCCAGCTTACAAGCTGCCGCCGGAAGCCAATCTGATGGCAGTGGCCCATTACCTCGAAGCACTCAGCTGGCAGCGTGAGGTGGTGAAACTGCACACCATCTTTGGCGGCAAGAACCCGCATCCGAATTTCGTGGTCGGCGGCGTGCCTTGCGCCATCTCGGTTCAGACCAGTGCCGGTCCGCAGCGCGGCGGCGGCGGTCAGGCGGCCACGGCCGTCAACATGGTCGGGCTGCAGATCGTGCAGAACGTGATCAAGCAGATGCAGGAGTTTGTCGATCAGGTCTACTTGCCCGACTTGCTGGCCATTGCATCGTTCTACAAAGACTGGGGGGGCATCGGCAACACCGGCGGCAACTTCATGGCCTTCGGTGACCTTCCTGGGAAGTCCATCTGGGACAAGGATTCCTTCCTCATCCCGCGCGGTGTCATTCTCAATGGCGACCTCTCCACCGTTCATTCCATCGATCTGGACAAGGACGACGAGATCCAGGAATTTGTGAGCCACTCCTGGTACCAGTACGGCGCCGGAGACGCACAAGGCTTGCATCCGTTCAAGGGTGAGACGGCCCTCAACTTCACCGGTCCGAAGCCGCCGTATGAGCACCTGGACGTGGACAAGAAATACTCCTGGATCAAGTCGCCGCGATGGAAGGGCAAGGTCATGGAGGTGGGCCCGCTGGCGCGTGTGCTGTTGATGTACGCCAAGGGTCACCAGCAGACCCGGGCACTCGTCGATTCCACCCTGAAAACCCTGGATGTGCCGGTCTCCGCGCTGTTTTCCACGCTGGGGCGCACGGCAGCACGGGGACTCGAATCAAAGATCATCGCCGACGCGATGCAGGGCTGGTACGACGCGCTGATTGCCAACATCAAGGCGGGCGACGTGCGCACCTTCAACGACCAGTATTGGGATCCTTCCGCCTGGCCAAACCACATGCAGGGCGTGGGCTTGATGGAGGCCCCGCGCGGGGGGCTCTCGCACTGGATCGTGGTCGATGACGGCAAGATCAGCAACTACCAGGCCGTGGTGCCCAGCACCTGGAACGCCGGCCCGAGAGATGCGAAAGGCCAGCCCGGGCCTTATGAAGCTGCCTTGCAGGACAACCATGTCCTGCACGACCCCAAGAAACCGCTGGAGATTCTGCGCACGGTGCACAGTTTTGACCCCTGCATCGCGTGCGCGGTGCACGTGACCGATCCACAAGGCGAGGAACTGGTGCAGGTGAAGGTGACCTGAGCCGCTTCGGCGGGACGGTCGGTCCTGTCAGATCGTCAGCGGGTCCACGTCGATGGCCCAGCGGATCAGGCCTTTGTGCGCCGGATCGGTCCGCGTCTGGCGCAGGATCTCCTGCCAGGCGGCCAGAAAGCGCTGCAGCGCGGCGCGCGAGCCGCTTTCCACCAGCATCTGCGCGCGCTCCACGTTGGCCACGCGTTGCACGGTCATGGGCACCGCGCCATACAGGGTGATGCGCGCCATCACCTCCTCGAAGCCTTCCCGGGCGGCCAGCGTGTCCTGCGCGCCGGTGCTCGCCGCGTTCAGGAAACCTTGCGCCACCTCTTGCGTTCGCGCCTCCGCCCGCACCAGCGCCTGGAAGCTGAAGGGCGGCATGGCCGCCGCCTGGCGCTCCTGCAGTTCACGCGCGGCAAACGCCGGGTAGTCGTGCTTCTTGAGCGCCTCAAACAGCGGGTGCGCCGGGTGGAAGGTCTGGATCCACATCTCGCTGGCCGAATCGCTGGCAGCGACCAGGGCGGCATCGCGCCCGGCGCGTCCGGCCGACTGCATCAGCAGGCTGAACAGCCGCTCAGGTGCGCGGAAATCGCTGGAGAACAGCGCGCCGTCCGGGTTCACCGCGGCCACCAGCGTGATGCGGCGAAAGTCGTGGCCCTTGGCAATCATCTGCGTGCCGACCAGCACGTCCACCTCGCCCGAATGCACCTGTGCCAGCTGGGTTTCGAGCGCGCCCTTGAGCTTGGTGGTGTCGGCGTCGATGCGCACGATGCGAATCGGCGTGCCGTCCGGCCGGGTGTCGCCTTCCAGCAGCTCGGCCAGGTGCTCCTCCAGCCGCTCGGTGCCGCGGCCCAGCGGGGCGATGTCGATGTTGCCGCAGGCCGGGCAGGCCCGTGGCACCCGTTCGGTGAAACCGCAGTGGTGGCAGCGCAGGGTGCGGTCGATCTTGTGGAACACGCGGAATGCGCTGCAGTGCGGACACTCGCTTTTCCAGCCGCAGTCGGCGCAATGCAACACGGGGGCGTAGCCGCGCCGGTTCAGGAACACCATGGACTGCTCGCCGCGCGCCACCCGGGCACGAATGGCATCGAGCAACGGCGCCGAGAACACGGTCTTCATGGGCTGATGGTTCATGTCCACCCGCCGTACCTTCGGGAAACCGGCATCGCCGATGCGCCCCGGCATCACCAGCCGGGTGTAACGCCCGCCGGGATCGTCCACGGTGGCGGGGCGACTGTGGTGCCAGCTCTCCAGCGAAGGCGTGGCCGAGCCCAGCAGCACCTTGGCGCCGTCGAGCCGACCGCGGTAGACGGCCAGGTCGCGGGCCGAGTAGCGCGCGCCCTCCTGCTGCTTGTAGCTGGGGTCGTGCTCCTCGTCCACGACGATCAGCTTCAGGCCGGGCATGGACGCAAACACCGCCATGCGTGTGCCCAGCACGATGCGCGCGGCGCCGCTGTGCGCGGCCAGCCAGCTCTTCAGACGCTGCGGGTGGGTCATGCCGCTGTGCAGCGAGACCACGGAGCGGTCGCCGTAGCGCGGCGCGAAGCGCGCGTTGAAACGCGCCTCCAGCTGCGGCGTGAGGTTGATCTCGGGCACCATCACCAATGCCTGCGCGCCCGGGTCGCGCTCCAGCAGCGCGGCCACGGCGTGCAGATAGACCTCGGTTTTCCCGCTGCCGGTGGCGCCAAACAGCAAAAACGGGCCTGGTTTTGAATCAAATTCGGCCAATGCCAGCGTCTGCTGGTCGCTGAGTGCTATGAAATCAGGATTTTTTTCGATGGCATTGCCGGCGCTGGCGTCGCGCGGTTTGCCGGCGCTGGCCTTCAGGCGGCGGGCCAGCTGGGTGCTGCTGAGCTCGCGAAGCTGCGGCGGCAGTGCGGCCAGCGCCAGTTCGCCCAAGGCGCGCTGGTAGTACCCGGCCGCAAAGGCCACCAGTTCCAGCCAGGGCGCGGACAGGGGTTCGATGCCCTCCAGCGCGCCCGCGATCGTCCGGGTGGCCTCCGCGGCCCGTCCATCCGGCGGTCCGTCGGCCGGTGACCAGACGATGCCCAGCACCTCGCGCGACCCCAGGGGCGCACGCACCAGCGTTCCCGGCGGTAGTGGCAACTCACTTCGGTAGGTCAGCGGTCCGGACACCGAACTGTGGGCCGGTGTCTGGACGGCGACCGAGATCCAGTGGTTCATGCGAAGGCGGCGTTTGCCGGGCTTTCTTGAAGTCTTCTTTGCAAAGCGGCCTCAAGTCGTTGATTTAGAAGGGATTGAAGGGCAATCCAATGTTTCTGTGGATAACTTTGTTGAAAACCTGTCCCGGCGGCCCCGGAAGCCTTGAAAATCAAGGCTTTGGCTGGATTGCCCATGAAAAAAGCAAACTTTTAAACCTATATGAATCAATGACTTGCGATCACTATGGGTTTTGTAGCGGGACTGGGCGCTTCGGCAATACATTGCGGCACCGCACCACAAATTTTGTGCATAAGTCCCCTTGGGCAGCGAATTATTTTTCTGGGAAACCTGCCGAAAAGGCTTGACGGCATCGATTTTGCGCCCTAGAAGCGCGCGTCGGGACCGGTCCGTACCCGCGCCCGAGCCGGCGGACCGAACCTTCAGGCGCGTTGCGCGCGCGAGTGGGCATGCACCGCTTCCACCAACACGGCCACGTTCTCGGGCGGGGTGTACTGGCTGATGCCGTGGCCCAGGTTGAAGATCTGCGTCGGGCCGCTGGTGTCGCGGTCGGTGTGAGGCAGCCCGAAGCTGTCGAGCACGCGCGCCACTTCCGTGCGGATCGCCTCGGGCGGCGCAAACAGCACGTTGGGGTCGATGTTGCCTTGCAGCGCCTTGCCCGGGCCGCCGACGTCGCCGCCCACAAGCTGGCGCGCCGTGCCCAGGTTCATGGTCCAGTCCAGGCCCAGCACCTCGCAGTCCAGTGCGGACATTTCCTGCAACCACAGGCCGCCGCCCTTGGTGAAGACGATGCGTGGCACGATCTGGCCGTCCACGCCGGTGCGTTTCAGCTGCGCCAGCACCCGGGCCGTGTAGGCCAGGCTGAAGGCCTGGAACGCGCCGTCGGCCAGCACGCCGCCCCAGCTGTCGAAAATCATCACGGCCTGCGCGCCGGCGTCGATCTGCGCGTTCAGGTACACCGCCACGGCGTCGGCATTGACCTGCAGCATGCGGTGCATCAGGTCCGGGCGGCTGTACAGCATGGTCTTGACCAGGCGGTAGTCGTCCGAGCCCTTGCCTTCGACCATGTAGCACGACAGCGTCCAGGGGCTGCCCGAGAAGCCGATCAGGGGCACGCGGCCATCGAGGGCCTTGCGGATCGAGGTGACGGCGTCGGTCACGTAGCGCAGCTTGTCCATGTCGGGCACTTCGAGCTTGGCCACGGCGGCCTCGTCGCGCACTGGCGAGGCAAAGCGCGGGCCTTCACCCTGCGCGAACGACAGGCCCAGGCCCATGGCGTCGGGCACGGTCAGGATGTCGCTGAACAAAATGGCGGCGTCCAGCGGGTAACGTTCCAGCGGCTGCAGCGTGACTTCGGTGGCGTAGTCCACGTTGGTGGCCAGGCCCATGAAGCTGCCGGCCTTGGCGCGCGTGGCGCAGTATTCGGGCAGGTAACGCCCGGCCTGGCGCATCAGCCACAGCGGGGTGTAGTCGGTGGCCTGGCGCAGGCAGGCGCGCAGGAACCTGTCGTTTTTCAGGGGGGCGAAGGAGGAGGTGGGGCTGGAAGAACTCATGCCCCAATTGTCGCAGGCCGTGGCGGGCGTTCGAGCCGACCCATGCCAGCCTTCAGCCGCGCTTCATCTTTGCCGGACTTTGAAAGGCGGGGAGTGGTTCAGGTTGAGGGCCGGTCGCGCATCATCCACTCCACTTTCAGGCAGCGGTCCTGCACCACATTCAGGCCGGCGGCGCGGGCTCGGGCGGCGGCTGCATCGTGGCGGATGCCCATCTGCAGCCAGACCGCCGGGGCGCCGGTGGCGATGGCTTCTTCCATCACAGGGGGCACGTCCTCGGAGTTTCGAAAGACGTTCACCAGATCGATCGATTCATGCAACGCGGCGTCAGCGAGCGTGGCGTAGGCCTTCTCGCCCAGGATGGTTTCGCCGCGTTCAGCCACCACCGGGTTGACCGGGATGATGCGCCAGCCGGCGGCTTGCATGGCGCGCGACACACCGAAGCTCTCGCGCCAGGCCTTGGGCGACAGGCCCACCACGGCGACCGTGTGGCCGCCCGCGAAGATGGCGCGGATGGTTTGCTGTTCGTTCATGGCCATGCAAAGCGTTGCGGTCGATGGTGCGGCGTGACTCATGCGCGCGCGGCGCGGTCAAGGGCCTGGTCGATGTCCCAGAGAATGTCGTCCACGTCCTCGATGCCCACCGACAGGCGCACCATGTCGGCGCTGACGCCCGCCTTTTGCAGTTCCTCGTCGCTGAGCTGGCGGTGCGTGGTGGACGCAGGGTGGATCACCAGCGTCTTGGCGTCGCCGATGTTGGCCAGGTGGCTCAGGAATTCGCAGGCGTCGATGAAGCGCTCGCCGGCCGCGGCGCCGCCCTCGATGCCGAAGGTCAGGATGCCCGATGCACCAGGCTGGCCATCGACCGTGCGGAACTGCTTCTTTGCCAGCTCGAAATACGGCGAGTCCGGCAGGCCGGGGTAGTTGACCCAGCGCACCTTGGGATGCTGCTGCAGGAACTGGGCAACCTTGAGCGCATTGCGGCAGTGCTCGCGCATGCGAAGGTGCAGCGTTTCGGTGCCCTGCAGCAGTTGCCAGGCGCTCATGGGCGACAGCACGGCGCCGAAGGTGCGGTTGACCTCCATGCGCGCCTTCATGGTGTAGCCGAAGTCGCCGAAGGTCTCGTAGAACTTCACACCGTGGTAGGCGCGGCTGGGCTCCACCATCTCGGGGAACTTGCCGTTGTCCCAGGGAAACTTGCCGCCTTCGACCACCACGCCGCCCATGGTGGTGCCGTGGCCGCCGAGGTACTTGGTGGCGCTGTGCACCACGATGTCGGCACCCCAGTCGCAGGGGTTGCACAGGTACGGGCTGGCCACCGTGTTGTCGATGACCAGCGGCACGCCGTGTGCGTGGGCTACTTCCGCGACGGCCGCGATGTCGAGCACGTTGACCAGCGGGTTGCCGATGGTTTCGCCGTACACCGCGCGGGTGTTGGTGCGCATGGCGCGGGTGAAATTCTCCGCGTCGGACGGATCGACGAAGGTCGTTTCGATGCCGAGGCGGGAGAAACCGATGCCGAGCTGCCCCACCGTGCCGCCATACAAGGTGCTGGCCGCCACGATGTGGTCGCCGGCCTTCAGGATGGCCAGCAGCGCCGTCATCTGCGCGGCCATGCCGCTGGCGCAGGCCAGCGCCGCGCGGGCATTCTCCAGCGACGCCACGCGCTCTTCCAGCACCGCCACCGTCGGGTTGCTGATGCGGCTGTAGACGTTGCCGAAGGTCTGCAGGTTGAACAGGCTGGCCGCGTGTTCGGCGCTGTCGAACACGAAGCTGGTCGTCTGGTGGATGGGTGTGGCGCGCGCGCCGGTCACCGGGTCGGGGATGGCGCCGGCGTGGATGGCGCGGGTGGCGAATGCGTAGTCACGGTCACCGCTTTTTCGAGGTTGGCTCATGGTGCGGCCCTCAATACGGCAGCTGCTGTGGCCGCTTGGCCGAGATCACGCGGGTGTTCACGCCCGCCCAGCCCAGGCCGCCGAACAGGCGCGCGTGCTCGATCTTCACGCAGCGGTTCTGGATCACCTGCAGGCCGGCGGCCTCGGCGCCCTCGGCGGCTTCCTCGTTCACCACGCCGAGCTGCAGCCACAGGCAGCGCGCGCCGATGGCGATGGCTTCCTCGGCCAGCGGCGGGATGTCGTCGCTCTTGCGAAAGCAGTCCACGAGGTCGATGCGCCCACCCTGCTGCGCGATCGCCTGCGCCGCCTCAACCACGCTGGCAAAGCAGCGCTCGCCCAGGATGCTGCCGTCCTCGCGGGCCACCAGCGGGTTGACCGGGATGATGCGGTAGCCGTGCGACTGCATGTACTTGGCGGCGAAGTAGCTGGGGCGGTGCCACTGTGGGGACAGGCCCACCACCGCGATCGTGCGGCAGTGGCCCAGGACGTCGCGCAGGGTGCTGATGGTGTCGGGGGTGCGGCTCATGGGCGCAGTGTACGCACTCGCCGCGCTGACAGAACGCGACGGCGCTGCCATCCCATCAGGGCCCGCGCGCCCCGATCAGGACTTGTACTTCACGCTGCAGCCGTAGGCCTGGCTGGTGGACACCGACAGCGGTTTGCCGGCCTTGATTTCGCCCAGCGCCTGGCGGATATACGGGGTGGCCTTGGGGATATCGTCCACGCGGGACGACGGGATGCTGTCGATGCCGCCGGCATACACCAGCACGCCCTGGGCGTTGACGATGTACATGTGCGGCGTGACGCGGGCGCCGTAGGCCTTGCCCACGACGCCGTCCTCGTCCATCAGCGTGGCGGTGGGGACGGCCTGCTTGTCCTGCATCCAGCGCGCCAGCTGCGCGGGGCTCAGGTAGTCGCCGCTGGCGGTCTCGGTGGAGTTGATCGCCAGCCAGACCACGCCCTGTGCGGCAGCTTCCTTTTGCAGCGACTGCATGTTGCCCTGGTAGTGCTTGCGCACGAAGGGGCAACCGGGGTTGTTCCATTCCAGCACCACGGTCTTGCCCTTGAAATCGGCCAGGCGCACCGGTTTGCCGGCGGTGTCCGTGAGCGTGAAGCCGGGCGCGCTCTGGCCCACCACCGCGGGTGCGGCCATGGCATGGCCCTGCATGAGGATGGCTGCCGCGGCGGCGGCGCTCAGGAATGAACGACGTTGCATGATGCTTTCACCTCCATTTGAGAGACGGAACAACCGAACCCCATGTCAGAGCGCGGCCAATGCCGAGCGCAATTCGTCCACGCCCAGGATCTCCGACAGCACCACCGGGGCACGGCCCTTCTGGTAGAGCACATACACCGGCACCCCATTGCGCCCCAGGGCGCTCAGCGCGGCGGTGATGGCGGGGTCGCGGCGGGTCCAGTCGGCGCGCAGCAGGTGCACCTTTTTCGCGTCGAAGTCGGCCAGCACGGCGGCGTTGGCGAGCGTGGTCTTCTTGTTGTACTGGCAGGTCACGCACCAGGCCGCGGTGAAATCGACGAACACCGGTTGCCCGGCCGCCAGCAGGCTGTCCACCTTGCCCGTCGCCCAGGGCTGCCAGCGCTCGGCGGAGCCTGATACTGGCGTGGAATCGGCAAATTTCACGATATTTTGGCCAATCCCCAGCGTCAACAGGGCGAAGCCTGCTATGGATAACGTAGCGAAGACCAGGCGGGCGCGGCCGTTCAGCGTGAGCGTCCACACCACGAACGCTCCGCTGACCAGCAGCGCCAGCAGGGCGCCGGCGCCGTCGATGCCGGTCTGCTGGCCCAGCACCCAGACCAGCCAGACCACGGTGGCAAACATCGGGAAGGCCATCAGGCGGCGGAAGGTCTGCATCCAGGCGCCGGGGCGGGGCAGCGCGCGCGCCACCGCGGGCACCAGGCTGGCGGCCAGGTAGGGCAGCGCCAGCCCGAGACCCGTGATGGCAAAAACGGCCAGCGCCTGAGCAGCCGGCAGGCTGACGGCCAGCCCGAGCGAGGCGCCCATGAAGGGCGCGGTGCAGGGCGAGGCCACGGCCACCGCCAGCACGCCGGTCAGGAAGGCGTCGAGCACCGGATGGCGCGCCTGCAGGCTGGCCACGCTGGAGGGCAGGAACGAGCCGAACTCGAACAGACCGGCCAGGTTCAGGCCGATCAGGGTGAACAGCGCCGCCAGCGCCGCCACCACGCCGGGGCTTTGCAGCTGGAAGCCCCAGCCCAGGCTTTCGCCGGCGGCGCGCAAGGCCAGCAGCAGCGCACCCAGCGCGGTGAAGGACAGAATCACGCCGGCGGTGTAGGCCAGGCCGCTGAGGCGGTGGGCGCGCCGGTCATCGGCGTGGCGGGCGAAGCCGACCACCTTGATGGCCAGCACCGGGAACACGCAGGGCATCAGGTTCAGGATCAAGCCACCGAGCAACGCACCCAGCAGCACCAGCATCAGCGACGTGGAGCCGCCTGCGGGGGCCGCGGCGGTTGCGGCGGCGTTGGCCTTGAGGGCGGTGTCGGGTGCGCTCGATACGCCGGGGCCGGCGGCGACCTTGGGCCATTCGCCCACAACCTTGAGCTCGGCGCGCCAGCCTTGGCCGCCCGACGCAAACACGACCGGCATCAAGGAAGGACTGTTCAGCCGCTGTGGCGCCAGCGGGATGCTCGCGGTCCATTCGGCGCCATTCCAGGCTTGCTTGGGCGTGGCCGCGGTCTCGATGACTTCGGGCGTTTCCGGGAAGACGTCCAGCGTCTTGCCGCGCAACTCCACCGGCAGGCCCTGCACACTGAAGCGCAGCAGGTTGCCGTCGATCCGGACCACGCTGTCGGGCAGGATGCCCTGGGTGGTCAGCGCTGGCCGGGGCTGGGCCTTGAAAGCGGCCTCAAACGCCGCCCCGTTGAGCGCGGTGGAGCCCTTGAGGGGGATCTGGAGGGCAAATTCGCCTTCTTCCGGAATGCACTCCTTGCGACACACCAGCCAGGACGCCTTGAGCTTGATGTCCAGCGTGTGGCCCGTCAGAGGCGGTTTGAAGTCGGGTGTGATCGTCAGCGGCACCGGCAGCAGCACCGTGCCCTCGTAGCCGTAGTTGGCCAGGCTGCCAATCGGGATCTTCTTCGGGATCGGCCAGGCAATGTCGCCGGCGATCACGCCCGGCGGCAGCGTCCATTCGAGCGTGGTCGGCAGGCCGGAGTCGCCGGAATTCTTCCAGTAGGTGTGCCATTCGGGCTTGTGCGCGAGTTGAAGCCCGACCCAGACCGGTTGCCTGGCCGCTGCCGCTTCGCCGAGTCCCACCGGAACGCCCTGCGGTGCGAACGCCAGCAGCTCGGCGCGCACCTGAGGCGTCGTGACGACCGTTTTGGAAGAATCTTGAGCCCATCCCAGCGTCGAATGGACCAAGCCTGCTATCAGAATCAAAGCAGGAAAGAGAATGCGCGGCAGACGGAATCGAATCATGGGTGATGTTGGGGCTGAGGCCGTGGGAGTGCGTCGGGTCGGATTTGGTTCCCCGGCAGCACCCGCCGCTGCCCGGTCGGGCGCGACAGCTGCCATTGTCGCCGCTTGCCGGGACGGCCGCTGCAGGGGTGCTCAGCGGGCGCGGCGGGGTGCGGCCGGGCCTGTCGTTGCGGGCGGCGGTGCGGCCCCGAACACGGCGGGCAATTTTTGGGGCGCCTTGATGCGCAGCTGCTTGTTCACGTTTTCCTGGCCGAACACCACCTCGATGTCGGTCACGCGCACGCCGAACAGCGGCGCCAGGAACTTGACCATGTAGTCGGTGGCCCGGCCGTTCTCGGGCTTGGCCTTGACGCTGACGCGCAGCTGGTTGCCCTGGGGTTCACCGATGGCGTCACTCCTGGCGCTGGGCTTGCCCAGGATGTTGACGATCAGCACATCGCCGTCCCAGCAGAAGAACGACTCACCGGTGATGTTGCGGTGCTGCATGAAGTCGGCGGATGTCCGGGCGGGCCTTGGTCCGGCGCGCGACGCATCAGGTGGCGAAACCGAGCACCACGCGGCGCGTGGTGGCCGACTTCTTTTCGATCTTGGTCACCACCACCGCGCCGATTTCCGAGGTGTTGGCCACGTGCGTGCCGCCGCAGGGCTGGAAGTCGATCAGCTCGGTGGCGCCGATGCGGATCGTCCTGATGGTGCCGCTGCCGCGCGGCGGCTGCACGCTCATGCTTTTCACCAGTGCCGGATTGGCGTCCAGCTCGGCATCGGTGATGCGGCCCACCGTCACCGGATGCGCTGCGGTCACCAGCGCGGCGATGGCGGCAGTCAGCGCATCCTTGTCCAGCGGATCGGTCATGTTGAAGTCCAGGCGCGCATAGTCGGGCGTGATCGAACAGCCATTGACCAGTTGCGGCACCACATGGCACAGCAGGTGCGTGGTGGTGTGAAAACGCATCAACCGGTGGCGCCGCGCCCAGTCGATGCGGGCGGTCACCGTGTCGCCGACCTGCAGTCCTTGCTGTTGACAGAAGTCCTGAATCGATAGCGAAGAATGACCGTCTTGTGCTGGGACATGGCAGATATCGTTCGTAAACTGTCCTTCAGCGTCTTTTCCCTTGCGGGTGTCGCTGATGGGCAGCGCACGGCCGTCGGCGAGCACCAGGGTGCCCGCGTCGCCGGCCTGCCCGCCGCCCAGCGGGTAGAACACGGTGCGGTCCAGCACGACGCCCTGGTCGGTGATGGCCGTGACGGTGGCGGTGCATTCGGCCAGATAGGCATCGGTGCGGAAGAGGTCCTGGGTCATGGCCCGGATGATAGTTCGGCGGTGCGGGTGCTCGAACCGGGCGGTGCCTTTTCCGGGCGCCACGATGCAACCATTCGCATTAAGATGCGGCCGATGAGCTTGCTGCCTCGCTTCTGGTCCGACCTGGCCACCACCGACTTTGCCGGGCTTGATGCCACGCGCACCGTGGCCGTGCTGCCGGTCGCAGCGACCGAACAACATGGGCCGCACCTGCCCTTGTCCGTCGATGTCGATCTGGCCGATGGCATCGTGGCGGCCGCGTTGCCTCACCTGCCGGCGGATCTCCCGGTGCTGTTCCTGCCCACGCAGGCTGTCGGCTTCAGCCCGGAGCACGCGCGCTTTGCCGGCACGCTGACGCTGAAGGCCGAGACGGTGCTGCGCCTGTGGACCGACATCGGCGACTCGGTGGCCGACAGCGGCCTGAAGAAGCTGGTGCTGTTCAATGCCCATGGCGGGCAGGTCGGCCTGATGGACCCGGTGGCGCGCGACCTGCGCGCGCGCCGCGGCCTGCTGGTGTACAGCGTGAACTGGTTCAACCTGCCGATGCTCGATGCGCAAGGGCGTGATGTCGCAGCGCTGTTCAGCGCCGACGAGCACCGGTTCGGCATCCATGCGGGCGACATCGAAACCTCGATGATGCTGGCGCTGCGGCCCGAACAGGTGCGCATGCAGCACGCGCGCAATTTCCGGTCCACGTCCCAGGACCGCGCGGCCGCCTGGCCGCTGCTGGGCAACGGACGCAGCGCGAAGCTGGGCTGGCAGATGCAGGACTACCACCCTGCCGGCGCCGTGGGCGATGCGGCGGCAGCCACGCCGGAAAAGGGACGCTGCGTGATTGAGGCAGCGGGCCTGCAACTGGCCCGGCTGCTGCTGGAGGTGTCGCAGTTGTCCCTGTCCACCCTTGCCGATGCGGGTGGCGCAGCCTGACATCGCGCCGAGCAACCCATGATGCGCGCGACCTTGTCCGGACGATCACCGTGGATCCGGTTCGCGTCGGCGTGGCGGGCTTGGAGCGAGATCCTGGGTGCGGCTTTCCTGGCCTTCGTGCTGAGCCTGATCCTGGCCGGCGCGGCCCACAGCGCTCAGACCGCGCGACAGTCGCTGGACGGCTGGATCGAGAACGGCACCCAGGCCACGATCGATCAGGTCAGCGCCGCCGCAGCCCAGCGCTTCAAGCCGGTGTTGCCCGATGCGGTGCATGACCTGGGTCCGGGCAAGACCTTGTGGTTGCGCCTGCGGCTGCAGGCCGATCCTGGCGACAGGCCTGAATGGGGGCTGGACCTGCCGGTCCCCCTGCTGGATTTCGTGACGCTCTACGAAAAAGGGCCGGATGGCAAATGGTCTGCGCAGCGCGCGGGCGACACGCTGGCCGTGGCCTCCTGGAGCCGGCCCGGCCGCTATGCCAGCTTTGACCTGAACCTGCCGCCCGGCGCGACGCGCGAAGTCTTTTTGCAGGTGCGCCACCGCGACCCGATCGGATTCGAGTTGCGCATCGCGCCGGCGTCTGCGCTGGAGCAGGGACGCAAGATCGACTACCTTCCCCTGGGCATGATTCTGGGCACGCTGCTGCTGCTGACCGCGTGGTGCCTGATCCAGGCGGGCATTCATCGGGATCCGGTGTACGCCTGGTACGGTCTCTACGCGGCCGCGATGACCCTCACGATGGCCGCGGTCACCGGGGTGGCCGGCCAGTTGTTTTGGAATCAGTCGCCGTTCTGGGCCGACCGTGCGCAAGGTGTGCTGCCCATTGCGCTGTCCGGGATCAACATCCTGTTCCTGCGGCACCTGTGCAGCCTGGCCGCGCGCTACCCGAAGGTCGACCGGCTGGCGTTAGGGACGGGCGTTCTGGTTCTGTTGATGAGCGCTGCCTATCCCTGGGTCGAAGGCTGGGCCAGCAATGCCATGGTTTCCTTCAGCCTGCTGGCCAGCCTGGTTCTGACGTTCGTTCTGGCCGGTCTGGCGTGGCGCCGCGGCGATCCCGTGGGTGGCTGGGTGCTGCTGGCCTACGCGCCTCTGGCCCTGACGATCGTGGTGGTGGTGGTGCGCCTGTATGGGTGGATCACCGCGAGCTGGCTCACGTTCGACGCCAGTGCGGCGGCCTCGGCGCTGGCCGTGCCGCTTCTGCTGGGGGCGCTCCATGCGCGTTCGCGGGACCGCCATGGCGTGCGCACCCGCGTAAACAAGCTCACCCAGCAGGACGCGCTGACCGGCCTGCTGTCCGCCATGGCGTTCGAGGAGCAACTCAAAGGTGCGGTGTCGGGCGCCATCATGCGCCGGGAGGCCGCGGCCGTCGTGGTGGTGGAAGTGGTCAACCTGCAGGCCATCCGACAGGCCTATGGGGATGAAATGGCCGAGCAATGCCTGCTTCGCGCGGTCATCAAGCTGCACCGCGTGGTGCGCGATTCCGATCCGGCCGGGCGCATCGCGCCCGGCCGCTTCGGCCTGGTGCTGGAAGGCGTGCGCTCGCGCGCCGAGTTGCAGGAACGCATGGTGCGCCTGCTGACAGCCGGGCTGACACCGGCGCGCGGCGCGGCGCTGGATATTCCGCTGCAGTTTCACCTGGCCTGCGTGCTGCTCAGCGAGCGGGTCATGACGCCCGCACTGCTCCTGCGCGACCTGGACCGGCTGCTGGCCAGCATGTCGCCGCGCACGCGCCGTCCGATCCGCTTCCTGGATCCTGACGACAGCCGGGGGCCAACACGGAACAACCCGACAGACGGGGGTGCGCCGGCGGGAACGGTCAGCAGCCAGTCCGGTTCCAGCGGCCGTTCGCAGGGCCGCTCAAGCGGCCCCGACTCCGCCGGCCCGGGCGCGATGGTCTGATCGCCGGGATGGCGCCCGGTGTGCGGGCGGCCGTGGCGGTCGAGCCTGGCGCAGGAACGATAATTTGGGCTTGTCTGTCCTTTGTTCACCGGAGTCGCCCATGACCTTCTCGCGCCGCGGACTCGTGTCCCGCCTGTCCCGCACCATTTTTGCCCTGGCCGCTTTCGGCGCGCTTGGTGTGGCCAGCGCCCAGACCGGCAAGCCGGTCAAGCTGATGGTGGGCTTCCCGCCGGGTGGCGGCACGGACGCGATCGCGCGCATCCTGGCGGAGCGGCTCAAGGATGAGCTGGGCGTGCCGGTCATCGTCGAAAACAAGCCCGGCGCTGGCGGACAGATCGCGGCCCAGGCGCTGAAGGCCGCGCCGGCCGACGGAACGACCTATTTCCTGTCGCACGACCACACCATCACCATCTTGCCGATGGTCACGAAGAATCCCGGCTTTGCGCCGGCGACCGACTTCATGCCCGTGGCCGGTTTCGCCACGTTCGTCAATGCGTTTGCGGTCTCCGGCGGCACACCGGCCAAATCGTTCAACGAGTACGTCAACTGGGTGCGCACCCAGGGCAACGGCAAGGGCTCGGTGGGCGTGCCGGCGCCCGCGTCCACGCCCGAGTTCCTGGTCAAGTTGATCGGC
The DNA here is from genome assembly GCA_016721925.1 of Candidatus Skiveiella danica. GTDB lineage: Bacteria > Pseudomonadota > Gammaproteobacteria > Burkholderiales > Burkholderiaceae_C > Skiveiella > Skiveiella danica. The sequence goes on from JADKHE010000011.1 coordinate 760,393, forward strand.
GAGAAATACAAGTTGGATCTGGTGGCGGCGCCCTACCGTGGCAGCGCACCGATGATGGCCGACATGCTGGGCAACCAGATCGCGGCCGGCGTGGCCTCGGTGCCAGACTTCATCGAGAACCACAAGGCCGGCAAGGTGCGGGTCGTCGGCGTGCTGGGCGACAAGCGCCAGGCCGCGATGCCCGATGTACCGACCTTTGCCGAACTGGGCCTGGCCGGTTTCGAGGACATGCCCTACTACGGCATCTTCGCGCCGGCCGGCACGCCCAAGGCGACGGTCGACCAGTTCTCGGCCGCTGTGGCCAAGGCGATCGCCATGCCCGAGGTGCGCGAGAAGCTCACCGCGATGGGTCTGACGGTCGGCTACATGACGCCGCAGCAACTCGCCGCCCGCGAGCAGGCCTATGCCCAGGTCTGGGCGCGCATCATCAAGAACAGCGGTTTCCAGCCGCAGTGATGGATTCGAGCCCGCTGGCCTTGCAGGACCTGGCGGATATCCGGCGCCAGTTGCGTGCGCTGGGTGCCGGACCCGGCCATGAGCAGCGGGTGCTGCGCCTGTGGGCCCAGGCCCTGCCCCAGGACAGTGGACGTCGGCGGCTGGAGGACTTTCTGCCCGCCGCGTTGCGCACCGCGTTGCCGGCGGTGGCTGATGGCCTGGCCGGCCTGGCACGGCTGCGTTCGGAACACCCGGGGCAGGACGGCTCGGCTCGCCTGCTCGTCGAACTGGCGGACGGGCAGACGGTGGAGAGCGTGCTGCTGGCGCCGGGCCGCATTGCCGGACTGTGCGTGTCCACCCAGGTGGGCTGCGCAGTCGGCTGCGTGTTCTGCATGACCGGGCAGGGCGGCTTGCTGCGCCAGCTCGGCAGTGCGGAGATCGTCGCGCAGGTGGCGCTGGCGCGCACGCGGCGCGCCGTGAACAAAGTCGTGTTCATGGGCATGGGCGAGCCGGCCCACAACCTGGACGCGGTGCTGGAAGCCATCGATCTGCTGGGCACGGTGGGCAACATCGGGCACAAGAACCTGGTCTTCTCCACGGTCGGCGACGCGCGCGTGTTCGAGCGACTGCCGCTGGGGCGGGTCAAGCCGGCACTGGCGCTGTCGCTGCACACCACGGATGCGGCGCTGCGGGCCCGGTTGCTGCCACGCGCGCCGCGTATCGATCCGGCCGATCTCATCGAACAGGGTGAACGCTATGCCCGCGCCACCGGCTATCCCATTCAATACCAGTGGACGCTGATGCGCGGTGTCAATGACGGCGACGACGAGATCGAAGGTCTGGCGCGCCTGCTGGCGGGCCGTTACGCGATCCTGAACCTGATCCCCTACAACGCGGTCGAAGGCCTGCCGTTCGAGCGCCCGTCCTGGGAGCGTGCGGCCGAGATGGCGCGGGCCCTGCACCGGCGTGGTGTGCTGACCAAGCTGCGCCAGTCGGCGGCGCAGGATGTCGAGGGTGGTTGCGGGCAACTGCGCGCGCGTAGCCTGTCGCCGGCGCCCATCCGCTGGGTGGCCAAGCGGTCAAGTGCACAGCATTCGGTCGTGCAGGCATGAAACCCAGCCATCACCGCAGTGGCGGCTTTCGCAACAGCAACCCCGATATCGTGATCGGTAACTTCCCCTGGTACGAGATGGTCTGGCGCGGGCTTCGCGGCGATTTCACGCCGCTGGCGAAGCCCGAGGGCGGCTACGATGGCTTTGCGCGGGACTGGAGCATGCCGGTGGATCGTGCGCGGCTTGCGGCGCGCCGGATTGAGCCGGTCGTCACCTGGCTCGGTCATGTCACGGTTCTGTTGCAGGTGGCCGGTCTGAACATCCTGACCGATCCGACCTTGGCCGGCTTCGCAGGGCCGTACGGCCGCTATGGTGCGCCGCGCATGGTGCCGGCGCCGCTGATGCCGCACGAATTGCCGCCGATCGACCTCGTACTGGTCTCCCACAACCACTACGACCACCTGTGCGATGCGACGATCGCGGGCCTGATCGCGGCAGGCCAGCAGCCCAGCATTCTCGTGCCGCTCGGTCTGAAGGCCTGGTTCGATGCGCGCGACATCGGTCCGGTGACCGAGCTGGACTGGTGGGACAGCGTCGATGTGCCCACCCGTGTGGCCGGCGCGCACCTGCGCATCCATTTCACACCCTCCCAGCACTGGAGCCGGCGCACCCCGTTCGACACCAATGCCACCTTGTGGGGTGGCTTCATGCTGGAATGGCATCGCAGGGGCGCCCAACCCTGGCGCTTCCTGTTCCCGGGCGACACCGGCTATTCGGGGGACTTCAAGCGCATCCGCGAACGCCTGGGACCGGTGGATTTCCTGGCGGTGCCGATCGGTGCGTATCTGCCGCGTGACTTCATGAAAGCCATGCACGCCAACCCCGCGGATGCGGTGCAGATCCTGCTGGACCTGGAGGCGAAACAGGCGATGGGTGTGCACTGGGGCACGTTCCGGCTCACGCAGGAAGCGTTCGACCAGCCGCCTCGCGATCTGGCTGTTGCATTGCGCGAACGCGGGTTACGGCCGGATGCGGTCTGGCTGCTGCGTCATGGGGAAACCCGCGCGATACCTTTGGCGTCGGGCTGAGCAGGGCGACTTGACCTGCGCCGGCTTCAGGCCAGCAGCTTCACCAGCATCCAGCCGAACAGCGCGAGCTGGGCGCTCCAGAAACTCGCGCGGACGAACACGTTCACGGGCCCGGTTCCGGACAGGTGCGCGAGCGACTGCCCGATGCGTGCATACAGCACCCAGGGCGCCAATGCCTGGATGTCGGCCAGCCGGCCGAGAGCGGCCGCCACCAGCACGATCACCGCAAAGACCGGCAGGTTTTCCAGGCAGTTGGCGTGGGCGTCTTCGAGCCGCTTGACGAAGGGCGCGTCATCGGCGGGCTTGTTGCCGCGGGGCCAGTGGTTGATGGGGGTGCCAGTAAGGAACCGCATGCCCCGGTACAGGAACACGCCGGCGATCAGGAGAAGGGTCCATGCGGCGAAACCGAGAAGGGCCTGGATGGGGGTCATGGCGTTACGGCTTTCAAAAAATGGGATTCAGGGCCTGGCAGGGGCAGCTCCGGAGCGATGAAGAGTCACCCATTTATAGCAATGAATGATCATTCGACGGTGGGATGAGGCCATTTTTTCAGGAATGGCTGGGTGTCGCGCAGACACGCCGCGCGGGTTCCGGTCGCTTGCAGGTGTGCTGGCATACCCATTGCTTGAGGGCTGGTGCATGCCCTACGACCCCCAACTCCCGCCTGATGGCGCCAGCGCGGCAAGCACCGGATTGTGGCCGGACCCCTTGAGCCTTCTGCTGGAATCCACCGGCGAAGGGATCTTTGGCATCGACATGGACGGCAATTGCACCTTCATCAATCGCGCCGGCGCAGGCATGTTGGGTTGGGATCCTGCTGATGTGTTGCGGCGCAACATGCATGAACTGACCCATCACTCGCACCCGGACGGACGGCACTATCCGGTGGACGATTGCCCGATCTTCAACGCCTTTCGCGAAGCGCGCCCTTGCCGTATCGACGCCGAGGTGTTCTGGCGCCGTGATGGATCGGCCTTTCCCGTGGAGTATTCCAGCTACCCGATCCTGGACGGAACACAGGTGCGCGGCGCGGTCGTGACTTTTGTGGACATCACCGGGCGCCGGGCTGCCGCAGAGGCGCTGCAGAAGGCGAAGGATGAACTCGAACTGCGCGTAAGCGAGCGCACCCGCGAATTGTCCGCCGCGCTGGGCCAGTTGCGCGAACTGGCCGCCCGCGCGGAGAAGGTGCGCGAGGACGAGCGCACGCGCATTGCGCGCGAGGTGCACGACGAACTGGGCAGTCTGCTGGTGGCGCTGAAGATGGACGTGAACTGGCTGGACAAGCGCCTGGGTGAACAGGAGGCGCGAACCCTCGAAGCGGCACAGGACATGCGCCGGCGCATGCGCGGCAAATGCCAGAACATGAGCCGCCTGATCGAGACGGCGGTCGACAACGTGGGGCGCATCATCACCGACTTGCGTCCCAGCATCCTCGATCACCAGGGCCTTTGGGCGGCGCTGGAGTGGCAGGCACACGATCTGCTGCCGGCCGCCGAACTGGCGCTCGACTGGCACATGGATGTGCCGTCGGGCCTGACCCTGCCCGAGGCCGAAGCCATGGCGGTGTTCCGCGTCTTCCAGGAAATGTTGAGCAACGTCGTGCGGCATGCCCAGGCCAGCCGCGTCGTGATCCGCATCGCCGTCGAGGAGGGGCTGCTGGCACTCTCGGTGCAGGACGACGGCCGCGGCGCGCCAGCCCAGGCCTTCGAGGCCGCCGATGCCTACGGCGTGATGGGCATGCGCGAGCGGGCCCTGCATTTCGGGGGGACCATGGAGATCCTCAGCCACAGCGGGCGTGGCACGTTGTGCAGCCTCTTCTGGCCCCTGATCCGGGCGGAGCGTTTCCAATGATCCGGGTGCTGCTGTGTGACGATCACCGCATCGTGCGCGAGGGGCTCAGGCAGGTGCTCGCCGACGATGCGGACATCATGGTGTGTGGCGAGGCCCGCACGGGTACCGAAGCGCTGGCCCAGGTGCAGGCGCTGATGGGCGCGGCCCCGCAGGGCGACAGGACCGGGCTCGACGTGGTGCTTCTGGATATCGCGATGCCCGAGCGCGACGGGCTCGACGTTCTGCAGGTCATTCGGCGCGAATATCCCGGCCTGCCTGTGCTGATGCTGAGCACCTACCCGGAAAAGCAGTACGCGGTGCGCTGCATCCAGCTTGGTGCGGCGGGCTATCTGCACAAGAGCGCCGATCCCGACGACATGGTGGCCGCGGTGCGCAAAGTGGCCGGTGGCGGGCGCTATCTGACGGACGCGACCGCCGAGGCGCTGGCCGGTGCGGTGGGGCGCACCGGGCTGGTGCGTTCGGGTGCCCCGGCCGGCATTGAATCCCTGTCGCATCGCGAGCACCAGGTGTTCCGTTTGCTGATCAGCGGGCGCACGGTGAGCGAAATTGGTGCGCAGCTCCGGCTGGCGCCCAACACGGTCAGCACCTACCGCATGCGCATTCTCGAAAAGACCGGCGCGCGCAACGATGTGGAGCTGGCCCTGCTGGCCGAACGGCAGGGGCCTGCGGCCGGGCTGTAGTCCTGTCGACGGGCGTTTGTAGGGCTGGCCCTACAGCCTGTCGTTCGAGCGGCCATGAAATGCCAGGCCGATGGCTTCGTGGCGCAAAGCTGGCCCGCCACTTGCGTAGTCGATGCATCAACTTTGCAGAGGTGCGCCATGTCCGAGTTTTTCTCCCCTTACGACGCTGACCGTCCCCTGATGCTCAAGTGCAGTTGCGGGCGTGACCATACGCTGGCCGATCATCACGCCGAAGTGGCCGCCGATGCCGCTGCCGTTGAACTGCGCCGGCGCAGCCTCACCAGCGAGTTCGAGGTCTACAGCAACGAATTTATCGAGGCCACGCTGGTCAAGGCCATATTCCCCCATGACGACGTGCGCCGCAACTTCCTGCGCGTGGTGGGCAAGGGCACGGCCATGGCAGCCATTGCCAGTGTGCTGTCCGTGGCCAGCCTGCAGGCCATGGCGCAGGAGAAAGGCGCGCTTGAGAAGACCAATCTCAAGATCGGCTTCATTCCGATCACCTGTGCCACGCCACTGATCATGGCGCACCCGCTGGGCTTCTACAAGCAACAGGGCCTGAACGTCGAGGTGACCAAGACCGCCGGCTGGGCACTGATCCGCGACAAGATGATGAACAAGGAATACGACGCCACGCATTTCCTGAGCCCCATGCCTCTGGCCATCTCGATGGGCCTGGGCTCGAACGCGACGCCCATGAACGTGGCCACGATCCAGAACATCAACGGCCAGGCCATCACGCTGGCCCTGAAACACAAGGACAACCGCGACCCGAAGAACTGGAAGGGCTTCAAGTTCGCGATTCCGTTCGAGTACAGCATGCACAACTTCCTGTTGCGCTACTACCTGGCCGAGGCGGGACTGAACCCCGACACCGACGTGCAGCTGCGCGTCGTGCCGCCGGCCGAGATGGTGGCCAACCTGCGCGCCGGCAACATCGACGGTTTCCTGGGTCCGGATCCCTTCAACCAGCGCGCCGTCTACGAGGAGGTGGGCTTCATCCACGTCCTGACCAAGGATCTATGGAACGGCCACCCGTGCTGCGCCTTTGGCACCAGCACCGAGTTCATCCAGAAGAACCCCAATACCTTCGCCGCCCTGTACCGTGCGGTTCTGACGGCGGCCGCGATGGCGCGCGACCCGAAGAATCGCGAGTTGATTGCCAAGGTGATTGCACCGCAGGCCTACCTGAACCAGCCCGAGGCCGTTCTCACGCAAGTTCTGACCGGCCGGTTCCCCGATGGGCTGGGCAACATCAGGAACGTCCCGGACCGCGTGGACTTCGATCCCATGCCCTGGCAGTCCATGGCGGTGTGGATGCTGACCCAGATGAAACGCTGGGGCTACGTCAAGGGCGACATCAACTACAAGCAGATTGCCGAAAAGGTCTTCCTGATCACCGATGCCAAAAAGCAGATGAAGGCACTGGACCAGAAAGTGCCCGATGGCGCGTTCCCCAAGTTCACCATCATGGGCAAGGAGTTCGATGCGGCCAAGGCCGACGCCTACGCCAAGAGCTTCGCCATCGCCAAAGCGGGCTGAACCATGGCTACCCTTTTCAGGTCGTTGGGCTTTCGGGCCGGCGTGGTGTCCGCGCTGATCCTGCTGCTGGTTCTGGCCATCTGGTACGCCGCCACGGCCCCCACGGTTGCTGCCGGTGGCGGGGCCTCAGGCCTGACGCCAGAACAGATCGAATACGCCAAGATGATGGGCAAGGAGGTGGGCACTGGCAAGAGTGGCGGCTTTCCCACGCTGACCCAGATGGGCAGTACGGTCTGGGGCCACCTGGCCAACCCCTTCTATGACAACGGCCCCAACGACAAGGGCATCGCCATCCAGCTCGCCCATTCGCTGCTGCGCGTGGGGTTGGGCTTCGGTCTGGCCTGCCTGGTGGCGATTCCGCTGGGCTTCGTGATCGGGATGTCGCCCCTGCTGCGCCGGGCGTTCGACCCCTTCATACAGGTGCTGAAACCGATCAGCCCACTGGCCTGGATGCCCTTGGCGCTCTACACCATCAAGGACTCGTCGATCAGCGGCATCTTCGTGATCTTCATCTGCTCGGTCTGGCCGATGCTGGTGAACACGGCGTTTGGCGTGGCCTCGGTCAAGCGCGAATGGCTCAACGTGGCCAGTACGCTGGAGGTGACGCCGTTGCGCAAGGCCTTCCAGGTCATCCTTCCTGCGGCAGCGCCCACGATCCTGACCGGCATGCGCATCAGCATGGGCATCGCCTGGCTGGTGATCGTGGCTGCCGAGATGCTGGTGGGCGGCACGGGCATCGGCTACTTCGTCTGGAACGAGTGGAACAACCTCTCGCTGACCAATGTGATCTTTGCGATCCTGGTGATCGGCGTGGTCGGCATGTTGCTGGACCTGGCCTTCGGCCAGTTGCAGAAGGCGGTGACCTATGTGGAGTGAAACCGGCGTTGCGGTCTCCTCGCCGCAGGCTGTTTTGGCGGCCTTGGGCGAGCCTGCCCCAGACCTGATCCGGGACGCCGCTCCCCACATCGGCCAGCATCATCCAAAGGACAGGGCCATGCAGGACTTTCTCAAGATCGAAGCACTCAGCAAGGCGTATGTCGCCGCCAAGCCGGTGTTCGCCGACGTGTCGTTCACGCTGGACCGCGGCGGGTTCGTGTGCATCATCGGCCACTCGGGTTGCGGCAAGACCACCATCCTCAATGTGCTCGCCGGGCTGGACACGGCCACGTCCGGCAATGTGTTCATGGACGGCCGCGAAGTCTCCGGCCCCAGCCTGGAGCGTGGCGTGGTGTTCCAGAGCCATGCGCTGATGCCATGGCTGACGGTGCGCAGGAACATCGCCTTCGCCGTCAAGTCGCGCTGGCCGCAGTGGTCAGTGGCCGAGATCAACAGGCATGTGGAGAAGTTCGTCGCGATGGTGGGCCTGAGTGCGGCCATCGACAAGAAGCCCTCCCAGCTCTCGGGCGGCATGAAGCAGCGCGTGGGCATCGCGCGGGCGTTTGCGATCCAGCCCAAGATGCTGCTGCTCGATGAGCCCTTCGGAGCGCTGGACGCGCTGACGCGCGGCACCATCCAGGACGAGCTCATGGCCATCGTGCGCGAGACGCAACAGACCGTCTTCATGATCACGCACGACGTGGACGAGGCCATCCTGCTGGCCGATCGCATCCTGCTGATGAGCAATGGCAGTGAAACCGGCGCCGGCTATGTGCCTGGCGGCATTGCCGAGGTGGTGACGAACCCGCTGCCGCGCCAGCGCACCCGCGCCAGCCTGCACCATCTGGACGGCTATTACGACTTTCGCAACCACATCGTGGATTTCCTTGTGACCCGCGCGACCGCGCATTGAGTTCACTTCACCACTTTTCCCATCAACCTCCCCCAAGAATGCAGGAGCAAGCCATGAATCGCCTTGAAGTCACCGAAAAAATCATCAGCACAAAAGTTGCCAAGGGCATCCAGTGGGCCGACGTCGCCAAGAAGGTCGGGCAGTCCAAGGAATGGACCACCGCGCTGTGCCTGGGCCAGATGACCGCCAGCCCGGAGCAGGCCAAGATCCTGGGCAAGATCTTCGGGCTCAATGCCGAGGAACAGAAATGGCTGCAGGTCGTGCCCTACAAGGGTTCGCTACCGACCGCCGTGCCGACCGACCCGCTGATCTACCGCTGGTACGAGATCGTCAACGTCTACGGCACCACCATCAAGGAACTGATCCACGAGGAATTCGGCGACGGCATCATGAGCGCCATCGATTTCTCCATGGACATCGTGCGCCAGCCCGACCCCAAGGGCGACCGCGTGAATGTGGTGCTGTCGGGCAAGTTCTTGCCGTACAAGGAGTATTGAGGCCCCGGATATTCGCCTCGGTGTCAACCTCAGGAGGGTCACAAATTCATAGCGAACGGTGACCTTCCGACGCTGGGCCGGGGGCTTTTTCTTTGGGGTTTCCGGCTTCAGTCGGTCGTGCGCAGTGACCCGCGCCTGGCGCAAAGGCCTGGGCGCGGGTCCCGGCGGTCAACGTTCAATGCAGGGTCAAAGGCAATGATGTCGTCTTGACCCGCACGATGGTGGGCCTCACCTCATAAGGAACGGGCGCACAAGCGGTGATGGTGGCCGCGATCGTTGTCGCCTGGCGGAAGATCGGTTCGATGAAGCGGCTGGCTTGTCCATCCAGCGTGACGCAGTCGCCCATCGCATGGATGCGTTCATCGCTGGTCCGCAGGGTGTGGGGGTCGACTGCGATGCCGTCGGCCCAGGCCAGATTGGCGCTTCGGGCCAGACGGCTCGGGGTCTGCAGGCCGGCGGCGACGATCACTTCGTCGGCGGCGAAGTGCTGGCCACATTCGGTGGTAATCCGCAACCGCGTGGTCTGCCCGGCGCAGGCCGTGCCTGCGGGCTGAGGGTGCCAGAGACGTTCGGCGTTCAGCGCCAGCCGCTCGACGTTGGCCACTTTCACACCGCCCACGAAACGGATCGGCAGGTCTTTCCAGGCCTGCAGCACCTGTGCGCCCGCCTTGTCGGCGTGCCAGCGCGCCAGGGGCTCGGGCTGCACGTCGAGCAGGGTGACGCGGTGGCCGCCAAGGGCCAGGTCGTTGGCGAGTTCGCTGCCGATCAGGCCGGCGCCGACGATCAGCACGTCTTTGGGGCCGGTTGTTGCCGCGTCGCCCAAGGCTTCGCGCAGTTTCAGGTAGGCACCCAGGTGGTTGATGCGCCAGCACAGCGCAGCGGGCAGGGCCGGCGGCAACAAGGCCTTTGCGCCATGGGCCAGCACCAGCTGGTCGTAGCGCAGGGTGCCGCGCGTGGTGCGCAGCTGGCGGGTTTCCCTGCAGATGCGGACGGCCTGGGTGTGCGGCAGCAGGCGCAGCTTCAGCCGGCGGGCGGCGGCGGCCCCGGTTTCCTTGATGAGTTTTTCCGGGGCGATCCGGCGGGCCAGGGCGACCGAGAGCAGCGGCTTGTCGTACACGTCGCCCGCGCAGGCGGTGACGATCGTGATCGGGATGGCACTGTCGCGCGCGCGCACGGCCTCCGCCAGCTGCCAGCCGGCGCGGCCGGCACCGACGATGACCACCCCGTGCGCGCTGCGCGAGGTGTTGGTCCAGGCGGCCGTGGCACAGTCGCTGGCCTGGGCTCGCAGCGCGTCCAGGCTGGGCGCTTCATACAGCTCGAAATCCGATTTGGTCACGCCGCACAGCGGGCAGGCCCAGTCTTCGGGGATGTCGGCGAAGCGTGTGCCGGCGGCCAGCCCGCTGTCGGGGTCGCCCTCGGCTTCGTTGTAGATGTAGCCGCAGGCGTGGCAGATGTAACTTTGCCAAGGCGCGAGGGTTTGCACGGCTGCGGAAACGGGCGTTGGTTGCGGGGTCATGCCGGCATCTCCTCGGCCGACAGGCGCGCAATTTCTTTGCGCAGGTGCTTGATGGCCGGCGTGACGATGGCGACGAACTGGGCCTCGCGCACGCGGCGCTGCACCTCGGAGCCCATCAGGTAGCCGCGCGCGCCCTGGTGCATCAGGGCCGAATTGGCGGCGCGCAGGCACAGCTCGGCGCCGTGGGCGCGGGCATCGAGCACGTCGATGAAGTAGTCGGTGGACGTGTCGAAGGGCGTTTCGGCCAGCTTCAGGATGCGGCCGGCCAGTGCATCGAATTCGGCCTGCAGATCGGCCGGCCGGTCTTCCAGGAACTGGTTGACGTGGCCGAGCTGCGCTTCCACCGCCCACATCGAGTCGATCGCGCCCTGGATGATGCCGGCCGCGATGCCGCACTGCAGCAGCACGAAGCCGCCGCGGATGCGGGCAATGGTGGGCTTGGCCGGGTCGGCCACGATGTCGTCCGCGCCGACGAACAGGTCCTTGCAGTGCACGCTGAAAGTGCCGGTGCCCTCCATGCCCGAGAACTCGGGGCAGGTCTTGAGCGTGACACCGGGCGCGTCACAACGCAGCATGAACATCATTTCGCGGCTGGCACCGGGCCCGTCCGTCTGCACGGCGGCGATGGCGCCGAAATAGTGGTCGGGCCCGAGGTTGCTGACCCAGGGCAGGGTGCCGTTGACCAGGTAGCCGCCTGCCACGGGCGTGGCCTTGAGCAGCAGGCTTTCGATCTGCGCAAAGCTCTTCATGGGGTTGGACAGCCCTGTGCCGCCGAGGGTATCACCGCGCGCGTGGCGTGCGAGGCGCTCGCCGATGAGCCCGGGGTTGCCCGAGGCCTGCATGTACAGGCCGGCCACGCACTGGCACCACATCATGAAACCGGTGGCGCCGCAGACCTTGGCGGCCTCGGCCATGGCCAGGATCGCCAGGCCGTAGTCGCCAGGGGTGCCATCGGCCTTGTCCAGGTGGGCGCTCGTGGCGCCGGTGGCGGCCAGCTGGCTGAGCAGGTCCACCGGGTAGGCGCCGCGATCGATGGCGTAGGCGCGGCCGGCCAGCGAGCCTTGGGCGATGCTTCGCACCGCGTCAATCAGGCCGGGGTGGCGGGCTGGGCGAGTTCAGGGGGCAGGTCGGCGGCGTTCATGGCGGGGTCCTCGGGTGGCAGCGCGGGCGGGTGTGGGTTGGGCCTCAGTCGGCCAGGCTGATCTCGAACGGGATCGGGTTGCGCATCGAGTTGGCCACCGGCGAGTAATAGTTGGCGTGCCTCACGATCTCGTCGAGCACCTCGCGCGGGGCGTCGCCCTCGACCAGCACTTTCACGCGGATGGCCTGGAAACCCATCTCGGGCGGTGTTTTCTCCAGCGCGCCACCGGCACCCCAGGCGGCCGGGTTGCCGATGTCGCCCTCCAGGAAGACTTCGAGCCGGCTGAGCTTGACGCCCTTCCAGGTGGCCACGGCCGTCACGCCCACGGCGATGCAGCCGCCCAGGCCCGACAGCACGATCTCGCCGGGCGCCGGCGCGGTGTCCTGGCCAAACAGGTGCAGCGGCTCATCGACCACCACCGGGGCGTGGTTGCCGACGGTGCTCAGCGAGCGGTACTGGCCTTCCATCACGGTGTGGACCTTGTTGGTGCCACGGCTGGCGGGGTTGGCCTTGCCCTTGGCGGCAAAGGCGGCCAGGCCGGTGCCGTCGATGGGGCGCAGATAAGTCTTGATCGTGGTGACGGGCTCGAGGACGGCGGTGGTGGACATGGGGTTTCCTTGGTTTGACGGACACGGGGTGGGGCCTGCCTGTTTCATTGCAACCTGCGTGCCAGGACCCGAACGGGATCCGGTGTTGAGTCGAATGCGCTCAGTCCCAGCGTGTATGGGTCGCTCTTTGCTATCAATACAGGACTTATCCCCGTGCGCGGGCACGGGATGCTGGTTTGGGGTTGGGATGGGTTGCCAATGTGTCGACACAATGTCGACACATTGGCCGGCGCCGGGATCAGCGCAGCCCGGCCTTGCGCAGCCGGTACGAGAATTGCCGCAGCGTCAGTCCCAGGCTCTGCGCCGCGCGCGACTGGTTGCCCTGGGCCTGCGCCAGCGCGGCCTGCAGGGCCTGCGCGCTGTGGGAGTGGCCCGGCCCTAAGCCTTCACCAGTTTCGCAGCGCTGGGATCGTAGACATAGTCGGTGATGCTGCCGTCCTTGATGCGCGCGACGGCCTCATCAATGACAAACAGCGGAACCAGGAACCATTCCGCGGGCTGCACGGGGCGACCGAAACGGTCTTGAATGGTGATGTTCAACCGCGCGGGTGCGAAAAGCTTGTGGAACAGGCTTTCCATGCGGGAACGGTTGATACCCGCGAGCTTATAGGTCGCCACCACCTCGACCTTCGCCAGGAGGTAGGTCGAGTCATTTTCTGCGATGGCGATGCGTGCCTCTACCTTGCCGCCGGTCACACCAATCTTGTGGATGACATCGCGATGCTGAGTGACATACGGATGATCCGAGTCCGAGCGCAGTACGTAGATGGTTCCGCTTTCAACGTCATCCGCCTCCAACTCACCGCCAAAAGACAGTTGCCCTGTTTCCGGGCGATACCAGGCGGCGCGCAGCAGGGTCGTCGTAGAACGCGCTGCAGCGATCGCAGCAATAAATTGCTTTCAGTGCCGTTCGCAAAGACCAGACGAAGGCGGCGGTCCACCTCACCGGCAGTAGTTTTCAGCGGCTCACCCACTTCCGCGACGTAGACGGTCACGCCATCAAGAACGAAGAAGTCCCCTCTTCGATCGAACGGTTTCCCGCCGTGATCGGCCGGGATTGGCGCATGCCAGTCTTGATCTCCGTCGCCGCGCGATCGAACAAGTGGCGGAACGTCTCGAAATCGGCACACGGTTTGCGGTCCGCCACATCCTCGGCGGCCCGTTTTTCGGCGCTTGTGCGAACGTGGCGCAAAACGGTGATGTCATCGGCTTCGGGGGCATCTGCCAATTCGGCAGCCAACTGATCGACGTTGTACGTGGCGACGGGCTCGGAGACAAACGACGCCCCCGAAAGCAACCGCTGATAGTCCAGCGGCTCCAGCAACGCCCGACAGTCGGGGAGGGCGCGCAGGCGGTCGAGCCGCACGGCATACAGCCGCTCAAAAATGTCGCGGTCTTCCCCGTGCTGCGGCAGGTGCCCGTGCTTCTCGACAAAGCGCTGGATTTCTTCGAAGCCCGCAATGACGCGTTCCTCACTGGCCGGCCGCCCCACCGCCTTTTCGACAGGCGCGAACTCGGCGAGCTCGTCGGCGAGTTCGTCCAGATCAGAGCGGTGCATAGCGACCATCCGCCCTGAAACGCATGAAGCAGCGGCGCCTTCGGCAAGGTGCTTCTCCCATGCATCTGAAGAAGTAATTGAAGGAACTCGCCCACGCTCCCTCTTGAACTCGACCGCACGTTTGGCGATCACAACGGCATCCTCCGGCGTGATGGACGTGCGCTTTGCCGAAATGACCGCCGCGACCTGCTTCAAACTGTCCTCACTCATGGTCTTGGCAAGTATGGCGTAGGCCTCACCGAACGGGTTGATCCGGTCGATCAGGTCAATGTCCAGCTCCCGCACATCCATCGTAAATCGGCGCACGCCATCAATCAGCGCGGTGTTGGGCGACGCGTCGTCGGTACTCGTACCGCCGCCGCTGGTCACAAGTTGCTTGGCCTGCTGAGTCAAATTGAGGGCGGCAATGGCGTGCTGTCGCACCGCTTCCTGATCGTCGGCATCCAGCTCCGGATACTTGTCCTTGATGATCTTGCCCATTCGAACCTGGGTCAGTTCCTCGGGCACCAGTTCCTCGTCGAACAGGCCACGCTCAATGGTGGGCTTGTCCTGCACAAAGGCCGCGATCACCTCGTTCAAGTCTTCCTGGCAGATGCGCGCTGCCTCTTTGCTCTTGGGTTCGGCGAGGCCCTTGATCTCGATCTGGAATTGGCCGGTTTGCCCGTTGAACCCGACATTGCACTTCTCAGGGTCGTAACCACCTTCGCCATAGTCGAAACCTGGCGCGGGAGGTTTTCGCGGTTCTTGGGCTTGAACTCAAAGCGCGGCGCCAGCACCTGTTCCATCAGCAAGCTGGCTGCGATTGCCTTCAAGGTGTCGTTAATGGCTTCGGTGACGGCTTGCTCGGTCGCGTCGGGTTCTGCGATCAGGTTGGTGAAGCGCGCACGGGTCTTACCCGGTGCGTCGCGGGTGGCACGCCCAATGATCTGCACGATCTCGGTCAGACTTGCGCGATAACCCACGGTCAGCGCATGTTCGCACCAAATCCAGTCGAAACCCTCCTTGGCCATGCCCAAGGCGATGATGATGTCCACGTGATCGCGGTTGTTCTTCTGCGCCGGGTCTCTCAGCGCGGCAGAAACACGGTCTCGCTTGCCTGCGTCGTCATCGACCAGATCGGCAATGCGCAGCACCTGCCCATCCGCCAGCTTGACCAACTGAAAGCCGGTCACCGCATCGGCACCTTGCCACTCACCCAGCGCCTGGATGATGTGGTCCACCTCCTTGACCTTGTCTTTCGTGCTTTCGCGCGAATTGACGTTGGGGATGTGGATGATGGTTTTCTCGGCCGGGTCCAGCACGTTCAGGATGTCATCGACATACGAACCGCTGTAGAAGAAGTAACCGATGTCGAGCCGCTTCAGGTATTCGTAGCCGTTGAGCTGTTCGTAGTAGGTGTAGGTGACGGTGTCGAACTTGGCTTCGTCGGTTGGGGAGAGCACCGCCTCCGTATCGCCACGGAAGTACGAACCAGTCATGGCGACGATGTGCGTACGACCTCTGGCGATGAACTGCCCCAGGTGCGCACCCAGCTTGTTGTCGGGATTCGCTGACACGTGGTGGAACTCGTCCACCGCGATCAGGCGGTCATCAAAAGCCCCAACACCATATGCATCAACCGCAAAGCGGAAAGTGGCATGGGTGCAGACCAGCACCGGTTCCTGGCTCTCAAGGAAGGCGCCCAGCGACTTTGACCTTGCCGCCGTTGTCGTTGCCCGGCGCGTTGCAAAGGTTCCACTTCGGTTCGACATGCCAGTCGGCCCAGAAGCCGAACTGCGACAGCGGTTCGTCATTGAAGCTGGCGCCAATGGACCGCTCAGGTACGACGATGATCGCTTGCTTCAAGCCCTGGTTCGCCAGCTTGTCCAGCGCCACAAACATCAGCGCCCGGCTCTTGCCCGAAGCCGGTGGCGACTTGATCAGCAAATATTGCTCCCGCGCTTCTCGTACGCGCGCTCCTGCATCGGGCGCATGCCGAGGGCATTGGACTTGGTTGACGTGCCGTTGCGGGCGTATGTGACGGAAACGGACTGAACGGTCTGGTGACGCCCTATCTTGCTGCGCGGCATTTTCATCAGAATACGCCCCACTCGCGCCCGCTAGACATACGAAACGCTCCTTCGATAGCAGCGCTCCTCTTGAACCACTGAGCCTTTGTAGCTTTGGTTCCAATAGAGAACTTAAAGACACCCGGCCTCGTTCGCTCAAAGAGCAAATATTCATTGTCGTAAGCAGGTGGTCCGCCCGCACCTGGTATGGGGAGTACCAGCTTGTCCATCTTGTTGTCGCTATAGGTGAGCGAGAACGGCGCCCCTTGCCCGCCGTTGAAGCAGATTTCCACGTCGCCGATGTGTGTGTTCTCTGGGACAGCGGTCGAACCGAATCCGAAGAACACCCTCGAAAGGCGTTTCATCATGAGTTGATTGCCGGGCAAATTCGGACCCCGGTTCTTGGTGATGTTCCCAGCGTCAATCCAGAAGTACCGGCACACGCGGAGCCGGTGCAAGTCTTTGGTGGATAGGGCGCCGCGTCCGGTGTCGGTGCTTGCAACATCATCCTCAGTCGGAGCTGGCGCCTTCAAGTTATCCTTGTGCTCAAAGATCTGTCTGTAGTTCGTCAGGAGGGGTGCGGACAGGGGTGTCGAATCCACCCATGTGGCCGAGAACCACGTGCGCATGGCGTGGATCGCCGCAGTCGCAGATGGCTCATCGGGAAGGACGCGACTCACGCTTACGACAAGCCCCGCCTCAACACCTCGCGATAGGCCCGATCTGGACATGTTGCCGGAACCTGCAAGAGCGTAGTCGCGCTGATTGGTGCGTATCAAGAACGCCTTCGGATGAAAAGGCACCCGAGGGGCACCACCGTGTTTCAGGGCAAAACGCCGCGTCGTGGATGCGTATTGACGAGTTGTCTAACGACTGAGAGAGGCGAGGGCCACCGGCTCTGTTCGGCAATAGTCGAAGGACGTAATCCACCTTTTCGGAACATTTGCCCAATTGTCGCCAAGTGTGTTGGATGCCCGCTTTAGAAAGTCATATACGCCACTAGCGGTTACGTACGCGACCGCGATATCGAGTCGCTTTACTCCCCCGGTCTGCAAGATGGCTTGTAATGCATCAAGCGTTGTCCGGGTAGTGGGTTGGGCTATGTAGTCAGCTTGGCTCATGTGCGCCTCCGGGATTCTGAAAGGGCCGCAGGGCTGTCAGGCATTCCCTTCCGCCCGCTTGCATACAAGGTAAACAGCTTTTCTAGTCGTTCTGTATCGTTGCGAAACCTGCGTCCGATATAGATACGCTCAAGAATCTCGTCGTTTCGCTCGTGCGCTTGGCGCAGGTCAGCGGGCATCGAATCTGGGTCGTAGAGATCAGCGCTCGTCGCGGGAAAGTGCGCTTCACGCGCTAAGAGGATGGCTTCGGCGCAGCGCGTGAGGTCAGCCGTGTTCTTATCGGTCAGCGTCGGGATGGGGAAGGTGTTCCATCCCAAAGTGTTCGAGTAACGGTAGTCCGTCTTTAGCTTCCCGCAAACGGCAGCAATCCACACAAGATGCAAGCGTGCCGCGATAAGCGCCAAGCACCAAATTGGCGCATCGTAGAGCGCGAAGGCGCTGTCGGCGACGATCATCGTGGCGTCCAGTAAGCCCACGGGCAGATAGTGGCGACGCTCCGAGCTGTGGCGCGGAATGATCAGTGCAGATTGCTTAGCCTTACCCTGGATTTGCACGAACCTGTAGGGCGCTTTGGCGTAGTCACGGGTCGAGCCTGCCTTGCTTGCAAGCCGCATGGTCTTTACGGCATCAAGGCGTCGAGCGATTGCCGGAGAGCGACCGGCATCACTCCACTGGTCTTGTTCAATCCAAAGGCAGTACCGAAGCTTTCCCTGGATGAAGTCCTCAGATCCAACGAAGCGCCTCAAGTATTTCTCAAGGATCGCGTCACCGTTGGCTTCGGTTATCTTCTCCTCGGGTGAAACGATGAGGTTTCCGCCGTCGCGGGGCATGTTGCCGAACAACATTGGGGGACGATCTCGTGGAGGATCACGTCGTGCATCAACAACTAGACTGGGCCCATCAACTAGATAGGGGTTGATGTTGTCGCATAGGCGCTCCGTCACAGAGTCACTACCGTCAGGTGTGTAGAGCCGTTTCTTCTTTCCGGGTATGTTCGATATGCCAACGATGATAACGATCACGCCAGCGTTGTGACTGGCTAAGTTCGTCCACTTGAATGAAGTGTGCGCGAAGTCGATTGAGTGACCTGTAGCAAAGATCGTGGGCCACAAGATCGGGACCTGTTGACCTTGGCAAACGGAGTTCGTCACCACGAACGCCGAGGCGGCGCTGGTCTTTAAACCGTAGTCAGCCGCCTTCATCAACCATGCGGCAACGTAGTCAAGAGACTTCCAGCCTTCCAATCGGCCCTCAAAGACGACTTCCAAGTCGGACTTTTGTTCTTCTGACTGGAGCTTGTTCCCAAGGTACGGCGGATTTCCGCAGAGGTAGGTTTCGCCGCCTTCGTTCTGGAAATCAATCTCGGCTTGATCCAATGGCGTGCCAAACAGGTCATCCGAAGGAGCCCCACGCCTGTCCCAGTCGGAGGACACACGCTTGACCAGTCCAGCGCAGCGCGTTGCCACAGGTAATCCAGTTTTCGTTGCGCAGAGGCAGGAATTCGGCCAGTGCCAGCCTCTGCCCCTGTACAGAACATCACACTGGTACTCAGCAATGACCAGCGCAAGGCGTGCAATTTCCGCAGGAAGTCACGCAGCTCGATGCCACGAAAGTTCGTGAGCGGTATCTCCGATACGCGGTCCGACTCGCCCCGGCGCTGGTTGATTTCGGCTTCGATTGCGCGCATTTCCTTGTAGGCGATGACCAGGAAGTTGCCCGAGCCACAGGCGGGGTCAAAGACCCTGACCTTTGCCATGCGCTTGCGCAGGTTCAAGAGCGTGCGCGGGTTGCGCTCGCCTCGGCCCCGCGCGCGCGCAAGTCGTCGAGGAACAGCGGGTTGAGCACCTTGAGGATGTTGGGCACACTGGTGTAGTGCATGCCCAGTTTCCCGCGCTCTTCGTCCTCGGCCACCGCCTGGATCATCGAACCAAAGATATCGGGGTTGATCTTGGTCCAGTCCAGCCCGCCGACGTGCAACAGGTACGAACGGGCGATTCTGCTGAAGCGGGGCACGTCGTCGTTGCCAGAGAACAGTTGGCCGTTGACATAGGGAAAGTCCTCGGCCCAGCGGGGGATGTTGGCCTTGGCCCGGTCTTCCACCCGCGTGTTCATGGCGCGGAACAGGGTGGTGATGACCTCGTGGGTGTTGGAGGAGTCCTTGGCGCTCATCGGGGCCTCGGTCTCGGTGAAGCCCTGGCCGACGAAGATGTTGGTGTGCAGAAGATGAGCCGCGCCATGAAGTGGTTCATGTCGTGGCGGCGCTCGGCCTTGCCCCAATCTGGGTTGTCCCGCAAGAGTTCGACGTAGAGGCGGTTGAGGCGGCTGGTGGCCCGGATGTCGAAGGCGTTCTCGCTGATCTGCCGGACGGTGGTGATGCCCGCCAGTGGCAGGAAAAAGCCAAAGTGGTCCGGAAAGTCCTTGAAGGTGCAGGCGACCGTCTCGCCGCTTGTCAGGTCTTCGGCCTCAAAGTCCGCGCCGTCGGTGGCCAGGATGAACCGGGCCTTGGCCTTGGTGGTGGCCGGGCTGTCCTTCAGGGCAGCCAGTGTCTGCGTGATCTGACCCACGTCGCAGGTCAGGATGTGGATGTTGTTGGTCTGGAGAACGCCGCCCAGGTCAGACTTGTTGGAAGCGCCTGCGCGCAGGCGCTTGAGCGTGGTTTCCTTGTTGCCGAAGGCTTCGAGGAAGGCGTAGGGGAACTCCGCAGGATCAAACGGCTGCTCCGCAAGGTCTGTGATCGCTTGTTCGATTTCTACAGCGTTCATGGGCGGGCTGATGACGTGGGGCAAGGTTCAAGAATGGCCTAGCTTACCAATTGGCGAATTTCGTCCTTTGTAGCGAGATGGTTGACCCTCGCCTAACCCGACCGGGGGCAGCGGCGGAGCGCTTGCTCATGTGCTGGTAGGCCGCCTTGGGTGCGTTCGTTCGTGCACGGTCCGCACTCGACCTTCAACGCAGCCCGGCCTTGCGCAGCCGGTAGGAGAATTGCCGCAGCGTCAGTCCCAGGCTCTGCGCCGCGCGCGACTGGTTGCCTGGGCCTGCGCCAGCGCGGCCTGCAGCGTGTCCACGTTGTGGGAGTGAGCCCAGGCGTAGTCCCGCACCAGCGGGGTGGCGATTGCGGGCGGCGGGCTTCGCGGCTCAAGGGGGGCCAGCGCTGGCCCGGCCGCGGCTTCAGGGCCGACCGCCGGCAAGGGCGAGTCCGCCCGACCTGTGTCCAGTGCTGAATCCGATTGCGGCAGGAATCGCTCCAGGTCGACGGCCGTGAGCAACGGGTGGTCGGCCAGCAGCACCAGGCGCTCGATCAGGTTGCCGAGTTCACGGATGTTGCCGGGCCAGGCATGGTCTTCCAGTCGCGCCAGGGCGTCGCTGGCCAGGTTGACGTTGCGCTGGTGCGCCTGGTTGGCGCGGCTCACCAAATGAAGCGCCAGCGCGCGGATGTCCTCGCGCCGCTCGCGCAGGGACGGCAACTGGATCGGAATCACGTTGAGCCGGTAGAAAAGGTCCTGGCGGAAGCGGCCGGTGGTCACTTCGCGCGCCAGATCGCGGTTGGTGGCGGCCACCACGCGCACGTTCACGCGCACTTCCTGTTTGCCACCCAGGCGCACCAGCGTGCCTTCCTGCAAGGTCCGCAGCAGCTTGGATTGCATCGCGAGTGGCAGTTCGCCGATCTCGTCCAGGAAGACCGTGCCACCATGCGCCTGTTCGAACCAGCCGGCGCGCGCCGAGCCAGCCCCGGTGAAGGCGCCGCGCTCGTAGCCGAACAGCTCGGACTCGAACAGGGCATCCGGAATGGCCGAGCAGTTGACCTGGATGAAGGGCTGGTCGCGCCGCGGGCTGGTCAGGTGCACGGCGCGCGCAAACAACCTTTCCGGTGCCCGACTCGCCCAGCAACAGCACCGTGGCGGCAGTCTGTGACACTTGCTCAAGCTCGTTGAGCGCCTGCAGCAACGGCGGTGAATTGCCGATCAGCCCGTAGCGCGCTGTTGGTGTTCAGCGCCTGCGCCAGCACCGCGTTGCGGGCTTCCAGCTGGCGCGTCTGTTCGGCGACCAGCTCTTCCAGCTGCAGCAACTGGCCGGCCAGGGTGGCCAGCACCCTCAGCACAGCCATGTCGTCATTGAGGTGGCGCTGGCGGCTGCGGATGCGGTGGCAGGCCAGCACCCCGATCGGCACGCCCTTGACCTCGATGGGCAGCGCAATGAAGGCCACGGTCTCCGCCGGCAGCTGCGAGCGTTTCACGGCGCGAAACAGGAACAGCGGCTCGGCGTCGATGTCCTGCACGATGGCCGGCAGCCCGCTGGCCAGCACCCGCCCGGTGATGCCTTCGCCCCAGGGCGTAGCGCCCGCGCGCGACTTCCGCCCGCGTCAGGCCGTAGGCATGCTGGATGCATGCGGTGGGGGGCTGGCTCTTGTGCCCCGGCGCCGGATCCGCCAGCACAATGCGGCCCCGGTTCAGGCCGAGCAGCTCGCTCATCAGGTGCAGCATTTCGCGCAGGACGAGCGCGGGTGCCAGGCTACGGCCGATGCCGCGCATGACCTCGCGCATGAGCAGCAGCTCCTGGGTGTGCCATTCGCTCGGGCTCAGGCTGGGGTCCGGATGGGGGCGGCGGGGCGGCATCGTCGACATGGCCCGGGAGTCAGCAAGTTCCGGGCCGGGAAAATGGCCTCAGGCGTAGCTCACCCAGTCCTTGTAGTCGGCGTGGTCCAGGTGCGGCAGCGTGTTGTAGGTCAGCAGCATGTGGCGCTTGGGTTGAACGCGAACTCGGTCAGCGCGCTGTTGCGGATGCGCATGTTCAGCTCGATGGTGGTCTCCGCCGGGGTGCCGAGGATGTGGCCGACCGCGGTGGCGATCGGGCCGCCACTGGAGACCATCAGCACGTTGCCGGTGTAGGTCTGGCGAACGTGGTCGAGCGCGCTGGTGACGCCGCGCACGAAATCGACGTAGTCCGGCATGCCCTTGGGGCTGACCACGCCGGCCATCCACTGCGCCAGGCCGTCGCGCAGCAAGCGGAAGTGGTGCCGGTATAGCTCGGGCGAGTCGGGTTTTTCCAGCGGCAGCGGGTGCACGGCTGCGATCACGGCATGGCTGTCGTACTCGTTGAGGCCGGGCCAGAGCACGGGCTTCAGGTCGAGGGCGGCGCCCTCGGCGATGCCGTCCCAGGTCTGTGCGTGGCGCCGCAGCGTGCCAGTCAGCACGGCGTTGAAGGTCAGCCCTTTGCCGCGCAGGTATTCGCCGAGCCGCACGCTCTGGCGCCGCCCGAGCGCGCTCAACTGGTCATAGTCGTCCGCGCCAAACGAGGCCTGGCCATGGCGCACAAGGTAGAGGGTTCCCATGGGGCGCGATGGTGAACGAAGCCCGCCGGCGGTTTTGTCTCCGGCGCGACGGGAGCTGCCGGGTCGATCACCGGATGCTTCAATAAACAGAGCAGGTGATGACCGGTCGACGCTGGGAAGTGCTTGTTTTGATCAGGAAATGACCTGTGCGAACACGCCCGCATCGACGTTGCCGCCGCACAGCGTCGTGCCCACCACCTGCCCTTTCAGGTGGGCGCGTTCCTGCATCGCCGCGGCAAAGCTGGCCGCGCCCGCGCCCTCGGCCACGTTGTGGGTGTCGGTGAACAGGTCGCGCATGGCCTGGGCGACCTCGGCGTCGCTCACCTGGACGATGTGGTCGAGGTGCTGCGTCAGCACGGCCAGCGCATCGGCATCGGCGACGCGCACCGCCATGCCGTCGGCCAGCAGTGTGCTGACCGGGGCTTCCACCACGCGCCCGGCGG
The DNA here is from genome assembly GCA_016721925.1 of Candidatus Skiveiella danica. Classification (GTDB taxonomy): domain Bacteria; phylum Pseudomonadota; class Gammaproteobacteria; order Burkholderiales; family Burkholderiaceae_C; genus Skiveiella; species Skiveiella danica. The sequence goes on from JADKHE010000011.1 coordinate 783,091, forward strand.
CCAGCGAGTCGGCGTAGGTGGTGGCCAGCGTGCTCACCACGCCGACGATGCGCGCCGGGTGATTCAGCGCCAGCTTGGCGGCAATCGCCGCGCACACGCCCGAGCCCAGGCCGATCGGCACGTAGACCACGTCGAGCTGCGGCACGGCCTTGAAGAATTCCCACCAGTAGGTGCTGACGCCGCTGATCAGGGCCGGGTGAAAGCTCGGCACCATGTGCGCCCCGCGTCTGGGCGCCAGGCTGCTGGCGTGCTCGCGCGCGGCCTGGAAGTCGTCGCCGTGCTCGATCAGCGTGACGCCCAGGGCCCGCATGGCCGCGTTCTTTTCCACCGAGTTGCCATGCGGCACGACGATGGTGCAGGCCACGCCGGGCACGCGCGGCCCAGCCGATGCTTTGGCCGTGGTTGCCGCGCGTGGCGCTGACCACGGCGCGGGGCAGTTCGCCGCGCACCGCGAGCTGCTCGAAATAGGTCAGCCCGCCGCGGATCTTGAAGGCGCCCACCGGCGTGTGGTTCTCGTGCTTGACCCAGCAGTCGGTGCCCAGGCGCTCGCTGAGCAGCGCCCAGCGGTACTGCGGCGTGGCCTGGAAGTGGCGGTAGACCACGCGCGCGGCGGCTTCGATCTCGGCGAGGTCGGGCAGATGCATCATGAAGATGTTTTCCTGGAGTGAAGCGTAATCGGGCCCTTGGGCGTTTGCAGCAGGGCGCTCAGGCGCGCCGGGCCCGGCTTGACGGGTGGGTTGCACCAGGCCCGGGCGGTCGCAGGCGCCGCGCAGGGCAGTGGCGTCGGGGTGCCGGAAGGATCCAGCGACTGCAGCGTCACGCCGCTCTCGGGCATGGACGCGGCCGGGTGCGTGTCGCCCCACTGGATCAGCGTGGGCAGGCAGCCGTCGAACAGCCGCTGGCCGTCGGCTCGCACCGTGATCTGCCACTGCAGCAGGCCGCCGGGTGTGGCGCGGCTGGCCTGGATCACCTCGCCACGGTCGATGCCCTGCGCCGCCAGACTGGCCGCGGCGGCGCGCACGTCGGGCACGCGGGCGACCCAGTGGATGAGCTGTGGGCCGTCGCGGGCCACTCGGGCCGTCAATGCCGGGTCTTCCATGTCAAACCAGCGCTATCCCAGCGTCCTCTGGTCTTTTTGCCGCTGGGTTGATAGCAATGATCTCGAAGTAGGCGTGCGGGAAAATCCGGCGTGGCGATGCGCGGCAGCCGGTTGTGCGTGCCCATCAGCGGGTGTTCGCCGCCGGGGCCGGGTGTCACGCCCAGCGTGGCCTCGCACCAGGCCACGCCTTCGGCCAGGCTGGCGGCCATCACGACCAGATGGTCAGGAGAGCCGGCGACCGGGCCTCAGGGCGGCTCACAGCGTCACCGTGCCCGTGATGCAGGTCACCGATTCGCCGCCGACCCAGACCTGGCCTGAAGCGTCGCGCTCGATGTGCACCCGCCCGGCACGGCCCAGGCAGGCGCCCTGGCCGGCAAGGTAGCGCTCGGGCAGGTGGCCTTCGGCGATGAGCCACTGCGCCAGGCTGGCGTTCAGGCTGCCGGTGACCGGGTCTTCGTTCACGCCGACCGGCGCGGCAAAGGCGCACCACCAGGTCGGGTTCCGCCAGCGTCGGCGCGTCATGGCCGGCAAAGGCCGGGCCTCCCGGCTGGAGCGTGCTATCAATTGAATAGCATCCTGTGACCGTTTGACGCTGGCAATGCCCACTTTTTGTCCCAAAGTCTTCAGCGCAGCATGGTCCGGCTCCAGCGCCAGCACGGTGTCGGGGCTGTCCAGCAAAAGGCCGAGCCAGACCGGACCGTTGTCGAGCACCTGCGCGGCCAAGACCTGCTGCGCCTTCAGGCCCAGCGCGCCGGCCACCGCGGCCAGCAGGGCGGCGGGGGTGCTGCGCTGCAGGGGGCGCGGCGAAGGCCAGCCGATGGCCCTCGCGGCGGATGCGCACCAGACCGACGCCGCACTCCTGCACGATGGCATCACCCGGCGCGCGCGGGGTGCCGCCTGCTTCCAGCCACGCGTGGCAAGTGCCCAGCGTCGGGTGGCCGGCAAAGGGCAGTTCGGCGCCGGGCGTGAAGATGCGCACCCGGTAGTCGGCGCCGGGTTCGGTGGGCGGCAACACGAAGCTGGTCTCAGACAGGTTGGTCCAGTTTGCGAAATGTTGCATGGCGGCATCGCTCAGGCCCGAGCCGTCCAGCACCACGGCCAGCGGGTTGCCGAGGTAGGGCGTGGCGGTGAAAACGTCGATCTGTTTGAATGCGCGGGGGCCGGAAGAAGGCGTTTGGCGGGCGGGTCGTGGGGGTCAGCTCAGGGCAGGTCCAGCACGCCACGGGCGGCGGGACGCGCCAGCACGGCGGCGTACCAGCGCTCCAGGTGCGGCAGGGCCGGGCGCGGTTGCGGCAGGCCCCACCAGCGGTGGATTTCGCAGCCGATCGGGATGTCGGCCATGGTGAACTGCTCGCCGCCCATCCAGGGCCGACGGGCGAGGTGGGCGTCGAGCAAGGCCAGCAGCGGTTCGGTGGCCGCGACCGAATGCGCGATCACGGCTGTGTCGCGCTGCTCGGCCGGTGTGCGGATCCACTGGATGAAGGCCGGCCCGCCGGCGCGGTTCAGCGTGGTCTGCTGCCAGTCCATCCAGCGCTCGGCGTCGAAGCGCGTGCGCAGGTCTTCAGGGTATAGCGTGGCCGCTGCGTGCCTTGCGCAGAGGTAACGGACGATGGCATTGGATTCCCAGAGGGTGAAGTCGCCGTCCTCCAGCAGTGGCACCAGCGCGTTCGGGTTTTTCGCGAGGTAATCCGGCGTGTGGTTGTGGCCGTAGGCCAGCCCGGCGTCGATGCGTTCGAAGGGCACGCCCAGCTCCTGCAGCGTCCACAACACCTTGCGCACGTTGATCGAGCTGGTGCGGCCCCACAGGCGCAGCATGGTTTGGCCTCTCAGGTCCGGTATTCACGGATCGCCTGCGCCAGAGCGGCAACCCCCGTGTTGATCTGGTCCACGCTGGCCGTCACGAAGGACAGCCGCAGCGTGCGCGGATCGCCGTGGTCGGCGTAGAACGCGGCTCCGGGCACGAAGGCCACGCCCCGGTCCACCGCCTTGGGCAGCAGGCCCACGGCGTCCACACCTTCGGGCAGGCGCGCCCACAGGAACATGCCGCCGGCTGGCCGGTTGAACTGGAAATCCAGGCCGGCCATCTCGCGGTCCAGCGCGGCCAGCATGGCCTCGCATTGCTGCTTGTACAGCGCGCGGATGGTGGGCACATGGCGCTCGATGAAGCCGTCCTTGAGCACCTCGACCACCAGGCGCTGGTTGAAGCTGGGCGTGTGCAGGTCGGCCGCCTGCTTGGCCTGCAGCAGCTTGGGGTACAGCGCGTGCGGCGCCACCAGGTAGCCCAGGCGCAGCCCGGCGCGAGGATTTTCGAGAACGAACCCAGGTACACGCTGCCTTCAGGGTTGCGCGAGCTCAGCGACGGCGGCGGTGCGGTGTCGAACCACAGGTCGCCGTAGGGGTTGTCCTCGATCACCGGCACACCGGTCGCGAGCGCGGCTGCAGCCACGGCGGCGCGGCGTGCCTCGGTCATGGTGCGGCCGGTGGGGTTCTGGAAGTTCGGCAGCAGGTAGATGAAGCGCGCGCGCGCCGCGCCCTGGCCCGCCTTGGCGCGCAGGTCGTCGGCGAGCACGCCGCTGTCGTCGCTGTCTACGCTCACCACCTCGGGCTCCATCGGCGTGAAGGCCTGCAGCGCGCCCAGGTAGGTGGGTGTTTCCACCAGGATGCGGCTGCCCGCGTCGATCAGGATCTTGGCCACCAGGTCCAGGCCCTGCTGGGAGCCGGTGGTGATCAGCACCTGGTCGGCGTGCACGTTCATGCCCTGCTTCTTCAGGTCATGCGCCACCCAGTCGCGCAGGGGGCCATAGCCTTCGCTGGCCGCGTACTGCAGGGCGGAGCGGCCGTCCTGCGTGAGCACCCGCTGCGTGGCTTCCAGCATGGCGTCGACCGGAAAGGTCTTGGGCGAAGGCAGGCCGCCGGCAAAGCTGATGATGCCGGGCTTTTCGGTCACCTTGAGGATCTCGCGGATCACCGAAGGGTTCATCTTGTGGGCGCGCGCGGCCAGGGTCCAGTTCGTCATGGGGTTCCTCTGCTTGTCAGTGTCGTGATTGTCGTGCGGCTCTGGACGGGCATCCGGCGGCCCAGGAACACGGTGGCGATCACCGCCACGCCAAAGCCCAGCGTGAGGGCGTCCAGCCGTTCCCCGAGCAGCGGCACCGCCAGCAGCATCGAGAAGAAGGGCTGCACCAGCTGCACCTGGCTGACGCGCACCGTGCCGCCCAGCGCCAGGCCCCGGTACCAGGCGAAGAAGCCGATCCACATCGAAAACACCGCCACGTAGCCGAAGGCCCACCACGAGGGCGCCGCCACTGGCTGCGCCGGCCAGGCGAACAGCGTGGCCGGCACCGTGACGGGCAGCGACACCACCAGGCCCAGCAGATCACGTGGTCGGCCCGCAGCCGCCCGGCGAGCTTGCCGCCGGCCACGTAGGCCAGCGCGCCCCAGGCCATGGCGGCCAGCAGCAGGCCATCGGCCCAATGGATGGACAGGGTGCCGACCGCTGCGCCCGACTTCAGCACGGCAAAGGTCATGACCAGGGCGCTGCCCAGCGCCGCGCAGGCCCAGAATCCGGCCGAGGGCCGCTGCCGGTTCGCCCAGGCGCCCACCAGGGCGGTGGCCAGCGGCAGCACACCGAGCATCACGCTGGCATGCACCGCTTCCACATGGCGCATCGCCACCGAGGTGAACAGCGGAAACCCGAACACCGCCCCGGCGGCGATGGCCAGGATCAGCGGCCAGTCGCCCGGTGCCGGTCGCGGCGCGCGGGTGAAGGCCAGGAAGAACAGGCTCAGGATGCCGGCCACCGCGGCGCGCCCGAAGGCCACGAACCAGCCCGACAGCTGCGGCGCGTCCGGCGAACCCACCGCCAGCCGGGTCATGGGCAGCGTCAGCGAAAAGATCAGCACGCCGATCAGGCCCAGCCAAAGGCCGCGCACTTCGTCGGCACTGAGTAGCGGGTGCGAGCGATCCAAGCTCATCGCGCGCTCCAGAGCATCCACACGGCCGTCAGCACCAGGGCGGCGGCCATGCAGCGGTTGAACACCAGCAGGCGTTGGCCGTGCGCCAGCCAGCCGCGCAGCAGCGAGCCGGTGGTGGCGTAGGTCAGGTTGCTGAAGAAGCCAAAAGCCAGCATCAGCGGCAACACCAGCAGCGTGCGCTCGGTGGCGTCGGGGCGCCCGGCAATCCAGCCGGCCACGACGGACAGGGCCAGCATCCAGGCCTTGATGTTGAGGAATTGCAGCAGCACGCCCTGGAAAAAAGTGACGTTCAGCCGCGACGCGTCCACCTGCGCCAGGGCGCTGCTGCCGGCCAGCCGCCAGGCCAGCCACAGCAGGTAGCCGACGCCGCCGCCCAGGATGCCCCAACGCAGGGCGGGCTGCGCCACCACCAGCGACCCCAGACCGACGGCGCACAGCGTGAACAGCAGGCCCCAACCCACCGGCACCGCGCAGACGAAGCGCATCGCCCGGCGCAGCCCGAAGTTGGCCGCCAGCGCCGTGGACAGGGTGGTGTTGGGCCCCGGCGTGAAGCTGGTCGCAGCGGACAGCAGCATCAGGGCGCTGAATTCGGCGGCGGTCATGGGGCGGTGTCCGGGCGGGTCATGGCGGCACTGTAGCGGTCAAAGACCATACAATGCCAATACAGTTTGACCATCCAGATTCTGATCTGTATGGTTATTTTGATCCACACAGCGGAGGATTTCCATGCTCATGCGAAGTGCTGCGCAGTCGTTGACCGAACAGCTGGCCGAACGCTTTGCCGCGCGCATCCGCGACCGGCTGCTTGCCCCGGGCTCGCGCCTGCCCAGCGTGCGCCAATGCGCCACCCAGCACCAGCTCAGTCCCTCCACGGTGGTGGCGGCCTATGACCAGCTGCTGGCGCAGGGACTGATCGAAGCGCGGCCGCAGCGGGGCTTCTTTGTCCGGGATTGGACCCCAAAATCGGCACTTCCCAGCGCCGATGGGTCTCTATCTGCTATTGATACAGGAGTTTCGAGGCGACCGGCCGGGCTGGAGGGGCTGGCGGCGCCGATCAAGGCCACGGCGCTGATCCGCGGCATGTTTCACCCGACCGGTTCCAAGCCCCAGCCGGGCATGGGCGTCTTCCCGCCCGACTGGCTGGCGACGAACTTCATGACGGCGGCGGTGCGCAAGGTCACCGGTTCGGCGGCCCTGCAGGAGAGTTCGCTCAAGTACGGCGAGCCGCTGGGCGACAGCGACCTGCGCCGCGTGCTGTCGGCGCGGTTGATGGGGCTGGGTCTGCCGGCAGCGCCCGGCCAGATCATCACCACCGTCGGCGCCACGCACGCGCTGGACATCGTGAGCCGCACGCTGCTGAAGGCGGGCGACTGCGTGATGGTGGAGGAGCCCGGATGGGCCGTGGAGTTTGCGCGCCTCGACGCGCTGGGCATGCGCATCCTGCCCGTGCCGCGTGGGCCGGCCGGGCCGGACATCGAGGTCATGGCACGCTACTGCGAGGTCCATGCGCCCAAGCTGTTCGTCAGCGTGAGCGTGCTGCACAACCCCACAGGCCACAGCCTCACGCCGGGCAGTGCGCACCGGGTGCTGCAGCTGGCGGGGCAGTTCGGCTTTCATGTGGTGGAGGATGACACCTACAGCCACATCGCGCCCGAGCACGCCACCCGCATGAGCGTGCTCGACGGCCTGCAGCGCACCATCTACGTGAGTGGCTTCGCCAAGATCCTGGCGCCCAACTGGCGCATCGGCTTCCTGGCCGCGCCGCCTGACCTGGTGGAGCGCCTGCTCGACACCAAGCTGCTGGCCACGCTGACCACCCCCAGCCTGCTGGAGAAGGCGCTGGCACACTGCATCGAGCAGGGCCAGCTGCGCCGCCATGCCGAGCGCATCCGCACCCGGCTCGATGCGGCGCGCAGCCGAAGCGTCAAGCTGGCCCTGCAGGCGGGTTGCACCTTTGCGGCCGAGCCGGCCGGGCTGTTTGGCTGGGTCGAGACGGGGGTGGACACCGACCAGCTGGCGCAGCGCATGCTGGACGAAGGCTATCTGCTGGCGCCGGGCGCCCTGTTTCACGCCGCGCGCGCGCCCACCACGCTGATGCGCATCAACTTCGCCACCACGCAGGACGCGGCGTTCTGGGCGGTGCTGACGAAGCAGATTGCGGCCATGTCGCGCTGAGCCGGCTGTCAGCGGCTGGACAGGGCTTCCCAGCGCTCCAGCGCCGCCATCAGCTCTTCGTCGATGGCCGCGTCGCGGGCGTGCAGCGCGGTGGCGCGCTGCGCATCGCGGCTGTAGATCGCGCCGTCGGCCAGCTCGTCGCGCAGCGCCTGCTGCTCTTTTTCCAGCGCCTCGATGCGCCCGGGCAGGGCGTCGAGCTCGCGCTGGTCCTTGTAGCTGAGCTTGGCGGGTGCCGGGGTGGCCTTGGCGGCGGTTTGTGGGTCTTTTTGGGAAGTACCCAGCATCGCTTGGTCTTTGATTGCTCCTGATTTTGAAGCATTCTGGATGGCTGCGGTGCGGGCCGACTGGACGAGCCAGTCTTCCACGCCGCCCTCGTACTCGCGCCAGCGCCCCTCGCCCTCGAAGGCGATCGTGCTGGTCACCACGTTGTCGAGAAAGGTTCGGTCGTGGCTGACGAGGAACACCGTGCCGTCGTATTTCTGCAGCAGGTCTTCCAGCAGCTCCAGCGTGTCGATGTCGAGGTCGTTGGTGGGCTCGTCGAGCACCAGCACATTGGCCGGGCGCGCGAACAGGCGCGCCAGCAGCAGCCGGTTGCGCTCGCCGCCGGACAGCGAGCGCACCGGGGAATGCGCACGCGCCGGCGAGAAAAGGAAATCACCGAGGTAGCTCTTGACGTGCTGGCGTTTGCCGCCGATCTCGATCCATTCGCTGCCGGGGCTGATGAAATCCTCCAGCGTGGCATCGAGGTCCAGCGCATTGCGCATCTGGTCGAAATAGGCCACGGAGATGTTGGCCCCCTGGCGCACAGTGCCCCAGGGGCTGTGGCCGGGCTCGGGCTTGGGGGAATGGGCAGGTGCCGGATCGGCCTTGAGCTCCCCCAGGATCAGCTTGAGCAAGGTGGTCTTGCCGGCGCCATTGGGCCCCAGCAGGCCGATCTTGTCACCGCGAAGGATCGTGGCTGAAAAGTCGTCCACGATGCGGCGCTCGTCGAAGGTCTTGGACACATGGGTGAGCTCGGCCACCAGCTTTCCACTGGCCGCGCCGCTGTTCACGTCCATGGACACGCTGCCCACGGCGGCGCGGCGCGCCTGGCGTTTGGCCCGCAATTCACCCAGCCGGACGATGCGCGCCTGCGCGCGCGTGCGCCGGGCTTCCACTCCTTTTCGGATCCAGATTTCTTCCTGCGCCAGCAGTTTGTCAGCCTTGGCCTGGATCACCGCCTCCTGCGCCAGCTGCTCTTCTTTCTGAACCTGGTAGGCGGCGAAATTGCCAGGGTAGGACCGCAGCTGGCCCCGGTCCAGCTCGACGATGCGCGTCGCCACCCGGTCCAGGAAGCTGCGGTCGTGGGTGATGGCCACCACGCTGCCCTTGAAGTCGATCAGCAGGTCTTCAAGCCACTGGATCGAGTCCAGGTCCAGGTGGTTGGTGGGTTCGTCGAGCAGCAGGACATCGGGTTGGCTCACCAGCGCCTGGGCGAGTGCGACGCGTTTGCGGGTTCCGCCGGACAGCGCGCTGATCTGCGCCTTTGGGTCCAGATGCAGGCGATGCAGGGTCTCCTCGACGCGCTGCTCCCAGTTCCAGCCGTCCTGCGCCTCAATCGCGCTCTGCAAGGCATCGAGGTCTCCCTGACTGTGCGTGTATTGTTCGATCAGCTGGATCAATCCCTTGAGGCCTGCGCTCACCGAAGTGAACACGGTGTCGCCCGGGTTCAGCAGCGGTTCCTGGGCGACAAACGCCAGGCGCACGCCCTGCTGGAACTGGACCATTCCGTCGTCCGGTTTCTCCATGCCTCCCAGGATCTTGAGCAGCGAGGACTTGCCCGCGCCGTTGCGTCCGATGAGGCCGACGCGCTCGCCACTCTCCAGAGAGAAGCCGGTCTTGTCGAGAAGTGCCACATGCCCGAAGGCCAGATGGGCGTCAATAAGGGTGATCAGTGCCATGTGTCGGGGATTATCCGGCCTGCATCTCACCCGCAAGGCCCGCATGCACCGCGGGAGGATCGCCTTAGTGCTGGAGGCGGGTACTCATTGATCCCGGGGTGGCAGAAATGGGGTGGATGGGCTGGACAAAAGATTGAAGTTTGGCCGCGTTCATGCTAAACTTCGCCCCCCTGCTGTAGGACGCAGGCCGTCGGTTGAGGCTAGAAAGTGAATTTTTTTCTG
>JADKHE010000012.1 GCA_016721925.1 Candidatus Skiveiella danica
AAGTGATCCACGCGAGCATGGGGTGATGGGGGCGCGCGCCCGCTGACTCACGCCGGTACGGCGTGCGTCAAGGGCCTGGAATCAGGGAAGGTTGGGTTCGGACTTGCCGTCCGACTCGTCGGCTGGCCAGTCGTGGATGTAGGCCTTGAGCATCTTGTTCTCGAAACTCTGGCTTTCGACGACGAACTTGGCCACGTCGTAGAAGCTGATCACGCCCATCAGCATCTTCTTGTCCATCACCGGCATGTAGCGGGCGTGGCGCTCCAGCATCATGCGGCGCACCTCGTCAATCTCGGTCTCCGTGGTGCAGGTCAGCGGGTGGTCGTCCATCGACGAGCGAACCTGTGTGGTGCCCAGCGTGCCGCCGTTCTTCACGATGGACTGGATGACTTCGCGGAAGGTGAGCATGCCGACCAGTTCGCCGTGCTCCATGACCACCAGCGAGCCGATGTCCTTCTCGGCCATGATGTCCACTGCGCGCGCCAGCGGCTCGTCGGGGGTGACGGTGAACAGGGTGTTGCCCTTGACGCGAAGGATGCCGCTGACTTTCATGGTGATCTCCTGTGTCGCCGCTGTGGCGTGTCTGCGAAAGAATATAGCCCACAATTGCCCCAAAAAACACATTCGCCACCACAGAACCTTCTGGAGACCCGCATGCCCGGCTATTCCGACCCCGGCTTCGACACCCTGGCGCTGCACGCCGGTGCCGCCCCGGACCCCGCCACCGGCGCTCGCGCCGTGCCGATTCACCTGACCACCTCGTTCGTCTTCGAGTCCAGCGACCACGCGGCGGCCCTGTTCAACCTGGAGCGCGCCGGCCACGTCTACAGCCGCATCAGCAACCCCACCAACGCGGTGTTCGAGCAGCGCATGGCGGCGCTGGAAGGCGGCATCGGCGCGATCGCCACCGCCAGCGGCCAGGCGGCGCTGCACCTGTCGATTGCCACGCTCATGGGCGCCGGATCGCACATCGTGGCCAGCACGGCCCTTTATGGCGGCTCTCAGAACCTGCTGCACTACACGCTGCGCCGCTTCGGCATCGACACCACCTTCGTCAAGCCTCGCGACATCGACGGCTGGCGCGCCGCCGTGCGACCGAACACCAAGCTGTTCTTTGGCGAAACCGTCGGTAACCCGGGCCTGGACGTGCTCGACATCCCCACCGTCAGTGCCATTGCGCACGAGGCCGGCGTGCCGCTGCTGGTGGACTCCACCCTCACCTCGCCCTGGCTGATCAAGCCCTTCGAGCATGGCGCGGACCTGGTCTACCACTCGGCCACCAAGTTCCTGTCGGGCCACGGCACGGTGATCGGCGGCGTGGTGGTCGATGGCGGCAGCTTCGACTGGGAAGGCCCGCGCTCGGCCGGCAAGTTCGCCGAGCTGACCGAGGCCTACGAGGGCTTCCACAACATGGTGTTCACCGAGGAAAGCACCGTCGGCGCCTTCCTGCTGCGCGCGCGCCGCGAGGGCCTGCGCGATTTCGGCGCCTGCATGAGCCCACACACCGCCTGGCTGATCCTGCAGGGCATCGAGACCCTGCCGCTGCGCATGGCGCGGCACATGAGCAACACGCAGAAGGTGGTGGAATTCCTGGCCGGCCAGTCCTTCGTCAGCCGCGTCGGCCACCCGATGCTGGAGAGCCACCCCAGCCATGCGCTGGCGCAACAGCTGCTGCCGCGCGGCGCGGGCTCGGTGTTCAGCTTCGACCTCAAGGGCAATCGCGAACAGGGCAAGAAGTTCATCGAAACGCTCAAAGTCTTCAGCCACCTGGCCAACGTGGGCGACTGCCGCTCGCTGGTGATCCACCCCGCCAGCACCACGCACTTCCGCATGAGCGACGAGGCGCTGGCGGGTGCCGGCATCAGCCAGGGCACGATCCGCCTGTCGATCGGGCTGGAAGATGCCGACGATCTGATCGACGACCTCAAGCGCGCGCTCAAGGCCGCGGAAAAGGCAGGTGCATGATGCTCATTCAGGTCAACGGCGCACCCACCTATTGCTACACCGGCGGCAAGCCCTTCGACGCCGCCAAGCCCACCGTGGTTTTCATCCACGGCGTGCTCCACGACCACAGCGTGTGGATCCTGCAAAGTCGCTACCTCGCAAACCACGGTTTCAACGTGCTCGCGGTGGACCTGCCGGGCCACTGCCGAAGCGGCGGCGAGGCGCCCTCGTCCGTCGAGGAGGCGGCCGACTTCATCGGCGCGCTGCTCGATGCGGCCGGCGTACAGCAGGCGACGCTGGTCGGCCACAGCTGGGGCTCGCTCATTGCGCTGGAAGCCGCCGCGCGCCTCAAAGAGCGCGTCACGCGTCTGGCGCTGGTGGGCACGGCGTTTCCGATGAAAGTCTCGCCCGCGCTGATCGAGGCCTCGCTGAACGACCCGATGAAGGCGCTGACCATGGTCAACGTGTTTTCACGTTCCACGCTGTGTGCGCCGCCCTCGGCGCTGGGCCCGGGCACCTGGGTCTTCGGCGCAAGCTTGGCACTGGGCCGGCGGGTGCTGGCCAGCAACCCGGCGGTGAACCTGTTCCACCGCGGCTTCGTGGCCTGCGACCGCTACGCCAACGGCGAGGTGGCCATCACCCAGATCACCTGCCCGGTGCTTTTCCTGCTCGGAGGCGTGGACCAGATGACCCCGCCCAAGGCCGCGCAAGGCCTGATCAGCAAGGCAAGGGAAGCGGGCAAGGCGGTGAAGGTGGAGACCCTGCCGGTCGGCCATCACCAGATGACCGAGACGCCGGACGAGACGCTGGCGGCACTGCAGGGGTTCCTGAAGGGCTGACGCCGGCGCGGGCACTGTGCCCCGGCGCGGGAGGGCGCGTCCGGCCGCCTCGGCCGGGCGCCTCAATGACTATGGTTTCTACAGCAACTCACGGCCGTTCAGCGCTGGGATTCGGCTGTTTTCCCTGAATTTCTCGACCATCGGATCGGGCGCGAGCAACAAGGCATCGATCAGCGGGGTTGCGGCGGTCTTTTCCAGATCGACCAGCAGCACGTCACGGCCGTCCTCCAGCTGGCCGACCCAGTCCAGCGCGAGCAGGGTGTCGATGACCGGCTCCAGTTGCAGACTATCGACCTTCAGCCGATGCGCCAGGTCGGCCACGTTCAGCCCTTTGGCCGGCGTGCCCCGGGCTGCATCGAGCATCTGGATCGCCTCGACGGCGAGCTGGAAACGCCAGCCGGGCGTGCCGCCGCGGCGCTGCACGCCCGCCAGCAGGCTGGGCAGGTAGGCCGCGATCACCGCGCCCAGCAGGACCACGATCCAGACGATGTACACCCACAGCAGCAGGATCGGCACGGCCGCGAAGGCTCCGTAGATCGCCGACATGCCGGGCAGCAGCGCGAGATAGAGCGCCAGCCCCTTCTTGGCCAGTTCCAGCCCGATCGCCACGAACACGCCGCCGGCCACCGCGTGGCCCCAGCGCACCCAGGTGTTGGGCACATAGCGGAACAAGGCGGCCATGCCCGACGCGACAAGGGCAAACTCCATGAGATCGAGCACGAACCGCAGCGCCGAGGGCATCGCACTGACCAGCCCGCGAGAGGCTGAAGCCGCGTAGGAGCCCGTGGCCAGCAGCGCCGCCAGGGCCAGCGGCCCCAGCGTCAGCACGGCCCAGTACATGAGCACCCGCTGGGCCAGCGGACGCGCGCGGCGCACGCGCCAGATGCCGTTGAGCGTGCGGTCAATGGTGAGGATCAACGACAGCGCCGTGACCAGCAGGAAGGCGAAGCCGAACATGCCGACCCGGCTGGCCTTGGCTGAAAACTGGTTGAGATAGCCCATGACCTGGCGCGCGATGGCATCGGGGAACAGGCTGTCCGAGAGCCACTGCTGCAGCACGCCTTGCAGTTTGTTGAAGGCGGGAAATGCAGAGAACACCGCCAGCAGCACCGTGAACAGAGGCACCAGCGAAATCACGGTCGTGAAGGTGAGGCTGCTGGCCGTCAGCGCCAGGTGATCCTCTCGAAAGCGGTCGCGCAGCGTGCGCGCGGTTTCCAGCCACGGAAAGTGCCGCAGGGCCCGCACGGTTTGCCGCCATTCCTGATTCGTCATGGCCGCTATGATGCCATTGCCATGAACCCTGTTGACCCTTCCGTCCGCGCCACGCGCACCCTGGCCGTAACCAGCCTGCTGGCGCTGATCGTGCTCGCCCTGGCCTGGGAACTGTGGCTGGCGCCCTTGCGTCCGGGCGGCTCCTGGCTGGCGCTGAAGGCATTGCCGCTGTGCCTACCCCTGGCGGGCCTGCTGAAGAACCGCATGTACACCTACCGCTGGCTCAGTCTGGTGGTGTGGCTGTATTTCATCGAAGGCGTGGTGCGCGCATGGAGCGATCCGCCGCCCGGCAACTGGCTCGCCCTGCTGGAAATCGCCCTGTGCCTGGCCATCTTTGCCGCGTGCGCGCTGCACGTGCGCCTGCGCTTTCGCAACGCGAAGGCCCTTGCGGCCGCCGCCGCTGCACCGACCGGCGCACCGCCATGAGCGCCCTGCTGGACGAGTTGCGCCATATCACCGGCGCCGCCCATGTGTTCACCGACGGCGATCTCAGCGCTTTCACCCAGGACTGGCGCAGGCGAGCGCACGGCAAGGCCCTGGCCGTGGTGCGCCCCGGCAGCACCGACGAGGTGGCCGCCATCGTGAAGACCTGCGCACGGCATCAGGCGGCCACCGGCGTGAGTCTGGTGCCGCAGGGCGGCAACACCGGGCTGGCAGTGGGCTCGGTCCCGGACAGCAGCGGTCGGCAGGTGGTGCTGAGCCTGACCCGGCTGAACGCGGTGCGCGCCATCGACGCCGACAACCTGACCATCACCGTGGAGGCAGGCTGCGTGCTGCAGAACGTGCAGGAGGCTGCCGAAGCCGCCGGCTATCTGTTCCCGCTGAGCCTGGCGGCGGAGGGCAGTTGCACCCTCGGCGGCAACCTGGGCACCAACGCCGGCGGCACCCAGGTGGTGCGCTACGGCAATGCGCGCGAGCTGTGCCTCGGCCTGGAAGTGGTCACCGCACAGGGCGAGGTCTGGCACGGCCTGTCCGGCCTGCGCAAGGACAACACCGGCTACGACCTGCGCGACCTGTTCATCGGCAGCGAAGGCACGCTGGGCATCATCACCGCGGCGACGATGAAGCTCTACCCCTTGCCGGCCGCACAGCTCACCGCGTGGGCCGCCGTTGCGTCCATGGAAGCCGCCGTGGCGCTGCTGGGACTGGCCCACCATCATCTCGGTGCGGGCTTGACGGGTTTCGAGGTCATGGGCCACTTTGCGCTGAGCCTGGTGAACAAGCACTTCCCCCAGCTCAGCGTGCCGCTCTACTCGCAGGCGCCGCCTTTTTTCGTCCTGCTGGAGGTCTCCGACCACGAATCCGAAGCCCACGCCCGCGCCCTGTTCGAGCACCTTCTTGAAAGCGCGATGGAGCAGGCACTGGTCAGCGATGCGGTGGTGGCCGAGAGCCTGAACCAGGCACGGCACCTCTGGCACCTGCGCGAAAGCATTCCGCTGGCCCAGGCAGAGGAAGGCCTCAACATCAAGCACGACATCTCGATCCCGATCTCGCGCATCCCGGCGTTCGTGGAGCAGACCGACACCTTGCTGCAGCGCGAGATCCCCGGCGTGAGACTGGTCAATTTCGGACACCTCGGTGACGGCAATCTGCACTACAACGTCCAGGCCCCCGAGGAAAGCGATGCCCGTGTCTTCCTGAGCGAGCAGGAAGACCGTGTGAACACGCTGGTCTTCGATTCGGTGGCCCGCTTCGGCGGCTCGATTTCGGCCGAGCACGGCGTCGGCAGCCTGAAGGCCGATAAGTTGCCGCGCTACAAATCCGCGGTGGCGCTGGACCTGATGGGCGCCATCAAGCGGGCGCTGGACCCGCAGAACCTCATGAATCCGGGGCGGGTGCTCCGAGGTTGAGCGACTAGAATTTTGTGCTCGCCACCGCCTGAAAAGCTTCGGGCCCCACCACTCAACCGGTCTCCATGCATGAACCAGCCGTCCCCGTCCCCGCACCCGCCGCGCCCGATCCGCTCGCAGTATGAAGACTTCGTGCGCCATGTGGACACGCACGGCGTGTTCAAGGCCGACCGCACGGGCACCGGCACCAAGAGCGTTTTCGGCTACCAGATGCGCTTCGACCTCAACGAGGGCTTTCCGCTGGTCACCACCAAGAAGGTTTTCCTGCGCGCCATCATCGTCGAGCTGCTGTGGTTCCTGCGCGGCGACTCCAACGTGAAATGGCTGCAGGAGCGCGGCTGCACGATCTGGGACGAGTGGGCCCGCCCGGACGGTGACCTCGGGCCGGTCTACGGGGTGCAATGGCGCAGCTGGCCCAAGCCCGATGGCGGGCACGTCGACCAGATCGCCGACGTCATCCGCACGCTCAGGACCAACCCCGATTCGCGCCGCATCATCGTGAGCGCCTGGAACGTGGCCGAGCTCGACCAGATGGCGCTGATGCCCTGCCACGCCTTCTTCCAGTTCTACGTGGCACCGGCCACCGAACCGGGCGGCAAGGGAAGACTTAAGCTGCCAGCTCTACCAGCGCAGCGCCGACATCTTTCTGGGCGTGCCCTTCAACATCGCCAGCTACGCGCTGCTCACGCACATGGTGGCGCAGCAGTGCGACCTGGAGGTGGGCGACTTCATCTGGACCGGCGGCGACTGCCACATCTACAGCAACCACACCGAGCAGGTGCAAACGCAGCTGGCGCGCACGCCCTACCCCTACCCCACGCTGCATATCAAGCGCCGGCCCGATTCGATCTTCGACTACGAGTACGAAGACTTCGAGGTGCTCGAGTACACGCACCACCCCGCCATCAAGGCGCCGGTGGCCGTCTGAACAAAGTTCCAACGTGATCACCCGCCGGCAACTGGGCGCGCTGGTGGCGCTCACGCTGATGTGGGGCGTCAACTGGCCGATGATGAAGCTCTCGCTGCGCGAGCTCACGCCGATGTATTTCCGCGCCATCACCATGACCGGCGGCGCGCTCTGGCTCTACCTGTTCTACCGCGCGCGCGGCATCCGCATGGCCCCGCAGGGCGCGGAATGGCGCGCCGTGGCGCTGCTGGGACTGCCCAACATGCTGGGTTGGCACGTGATGTCGATCTTCGGCGTGAAGGCGCTGGCCTCGGGGCGCGCCGCGATCCTCGGGTTCACCATGCCGATCTGGACGGTGCTGATCGGCGTGGGCCTGCTGGGCGAGCGGCTGACCGGTCGTGTGGCGTTTGCGGCCAGCGCCGTGGCGTTGGCGATCGGGCTGCTGGTGTCCGACGAGTTGCGGGCGCTGGCCGGGCGCCCGGTGGGCGTGTTTCTGGATGGGCGGCGCCGCGGTGAGCTGGGCCATCGGCACGCTGATGATGCGGCGCACCCGGCACACCCTGCCGGTGGAGGCGCTCACCGTGTGGATGATGATCGGCTCGGCCGCGTGCATCTGGATCATCGCCGCGGCCACCGAGCCGCTGCCGACGCTGCGTTTCACGCCGGCGATGTGGGCCAGCCTGGCCTATGGCGTGCTGATCAACTACGGTTTTGCCCAGATCATCTGGTTCGGCCTGGCGCGCAATCTGCCGCCCGCCACCAGCGCGATGAGCATCATGGCGGTGCCGATGATCGGCACCCTGAGCGCGCCCCTGATCGTGGGCGAGTGGCCGCGCTGGCAGGATGGCGTGGCCATGGTGTGCGTGATGGCCGCCATCGCCGCCGTGCTGTTGCCCCCGCGCGGCCGGGCACAATCCTGACATGCCCATCGACACCCGCCTTCACCTGATCTTTGCCCGCGCCGCCAACGGCGTGATCGGCCGAGACGGACATTTGCCCTGGCACCTGCCCGAAGACCTGGCCCATTTCAAGCGCACCACGCTGGGCTGCCCCGTCATCATGGGCCGCAAGACCTGGGATTCGCTGCCGCCGAAGTTTCGTCCGCTGCCGGGCCGCCTCAACATCGTCATCACCCGCCAGAGCGAGTGGCAGGCCGCGGGCGCGCAACGCGCCGGTTCCCTGGACGAGGCACTGCGCCACTGCCCGGCCGGCGGCGACGCCTGGATCATCGGGGGGGCGGAAATCTACGCCCAGACACTGCCGCTGGCGAGCACCGCCGTGGTCACCGACATCGAGGCCTCCTTCGAAGGCGACGCCTTTGCGCCACAATTCGGCCCCGACTGGGTTGAAACCGGGCGCGAGCGCCATCTCTCGGCCACGGGACTGGCGTTCAGCTTCGTCACCTACCAGCACCACTCACCGCACGCACAGGAAACTTGACATGTCAGGACACGGTTTTCACGTCCACGGCCCGCACGACCACGAACTCGAGCATGCCCAGCAGGGCGGCCACGGCGGGCACGGGGAGTCGGGCGGCATGATCAACCAGATCGCGATGTTCACCGCCATCATCGCCACCGTGGGCGCCATCTTCGGCTACATGGGCGGGGCCACCCAGGCCAACGCCGGCATCTACAAGAACAATGCCGCCATCAAGAAGACCGAAGCCTCCAACCAGTGGAACTACTTCCAGTCCAAGAGCACGAAGCAGTCGCTGGCCGAGATGTCGCGCGACCTGGCCCCGGGCGACGCCGAGAAGGCCAAATACCAGGCCAAGGTGGACCGCTACGAGAAGGAAAAGAACGAGATCAAGCTCGTGGCCGAGGGCCTGGAGAAAGACGCCACCACCTGGGACAAGCAAAGCGATGAGCAGATGCACCAGCACCACCGCTGGGCCCAGTCCACCACCGTGCTGCAGGTCTCGATCGCGATGGCGGCCATCGCGCTGCTGACCAAGAAGAAGTGGCTGGAAATCGCGATGTTCGTCGCCGGCGGCGCGGGCGTGCTGGTGGGCGCAGCCGCGGCACTTCATTTTTAGTAGCTGTCAATAACCATTTGACGCTGGGCGGTCCGGCGGGCCTGGAGGAAGGCCTGTGTTGTGGAGGCGGACTCGGGCGGGCCGGGGCGGGCCGGGTGGGGCCGGCGGCTGGCGCCGGGGGCGCGGGGGGTTTCGGCGGGGGGGGGGACGGGGCGGCCTGGCGGGGAGGCGCGGGGGGGCTCGCTGTCGCGCGCGGGGGGGCGTTGCAGCACACGCGGCGCGCTAAGGCTGGCGGATGCTCCGGCGCGGCGTGCGGGGACGGCCGGGCGGGGGGGGGTTGGGGGGGGGGGTGGGGGGGGGGGGGGGGGGGGCGCGGGGGGGGGGGGGGGGGGGGGGGCGGCGCGGGGCCGAGGCGCGTGGCCTGGGTGAAGTAACGAAAAGAGCCTGAGACCAGCTACCTCGGACACGCTGGAAAGCTACGGCAAAGCGAAAGCGCTCACAACTTCTCTCAACCGCAATCGTGTCCGAGCCAGACTCGGGGATCGCTCTGATGCCCGATCCGGACTCCATTCAGCGTTCACCCACTCGGACAAGCGAGCGTTGTAGCCCAGCCCCTGTGACAACCTGCCATCGATCGTTTTCAACAAGTCATCCCTGACTTGTCTGGGAGCGCCCTTGACCAACCCCAATAGCGCCTGCTTGGGGTCCGGCAGTTCATCCGGCGAGATAGGCAAGACACCTTTCGCGCCGATCAGCGTCCGCATGGCCACGTGATCCGCCAGAACCCAGGACTCCACCTCACGCACTGCAATCCTGAACAGCAAGTTGTCGGGTGGCGCGCTTGCCAGCCACTGGGCACGGAATTCAACCAGACAGTTCGCACGATCCAAGTCCGTCAACAACACCATCACCTGCTGCTGCGCCATTTGGTACCAACTGCCCATCCTGGAACGCAGGTAGCCGTTACCCCTGTTGCCCAGCTTGAACGTCACGGTGTGCGGCGTTGGAACTTCAGAAATCAAGCGGAGGGCAATCGCCTCACTGAGCTGGTCTTCCGTCGCAACGGCGATCGGCGTCATTGCCACAAGCCCAACTGCGACACCTTGTCGGGCCGTGTCTTGGGCAATACCACCTCGGCGACCTCAGCCTGTCCCCAGCGCCAGTCGCTCGCCGGCATCCAGTGGACGGCCCGGTTGTACCCTGCTTCCCGGTTTCCAGAATAACCACTCCTCGCTCATCAATGCCGGGATTGCTCAACAGGGCATCGCTGTGCGTCGTCAAAATCACTTGTCGCTTGTTCTTTCGATCGCGCTGCAATCGATCCACGATCAACGGAATCTCTCTCACGATGGCATCGTTGGGCGAAATCTCGGTTCCTCCAGCAACAACATGGAGCTACCCTCCAGGAGTGCCCATAACAGCCCGAACAGGCGCAGTGTTCCGTCTGAAAATGCTCTTCAGATTGCCAACCGGCATTGGGGCGGTGGTGCGCATAACGCGCGCCTCCAGATGCGGATGGCCCATATCGTCTTTGACGAACCGCAAGTCTTCAAACTGTGGTACCGCCAACGACAGGGCTTTTGAAATTTTGGTCAGGCGCGAGTTTCTGGTCTTCTCCGGCGTCCTGGACAAACGCTCCAAAAATCCTTGCCCAAAAGGATCATCCGTAAGTCGATGTCCGCCAATCTTTTCGCCAAACCGAAGCAACTGCGGCACTAGGTGCAAATATGTGATCTCGCTCAGAAACTCAACCACCTCGCGAAAACTGATGTTGGTCTGAATTTGCTCCAGATGCGTCTGGGTGCGCAACACGACATCAGCATCGTCCTTAGCGTCCGGACGGTTCACAACAGTTGGCCTTCTTTTCCAGACCTGCTCACGCGAGACCAGCAGTCGCTGCGCCCCTTTGCCTTCCGGCAGAAGGCCAAAACACCAACGCCACACGGGCGGCTGATCCAGCTCATGGCTGATTTCAAGTCAATCTCCACCTCCGGATCGCGCCTAGCATGAGGCAGCGAACCTTAGAAATGCCACCCCGCTCTGCAATGGCGGCCTGCAACCCGCCGCCTTTGGTCTTGCCGACATCGCGCAGGAATCGCAATGCGTCCAACAGATTGGACTTGCCCGAAGCGTTGGGCCCCAAGACATAGGTCACATCGCGCAGGGGCAAATCCAGCGATTGGAAATTACGCCCAGTTTTTCAGTCTGATGTTGCTCACAAGCATGGTGTTGCCTTCGCCGGGTTAAGAGGACTAAACGACATTTTCCACCAGCGCCCGGCCAGCAACGCCTGCGTGGTCTGGCCGGCGGCAGGCGCTGGCGCAGGTCGGCGCAGAGGCGGCGCAGGGCTTCGACGCGGGCGACGATACGGGATTGTTCAGCGGCGGGGTGGCAACCCAAGTACCAGCCCGCAACCTGTTTGGTTGAGATGTGCGGGACTCCGTTGCTCCGCCCTGGGTCTATGGGTTCCCACAAACAGATCAGACTGAAGCCAAAGGACAAGGAAGCTGGCCGAAATTGCCGTCGAATAGGGTGCAAGCCGCGCGACAGCGTAACAACATGGCAGATCGCTCTTACCAATGACAGCGTATTTCAACCCAGTCGAAATAATGGTCCGATCAAGCGATAGAACAACGTCCCCCCGCCAGGCGTGAACTGTTCAAACTCACGGGCCGACGCCTCGTCAATGAAGGCAGTTTCCGACCAGTCGGCTTGCCCGTGACCAATGTTCACATTCCGCAGCAATCGTGTACCGACCGCCTTGAACCACTCGCTTTTGAACGCATAGCCATTCAGCATCTCCACAAGGTCTCCGATCCGCACCACACCCACCCGCCGGCAACTCAAACGGCTTTCATCGTCCGTGATCGGCGCCAGCGGCTCTGTCACGCTTGATCTGGCCGGCGGCGATCAGGCGGTCTTTCTCAGAACGGATGTGTTTCAGCAGCTCGCTGGCGGGGTTCGTCGGCGGGGTCCTGGGGACGAGTTGGCCGCACGGCCAGTTGCAGGATGGTTTGCTCCAGGGCGTCCACGGCTTCGGGGCGGTCGAACAGAGTGTCGAAGTGGATGGCGAGAGGCGCTGCCAGTTCTCCGTCAGGGCTTCGGGCGTGGCACTGTCGGTCAGCGTGGCCAGCAGGGTGCTGACGAGTTGGGCATGCTGCGCGGCTTCGAGCTGGCCCCTGGCTTCAAGCGCGTCGCACAGGCGCATGAGTTCTTCGACGCGGGTGACGATGCGGGATTGTTCGGCGAGGGGTGGCAATGGAATCAGGAAATTGCCGAGCTTGGCAATGCTCAACCCTTCGCAGGATACGCCAACCTGCACATCCATGACGGCCTGCTGAACATGGCGTGACACAGAGAACCTTATGCAAAAACGCATTCAGCTTGGGCATGACAGGCCGAACGATGGTGACGTGCTGGCTAGCGTTGGCCTCGTCAAAGTCACGGAACGACGGCGCATCTCCCGATCGATGCGCCGGTAATGTTCGAAAAGCAGATCGTTGGGCAAAGCGACTGTGCCAGCCATCTTGGCGTGTGTTGCTGGCTTAGATGAATGCGACGCTCTTAGCCGCAACCCATCGTCGTAAACGTTTTGAGATCGGAGAAGCTTCACCCCAGATGGCGTGTAAACCTCTCGGCCACCAAGCTGGCGTGCTTCCAGCTCCGATTTTCCACCAACGCATCGCGAAGCGGCACCCACTCCCACCCCTGCGGCACTTCAAACGGCTGCTCCTCCTCCAATCTCCGCCAGCGGCTTGTCCCGCCGGATCTTCCCCTCGGCGATCAGCCGGTCCTTCTCCGCCCGGATCTTCTTCAGCAACTCACTCGCCGGCTCGTCCGCTGGGTCTTGCGGCAGCAACTTGCCCTGCACGGCCAGGGTCAGGATCAGTTCACGCAGGCGCGCCACGCCGCCGGGGGCAGTGGCCAGCAGGTTCAAATTTGATAGCAACATATGACCATTCAACGCTAGGAAGCCAGTGATTTGCCAAGTATTTGCTTCAATTCATCGCGCAACGCCTGCGCCTCGCCCTGCAGACGCGCGTAGTCGGCCAGCAGTTGCTCGGGGTCGTGGCTCACAACGTCTCACCGACGTGGGGGTTCTTCTGGTCGAGGTTGTAGCTGGCGGCCTTGATCTGCGTCGATGCTGACCTTCCAGGCGCGCTCGTTTTCCACGCGGGCGGCAAAGCCATCCGCCTCGCTGCCCCACCAGGCTTTCTCGGCGTCGAACTCTTCGATGCGGATGGGTTTGGTCTTGTTGTAGTTCTTCACGCCCGGCGGGTACGGGTGCTCGTAGTACCAGACGTCTTGTGGTCGGCTCGCCCTTGGTGAAGAACAGCAGGTTGGTCTTGATGCCGGTGTAGGGCGCGAACACGCCGTTGGGCAGGCGCACGATGGTGTGCAGGTTGCACTCGGCCAGCAGCTGCTCCTTGATGCGGGTTTTGACGCCTTCGCCGAACAGCGTGCCGTCGGGCAGCACCAGCGCGGCGCGGCCGTTGACCTTGAGGATGGCGTTGATCAGCACCAGGAACAGGTCAGCCGTTTCTTTGGTGCGCACGTCGGCGGGGTAGCCCTGCTCGATGCCGGGCTCCTCGATGCCGCCGAAGGGCGGGTTGGTCAGGACCACGTCCACGCGGTCGGCGGCGGTGTGGTCGCGCAGCGGGCGGGCCAGGGTGTTGTCGTGCCGGATGGCGCTGGGCACCTCGATGCCGTGCAGCAGCAGGTTGGTGACGCAGAGCATGTGGGGCAGCTGCTTTTTCTCGACGCCGCGAATGCTGGCCTGAAGCACGGCTTCGTCGGCGGAGTTATGCACCTGCTTGCGCAGGTGTTCGATGCTGCAGACCAGGAAGCCGCCCGTGCCGGTGGCCGGGTCCAGCACGATTTCACCGAGCTTGGGATTGACCATGTCCACCATGAACTGGGTGACGGCGCGGGGGGTGTAGAACTCGCCGGCGTTGCCGGCGCCTTGCAGGTCTTTAAGGATCTTCTCGTAGAGGTCGTTGAACTGGTGGCGCTCGGCCTGTCGGTTGAAGTCGATGGTGTTGAGCTTGTTGATGACCTGGCGCAGCAGGTGGCCGCTCTTCATGTAGTTGTAGGCGTCTTCGAACACGCCGCGCACCACGTAGCCGCGCGGGTTGCGCACCGGGTCGGCGCTGAGGTTCTTGAGCGTGGCGAAGAGCTGGTTGTCCACGAAGTCGAGCAACTCGTCGCCGGTCATGCCTTCGGCGTTGGCGGCCCAGTTGCGCCAGCGCATGTCTTCAGGGGATGGGGCTGGCGTAGGCGTCCCGGGTGAGTTCGAGCTCTTCTTCGAGCGCATCGAACACCTTGAGGAACAGCAGCCAGGTGAGCTGGCTGATGCGCTGGGCGTCGCCATCGACGCCGCTGTCCTGGCGCATGACGTCCTGGATGGACTTGATGACGGGGGTTAGGTTGGACATGAGGGTTTCGGGAGCGTTTTATGAGCAAAAATGGCCACTTCCCAGCGTGGAATGGTCATATTCAGCTATGAATAACTGAGTATTTTTCACCCCACTCAGGCGGCGGGGCGGTCGGATTCCGGCTTGTACAGCGCCTGCTCCAGTGTGCGCACGGCCCGCAGGTACTGCGGCCGGCCACCGAAGCTGCGCACCAGCTCCGCCGGGCTGCCCAGCTCGGTGAAGGGCTGGATGCTGAGCACGTTGTCGGCCTCGATGGTGGCCAGGCCTTCGTCGGCGTATTTGTCGAGCAGCGCGTCCAGCACCTTGCGGGCCACCAGGCCGTACTGGGTGAAGACGCTGCTGGTGCGTGCGCGGCGGGCGCGCTCGCGCCGGGTAGACGGTGGCATGTTCCAGGCCATGCAGCAGCCAGGTCGAACGGGTCCAGGTCGCGGCCCACTTCGTCGGCCAGCGCGTCGATCAGCACGCCCTGCCCTTCCAGCTCCGCCAGCAGCGCGGCCTTGCGGTCGGCGTCGGACCAAGCCTGCAGGAAGCGGTCGAGCGAATCGAAGCGACGGGTGAGGTTGATGCAGGTGTAGTCGCCCAGGCTCTCGGTGATGAAGGCTGGCCCTGGGCGTTGAGGTATTGCACGCGCTCGCGGGCCACAGCCACGGTGACCGGGCCGCCGACGACGTAATTCTTGGGCTTGTGGCACCGTCGGTGCCGGCCAAAGAGGTCCAGCGGGCCCAGCGGGTCGGCCGGCTGGCCGTCGCCAAATTCAGGCGAGACGGGCTGGGCGGGGTCGTCCGGTTCCGGCGGTGCGATGGGGTCGTCACCCTTCGGCTCGTAAATCTGCACAGGGTCGCCGTCAAAGTCTTTGTCGGCAAACAACTCGGTGGCGCGTTTGAAGTCCAGGATGGTGAACCAGCTCTTGCCCAGGTCTTCGCGCAGGCGGGTGCCGCGGCCGATGATCTGCTTGAACAGCGTCATGGACTTGATGTTTTGGTCCAGCACGATGAGCTTGCAGGTTTGCGCGTCGACCCCGGTGCTCAGGAGCTTGGAGGTGGTGGCGATGACCGGGTAGACCTTTTCCGGGTCGATGAAGTTGTCGAGCTCGCGCTTGCCCTCGGGGTTGTCGCCGGTGATCTGCACCACATACCTAGGCTGGGTGGCGCAGAGGTCGGCGTTGGCGTTGCTGAGCGCCTGGCGCATGCGGGCGGCGTGGTCGATGTCTTCGCAGAACACGATGGTCTTGGCGAAGCGGTCGGTGGCTTTGAGGTAGGCGGTGATGCGCTCGGCCACCACGGCGTCGCGCTGCTCCAGCACCAGGCTGCGGTTCATGTCGGTGCCGTTGTAGATACGGTCTTCGATCAGGTGGCCGTGCTTGTCGGTCATGCCGGCGGTGGGGCGCCAGCCAAAGGTGTCCTTGTCCAGATCGACGCGGATGACCTTGTACGGTGCCAGATACCCGTCTTCGATACCCTGGCGCAGGCTGTAGGTGTAGACGGGCTCGCCGAAGTAATCGATGTTGGAAACGTCTTTGGTTTCCTTGGGCGTGGCGGTCAGGCCGACCTGCGTGGCGCTGGAGAAATAGCTCAGGATGTCGCGCCAGGCGGAGTCTTCCGCCGCGCTGCCCCGGTGGCATTCGTCGACCACGATCAGGTCGAAGAACTCCGGGCTGAACTGCTTGTAGATGTTGTTTTCTTCCTCGGTGCCGGTGACCGCCTGGTAGAGCGAGAGGTAGATTTCGTAGCTGGTGTCGACCTTCTTGGTGGTTCGGTGCACGGCCAGTTCGAGCTCTTCGACTTCCACCTGACCCTGTGCGTTGATGCGCTCCACACCTTTGGCATTGGGGCTGAGCTTGGCCATCGCGCCCTTGAACGGGCGGAAGTCGTTGACCATGGTCTGGTCGATCAGGATGTTGCGGTCGGCCAGGAACAAGATGCGCTTCTTGGCGCGGCTCTTCCACAGGCGCCAGATGATCTGGAAGGCGGTGTAGGTCTTGCCGGTGCCGGTGGCCATGACCAGCAGCACCCGGTTCTGCCCGGCGGCAATGGCTTGCACGGTGCGATTGATGGCATTGAGCTGGTAGTAGCGCGGCGTCTTGCTGGGCGCATAGTCCGCCGCGGCGACGCGACGGACGTCGGCGCTCCAGCCTTTCCAGGCACAGTAACGGCTCCACAGCTCATCGGGGCTGGGGAACTGATCGAGGGTGAGGTCTTGCTCCAGCACGCCATCGGCGCAGGTGGCGTCGCGGAACACGAACCCATCGCCGTTGCTGGAAAAGCTGAAAGGGACGTCAAGCAGGTCGGCGTACCGGATGGCCTGTTGCATGCCGGCGCCCCATGGCGTGCTGGTTGTCCCGGCTTCGACCACGGCCAGCGGGATGTTGGCTTTGTGGAACAAAGCGAAATCACTCACCCAGCACGGTGGCGGGGTCGCGTTGCGCCTTCTTGCCGCGGACCACCACACGACCCGCCCGCAAAGGAATTGAGCATAGATCTGGTCCATGCCGCTCCACCCCGCTGCCACCATGGCGGGCCGGATGAACTTGTCGCAGAGGTCGCTTTCCGAAAGGTTCTTCTTAATCATTCCTCGTCCGCAATGGCGGCCGGGTTGTGTGAGTCGTCGGAGGGTCGCCCATTATTCAGCAAGATCAACGACCTACTCGGTCGAATTCGCTCTCACCGGCCCATCGCTGATCCGTTCGCGGCGCAAGACCCAGCCCGCCTCAGCCGACGTCCAGCCGGTAGCTGATCTGGCGCGAACCCCGGTGGGCTGCGCGTTGCGATCGCCCGCCTTGTAAAGCGGAAAGTGGCGCACCAGGGTGTTGCCGCTGACCGCAAAGCTGTCGTGGCCCATGTACCCTTCGAGGCCTCGACGTCTTCGCTGATCGGCGCAGATACCTCCGCTCAGCGACTGGCGCTGGTTGGCGCCAAGGCCACCAGCGAGCCGTACCGGCCCGATCCGGCGGAGGTCACGTACACCGATTTCCGGCGAGCCGTCGCCATTGAGGTCCGCCACCTCAGCGCTCCGGTCACCGTAAAATGCCGTCGATCTCGCGCGAGACCGGCTGGTTGTCGCCAACCCAACCCCGACGGCGTGATGGTCACGCGGGTGATCGACCCCTGGTTGGCGCTGACCACCCGAAAGCTGATGCCCTGCAGCGTCAAGAGTCTTGTCGAAGGGCCGCGGCCCCGGCGTGGCTCTTTCGCCGCAGGCGAAAGCCAGTGCACCGGGCACATCAAACGCATGGGCCTCCGCCCTCGCTGCCGGCGGGGTAAGACCCCTCATGGGCCGCGTCGGCGCGAAACGGCCCCAGAACGCCGCGGCCTGCGCCGGGTCCGCAATGCGAAACCGGCCCAGCGCAGCCTCGCTTCCAGAAACCGGCGCAGTAAGCATCACCCGGAACAGGCGCGCCCCCGAGGCGGGCAATGCGCCCGCCATACTGGCAGTACGGGGCCGCGTCGATCTTGCGCTGCAGGATGTAGGCCCGTGCCATCTCCTCGCGCGCAGCCCGATCGGCAGCGGGCTCGTTGGCCGGGTCGGGCAGCGGCGTGCCATAGCCGCCATGAATCGGCGTATCTCAGCCGGGTAGGCCTGCACATCAGCGGCACTGACGTCGATGCCCTGATCGGCGGCGTAGCGGTCGGTCAGGAGCCAGCAGGATCGAATCCACCGCAACTCCTCGGCACTCTCGGCCCGAACCGGCGCAGCCAGCACCTGGGCGCCCCAAGCTATCTGGCCGGGCGCAGCGGCAACACCAGCCGAAACAAGGACCAGCACCGCCAGGCAGACGGCACCCAGCCCGCGCGACTTCAGGCGAAGTCCGGTCGGCGCCGCCCGCATGCGAATTTCATCGAGCCCACCGGGACCATCAGGTGGAGCCAGCATGCTGGAGACAAGCTCATCCTCTGGCGATGCACAGGTCTGCGCAGGCGGCGGGCCGGCGTTGACATCCTCACCCTTGCGTGCCCGCCGTTGCGCTCGTCAGCGCGCCGCAGGGCCAGCGGCGGCAGTTTTCACGGGAGCCGCCTTTTTCGCCGGGGCCTTTTTGGCGGCGGCCTTCACTGGGGCGGCTTTCACGGCCGATGCTTTTTCGCAGCGGCCTTCACGGGAGCGGCCTTCTTCGCTGCCGCCTTCGCCCGTGCGGCCTTCTTCCACAGCCGCGACCTTGCCGGTGACAGCTTTCTTGAGCCGCCGCCGCTTCCTTCTCGACCGCCTTCAGATGGGCCTTGGCATAGCGCTCGGCACTGGCCTGCCACGGCAGGCCAGCTTCTCGCTCGTGCTGCGCTTGGTCGCTTCGAGTTTCTTCTCCGCCGCCAACACCGCCTTGCGGGCATCGTCGCCCGCCTTCTTGGGCTGTGCCTGGGACTGCTTGACCTTCGTTTCAGCCGCCTTCACCGGGCTGCTCCAGTCTCGCCAGCTTCGTTCTTCTTGGCCGTAACCTGCTTCTTCGCCTTAGCCACGCCGACCGACGGCGTCGCCCATGGCCTCAGAACTTGTAGGACACCGCAGTGCCCACCGCCTAGCCGCGTTGCTCAGTTGTTTGCCGGCTCGCTGGGTTCCGTTTGCTGGGTTGTCTTGCGCGTGGCCGCCCGTGGTGCTTCCTTTCAGATTGATGATTGCTTGCGAGGTTCGCGAATACCCACCGCCCCGCGTCCGGCGCAACATTGCGTTGCCGCGAACCGATGCAGGGTCAGGTTCCTGAGTCAGGCCTGCTGCGTTGCACCGGGGAGGTCAACCGGACCCAACCCAAGGTGATCTGTGCAGGAGACAAGCTGCGAACCTCGATCGGAAGAATTATCGCCGGGTCAGACAGCTTGCAGTTTCATTTCAGGAACATCAGCTGGACTTGAAACTGAAGGTCCCAGGTGGGGCCGAGGTATGGACGCGAGACGGACGAGAAGAGCTCGGGTCGGGCCAGGCCCTTCACGGGCCTTGATGCACGATAGAACGGCTCAACCCCTAGATTGTCCGCCTGCGGTTCTCGTCGCGTTCGTCCTTGGTCAGCATCGAAGTGAAAGATTGGTGCAAATGCTGGTGAGGGTGCTGTCATCGTCAGGAATCAAAGGCGACTCCGATTCCCCGCTTTGGCCGCTTATGAAAATCGCCACCACCGGAATGTCAACTCCCTGAACGTGCGGCTGCCGAAGGTGCTGGACTGGCTGGCCGCGCAGCGTCGTCGGATGCGCCGGTGGATGTGCTGGCGCTGCCGGGGCTCAAGCTCACCGACGACAGGAGTTCCCTGCCATGCGACTGCCGGGAGGCCGGCTATACTGCACCCCAATGGTTCGGCCAGAAGACCTACCAACGGCGTGGCCTGAGTCAGCCGGCAGCCCGCCCCTCCGACGTATTGAAGAACATCCCCGGCTTGCGGACGACGAGGCCCGCGTGATCACCGCCACCATCCGGGGTTCGGGTGATCAGCGCCTATTTCCCCAATGGCCGGGCCCGGCTCCGGACAAGTTTGCCTCAAAGATGCGCTGGCTGGACGCCCTGCGCGAATGGGTGCGCGCGCCGGGCTGACGCCACCGAAGCTGGTGCTGCTGGGGAGACTACAACATCACCTTCGACGACCTGGATGTCACTGGGACCCGGTGGGCCTGGCGGCATCGATCCACTGCACCACACGAAGAACGCACCCCACCTGCGCGCCCTGATCGGCCTGGGTCTGACCGAAGGCTCCATACCGGCTGTTTGCCCAGCCCGAAAGAGCTACAGCTGGTGCGGGACTACCGCGTGACTCCGGTTTCAGAAGAACCGCGGCATGCGCATCGACCACATCTGGTCAGCGAAGCATTGGAGCCGCTGGCCGCGCCTGCACGATCGACCGGGCGCCGCGCAGGAACCCGCAGCCAAGCGACCGCGCGCCAGTCATCGTGACACTGGACTTGCCGGGATAACTCCTGATTTCATAGCTTTAAACGACCCAT
This sequence comes from Candidatus Skiveiella danica, assembly GCA_016721925.1. Classification (GTDB taxonomy): domain Bacteria; phylum Pseudomonadota; class Gammaproteobacteria; order Burkholderiales; family Burkholderiaceae_C; genus Skiveiella; species Skiveiella danica. Next base: position 20,138 of record JADKHE010000012.1, read on the forward strand.
CCACGCTAGGGAATGGCCAAATAAGCTAGAAATCACTCCAGACCAACCTCCCGGATCTTGCGCGTGATAGTGTTGCGGCCGATGCCCAGCTTTTGCACGCCGCCTCGATGCGCCGCCCGCAGGTGCTGGCCAGCACCGCGAGGATCGGCTCAGATTCGGAAACGCCGGGTGGGTCCGCGCCAGACATCACAGCACCCCGACGCCAGCAGCGTTGGCACTCCACTTCGAGGCCATGCTCCCAGGCCTCATCGGCCGAGCCGGCAGACCGGCCCAGCCACTGTGCCGGATACCGTCGCCGGGCTGGCTGCTCGCCCGGTGCGGCAAGACCTTCGTCCGCACGGGCGGGGCTGGCCGCGGGGCGCGACAACCACCCGGGCCATGGGTGCAGGCACTGCGGGTTCATCGCCCAGCACCTCCGGCGGCGAGTCCTTCTCTTCGATC
>JADKHE010000013.1 GCA_016721925.1 Candidatus Skiveiella danica
CCGTTCTTCACGATGGACTGGATGACTTCGCAGAGGGAGAGGATGCCGACCAGTTCTTCGTGCTCCATGACCACCAGCGAGCCGATGTCCTTCTCGGCCATGATGTCCTGCGCGCCAGCGCTCGTCGGGGTGACGGTGAAAGGGTGTTGCCCTGACGCGAAGGATGCCGCTGACTTTCCATGTGATCTCCAATGTCGCCGCCGTGGCGTATTTCCGAAAAGAATATGGCCCACAATTGGAAGAAAAAACACATTCCGCACCACAGAAACTTTGGAGACCCGCATGCCCGGCTATTTCGACCCCGGCGCTTCGACACCCCGGCGCTGCACGCGGTGCCGCCCAGACCCCCGCTGCCGGCGCGCCGTGCCGATCCACCTGACGACCTCATTCGTTTTCGAATCCACGACCACGCGCTGGAGGCCCGTTCAACCGGGAGCGCGCCGGCCACGTCTGCAGCCGCATCAGCAACCCCACCAACGCGGTTTGAGCAGCGCATGGCGGCGCTTGAAGGCAGACGGCGCCGATCGCCACCGCGAGCGGCCAGGCGGCGCTGCACCTGGCGATCGCCACGCTATGGGCGCGGGATCGCACATCGTGGCCAGCACGGCCCCCTTTATGTGGCTCGCAGACCTGCTGCACTACACTTGCGCCGCTTCGGCATCGACACACCACCTTCGTGAAGCCCGGCGACATCGACGGCTGGCGCGCCGCCGTGCGACCGAACACCGGCTGTTCTTTGGCGGAAACCGTCGGTAACCCGGGCCTGGACGTGCTCGACATCCCCACCGTCAGCGCCATTGCGCACGAGGCCGGCATGCCGCTGCTGGTGGACTCCACCCTCACCTCGCCTGGCTGATCAAGCCCTTCGAGCACGGGCGGACCCGGTCTACCACCTGCGACCACTTTTGGGCCACGGCACGGGATCGGCGGCGTGGTGGTCGATGGCGGCAGCCTGACTGGGAAGGCCCGCGCTCGGCCGGCAGTTCGCCGAGCTGACCGAGGCCTACGAGGGCTTCCACAACATGGTGTTCACCGAGGAAAAGCACCGTGGGGGCCTTCCTGCCGGGCGCGCCGCGAGGGCTTGCGTGATTTCGGCGCCTGCATGAGCCCGCACACCGCCTGGCTGATCCCGCAGGGCATCGAGACCCTGCCGCTGCGCATGGCGCGGCACATGAGCAACACGCAGAAGGTGGTGGAATTCCGGCCGGCCAGTCCTTCGCCAGCCGCGTCGGCCACCCGATGCTGGAGAGCCACCCCAGCCAGCGCTGGCGCAACAACCGCTGCCGCGAGCGCGGGCTCGGTGTTCAGCTTCGACCTCAAGGGCAATCGCGAACAGGGCAAGAAGTTCATCGAAACGCTCAAAGTCTCCAGACACCTGGCCAACGTGGGGAGACTGCCGCTCGCTGGTGATCCACCCAGCCAGCACCACGCACTTCCGCATGAGCGACGAGGCGCTGGAACACGCCGGCATCGGCCAGGGCACGATCCGCCTGTCGATCGGTCTGGAAGACCCGGATGACCTGATCGAAGACCTGAAGCGCGCGCTCAAGGCCGCGGAAAAGGCAGGTGCATGATGCTTATTCAGGTCAACGGCGCACCCACCTACTGCTACACCGGCGGCAAGCCTTTCGACGCCGCCAAACCCACCGTGGTGTTCATCCATGGCGTGCTCAACGATCACAGTGTCTGGATCCTGCAAACGCGTTACCTGGCGAACCATGGCTTCAACGTGCTCGCGGTGGACCTGCCGGGCCACTGCCGCAGCGGCGGCGAGGCGCCCTCCTCGATTGAAGAGGCGGCCGATTTCATCGGTGCGTTGCTGGACGCCGCCGGCGTACAGCAGGCGGCGCTGGTCGGCCACAGCTGGGGCTCGCTGATCGCGCTGGAAGCCGCCTCGCGCCTCAAAGAGCGCGTGACGCACCTGGTGCTGGTGGGCACGGCGTTTCCGATGCGGGTATCGCCCGCGCTGATCGAGGCCTCGCTGAACGACCCGATGAAGGCGCTGACCATGGTCAACGTGTTTTCGCGCAGCACGCTGTGCGCGCCGCCTTCGGCGCTGGGCCGGGCACGTGGGTGTTCGGCGCTAGCATGGCACTGGGCCGGCGGGTACTGGCCAGCAACCCGGCGGTGAACGTATTCCACCGCCGGTTCTCGTGGCCTGCGACCGGTACGCCAACGGCGAGGTGGCTATCACCCAGATCACCTGCCCGGTGCTGTTCCTGCTGGGAGGCGTGGACCAGATGACCCCGCCCAAGGCCGCGCAAGGCCTGATCAGCGCAAGGGAAGCGGGCAAGGCGGTGAAGGTGGAGACGCTGCCGGTCGGGCCACCAGATGACCGAGACGCCGGACGAGACGCTGGCGGCACTGCACGGGTTCCTGAAGGGCTGACGCCGGCGCGGGCACTGCGCCCCGGCGCGGAGGGCGCGTCCGGTCGCCTCGGCCGGGCACCTCAATGACTATGGTTTCTATAGCAACTCACGACCGTTCAGCGCGGGATTTGGCTGTTTTCCTGAATTTTCGACCATCGGATCGGGCGCGAGCAAGGCATCGATCAGCGGCGTTGCGGCGGTCTTTTCCAGATCGACCAGCAGCACGTCACGGCCGTCCTCCAGCTGGCCGACCCAGTCCAGCTCCAGCAGCGTGTCGATGACCGGCTCCAGTTGCAGGCTGTCGACCTTCAGCCGATGCGCCAGGTCGGCCACGTTCAGCCCTTTGGCCGGCGTGCCCCGGGCTGCATCGAGCACCTGGATCGCCTCGACGGCGAGCTGGAAACGCCAGCCGGGCGTGCCGCCGCGGCGCTGCACGCCCGCCAGCAGGCTGGGCAGGTAGGCCGCGATCACCGCGCCCAGCAGGACCACGATCCAGACGATGTACACCCACAGCAGCAGGATCGGCACGGCCGCGAAGGCTCCGTAGATCGCCGACATGCCGGGCAGCAGCGCGAGATAGAGCGCCAGGCCTTTCTTGGCCAGCTCCAGCCCGATCGCCACGAACACGCCGCCGGCCACCGCGTGGCCCCAGCGCACCCAGGTGTTGGGCACATAGCGGAACAAGGCGGCCATGCCCGACGCGACAAGGGCAACTCCATGAGATCGAGCACGAACCGCAGCGCCGAGGGCATCGCACTGACCAGCCCGCGAGAGGCCGAAGCCGCGTAGAGCCCGTGGCCAGCAAGCCGCCAGGGCCAGCGGCCCCAGCGTCAGCACGGCCCAGTACATGAGCACCCGCTGGGCCAGCGGACGCGCGCGGCGCACGCGCCAGATGCCGTTGAGCGTGCGGTCAATGGTGAGGATCAACGACAGCGCCGTGACCAGCAGGAAGGCGAAGCCGAACATGCCGACCCGGCTGGCCTTGGCTGAAAACTGGTTGAGATAGCCCATGACCTGGCGCGCGATGGCATCGGGGAACAGGCTGTCCGAGAGCCACTGCTGCAGCACGCCTTGCAGTTTGTTGAAAGCGGGAAAGGCAGAGAACACCGCCAGCAACACGGTGAACAGCGGCACCAGCGAAATCACGGTCGTGAAGGTGAGGCTGCTGGCCGTCAGCGCCAGGTGATCCTCTCGAAAGCGGTCGCGCAACGTGCGCGCGGTTTCCAGCCACGGAAAGTGCCGCAGGGCCCGCACGGTTTGCCGCCATTCCTGATTCGTCAGCGGCCGCTATGATGCCATTGCCATGAACCCTGTTGACCCTTCCGTCCGCGCCACGCGCACCCCGGCCGTAACCAGCCTGCTGGCGCTGATCGTGCTCGCCCTGGCCCGGGAACTGTGGCTGGCGCCCTTGCGTCCGGGCGGCTCTGGCTGGCGCTCAAGGCGCTGCCGCTGTGCCTGCCGCTGGCCGGCCTGCTGAAGAACCGCATGTACACCTACCGCTGGCTCAGTCTGGTGGTGTGGCTGTATTTCATCGAAGGCGTGGTGCGCGCCTGGAGCGATCCGCCGCCCGGCAACTGGCTCGCCCTGCTGGAAATCGCCCTGTGCCGCGCCATCTTTGCCGCGTGCGCGCTGCACGTGCGCCTGCGCTTTCGCAACGCGAAGGCCCTGCGGCCGCCGCCGCTGCACCGACCGGCGCACCGCCATGAGCGCCCTGCTGGACGAGTTGCGCCATATCACCGGCGCCGCCCAGTGTTCACCGACGGCGATCTCAGCGCTTTCACCCAGGACTGGCGCAGGCGAGCGCACGGCAAGGCCCTGGCCGTGGTGCGCCCCGGCAGCACCGACGAGGTGGCCGCCATCGTGAAGACCTGCGCACGGCATCAGGCGGCCACGGCGTGAGTCTGGTGCCGCAGGGCGGCAACACCGGGCTGGCCGTGGGCTCGGTCCCGGACAGCAGCGGCGGCAGGTGGTGCTGAGCCTGACCCGGCTGAACGCGGTGCGCGCCATCGACGCCGACAACCTGACCATCACGGTGGAGGCGGGCTGCGTGCTGCAGCACGTGCAGGAGGCGGCCGAAGCCGCCGGCCTCCTGTTTCCCCTGAGCCTGGCGGCGGAGGGCAGTTGCACCCTCGGCGGCAACCTGGGCACCAACGCCGGCGGCACCCAGGTGGTGCGCTACGGCAATGCGCGCGAGCTGTGCCTCGGCCTGGAAGTGGTCACCGCACAGGGCGAGGTCTGGCACGGCCTGTCCGGCCTGCGCAAGGACAACACCGGCTACGACCTGCGCGACCTGTTCATCGGCAGCGAAGGCACGCTGGGCATCATCACCGCGGCGACGATGAAGCTCTACCCCTTGCCGGCCGCACAGCTCACCGCGTGGGCCGCCGTTGCGTCCATGGAAGCCGCCGTGGCGCTGCTGGGACTGGCCCACCATCGTCTCGGTGCGGGTCTCACCGGTTTCGAGGTCATGGGCCACTTTGCGCTGAGCCTGGTGAACAAGCACTTCCCCCAGCTCAGCGTGCCGCTCTACTCGCAGGCGCCGCCTTTTTTCGTCCTGCTGGAGGTCTCCGACCACGAATCCGAAGCCCACGCCCGCGCCCTGTTCGAGCACCTTGCTTGAAAGCGCGATGGAGCAGGCACTGGTCAGCGATGCGGTGGTGGCCGAGAGCCTGAACCAGGCACGGCACCTCTGGCACCTGCGCGAAAGCATTCCGCTGGGCCCAGGCAGAGGAAGGCCTCAACATCAAGCACGACACTCTCGATCCCGATCTCGCGCATCCCGGCGTTCGTGGAGCAGACCGACACCCTGCTGCAGCGCGAGATCCCCGGCGTGAGACTGGTCAATTTCGGACACCTCGGTGACGGCAATCTGCACCTACAACGTCCAGGCCCCCGAGGAAAGCGATGCCCGTGTCTTCCTGAGCGAGCAGGAAGACCGTGTGAACACGCTGGTCTTCGATTCGGTGGCCCGCTTCGGCGGCTCGATTTCGGCCGAGCACGGCATCGGCAGCCTGAAGGCCGATAAGTTGCCGCGCTACAAATCCGCGGTGGCGCTGGACCTGATGGGCGCCATCAAGCGGGCGCTGGACCCGCAGAACCTCATGAATCCGGGGCGGGTGCTCCGAGGTTGAGCGACTAGAATTTTGTGCTCGCCACCGCCTGAAAAGCTTCGGGCTCCCACCACTCAACCGGTCTCCAGGCATGAACCAGCCGTCCCCGTCCCCGCACCCGCCGCGCCCGATCCGCTCGCAGTATGAAGACTTCGTGCGCCATGTGGACACGCACGGCGTGTTCAAGCCCGACCGCACGGGCACCGGCACCACCAGCGTGTTCGGCTACCAGATGCGCTTCGACCTGAACGAGGGCTTTCCGCTGGTCACCACCAAGAAGGTCCACCTGCGCTCCATCATCGTCGAGCTGCTGTGGTTCCTGCGGGGCGACACCAACGTGAAGTGGCTCCAGGAGCGCGGCGTCACGATCTGGGACGAGTGGGCCCGCCCGGACGGTGACCTCGGGCCGGTCTATGGGGTGCAATGGCGCAGCTGGCCCAAGCCCGATGGCGGGCACGTCGACCAGATCGCCGACGTCATCCAGACGCTCAGGACCAACCCCGACAGCCGCCGCATCATCGTGAGCGCCTGGAACGTGGCCGAGCTCGACCAGATGGCGCTGATGCCCTGCCACGCCTTCTTCCAGTTCTACGTGGCACCGGCCACCGAACCGGGCGGCAAGGGAAGACTCAGCTGCCAGCTCTACCAGCGCAGCGCCGACATCTTTCTGGGCGTGCCCTTCAACATCGCCAGCTACGCGCTGCTCACGCACATGGTGGCGCAGCAGTGCGACCTGGACGTCGGCGACTTCATCTGGACCGGCGGCGACTGCCACATCTACAGCAACCACGCCGAACAGGTGGCCCTGCAGCTCTCGCGCACGCCCCTGCCCTACCCCACGCTGCACATCAAGCGCCGGCCCGATTCGATCTTCGACTACGAGTACGAGGATTTCGAGGTGCTGGACTACCAGAGCCACCCCGCCATCAAGGCGTCGGTGGCGGTCTGAACAAAGTTCCAACGTGATCACCCGCCGGCAACTGGGCGCGCTGGTGGCGCTCACGCTGATGTGGGGCGTCAACTGGCCGATCGCGGAATGGCGCGCCGTGGCGCTGCTGGGGCTACCCAACATGCTGGGCTGGCACGTGATGTCGATCTTCGGCGTGAAGGCGCTGGCCTCGGGCCGCGCCGCCATCCTGGGCTTCACCATGCCGATCTGGACGGTGCTGATCGGCGTGGGCCTGCTGGGCGAGCGGCTGACCGGTCGTGTGGCGTTTGCGGCCAGCGCCGTGGCGTTGGCGATCGGGCTGCTGGTGTCCGACGAGTTGCGGGCGCTGGCCGGGCGCCCGGTGGGCGTGCTCTGGATGGGCGGCGCCGCGGTGAGCTGGGCCATCGGCACGCTGATGATGCGGCGCACCCGGCACACCCTGCCGGTGGAGGCGCTCACCGTGTGGATGATGATCGGCTCGGCCGCGTGCATCTGGATCATCGCCGCGGCCACCGAGCCGCTGCCGACGCTGCGTTTCACGCCGGCGATGTGGGCCAGCCTGGCCTATGGCGTGCTGATCAACTACGGTTTTGCCCAGATCATCTGGTTCGGCCTGGCGCGCAATCTGCCGCCCGCCACCAGCGCGATGAGCATCATGGCGGTGCCGATGATCGGCACCCTGAGCGCGCCCTGATCGTGGGCGAGTGGCCGCGCTGGCAGGATGGCGTGGCCATGGTGTGCGTGATGGCCGCCATCGCCGCCGTGCTGTTGCCCCCGCGCGGCCGGGCACAATCCTGACATGCCCATCGACACCCGCCTTCACCTGATCTTTGCCCGCGCCGCCAACGGCGTGATCGGCCGAGACGGACATTTACCCTGGCACCTGCCCGAAGACCTGGCCCATTTCAAGCGCACCACGCTGGGCTGCCCGGTCATCATGGGCCGCAAGACCTGGGACTCGCTGCCGGCGAAGTTTCGCCCGCTGCCGGGCCGCCTCAACATCGTCATCACCCGCCAGAGCGAGTGGCAGGCCGCGGGCGCGCAACGCGCCGGTTCCCTGACGAGGCACTGCGCCACTGCCCGGCCGGCGGCGACGCCTGGATCATCGGGGGGGCGGAACTCTACGCCCAGACACTGCCGCTGGCGAGCACCGCCGTGGTCACCGACATCGAGGCCTCCTTCGAAGGCGACGCCTTTGCGCCACAATTCGGCCCCGACTGGGTTGAAACCGGGCGCGAGCGCCATCTCTCGGCCACGGGACTGGCGTTCAGCTTCGTCACCTACCAGCACCACTCACCGCACGCACAGGAAATTTGACATGTCAGGACACGGTTTTCACGTTCACGGCCCGCACGACCACGAACTCGAGCATGCCCAGCAGGGCGGCCACGGCGGGCACGGGGAGTCGGGCGGCATGATCAACCAGATCGCGATGTTCACCGCCATCATCGCCACCGTGGGCGCCATCTTCGGCTACATGGGCGGCGCCACCCAGGCCAACGCCGGCCTGTACAAGAACAACGCGGCCATCAAGAAGACCGAAGCCTCCAACCAGTGGAACTACTTCCAGTCCAAGAGCACCAAGCAGTCGCTGGCCGAAGTGTCGCGCGACCTGGCCCCCGGCGAGGCCGAGAAGGCCAAATACCAGGCCAAGGTGGACCGCTACGAGAAGGAAAAGAACGAGATCAAGCTGGCCGCTGAAAAGCTGGAAGCCGATGCCACCGCCTGGGACAAGCAAAGCGACGAACAGATGCACCAGCACCACCGCTGGGCCCAGTCCACCACCGTGCTGCAGGTCTCGATCGCGATGGCGGCCATCGCGCTGCTGACCAGGAAGAAGTGGCTGGAAATCGCGATGTTCGTCGCCGGCGGCGCCGGCGTGATCGTCGGCGCAGCCGCGGCACTTCATTTTTAGTAGCGTCAACAACCATTTGACGGTTTTTTTTGGGGTCTTTTTTTGGGGGCTTGTTTTTTTTGGCGGCTGGTCGAAGTAACGAAAAGAGTTTTGGGGGGGTCCTGAGACCAGCCTACCTTTTGCCGGGGACACGCTGGAAAGCGTTGGGCGGCAAAGCGAAAGCGCTGCTCATTTTTTTTTTTTTGGGGGCAACTTCTCCTCAACCGCACGATGCGCGTCCGAGCCAGACTCGGGGATCGCCTGATGCTTTTGCCGGGGATCCGGACTCCATTCAGCGCCGCTTCACCCCCCCGGCCGGCCCCCCCCCCCCCCCCCCTTTTTTTTTTTTTTTTTTTCCACCGACAAGCGAGCGTTGTAGCCCAGCCCCAGCCCCCCTGTGGACAACCCGCCATCGATCGTCACAAACCGTTTCAACGCCAAGTGTTTTTTTTTTTTTTTTTTTTTTGGGGCCATCCCTGGACTTGTCTGGGAGCGCCTTTTCGCAATGCACCAACCCCAATAGCGCCTGCTTGGGGGTCCGGCAGTTCATCCGGCGAGATAGGCTTTTTAAGATTTCACCTTTCGCGCCGATCAGCGTCCGCATGGCCACGGTGATCCGCCAGAACCGCGGCGGGAGCCCACCTCACGCACGCACTGCAATCCTGACTTGTCGGGAGCGCCCGCCGCCACGCAAAGTTGGGGTCCGGCGTCCCGGCGGAGGCAGCCCTTCGCGCTGGCAGCCACGGCCACGCGACCGCCAGAACCCAGGACTCCACCCACGCACGCACGAACAGGGTCGGGTGGCGCGCCCGCTGGGCACGGAATTCAACCAGACAGTTCGCACGATCCAAGTCCGTCAACAACACCATCACCTGCTGCTGCGCCATTTGGTACCAACTGCCCATCCTGGAACGCAGGTAGCCGTTACCCCTGTTGCCCAGCTTGAACGTCACGGTGTGCGGCGTTGGAACTTCAGAAATCAAGCGGAGGGCAATCGCCTCACTGAGCTGGTCTTCCGTCGCAACGGCGATCGGCGTCATTGCCACAAGCCCAACTGCGACACCTTGTCGGGCCGTGTCTTGGGCAATACCACCTCGGCGACACTCAGCCCTGTCCCCAGCGCCAGTCGCTCGCCGGCATCCAGTGGACGGCCGGTTGTACCCTGCTTCCCGGTTTCCAGAATAACCACTCCTCGCTCATCAATGCCGGGATTGCTCAACAGGGCATCGCTGTGCGTCGTCAAAATCACTTGTCGCTTGTTCTTTCGATCGCGCTGCAATCGATCCACGATCAACGGAATCTCTCTCACGATGGCATCGTTGAGCGAAATCTCGGGTTCCTCCAGCAACAACATGGAGCTACCCTCCAGGAGTGCCCATAACAGCCCGAACAGGCGCAGTGTTCCGTCTGAAAAATGCTCTTCAGATTGCCAACCGGCATTGGGGCGGTGGTGCGCATAACGCGCCTCCAGATGCGGATGGCCCATATCGTCTTTGACGAACCGCAAGTCTTCAAACTGTGGTACCGCCAACGACAGGGCTTTTGAAATTTTGGTCAGGCGCGAGTTTCTGGTCTTCTCCGGCGTCCTGGACAAACGCTCCAAAATCCTTGCCCAAAAGGATCATCCGTAAGTCGATGTCCGCCAATCTTTCGCCAAACCGAAGCAACTGCGGCACTAGGTGCAAATATGTGATCTCGCTCAGAAACTCAACCACCTCGCGAAAACTGATGTTGGTCTGAATTTGCTCCAGATGCGTCTGGGTGCGCAACACGACATCAGCATCGTCCTTAGCGTCCGGACGGTTCAACAACAGTTGGCCTTCTTTCCAGACCTGCTCACGCGAGACCAGCAGTCGCTGCGCCCCTTTGCCTTCCGGCTTGAAGGCCAAAACGTAACGCCACACGGGCGGCTGATCCAGCTCATGGCTGATTTCAATGTCAATCTCCACCTCCGGATCGCGCCTAGCATGAAGACAGCGAACCTTAGAAATGCCACCCCGCTCTGCAATGGCGGCCTGCAACCCGCCGCCTTTGGTCTTGCCGACATCGCGCAGGAATCGCAATGCGTCCAACAGATTGGACTTGCCCGAAGCGTTGGGCCCCAAGACATAGGTCACATCGCGCAGGGGCAAATCCAGCGATTGGAAATTACGCCAGTTTTTCAGTCTGATGTTGCTCACAAGCATGGTGTTGCCTTCGCCGGGTTAAGAGGACTAAACGACATTTTCCACCAGCGCCCCGGCCAGCAACGCCTGCGTGGTCTGGCCGGCGGCGAGGCGCTGGCGCAGGTCGGCGCAGAGGCGGCGCAGGGCTTCGACGCGGGCGACGATACGGGATTGTTCAGCGAGGGGTGGCAACCCAAGTACCAGCCCCGCAACCTGTTTGGTTGAGATGTGCGGGACTCCGTTGCTCCGCCCTGGGTCTATGGTTCCCACAAACAGATCAGACTGAAGCCAAAGGACAAGGAAGCTGGCCGAAATTGCCGTCGTATAGGGTGCAAGCCGCGCGACGCGCTGCAATAACAAACATGGCAGATCGCTCTTACCAATGACAGCGTATTTCAACCCAGTCGAAATAATGGGCCGATCAAGCGATAGAACAACGTCCCCCTCCTTGAGCGTGAACTGTTCAAACTCACGGGCCGACGCCTCGTCAATGAAGGCAGTTTCCGACCAGTCGGCTTGCCCGTGACCAATGTTCACATTCCGCAGCAATCGTGTACCGACCGCCTTGAACCACTCGCTTTTGAACGCATAGCCATTCAGCATCTCCACAAGGTCTCCGATCCGCACCCACACCCACCCCGCCGGCAACTCAAACGGCTTTTCATCGTCCGTGATCGGCGCCAGCGGCTTGTCGCGCTTGATCTGGCCGGCGGCGATCAGGCGGTCTTTCTCAGAACGGATGTGTTTCAGCAGCTCGCTGGCGGGTTCGTCGGCGGGGTCCTGGGGGACGAGTTGGCCGCGCACGGCCAGTTGCAGGATGGTTTGCTCCAGGGCGTCCACGGCTTCGGGGCGGTCGAACAGGGTGTCGAAGTGGATGGCGAGGCGCTGCCAGTTCTCCGTCAGGGCTTCGGGCGTGGCACTGTCGGTCAGCGTGGCCAGCAGGGTGCTGACGAGTTGGGCATGCTGCGCGGCTTCGAGCTGGCCCTTGGCTTCGAGCGCGTCGCACAGGCGCATCAGTTCTTCGACGCGGGTGACGATGCGGGATTGTTCGGCGAGGGGTGGCAATGGAATCAGGAAATTGCCGAGCTTGGCAATGCTCAACCCTTCGCGGGATACGCCAACCTGCACATCCATGACGGCCTGCTGAACATGGCGTGACACGAGAACCTTATGCAAAAACGCATTCAGCTTGGGCATGACAGGCCGAACGATGGTGACGTGCTGGCTGACGTTGGCCTCGTCAAAGTCACTTGGAACGACGGCGCATCTCCCGATCGATGCGCCGGTAATGTTGAAAAGCAGATCGTTGGGCAAAACGACTGTGCCAGCCATCTTGGCGTGTGTTGCTGGCTTGATGAATGCGACGCTCTGTAGCCGCAACCCATCGTCGTAAACGTTTTGAGATCGGAGAAACTTCACCCCAGATGGCGTGTAAACCTCTCGGCCACCGAGCGGCGTGCTTCCAGCTCCGATTTTCTGCAGCAACGCATTGAGCCGCACCCACTCCCACCCCTGCGGCACTTCAAACGGCTGCTCCTCCTCCGAAATCTCCGCCAGCGGCTTGTCCCGCTTGATCTTGCCCTCGGCGATCAGCCGGTCCTTCTCCGCCCGGACTTTCTTCAGCAACTCACTCGCCGGCTCGTCCGCTGGGTCTTGCGGCAGCAGCTTGCCCTGCACGGCCAGGGTCAGGATCAGTTCACGCAGGCGCGCCACGCCGCTGGGGGCGGTGGCCAACAGGTACAAATTTGATAGCAACATATGACCATTCAACGCTGGGAAGCCAGTGATTTGGCCAAAATTTGCTTCAATTCATCACGCAGCGCCTGCGCCTCGGCCTGCAGGCGGGCGTAGTCGGCCAGCAGGTGCTCGGGGTCGTGGCTTTCGGTCTCGCCGACGTGGGGATTCTTCTGGTCGAGGTTCCAGTTGGCGGCGCGGATGGCGTCGATGCTGACCTTCCAGGCGCGCTCGTTTTCCACGCGGGCCGCAAAGCCATCCGCCTCGCTGCCCCACCAGGCTTTCTCGGCATCAAACTCTTCGATGCGGATGGGTTTGGTCTTGTTGTAGTTTTTCACGCCCGGCGGGTACGGGTGCTCGTAGTACCAGACGTGTTTGGTGGGCGTGCCCTTGGTGAAGAACAGCAGGTTGGTCTTGATGCCGGTGTAGGGCGCAAACACGCCGTTGGGCAGGCGCACGATGGTGTGCAGGTTGCACTCGGCCAGCAACTGCTCCTTGATGCGGGTTTTGACGCCTTCGCCAAACAGGGTGCCGTCGGGCAGCACCAGCGCGGCGCGGCCGTGGGCCTTGAGGATGTGTTTGATGAGCACCAGAAACAGGTCGGCCGTTTCTTTGGTGCGCACGTCGGCGGGGTAGCCCTGCTCGATGCCGGGCTCTTCGATGCCGCCGAAGGGCGGGTTGGTCAGGACCACGTCCACGCGGTCGGCGGCGGTGTGGTCGCGCAGCGGGCGGGCCAGGGTGTTGTCGTGCCGGATGGCGCTGGGCACCTCGATGCCGTGCAGCAGCAGGTTGGTGACGCAGAGCATGTGGGGCAGCTGCTTTTTCTCGACGCCGCGAATGCTGGCCTGAAGCACGGCTTCGTCGGCGGAGTTATGCACCTGCTTGCGCAGGTGTTCGATGGCGCAGACCAGAAAGCCGCCGGTGCCGGTGGCCGGGTCCAGCACCTTTCGCCCAGCTGGGGGTTGACCATGTCCACCATGAACTGGGTGACGGCGCGCGGGGTGTAGAACTCGCCCGCGTTGCCGGCGCTTTGCAGGTCTTTGAGGATTTTTTCGTACAGGTCGTTGAACTGGTGGCGCTCGGCCTGGCGGTTGAAGTCGATGGCGTTGAGCTTGTTGATGACCTGGCGCAGCAGGTGGCCGCTTTTCATGTAGTTGTAGGCGTCTTCAAACACGCCGCGCACCACGTAGCCGCGCGGGTTGCGCACCGGGTCGGCGCTGAGGCTCTTGAGCGTGGCGAAGAGCTGGTTGTCCACGAAGTCGAGCAACTCGTCGCCGGTCATGCCTTCGGCGTTGGCGGCCCAGTTGCGCCAGCGCATGTCTTCAGGGATGGGGCTGGCGTAGGCGTCGCGGGTGAGTTCAAGCTCTTCTTCGAGCGCATCAAACACCTTGAGGAACAGCAGCCAGGTGAGCTGCGAGATGCGCTGGGCGTCGCCATCGACGCCGCTGTCCTGGCGCATGACGTCCTGGATGGATTTGATGACGGGGTTAGGTTGGACATGAGGGTTTTGGAGCGTTTTATGAGCAAAATGGCCACTGCCCAGCGTGGAATGGTCAATTCAGCTATGAATAACTGAGTATTTACGGCGGCGGGCGGTGCGGATTCGGCTTGTACAGCGCCCGCTCCAGGTGTGCAGGGCCCCCAGGTACTGCGGCCGGCCACCGAAGCTGCGCACCAGCTCCGCCGGGCTGCCCAGCTCGGTGAAGGGCTGGATGCTGAGCACGTTGTCGGCCTCGATGGTGGCCAGGCCTTCGTCGGCGTATTTGTCGAGCAGCGCGTCCAGCACCTTGCGGGCCACCAGGCCGTACTGGGTGAAGACGCTGCTGGTGCGTGCGCGGCGGGCGCGCTCGCGCCGGGTGAGCGGTGGCATGTTCCAGGCCACATGCAACAGCAGGTCGAACGGGTCCAGGTCGCGGCCCACTTCGTCGGCCAGCGCGTCGATCAGCACGCCCTGCCCTTCCAGCTCCGCCAGCAGCGCGGCCTTGCGGTCGGCGTCGGACCAAGCCTGCAGGAAGCGGTCGAGCGAATCGAAGCGACGGGTGAGGTTGATGCGGGTGTAGTCGCGCAGGCTCTCGGTGATGAGCTTGCCCTGGGCGTTGAGGTATTGCACGCGCTCGCGGGCCACGGCCACGGTGACCAGGCCGCCGACGACGTATTTCTTGGGCTTATTGGCACCGTCGGTGCCGGCCAAGGGGTCGAGCGGGCCCAGCGGGTCGGCCGGCTGGCCGTCGCCAAATTCAGGCGAGACGGGCTGGGCGGGGTCGTCCGGTTCCGGCGGTGCGATGGGGTCGTCACCCTTCGGCTCGTAAATCTGCACCGGCTCGCCGTCAAAGTCCTTGTCGGCAAAGAGTTCGGTGGCGCGCTTGAAGTCGAGGATGGTGAACCAGGTCTTGCCCAGGTCTTCGCGCAGGCGGGTGCCGCGGCCGATGATCTGCTTGAACAGCGTCATGGACTTGATGTTCTGGTCCAGCACGATGAGCTTGCAGGTCTGCGCGTCCACGCCGGTGCTCATGAGCTTGGAGGTGGTGGCGATCACCGGGTAAGGCTTTTCCGGGTCGATGAAGTTGTCCAGCTCGCGCTTGCCCTCGGGGTTGTCGCCGGTGATCTGCACCACGTATTTGGGGTGGGTGGCGCAGATGTCGGCGTTGGCGTTGCTGAGGGCCTGGCGCATGCGGGCGGCGTGGTCGATGTCTTCGCAGAACACGATGGTCTTGGCGTAGCGGTCGGTGGCCTTGAGGTAGGCGGTGATGCGCTCGGCCACCACCGCGTCGCGCCGCTCCAGTACCAGGCTGCGGTTCATGTCGGTGCCGTTGTAGATACGGTCTTCGATCAGGTGGCCGTGCTTGTCGGTCATGCCGGCGGTGGGGCGCCAGCCAAAGGTGTCCTTGTCCAGATCGACGCGGATGACCTTGTAGGGCGCCAGGTACCCGTCTTCGATGCCTTGTTTGAGGCTGTAGGTGTAGAGGGGCTCGCCAAAGTAGTCGCTGTTGGATATGTCTTTGGTTTCCTTGGGCGTGGCGGTCAGGCCGACCTGGGTGGCGCTGCTGAAATAGGTGAGGATTTCGCGCCAGGCGGAGTCTTCGTCGGCGCTGCCCCGGTGGCATTCGTCCACCACGATCAGGTCGAAGAAGTCGGGGCTGAACTGCTTGTAGATGTTCTGCGCTTCGTCGGTGCCCGACACGGCCTGGTACAGCGAGAGGTAGATCTCGTAGCTCTTGTCGACCTGCTTGGTGGTCTTGTTGACGGCCAGTTCGAGCGTCTTCGACTTCCACCTGGCCCTGGGCATCGACCCGCTCCACCCCCTTGGCATTGGGGCTGAGCTTGGCCATGGCGCCCTTGAAGGGGCGAAAGTCGTTGACCATGGTCTGGTCGATCAGGATGTTGCGGTCGGCCAGGAACAGGATGCGCTTCTTTGGCGCCGGCTCTTCCACAGGCGCCAGATGATCTGGAAGGCGGTGTAGGTCTTGCCGGTGCCGGTGGCCATGACCAGCAGCACCCGGTTCTGCCCGGCGGCAATGGCCTCGACGGTGCGGTTGATGGCGTTGAGCTGGTAGTAGCGCGGCGTCTTGCTGGGCGCATAGTCCGCCGCGGCGACGCGCCGCACCTCGGCGCTCCAGCCTTTCCAGGCACAGTAACGGCTCCACAGCTCTTCGGGGCTGGGGAATTCATCCAGGCCGAGGTTTGCTCCAGCACGCCATCGGCGCAGGTGGCGTCGCGGAACACGAACCCATCGCCGTTGCTGGAAAAGCTGAAAGGGACGTCAAGCAGGGCGGCGTACCGGATGGCCTGTTGCATGCCGGCGCCCATGGCGTGCTGGTTGTCCTTGGCTTCGACCACGGCCAGCGGGATGTTGGCTTTGTGGAACAAAGCGAAATCGGCTCGCAGCACGGTGGCGGGGGCGCGTTGCGCCTTCTTGCCGCGGACCACCACGACCCGCCCGCAAAGGGAATTGAGCATAGATCTGGTCCATGCCGCTCCACCCCGCTGCCACCATGGCGGGCCGGATGAACTTGTCGCAGAGGTCGCTTTCCGAAAGGTTCTTCTTAATCATTCCTCGTCCGCAATGGCGGCGGGTTGTGTGGGGTCGTCGGAGGGTCGCCCATTATTCAGCAAGATCAACGACCTACTCGGTCGAATTCGCTCTCACCGGCCATCGCTGATCCGTTCGCGGCGCAAGACCCAGCCCGCCTCAGCCGACGTCAGCCGGTAGCTGATCTGGCGCGAACCCCCGGTGGGCTGCGCGTTGCGATCGCCCGCCTTGTAAAGCGGAAAGTGGCGCACCAGGGTGTTGCCGCTGACCGCAAAGCTGTCGTGGCCCATGTAACCCTTCGAGGCCTCGACGTCTTCGCTGATCGGCAGCAGATACACCTCGCTCAGCGACTGGCGCTGGTTGGCGCCATAGGCCACCAGCGAGCCGTACGAGCCCGATCCGGCGGAGGTCACGTACACATAGATTTCCGGCGAGCCGTCGCCATTGAGGTCCGCCACCTCGGCGCCGGTCACCGTGCCGTCGATCTCGCGCGAGACCGGCTGGTTGTCGCGGCCCAGCCCCGACGGCGTGATGGTCACGCGGGTGATCGACCCCTGGTTGGCGCTGACCACCCGAAAGCTGATGCCCTGCAGCGTCAAAGTCTTGTCGAAGGGCCGCGGCCCCGGTGGCTCTTTCGCCGCAGGCGAAGCCGGTGCACCGGGCACATCAAACGCATGGGCCTCCGCCTCGCTGCCGGCGGGGTAGACCTCATGGGCCGCGTCGGCGCGAAACGGCCCCCAGAACGCCGCGGCCTGCGCCGGGTCCGCAATGCGAAACCGGCCCAGCGCAGCCTGCGCTTCCAGAAACCGGCGGTAGGCATCGAGCGGAACGGGCGCGCCTCCGAGGCGGGCAATGCGCCCGCCATACTGGCGGTACAGGGCCGCGTCGATCTTGCGCTGCAGGATGTAGGCCCGTGCCATCTCCTCGCGCGCGGCCCGATCGGCGGCGGGCTCGTTGGCCGGGTCGGGCAGCGGCGTGCCCTTGGCCGCCATGAATCGGCGCATCTCGGCCAGGTAGGCCTGCACATCGGCGGCACTGACGTCGATGCCCTGATCGGCGGCGTAGCGGTCGGTCAGGGCCAGCAGGATCGAATACCGCAACTCCTCGGCACTCTCGGCCCGAACCGGCGCGGCCAGCACCTGGGCGCCCCAAGCTGTCTGGCCGGGCGCAGCGGCAACACCGGCCGAAACAAGGACCAGCACCGCCAGGCAGACGGCACCCAGCCCGCGCGACTTCAGAGCGAAGTCCGGTCGGCGCCGCCCGCATGCGAATTTCATCGAGCCCACCCCGGGACCATCAGGTGGAGCCAGCATGCTGAGACAAGCTCATCCTCTGGCGATGCACAGGTCTGCGCAGGCGGCGGGCCGGCGTTGACGACATCCTCACCCTTGCGTGCCCGCCGTTGCGCTCGTCAGCGCGCCGCAGGACGCTTGGCGGCGGTTTTCACGGGAGCCGCTTTTTTCGCCGGGGCCTTTTTGGCAGCGACCTTCACTGGGGCGGCTTTCACGGCCGATGCTTTTTTCGCAGCGGCCTTCACGGGAGCGGCCTTCTTCGCTGCCGCCTTCGCCGGTGCGGCCTTCTTCACAGCCGCGACCTTGCCGGTGACGGCTTTCTTGAGCGCCGCCGCTTCCTTCTCGACCGCCTTCAGATGGGCCTTGGCATAGCGCTCGGCACTGGCCTGCAACGAGGCCAGCTTCTTGCTCGTGCTGCGCTTGGTCGCTTCGAGTTTCTTCTCCGCCGCCAGCACCGCCTTGCGGGCATCGTCGCCCGCCTTCTTGAGCTGTGCCTGGGACTGCTTGACCTTCGCCTCAGCCGCCTTCACCAGGCTGCTCCAGTCTCGCTTGGCTTCATTCTTCTTGGCCGTAACCTGCTTCTTCGCCTTGGCCACGCCGGCCGACACGGCGTCGCCCATGGCCTCGAACTTGTGGGACACCGCAGTGCCCACCGCCTTGGCCGCGTTGCTCAGTTGTTTGCCGGCTTGCTGGAGTTCCGTTTGCTGGGTTGTCTTGCGCGTGGCCATGTGCTTCCTTTTCAGATTGATGATTGCTTGCGAGGATTCGCGAATACCCACCGCCCCCCGCGTCCGGCGCACAACATTGCGTGCCGCGAACCGATGCAGGGGTCGGAGTTCCTGAGTCGGAGCCTGCGCTGCGTTGCACCGGGGGGGTCAACCAGACCCAACCCAAGGTGATCTGTGCAGGAGACAAGCTGCGAACCTCGATCGGAAGAATTATCGCCGGGTCAGACAGCTTGCAGTTTCATTTCAGGAACATCAGCTGGACTTGAAACTGAAGGTCCCAGGTGGGGCCGAGGTATGGACGCGAGACGGACGAAGAAGCTCGGGTCAGGCCAGGCCCATACGGGCCTTGATGCGATAGAACGGCTCGGCCCGCCGATTGTCCTTGCTGCGGTTCTCGTCGCGTTCGTCCTTGGTCGCATCGAAGTGAAAGATTGGTGCAAATGCTGGTGAGGTGCTGTCATCGTCAGGAATCAAGGCGACTTAGAATTCCCCGCTTTGGCCGCTTATGAAAATCGCCACCTGGAATGTCAACTCCCTGAACGTGCGGCTGCCGCAGGTGCTGGACTGGCTGGCCGCGCAGCCGTCGGATGCGCCGGTGGATGTGCTGGCGCTGCAGGAGCTCAAGCTCACCGACGACAAGTTCCCTGCCATGGCCTTCCAGGAGGCCGGCTATGCTGCCCAATGGTTCGGCCAGAAGACCTACAACGGCGTGGCCCTGATCAGCCGGCAGCCCGCCTCCGACGTGGTGAAGAACATCCCCGGCTTTGCGGACGACATGGCCCGCGTGATCACCGCCACCATCGCAGGGGTTCGGGTGATCGGCGCCTATTTCCCCAATGGCCAGGAGCCCGGCTCGGACAAGTTTGCCTACAAGATGCGCTGGCTGGACGCCCTGCGCGAATGGGTGCGCGCCGAGCTGGCGGCCCACCCGAAGCTGGTGCTGCTGGGAGACTACAACATCACCTTCGACGACCTGGATGTCTGGGACCCGGTGGGCCTGGCCGGCACGATCCACTGCACCGACGAAGAACGCACCCACCTGCGCGCCCTGATCGGCCTGGGTCTGACCGACTCATACCGGCTGTTTGCCCAGCCCGAAAAGAGCTACAGCTGGTGGGACTACCGCATGCTCGGTTTCCAGAAGAACCGCGGCATGCGCATCGACCACATCCTGGTCAGCGAAGCATTGAAGCCGCTGGCGCGCGCCTGCACGATCGACCGGGCGCCGCGCAAGAACCCGCAGCCAAGCGACCACGCGCCCGTCATCGTGACGCTGGACTTGCCGGGATAACTCCTGATTTCATAGCTTTAAACGACCCATCCACGCTGGGGAATGGCCAAATAAGCTTGAAATCACTCCAGGCCCAGCTCCTGGATCTTGCGCGTGATGGTGTTGCGGCCGATGCCCAGCTTTTGCGCGGCCTCGATGCGGCGGCCGCGGGTGCTGGCCAGCGCCGCGAGGATCAGCTTGGATTCAAAACGGCGGGTGAGTGCGTCCCACACATCGTGGCGCCCCGACGCCAGCAGCGCGTTGGCCTCCACTTCGAGGCCATGCTCCCAGGCCTCGTCGGCCGAGCCGGCGGGCCGGCCCAGCGCCGTGCCGGATACCGTCGCCGGAGCCTGGCTGCTCGCCGGTGCGGCGAGACCTTCGTCCGCACGGGCGGGGCTGGCCGCGGGGGGCGCGACAACCGCCTGGGCCATGGGTGCAGGCACGGGTTCATCGCCCAGCACCTCCGGCGGCAAGTCCTTCTCTTCGATCATCTGCGCCGGCGCCATCACGGTCAGCCAGTGGCAGATGTTTTCCAGCTGGCGCACGTTGCCGGGAAAGCCGAAAGTCCCGAGCCGGGCCACGGCCGCATCGGAAATGCGCTTGGGCTCCACGCCGAGCTGACGGGCGCTCTGCTGCAGGAAATGGCGCGTCAGCATGGGAATGTCTTCGCGCCGATCGGTCAGGCGCGGCAGGCGCAGGCGGATCACGTTGAGGCGGTGGAACAGGTCCTCGCGGAAACCGCCCTCGCGCACGCGCTGCTCCAGGTCCTGGTGGGTGGCCGCGATCACGCGCACATTGGCCTTGACCGCGCTGTGCCCGCCCACGCGGTAGAAACTGCCGTCCGACAGCACGCGCAGCAAGCGCGTCTGCAGGTCGAACGGCATGTCGCCGATTTCGTCCAGGAACAGGGTGCCGCCATCGGCCTGCTCGAACCGGCCCCGGCGCATGGTCTGCGCGCCGGTGAAGGCCCCGCGCTCGTGGCCGAACAGCTCGGACTCCAGCAAATCTTTCGGGATGGCCGCGGTGTTGATGGCGACAAATGGGCCGCTGGCGCGCTGGGAATGCTTGTGCAGCGCGCGCGCCACCAACTCCTTGCCGGAACCGGACTCGCCGGTGATCAGCACCGTGACGTTGCTCTGCGACAGGCGGCCGATGGCCCGGAACACGTCCTGCATCGCCGGCGCCTGCCCCAGCATCTCGGGCGTCGCGCCCATGCGCTCCTCGGCCACTTCCTCGCGCTGGCTTTCCTCGACGGCGCGCCGGATCAGTTCCACCGCCTTGGGCAGATCGAAGGGTTTGGGCAGGTACTCGAAGGCGCCGCCCTGGAAGGCGGAGACGGCGCTGTCGAGGTCCGAGAACGCCGTCATGATGATCACGGGCAAGCCGGGCAGTTTTTCCTTGACCTTGCCCAGCAGGTCCAGGCCAGAGCCCCCCGGCATGCGGATGTCGCTGACCAGCACCTGCGGACCGCCCTCGTCTCCCGCGGCTTCCAGGGCCTGGAGCACTTCGCGCGGGTTGGTGAAGCTGCGGGTGGGAAGGCCATCGCGCAGCAGGGCCTTCTCCAGCACGAAGCGGATCGATTGGTCATCATCAACTATCCAGATCGGCTTCATGGTGCGGGCGTCCCTTTGGTCTGACTGTTATGGCAACGGAATCAACAACTTGAAATCCGTCCGGCCCGGCACACTGTCACACTCGATCAGGCCATGGTGCTGCTGCACGAACGTCTGTGCCAGCGTCAGCCCCAGGCCGGAACCCCCTTCGCGCCCCGACACCAGCGGGTAGAAAATGCGGTCCTTGATCGAGTCTGGCACGCCAGGCCCGTTGTCAATGACATGCAATTCCAGTGCCAGGCGATAGCGCTGCTTGCCAAAGGTGACCTGGCGCAGGACGCGGGTTCGGAAAATGATCTCCGCATCACCGGCGGCGATGCGCTCGCCGAGAACCTGCGCCGCGTTGTGGGTGAGGTTGAGCACCGCCTGGATCAGCTGCTCGCGGTCGCCACGGAACTCAGGGATCGACGTGTCGTAGTCGCGCACCACCTTCAGGCCCTTGGGAAACTCGGCCAGGATCAGTGAGCGCACCCGCTCGCACACCTCGTGAATGTTGACGTCGCCCACGACGTGCGGCCGGCGGTGCGGCGCCAGCAGACGGTCCACCAGGGTCTGCAGCCGGTCGGCCTCGCGGATGATGACCTGGGTGTACTCGGTCATCTCGGGCGAGTCCATCTCCATTTCGAGCAACTGTGCCGCCCCGCGGATGCCGCCCAGCGGGTTCTTGATCTCGTGGGCCAGGTTGCGGATCAGCTCCTTGTTGGCCTGCGCCTGGTCGATCAGGCGCTCCTCGCGGTCCTGACGCGCCTGCGCCTCCAGCGGCAGCATTTCGATGATGATTTCGCCAGGGCGCTCGGTCTGGGCCACGATCACATGCACCGGCAGGGGTTCGCGTTGCTGCCGAAGCAGCATCGCGTCGTAGCGCAGCGCGGCAAATTCATTGTCGTTGGCACTGGTCAGCGCACTGGACAACACCTGCGGCTGCGCGAAGCTGTCAGGAAAGTGGGAACCTTCGATGCTGCGGCGAGACTGGCCCATGGCATCTTCCAGCGCGGCGTTGGCAAACAGCGCGACGCCGTCGCTGCGCACCACAGCCACCAGCGTGGCCAGCAGATCAAAGGCGAGAAACCGGGACGGGTTGGGGGTCAGCGGGGTCAAGCAAACTATTTTGCCCCAGATGCGGGCGCGGCCGTCGCAACCGGCGCCGCCCCGGCGGACGCTGGCGCGGGCGCGGGCGAACGACCCAGTTCACGCCGGATGCCGGCGATGTCGCTCTCGTTGCGGGCAATGGCGGCCTTGAGCTCGGCCACACGGTCGAGGTATTTCTGGTGGTTGCGGCTTTCAATGCCCTGATGATCGGGCTTGCCGTCCTTGTACTCGGCCAACAGTTCGGCACGCCGGGCCTCGGCCCGCTTGAGTTCCGCCTCCAGAACGCCACGAGCGTCCGAGTCCCGCGCACGCTGATCGTTGGCGTCGACTTTCTGGACCGCGCTGCCAGTGGCCACGGGCGCCGAGGGCGCTGGCGATCTGACCGCCGTGCCGGCAATCACACTGACATTGCCCTCGATCTGCTTGCAGTTCCTGGTCTTCGCGACCGTCTGGTCGTTGGTGTATTCGTTGTTGCCGCAGCGGTAAACGCGATCCTGCGCCAGGGTGCCGGAAGCGCCTGTCAAGACAACCAGGGAAGTCAGAAGTGCGTATTTCAAGTCAATTCCTCACCTGCGCCATCAAGCGGCGGGGGACCAAGTATCGGACAAACGCCGAACTTAGCAAAATGCCCCCCTATTTCCCCATGAAAAAGGGCGGCTTGCGCCGCCCTTTTGAAACCAATCGCAACAGGGTTTACAGCGAATAGTACATGTCGAATTCAACCGGGTGCACCGCCATGCGGAAGCGCGTGACTTCGCTCATCTTGAGTTCGATGTAGGCGTCGAGCATGGTGTCGGTGAACACGCCGCCCTTGGTCAGGAAGGCGCGGTCCTTGTCCAGATGCTCCAGCGCCTGATCCAGGCTGTGGCAGACGGTCGGCACCAGCTTGTCTTCCTCCGGCGGCAGGTGGTAGAGGTCCTTGGTGGCGGCTTCGCCCGGATGGATCTTGTTTTCCACGCCGTCCAGACCCGCCATCAGCAGGGCCGCAAAGCCCAGGTAGGGGTTCATCAGGGGATCGGGGAAGCGGGCCTCGACGCGGCGCCCCTTCGGGTTGGCCACGAACGGGATGCGGATCGAAGCCGAGCGGTTCTTGGCCGAATAGGCGAGCTTCACCGGCGCCTCGAAATGCGGCACCAGGCGCTTGTAGCTGTTGGTGCCGGGGTTGGTGATCGCGTTCAGCGCGCGGGCGTGCTTGATGATGCCGCCGATGTAGTACAGGGCAAACTCGGACAGGCCGGCATAGCCATCGCCGGCGAACAGGTTCTTGCCGTCTTTCCACACCGACTGGTGCACGTGCATGCCGGAACCGTTGTCGCCGTGGTAGGGCTTGGGCATGAAGGTGGCGGTCTTGCCGTAGGCATTGGCCACGTTCTGGATCACGTACTTCTGCATCATGGTCCAGTCGGCGCGCTCCACCAGGGTGGAGAACTTGGTGCCGATTTCGTTCTGGCCGGCGCCCGCCACTTCGTGGTGGAACACTTCGACCGGGATGCCCAGGGATTCGAGCACCAGCGACATCTCGGCGCGCATGTCTTGCGTGCTGTCGACGGGCGGCACGGGGAAATAGCCGCCCTTGACCGTCGGACGATGGCCGCGGTTGCCGCCTTCGAGCTTGGCGCCGGTGTTCCAGGGGGCTTCGTACTCTTCGATCTCGTAGAACGTGTTGCTCGGCTCGGTGCTCCAGCGCACGTTGTCAAAAATGAAGAACTCGGGCTCGGGGCCGAAGAAGGCCGTGTCGCCGATGCCGGAGGCCTTGAGGTAGGCCTCGGCGCGCTTGGCAATGGAGCGCGGATCGCGGTCGTAGGACTTGCCGTCGGCGGGCTCGACCACGTCGCAGTTCATGATCAGCGTCGACTCTTCGAAGAACGGATCGATGTTGGCCGTCGCCGGATCGGGCATCAGCAACATGTCGGAGGCTTCGATGCCCTTCCAGCCAGCGATGGACGAGCCGTCGAAGGCGTGGCCGCTGCTGAACTTGTCTTCGTCGAAATGCGACACCGGCACGGTCACGTGCTGCTGCTTGCCGCGGGTATCGGTGAAACGGAAATCAACGAACTTGACTTCGTTGTCTTTCACCATGGTCATGACGTCGGCGACGGTCTTTGCCATCAGATTCTCCTGGTTGGAAGGTTGTTAAGAATTCAGTTCGGGAGCGGGAATGCAGGTTCTGTGCCAAACAGTCGACCCGCTGTCCCGCGGACCATTGCGCATTTTGCCCTGAGTTCGCGCGCCGCAAATGGATCGACATTCATCCAGATCAACATTTCTCGTTTTGAGTGCACCGAATCTGTGCACTGCTGGACGCACCACTTTGGCGCACTACTGATTTCGCACCAGTTCGGGGCCCAGCTTGACGTCAAACGCCTTCAGGCCCTGCAGCAAGGCCGCCCAGGCCGGCGCCACGCCGACCGGTGCGCCCTTCACACCCAGTTCAATGTGGCGACCGTATTCCCGATGATCGACACTGGGCAGGCTGAACACCCGGATGCCCGGATGCTCCCGCTCGATCGCCTCCATCAGTGGCGTCAAGGTGGCCTCCATCGTGCCAAACACGATGACGGACCGCTCCAGCCAGGCGCCCGTTGCGAACCGGTGCGGGTACAGCGTGTCGAGCACCCATTCGACCATCGGCCAGGCCATCACCGGAAAGCCGGGCACGAAGTGGATGCCACCACGCTCGCCCACCGCGTGTGGCTCGCTGCCCCCCGAGGGGGCCTTCGCGCCTTGGGGCGGCCCGGCGGCACTCATGTCGCCCCCACGTTCGCCCACTACGTGTGGCTCGCTGCCCCCAGGGGGGCCTTCACGCCTTGGGGCGGCACGGCGGCGCTCATGTCCGGTGGTGGCGGGTAGCAGCTGAACCCCGGGATCTTGTTGTACGGGTTCGGGATGATCTGCGCACCCGCCGGGAATACGCCCATGTTCAGGCGGTGTGCGTTGTCAGGCCGCTCAGGCTCGTAGGGCTTGCCCTGCTCGCGCGCGATGTCCTGCATGCGCTCCAGGATCAGCGCGGCGGCTTCGGGGTGAAGCACCAGATCGACGCCCAGCGCGCGCGCCGCACACTGGCGGGTGTGGTCGTCCGGTGTGGCACCGATGCCCCCCGTGGAGAACACCACATCGCCCGAGGCAAAGGCCCGCTGCAGGGCCGCCGTGATGCGCACCGGCGAATCGCCGACGTACTCCGCCCAGCCCAGCGACAGGCCGCGCGCGCCGAGCAGTTCAATGATCTTGGGCAAGTGCTTGTCCGCACGCTTTCCCGAGAGGATTTCGTCACCGATGACGATCAGGCCGAACGTGCCCACCGGTTCAGGGTGCAGGGAAGGCGGAGGACGAGGCTGTGGCGGGGGGGTGGGCGCTGGGTTCATCCCCCAATGCTAGCGGCTCCAGGATGGAGGCCGGCGCAGGCGGGATGCCCTGCGTGGCGCGCAGCTTCTCCAGGGCAGCCAGCCCATAGTGCGCGAACCACAGCGACGAGAAGGCAAACACCAGCGTGTAGATCCAGATCGCCACCGGCGCCAGGATGACGAACGCAGCCGCAAACAGCGTGCCCGACGCCCAGACCACACTGGGCGCGGCGCCCAGATAACCCGTCAGGATGCCAATGCCCAGCAACCAGCCGCGGTGCTCGCGGATGAGGGCAACCCGCTCGGCTTTGCTTGCATGGTCCGCCAGCACATCGAAGCTCATCACCCGGTAGGTCAGCCAGCCCCAGATCAGCGGCGGCAACACCAGGATCAGCGGCGGCACCAGCCACAGCGGAAGGGACACGATGAGGGCCAAGAGGGCCAGCAGCGTGGAGCCCGCCGACCACAGCAGACTGAACAGCAAGGAGCCGCCGCGCTTGCGCTCCAGATGCGGAAAGCGCCGCTCGGCCACCAGCGCCACCAGCGCCGGCGTCATGAGCGCCGCCACGATCAGCAGCGCCACTAGCACGATGACCGGCGTCACGGCGAAGATCACGATCAGCGGGGCCAGCACGGTCTTGAGCTTGCCGGCTCCCAGGCCTTCCAGCCAGCCCCACAGCCGGGTTATCCAGGCGGAGGACTCCAGCGTCACGCGCACCCACTCGAGCGCGGGATCCCAGTAGAAGTAGCCCAGGCCCAGGGCCAGGGCCACCATGATCACCAGCGGCAGGAACGACAGGGCGATGACGCGCGGGTGCATGCAATACGCGGCGGCGCGCCAGAAGGAATCAAGCAGCAGGGTCATGGCGCAAGCATAGCGCGGGGCCCCGTCGGGTCAAGCAGCGGGGCCATTGCCCGATCAGCCGCGTCCGAACAGCCGCTTCAAACCCAGGAACTGCTGCGCCCAGAAGCCCGCGCCATAGTCGCGGCCCTGCTCCACCTGGTCGCGCACGCCGGTGGCGTCGAAGCGGTGCTCGAAGTTGGCCGTGCCAAACAGCATGTCCCACCAGGGCAGCAGCACGCCGAAGTTGTACCCGCCGAGCGTGCCTTTGCCTGCAGACTCGTGCCCGATGCCCACGCTGTGGTGCAGACGGTGAAAGCGCGGACTCACCCAAAGCCGTTCGCCGATGCGGCCGAACCAGATCTTCAGGTTGGCGTGCTGGAAGTTCTCGCTGAGCTGGCTGATGGCCACCAGCGCCACGAACTGGCCCGGCGCGACACCGATGAAGATCGCCAGCAGCACGAACAACAGGTCGCGCAGCACGTCATCGAGCAAATGGTTGCGGTTGTCGCTCCACATCGTCATCTGGCGCTGAGAATGGTGCAGCGAATGCAGCGCCCACCACCAGTTGAACCGATGCTGGGCACGGTGCAACCAGTAGTTGGCAAAATCGAACACCACGAGATAGATGATGAAGCTGACGAGCGCACCATCGGTCACACCGGGCCAGAGCTGGTCGAGATGGAAGGTCGGCAGGCCGCGCCCGCGCAGCTCACCGATGCCCGCCTCCAGCCAGTTCTCGAAGGTGAAGAATATCACCAGTTTGAACAGGCCGAGCCGATGGATCAGGGTGTAGATCACATCCACGCGCACGGCGCGGGCATCGCGCACCGGCTCAACAGGCCACAGGCGCTGCAACGGCCCGATGACCGCCACCATCACTACAATCTGCAGCAGGCCCACCACCAGCCAGCCCGTGCCATCGTAGGCCAGCTCCAGCAGGTTGCCCGCGCCCAGCGCAAACGCCAGCGGCTGCACCACGGACTCGTAGAGCCACTGCTGCACCGTGGAAAAGCTGTCTGCAAACCAATCCATGCCCGATGCGCTCCTCACCTGCCGTGCGCAGCGATCCAGCCCTGGTAGGCCGGGTGCTCGCGCAGCGTCGCGAAGCAGAAGCCGCGCTCCTTCAGGCCCACGATCAGCGGCTCCAGCACCGCCGGCGCCCAGGGATCCTTGCGCGACCAGATGCCAAGATGCGCCAGCAGGATGTCGCCGGCGCGAATGTCGGCCAGCGCCTTTTTCAGCAGCGCCTCGTTCGGCGCGGTCTCGCTGGGCAATTCGTCGCCCAGGAAGCCGGCGGGCGACCAGCCCACATGCTCGAATCCGCATGCCTTGGCCACGGCCAGCAATTTGGGCGAGGTCTTGCCACCCGGCGCGCGGAAGAGCGGCAGCGGCTTTTTGCCGGTGTGGTCCTGAAGTCGCTCGGCGGCGTAGGCCACGTTGGCGCAGTACTGCTTCGCATCCCAGGTGAACTCGCGCCCGGCGAAGGCCCCGGCCGACGGACGGATCCGAAACCGGGGCTCCACCCCTTTCAGGTCGCCGCGCCAGTAGGCGTGATCCCAGGTGTGGGAGGCAAACTCGTGCCCCTCGGCCGCGCGGGCCTTCCACCAGGGTGCCCAATGCGCGCCCAGGCTGCCGTCACCGGTGCGGGTGCGCTCGTTGGCGGCGAAAAACGTCACCCGAACCTTCTGGCGGTTCAGCACCTCGGCCACCAGGGGCGCGATGTCCATGTGGCCGGTGTCAAAGGTCAGGTACAGCGGCTTCGCGCAGCTGGGCTTCGGGCTATTCTGGCCGAATCCCAGCGTCGGATGGGCCATGCCAGCTATGAAAAACGAAGCACCCAGCAACCCACGCACAGACCGCACGAGTCCTGCCGAGCCCCGTCGCCTAATGACGCGGGGCATGGTCCAGCGTCCAGACCCCGTGCGGGGACTTGCCCACGTTGATCTGGCGCACCACGGTGCGGGTGGCGGTGTCGATCACCGTGAGCTTGCGTGCCCAGCGCGAGGCCAGCAGGATCATCTTGCCGTCGGCCGAGATGTCCATGTCGTCGGGACCAGCCGGCCCCGGGAAATGGTCGACAACTTCCATCTTCTGGTAGTCGATCTTGCTGATGGTGTTGGCCACGCGGTTGCTCACCAGCACGTGGCGCCCGTCGCCAAAGGCCCGAAAAGAATGCGCGCCCTTGCCGGTCTTGATGGTCTTGACCAGGCGGCCTTCCTTGCCGCTCACGTCGTACACCTCGACGCCGTCGCCGCCCGTCAGGCCGACCAGCACGGTCTTGTCGTCCGGGGTGCCGAAGACGTCGGCCGGCATCGGACCGGTCTTGACGCGCCACTTCAGCGCCTGGGTGGTCAGGTCGATCGCCACCAGTTCATCGCTGTCCTGCATGGTGGACCAGACCGTCGTGCTCTTGCTGTCGATCCAGAGGTGGCTCGGGGTCTTGCCCGTGGGAATGCGCTTGGCCAGGGCCATGTCGCGCCCGTCCCAGCGGTAGATATCCACGTGGTTCAGGCGGTTGGCTGCGGTGACGAACCATTTCATGTCGGGCGAAAACCGCAGGTGGTAGGGATCCAGGATGCCGCGCACCTCGCGCTGCACCTCGGCCGTCCGTGGATCGATGAACGTCAGCGAATCGCTGAGCGCATTGGCCACGATCACCGACTTTTCATCCGGTGTCATGTAGAGGTGGTGCGGCTCCTTGCCGGTGGGAATGCGCTTGACCTCTTTCCAGGTCGCGGGATCGATCACGCTGACGTTGCCGTCAAGCGAATTCAGCACAAATACCGGGTTGGGCGCGGCGGCCCAGGCCAGCACGGGACACACCAGGCAGAACAGGGCCGCAAAGAGCGGAAAACGGGAAAAAGACTTCACAAACGACTACTTTCTGAACAGGTGCCAAGTGTAGCCGGCCACCCTGCAGGCAAAGGCGGGTTCCCTTACCATTTGCAGCCATGGAATTGATCAACATCAACGGGACAAGACTCGAAGTCCGCCGCATCGAGGCCGCAGGGGCGGCCGCAGACCGCGCCCCGCTGGTCTTCCTGCACGAAGGCCTGGGATCGGTGGCCATGTGGCGCGACTGGCCCGACCAGCTCTGCGCAGCGACGGGCCGCATGGGCGTGGTGATTTCACGGCGCGGCTATGGGCGCTCCGACCCGATTCCTGATGTGCGCGGCGCGCCCGCCCTGCGCGACGGACGACCGTCCGGGCGCCTGCAGCCCGACTACATGCACCGCGAGGCCTGGGAGGTGTTGCCCCCCCTGCTCGCCCACCTGAACATCGGCCAGCCGGTGCTCGTCGGCCATTCGGACGGCGGCACCATCGCCCTGCTGCACGCCAGCCGCCACCCGGTGGCCGCCTGCGTCGTGATGGCCCCGCATGTGATCGTGGAAGACCTCTCGATCGCCGCCATCACGCAGGCGCGCGACGCCTTCCAGAGAGGTAGCCTGCGCGAGCGGCTTGCGCGCTTTCATGCCGACGTGGACGGCGCCTTCTGGCAATGGAACGACATCTGGCTCAGCGAGGATTTCCGCGCCTTTGACATCCGCGCGCAGTGCCGTCATATCACCGCGCCGCTGCTGGCGATTCAGGGGGTGGACGACCCCTACGGCACGATGGCGCAGATCGACCAGATCGCGGCCCATGCGCCCCATACACGCCTGCTCAAGTTGCCGGATTGCGGGCATTCGCCGCACAAGGATCAGCCGCTGGCCGTCAACACCGCGATCGGAGAGTTTCTGGCCCATCTTCCGTAGCATGGCCCTGCCAACACAAAAGAAGTCCATACGCAGTCCATTCGAAGCTGATGGCCCCGATATAGATCAGGTCGGGTTTCTCAGGGCGCGGCAAGATGCTGCAATAGACTTTGAGTCGATGCAGAAGTCGCTCAAGCTCAATGCGGCGCTTGTGCATCTCACCCGCCTAACTCTGTTGCTCGATGCGGGTCTTCACCAGCGATACAGCCGGTACAAATCCCAGCTCGAATGCCGAAAGCAGATTGGCGGGACACGCCACCTGAAGCGATTCTCTGCCACATGGAGGATGGCATTCAAGACATTCAGATTCGAAAGACTGACACTGTCCAACTGCACCGGCAGACAGCGCTCGCTAGGGATGAATCGGATTTGAGTGACCTCCATGTTTGAAATCGCTCTCCAGATGCCGGATAAACGCCATCTATCCATGTGCATCAACATGACCTTATCCGCATCGCTGTCAGCGTTCTATCATCAAGGGCAATTATTTGTATCGACTTCCGAGGAAAAACGCCAATGTCCATCACCGTCCCCGTCCATCTGGGCTACGAGTTTGAAGTCAAGGCCAAGGCCGCCGAGGTGTTTGCGGTGCTTGCCGACGTTCCGAAGTCCGCCAGCCACTTCCCCAAGGTACACAGCCTCACCGACCTGGGCGATGGCGCCTACCAGTGGGACATGGAAAAGGTGGGCACCGAGCACATCAACATCCACACCGTCTACGCCAGCAAGTACGTCAGCAACAAGGCCAAAGGCCGGGTGGAGTGGACGCCGGTGGAAGGCATCGGCAACGCGCTGGTGAGCGGCTCCTGGAAGATCAAGGACAACAAGAAGTCCACCCATGTCGAGCTGGACATCCACGCCGAGGTTCACGTGCCGCTGCCGCACCTG
This sequence comes from Candidatus Skiveiella danica, assembly GCA_016721925.1. Lineage (GTDB taxonomy): Bacteria > Pseudomonadota > Gammaproteobacteria > Burkholderiales > Burkholderiaceae_C > Skiveiella > Skiveiella danica. The sequence continues at coordinate 31,051 of JADKHE010000013.1, forward strand.
ATGCACGCCCTGGTGGAGCCGATGATCCACCACGAATTCACCCACCTGGTCGAGACCTACATCGACAACCTGATCCAGACCTTCGGCGGCGAGGTTTGAACCCCAAACGGGGCGCGGTGAAGTTGTCCCTGCCGACGCTGGACAAAGCTGTGGATAAGCCGGGGCAAGGTCTGTATCCCCCTGCCAAGCCCTTGATTTCAAAGACCTTTCGACGCCCTGCCCGGTTTTTGGGCAGCTCACCGAGGCCTTCGCCCGCATGACCGCCTCTTGGTACGACCGCCACATCCTGCCCTGGGCGCTGGACATCGCCTGCGGCCTGCGCGCCGTGGAGCGCCAGCGCCGCAAGGTGGTGCCGCTCGCCCACGGCCGCGTACTGGAGGTAGGCATCGGCACCGGGCTGAACATGGCCTGGTACGACCCGGTGCGCGTGAGCCGCATCACCGGCCTGGACCCGGCCTTGGACCTGCACCCGCGCGCGCAGCGCCGCATCCAGGCCACCGGCCTGCCGGTGGAGCTGGTCGGCCTGTCGGCCGAGCAGATTCCGCGGCCCGACGCCAGCTTTGACACCGTGGTGATGACCTACACCCTGTGCACCATCCCCGACCCGGTGGCCGCCCTGCGCGAGATGCGCCGCGTGCTGGTGCCCGGCGGTCGCCTCCTGTTCTGCGAACACGGCCGTGCGCCCGATGCCGGCGTGGCCCGCTGGCAGGACCGCCTGCAACCCCTGTGGGGCCGCCTGGCCGGCGGCTGCCACCTGAACCGCGACATCCCCGCCCTTCTGCAGGCCGGCGGCTTCGCATGCCCCGACCTGCAGACCCGCTACTTGCCCGGGCCGCGGGTGATGACGTTCAACTACTGGGGCCAGGCTCTCGCGGCGTGACATCCGCGCGCTGCCCCTTGCGCTCGCGCGCACGGGCGTCCTTCTTCGCGGCACGTTCGGCTTCGCGCTGGTCGGCTTCTACCACCCACGTGGCGAATTCTTCGGGCGTCTCCAGCGTGATGCGGCCCAGGGTGGCGCTGCGGAATTCGTGCATCACGATCTCGGCCGCCTTCTGCAGGTTGACGCGCCCGCGCCCCTGCAACGCGCCGCGCTGGCGGCCGACTTCGGCCAGCAGGTCTTCGTCGGCCATCGCGGCCACACCCGAGAGGCGAAAGCGCGCCTCCAGCAGCGCGGGGTAGCGCCGCTTCAGCACCGCCAGCAGCTCCAGCGCCACCTCTTCGTCGTCGTAGGCGTTGCGCCCCACGGCGCCGCTGGCCGCCAGGAAGTAGCCGCTTTGCGCCACGGTGATGCGCGGCCACAGCATGCCGGGCGTGTCATAGAGGTAAAAGTCGTCGGCCAGGGTGATGCGCTGCTCGGCCTTGGTGATGCCGGCCTCGTCGCCGGTCTTGGCGGCCTTGCGGCCGGTGAGCGTGTTGATCAGCGTGGACTTGCCCACGTTGGGCACGCCGCAGATCAGCACGCGCATGGGCTTGGCCAGCCCGCCGCGGTTGGGCGCCAGGGCGTGGCAGGCGTCGATGAGGGCGCGCGCGGGCGCGGCCACGCTGGCGTCCAGCCCGATGGCGCGGGTTCCGGGCAGGCCGTTGTAGTGGGCCAGCCAGGCGGCGGTGAGCGCGGGGTCGGCCACGTCCTGCTTGTTCAGCACCTTCAGCGAGGGCCGGCCCCCGGTCAGCTCGGACAGCAGCGGGTTGGCGCTGGAGCCGGGCAGGCGCGCGTCGAGCAGCTCGATCACCGCGTCGATGTCCTTGATGCGCTCGGCGATGGCCTTGCGGGTCAGGTGCATGTGACCGGGAAACCACTGGATGGCCATCGGGGAGTTCTTTCGTTCAGGCGGGGTTGCAGTGTGGATGGGCGAGCCGGATTGTGAACCCATTGGCTGCGGCCTGCGCCGGCGGCCCGTGTCATGATCCACGCCATGCCCCGGAAACCGACCTCAACCCCACGCAGCCTGGCGAGCACGGAGTGGCTGCACAAAGGCCTCATGTTGCTATTCATCGGTCTGGCCGTGCTCGTCGGCCCCGTGTTCATGTCGCCCTCGGCTCTGCGCGACACCGTGGCCGCGTCGTCGCCTGTGGGATGGTTTGCGGTGGTGCTCGGTGGCGCTTTTGTCCTGCTGCATGCACGGCGCCGCCTGGTCGATCGCAGGCGATGAAGTTGGTATCTTTTTCATAGCACTGTACGACCAAAGCACGCTGGGAAGATGCCTGAAACGCCTGATTTTCCCGCCTTGACGGCATCCGATGGCAACGAACCGCCGCCCGAAGGTGCGCGGTTCAGCCCAGCCGCCGAGCGCAACCGTCAGCCCATCCTGGACGCCCTGCGTCAGGTGCTGCCCATGCAGGGCCATGCGCTTGAAATCGCCAGCGGCACCGGACAACACGCGGCCTGGTTCGCCGCCGGCCTGCCGGGCTGGGCCTGGCAACCCAGTGATGCACAGCCCGATGCCTTCGGTTCGGTGGCCGCCTGGTGCGCCCAGGCCGGCGTGGCCAATGTGCGCGAACCGGTGCTGCTGGATGTGCTGGCGACTCAATGGCCGAGCGCCGGGCCGGCGTTCACCACCCTGTTTGATGCGCTGTACTGCGCCAACATGCTCCACATCTCGCCCTGGGCCACCTGCGCGGCACTGATGCAGGGCGCAGCGCGCCACCTGGCGCCGCAAGGTGTGCTGATCCTGTACGGCCCCTATCTCGAACGGGACGTCCCGACCTCGCCCGGCAATCGTGCCTTTGACGACAGCCTGCGCCAGACTGATCCGGCCTGGGGCCTGCGCCAGCTCGACGACGTTCTGGCGCAGGCCGCGCAAGCGGGCTTGCACCTTCGGCTGCGCATCACGATGCCCGCGAACAACTTGCTGCTGGTATTGGGCCGCAAGCTGGCGTCGGCGGCGCGGGCGGCTTGAGACTGTCATCCCGGCAACAAATCTGCGGGTATTTGCCGGGTCTGTGCGTCAGAAAGCCGTCAGTCCATGCGTCTGCAATCAACGCCTGCATTCAAACACCCCACCGGAAGCACCTGATGAACCTCCCCCACGTCACCGCAAACCTGCGCAACATTCTGGTGGGCGTCGCCACTGCGCTGCTGGCCAGCACCTCATCACTGGCCGAACCCGGTGTCACCAACGACGCCATCACCCTGGGCCAGAGCACTGCACTCAGCGGACCCTTGGGCGACCTCGGGCAGGAGGTGCTCAAGGGATCGAAGGCCTACTTTGACGCCCTCAACGCGAGAGGCGGCATCAACGGCCGCAAGATCGTTCTGATCTCCAAGGATGACGCCTACGATCCGAAAAAGACCGTTGAAAACGTCGAGGCCTTCATTGCCGGCGGCGAGACCTTCGCGCTGTTCGGCACCTTCGGAACGCCGAACAACGAGGCCCTGATCCCTGTGGCGTTGAAGGCTGGCATGCCGGTGCTGATGCCCTACACCGGCGCGCCGTCCATCCGCAAACCTGAACTGGTGGGCGTGTTCAACCTGCGCGCCAGCTACGCCGACGAGGCGGAAAAGCTGATCCAGCACCTGACAACCATCGGCTTCAAGAAGATCGGCATTGCCTACCAGAACAACAGTTTCGGCAAGGAAGTGCTGACCGCTGCCACGGCCGCCCTGGAGCAGCGCCAGCTCAAACCGGTGGCGGCCGTATCGGTCGAGAACAATGCCAGCGACGCGGCGGCGGCCGCCACCAAGCTGCTCGCAGCCCAACCTGATGCCCTGGTGCTGGGCCTGGCCGGAAAGCCGACCATCGAGGTCATCAAGAACGTGAACCAGTCGCGCAAGGGATTGCAGATGTACGCCCTCTCGGTGCTGGCCACCGCGGGCAACCTGAAGGCGCTGGGCAACGACGGCAGCGGCGTGGCCATCAGCCAGGTGGTGCCGTTTCCGAGCAACACCGTCATGCCCCTGGTGCGCGACTATCAGCAAGCGATGAAGGCCGCGGGCGTCAACGAGTTCTCGCACCTGAGCCTGGAGGGCTATCTCAATGCCCGCGTCGTGGCCGAAGGCATCCGCCGCGCCGGGCGCAACCTGTCCCGCGAGTCGCTGATCACCTCCCTTCAGTCGATCAATCGAATGGACATGGGCGGCATGGAGATCGGTTTCGGCAAAGGCGCGTCCAGCGCCTCCAAATTTGTGGAGCTGACCGTGATCAACAGCCAGGGGCGGCTCGTCAAGTAGCGGGTAGCCCGCAGGTGCCGCGGTGGCAGAATGACACCGCATGGTCACCCTGCCCATCATCGATCCCTACCGCGCCGTTCCATCGAGCCTGCCGCGGCCGTTCGCCGGTCGGGACGGTTCTGGCGACGGCCGCAAGACCGGCACCACTTCGACGAAGAAGCGGCAAGGCCGCCCAGCGTGACGGGATCGAATGTCCACGCTTGAGCTGCAGCCGATGGCCTTGCCCGCGCGCGGCCGGCCCTCGGCGCCCGCCCTGCTGGTGGCTGCGGCCGTGCACCTGGTCCTGCTGTGGGCCCTGTTGCAGTCGCCGCCGGTGGAGCGCGCAGCGCGACAGGTGATCTACCAGATCCTGCAGCCCGTCACGCGCCCGGTCATCCGACCACCACCGCCTGAAAAGCCGCCAGTGGCTCCGCCACAGGCCTTGCGTGTCGAGCCGGTGCGCCCACCTGCACCGAAGGTCGAACCGCCCGTCCAGGCCATCACCCGGCCCGTTGCACCACCGGAGGAACCGGTCAACCCACGCAGGCCCAAGCGAGCTGAAACGCTGCCGCCGCAACCCGCTCAAGCCCAGGAACCCAAGCCGCCATCCCCCGAACCGGTCGAGGCGCCGAAACCACCCGCCCTGCCCGCGGAACCACCACCCGAACCCGCCCCTGCACCCAAACCGGTACCGGCTGAACCGGCTCCGCCACCTGTGCCCGTTCCCCCACCAGCACCAGCACCAGCACCAGCACCAGCACCAGCACCAGCACCAGCTCCAGCACCAGCACCAGCTCCACCAGCACCAGCTCCAGCTCCAGCTCCAGCTCCAGCTCCAGCTCCAGCTCCAGCTCCAGCTCCAGCTCCAGCTCCAGCTCCAGCTCCAGCTCCAGCTCCAGCTCCAGCTCCAGCTCCAGCTCCCGCTCGCCCCGTCGCGATCACGCCCGCACCCATCACAGCAGCGCCGCCAGCTCCGGCCGCCGGCGGTGGTTCGGGGCCGCCCGGCGCAGCCGGTCTGAACCTGCAGCCGCCCGGTTACCCCTATCTCATGCGCCGCGCGCCGGGCCAGCGCAGCTTGGCCGACATGGCCAACGAGCAGTTGAATGCGGGCAAGTACCGCGACAAGCTGGCCGAAGGCATGGCGGGCGCGGCGACACCCGACTGCCTGCGACCATCCGGCGAAAAGGAAGTCCTGACCGGACTTATGGCCGCACCCCTCATCGCCCAGCGCGCGCTTCAGGAAAAATGCAAATGAACTCCACCCCCCACACTCCTTCCCCATCCGCTACGAAAGCTGTCGAATCCCCTATGCCCGATCCTGACCGTCGTACACCAGCACGGCTCCTCGCGTTGACCCTGGCTTTCGGTCTGCTCGGCGCCGCCTGCGGCCTTTCGCACGCCCAGGCGGCGCCCGAACGCTCGTCCGCTTCTGCCCCGTCGTCAGCGCCGGTCGCTATCGCCGCCCCGGCGCTGACGCCATCGCGCGACCTGCCGTTGATCCGCCCGCCATCGACCGAATCGCCAGCCGCCCCCTATGGGCTGCAGGCCGTCTGGGAACAGGGCGACCCGGTTGCGCGTGCCACCTTGCTCATCCTGCTGATCATGTCGATGGCGAGTTGGTACGTGCTGGTGCGCAAACTGATCGAGCAGGCGCGCATGCGCCGATTGGCCCGAAGCGCCACAGCCTCCCTTACCGATGCGAAAAGCCTGCGCGAAGCCGCCAACCTGCTGCAGCCGGGCAGCCCGTTCCGTTTCATCGCCGAATCGTCAATGGCCTCCTTGCAGCAACACGACACCGTGGCGGCGCAGGTTGACCTGAACATGTGGCTCACGCAGAACATCGAGCGCTCGGTAGCCACCGTGCAGAGCCGCAGCCAGGACGGGCTCGCGGTGCTGGCCACCGTCGGGGCAACCGCCCCGTTCGTCGGCCTGTTTGGCACGGTCTGGGGCATCTACCACGCGCTGGTCAAGATCGGCGCATCAGGACAGGCCTCGATCGACCGGGTGGCGGGGCCGGTTGGAGAGGCCCTGATCATGACCGCCATCGGGCTGGCCGTTGCGGTGCCCGCGGTGCTGGCCTACAACTGGCTCGTGCGGCGTAACCGACTGGCCATGGAGGATGTGCGCGGGTTCGGGTCCGACCTGCACACCCGGTTGCTGGCAGCAGCCAGCGCCAGAGTCGGCGAAACCGGCAAGCCGCCAAAGGCCTGAGACATGGCGATCGGCTTCTTCAAAGGCGGGCGTGACGAGGACGCGCTGCTGGCCGACATCAACACCACGCCGCTGGTGGACGTGATGCTGGTGCTGCTGATCATCTTTCTGATCACCATCCCTGCCGTGCACACCTCGGTGGCGGTCAGCCTGCCGCGACAGGCCAACCAGGTGCGCGAGACGCGGCCGGAAAACGTCGTCGTCTCGGTGGATGCCACCGGCGCCACCTACTGGGGCGACCAGCGCCTGCCCGACGCGCGTGCCCTGCAGGAGCGGCTCCAGGCCGCGGCGCGCCAGCAGCCGCAACCCGAGGTGCATATCCGTGGCGACGCCCGGGCCGATTTTGAAGCGGTGGGCCGCGTGGTGTATGCCTGCCAGACGGCCGGCATCACCCGCATCGGCTTCATCACCGAGCCGCCAGCGGCCGGAGCGAGGTAGGCATGGCCATCACGTACCACGATCCGCAGCCTGGGGACGAGCCCTCGGTCATGGCGGAGATGAACATCACGCCGCTGATCGACGTGATGCTGGTGCTGCTGGTGATGTTGATCATCACGATCCCGATCCAGCTGCATGCGGTCAATGTCGAGATGCCGGTGGGCCCGCCCCCGCCCGTGATCGTGGAGCCGGTGGTGGTGGTGATCGGCATTTCTGCCGGTGACCAGCTCAGCTGGAATGGCGAACCAGTGCCTGATCAGGTCACGCTGCTCAGACGGCTGCAGGACGCGGCAAACCAGGCCGATCCGCCGGAAGTGCATGTGCAACCCGACCGCATGGCCCGCTACGACAGCGTTGCAGCGGTGCTCTCCACCTCCCAGCGGGTGGGTCTGCCGAAGGTTGGCGTGGTGGGCCTGGAGCAGTTTGCGCCTTAGGCGGGACCGGCCAAGGGTTCGCGAGGGTCCTGTGCCTCGTTCGCGGCGCAGGCCTTGGCCTGCGCTTCTTCCTTCAGGCTGGCCAGCGCATGCGCGACCACCCCGTGTGCGCCCACCGGCCGCAACCACTGGTGGGCAACCAGACGCCCACAGCTGCGCCGGGTCATGGAGTGGGGACGCCCGCCACGGCTGATGAACATGAACAAGGTGCCGCGCGCGCTGGCCCAGACCAGTTGCGCGCGCATCCAGCGCTGGCGCGAGTACAGGTTGACCCAACAGCCGGTGGACAGCCCGTCCAGCACCGCCTCAACGCGCTGGTCGTGGAAGTCCGGGCCGTCATCATGGCCCTCGGCGTGACCCTCAGGGTGCCCTTCGGCCGTCCCCGCCATCGGGAGCGGCACCGGCACGCCAGGCGCCGGCTGCGCATGGTCACCCACGGCATTCGCGGCCTCCAGTTCGGCGGGGCCGGACGACAGCGTGTCTTCGAAGCCAGCGTCCTCCTGGACGGCCGGTGCCAGCCAGGGCTGGGCCGCGGCCTTGGGCACTCGCTGCTCGGGGCTGGCCGGCATCAGGTCAGGCTCCAGCGGCATGGCGCCCGACTCCTGGGCATCGCGCTCGGATTTCATCCGGCGCAAGCGCAGCACGGGGCCGTGCAGCCGCATCAGCACGTCCATGAAGGCCTCGCGCTCGCGCGCGCCCTGGCCGATCAGGTCCAGCCCGCTGTTGATCTTGCGCAGCATGCCCGGGATCATGTCCATCAGCTTGGCCGGCTGGCGCAGGGTGAAATCACGTTTGACGCTCCAGACCAGGTCCGAGACCACGAGGCCGTAGCCGCGCGGATCGATCTGCCGGTCGCCGTCCACCAGCCGGGCATGCGCCATCGCCAGCGCCCACGGCCCGTACAGGAAATCGAGCACCGGACCGGGCACCTTGTCCAGATCAGGCCTGGAGCTCATGTCGTAGGCGATCTGGTCGGCCAGCCCTTGGCGCTCCTCGGCGAAACGCAGGCCATGCAGCAGCTCGTGCTGGCGGGCTTCTTCCTCGCTGTCGCGCTGGTTCCAGTCTTCCTCCAGCACGGCCAGCGCGCTGTTGAAAGGCTGCGCGCTGTCGATCTTCAGTGCGTTGAGGCTGGTGAAGGACTTGCGGACCGATTCGAAGAACGACTGGAACTCGGAGCTTTCGGTGTCCTCGTACTTGAAGCTGCGCTGGGCCACCCGCTCCATCAGCCGGCGCCCGGGGTGGGTCTCCTCGCTGAAGAAGCGCGGGTCGACCATGGCCAGGCGCAGCAGCGAAGGCTCCAGCGCCACGATGGATTCGCGCACCGGCACCAGCAGCCGCGGGTCCTGCGCCACCTGGTTCACCAGCTTGCGCACCACCTCCAGGCCGAGCACCTGCCCGACATGGGTGGCCTCTTTCTTCAGCTCGGCGCGCACCAGGCGGCGCGCCGTGGACTGGGCGTACGCGCCCCAGGCTTCGGGATTCAGCGGGCTTTGGCCGTCGACGCGCCGCTGCGGGTCCAGCGAGGGCGCGGGCCCTTCCGGGGCCGCCGCGGTCTGCGCCCGAAGCTGGGCCAGCTCCTGGTCGATGCGGGCATAGTAGGACTCGGCCAGCCGGGTGTCATGGTCGACCCCGTGGACCAGGAAGTCCTCGTACAGACTGGCGCTGACCTCCAGCGGACCCTGCCCACGCGGGTAGCCCTGTCCGTAGCCCTGTGCGAAGGCCGATTCGGAGCCCTCCAGCGGATCCATCGGCGCGGCTTCGTAGCGGCCATCGCCGCCCGGGTCGCCGCCATACCCGCCACCCGACCCACCGTCGCCGTGTCCGGAGCCGTAGCCCCCACCGCCACCGCCACCGCCACCGCCACCGCCACCGCCACCGCCATTGCCCGGGCTCCAGCCACCCCCACTTGATGCTTGCGCCCCCGAAGCATCCGGCGCTCCGCCCGCGCCCGGGCGCTGCCCGCGCCCGCCACCCGGGGTGCCGCCGCCGGGCGCCGCCACCCAGCGGTAGCTCACCGCCTGCACATTGGCCGCATTCAGCAGCGCGATCAGGGATTCATAGGTGGACTGCAGTTCACGTCCCAGGGGCACCGCCAGCGCCTTCAGCCAACGGGCGCGGGTCTCGGGCTCCACGGGGGCGTCGCTGATCAGGTCGCGCAGCGCCCCGGCGAAGACCTCCGGGCGCAGCGGGTTCTGCTCGGGCTGCACGCTGGGCAGGCCCTGCGCCGCACAGACCAGCGCGTCGAGGTCGGCCATGAGCGCATCCACCTGCAAGCGAAGCTGCTGCGACAGGCGGGCGAACTCGATGTTCTGGGTGATCTGCGCGTCATCGACCAGGGTCAGGTCGGCAAAGCCGGACAGGCTCGACCCCTGCCCGGCAACCGACGACAGCGTGGGCGTCTCCGCCACCGCACCACCGGCCTGTGCGGCTCTGAACGCAGTGCGCAAACGGGTGGCGTAGGCTTGCGGCCAGCCAGACCGCTGCTTCAATAGGTCGTTCGTGGCCAGCGCCAGGCGGTCACGCACATTCACCGCAACAGTTCCCGCCGCCTCCGCCTGCAGGTTCAAAACGGCTTGGTCGACGCAGCGCTCGAGCGCTCGTGCAGACGACGAAGCAGCCTCCTCAAAACAACGCTGAAGAATGGAATTTTGCGCGACCATGAATGGCTCGTATTTGTAAGTGAGTTTAACGGCGCAACCCCTTTTGCCCGGGGTTCAATTGGTTACAAAATGCACCGAAACCTGTCGCAATTCGAGACACTTTGGCGCCGCGGGCCATGCCTTCGCCGCGAGCGCCGGCAGGTTATAAAGGCGCTGCGATTCACCAAAAAACGCGGAGACACCATGCACCCCTCGATTCGACGCCAGACCATTGCCGATGCCCTGCGCCGCAGCGCGCTGCGGCTGCCCGCCAAGACGGCCATCATCTGTGGCCCTACCACCTGGACCTATGGCGAATTCGATGCCCTGGTGAGCCGCCTGGCCGCCGGCCTGGCGACGCGCGGCGTGGAGACGGGTGACCGCGTGGCGGTGCTGGCGCGCAACTCTCATGGCTTCGCCGCGCTGCGCTTTGCGCTGGCGCGCCTGGGTGCGGTGCTGGTGCCAATCAACTTCATGCTCAAGGCCGACGAGGTGGCCTACATCCTGCGCCACGCGGGGGCGCAGACCCTGGCCACCGACAGCGGCCTGGCCGATCTGGCCCGCGCAGCCGCCGCGCTGGACACGAAGGTGAAGGATTTCCTCTGGCTGCCGTCGGAAGACCCAAGCGAGCCCGCCCCCGGCATGACGACCTTTGACGAACTCGCCGCCTGCACCGCTCCACTGCCCGATGTGCAACTGACCAGCAACGACCTGGCGCAGATCGTCTACACCAGCGGCACCGAATCCACACCCAAGGGCGCGATGCTCACGCACGATGCCGTGCTGTGGCAGTACGTGAGCTGCGTGGTCAACGCCGAGATCGCCGAGGCCGACCTGGCGCTGCACGCGCTGCCGCTGTACCACTGCGCGCAGCTCGACGTGTTTTTCGGTCCGGCGATCTACATCGGCTCCACCAACGTCATCACGGCCAAGCCGGTGCCCGACCACCTGCTGCCGCTGATCGCGAAGCACCGCATCACCAGCTTCTTTGCGCCGCCGACCGTCTGGATCGCGCTGCTGCGCTCGCCCCTGTTCGACACCACCGATCTCACCAGCCTGGCGAAGGGCTACTACGGCGCCTCCATCATGCCGGTCGAGGTCCTGCGCGAACTGGCCACCCGGCTGCCGAAGGTGCGCCTGTGGAACCTCTACGGCCAGACCGAGATTGCGCCGCTGGCCACCATGCTGGGCCCGGACGATCAGCTGCGCAAGCCCGGCTCGGCCGGCCGGGCCGTTCTGAACGTGGAAACCCGCGTGGTGAATGACGACCTGCGCGACGTGGCGGTGGGTGAAGTCGGCGAAATCGTGCACCGCTCGCCGCACCTGATGCTAGGCTACTTCAACGATCCCGAGCGAACCGCCGCCGCGTTCAGCGGCGACTGGTTCCACAGCGGCGACCTGGCCATGATCGACGCCGAGCGCTACATCACGGTCGTCGACCGCAAGAAGGACATGATCAAGACCGGCGGCGAGAACGTGGCCAGCCGCGAGGTGGAGGAAATGATCTACCGCCTGCCGCAGGTCAGCGAGGTCGCCGTGATCGGCCTGCCCGATGCGCGCTGGGTCGAGGCCGTCACGGCCGTGGTCGTGGTCAAGGCCGGCCAGGCCCTGACCGAGGCTGAGGTCATTGCCCACTGCACCACCCACATGGCCAGCTTCAAGGCGCCGAAGCGCGTGGTCTTCGCCGACAGCCTGCCCAAGAACCCCAGCGGCAAGCTGCTCAAGCGGGAGTTGCGCCATACGCATGGCGGCTAAGCGGACTTCCGGCAGCGACCGACTTTGCGCAACAACCGTAGACTTTTGTAAACGCTGTATCCCGACGGCATTCATGCCTTCGCGCTGATGCGGCAGGCCCGCCCGCGTGCGCCGCAGGCGGCTGTCAGCCCTGGCATGGCCCGCCTTGACGTTTCGTTTGATTACACCCCCTGACGTCTGATTACGGGTGCATCCGGCGTGCCCCCCCTAGCATACCCGCAGGTCATTTCATTGACCGGGCCGGACGTGCGTCCTTCCATCGAAGCGCCCCCGGAATTCGGATCACCAAAGGGAGTTTCAGATATGTCAAGCAACAAGGCTGGCCGCTTTTCAATGCTGTCTGCGCCGGTAACCGGCACCACGGGCACCGGGCTCGATCAACTCGTCGACGCCGTCTTCTCCGACACCGGATTGTCCGGCGCCAACATGGCAACCGATCTGCTCGGTGGCGCCGCGGCGGCGGATGGGCTGAACCAGATCATTCTGGATGCTGCCGCAGCGACCGGCGCAGCCACAGACCGCATCTTCACGGCCAGCGAAGTGATCGCGATGAATGCTTGGATTCGCGAACACCGGCTGCCGGAATGGACGGCTCTGCACGGCGACGACGAAGGCGCCGAAGAGACGGGATTTCACCTCATCCAGAATGACGGCGGCAACCTGAAGTACCGGGGTGATGCCCTTTTCGACACGGTAGCCGATGGCATCTACCACCTCGGATTCGAAATCAGGGACAACCGCTTCCTCAATGAAGACGGCGATGCCAATGCATCGGTCAATCAGGTGGCCGCATGGCTGACCCAGTTCTTTACCGACCATTCCCGCACGGCCAGTGGCCTGGACCGCATCACCAACCTGATCATGGCCGACGCCGGCCTGCCCATGAAGACCCTTGAGGCGGAAATCGCCGGCGGTGCCGACGCGGCCAACAGCATCAACCAGTTGATCATGGACGGCCTGACGGCCGTCGGCGCCCTCGGCGACGGCAAGGTTTCCACCGCCGATGTGATCGCCCTCAATGCCTGGATCCGGGCCGACGCCACGCGGCTGACCCGTTTCATCGAACTGCATGGCGATGACGAAAACGGATCGGAGACCGGCTACCACCTGGTCCAGAACGACGGCGCCACAACCCGCTTCTTTGGCAAGAACCTCGTCAATACCGTGGCCGACGGCGTTTATCACATCGGCTTCGAGATCGTGGACGGCCGCTTCCGCAACGAGGACGGCGATGCCAATGCCACGGTGAGCGACGTGGCCGACTGGCTCAACTACTTCCTGTCCGACGCATCCAGCACCGGCACCGGACTCGACCGCATTGTCGACACTATCAAGGTCGACGCCGGACTTGCCCGCAACTCCCCTGCAGCGGACATCGACGGCGGGGCTGGAGCGGCGAACGCCCTGAACGCCCTGATCCTGGAGGGCATCGCGGCGACCGGCGCGATGGCCGACAGCTGGATCACCAGCACCGACCTCGAGGCGATCAATGCCTGGCTGCGCGCCGACCCTATGCGCCTGGCCCGGTTCATCGAGTTGCACGGCGACGACGAAAACGGGAGCGAGACGGGCTATCACCTGGTGCAGAACGATGGCGCCAACACCAACTATTTCGGCCAGAACCTGGTCAATACCGTGGCGGACGGCATCTACCACATCGGATTCACGATCGAGAACGGTCGCTTTCTGAACGAGGACGGTGACGCGAACGCCACGTTGGCCGACGTGGCGAGTTGGCTCAACTATTTCATCAAGGGTTCCACCTTGGTCATTGGCGCCGATGCGGCTTCGTTGCTGACCGGCACCGACGGCGCAGACCAGATCATCGGCCAATGGAATGCAGACACCATCGAGGCGGGCGCGGGCGATGACCTCGTCAACGCGGGCTACGGCAACGACCTGATTCGCGGTGGTGACGGCGACGACCTCCTCCTGGGTGAAGGCGGTGATGACACGATGGACGGCGGCAATGGAAGCGACACCTACCAGGTCACCGGCAACCAGGCGGGTGGCTGGAGCAGCTTTGGCGGCTTCGATACCTACGCCGACACCGGCGCCTTGGGCACCGACCGCATCGTGGCCACGGGCACCGATGTGGACATCGGCCTGCGCAATTTCAGCGCCGCCTTGTCAAGCATTGAGGAGATTGATGCGTCCGGTGCCACCGGCACCGTGCGCCTGGTGGGCGACTGGAGCGCCGACACGATCGATCTGCGCGGCATCACCGTTCTCGGCAATGTGGTGGTAGATGGCTACCACGGCAACGACACGCTGTTCGGCAACAACGCGGACAACACGCTGCGCGGTGGTGGCGGCGATGACACCCTGAACGGCGGCAACGGCAGCGACACCTACCTCGTGTCCGGCAACCAGGCGGGTGGCTGGAGCAGCTTTGCCGGCTTCGACACCTATGCCGACACCGGCGCCTTGGGCACCGACCGCATCGTGGCCACGGGCACCGATGTGGACATCGGCCTGCGCAATTTCAGCGCCGCCTTGTCAAGCATTGAGGAGATTGATGCGTCCGGTGCCACCGGCACCGTGCGCCTGGTCGGCGACTGGAGCGCCGACACGATCGATCTGCGCGGCGTCACCGTTCTCGGCAATGTGGTCGTCGATGGTTACCACGGCAACGATGCGCTGTTCGGCAACGACGCGGACAACACGCTGCGCGGTGGTGGCGGCGATGACACCCTGGACGGCGGCAACGGCAGCGACACCTACCAGGTCACGGGCAACCAGGCCGGGGGCTGGAGCAGCTTTGCCGGCTTCGACACCTATGCCGATACCGGCGCCGCGGGCAGCGACCGCATCGTGGCCACGGGCGCCGATGTGGACATCGGCCTGCGCAGCTTCAGCGCCGCCTGTCAGGCATCGAGGTGATTGATGCCAGCGGCGCGACCGGCACCGTGCGCCTGCTGGGCGACTGGAGCGCCGACACGATCGATCTGCGCGGCGTCACCGTTCTCGGCAATGTGGTGGTGGATGGCTACCACGGCAACGACAGCTTGTTCGGCAACGACGCGGACAACACCCTGCGCGGCGGCGGTGGCGACGACACCCTGAACGGCGGCAATGGCAGCGACACCTACCTCGTATCCGGCAACCAGGCCGGTGGCTGGAGCAGCTTCGCCGGCTTCGACACCTATGCCGACACCGGTGCTGCCGGCACCGACCGCATCGTGGCCACGGGCGTCGATGTGGACATCGGCCTTCGCAGCTTCAGTGCCACCAGCGGCATCGAGGTGATTGATGCCAGCGGCGCGACCGGCACCGTGCGCCTGCTGGGCGACTGGAGCGCCGACACGATCGATCTGCGCGGCGTCACCGTTCTCGGCAATGTGGTGGTGGATGGCTACCACGGCAACGACAGCTTGTTCGGCAACGACGCGGACAACACCCTGCGCGGCGGCGGTGGCGACGACAGCCTGGACGGCGGCAATGGCGCGGACACCTACCTCGTCTCGGGCAACCAGGCCGGGGGCTGGAGCAGCTTTGCCGGCTTCGACACCTATGCCGATACCGGCGCCGCGGGCAGCGACCGCATCGTGGCCACGGGCGCCGATGTGGACATCGGCCTGCGCAGCTTCAGCGCCACCAACGGCATCGAGGTGATCGATGCCTCGGGCGCCACCGGCACCACCCGCCTGCTCGGCGACTGGAGCGCCGACACCATCGACCTGCGCGGCGTCACCGTGCTCGGCAATGTGGTCGTCGATGGTGCATCCGGGGACGACCGCCTCATCGGTGGCACTTCCAACGATGTGCTCGGCGGCGGGAACGGCAACGACTTGCTGGTCGGCGGCGCGGGTCAGGACGCCCTGGATGGCGGCAAGGGCAACGACCTGCTGCTCGGCAGCCAGGGGCTCCCAAGCGGCCGCGAGCTGTTTGTGGGCGGTACCGGCAACGACCGGATCGCGCTGGCCTACAACGACCACAGCGCGGTGGACATTCGCGGCGGATCGCTGAGCGGCAAGGACGGGTCGGCCGACCTGATCACCCTGGTTGGCACCCGCGGCGCCCTCGCCTTCTCGGCCATGGTGTTGGATTTCGAGGTGGGCAAGGACCGCATCGACCTAAGCCAGTTGCGGGACGCCGGCAACAACGTCATGGCACTCGACGATCTGCTCATCAGCACCGGCGGCGGCAATACCCAGATCGGATTCGCCGCCGGTGTTCATGCCATCGACGGTGGCAGCATCGACGTGCAGATCACCCTGGTCGGCGTGACAGGCGTGAGCGCCTCGGCATTCAGCTTTGGCGCGCCGACCCTGCCCTGGGGCCTGGCAGCACTGGATACCGCTTTGGGTTACCTGTGAGCGCCGCCTTCATGGCGATCGCCCTGCAGAACGCGCTGCCGAAGGGCAACTGACGCTCTGCCGGCGATACCTGCGGCGCGGCTGGCGCCAGCGGGTCGTAGGGACGGCAGCTTTTCGAAAGAATAATGCCTGAACCCCTTGCCGGATGGTCGATTTCCGCTATGACTGTTGACGATGCCCCAGCCGCCAGAGCGAGGTAATCTCAGCCGCCCGTGCCGCGTGCAGCGGGTCGCTGGCGTCGCCGGCCTTGGGGTGGCGCGGTCGCACGTCGAGCCGCCCCCGCACCGACAGCCCGGCGGACTCGATCCAGCCCAGCAGCTGCTCGCGCGGGCGCAAGCCCAGGTGCTCAGCCAGGTCCGACAGCACCAGCCAGCCCTCGCCCTGCGGCGCCAGGTGCGTGGCCAGCCCCGCCAGAAAGCCTCGCAGCATGCGGCTGTCGGGGTCGTAGACCGCGGCCTCCAGCGCGGAGCTGGCCGGCGCGGGCACCCACGGCGGGTTGCAGACGATCAGCGGGGCCTGGCCGTAGAGCGCCAGTGTCGGAAACAGGTCGGCCTGCACCACCTCGACGCGCTCCTGCAGGCCCAGGCGTTGAAGGTTGTCGCGGGCGCAGGCCAGCGCGCGCGGGTCCTGGTCGGTGGCCACCACGCGCTGCACGCCGCGGTGCGCCAGCACCGCCGACAGCACACCGGTGCCCACGCCCACGTCAAACGCCAGCGTGTTGGACGGCAGCGGCGCCTGCGCCACCAGCTGGACGTACTCGCCGCGCACCGGCGAGAACACGCCGTAGTGCGGATGGATCCGGTTGTGGCCCGGCCCGCCGAGCGAGGCGACCTCGACGCCTTTCTTGCGCCACTCGTGCGCGCCCACCACGCCGGAGAGTTCACGCAGCGAGACCGCGCTGGCCGCGCCGTCGCGGGCGGTCCGGGCGTCGGCATCCCAGGCCTCGCTGCACGCGTCGCGGAAGTCCGGCGCCCGGCGCAGGGGCACGGAGTAGTCGGCCGCCAGCGGAATGATCAGCATGCCCAGCACCCGGGCCCGCTGCGCCTGCGCCTGGCGGTGCAGGTGAAACGCCTGTGCCGGGGTGGGCGGTGCCGTGGCCTCGGCACCGGCGGCCGTCGCGCGCGCATTCCGGCGCGGCTTGCGATCCGCCCGGCGGGCCAGCGCCTGCAGCAGCTGGCGGGCATTGTGAAAGTCGCCGCGCCACAGCAGGGCCGTGCCCTCGCAGGCCAGACGGTAGGCGGCGTCGGCGCCCATCGTGTCGTCGGCCAGCACCACGCGCCGTGGCGGCGGGGCACCACTTTCCGAACGCCAGCGCACCGATTGCTCGATGCCGTTTTCGAGCCAGTGGAGCTGCGCGGGCGGGTTCATCCACCCATTGTCACGCAAGCGCCTCCGGCATCGGGGCAAGCTGCGCCGCCAGCCAGCGGCTGGCGCTGGCCGGGTCGTTGCTCAGGCGCAGCTCGGCAAAGGCCTGCTCGGCCTCGGGGTAGTGGCCACGCAGGTAGTTCAGCCACTGCTTGAGCCGCCCGCTGCGATGCCGTGGCTCGACGCGGATGGCAATCTGCCGCCAGAAGTCGCCGATCAGCGGCAGCAGGTCGTTCCATGCAATGCCCCCGGCACCGGCCGGGGCGCCGCGCGCCACGCGATCCGCCGCGGTGATGGCCAGCGCCAGGCCCGGGTTGCGCACCAGGCCGCGCCCGATCATGAGGGTGTCGCAGCCGGTGACGTCGCGGCAGCGCCAGGCGTCCTGCACCGTCCAGATCTCACCGTTGGCGATCACAGGCAGCCGGACCGCCGCCCGCACCTCATGGATCCGCTCCCAGTAGGCCGGCGGCCGGTAGCCCTGCACCCGGGTGCGCGCATGCACCACCAGCTCGTCCGCCCCGGCCTCGTCGATGGCGCGGGCGCAGTCCAGCGCCGGGCCGTCGCAGCGGTTGCCCAGGCGCATCTTGGCCGACACCGGAATGGTCGGCGGCACCGCACGGCGCACCGCCGCCACGATGCGGCCGACCAGCTCCGGCTCGTCCAGCAAAACGGCCCCGCCGCGGTGCTGGTTCACCGTCTTGGCCGGGCAGCCGAAGTTGAGGTCGATGCCGGCCGGGCCCAGCGTGGCCAGCAGGGCGGCGTTCTCGGCCATGCACGACGGGTCAGAGCCCAGCAGCTGGGGGCGCACCGGCACGCCGGCCGGGGTACGGCTGCCTTGGTGAAGTTCGGGCACGATGCGCGTGAACACCCGCGGGGGCAGCAGCTGGTCGGTGATGCGGATGAACTCCGACACGCAGCGGTCCACGCCGCCGACGCGGGTCAGGATGTCGCGCAGCGTGAAATCCAGCAGCCCTTCCATGGGCGCGAGGATCAGTTTCATGCGACAAGGCGCGCGGCGTGCAGCAGGCGCATCAGTCCAGCTTGCGCTTGAGGCGGATTTCCTCGACCTTGACGCTGCCCATGGGCGTGGTGCGTGCGGTGTTGAGCTCGCGCTTGAAGCCGGCCAGCTCGAAGAAGCGCAGCGCACGCTCGTTCTTCAGCATCACCCACAGCGTGACCTCCGTGCAGCCCTCTTCCACAAGCCCCTCGCGCGCGGCGTCCCACAACGCCAGGCCGGCGCCCTGATCCCAGTCGCCGGGGCCGACGTAGATCGCCCAGATCTCGCCGGTGGTGGGCTTGGACTTCGGGTCGCGCGAGCGGTCGAAACCGACGAAACCCACGATGCGGTCTCCATCCACCGCCACGTGCACCTGCGGATCGCCGTACTGGATGGCCTCGCGCCAGAGCTTCAGGCGCTTGTCCACCGAGATGGCCTTCAGATCGGCTTCGGGCAGCAGGCCCTCGTAGGCTTCCTGCCAGGTGTTGACATGGATGGCGGCAATGGTGGCGGCGTCGCGCGCGACGGCGGGGCGGACCTGGTACAGGGACATGATGTTCAGCAAGGGAAAAAAGGGGAAACGACCGGGCGCCCAAGGCGACACGAATGCGCCCCATTGTCGCCGCTGCGGCATCATCACGGCGCTGCACGGGCAGGCGGGCACCCTTGGCCATACCCGAAATACTCCTGATTCAATAGCAGTTCATGACCTTTGGACGCTGGGAAAGGCGCAATTTCGTCCATATTTCGGTCAAACAACCGTCTGAACAACCGTTGCGCCGGGTTTTGGCATGATCCTCGGTATGTCGCGACGCTTTGCCCCTTTCTCCTTTTTGCTGCAAGCGCTGCTAGTCTGGTTCCTGTGCAGCGGCGCTGGCGCTGCCCCGCCACCTTTTGAAGACAGCATGGCCCAGCGCGTGCTGGCGTGCACCGCCTGCCACGGCGACCAGGGCCGCGCCGGACCCGACGGCTACTACCCCCGCCTGGCCGGCAAGCCGGCGGGCTACCTTCACCACCAGCTGCTCAACTTCCGCGACGGGCGGCGCCACTACGGCCTGATGACGCGCATGGTGGACCCGCTCAGCGACGCCTACCTGCTGGAGATCGCCCGGCATTTTTCTTCGCTGGAACTGCCCTACCCGCCGCCAGCGCCCGTCACTGCCTCGCCCGGGTTGCTGCACCGCGGCGAGGTGCTTGCGCGCCAGGGAGATGCGGCGCGCGGGGTGCCGGCCTGCACGCAGTGCCACGGCACGCAGCTGACCGGCGTGGCGCCGGACATTCCGGGCCTGCTGGGCCTGCCGCGCGACTACCTGAACGCCCAAATCGGTGCCTGGCAGACCCAGCAGCGCCGCGCCCACGCACCGGACTGCATGGCGCAGATCGCCGGGCGCATGGATGCGACGGACGTCAGCGCCGTGGCCGCCTGGCTGGCCGCTCAGCCCGTGGCGATGCCCGCCAACCCCGCCACCGTGATGCCGCCAGCCCCGCCCGGTGCACCGCGCTGGCGCTGCGGCAGCGCGCCCGCGGTGCAGGCTGCCGGAGAACGGCCATGACGCGCGCAGGCCGCGCCCTGGCGGTGCTGGTGCTGCTGCTGGCCGGCCTTGGCGCCGCCGTGTGGTGGCTGGGCGTGAGGGATGCGCCGGAGGACCGGGCGGCAGCGGTGCCCGTCGCCGCGGAAGAAGCCCGGGCGCGCGGCGCCTACCTGGCCCGAGCCGGCAACTGCCTGGGCTGCCACACGCTTCGTGGCGGCGCGCCCTACGCAGGCGGACGCGCCATCGAGACGCCCTTCGGAACGGTCTATTCGAGCAACCTGACGCCCGACGCACCGACCGGCATCGGTCATTGGAGCGCGGATGACTTCTGGCGCGCCTTGCACCACGGGCGCTCACGCGACGGTCGACTGCTGGCGCCTGCATTTCCCTACACCAGCACGACCCGGATCACCCGCGCCGATTCAGACGCCCTGTACGCCTGGCTGATGAGCCAGCCCCCCGTCGCCCAGGCGAATCGCGAGCCTGCACTGCGCTGGCCCTTCGGCACGCAAGCAGCGCTGGCGTTTTGGCGTGCGTTGTATTTCCGCCCCGGCGTGCAGGCGTCCGACCCGTCGCAATCCGCCCAGTGGAACCGCGGCGCCTACCTGGTGCAAGGCCTGGCCCATTGCGCCGAATGCCACGGTGCGCGCAACGCGCTGGGCGCGCTCAAGGCCGGTGGCGCCGGCGGCGGGCAGCTTGCGCTGCAGGAAGGGTACGCCCCCTCACTGCACGACCGGGCCGAGGCCGGCGTGGCCGACTGGCCGCTGGCCGAGATCGTCGCCTTTCTCAAGACCGGGCAGTCGGCCCGCGGCCACGCCAGTGGTCCGATGGCCGAGGTGGTGCTCCAGAGCACGCAGCACCAGAGTGATGCCGACCTCCAAGCCATGGCAACCTACCTGAAGGCGCTGCCGCAGGTGCCCGATGCCAAACCGTCCGCGCAGGCCACCGCCAAGCCAACAGGCGCCGCGCGCGTCCAGCGCGGCGCCCGGCTGTACGAAGACCATTGCGCGCGCTGCCACGGCGAGCGCGGCGAAGGCGTGCCGGGCGCCTATCCGGCCCTGGCGGGCAACCGCGCCGTCGTCATGGCCCAGACCACCAACCTGGTGCATGCGGTGCTGCACGGCGGATTTGCGCCGGCCACTGCCGGCAACCCGCGCCCCTTCGGTATGCCGCCTTATGTGCTGGTCCTGGACGATGCGGATATCGCCACCGTGCTGACGCATCTGCGCAGCGCCTGGGGCAATGCGGCGCCGGAGGTCACCGAACTGGAGGTCAACCGCGTGCGGGCGGCCCAGGCGCGTTAGCGCAGCAGGAGATCGCTGCTTTCACCCGAGCGCTGGAACGGGCCCAGCGGGTTGGTGGTCTTCTCGAACGTGTTGAGCTTGGACTCGCCCGCACTGTTGCGGAACAGCACGATGCCGTTGCGCACCACCACCAGTCCCTCGAAGCGCCAGCCGTTCATCTGGACATCGCGCTTGATGTTGAAGAAGTCGAGGAAGAAATTGCCGTCGCGCTGCCGGTCGACCCGGCCGAAGCGATAGACGTAAGCCTTGCATTGGGTCTGCGCCAGGATGCAGTCACGCACGCCGGGGTCGAGCGCATCGAGCGCCACGCCGGAGTACGGTGCCAGCCGGCTGACAACCTCGGGATACGGAATGATCGAGACGTTGGCGCTGGCCTGAGGGTCGAAACCCAGCGCCTTGAGCTCCTCTAGCGTCGTCTTGTAGGGAACGGTCTTTTCGAGCGCGGCCTGGGCCGCCTCGAAACTGTCGAATGACGACGGCGACACTGCGCTGCTGCTGGGCAACAGGGCCGTACACCCCGCCAGACCCAAAGCGGTCACCAGAATCAGGACCCGCAAGCAAAGTTGTTTCATGCGCCCACTATCTCCCAAACTCTCGTGAGCATCCTTGCGACAGGTCAAGCATGCCGCGCATGCCACGCGCCGCTATTCAGCGGCTGCGCCCAGCCGGTCGAGTTGCGCTTTCCATTCGGCCACGCCGTCGGCGCCGAGCCGATCGACGCCGCCGATCAGGGTTTCGCGCACCGGATCAATGCCGACAAAGCTCAGAATGTTGCGCTCCAGCGATCTGACGCCGCTGGCACGGAAATACCAGCGGTACACGATGGTCGGCATGCCCAGGGTCACGACCACCCGCGCCGAGCGGCCGGTCAGCCCCTTGCGGCCGAACGGGTTGCCGTCCTTCTCGGTAAACGCAAAACCGGGTCGCGCCACCTGCTCCAGAAAGCCCTTGAAATGGGCTGGCAGGCCACCCAGCCACAGCGGAAAGAACAGCACCAGATGCTGGGCCCACAGAATGTCGGCCTGCACACCCACCAGTGCCGGCGGAACCGGGCCGTGGTCCCATTCGGCCTGACTGCGCAGGATCGGAAAATCCAGCTTCGCCACATTCACCCGCCGAACGGCATGTCCAGCATCGATCGCACCGGCGGCATAGGCGTCTTCCAAGGCGTGGCAGAGATGCCGGGCATCCGGATCGGGGTGGCCCTGGATGATGAGAATGCGTCTGGCGGTCATTTCAGTTACCTCCGGCGTCCTGTTGGTTTCGCGGTATCGCAGCTGGTGCGGCCCGCCTGACCACAGTGTGCGGCGCCCACCCGACCAACGCAAGCGTACCGGGAAACCAGCCGTCTCCGAAGGGACCGGTCTCCGGTGTCAAAATCGCCGCATGTCCGCCACCCTACCACCTGCTCCCAACGATGCGCCGCCTGCACAGCCGCGCAATCCGCTGCACGGCATGACACTGGAGGCGATCGTGACGGCGCTGCAGGCCCGATACGGCTGGGAGGGCTTGGGCGAACGCATCCCCGTGCGCTGCTTCACCCACGACCCCAGCATCGCCTCCAGCCTGAAGTTCCTGCGCAAGACGCCCTGGGCGCGCGACAAGGTGGAAGGGCTGTACCTGTTCATGCTGCGGGACGACCGGCGCGCCCAGGGCCACGCCGGCACACCGCCGGCCGCGGCACCGTGATCGCACCCGCCGCCTATCCCTCCATGACCCACGAACCCCGCCTGATGCGCGAACTGCGCGACCTGATCGCCGGCCGCCGCGTGGCGGCGCTGGGCACGCTGGACGCCGCCGACCCGGCGCAGCCTTTCGTCTCGATGGTGCCCTACGCGGTCTGGCCAGGTGGCCCCGCGCTGGTGGTGCACCTCAGCGGCCTGGCGGCACACACACGCAACCTGCAGGTGCAGCCGCGTGCGTCGCTGCTGGTGATGGCGGCCGAGACGCCGGGCGAGCCGGTGCATGCCTTGCCGCGCGTGTCGCTGGATGTGGTGGCCGACACGCCCGGGCGCGACAGCGCCGGATGGCAGGCGGCGCGCCATGCCTACCTCGCCCGTTTCCCCGAGGCCGAACCGATGACCACGCTGGGTGACTTCCGTTTCGTGCTGCTGCGCCCCACGGGCGCGCGCCAGGTGGCCGGCTTCGGCGCCGCGCGCAGCGTGGACGGGGAAGAGCTGGCTCGCGTGCTGGGCGCATGAGCGCAGTGGCCGCAGGCGGACCCGAATCCGCTCCGCCCTGGTCCGCGGGCCCGCCCGTGCCGCCCGGCCTGCAGGTGGTGCACGCCGACGACGCCCTGCTGGTGTTCGACAAACCCGCCGGCCTGCTGGCCGTGCCCGGGCGCGGCGAGGACAAGCAGGACTGCCTGGCGGCCCGCGCGCAGGCCGCGTTTCCCGACGCCCTGGTGGTGCACCGGCTCGACATGGCCACCTCCGGCCTGATCGTCATGGCCCGTGGCCCGGCCGCCCAACGCGCGCTCAACCTCGGCTTTGAAAAGCGCCAGGTGCACAAACAGTACGTCGCGGTGGTGCAGGGTCTGCTGGCACCGCCCGAGACCGACGAGGGCTGGGGACTGATCGACCTGCCCCTGATCCTGGACTGGCTGAACCGCCCGCGCAGCATCGTCGATCACGAGCAGGGGCGGCCCAGCCGCACCCGCTGGCGGGTGCTGGCGCACGACGCGGCTGCGGGCACCACCCGCGTGCTGCTGGAGCCCGTCACCGGACGCTCGCACCAGTTGCGCGTGCACCTGCAGGCGCTGGGCCATCCCATCGTGGGCGATCCGCTCTATGCGCCTGCCCAGGAAACTGGCTCTTCCAGCCGCCTGCTGCTGCACGCGCAGCGTCTGGCACTGTTTCACCCGGCCACCGGCATGCCGATGGTGTTCGACAGCGCGCCACCGTTCTGAAGACCCACCTCGTCGG
This sequence comes from Candidatus Skiveiella danica, assembly GCA_016721925.1. Lineage (GTDB taxonomy): Bacteria > Pseudomonadota > Gammaproteobacteria > Burkholderiales > Burkholderiaceae_C > Skiveiella > Skiveiella danica. The sequence continues at coordinate 55,116 of JADKHE010000013.1, forward strand.
CCGTCGCGCTACCATGCGCCCATGAAACCATCCCTCACGATCCTCACCGGCGCTTCGCGCGGCATGGGCCTGGCCCTGGCGCGGCAATTGCTCGCCCGCGGCGGCACGGTGCTCACCCTCTCGCGCACCGTCAACCACTCCTGAGCGCCGACGTGCCAGCGCTGGCGCCACGCTCGTCCCGTGGTCCGTGGACCTGGCCGAGGCGCCAGGCAGCCACGCGCCTGGCGGCCTGGCTGGCGGAACAGCCGCCTGGGGCCTTCGGATCGGCCACGCTGATCAACAACGCCGGCGTGATTGCTGGCATCGGCCCGCTGAGCCACGCCGATGCGGGCGATCTGGCCCATGCCCTGCGCGTGGGCCTGGAGGCGCCGATGGCGCTGACGGCGGCCTTCCTGCACGCCACCGCCGCCTGGCCCGTGCCGCGCAAGGTGCTCAACATTTCGTCCGGCCTGGGCCGCCGCGCGATGGCCTCTCAGGCGGGTTACTGCGCCGCCAAGGCCGGCATGGACCACTTCACCCGCTGCCTGGCGCTGGAAGAAGCGCTGAAGCCGGACGGCGCCCGGGTGTGCTCGCTGGCGCCCGGCGTGATCGACACCGACATGCAGGTGCGGTTGCGCGGCGCCGCCAGCACCGCCTTTCCGGACGTGGGCAACTTCATCGGCCTGAAGGACAAGGGCCTGCTGAGCAGCCCGGATGGTGCGGCGGCCCAGGTGCTGGGCTACCTGGGCCGTGCCGATTTCGGCGCCAACCCGGTCGCCGACGTACGGGATTGAGGCTTGAAACAGGGCCTTCCGTCCTATTTCTTGACAAGAATCGCACCTTCCCAGCGCGGAATGGTCATTATCTGCTCCTGATTCAGGAGTGTTTCCTGGCGCGGTGAGCCCATCCCGTTGACCAGGTGGGCGCAGCGGCCGGCTCAATACACCTGCGGCACCAGGATTTCTTGCGGCACCGGCTGGCGCACATAGTCGTCGTGGCGCTCGCGCGGCGGCAGCACCACCGGCGCGCGCTCGATCTCGCGGTAGTCCATCTGCGCCAGCAGGTGGTGGATGCAGTTCAGGCGGGCTTTCTTCTTGTCGTCGGCCGGCACGATCCACCAGGGCGCGTCGTCGATGTGGGTGCGCGCCAGCATCGCCTCCTTGGCGCGGGTGTAGTCCTCCCAGCGCCGGCGCGACTCCAGGTCCATCGGGCTGAGCTTCCACTGCTTGAGCGGGTCGTGGATGCGCCCGAGAAAGCGCAGGTTCTGCTCGTCGTCCGAAATCGAGAACCAGTACTTGATGAGCTGGATGCCCGAGCGCACCAGCATCTTCTCGAACTCGGGCACGTCGCGGAAAAAGGCCTCGACATCGTCTTCCGAACAAAAGCCCATGACCCGCTCCACACCGGCGCGGTTGTACCAGCTGCGGTCGAACAGCACCATCTCGCCGGCGGCCGGCAGGTGCGCCACGTAGCGCTGGAAGTACCACTGCGTGCGCTCGCGGTCGTTGGGCGCCGGCAGCGCCGCCACGCGGCACACGCGCGGGTTCAGGCGCTGGGTGATGCGCTTGATCACGCCGCCCTTGCCGGCGGCATCACGCCCTTCGAAGAGGATCACCACCTTGTGGCCGCTGGCCACCACCCAGTCCTGCAGCTTGACCAGCTCACCCTGCAGGCGAAACAACTCGCGGAAGTAGTGGCGCCGGGTTTCGCGGCTTTCCAGCGTGAAGTCGGGCGAGGTGTCGCCCGTCAGCGCGGCGACCGTGCGGTCTTCGAACTCCAGCTCCAGCTCCTCGTCGTAGCCATCGATCAGGTCGCGGTGGATGCGATCCATCAGGGCATCGTCGGCAGACAGGGGGATCTCGGGGGCATTCAGGGGCTCGCTCATGGTGGCTGAAGTGTGGCGCCCGCCTGTGACGGATTGATGACAGACCGGGCGCGGGTTGTCAGCCCGCTGTAGCCGAAAGTGGGGAAAATAGGCGCTTTCACCCACAATCCAGGAGACTCCCATGAGCCGTGAAGTTGTTGTTGTCAGCGGTGTGCGCACCGCCATTGGTACCTATGGCGGAAGCCTGAAGGACATCCCGCCCACCGACCTGGCCGCCCAGGTCGTGCGCGAGTCGCTGGCGCGTGCCGGCGTCGACGGCAAGGACGTGGGCCACGTTGTGTTCGGCCACGTGGTCAACACCGAGCCCAAGGACATGTACCTGTCGCGCGTGGCGGCCATCAACGGCGGCTGCGCCGAGGGCACGCCGGCCTTCAACGTGAACCGCCTGTGCGGCTCGGGCCTGCAGGCCATCGTCTCGGCCAGCCAGTCCATCCTGCTCGGCGATACCGACATCGCCATCGGGGGCGGTGCCGAGAACATGAGCCGCGGCCCGTACGCCAGCCTGAACATGCGCTGGGGCGCACGCATGGGCGACACCAAGATGATCGACATGGTGGTCGGTGCGCTGCACGACCCCTTCCACACCATCCACATGGGCGTGACGGCCGAGAACGTGGCCGCCAAGTACGGCATCACCCGCGAGATGCAGGACGCGCTGGCCGTCGAGAGCCACAACCGCGCCCAGCGCGCCACCGCGGCCGGCTACTTCAAGGACCAGATCGTCCCCGTCACGCTCAAGAGCAAGAAGGGCGAGGTGGCCTGGGCCACCGACGAGCATTTCCGCCCCGACTGCAAGCTGGAAGACATGGCCAAGCTCAAGCCCGTGTTCGTGAAGGAAAACGGCACCGTGACCGCCGGCAACGCCTCTGGCATCAATGACGCCGCCGCCGCCGTCGTGCTGATGGAAGCCGGCGCCGCGAAGGCCCGCGGTGCCAAACCGCTGGCCCGCCTGGTGGGCTACGCGCACACCGGCCTGGACCCCAAGATCATGGGCGTGGGCCCCATCTCGGCCACGCAAGCCGTGCTGAAGAAGACCGGCCTCACGGTCAACGACCTGGACGTGATCGAGGCCAACGAAGCCTTCGCCGCGCAAGCCTGCGCCGTGACCCGCGAACTGGGCCTGGACCCGGCCAAGGTCAACCCCAACGGCTCCGGCATCTCGCTGGGTCACCCCATCGGCGCCACCGGCGCGCTGATCACCGTGAAAGCGCTGTACGAGTTGCAGCGCGTCAATGGACGCTACGCCCTGGTCACGATGTGCATCGGCGGCGGGCAAGGCATTGCCGCGATCTTCGAGCGCATGTAATCGATTGCCGAAAAAAGCCGCTCGGCTTGCCGGGCTGAGCTCGCAAACAGAGGGCCCCTTGGGGCCCTTTGTCTTGTTGCGCAGCTCTGGGCCCCGCGCTGTCTGACGTCAGACAGCGCCGTGGCGCGCCAGCAGCCATGCCGGCGCCTCCTGCAGTGCCACGGGGCGCAGAAAGCGGTCAAGGGCCGCCCATCCGACGGACGTGGTGCCGGGCTGGGTAGATGCCGGGAACGGCCCGCCGTGCTGCTGGCCTGCGGTGACGGCCACACCGGTCGGGAAACCGGCAAACAGCACGCGCCCGGCCACCTGCGTGGCTGCGTGCACCAAGGCGGCGTTCGCTTCGCTGGCCTCGTCTGCACCCCAGATCGTCACCGTCAGCGTGCCGCCAACGGCCTGCAGTGCCTCGATGGCCTGATCTGTTCCAGTGACGCGGACCACCAGCGCGGCGGGGCCGAAGACTTCTTCGTGCAGGTGTTTGCTGGCGATGAAGGTCGCCCCATCGACCTGGGCCAGAAAAGGCCGTGGCGGCTCGCCGTCCGCCGCGCAGTCGGCCAGCAGGGGCTGCAGGTGCGGATGTGCGGCCCAGGCGGCGCAGCCGGCCTCGAAGCCGGCACGCATGTGCGGCGTGAGCATCGCGTGAGTTGGTACGAGCCTGAGCGCGTCGACCAGGGTGGCAACAAAGGCGTCACCCGCCGCGCCGGCCGGCACCAGGATCACGCCTGGGCTGGTGCAGAACTGGCCACAGCCCACGGTGATCGAGCCGGCCAGGCCTTTGGCCAGCTCTGCGCCATTGGCCGCCAGCGCCGCAGGCAAAGCGACCACGGGGTTGACCGAGCCGAGTTCGCCGAAGAAGGGAATCGGACGCTCGCGCGACTGCGCCACCTTCTCCAGCGCCAGGCCCCCACGCACCGAGCCGGTGAAGGCGGCCGCGGCGATCAGCGGGTGCGCCACCAGCGCGGCGCCCACCTCGTTGCCGTGGCGATCGATCAGGCCAAACACGCCAGCCGGCAGGCCTTGCGCGGCCACCACGGCCGAGGCCAGCGCGGCCACCTCGCGCGACAGGCGGGGTGACCGCTGTGCGCGCGCACCACCACCGGGCAGCCAGCGGCCAGGGCTGATGCGGTGTCGCCGCCCAGCACCGAGAAGGCAAAGGGAAAGTTGGAGGCCGCAAACATGGCTACCGGCCCCAGCGGCACCCGCACCCGCAACAGGTGCGGGTGGCCCACGGGCGGCGCGCCGGGCACGGCCGGGTCATCGGTGGCGACGGACGCCGCGCCCTGCTCGACCTGGATGGCGAAGCCGCGCAGTTGGAAGGCCGTGCGGTCAAGTTCGCCATTCAGTCGGGCCAGGCCGAGGCAGGTTTCCTCGTCCGCCAGGGGCACCAGCTGGTCGCGATGGGTTTCGAGCGCCTCGGCCAAACCGCGCAGGAGGGTGGCGCGGATGGCAGCGTCGCTGGCGCCGTAACGGGCAAAGGCCGCATGGGCGGCAAAGGCAGCAGCATCCACATCGGGCGCGGAGGGCGCAGTGAAATCAGTCATGGGAAGGTGCTTAGGGTTCAGCGCACCAGGCAGGGGCGCTTGGGGTCAAAGGTCCAGCCGGGGATCAGGTATTGCATCGCGAGGGCGTCATCGCGCGCACCCAGGCCATGCCGAAGGTAGAGCTGGTGGGCTTTTTCCACCTCGGCCATGTCGAGTTCCACACCCAGGCCGGGCTTCTTGGGCACCTGCACGTAGCCGCCTTCAATGCGCAGCGGCTCTTTGGTCAGGCGCTGACCGTCCTGCCAGATCCAGTGGGTGTCGATGGCGGTGACCTTGCCTGGCGCGGCGGCGCCGACATGGGTGAACATGGCCAGTGAAACGTCGAAATGGTTGTTGGAGTGCGAGCCCCAGGTCAGCCCCCAGTCGCGGCAGGTCTGGGCCACACGCACGCTGCCGGCCATGGTCCAGAAATGCGGGTCGGCCAGCGGAATGTCCACGCTCTGCAGCGCCAGCGCATGCGCCAGCTGCCGCCAGTCGGTGGCCACCATGTTGGTCGCCGTGGGCAAGCCAGTGGACCGGCGGAATTCCGCCATCACCTCGCGCCCCGAATAGCCGTCTTCGGCGCCGCAGGGGTCTTCGGCGTAGGCCACGACACCGCGCATCTTCTGCCCCAGCCGGATCGCGTCGTTCAGCAGCCAGCCACCGTTGGGGTCCAGGGTCACGCGGGCTTCAGGGAAACGCTCGTGCAGGGCCGTGACGGCCTCCACTTCCTCGTCGCCACGCAGCACACCGCCCTTGAGCTTGAAGTCCTGGAAACCGTAGCGCGCCTGCGCGGCCTCGGCCAGGCGCACGACGGCTGCAGGCGTCATGGCCATCTGATGGCGCAGGCGGCACCACGCGTCGGGATTGTCAGGCTCACTCGCATAGGGCAAGTCGGTTTTCGTGCGGTCGCCCACGAAGAACAGGTAGCCCAACACCTCCACGGCCTCGCGCTGCTGGCCCTCGCCCAGCAGAGCCGCCACCGGCACGCCCAGGAGCTGGCCTTGCAGGTCCAGCAAGGCCGATTCCACCGCGGTCACGGCGTGGATGGTGGTGCGCAGATCGAAGGTCTGCAGGCCGCGGCCGCCGCTGTCTCGGTCGGCAAAGCGCGCGCGCATGGCGTTCAGGATGGCCTGAAGGTTGCCGATGGGCTGGCCTTCGACCAGGGGGCGGGCATCTTCCAGCGTCTGGCGGATTCTTTCGCCGCCAGGCACTTCGCCGACGCCGGTGTGGCCGCTGCTGTCCTGCACGATCAGCAGGTTGCGGGTGAAGAAGGGCGCGTGCGCGCCGGAGAGGTTGAGCAGCATGCCGTCGCGCCCGGCGACGGGGACGACACGCACAGTCAAGACGACGGGAGTGGACATGGATGGAATCAGAAAAGGGAAAACTCAGGTCACCGGGGCCGGGTTGAACAGCACCAGCGCGTTGTGAAGCTTCCAGCGCTCGGCCCAGGTGCGTTGGCGCCCGCTGGCCACGTCGAGCATCTGGTGGAACAGCGCCCAACCCACCCCTTCGATGCCGGCTTCGCCGTCGGCAATGACGCCGGCGTTGAGGTCGATCAGGTCGTGCCAGCGCCGGGCCAGCTCGCTGCGTGTGGCCACCTTGATCACCGGCACCTCGGCCAGGCCGTACGGGGTTCCCCGGCCGGTGGTGAACACGTGCAGGTTCATGCCGGCGGCCAGCTGCAACGTGCCGCAGATGAAATCGCTGGCGGGTGTGGCGGCGAAATACAAACCACGGTGGCCGGCCGGCAACTTGTTGCCCGGGCGGAGCACCCCCATGATCGGCGCGCTGCCGGACTTGACTATGGACCCCATCGCCTTCTCAACGATGTTGGACAGCCCCCCCTGCTTGTTGCCCGGGGTGGTGTTGGCACTGCGGTCCACGCCGCCCCTTGTGAGGTAGTCGTCGTACCAGGCCATCTCGCGACGGATGGCCTCTGCCACTGAAGCGTCGGCTGCACGAGCTGTGAGCTGGTCCACCGCATCGCGCACCTCGGTGGTCTCGGAGAACATCACGGTGGCGCCGGCGCGCACCAGCAGGTCGGTGCAGTAGCCCACCGCCGGATTCGCGGTCACACCGGAAAACGCATCACTGCCACCACACTGCACACCCACCACCAGTTCGCTTGCCGGCACGGTTTCGCGGCGACGCTCGTTCAACCGCTCCAGATGCGGCACGGCGCGCTGCATGACGGCCTCCACCATGGCCATGAAGCCGATGTGCTGCTCGTCCTGCAGGCGCAATACGTCCGGTCCGCACGACGAGCCCTGCACCGCAACGGGGATCACCCCCTCAGGCAGGAGGCGCTCGGGCTGCAACTTCTCGCAGCCCAGGCTCAGGACCAGCACCTCGCCGCCGAAGTTCGGGTTCAGGGCAATGTTGCGCAGGGTGCGGATCGGGATCTCCGCACCGGGCGCGTCGATCGCCACGCCACAGCCGTAGCCGTGCTCCAGCGCCACCACGCCATCCACGTTCGGGTAGCGCGGCAGCAGTTCGACACGGATGCGCTCGGCGGCCAGCCGCGCCACGCCGGCCACGCACTGCACGGTCTGGGTGATCGCCAGCAGGTTGCGCGTGCCCACCGAGCCGTCGGCGTTGCGGTAACCCGCGAACGTGAATCCCTTCAGGGGCTCCACCGCCACCGGCGCGCGGGTCGCCACGGGCAAACCCTGCAGCGACGCGGCCGCTGGCATGACCAGCAGCCGCTCGTGCACCCAGCTCCCGGCCGGAATGGCGGCATGCGCATGGCCGATCACCACGTTGTATCGCCGCACCTCGCCCCGGCAGGATGTCCACCAAGGCCACCTTGTGCCCCTGCGGCACCCGCTCCCGCAAGGTCAGGCCGTCATCGAACACAGTGCCTGCCGCGAGCCCGCCATCGTTGGCGACAATGGCCACGTTGTCGGACGGGTGCATGCAGATGCGCCGGGGCGATTGGGCACTCATGGTTCAGCCTGTGCTCAATCGGCCGTGATCTTGCGGCTCTCGATCAGCTTCTTCCACCGGGCGTATTCGGAAGCCTGGTAGGCGGTGAACTGCTCGGGGGTGTTGGTCACGATCTCGAAGCCCTGCGCCACCAGCTTGTCCTTGACCGCAGGCTCGTTGAGGCCGGCGACGATGGCGCCATGCAGCTTGAGCTTGATGTCGGCAGGCAGCCCTTTCGGTGCGGCCACCGCCTGCCAGGACTGCACCTCGGCGCCCTTGACTCCCTGCTCGGCCAGCGTCGGCACGTCCGGCAGCAAGGGATTGCGCTTCTCCGACGCCACGGCCAGGGCGCGCACCTTTCCGGCCTTGATGTGCTGGATGATGCTGTTGATGTTCACGAACGCGGCATCCACCTGTCCTCCCAGCAGGTCGTTGATGGCCGGGCCGCCGCCCTTGTAGGGCACGTGCAAGCCGTCGGTACCGCTTTGCTGCCACAACAGTTCGGCGGACAGGTGATCCGACGAGCCGTTGCCCGACGAGGCGAAGCTGACCTTGCCCGGGCTATTTTTCAGGTGGGCCAGCAGGTCGGACACGCTCTTGTCCGGCGAACTGGCCGGCACCACCAGCACGTTGGGCGCTTGCACCGCCACCGTGATCAGGTCGAAGTCCTTGAGTGCGTCGTACTGCACGCCCTTGATCAGGTGCGGCGCGATCACGAACGGACCGAGCGAGGACACCAGCAAGGTGTAGCCATCGGGGGGCGCGCGCTTGACAAACGCCGCACCGATGGTGCCGGTGGCGCCGGCCTTGTTGTCGATGATGAAGCTGCCGCCCATTTTTTCCTGAAGTTTCTGCGCCACCACGCGGCCGATCTGGTCGGACGCGCCGCCTGGCGGAAAGGGAACGACCACGGTCACCGGTTTGTCCGGGTAGGCCGCGAAGGCATTGCCGGCCGCGGCCAGCGCGAGCAGCAGGGCACTGAGGATTTTGTTCATGACGTGTCTCCTTGGTTGTTTGGTTGAATAGGGGGTTCGGATCACTGCGGGCCCAGGCCTTTGATCAGCGCGTCCAACTGCGCCATCTCGTCCGGCTTGAGTTCGGTCAGCGGCACACGCACCGGGCCAGCGGAATGGCCCACCAGCGCGGCGCCAGCCTTGACGATGCTCACCGCATAGCCCTGCCCACGGTTTCGGATGGTCAGGTACGGCATGAAGAAGTCCTTCAGCAGGCGGTGCTGTGTGGCCATGTCATCCGTGCGCACCGCTTCGTAAAAGTCCATTGCCGTTTTGGGGATGAAGTTGAAGACGGCGGACGAATACACCGGCGTGCCAAGGGCCTTGTAGGCGGCGGCATAGACCTCGGCCGTGGGCAGGCCGCCCAGGTAAGCGAAGCGTTCGCCCATCTTCAGATAGATGGAGGACATCAGTTCGATGTCGCCGATGCCGTCCTTGAAGCCGATCAGGTTCGGGCAGCGTTCGGCCAAGATGGCCAGCGAATCGGGGGTCAGCTTGCACACATTGCGGTTGTAAACGATGACGCCGAACTTCACGCTCTTGCACACCGCCTCGACGTGAGCGATCAGGCCCTCCTGGCCAGCTTCCGTCAGGTAGTGCGGCAGCAGCAGGATGCCGTGGGCACCGGCACGCTCGGCCTCCTGCGCGCACTGGATGGCAAAGCGGGTCGGACCGCCGGCGCCGGCAATGATGGGCACCTTGCCGCGGCAGGTGTCCACGGCGGTCCGGATGATGCCGGGGTACTCGTCAGCGGTCAGCGAGAAGAACTCACCGGTTCCGCCGGCGGCGAACAGCGCGCTGGCTCCATACGGGGCCAGCCATTCCAGCCGTTCGGCATAGCCGCCGGCGTTGAAGTTGCCCTCGGCGTCGAAATCCGTCAGCGGAAACGACAGCAGTCCGTGGGACATGATCGATTTGAGTTCCTGGGGGGTCATCGCTTGCTCCTAGTGATACGACATCGTACAACATAAGACAAGTACAGGAATCGGGGTTAACCCGTATTTCTCAGGGTCCGACGGCCGCACGTCGGCGGCGCTCACGGCTGTTGACCAAGTGCGTTCTCATCGCCGCGCGTGCGGAATCGGCATCGCGGTTGGCGATGGCATTGAAGACGCTCTCATGCTCGGCATTGACGCGGCGCAGATAGTCCCTGCGCTGCGTTGTCAGAGGCTCGTCCACATCGAGGCGTGCACGCGGGATCATGGTGCCCCCCAGGGTTCCCATCAGATCGGCGAAACGCGGGTTCTGCGTGGCCCGGGCAATCTCCAGGTGAAACTGGAAATCCGGGCCGACGGCGTCGCGCCCCTCCTCGACCGCCGCCGCGAAGGCGTTCAAAGCGGTCCGCATGGCTCGCAGATGCTCTTCACCGCGACGGGCCGCAGCCAGCGCGGCCGCCTCGCTTTCCACGGCGATCCGCAGTTCAAGCACGGCGATGACATCGTTCAAGGTGCCCAACTGGTCAGGCGCGATGCGGAACGTCGTGGCGTCGCCCAGCCCGACCACAAAGGTGCCGATGCCATGGCGTGTCTCCACCATGCCGGCCGCCTGCAACCGCGATATTGCCTCACGCACCACCGTCCGGCTGACGCCGTATTCCTGCATCAGATCGGCCTCTCGAGGCAGCTTGATGCCAGGTTGAAGGCGGCCGTCCCTGATGCTGTCGCCCAGCGACTGAACCAGGTCGGCGGTCAGGGAGCGTGTGCGGCGGGCTGGAACGAATGGGTGGGACATGGACGCATTATCCTTCAGAGATCGTACAACGAACTCTGCATCAACCGATCTGGCAGGAACGCCTCCACACGGCGCTCGCCGGTGGCGCCGCACGACGACCCAAAGCACTCGACTCCTGCTTCCATAGCAAGATACGACCGATTGACGCAGGGAAAGAGGCTGCAGAAGCCATAATCCGAGCGAAACACCGTGCCCCTCGGTCTGGAGAATGATCCCGGGTCGCCCCGCACAGCCAGACCATCGCCCTCCACCCATGCAAGCCCTTCTCGACACCATCGCCACCCTGGATCTGCCGACCGACGCCGGGCGCGTCTTCCACGGCCGCGGCGGGCAGCACCCCGGCTGCGAACGTTGGGCGCTGGATGCCTTCCCGCCGGTCTGGGTGCTGACCGCGTTCCGTCCGGCCACCGATGACGAACTGGCCGCCATCGATGCCGCGCTGGCAGCGCGCTGGGCAGAACTGGCACCTGGACAGGCTCTGAACTGGGTCTACCAGTGCCGCCACGAGGGGCGAACCGAGACCCGCCTGATGGCCGGCGCCGTGCCCGAGCCGCACGTGGTCACCGAGAACGGCTCGCTTTTTCGGGTGCACCTGCTGAAGGGGCAGAACCATGGCCTGTTCCTGGACATGGCCGAGGGCCGACGCTGGGTGCGCGCGCATTGCGCCGCCCACCCCGGACTGAAGGTGCTGAACCTGTTTGCGTACACCTGCGCCTTCTCGGTGGTGGCCCTGCAGGCCGGCGCCCGGCAGGTGGTGAACCTGGACATGAGCCAGGGCGCGCTGGCGATCGGGCAGCAGAACCATGCACTCAATGGCCTCGCCGATGGCGCAGCCTTCCTGGCGCATGACCTCTTCAAGAGCTGGGGAAAAATCACTCGCGCCGGCCCGTACGGCCTGGTCATCGTGGACCCACCGAGCTTCCAGAAAGGCAGCTTCGTCGCGACCAAGGACTATGCCAGGCTGATGCGCCGCCTGCCGGACCTGCTGACTCGCGGCGGCCACGCCGTGCTGTGCCTGAACGCACCGGAACTGGAGACCGGGTTCCTGCAGGAGCAGATGCAGGTGCAGGCGCCCGATCTGCACTTCGAACAGCGGCTGACCAACCCGCCGGCGTTTGCCGACAGCGCACCCGAGCGTGCGCTCAAGGTGCTGGTCTATCGCGCGCCGGGCTGAGCGTCCGGCTCCAGGGAGCCGCGGCCGCCCCCCCTCACCTGACGATCAGTCGCGCACCACCATCACCGGCCCGTGGGCATGCGACAGCACCCGCTGCGCCACACTGCCGAGGAGTTTCTCGATGCCGTGGCGCCCATGCGAGCCCATGACGATGACGTCGGCCTCCAGGTCGCGGGCAGCGTCCAGGATGCCGCGCCAGACCGCATGCGCCTCGACCACGCGGGTGTCTACCACCACGCCGCTGGCTTCGATCGCCTCGCGCGCCACGCGGATGGCGTCATGCGCCTCCGCGGTGGCGGCGGCAAGGTACTGGTCCTGGCCGTAGGCAAAGTCTGTCCCCACCCCGGTGAACGGATAGGGATCGATCACGTAGATGGCGGTCACCGTGCCGTCAAACGCCTTGGCCAGCGCCACGGCACGGGAAACGGCCTGCAAAGAGGTGGGCGACCCGTCCACCGGCACCAGAATCTTCTTGAACATGACACGACTCCTCTCATTGAATTGCATGGACAGACCATGTGCCCATCATTGTGTGGCCAAGGCAAGATCCGCGTCTTGACGTGTATCAATTATCACGGCGCGCTCCCGCGTCTGCCTGAACACGCACCTTCGCCGGGTCACCTGCGGCATGACCTGGATCAAGGCAAGACCGGTGGCGCCTGCGTATCCTCACGCCATCTTTTTTCAGGATGCTCCGATGCAACACCTTGAATGGTCCGACGCGCTGGCGCTCGAGCTGCCGGCGATGGATGACACCCACCGCGAATTCGTGGACCTGCTGGCCGCCGTGAACACGGCCACTGACGACAGTTTGCTGGCCCAGTGGGCCGCCCTGATCGACCACACCGACGACCACTTCGGCCGTGAGGATGCCTGGATGCAGGCGACCCGCTTCGCTTCGTCCAACTGCCACACCATGCAGCACAAGGTGGTGCTGCAGGTCCTGCGCGAAGGTCTCAAGCGCGGCCAGGCCGGTGAGCTCGGCGTCGTGCGCCAGATGGCGCAGGAACTGGTGATCTGGTTCCCGCACCACGCCCAGGCCATGGACGCCTCCCTGGCGCTGCACCTGCGCAGCATCGGCTTTGACCCGGCCACCGGCGAGGTCGCGCTGCCCAATGCCCTGCCCAAGGAACTGATCCACGGTTGCGGTGGGGCGACCTGTTCCGACGACCTCGCGCCCAGCGCGCGCGAAGAAGCCAACGCGACGGCCTGAGCCGCCCCGCATGGGACTGGAACTGTCGATCCTGATGGCCGCGCTGGTCATCTCGATGGCCACCCGTCCGTGGCGCCTGCTCTCTGGCGGCGCCTTGCTCACGCCCCTGCTGGCCACCCTCGTCGTCCTGCCGTGGTTGTGGGCTCTGCCACGCCTGCACACCATGCCCCTGCAGCTGCAGTTCTCCGGCGCCTGCGCAGTGACCCTGATGCTGGGCTGGCCGCTGGCCGTTCCCGTGCTGCTGGCCGTGACCCTGGTGTCCGGACTGCTGGCACCGGCCGACTTCAATACCCTGCTGGAGCAGGTCGTCTGGCAGGGCCTCGTGCCCGCCACACTGGCGATGTTCGTAGGCGCCCTGCTGCGCCACTGGGCCGGCACCCACCCCTTCGTTTTCATCCTGGCCCGTGGCTTTGCCGGCACGGTGCTGTGCACCTTCGCCGCGAGCAGCCTGGCGCTGATGGCCGGCCACGAACTGCTGCACGTCGGACAGGGCCTGTCCCTGGTGGCACGCTGGCTGATGGCCTGGGGCGACGGTTTCATGACCGGCATGATGGCCGCCATCTTCGTGGCCTTTCGGCCGCAATGGCTGGCCACCTGGTCGGACCGGCTCTATCTCGCACAGTCTTGATTCAGATCAGTGCTTTTCGGCCCGTGGCAAGTGATAGTACGGGTTCAGGCGGCGCCTGCCGGCCTGCACGAGCAACTCTCTAGGACTGTCAAGATGAAACTGCTGAGCGATCTCTTTTCCACCGACTATGGCTTGATGAGCATTTCCGGCATCGTCTTCATGCTGGGCATGGGTGTCTTCTTCTACCGCTTCTTCACGAAGAAGATGGACGAGGACGCGAAGAAAGCCGCACGCTGAGCGCCTTGCGGCAGGCGTGCCGCAATCACGCCTGAACCGCCATCGTCATCCCGGCGGCCCGCAGCCTCTCGGCGAGCGCTGTTCCCAAGCCGCTGGCCGGCGTCAGCACACCACCCGCCTTCTGGCCTCCCGGCAGATCGGCTGCGCGGGTCAACGCCATCGCTGCTTCGCACACCATCACGGTGGTGGCCCGGTTGCCGGGGTCACCCGCCGCCGCCACCTTCGCCCGCGCCACGGTGCCGCCAGCGCCATGCCCCACCAGTTCGCACCGGAACGAGCCGCGGTTCATGCTGGCTTCCGAGGGGCCCTGCCCCGGCGCGGGGGCCAGACGCCGCGCCAGCGCGCGCACCGGCGCCAGCCGCAGCGCCGCCTGCGACGCATTCATGCCGGCGCTGACGCCCACCGCAGTCGCCGCAGCCAGTGCACCGGAGCCGAAGCGCAGATACTCCTGGTAATGGAAGTCCGGACCGTAGCCCAGCAGCGCCGCACTGCGCCGAACCACCCGGGTGTTGACCGGCCCCATGAAGAAAGGGCCCACCCATGCCTTGAAACCGGCATCGCGATGCGGCGCGACAGGGTCATCGTCGAGTGGAACCGGCCGTGGGCGCACCTGCGCCGGATTGAGCAGCCACGGGTCGGCCAGCGCGCGTGATTGCCCCGAGTCGAGCATGTTCAGAGCCGACGCCAGCGTGCCGCCATTGAACCCGCCGCGCAGCGAGAAGCAAGCCTTCACCTCGACACACGCCTCGCCCTGCGCCTGGAAATGCCGGGCCAGCATCCAGGCGCCGAGGTCGGATGGCACCGAATCAAAACCGCAGCAGGGGATGATGCGCGTGCCGTCGGCCTTCGCGTGCTCGTGATGCCGGTCGATCAACTCACGCACCCATGGGGTTTCACCGGTGATGTCCACATAGTGCGTGCGCCGCGCGACGCAGGCGGCCACCAGCAGACTGCCGTGCAGGGCAAAGGGTCCGGCGGTGCTGAGCACCACCCGTGCATCACCCGCCAGCGCAGCCAGCGCCTGTCCATCGGACGCATCGGCGACCACGATGCCGGCATCCGACGCGCCCGGGCCGGCATTGGCACGGACAGCCGCCAGCTTGTCGTAGTTGCGCCCTGCCAGCGCCCAGCGCAGGCCGCCAGCATGGGCGGCGAAGTAGGCCACCGTCTGGCGCCCGACAAAACCGGTGGCGCCGTAGAGCACCACGTCGTAGGTCCTGGCCTTCTTCATTTCAAGTTCCTTTTCACTACGCTATTCATAGCTGCTGATGACCCATCCGCGCTGGGATGGCGCCCTTTTTGTCAATTTCTGACGCGTTGGCTGTCGGTGGACAGCCCGTGCGTCACATGTTGCGGCACCACGAGCACACCCTGTCCATTGGGGATGGCCTCGATCTGGATCACCGGCGCGGCACCGACGACGCCGCCAAAGATCGTGGCAAACGCTGCATCGGCCGCGTCGCGCCCGGTGCCGAAACGCACGAACCCCATGGGAATGGCCACGCCGGAGGGATCGAAGATGAACCAGCGGTCGCCCAGATAGACCTCGACGTAGGCATGAAAATCCGGCGGTCCCAATATCGGGTCAGCGCCGTAGTCGATTCCCGTAGCAAAGCGCGCCGGGATATTGACCGCCCGGCACAGCGCGATCATGAGGTGGGCGAAATCGCGGCAGACGCCCACCTCTTCCACCAGCGTGTCGACGGCCGTGGTGTTGCCGGTGGAACTGTTGGAGCGGAAAGTGACCCGGTTCTGCACCCAGTCGCGGATGGCCTGCACCCGGCTGTAGCCCTGCCAAAGATGACCGAATTCCTTGACCGCCAGGCGGTGCAGCCGGTCGGACTGGCAATAGCGGCTCGGATAGAGGTACGGCAGCACGGGGCCGGGGAGGTCGGCGATGAAGACTTCGCCGACCTGCTGAGGCGGCGCAGTGAAATGGTTCAGGTCCACGATCGCGTCGTAGCGCACCGTGAGCGGGCCATTCGCCGCCTTCAGCCGCATGAAGCGGGTGTGGGTGACCGAATCGGTGTACAGGTTCAGCGGCAGAGCCTGGCTGACGCCCAGCGACTCGCTGACCACGGTCTGGTGGCCCGTCTGCGCGGCCTGGATGTTGAAGATGAAATCACTGCCAGGCTGGGTGATGTCGTAGTTCAGTTCAATCGAGAATTTCAGTCGGACCATGTCTCGCTTTCAAGGGTGCGCGTCACAGGGAGACCGCAAGAACCGGGCCCGACCGCGGGCCCGAACGTTTACTGAACCTGCCGCCCCAGCAGGCCCGAGATGCGCCGCAGCAGCCATTTCGGCGTGCTGCGCGAGGCCAGTATGGCCGCCTGGTTCACGACACCGGGCACGCAGATGACCTCGCCCTTCATGCAGGCGTCGAAGCCCTGGCGCGCCACATCGGTCACATCGCCGATCAGAAAGCCGGGAATGCGCGAGACCTGGGGATTGGCGTCAAGCGCCTGGTCCAGCATGCCGGTGGCGGTGATGCCGGGGCACAGGGCGGTGATGCTGACGCCGCTGCCGCGCAGTTCTTCCGACAGCGACTCGGTGAGCGACAGCACGTAGGCCTTGCTGGCGGCATAGGTGGCCAGCGAGGGCACCGGCTGGAAGGATGCGATCGAGGCCACGTTGAGCACCCTTCCGGTGCCACGCGCCACCATCGGCGGCACGAAAGCCGACAGCATGGCCGTCAGGCCCGAGATGTTGAGGTCGATCATCTGCTGGTGGCTGGCCGCGCCCATGGCGGCAAACCGGCCCTGCGCCAGCACGCCGGCGTTGTTGACCAGCACGTCCACCGGAACCCGGGCGCGCTTGAGCCGGGTGGCCAGAGTTTCTGCCGCCCCCGGCTTCGACAGGTCAGCGGGCTCGACCCGGACTTTGACACCATGCCGCGCCGACAACGCGGCGGCAAGCGCCTTGAGCTTGTCGGCACTGCGCGCGACCAGCACCAGGTCGTGGCCGGCTGCGGCGAACAGGCCGGCCAGCGCCTCGCCAATGCCCGACGAGGCACCGGTGACCAGGGCGGTGGGCTTGTGTGTTGCGATGGATGGCATGGAGACTCCAGTATGGTCAGCGAAAAGGGTTGCGGCGAATCGCTCAGTCCACCAGCATGGCATACACCAGGTCGCGGAACAGCGGGCGGTAGAACTCGCGCTGGTTCGGCGCCTGGATCATGAGGATGGCAAACAGCTCTTCGGCCGGATCGACGAAAAAGGTCGTGCCGGCAATGCCGCCCCAGTAGTACATGCCCGGCGAGCCGGGTGTGGGGGCGATGCCCTTCGCCGTGCGCACTGCAAATCCCAGGCCGAAGCCATGGCCGGCCGGCAGCAGGGCTTCGCTGGCACCTTCGGCCACCGGAATGCTGCCCAGGTGATCGGCCGTCATGTAGTCCACGATGCGTGGCCCCAGCAGGCGCACGCCGTCCAGCGAGCCCTTGTTCAGCATGAACTGCAGAAAGCGGGCGTAATCGCGCGCGGTGGAAACCAGCCCGCCGCCACCGCCTTCCATGCGACCCGGCTTGCGGAAGTCCGTGACGGCCATCGGCACGCCACCGTCCGGGGTCGTGGGCAAAAGGTTCGGCCATGCGGGCCAGATGGTGCTCCGGCACGGTGAATCCGGTGTCCGTCATGCCCAGGGGCTCGAAGAGGTGTTCGGCCAGGTAGGCGCCCAGCGGCTGGCCGCTGACCACCTCGACCAGCCGGCCCAGCACATCGGTGGCGCGGCTGTATTCCCATATGCTGCCGGGCTGGAACCGCAGCGGAATGCCGGCCAGCACCTCGCAGTACTCCTCGTTGGTGCGCGCGCGCGAGCCGATGTTGACCGCCGTGTACTGGCGCTGCACAGACGCATCGCCAAGAAATTCGTAGGTCAGCCCGGCGGTGTGCCGCAGCAGGTCCTGCACCGTGGGGGCTCGGTCCACCGGCTCCAGGCGGAACTGTCCGCCCTGCTCCACCGCCACCTGCTGCGCCGCGAATTCAGGCAGGTATTTCGCGACAGAATCATTCAGCAGCAGCCGGCCCTGCTCCATCAGCATCATCGTGGCCACCGAGACAATCGGCTTGGTCATCGAGTAGATGCGGAAGATCGAATCGCGCGTCATCGGCGTGCCGGCGGCCGGGTCCTGGCGGCCCAGGTGCTCGAACAACGCCACCTTGCCGCGCCGCGCCACCAGGGCCACGGCGCCAGGCAGGCGCTGCCGGTCGATCTCGACCTGCAAGACGTCGAGCAGCCGCTGGGCGCGCAGGGGACACAGGCCGACGTCGGCCGGCGTGGCAAATGGCAGGTTGTGCATCGCCGTGTGCCTCAAGCGCCGTAACGCTGGCGGGCCAGCGCTGCGCCTTGCGCCAGCGCCTGCAGCTTCGCCTCGGCCACCTCGCGGCTCATCGGTGCCAGGCCGCAGTTGGTACAGGCAAAGAGGCGGTTCCTCGGCACGAACTGCAGGGCCGTGCCAATCGTGTCGGCCACCTGCTCCGGGGTTTCGATCACGTCGCTGGCCACGTCGATCACGCCGACCAGCACGTCCTTGCCTTCCAGCAACTTCATGAGGTGCGGCGGCACGTGCGAGTGGTAGCACTCCAGGCTCACCTGCTGGATGCTGCTTTTTGCCAGCGCCGGGAAGATCTGCTCGTACTGACGCCACTCGTCGCCCAGCGTCTGCTTCCAGTCCACATTGGCCTGGATGCCATAGCCATAGCAGATGTGGACCGCCGTGGTGCAGGTCAGCCCCTGCGCGGCGCGCTCCAGCGCCTGCACGCCCCAGTCGGCCGCTTCTTTCATGTAGACGTTGAAGGCCGGTTCGTCGAACTGGATGATGTCCACGCCGTCGGCCTGCAGCGCCAGCGCCTCCTGGTTCAGCAGTTCGGCAAAGGCAAAGGCCATCTTGACCTTGTCACCGTAAAAGCGGTCGGCCACGGTGTCCACGATGGTCATCGGGCCGGGCAGCGTGAACTTGAGCTTCTTCTTCGTGTGGGCCCGGGCCAGCTGCGCTTCGACCGCATGGACGCGGCCCTTCAGGCGCAGCGGCGCCACCACCTGGGGCACCATCGCGTCGTAGCGGTTGTCGCGGATGCCCATCTTCACCTTGTGCTCGAAGTCGATGCCCTCGACCTGCTCCAGGAAACCGTGCACGAAATGCTGGCGCGACTGCTCGCCGTCGCCGACGATGTCCAGCCCGGCGTCCTCCTGCAGCTTGATCCACAAGAGCGTGGCGTCGGCCTTGGCTTGCTGCAGCTCACTGCCTTCGGCCTGCCACTTCGGCCAGAGCTTGTGGGTTTCGGCCAGCCAGGCGGGTTTGGGAAGACTGCCGGCAATCGTGGTGGAGAAAGCCTGGGAAGGGGTTTTCATGGTCGGGGCTCCTGATGGTTCTTCTGCATTATTCATCGGCACCGCGCAGGGGCCCGATGCGCCACCGCGGTGGCAACTGTAAAGAAATGGTCATCGGGCGAAGGGTCCGCGCGGCAGCGTGAGGCTGCCCAGAAGTGGCACCGGCAGCGCCTGCACGCCCGCCTCTTCGATCTCGCGCAGGAAGCCGGGCAGATCCACGCCAGGCAGCATCTCCGGCGGCGCGTCGATGGGCGTGACCATGGTGTCCCAGTGGCAGGGCACGATCCATTTGGGCTGCGTCAGCGCCACCACTTCGCGCACATAGCCCGGGCGGTAGCGCCGGCCGATGGCGCACAGGCACACCAGGTCGGCCTTGATGCCCTGGAGTTCGTCGCGGATGAAGTCGGCCGAGTCCACATGCAGCACGCGCAGCCCACCGGTGTCCACCAGCCAGTTGAGCACCTGCCCGTGGCGCAGGTCGCGCATGCGCGCCGGCCAGGGCGGCGGCGCGGCGATGTCGCCGGGCAGCGGGATCTTGCCGAACAGGGCCTTGCCATGCACCGAAGGCAGGCCGCGCAGCGTCCACGCACCGCTGGCGATGTCTTCTCGGCCCGCAGTCTCCACCAGTTGCGCCTCGGGCAGGCCGGCGGCGCGGCCCACCATGCAGGTGGCGCGCGAGCCGACGAGCCGCGCGCCCGTCTGCTGGCACAGCACGGGGCCGTCCAGGATGTGGTCGAAGTGCGCATGGCCGATCAGCACGTCGTCGGCCTTGGGGATCAGGCGCTGCACCAGCGCCGGGTCGCTCGGCAAGGGCTTGTTGGCCAGCAGATGGCCCAGCGGATGGCGCGTGACGAACGGATCCAGCACCACGGTGCGTTCGGGCGCGCTGAGCACGAAGCCGGCCGTGCCCAAGTAGCTGAGCGTGACCGGGCTGGACGATGCGGGCAGCGGCGCGTGGGTGAACCAGGCGGGTTCGGGCGGGACCAGGCCCAGCAGGCGTCTGAACATTGTCGGGCGTCCTGAAGGCGGGTTCTCAGCCGTCCTGATACGGCGGCAGCGGTGCAGCGCAATGCATGCAGTAAAGCGCATCGGGCGCATGTCCCTCGGTCAGGCACTCGTGGCAGGTGCGCGTGGTGGTCGGGCGCCGCTGACGCTGGGCCGCCATTTCGGAGGTGACGATGCCGGTCGGCACGGCCAGCGTGCCCCAACCCAGCAACATCATCATCGAGGCGATCAACCGCCCCAGATCGGTCTTGGGCGTGATGTCGCCGAAGCCCACGGTGGTGATGGTCGTGATGGCCCAGTAGACCGAAATGGGAATGCTGGTGAAGCCGTTGGCCGGCCCCTCCACCACGTACATCAGCGTGCCCATCACCACCACGATCATCAACACCACCGACAGGAACACCATGATCTTGCGCCGGCTGGCCACCAGTGCGCTGCCCAGCGACTGGAACTCCGACAGATAGGCCGTGAGCTTGAAGATCCGGAACACCCGCAGCAGGCGCAGCACGCGCACGTCGATCAGCGCGTGCATTTCCGGCACCAGCAGCGCCAGGTAGGTCGGCAGGATGGCGAGCAGATCGACGATGCCGAAGAAGCTGGTGGCATAGCGGAGGGGATGGCGCACGCAGACGAGGCGCGCCACATATTCCAGCGTGAAGATCACGGTGAACAGCCACTCCATCACCGTGAACGGCGTCTCGAAGCGGACCTGCAGCGCGTTGACACTGCCGGCCACGACCACGGCCAGGCTGAGCAGGATCACCGCGATCAGCCAGCGGTCGAACAACTGGCCGGCGCGCGTGTCGGCCTCGAAGATGATGGTGTAAAGCCTGAGCCGCCAGCCCTCCAGGGGCTTGCCCAAGGCCTTTTCGTCGCTGGCAGGCTGTAGAGGTGTGCTCATCCCAAGGAAGGTTTCTATGCAGCAGGTTTCACTGGCGCGATTGTGCCCGTGCGGCGCGGCGTGTCACCTGTTTCGGCGTCAGAGCTTGCCGCCGAATCGTCATCTGAAGCGGCGGCCAGCAGGCGCGGGACTCAAAAAGCTCCCGAATAAATAGCAATCAATGACCATTCGACGCTGGGTCAATGCCAATTCATCTCGGAAATTTGCGTTTCAGCTCCCCTCCAGCTCCTGCAGCGTGCGCCACATCACCTTGCCGCTGCCGCTCTTGGGCAGCGCGTCGACGAACTGCACCACGCGCGGCACCTTGTAGACCGCCATGTTGTCGCGGCACCAGTCGATGAGGTCCTGCTCGGACACCTGCCCCCGGTGGCTCTGGCGCAACACGACCACGGCCTTGACCGACTCGCCACGGTAGGCGTCTTTCGTCGAGATGATGCAGGCCTCCTGGATGGCAGGGTGGCGGAACATCAGCGCCTCCACCTCGGCCGGCCAGACCTTGAAGCCGCTCGCATTGATCATGCGCTTGAGGCGGTCGGTCATGAAGAAGTAGCCGTCCTCGTCCACCCGGCCCAGGTCGCCGGAGCGGAAGAAGCGTTTGCCGTCATGTTCGATGAAGGCCTGCGCCGTGGCGTCCGGCCGTTTCCAGTAGCCCTTGAACACCTCCGGGCCGCAGATGATGATTTCGCCGGCCTCGCCCTGCGGCAGCTCCTGCAGCGTTTCCGGATCGATGATCCGCGCATCGGTGCTCATGAACGGGATGCCCAGGCACTGCTGCTTGGGGGCATCGGGCGGGTTGGTGTGCGAGGGGGCGGCGGTTTCGGTCAGGCCATAGCCTTCCACGTACCGCAGGCCGAACAGGTCGAGCAGGCGCTGCGCCACGGCCTGCGGCATGGCCGCGCCGCCACCACCGATGTAGACCAGGCTGGACAGGTCGTATTTCTCGAAGCTGGGGCTGCCCAGCAGGTCGATCACCATGGTGGGGATGTTGGTCCAGTGCGTGACTTTCCAGCGCGAGATCAGCCGCCCGGCCAGTTCGCGGTCCCAGCGCGGCATGATGACCAGCGAGGCACCGGCCAGGATGGTGGTGTGCATCACGCTGACCATGCCGGTGATGTGGAACATCGGCACCACGGCCAGCGTCACGTTCTCGGGCGTGCCATTGCCCCAGATGCCGCTGGCCATGGCGTTGTGCATGACGCTGGCGTGCGTGTGCATGCAGCCCTTGGGCAGGCCGGTGGTGCCGCTGGTGTAGGGCAAGATCGACAGGTCGGCCGGCCCCACGTCCAGGGCGGGCAGCGGCAGCTCGTTGACCAGCGCGTCATGCCACGAATGCACCGCGCCGCCGGCCAGCGGCGGCAGCGCGTGGTGCGTCAGCAGCCAGTCGGTCCAGGCCTCGGGCGGCGCGTCGGCGCCGGTCACGTTGCCATCGAAGGCGTCGGTGAAATGCGTGACGATCAGGTGCGCCAGCCGCTGGCCTTCGGGCAGGGCGTCGCTGGCGCGCGCGAGTTCTGCCGCCAGATCCGAGGTGGTCAGGGCGACTTTGGCGTCCGGGTCGGTGATGTAGTGCTTGAGCTCCTCGGCGCGGTTCATCGGGTTCACCGGCACCACCACGGCGTTGGCGCGCAGGATGGCGAAATGCGCGATCACCAGCTGCGGGCAATTCTGCATGTTGAGCACCACGCGGTCACCCTTTTGCACGCCCAGCGCCGCCAGCCGCGCCGCCAGCCGCTCGGCCTTGTGCAGGACATCCTGGTAGCTGAAGACCCGGCCGAAGAACACCAGCGCGGCCTTGTTCGGATAGCGCCGTGCACTGATCGCCAGGTTGTCCCACAGCGACGTGGCCGGTGGCGTGATGCGGTGGGGCAGCCGCTTGGGCCAGAACTTGTAATGTGCGCGCATGGTGTGTCTCCGAGGGGTCTCGTCGCCGAATGGCCGCATGCTAAACCGCACCCGACCCGCGCCTCGGCATGGGGTTGTCACGGTGGCGACCGGTGGGGCCGGCGTCTATCATGCCGGCCATCACAAGGAGTCTCTGCATGCGTGTCATCCCGCTCGTCCGTTTCGCCCTGGCTGCGGCCACCCTAGCGGCCTGCACACTGGCCACTGCCGCATTTCCGGACAAACCCATCCGCATCGTCATCGGTTTCCCGGCAGGCGGCCCGCTCGACCAGCATGCCCGGCTGCTGTCGGACAAGTTGCAGGCGGTACTGGGCCAGCCAGTGCTGGTCGACTACAAGTCCGGCGCCGGTGGCACCGTCGGCGCCCAGGAGGTGATGAAGGCGGCCCCGGACGGCTACACCCTGATGCTGGCCAACACGGGGGTCATGGTCATCAACCCCGCGCTGTACACCAAGCTGCCCTACGCCACGCTGAAGGACTTCACCCCGTCGCACGCACGGCCATGCAGCCGCTGGCCTTGCTGGTCAACCCCAAAGTGCCGGCCAACAGCCTGAAGGAGTTCATGGACTATGCCCGCGCCCGCCCGGGCCAGGTGAACTACGGCTCGGCCGGCAACGGCGGCATCAGCCACCTGGTGCCCGAGATGTTCAAGTCGGAGACCGGCCTGTTCCTGGTGCATATCCCCTATCGCGGCAGCGCGCCGGCCTTCACCGACCTCATGGCGGGCCAGGTGCAATTCATGGCCGAATCGATTCCGCAGGCTGCGAACTACCACAAGCAGGGCAAGGTCAAGGCGCTGGCCGTGACCAGCCGCGAGCGCAACCCTGCCCTGCCCGATGTGCCAACGGTGATCGAGGCCGGCATCAAGGGATTCGAGGTGGTGGGCTTCTACGGCTTCCTGGCCCCTGCAGGCACGCCCAAAGGATGTGGTGGCCAAACTCAGCGACGCCTTCAAACAGGTGCTGGCCCTGCCCGACGTGCGCACCCGCATGATCACCCAGGGGGCCGACCCGGCGTTTCTGGGGTCGGACGATTTCGCGAAATTTCTTGCCGCGGAGATGCCGCGCTGGGCCGAGGCGGTGAAGAAGTCGGGTGCGCGGCTGGATTGAAACGGCCTACCCCGAACAACGGCGCCGAGGCGCCGTTTTTTTGTGCCTCGACGCGCGGTAGGTGGCACCGGCATGGTGCCACGGGCATGGGAAGTCCGCCGAAAACCGGCCCACGCTGGTGCGCCGATCTTGTATACCAATGGCACGGAACCTGCTGCGTACCGCGGCATGGTCACCTCCTCCGACATCAGCAAGCGCATCATCGAAGCCGTCCTGGCCCAAAAGCTCGCCCCCGGCGCGCGCCTGGGTGAGCAGCCACTTGCGATGCTGTTCGACTGCAGCCGCACCATCGTGCGCGAAGCCCTGATGCGGCTGGCTGCGCGCGGCATCGTCACCGTCAGCGCCCGGCGCGGCTGGTACGTGATCGAGCCCTCCGAAGACGAAGCCCGCGAGGCCTTCGAGGCCCGCCGTGTGATCGAGACCGGACTGATCCGCAGCATGAAGAGCGTGGACAAAACGGCCATCAAGCAACTCAAGAGCCACCTCACGCGGGAGAAGGCCGCCCTCAAAGACACGGATGTGGGCGTTCGCAGCTACCTGCTGGGCGATTTCCACGTGTGCCTGGCCGAATGCCTGGGCAACAGCCTGCTGGCCGACACGTTGCGCGACTTCACCGCGCGCACCACGCTGATCGCCATGCTGTACCAGTCGTCGCACGACGCGGCACAGTCCTGCGACGAACATGTGCAAATTGTCGATGCGCTGGAACAAGGCGAGCTGGCACGGGCCGAAGCGCTGATGTCGGCGCATATCGGCTCCGTGCAGGCGGCGCTGCGGCTGCACGCCAGCACTGACCCGCTGGCCCAGTTGCGCCAAGCTCTGGCGCCGGTGTCGGACGCTGCCGTGATCGCCCATGCGGCACAAGACTTGCATACAAGGACTCCCAAGGCCCGCCGCCGCAAGCTGACGGAGCCTGCCGCTGATTCATCCACCTACCTCGGAGCCCTGCTGTGAAACCCACCAAACGCCTTTTTTCCATCGCCATCGCCGCCCTGCTGGCCAGTGCCGCCGTCCAAGCCCAGACCGCATTGGACGATGTGCTGAAGTCCAAGACGCTCAAAGTCGCCATCCCGACCGACTCGGCCCCTTACGGCTATGTCGGCACCGACCTCAAGCCGATCGGACTGGACATCGACATGGCCAATTACATCGGAAAAAAACTCGGCGTGGCGGTGGAACTGGTGCCCGTGACCAGCGCCAACCGCATCCCGGCGCTGCAGACGCGCAAGGCCGACCTGGTGATCTCCACGCTGGGCAAGAACGCCGAGCGCGAAAAGGTGATCGACTTCACGATTGCGTACTCGCCCTTCTTCCAGGCCGTGTTCGGCCCCAAGACGCTTCCAGCCAAGAGCTTCGCCGACCTGGCCGGCAAGTCCGTGGGCGTGACGCGCGGCGCGATGGAAGACCAGGAACTGGGCAAGGTGGCCCCGCCCTCCACCGACACCAAACGCTTCGAGGACAACAACGCCACCATCGCTGCCTTCGTTTCGGGGCAGGTGCAGTTCGTAGCGCTGGGCGCCTCGGTCGCCGGCAACATGATGGCCAAGAACCCGCAGCTCGACAGCGAGTACAAGCTGCTCCTTAAAGACAGCCCCAATTTCATCGGCGTGGCGAAGGGCGAGGACAAGCTGCGAACCCGCGTGAACGAGATCATCGCCGAGGCCAAGAAGAACGGCGACATCGACACGATGGCCAAGAAGTGGCTCGGTCGCCCGGCCGGCGACCTGCCCCTTTGATCCCGGGCAAACGGGCTTGCCACGATGAGAGTCCAGCTTGACTTCATGGCCGTGCTGGCCGACTGGCCGCTGCTGCTCAAGGGCGTGGCGTGGACGCTGGCGCTCACCGCGGTGGCCGTGATCGTCGGCACGCTGCTGGGCATCGCCTGCGCCTGGGTTCGCGGGCGCGGCTTCGGCGACACGCTGGCGCCGCGCTGGCTCCAGGCGCTGGTGGGTGTCTATGTGGAACTGATCCGCAACACGCCCTTCATCGTGCAGCTGTTCTTCATCTTCTTCGGGCTGCCGGCGGCGGGTTTCAAGTTGTCGGCGGAAACCGCCTCGTTCATCGCGATGGTGGTGAACCTGGGTGCCTACGCCGCCGAGATCATCCGCGCGGGCATCGAGGCCACGCCCCGGGGGCAGATCGAAGCCGCGATCAGCCTCGCGCTCAACCGGGTGCAGACCTTCGTGCGGGTGGTGCTGCCGCCGGCGCTCAAGAAGGTCTGGCCCGGCATGGTGAGCCAGATCATCATCGTGATGCTGGGCTCGTCGGTCTGCGGGCAGATCTCCACGCAGGAGCTGAGCTACGCGGCCGACCTGATCCAGAGCCGCAACTTCCGCTCCTTCGAAGCCTTCATCGTCATCGGCGTGATCTACCTGCTGCTGTCCGTGGCACTGCGCCACGGGCTGAACTGGGTGGCCGCGCGGTTCCTGTTCGGGAGAGGCTGACATGGGCTCCCACGCTCGCATTCCCCGGGAGGCATGACATGGTCGATTTCAGTCTTTGGGACATCGTGCGCAACCTGCTGCTGGCCGGGCGCTGGACGGTGTCGCTGTCGCTGATCGCCTTCATCGGCGGCGGCGTGGTGGGCCTGTTGCTGCTGATGCTGCGCCTGAGCAAGCGGCGCAGCGCCGAAATTTTCGTCGGTGGCTACGTGCAGCTGTTCCAGGGCGTGCCTCTGCTGGTGCAGTTGTTCCTGGCCTATTACGGCCTGGGCCTGTTCGGCATCAACGCGTCGGCCTGGGTGGCGGCTGGCGTGGGCCTGACCCTGTACACCAGCGCCTTCCTGACCGAGATCTGGCGCGGCTGCGTGGCGGCCATTCCACGCGGGCAATGGGAGGCCTCGCAAAGCCTGGCGCTGAGCTTCGGCGAGCAATTGCGCTACGTGATCCTGCCGCAGGCGGTGCGCATCGCGATCCCGCCCACCGTGGGTTTCCTGGTGCAGGTCATCAAGGGTACGGCGCTGGCGTCGGTGATCGGTTTCATGGAGCTGACCAAGGTCGGCAAGACCATCGCCAACGCCACGCTGAATCCGTTCCTGGTCTTCACCTGCGTGGCCCTCATGTACTTCCTGCTGTGTTACCCGGTGAGCCGCTACGCCAAATCCCTGGAAAGAAAACTCCATGTCGCCCACTGACTCACCGGTCGTCGAGATCACAGCCCTGCGCAAATCCTATGGCGCCAACGAGGTGCTCAAGGGCATCGACCTGCAGGTCCAGTCCGGCGAGGTCATTGCCATTATCGGCAAGAGCGGCTCGGGCAAGAGCACGCTGCTGCGCTGCATCAACGGGCTCGAAGTATTCCAGAGCGGCAGCCTGACGGTGGACGGCAAGCCACTGCTGCACGACAACCCGGCGGCCATGCGCGAGCTGCGCCAGCACGTCGGCATGATCTTCCAGAGCTTCAACCTGTTCCCGCACCTGACAGCCGGCCAGAACATCATGCTGGCGCCCACGCTGGTGAAGAAGAAGGTCGGCGCCGCGGCCGAGGTGCAGGCGCGCAAGCTGCTGGAGCGCGTGGGCCTGGCCGAGAAGTTCGGCGCCTTTGCCGATCAGCTCTCGGGCGGCCAGCAGCAGCGCGTGGCGATTGCGCGCGCCCTGGCCATGGAGCCGGCCGTGTTGCTGTGCGACGAGATCACCAGCGCGCTGGACCCCGAACTCGTGGGCGAGGTGCTGCGCGTGGTCGAGAGCCTGGCCGAGGAAGGTATGACGCTGCTGATGGTGACGCACGAGATGAGTTTCGCGCGCAAGGTCAGCGACCGCGTGATCTTCATGCACCAGGGCCGGGTGCATGAGATCGGCACGCCCGCCGAGCTGTTTGGCAACCCGCAGACGGCGGAGCTGAAGCAGTTTTTGTCGTCGCTGCACGACTGAAGCAGCGACTGAGCGGGACAGGGTTGATTGACATGGGTCAAATTTGAAACTCAATGCGCTTGAACCTTTCGCGTCGCGCCGTATCATCCCGTCCATGCGCCGCCTGATCCTTGCTGTGATGATTGTCCTGCTGCCTTTGCGCGGCTGGATCGGCGATGCCATGGCGCTGGAAGCGGCGACGGGCACCCCGGTCGCTATCCAAAACATAGCTATTGACGACCATCCGACGCTGGAGATCACCCATTTTGAGGCTGATTCGGGTCGTCAGGACCTGCAGGCCGGCCCGGGGCATTGCCCAGACCACGCCAGCGCGCCTGCCGGGCGGGACGACAGCGACACCTCGGCCGATGGTCAGGCCTGCACCGTGTGCCAGGTCTGCCATACCGTGGCCATGAGCGCGGATGCGGCGCCATTGCCAGCGTTGCCCCTGCCGGCCCTCGTGCCGGAAATGCCGTTTCCCCGCTTCACCAGCGCCCTGCCCGCGCCAGGCCTGAAGCCACCCATTTCCTGACCTCCCTGCCCGTAGTCCGCCTGCCATCCGGCGTTTAGCCAGCGGCAGACAGGATTTCACCCGGCCACGGCACGGCCGGACTGACCGTCGTCAGTCCGCGCCGGAGGCCTTCGCCTCTTTCCATTTTCAAATTGCCTGCTTGAGGATCACCCATCATGCAAAGACGCCTGTTCATTCAAAGCCTGGCTGCCACTGCCTCGACATCTGCCCTGCCCCTGCTGGCGCAATCCGCCAAACCACACCTTGAAGTCTGGAAAGACCCCAGCTGCGGCTGCTGCAAGGACTGGATCGCCCACATGCAATCCAGCGGTTTTTCCGTCACGACCCATGACAGCGGCAATACCGCCGCCCGCACGCGCCTGGGCTTGCCGCAGAAGCTTGGCTCCTGCCACACCGCCTTGGTGGGTGGCTATGTCGTCGAAGGCCACGTACCCGCCAGCGACGTGAAGCGCCTGCTCAAGGAGCGCCCGAAGGCACTTGGCCTGGCCGTGCCCGGCATGCCGGTCGGCTCGCCCGGCATGGACGGCCCTGAATACGGAGGCCGAAAGGACCGGTATGAGGTGCTGCTGGTACAGGCGGACGGCAGCACGCGCACTTTTTCCCGCTATTGACCCACGCCAAGGAGAACACCATGAAAACTCTCATCGCCCCCACCCTCACCGCCCTGATGGCAGCAGGCGCCTTGCTGCCCGCCCTTGCCCAGACCGACCACGGCGCCCATGGGAAGGCACCGGCATCGGCGCCCGCCGCTGCAAGCTTGCCCCTGTCCGACGGCCTGGTGAAAAAGATCGACAAGGCGAACAAGAAAGTGACCCTGTCCCACGGCCCCTTGCCCAACGGCATGCCGGCGATGACCATGGTCTTTCGCGTCAAGGACAGCGCCTGGCTCGACAAGATGAAGGAGGGAAAGACGATCCGTTTTGCGGCCGAGGACATCAACGGCGCCATGACCGTGGTGCGCTTCGAGCCCGACAAGTGAATCCCATGCCTCGCCCCATTGCACCGATTGTTCGATCCCCGAACACGAAGGTCACCATGAACTCTTTCCATCATCCCGCGCGCCTGCTGGCTGCCGCAGCCCTGGCCACATGCGCATTCGCTGCGCACCCCCAGGAATCCTTGCCGGGCGCGGATGTGCAGACGCTGCTGGCGATCGCCAAAGAGCGCAATCCCGATTACGCAAGCATGCGCGCAGAAGCGCAGGCCGCGGGCGAGCGCGTGACGCCGGCCGGCGCCTTTCCCGATCCCCGGTTCCGCATGGAACTGATGGACATCACGAAGATGGGCGAACAGAACCCGAGCCTGTGGCCCGGCAACGTCGGCGGCACGAAGTACACGCTGACCCAGGAACTGCCCTGGTTTGGCAAGCGAGACCTGAAGCGGGAGATCGCGACATTCGATGCGGAGGGTGCTCAGGGCAAGGCGCAGGGCACCTGGTCCGAACTGGCCGCCAGGATCAAGATCGCCCAGGCCCAGCGCCTGTACCTGCACGGCAACCGCAAGCTGACGCTGGAGATCCTGGATCTCATGTCGCGCCTGGAAAAAATTGCGCAGGTGCGCTACGCCAACGGTCTGGCGGCGCAGCAGGACGTGATCCGGGCGCAAGTCGAACAGACCACCATGCGCAGTGAACTGGTCACGCTGGAGGCCGAAGCGCGCCAGGCCAACGCGCGCCTGAATGCCTTGCTGGCGCGGCCTGCGTCGGCGCCCCTGGCCGAGCCGGCCCTTGCACGCCCCTGGCCCGCCCCGGCACAGCTCGATTTCGCCGCGCTGGAGGAGCGCGTGCGCAGTCGCAATCCGCTCTTGTTCGCTGAAGAAGCGCGAGTCAGGTCGGCCGAGAAAGGCCGCGAGCTGGCCTACAAGAACCGCATTCCCGATTTCATGGTCGGCATCCAGCCCACGCAGTACCAGACCTCATTCAAGGAGTGGACCCTGATGCTCGAGGTGAACATCCCGCTGCAGCAGGAAACACGGCGCGCCCAGGAGCGCGAGTCCGAGGCCATGCTGGCGGCGGCGCGTTCGCGCAGGGAGGCCGTGGCCAACCAGGTGCTGTCCGATCTTTCCGAGAATCTGGCCGGCATCGATGCCGCGCGACGCATCGAAAACCTGGCGACGAGCAGCTTGCTGCCCCAGGCCGAGCTGAGCTTCAATTCCGCCCTGGCGAGCTATGAAGCCACCAAGGTGGACTTCGCCACGCTGCTCGAAGCGCAGCGCGCCATCCGCCAGGCCCGGCAAAACCAGATCAAGGCCCGGTTTGAGGGGCAGGTCCGGCAGGCTGAAATCGAAAAATTACTCGGAGAAGAGCTATGAAGCAAAGCACTGGCGTGGGCTTTGGAGTCGTCGCAGTCGCGATCATTGCCGCAGGCGGCGGCTACTGGCTGGGTCACAGAGGGAGCGCCCCAACAGCCCCAGGCGCGAGCGCAGCCATGACCGGCGCCAGCGCGCCGGCTGGCGACACCGGCAAGCAGGAAAAGAAGCTTCTCTATTACCGCAACCCGATGGGCCTGCCTGACACCTCGCCGGTCCCGAAAAAAGACCCTATGGGCATGGACTACATCGCTGTGTATGCGGGCGGCGATGAGAGCGAGCCGGCGGCGCCCGGGCAGATCCGCATCAGCACCGAGAAGGTCCAGAAGCTGGGCGTGCGCACCGAGGCCGCCCGCTCCCGCACACTGGACCGGACGGTGCGTGCCGCGGGCCGGGTCGAGCCCGACGAACGCCGCGTCTATGCGATTGCGCCGAAGTTCGAGGGCTATGTCGAGCGCCTGCTGGTCAACGTCACGGGCCAGCCAGTGCGCAAGGGCCAGCCCCTGTTCGAGGTCTACAGCCCGGAACTGGTCTCGGCCCAACGCGAGTACGCCATTGCCATGCAGGGCGTGGCCTCGCTGAAGGACGCCGGCGGGACGGCCCAGACCGGCATGCAGCAGCTCGCTGAGTCGAGCCTGCAGCGCCTGCGCAGCTGGGACATCTCCGACGAGCAGATCAAGGCACTGGCCAGCTCCGGTGAAGCGAAACGCACCCTGACCTTCCGCTCTACGGCCTCAGGGATCGTGACCGAGAAAAAGGCGGTCCAGGGCATGCGCTTCATGCCCGGCGAGGCGCTCTACCAGGTGGCGGATCTGTCTTCAGTCTGGGTGATCGCCGATGTCTTCGAGCAGGACATCGGGCTGATCAAGTCCGGCGCCACGGCGAAAATCAGGATCAACGCCTACCCCGGCAAGCCGTTCGAGGGCAAGGTGACCTATGTCTATCCGACGCTCAAGGCAGAAACCCGCACCGTGCCGGTCCGGGTGGAACTGGCCAACCCGGGCCTGCTGCTAAAGCCGGCGATGTTCGCGCAGGTCGAAGTGTCGGTATCGGCCAAAGGCTCGGTGGTCACCGTGCCGGTGTCGGCCGTCATCGACAGTGGCACGCGCCAGATCGTGCTGATCCAGCGCGGCGAAGGGCGGTTCGAGCCGCGCGAGGTCCGGCTGGGCGCGCGCAGCGACACCGACGTCGAAGTCATCGAGGGTGTGAAGGACGGCGAGCCGGTGGTGGTGGCGGCCAACTTCCTGATCGACGCCGAGAGCAACCTGAAGGCAGCGATCGGCGGCTTCAGCAGCGCCCCCCCTGCGGCGCCTGCCAAGGCTGAAATGCCCGCAGAGACGGGCGCGGGCTTGGCCAAAGGCGTCAGTCACCAGGCCGATGGCACTGTCGACAGCGTGGACGCGAAGGCGGGCACGGTCAGCCTCAGTCACGGCCCGGTGCCCAGTCTGAAATGGCCGGCCATGACCATGGAATTCAAGGCGGCCAACGCCTCCTTGCTGCAAGCCCTGAAGCCGGGTGCGAAGGTTTCTTTCGAGTTCATCGAGCGACAGCCCGGCGAATGGGTCATCACCAGCGTCAAGCCGATGGCAGCAAGCGCGTCCGCAGGGGCGCCGGCACCCGCCGCAAAGCCGCACGCCGGTCATTGACCCGGAGACACCATGCTGGCCCACATCATCGACTGGTCGGGCAGGAACCGTTTCCTGGTCCTGCTCGCCACGCTGTTCATCACGGTCTGGGGCATCTTTGCTGTCCTGCGAACGCCCATCGACGCCCTGCCCGACCTCTCGGATGTGCAGGTCATCGTCTACACCGAATACCCCGGACAGGCGCCGCAGGTGGTGGAAGATCAGGTCACCTACCCGCTGACGACCGCCATGCTGTCGGTACCGAAGTCGAAGGTGGTGCGCGGCTTTTCCTTCTTCGGTGCGTCCTTCGTCTACATCATCTTCGAAGACGGCACCGACATCTACTGGGCGCGCTCGCGCGTGCTGGAGTACCTCAACTTCGCCGCCGGGCGCATGCCCAAAGGGATTACGCCGCAGATCGGCCCGGACGCCACGGGCGTGGGCTGGGTCTACCAGTACGCGCTGCTGGCGAAAGACAAGACGCTGGCCGAACTGCGGTCGATCCAGGACTGGTACGTGCGCTACCAGCTGACCAAGGCGCACGGCGTGGCCGAAGTGGCCTCGGTCGGCGGCTTCGTGCAGACCTACCAGGTCACAGTCGACCCGGTCAAGCTGCGCGCCTACGGCATCCCGCTGATGAAGGTGGCGCAGGTGATCCGCGACTCCAACCGGGACGTGGGCGGGCGCGCCGTGGAGATGGCCGAGACCGAGTACATGGTGCGCGGCAAGGGCTACCTGCGCGGCAAGGCCGACATCGAAATGCTGGTGGTCAAGAGCGACAAGGGAACGCCGGTGCTGATCCGCGACATTGCGCGAGTCGAGCTCACACCCGACGAACGCCGGGGGCTGACTGAACTCAACGGCGAAGGCGAGGTGGTGTCGGGCATCGCCATGGCCCGCTACGGGCAGAACGCCCTCGAAGTGATCGCCAGCCTGAAGGACAAGATCGCCGAGATCGCGCCCGGATTGCCGGCCGGCGTGACGGTTCAGACGGTGTACGACCGGTCGGAGCTCATCCACCGCGCCATCGAGACCCTCAAACGAACGCTGCTGGAGGAGTCGCTGATCGTCGCGCTGGTCTGCGTCGTGTTCCTGATGCATGTGCGCAGCGCACTGGTCGCCATCCTGATGCTGCCGGTGGGCATCCTGATGGCCTTCATCGCCATGCGCCTGCTGGGCATGAGTTCCAACCTCATGAGCCTGGGCGGTATCGCGATTGCCATCGGCGCGATGATCGACGCGGCCATCGTGATGATCGAGAACGCCCACAAACACCTCGAACGATTGCCCGAAGGGCACTCCACGAAAGACCGGTTCGATGCCATGCTGGATGCCTGCAAGGAAGTGGGCCCGGCGTTGTTCTTCTCGCTGCTGATCATCACCGTGTCGTTCCTGCCGGTCTTCGCGCTTGAAGGCCAGGAAGGCCGGCTGTTCTCGCCGCTGGCCTATACCAAGACCTTTTCCATGGCGGGCGCGGCGCTGCTGTCGATCACGCTGGTGCCGGTGCTGATGCTGCTGTTCATCCGTGGAAAAATCATGCCCGAGGCGAAGAACCCGGTGAACCGATTCCTGATCTGGGTCTATCGACCGATCATCACGGGTGTCATGCGCTGGAAGAAACTGACCGTGCTCGCCGCACTGGTGGTGCTGGGCGTCTCGTACTACCCGGCCTCCCGCCTCGGCTCGGAGTTCATGCCCACGCTCAACGAAGGCTCCCTGCTCTACATGCCGGCATCGCTTCCCGGCATGTCGATCACCAAGGCCGCCGAGCTGCTGCAGACGCAGGACAAGATCATCAAGAGCTTCCCGGAGGTGACGTCGGTCTTTGGCAAGGCCGGGCGCGCCAACACGGCCACCGATCCGGCGCCGACCGAGATGTTCGAGACCGTGATCAACCTCAAGCCCGAATCCGAATGGCGCGCCGGCATGACCATCGACAAGCTGATTGCCGAAATGGACCAGGCGCTGCAGTTCCCCGGCGTGGCGAACTCCTGGACCATGCCGATCAAGGCCCGCATCGACATGCTGTCCACCGGCATCCGCACGCCGATCGGCATCAAGGTCTTCGGCAAGGACCTGGACGAGATGGAAAAACTCGCGCGGCAGATCGAGACCGTCGTAAAGGCCGTGCCTGGCACGACCAGTGCGTTTGCCGAGCGCATCACCGGCGGCTTTTACCTGAACATCGAACCCGATCGCGAGCAACTGGCGCGCTACGGCCTGGCGGTCGGCGACCTGCTCGATGTCGTCGGCATCGCGCTGGGCGGCGAGATGGTCACCACCACGGTGGAGGGCCGGGAACGCTATGGCGTGACGGTGCGTTACCCGCGCGAGTTGCGCGGCGACCCGCAGCAGATCGCGCGCGAGGTGCTGATTCCCACGATGGACGGCGCCATGATTCCGCTGGGGCAGTTGGCCAAGGTCGTCGTCGCCAAGGGCGCCCCCGGCATCCGCACCGAGAACGCGCTGCTGTCGGCGTACATCTATGTCGACATCCGCGACCGCGACATCGGCGGCTATGTGGCGGATGCGAAGAAGGCGGTGGCCGAGCAGGTCAAGTTCCCGCCCGGTTACTACGTGACCTGGAGCGGCCAGTTCGAGTACATGGAGCGCGCCATCGGGAAAATGAAGATCGTGATCCCGGTGACGCTGCTGTCGATCTTCCTGCTGCTGTACCTCAACTTCAGGCGCATCACGGAGACGCTGATCGTGATGCTCTCGGTCCCCTTCGCGCTGGTCGGGGGCGTCTGGCTGATGTGGTTGCTGGGCTACAACCTCTCGGTGGCCGTGGCGGTCGGCTTCATTGCGCTGGCCGGCGTGGCGGCCGAAACCGGCGTGATCATGCTGATCTACCTGGACCATGCCTGGGAGGCCGTGAAGGTCAAATGCCGCGCGGCCGGGCGCGAACCCACCGTGGATGACCTCTACGCGGCGGTGATGGAAGGCGCGGTGGAGCGCGTGCGGCCCAAGATGATGACGGTGGTCGCCATCATGGCCGGCCTGCTGCCGATCCTGTGGGGCACAGGCACCGGCTCCGAGGTCATGAGCCGCATCGCCGCGCCCATGGTGGGCGGCATGATCTCCTCGACCGTGCTGACGCTGGCGGTGATTCCGGCCCTGTATGCGCTGGTCAAACAGTGGCGGCTCAGAGCAGGGATAGAAAGTCCGATCTCATGATGACAACATAATCGACGCCATGAGTGAATTCGACAGCGCGAATGGCGCAGGCGCCATCACCGACGTGGCCGGCATTGAGGTCGGCCATTTCACCCACCCCCGCAGGCCCACCGGCTGCAGCGTGGTGCTGGCGCGCGGCGGCGCCGTCGCCGGCGTGGACGTGCGAGGTGCTGCACCGGGCACGCGCGAGACCGACCTGCTCGATCCGTGCAATGCGGTGAACACGGTGCATGCCGTTCTGCTCTCTGGCGGCAGCGCCTGGGGACTGGACGCAGCCAGCGGCGTGATGCGCTGGCTGGAATCGCAAGGCATCGGTCTGGACGTCGGGTCCGCCCTGGTCCCGATCGTTCCCGCTGCGGTGCTGTTTGACCTGCTGGTCGGTGATGCCCATATCCGACCCGACGCGCAGGCCGGATATGCGGCCTGCCAGGTGGCCTCCAGCCAGCCACCGGCCGAAGGCAACGTCGGGGCCGGCACCGGGGCCGCAATCGGCAAGATGTTTGGCATGCCCTTCGCCATGAAGGGGGGCATCGGGACCGCATCGGTCACTCTGGACGGGGTCACTGTGGGGGCGTTGATCGCCTGCAACGCGCTGGGGGATATCGTGGATCCGGATACAGGCGCCCTCATCGCCGGAGCCCGAACCGGAGATGGCGCGGGCTTGCGCGATACGCGCCGCAGCCTGCTGCGCGGGGAGCCCCCCCTGCCCATCCTGGCCGGCACCAACACCACCATCGGCGTGATTGCGACCGATGCGCAACTGACCAAGGCGCAGGCCCGACGCCTGGCGATGGCGGGCCACGACGGACTGGCACGCAGCATCAATCCGGCGCATACGCTTTCTGACGGCGACACCCTGTTTGCGATGAGCACAGGCCTGGCCCCGCGAACGCCTGGGATGACGGTCCTGTGTGTCATGGCCGCCGAAGCGGTCGCGCGCGCCACCGTGCGCGCCGTGCGCGCTGCGCGCAGTCTTGAAGTCGGTGGCCTGCGGCTTCCCGGCGTTGCGAGTGTGTCGCACACCCGTTAGGATGTAGCCCGCAGCCAGCGTGGGCATCTTTTCGACACACTGGTGAACGCATCAAGACCCATCGCAGACCCGCAAAAGGAAACAACCATGCACCGTCCCCTGATTGATCGCGCACCCCTGATTGGGGCCATGGCCCGCAAATGGGCCCTTGCTGCCCTGTTGCCGCTCGCCCTGTCCGCTTGCGCACCCGATGCGTGGAAAGCCAATCCAAACTATGACGCGTTCGTCAATCAGATCCTGCGCAACTGCGGCAACCAACGCATGGGTGAATTCACTGTTTCCAGCCTGATGAACCAGGATGACCCGAGCTACAACGTCTATTTTGTCGATATGACGTCGCGCTGGGGGCAGAACAGGATCTCCACGCAGGACTACATCCAGGGCGTCATGTCAGTGGGCGGTGGAAGCCAGTCGGCCGGACTCAAGTGCATCGTGGCGCAGAAGCCATAGCGAGCCGGCCTGTGGCGTGATGTCGTTGCCGGTGCCTAGGCCATCTGGTCACCGGAACGATCAGGAAGCATGGGCGGCGTGTACCGGGCCATACGACCCATCCTGATCGAAGCCCGCTCAAACAGCGCCGGCGTGCCCTGGGGCCTGCCCCGAAGCCAGCGTGTTACGCAAGGCCGTCTGGGCCACGGCGTCCAGCGCATCATCCAGCATGAGTCCGGATGACACGATACGGATCATCCCGGTGGCAAGCAGGCGAGCCATCGAACGCCGGGACATCGAGTGTGCGCGCCCCCGCGTCGACGTGAACATGAACAG
The DNA here is from genome assembly GCA_016721925.1 of Candidatus Skiveiella danica. GTDB lineage: Bacteria > Pseudomonadota > Gammaproteobacteria > Burkholderiales > Burkholderiaceae_C > Skiveiella > Skiveiella danica. The sequence continues at coordinate 92,250 of JADKHE010000013.1, forward strand.
CGTGCGATGCGGGCTGCTCCAGGTCAGTTTGAGACGCGTCCACTCGCCGTCCAGCATCAATTCAACCCACGCCCCTTCGCTGATGGACTCGCTGGCCGATTGCGCCTCCTGCCGATCCGCGTCGGACACCTCCAGCGTGGCCGGATCCAGCGGCATGACGGCCTCGGCCTCAAGGTAGCCGGCATCGGCCGTTTCGGCCTCTCCGAGCCAAGGCGCCTCGGATGGCATGGTCTCGTCCAGAGCGGCATCCTGAACATCCTGCACGCCGGGCCCACCAGCATCCCCGTGGGCACCTTCCCCCGGAGCGTGAGCGGCCAGTTCCTGCTTCTCGCGCGCGGCTCGGGCCTCCTGCAGCACGGTTTCATGGCAGGCGATCAGCTCGTCAAAAAACTGAGAGATGCGCCGGGGCGGAAAGGCGATCAGCTGCAAGCCGGAGCGCAGCGTGGCCAGCATCGCCGGGATCATCTCGACCAGACGGACCGGATTGCGCCTTGCCTGCCAGGGCTGCACGCTCCAGATCAGTTCGTCAACCACAGCCAGATACCCCTGCGGATCCGTGCTGCCGCGCGTGCAGTTCAGCTGTGACTCCGCGACGACCTGCGCCCAAGGCCCCACCAGAAAACTGCGCACCAGAAGGGGTACGGGCTGTTCCTTCATGCGACCCAGCCATTGGTCGACCAGGCGCTGCGCGAGCAGGTTGCGTTGTTCGACATGCAGCAATGCACGAGCCGTTTCCTCGCGCAGAGCCAGTTGCGCCTTGTCGTCCTGCTGCCAGACGGACAAGAGCTTTTCCATCTCCAGAGCGAAGGCCACCGCCCGGAGTTCCGTCGACGCATTGATCGTCTGCACGGCACCATTGATCGACTCAACAAAGCGGGCATAACCCGGTTCATCTTCCGTTGTGTAAGCCAGACTGCGGTCGGTCACGCGATCGAGAAACTGGCGCGCCGGGTGGCGGTGGTCGCTGAAGAATCGCACATCGGATCTGGCGAGTTCCAGCAGTGAGCCCGACAGGCCCTGCAAGGCCGAGCGGACCTGGCCCAGCAGACGCTCGTCCTGGGTCAGGTTGTCCAGCATCATCCGGGTCACTTCCTCGCCGATCTGCTGTCCAAGTTGTCGGCCGTCCATCGGGCCGCGAAGGCTCAAGTCCACGTGCTGAGCAGCGGCATTGCCCGAAGAAGCACTCTGCTGCTTTTTGCGCAACTCCAGTCGCTGGATCATCGCCTCGACCTGCTTCATATCCTGCAGCGCGGTCAGCGAAGCCGGGATCGTGTGAAGGAAGTCGCCGCCGGGGCGACCGCTGAGGCTGGCCACGTCACCCATGTCCGCTGAAAGCAGCCGCCTCAGGCGTTCCAAAGTGATCACAGCCCGCGTGGTTTCGTTGCTCTTTTCGGTATTGCGAGTCGCCGCCGCGCCGGCCAAGGTCGGCGGCGTCGTGCCTGCGGGCTCGACCCCATGCGACAGGAGCCACTCTGTAATCTCCCGGTAGACCTGCCGCAAACCCACCCCAAGCCGGCCCGCCGCCGACGCCAGGATTTCACTGCGGATCTCGGCAATCGAGATATGCGCCGCCATGGTGTCTCGCAGCGCCTTGGCGAAAAGCTCCGGACGCAGTGGATTGATGTTGGGTTGAACGTTGATCCAGCCCATGACCGTGCTCATGAGCGCGTTCAGGCGAGGCAGCGCCTCGCCGGCGGTGAAGTCCAGCTCTTGCTGGACCCGGGCCAATTCGATGCTCTGATCCAGCTGGTGGACATCCAGCAGCTGGATGTCCTCGAACCGGACCAGAGGCCGGCTGCCGGGGTCGGACACCCCGCCGTAGGACAGGATGCGCACCTGGCCCGAGAAGGCGTTTCGCAGTGAATCGCGCTGGTCCAGCAGTTGCTGGATGACTGGCTTCAGTTCCGGCCGAAACCCGCCCCGGCCCGCCGATTTGTGCGGGTCCAGACCCGCTGCAAGGCGCAGCCCGTCCAGCACCTGGTCCATCAGGCTGGGCACCTGGGACAGCACAAGCTCCAGGCACGCAGACACCGTCACCCGGCGGTTGCCGTGGGTGTCTGCAATCCCGATCCTCCGTTTGACTCCGGGTTTCATGGCCGCAAGTATTGCAGGAAATCCGGTGCTTGCGAAAGGTTTTTACTTCAGTGCCTTGAAGCGCATGCGCTTGGGCTTGGCGCCTTCCTCGCCCAGGCGCCGTTTCTTGTCGGCCTCGTACTCCTGGTAGTTGCCATTGAAGAACACCCACTGGCTGTCGCCTTCGGCGGCCAGGATGTGCGTCGCAATGCGGTCCAGGAACCAGCGGTCATGGCTGATCACCATGATCGAGCCGGCAAATTCGAGCAGCGCATCTTCCAGCGCGCGCAGGGTTTCCACATCCAGATCGTTGGAAGGCTCATCCAGCAGCAACACGTTGCCGCCGGCGATCAGCGTTTTCGCCAGGTGCAGGCGGCCGCGCTCGCCGCCGGACAGTGTGCCGACCTTCTTCTGCTGGTCGCCGCCGTTGAAGTTGAAGCGGCCACAGTAGGCGCGGCTGGCCATCTGGAACTTGCCCACGGTCAGGATGTCGAGCCCGCCGGAGACGTCTTCCCAGACGGTCTTCTCATTCGACAGATCGTCGCGATGCTGGTCCACAAAGGCCATCTTGACGGTGGAGCCGATGATGACCTCGCCGCTGTCCGGTTTCTCCTTGCCGGCAATCAGGTTGAACAGGGTCGATTTGCCGGCCCCGTTGGGGCCGATGATGCCGACGATGGCGCCCGCCGGGACGGTGAAGGACAGGTTGTCGATCAGCACCCGGTCGCCGAACGACTTGGTCACATTGTGGAACTCGAACACCTGGTTGCCCAGGCGCTCGGCGACGGGAATGAATATTTCCTGGGTCTCGTTGCGCTTCTGGTAGTCATAGTCGCTGAGCTCTTCGAAACGCGCCAGACGCGCCTTGCTCTTGGCCTGGCGGCCCTTGGGGTTCTGTCGCACCCACTCGAGCTCCTTCTTCATCGCCTTGGTCCGCGCATCCTCGCTGCGGTTTTCCTGCTCCAGGCGCGCCTCTTTCTGCTCCAGCCAGGTGCTGTAGTTGCCCTTGTAGGGAATGCCGGAGCCCCGGTCGAGTTCGAGAATCCACTCGGCGGCGTTGTCCAGGAAGTAACGGTCGTGGGTGATGGCCACCACGGTGCCGGAAAAGCGGGCAAGAAACTGCTCCAGCCAGTCCACCGATTCGGCGTCCAGGTGGTTGGTCGGCTCATCGAGCAGCAGCATGTCGGGGCGGCTGAGTAGCAGCCGGCACAGCGCCACACGGCGCTTCTCACCACCCGACAGTTTGCCGATCACGGCCTCCCAGGGCGGCAGGCGCAGCGCATCGGCGGCAATTTCCAGCTGGTGTTCGGAGGCGTCTCCCGCGGTGGCAATGATGGCCTCCAGCTTGGCCTGTTCGGCCGCCAGCGCTTCGAAATCGGCATCTTCCTCGGCGTAAGCCGCGTAGACCTCGTCCAGGCGCTGCTGCGCCGCCTTGACCTCTCCCATGCCACTTTCAACGGCCTCCCGCACGGTCTGGTCCGGATCCATCTTGGGCTCCTGCGGCAGGTATCCGATCTTCAGGCCCGGCATGGGGATGGCTTCGCCCTCGATCTCCTTGTCCAATCCGGCCATGATCTTGAGCAGCGTGGACTTGCCTGATCCGTTGAGACCGAGCACGCCGATCTTGGCGCCGGGGAAGAAGCTGAGGGAGATGTCCTTGAGGATCTGTCGCTTCGGCGGCACGATCTTGCCGACGCGATTCATGGTGAAAACGTATTGAGCCATAGTACGGGGAACCCTTGGGAAAGACGGCGCATGCAGCGCAAAAGCGTGGATTATCCGCGCATGCGACAATACGGCTTGTTGCAGGACCCAGTTGCCTGCAACGTCAGCATGCTGCTGGGGACGAAGAAAGCTCCTTTCGGGCTCCCGACCTTGTATTTCATCTGCCTTTGACTGGCCCGGCCGTGAACCTTCACGACGGAACAGGCCGATGCTCCATGCGCCCAGGACGGGCGCCTCCACATGAACTTTGACGATCTGAAACTGGCTCCGGCCATTCTGAAAGCCGTGCACGAGCAAGGCTACGAAATCCCCACCCCCATCCAGGCCCAGGCCATTCCGGCGGTGCTCGAAGGGCACGACCTGCTGGCCGGCGCGCAGACCGGCACCGGCAAGACCGCTGCCTTCGTGCTGCCCATGCTCGACATCCTCGGGCGCGGCGAAGCCGGCAAGAACAAGTTCGGCGGCACGGCCATTCGCGCGCTAGTACTGACCCCCACCCGCGAACTCGCCGCCCAGGTCGAGGAATCGGTGCAGGACTACGGCAAGCACGTCGCCCTGACGTCCACCGTGGTGTTCGGCGGCGTCGGCATGAACCCGCAGATCAGCAAGCTCAAACGCGGCGTCGACATTCTGGTGGCCACGCCCGGGCGACTGCTCGACCTGCAGCAACAGGGCTTTCTGGACCTTTCCAGCGTGCAGATTCTGGTGCTCGACGAGGCCGACCGCATGCTCGACATGGGCTTCATCCATGACGTGAAGAAGGTCCTGTCCCTGGTGCCGCGCGACAAGCAGAGCCTGCTGTTCTCCGCCACCTTCAGCGACGAGATCCGCGAACTCGCCTCGGGCCTGCTCAAGAACCCGCAAAGCATCCAGGTCACGCCGCGCAACACCACGGTGCAGCGCATCACCCAGATCATCCATCCGGTGGGCCGCGGCAAGAAGAAGGCGCTGCTGGCGCACATCATCCAGAAGCACAACTGGAGCCAGGTGCTGGTGTTCACCCGCACCAAGTTCGGCGCCAACAACGTGGCCGAGTTCCTGACCAAGAACGGCATCCAGGCCATGGCCCTGCACGGCAACAAGAGCCAGTCCGCGCGCACCCAGGCCCTGGCCGGCTTCAAGAGCGGCGACATCCGCGCGCTCGTGGCCACCGACATCGCGGCCCGCGGCATCGACATCGAAGACCTGCCGCATGTGGTGAACTATGAGATCCCCAACGTCAGCGAAGACTATGTGCACCGTATCGGCCGCACCGGCCGCGCCGGCGCCGACGGCCAGGCCGTCAGCCTGGTCTGCCTGGACGAGGAAGGCTTCATGATGGACATCGAACGCTTTACCAAGCAGCAGATCGCCGTCGAGCACGTCGAAGGCTTCGGGCCGGAGCCGGGTGAAAAGGCCGAGCCCATTGCCATGGGCCGCCAGACCATCTGGGGCGGCGCGGGCAAGCCGCCCAGCCGCGACGTGATGCAGGCCGCGGCCAAGGCGGCGCGCACCGAGATGATGCAGCGCATGCGCGAAGGCAAGGCGGCGCCTGGTGGCCGCGGCGGCAATCCGTCGGGTGGCGGTCGATCCGGCGAGCGCCAAGGTGGCACGCCCAAGCCCGCCCACGCCCCGCATGGCCAGCGCCACGGCGGCGTGAACGCCGGTCGCGGCAACCCGGCCCAAGGCCAGCGCCCGCCGGCCGAGCGCCGCGAACGTGCGGATTTCGGCGATGAAATCCCCCGCAACGTGGACCCGCTGCGCACCAACCTGCACAATGTGCGTCATGACACGCGCAGACCCCGCCAGGACGCCTCCGGCCAACCCGACCCGATGCGAACCAGCATCGACAGCATGGCCGACCGCGGACGCGGCGGACGCAACGGCGGCGGCCGCGGCTTCGGCGGCGGGCAGAACCGCTCTGGTGGCGGGGGCTTCGGGTCTCGTGGGTCGGGAAATCCTCCGCGCTCTTCTGGCCGATAAAGCCTATTCGGCGGTTCACTGCGTGGGCCGCCGGGCCCTGGCCCAGCGCCACCCCAAGCTTCACTCCCACGTCGTCGACTTTGCAGCCCTGCCCCGGCTGCCCAAGGTCGACGACGTTTTCATTGCGCTGGGCACCACGATCAAGGTGGCAGGCAGCCAGCAAGCCTTTCGCGCCATCGATTTTGACGCTGTGGTGGCCGTAGCCAGCGCCGCGCGGTCATCTGGCGCTACGCATCTGGGAGTGGTCAGCGCCATGGGGGCCAGCGCCCGCTCGGCCGTGTTCTACAACCGGGTCAAGGGCGAGATGGAACAGGCCGTGTCCGCCCTGGGCTACGACTCGGTCGTGATTGCCCGCCCGTCAATGCTGGCGGGCGACCGCGAGTCCCTGGATCAGCCGATCCGCTCCGGGGAGCGCATCGGCTTGGCTGTCATGGCCCTGTTTCGGCCCGTCACCCCCGCCAACCTGCGCGCGATTGCCGCCGCCGACGTGGCCACGGGCCTGATCCGCGCCGTCAAGGCGGCGGACCCTGGCACGCGCATCCTGCTGTCGGGGCAACTTCAGCAGGCCTGAGCCGCGGCCCTCAGCCCCGCACGAACAGCGTCACCAGCGGCTCCGGCCCGACCTGACGGCTCCAGTGGCCATGCACCGCCGGATCGAAGGTGGCGCCCTCGGGCAGCGTGTCGGCCGAATAGAAATGATCCCCCGGGCCGAACACCCGCGAGCTGCCGTCCTGCAGCCCGATCTCCATCTGCCCACGCAGCACGATCAGCCATTGCGGACTGCCGGTGCAATGAAAGCTGCTGCGAAAACCCACCGGGCTCTGTCGAAGCTGGTAGCCACCGGAGGCCATCAGCGGGGACAGCGCGGCCTGCGGCGTGCCCTCGCTCAGCGCCAGAGTTTCTTCGCGAAATTTCGCGCGGCCGTCGGCATCGGTGAACAACACGGTCTTGGTGAATATGGTCATGGCAGTTGGAGGGTTGGGGGCGGAACAAGGTCCCCGCGTGGATCGTCGGGCACTGGTTCTTGCCCCTGACGCCGGTTTTACCAGATCGTCAGCGCAACGATTTACAACCCGTTACCGATTTCGGTCGGCGATTTGACCCCATCCGCACCCACCGTTCGTTTCAGTCAGCACCTCAACCTTCAAAAGGAGCTTTCATGAAACCCCTCGCCTGCCGCACCGCCCGCCTGGCCCTGCCCGCTCTGGCTGCGCTGGCCTTTCTTGGCACCCCCCCCGCGCATGCCGTCGGTCGGCTGACCGACATCAACGTCATCGACCGCGACAGCGGCGCGACCCTGCCTGTCTACCGCCACCGGGGCGACTACTGGGTCGCCGGACGCCCCGGCGGGCGCTACGCCGTCTCCGTGCGCAACGCCAGCGGCGAGCGCGTGCTCGGCGTGATCTCGGTGGACGGCGTCAACGTCGTATCGGGGGAAACCGCCTCGTGGGAGCAGACCGGCTATGTGCTCTCGCCCTGGCAATCCTTCGACATCTCTGGTTGGCGCAAGAGCGACGCCGAAGTTGCGGCCTTCCACTTCGCCGCCTCGCAGGCCTCCTACGCAGCGCGCACCGGCCGCCCTGACCATGTCGGGGTGATCGGGGTCGCCGTGTTCCGGGAGAAGCTGCCCCCACCGCCGCCGGTCTCGGTGCCGTACCCGCCGGGCAGGGCGCTGCCCGATGCCAACGAATCGGCTGCGGCCCAGGAGCGGTCGACGCTGGCCGGATCGGCGGCCGCGGCCACGGCCAAAGCGGCCCCGGCGCCTGGCCCTGCTGCCGCCGAATCCCGGGCCGAAAGTCCGCAAGGCGCCGGCGCGCGCAGCCGTGACGAGGCCGTCGCCCGCGCGGCTCCGGCCGCGCGCCTGGGCACGGGCCATGGCGAGCGCGAGAGCTCGCGCGTCGCCCACACCACGTTCGAGCGCCGCAGCCACCGACCCGACGAGCTGATCCGCATCCGGTACGACAGCGTCGAAAACCTCGTTGCCCTGGGCGTGATCCCCGGCGCGGCGCCCCAGCGGCAAGCCAACCCCTTCCCGGATGCCCCCCTGTCGCGCTACGTGCCCGACCCGCCCGTCTACCGTTGAGGACCGCCTCGTCTGCACCCGCCCGCCGCGGCGGGCGCCGCCGGGATAATCCCGACGATGGACACGGAGGTCGCGCCCACCGACGAGATGCTCATGCAAGCCTTTGCAGCCGGTGACGCGCGCGCCTTCGAGACCCTCTACGACCGTAACCTGCCGGCGGTGTGGCGCTACGTGCTGCGCAGCGTGCACGACGCGGCGTTGGCCGACGAACTGGTGCAGGACGTGTGGTTCAGCATCGTGCGCCAGGCCCCTCACTACCAGCCCCGCGCGCGCTTTCGCACCTGGCTGTTCACACTGGCGCACCACCGCATGGTCGATCACTTCCGCACCCACCACCCCCACGCCAGCCTGGATGCCGCGACCGAGGACGGCGCCAGCCTGGCCGACACGCTGGCCGCGGACTCCGGCTTCGGCCCGCTGCGCCAGCTGCAATCACGCGAGCAGGCGCAGGCCCTGCTGGATGTGCTGGCGGCCCTGCCCGCCGTGCAGCGCGATGCCTTCCTGCTGCAGGCCGAGGGCGCCCTGACCGTCGCCGACATCGCCGCCACCACTGGTGTGCCCGTCGAAACCGCCAAGAGCCGGCTGCGCTACGCCCGCGCCACGCTGCGCCAGACCCTGGAGGGCTTGCTGTGAACCGCCCCGACACCCCCCTGCCGCGCCACGAGGCCACCGATGAGCTGGTCCGGCGCTATCACGAAGCCAGCGCGCAGGACCCGGCCCGCCCGTCGCCCGCGCTGCGAGAGACCGTGCTGGCACAGGCACGCGCAGCCGCCGCGCGAAGCGCCTCGAGCACAGGCGACGCAGAATCGTCGCCCGACAAAACTCCTGAATGGATAGCAAACAATAACCCATTGACGCCGGGATCTGACCAAAAAAGCTCGAAAAGTCCGAAGCAGGCAACGAACAACGGCCGCCACGCCGCCAACGACAGCTCCTGGCGCCTGCGCGCCGTCGCCAGCGTGGCCGTGTTGGGCCTGGCGACCTTGTTGTTCCTGCAGTTCGAACGCGGCACGCCGGACGAGCGCGAACTCACTTCGGGCGGACCTGCGCTTGCGCCACCGGCCTTGCCCTCGCGACCGGGCAAGGCCGAGTCCGCCGATACCGCATCCGCACCGGCGCCCTTGCCTGAACCCGCGCCCACGTCTGTCCTTCGCAACACCCCGACGCCGATGGGCCCAGGTGCCGCAGAGCCGCAGCGCGCGCCCGCCGTGCAGGCCCGGCCCGCTGCCCCCTCCTCGCCCGGAAAAAGCGCTGTCCCGGCAACCCTGACCGGCGAAAGCGGCAACGTGGTGGCTGGGGTTTCCAAAGACGCCGGCTCGCTTGCCGACCGCGCCCCCCCCGCAACCGAGGGCACGGGCCCGACGAACCGTGCCCTGAAAGCCGCGCCGCCCGCGACGGCCCCCATCGCCGAACCGGCACCGGCCGCCGCTCCAGTTCCTGCAACGCCACCCGCCGCGTCGTTGGGAGCTGCTGCGCCGGCGCCTTCAACGGCCCCCGCCAGGGCACTGGATGCCAGCCCGGCTGAATCGCGCGCGCGCCTGGCGCCGATGCCGGCGGCCGCACAAGAGCGCGCCGTGACAACCAGCACCGCCGGTCCGGCGACAAGCCTCTCGCCCGCCAGCCAGCGGCTGCTGACCGCAGCGCTGTCCGGATCGCTGGAAGCCGCGCGCCAGGCCCTGAAGGAGGGCGCGGCGTTGAATGCGACCGACCCTGCGGGCCAGACCGCTCTGATGCTCGCCGCCCGCCGCGGCGACGAAGCCGTGGTCCGCCTGCTGCTGGCCGCCGGCGCCGACCGCGCGAAAACCGACGCCGCCGGCCGCACCGCCGCCGACCTGGCGCGTCAGCAGGGGCATGCGACCCTGGCGACGCTGCTGATTGCGCCAGAATCGGCGCTGCCGGCGCCCGTGCGCTGAACCGATACCCGCTTCACTTCATCCAGGACACTTCACCATGACCCCACCCGATTCCAGCAAGGTCCACTTCGGCCACGACGGCCGCGTCGTCATCATCACCGGCGGCGCCCAGGGCATCGGCGAGGCCTGCGCCCGCCGCTTCGCGCGCGAAGGCGCCCGCGTGGTGCTGGCCGATCTGGCCGACGCGCCGGGCCAGGCCCTGGCGGGCGAACTCGGCGGGATCTACGTGCATTGCGACGTCGGCCACAAGCCCGACGTGGACGCGCTGATCGCGCGCACCCTGGCCGCGCACGGCCGCATCGATGTGCTGGTGAACAACGCCGGCATCTTCAAGGCGGCGGATTTTCTGGACGTGACCGAGGCCGATTTCGATGCGGTGATCCGCGTCAACGTCAAGGGCTCGTTCCTCGTGGGCCAGGCCGTGGCGCGCGAGATGGTCAAGACCGGCGGCGGGAGCATCGTCAACATGAGCTCGGTCAACGGCACGCTGGCCATTCCCACCATCGCCAGCTACAACGTCAGCAAGGGCGGGATCAACCAGCTCACCCGCGTGATGGCGCTGGCGCTGGCCGACAAGGGCGTGCGCGTGAACGCCGTGGCGCCCGGCACCATCTCCACCGAGCTGGCCGCCAAGGCCGTGCTGACCAGCGACGAGGCCAAGGCAAAGATCATGATGCGCACGCCCATGAAGCGTCTGGGCGAGCCGACGGAGATCGCCGACACGGTGGCCTATCTGGCCAGCGATGCGGCCAGCTACATCACCGGCGAGATCGTTGTAGTCGATGGCGGGCGCATGACCCTGAACTACACCGTTCCGGTGTAAACGCCTGAGCCCGGCTCAGGGCATGGGCCCCAGCGGCGGCGCAGCGACGGTCTGCGGCTGCGGCCACCGGGCCAGCGGGCGCAAGGCATTGGCCAGCGCGTGGCCCCACTGCACGGCCGCCAGGTCGCCGGCCAGACGATGCGTCGGCACCAGCCAGGTGGACGTGACCACCCAGTCCAGCCCGTGGCGGGCGTATTGCACTTCGTAGGCGGCCGCCGGCAATGTTGCCCCGGCAGCCTCGGCTGCCTGCAGCACCGGCTGCAGGTCCGCGACGGCGCGCATCATGGCCGGCGTGAGCACGCGCAGGCGCAGGCACTCGGGCTGGTCGAAGGGGCTGTTGAAACGCTCCACGTAGACGCCGTCGCGCGAGGCGCACGGGTCGTCAACGTTCCAGTACGAGATGCCGAAGGCCTGCTTCTTGTTGGCGGTGAATGCCACCGCCGCCGCCAGCCGCCCCGCACCGGTCACCTCGAAGGCGCCCAGGGTCGTCAGCTCAACCCGATCGATCTTGACCGGCGCAACGCGAATGTGCCCGCCCAACACCGTGCGGCTGGACGCAGCCGTGCCAAACCAGCGACCCTGCGGCAGCACCAGCATCCGGTTGCCGATGGCCAGCGCCTGTTCTGCCAGCGCAGGCGGCAGGCGCTCAGGGAGGGCTTGCGCCGAAAGGCCAGCCGCAGTGTCCGGCGCGGGGGAGGCCGACCCCGGAACGATGTATCGAGCCAGCAGGGCATCGGCCATCTCGGCGTTGCGCGGCCGCAGCGCGGCCTCGGCAGCGCGGGCGCCGTCCAGGTCACCCTGCAAGGCGCGGATCACGCCGAGGTTGTAGATGGGCTCCCAGCCCTGGGGCGCCAACGGGGACAGTCGGACCATCGTGGCCGCTGCGGCATTCAAGTCCCACACGGCCATCTCGCACAGGCCCAGCGACAGCCCCGCGGCAAACGTCGGCTCCGGCTGCAACGGCGCCTGCGCCAGCCTGCCGTCAAAGGCCTGACGCAGGTCCGGCAGGGCTGCGGCGCAGCCCATCTGGCGCTGCAGCGCACGTCCGCGCAACTCCAGCCAGTAGAGGTCGCCCGGCTTCGCGCCGAGGTGTTGCGTGGCCATCGCGACGACGGAAGCCCAGTCCCCCCGGGCCTCCAGCTCCTGAACCCTCTTTTCATCGGACTTGGAGAGTTCCATGCCCAGCGGAATCAGCAGCATCACCAGCGGCCCCACCAGAATGGACGCCGGGATCGGCACGAAAAATGGCGCCTGCGCGCGCGCCTGCATGGGCAAGCCCAACGCCAGCGCCAGCGCGAGAGCTTTCAGGGTTCGGGGGTGTTGCATGATGCCTCCGCGTGGGGCGGGATGGCGCCCCGCTGCTGCCATCGTGAACCGAAGGGCTGCGGGTTTCATTGAGGCAGGTCAAGGCCCGAAAGGGCCCCGGCGCCTCAGCGCTGCAGATACAGCGTGCCGAGCTGGCGCAGGGCGACAGGGCTCAGGCCCAGTTCGCGCTGCAGGTAGGCGTCGACGCCGCCGTGGTCGGTATCCACGGCGTGCAGGGCGGCGTCGAGAAACTCGGCCTGCACCCGCCACAGCACCTGCATCACCTCGGGCGGAATGCCGTAGGCCGGGGCACTGTCCATGCGCAGCAGCTCGTTGGTCAGCAGGTAGTCCTGCATCACCACCGGGCGCGGCACGCCCAGCGCCAGCAGGATCAGCGCGGCGGCAAAGCCGGTGCGGTCCTTGCCGGCGGTGCAGTGAAACACCAGCGGCGCATCGCTGGCCAGCAGATGCTCGAACAAGGCGGCAAACGCGGCGGCGTTGTCGTTGACGAAAGCGCGGTAGGTCTCCTGCATCAAGGCCACAGTCTGCTGCGGCGTGAGCGCGCGCCCGGCCACCAGCAGGTCCTTCATGCGCTGCACCACGGTGGGCTCGATCGGCAGCGCATGCAGCGTCACACCAGGTATCTCGTACGCACCGGCAGCGCGCTCCTGCGCCCCGCGAAAGTCGAAGGCCCGCGCCAGGCCCAGCCGCGCCAGCGCCGCCTGGTCATCCGGCGTCAGCGCGGCCAGATGGTCGGAACGGAACAGCGTGCGCCAGCGCACCGGTCGGCCGTCGTGGCCGATGTAACCGCCGAGGTCGCGGAAATTGCTGGCGCCGGCCAGGCTCAAAGAGCGGGAGGGAGTTGACATGGTATGTCCGGGCGATAAGAAACGATTCAAGAAGGCTGATCAGGTCCGATTGTGAACAAAATCGGCTTCATCCCAGCGCCGAAAGGTCATCTTTTGCTCCTGATTTTGAATCATTCGCACACTACCGCCGCGACCAGCCATCCAACGGGCAATCGCCGGAGAATACTCAGCCGCCCGGCAGCGTCACCACGACTTCCAGCCCAGGCAGCGCATTGCGCACGGTGAACGTGCCGCCATGCGCCTGCGCCACCAGCTTGCACAGGTACAGCCCCAAGCCCACGCCACCGGTGGCGCGCTCGCGGGCGGCATCGGGCCGGTAGAAGGGCTGGGCCAGATGGGGCAACTGGTCGTCAGGCACGCCGGGGCCGTGGTCGCGCACGGTGATGCGCAGGCCACTGCCTTCGGGGCGCAGGTGAATTTCGGGCGGGTGCGGCGCGTCCACGCTGTGACGCAGTGCGTTGTCGAGCAGGTTGCGCAGCAGCAGGCGGATGCGGGTGCGGTCCAGCGCCAGCGTGGGCAGGTCGCTGGCTGCCGTCAGCTGCACGGCAGGGGCACCTTCCAGGCTGGCGACGACCTCGCCGGCCAGGGCGGCCAGGTCCACCGGCTCGCGGTGCAGCGCGGCGTGCGGGCTGGCCAGGCGCTCGCTCTCCAGCAGGTCGGTGATCAGGTCGCGCATGTCGCCCAGGTCGCGCAGCAGGGCGTCGCGCGCGGGCAGCACATCGGGGGTTTCGGGCAGCAGCTCGGTGTTCAGGCGGGCGCGGGTCAGCGGGCTGCGCAGTTCGTGGCTGATGGCCAGCAGCAAGGCGCGCTTGGCGTCGAGCATCTGGCGGATGTCGCCACCCATGGTGTTGATGGTGGCAGCCAGCTCGCCCAATTCATCGGGCCGGGCCGGGTGGCGCACGGGGATCGGCTGCGCAAAGTCGCCCGCGCCGAAGCGCAAGGCGCCGGCGCGGATGTCGTCCAGCGGGCGCAGCAGGCGGCGCACGCGCAGGTAGGCCAGCCCGGTGAGCAACAGCAGCACGGCCAGCGTGGCCCAGCCGATCACCCGGGGCTGGTCTTGCCAGACCTGCACGTTCAGCGAAAAGTGGATGCGGTGGCCGTCGGCGGTGATGCGCTCCAGCAGGCGGGGCTCGTCGCCCTTCCAGCGGTTGGCGTCGTTCCAGCGGCGCTCCTGATCCGGGTTCGCGGGATGGCTGCGCCAGTTGACCTGCGGGCCGCTGATGCGCACGGCCACCGGCAGTCGCTGCACCAGGGCCTGGGCGCGCTCGATGCGGGGCGGGCTGCCGATCTCTGCGGCCAGCCGGTCCACGTAATCCACCACCAGCGGGCGGGCCGCGTCGCGCCAGCCGATGCTGAAGGCCTTTTGCATGCCGAACAGGAAGGTTGCGGCCATGGCCAGCGCCAGCAGCAGGAACAGCGCGACCAGGCGCACGCGCAGCGAATGCGCCAGTGCATGCCTTGCACGGCGGTGCCAACGGGCTTGGGTAAGCGTCTGCGCGGGGCTGCTCATGGCGTCTTGGGTTCAGCGACGGGTTGAGCGCGGCCTAACGCCAGCGAGTAGCCGGCGTTGCGCAAGGTCTTGATGGCGTCCAGCGGCTCCAGCTTCTTGCGCAGGCGGCTGACCACAATGTCCACCGCGCGGGTGAACAGCTCGGCCTCGTGGCCGCGCAGGTGGTTCAGGATGTCGTCGCGGCTGAAGACCTTGCCGGGCTCGCGCGCCAGCAGGTGCAGCAGGTCGAACTCGGTGCCGGTCAGCTCCAGCGGCTGGCCCAGGCGCATCACGCTGCGGGTGGCGGGGTCCACGGTGAGGCCGTCGAACTCCAGCCGGGCGGCAGCGGGTGCCGTGGCGGTGCGCCGGCGCAGCACGGTCTGCACGCGGGCGACGAGCTCGCGCGGCTCGAAGGGCTTGGGCACGTAGTCGTCGGCGCCCAGCTCCAGGCCCACCACGCGGTCCATCACCTCGCCGCGGGCGGTGAGCATGATGAGCGGGATGTCGCTGCTGCGGCGGATGGTGCGGCACAGCTCGAAGCCGTCCATCTCGGGCAGCATGACGTCGAGGATGGCGGCGTCGAACCCGCCCTGTGCCAGCCGGGCCAGACCCGCGCTGGGGCGCAGGGCCTGCTCCAGCGTCAGGTCGAAGCGCTGGAAGTAGGCCGCCAGCGGGGGGCCGAGCTGGGCGTCGTCGTCGATCAGCAGGATGCGGGGCATGGCGCGATTCTGTCATTCATGCACGTCGGTCTCGCGCCCTGCACCCGCTGCGCCGATCAGCCCCGGTGGTACCAGCGGCCGCGCTTGTCCATGAACTCGCGCACCTTCTGCTGCTGGGCCGGGTTCAGGCTGTCGTAGAAGTCGGCCAGCGCGGCAATGACTTCAGGGCTCTTGCCAGTGACGGCGGCGGTTTTTTCGGTGACCAGGGCCTGGGCGCGGGTCTTGTCGAACTTGTCGCCGGCCACCAGCGCCTTGAGGTCGGCGCGCGGGTCCTTGCTGGCGCCCATCATCGCGAGGCGCTGCTCGTGCAGCTTGTCGCCCAGCACGGTGAGCTTCTGCTTCTGCGTGGCGTCGAGGTCGAGCTTGCTGCTGACGCGCTCGACCATCTTGCTGCGGAACTCGGCGGCCTGCTCGGGCGTCGCGTTGGCGCCGTAGCCATGGCGATGGCCGCAGGCCGTGAGGCCGCCGACGAGGAGGGAGACGCCAAACAGGCCGAACAGGGTGCGTTTGATCCAGGGTTTCATTTCAGGGTTTCCTTCTTCAAAGAAGTTGTTGAACAGGATTTGAATGGTGCCGGGCATGGCGCGCGGCGTCCTCTCGGCGCGGTATCGGTTTGTTTCGGTTTATGTCAGGGCGGGCCTGCCAGACACATTGGGTTCACAGGGGCCTGCCCATAATCCGCGCCATGAACACCCGCCGCCAATGCCTTGCCGCCCTGCTGGGTGGCGCGCTGCCAGGGCTGGGCCTGCCCGCGCTGGCCCAGACGCCGCCATCAAGCGGCCCGGTGCTGGACGAAACCTGGACCGACGCCGAGCGCCAGCGCGACGTGCCGGTGCGGCTGCGCTGGCCGGACGCGGCCCGTTTCGCCGGACCCTGGCCGGTGGTGATCTTCTCGCACGGACTGGGCGGCACGCGCGAAGGCGGCTCGGTGTGGGGCGAGGCCTGGGCAGCGGCCGGTTTCGTGGTGGTGCACTTGCAGCACCCTGGCAGCGATCTGGCGGCCGTGCGCAGCGTCACGAACACCTTCACCGACCAGCGCACGCTGCGTTCTCTGGCCGGGCCGCAGCAACTGCTGGCGCGCCTGCGCGATGTGGGCTTTGCGCTGGACGAGATCGGGCGGCGCCACGCAGCCGGACAAGGACAGTGGGGCCAGGTGCGGCCGACGCAGGCGGGCATGGCGGGCCATTCGTTTGGTGCACATACGACGATGGGCATGGCGGGGCAGCGCTACCCGGGATTCGAAGGGATCACCGAGCCGCGACTCGCCGCGTTCATCGCGTTCTCGCCCACCGCACCGGTAATGGGCGATGCGCATCGCGCCTTCGAGCGGCTGGACCGCCCGCTGCTGTCGATCACCGGCACGCGCGATGACGACGTGGTGGGCGTGGGCGCCACGCCCGAGCGGCGCATGGCCGTCTTTGCCGCGCTGCCGCCGGGAAACAAGGCGCACCTGGTGTTGCAGGACGCGGACCACATGACCTTCGCCGGCCAGACCGGGCGGGCCGCCGAGATCGTGCCGCGCGAGGCGATCACGCGGGACCTGCAGGCGGCGCACCACGGGAGGGTGGCCGCCATCAGCGCCGACTGGTGGCGTGCCACTTTGCAGGACGATGCCGCCGCGTGGGCACGTCTGGCCCAGCCGGCGGGCCTGGCGCCGGGCGACGTCTGGCAGCGCAAGTAGCGCGTCCGGCGTGTGGCACTGGCGACAGGCTGACCCAAGGGCGGCTCCTAGAATCGGGCAGCCACCCACCTCTTCCCTGAATTGGAGATCCCATGCAAGCCGCCGTCCTTCATGAATTCGGCCCGACCCTCAGCGTGGAAGAGGTGCCGCGCCCGGTGCCCGGCCCCGACGACGTGCTGATCGAGGTCGAGGTCTGCGGCGTCTGCCACTCGGACCTGCACGTGGCCGAGGGCGACCAGCCCGCGCTCAAGGGGGCGACCAAGGCGAACCTGATCCCCGGCCACGAGGTGGTCGGCCGCGTGGTGGAGCGCGGCGCCAACGTCACCCACCTGGCCGTGGGCGACCGGGTCGGCGTGGCCTGGAACTTCAGCACTTGCGGCACCTGCGAAGCCTGCCGCGAGGGCATGGAAAACCTGTGTCGCAAGGCCGTCATCACCGGCGTGATGGTGGACGGCGGCTATGCCGACTACATGGTCGCGCGCGCCAGCCATGCGCTGCCGATTCCCGGAAACCTCAGCTCCGAAGAAGCCGCACCCCTGTTCTGCGCCGGGCTGACGGTGTACCGCGCGCTCAAGCGCTCCGGTGTGACTGCCGGGCAGAAAGTGGCCATTTTTGGTGTCGGCGGCCTGGGCCATCTGGCCGTGCAGATCGCGCGCGCCTGGGGCGCCGAGGTGATCGCGCTGGATCTGGACCCGGCCAAGCTGGCGCTGGCGAAAGAACTGGGCGCCGCGCAGACGCTGAACGCGGGCAGCGCCGACGACATCAAGGCGCTGCGCAAGGCCGGCGGCGTGCACGTGGCGGTGGTGACTTCGGCCGCGAAAGCCGCCTACGACACCGCGCTGAAATGCCTGCGGCCCGACGGCGTGCTGTCGGTGGTGGGCCTGCCCAGCGAGCCACTGAGCTTCCCCGCACTGAACCTGGTGGGCATCGAGGCGCGCATCATCGCCTCGTCCGTGGGCACGCGCGACGACATGCGCGCCGTGCTTCAGATGGCCGCCGAAGGCCAGCTGCGCTGCATCACCGAAACCCGGCCGCTGGCCGAAGTGAATGCCGTGTTCGAGCGCATGCGGCGCGGCCAGATCAGCGGGCGGGTCGTGCTGCGCTGCTGCGGCGGACAGCACGCGCACTGAGGGCCAGGCGCACGGCAGCCTCGGTCCGCGGGGCCGCTTCAGCGCCCCGCCCGTCGCACGCTGGCCAAATAGGCCTCGACATGCCCGGCCAGCAGGTCGGCCACGATGCGCCCGATGCGCGGGATGGAGCGGCTCGCGCTGATGGCCACGCCGATGGTCTGGGGCTGGGCGTTCTTGTCGCTCAGCGGGATGAAGCGCACGCTGCCCTCCAGGATTTCCGGGCCGGCGTCCAGCTCGGAGGTTAGCGCGACATGGCTGCCGCTCTTGACCAGGCTCTTGACGAGTTGCAATGAATTGGTCACCAGCGGCGGGCGCGCTTCCTGCAGCAGCCAGCTGTGACGGCGCTCCAGGTAACGGCGGATCGCCAGCGCGTGGCTTTGCACCGCCAGCGGCCAGGCGGCGACCTCCTTGAACGTGACCTGCCTGGAGGCCGCCAGCGCATGGCCGGTGGCTGCCACGCAGCCCAGCGGCAGGTCGGCCGTCCAGACCAGGTGCAGTTCGCGCTGCGGCTTGAGGTTGAAGGCGATGGCCAGGTCCACGGCTCCCTCGGTCAGGCAGCGCACGGCCTCGTCGGTGCTGACGACGTCCACTTCCAGAACGATGCCGGGGTGCTCCTGCGCCACACGGTGGATGAAGCCAGGCAGAAAGCCGTTCACGTGGCTGTCCATGGCCGCAAGCCGGAGCTGGCCCTGGCTCACGCCCTGCAACTGCTTGACGTCGGACAGCGTGCGGTTGAGGTCGGTCTTCCAGCGCTGCGACAGCGCCAGCAGCAGCTCCCCGGCTGCCGTGAGCCGCATGCCGCGCGGCAGCCGCTCGAACAGCGGCACGCCCATGTCTTCCTCCAGCATGAGGATCTGGCGGTCGATGGCCGAGGCCGAGATCGACACCTCGCGGGCGGCCGCCTGCACCGACCCGAGCTGGGCCACAGCCGCCAGATAGCGCAGGGCCTTGGGATGCAGGGGGGAGTTCAAGGTGGCCATGCGTTGCCAGAAACAGGATGGAACATGCTTAATTATGCGATGGACAGCAATGCAAGCTGCTTGCACACTGCCTCCCATGACGACCGCCATCAGCCCGAATCCACTGCCGATTGCTGTGCTCCAGGCGCTGGACCACGCAGGCTTTGTGGTCCGCCTGGGCGGCGTCGTGGAGCATTCGCCCTGGGTGGTGGAGCGTGCCTGGGTGCAGGCGCCATTCACGTCGTTTTCGGCGTTGTTCGAAACGCTGTGCCAGTGCATCCACGACGCCACACGACCAGAGAAGATCGCCCTGCTGCGCGTGCACCCCGAACTGGCCGGCCGCGAAGCCGTGGCCGGCACCATGACGCCCGATTCGAGCGCCGAGCAGGCGCGCCTTGGACTGATGGCCCTGAGCCCCCAGACCATGGCACGCCTTGCCGCGCTCAACCGCGCCTACCAGGCCCGCTTTGACTTTCCCTTCATCGTGGCGCTGCGCCTGCACGACTCGCTGGCCTCCGTGCTGCAAGCCGGCGAAGAGCGCCTGCGCCATGACCCCGACACCGAATGGCCGATCGCGCTGAACCAGGTCTGCGAAGTGATGCGCGGCCGGCTGGCACGCGCCGTGCATGACGACGACTGCCCCCCTGCAACCCCGCCCTCCCCCGTTTCAACTGCCTCAAGGACCCTGCCATGACCTCTCGACGCCACCTTCTCCTGGCCACCGCCGCCGCCACGCTGCTGCCGCTGGCCGTCACCAGCGCCCATGCGCAAGCCTGGCCGCAGAAGCCCATCAAGATCATCGTGACCTTTGCGCCGGGAGGTTCGTCGGACATCGTGGCGCGGCTGCTGCAGCCCGGCCTGGCAGAAAAGCTGGGGCAACCGGTGATCGTGGACAACAAGCCCGGCGCCGGCAGCACCATCGGCGCCAATGAAGTGGCCAAGGCGCCCGCCGACGGCTACACGCTGCTGCTGTCGAACACCGCACCGATCAGCATCTCGCCCTTCATGCTCGACAAGTCGCCCTACGATCCGATCAAGAGCTTCACCCACATCGCCTACATCGGCTCCGTCCCCAACGTGTTCGTGGTGAACCCGTCGGTGCCCGCCAAGACGATGACGGAGCTGGTGGCCTGGATCAAGGCGCAGACCAAGCCGGTCAACTACGGCTCGGGCGGCGTGGGCTCCATCGGCCACATCGTCGGGGAGATGTTCAAGCAGCAATACGGGCTGAACATGGAACACGTGCCTTACAAGGGCTCTGGACCCATGCACAGCGACCTGCTGGGCGGCACCCTGCAGTTCGCGGTGGACACGCTGACGCAGAACGTGCCGTTCATCAAGGATGGCAAGCTCGTGGGCATCGCGGTGACCTCGCGCCAGCGCATGGCCATGGCCCCGAACGTGCCCACCGTAATCGAGGCCGGCTTTCCGAAGCTCGTGGCCGAGAATTTCCTGGGCATCTCCGCACCGGCTGGCGTGCCGAAGGACGTCGTGGAGAAAGTGCACAAGGCGGTCAACGAGGTCGTGGTCCGGCCCGACATTTCCAAGCGCCTGGACGACATGGGCATCGCGCCCCACAAGATGACGCAGGCCGAGTTCGCCGACTTTGTGGCCAAGCAGGTGGCCGAGTGGGGCCCCGCGGTGAAGGCTTCCGGCGCCAAATTGAACTGAGCCGGCGCGAGGCACCCACGATGAGCGGAGGTCTATCGATCCATTGCGTCGACGTGGCCTCGGGCCGTGTCGCGGCCGGGCTGCAGGTGATCGTGCGGCGGCTCGGCGCCGATGGCGAGCCGCTCAATGATGTGCTCGCGGAAGGCGTCGTCGGCGCCAACGGCCTGCTGGCGCACCCGGCGCTGATGAGCGAAGCCATCACCCCGGGGGGCTACGAGGCCAGCTTTCGGGTGGGGGATTTCTACCGGGCGCAGGGTGCTCCGGTGCCCTCACCGGCGTTTCTGGAGGTCGTGCCTTACCGCTTCCACATTGCCGAAGCCAGCCAGCATTACCACCTGCCGTTCAAATTCACGGCCTGGGGCTTTTCGCTGTTTCGCGGCGGGGCGTGAATCCCACCAGGATTCAGGCCCTCTCAAACACCTCGGTGTCCACCTCCCGGTTGGCCTGATCGCTGTAGCGGTCGCCGGACACGGTGTTCTGATTGATCAGCGCGTCCAGTCGAGCAAGTACCTCGGGCGACAGGCGAACGTTCGCCGCGCCCAGGTCGTCCAGCAGGTGCTCGACGTTGGTCGTGCCGGGGATCGGCAGAATGTCGTCGCCCTGGTGCAGCAGCCAGGCGATGGCCAGTTGCGAGGGCGTGCAGCCGACCTCGGACGCAATGGCGTTGAACGGTGGCAGTAGCGCCTGGTTTCGGGCGTGGTTGGCCGGCGTGAAACGTGGCATGGTGCGGCGGATGTCCTTGGCGTCAAAGGCGTTCACGTCGAGCGGCCCGCACAGAAAGCCGCGCGCCACCGGGCTGAATGCAACGAAACTCACGCCCAGCTCGCGGCAGGCCTGCAGCACCGCGATCTCGGGGTTGCGCGTCCACAGCGAATACTCGGTCTGCAGCGCAGCGATGGGGTGCACGGCGTGCGCGCGGCGCAGCGTGGTGGCAGAAACCTCCGACAGGCCGATGGCCCGGATCTTGCCCACGCGCACCAGATCGGCCAACGCACCCACGCTGTCTTCGATCGGCACCTGCTTGTCCCAACGATGCAGGTAATACAGGTCGATCACGTCGGTGCGCAGGCGCTTCAGGGCCGCCTCGCAGGTGGCCTTGAGGGTTTCGGGTCGACCGTCGATCACCCGCACCCGCTTGCCGTCACCCGCCACGTCCACGCCCTGCATGCCACATTTGCTGGCGAGCGTGAACTTGCCGCGGTGTGGGCCCAGCACCTTGCCCACCATCGTTTCGCTGGCACCGAATCCGTACAGCGCCGCGGTGTCGAAGTGCGAAACGCCAGCGTCCAGCGCGGCCAGCAGCAGGCGCTCGGCCTGCAACTCGGAAACCGGCACGCCGTAAGCGTGGCAGATGTTCATGCAGCCCAGACCGATGGCACTGACTTTAAAGGGGCCGAGCTGTCTTGATGGCATGGTGCGCTCCGGTTGGGTGTGTCGCTCACTCGACATCGAGCAGGGCTGGCTGATCAAAAAAATGCAGCGCCACCAGCAACAAGACTGTCACAACCGGCATGGCAGCAGGGTGGACGATGCCCGCAACCAGCGGCGCCGCCATGAGGAACAGGCGCAGACCCCAGCTGTACAAAAGGCCCGCCCGGTGAACGTGGGTGACAGCCGCCGGGGTGAACGTCACGCGCTCCGGGCTCGACACCGGCATCGACATGATGAAGCTTGCATGCCCATAGTGGCGCATTGCCATGGCAGAACAGACGTAAGAGGCAAACAGGGTCATGACCAGCATCGCCTGCAAGACCGCGTGGAGCTGTTCATCCAGCGCGCCCAACGTGAACTTTCCGGCCAACGAACCGCCGGCCAGGGTGACCGAACCCATCACGGCCAATGCAGCCGTCGAGGCTGAAATGGTGGCCGACATCAGGGTGTTGCGCAGCGCCTGAACAGCGACCACCTCGAACCCTGGTTGCGATGACATGGCTGTGACCCATTTCATGCGCAATCGCACATTGGCGTAACGGGCGGTTCGCTCGGGGTGGTGTCTTCCGATCCAGTACAGCCTGCCTTCATAGGCCACCAGCAGCAACAGACTGAAAGCCGCGAGGGACCAGGCGAGCAATGAATTCATCAGCATGGGCCGATGATAAGCGGCACTCTCCATCCGTTCCGGGTTCAGGCTGCCTCGAGTTGCCGCTCCAGATCGTGCAGCACGCGGTAGCAGTCCAGCACCTGCTGCACGCTGCTGTTGGGCTCGCGGCCTTCGCGGATGGCGGCGAAGAATTCGCGGTCCTGCAGCTCGATGCCGTTCATCGACACGTCCACCTGGGAGACGTCGATCTTCTCGTCCTTGCCGTTGAACAGGTCGTCGTAGCGCGCGATGTAGGTGGCGGTGTCGCCGATGTAGCGGAAGAAGGTGCCCAGCGGGCCATCGTTGTTGAAGCTCAGGCTCAAGGTGCAGATCGCGCCGTTGGCGGCCTTGAGCTGGATGCTCATGTCCATCGCAATGCCCAGCACGGGGTGGATCGGGCCCTGGATCGCATTGGCCTTCACGATGGGGCTGCCACATTGGTAGGCGAACAGGTCCACGGTGTGGGCGGCGTGGTGCCACAGCAGGTGGTCGGTCCAGCTGCGCGGCTGGCCCAGGGCATTCATGTTGGTGCGGCGGAAGAAATAGGTCTGCACATCCATCTGCTGGATGTTGAATTCACCCGCCTTGATCTTCTTGTGCACATACTGGTGGCTGGGGTTGAAGCGGCGGGTGTGGCCCACCATGGCCACCTTGCCGGTCTGCTTCTGCAGCGCGGCCACGGCCTGGCCGTCTTTGTACACATCACACAGCGGGATTTCCACCTGCACGTGCTTGCCCGCTTCGAGACAGGCGATGGACTGGCTGGCGTGCATCTGCGTGGGCGTGCACAGGATCACCGCGTCCAGCTCCTGAATGGCCAGGCTGTCCGCGAGGTCGGTCGTGACATGCGGGATGCCGTATTTCGCGGCGACTTCCCGGGTCTTGTCCAGCTCGCGGCTGATCAGCGAGATCACTTCCACATCGGGAATGTTCTTGATGCCGTCCAGGTGCTTGATGCCGAAGGCGCCGGCGCCGGCGAGTGCGACTTTGATGGTCATGGTTGGGTTCCTAGAGCGTTTTCGAGAATCAGATGGCCCACGGCGGTGTTCGACGCGGGCACATGGTAGAAGCGGTGGCGCACCTTGGGCGCCGGGCCCTGCACCTTGCCGTCGACCACGTCGGACATGGCGCCGCGGGCAATCAGCCACATCACGAGCTCGATGCCCTCGCTGCCGGCCTCGCGCACGTAATCGATGTGCGGTGTGGCGGCGCAGCCCACCGGGTCGGCAATCATCTGGTCGAGCCAGGCGTTGTCCCACTCGCGGTTGATCAGGCCCGCACGCGCGCCCTGGAGCTGGTGGCTCATGCCACCGGTGCCCCAGATGTGCACGTTGAGGTTGTCGTCATAGCTCTCCACCGCCTTGCGGATCGCTTGGCCGAGCATGAAGCAGCGCCGGCCGGACGGCACCGGGTACTGCACCACATTGACCGCGAACGGAATCACCGGGCAGGGCCATGCGTCCTTTTTCGGGTCGAGCTCGCCGCACATCAGCGACAGCGGCACGGTGAGGCCATGGTCCACGTCCATCCTGTTGACGATGGTGAGGTCGAAGTCCTGCTGGATGACCGATTGCGCGATGTGCGAGGCCAGGTCCGGATGACCGATGACCGTGGGCACCGGGCGCGGGCCCCAGCCCTCGTCGGCCGGCTGAAACTTCGCCGCGGTGCCAATGGCAAAGGTGGGAATCATCTCCAGGCTGAAGGCGGTGGCGTGGTCGTTGTAGACCAGGAACACGACGTCGGGCTTGTTGTCCTTCATCCACTGCTTGGAATATTCGTAGCCCTTGAAGACCGGCTGCCAGTAGGCTTCCTGGGTCTTGCCCAGGTCCAGGGCGGCGCCGATGGCGGGCACGTGGGAGGTGTAGACGGATGCGGTGATGCGGGCCATGGTCAGGCTCCCTTCTTCTGGCCCGCCGCACCTTGCGGCTGGTGCTGGGGTTGGGCGTCGCCGTCCTCGCCAAGATAGCGGTTGCCCTGGATGGAACGACCGCCGGCCACCATCATGGCGCGGTATTCGGCTTCGGTCATGCCGGTCATGGAGCCCGCCATCTGCTGGAAACTCTTGCCATCGGTGGCGCCGATCTTGGCCAGGAAGTAGATGTTGCCGCCCGTGCGCATGCACCAGTTGAGGTCGCGCGCCAGCACGGCCTGCTTCTGCTCTTCGGTCATCGTCCACTCGTCGAGGTAGGCACGCTCGTCGGCCTTGAAGCGCTCGCGGTTGTCGGCCTTCATCAGGCTCATGCAGAACTGGTTGAGCCAGTAGCCTTTGCGGCTCTGCTCGGCGTCGAAAATGATCGTGCCAGGCACGTCGAGATAGGGTTTTTCAAGCGACATGGTCAGCCTTTCACTTCTTCAGGCCAGTACAAGCGCATCGGGTTGTCCACCAGCAGCTTGCGCTGCAGTTCGGTGGTGGGCGCGATGTGCGGAATGAAATCGACCAGCAGGCCGTCGTCGGGCATGTGGTCCTTCAGGTTGGGGTGCGGCCAGTCGGTGCCCCAGAGCACGCGATCCGGAAACGCTTCCACCACACGGCGCGCAAAGGGCACCACGTCGCGGTACGCGGCCTGCTCACCATCCAGCGCCTTGGGACCGGTGACCGACAGCCGCTCGGGACAGCTCACCTTGCTCCAGACGTTGGTGTGCTCGCGCATGAACTTCTCGAACAGCGCGAACTGTGGCCCGTCCACGGGCAGCGACACATCGGGCCGGCCCATGTGGTCCACCACCACGGTGGTGGGCAGCGCGGTGAAGAAGTCCCACAGCTCGGGCAGATCCACCGCCTCGAAGTAGATCACCACGTGCCAGTCGAGCTGGGCGATGCGAGCAGCGATCTCCATCAGCTCGTCCTTGGGCGTGAAATCGACCAGGCGCTTGACGAAATTGAAGCGCACGCCGCGCACTCCGGCGGCGTGCAGCTGCTGCAACTCGTCGTCGGTGATGCTGCGCTTCACCGTGGCCACACCCCGCGCCTTGCCGCCACTGGACAGGCAGGCGTCGACCATGGCGCGGTTGTCAGCGCCGTGGCAGGTGGCCTGCACCACGACGTTGCGCGCGAACCCGAGATGGTCACGCAGCGCAAACAGTTGCTGCTTGCTGGCGTCGCACGGCGTGTACTTGCGCTCGGGCGCATAGGGAAATTCGGCGCCAGGGCCGAAGACGTGGCAGTGGGCGTCCACGCTGCCGGCGGGCAGTTTGAAGGTGGGTCTGGAGGGATCGGTGTACCAGTCGAGCCAGCCGGTTGTCTTGGTGAAATCGCCGCTTACAGGTTTGGACATGGGTCAGTTGAAAGGTGAAGGGATTCAATCGGGCTTGATGTTGGCTTCGCGCACGAGCTTCTCGTAGCGTTGGCGCTCGGCGCGGATCAGCGCGGCGAACTGCTCAGTGGTGCCAGGCAGCACCTCGCCGCCGGCATTGGCCAGGCGCGCACGCACCTCGGGGTTTTGCAGGGCTTTTTCGACCTCGGCATGCAGGCGCTCCACCACCGCCTTGGGTGTGGCCGCAGGCGCAATGAAGCCGTACCACACCGAAGCCTCGAAGCCCGGAAAGCCGGACTCGGCGATCGTGGGCACGTCGGGGTAGATGGACGAACGGCCCGGGCTCAGCACCGCGATCACGCGCAGCTTGCCGGACTTGACGTGCGGCAGCACCTCCAGCGCGTTCACCGCCACCAGCGGAATCTGTCCGCCGATTGCGTCGGTGATCGCCTGGCTGCCGCCCTTGTAGGGGATGTGTTGCAGGTCAACGCCAGCCGCGCGCGTGAAGAATTCCATGGCCATGTGCGGGGTGGCGCCGTTGCCCGGCGACCCGTACGCAATGGTGTTCGGCTTGCCCTTGGCGGCTTGAATGAGCTGGTCCACGCTGGTGTAGGGCGACGCGGCGTTGGCCGCGATGACCACCGGCACGCGCCCGACCAGCGCCACCGGCGCCACGTCTTTTTCGGGGTCGAACGGCGCCGGCTTGTACAGCGCCGGGTTGGCAGCGATGGAGTTGGCCGTCAGCATCAGCGTGTAGCCGTCAGGCGGCGCGTCGATCAGCGCCTTCATCGCAATGTTGGTGCCAGCGCCGGGCTTGTTTTCCACCACGATTGGCTGCCCCAGCCCGGCCTGCATCGCCTGGCCGACGCTGCGGGCAATCAGGTCCACCGCGCCGCCGGCCGTGAAGCCGACCAGCACCTTGACGGGCTTGGCCGGATAGGCCTGCGCCGAGGCCTGCAGCGGAAGGACCGCCGCGACGGCCGCCATCACACAGGCAAGGCCCAGCCGGCGGCTGGACAGGAAAGGGACGTTCTTCATGCTGATGTCTCCTGAGGGGTTGGGACGCGCGGGAACTCAATCGGGTCGAGCCGTGCCACGCAGGCCGGCCCGGGTGATGATGGCTTGAAGCTGACCGCTGGCCTGCGCGTCCTGCGCAAACTGGCCGACGTAGGGCAACGCGGCCTCACGTCCTTTCGGAATGGCGATGGCCAGGTTCTCCAGACCCCAGCGGCCGTCGAGCACGCGGAAGCCGGGCAGATCGTCGGACATATCGAACAGGATGCCCTTGTTGGTCGCAAAGGCGTCCAGCTTGCCCTGCCTGAGCAACTCCTGGCCCAGCTTGATCGAGGCGACGGGCACCACGACAGCCTGCTTGAAGGTTCGCGTCAGCACGCCTTGGGAACTGCTGCCCTCCGCCACGCCCACGCGGTTGGCCCGGAGATCCACATCGCCGACTGCCGTGATGGCCGACCCGGGCGGCACCAGATAGCCGAGCTCCAACCGGATCACGGGCGGTGTGAAGGCCATGTCTTTGGCGCGAGCCTCGGTGGCATTGGTAAAGGTGAAATCCACCGCGCCCACCTTCAGCGCGTCGAGCACCAGCGCCAGCCGGCCGAACTCGAACACCTGCACCGGCACGCCGAGCCGATTGCCCAACGCCTGGCCCAGCTCCATCGCAACGCCGGCTCTCTCACCTGTCTTCGGATTGACCACCAGCGAGGTGGGACTGCCCGGATACACGCCCACGCGGAGGGTGCCGCTGGGCGCCAGGACACGGGCGACCGCGGGGTCCACCGCGGGCGCCGTCGCCGCGCAACCGGCGACCAGCAGCGGCGTGCCGATGGCCGCTGCAATCAGGACTCTGCGAAGAAGGTTCATGGTCGGCTCGATGATGGGCTCGCGGCAGCGGAGTTCAGTCGATGTACTTCAGTCCCGCGGCCGCCAGCGGCTCGCGCATCTTGTACATGTCCAGACCCAGCACGCCCGAGGCCAGCTTGGCGCGCTTTTCGCCTTCGAAGCTCTCGCGCTTGATCGCGGCCTCCAGCGTCTGCACCGCACGCGCGGCGGGCACGCAGACCACGCCGTCGTCGTCGGCCACGATCACGTCGCCGGGCGTGACCAGCATGCCGGCGCACACGATGGGGATGTTCACCGAGCCCAGCGTCGCCTTGATCGTGCCCTTGCTGCTGATCGCCTTGCTCCAGACCGGGAAGTTCATTTCCTTCAAAGTTTTCACGTCGCGCACACCCGCGTCAATGATGAGGGCACGGGCGCCGCGCGCCTGGAAGCTGGTGGCCAGCAGGTCGCCGAAGTAGCCGTCGGTGCATTCGGCGGTGACGGCGGCGACCACGATGTCGCCTTCTCTGATCTGCTCGGCCGCGACATGCATCATCCAGTTGTCACCCGGCTGCAGCAGCACCGTGACCGCCGTGCCGGAAACCTGCACGCCGGTCTGGATGGGGCGCATGTAGGGCTTGAGCAGGCCGACACGGCCCATGGCTTCGTGCACCGTGGCCGAGCCCAGCGCGGCCAGGCCGTCTGCGGCTGCGCGGTCTGCACGCTGGATGTTTCTGTAGACAACGCCTAGTTCGTACATGTTCACGTCTCCAAAATTTCGTTACCTGAATCCGCGACAAAGCCGGGCCGAATCCCTCCGCTCATGTCCCCCGCCCGCGAGCGGGCTCCTCCTTGACTTCGCTGCGGGACTCACCCCGACTCTGCCGCTCGCCAACGAGGAGATCTCCCTCATTTCAGTTCGACCCGCCCGCCCCAGGATCGGGGTGGCCGGGCGTTTTGCGAAGGTCAAGGAGGAGCCCGCCACGCGGGCGGGGGACACGCAGCAAAACGCCCGGCCACCCCGATCCCCCAAAACCTTAAGCCCCAATCACTGCCCCTTGGCCTTCAACCGCGCATCCAGCCGCGCAAACACCCGGCGCACATTGCCTTCATAAATCTGGTGCTTGTCCTCGGCACTGAGGAGGGTCGAAGCCTCGATGTAGCGCTTGGTGTCGTCGTAATAGTGGCCGGTGGTCGGGTCGATGCCGCGCACCGCGCCGATCATCTCGCTGGCGAACAGCACGTTCTTCACCGGGATCACCGTGTTCAGCAGGTCGATGCCCGGCTGGTGGTAGACGCAGGTGTCGAAGAAGATGTTGTTCAGCACATGCTCGGTCAGCAGCGGCTTCTTCATCTCCTGCGCCAGGCCGCGGAAGCGACCCCAGTGGTAAGGCACGGCACCGCCGCCATGCGGAATCAGGAACTTCAGCGTCGGGAAATCCTTGAACAGATCACCCTGCACACACTGCATGAAGGCGGTGGTGTCGGCGTTCAGGTAATGCGCGCCGGTGGTGTGAAAGCAGGCGTTGCACGAGGTGCTGACGTGGATCATCGCCGGCAGGTCGTATTCGACCATCTTCTCGTAGATGGGGTACCAGTGGCGGTCGGTCAGCGGCGGGCTGTTCCAGTGGCCGCCTGAAGGGTCCGGGTTCAGGTTGATGCCGACAGCACCGTATTCCTTGACGCACTTCTCCAGCTCGGGGATGCAGGTGGCCGGATCCACCCCGGGCGACTGCGGCAGCATGGCCACCGGCACGAAGTGGTCCGGGAACAGCTGGCTCACGCGGAAGCACAGCTCGTTGCAGATCGCCGCCCAGGTGCTCGACACATTGAAGTCGCCGATGTGGTGCGCCATGAAGCTGGCGCGCGGCGAAAACAGCGTGAGGTCGCTACCGCGCTCCTTCATCAGGCGCAGCTGGTTGGTCTCGATCGATTCGCGCAGTTCGTCGTCACTGATCTTCAGGTCGGCGGCTTTGGGCATCAGGGCCGGGTCCTGAATGCCGGCGATCTGCTGGTTGCGCCAGGTTTCCAGCGCCTTGGGCGCGGTGGTGTAGTGGCCGTGGCAATCGATGATCAACGAGGTTTTCATGGGCGTTTTGCAGGCTGAGGCTGATGAAGGGCGACTGTGGCCAGTCCGCCCCGGCACATCCAGCCAAGGCCTCCTCTACCAGCTAGAGCAAACGAGCATATCAACGCCCATGCTATGCGAATAAACTGCGAACATGGACCTCAAGCAGCTTGAATACTTCGTGCGTGTGGCCGAACTGGGCAGCTTCACCCGGGCCTCGATTGCGCTGGACGTCGCCCAGCCCGCGCTGAGCCGCCAGGTGCGGCTGCTGGAAGTCGAGCTGCGCCAGAACCTGCTGGTGCGCAACGGCCGCGGCGCAGCGCCCACCGAGGCCGGCAAGCTGCTGCTGGAGCATGCCCGCGGCATCCTGCACCAGGTGGAACGGGCCCGCGAAGAGCTGGGCCGGGTGCGCGGCGCACTCGCCGGGCGCGTCGCCATCGGCCTGCCGCCCAGCCTGGCGCGGGTGCTGACCGTGCCGCTGACGCGCGCCTTCCGCCAGCAGATGCCCGACGCGCAACTGTCGATCAGCGAAGGCCTCTCGGTGACCATGCAGGAATGGCTGGTCAACGGCCGGCTCGACATTGCCGTGCTGTACAACGCCCAGCCCGCCACCGGCATCGAGGCCACGCCCCTGGTCGACGAGGACCTGATGCTTGTGCAACCCCGCCCACCCGGCCTGCCCGAAGACCCGCCGCCGCCGCCCATCACGCTGCAAGAGGTGGCCCGGCTGCCGCTGGTCATCCCCAGCCGGCCGAACGCCATCCGCATGCACGTGGAGGCGGAGATGGCCGCCATCGGCTGCCGCCCCACGATTGCGCTGGAGATCGACGGCGTCTCCGCCATCCTGGACCTGGTCGCCGACGGCGCCGGGCACGCCATCCTGTCGCGCAATGCCGTGGCCAGTTCCGTCAAGCCTTCGGCCTTCACCGTGCGCGCCATCGGCCAGCCCCCGCTGCGCACCCGGCTGTCGCTAGCCACAAGCTCGGCGCGGCCGGCCACGCTGACCCAGCAGGCCACGATGGAGCTGGTGCGAGCCACCGCACAGGCTCGGCTGTCGGCAACCTGAATGCTCCTTTTTCAATAGCTGGTTGTGACAATCCTGCTCTGGAGAAGGGGCCTTTCGATCACTTTTCGCCGGGAAACGAAGTCCTTGGCGAGCCAGCGTTCGGCACGCTGACAAACCCGTGAATTCCTGCGGGACTTCCCGAACGGCTCTTGCGTGATCCGCGCTGCTGCGCCACCATTGACCCGCCCTTCCTCTGAACCGACCCCCATCCCAAGGAGACTCCCGATGCGCCTGTTTGCTGCTCGACTGACCGCCTGCATGGCCCTGCTGCTGGCCACCACTGCCGCATTCGCCCAGGCCGGCAAGACCGAGCTGCTCTGGCTCGGACAGGCCGCGTTCCGGCTCACCACGCCCAGCGGCAAGGTCATCATGATCGATCCGTGGATCCGGACGAACCCGACCACACCCGCCGAGTACAAAGACCTGGAAAAGCTCGGCAAGGTCGACCTTATCCTGGTCACGCACGGCCACTTCGACCATATCGCCGATGCCCCGGCGCTGGCCATGTTGCACAAGGCGCGGGTGTTTTCGCCCGGTGACCTGAACCAGACCCTGACCGTGCTGAAGGTCCTTCCGCCGGAACTCGCGCCGCGCATGAACAAGAGCGGATCGGTCACGCCGTTTGCCGACGCGCCGAAGATCAAGATCACGGCCGTGCGCGCGGAACATTCGTCAGCCTACGTCTGGCGCAACCCGGCCAGCAATGCCGACGAAGTGCATGTGGGCGGCGAGCCGGTCGGCTTCATCATCGAGCTGGAAGACGGCCAGAAGATCTACCACATGGGCGACACCGGGCTGTTCGGCGACATGAAGTTCATCGGCGAGTACTACAAGCCCGACGTCGTGCTGATCCCCATCGGCGGCAACTTCACGATGGACCCGGTGGATGCGGCTTATGCGACAAAGGAGTGGCTCAAGCCGCGCACGGTCATCCCGATGCACTACGGTGCCAACCCATTGACCAAGGGCACGGCCGCCCAGTTCCAGCAGGCGCTGGGCAGTGCGCCCGTCAAGCTGATCCCGCTGAAGCCGGGTGAAAAGGCCGAGTTCTGAACGAAATCGCTCGACACCTCAGGCGTCGGCGTCCGGCCGTCTTCCTGCTGGCGCTGGCCGCACTCGCGGCAGGCTCCGTCACCGCACAGCCCGCCGTTTACCCCGCGAAGCCCATCCGCCTGGTCGTGCCCTTCACCCCTGGCGGCAGCACCGACATCCTGGCGCGCGCGATCGGCCAGGAGCTCACCCGCGCCTGGGGCCAGAGCGTGATAGTGGACAACGTGCCCGGCGCCGGCGGTGCCATAGGGGCCGACAAGGTGGCCAAGGCCCCGGCCGATGGCTACACCCTGCTCATGGGCCACATCGGCACGCTGGCCGTGAACCCCAGCCTGTACCCGAAGCTGCCCTACAACCCGCTGAAGGACTTTGCGCCCGTGGCGGGGGTGGCGCGCGTGCCCAACGTGCTGGTGGTGCACCCCTCGGTGCCGGCCAAGGACGTCAAGGAACTGGTGGCGCTGGCCAAGGCCAAACCCGGCCAGCTCAACTACGGCTCGGGCGGCAACGGCAGCGCGGCCAACCTGGCCACCGAGTATTTCAAGCTGCAGACGGGCGTCTCGATGGTGCACATCCCCTACAAGGGCACCGTGCCGGCCGTGACCGATCTGATCGGCGGGCAGATCCAGGTGCTGTTCACCGGTGCGCCGGCCGTCATCGGCCACGTCAAGAGCGGCCAGCTGCGCGCTTTGGCCGTTTCCAGCCCGAAGCGGCTGGACGCGCTGCCCGAGCTACCGACCGTATCCGAGAGCGGCTACAAGGACTTCGAGGCCGACCAGTGGTATGGCGTGGTGGCGCCCGCTGGCACGCCGCGCGAGGTCATCAGTAAGCTCAACACCCAGATCAACGCCGCCCTGAACACCCCCGAGCTGAAAGCCCGACTGGCCGCGGAAGGCGCCGTGGCCATGCCCGGCACACCCGAGGCCTTCGGCCAGCTCATGGCAGGCGAAATCACGCGCTGGAAGCCGGTGATCACCTCCGGGCGGGTGAAGGCGGACTGAAACCGGGCTCAAGAGCCAATTTCTGAACGTTTTTGGCGCCACCCCAGCGCGGAATGGTCACTGGATGCTTCTGATTTTGAAGTGATTGGCACCAACGCCTGCCGTCTCGCCCGGCCCCAGCTTCAGGCGCTGCCGCCGCCCTCGCCGCCCAGCCGCTTCGCCAGGTCGATCGCCCGCTGCGCCGACGGCGACAAGGTGCGCCCCCCGAGCCAGATCGCATGCACATCGGCCACCGGCGCCAGGGTTGTGACCGTCAGCAGGCGGCACAGGGCCAGGGGATGGGCGTCCCCGACCGCGCAAGGCACCAAGGCCAGCACGTCGGTGCGGGTTGCCAGATGCACCAGCGTGCCGAGGTCGTCGCACTCCACCGCCAGCGGAAAATCCGCGGCGTTTTCGAAACCGTAGAGGACGGCCACCCCTTCCAGCAAGGCCGGCGAAATGGTGATGGTCGCCACGCCAAAACGGCGCATTGCGACGGCGTCAACCTGGGCGGCATCCGCCAGCGGATGGTCACCACGCGCATACAACGCGGCGACCTGCTTGCCCAGCGGGACCCGCTCGTAGCGGGCCTGGGGCGGCACGAGGCGCGGGTCGCCGAGGCAGAAATCAATCTGTTGCGCATCCAGCTGGGCCAGCAGCGTCGGCAGGTTGCCCAGGTGCACCCGCGTCACCAGCCCGGGGTTCTGCTGGCGCAACTGGCACAGCAGCTCGGGCACGATCACCGCCGCCGGGATCGGCGCGGCACCGAAAACGATCTCACCGGCATCGCCGAGCCGGACCAGCTCGATGTCGCGCTGCAGGTTGCGCGCGTCCAGCACCAGGGTGCGGGCCCGGCGCAACACCCCCTCGCCGGCCGGGGTCAGGCTGGCGCCTTTCGCACCGCGGTCAAACAGCTTGAGGCCCATGCGCTGCTCCAGTGCCTGGATGCTTCGACTGAAGGCCGCCTGGCTGAGGTGCACACGTTCCGCAGCGACGGCGAAGCGGCCCTCTTCGGCCAGCGCAATGAAGTGGGTCAACCGCCGGATGTCCATGTCCTGCTCCCGATCAAATGCTTAAAACGCAATGAATGACATTGCATTTTGCGATGGACGCATCGCTCTGGACATTTCACACTCGCCCGATTCCCAAGAAAAGCGAGACAAACCCATGACACCGCCACCCATCCCACTCAACCGCTGGTGCACCGCACGGCGCCTGGCCACTCTGCTGACCCTGGCTTTCACGGCCAGCATGGCCCTCGCCGCACAGGCGCCTGCGGTGGCCCCCACCGCGGCGGCCAAGGGAAAGCAACGCCCGAACATCGTGTTCATCCTGCTCGATGACGCCGGCTTCAGCGACTTCGGCGCCTACGGCAGCGAGATCAGCACCCCCAACATCGACCGGATCGCCACGTCCGGCGTGCGCTTCACCAATTTCCACACCGCATCCACCTGTGAATCGTCCCGCGCCATGCTGCACAGCGGGGTGGACCACCACCGTGCCGGCGCCGGCACGCTGACGGCGGTCATGGCCGACAACCAGAAAGGCCGACCCGGCTACGAGGGTTTTCTGAGCGACAGCGCCCACAGCCTCGGGCGGCTGATGAAAGACGGTGGCTATGCCACCTACTTCACGGGCAAATGGAACCTGGGCCTCGGCCTGGAGCGTTCGCCCGGCGCGCGCGGCTGGGACCGCTACCTCTCGCTGGAGCAGACCGGTGCCGACAACTACGAGGCCAAGGTCTATGCCCCGCTGAACCTGGAGGCCGTCTGGTGGGAAGACGGCCAGCGCGCCCAGTTGCCGAAGGACTTCTTCTCGAACCGGCACTATGTCGACAAGATGATCCGCTTCATCGAGGACGGCAAACCCGGCGGCAAACCCTTCTTCGGCATCGTCGCCTTCCAGGCGGTGCATTCGCCGCTGCAGGCGCCGGACGTGGACATCGGCAAGTACAGGGCCCGCTATGAAGCGGGCTGGGCCGTGATCCGCTCGCAGCGCTACCAGCGCCAGGTGGAGATGGGCCTGATGCCCGCAGGCCTGAAACTGCCCAAAGCCATGCTGGGACGGGACTGGGCCAGCTTGAGCGAGCCCGAGCAGCGCCTCTACGCGAAGAAGATGGCCGTGTTTGCCGGCATGCTCGACAACGCCGACCAGCACATCGGGCGGCTGCGCGACTACCTCCAGCGCAGCGGCCAGCTCGACAACACGGTGTTCATTGTGATGTCCGACAACGGCGCCGATGCCTATGAGCTGAACAAGCTCAACCTGCCATTCCGGCTCTGGTACCAGGCCAACTTTGCGCTGGGCATCGACGACCTGGGCCGCCCCGGCAGCTACGTGCACTACGGCCAGGACTGGGCCGAGGTGTCGAACACGCCGTTCCCCCTGTTCAAGGGCACCTCGGGCGAGGGCGGCATGCGGGTGCCCTTCATCGTGAGCTTCCCCGGTCGCATTCCCGGCGGCGGCGTCGCACGAGAGTTCGCGTACGTGACCGACTTCCTGCCCACGGTGCTGGATATCGCCGGCATCCCCCTGCCGGGCGACGAGTACCAGGGCAAAAGGCTGCACCGCCCCACTGGCCGCAGCATGCTGCCCATGCTCGAGGGCAAGGAAGCGGTGGTGCATCCACCCACCGACACCATCGGCTTTGAGGGCACCGGTGCCGAAGCCCTGTACAAGGGCGACTACAAGATCGCGCGCAACGCCACGTTCGGCGATGGCCATTGGCACCTGTACAACCTGCGACTGGACCCTCTGGAATCGACCGACTTGGTCGCCCGCCAGCCGGAAATATTCAAGGCGCTTCGGGCCGAATACGACGTTTACCTGAAAAACAACGGGGTTGTGCTGCCGCATGAAGGCTACGACCCCTTGCGCCAGCTGCTGAAGAACAACTGGCCGGTGCTGGTGCGCCAGATGGCGGGCGTGCTGGCTGGCGCGGTGGCGCTTGTAGGCGCGCTGCTGATTGGCGCGATCTACGGCATCCGGTTCTGGCGCCGACGGACTCGCCTGCACCGGCCAGCCTGATCGCAGCCCCCCGGCACGCACACTTTGTTCTCTTGCGCCCGGTGGGTATTGGTCTTTCGCCGGGGCCTGAAATTCGTCGATAATTCCTCGACAGACCTTCGCCATCCACAGAGAGGAAGCCCGCATGAACCATCCGATCAAGTTTTTCTCCCTGACTGCGGTGGCGGTTGCTGCCGCCCTGCTGACCGCCACCGCCGCCCACGCCGAGATGAGCGCCGAGGAACTGGCCAAGCTGGCCCAGAACCCGGTGGGCAACCTGATCAGCCTGCCGTTCCAGAACAACACCAACCTGAACTACGGGCCCGAGAAGGGCACGCAGAACGTCCTGAACATCCAGCCGGTGATCCCGGTGGAAGTCAATTCGGAGTGGAACGTCATCACCCGCACCATCGTGCCGATCATCTCGCAGCCGGCGATGTTCCCCGGCGACGGCCGCACCAACGGCATCGGTGACGTGGTGTTCACGGCCTTCCTCTCGCCGGCCGTGCCCAAGGGCCTGATCTGGGGCGTCGGCCCCGTGGTGCAACTGCCCACAGACAGCAACGGCCTGGGCAACAAGAACTGGGGCCTGGGCGCCTCCTTTGTGGTCCTGAAGCTGGAAAAAGGCGACCCCTGGGTCTATGGCGCGCTGGTCAACAACGTCTGGTCGCTCACCAGCGACCAGCGAGGGGGCGGCTACAACAACGGCCTGATCCAGCCCTTCGTCAACTACAACTTTCCCAGCGGCCTGTACCTGACCAGCTCGCCCATCGTCACGGTGAACTGGAATGCCGCCAGCGGCCAGCAATGGACCGTGCCCATCGGCGGCGGCGTGGGCAAGATCTTCCATTTTGGCAAGCTGCCGGTGAACGCCATGATCGCGGCCTACTACAACGTCGTCAAACCCGACTACGGACCCAACTGGCAGGTCCGCGCGCAAGTGCAGCTCATGTTCCCGAAGTAAGACCGGGGCGGCCACGCCGCGGGTTAGGATGTTGCTTCACCCACCGGACACCCGACCATGCATGCCTCCCGCCACGACCTTCTTGGTAACCCCGTCACGCTGGCCGATGCCGCCAGCCTCGGCCCGCTGAACGATTTCGTCGAAGGCTTCATCGCCTGCGAGGCGCGCGTGGTCAATGTCTTGCAGGTGGCCGACACCGACCCCAGCCCGCTGGTGCAGGCCTGCTGCGCCGCGCTGCACATGTTTGCCGAATCGGGCGATGCGCAGGGTAACGCCCAGCCTTTCATCGAGGCCGCGCGCCGCTCCACGATGCGGATCACGCCGCGCGAGCAGCGATTCGTCGAAGCCGTCTCGGCCTGGGTCGAGGGCGACCTGCCGCGCGCGATCGCGCTGCACGAGGAGCAGGCGCGCGAGCACCCGCGCGACCTGGCCTCGCTCAAGCTCGGGCAGTACCACCTGTTCAACCTCGGCCACTCGCCCGGCATGCTGCGCATCGTCCAGCCGGCCCTGCACGCAGCCGCCGAGGTGCCCTACCTGCACGGCATGGCGGCCTTCGCCTGGGAGCAATGCCACCTGCTGGAGCAGGCGGAAGCGGCGGCGCGCCGCGCGCTGGCCATCCAGCCCAAGGAGCCCTGGGCCCAGCACGCGCTGGCGCACGTGATGATCACGCAGGGGCGCATCACCGAGGGACGCGACTTCATGGCCGCGGTGAGCGGGCAATGGACGGACCTGAACTCGTTCATGGTCACGCACAACTGGTGGCACCTGGCGCTGTTCGAGCTGGAACTGGACCACGCCGCCGCCGTGCTGGACCTCTACGACCGCCAGGTCTGGGGCGTGGTCAAGGCCTACTCGCAGGACCAGATCGGCGCGGTGTCGCTGCTGGCGCGCCTGGAGATCGCCGGTGTGGACGTGGGCGATCGCTGGCAGGACGTGGCGGACCACCTGGAGCAGCGCGGGGACGACCATGTGCAGCCCTTCCTGGACTTGCAATACCTCTATGGCCTGGGCCGCGCCGGCCGTGCCACTGCCGGCCCGCGCTTGGCCCGTCTGGAAGCCTTTGCAGCCCGGGCGCCCGACTGGTCACGCACAGCGTGGCAGCAGGTCGCGGTGCCCGCGGCGCGCGGGCTGCTGGCGCATGCAAGCGGCGACTGGCAGGGCGCGGTCGCCGGCCTGGGCCAGGCGCTGCCGCAGTTGCAGACGATTGGCGGCAGCCATGCGCAGCGTGACCTGTTCGAGCAACTGCACCTGGATGCGTTGATGCGCGCCGGCCGCTGGAGCAGCGCCCAGCACCTGATGCAGCAGCGCGCCAACGCCTGCCCGCAGTCGCTGCGGCTGAAGCGCCAGCTGCGGCCGGTGTACGCGGCGCTGGGCCTGCCGGAGGTTTCGCCATGAGCGCATCCACGGAGCGAGGGAGCCACAG
Source organism: Candidatus Skiveiella danica (assembly GCA_016721925.1). Lineage (GTDB taxonomy): Bacteria > Pseudomonadota > Gammaproteobacteria > Burkholderiales > Burkholderiaceae_C > Skiveiella > Skiveiella danica. The sequence continues at coordinate 130,376 of JADKHE010000013.1, forward strand.
ACCCACCGTCGTCCTGATCCCCGGCCTGGCGGCGGATGCCCGCATGTGGGGCCACCAGCTGGCTGGCCTGGAGGCGTCTCGCGCCCACGGCCGTGGCCACTGCGCACCAGCCCTGCGGCACCATCACCGCGATGGCGCAGGCGGTGCTGGAGCAGTTCGACGGCGAGCTGGTGCTGTGCGGCGCCTCCATGGGCGGTATGGTCGCGATGGAGGCCACACGGCTCGCGCCCTCGCGGGTGCGCGGCCTCGCCTTGCTGGGCACGGTGGCGCATCCCGAGACGCCCGAGATGCACCAGCTGCGCAGCGATGCGATCGTGCTGTTCGAGCAGGGCCGCTCGGAAGAGATCATCCGGGCCAACGTGCCGCTGGCCTTTCACCCCGACCACGCCAGCGATCCGGTGCTGACCGGCCGCTACCTGAGCATGGTGCTGGACGCGGGGGCCGAGACGCTGATCCGCCACAACCGTGCGGTGATGGCCCGCCCGGACGCCCGCGCGCACCTGGGGGGAATCACCTGCCCGACCCTGGTGCTGTGCGGCGAGGCTGACCAGCTGACCCCGCCGGAGCATTCGCGGGCGATCGCCGCCGCCATCCCGGGCGCGCGGCTGGCGCTGGTGCCCGGTGCCGGGCACATGCTGACGATGGAACAGCCCCAGCGCGTCAACGCCCTGCTGCGGGAGTGGATGGCGGCCCTGTAGGCCCGCCCAGCCGCCCCGGAGGCCGCGCCGTGCATCCCGGGCGCGTCTTCCACCCGGTTTTCAAGCTTTATTGGGCTGATCCCAGCGTGGAATGGTCCTGTCCTGCTATGAAAACAGGATGAACCCAGGTCTCAGCGACGGAATCCGCCACCGCCCCGGAACCCGCCTCCACCGAAGCCTCCGCCACCGAAACGGCCGCCAAAGCCACCGCCCCCACCGAAGCGGTCGCCGCCGAAGCCGCCACCGCCTCCAAAACCACCACCCCCGCGGTCCCCTCCGAACAGGCCACCGCCACCGAACAGACCGCCGGAGCGTGCAGCCGAGTCGCCCGCACTGCGCGCCTGCGACTCGCGGTCCGCCCAGGAGGTGTCGCCGGATGCCGAGCCCCATCCGCCGGACGAATGCTGCTGCCAGCCGCCGCTGCCATCGTTGCGCATGACGTTGCCATTGCTGTCGGCGAACATGTTGTTGCTCGACGGGCGGCCGTTGGTCCAGGTGTTGGTCTCACCAGTGCGGGCGTTGTAGGTGGTGGTGGACGAGGCATGGGCTGCGCCCTGCGGGCCGGCGGTGGTGGCTGAGGTGCGGTCGATCGAGCTGCCGCCGGCACCGGTGTACGAGGCGCTGGAGCCATACGATCGCTGGCCGGTGTAGGTGTTGTAGTTGCCAGCCCGCGCCACGTTGCCGGAGCCGCCGTCCGGGCCGTTGACCGTGCGGTCGTAGCCGCGCGTGGCATTGCCGGTCCAGGCGTTGTACTGGCGGCCGGCGGCATAGCTGCCGGTGGTGCCGGTGCGCGCATTGGCATACACCCCGCTGGCCGTGCTGCCGGCCACGCCGCCGCCGGCGTACCAGGAGCGGGTGCCCGAGTAGGCGGTATTGCCCCAATGGCCGTAGACGTTGGCGCTGGCCGAGGCACAGCAACCGTAGCCGCCCCAGTAGCCCGGGTGGTAATAGGCGCCGCCCCAGTACGCGCCGCCCCAGCCCCAGAACGCCGCCGTGGCCAGCCCCGCCGCAAAGCCGAAGGTGAAGCCCACGTAGGGGTTGTAGACCGGCGCGGCCGCCAGGCCGTAGGTGTAGGGCGCGGGATACCAGACCGAGCCGATCCACGGGTTGTAGGTGTAGCCGGTGCCGTAGACGATGGTGCCGTCGCTCGACACCACCGTGCCCATGTAGCCTGGCGTGTAGCCGGTGTAGACATACTGGGGCGTGGCCTCGTAGATGCGCACATAGGTCACGTAGTAGATCGGCGACGAGGGCGGGATGGTGTAGATCGCATCCGGCACCGATGCGGCCACCGTCCAGGGCCCGGTGATGCCCGGCGCGGTGAACCAGACGCCGGCCTGCACCGCGTACATCTGGCCTCCGGGCACCTGGATCAGCGGGGCCGAAGCATTGGTCACGTAGGACAGCGCCGTGCCCGGCACGGGCGCCCATTGCGGCGCCCCGTCAAGCGCGGGCGTGAACGTCGGCCCGTTGACCCGCTTGACCGTGGCCGTCTGCGGGATGGAGTTCTCGATCACCGCCTCCTGGGCCTGCGGCGTGCCGGCCACGGTCGGCAGGACCACGGCGGCGCGCGAGCTGGGCGGAATGCGGGCAAAGTCGGCCGGCAGCGCATTGGCGGCCACATAGGTCCAGGGGCCGCCCAGTCCCGGCGCGGTGAACCAGCGCCCGGCCATCAGCACGTAGTAGCCGCTGTTGGCCGTGTTGACGAAGACATCCGAGGTGGTGTTGGCTGCCCAGAGCAGTTGCGTGCCGTTGATGGGCACGAAGTCCGGCTGGCCGTTGAAGATGATCAGTTCGCTGGGCACCTGGCTGATCATGATGGAAGGCACGCCGTTGGCCAGCGAAGGCTTGGGCTTGGCGTCCGGACTGCCCTTGAGCATGTCCACCGCGCCCGTCTTGGCCACGCTTTGCGCCGTCGCCGCCAGGCCGGCCGGCAGTGTACTGGTCTGCAACCACGGCCCCTGCAGCGAAGCGGCGCTCAGCCAACCGTCATAGACAGGCAGGTAGAGCGCATTGCCAGGCCCGCCTTGCAGGATCAGCGCCTTGGTGTTGATGATGCGCTGGAAGCCGCTGTTGCCGACCGGCTTGAACACCGGGGTGCCATCGATCGGCACCAGGATCGCGGGGGAATTGCTCACCAGCACCTGCGGCGGGCTGTTCTGCACCGCCACCGTCCGCGGCTGGATGCCATTGAGCGCCAGCGACGCCTTCAGCCGGTCCAGCGAGATGGTGCGCACCGTGCTGGCCACCGAGGCCTGCAGATCGGCCGAGAGGGACGCGCCCTTGTCAGGCAAGGTGGGGAACAGGCTGCTGTTGATCTGCAGGTTCTCGAACACCACGCTGCGGTTGATCCGGTCCACCTGGGTGCGCGCGGTGGCAAACATTACGCCGAAGGTCTCCTGCTTGCCGCCCTTGGGCATGAAAGCCAGCGCCGAGCGGAACGTGATCTGGTTGCCCTGCCACTGGCTGACCTGCGGCTGGTACATCAGCACCGTGCCGCTGGCCAGGTTCACCTGGCGCGGCCAGGGATCTGCCGGCAGGGGTGTGGCGTCAGACGGCGCCGGCGTCGCGGCCGTGGCCGGATTGGGGGCGGGGTTCTGGGTCTGCGATTGTGCAGTAATGGCAGCCAGTGCTGCAGCCAGGACCGCCAGTTGGAAGGGATGGCGCAAAGGAGTCATGACGAGGTTCCCTGATGAAGCGAAAAATGACGCAAAGATTCTTGCACAGTCACCTGCGCGCGAAAACCGCCTGGATCAAGCAAGTCGCACCCTACCCGCCCCAGCCCGGCACCTGCTGAAACACCCAGAGCAGCGCGCTGATGCTGAAGAAGGAAGCCGCCGTCGTGCCCAGCAGGGCGGCCGCGGCCAGGCCGTCGTGGCCATGCTTCTGCGCCAGGATGGGGTAGATTCCGAACATCGGGCTGGCGGCCGTCAGCACCACGCCGATGCGCAGCTTCGGGTCCATCGGCACCATGCCCGCGGCCTCGCAGAGCAGCAGGGCGCCCAGCATGGCCGCCGGGTGCACCAGCAGCTTGCCGATGGCGATCTGCGCCACCGGCCGGCTCAGGCCCGCGATGTGCAGGCCGGCCAGCGAGCCACCGATCACAAACAGCGACAGTGCCGCGCTGGCCTGCGCGAACATCGTCACGGTGCGCGCCAGCGGCGAGGGCATCTGCCACTGCAGCGCCGACACCACAAAGCCCGCCAGCAGGCCCAGCACCATGGGGTTGCGCGCCAGGTTCAGCAGCGACTGGCGCAGCACGGTGTGCCAGCGTCCGCCACTGCCCGTGCTGCTTTCGGCCAGGGCCAGCAGCAGCGGAATCAGCAACAGGTTCTCCACGATCATGTTCAGGCCCAGCATCACGCCGGCCACCGGCCCGATCACCAGCAGCGCGATCGGAAAGCCGACAAAGCCGCTGTTCGGGCACGACATGCCCATGGCCCAGAACACGGCGGTGGTGCGGTGTTGCCCGGCGACCCGCCGGGCCCACAGCAGGCCCAGCCCCATGGCCGCCAGCGAACCCAGCGCGTAGATAAGCAGGTAGCGCCCGTTCAGGATGTCGGCCAGCTTGCGCTGCGCCAGCGCGTTGAACAGCAGCGCCGGCAGCGCCAGGTTGATGACGAACTGGCCCAGTACGCGCATGTCGGCGCGGGCGAACAGGCCGCGGCGGGTGAGGAAATAGCCCAGCGCGATGGTGAGGTAGATGGGGCCGGTGATGGCCAGGATGTCGAGCATGTCGTGAAAAAGTTGACTGGCCGGCGCGGCGCCGGATGCGGACCGGGAATCAGGGGGTGAAGCTTCTCACGGTTTGCGCGCCGCCAGCAACGCATCGGCATAGGCCTGCCAGGGCGCGCCCTTGGGCACGCCGGCCAACACACCCGCCTTGGCCTCGTCGGCCACCCACTGCTGCTTCTCTGCAATGGCGGCGGCCATGAAGGGCTGAAAGCCGGCTTCCCGCACCGTGTGGGCCGATTCGCGCATTTCTTCCGCACGGCGCTGGCCATGCTGCGCCACGCGGCTGAAAAAATAGGCGCCTTGCGCGCTCCAGTCGATGCCGGGGAAGGTCTCCTGCAGCGTGGGCAGCACATGGTCTTCCACGCCATAAGCCCGCGCGGTGCTGTAGCTTTCGATGACCAGAGCTTCCAGTCCCTTGATCATCACGCTGCGGCACATCTTGATGGCGCTGGCCACGCCAATCCGGTCGCTGACGACTTTCGCGTCCATGCCCCAGCCGGTCAGCGCCCGCGCGAGCGCGGTTGCGCGGACACCGCCCAGCAGCATCGGCACCCGGATGCCATAGGGCGGCACCGAGGTCATGACGCCGGCCTCCACGTAGTGGCCGCCGGCGGCTTCGATCAAGGTGGCAGCCTGCTGCTTGGTGCCCGGTGAGGCCGAGTTCAGGTCCAGGAAGATCGTGCCGGGGCGGATGAAGGCCGCCGCCTCCTGCGCCACCGCCAGCGTGGCGGACGCGGTGACGGCCGAGAGAATCAGTTCGCTGTCTTCGCACAGGGCCTGCATGCACGAACGCGCATCGATGCCGGCCTGCGCGGCGTGCGCCCGCTCCGTCGCCTGCGTCTCGGCCTGGGCAAACTTGAGATCCCAGGCGCCAACGCCGGTGACGCCCAGCTGTTTCAGCAGTCCGGCGCAGAAAATCTTGCCGACTTCGCCATAGCCGATCAGGCCAATGTGTTCGAGTTTCATGGCGTTTTCCTGTCAAGAATGCATCGCTACTGGCGCTGTATCTTCGCACGCACGATCACCTCACCCCAGCGCCGGATATCGTTGTTCAACAGGGCTGCCGCCTGCTCCGGCGTGCCGGGGTGCGGGTCGAGGTTCAGGTCCTCAAGGCGCTTGCTGACGGCCGGATCGTTCAACGCGGCAACCACCTCCCTGTTCAGCCGTGCGACCACGTCTTTCGGCGTGCCCGCCGGAACGGCCAGGCCGTTCCAGGAGGCGGCCGCGAACCCGCTCACCCCGGCCTCTTTCGCCGTCGGCACCTCGGGCAGCACGCGCGAGCGTTTGTCGCCGGTGATGGCCAGCGGAACCAGCGTTTTCGCCCGGATCTGCGCCAGCAAGGGGCCCAGGATGTCGAGCCCGGCGTCGATCTGGCCGCCGCGCAGGGCGTTGATCACCGCGGGGGTGCCATTGAACGGCACGATCTGCACGTCGATGCCGGCTGCCGCCTTGAACAGTTCGGCGGCCAGGTGCTGCGTGGTGCCGATGTTGGGCGTGCCGATGGTGAGCTTGCCGGGATTGGCCTTCGCATAGGTGACCCATTCGCCCAGCGTCCTGAAACGTCCGCCCTCGGGGCCGACGATGACGAGGTCGAACGTTGCCAGCGGTGCAACCGGGATGAAGTCCCTGGCCGTATCGAACGGCAGCGCCTTGAACAGCGCCGCGCTGACCGCCGTGCCGCTGGAAATCAGCAGCAACGTGTGGCCATCCGGCGCGGCCCGGGCCACCAGTTCGCCGGCCACGACGCCACCCGCGCCGGGTTTGTTGTCCACCACCACCGGCTGGCCGAGGTTCTCGCTGATCCTCTGGCCCACGGTGCGGGCCGTCAGGTCGGCCGCGCCCCCGGCGGCATTGGGAACGACCAGGCGGATCGGCCTGGAGGGAAAGGCCGCCTGGGCCGCAGCCGGCAGTGGCACGCAGCAGGCTGCGCTCCACGCCAGGCTGTACAGGATGACGTGACGGCGCAACAACATGGGTTCACTTTCGCACGGCCGCAGCCGCGTCAGAGATCGAGCACCAGCCGCGGCGTTCTGGCGCGCGAGCAACAGGGCAGGAACTGGTCGTTGGCGGCCTGCTCCTCGGGTGTTAGGTAAAGGTCCCGGTGGTCCGGCGTGCCTTCGATCACGCGGGTCAGGCAGGTGCCGCAGACCCCCTGCTCGCAGGAAAACGGCACGTCGACGCCGGCTTCGGCCAGGGCCGAAATCACCGTCTTGCCAGCGGGCACGCGCACGATCCTGCCGGAGCTCGCGAGTTGCACATCGAAGGCCACATCGGCACCAGATGCCGCCACCTCGCCGGCGAAGTACTCCGTGTGCAATCGGGCTTCGGGCCAGCTGCTGGCCCGCGCGGCTTTCAGCACCGCGTCCATGAAGCCTTTCGGCCCGCAGACGTACAGGTGCACCCCGCTGGCAGGCGCAGCAAGCAGCGCCTCGATGTCGAGCTTCTGCCCGGCGTTGCCATCGTCAAAGTGGAAGTGCACCCGGGACGCGAAGGCGGCGTCGGCGATGCGCTGGCGGAACGCCGTGCGCTCCGGCGCGCGTGTGCAGTAGTGCATCTCGAACTCGGCACCGGTATTGGCGAGACGCTCGGCCATGCACAGGATCGGCGTTACGCCGATGCCCCCGGCCAGCAACAGGTGGCGACGCGCGTCATGGGCGAGCGGAAAGTGGTTCTTCGGGAGGCTGATCTGCAGCAACTGACCCTCCACGACCTCCTCGTGCATCGCCCGGGAGCCGCCACGCGACGCCGGATCGCGCAGCACGGCGATCACATAACGGTGGCTCTCCGTCGGGTCATTGCACAGGGAGTAGGGACGCGTGAGCCCGCCCGGCAGCTGCACATCCACGTGCGAGCCCGCCGAGAACGCGGGCAAGGGGCTTGCGTCGGCAGAGACCAGTTCGAAGGTGCAGATGTCCACCGCTTCGACATGCTTGCGCGCCACACGGACCGACAGAGTTGATGCCTTGCTCATGGGCCTGCCTCACGCCGCCGGCACGGCGCTGGCCGAGCGCTCCGCAGCCACCAGGCGATCGAGGATCTTGCGCGACTGCACGCCGCCGGTATCGATGTTGAGCATCAACAAAGCACGCTCCGGGTACGCCAGCAGGTTCTTCTGCTGCAGCTCCAGCATCTGCAGGTCTTCGCTGAAGATCTTTCCCTGCCCCTCCCGGATGCTGGCGGTCAGCGCCTTGTCGGTGGGGTTGAACTTGCGCGCCATGCCCCAGAAATAATGGATCGAGGTCTCGGTCTCCGGCGTGATGAAGTCCACCACGACGCTGTAGGCCTTCTTGTCGTTCGGCGCGTCATAGCCGCCGTGACCCTGAAGCGCCACGCCGACCTCGATCATCACCTGGCTAGGCGGGGTGAAACGGCAGATCTGCCAGCGATCCACGGGCACATCGTCGGGCAGGCTGTTGGCACGCAGGCCCATCTTCCAGAACGGCGGCGGCAGGATCCCGCTCATGAAACGGCTGGTGGTCACGGTGTTGCCGTCCACCGTGGTCTTGCAGGGGGTTTCGTCGATTTCCTTCTGGCCGATGCTGGTGGCATGGACGTAGGTTTCATGCGTCAGGTCCATCAGGTTGTCGATCATCAGCCGGTAATCGCACTGGATGTGAAACAGGCCGCCGCCAAAAGCCCAGGCGGGGTTGTCGTACCACTCCATGTGCGGGATGTCGTCGGCGTTCGCCAGGGTCGTGTCACCGGGCCAGACCCAGATGAACCCATAGCGTTCCTCGACCGGGAAGCTCTTGATCGGGGGAAAGCCGCGCACGCGTTGGCCGGGCATGGAGACCGTCTTGCCGTCGCAGCCCATGGCCAGACCGTGGTAGCCGCAGACCAGCTTGCCCTCCTGCACATAACCCAGGGAGAGCGGCGCGCCCCGGTGCGGACAGAAATCCTCGACGGCCGCCACCTTGTTGGCTTCGCCGCGGTAGAAGGCGATGCGCTCGCCGCAGATGGTGCGGCCCAGCGGCTTCTCGTCGATCTCGTGGGGGGTACAGGCGACGTACCAGGCATTCTTCGGAAACATGATCGTCCTTTGGTTCAAGGGTGGGCCCGGGAAACGCCGAGCAGGCGGTCGAGCAATTCAGGTTGTTCGAGCAAGGGTGCCGCCGCGCCGCGGTGCACCACATTGCCGTGATCGAGCACCACGGCGCGGTGGCTGATGGCCAGGATGGCCTGCGGGTGTTGCTCCACGATGATGGCCGACAGGCCTTCGTCGCGCGTGATGCGCGCAATGGCGCGCAGCAGTTCCTCGACGATGATGGGCGCCAGGCCTTCGAGCGGCTCGTCCAGCAGCAACAGCCGCGGGTTGAGCACGAGCGCTCGGCCCACAGCCAGCATCTGCTGCTCGCCCCCGGACAGCTGGGTGCCCAGGTTGGTCTTGCGCTCGGCCAGGCGCGGGAACATCTCGTAGACGCGTTCGGGTGTCCACGGGCGCGACGCATGGCCCGCGCGAATGGGCCGCGCGACGGCGGTCAGGTTCTCATGCACCGTGAGCGACTTGAAGATGTTGCGCTCCTGCGGCACCCAGCCGATGCCCGCAGCCGCGCGTTCGTGCGATGCCAGCCGGTTCAGCATCACGCCGCCGAGTAGGATGCTGCCTCCGTGTTGCCGCGTGGCGCCCGCCAGGGTGTCCATCAAGGTGGTCTTGCCCGTGCCGTTGCGGCCCAGCAGCGCCAGGGTCTCGCCCTCGGCCAGCGAGAAACTCACGTCCTGCAGAACCACGGCTTCGCCATAGCCGGCGCTCAGGGCCTCAACCTGCAGCAGATCAGACATGGCTCGCCGCCTCCCCGTGCCCGAGATAGACCGCCTTGACCTGGGGATCGTCGGCGATCTCCTCCGGCGTGCCCTCGGTCAGCACCGCGCCGTTCACCAGCACCGTGATGCGCCGGGCAAAGTCGAACACCAGGTCCATGTCGTGCTCGATCAGCAGCACCGAGACATCTTCCGGCAAGGCCGCAACGGTGTGCAGCAGCTCCTCCCGTTCGCCAGCGGGAACACCGGCCACCGGCTCGTCGAGCAGCAGCACGCGCGGCTCGCAGGCCAGGGCGATGCCGATCTCCAGCAGCCGGCGCTTGCCATAGGCCAGGTGCTCGGTTCGCTGGTGCATCACGTCCGTGAGATGAAACTGCTCCAGCAGCTGGGCGCAGCGTTCGGCCACGGCCCGGTCCTGTCCCAGCGCCTGCCACCAGCGGGCGCCGGCTCCGCGGTGCTGGGACACCACCATGGCCAGCGTCTCCAAGGGCGTCATGCCATTGAAAAGCTGGTTGATCTGAAACGTCCGCACGAGGCCGCGGCGCACGCGCTGATGCGGCGCCAGCCGTGTGACGTCCTGCCCCTCCAGCGTGATACGGCCCTCGGTGGGATCCAGCACGCCCGTCATCAGGTTGATCAAGGTGGTCTTGCCGGCGCCGTTGGGACCGATCAGCGCGTGACGCGCACCCCGCGTGACATTCAGACTGACATGGTCGGTGGCGGTGATGCCGCCGAAACGCTTGACCAGGCGCTCGGTCTTCAGGACGATGTCGTTCACGCCTGCCCCCCGTCGCGCCGGAACCAGGTCCAGGGCCGCAGCAGCCGCTCGCGGCCCACCATGACCAGCACCACCAGGAACAGGCCGATCCAGAAGGTCCAGTACTGGGGGGTGATGCCCGAGATCACGTCGTGCATCAGCTTGAACACCACAGCCCCCGCGATGCCTCCATACAGCCAGCCCACGCCGCCGATCACGAGGATCAGCATCAGATCCGCCGACCGCTCCAGGGCGAACACGTCGAGCGAGGCAAACCCCGTGGTCTGTGCCAGCAAGGCACCGGCCGCACCGGCGACGCCGGCGGCCACGGTGTAGGCCACCGCCAGCCGCGCGGACACCGGAATGCCGATGGCCATCGCGCGCAGCCGGTTGTCGCGCACGGCCATCAACGTGGCGCCAAACGGCGAATGCACCAGGCGCCGCGCCAGCAGGAAGATCACCAGCAACACGGTGAGCGAGTACCAGGCCGCCGTCTGGCCCATCAGGTCGAATTCAAAGCGGCCCAGCAGGGGTCCCATGGTCACCCCCTGCAAGCCGTCGGAACCACCGGTCAGCCAGTCCAGCTTGTTGGCCAGTTCCAGCAACAGCAAGGCCATGCCCAGCGTGACCATGAGCCGGGTCAGGTCCGTCCCGCGCATGATGGTGAACGAGCAGACTGCGCCCAGCGCCGTCGCTGCCACGATGCCGACCGCCAGGCCCACCAGCGGATCGGGCATCACATGCTTGGCAAACAACGCCGCCGAATAGGCCCCGAAACCGAGAAAGGCCGCGTGGCCCAGCGAGACGATGCCCGTGTAGCCCAGGATGAGGTCCAGTGACAGTGCGAACAGCGCGACGATGGCGATCTCGTTGATGATGAGCGCGTGCTGGGCCACAACAAAGGGCGAGGCAAAGGCCAGCAGCCAGACCACCGGCTCCCAGGCTTTCCAGCGCGACGACTCCAGCAGGGACGTGCGAACGGAATTCATCATTTGCCTCCCTTTCGCACGAACAGGCCCTGCGGACGCCAGATGAGGATGGCAATCATCAGCGCGTAGACGATGAACGCGCCCAGCTTGGGAATGAAGTACTTGCCCGCCACATCGGCAATGCCCAGCAGCAAGGCGGCCAGCAGGGGCCCGGTGATGGACGAGGTGCCGCCCACGGCGACAACGATCAGGAAATACACCATGAACTTCAGCGGAAAGGTCGGATCCAGACCCAGCACTTCCGCACCCAGGGCGCCGCCCAGACCGGCCAGGCCCGAGCCCACCGCGAAGGTGGCGGCGAACACCACATTGACGTTGATGCCCAGGCCCGCCGCCACCCGCGGGTCGTCCACGCTGGCGCGCAGGCGGCTGCCGAAGCGGGTCTTTGACAGGATGAACTGAAGGCCGATCGTGAGGGCCGCACACACGGCAATGATGAACAGGCGGTAGTGCCCCATGCCGAGGGCCCCGTCAAAGAGTTCGGTGCGCCCGCGCAGCCACTCGGGCAGTTGCATGATCTGCTGCTGCGAGCCCATGAAGTAGTCCGCGGTCGCCACGGCCATGAAAGCCAGTCCGATCGAGAACAGCACCTGGTCCAGGTGCGGCTTGCGGTACATCGTGCGGTACAGCGTGCGCTCCAGCACCATGCCCAGCAGCGCGGCACCGCCAAAGGCAAGGGGCAGACACGCCATGAACGGCACGCCATGGCGCTGCATGAGCACCACGGTGATGTAGCCGCCCACCATGGCGAAGGCCCCGTGGGCGAGGTTGATGAAATTCATCAGCCCCATCGTCACGGACAGACCCACCGCCAGGATGAACAGCAGCATGCCGTAGGCAATGCCGTCAAAAAGAATCGTCAACATGGCAGAGGGGACCGGCTTTGGCACGCGCGGGGGAGGCGACGCAGGTCGGCGCTTCGGGGGGTTATTTGTTCTTGCCAGGATCCTTCACATCCTTGATCGTGTCGAACTCCTGGTTGTAGAGCTGGCCGCCGACCTTCTCCACCTTTCGGATATAGATGTTGTGCACCACGTCGCGCGTCTGTGCATCGATGAACATCGGCCCGCGCGGACTTTCGAAGATCTGCCCCTTCATCGCCTCCAGCAGGGCGTCACCCGAGCCGCCCTTGGTCGCCTTGGCGGCTTCATAGATCACGCGCATGCCGTCGTAGCCACCCACCGCCATGAAGTTGGGGCGCAAGCCATTGTTCGCTTTCTGGAACGCCTCGACGAACTTCTTGTTCAGCGGCGAGTTGTGCGACGCCGAATAGTGATGCGAGGTCACCACGCCCAGCGCCACGTCGCCCATGCTGTTGAGAATGTCGTCGTCGGTCACGTCGCCGGTGCCAATGAGCTTGATGCCGGCCTTGTCCATGCCGCGCTCGGCGAACTGCTTCATCAGTGCGGCGCCGGCGCCCGAAGGCACGAAGACGAACATCGCGTCAGGCTTGAGGTCACGCACCTTCTGCAGGAAGGGCGCAAAGTCCGGATTGCGCATCGGCACCCGCAACGTCTCGATCACCTGGCCCCCGTTGAACAGGAAGCGATCCTTGAAGTATTTCTCGGCATCGATGCCGGGCCCGTAGTCGGACACCAGGGTCACGACCTTCTTGATGCCATTCTTGGGCGCCCAGTCGGCAATGCCCACCGCGGCCTGCGGCAGCGTGAAGCTGGTGCGCACGATGTAGGGCGACGCCTGGGTGATGCTGGACGTGGCGGCCGCCATCACCACCAGCGGGGTTTTTGACTGGGTGGCGATCGGCGCGGTGGCCAGCGCCAGCGGCGTGAGGCCAAAACCGGCCAGCACATTGACCTTGTCGTTGACCACCAGTTCCTGGGCGATGCGCTTGGTCACGTCCGGTGCGCTGGTGTCGTCTTTGACGATCAATTCCACCTTCTTGCCGGCCACGGTGTCGCCGTTTTGCGCCATGTACAGGCGCGCGGCCGCCTCGATCTGCTTGCCCGTCGAGGCGAACGGACCCGTCATCGGCAGGATCAGGCCGATCTTGAATGTGTTGTTGTCGGCATGGGCCAGCGCGGCCACCAGCGACAGGGCCGCAAGGGCGGTCGACCTGAGAAAAATCCTCTTTTGCATGTCATGTCTCCTGAAGGAATCAATAATCAAACCGTCCGCCCGGCCGGTGGCGGGCACCTCACCGGCCGCGAGGTGCAACTGTCACCGCATTGCACGCCCGTCGCAAGACGAGCCAACCACTCCCAGATATACCAAACCTGCATAGCTGACGGCTCAATCAACAAAAAGATCAATTGCGCCGGCGGATCAGGCGCACACCGGGCATGGTGTCCAGCCCTGGCATGCGCACCGCCTCGCGCAGGTTGCGTTGGGCGATGCGGGAGTGTTCGCGCATGATGGCCTCGGCACGGGCACCTTCGCGCCGTTCGATCGCATCGAGCACCTGCCAATGCTGGTCCTGGGCCACGACGAGCATGTCGCGCGCCTGCGGCGAATTGGCCTGCACGACCACGAAGGCCGAGGGCGACGCGAACGGCAGGCTGGCCAGGCGCTCCATCTCGCGCGTCAACACCGCGCTGCCGGACAACTCGCCAAGAAGCGCGTGAAAGCGCTCGTTCAGGACCACGTAGCTCGAAAAGGCGTGATCATCGAGCGCGGTCTCGCTGAGCAACTCATCGATCTGGCGCAGACACTCGCTGGCCTCGCCCAGCACCACCGGCGCTGCACCACGTTCCGCCGCGATGCGTGCCAGCAGCCCCTCCACGGTGCCCCGCAGTTCGATCGCATCGGACACATCCCGCTCGGAAAAGGTGCGCACCGCGTACCCCCCGTTGGGCAACGCCTCCAGCAGCCCTTCCTGCTCCAGCCGCATGAGCGCGGCACGGATCGGCGTGCGCGAGACCCCCAGCTTGTCAACCAGGGGCAGCTCGGCAATCCGCGCACCGCCTGGCAGTTCGCCGGCGAGGATCATCTGGCGCAGCCGCAGCTGGGCCTTGACAGACTGCGAGCCGCCTTCTTCGGCCAGGTCAATCAGGGGAGCACCGGTGTTCATGAATACGCAGTGTATACACAAATCGATTCAAGCAAGGTATTTGAGCCACATATCAGGGTAACTACCGACTGGATGTATACATCAAATGCCAGATCAGATGCCTTACCATCTGTTTAGGCAAGACTCAACGATCCGGAGACACCCCATGACCATCCCCCACCTTCCCGCCCGCTACGACCACGTCGGCAGCTTCCTGCGTCCCCAATACCTGCTCGAGGCGCGCGAGAAAAAGGCCACGGGCCAGATCACGGCCGAGCAGCTGCGCTTGGTGGAAGACCAGGCCATCACCGAGATCGTGAAGTTCCAGGAAGACGTGGGCCTGAAGAGCATCACGGACGGCGAGTTCCGGCGCACCTACTTCCACATCGACTTTCTCGAGCAGCTCGGCGGCGTGAAGACCGACATCCCGGTCACCGTGCGCAAGCCCGACGGCACCGAGGAGCTGGCCCCACCGGTGATCCGCGTCATCGACAAGGTGCGCCATGCCAAGGACATCCAGCTGGCAGATTTCCAGTACCTCAAGAGCCAGGTCTCGGCGGGCCGCACCCCCAAGGTGTCGATTCCCTCCCCCACCATGCTGCACTTTCGCGGCGGACGCGCCGGCATCAGCAAGGAGGCCTACCCCGAGCTCGATCCGGCCTTCTACGACGACGTGGCGCGCGCCTATGGCGACGAGTTGCGCAGCCTGGCCGCCGCGGGCTGCACCTACGTGCAGATGGACGACACCAACCTGGCCTACCTCTGTGACGAAAAGATGCGTGAGGCCGCGCGCCTGCGCGGGGACGACCCCAACGAGCTGCCCCACCGCTACGCCCAGTTCGTCAACAAGGTGGTCGCGCAGAAACCCGCCGGCATGACACTGGCCATGCACCTGTGCCGTGGCAACTTCAAGAGCACGCACGCGGCCGCCGGGAATTACGAGCCCGTGGCCGAGGCGCTGCTCAAGGAAATGGAAATCGACGCCTACTTCCTGGAATACGACGACGACCGCAGCGGCGACTTCCGTCCCCTGCGCTTCCTGCCCAAGGGCAAGATGGTGGTGCTGGGCCTGGTGACCACCAAGTTCGGCACGCTGGAGAGCAAGGACGACCTCAAGCGCCGCATCGCCGAGGCCGCCCAGTACGCGCCGCTGGACCAGCTGGGCCTCTCACCGCAATGCGGTTTCAGCAGCACCGTGCACGGCAACAACATCGCGGTCGAAGCCCAGCGCGCCAAGCTGCGGCTGGTAATCGAAACCGCGCAGGAAGTCTGGGGCGACGCCTGAGCGTGGCGCCCGGGCCGCACGAAGCGGTCCGAAGCAACTCTGCTATTTGATCGTCAGCGCCAGTTCGGCGCGTGGGGTCCAGGCAGCCTCCATCGGGCGCGACGCGGCACCGGAGGCGGCAGTTGCCGCACCCGCGGTCGCGGGCGCCTTGTCGGCCGTGGTCTTGGGCGCCCCCAGGAACAGTCGCTCCAGCGGCAGCTGGCGCGTGGCCAGGTAGTCGCGCACCGCCACGCCGCGCTGCAGGGCCAGCTCGCGCATGGACTCTTCCGTGACGGGGATGTCCGCCAGCAGCAGCGCCTCCATCTCCGGCACCGGGATGTCCTTCGCCAGGCCCACCAGGTTGCGCGGCTTGGGGATGTCGGCACGCCGGTAGACCGCCTTCAGCAGTTCCGGGTACTGGGCCGGGCTCACCGTCACCGTCGCGGTGCCGCCCCCCTGGGCGCGCCGCTGCTCGGCCACCACCAGCACTTGCAGGCGCTCGCGCTTGTAGCCCTCGCGTTCGACATCGAGGCGGGCCATGCCGGTCACGGTCATGATCAGCACCGGACGATCGGCCAGCACCTTGGCCACCCGGTCCAGGCCGGCGGTGGCCTGCGCGCTGAGCGCTGCGCTGCCGGGCGCGAAGGGCACCGTGCCCAGCTCCTCGCCACCGCTGCCCCCGAAGGCGCTGGCCAGCAAGGTGAACGGCGCGGTGATGGCTTTGGTGATCAGGTTGACGATGACCTTCAGGATCACCGAGCCCAGGCTGAACTGCGGGTCGTTCAGCGAGCCCGAGATCGGCAGGTTGATGTCGATCACCCCGTTGCGGTCGGCCAGCAGCGCCACCGCCAGCTTCACCGGCAGGCTGGCCGTGGAGCCTTCCACCTTCTCGCCGAAGGACAGCTGGTTGAGCACGATGTTGTTGCTGGCCGTCAGCTGGCCATCGGGCTGTACCCGGTAGCTCACATCCATGCTGAGCTTGCCGCGCTCGATGCCATGGCCGGTGTACTTGACCGAATACGGCGTCAGCGGCGCCAGCTCCAGATCGCGCACCTTGCCCTGGATGTCCAGCGCCAGCGGCTTGGCCAGCGGATTCAGCTTGCCGACGACATCCAGCGAGGCCGTCGCGCCCGACGCGTCCGCGCAGGTCCAGGTCCGCCAGCTGAGGGGATCCGGTGGGCGACACGCTGGAAAAAGCGCTGAGCTTGCCATTGAGCTCGCTCAGATCGGCCGAGTAATTGGGCTTGATGAAGCGATCGGAGAAGTACACCCGTCCGTTCACCAGGTTGATCGGGCCGACATTGATGACCGGCGCCGGGCCTGCGGGCGCGGCAGCGGCCTGCGGGGGGCTTGTCGCACCAGATTTTGACTCATTTTGGCCAGATCCCAGCGTCGATGGGTCTTTGTTTGCTATCTTTTTAGGATCATTTTCAGGACCGGAGGCCGCCGCCTGCGCCGGCGTTGGGGGCGCCGTGGCGCCGCCCTGGGCCTTGACCAGGTCCTGCAGGTTGAGGCGGCCTTCCTCATTGAGGATCACCCGCGCGTAGAAGTCGCTGAGCACCGTCTCCCGCACGTCAACCCGGGCCGGTGCACCCGGCGCCAGCGTGACGTCCAGGCCGCGCAGGTTCAACGCCTTCCAGGCCAGCAGTTCCTCGTCGCCGGTCGTACCGGCGCGCGTGGGAGTGCCAGACCCGGTTGGGGCACCCGGGCGGGCACCCGCTGCGGCCGTGCCGGCCACACTGTTGGCACGCAAGGACTCGACGGCCGAGTCCCCACTGAGGCGCAGTTGGGGGCCGGCCTCCAGCGCGGCAAACTGCACCGATCCCTTGAAGCTGGCGTCGGCGCGCAGCAGTTCGATATTGAGCAGGTCGCCGAAATAGGGTTCGAAGGCATGCACCGGCAGGTTCACCACGTCCACCGCACCTTGGGCGCGCATCGGGTTCAGGCCGACGGTGCCGCGGTAGCTCAGACGCCCCGGCTCGGTGCGGCCCGCGCCGACGCGCGCGCCCACCTCCAGCGACGCCGGCTTCTTGCCGTCCAGAGCGAAGTTCTTCAGCGCCACCCGCAATCCCGAGACCTCGAAGGCAGCCGGCCGCGCGTGGGCCGCGTCGTTCCAGCCCAGCGTGCCGCCCTGGAGAAGGAAATCGTTGACGGCCACTTTCCAGGGGTTGGTCGCCGGTGCCGCCCCGACCGATGAGGCGCTGAAGGGGCTTGAAGCCACCGCCACCGGCGCCGCCGCTGCGGCCTGGGCCTGGCCCTGGGGCGCGTTCGCGGTCGGCGCGCTGCCCTTCAGCCACTGCTCGACCATCCAGCGCCCCCCGGTGTCGCGTTCGATCTTCGCCTTCGGGTTGGTCACGACCAGCTTGCCCAGCACGACCTCTTGCGCCACCGGGTCGATCTGCGCATCCAGCAGCTCAATCGCCTGGAAGGAAGCCAGCGCCGCCTTGCCCTGGTTCAGCGCCAGCTTGTCCAGGTTCATCTTGTCCACTTTGAGTTTCAGTTCATAGCGGCTGCCCTTTTCCTTCTGGATGGCGGGCAGGTTGGCTCCCAGCGTCCAGCTCACGCCGACGGCGGCGTTCAAGGTGCCCGCCAGCGTGGGCTCCAGAAACTGGGCCACATAGGGTGCGGCCAGCGACAGCGGCAAGGCGCTGACGGTGGCCGTCATGCTGGCCGCGGTGTCGAGTGCCGATCCGCTGAACGTCAGCCCCGCTGCCGTTGTCGTGCCAGCGCCCGGTGACGTCGAACCCGGGCCTTTGCCCGCCTCGATTGCGGCGCTGCCCCGAAAGGGAATCGCCTGCACGCCGGGCACCCCGAACGGCAGGGCGATGCCCGTGGCGTCCAGGCTCAGGTCGCGCAAGCCCAGCCGGGCCGACGGGCCCTTGCCCACCGCAGTGGTGTCGTCGATCCAGTCCACCTGGCCGCCGCGCACCGCCACCGAGGCGACATCGACCTTCCAGGCATCCGAAGGCGAAGACGAGGCTTCTTTTTCCTTCTTTTCCAGCGCCGGACGGTCTTTGTCCGCTACTGTTTTTGATGATTTCTTCGCATCCTTGGCGGGTGGCGCGCTCAAGTCCAGGTTCAAGCGGCCGTCGCGCGCCCGGTGCACGGTCAGCAGCGGCTGGTTCAGCTCGACAGACGAAAGCTTCACCGCGCGCGCCAGCGGGCGCACGTCCGCCAGGCCCAACTGGAGACGATCGAAGGCCAACAAGTCTTCATCCTTGCCATCCGCCAGCTTCACCCGGCTGATCTGGACCGCGCCGCTCAGGCGCACCGCCGGTGCAGGGTTCTGCTCGAACGCCAGCTTGACGTCCATGTCCAGCACGGCCGACTTCAGGTGCACGGGCAGGCCGGGAGGGAGGTAGCCCAGATAGGGGCTCAGGTCCAGTGCCTGCAGCTTCAGGCTGGCGTCGGTCTTGCGGGTCTGCGCGAAGGGCGTGGTCCGCGCGGAGGAATCGAACGCACTGCCGTTGAGCCTGAAGGCCAGCAACGGATCGGTGAAGACCTCGCGCCGGGAGCCCAGATTGCTCAGGAAAGGCACCCCCAGCCGCAGGTCGCGCACGGTGTGCGTCTTGCCCACCGCGTTGTCAATGAAGTCGAACGAGCCGCCGTTCAGCGCCAGGTTGTAGAGGGCGAACTGCGCCGGTTCGCTCGGCGGCTGGTCCGGTGGCGGCGTGAGCTTCGTGATGATGTCGTCAACGTCATAGCGGCCACCACCCAGATGCGTCAGTCGGACGACGGGCTCGTCCACGGTGATCGCGTCCACCACCGGCGCCATCCGCACCAGGGACTGCAGTTCGCCATCCATATAGATACGCTGGATCCGCACCTGGTCCGCCTTGCCGTCGGCCGTGGCAACGGCCAGGTCGGACAGGGTGAGCTCCATCGTCCAGGGCTTGAAGTCCACCGCACCCAACGTCACCGTGCGCCCGAGCTTCTCGCTGGCGATCTTCTGGACCTGGTGCTTGAGCAGCGGCGGCACCGCCAGCCAGCCGAGCACCCACAGGGTCAGCACCCCGGCAACGGCCCACGCGGCGCGCCGCGCCCATTTGTGACTCTTGATTGTCTGCAGGTTCATGGGCGGATTTCCGTGCCGGCGTCAAAAACGCAATGGTGCCACGGTTGCCAGCGCCTGGGCTTGGGCCTGCATCAAACCGCAAGCTGAAAATGAGAAAGCCCGGGCGGTCGGCGCAGGGCCGACCGCCCGGGCTTGACGGCGGACGAACGTCCCTGCCGTCGGCTTTGGCAACGGGAAGCAGGATGTTCCACGTTGCGCAGGAGGCAAGGGATTGCCTCCGGAGATCGCCGGGGTTGCCACCGAGTCTGCGAATCGCAGTCAAGCGGCTTCCATCGGCGGGAATGCTCGATTTCACTCAAGCAGGTTCAGTGTAATCCCGCGGGGCGGTCGCCATCCAATACAGCTTGCCAATGATGTTCAGGCCAACGATTGCTTGTTGCAACTCGGTGCGCACATTCTTCCGTTTGGCCACCACCTTCGGCCGGAATCCGAGGAAAAAATGGCATTTTTATACCAAAATTAATCTAACACATCTATTTTTAAGTATTGACCTGATATTAATACGCCACCTAGAATCCGCCTGTCCCCCAAAACCTAGGGACAACCCGAACCCGCTGCCGTCCCATCGGCCAGGTCAGTTCCGCTCAAACCCGTCTCCCCGAGACCCTGCTGAATTGATTGCGTACCAATCCAAACGAGTAGCCTGCCGTGTGATGCTGCCAGCAGCAGTAACCGTCAGAGCCAAAGCGTAGAAAGGAAGTGCTATGACAGCGTTAAGAAGCGCCGCCCAAGGCTTGCGAACTTTTGCAAGTGACATCGCCGAAGGCTTTTTTGAAATCACGCACAACAGCTTCGCCCTTGTCGGCTTGGCCGTCGTGTTTGCCGTGGTGACCCTGACTGCCCGGCCCGACCTGCGTCAGGCTGGCGAAGAGCAGCTCGTCAGCTGGCTCCAGGCCCGCAAGGCCGCCGTGCTCGGCATGGAGCCCGAACTTGAAGCGGTGGATCGCGCCACCGCAACCAACCCCAAGGACCTGCCCCGGGAACAGGCTGCCGTGGCCTACTGGCTCAGCAAGAAGTACCGGGTGGCACCGGAACCCTTGAGTGCGCTGGTGGTCGAGGCCTATGAAGTAGGCCAGCGTGCCAGACTCGACCCGACCCTGATCCTGGCCATCATGGCTGTCGAGTCCAGCTTCAACCCGTTCGCCCAGAGCGCCGTCGGCGCCCAAGGGCTGATGCAGGTCATGACCCATATCCACTCGGACAAGTACGAGAACTTCGGCGGCAAGCTGGCTGCGTTCGATCCGGTGACCAACCTTCGGGTGGGCGTGAAGGTGCTGCAGGAATGCATTGCCCGGGCCGGTTCGGTCGAAGGGGGCCTGAAGCTGTACGTCGGCGCCGGCAACAACGAGGGCGACGGCGGCTACGCTGGCAAGGTGATGGGCGAGCATGCCCGCCTGGCGCAGGTCGCCAAAGGCCGTGCCGTGCCGACCAGCCCACCCGCCAACGCGACGATCGTCCCCACCGTTGGCTCGATGAAGCAGCCTTCCGGCGAGGAAAAAGTGGCCGCCTACGTCGGCCTGTGATCCGTGCCCGGGGCCGGCGCGTCCGCCTCGGCTACACTTGACCCCGTGCGCAACTGGCGATAGGTGCGGCGTCCCCTGCGGATGAGCCGTGCCGACGTGGACCCCCGTCTGGCCCTGCCAGAGGACAACCACTGGGAAGCGCACCGCCCGCAACAGCTCTTTCAGGGCTGCCTCGCCGGGTGATCAGCCGTTCGCCTGGGCAGCCCTTGTCACCGCACAAGGTTCACCCGTCTTGAAGGACTGCCATGTACGACCGCAACATTCTGATTGAACAAACCGACCCCGAGCTTTTCAAAGCCATCCAGCTTGAGAACGCGCGCCAGGAACACCACATCGAGCTGATCGCCAGCGAAAACTACGCCTCGCCCGCCGTCATGGCCGCGCAGGGCACGCAGCTGACCAACAAATACGCCGAAGGCTACCCCGGCAAGCGCTATTACGGCGGCTGCGAGTACGTGGACATCGCCGAGCAACTCGCCATCGACCGCGTCAAGCAGATCTTCGGCGCCGATTGCGCCAACGTGCAGCCGCACTGCGGCGCCTCGGCCAATGAAGCCGTCTTCCTGGCCTTCCTGAAGCCCGGCGACACCATCATGGGCATGAGCCTGGCCGAAGGCGGCCACCTGACCCACGGCATGCCGCTGAACATGAGCGGCAAGTGGTTCAACGTCGTCAGCTACGGTCTGGACGCCCAGGAGGCCATCGACTACGAGGCGATGGAGCGCAAGGCGCATGAGACCAAGCCCAAGCTCATCATCGCCGGCGCCTCGGCCTACAGCCTGCGCATCGACTTCGAGCGCTTTGCCAAGGTGGCCAAGGATGTCGGCGCCATCTTCATGGTCGACATGGCCCACTACGCCGGCCTGATCGCCGCCGGCGTCTACCCCAACCCCGTGCCGCACGCCGACGTGGTGACCTCCACCACCCACAAGAGCCTGCGCGGCCCCCGCGGCGGCATCATCCTGATGAAGGCCCAGCATGAAAAGGCCATCAACAGCGCCATCTTCCCCGGCCTGCAGGGTGGCCCGCTGATGCATGTGATTGCCGCCAAGGCGGTGGCCTTCAAGGAAGCGCTGGATCCGTCGTTCAAGCTGTACCAGCAGCAAGTCGTGAAAAATGCCCAGATCGTGGCCGAGACGCTGACCCAGCGCGGCCTGCGCATCGTCAGCGGCCGCACCGAAAGCCACGTCATGCTGGTCGACCTGCGGGCCAAGGGCATCACCGGCAAGGAAGCCGAGGCCGTGCTGGGCAGCGCGCACATGACGATCAACAAGAACGCGATTCCCAACGACCCGGAAAAGCCCATGGTCACCAGCGGCGTGCGCATCGGCACCCCGGCCATGACCACCCGCGGCTTCAAGGACGAGGAAGCCCGCCTGACGGCCAACCTGATCGCCGACGTGCTGGACAACCCGCGCGATGCGGCCAATATCGAGGCGGTGCGCGCCAAGGTGAACGCGCTCACCAGCCGCTTCCCGGTCTACCGCTGAGCCCAGAACGATGCGCAGGCACTCTTATTTTGATAGCTGCCTGCGACCAATCTGCGCAGGGCTGACGGCAAAAAGGCCAGAAAATCCGGGCCAAACGCCATGAAATGCCCGTTTTGCGGTCACCTAGAGACCCAGGTCGTCGAGACTCGGATTGCCGAAGATGGGGATTTCATCCGCCGTCGCCGGCAGTGTGGCGCCTGCGAAAAGCGCTTCACCACCTATGAGCGGCCCGATGTCAGCTTCCCGGCCATCGCCAAGAAGGATGGCCGGCGCATCGACTACGAGCGCGCCAAGCTGCTGGCCTCGTTCAACCTGGCCCTTCGTAAACGCCCGGTCAGCACCGACCAGATCGACAGCGCCATCGAGCGGATCGAGGAAAAGCTGTTGAATCTGGGCCTGCGTGAAGTACCTTCCAGCCGGATCGGCGAACTGGTGATGCGCGAGCTCAAGAAGCTCGACAAGGTCGCCTACATCCGCTTCGCCAGCGTCTACCGCAGCTTCGAGGACATCGACGACTTCAAGACGCTGGTGGACGAGGTCAGGCGCTGACCGCTGAAACCAACAGTGCTGCCGTTCGTCGGAAACAGCCTGGGGCGCGCTGCCAGTTCGTGCATACTTTAACGATGAGAAGCAGTAGGGGTGTAACCGCTATTGAACTGGCAACGGTGATTGCCATTCTTGCCATCCTGTCGGCGCTGGCCGGCCCCTCCTTTGTCAACCTCATCCGCTCGAACAATGTGTCAAGCGTGGTCAATACCTTTATGTCCGACATGCGCTTTGCGCGCAGCGAAGCGATCCGTCGTGGCGGCGCTGTGATCATGTGCCGGAGCAACGTACCTGAGGCCGCCTCGCCAACTTGCGGAACAGGTTCTGGTCCGAATGGCAATGGATGGGTCAGCGGGTGGCTGGTCTTTGAAGACCGAGATAACAGCAATTCATATAACAGCGGTGACCAGTTGCTGCGGATTCAGCCAGCGATTACTACCGTGGATAGCTTTCTTGAAAGCGGCGGCAGTTCGTCAACCAAGTTCGAGTTCACAGCAAACGGGCGGATGAAGAATCTGAGTTCAGCAACCCAGCTGCAGGTCGGGAGCAATTTCTCCATGACGAATGCCCAACAAAGAACACTGTGCGTCAGTCCGTCCGGGCGTGTCCGCGTCGTGGGGGATGGCACCACGAGTTGTTCAACGGCAACAGACCGCTAATCGCAAGCCTATGTCGTCCGTAAACTACTTCAGACGAAATCGCGGCTCCACGCTGATCGAAGCGCTCGTCGCCATCCTTATCCTGTCCTTTGGCCTGCTTGCACTCGGGGGGTTCCTGACCTATGCGGTCCAGCTGCCCAAGCTCTCGGGCAACCGCTCGGTGGCCGTCGTGGCAGCCAATGACCTGGTCGAACGCATGCGTGCAAACTCGTCCGGCTCGCTGAGTTACGTGACGAGCACGTTCTCTGCCACCTCTACGGTGCCCAGCAGCATGCCATCGGGTAGCACCTGCAGCTTCCCCAATTGCACGGCCACCTCGCTGGCAACCATGGACGTCGCCACGGTGGACTTCCAGGTTAAACGGCAGCTGCCCAACGGCGGCATCACCGTTACCATTCCGAACAACGCCGCCCCCACCATCGGCAACGTCTGGGTCATCTGGCAGGAGCCCGGGAATCTGGGCACTTTCAGTACGGGCGGAAGCGACAACTGCCCCTCTGCGGTGGCCAGCCTCGGCCTTTCGCCGGCTCCGCGCTGCGTCTACGCCCCGTTCCGCTTATGACAAAAGGCCGTCTCTCCGGCCGGCAGGCTGGTTTCTCCCTGGTCGAACTGTTGGTTTCTTTGGCCATCGGCCTCGTCATCAGCATTGCGGTGATCACGGCCTACCTTTCGGCAGCCGGGGCGGCCCGTGTAGCCGAAGCTACCGGGCGCATGAACGAGGATGCCCAAGCTGCCCTCACCATCATGACCCAGCAATTGCGCATGGCAGGGGTCAACCCAGCGCAACCCAACCGCAACACCACGACCTTGCACAACCTCCTGAGCAACCCCTACATCATCCGGGGCTGCGACACCACGTTTTCGAACGTTACCTCAGCCACGACCACCGCTGCGCTAACCTGCCCCAACGGCGCCAGTCCTTCGTCGATCTCGATCGGCTACGAGGCCGACCGCTACAACACGGTGCCGACCAATGCAGGCGTCCCGACGGACTGCCTTGGAAACGGGCTGACCGGCGTGTCGCGAACGGTCACCACCTCGCTCAATGTTGTGACCACTACGACTGTGTATGAGGCAGAAAACCGCTTCTTCATCGGCACATCGACCTACATCACGAGTCCAAGCCTGTATTGCAAAGGCAATGCCGCCTCGACGAACCCGCAGCCCCTCGTCGAGAACATTGAGAACATGCGGATCACGTACGGCGTCTCCAACCCCGGGCAGCCCCGCAGTTTCGGCGACAACAGTCCGGGCGTGGCGGCCAAGTTCGTGCTCGGCTACATGACGGCCGCCGAGTTGATCGGCAGCACGGCCGCGCTCAACGGGAGCCTGACCTTCAGTCAGCCATCCATGTGGACGCCGACATGGACTGTCGCGTTCCCGACCACCAGCACTTTTTCCCTGAGCGACCTGGTTTCGGGCACCGGTTTCGCCTTCCAGAACGGAGTATCGACAGGCGCCATGATCTGGAAGGCCTGGGACGCCGTGCAGGCGGTACGGGTCTGTGTGCTCGTGCGTAGCGAGAACGCGGCAGTATTCGATAGCCCGGCGCAATATCTCGATTGTTCGGGCAACCTGGTCACACCAACTGATCGGCGGATGCGACGAGCGTACACCACAACAGTGCTCTTGCGAAACCAATAGTCATGATCGTCAATCGCCAATCCTTCAAGACACTGCCTGTGCGTTCGCGCCAGGCAGGCGTGGTGCTGATGGTGGCCATGATCATGCTGATCATCATCTCGCTGCTTGCCGCCATTACCGTGCGCAACGCGACGTCCAGCGAAGGCATCAACGCCAACCTGCGCCAGACTCAACTGGCGACCCAGGCCGCAGAAACGGCCTTGCGCTATTGCGAAGATGCCGCCATCAACCTGGTCAACGAAGGCACCGGCACTTTTGCCTTCACCTCGCCTTCTGGCTCGGCGATCTCGGCCCTGGCGCTTGCCAACGTCGCGGCTTCACCGGCCTTGGGCACCACGTCCACGGCTGTGGTCACGACGAACTGGGACACCACCACCGACAACGGCCAGCTGATCCTGCCGATTTCAACTGTCAACCTGTCCGGTGTCACCACGACGTTCGCACGTCCTCCGGAACGCATGATCCAGCGCGCCATACCGGACGTGGCCGAGTCCTATCTCAGCGTTCTCACCATCACGTCGCGGGGCTTCGGTCCTGAAGTCCCTGCCGCCGACAACTCGCGCACCCGCCCCATCGGCAGCGAAGTCTGGTTGCAGTCCACCCTGGAACTTCAATAGAGGAGTCAGCGCCATGTTCGGGCCTATCCACCTGTACAAACTCTTGCGAAAGGGCCTGTTGGCCCTGCTGGTCGCCACCGCGACGCTGGTTGCGCATGCCCAGATCGCCCAGACCCCGCTGCTGACCCAGAGCGGTCGGGTGGAACCTAACCTGATGTTGATTTTTGACGATTCGGGCTCGATGGACAACACCTACATCTACCAGTATGGTGCGGTCGACGGGAGTGGCAACGGCTTGCTGGGACCGTCGGGCGGCACGAGCATCGCCCAATATTCGCCGGACGTGAACCGCCTGTACTACGACCCACGGATCAAATACAAGCGGCGCATCAATGCCGATGGCACCTACAAAGTTGCAGGCACCCTGCCGACTTCATCGTTCCCGGTGTATTTCTACCGCAATTCATCCGGCAACAACGTACCTTGGCCGGGCGGCAGCGACGGCGCAACATCATCGAGCTACTTTGGCACCAGCACCAATCCGGCCTACACCCCTGCCACCGGTCTGCTGGCCGTCGGCGCCACCGCGGGGCTGTCCTACCCCAACAGGGTGTCGACGACGGGCGTCTACTCATTCCCCAAGTTCGCGGCGCGCGACGATTGCACCGGCGCTGCCTGCACCCTGACCGAGGAACGCCAGAACTACGCCAACTGGAATCTTTACCACTCCAACCGCAGTGACCTCGCGAAGACCGGTTTGGGCCTGGCCTTCCAGCCGCAGGGCGCCACGTTCCGGATCGGCTGGGCCAAGATGAACGCCGATCTCGATGACAACAGCGAGGTCGGCTCCGGCGTGGGTTTGTTCACCGATGCCCGCAAGAGTGCCTTCTTCACCTGGCTCTACGGGGTCGGCGCCAGCGGCAGCACGCCCGGGCGAAAAGCCCTGGACCGGGTGGGCCAGTATTACCAGCGCGCAGACAACTCGGGCCCGTGGTCCACCAATCCGACCACCGCCACCACTGCCATCACGTCGGGCGCCGCCACCGACTCGACCCACGTCTCCTGCCGCCGTTCGTACGCCCTGCACATGACGGACGGCTACTACAACGACAGTTTCACGCTCACCAGCGTGGACAGCGCCGACAGTTCGACCATCACGGGCACGTACACGGTGGGCGGGACTGTGGCCAACCGGAGCTACAAGTACACCGGCACAGTGGCCGACATGAATACCCGCATGTACCGCAGCACCACGGCAAACACCATGGCTGATATCGCGATGAAGTACTGGGTGACCGACCTTCGCACCGATCTGCAGAACCGGGTCACGCCGGTGCCCGCGACGTCGATTTCCGAGGGCAACCCTTCGTTCTGGCAAAACATGGGCACCTATGCCATCGGCCTCGGCATCTACGGAACGTTGGCGCAAACCACGACGACGATTGCACAGCTCAAGTCCGGAACGACCACCTGGCCCGCCCCGACCACCAACAACCCCAGCGCCGTGGACGACATGTGGCATGCCGCCATCAACGGGCGTGGCCAGATGGTGAGCGCCAAGAATGCCGACGATCTGACCGAAGCCATCGAAGACATGCTGGAGGAAATCAACCGGGTCACGTCCACCCAGTCCGGCGTGGCCGCGTCAACCCTCAGCCTGAACACCGGCACGCGCAAATACACGCCCAACTACACCACCGGGGCCTGGATCGGCAACGTGGTGGCCTCCAATCTGGATCCTGCATCGGGCGCAGAGACCAGCGTCGCCTGGCAGGTGGTCGGCTCTGTCACGGTGGGAACAACCACCACCAACTACAACGGCATACCTGCGCATGGGTCGCGCAAGATCATCGCCTGGAATGGCACCAGCTATGGCGAGTTCAACGCGTCCAACAGCTACGTCATGGCCGGGTCTCCCACGGGTGTCTACGGCGCCAGCACCAACCTGATCAACTACCTGCGCGGCGACCAGTCCAATGAAACACCTGCCGGGGCACGCTACCGTGCACGCGAAGCCCTGCTCGGCGACATCGTGAACTCGACGCCGGTGTACATCGGCGGCGCCGCCACCGCAACGATTGCCATCGACGCCGGTGTTCTGGACATGGACTATGAAAAACTGCCCACCGGTACCGACGGCCGGACAACCTACCGGACTTACATCAACACCAAGGCCGCGCGCACCGAAGGCGTTCTGTTCGTGGGCGCCAAGGATGGCATGTTGCACGGATTCCGTGACACCACCGGCGCTGAGGTGTTTGCCTTTGTCCCCAAGGCGGTCATGCCCAACATGCATCAGCTGGCCCAGAGAACCTATGCCCATCGGTACTTCGTCGATGGACCGAACGTCGAGGCTGACGCGTGCCTGGGCTCATTCCCTGCACTTGGACCAATCTGCTGATCGGTACGGCAGGTGCTGGCGCTAAGACGGTCTTTGCGTTGGATGACCACACCGATGGCCATGACCACAACCAGCGCAAAATGGGAAATCGACCCCTCCACCAGCGGCTTTGCCACCCTCGGGCATGTGCTGAGTGACGTGCAGACCGGATACACCAGGAGCGGCCAGTGGGTCGCCGTCTTCGGCAATGGCTATGAAAGCGCCGGCGGGCAGGCGGTTCTTTACATCGTCAACCTGAACACGGGCGCCCTGATCAAGAGCATCGTGGTGGACAATACCGGCAGCAATGGCCTGGGCGGGGTGCGTCTGGTGCGCGACGCCAACAAGGTGATCGTCGGCGCCTACGCCGGCGACCTCAAGGGCAAGATGTGGAAGTTTGATCTTTCCAGCAACTCGGCTTCCAGCTGGAGTGTCGGTCTGTCGAGTTCGCCGCTGTGGACCGGGCCAGCCACTCAGCCCATCGCCCAGGCACCCGCCCTGGTGACCCATCCCCTCGGCGGATATGTGGTGGCGTTCGGAACCGGCAAACTCTACCAGACCACCGATGTGAGCACGACCACCACGCAGGCCATGTATGGCATATGGGACAGCGTGCCTTTCGGTACCACGACCACCCCCTCTGGCGTGGCGCTGAACAGCACGTCCACCTTGGTGTTGCAGACCATTTCGAACGTTATCACGGCCACGCAAGTCATCACCGCGTCCAACCTCTCGACATCCACGATCACCGTCAACTACTATTCCGTATCCCGCAACCCGGTCGACTGGACGACCAAGCGGGGCTGGTACATCCAATGGCCCAACAGCGGACAGCGTGTCATCTATCCACCGGAAACCCTGCTAGGGAGGATTGTCGCGGTGGACACCATGACGCCGATATCGGCGGTTGCGGATGACCCCTGCCTGCAGACCAACCGGGGCAAGGCATGGAACTACGTGATCGAAGCCTTGACAGGGCGAGGGCCGTCCACCAATGTGTTTGACACCAATGGGAACCAGGCGGTCGAACTGACCGACCTTGCCGTCAGCGGTTACGAGAACACTGCCGACGGGCGAACCCGGTATCTCCGGAACACCACCCGGTCGACAGGACTGAACACGGTCTTCACGCCACTCAGCACACAGCAATTACCAGAAACATGGATTTCCTGCTCCACACTGGGAACCTGTGCCTTTGTCAATCGCACATGGCGACAGTTGTATCTGCGCTGAAGTAAGAAATAGCATTCCTTTCAGGGAAAACCAAGGACATTCATGGACGCCAGAAGATCCCCCGCCCGCATAGCGGGGTTCACACTTGTCGAGCTAATGATCGTTGTCGCCGTTGTCGGCGTCTTGACAGCAATTGCGCTGCCTTCGTATACGTCTTATATTGCGCGCGCCCAGCGGGCCGATGCGCGGGCCCAACTGCTTCAGGTCGCGCAGTTCATGCAACGGTTCTATGCGGCCAATGACCGTTTTGACCAGGATCGCGCGGGCACCAGCGTCCTTTCGGTCATGCCAACCAATCTGAAAAAGTCACCGGCCGACAGCACCACCGCGATGTACCAGCTCAACAGTGCCATCACGTCGGCAGGAAGCTATACCATCACCGTCACCGTGTCAGCCTACACCCTGACCATGGCCCCTATTTCCGGCACCGGCATGGCCAATGATGGTTGCGGCGCGTTCCGGGTGAACTCGCTGGGTGTACGAACCATCACGGGTACCGGCAAGACGCGAGACGAATGCTGGAAGTGAGTCACTGCCGCCCTATTGAGACGGCGTTGCAACTCGCAGAGAAGGGTATTTTCCTAACAGCCCCCAACCCGCGCGTCGGCTGTGTCCTGACCACAGCGGACGGACGGGTCATCGGCGAGGGTCACACCCAGCAGGCTGGCGGCCCGCACGCAGAAATCATGGCCTTGCGCGACGCGCAGGCGCGTGGTGCATCCACGCAGGGCGCCACCGCCTGGGTCACCCTGGAGCCCTGCACCCACCATGGGCGCACCGGTCCCTGTTGCGACGCCTTGATCGCCGCGGGCATCGGCAAGGTCGTAGCGTCTATTGCCGACCCCAATCCGCTCGTGTCCGGCCAGGGATTTGCGCGCCTGCGTGCCGCAGGCGTCGAAGTCGAAATCGGCCCTGGGGCCGAGGAATCGCGCGAACTCAACATCGGTTTTTTCAGCCGCATGGTGCGGCAGGTCCCCTGGGTGCGGATGAAGCTGGCTGCCTCACTCGATGGAAAGACTGCGCTGGACAACGGCGTGAGCCAGTGGATCACTTCTGAGCCTGCGCGCGCGGACGGCCACGCCTGGCGCGCCCGCGCCTGCGCCGTGCTGACCGGCATCGGCACCGTGCTGGCTGATGACCCGCGCCTGGACGTGCGCCTGATGGACACGTCCCGCCAGCCGCACCTGGCCGTGGTGGACAGCCGGCTCGAAACACCGCACGACGCCCGCCTGTTCGAGGCGCAGCGCCGTGTCTTCATCTATGCGGCCGTCGACCACCCCGAGCGCCGCGCCGCGCTGCAAGCGCGGGGCGCCACCGTGATCCTGTTGCCGGCGGTCCTGGCGGGCACCCCCGGTAAAGTGGACCTGGCGGCCATGCTGCGCGATCTGGCGCGCCGTGAAGTCAACGAATTGCACGTTGAAGCGGGGTCCCGACTGAACGGCGCCCTCATCGCCCAAGGCCTGGTGGACGAGTGCGTCGTCTACCTTGCCCCCAAATTCATCGGAGAGGGCCAAGGCATGGCCAGTTTCGGGCCACTCACGGACCTGGCGCAAGCCGTCCCGCTGTCTTTTTCCTCTGCAGAAATGATGGGGCCTGACCTTCGCGTCATCGCGCGAATTGCCGGGCGGGACCGGTTCTAGCCGGGTTTTTCACTGCGCCGGTCTTCGATCCGGTCCAATCCCTGCGAAAATGACCCCATGTTCACCGGAATCATCACCGGCGTGGGGCGCATCGCCGCCGTCCACGACCTGGGAAGCTCTTTAGACCACGGCAAGCGCCTCACCATCGAGGCGCCCGGCGGATACCTCGACGACGTGGCCCTCGGTGACAGCATCGCACTCAATGGCGCCTGCATGACGGTCACGACCCTGGTGCCCGAGCAGCACCGCTTCACCATCGACATTTCAGCCGAATCACTGGACAAGACGGCCGGCCTGGCCCGACCGGGCCCGGTCAACCTGGAAAAAGCGCTGCGCGCGAGCGACCGTCTGGGCGGGCACATCGTGTCAGGACATGTCGACGGCGTCGGCCGCGTCACCCGTTTCGAGCAGGTCGGCGAAAGCTGGCATCTGGCTGTGCTGGCCCCGACATCGCTCGCGAAGTACCTTGCCTACAAGGGCTCGATCACGGTCAACGGCGTCAGCCTCACCGTCAACCGTGTCCAGGACGGGCCGCAAGGCTGCGAAATCAGCATCAACCTGATCCCCCATACGGTCGAGAACACCGCGCTGGGCGCACTGCATGTCGATGCGCCCGTCAATCTGGAGATCGACCTGATCGCCCGCTATGTGGAACGCATGCTGGGCCCCGAACCTCCGTCACCCGCAAGGAAACTGCATGACCCTCCCGTCCCCCGTCGCCATCTCCCCGGTGGAAGACATCATTGCCGAGATGCGCGCCGGGCGCATGGTCATCCTGGTCGACGAAGAAGATCGCGAGAACGAAGGCGACCTGGTTCTGGCGGCTGACCATGTCACGCCCGAGGCCATCAACTTCATGGCGCGTTTCGGCCGCGGACTGATCTGCCTGACGCTGACGCGCGAGCGTTGCGAACACCTGCGCCTGCCACCGATGGCTGCGCGCAACGGGACCTTCTACAGCACCGCGTTCACCGTATCCATCGAAGCCGCCGAAGGCGTCACCACCGGCATTTCCGCCGCAGACCGCGCCCGCACGGTCCAGGCCGCCGTCGCGCGCAACGCCCAACCCGCGGACCTGGTGCAGCCCGGCCATGTCTTTCCGCTGCAGGCCGTGGATGGCGGCGTGCTGATTCGCGCCGGCCACACCGAAGCGGGATGCGACCTCGCCGCCATGGCCGGCTGCTCCCCGAGCGCCGTGATCTGCGAGATCATGAAGGACGACGGCACCATGGCCCGCCTGCCCGATCTTCAGCTTTTCGCCGCGCAGCACGGCCTGAAGATCGGCACCATCGCCGACCTGATCCACCACCGCAGCCGCAACGAATCGCTGGTGGAAAAGATCGGCGAACGCCCGCTGCACACTGCCTATGGCGAATTCACGGCCCATGCCTTCCGCGACAAGACCAGCCAGTCGGTGCATCTGGCACTGGTCAAGGGACGCTGGGACGCGAGCGACACCGTCCCTGTGCGCGTGCACGAGCCGCTCTCCGTGCTCGACGCGCTGGAGATCAGGCGCTCCATGCATTCCTGGGGCCTGGACACCAGCCTGCACTACCTCGACAGCCAGGGCAAAGGCGTGGCCGTTCTGCTCAACTGCGGCGAGAGCCCGGAGCGCCTTCTGGAACAGTTTGAAGGCACGGCTCGCGCCGCCCAGGCGCCCGAGCGCGGCCGCATGGACTTGCGCACCTACGGCATCGGCGCGCAGATCCTGCGCGAATGCGGGGTGCACAAGATGCGCCTCATGGGCAACCCCCGGCGCATGCCCAGCATGACCGGCTATGGCCTCGAAATCACCGGTTACATCCCGAAGGAATAAGACATGTTTGGTGCAGAAAAAGGAAAAGCCGACCGCATGGACGGCACGAAGCTGAAGATCGCCATCGTGCAGGCCCGCTTCAATGAAAGCATCACCGACGCCCTGGCCCAGGCCTGCCTGGCCGAACTGGAGGCGCTGGGGGTCAGCAGCAAGCACATCGACCATGTGCGCGTGCCGGGTGCGCTGGAGGTGCCGGTGGCCTTGCAGGCCCTGGCCGAAAAGGACGAATACGACGCACTGATTGCGCTGGGCTGCATCATCCGCGGCGAGACCTACCACTTCGAACTGGTCGCCAACGAATCCGGCGCGGGCGTGAGCCGCATTGCGCTGGACTACCAGTTGCCGGTGGCCAACGCCATCCTCACGACGGAAAACCTGGAGCAGGCCGTCGCGCGCCAGACCGACAAGGGCCGCGACGCGGCCCGCGTGGCGGTGGAGATGGCCAATTTGCTGGACCAGCTGCCATGAGCGATGCCCCCAGCAGCGCCGCGAAACGGCCCCCGCGCCAGACGGGCACGACGGGCGCCGGCGTGCGCAAGTCCGCCTCCAAGTCGGTTCGCAGCCGCTCGCGCGAGTTCGCCCTTCAGGGGCTCTACCAGCACCTGGTGGGCGGCAACGCGGCCAGCGACATCGACCTCTTCACCCGCGATCTGGCGGGCTTTCACAAGGCCGATGCGGCCCACTACGACGCCCTGCTGCATGGCTGCATCGAACAGGCGACGGACCTGGACGCCCTGATCCTGCCCTTACTGGATCGCAAGATGGCCGAGATCTCGCCGATCGAGCGCGGCATCATGTGGATTGGTGCGTACGAATTCCTGCATTGCCCCGACGTGCCCTGGCGGGTGGTGCTCAACGAATGCATTGAACTGGCCAAGGAGTTTGGCGGCACCGACGGGCACAAATATGTCAACGCGGTGCTCAATGGCCTGGCTCCGAAACTGCGCGCTGCCGAGGTCGAGGCCGACCGGCTGGCCGGCAAAGCCCGCCCATGAAGATATCGAGCCGCGCCGGACGCATCGAACCGTTCTACGTGATGGAGGTCGCCAAGGCGGCCTCGGCCATGGCGCGCGAGTTGGCCCATACCGACGCGCCGATGATCTTCCTGAACATCGGCGAACCCGATTTCACCGCGCCTTTGCGGGTACAGGAAGCTGCCGTCAGGTCGATTCACGATGGCGCGACCCAGTACACCCAGGCCACCGGACTGCTGACGCTGCGCGAGCGCATCAGCGGCTGGTATGCCACGCGCTTTGGCGTGGACATCCCTGCCAGTCGCATCGTGGTCACAGCGGGGGCCTCTGCCGCACTGCAACTGGCTTGCCTGGCCCTGATCGATGCCGGCGATGAAATCCTCATGCCAGATCCCAGCTACCCCTGCAACCGGCATTTCGTCAGCGCCGCCGAGGGCGCCGCGGTCCTGATTCCCACCACCGCCGCCGAGCGCTTCCAGCTCAGCGCCGACAAGGTCGCGGCCGCCTGGGGCGACCACACCCGCGGCGTGCTGCTGGCCTCGCCGAGCAACCCGACCGGCACCTCGATCCATCCGGCTGAACTGCGCCGCATCCACGAAGTGGTCCGAAGCCGCGGCGGCATCACGCTCGTCGACGAAATCTACCTCGGCCTGAGCTATGACGACACTTTCGGGCACACCGCGCTGGCGATCGACGACCAGGTCATCAGCATCAACAGCTTCTCCAAGTACTTCAACATGACCGGCTGGCGCCTGGGCTGGATGGTGGTGCCCGAGACGCTGGTGCCCGTCGTTGAACGGTTGGCGCAGAACCTGTTCATTTGCCCCAGTACCGTGGCACAGCACGCCGCGCTGGCCTGCTTCGAGCCCGAGAGCATCGCCGAATACGAGCGCAGGCGGGCCGAGTTCAAGGCGCGGCGCGACTTCATTCCGGCACTCAACGCCATGGGACTGACCGTTCCGGTCATGCCGGACGGCGCCTTCTACGCCTGGGCCGACTGCACCCAGGCCTGCCAGACGCTGGGCGTGCAGGACAGCTGGGCATTCGCCTTCGAATTGATGAAGCGCGCCCACGTGGCCGTGACGCCCGGGCGCGACTTCGGCACCGCCGAGACGGCGCGCTTCGTGCGCTTTTCCACCGCCAGTTCCATGGCCCAACTGCAGACCGCCGCACAGCGCCTGCGGGCTCTGCTGGCCTGACAGCCATGGCCTTCGCCCTGCCCATCCGCATCTACTGGGAAGACACGGACGCCGGCGGCATCGTGTTCTACGCCAACTACCTGAAGTTCTTCGAGCGCGCCCGCACCGAATGGCTGCGCTCGCTGGGCATCGGCCAGCAAGCCCTGAGGGAGGCCACCGGGGGCATCTTCGTGGTCAGCGAAACCACGGTGAAATACCATCGACCAGCCCGTCTCGACGACGAACTGATCGTCACCGCCCGGCTGCAGGAGGCGGGCCGCGCCTCCATCACCATCGCGCAGGAGGCGCTTTCGAAATCTGAACCGCTGGCTGATGGCAGCGCCCGCCTGCTGTGCGAAGGCATGATCCGCATAGGCTGGGTCGACGCTGGCACACTCAAGCCGGCCCGTATCCCGCCCCACGTCCTGGAAGCCATGAAATGAATGCCAATCTCTCCATCCTGCACCTGGTGCTCAACGCGAGTTTCGTGGTGCAGCTCGTCATGCTGCTACTGGTGGCCGTTTCGGTGGCCAGCTGGGCGGCCATCTTCCGCAAGCTGTTTTCACTCAAGCGCGTGAAGACCTTGAACGAGGATTTCGAGCGCGAATTCTGGTCGGGTACCAGCTTGAACGATCTGTATGCGGCGGCAGCGCAGAATGCGCGCCAACTCCGGTCCGATGGAGCGCATCTTCGCCAGCGGCATGCGCGAGTACCAGAAGCTGCGCGAGCGACACATCCAGGATACCGGCACCCTGCTGGACGGCGCGCGCCGGGCCATGCGCGCCAGCTACCAGCGCGAACTCGACGTGGTGGAATCCAACCTGTCGTTCCTGGCTTCGGTGGGTTCGGTTTCTCCCTACGTGGGCCTGTTCGGCACGGTCTGGGGCATCATGCATGCCTTCACCGGCCTGGCCAGCCTGCAGCAGGTGACGCTGGCCACCGTGGCCCCCGGCATCGCCGAAGCGCTGGTGGCCACCGCCATCGGCCTGTTCGCCGCCATCCCCGCGGTGGTCGCCTACAACCGCTTCGCGCGCGACATCGACCGCGTGGCCAACAAGCTGGAGACCTTCATCGAGGAGTTCTCCAACATCCTGCAGCGCAACCTGGGCGCCCAGTCGCGCCCGGGCGCTGAGCCGGAGCATCGCCATGCCTCCGGATCGTCATCCCGGGGCCGGGGCCGGTCGCCGCACCAAAGCGCGCAAATCAACATGGTGCCGTTCATCGACGTCATGCTGGTGCTGCTGATCATCTTCATGGTCACGGCACCGCTGATCGCACCGAGCATGATCGACCTGCCCAGCGTCGGGAAGGCGGCCAAGCAGCCCGACCAGATCGTGCAGATCGTCATCGGCAAGGATGAGTCCCTCGAACTCAAGACCGGCGACAAGGCCCGCAAGCTCACGCAGCGCGAAGTGGCCGCTGCCGTCAAGGCCCTGCAGACTGGCCAGACCAGCACCGCTGTGGTCATCAGCGCCGACAAGAATGTCAAATACGAGAGCGTGGTCAAGGTGATGGACACCCTGCAGCGCGCGGGCATCCAGCGCGTGGGCCTGTCCGTGCAACTGGCGCCTTGAGGCCCTGAATCCACAACGAAGCCGCCATGCACGCTGCCAGCGCCGATTGGACCGAGTTCGCCCCGCCCCAGCCGCCCGCGCAGTTGCGCGCGCTGGCGCTGGCGGTGCTGGCCCACCTGCTGCTGCTGGGCGCTTTGGGCTGGGGCGTGACCTGGCGGCATCAGGCCGACCGGACCCTGACCGTCGAGGCCGAGCTGTGGTCCGCCGTCCCGCAGCAGGCCGCCCCCCGGCTTCAGGAACCGCCTCCCCCGCCCCCGCAGCCCCAGCCGGCGCCCCGCCCCGCGCCGCCCCCGCCCCCACCGCCCCCTGACGCCGTACAGCGCGACGCCGAGATTGCATTGGCCCGCCAGAAGAAGGAAGCCGAGGCGCTGGCCGCCCGGCAGAAGCTCGAACAGGAGCAGAAGCGGCGGCAGAAGCTGGAGGCGGAGAAAAAAGACACGCTGCAACGCGAGCAGGAGAAAAAACGCCTGGCCCAGGAAAAGGCGGAGCAGGAGCGCCAGAAAAAAGCCGCCGAGGAGCGCAAAGCGCGGGATCAGAAACTCGCCCAGGAGGCCAAGAACAAGGAAGAAATGGCACGCAGCAAGAAAGAGGAGGAGGCGCGCCGAAAGGAGAACATTGAGCGGGTGAAAGCCTTGGCCGGCGCGACCGGCAGCGAGACCGCCACCGGCAATGCGCAGCGTTCCGCGGGCCCTTCCGCCAGCTACGCCGGCAAGGTGGCCGCCAAGGTCAAGCCCAACATCGTCTTCCCCGACGAGATTGCCGGCAACCCCATGGCCGACGTCGAGGTGCGGGCTGCGCCCGATGGCACCATCCTCAGGCGCCAGGCTCCTCAAGTCCAGTGGCATCAAAGCCTGGGACGAAGCGGTGCTCAAGGCCATCGCCAAGACCGAGAAACTGCCCCAGGACACCGACGGCCGGGTGCCATCGACCCTCATCATCGGATTTCGTCCAAAGGATTGAGTCGGCCGGACTGCTACTATTTCAATAGCTAATGGTGGCCACTTTACGCTGGAAAGGGGTCGAAAAGGCTTGAAAATCAGTCGTAAACGATGACCGCCTGGCCTTGTGCGGCCTGCGCCGACCAGCTGGCCAGCGCCGCATCGCTGGGAAAGAAGCGGGCCTCGTCGCCGAGCTGAAGTTCCGCCCGCGCGCACGGCGGCGTGCTGGCGCTCCACGCTCAGGCGCACCGGCAGTCCGCGCAGCAGTTCACCCTGTTCGGTCATTTCGCGGCGCGCCGGGAACTCCTTCACCAGTCGGGAAATATCCGGTGCAGCGCCATTCACCGCGACCCGCAGGTATTTGCCGAAGCGGCAGCGGGCCGCGGGCAGGTCCCAGACCTGATTGACCGTCAGTTGCAGGCCGCCCGAGAAACGATCCGGCTGCAGCTTGCCCATGACAATGATGAGTTCGTCGTCCTTGAAGAGGCTGCGGTTGGCGTTGATCAGCGCCTCGTCGGCCCGCGCGTCGATGACGCCGGATTTGTCGTCGATCTTGAACAGCGCCAGCTTGCCGCGCTGGCCGTTGATGACACGAAAATCCGTCACGATGCCGGCCAGCAGCTGGGGCTCGCGCGAATCCTTCAGGTCCTCCAGCGGGCGGCGCACGAACTGCCGCACCTCGCGCGCCACCTCGTCGAACAGGTGGCCCGACAGGTAGAAGCCGATCGCGGTCTTTTCCTGGGTCAGTTGCTCCTTGACTCCCCAGGGGTGGCCTCAACCAGCTCCGGCTCCTGCGTGCTTTGTTCAGGCGCGTGCGGTCGACCCGCACACAGAAGTCGAACAGGCTCCGGAAGGCCCCGCCTTCGTCGCGCGCGCAGGCGATGGCCTCGATCGCCTGCTCGCCCGTGCCCTTGATCGCGCCGAGTCCGTAGCGGATCACGGTATCGGACACCGGCTCGAAGCGGTAGCTGCCCCGGTTCACATCCGGCGGATCGAAGCGCAGGCCGAACTTGAGGGCGTCCTCGAACAGCACCTTGAGCTTGTCGGTGTTGTCCATTTCCACCGTCATGTTGGCGCAGAAGAACTCGGCCGTGTAGTGCACCTTGAGCCAGCCGGTGTGGTAGGCCAGCAGCGAGTAGGCCGCGGCGTGCGACTTGTTGAAGCCGTAGCCCGCGAACTTCTCCATCAGGTCGAAGACCTCGTCGGCCTTGTCCTGCGGGATGTTGTGGGTGGCCAGCGCGCCGGCGCGGAACTTCTCGCGGTGCTCGGCCATTTCCTCGGCTTTTTTCTTGCCCATGGCCCGGCGCAGCAGGTCGGCGCCGCCCAGCGAGTAGCCGCCCAGGATCTGCGCGGTCTGCATCACCTGCTCCTGGTAGACCATGATGCCGTAGGTCTCGGACAGCATCTCGGCCACGGCCGGGTGCGGGTACTCCACTTCCTCGCGGCCGTGCTTGCGCGCCACGAAGCTCGGGGATCAGGTCCATCGGGCCGGGGCGGTACAGGGCGTTCAGCGCGATCAGGTCTTCCAGCCGGCTGGGCTTGGCATCGCGCAACATGCCCTGCATGCCGCGGCTTTCAAACTGGAACACGGCCTCGGTGCGCCCGTCGGCAAAGAGGCGGTAGGTCTCGGCGTCGTCCAGCGCAATGTTCTCGAAGGCGAACTGTTCCTGGCCCTTGTGGCGACGCACGATGAGCTCGCGGGCGATCTCCAGGATGGTCAGGGTGGCCAGGCCCAGGAAGTCGAACTTCACCAGGCCGATGGCCTCCACGTCATCCTTGTCGTACTGACTGACGGCCGATTCACTGCCAGGCTGCTGGTACAACGGACAGAAGTCAGTCAGCTTGCCCGGCGCGATCAGCACGCCTCCCGCGTGCATGCCCACGTTGCGGGTCATGCCTTCGAGCTTTTGCGCCAGCGCCAGCAGCGTCTTGACCTCGTCCTCCTTCTCCAGCCGCTCGGCCAGCACCGGCTCGGCCTTGATGGCCCCATCGATGGTGATGTGCTGGCCCGGCTTGTTCGGAATCAGCTTGCTGATGCCGTCGCAGAAGGTGTAGCTCATGTCCAGGACCCGGCCCACGTCGCGGATCGCCGCGCGCGCGGCCATGGTGCCGAAGGTGACGATCTGGCTCACCGCATCCTTGCCGTACTTGTCCTTGACGTAGTCGATCACCAGGTTGCGGTTGGCCTGGCAGAAGTCGATGTCGAAGTCGGGCATGGACACCCGCTCCGGATTCAGGAACCGCTCGAACAGCAGGTTGTACTTCAAGCGGGTCGAGGTCGGTGATCTTCAGCGCGTAGGCCACCAGCGAACCGGCCCCCGAACCCCGGCCCGCCGACCGGGCAGCCGTTGTTCTTGGCCCAGTTGATGAAGTCGCCCACGATCAGGAAATAGCCGGGGAAACCCATCTTCAGGATGGTGGCGATCTCGAAGTCCAGCCGCTCCTGGTAGCGCGGCCGCTGCTGCTCACGGCGCGCCTCATCAGGATAGAGGTGGCGCAGGCGCTCCTCCAGCCCCTCCTGCGACGCCAGGCGGAAGTAGGCCTCGATCGGCATGCCGCCGGGCGTGGGGTAGTTGGGCAGCTGCGGCTTGCCCAGCACCAGTGACAGGTTGCAGCGCTTGGCAATCTCCGCGCTGTTGGCCAATGCGGAGGGCACATCGGCAAACAGCGCCTGCATCTCGGCGGTGCTCTTGAAATACTGCTCGGGCGTGAAGCGGCGCACACGGCGCGGGTTGCCCAGGATTTCGCCTTCGGAAATGCACACCCGGGCCTCGTGCGCTTCGTAGTCGTCACGGGTGGTGAACTGCACGGGGTGGGTGGCCACCACGGGCAGGTTCAGCCGAGCCGCGAGTTGCACCGCGCCGGCCACCTGTACCCCATCGTCGTGGCGACCGGCGCGCTGCAGCTCCAGGTAGAACCGGTGCGGAAAGATCGAGGCCAGTTGCAGCGCCAGGTCCGTGGCCCTCGCGGCATCCCCCTGCACCAGGGCCTGGCCCACCGGGCCGGCCTGCGCACCCGACAGCAGGATCAGGCCTTCGGACAGCTCCTTCAGCCATTCCAGCTTGACCACCGCCTGCGCCTTCACCACGTTGCGCGTCCAGGCCCTTGCCAGCAGTTCCGACAGGTTCAGGTACCCCTGGCTGCCCTGGACCAGCAGGATCATGCGCGAGAGCACGCCAGGGTCCTTGCCCAGGCCTTCCATCACGATCTCGGTGCCGATCAGGGGCTTGACGCCCTTGCCACGCGCCTCCTTGTAGAACTTGATCGCGCCGAACAGGTTGCCCAGGTCGGTGATGGCCAGCGCGGGCTGGCCGCCGCCACTGCGGCGGCAATCGTGTCGTCGATGCGGGTGGTGCCGTCGACGACGGAGAATTCGGTGTGCAGGCGCAGGTGGACAAACATGCGACTGATTGCAGGAGCCGGCTCGCGCTCACTCCCGCAGGATCGTCAGCACTTCCGAGCGGAACTCGCGGCCGTAGAGGATGGCCACGACCAGCACGGTCGCACCCACCATCGCCAGCGGCGAGAAGATCCAGGCCATGGCGGCAAACGAAAAATAGTAGGCGCGCAAGCCGTCGTTGAAGGTTTCCGCTGCAGCACCCACCAGGGCGCCGGCCCGGTCAGCGTAGGACTTGGCGTCAAAGCGGCCCGAAGCGAAGTCCTCCGCCGGCGGCATGGAGCCGATGACCAGGGCCACAAACGTGTACTGGCGCATCGACCAGGAAAACCGGAAGAAGGCGTAGACAAAGATCCCCACCAGCACGAGGATCTTGAACTCGAACACGAGGATGGGCGTGGGCTGGGCGAACGGGATTTCGCGCACCAGTTCGGCGGCCTTGTCGGTGGTGCCCAGCAAGGCAAACAGGCCGCCGATGATGATGATCGAGGTCGACGAGAAGAACGACGGCGTGTGCGACAGGTTCTGCACGATCACGCCGTCGAGCATGCGCGGGTCGCGCGCGGTGGCCTGCAGCATCCAGAAGCCGCGGTAGCGGTTCGGCGTGGCGATCAGCGAGCGCTGGCGGATGCCCCAGAACCTCGCAAACCAGGCGTAGCCGATCCACAGGGCAAAGAACGCCGCCAGCGCCAGCCAGTCCACCAAGGGCAACAGCAAGAGGACTTTCATCGCAGCCCCCAGGCCGCCGCCCGCGAACCAGCCAGCCGCGCGCCGCGGCCCATGCCGATCAAGGGCACGCGCCGGGTGATCTTTAACCGGGCCGACAACATGGAGGGCATTGTAGGAGTCGGCCAGGGAAGCACCTGTTCGCAGCGTCTGGACAGCACCTGGTCATCGGAGCCGGCTTCGGACCTGGCGAGCGTCAGCCCTGGCGCTTTGCGTCCACGCTCCAGCCACCGGCGCCATGGGCTGCCAGCACGAGCAGGCCGCCGACCACCGCGATATTCTTGAAGAACATCAGTTGCTGAACCATCTGCATCTCGGGCGGCACCGCCCAGTAGGCGTGGAAGAGGACCGTGGCTGCCAGCGTGAACACGGCCAGCACCAATGCCGCCGCGCGGGTGCCGAAGCCGGCGATCAAGGCCAGGCCGCCCAGCACTTCAACCCCGATCGCGATCAGCGCGCCCACAGTGGGCAGCGGCAGCCCCTTGGAAGCGATGTAGCCCACGGTTCCGGCGAAGCCGCCGATCTTGGTCAGGCCCGCGGGAAGAAACAGCAGGGCCAGCAGCAGGCGGCCGGCGAGGGACAAGGGATTTTGAAGCGCGTTGGACATGGAGATTCCTTTGAATGGGTTGAAGTGGAAAAAGAAACGAAACGAATCCGTCAGGGAGCCAGGTCGAACACGAGAACTTCGGCCTGCCGGCCTTCGCTCAGGGTGATCCGGCTTTCGGCAGACAAAAGGGCCGCATCGCCGGTGTCCAGCGCCTGGCCGTTGACTGCGACGCTGCCGCGGGCCACGAACACATAGGCCTTGCGCGCCGGGTCGATGGGCAGGACGGCCGCCTCAGTGCCATCGAAAAGGCCGGCGTAGATCCGCGCGTCGGCGTGGATCGTGACCGAGCCGGCGGCGCCATCCTGTGATGCCACGAGCCGCAGTGCGCCACGCTTGTCGGCCTCGGGAATCGTCTTTTGCTCGTAGCTCGGCGGGATGCCGCGCACGTTGGGCTCAATCCAGATCTGCAGGAAGTGCGTGGTTTGCCCCTCGGCGTGGTTGAACTCGCTGTGCATCACGCCCGTGCCGGCACTCATGCGCTGCACGTCGCCGGGCGGAATACCTTTGACGTTGCCCATGCTGTCCTTGTGCGCCAGGTTGCCCGACAGCACGTAGCTGATGATCTCCATGTCGCGGTGGCCGTGGGTGCCGAAGCCGGTGCCGGGCGCGATGCGGTCCTCGTTGATGACGCGCAGGTTGCCCCAGCCCATGTGGGCAGGGTCGACATACTCGGCAAAAGAGAAGCTGTGATACGACTTGAGCCAGCCGTGATCGGCATGGCCTCGTGCCTGGGATTTGCGAAGGGTCAGCATGGTGTGCTCCTGTGAAGACTTGACTGTAGGGACGAACGGCCCGCCATCGTTGCAGGCAGATTGATGACATCATTCAAATAATTTGAATTGAATAGACCCCATCATGCAAACAGCCCGTGATGCCT
Source organism: Candidatus Skiveiella danica (assembly GCA_016721925.1). Lineage (GTDB taxonomy): Bacteria > Pseudomonadota > Gammaproteobacteria > Burkholderiales > Burkholderiaceae_C > Skiveiella > Skiveiella danica. Next base: position 173,418 of record JADKHE010000013.1, read on the forward strand.
TGACCCCGACGCTCTGGCCATGCTGCAGACGATCGCCGACACCGGCAGTTTCGCGGCCGCCGCGCGGGCGTTGAATCTGGTGCCCAGTGCGCTGACCTATCGCGTGCGCCAGATCGAGGACGCTCTGGACGTGCTGCTGTTCGACCGCAGCTCACGCCAGGCGCGCATGACCGAGGCCGGCGCGGAGCTGCTGCGCGAGGGCGGCCGACTGCTGCAGGACATCGACGCAGTGGCCAACCGCGTCAAGCGCGTGGCCACCGGCTGGGAACCGCAGCTGACCGTCGCCGCCGACGGCCTGATGGCGCGTCCGGTGCTGATGGAGCTGGCCTGCGCCTTCTTCCAGCTGGAGCCCCCACGCGCTGCGCATCCGCGACGAAACGCTCTCCGGCACGCTGCAGGCGCTGACCTCGGGGCAGGCCGACCTGGCACTGGGCGTGAGTCCGGGCCCGGGCACGGCGGCCGGCCTGCACAGCCAGCCCATGGGCAGCGTGGGTTTTGTTTTTGCCGTGGCGCCCCACCATCCCCTGGCGGCGGGCGACCGCGTGCTCGGCGACGATGATCTGCGCCGCCACCGCGCTGTGGCCGTGGCCGATTCGGTCCAGCGCGGCGGCGGCGTGTCGGTCAGCCTGCTGGGCGGGCAGGACGTGTTCACCGTGCCGACCATGCAGGCCAAGCTCGACGCACAGCTGCGTGGCCTGGGCAGCGGCTTCCTGCCGGAACCCATGGCGCGGCCTTACGTCGAAACCGGCCGGCTCGTGGTGCGCCGCGTGGCGCGTGCCCCGCTGGTGGCCCATCCGCGCTATGTATGGCGCTCCGGCGACCGACCCGGGCGGGCGCTGCAGTGGTGGCTCGACCAACTGCAAAGCCCGGTCACCCGGCGGGCGCTGCTGGAGCAGCACCACCATTGAAAGCGGGTAGAGTGCGCACTATCCGCAGCCCGTCAACACAACGAAAAGAGACCGCCATGCCACAAGCACCCCGAGGCCCCCGACATTTCGCCGTGATCGGCGCTGGCATGGCCGGCATCGCCTGTGCGCGCACCTTGGTGCAGGCTGGCCACAGCGTCACCGTGTTCGAGAAGACCGTCTCTCCCGGCGGGCGCATGGCCACGCGCAGTTCGCCTTTTGGCAGCTTCGACCACGGCGCACAGTACTTCACCGTGCGCGATGCGCGCTTCGCCCGGGCCCTGGAAACCGTGCCCGGTCTGTGCAAGCCCTGGAGCGCCAATGCCATCCGCGTGCTCGATGCGCACGGCCGCGTGACCGAGGCGCCATTGCCCGCGCGGGAGTCGCATTGGGTGGCCGTGCCGGGCATGAGCGATCTGGTCACGCAATGGGCGCAGCCACTGGCGGCGGCCTGCCAGCTCGAACTGAAGACCCGCGTGACCCGCATCGAGCGCGATGCGTTGGACCCTGCCGGCTGGCAGCTGCGCACCGAGGCCGGGGAAGCGCGGCACGTGTATGGCGGCTTTGATGGCGTCATGCTGGCGCTGCCCGCGCCGCAGGCGGCCGACCTGCTGGCCACGTCCGGCCTGTCACCGAAAGGCCTGCGCAAGCTCGCCAGCGTGGACATCGCACCCTGCTGGACGCTGATGCTGGCGTTTCCGAACGCGATGCAGCCCGATCTGGTCACGCTGGGCCCGCAATGGAATGCCGCGCGCAGCACGCACCACCGCGTGGCCTGGCTGGCCCGCGAGTCGTCCAAGCCCGGGCGCACGCCCACGGAACGCTGGACCGTGCAGGCCAGCGCCGAGTGGTCCCGCGAGCACCTGCAGGACGACCCCGCCCGCGTCGAGGCCAAAATGCTGAAAGCTTTCACCGAGGTCACCGGCATCTACGCCGCGCCTGCCCATACGGCCGTGCACCGCTGGCGCCATGCGCGCACCGTCAAGCCGCTGGGACAGACGCACCTCTGGGATGCCCACACCGGCATCGGCGCCTGTGGCGACTGGTGCATCGGCCACCGCGTGGAAGACGCCTTTTTGTCGGGGCTGGAGCTGGCGCTGGCCGCCGGCTGACAGCGGGGAGCGTGGGAGCCACCGAGCCGCCGCCGGGCCGCCCCAAGGCGGCGAGCGCCCCCTCGGGAGGCAGCGAACCACGCGCAGCGGGAGCGTGGGGGCTCTTCCTTACCGGGGCCGTTTTGCCCCCTCCCCACCGGACCACTGCACGCCGGCTCTCTGGTTGCCGCGCTGGCGAGCTGGCTGGATGCGCGCGCCCACGGCGGACAATGGCTGGTGCGGATCGAGGATGTGGACACGCCGCGCTGCGTGGCCGGCGCCGACCAGACCATCCTGGCCCAGCTGACCGCCTGCGGGCTGGTCCCGGATGAGCCGGTGGTCTGGCAGTCACGGCGGGGGGCTTTGTACCAGCAGGCGCTGGACCGGCTGGTGGCGCAAGGCCTTGCCTACCCCTGCGCCTGCTCGCGCAGTGACATCGAAGCCGAATGGGCCCGCCGCGGCGTCGTGCGCGGCCGCCACAGCGAGCTGGTGTATCCCGGTACCTGCCGCAACGGGCTGCACGGGCGCACCGCACGCGCATGGCGGCTGCGAACCGGTTATTTCGAACAAAATCAGCCTTTACCCAGCGTCGATTGGTCTTCATCAGCTATTCAATCCATAGCACCCGTTTCGACCGATGACCCTTTCGCGCCCGAACCCACGGACCCGGTGATCCGCTGGGTGGACCGCCGCCTCGGGCCCTGCCATCAGGACGTCGCAGCCGAGGTCGGTGATTTCGTCCTCAAACGCGCAGACGGGCTGTGGGCCTACCAGCTGGCCGTGGTGGTGGACGACGCCGACCAAGGCATCACCGATGTCGTGCGCGGCGAAGACCTGGCCGACAACACGCCACGGCAGATCCTGCTGCAGCGCGCGCTCGGCCTGTCCACCCCGCGCTACCTGCACACGCCGCTGGTGCTCGGGCCCAACGGGGAGAAACTCTCCAAGCAGAATGGCGCAGCGGCGCTGGACACTGGCGATCCGCTGACGGCGCTCAATGCCGCCGCCGCCGCGCTGTGCCTACAGCAGGCGAGCGGCCCGCTGGCTACCGCACTCGCGTTCTGGGCCGATGAATGGGGCAGGGTCTGGAGGGCGCCACACGCCGCCACCGCCGCGTCCGTGCGCTCCGGGGCAACACCTACAATCCGCACCCCGTCCCCCGACCCGCCGAGAAACACACCGCCATGACCGATCCCCGCCACGACTTGTCCCGACCGGGGCCCGCCAAAGGCACCCACCTGCGCCAGATCAAGAGCTATGTGCTGCGCGCCGGACGCATGGGACCGGGGCAGGAGCGCGCGCTCGAAGCGCTCGGCCCGCGCTTCGTGTTGCCGTACGACCCGACCCTGCGCTTCGATCCGATGGCCGCCTTCGGCCGGGACGCTCCGCTGATCCTGGAAATCGGTTTCGGCATGGGTGACGCCACCGCCCATATCGCCGGCCTGCGGCCCGGCGACAACTTCCTGTGCTGCGAGGTGCATGAGCCCGGCGTCGGCGCCCTGCTCAAGCGCATCGGCGAACAGCAGCTGACGAACATCCGCATCCTGGCGCACGATGCGGTCGAGGTGCTGGACCATATGCTGACCGAGGCCACACTGGACGGCGTACACATCTTTTTTCCCGACCCCTGGCACAAGAAGAAGCACCACAAGCGCCGCCTGATCCAGCCGCCCCTCGTCGCCAGGCTGGCCACGCGCCTCAAACCCGGAGGCTACCTGCACTGTGCCACCGACTGGCAGCCCTACGCCGAGCAGATGCTGGCCGTGCTGGGCGCCGAGCCGATGCTGGCGAACACAGCCGATGCGTCGCTGGGCGGCTATGCCCCCAAGCCCGCTTACCGGCCGTTGACCAAGTTCGAGAACCGCGGTCTCAAGCTTGGCCACGGGGTCTGGGACCTGGTGTTCCAGCGCCGCTGAACCCTTCGGCGCGACGCCACATCGCCCGGCGCTCGCCATGCGCTGCATGCATGGCCTGATAGCAGATCGGCCATCCCAACGCGTTGCCGGACCGCCGGGTCTCGGGTATCGTCGCGCATCTTCCCAACAGGACGTTTCGGCGTCAGAAAGCAGCCATGTTGATGCCGCGACGCAGAACCCTCCTTCAGGCCGGCGTGGCGCTGACCGTGACTTCCGCTGGCGTCTCCTGGGGCCAGGCTCCTGCGGGGCGCAAGATCATCCTTGGTCAGTCGGTGCCGTTGACCGGCGCTGCCAGCGAGATCGGCCTGGCCTTCGCGGCCGGCGCCAAGCTGTACGTGGACGCCTTCAACGGACGCAAGAATGGGCCAGGCTGGACGTTGGAGCTTCGCCAGCTCGATGATGGCTACGATGCCACCCGGGCCGCGGCCAATGCGCGCAAGCTGCTCGCAGACGGCGCTGATGTCCTGTTCGGGTTTGTCGGCACGGCCAGCGCCGAGGCCGGCGCCGCGGTGGCGCGCTCGGAGAACGCGATCTTCTTCGCCCCGTTCGCCGCTTCCGATACCTTGCGTGAAGCAACGAGCAACCATGTCTTCCACGTGCGCCCTGGCATGACGGACGAGGCCTTCAAGATGGTGCGCCATTGCGCCACGCTGGGCCAGAGCCGCATCGCGGTCGTGGCCGAGGACGATCCCATGGGTCGCGCGGGCCTGGCGGCCGTCAACCTGGCCATCGCCGAGCTCAAGTTGCCCCCGCTGGTGGCTTCGGCGTTTGTTCCGGTCAACAGCGACAAGGTCGATGCGGCCGTGGCGTCCGTCATCAAGGCGCAACCCCAGGCCGTCATTCAGGTCTCGTTGTTCAACACCACGGCCGCCTTCATCCGCAAGATGCGCAAGGCCGGCTACGGCGGCACCTTCATGAATTTTTCAGCGGTCGGCATCGACCCGCTGTTCACCGCCTTGGGCAATGAAATCGGCGGCGTGGTGGTCTCGCAGGTCGTGCCCTCACCGCGCAGCACCACCACGCCCATCGTCAGGGAGTACCTGGCGGTCCTTGAAAGCACCGACCAGACGCCGTCCTACGAGAGCCTTGAGGGCTTCATCGCTGCCAAGACGCTGGCCGAAGCCGTACGCCGGACGGGCAAGACGTTTGACAAGGCCCGCCTGCAGTCGGCCATGGCCACGATGACCGATTACGACGTCGGCGGCTTTCGCATCAACCTGCGTGCCGGCACGCGGGATTCGACGCGGGCCATCGACCTCGTCACGATCCGCCCCGACGGCAAGGTGGTCCGCTGATTCCGTCCCGCGACGGCGTCGGCGCCAGCCGTGTCGCCGTACCTCCAGGCCCCTGGGTCACTCTGCTGGATTTCCTGGCCGAGCGCCTGCCAGGCGTCCCCCGGGAAACCTGGGCGCAACGCCTGGCCACCGGCCACGTGTTCGATGACGCCGGACAGCCTGTTGCGGTCGATGCGCCCATTCGCACCGGACAAGTTCTGCACTACTACCGCGACATCGCGGACGAGGCTGTGATCCCGTTCGATGAAACCATCCTGTTTCAGGACGATTGGCTGGTGGTGGCCGACAAACCGCACTTCCTGCCGGTCACGCCGACCGGAGGCTATGTGCAGCAAACCCTGCTGGTGCGCCTGAAGCGCCGCTTGGGCATCGAGCACCTGGCGCCGATCCATCGCATCGACCGTGAAACCGCGGGCCTGACGCTGTTCGCCGTCCAGCCCGCCACGCGCGACGCCTACCATGCGCTGTTTCGCCAACGCGCCGTCACCAAGACCTATGAGGCGATCGCGGCCAGCCCCGGCGTGCAGCCGTTTCCGCGCGTCCATCGCAGCCGCATCGTGGAAGATTCGTCCGCCTTTTTCCGCATGGTCGAGACGCCCGGCGAGGCCAACAGTGAAACACGCATCGAGGTGCTCGAAGTTCGTGGCACCCACGCGCGCTATGGCCTGCAACCGCTGACCGGGCGCCGCCACCAGTTGCGCGTCAGCATGGATGCGCTGGGGCTGCCGATCATCGGCGACCAGTTTTACCCTACCGTGCGGCGCGGCCCGCGCGAGCCAGAAGACTTCAGCCGACCCTTGCAGTTGCTGGCGCGCACCATCGCCTTCACCGATCCGGTCACCGGCCAGGCGCGCGCCTTCGAAAGCCGGCGTTCGCTGCAGTGGCCCGAGCCCGACGCCTGAATGCGGGTGCTGTGATTCACTCTCCCGTTGGCAGGACCCGCCGGCAGGCGGCCTGATTCGCCCGGATCTCAGCGGGTAAAGGCCTGCTGCAGGGCTTGAATCAGGATCTGGCGCGACTGCTCCCGCGCTTGGGCATCTGCCCCCACATGCACGCCCTGACCGGGGTTGACGCCATTGGGCACATCGCGACGCAGGGTCAGCGCGGCCTTGCCGTCGAAGCCATGATGGGCGCCTTCAAAAGCCTCCACCCGCACCGCATACCCGCTTTTTTCGCTGGCCAGCACCTGACAGGGCGTGGATGGCGTCCAGTCGTCGGCCAGCCCGACCAGCAGCAAGGTGTCTGACACGGGGCGGTAGCCGCGGCGCCCCTCCGTTTCACAGCCGGGGTAGAAGGCCGCGGCATAGCGCGGTCGCGTCCGGCTTCTTGCCACCTCGGAATGATTGAGGTTGGTGGCGGACAGCACCGTGCTGCCGCCATTGGACCAGCCAAGCAAGGCCAGCCGGCTGGCATCCACGCCGGGTTGTGCCGCAAGCCACTCGAGCGCCCCCAGAGCATCACGGCGCCGCTGGATCTGGGTGACCTTGCGGGTGCCTTCGCGCTGGGTGCACAGCTCGGTTTCGCCACGCGGCGACAGCGAATCGACGGCGATCGCATCCCAGCCCTGGGCGTTCAACAGGGCCGCATAGTCGCGATACCGTTCGGCGGGCTCGCCGTTTCGGTTCAACATGCCCCTGCAGCCGTGCAGCATCACGACCACCGGCGCCGGGGCGCGGCTTGGCGCCCCCTCGGCGGGCGCACGGAACCACCAGGCCGGCAACATGATCGCCAGCCCGTCGGGCGCATCCAGGCTGGGAAATTCCACGCGCTGCGGCCCGGATGACGCGGCATCGTGCGCAGGGGCCCGCGCACCGGCTCCTGTCGTCAAGAACAAGGTCAAAAGGGCACAGGCCCAGCGTCGAATGGTCATGAAACGCTATCAAAACGAAAGCAAATCAAAGGCAGGGCATGCCGCACCTTCATCTGCAAGCGGGGGCGACAGAAAACCTCGCTGGCCGCGCGCAACCGGCACATCGGGTGCCAGGCGGGCCGCTGCGCTTCAGACCCGCTCGCCGACCCACGCCTGCACCGAGGCCAGGGCGCTGGCCAGCTTGCTGGGCTCGGTGCCGCCGGCCATGGCCAGGTCCGGCTTGCCGCCGCCCTTGCCACCGACCTGCTGCGCCACAAAGTTGACCAGTTCGCCCGCCTTGACCTTGCCCAGGGTATCGGCCGTCACGCCGGCGGCCAGCTGCACCTTGTCGCCGTCCACCGCGGCCAGCACGATGGCGGCGGTCTTGAGCTTGTCCTTGAGCTTGTCCATCGTCTCGCGCAGGGCCTTGGCGTCCGCGCCTTCCAGCCGCGCCGCCAGCACCTTGACGCCGCGGATGTCCACCGCCCTGTTCACCAGCTCGTCGCCCTGGCTGGAGGCCAGCTTGCCCTTCAGGGCCGTCAGCTCCTTCTCCAGCTCGCGCGCCTGCTCCAGCATGGCGCTGATGCGCGCCGGCACCTCGCCCGGGGTCACGCGCAGGGTGCCCGCCACGCCGCCGAGAGTGGCCTCCATGCCCTGCACATAGGCCAGCGCGTTCAGGCCGGTGACCGCCTCGATGCGGCGCACGCCGGCGGCCACGCCACCTTCGGCAATGATGGTGAAAAAGCCGATGTCGCCGGTGCGCTGCACATGGGTGCCCCCGCAAAGCTCACGGCTGGTTCCGATGTCGAGCACGCGCACGGTCTCGCCGTATTTCTCGCCGAACAGCATCATGGCGCCGGTCTTCTGCGCCGACTCGATGTCCATCACGCGCGCCTGGGTCGGCACGTTCATCACGATTTCGGCGTTGACGCGCAGCTCGATCTCGCGGATCTGGACGTCGGTGAGCGGCGCGTTGTGCGTGAAGTCGAAACGGGTGCGCTCGGCATTGACCAGCGAGCCCTTCTGCTGCACATGGCCGCCCAGCACTTCGCGCAGCGCCTTGTGCATCAGGTGGGTGACCGAGTGGTTTCGCACGGTCGCACCGCGCACCAGGGTGTTGACCCGGGCGGCCACATGGTCGCCCACGCTCAGCGTGCCCTCGGCAAGCGTGCCGTGGTGGCCGAACACGTCGGACTTGATCTTCTGTGTATCGGCCACCTCGAAACGCGCCGACCCGCTGACCAGTTCGCCCTCGTCGCCCACCTGGCCGCCGCTTTCGGCGTAGAACGGCGTGGTGTCGAGCACGACGACCCCGTTCTGCCCGGCTTTCAGCTCGGCCACGCTGACGCCGTCTAGGTACAGGGCGACGATCTTGGCGGCCCGTTCTTCCAGGTGCTCATAGCCGGTGAAGGTGTTGCCGGGCCCGGTGTACTCCAACGCCTTGTCCATCTTGAACTTGCCGGCCGCGCGTCCCTTGGCCTTTTGCTGCTCCATGGCGGCGGCAAAGCCGGCACCGTCCACCTCGACACCATGTTCGCGACAAACGTCTGCCGACAGATCAAGCGGGAAGCCGTAGGTGTCGTGCAGCTTGAAGGCCACGTCGCCAGGCAAGACCTTGGTGCCACCGGCCAGCGCCTCGTCCAGGATCTGCATGCCGGTGGCCAGGGTTTCGAAGAAACGCTCTTCCTCGACCCGCAACACCTCGGTGATGCGGGCCTCCTGCGCGGCAAGGTTGGGGTAGGCCGCGCCCATGAGCTGCACCAGGTCTTTCACCAGCTTGTGGAAAAACGGCGACTTCTTGCCCAGCTTGTAGCCATGGCGGATGGCGCGGCGCACGATGCGGCGCTGCACGTAGCCCCGGCCTTCGTTGGAGGGAATCACGCCGTCGCTGACGAGGAACGCGGTGGCGCGGATGTGGTCGGCAATCACCTTGAGCGACGGGTTGCTCAGGTCGGCGACGCCAGTTTCCCGGGCAGCCGCCTTGATCAGCACGTCGAACAGGTCGATCTCGTAGTTGCTGTGCACGTGCTGCAGGATGGCGGCCAGGCGCTCCAGGCCCATGCCGGTGTCCACGCAGGGCGCGGGCAATGGCGTGACCGAGCCGTCTTCCTTCATGTCGAACTGCATGAACACGTTGTTCCAGATCTCGATGAAGCGGTCGCCATCTTCGTCGGGGCTGCCAGGCGGGCCGCCGGGAATGTGGTCGCCGTGGTCATAGAAGATTTCACTGCACGGGCCGCAGGGGCCGGTGTCGGCCATCATCCAGAAGTTGTCGGACTTGTAGCGCCCGCCCTTGTTGTCACCGATGCGGATCACACGCTCAGGCGGCAGGCCGATCTCCTTGGTCCAGATGTCGTAGGCCTCGTCGTCCTCTTCATACACCGTGGCCAGCAGGCGCTCGGCGGGGAGCTTGTAGACCACGGTCAGCAGTTCCCAGGCCCACTTGAGCGATTCGCGCTTGAAGTAGTCGCCGAAGCTCCAGTTACCCAGCATCTCGAAGAACGTATGGTGGCGCGCGGTGTAACCCACGTTCTCCAGGTCGTTGTGCTTGCCGCCGGCGCGCAGGCAGGCCTGTACCGAGGCGGCGCGCACATACGAGCGCTTGTCAGTGCCCAGGAACACGTCCTTGAACTGCACCATGCCCGAGTTGGTGAACATCAGCGTCGGGTCGTTGCCCGGCACCAGCGGGCTCGACGCCACGACCGTGTGGCCCTTGGAGGCAAAGAAGTCGAGGAAGCTCTTGCGGATATCAGCGACGGAGAAAGTGGGAGTGCTCATTGTTTTGGGTGGTTTGCCGTGCCGGCCAGCGAGCGCGAACCGCACGTAAAGGCTTGATCTGCTTGAACATTCGATTATAGGTTTGGGGCTCACGGCGTGACTGACACGGATGTGTCAAAGCGCTATGCTCTGCGGCTGGAATATTTGCTTAACAGGTTAAATAAATCGCCGGCAACGGCCGCGCCACAAGGAGACGAACCATGGACATGAAGACTTCCCCCCTGGCCCTGCTGAAGGACCCCACCCTGCTCAAGACCGATGGCCTCATCAACGGCCAGTGGGTGTCTGGCGCCAGCCGCTTCGAGGTGCTGGACCCGGCCACCGGCCTGAAGCTGGCCGACGTGGCCAACCTGGGCCCCGCCGATGCGCAGGCCGCCATCGGGGCCGCGAACGCGGCCTGGCCCGCGTGGCGTGGCAAGACGGCCAAGGAGCGCAGCAACATCCTTCGCAAATGGTTCGACCTGCTGATGGCCAACCAGGACGACCTCGGCCGGCTGATGACGGCCGAGCAGGGCAAGCCCCTGCCCGAGGCCAAAGGCGAAGTGGCTTATGGCGCCAGCTTCGTCGAATGGTTTGCCGAAGAAGCCAAGCGCGTCAACGGGGAGACCTTGCCGCCGTTCGATCCCACGCGACGCCTGATGGTGCTGCGCCAGCCGATCGGCGTGTGCGCGGCGATCACCCCCTGGAACTTCCCGCTGGCGATGATCACCCGCAAGGTGGCCCCGGCTCTGGCGGCCGGTTGCCCGGTCATCATCAAACCCGCCGAACTGACGCCGCTGACGGCCCTGGCAGCAGCCGAACTGGCCATCCGCGCGGGCATTCCACCCGGGGTGATCAACCTGCTGAGCGCCGACAGTGACCACTCGATCGCGATCGGCAAGGTGCTGTGCGAAAGCAGCGTGGTGCGCCACCTCTCCTTCACCGGCTCTACCGAAGTCGGCCGCATCCTGATGGCCCAGAGCGCCCCCACCGTCAAGAAGCTGTCGCTGGAACTGGGCGGCAACGCGCCGTTCATCGTGTTTGACGACGCTGACATCGACAGCGCAGTCGAAGGGGCTTTCGCGAGCAAATACCGCAATGCCGGCCAGACCTGCGTCTGCTCGAACCGGCTCTACGTGCAGGACGGCGTCTACGATGAATTTGTCGAGAAATTCGCTGCCAAGGTCAAGACGGCGAAGGTCGGCAACGGCTTCGAGGACGGGGTCAACCAGGGCCCGCTGATCGAGGAAGCCGCGCTGGAGAAAGTGGAGCGTCATGTGAAGGATGCGGTGGCCAGGGGCGCTCGCGTGCTGGTCGGCGGCAAGCGCCTGTCCGGCCAGTTCTTCGAGCCGACGGTCGTGGCCGACGCCACGGCGGACATGCTGTGCGCCCGCGAGGAAACGTTTGGCCCGTTCGCCCCGGTGTTCAAGTTCACCACCGAGCAGGAGGCCGTCGACGCGGCCAACGCCACCGAATTCGGCCTGGCCAGTTACTTCTACAGCCGCGACGTCGGCCGGATCTTCCGTGTCAGCGAAGCGCTGGAATACGGCATGGTCGGCATCAACGTCGGCATCCTGGCCACGGAGCACGTGCCCTTCGGTGGCGTCAAGCAGTCCGGCCTGGGCCGCGAAGGCTCGCACCACGGCATCGACGACTACGTGGAGCTCAAGTACCTCTGCCTGGGCGACATCCTCAAGTAAACTAACGGCTTCGCGGGTGTAGTTCAATGGTAGAACGGCAGCTTCCCAAGCTTCATACGCGGGTTCGATTCCCGTCTCCCGCTCCACACGGATCTTCCGCAAGCCAGGCCTGCTGATCGACCTCAGCACGGGTGTGCTGGCCTCCCTGCCTGGCAAGCCGACTCGTAACGTTGTGCCAACCCGGTCGGGCCCGGACGGGTTTGTGCCAATGGCTGCACGTCGGCGTTTTGCTAAGCTCGTGCCATCCTTCTGCCCACCCGCCCAAGCCCATGTCGACTTCCCAGGAACCTGCAACCGACGTTGGTCCGGTGCGCCGCTTCGTGACGCCTGGCTACACGCCAAAAGCAACCACCCTGGGGCAGCTGCGCCAACGAATCGATTCACTCGACGAGCAGATCGTTGCGCTTCTCGCTGAGCGGGCCTTGTGCGTGCGCGACGCGACACGCTTCAAGCGCGACGCCTTCCAGGTCGCCGCCCCCGAGCGCCAGGCCGCCGTGTTTTCGCGCGTGCGCGAACTGGCCACGCGCCATGAAGCCGATTTCCCGGGTCTGCCCGACCTCGTCGAGGCCACCTACCGCACGCTGGTCGGTGGTTTCATCGCCGGTGAAGGGCGCTTTTTCCATGAAACCGAACTGATTCCATCGCCATGAACCACCGTTACCGCCCCACCGTGTCCACCTGGCTGAAGCGCCTGGCCGCACTGGCCCTGTCGCTTGCTGGCACTGCTGCCCTGGCCCAGGCGGCTTGGCCGAGCAAGCCGATCAAGCTCGTCGTGCCTTACGGCGCCGGCTCGTCTCCGGACGTGATTGCACGCATCATGGGCGAGAAGCTGGCAACGCGACTGGGCCAGCCGGTCATCGTCGAGAACCGCGTCGGTGGTGGCGGCAACAACGGCACAGGCTCGGTCGCCAAGTCTCCCGGCGACGGCTACACCTACGTGATCAGCACCAACGGTCCCCTGGTCTACAACACCGTCCTGTACAAGAAGCTGCCGTACGACCCCTTCACCGAACTGCGGCCGGTCGTCCTCGCCGGCGGACAAGCGAACGTCTGCACGGTTCGTGCCGATTCCGGCATCAACTCGTTGCAGGAACTTGTCGCGGCAATGAAGAAGAACCCGGGCAAGTTCAACTTCTCGTCCACAGGCGTCGGCAGCCTGTCGCAACTGGGCGTCGAGTTGCTCAAGGTGAAGACCGACACCTATGCCGTGCACATTCCTTACGCCTCGTCGCCGCTGGCCGTGCTGGCCATTCTGCAAGGCGATGTGCAATTTGCCTGCGTTCCGGCAGTGGCCGTGCTCCCGCAGGTCAAGGCTGGCAAGCTGCGCACGCTCGCGGTGTCGACTGCGCAACGAAGCCAGTTGACCCCGGACATTCCCACGATGAAGGAAGCCGGCCTTCCCGAGATCGAAAACCTGGCCTGGATGGCCGTGATGGCGCCGGCCAGCACGCCCACCGACATCGTGCAGCGCATGAACCGCGAAATCAATGCCGTTCTGGCCATGCCCGAGGTCCGCGAAAAGCTGCACGCCCAGTACATGGAGCCGATCGGCGGGACACCGGAAGCGCTGCAGAACTTCATGCAGCAGGAACTCCGGGTCATGACCCCGATCATCAAGCGCACCGGCATCACCATCGAGTGAGTGATGATCGGCGTCCAGGTCATCCGGCGCCCAGCCGGTGACGAGGAGATCGAGCGGGCGCTGACGCAGCTGGACCAACGTGCCTGCATCTACTTCGGATGCGATGCCGGCGTCGCGAGGAGTTTGCCTTGGACTGGCATCTCGTCCTATCCTGGTTCCTTGACCCGGTCCATGAAAGCGATGGACCTGCTGTGTCAATAAAGATAGGTTGTTATATTCATCTTTCCTTTTGAGGGCATTGGATGGACATCGCCGAAGGCACTGCTCGTTGAATGGGTCATCGGATGCCCGGGCTGTGTGATGCAGATTGTCACGCCAGATTGAGTGCCCATTGCACCGTTTGGATGCTGCCGCTGTCGTGCAAGAGGGTCGAGCCCATAGCAGCCTAGCTTGATCCACTGCACGCCAGCCCCGGGCACAAGACGCTGCATCACTCTGTTGCCAAGGCCATGAATAAAGCGACGGGCAACTGTTTGATACTGAGCCTCAGTAGGTGGTGGCATTGACGGCCTTTTGTGCTGGCGGCTGTTGAATCATCGCCGGCGCTGCCTTTCCCAAGAAGGGCACGCATTCGGTCGTTGTGACGCATCAGCACTGTGACGTCTTGGGCAAACAGGACAACAGCCAGGTGCCCGTCAACGTCTCGCCAGCCTGAGAAGAAGATAGCCCGACAATGCAAGCACGAAACGGTCGGCTACCAACTTATCCACGACATGCTGCGCCCGGAGTTCCCCGACGTGAACCACAAGCGCGTGTACTGCCTGTTCACCCAGGCCAAGCTGGCCGAGCGCCGGCGCAAGAAGGTCAAGCGAACAGCGTCGGAACGTGTGCCGCTACGGCTGCCTCATAGAGTCAACGAGGTATGGAGCATGAATTTTGTGATCGACAGCCTCGCACGTGGACGATGCCTGAAGTACCTCACCGTGGCAGATGACTTCAGCCACGAGAGCGTCGACATCGCGGTGGACTTTGGTATTTCCGGTGAATACGTGACCCGGGTACCGTATCGGGCGGCGTTGTTTCGTGGCTACCCGCAGGCTGTGCGCACCGGCAACGGCCCGGAGTTCACCGGCCGGGCCTTCATGGCATGGGCGCACAGTCAGTGCATCCTGCACATCTTGATCGAGCCAAGGCGGTCCATGCAAAACGCCTACATTGAGAGCTTCAACGGCAAGTTCAGGGACAAGTTTCTGAACAAGCACTGGTTTGAAACGCTGCGCCATGCCAGAAGCGTCACCGAGACCTAGCGACAGGAGTACAACCAGGTCAAGCCCCACGGTAGTTGGGGAAGAATCCCGCCTGCCAGGTTCACCGAGCTACATCTCTCGACTCAACGAAAAAACGACTACTCTTGAACCCGGACTTCTGCTGTTGCTTGGTACGGTGGCAGGTAATCACCACCATCGGACTTTGAGCATCGCACCGTATGGCTCCCTGCTGGCGCAACGTTTGAAGTCTGGCCAGGAGAGTCGCAACAAAAAGTACTTCGTCCAGCGCCAAATGCCTAGCATTCCCAATGTTCACATCCCTCGGGGCAGCCCAACCCAGCACGCGCAGGGTCACGCGTCAAACCCGATCACGACCTTGCGCTTCCATCCGGGCATCGCCCTCGCAATCGCCCTCGGACACTGCACGTAATGCGACTCGGAGCAAACCTGCGTCTTCGTTGGTGACGCAACAAGATTAGGAGTTCATCCCTAACCAAATAGCGATTGGCAGGCTACATTTCTAGCGTCTTTTGGATGGTAGAAATCTTTTCGATGGTTGGTATTCTTTCTGCTGGAGGCCTTGATGGTCAAGAAACTGCAAAAAACAAGCGCTGCGAAGAAATCCCCTGCTCAACTTCCGGGCGCGGTCAAAGATTCGGCGCAACAGATCTGGCTGGCCGGATTGGCCGCCTTCACCAAAGCCCAGAATGAGGGCGGCAAGGTGTTCGAGACCTTGGCCAAGGAAGGCCTGTCGATCCAGCGCAAGACCCAAGCTGCAGCTGAAGAAAAGATCACCGAGGCGACCAGCAAGATGGCCAACATGGCGACCGGCATCACGTCCAAAGCCACTGGCCAATGGGACAAGTTGGAGAACATCTTCGAGGAACGCGTGGCCAAGGCCCTCAACAAACTGGGCGTGCCCTCCTCCAAGGACGTGGACGCATTGATTGCCCGCATCGACGAGCTCAACAAGAGCGTGCAACAGCTGTCGGCCAAGGCGGCCGCTTCCGCCAAGGCAAGCGCTCCCAAGACGGTTGCGGCAAAGCCGGTGGGCAAGCGTGCACCGAAGCCGGTCAAGAACGCCGCCAAACCCGCGACCAAGCGCGCAGTGACCCGAAAGGCAGCTGCCCCGGCCAAGACCGAAGCGGCTGGGACATAAGGTGCAAAGAATGATCCCGGTTGGCCTTCGGGCGGCATGACAGCGAGAAAAGGGGCGACGGGTTCGCCCCTTTTGTTTTCCTGACCTGCTGCAGCGCAGCAAATATTCCGGCCTTGCCCATCTACACTGACTGACATGAGCACGAAAAAACCGCGTTCCCTTCGCCTTGTCACCCCACCCGCGAACGAACGCGCGTTGCCTCCATCGCGCGCCGCAGCACCGCAGCCCAAGCGAGGCGCCCACAAACCTCGGGTCGCCTTGGCACTGGCAGGTGGCGGGCCGTTGGGTGCCATCTATGAAATCGGCGCCCTCTGCGCGCTGGATGAATCCCTTGAAGGCATTGATCTGACCCAACTGGACCATTACGTGGGGGTGTCAGCTGGTGGTTTTCTGGCCGCTGCCCTTGCCAACGGCATGACGCCGCGAGAACTGTGCGACGGATTCATTGAAAACAGCGACGAGAGCGCCGAGGTGTTTGATCCGTCCTGGCTGACCGTCCCCGCCTGGGGCGAGTTCGCCCGACGGTCCATCATGATGCCGGGACTTGTCGCGGCCGCCCTGTGGCGACTGCTGGTAGAACGGCGGTCCTTGATCAGTGCACTGGAAAAGCTGGGGCCTGGACTGCCCACCGGCGTGTTTGCCAATGACGATGTGGACCGGCGCCTGGCCGCCCTTTTCGCCCGCGCCGGCCGCACCAACGATTTCCGCCAGCTCAAGACCCAGCTGACCTTGGTCGCCACGAACTTGGACAGTGGGGAGGCCGCGCCGTTTGGCCGGCCGGGCTGGGACCACGTCCCGATTTCCAAGGCGGTTCAGGCGAGTTCGGCGCTGCCGGGCTTGTTTCCACCCGTGGAGATCGACGCGCACTATTACGTGGATGGCGCCCTCAAGAAGACCATGCATGCCTCGGTGGCGCTGGACGAGGGCATGGACCTGATGCTGTGCATGAATCCGCTGGTGCCTTTCGACGCCACGCTGCCCGAGATCACCCAGGTGATGCAGCGCGGCTTGCCGCCTGAAAAGCGACGCATTCCGCGCATCGTGGACGGCGGCCTCCCGGCGGTACTCAGCCAGACTTTCCGCTCCATCATTCACTCTCGGATGGAGCTCGGCATCAAGGGATACGAACGCGCCTATCCGGACACCGACATCCTCCTGTTCGAGCCTGACCACCGTGATCCGGAGCTGTACCTGGCCAATACGTTCAGCTATGCCCAGCGTCGTCACCTGGCCGAGCACGCCTATCAGCAGACCCGGGCAATGTTGCGTTCGCGGCGCGCCGCCTTCTCGGCCCGCCTCGCCCGCCACGGCATCACCCTGAACAACGATGTGCTGGATGATCCCAAACGGCGCCTGGTCGTACCAACGAAACCGCGCAGCCGGATCGGTCAGGCCATCGTTTCCTTGCAGGAGACGATGGAGGACCTGGGCGATATGGTCACGCCAAAAGCACGACGCCACGGCGCCGCCTGAAGCCGGGTGGCGTTCGCCCTGAGAGCCATTCGGCGTCATGGCCGCGCCAGGGTGTGCGGAGGGAAGCGGCGTGCGGCCAGGTGATCTGGCGATTGGGGTAGAGTCGGCACAATATCGGAGGAAGACATCCATGGCGAAAAAAGCGCCACGCCGCACCGCGGAACGCATTCTGGAGGTGACGCTGGAGTTGTTCAACCGCTTCGGCGAACCGAACGTATCGACCACGCTGATTTCGGCCGAACTGAACATCAGCCCGGGCAATCTCTACTACCACTATCCGGCCAAGGATGAGCTGATCAACAGCCTGTTCGACCGCTACGAGCGCTCGCTCAGCGAACTGCTCAACGCCAGCGACAACGTGCGCGATGTCGAGGATGCGTGGTTCTTCATGCACACGCTTTTCGAACTGATCTGGCAGTACCGCTTCCTGTACCGCGACCTCAACGACCTGCTCAGCAAGAACCGCCGCCTCGAGACGCATTTCCAGTGGGTTCTGAAGAACAAGACCCGCGCGGTCAAAGCCTTGCTTGATGGCATGAGCCGCGCCGGCTCCATTGACATCGACTCTCGCGAAGTGGAGGCCACGGCCACCAGCATGGTGGTTGTGCTGACCTACTGGCTGAGCTATGAATACGTGCGAGACCCGCGCCGCGCACTGGAGCCCGAGCATGCGCAACTGGCCCTGATGCGCGGCGCCCACCATGTGCTCAATCTGTTGATGCCCTACCTGGAGCTGGGCCAGCGCCAGCACCTGATGACCCTGGTGACGGCCTACGACTCCAGCGATTCCTGAACGGCATCCGCCGTCGCATCATGCTGTCGTGGACCCCCTTTCCATTCATCGGCGCCTATGTCTATGACACGGGTTGCGTCGCGCAGCACTGGAAGCGGTTGCATGCGGGCGACGCGGAGCCGATGCCGGGTGACGATGCGGTGCTTCAAGCGTGGGCGCATTTCCACAACGGTTTTTTTCAAAGCGCCTTGGAGTCCGGCCTGGATCTGGGCCCCGCAGGTGTCACCGTAGCCAACAAGGCGTGCTGCGTTTACGCCAACTACCTTGAGCCCTCGGAGAAAAGCCGGCTCGACCTGTTTCTGGAGACGGCGGAGCGCGCGCGGATGCAGGCCACGATTGAACCGCTCAATCCCGCCGCATGGTACTGGCAAGCCTACGCCCTGGGGCGCTACAGCCAGGGCATCAGCGTCGCGAAGGCGTTGGCCGAAGGCCTGGGGCAGCGCATTCGCGCAGCGCTGGAAGAGACCCTCCGGTTGCAGCCCTTGCACGCCGACGCCCATGTGGCGCTCGGTGCCTTTCATGCCGAGGTCATCGACAAGGTCGGTCCGCTGATCGGACGCATGACCTATGGCGCCCGCAAGGATGTGGGTCTGGCGATGTACCGAAAGGCACTGGTGCTGAACCCCGATTCGGCCATGGCCAGGCTCGAGTACGCGCGCGGACTGGTCATGCTCGAAGGCAACCCGGACAGCCCCGAGGCCACCCGCCTGTACGAACAGGCAGCCGCCATTGAACCGATGGATGCCAAGGAAAGACTGGACCGGGACCTGGCGCAGGCTGAACTCGGAGATTAGCGACTATTCCAGGCAATTCCCATCGTCAAACGGTCATTTTTTGCTTCAATAAATATAGCAATCACCGGCCGGGTTGCGGACGGCCCGATGATGAGCCGTAACGCTCCTGGGCGATCACCAGCAGGCCGTCGAAGATCAGGCTCTCCACCAGTTCGAACTCCACCGAGAGGGAGGGCGCCATCTTCCAGCCGGCGCCACCGGTCATGAAACAGGCCGGTTCAACACCGCAGTGCTGCCGGACATTGCGAACCATGCACTCCACCGCACCGGCGATGGCATAGGTGCCCCCGCTGGTGAGCGCATCACTGGTGTTGGTCGGGAATGCGCGCACCTCACCCGTCGGCACGTGCAAGCCGGCCGTGCCGGACTCCAGCGCCCGCAGCATGATGCCGTGGCCAGGCAGGATCAGGCCGCCCAAGAAATGACCGTGTGCGTCGATGGCCTCGACCGTGACAGCGGTCCCCACCATGACCACAACCATGGGCCTTGGCGTGCCGCGGGCGCGCATCCGGTGGTTCGCTCCGATCATGGCCACCCAGCGGTCCGGACCCAGTCGAGAAGGATGGTCGTAGCCGTTGACCAGACCCGCTTCGGCGGTACTGGAAACAACCCAGTTCGCCGACACGTCCCAGATCTCCATCTGTTCCTGCACCCGGCGCTTGACCGCGTCACCTGCGACGATGCAGCCCAGCATGAGGTCCGGCGGCCGCAAAGCGGCCCATTCGCCCTCGGCCAGCTTCTCGATGTTCTCCAGGAATTCAACCCCCTGCGCCAACACCTGCGCGCCCGGTTCGGGCGCATCGTAAAGCGCCCACTTGAGCCGGGTGTTGCCCACATCGATTGCCATCAAGGTCATGCGCCGCATTATTGCGGGTTTCGCAAGACCGCCGGATGCGGGAACGGTTAAAGTGGCCGCTTCATCACTCGCACAGGGGCACTCATCATGGGCATGTTCAGTTTTATCAAGGAAGCCGGCGAAAAGCTGTTCGGGCACAAAGAAGTTGAAAAAGCCGCAGAAGCAGCGGCCGGTGACCCGGCGACTCAAGCGACGCTGGACGAACTCAACACCAAGGCGGCCCATGCAATTCGCGACTACATCGAAACCCAGAACCTGGGTGTTTCGGGTTTGTATGTCTCGTTTGATGGCGCCAGCGGCAAAGTGACGGTGCAGGGTGAGGCGCCAACGCAGGAAGCCAGCGAAAAGGTCACGCTGTGCTGCGGCAATGTCGGCGGCGTGACGGAAGTGGAAAACCTGATGTCCGTCGCCGAACCTGCAGACGAGGCCCGCTACCACGATGTTGTTCGTGGCGACACGCTTTCGGCCATTGCCAAGACCTACTATGGCAATGCCAACAGATACCCTGTGATCTTCGAGGCCAACAAGCCGATGCTCAGCCATCCCGACAAGATCTATCCTGGGCAGAAGCTGCGCATTCCGCCGCTAGCCTGAAACGCTGCCTGACGCCGGTGCCGGCATGGACATCACCGACCTTTCTGCCAGCGCGCTCTCGGTTGCGATTCACGAACGTCGGATCTCGTGCCGGGAGGTGATGCAGGCTTACCTGGAGCGCATCCAGTGGGTCAACCCGCGCTTCAATGCGATCGTCAACCTCCAGAACCCGGCAGACCTGTTGCAGCAGGCGGACGATCGCGACGTGATGCTGGCCCGCGGCGAATCGATGGGATGGATGCACGGCATGCCGCAGGCCATCAAGGATCTGTCCAATACCGCGGGTGTGCGCACCACGCTCGGCTCGCCCCTGATGCGTGATTTCGTCCCTGCCACCGACAGTCTGATGGTGCGGCGGATGAAGGCGGCCGGCTGCATCGTGATCGGCAAGACGAACGTGCCCGAATTCGGCCTGGGTTCACACACCTTCAACACGGTGTTCGGACCCACACGCAATGCGTTCGATCCCGCCTTGTCAGCGGGTGGCAGCAGCGGCGGCGCCGCCGTGGCTCTGGCCCAGCGACTGCTTCCGGTGGCGGATGGATCGGACTTCATGGGCAGTTTGCGCAACCCCGCCGCCTGGAACAACGTGTTCGGGCTGCGGCCTTCCCAGGGCCGAGTGCCCATGCTCCCGGCCCAGGACGTCTGGATCTCCCAGTTGGGCACCGAGGGGCCCATGGCGCGCAACGTGCAGGATCTTGCGCAACTGCTGGCGATTCAGGCCGGCTTCGACCCACAAGCGCCTCTTTCAATTGCAGACGATGGCCAGCGGTTCCTCGGATCCCTGCACATGGAAGCCACGAACGTGGCTCGCGCACGCATCGGCTGGCTGGGCGACCTCGGCGGCCATCTTCCGATGGAGGCGGGCATCCTCGAAGTCTGTGAACAGGCGCTGCAACGGCTGGCGGGTCTGGGTTGCCGGGTGGAGCCCGCAGCCTTGGGCATGGAGCCATCGCGTATCTGGGAGGGCTGGCTGGTCTGGCGCAAGCTGCTGGTTGCGTCGCGCATCGCGCCCTTCCTGCTGAAAGCGGACAACCGCCGGCACATCAAGCCGGAAGCGCTGTGGGAACATGATCAGGCGCAGGGCGTCACCGGTGCCCAGTTCATGTCGGCCAGCACGACGCGGACGGCGTTCTACCTGCGGATGCTCGCACTATTCGAGGGGTACGACTACCTGGCACTGCCCGTGGCACAGGTCTGGCCGTTCGACGTTGATGCGCGCTGGCCGCAGCAGATCAATGGCGTTCCCATGGACACCTACCACCGGTGGATGGAGGTCGTGATCTATGCCACCTTCGCGGGTCTGCCCTGCATCAGTGTTCCGGCGGGATTCAACGCAGACGGACTGCCGATGGGTCTGCAGCTCATCGGCCGGCCGCAGGCCGATTTCGCTTTACTGCAGCTGGCCCACGCCTATGAACAGGTCGCGCAGGACGTGCTTCAGAGAGCGCCGATCCAGCAGGCGCGTTGAACCGCCGCAAGCTTGTTGTCGACCTTGAGCTTGGCCATGGCGTTGGCCAGGTGGTAGTTGACGGTGCGCTCGCTGCAGGCCATGCGCTCGGCACTCTGGCGCGCGGTCAGCCCGCCGAATGCCAGCGCCAGGCATTCGCGCTCGCGGGGACTGAGGACCCCGCGTGCCTCGACCAGCGTGCGCCGCAGCAGGGGCCACAGGTTCAACACGGACCAGGCCAGCGAGGCCGCATCGGCGCGGTCATGGTATTCACGCGGACTGAACATGAAACATTCGAAGGCCCGCCCCGCAGGCAAGGGAAACTCGACCCGGACCACACTCTGGTAACCGTGTCCGAGCCACAAGCGCCGCCATCGGCTGTGTGTTTCATAGGCAGACTTGGCTATGTGCTGCCACGCCACGAGCGGCGCATCGGAGTCCCGCCACGGCGCACCGAAGTCGGCACTTTCGGCCAAAGCGCGGGCGCCTTCGATCAGGCGGGGCGGATGCAATGCCAGAACCAGCCGCTGGTTGGCATCGGCAAAAGGATCGGGCCCCAGAACCACGACCGCTTCGACAGAAAATTCGCCCAGCGCACGGAGCCAGTCACTGAGCATGGCGTCGAGAGTGACACTGTCAAAGTTAACAGGGGGGTGCATGGGCACGGGGAGGTAAAGCCGTGACAATAACATCGAACTCCCGCCTGAAGCGCCCGATGCACTGCTCTCCGACTTTGCGATTCCGTCCATGAACACCCAAGCGTTCAGGGAATGGCTGCTGCACCACGCGACTGCCCGCCAGCTGCGTGAAGAGGTGCTGAACGCCCCCTTGGAATCCATCCTCCATCCGTCGGTCTTGCGTCTGAAGTACCTTGGCGCCTTCTCGCTGATCGGGCATCCGCTGTTCTACTGGATCTGGAGCACATGGCTGCCGCAACCCTACGAGAATCTCTGGATACGCTGCGCCATCAGCGTGATGGGCGGCCTGCTGATGCTGGACTGGTTTGCCAGCGAGCCGTCGCTGGCGCGGACACAGAATTTCTTCAACGTGGTCTGTTTCATCCAGTTGCCTCTGTTTTTCAGTTGGATGTACGTGATGAACGACCGCAATGCCGTCTGGATCGCCAGCCTGTCTGCCGTTGTCCTAATCTACTTTCATCTCACCGACTGGCGTATCGCAGCCGCGGGCTCGATTGCCGGTTTCATGCTGGGAACGGCCCTGGCCGACGGCATGACGCGGTCTGCCACCCTCCAGCCGGCCACCCATCTGGTGGTGCTCGCCTTCGGCTGGTTTGCGGGTCTCATGCTGGGCATCTCAGGAGCCAACCTGAGGAGGGAGCGGCTGAACCATTCGCTCGCCACGATTGGCATCATGGCGCACGAAATGCGCACGCCGCTCTCGACCGCCGGGTTGATTGCCGATGCGCTGCTGATGGAGGCGCGGCGATCGCCTGAGGGCAACCGCGCCGGCAAACTGGAAAAGCTGGGTCAGCGCCTGAACGCGCTGACGCGGTCGATGAATCACCACATCGACATGCAGATTGCCAACGCGCGGCTGCTGCAACTTGCCCAGTACAGTGACCGAATCTCTGCGGGAGAGCTGATTTCGGATGTGGTCGCCGCGTATCCGTACCGCTCCACCCGTGAGACGGATTGCGTCGAAGTGATCATCCACCGCGACTTCAATTTCCGGGGTTCGCGCGTGCAGTTCTCCGGTGTGCTGGACAATCTGATCCAGAATGCGCTGCACTCGCTGCAGGCATCGGGATCCTTTCCCAAACCCGGCGATCTGCGCATCGAAGTGGGTAGCCGCGGCACAGAGGGGCGGATCACGGTTTCGGACCGGGGCATTGGCATCGACGCTGCGCTGCTGCAGAGGATCTTTGAACCGTTCTTCTCGTCCGACCACGGCACGGGTCATGGCCTGGGCCTGGCATTCTGCCGACGTGTGATCGTGGCGGCAAAGGGTAGCATCCGCGTCAAGTCCGAGCCCGCCAAGGGCGCCGTGTTCACGATCACGCTACCTGTGGATGCATCTGCGAGCCACAACCCTGACAGGGGGGATCCGAAATGATTTTTCCCATTTACCGTCGCCCGGGCGGCGTCGTTTTCCTGGATGACGATCCGGCCTACCTGGAGATGCTGGCCGAGGTCATGCCGGAGCACTGGCCCATTCGGCTATTCACCCGGCCCGCAGACTGCATTGCTTATCTGCAGCAGGAACCGGCTGAACGGGAAGCCGACACCTGGCGGCAGATGGATATCCTCGACAAATGGCGCAGCGGACAGGGTCTGATACCCCAGATCCTGCGGTATTGGCGGGAGGCGGCAACCTGGCGCTTCGGACTCGCCCAGGTCTGCGTGGTGGACTACTCGATGCCGGCCATGAATGGGCTGCGGGTACTCGAGGAACTGGGCGATTGGCCGGGTGCGCGCGTCTTGCTGACGGGTCGCGCCGACGAGCAGATAGCGGTTCAGGCCTTCAATGCGTCCCTGATCGAGCAGTACGTGCCAAAGCAGGCCAGCGGAATCACCCGACGCCTGGCCCAATCGATTCAACGCCTGCTCGACGATCCTTTGGGCCGGCAGGCACAGGGCTGGCGCGCGACCCTTTCGAGGGAACAGATGGCGATGATCTCGAACCCGCAAATCGGGCGGCAGCTCCAGGCACTGGCTGAAGCGCACCGCTGGATTGAACACGTGGTGATCGGTGATCCGTTCGGCGTTCTGGCGCTGGACGACAGCGGGCAGGCCTTCTGGCTTCAACTCGAGCACGCAAGTCGGTTGGAGGAACTCGTGGAGATGGCGGCATCGGTGGGACTCAGTGGTGCGGAGATTCAGGCCATCCGGGACGGGCAGCACCTGTTCGATGGTGAATTCCACCTCGCCATCGGTTCGGGCCGACCCGGACTGCTGCCGGCCATGGCCTTGGGCGAGCGCATGCTGGCCACGGTTTCAAAGGTTCCCGAGACGCTGGGTCCGGGGCCGGAGCGGGCGTATGCCCGCTTTCTGCGCGACCAGGTGTCGCGTGAACTCGATGACGAGACCCCGCTGGTGGGGGCCTTCAGTCAGGCTTGACTGTCGTCGATTGTCCCGCCCCCACGAGAGCGTCTCGCGATCGGCCATTCCCACGGTTTGACCAGAGGCGCTATTTCGGCGGCCACCGCCTCGACATGACCCAACTCCGCCGCGGCCAAGCCGGCATGCAGCGTCAGGCGAACCATGGTCCGGTTGCGACTGGTTGCCGGCGCGCAGAAGACAGAACCGAACACGCCACGCTCTTCCAGACGGTCACGCAGGACCATGGTGGCCGGCTCCGTACCCGCTTCGAGAGCGATGATCTGCTCGGAACCCTGATGGATCGGATAACCCAGGTTGGACAGTGCAGTCCTTAGGTGCCCTGTGCTGGCTCGCAAGTTTGCGCGGGCCGCATCGCTGCGTTGAATCACGATGAGCGTTGCGGCCAGTCCTGCGATTTCGTGCGGCAGCAGGCACGAACTGAACATGTTGGGGTAGCTGGTGCTCAGCACGTAATTCCGGATCTCGGCCGGCAGGGTCATGAACCCTGCGCGTCCGGCTACAGGCCAGCGCCCGCGAGTCCATGCGTTCCGAGCGAATGCGACTCGTCCACCAGAATCATGCAGCCGGCGCGCTCGGCCACTTCCACCATGCTCTCCAGGGGACAAACCGCACCCGTCGTGCTGTAAACCGAATCCACGACGACCACGCCCGGCCCGTGCCGCGCGACAAGCCTCTCCAGATGCTGCGGATCGTTGTGACGAAACGGATGCGAAGGTGCGCCAGCCCGTCGGGCGCCTTCCCACAGAGACGTGTGCGCGAGCGTATCGAGGTACACCGGGGTCTGGGGATCGGCAATGGCCTGCAGCAGGCCCAGGTTGGCGCTGTAGCCCGACTGGCAGATCAGGCCATCCTCTTTCCCAATCCAGCGCGCCAGTGATTTTTCCAGTGAACGCGCAGGATGGGAGTCAAGCAGAAAGACACTGGATTGGATGACGAACTCGCCATCACAGCGCAAGGCGTCGGTCTGGGCTCGGACGATGTCCGGGTGCCCGGTGAGATTGAGGTAGTCGTTGCCATCGAGGCGCACCGCGTCAGAACCGGGCGTGCGTCCGTGCAGCAGCGAGCGCCCTTGCCAGAGCGTGTCCCACCGGCTGGTGAACTCGCGCTGAACCCGCCGCGCCAGGTGATCGCTGATAGGTGCTGCCGAAACCGGTGCGGAAACGGTGACGGCCGGTCGGTCGAGAACTTCCATGACTTGCTCCATGTGGGTGATGCAAGTCATTGAATGCGCGCCAAGACTTTTTCGGGTCTTGACCCCTGTCAGAATTGACAGGGGTCAGGCTCCCCTGTGCGCGCGCTCGCGCATTGCGTCGCGACGAATGCGGTCGAAAGTACGCCCGCTACCCCTGGCGCCAGGGCAGCTTGTGATAACGCCAGCCACCCTTGTGGCCGCGTTGGGCATGCTCATCCGGGTCGCCCTCGAAGCCCTCGAGAATGTTGTAAGCCTCGACGCCCAGTTCAGCCGCGCGCCGCGCGGCGGCCACCGAACGCACACCACTACGGCACAGGAGCACCAGCTTTCGCCCAGCGGCAGCGGCGGACCGGATGCCCTCGTCGAACGCAGGGTTCATCGCCATGCCCGGCCATTGTTTCCAGGCCAATGCCACCGCGCCGGGTACAAATCCGACCCACTCGCGTTCGGCATCGGTGCGCACATCCACCAGCACCGCCTCGCCGGCCTGCACCCATTGCCAGGCCAGTTGCACCGAAACGTCGCCCGCATAGCCGGCTGCGGGGCGCGGCTGGAACAGGGCTCCGCCACCGGCATCGTGGCGCAGACCCGACATGAGATTGGCCGGCACGGCCTCGTCCATCCTGCGGGGTCTGGGCAGGTGCAGCGCATCCATGATGGCAACAAATTCCTCCAGCGACTTGCCCGCCACGCGCACGTTGGTTTTTTTTTCCACACCGATGGTCGACTGCGTGCGGCCGTTGTAATCGTGCCCCGGCCAGACCACGGTGTCGTCCGGCAGAGCGAACAGCACCTGGGTCAGGCTGTGGTACAGCGCCTGCGCACTGCCGGACTGGAAGTCCGCGCGGCCGCAGCCGTTGATCAGCAGGGTGTCGCCGGTAAACACGTGCAGGCCGCTTCCTGATGACCAGAGATAGCTCATGCTGCCTGCCGTGTGGCCCGGCGTGAGCAGGGCGCGGATCTTCTGGCCACCAAATTCAAGCTCGTCACCATCGCGCAGTTGCACCGCTGCCGTGGTGATGCCGCAACCGTCCGGCGCGGCGGTTCGCGCACCAGTGTGCTCAGCCAGCAGACCGGCGCTGGTGATGTGATCGGCGTGCGCATGGGTCTCCACGGTCCACAGCAGATTGAGACCGTACTGGCGCAGGGCGGCCAGGTCGCGTTCGATCTGGTCATCGACGGGATCGATGATCAGCGCATCGCGGGTGCGTTCATCAAACAGCACATAGGTATAGGTGCTGGAGGCGGAGTCGAACAACTGGATGGGGTTCATGGTGCAAAAGGAATTCAGGCGAACTTGGTGAGCATCTCGGCGACATGTTCAGCCGACTGGTCGCCCTGCTCGATCATGCAGCCCACCATGGAGAAAAAGGACTTGTCCAGCGCCTTGCGCGCCGCGGCCATCTGCTGGGCGATCTTCTCGCAATCGGCATCGCCGTCGATCAGCTTCTGCAATCCCCGCAGTTGCCCCTCGATCCGGGCCAGTCGGGCGCACAAGGCCCGTTTCTTGTCGGCGTCAACGATTCTGCTCATGGTATTGGGTCGTGGGTGGTTTGTCGTCTGCTTTCAAGTCGGATGATAGCTTCAGGCGCCCGGCGTTGCCTTCACGATCATCCATCGGCTGCGCATGGCCTGTCAGTGACAGGCAAGCGATGTGCGGTTAATATTGACGTTTACGTAAACGTCAACCAAGGAGCGACCATGGCGCATGCCTCCCGCACCAGCAAAGGCTTGCTGGACCCCTGGCAGCCCCCTGTCGAGGGTGACGGGCAACCCTTCTCCCTTGCCGACATCGATCCAGGTGCCAAGCCATTCGCGAAAGGGGACAAGGCGGCCGACAGAATCGCCGTGGATGAGCTTGCCCATGAACTGGATGCCCTGCAGGATCTGTTCCGGGCGGACCGCCGCTACAAGCTGCTGGTGGTTTTGCAAGGCACCGATACATCGGGGAAAGACGGCACCATCCGCGACGTATTCGGACGCATGAGCGCCCTGGGTGTGCACACCATCGGCTGGAAGGCGCCCAACGAGCCCGAGTTGGCCCATGACTACCTGTGGCGCATCCACCAGCAGGTGCCGGGCGCGGGTGACGTGATGCTGTTCAACCGCAGCCACTACGAAGATGTGCTGGTCCCGGTGGTTCGAGGCTGGATCACGCCGGCCCAGACCCGTCAGCGCTTTGCCCACATCAACGACTTCGAGCGGATGCTCAGCGAAACCGGCACCGTGGTCCTGAAGTTCATGCTGCACATAAGCTTTGAAGAACAAGGCCGGCGCCTGCAGGAGCGCGTGGACGACCCGACGAAACACTGGAAGTTCAGCATGGGCGACCTCGACGCCCGCAAACAATGGGCAAAGTATCAGGAGGCTTACGAAGCCCTTCTGGGTGCCACCAGCTCCCCGTGGGCCCCTTGGACCGTTGTGCCCTCGGATTCCAAGACCCACCGCAACCTGATGATTGCCACCCTGGTCCGCGACACCCTGAAGTCGCTGGACCTGCGCTACCCGCCCAGCGATCCGGCCCTGAAGGGCCTGCGGATCGACTGATACCGCCCCCGATTCCAACAACACCCGAGACGAAAGCCCCGCCATGACCGACCTGTCCGCCGAATTCAAGGCCCTCGCCAACTACCGACCCACGCACAAGGTGCGCTTTGTCACCGCCGCCAGCCTGTTCGACGGCCATGATGCGGCCATCAACATCATGCGCCGCATCCTGCAGGGCATGGGCGCCGAAGTGATCCACCTGGGACACAACCGCTCGGTGGACGAAGTGGTGACGGCCGCGCTGCAGGAAGACGTGCAGGGCATCGCCATCAGCTCCTACCAGGGCGGGCATGTCGAATACTTCAAGTACATGGTGGACCTGTTGAAAAGCCGCGGCGGCGCGCACATCCAGGTCTTTGGCGGCGGCGGCGGCGTGATCGTCCCACCGGAAATCCGCGAATTGCAGGCTTACGGCGTCAGCCGGATCTACAGCCCCGAAGACGGCCAGCGCATGGGCCTGGCCGGCATGATCGGCGAGATGGTGATGCGTTGCGACCAGGACCTTACCGCTTACGCGCCCACGCAGCTGGATGCCATCCAGGGTCACGGCGAAATGGCCTGGCGCGCGCTGGCGCAACTGATCACAGCACTTGAAAATGAGAAGGCCGATGCGCCACTGATGGCGGCGGTCAAGAAATCGGCTGCGGCCCGCAAGGTGCCGGTGCTGGGCATTACCGGCACCGGTGGTGCGGGCAAATCATCCCTTACCGACGAACTGATCCGCCGCCTGCGGCTGGACCAGAACGACACGCCGCGCGTGGCGGTGATTTCGATCGACCCGTCGCGGCGCAAGAGCGGTGGCGCCCTGCTGGGCGACCGCATCCGCATGAACGCGATCAACCCGTGGCAAAAGGGGCCGCGCGTCTTCATGCGCAGCCTGGCCACGCGTGACTTCGGAAGTGAGATCAGCAAGGCGCTGCCCGACGTGGTGGCGGCCTGCAAGGCGGCCGGCTTCGATCTGGTCATCGTGGAGACCTCGGGCATCGGCCAGGGCGATGCCGCCATCGTGCCGCATGTGGACGTGCCGATGTACGTGATGACGCCGGAGTTTGGCGCCGCCAGCCAGCTGGAAAAGATCGACATGCTCGATTTCGCCGAGTTCGTCGCCATCAACAAGTTCGACCGCAAGGGCGCCTCGGACGCTCTGCGCGATGTGGCCAAGCAGGTGCAGCGCAACAAGGAAGCCTGGACCACGCCAGCGGAGCAGATGCCGGTGTTCGGCACCATGGCCGCGCGCTTCAACGACGACGGCGTGACCGCGCTGTACCAGGCGCTGAAGGTCCGCCTGGCAGAGCTAGGCCTGAAGCTGGCCGAGGGGGCCCTGCCGCTGATCAGCGTACGCCACAGCACCAACCAGACGCCGGTGGTGCCGGCCGCCCGCACCCGTTACCTGGCCGAGATCACCGACACGGTACGCGGCTACAAGAAAAAGGCCCGTGCGCAGGCGCGCCTGGCTCGCGAGATCCAGCAGCTGCGCGCCGCAGCCGCCATGCTTGAAGTTGGAAAGCCGGGCAAGGCGCGCGCGGCCGAAGCCGCCATCGATCTGGCCGTGCATCGCGAGGAAGCGCAGGACCCCTCTGCTCGCAAACTGCTGGCCCAGTGGCCCGAGATGCAGAAGGCCTATGCCGGCGATGAGTACGTGGTGAAGATCCGTGACAAGGAAATCCGCACCGCCCTGACCACGAAGAGCCTATCGGGCACCACCATCCGCAAGGTGGCCCTGCCGCAGTACGAGGATCACGGCGAAATCCTCAAATGGCTGATGCTCGACAACGTGCCCGGCAGCTACCCCTACACCGCCGGCACCTTCGCCTTCAAGCGCGAGAACGAGGATCCAACCCGCATGTTCGCCGGTGAGGGCGACCCGTTCCGCACCAACCGCCGCTTCAAGCTGGTGAGCCAGGGCATGGATGCCAAGCGCCTGTCCACCGCGTTCGACTCGGTGACGCTGTACGGCAACGACCCGGACCTGCGCCCGGACATCTACGGCAAGATCGGCAATTCGGGCGTGAACGTGGCCACGCTGGACGACATGAAGGTTCTCTACGGGGGGTTTGACCTCTGCAACCCCACCACCAGCGTGTCCATGACCATCAATGGCCCGGCACCCAGCATCCTGGCCATGTTCATGAACACGGCCATCGACCAGAACATCGACAAGTTCAAGGCCGACAACGGCCGCGAGCCCACCGACACCGAGACCGCCAAGATCCGCGAATGGGTGCTGGCCAACGTGCGTGGCACAGTGCAAGCCGACATCCTGAAAGAAGACCAGGGACAGAACACCTGCATCTTCTCCACCGAGTTCAGCCTGAAGGTCATGGGCGACATCGCCAGCTACTTCGTGCACCACAACGTGCGCAATTTCTACAGCGTGTCGATCAGCGGCTATCACATTGCCGAAGCGGGCGCCAACCCGATCAGCCAGCTGGCCTTCACGCTGTCCAACGGCTTCACCTTTGTCGAGGCCTACCTGGCGCGCGGCATGCACATCGACGATTTCGCGCCCAACCTGAGCTTTTTCTTCAGCAACGGGATGGACCCCGAGTACACCGTCATGGGCCGCGTCGCCCGCCGCATCTGGGCGGTGGCCATGAAAGAGAAGTACGGTGCGAACGAGCGCAGCCAGAAGCTCAAGTACCACATCCAGACCAGCGGCCGCAGTCTGCACGCGCAGGAGATCCAGTTCAACGACATCCGCACCACGCTGCAGGCGCTGATCGCCATCTACGACAACTGCAACAGCCTGCACACCAACGCCTTCGACGAAGCGATCACCACACCGACCGAAGACTCGGTGCGCCGCGCGATGGCCATCCAGCTCATCATCAACCGCGAATGGGGGCTGGCGAAGAACGAAAACCCCAACCAGGGCGCCTTCATCATCGAAGAGCTGACCGAACTGGTGGAAGAAGCTGTTCTGAGCGAGTTCGAACGCATTGCCGAGCGTGGCGGCGTGCTGGGCGCCATGGAGACGGGCTACCAGCGCGGCAAGATCCAGGACGAGTCGATGCACTACGAAATGCTCAAGCACACCGGAGAGCTGCCGATCATCGGTGTCAACACCTTCCGCAACCCCCGTGGTGATGCCGTGCATGACACGCTCGAGTTGGCCCGCAGCACCGAGGAGGAGAAGCAGAGCCAGCTGCAGCGGCTTGCGGACTTCCACACCCGCCACGCGGCCGAAGCGCCCAAGCAGCTCAAGCGCCTTCAGCAGGCCGTCATCGACAACGGCAACGTGTTCGAGGTGTTGATGGACGCCGTGCGCGTGTGCTCGCTGGGCCAGATCACCAATGCCTTGTTTGAAGTCGGTGGGCAGTATCGGCGCAACATGTAGCCTGCAGCGAAGTCCCGTCCATCACACCAAGGAAGCCCCATGAAACTCGTGCGCTATGGCAAACCCGGCAAGGAAAAGCCCGGCCTGATCGACTCCGACGGCCGCTTGCGCGATCTGAGCGCGGTGGTGGCCGACATCGGCCCCGACCAACTGAGCGATCCGGCGCTGGCCCGCCTGCGCAAGTTGAAGACCGACACCCTGCCACTCGTCAAAGGCTCGCCCCGCATGGGCTGCCCGGTCGCCGGCATCGGCAAGTTCATTGCGATTGGCCTGAACTATGCCGACCACGCCGCCGAAGCGGGCATGCCGATCCCGGCCGAGCCCATCGTTTTCATGAAAGCGACCAGCTGCATCCAGGGACCGGACGATCCCGTCATGCTGCCCAAGGGCTCGAAAAAGTCGGACTGGGAAGTCGAGCTGGGGGTGGTCATCGGCCGGCAGGCACGGCATGTGTCACAGAAGGACGCCCTGAGCCATGTGGCCGGCTATTGCGTCGTCAACGACGTCAGCGAACGAGCC
Source organism: Candidatus Skiveiella danica (assembly GCA_016721925.1). GTDB lineage: Bacteria > Pseudomonadota > Gammaproteobacteria > Burkholderiales > Burkholderiaceae_C > Skiveiella > Skiveiella danica. The sequence goes on from JADKHE010000013.1 coordinate 205,575, forward strand.
TTCCAGATCGAGCGCGGCGGCACCTGGGACAAGGGAAAAGGCTGCGACACCTTCGGCCCCATCGGCCCCTGGCTGGTGACACGGGATGAGATCGCCAACCCACAACGGCTGGACCTGTGGCTCGACCTCAACGGCCACCGGATGCAGAACGGCAACACCCGGACCATGATCTTCAGCGTCGCCAAGGTCGTCAGCTACGTCAGCCAGTTCATGACCCTGATGCCAGGCGACGTGATCACCACAGGCACTCCGCCGGGAGTGGGCATGGGCATGAAGCCACCCGTGTTCCTGAAAAAAGGGGATGTCCTGACGCTGGGTGTGCAAGGGCTCGGAACGCAACGGCAGGTGGTGGTGCCGTTCATGCTCTGAAGCCCGATCGAACACCGCGACGATCGGGCGCCTGCACGGAATAAAATATCCCTTTCCTCAATCGGGTTATGGCCATGGCAACCAAAGTCTCCGCCCTTCTGCTTACCGCCGTGTCTTCACTGTTTGCGACAGCACCGGCGCATGCGCAATCGGCCAAGGCGACCGGCGACGTCGACCTGAGTGCCAGACTTCAGGCTGCCCAAAGCGACCCGAAACTCAACGAATCCCTCTTCAAGACTGGCCGCAAGGTGGCCGCCTTCTGCGCCAACTGCCATGGTGAAGGCGGAAACAGCCCCAAGGCCGACACGCCCAACCTGGCCGGACAGAACCCGGCCTACCTGCTGGAACAGCTGCGCCAGTTTGCGGACGGGCGCCGTCGCAACGAGTTCATGGAAGGCATGATCAAGGCCATGACCGCCGATGAGAAGGTCGGGATGGTGCTGTTCTATGCCGCCCAGCCCGTCACCCCGAAGCCTCCCACCAAGCCGGCGCTGGTGGCACGTGGCAAGGAGTACTACGGCAAGACCTGCTTCCGCTGCCATGGCGAAGACGGGCGTGGCGGCGAAAAATTCGCCCGCGTCGCCGGGCAGCAGCCCGAGTACCTGACGGTCACACTCAAACGCTACCGCGTGGGCCAGGGCGTGCGCACCGATCCGCTCATGGCCGCCAACACCAAGCTAATGACCGATGCCGACATTGATGCGGTGGTCGCCTACGTCACCTCCATGCCGTAGCCCTGGGGAGTCTTGCTGGTAAGCTCTCATTACCCGTGACTCAAGGCTCCTATTCATGAAAATCCTGCTGGCGCTCTGCCTGTCTGCCGCCGTTTCCCTTCCGACACTGGCGTGGGCAGCTGATGCCCCGTCCCCCTCCGCCAAGGCGTCCAACGTCGTGAGCGGCGAGGTCCTTGAGGTCAAGGACGTCGACATCTACACCTACCTGCGCCTGAAGACCCGGGATGGCGAGACCTGGGCAGCCGTCAGCAAGGCACCGGTCAAGGTGGGCGCGAAAGTGACCATCGAGAACCCGTCGGTGATGAAGGATTTCGGGAGCAAGGTGCTGAAGAAGACCTTCCCGATCATCGTGTTCGGCACCCTGGCGGGAACCGGGGGCAAGGAGTTTGCCTCGGCGCACGCAAACGCACCCCAGGCGGCAACTGCCGCGACGGCGCCGATCAAGGTGCCCAAGGCGAGTGGCGCCAACGCGCGCACCGTGGCTGAAGTCCACACCAAATCTGCCGAACTGAAGGACAAGCCCGTGGTGGTTGCCGGCCAGGTCGTCAAGTTCAACCCGGCCATCATGGGCAAGAACTGGGTCCACCTGCGCGATGGCTCCGGCGATGCGGCCAAGGAAACGAATGACATCCTCGTCACGACGCAGGCGCAGGCCAAGGTCGGCGATGTGGTCACCGTCTCGGGCGTGGTGCGCACGAACAAGGATTTCGGTGCGGGCTACACCTACAAGGTGCTGATCGAGGACGCGACGCTCAAGCCCTGACCCCGGGCTTTCGAACTCAGCCGAATTCTTTTTCGTGCATCCAGGCGGCGTGCTTGGGTGCACGCTTGGTCTTGCTCCATTCTTCGAGCATGTCCCATTTCACTTCATCGAGCTTGCGGTACATGTCGGGCGTGCCCGTATTGGCGGCCAATTCGAGACGGTGGCCGTTCGGATCGAAGAAGTAGATTGACTTGAAGATGGTGTGGTCGGTGAGGCCGACCACCGGGATGCCCGACGCTTCGAGGCGCGCCTTGGTTTCCTCCAGCGTCTTCACGCTGTCCACCTCAAAGGCAATGTGCTGCACCCATTCCGGGGTGTTCTCGTCGCGACCCATCGGCGGCGAGTTCGGGATCTCGAAGAAGGCCAGCACGTTGCCCTGGCCGGCATCCATGAACAGGTGCATGTAGGGGTCGGGTGCGTGGGTGGACGGCACCTGGTCTTCGGCGATGGCCAGCAAGAACTTCATGTTCAGGTGCTTGACGTACCACTCCACGGTTTCCTTGGCGTCCTTGCAACGGTAGGCGACGTGGTGGATCTTGGTGATTTGCATGTCTGTCTCCAGGATATTGGATGGATGGAACAGGAAGTTTCGGCCTAAACGTTTCGGCGCGCCAGGGCCAGGGCTTCGCGTAGCACGGCGATGTCGCCGATGTGGTTGGCCAGCAGCAGGATCAGGCGGGCGTTCAGGGCCTCGCTCTGCTCGTCGCTGAGGTCGCGATGGGTCTCGATCAGCGCTTCATAAAAGTCGTCGCCCGGCGAGAATTCGCGGAAATAGCGCTGACCGGGTTCCTTGAGGTTGGGCTGGAGTTGCAGGGGCATGGCAGGTTCCTTGGGGCTCAGGCGTTGCAGGTTGCGCGGGCGACGGCGGCGCGCACTCGGGGGGGATCAAAGGCGCGCCAGCGCGCGGCCACATGCTGGTCCGGGCGGACCAGGTAGGCGGTGCCGGGTTTCGCGTCGTAGCGGCGGGCCACCAGGCCCTGCGCATCAGCCAGCACGGTGACACCGTCGATCTGGCCACCGGATGGCGTCACGACCACGGGCTCCACAGCGATGGCATCGCCGGCGAGCGACTTGAACTGCGCCAGCGTCGCCGCATCCACCGCACCCGCGCTGTCGGCAAACACCAGCAGCTGAAACCGGTTGCCGAGTTGGTCGAGCAGCCAGGCGTCCTGGCCGGCCCGCTGGATCGGGGCATCGTCCATCGGCGCGCCGGGCACCATGTCGCCGGCGAAACTGTCGCTGTCGGGCGTGTTCAGGGCCGATTTCGTCAGGAAGGCCGGCACCGACAGGCGGCCGGAGTTGACCAGCCGGCGCGCAAACGCGTGATCCTGCGCCAGGTCGAGCACCGCGTTTCGAAAGACCTTGCTGACGCGGCTTTTCGGCGTGATGAAGTCGGTCGAGCGCGTGGAGTTCATCAGGTTTTCGTCGGCGGCGAAGGTGCGGTCGGCGCTGTAGGTGTCCAGCAGCGCCTCGGGCGCCTTGCCGTCCATCACGAGCTGCAGCTTCCAGATCAGTTCGTCGGTGTCCTGGAAGCCCGAGTTCGCGCCGCGCGCGCCGAACGGCGACACCTGGTGCGCCGCATCGCCCACGAACAGCGCGCGCCCGGCGCGGAAGTCCTTCATGCGCCGGCACTGGAAGGTGTAGATGCTGACCCACTCCAGATCGAACGGCCGGTCGTCGCCCAGCATGGCCTTGAGGCGGGGAATGACGTTCTCGGGCTTCTTTTCTTCCTCGGGGTCGGCATCCCAGCCGAGCTGGAAGTCGATGCGCCAGACGTTGTCGCTCTGCTTGTGCAGCAGCACGCTCTGGTTGCGGTGAAACGGCGGGTCGAACCAGAACCAGCGCTCGGCGGGGAAGTCGGCCTTCATGATCACGTCGGCGATCAGGAAACGGTCCATGAAGATGCGGCCCTCGATCTCCAGGCCCAGCATGTTGCGAATCGGGCTGCGCGCGCCGTCGGCCACGATCAGCCAGTCGGCCTCGATGTCGAAGGTGCCGTCGGGCGTGTCCACGCGCAGGCGTGCGTGGTCGGCCTCGTTCTGCACGCCCACCACCTTGTAGCGCCAGCGGATGTCGGCGCCCAGTTCCAGGGCACGGGCCACCATCACTTCTTCCAGGTAGTACTGCTGCAGGTTGATCATGCCGGGGCGCTTGTGGCCGGCGTCGGGCACCAGGTCGAAGCGATACACCTCCTTCTCGCGGAAGAAGGTGCGCCCCACATTCCAGCTCACGCCCTTGTCGCACAACGGGTCACCGACGCCCAGGCGGTCGAGCACTTCGAGCGCCCGTTTGGCGTAGCAGACGGCGCGCGAGCCGATCGACACGGTGTCGTCATCGTCGAACACCAGCACCGGCAGGCCCTTGAGCCGCGCGTCGATTGCCGCGGCCAGTCCGACCGGACCGGCGCCGACGATGATCAGCGGGCGTCGTTGCGGGGCGTCGGCCTGCAGATCGGCCGGGGCGGTGTACGGAAATTTCGGGTACGTGTAGGTCCCCATGGGCCTGTCTCCTGGTGGTCAACCGTTCGGATCCCGGCCCTCGCAACGTCTGCTCCGGGGCCGGATCTGGCGATTTACTATTGGTAAATTGATTATCCTAAACGTAATTCTAATGAGATCGATTGCAGTCGGCAAGCGGAATACATCAACGCCGGTTCCTGCGCCAGCGCAGAGCGCCTGTGGCCAGGCCGGTCCAGAATGACGCATGGCCCCCTTGACGCCGCCACCCCCCGGCACGCCGACGCCCCCACGCGACGGGCGCCTGTTGCTGCGCATGACCCGTCCGGCCTTTCTCACCGTGACAGCGGTGGCCTGCCTGCTCGGCCTGTCGACGGCGGCTGTCTGCACCGGTGGCCTGAAGGTGCCTCGCGCACTGGCCACCCTGCTGCTGGCCCTGGTGGCCCACGCCGGGGCCAACGTGCTCAACGACTACTTCGATGCCCGCAACGGCGCGGACGCGGCCAACGACCAGGGCCTCTTCCCGTTCACCGGCGGATCGCGGCTGATCCAGAACGGGGCGGTCAGTGTGGCCGACACCGGCCGTTGGGCAGCCTTCCTGCTGCTGGCGCTGATTCCCCTTGGGCTGTGGCTGGCGGTTCTCAGTGGCCCCGGCCTGCTGGCCATCGGCGCGGCTGGCCTGTTCCTGGCGTGGGCGTATTCGGCGCCGCCGCTGGCCCTGATGTCGCGGGGCCTGGGCGAAGCGGCCGTGGCGCTGGCCTGGTGGCTGGTGGTGCTCGGCGCAGACTACACCCAGCGCGGGCATTTTTCGGTCATCACGGCCGCCACCGCGGTCAGCCTGGCCCTGTTGCTCGCCAACATCCTGCTGATCAACGGATTCCCCGACGCCGAGCCGGACGCACGGGTGGGCAAGCGCACGCTCGTGGTCCGTCTCGGGCCGATTCCGGCCGCCGGGTTCTACCTGGGACTGGCCTTGCTGGCGCACGGCTGGCTGGCGACGAGCGTCTGGCTGCTGATCACGCCGCGAGCTGCGATGTGGGGCCTGGTGTCGCTACCGCTGTCGCTGGCGGCAGCCGGGCTGCTGTGGCGCCACGCCGCCGCGCCGCAGCGCCTGCGACCGGCCATCGCCCTGACGATTGCGGCGGCCAGCCTGCACGGGCTGGCGATGGCGGCCGGGCTGGCCACAATGGCATGGGGCTGAGGGTCTTCCTATAACTCCTGATTTGATAGCTGTTTGCGGCCATCGCACGCTGGGAAGCGGCCAATCTGAGTCCGAAAATCACCTGCGGGACGGCCGCACGGCACCGCGTTGCCTATGATGCGGCCAACCCACCCCCTCCGGCCACCATGAACCCCGCACCTGCTTCGAACCCACCCGCTTTCCGCGCGATCCCCGACCTGGTTCGCGAGCACGCTGGCACCGCGCCGCAGCGTCGGGCCCTGGCGCTGGCGGCGGGCACCGAGGTGCGTGCAATCGACTACGCCACGCTCGACGCCCGCATGGACCGGGTGGCCGCCGCCCTGCAACGCGACGGTCTGCAGGCCGGGGACGCCATCGCCCTCTGCGCCGCCACCTCCATCGACTACGCCGCCATCTACCTGGGCGCGCTGCGCGCCGGCGTGGTGGTGGCGCCGCTGGCGCCGGGCAGCACGCCAGAGGCCTTCGCGCGCATGCTGGCCGACGCGGGCGCCCGCCGGCTGTTCACCGATGCCGGCTCGGCCGACACCGTGGGCAGCGCGGGACAGGGATCGGTGCCGCGCATCTCGCTAGACGGTTCCGCCGCCGGCCAGCCGCTGGAGGATTGGCTGGCCGCGCCCGGCAGCCACCCCGCCCCGGTCGCGATCGAGCCCGGCTGGCCCTTCAACATCATCTATTCCTCCGGCACCACCGGCACGCCCAAGGGCATCGTGCAGTCGCACGGCATGCGCTGGGCGCACGTGATGCGCGGCGCGAAATATGGCTACGGGCCCGACACCATCACGCTGCTGTCCACGCCGCTGTACTCCAACACCACGCTGGTGGTGTTCTTCCCCACGCTGGCCTTCGGCGGCGCCGTGCTGCTGATGCCCAAGTTCGACGCAGCCGCCTATCTGCGCCTGGCCGAAGCCCAACACATCACCCACACCATGCTGGTGCCGGTGCAGTACCAGCGGCTGATGGCCAGGCCCGACTTCGACGCGCACGACCTGTCCAGCTTCCGCATGAAGTTCAGCACCAGCGCGCCTTTCAATGCCGCGCTGAAGGCCGACGTGCTGAAACGCTGGCCCGGTGGCCTGGTGGAGTTCTACGGCCTGACCGAAGGCGGCGGCACCTTCATCCTGGAAGCCCACAACTTCCCCGACAAGCTGCACACCGTCGGTCGCCCGGCCGACGGCCATGACCTGCGCCTGATCGACGAGGCCGGCGTCGAAGTGCCCCCCGGCGAGGCCGGCGAGGTGGTGGGCCACTCCGGCGGGATGATGACCGGCTACCACGGCCAGCCCGAGAAGACGCGCGAAGCCGAATGGTTTGCGCCGGACGGCAAGCGCTTCATCCGCACCGGCGACATCGGCCGCTTCGACGGCGACGGCTTCCTCACCCTGTTCGACCGCAAGAAGGACATGATCATCTCGGGCGGCTTCAACGTCTACCCGAGCGACCTGGAGGCCCTGCTGGGCGAACACCCCGCCGTGGCCGAGGCGGCGGTGGTCGGTGTGCCATCGACGCAGTGGGGCGAGACGCCGGTGGCCTTCGTCGTGGCCCGCGACGGTCACGCCGTTTCCGCCGAGGCCCTGAAGGACTGGCTGAATGCGCGCGTCGGCAAGACCCAGCGCCTGAGCGCCCTGCACCTGGTGAGCGAGCTGCCGCGCAGCGCCATCGGCAAGGTGCTCAAACGCGAGTTGCGGGATCGGCATCGAACAGCCGCCCCGAGGACGTGACGCGGCGGATCAGTCCTTTTCCCGCTTCCCGCGCGAATCCCCTTTTCCCCTGGGGCCCTTCTTCTCCATTGAATCCTTGTCGGCGCTTCGATGGCATTCGACGCAGTTCTCGAAGTCGCTGATGCCCTCCTCCTGGTGCTCCGCACGGATCTTGGCGGGCGTGTGCTCATGGCATCCGTAGCAGGTGTAGCGGCTGTAGTCGTTGCCGGTGTGACAGGTCACGCACGTGGCGTTGTGGTCCTTGTCCAGAACAAAAGACTTTTCATGGTCGAAGGTCGCCGGCTTCCAGGCCTGCTGGCTGTGGCACTGCTTGCAATTGCCGTTCACCTTGCTGTGCAGTTTGTCGGCCGGCGCCACGTGGCAGCTGTCGCACTGCTCCCGCACCGCGGGGCGCAAGAGTTCGTGCGAGAACGGCTTGCGGCTGCGCTGCGTCAGCCGGGGGGCCTGGTGGTCGCTGTGGCAGGCCATGCAGTTCTTTTCGATGAGTTCCTGGTGAAAAGAGGTCTTCACGCCCTTGGCCTTGCGGACCAGCGGCACGCCCTTGCTGCTGCGCAGGCCGATGTCGGGCAAGGCATGGCAGGCGATGCAGCGCTCGGTTGACGCACCGCGCAGCGGCGCGTGGCAGGCAAAGCAGTCGGTATTGAGCTCGGCATGGGCAGCGACCACCGGCCCTGGGCTGACCATCAGGTGCGGATAGATGAATACCAACGCAATCAGCACCGCCAGGTTGGCCGATATGAGGGCCATGAGCCAACCGCGCTTCATTTCCAGCCCCAGAACAAGAACACGGCCACGATGTGCGCCAGAGAAAAGACGCCAAAGGCCAGCGTGATCGGAAAGTGCACCGCGCGCCACTGCTTGACGGCATCGAAGGTCAGGCTGTCCCAGTAGGTGCTGTCCTCCAGCTCCGCAGCTGTGAGGCCTTGCTGGCGCATCCGTTGCCGGGCCTCCTCCAGGCGTCGGCGCGCCCGGTCCAGCAGGAACTTCCCGGTCAGCCCGCTGGCCACGTTGACCAGCATGGCCAGCACCGCCAGCACCGCCAGCCAGCCCAGGATCGCATTGAAATGAATGCCGGCATGCACCAGCACCAGCAGCGAGCCGGCCCAGGCCATACCCTCATGCCAGCGCAGCAGCTGCACCGGCCTGCCGGCACTGATCAGCTTGCGTTTGCGCAGCGAATAGCCGAAGGACCCCAGGATGAGCAGGACGCCGGGGATTCCCAGATAGCGCCCGATCCAGACCAGGTTGAAATAGTGCAGCAAGGCGTCGCACAGCACCGTGACCACCGCGAGGGCTCCAAGCGCCAGATAGAACGGCAGGACTTCGCGGCTGAAGAGGCGGGCTTTCAGGGACATCACGCCTCCAGTTCCAGTGCCGACGTGGGCGCTCCGACGCACAGCAGGCAGTGGCCCGCCGCCACGTCGTGGTCGGGCTTGCCGGCATAACGAACGGTTCCGGACAACATTTTGGTCTCACACGCCCCGCAACCGCCCGATCGGCATCCCGAATCCACTTCCACGCCGTGCCGCTCGGCAAAGTCGAGCAGGTTGTCGTCCTGCCCATCCCAGGTCAGGGTGCGACCGGAACGACGGAAATGCACGTCGACCGGCGCGTCCAGAGGTGCCGCGACGGCGCCGCCACCTGGTTCGGCCAGGCGCACCGACGAAGGCCCGAAGGCCTCGAAGTGGATGTCGCCGGCCGCCACACCCCAGGCGGCCAGCGCCGGAACCAGCGACTCCATCAAGGCCGCCGAACCGCACACATAAAACGCGTGCCGGCCATGCGGCAACACACGCCGCAGCAGGTCCACGTCGATATGCCCGCTGTGGTGGAAGTCCCTGCCTTGCACATCGTCCGCATCGGGGCGGCTGTAGACCACGTTCAGATGAAAACCGGCATGCGAGGCCGCCAGCGATTCCAGTTGCTGCTTGAAAGCCTGTTCACCCCCGTGGCGCACGCCATAGAAGAGATGGATCGGGCGCCCTGGCTGCTGCGCAAGGCACCAGCGCAGCATGCTCATCATGGGCGTGATGCCGATGCCTCCGCCGATCAGCACGGCGGGCAGATTGGCATCCATGTCGATGTGGAAATGGCCGGAGGGCGCCTTCACCCGCAGCACGTCGCCTTCGCGGACCCGGTCATGCAGATGGTTCGAAGCCAGCCCGGCCGGCAACCCGGCTTGTCCGCTCGGGGGCGGGGCGCGCTTGACGGTAATCCGGTAGCTCGCCTCTCCCGGCCGGTCCGACAGCGAGTAGCAGCGCGTGAGGGTCCGCCCCGTGCCTTGCGCGGCCCCCTCGCCGTCGGCAAGCTGCAACTGAAAGGTCAGGAATTGCCCCGGTTTGAACGCAGGCAAGGTGCCGCCGTCGACGGGTTCGAGATAAAAGGAACACTGCGTCTGCGCGCGGTCTTCGAACACGCGGCGCACCACACGAAACTCGCGCCAGCCGGGCCAGGCGCCCGTTGGAGCCCCTGCCGCGGGCGCCTCTGTCAAGGCGTTCGGTTCGCCGGAACGGCTCCGTCGCCGCCACAGCCCCACGCCAAGACCGACGACGACCTGGAACAGCAGCGCCAGACTGATGTAGGTGAATAGCAGGGGAACGGTCACAAACTTTTATCCTGAGACAAGGCGCGGATCATCGTAGACCCAATGGAACCCCCTGTAAGCCGCGCATCAACACCAATGCGCGTCAAGCTGACCTGGATCAACGTGCTGACCTTTAGCGTGCGGCAGCTTGACCATGCGAAGCCTAGAACTCGCCGAATTCGCGCCACCCTCTCGGCAGGAGGACAAGGTGTCTGGAACGCACGATCCAAAGAAGAAAGCATGCTGATCGGCCCATCAAAGCTCAGGTTCGGCGACCCGCCGACATCCGCTTGACGCCTTCGAACCACAACAACCCGGCCAGAGCGACACCCACCCCTGCGACCAAAAGGAGCGGTGTCGGCGTGGCAAACGCAAACAGGCGGCTGATGGCGGGAATGCCCAGCACGCTACCCAGCAAGGCCAGGGTCGCCAATGTGATCCATCCGAACGAGCTGTTGGATGCGCCAGGACCGCGCCAGGACACAGACGACCAGGAACGGTTCACGTAAATCAGCGCCAGGTTGGACAGCACCAGCACCGTGAACGTCAGCGCGCGTGCCACATCGTCGGATTTCGTGAAGCCACGCGCACCCGAATACACCGCCAGCAACAACGCCAACAGTCCGATGCCTTGCCACAGGCCGCGGCCGATGACGGCCGCATCGAACAGACGGGCATCGGGTGCGCGCGGCGGCGCCGCCATCGCATCCGCCTCCAGCGGTTCGGCCTCGAAAACGACCGAGCAGGCCGGGTCGATGATGAGTTGCAGGAAAAGGATGTGGACGGGCATCAGCAGCATCGGCCAGCCCAGCAGCACCGGCACGATCGAGAGGCCCACGATGGGCACGTGCACCGCCACCACGAAGACGATGGCCTTTCGAAGGTTGGCGAACACCCGTCGGCCATAGCGCACCGCCGTCACGATGGACGCGAAATCATCGTTCAGCAAGACCAGTGCGGCGGCCTCGCGCGCCACGTCGGTTCCGCGCGCACCCATGGCCACCCCGATGTGCGCCGCCTTGAGCGCGGGCGCGTCATTGACGCCGTCGCCGGTCATCGCCACAACCTCGCCTCGTGCTCGAAAGGCCTGCACCAGACGCAGTTTTTGCTCGGGCTGAACCCGGCAAAAGACATGGGTGCCGGGCAGACGCGCCGCCAGCGCCTCGTCACTCAAGTCGGCCAGTTCAGCGCCCGTGATGACCGCGCCGTCCGTCGGCAGGCCGACCTGCCGCGCGACCGACAAGGCGGTGGCGGGATGATCACCCGTGATCATCACCACGCGAATGCCGGCCGAACGGCACTCGGCGACGGCCTGCGGCACATCGGGACGCACCGGATCTTCCAGCCCGACCAGCCCGAGAAACTCGAATTCGAAATCGTGCTGGTTGGCGGGCAATGCGTCCGCGGCGAAGACGGCACGCGCCACGCCCAGCACGCGAAGCCCGTCCTTGGCCATGGACGCGACCTGACCCCCGATCTGCTGGTGACGCGCGGCGTCGAGGTGGCACAGATCGGCGATGGCCTCCGGTGCACCTTTGGCTGCAATCATCCGCTCGCGCATGTCCGGTGACTGCCAGACCCGCGACATCGCCAGCATTTCGCCGGACAACGGGTAATCTTCGACCAGGGTCCAGTCGGCGTGCAGGTGTTCGGTTTGCGCCAGCAGGCGCTGTCCGGCATCCACAATCGCCGACTCCATCGGGTCGAAGGCGCGGCGGTGGCTGGCCAGCACCGCATACTCCAGGACTTCGTGCAACGCCTCGGGCACAGGGCCGATGCCAGCTTCCAGTGTGTCATGTGCGGCCGAGGGGGTCCACAAGCGGCGCACCGCCATGCGGTTGGCCGTGAGCGTCCCGGTCTTGTCCACGCACAACACGGTCGTGGCCCCCAGAAGTTCAACCGCCGGAATGTTGCGGGCCAGCACGTTTTCGCGCGCCAGCCGCCACGCGCCCAGGCCCAGGAACAGCGTCAGCACCACCGGCAGTTCCTCGGGCAGGATGGCCATCGCCAGGGTGAGTCCGGCCAGCAAGCCATGCAGCCAGTCCCCTGACGCCATCCACCAGGCCAGCGCAAGTCCGCTGGCCAGCATCAGGCCGACGACCGCGATGCGCTTGACAATCTGCGCCGTTTCGCGCTGGATGGGTGTGCTCTGCGTACCCATCCCGGCGAGCGACTTGCCGATCAGGCCCAGTGCGCTACGCTCTCCGGTCGCCATGACCACGCCGCGCGCCGTACCGCGGGTCACCAGCGTGCCTGAAAACACATGGGCGGGATTTGAATCGCCCGGCGCCGGCAAAGCGCCATCGGGTCCATCGCCGCCATCGGGCAGCGGTGCGGCCTGCTTGTTCACAGGAACCGACTCTCCCGTCAACAGCGATTCGTCCACGGCCATGTTGGACGACTCCAGCAGGCGCATGTCGCCCGGTACCCTGTCGCCCTCCACCAGCAACACGATGTCACCACAGACCAGTTCGCGTCCCGCGATGCGACGCATCTGCCCGCCACGCACAACCAGGGCGCGCGGACTGGACAGATCGCGCAGCGCCTCCAGCGAGCGCTCGCTGCGACGCTGCTGGAAAAACGTGATGCCCATGACGACAAAGACAAAGCCCAGCAACATCAGCGCTTCGTGACGATCGCCCAGCGCCATGTAAATGGCGCCGCAAGCCACCAGCAGCAGGAACATGGGCTCCGAAACCACGTCACGCAGCAGGCGCAGGACGCCTCGCGGCCTGGACACCGGCAGCTCATTGGCGCCATCCCGGGCCAGACGCTCGCTTGCCTGTAATTCGCTGAGTCCTTCGTGCATCGCGTTTGCGTGGGGGTGCTCGCGGCTTGTGGGTATGGCGCTCCCTCAGCCCACCGTTGAGCGGGAGGGTGCGTGATCCAGGTCCGGTCGGCGCCACGGGTCCACATGGGTCATCAGGTTCAGCACCCGGTGGCGCTGCAGCACCCGCTGGCGCGCCTCGACGGCGATGTCGTGCCCGGCCTCGACGCTGATGTCGGCAGCCACCTCGATGTGCGCGTCCACCACGATCATGTCGCCCATCTTGCGGGTGCGCACATCGTGCACGTTGCACACACCGGGGGTCTCGGTCAGCGTTCGGCGGATGGCGGCGACTTCCTGCTCGTCCACCGCGCGGTCCATCAGGTCGTGCAGCGCGTCCCAGCTGAAGCTCCATCCCATCCGGGTGACCATGAAGCCCACGATGGCCGCGGCGATCGGGTCCAGGATCGGGTAGCCCGCCAGGTTGCCGATGATGCCGATGCCGACCACCAGCGAGGACGCCGCATCCGAACGCGCGTGCCAGGCGTTGGCCACCAGCATGCTCGACTTGACGCGCTTGGCCACCGACAGCATGTAGCGAAACAGCAGCTCCTTGGCGACCAGCGCCCCGCCGGCCACCCAAAGCGCAATCACATGGACGGTCTGAACGGTTTCCGGCGACTCCAGCTTGCGTGCCGCAGACCACAGCATGCCCAGGCCCACGACCAGCAGCAAAGTGCCCAGGACCAGCGATGCGGCGTTCTCGAAACGCTGGTGACCGTAGGGATGGTCTTCGTCCGCATCCTTCTTGCTGTGGTGGCTGGCCAGCAACACCACGAAGTCGGCCACCAGGTCTGACAGCGAGTGGATGCCGTCGGCGATCAGGCCCTGGGACTTGGCCACGATGCCGATGGCAATCTGGGTGATCGTCAGGACCACATTGACCCCGACACTGACCCAGGTGCTGCGGGAGGCGGCGGCGATGCGCTCGGCGGGGCTGTGCTCGGCGTCTTCGGGGTCGTCGGCAAGTTCGGTGTATTTCATTCGTCAAGGCCTGTGGGTCATGTCGCGCTGGCGATGGGGTGACTGAGGGGAAGTCTAGGCCACAAGACGCCGGGGCTCGGCTCAGGTCATGTGCTGGCCGGCTGACACGTCCGCTGCAGGTGCTTCGCCGGGATGTCCGCCCAGATTGAAGGGGATAGTCAGAAAGGCGGCCAGGGCCACCGGCACCAGAGCGGCGATGACGACGCTGAAGAACGGCAGGACGATGGCGCGCAAGGACGGTGTCATGAAGGAGCCTTTCGGGGTGAGGTGAATCGATGTCAATGCGGCCATCTTCGTCCCGCAAGCTGAAGCGCGCCTGAAGGGTTTTCGTCCACGGCCAAGTGTCCGGGCCCGATGCGCCTGTGCAAGAATCAACGCCATGCCGGAGGGACGACCCGGCCAGGAGATGAAATGAACCGTGCGGTTTCACTACGGCGACTCGGACTTTCAGGGCTCAGCGCCCTGTTTCTGTCAGCCTGCGCGGGATACAGCAGCAGCGCGCTCACGCCCGGCGTATCGACACGACCCGAGGTCGAAGCCCGGCTGGGCCAGCCCGCGATGACCTGGAAGAACGCCGACGGCAGCCAGCAGCTGGCCTTCGCGACCGGCCCGGGCGGCACCCAGACTTTCATGGCGTTCATCGGCCCCGACGGCAAGCTGACGCGCCTCGTCGGTGTGCTCAACGAAGGCTTCTTCGGCCTCATCCAGGCCGGCATGACCCAGGACCAGGTGCTGCGCCTGCTGGGTCCGTCCAGCGTGCCCTCGATGCCCTACCGGCGCACCGACACGCTGACCTGGTCCTGGCTGTACTGTCAGAGCCAGAACGTGCAGCAGTACTTCGATGTGAACTTCGATGCAGGCACCGGCCGGGTCCGCTCGATCGGGCAGCACCAGTGGACGCATGGATACATGCCCGGCACGCCGCCTTGCGTGATGCAGAACATCGACCTGCCCTGACGCGGTCCCTTTTTGATGAACTGGGACTACGCCAATCCCTTCACCCGGCCGGCCATGCCGCGGCCCGAAGACATCGACGGCCTGAACCACACCAACAATGCGGTGTACGTGCAGTGGTGCGAGAAAACCGGCTGGGCGCATTCCGAGGCCCTGGGCCTGAGCCTGCAGGACTACCAGCGGCTGGACCGTGCCATGGCCATCCGCCGCGGCGAATACGACTACCTGCTGCCCACGCAGCTCGGCGAGGCGCTGACCCTGGCCACCTGGCTCACCGCCAGCGACGGCAAGCTGACCATGGAGCGGCGCTTTCAGCTGATTCGCGACCATGACCAGGCCACCGTCCTGCGCGGGCGCTGGGAGCTGGTCTGTATCGAACTCTCCAGCGGACGGGCACGGCGCATGCCGTCGGAGTTCTGCCAGGTCTATCTCCCTGTGATGGCGACCCGGTCGGTATCAAATCCATAGCACATCAGGACCACCCGACGCTGGGAAGTGGCCGAAAAACATGAAAATCAGGGGCCGCATGCCGGTCAGGACGACCAAGGCGCCCCCGCTTCTTGCAAGAGCGGTTCCTCTAATAGTTCTCCAGGTGACAGCTCCCCCCGGCCACACGGGTAGAGAATGTCTGGATCGCGCAAGGAGCCAGCGGGAGCGCGGCGCGCAGAACACAGACAGGAGACCCATGAAATCCAGGAAAACCGTCGCACAGCAGAAACTGGTCGATCAGGCGACCGACTACAGCACCTGGCGTGCGCAGTCGATGGTGCTGGACACGCTGGAAGGCCTGGACGGCTGGAAGAACAACCCGGTCTCTCGCAATTACCAGCACAAGCTGATCCAGCAGCGCCTGATCAACCTGCGCGCCTGGCGCAAGGCCGGCGACTGGCCGCAGCTGATCTTCAGCCTGCGCGAGGGCTTGCACCGCAACCTGGGCAACCTGGCCAATCCCGAGCTCTACAAGCATTCGCACGTCGGCACCAAGCTGCTGATCGACGACTACATCTCCGAGGTCACCTCGCTGCTGAACCACCTGTGCGACCACGACATCCCCGAACTGCCCTATGCGCAGAAGCTGATGTTCTTCCGCCATACCGGGCAGAGCTTCGGCCGCTCGGCGCTGATGCTCAGCGGCGGCGCGAACATGGGCATGTTCCACTTCGGCGTGGTCAAGGCCCTGCGCGAGCAGAACCTGCTGCCGCGCGTGATCTCGGGCTCCAGCGCCGGGTCGGTGGTCGCCGCGTTCCTGGGCACGCACAAGGACAGCGAACTCGACGCGCTGATCCGCGGCGAGGACATGGACCTGCACGTCTGGCGTCGCCTGAAGCCCAGCGAGATGCTGCGCCAGAAGTCGATCATGGACATCCGCGAGCTGGAGCGTTTCCTTCGCGAGAGCCTCGGTGAAACCACCTTCGAAGAAGCCTTCAAGCGCACCAAGCGCATCATCAACATCACCGTCTCGCCGGTGGACAAGAACCAGCATTCCCGGCTGTTGAACTACCTCACCACCCCGCACCTGCTGGTCTGGAGCGCGGTGCTGGCCTCGTGTTCGGTGCCGGGCCTGTTCCCGCCCGTGAAGCTGATGACCAAGGACCGCCTGGGGCACGAGAAGCCGTACATGGCATCGATCCGCTGGGTCGACGGCGCGATCGAGAGCGATCTGCCGGCGCAGCGACTGGGCGAGCTGTACAACGTGAACCACCGCATCGTCAGCCAGACCAACCCGCATGTGCTGCCCTTCATTTCCAACCAGACCCGCAAGGAGGGCTGGCGCCTGTTCCTCACCGACATGGTCAAGGGTGAGGTCAAGTACCGCAGCAAGCAGCTGATGCAGCTGGCCTCCTACGGCATCGACCGCGGCATCGTCAAGACGCTGCTCGAAGGCGCGATCGCGGTGGTCGAGCAGCAGTACTACGGCGACGTCACCATCCACCCGCCGGTGCGCCTGCGCGACTACCAGCGTGTGCTCGGCGACCTGTCGAAAGAAGAGTTCCAGCAATGGGTGCGCGCCGGCGAGCGCGCCACTTGGCCCAAGATCGCCATGATCCGCGACCAGACCATCATCGGGCAGACGCTGGAAGACTGCATCATCCGCCTGAAGAAGCAGCGCGGGCGCGCCATGGGCGCAAGCGACGCGCCGGCGCCGGTGCGCCGCGTGGCCTGAGCGCGCCGCAGCGCTTGCGCAAGTGCGCCTGCGTCGCCGATGATGCGGGTTCCGTGGAACCCACGACCCGGCGGCAACGCAAGCCATGTTTTCCAAGAGAACCCCGAAAAAATTCAAGGCCCTGGAGCCCTTTGCCGCCCAGGTCCGCAAGCCTGACGCCGCGCTGGCCGACATCCGCAACGGCGACCACGTCTTCGTCGGCACCGGTTGCGCCGCGCCGCAGACCCTGCTGAAGGCGCTGGACGCCTTGCCGGTGGTGCCGGCCGACCTGGAGCTGCTGCACTTCTTCACGATCAACGCCTTCGAGCGCAACGCGGAAGATCACATCACGACGCGCTTTCGGCACCGCGTCTTCTTTGTCGGCACCGACATGCGCGGCGCCGTGAAGCAGGGCCTGGTGGAGTACGTGCCGATGTCGGCCGCCCGCGTGCCAGAGATGATCGAGCGCGGGCGCATCCGGGTGGATGTGGCGCTGATCCAGGTCTCCCTGCCCGACGAATTCGGCTACGTGAGCCTGGGCGTTTCGGTGGACATCATCCCCGCCGCCGTGGCGCGGGCGCGGCTGGTGATCGCCGAGGTGAACCCGGCCATGCCGCGCAGCATGGGCGACTCCACGCTGCATGTCAGCCGCATTCACCACCTGGTGCCGGTGGACGTGCCGGTGACCGAGCTGGGCCGCGAACCGGCCCAGGAGGAGGCGGTGCAGCGCATCGCCCGCTACATCGCCGGCATCATCGAGGACGGCTCCACGCTGCAGGTCGGTCTCGGCAAGCTGGCGCACGAAGCGCTGCAGTACGTCACCGACCGCAAGGATCTGGGCATCCATTCCGAGGTGGTGTCCGACGCGATCCTGCCGCTGCTGGAGCACGGCTGCCTGACCGGCGCGCGCAAGACCAGCCAGCCGTTCAAGATCGTCACCAGCATGGCGCTGGGCTCGCGCGCGCTGTACGACCTGATCGACCGCAACCCGCTCTTCGTGTTCCAGCCGATCGACGTCGTCTGCAACCCGGCCACCATCGCCGCGCAGCACAAGATGGTGTCCATCGGCCAGGCCTTTGCCATCGACCTGACGGGCCAGGCCTGCGTGGACCAGTTCGACGGCGAGTTCTATGGCGGCATCGGCGTGCAGGAGGAGTTCCTGAGCGGCGCCTCGCGCTCGCGCGGGGGCAAGCCGATCCTGTGCATGACCTCGACCACGGATGACGGCGCGACCTCGCGCATCCGTGCGGCGCTGCTGGCGGGGGAAGCCGCCACCATTGCGCGCACCGACGTGCATTACGTGGTCACCGAGTACGGCATCGCCTACCTGTTCGGCAAGTCGATCCGACAGCGCGCCACGGCGCTGATCGAACTGGCGCACCCGAAGTTCCGCCCTGAGCTGTTCGCGCAGGCGCAGGCACTGGGCTACCTGCCGCCCGAGCAGACGCTGCAGAACCTGCGTGCCTACCCGGTCGAGGAGGAGCTGACCATCACGCTCAAGGACGGGCGTGTCGTGATGCTGCGCCCGGCGCAATCCAGCGACGCGCAGGGCATTCGCGAGCTGTTCCACCACCTGAGCGAGGCCGACGTGTACACGCGCTTTTTTCGCGGGGTGCGCGGGCTGTCCGACATCGAGGTGCAGCGCCTGTGCAACCTCAACTACGAGAACGAGGTGGCTTTCGTGGCCACCACGGGCAGCCGCGAGGAAGGGCAGATCGTGGGGCAGGCGTGCTACTTCATCAACCCGACGACCAACCTGGGCGAGACCGCCTTCATGGTGCACCCCGAGTGGCAGGGCTGCGGCCTGGGCAGTGCGCTGCAGGCGTGCATGACGAACCATGCCAAACGACGCGGGCTGCGCGGCTTCGTGGCCGACATCCTGCCCGGAAACGACCGCATGTTGCGCCTGGCTCGCAACGGCGGCACGCGGGTGCAGACGCAACGCGACCGCGACTCGGTGCAGATCACGACGCTGTTCTGACGCGCCGGCTCACCCGTTGCGGATGCGGCTCACCAGGGCCTGCGTGAACTGTGCCGTGCTGGCGCTGCCGCCCAGGTCGCCGGTGCGCACCTGGTCGATGTTGAGCGTCTGGTCGATCGCGGTGCGCAACCGGGTGGCCTGCTGCGTCAGCTTGCAGTGGTCCAGCATCATGGCGGCGGCCAGCATCAGCGCGATCGGGTTCGCGATGCCCTTGCCGGCGATGTCCGGCGCCGAGCCGTGCACGGCCTCGAAGATCGCCGCGTCGGCACCGATGTTGGCGCCCGGCGCCATGCCCAGCCCGCCCACCAGCCCGGCCACCAGGTCGGACAGGATGTCGCCGAACAGGTTGGTCGTGACCAGCATGTCGAACTGCCAGGGGTTGAGCACCAGCTTCATCGCGCAGGCGTCGATGATCACGGTGTCGAGCTCGAACTGGCCCTTGTACTTGCGCTCGTACAGCTCCAGGCCGGTCTCCAGGAAGATGCCGGTCAGCGCCTTCATGATGTTGGCCTTGTGCACGATCGTCACCTTCTTGCGCCCGGTCAGCACGGCGTGGTCGAAGGCGAACTCCAGCAGCCGGCGGCTGCCGGCGCGGGTGTTGATGCCGGTGGCCATGGCCACGGCATGCGGGTCGTCATCGATCTTCACGTAGTGCTCGTGGCCGATGTACAGGCCTTCGAGGTTCTCGCGCACCACCACCAGATCGACCTTGTCAAAGCGACCGCCGGGGATGATGGTGCGCGCCGGGCGCAGGTTGGCGTAGAGCTGGAACTCCTCGCGCAGGCGCACGTTGGACGAACGGTAGCCCCCGCCCGAGGGCGTCTCCAGCGGGCCCTTCAGCGCCAGGCGCGTGCGCCGGATGCTCTCCAGCGTGGCCGGCGGCAGCGGGTCGCCGGAGGCCTTGACGCCGCCGAGGCCGGCGATCTGGCGGTCCCAGTCGAACGGCGCCTGCAGCGCATCGAGCGCGGCCAGGGTGGCGTCGACGATCTCTTCGCCGATCCCGTCACCGGGGATGAGCGTGGCGGGAATGCGGGGGGTGGCAGCAGGCTGGGTCATGGCAGGATTCCCTGTTTGGGCGCCGTCAATCGGCGCCCTTCACTGCCATCATAGACCCCAGGATTGCCCGGACCTGACAGCCGGGCGGCCGTCTCAAAGAAGCGTCTGCAGATGGGTCTTCAGCGAGCCCAGACTGACGAAGGTGAGGTCGTACATGCTGTTGAGCCCGGCCGCCTGCGCATCGGTCAAATCGGTGGCACAGACGATGAAACGGCCCCGTTCGATGCCCAGCCGGCGCTTGAGCCGCAGGTACTTTTCGATGTCCCGACGGAACTCGCCCGATTTGCACTCGATGCAGATCGGCGGCTGGCCGTCCGGCAGGAAGACCACATCCAGCTCGTGGAGGTCTTCGTTGGGGAACGTCACCTGGACACCCCGCGCGCAGGAAAATCCCCGGCCGCGGCCCTGCACCAGCGTCAGCAGCTCGATGAAGGCATACCACTCCAGCCAGCCGCCTTCGAAAAACAGGCGTACGGCGGGCGCCTGCTGCAGGTTGAGACGCACGATCTTTTCCGGCTTCTGATAGACGTAACGCGAAAAGAACGTGTAGCTGTGGAGCTTGCGGCATAGGTTGTTCACCGCCTGAGCGTCCTTCTGGCTCAACCCCCCGAGCTCCAGGTTCAACGCGGAAAAACTCTTGCGGTAAGCCGAACGCACGCGCTCGATCAGCTCCGCGAACAGCTCGTACCCATCACCAATGGCCTTGGCCGCCTCGTCAAAAAAGCCGGTGGTATCGACGGCTCTGAAGTCAAAACTGGCCTGAATCTGGCGGGTCGCCAGCCAAGCTTGGAGCGGCTGGTGCTGGGCAGCCGTCGCCAGCGCATCGGTATTGAAGGCATCGCCGGTCAGTGGCCCCGGACTGGCTGCTGTGGTGGGTGTCGTTGCGGCATCGGTGGGCGTCTCCGCTTCTTTGAGGGCGGCCACCTCGCGCAGCGCCGCGAAATAGCGCTCCACCAGCTTCTCGACGTAAAACACTGTCCCGTAGACCGTGCTGGCGGTGCCGCACTTGCCACAGGGCACCCTGGCGCCCACCGCACTGACAGCATCTTCTGAAACGAAGCCGCACTGGTTACACCGGTAGATTCCCATCCCTGTCGTTCCCTGGTTTATTCTGGACGTTGCGCCGGGCCGAAGCACGAGCCGGCGCCGGGCGGGTTTTGCATCAAATTGTAGGGTCCGCGCCATGGTCACCCAAGCGCAAGATTTGCGGCCCAGCGCTTGAACGTCGACGCCGGGGCTGCGGACAGCTGAAGGGCCGGCGGAGCTACGGCCTCGCCCGCAAGAAGGCGCCAATCTCTCGGAGCGCTTCCTGCCCCTCGGGCAGATCGGGGTGAAACAGCTGCCAGACGTGGACCATGTGGGGCCAGGTCTGCAGGGTGGCGGGGGAGCCGGCGGCGACGGCCTTGTTGACGTAGCGGCGTGCGTCATCGAACAGCATCTCGGCCTCGCTGGCCTGCACCAGCACCGGCGGCAGGCCGGACAGGTCGCCAAAGACGGGGGACACCACCGGATGGCAGGGCCGCCGGCGGCTTTGGGCCCAGCCGCCCCACAGCAGCACCGTGCGGGGAATCCTGGCCAACGCCTTGAACAGGGGGCCCAGCATCGGATCGGTTTCGAGATTGCCCTTCAGGCTCGGGCTGCCCAGGGTGGCGTCGGTCGCCGGCGACAGCGCCACCGCCGCATCGGGGGCGCGCAAGCCCTGGTCGCGCAACCAGGCGATCAGCGACAGCGTGAGGTTGCCGCCGGCCGAGTCGCCCGCCACAAACATCGCCCGGGCTGGCGCTGCGCCTTCGGGCCCGTGGTCCGTCATCCAGCGCCAGGCGGTGCGGCAATCCTCGATGCCGGCCATGCGCGGGTGCTCGGGCATCAGGCGGTAGTCGATCGCCAGCACGGCGGCGTCGGCCACCTCCGAAAACTTGGCGGTCAGGCGCCGGTGACTGGTCGGGCTGCCCATGGTCCAGGCACCGCCGTGGATGTACAGCAAACGGCGCTCGGGGTCGGCATTCGGCGCCAGGACCCACTCGCCCGGTACGCCGCCGGCGTCGGCCGGGATGATGCGCACCGAGGGATCGTCCAGCGGAAACGCGGTGTCCATGTACCGGCGCAGCCAGGCCAGGTGCTGGCGGCGCGGCACGCTTTTCAATGCCGCGGAAATACCACCCAGCGAACTCACCAGCGCCCCATGCTCGGCACTGGGCGGCCGGTCCACGCCGTGCCGCTGGCCCACGGGCCCGTCGAAGGCGCGCAGGTCCGGCCCGCGCAGGAAAAAGATCTGGAACAACCCGAGCACCGCCAAGACGGCGACGACCGCGATAAGGAATTCGGTCAATGTGTTCTCCGGTACGAAGTCCGCACGCCCCGATGGACGCGCCAGTGCATCTTAGCGAGCGGTGCCGTGGGTGTCTGCCACGCGCGGGACTGCGCCTGGTTAACTACAGAATTGATAGCTTAATATGACCATCCGGCGATGGGATGATGCCGAAAATCATCAAAATCCGAAAGAAAAGGGGTCGGCGGGCTCCGAACGGGCTGCCGGGTTGCGGCCCATGCGCCGATACGGCACGCCCCCGGGCGGGGGCCGCAGGTCGTAGAGCTGCGCTGCGGTGGGGCTGGCGCTGAGCGCCGGGTCGTCGGAAAGCAGCACCCCCGCGCGTGAACGCCAGAGCTCCTGCGGCACCGGCACACCCTGCGCGCGGACCCACTGAGCCAGCGCGCGTTCGGAGGCCGTGGTTTCCAGCGCCACCAGAGACGGGCCTCCCAGGACGACAAAGCGGACGTCGCCGGCCTTCACCCTTCGCTCCAGATCGGCAGGCGTGAGAATCGGATCCGTGCCCAGGTAGCCGCCCAACGTCATCACGGACTCGCCGGTGTGCACGATGATCGGCGCGGACTGCGTGGCGTTGGGCACCGCCACAAGAAAACGCTCGTCTGCGCGATTGGCCTTCAGTAAGCCGACCAGCCGTCGAAACTGGTCCCGCGCAGCACGGCGCGCCGGTTCGGCGTCGGGATCGACCGGCTTGCGATCGAAGAGCGCGCCGATGCTCGCAAAAGGCGCGGCCACATTGGGGCGAACCAGCACCGTGCTCAGCGCCCAGGCCGTGGGCAGCAGCAGGCTGGCGACAAGGCCCGTCGTGGCCAGAGCCGTGGCAACCGGACCACCCCGCAAGCGCGGCGACAGCACCATGGTACCCACGGCGGCGGCCAGCAGCCCGACCATTGACAGGGCAAACAGGGCCGTGTGCCAGGTGGGCCCGCCATCCAGCGTGCCCCGCTCGATATAAAACAGCCAGGCGGCCGTCACCAGCAGTGTCACGGACAGGCCGTGGCGCCACCCGCCCTCGCGCGGGCGCCGCAGCGCCGCCCAGCCGATGCCGGCGAGCGCGCCCAGTGGCGGGCCCATGACATGCAAGTAGTAGGTGTGAAAGACGCCGCTGGCAAAGCTGAAGACGGCGCCATAGCTCAGCACCCAGCCGCCCCACAACAGGAGGCTGGATTGCGCTGGCGTCAGCGCAGCGCCCCGGCGCCAGCCCGCCGCGCCCAGCACGACGGCTGCGACGGCCCAGGGCAGCCACCACCCCATCTGCGCCGCATGAAAGGGGGAAACCAGCCGCAGCGGCCCGGTCGCTGACTGATCCCACAACGGGGCAGCACGCCGCTGCGGCTTCACTGCGGACACATCAGGCAGTCCGAGGTCGGCCGCCGTGATGAATCCGTCGTCGTTCAGGCCGGCTGGGCCGGCCAGGGGTTGGGGTGCCCGTGGCATGAAACGGCTCAGGCCGTTGTGCACCAGCATCAGCTCGGTCATCGAGTTGTGCTGGGTGCTCCCGGCATAGGGGCGCTGATCGACCGGCGTGAGGTCGTAGAAGGTCATCCACGACAGCGACACAGCCACCATCACCAGGCAGGATGTGGCCAGGTGAACCAGGCGGCGGCCCACGGTCAGGCCCGCAGCGCCCAGAAAATAGACCAGGAAGAAGGTCGGCGCCAGGATCAGGGCCGCGGCCATCTTGACGTTGAAGCCGACGCCGATCAGCGCCATCGCCAGCACCAGCAGGCGTCCGCTGGCCGCCTCGGTGGCCCGCAACAAGGCCCAGGCCGCCAGCAGCAGCACCAGGGTCAGGGCGCTTTCGGTGTTGTTCGACCGGTCCACGGCCACGCTGATCGGCGTGAGCGCCAAACACAGCGCCGCCACCAACGCCGCCGCCCGGCCGAACGGGCGGGCCACCAGCCGGTGAATCAGCCAGACCGACAGCACGCCCAGCACCACCTGGGTGAGCATCACGCTGAAGGCGCTGAAGCCAAGGAGCCGCGCGCTGAGCACCTGCATCCACAGCGCCACCGGCGGCTTGTCAATCGACAGGAAGGCCGCCGGATCGAACGCGTTGTAGAAGAAGGCGTGCGCGCTGTCCATCATGCTGCGCACACCGGCCGCGTAGTACTGGCGGCCGTAACCGTTCTGGTCCAGGTGCCACAGCCGCAGAAAGGCGGCCAGGCCCAGGATGGCACCGAACGCGGCCCATGCGAGCCACACGGTCTTGCGGTCGGCTTCGGGACTCTCGGTCACCAGTGGATGCCGCTGAACACCTGCGAGAACAGCTTGCGCGCCAGCTCCACCGGATTGCCGGCGAGGCCCTGCGCCTCGGCACCATCGCCATCACTGTCCACGCCCTGCGCCGCCAGCGAGTCGGGGAACAGCCGGAACGCCTGGTTCAGCACGAATTCGCTGATGCCCGGCGTCAGGGCCTGCGCCACGGCGCCCACCAGGCCCAGGCCGGTGGCCACCCGCTTGGGCTTCTCGATGACGGCCTTCATTACCAGCTCCGCCGCCTCGTCCGGCGACAGTGCGGGGAAGGCGTCGTAGAGTTTGGTCGGAGCGATCATCGGCGTGCGCACCAAGGGCATGTTGACGGTGGTGAAGCGCACGTTGCTGTCGGCGAACTCGGAGGCAGCGCACCACGAGAACGCATCCAGCGCCGCCTTGGACGCCACATAGGCCGAAAAGCGCGGCGGGCTGGCCAGCACGCCGATGGACGAGATGTTGATGATGTGGCCCTGCTTGCGCGCCAGCATGGTGGGCGCAAAGCCGAAGATCAGACGCAGCGCGCCAAAGAAATTGAGCTGCATGGTGCGCTCGAAGTCATGGAAGCGGTCGAAGGAATGCTTCACCGAGCGCCGGATCGAGCGCCCGGCGTTGTTGATGAGGATGTCGACGTGGCCATGGTTCGCCAGCACGGCCTCGCAGAACCGGTCGCAGTCGGCCAGGTCGGCAATGTCGCAGGCATAGGCAAAGGCGTGGCCCCCTTGCGCTTCGATCCGGGCCACCGTTTCGGCCAGTTTCTGGGGGGTGCGCGCGGCCAGGATCACGGTCGCCCCGGCGGCAGCCAGCTTGAGCGCGCAGTCCTCGCCGATGCCGGAGCTGGCGCCGGTGACCACCACCACCTTGTTGCGCACCACCTGGCGCAGGCGGCTGGACTTGCCGGCCCGGACCATCGCCTGGGCCGCGGTGCCGGCCTGGCCCACCGGGCTTTGCCGGATCAAGCGGGTGACCTGTTTCGCCGTCCTGGCGGCCTTGGCGACCGCCGCCGGCACCCCCTCGGGCGCCGGTCTAGCCCGTTTCGGCGCTGGGCCTTTGGCGCTTGCCGGTGCCGACTGGGTTGCCGGCTTCGCCGGCGCCAGGGTGCTGGCCTTGCGGCGCGGGATCGGGGCCGTCGGGGCCGTCGCTTTTTTCGTCGTGACCATGGCGTTTCCTGCAGTTGAAACAGAGGACGGATCGTAAAGGCTGCGCCCGGGCCCTGTCACCAGCGCACCGTGCCCGCGAGAATCCGGCAGTGGATCGCGCGGGTCAAGGGCTGGTAGCCGTGGTCCCGATCCAGCAGGACAAACAGCGGCTCATCGACGAGCGCCGGGTCGAAACCCTGCTGCTTGAGCTCGACCTTGCGCAGCTTGAAGGTGCCAGTGGTCTCCTGGGCCTTGATGATGCGAACAAAAATCGGCACCGCATAGACCGGGAGCGCGCGGCACAGGTCCTGCGCCATGGCCCGGCCGTCGAACGCGGCGCCGGGATGCAGCACGACCGCCGCCATGCCGGCGCGGCCGTCGCTGTGCGCGACAGCAACGCCATACACGCTGGCCTGCGCCACCCCTTTGACGGCGCCGATGGCGCGCTCGACCTCGGTGGTGGCCACGTTCTCACCTTTCCAGCGGAAGGTGTCGCCGACACGGTCCACAAAGGCGATGTGGCGCAGGCCCTGGGAGCGCACCAGGTCCCCGCTGTTGATCCACACATCGCCCTTTTTGAACACGTCGTGCAGCAGCTTGGCCTCGGTCGCCTCGGCATCGGTGTAGCCATCGAAGGGATGGCCGGCGTCGACTTCCGTGATCAGCAGCCCGGCCTCGCCGACGGCCACGCGGCGCATGAAGCCACGGGCGTCACGCACGGGCCGCTCGTTGGCCGTGTCGAAGGCGACGATGGCGTAGGGCAAGGACGTGAAGCCCGCCGTGCGCGGCAGCCCGAAGGCGTTGATGAAGACGAGGTTGCCTTCGCTGGAGCCGTAGAACTCGCAGATGTGCGCGATGCCAAAACGCTGCTGGAACTCGTCCCAGATCTCCGGGCGAAGACCATTGCCGATCACGACGCGCACCCGGTGGTCGCGGTCATGCGGACCGGGCGGCTGGTTGAGCAGGTAGCGGCACAGCTCGCCGATATAGACAAAGGCCGTGGCACCGCTCGCGCGGATGTCGCGCCAGAAACCGGAGGCGCTGAACTTGCGCGCCATGGCCAGCGTCGCGCCGCTGGTGAGCACGGCGCTCCAGCACAGCGTCAGGGCGTTGTTGTGATGGAACGGCAGCGGGCAGTAGAAAACATCGTCGGCGCGCAGCCGCATCGCCGCCTGCCCCATGCCATAGCCGCTGCGCAGCCAGCGCAGGTGCGTCATCACCGAGGCCTTGGGCAGGCCGGTGGTGCCCGAGGTGAAGATGAAATAGCAGGGCGCTCCGGCACGAACGCCGCCGGTGGATGGAGGGTTTGCCGTGCTGGCGCCTGCGCAGGCGGCAGGCAGGTCGACCAGGCCCCGAGGCACCGGCCCCATGCCGGCCCACAGCCTGGGCACGCTGTCGGGCTGCGGCGGGCTCGCCGAGTGCAGCGCTGGCAGGCAGCCGTCCCCGATCACCATGAGCCGCGGTTGGATGGTCCGCATGCTGTGGCTCAGCACCGCGCCGCGCTGCTTGGGGTTGAGCATGCCGGCGACCGCGCCGAGCTTGGCCACCGCCGCCACGCATGCCAGCAATTCCGGACAGTTCTCGAACAACAGCCCGACCGTGTCGCCCGGGCCCACCCCATGAGTCTTCAATACATGTGCAATGCGGTTGGCCCAGGCGTTGAAGTCGCGGTAGCTCCAGCGCTGGCCTTCGAACAGCAGGCAGTCCTTGTCGGGGACGTTCTCGGCCTGGTGTTCCAGTATCGAACCGATCGACTGGTGGCTGTCCGGTGTCAGCGCGTAGACCTTCAGCGTCGCCCACAGCGAACTGATGGCCGAAGGCAGCAGCCCCAGCGCGGCGCGGCCGAAATCCAGCAGCCCGATCCGATCGTGATGGGTTTCCATGGCTGGATTTTGCGTTCAATCTGTCAGGCGTCTCGCTGGTGTTCCCCAACTTCCTTCCCTGCCGGGGTCACATCAATTGAGCCGGTACCAAGCACCTTGGCTCTCAGCCGTATCCACCATCGGGGATGCGCCGAACCTAAGTTTGCATGGATAACGGGCGATGGGCGACCCGTGAGATTGTTCAAAAGCTCAGGAGGCCAATCAGAAAGTGGGCGATCATTCACCAATCAACAAGAACCATCGGTTCTTTTTGGGGGGGTTCTTGTCCTGACCATGCTGTGCACCCGGCGTCGGGGGGATTCAAGGCGCGCCATGGATAATCGGAGTCATGCGCTGGGCTGAGTTAACCGTCAATCTCGAAGTTTGGACCTACCGGTTCGGCGGCTTCGTGGTGCAGCACGTGCTCGACGATCCGGCCTGGCTGGCTTTGATGTTCTGCTGAAACGCCGTGCAGCTGCAGGACATCCTTTACAGCCAGGGGTTTGGCACGCGGCGCGTCTGTGCCGGGCTGGTGCAGCAAGGATTCGTGACTGTGGGCGGTGAGGCCTGCGATGATTCCGCCGCGGAATTCGATCCCGAGGGCCTTCAGTTCACGGTGCAGGGCAAGCCTTGGCCGTACCACGACAAGGCCTACATCCTGCTGCACAAGCCGGCGGGCACCGAGTGTTCACAGAAGCCTTCCACCTGGCCGAGCATCTACACCCTGTTGCCCGCGCCGCTGCGCCAGCGACCCCAGAAGGGGCCGGTGCAGGGGGTGCAGGCGGTCGGCCGCCTGGACCAGGACACCACCGGCCTGCTGCTGCTGACCGACGACGGCAAGTTCATCCACCGCATGAGTTCACCGCGCCACCACGTGCCCAAGGTGTACGAGGTGACAACGAAGCACCCGCTCGACGACACGCAGGTCCAGCGCCTGCTGAGCGGCGTCGTGCTGGATGACGACCCCAAACCCGTGAAGGCGGCGGCCTGCGAGGCCGTCGACATCCATCACCTGCGCCTGACGCTGACCGAAGGCAAGTACCACCAGGTCAAGCGCATGCTGGCCGCCGTGGGCAACCGGGTGGAGGGCTTGCACCGCTCCCGGATCGGCGGCCTCCAACTGCCCGAGAAGCTCGCGCCGGGCCAATGGTGCTGGTTGGGGCCGGACGACCTCACCTTGCTCCTAGGCTGAGGCCCAAGGGCCCTTTCAGACGAAAAAACGCACGACTGTCCGGTGAATGCTCCCCAACACCGGTGCAAACCCAAGCTGGATGAGGGCTTGCGGAGGCTTTGCGATTGGGACGATTTCAAGTGCGATTATTTTCAGTTGCGTACCGCCGCCTCTTTTGGAGAGGTTTCCGTTATGCACAGTATCCACACGCTTGTTGCACAACGGCTTGCAGTCGTGCACTTCATGCATTTTGAATATTGTTTCAACGAGTACCAATCCAACCATTGGACGCGCGAGCTCACCGCTTGGGGCACTTTCATCTTCTTGGCCTACGAAACGTTCACCCGTGGGAAAGGCTTGCGTGATCTGATCGCTTACCTGAATTTGCACAGTTGCAAGCCTTGTCACGCGGGTCTGCGCCAGCGGATGTCGCGCTCCACCTGGCCGATGCCAACGAACGCCGTGATATCGCGTTGTTTGAGACGCTGGACAAACGCCTGATGGGGATGGCATTGTAGGTAAACCACAACTTTGGGCTTGGTTCCCTCGGCCGACTTCAGATCCGCCAAGGCGGCGATCAAAGCCCATACCGTCACTGATTTGCGCGGATTGATTCATCACAGACTCAGGCTCGTCAGTACACCGACCTGCAAGCCGCCAAGGCGCGCAACTTGGCTTAGGGAAAACTGACACCGTTGCTGTGTCGCGAGTGGGCCTGAATCAGATCGACACCACTTGCAGAAATAAGGGGCCGGGCGGCGCACGTGCCGGACATAGCCGATTGAAAAAACATCGAAGCCAAGCAGCCCAAATGCACTGCCAACTCCCCAACACGTCGCGCAGACTTGAAAACGGCTCCTCAATCCACTGTTCGAGATCAAACCTGAATTGGACAAGGCTCAGGCGCCGGATGGTTTATGTGCGCCAACACCAGACAGTCGCGCAGCAGTTGCGTCACCCGGGAGGGCGCGGGCGAGCGGCGGGTGATGCCGGAGAAGCGGCAGGCGTAGCGAAACAATCGGGGCTGCACCGGGCGCATCTGCCCGGCGCGCACGAAGGCTTCAGCGTAGTGGTCGGGCAGGAAGCCGAGGAAGCGCCCGGAAAGGATCAGCGTGGCGACCGACTCCTGGTCGAAGCCGGTGGCGTCGCGGCGCAGGCGCTCGCGGTGGGCGATCTCCATGTTGGGCGAGTGGTAGCCCAGCCCCGCGAAGTCGTGGGTGCGCAGGCGCTCCCAGGTGAGGTCGGTGGCGCCGGCCTCGAACAGCGGGTGTGCGGCGCCGCAGTACAGCAGCATGGTTTCACCGAACAGCTCGTCGTAGGCCAGGCTGTCGGAGCGGCGGTGCTCGGGGATGATGCCGAGCTGGAACTGCCCGTCCATCACGCCGCGCTCGATCAGGTTGAGCGAGCCCACGTGCAGGTTCAGCGCCACCTCGGGGGCCTGCGCGCGAAACAGCGCCACCGCCTGCGCGATGTGCGCCTCGGGGTTGCTGGCGGTCTTGTCGAACACGGCCAGGTGCAGCTCGCCACCCATGCGCTGGTGGATGTCGTCCACGCTGGCGCGAAAGCCGTCGGTGGCAGCCAGCAGGCGCAGCGTCTCGGCATGGATGCGCTCGCCCTCGGGCGTGAGCGCAAAGCCGCCGCGCCCGCGCCGGCACAGGGTCAGGCCCAGGCGGGTTTCCAGGTCCTTGATGTGGCGGCTGATGGTGCTGGTGCCAATGTTGAGCTCCAGCTCGGCCGCCGCCATGCCGCCGCACTCCACCACGCTGCGGAACACGCGCAGCAGGCGCAGGTCCATGTCGCTGATCTGGCCGAGCACGGCGCGCTTCTTTACTTGCATGGTTTGTCAACTGAACATGGATAAATGAGTATCCACGGGAGTAATGCCGCCGTCAACAATGCACCTTCACACCCGGCCGCGCTGGCCGGGCATGGCTTGCTGCCGCAACCACCGATGACGAGGCCCCCATGGACATGACCGATGCACAACGCCTGAACACCCCCGCCCCGCGCACGGACGCCGACTGGCTGGCCGCGCACTGGATGCCCTTCACCGGCAACCGCGACTTCAAGGCGAACCCCCGCCTGATGACCAGCGCCCAGGGCTGCTACTACCGTGACGCCGACGGGCGCGAGATCTTCGACGGCCTCTCGGGCCTGTGGTGCTGTGGCCTGGGCCACGGCCGCCAGGAGCTGACCGATGCGGTGAGCCGCCAGATGGCCACGCTGGACTACTCCCCCGCCTTCCAGTTCGGCCACCCCCTGTCGTTCGAGCTGGCCAATCGCATCGTCGGCTTCATGCCGGCCGGGCTGAACCGCGTGTTCTTCACCGGCTCGGGCTCGGAAGCCGCCGACACTGCGCTGAAGATGGCGCGCGCCTACTGGCGCACCAAGGGACAGGCCAGCAAGACGCGCCTGATCGGCCGCGAGAAGGGCTACCACGGCGTGAACTTCGGCGGCATCTCCGTCGGTGGCATGGTGGGCAACCGCAAGCATTTCGGCCAGTCGGTCGAGGCCGACCACCTGCCCCACACGCAGCTCAAGAAGAACGCCTTCTCGCGCGGCATGCCGGCGCAGGGTGCCGAACTGGCCGACGAACTGCTGAACCTGATCGCGCTGCAC
This sequence comes from Candidatus Skiveiella danica, assembly GCA_016721925.1. Classification (GTDB taxonomy): domain Bacteria; phylum Pseudomonadota; class Gammaproteobacteria; order Burkholderiales; family Burkholderiaceae_C; genus Skiveiella; species Skiveiella danica. The sequence goes on from JADKHE010000013.1 coordinate 236,715, forward strand.
GATGCGTCGAACATCGCGGCCGTGATCGTCGAGCCGTTCTCGGGCTCGGCCGGCGTGGTGATTCCGCCGGTCGGCTACCTGCAGCGCCTGCGCGAGATCTGCACCGCCCACAACATCCTGCTGATATTCGACGAGGTCATTACCGGCTTCGGCCGCGCGGGCGCCTGGACCGGCTCGGAGGCCTTCGGCGTGACGCCGGACATCCTGAACATCGCCAAGCAGGTGACCAACGGCGTGCAGCCGCTGGGCGCGGTGATCGCCAAACAGGAGATCTACGACACCTTCATGGCCGCCGGCGGGCCGGACTACATGCTTGAGTTCCCGCACGGCTACACCTACGGTGCCCACCCGGTGACCTGCGCCGCCGGCCTGGCCACGCTGGACCTGCTGCAGAAAGAAGACGCTGTGGGCCGCGTCAAGGCCCTGGCGCCACATTTCGAGGCTGCAGTTCACAGCCTGAAAGGTGCGAAGCACGTCACCGACATCCGCAACTACGGCCTGGCCGCGGGCTTCACCGTCGAGGCCCTGCCCGGCGAGCCGGCCAAGCGCCCCTACCTGATCGCCATGGACATGCTGAAGAAGGGCTTCTATGTGCGCTACGGCGGCGACACCATCCAGCTCGCGCCGCCCTTCGTCTGCGAGAAGGCCGAGATCGACCGGCTCGTCAACGCGCTGGGCGAGAGCTTCAACGCCTGCGCGTGAGGCGCCACGATCGCTCCTGATTGCATAGCTGACGACGACCCGTTGACGCCGGGAAAGGGCCGAATGGCCCTTTCTTTCGATGCAGCGCGCGAAAGGCTCAGTCGAGCCGAACAAAATCGATGAAGCCGTGCTCCACATGGGTGGACACCAGCTTCACCCTCAGCGCATCGCCCACCCGCAGGCCGCTGTGCCCTCCCACCAGCTTGCCTTCGGCCGGGGGCGTGAGAATGCGCACCCAGGTGCCCTCGGGGCCGGCGCCGGTGACCAGCGCATCGAAGCGCTCGCCCACGCGCGACTCCAGCAGCAACGCGGCCTCGGACTTGCGCAGCTGGCGCTCCACCTTCTGTGCGGCATCTTCCTGGCGGGTGCAATGCTGGGCCAGCTCGCCCAGCTCGGCGTTCGAATAGGGCTGCGGCTCATCCGCCAGCGCGGCCTTGAGCAGGCGCAATGTGATCAGGTCCGGGAAACGGCGATTGGGCGCGGTGGAGTGGGTGTAGTCGCGCACCGCCAGTCCGAAATGGCCGATGGGCGCGCCGCCGGGCACTTCGACCACGTACTCGCCACGGCCCATGAGCTTGACAATGACCAGCGACAGGTCGGGAAAACGCAGCGGGTCGAGCCGGTGCTGTCTGGCCAGGAAGGCCTCCAGCGCCTTGCCGTCCGGCTCGTCCGGCAGGACCTCGCCGTAGTCCTTGGCCACGCCCACGATGCGCAGCCAGCGCTCGGGCGAGCGCACCACCCGCCGCAGCGAGGCGCCGCCCTGTGAGGCCAGGTAGCGCGCGGTGCAGCCGTTGGTGGCAATCATCACCTCCTCGATCAGCTGGCGCGCGCGGTTCTGCACCTGCTGGCGGATGTCCACGACTTGCTCACCCTTGAACAGCGCCCGCGGCTGGAAGGTCTCCAGGTCCAGCGAGCCCAGGGCATGGCGGCGTGCGCGCAATTGCTGCGCCAGCGCGTCCTGGGTGCGCAGCTGGGCCTCCATGCCGGGCACGGCGGCGGCGGCATCGGGCAGGTCAGCCTCGCCGTCGATCCAGGCGCTGACCGCGTCGTAGGCCAGCTTGGCCCGGTTGTGCACCCGTGCGCGGTACACGGTGGAGCCGGCCAGCGAGGCGTCGGCATTGAACACCATCTCGGTCACCAGGGCCAGCCGGTCCTGGGCGGGGTTCAGCGAGGTCAGGTCGGTGCACAGCCGATCGGGCAGCATCGGGAAAATGCGCGCCGAGGTGTAGACCGAGGTGGTGTTGAGCAGGGCATGGGCATCGATCGGCGTGTCCTTCTTCACCAGCGCATCGACATCGGCGATGGCCACCCACAGGCGGATGGCGCCCTGGGGCAGCGGCTCGCTGACCGTCAGCTGGTCCAGGTCCAGCGAGTCGTCGTTGTCGATGGAGCACCACAGCAGGTGGGTCAGGTCGTGGACGTCGGGCCCGTCGTCGCGGCCGGGCCCGGTGAGGCCGGCCAGTTGCTGCTCGACCCGGCGGGAGAACTCGGGCTCCAGACCGCGCTCGGCCATGACGTGGGTGGCGATGCGCACGAGATCGGAACGTTGGTGCTGGCGTTGGGAATGCATGCAAGCACTATAGCGGTGCGAAATGGCCTTGGTCCGGTCTGAACCCGATCAGACCTCTTGATCCAGATCACAACCCGCCGCCACAGCGAGGCGTTCAATGCAGGCATTGACGCGAAGGAGGTTCCCATGACGACCCGCCGACCGCTCTTTACCGCGCTGATTGGCGCACAAGATTCACCGCCCTTGCGCAGGCGCCGCCTGCTGCAGGCCACCGCCGCCTGGGCCGCCCTGCCCGCCTGGCTGCCCGCGGGCGCCGCGCCCTACCCGGCCACCATCGCGGCCATGCAGGCCGCACGCGAGACCGAAACCAGCGTCTATCTGCACTACAACGCCTTCAGCCAGCGCGCCGCGCAGGAAGGCTACAAGGGCATTGCCTACCTGTTCACCGCGTTTTCGGCATCCGAGCAGGTCCATGCGGCCAACTTCGGCAAGATCCTCACGCAGCTGAAAGTCGAGCTGGCACCCTTGCCCAAACCCACGATTCGGGCCGGCAGCACGCGCGACAACCTGTTGCGTGCGGCCGAGGGCGAGATGCACTCGATCGACTCGTTCTACCCGAAGCTGCTGGAGCAGCTCAAGCCCGAGGGCCATGACGATGCAATGAACGCCGTGAAGTACGCCTGGTCATCGGAGCAGCAGCACCGGGACAAGATCAAGCAGATCCTGCGCTGGGCGCCCACGTTTTTCGAGAAGGTGGCTCGCACCATCGACGAGAAGACCGGGCGCTACTTCATCTGCCAGATCTGCGGCTCCACCGTGAATGTCATCCCCGCCGGCACCTGCCCGATCTGCAAGTTCCCGTCCGCGCAGTACCGCGGCATCGAGCCACCGGCGTAACGTTCGGAATATTCCTGATTCGATAGCAGGAAGTGACCATCCGGCGCTGGGAAGAAGCAATAAAAGCTTGAAATTTGGCCTAGATCGGCACCGCCAGCCGCTCCAGCACGCGCGGCGCGCCGCTGGCATCGGCCTGCAGGATCAGGCCCTCGCCCGAGGCCGTGTTGACGCCGACCAGGTCGTTCAGCACGAACATGTGCGTGACCCAGACCTCGAACACGCCGCGTCGCGCTGAGGCCTCGGCCAGTGCCTGGCGCAAGGTTTTCAGGTTCGCGGCGCCTGTGGTCTCCGAGACGCCGCGCGGCGATGCCAGCGCGTCCCACGCCTGCGCCCGCCCGAAGGCCAGAGTGGCGGTCTCCATGCATCGGCACCACGGACTCGAGCGCACCCGCGACGGTTGCAGCGCGCGGGATGCAAACCATTCGCCCATCCGCCGCGCCTGGCCGCGTCCCTCGTCATTGAGGTTGCGCTGGGTGCCGCAGTCGCTCAGCCTGAACCCGGGCGGATCGAAGGTGCCCGGCGCCAGCGCGTGCCGGAATGCCGCCACCACCCCGCCCGTGCGCAAGACGGCTTCGGCCTGCGGCGTCGCGGCCCATGCCTGCAGTGCCGGCCAGGCCAAGGGGGCTGTGATCAGAGTGCGTCGTGTCAGCATGGCAAAGCTCTTGCGGGTAGCCGAAAGGAGTCGCCATGGTGCCGGGCACGGTGAAGCCCTGCCAGCGCAGCGGACATGGCCCGACGGGATGCGGGGGCATCGCGGCAGTACGCGTCGACCTGACCGCGGCAATCAGGCCGGCGCCGCACCGCGGCATCGAGCCGCCGGCACGGTTCAGGCCGTCTTGGGCTTGGCCGGCGCGGCCTTCGCCTTGCGCGGGGCTGGGGTCTTGCCGGAGGCTTTTCCGGAGGTCGTGCTGGTGCCCTGGCTCGCACGCTTGCGCGTTGCCGGCGCCGCGATGCGCTTGGGTGCGGGCAGGAAGGCGGCTTCCAGTTCCGCCAGGGCATCCGCCGTGTACACCGCCAGGCGTTGCAGGCGGGGCACGGAGGTGTGGCAGCCGGTGTAGCCGAAATTCATCATGCCGGCGTAGCTCTGGCAGGTGATGTTCACCGCCTGGCCGTGGGTGACGATGGAGGCCGGGTAGGTGGCCAGCAGTTCGGCGCCGCGGAAATACAGCGGCTTCTCCGGGCCGGGCACGTTTGAGATCGTGATGTTGAACATCGGCCGCGTGCGACCGCCTACGCCGGTCAGCAGCGTGATCAGGGTCGGCGCCATCAGCAGCATGGTGTACTGCTCCATCGCCTGGCGGGGCAGGCTCTGCACATGCTCCTTGGCATGGCGCACCGAACGCCGGATGGCCTGGAAACGCTCGGCCGGGTCGGCGATATCGGTGCCCAGCGTGGCGATGATGAAGGTGATGGCGTTGCCCGTGCCCTCGTCGTCGGCGGGTCGCACCGACACCGGGATGCCCGCCGTCAGCGACGCCTCGGGCAAGGTGTCGCGCTCGGCCAGGAAGCGGCGCAGCGCGCCGCCGCAGATCGCCAGCACCACGTCGTTGAGCGTGCCCCCGGCGGCGGCGGCCAGCGTGCGCAGGCGCTCCATGGTGAAGTGCTGGGTGGCGAAGCGCCGCTTCTCGCGCACCCGCCCGTTGAGCACCGACAACGGCGAATCCACGAAAGGCAGCACCATGCCGTCGCCATGGTCGCCCACGCGCTTGAGCATCTTGCCAAAGGCGGCGGCCAGTTGCGGCAGCGAGCGCGCCTGTCCGCTGAGCGCCGCCACCGCCGCCTCGGCCGCGTTGGCCATGGTCGGCGCGGGGGCCGGCTCCTTGCCGGCTCGCGAAGCCGGCGCAGTGCCACTGGCCCAGAACGGCGGCAAGTCCAGACTGCGCTTGCGGTCGGTCGACATGGCGCGCTGCAGCAGCTTCATGCCGCTGATGCCGTCGATCAGGCTGTGGTGCATCTTGATGAACATCGCAAAGCGGTGCCCCTCCAGCCCCTCGATCAGGGTGCATTCCCAGGGCGGGCGCATCAGGTCCAGCGGGGTGCTTTGCAGGCGCCCGACCAGTTCGCCCAGCTCGCGCTCGCCGCCCGGCCAGGGCAGCGCGGCGTGGCGCACGTGGTATTCGAGGTCGATGTCGTCGTCCTCGATCCAGACCGGCGCCGGGTTCTTGTTGAAGGCGTACTTCAGCCGCCGGTTCCAGGGAGGCGTGAACGTGCGGTGGTTGCGGAACTCCGCCATCATCTGGCGCATGAAGTCCTTCGGCGCGTCCGCAGGCAGCCGGAATTGCAGCAGGCCGCCCACATGGTTGGGCGTGGCGCGCGTCTCGGTAAAGATCCACGCGGTGTCGAGGGGGTTCAGTCGGATGGTGTTCATGGTGCAAGCCTACACGGTTCGGTGCGCCCCGCCTTCAGGCGCCGGCGCGGATCAGGTCAGCGGCTTTTTCGCCGATCACCATGCTCGGCGCGTTGGTGTTGCCAGTGGTCAGCGCCGGCATGATGGAGGCATCGACCACGCGCAGGGCCTGAACGCCCCTGACGCGCAGCTGCGCATCGACCACCGCCATGGGGTCGGTGTCGGACCCCATCTTGCAGGTGCCCACCGGGTGGTACTCGGTGTCGCAGGTGGCGCGCAAAAAGGCCTCCATGGCCTTGTCGTCGTTCACATCAAAAGGGTGCAGGCGCTTGCCGCGATAGGGCGCCATGGCCTTGGCTTCGAGGATCTCGAATCCCATGCGCGCCCCCTTGATGGCGACGGCCATGTCGTCCGGATGGGTGAAAAAGCCGGGGTCGATGGCGGGTGCCTGGTAGGGGTCGGCGCTTTGCAGCGTGACGCTGCCGCGGCTCTTGGGCCGCATGAGCGTGGTGTGCAGCGTGTAGCCATGGCCCAGGTGCGTCTTGCGGGTATGGTCATCGACGATGCTAGGCAGGAACGCCAGCTGGATGTCGGGATGGTCGGGGTTGCCGCAGGTCGATATGAAGCCGTTGGATTCGGACACGCAGGTGGTGATCCAGCCCTTGCGTTCCTTGCGCCATTGAAAGATCGCCTTGATGATTTCCCAGGCGCCGCGCACGGAAATGCCCACCGTGTCTTTCCAGCGTGGGGTGCGGTAGATCAGGTTGGAGGTGACGTGGTCCTGCAGGTTCTGGCCCACGCCGGGCAGGTCGTGCAGCACGGCGATGCCATGTTGTTGCAGGTGCGCCGCGGGGCCGATGCCCGAGAGCATGAGCAACTGGGGCGAGCCGAAGGCACCCGCGCTCAGGATCACCTCCTTGCGGGCACGGATCTGCTGCACCTGGCCGTCGCGGCGCACCTCCACGCCGGTGGCGGTCTTGCCTTCGAAGACGACCTTGCGCGCGTGGCAGCCGGTCAGGACCGTGAGGTTCTTGCGGTCGGCGTTGGCGTGCAGGTAGGCCCGCGCGGCGTTCCAGCGCTCGCCGTTGTATTGCGTGGCCTGGGTGGGCGAAATGCCGAACTGGCTGGCGCCGTTGTAGTCGGGGTTGAGCGGAATGCCCTTCTCGACGCAGGCGGCACGGAAGGCCTCGTTGGCCGGCGAGGGGCTGCGCAGGTAGCTCACATGCAGCGGGCCGTTGTTGCCGTGGTACTCGTTGTCGGTGAAGCAGTGGCTGTTTTCCGCGCGCTTGAACAGCGGCAGCAGGTCGGCGTAACTCCAGCCGGGGTTGCCCGCCGCCGCCCACCCGTCGTAATCGTTGCGGTTGCAACGGGTGTACACCATGGCGTTGATGGAACTGGAGCCCCCCAGCACCTTGCCGCGCGGCTGAAAGCCTTTGCGCCCAGCAAACCCCTTCTGCGGCGTGGTGAAGTAATGCCAGCTGTTCATCAGGCCCCAGGGCACCATGACGATGATGCCCAGCGGTGCGCGCACGAACACCGAACTGTCGGCGCCACCGGCCTCCAGCACGCACACAGTGGTGCCGGGGTCTTCGCTCAGGCGCCCCGCCAAGGCACACCCGGCGGAGCCGCCGCCAACGATCACGTAGTCAAATTCCTGAGCTGCCATGGAAATCCTTCATCTCGGTTCAGTTCGGCACAGCGGGCCGGGCGCGAAAAAGTATGGCACGCAAGGCCCTCTACGGCACATAGGCCAAACCCGCGTTCGCCGCGGCGCAACCTTGCTGGCCTCCCGCAATCCGCTCTGCCCACCTGGGTGCAGCCTCTTCGCCGCCTTGCCCCGGCCTCAGGCGATGGTCCGCGCGGCGCGGCGCAAGCGCGGCAAGGGGCGGCCAAGGACTTCGTCGGCACTGCGCGCATCCAGGCCCAGGCCGATCAGGATGAGCCGAGTGATGTCTCGCGGGTAGGTGGCGGATACCCGCCCCTCCGTCATGCGGAACATGGCTTCGCGCAAGGCACCCACCACCAGGTCGCGAGCGGCATCGGCACCGGTGAAGGTCAACACACCCGCCTCTCGCCCCGCCTTCAGGGCGGCGCCAAGCTGCTGTTCGACCAGGCCTCCATGGCGGCGCACCCGCACGCTGAATGCGCACCATGCGGCGTCGGTGCGTGCCTTGCGCAGCCACAACTGGATGCCCGAACTCAGGCGCTCGACCGGATCGTCAAGGCTGCCGATTTCCGCCTCGATGGAGACGATAAGGTCGTCCTGCAGCCACTTGGCCGTCGCCTCCAGCAATTCCTCCGTGCTCTGGTAGTAGTTGTAGAAGGTGCCGCGCGCCACCCCGGCTGCCTTGATGAAGTCGTCAATGATCGGCGCATCCGGCCCCTTTTCGGCGAAGACCCTCAGCGCCGCCTCGATGATGCGGGCCTGTGTGCGTTCACGACGCTCACGCCCGACACGGGTGCGGTGATCGGTGTCCTCTTCTGTGCGGGTTGCTGCTTGGCTGGCCAGGGTCGGCTTCATCGCGATGTCCGGTGGTGATGATGCGCGGTCCATTTTATGGATTGAACATCTGTCCAAGTTGACAAATGTCCAGGTTTCAACAGTTGCATCGATGCGGCTGTCCAGCCGGTGCGTGACCATCCTGGCACTGGGGTTTTCGCCGGCCTTGGCTCACCCCATAAAATGACGACTTTGTCAACTTGAACCGATCATCCCATGCGCGCCTCAACACACGATTTGGCGGCCCTCTCCGCCACCCATCGCCTGGTGTTACGACTGGTCTGGACCCTGCTCGCCCTGTTCGCAGGCATGTTTCAGCCGGCCATTGCGGCGGACCGTCCCCACATCGTCTACATCGTCGCTGACGACCTGGGCTGGAAGGACGTCGGCTTCCATGGCTCCGACATCCGCACCCCGAACATCGACCAGCTTGCAAAGACCGGCGCACAGCTGAACCAGTTCTACGCCCAGCCGATGTGCACGCCCACGCGTGCCGCCCTGATGACCGGGCGCTACCCCTTCCGCTACGGCCTGCAGACCGTGGTGATCCTGTCGGGCCAGACGCATGGTCTGGACACCGAGGAGTGGCTGCTGCCGCAAGCCCTCAAGGAAGCCGGCTACCAGACAGCCATCATCGGCAAGTGGCACCTGGGGCACGGCGACCGCAAGTTCTGGCCCCGCCAGCGCGGCTTCGACTTCCAGTACGGCCCGCTGATCGGTGAAATCGACTACTTCACCCACGAGCAGCACAAGGTGCTCGACTGGTATCTCAACAACAAGCCCCTGAAGGAAAAGGGCTACTCCACTACGCTGCTCGGCAATGCCGCGGTGCGCCTCATCGACACCCACGACAAGGCCAAACCCCTGTACCTTTACCTGACCTTCAATGCGCCCCACACGCCGTACCAGGCGCCCGAGGCCGACCTGAACCGCTACCGCCACATCGCCGACCCAGCGCGGCGGGCCTACGCCGCCAGCATCAGCGCCATGGACGACCAGATCGGCCGGGTCGTGGCCGCGCTGGAGCGCCGCGGCATGCGCGACAACACGCTGATCGTCTTCCAGAGCGACAACGGTGGCGTGCGCAACGCGATGTTCGCCGGCGAGGGCGATCTGTCGAAAACCAAGATTCCCAACGACAACGGCCCCTACCGGGACGGCAAGGGTTCCCTGTACGAAGGCGGCACGCGCGTGGCGGCGCTGGCGAACTGGCCCGGACGCATTGCCCCCGGCACCCAGGTGGACGGGATGATGCACGTGGTCGACATGTACCCCACCCTGGCCAGACTCGCGGGCGCATCAACCACCCGCAGCAAGCCGCTCGACGGCCTCGATGTCTGGGCCACCATTGCCCAGGGCCAGCCCTCGCCGCGCACCGAAGTGGTCTACAACATCGAGCCCTTCCGCGCCGGCATCCGCCAGGGCGACTGGAAGCTCGTCTGGCGCACGCCCCTGCCCGAGAGCGCCGAATTGTTCGACATCGCGAAAGACCCGGGCGAGAAGACCGACCTCGCTGCAGGCCAGCCCGACAAGGTCCTCGCCATGAAACGCCGCGCCAACGAGTTGGCCGCCCAGCAGGCCAAACCCCTGTTCCTGCAGGCGGAATTCGGCGCGATGCGCCAGCGCCTGCATCTGCCGCCCGCGCTGCCCGGCGAAGAGGCCTCGTTCAACGAGGAGAACTGAGGCGAGCCTGACGTTGGTGCCCGGCACGGCGCAGGCCGCTGTGAACAGCGGGAGCGGGAACTCCCAATCTGATAGCATGAAACCGCCATTTCACGCCGGGACATGCCAAGAAAGACTGAAAAAACCGCCGCCGAGCCGGACGAAGCCGCCCCCAAGCGCCGCACCACGCGAAAGCGCCGGCACTACCACGTCTACGTGGTCGAACTCTCGCCCGAGGTTCTTCGCCACCCCCGCTTCGTGCGTGCCAATCCCGGCTACATCGATGGCAAGCCCTTCGTCTATGTCGGCATGACCGGGCTGGACCCCGATGTGCGCTTCGACAAGCACAAGGCCGGCATCCAGGCGAATCGGTATGTCACGCAGTTCGGCCAGCGCCTGCTGCCCGAGCTCTATGAGCTGTACAACCCGCTGACCTATGACGAGGCCCGCAGCCTGGAAGTGGAACTGGGCATCGACCTGCGCGAGAGCGGCTACGGCGTCTGGCAGTCGTGAAGGGGCTGCGCACCGCCGCCCGTGCTCAATCGCCCGACCCGAACAAGTCGCCCAGCGTCTTCGGCCCAGCGGACCCCACTTCGGATTTCATCGGCGTGGCCTTCGGGTATTCGTCGGCAATACGGTCTTCCCAGTAGCTCGCCGGGTACGGGGCACTGCTGATCCGTCGAAAGACTTCTTCAGGCACCGGCTTGTAGGCGAGCACGGTCTTGTTGTCCCAGTGCAGGTCGAGCTGGCGAGTGGCGGGGTCGTAGTCGGCGCGCCGGATGCGGCCGCTGGTGAAGGTCTTGGTGGGCATGGCAAAGGCCTCGGGAAAGAATTCAGCGCAACCGGTCTTGGCTCAACGGGTGTCAAACCGCCTGATCAGTGCGCCACGGCCCTGTGCGTCAGCCGCCAGTCCTTGAGCTGTCGCAACAGCACCGGAATGACCATGGCCACGCCAACCAGGGTGGCGGTCAGGCTGGGGGCAACCATCAAGAGCGCGGCGGCAATGCAAAGGGCTTGTTCCCAGCGCTTCATCTCCACCAGGAAAAACTTGGAGAACGCCATCGCCAAAAAGGTGATGCCCAGCACGCAGCCGACGAAAGTGACGGTGAAGTCATACCAGGTAAAGCCCTTGGCCACCAGGATCAGCGATGGAGAAAAAACGAACACGAAGGGGACCAGCGCTTTCGCGATGCCCAGCCGGAATGCCGTGTTGCCCGTCTTGAACGGGTCGCTGCCCGCCATGCCGGCGGCGGCGTAGGCCGCCAGCGCCACCGGCGGCGTGATGTCGGCCAGCACCCCGTAATAAAAGACGAAAAAGTGCGCCACCAGCGGCTCCACCCCCAATTGCACGAGCGTGGGCGCTGCCACCGTCACCATGATGATGTAGTTGGCCGTCGTGGGAATGCCCGCGCCCATCAGGATGCAGACCGACGCCGTCATCACCAGCGCAGCCAGCAGGGTCAGCGACTGGGAGGCGATCAGATAGCTCGGCACGATCATGCTCAGGGCATTGGCGATGCTGGTGGCCGCCCCGGTGATGATGAAACTGATCTTGAAGCCCACGCCGGTGAGCGTGACCACCCCGATCACGATGCCCACTGTGGCGGCGGCGGCACCCACGGCCAGCGCGTATTTGGCACCCGTCTCGAACGCCTCCACCAGCACGGCGGGTTCGATGCGGCCGCGAATCCTCAGAACGCGCATCAGGACGACGGTGGCGACCACGGCGACGGAGAAGATGCTCAGCTTGATGCGCTCGTCGAAGTCCGTGAAGGCAATGCCCATCAGTGCCAGATGCAAGGCCACCATCAACGCCCAGTTGTGTGCGCGGTTGCCCCGCACCGAGGTGGTCAGACCCACTATGGCGCAGGAGGTGATGCCGACAAAGGCGGCCAGATACGGCGTGCGCCCGCTCACAAGGATGCCGATCAGCAGGAACAGCGGGATCAGCGTGGGCCAGCGCATTTTCAGGCTCTGGCGCAGCTTTGGCATTTCTTCCTCGGTCAGGCCGCGCAGGCCGTAACGCTTGGCCTCAAAATGCACTTGCATGAAGACGCCGAAGAAGTGCATGAAGGCCGGCACGATAGCCGCCGTGATGATGGTCTGGTAAGGCAAGCCCAGAAACTCGATCATCAGGAAGGCTGCGGCTCCCAGCACCGGCGGTGTGATCTGCCCACCCGTGGAAGCCGCTGCTTCGACAGCGCCGGCAAAGTGCCGCTGGTAGCCGACGCGGATCATGGCCGGAATGGTGAGAGAGCCTACGGTGACCGCATTGGCCACCGACGATCCCGACAGCATGCCAAACATGGCCGACCCGAAAACGCTGACCTTGGCCGGCCCCCCCGCATAGCGCCCGGCGATGCTGGATGCGATGTCGAGAAACAGCTGCCCCAGCCCGATTCGCGTGGCCATCACGCCAAACAGCACAAAGTGAAACACGTAGGTGGCCACCACGCCCACCGCCACGCCATAAATGCCCTGGCTGGTGAGGTACTGGTGGTTGATGAACTGGCTCCAGCTCGAACCGGCGTGCTGCAGCAAGCCCGGAAAATACTGGCCAAACAGTGCATAGAAGCTGAAGCCCAGCGCAATGATGGGCAGCGGCCAGCCCATGCTGCGCCGGGTGGCCTCCAGCAGCGCAACAAACAGCACGGTGCCAAAGGCCACGTCGGCGGCGTTGGGGTTACCGACCCGAAAGGCCAGGTCTTCAAACGTGTAAGGGATATACAGAACCGCCAGTGCGACGCCGATGGCCAGCAGCCAGTCGTACCAGGGGATTCCGCCCGGCGAGGCCAGGCCGTGGCGCACCACCCGGCTTTCGCCGGCCTTGCTGCCCGCGAACACCAGGAAGATCAGACCCAGCACGAAGGCCAGGTGCACGCCCCGGTGGGTGGTCTCGCGCAACAGGCCAAAACCGGCCGTGTAGTAGTGGAAGCAGCTCAACGCGATCAGCAGGACGCTGATCAGCAAGGTCCCCGGCGGCACCGAGGGGCGAAAGCGCATCTCGGGATCGAATTTTTCCTCAAGGGCCAGCAGTTGTTTGTCATCCGGCAGGACGGTGGCGTTGCGATGGCTCATGGCATGCTTCTCAGGGTGCGGCTACAAATGACAACGGGCGGAACCTGCTCCGCCCGTCCACAAGGTACATCAGGTGCGCAGGCTTACTTCAGCACACCGGCTTCCTTGTAGAACTTCTCGGCGCCGGGGTGGAACGGAATGCCCACGCCCTGCACGGCGTTCTGCAACGTGATGAATTTGCCCTTGGCGTGACCGGCTGACAGCGTCTTCTGGGCCGCGTCGCTGTAAAGCGCCTTGGTGATCTGGTAGACGGTTTCGGTGTCGGCCTTGTCACTGGTCACCCATTGCGCGCCCACCGCCAGCGTCTTGACAGCGCCCACACCCTTGTAGGTGTCGGCGGCGATGGTGTCGATCGCAAAGAAGCCGCTGGACTTGCGCAGGCTGTCGGCAGCGGCGCCGTCGATCGGCAACAACTCGATGCCCGAACCCGCCGAAGCCAGTTCGGCTATCGCGCCGGCTGGCGCACCACCGGTAAAGAAGAAGGCATCGAGCGCGCCGTCCTTCATCTTGTCGCCGGCCTGGTTGGGCTTGATGTATTCGGGCTTGATGTCGGACTCTTTCACGCCGTAGGCAGCCAACACCAGCCGGGCGTTGATCAGCGTGCCGGAGCCGGGCTCGTCCAGCGCCACACGCTTGCCTTTGAGGTCGGCAATGCTCTTGATGCCCGAGCCCTTCTTGACCACCACGTGGATGCTCTCGGGGTAGAGGTTGGCAATCATCCGCAGGCCCGCGATCTTGGGCTTGCCTTCAAAAATGCCCGTGCCGGTCTGCGCCCAGGTGGCCACATCCGACTGGCTGAAGCCCGACTCCATGGAGCCACTGGCAATGCCGTTGACATTGCCCAGCGAGCCATTGCTGGCCTGAGCCGTGACGATGATCTTGCCCGGCTGCGATACGGCGTTGGCAATCATGCCGCCCACCGGGTAATAGGTGCCGGCGGTGCCGCCGGTGCCGATACGGAAGAACTGCTGCGCATTGGCCGCGCCAACCAGCGCGACAGAGGCCAGAACGGCGGTGGCAAAAACCTTGAATCTCATGAAAGCTCCTAGGAGAAAACGCGAACGTGAACAAGCAGACCGGAATTTCAGTGTAATCCCTGCGCGGGGCAGGTCGGGACAGTGAAAGCCCTCAGATGGTCAAAACACCCGCGGAGCCGTCAGGTGGCGGCCTTGGCCTGCTGGTAGCCCTCGTAGAGGCGGACATACACCGGCCCGGGCCGGCCCGTGCCGACCGGTTGGCCATCCAGGCGTGTGACCGCCAGCACCTCCTTGGTGGCCGAGGTCAGCAGCACCTCATCGGCGTCGAAGACCTCGGCGCGGCTGATGCGACGCAACTCGAACCCGATGCCCTGGGCTCGGCAGATTTCTTCGATCAGGCCGTAGCGAATGCCTTCCAGCACCAGGTTGTCCTTGGGGGTGCCGATGACCTTGCCGTCCTTGACGATCCAGACGTTGCAGGCGGCCGCCTCACTCAGCCAGCCGTCGCGGAACATCACCGTCTCCATGGCGCCGGCATCGAAGCTGATCTGGCGGGCGAACACCGCGCCGAGCAGGCTGGTGGACTTGATGTGGGCCTTTTCCCAGCGGAAATCGTCGGCCGTGACGCAGGCCACGCCCTGGCTGCGCTGCTCCGCAGGCACCGGCTTCATGGCGTTGGTCATGACGAACACCGTCGGCGTGATGTCGGCGGGCATGACGTGGTCACGCAGGGCCACGCCACGCGTGATCTGCAGGTAGATCAGTTGGTCGGATGCTTCGGCCTGGATGCCCTGCGATGCCGCGTAGCGGGTGACGAGGGAGCCGATGATCCCGGCCCACTCGGCACGGCTGTGGGGGTTGGGAATCCGGCACTCTTTCAGGCTGCGCTCCAGCCGGGCCATGTGGTGATCGAAGCGAAACAGGCGACCGGCGTACACCGGCACCACTTCGTATATGCCGTCGCCAAAGATGAAGCCCCGGTCCATCACGCTGATCTTCGCGTTCGGAAGGGTGGTGTATTCGCCATTCAGGTAACAAGGCAGATCGGGCAAGGTGTTCATGGGAAAAGATCAGGTTGCAAGTTCGCGCCAGTTTACGCCCGACGCCTCAGCCCAGGCCCCACCGCCCGAGCCAACGCCACACCGCCCCGCGCCAGCCCGGACGCAGGCGCGGCCAGACCTTGGCGATCTCGGTCTGGCAGGCATCGAGCAGGCGCGCCGCTTCGGGAGGCAGGCGCGAGCCGGTCTGTGCGCGAAAGGCGAGAATGGCCAGGCCGGTTTCGCCAGCGGCCTCGCTGCCGGTGGTGAACACCGCGAAGGCGCGCGATTCGAGTTCGTCGGCTGCGTCGCAGAGGCCCGGCCTCGCGCGCCAGCGCGACGGCGCGGCGCAGCGTGGGGTAGTAGTCGTTCGGGGCAGTCATGATCGAATTTTGGCGGCAAAGAGCCAACCGGGAATACTGACTAAAGCTATCAAATGAATAGCGAATTATGACCATTTCACGCTGGGGAAAGACACATTTCATTCACGAAATTGCTCAGAACCAGTCTCCCGGGCCTCCCACCAGGCCGGCAACAGCGCGCGCACCTCGGCGCGGCTGAAACGGTCGTCCATCAGCACCAGCACGCCTTCGTCGGCGGGGCTGCGGATCACCCGCCCGGCGGCCTGCACCACCTTCTGCAGGCCGGGGTAGAGGTAGGTGTAGTCGTAGCCGCGTCCGACAAACACAGCCTCCATGCGGGCCCTGATCTGCTCGTTGACCGGGTTCACCTGCGGCAGGCCCAGCGTGGCGATGAAGGCGCCGATCAGGCGCTCGCCCGGCAGATCGATGCCCTCGGCAAAGGCGCCGCCCAGCACCGCGAAACCGACGCCCTGCGCCCCCGGCATGAAGCGCGCCAGGAAGGCCTCGCGTGCCGCTTCGGGCATCTGGCGCTGCTGCTCCCAGCAGGGCAGGTCCGGGTGCTGCTCGCGCAGGAGGGCGAAGACCTGGTCCAGGTAGTCGTAGCTGCTGAAGAAGGCCAGGTACAAGCCGGGCCGCGCCGCGAACTGGCCGGCAATGGCGTCCACGATGGGCGCCAGCGAGCGCGAGCGGTCTGCCCAGCGGGTGGAGATGTGGCGGGCCACGCGCACCGACAGCTGCCGCGCCGTAAAGGGCGATGGCACATCGATCCAGGCCGTGTTGGCTGGCAAACCCAACAGATCGGCGTGGTAGGCCTGTGGACTCAGCGTGGCGGAAAACAGCACCACCGCCTGCGCCGCGGCCAGGCGCGGCTGAAGGTGCGGCGCCGGCACGAGATTGCGAATGCACAACGTGGACGCCGCTGGGCGCTCGGGCAAGGGCGCGCGGCCAGGGCGCAGCGTGATGTCGAACAGCGAATGCGGGCCAAAGCTTTCGGCCAGGCGTGCGAAATGCAGCGCGTCGAAATAGAAGCGCTGAAGGTCGGCCCCGGATAGCGCCAGCTCGCCCGCCAGCGCGGGCTGGTCGGCCTGCAGGTCGGTCAAGGTGGACAGGGTCCGGTTCAGCGCCTCGACGAAAGCGTCCGGCAGAGCATCCGACGCGGCATAGGGCCTGCGCTGCTCGCGCTGTAGCGCGTTCCAATGGCGGTTCAGCCGGTCCAGCGCGCGCTTCAGCGGGGGCGACACGGGGGCGGCCGAGCGCCGCAGCGCCCGCAGTGCGCCCTGCTCCAGCTCGGCCGAGTACATGTTGCGGGCGCGCTCGACCAGGTTGTGCGCCTCGTCCACCAGCACGGCCACGCGCCAGCCATCCATCTGCGTGAGGGCAAACAGCAACGCGCTGGTGTCGAACCAGTAGTTGTAGTCGCCCACCACCGCATCGGCCCAGCGCGCCAGCTCCTGCGCCAGGTAGTAAGGACAGACCTGGTGCTGCAGCGACACGGCACGCACGCGCTCGCGCGCCAGCAGGCCCGCGCCGGCGCCGTCCACCGCCGCCTGGCGCGCAGCACTGAGGCGGTCGTAGAAGCCGCGCGCCAGCGGGCAGGACTCGCCGTGGCAGGCCTTGTCGGGGTGCTCGCAGGTTTTGTCGCGCGCGACGAGTTCCAGCACGCGCAGCGGTGCTTGGGGCAAGCCCTCGCGTTGGGGCACGGGGGGCATCCCCGCGCGCAGGCTTTGCAATGCGTCCAGCGCGAGCTGGCGCCCGGGCGTCTTGGCGGCCAGATAGAACACCTTGTCCAGCCCGCTGCCGGGGCGGCTGGCATCCGGCGGCATGGCGCGCAGCAACGGGAACAGCGTGCCCACGGTCTTGCCGATGCCGGTGGGCGCCTGCGCCATCAGGCAGCGGCCCGCGCGGGCGGCGCGGTACACCGCCTCGGCCAGTTCGCGCTGGCCGGTGCGGAAGGCCGGCATCGGAAAGGCCAGCGCGCGCAGCGCCTCGTCCCGGGCCGCCCGGTGGGTAGTCTCCTGCGCCGACCAGGCGGCGAAGTGCCGGCACTGTTCCTCGAAAAAGGCCTGCAGCGCAGCGGCCTCGCCCGTCTCCGTGAAAACGGTTTCCTGGCGAGTGTCGATGTTGTAGTAGACCAGCGCCAACGCCACCTGTTGCAGGCCCAGCTGGTGGCAGATCAGCGCGCCGTAGACCCGGGCCTGCGCCCAGTGCAGCTGGCGGTGGTTGTCCGGCTGGTGGGCCAGGTCGCCACGGTAGGTCTTGATTTCTTCCAGGCGTCGGGCCACGGGGTCCCAGCCGTCGGCGCGGCCCCGCACGCGCAGCGGCCCCCAGTCCCCCGACAGCGCCACCTCGGTCTGGTAGCCCACGCCACGGCGGGCGGTGACCACGCCGTGGCCTTCAACGCCTTCGGCCCCGGTGGGCGACGGGGTGAAGCGCAGGTCCAGGTCGCCACGCTTGGCGGTGAATTCGCACAGGGCGCGCACCGCCACGGTGTAGCCGGGCACCGCCGGCACCAGCGGGGTCTGGCCGTCGGCGGCCGGTGCGCCCGGGGCTTCAGCCACCGGTGTCGGCCGGCGGGGCATCGCCGGACAGGTCGGCCAGTGGCGCCTGGTCGCCGCCGTCAACGGCGTGCGGCGTGCGCTTGGCCAGCTCCAGCCAGACCGCAAACGGCAGCCGCTCCACCGGCCGGCGCGGCGCGGGGCGGGCGACGCTGAGTTGCCCGTCCTGCAGCCACATCACGCCGCACTCGGGCGGAATCTCGTCGGGCTGGCCGACCGGGCGGCCGCGCGCATCGTTGCCCAGCACGTACCAGCAGGCGCCGCCGAGGTCGAGGTAGGCAGTGCGTTTGGCGGGCTTCTTCAGGTCGCCCAGCAGGTCGGCGCGACGCACCTTGATCTCGTGCACCACCGGCTCGACGTAAGCCTCCACCGTGGTGTTGCGGATGGAAAACACGTCAGGCATGGCGACGCACCACTGTGGCGGGTCCTCCGGCGCCGGCCCGGGCACCTGCGCGCGCAGGGACAGGCCGGTCCAGACCACGCGCCCGGCACGTGCCATCTCAAGAGCGACCTGCTGCACCAGCGCTTCGTGCTCAGAGCGCGCGGCACGGTTGCCCTGCAGCGTCTCGGCCAGCAGCCGGATGCCGGCGTCGGTCACGCGCAGGGTCTCGTGCCCGCTGGCCGCGCGCACACGCTCCAGCAGCCCGGCGGCGAGCAGCTCGATTTCCACAAGGTCCTGGCAGGGCCAGCCGGCCGAGCGGTAGATCTCCCGCAGGCGGCGGGCGTGGGTCTTGCCGATCATGGGTGCGTGACGCCCGCAGCCGCGTCGGCGGGCGGATTCAAACGGTGACACATGGCGCATTGTCCCGGATGGAAGCCGCGCATGCCGGGCGTGGCCCAGGTAAGGCGCTGCCCGGTGTGCCGGGCGGCACCCCATTCACAGCAAACAATGACCATCCGGCGCTAGGCTGATTTCCTTTGGAGAGATCACTCTGATCTCGTGCCTGGGTCTCACCGAAAACGGGCTCAGAATAATCCGATAGACAGACCGCCAGTTGTAACGTAAGGTTTCAGCAAAGCCTCTCGCAAGCGCATGAACCCCTCCCCAGTCAGCCCTATTGAACAGCCCACTTTGGGCTTGGGCATGGTGGGGTTCTCTCCCGAACAACGCACCGCGTTCGCATCGCTCATCGCACATCCGCGACCCGGATTGCCCTCGTGGCGCCTGGTCTCGTTCTGGGATGCCGATGCCTGGTGGGTCAACGGGTCCCGCGTCAGTGTCTTGCCCGACGGCAACCTCCGGGTCACCGCCGGCAGGCCGCAAGAGCGCACCCTGACGCTGCGGCTCGAAGAAGTCCACCGACCGGTGGCTTTTTCCACGCCACTGGGCTCCAGCGATTTCGAGGCGGTCTGCACCTTCGATCCGGGCTCCGAATCCGCCATCCACAGGGTGCTGATTCAGTTCGACCGCTGGCTGCAACCCATGCTGTTCAAGGCTGCGCTGGGCGCCCTGATCATCGAACGCGGCACGACCTTGCGAGGCAGCATCTACCATGTCACGCGACAGGCCACGCTGCTGGCGGTTCTGGACTTCCGGCATGGCCATGCGGCCGTCCTGCCGACGGCGTCGCCGCTGGACCTGATCGGCGCCCACTGGGACCGGCGCCCTACGGGTGCGCACGACCTGCCGGAAAGCTTCGCCCTGTGCACGCCGGCGCAACTGGTGTGGTCCTATGCACGCCACACCACGCGCGACCTGCTGCCCGCACGCTATCGCACGGAGATGATCTATTACCGCCATGAGCCGCGGGTGCCGATGGGTTGGCTGCGGGACTCCACCCTGCGGGTGCTGAGCACGCTGTTCACCGCGCCTGGCGATTTCAGGGGCCTGCATGAACGCACCGAAATCCCGGAAAGAGCCCTGGCAGAGGACCTGGCCTGCCTCTACTATGCCGGCGCGGTCACCACCACGCCGTTCAAGGCTGCCGGCTCGGTTCAAGTGCGCCCGCAAGAACCCGTCCCAGCGGCGTCAGACGACGAGGTGGATTCGACCATGGGCCGATCCACCCTGCCCCCCATCGATGCCGAGCGGACCGCGCCGGCGCGGCTGTACCAGAACCCACGCTCAAAAACCTTTTCCTAGCCGCGCTGGACGCCAATGGCCGGCAGGGGGTGGCGCCATGTCCCCACGGAGCTACCATCCCCCGATGCGCCTGCCAATCCCGACCTTTTTCGCCTTCGCCACCCTCATGCTCATGGGCAGCCTGTCGGCCATCGCCCAGACCCCGTCCGTCGTCCCGACGCCGCCCCAGCCCCGCGCCTGTCCGGCCGAAGTGCCCGCCGAATCGCGCTGCTACACCGGCGAAGACGGCCAGGGAGCGTTCTACTGGATCGCCCTTCCCGCGCAATGGGACCGCGGCGTGCTGGTCATGCACGCCCACGGCGGCCCGGCCGACACCGGGCCAGCGAAGGCGGAACGCGCCACCGAAGACCTGCAGCGCTGGGCCATCACCGTGAAAGCCGGCTATGCCTGGGCCGGCTCGACCTACCGGCGCGGCGGCTACGGCATCACGATGGCGGCCGAAGACACCGAGCGGCTGCGCAGCATCTTCGTGCAGCATTTCGGTCCGGCGCGGCGCACGATCCTGCACGGGCAGAGCTACGGCGGCGGGGTCGCCTCAAAGGCGGCCGAACTGTACGCCTCCGTGGACGACCGGCCCGGCCCGTACGACGGCGTGCTGCTGACCAGCGGCGTGCTGGGCGGCGGCTCAGTGGCCTATGACTTCCGCCTGGACCTGCGCGTGGTCTACCAATGGGTCTGCCAGAACCACCCGAAGGCCGATGAACCCCAGTACCCGCTCTGGCGGGGCCTGCCCATGGATGCAAAGCTGACGCGTGCGGAGCTGGCCGAGCGCGTGGACGCCTGCACCGGCGTGCGCAAGCCCGTGGCGCAGCGCACCGAGCAGCAAAAGGCCAACCTGGCCACGATCCTCAACGCGATCCGGATCCCCGAGGGCTCGCTGATCGGCCACCTGAACTGGGCCACCTGGCTGTTCCGCGACCTGGTGCAGCTGCGCCTGGACGGCCGCAACCCGTTCGGCAACGTCGGCGCCCGCTACCAGGGCTCGGCCGACGATGCCGCGCTGAACGCCGGGGTGGCGCGTTATGCGGCCGACCCGGTGGCGGTGGCCGCGCTCGCCCGCGACAGCGCGCCCACCGGCCAAGTCCGGGTGCCGGTGCTGACGTTGCATGCGATCCACGACCCCACCGCCTTCGTGGAACTGGAGTCGGCGTACCGCGAGACGCTGGAGGCCGCCGGCCAGGGCGAGCGGCTGGTGCAGACCTTCAGCGAGGAATCCGAGCACAGCTACCTCGGCGACGCACAATACCCGGCGCTGTTCGCCGCGCTGCTGGACTGGATCGACCAGGGCGTGAAGCCCACGCCGGAATCGGTGGCTGCGCGCTGCAAAGCCTTCGAGGCCAGCTACGGCCCCACCTGCCGCATCCGCCCCGGTTACCGGAGCCCGCCACTGGCCAGCCGGGTGACGCCGCGCCAGCCCTGAGGCGCCTGGCGCCGGACCCGTTCAGCGTCTGGCGCCGGGCCCGCTCAGCCCCGCCCGCCTGCAGACGGCTTGACGTTGCATTCCCGGCGCAGCAGCGCCAGCGCGTCCTTGAGCTCGTAGTCGCGGTCGCTGCACAGCGTGGCCTGCGCTTCCTCGACGAACCCTTCCCAGAGGTCGGCGTAATCGTCCTGGTTCGCCAACGGGGCGTGGTCGCGGATGAAGGCGCGGGCCAGGGCCGGCTGCAGGCCGGACTTGCGGATCTTGCGCACCAGCGTGGCCGCGCCTTTTTCCGTCAGCAGGGTCTTGGGCGCCGCACCGGCGGCCACGCCGAGGAACAGCGTCAGCAGCGAGCTGTCGTCCGAATGCCCGCCGGTGAGCTGGTGCCAGGCCTCGGAGGCGGAGCGGTCGTGGTGATCGACCTCGCTCAGGCCGTCCTCGATCCAGAAGTAGCGCCCGATGAAGGCCGGCGTCTGGTCGAACAGCTTGCGCACCGGCACGCTCGCATCCAGGATGCGCGGCAGGTCGGCCAGGATCGACTGGCGCACCGCCTCCACCACCTCGACAAAAGCCTGGGGCAGCTGCGGTGGCAGCGCGATCGTGAAGCCCGCTGCGCGGGTGGCCGGGCTTTTCTTGCCCTTGGCCGGCGGATTGCCGCCGCCCGCCTGCCGGCGCAAGGCGGCGATGGTTTTCTCGAAGCCCACCCAGTCCGGCATGCGGCTCCCGCCCGTGGCCAGGGTCAGCAGCACGGTGCGGATGACCGCTTCGGCGTCCGGCGCGGCGTCTTCCAGATCGTCGGCGTCCAGGCCGAGTTCATCGGCCAGCCAGACGGCGGCATCGATCACCTGCGCCGCCGCGGTGCGCTGCATCAGCTCGGCGCGGTACTCGGCGATGCTGCGCAGCGTCCAATCGCCGAGCAGCGGGATGTGCTTGTCGGTGAAGCCACCGCGCTCGTTCATGCCGAAATGGCTGTTCTGCGGCATCGCGATCAGCGCTTTCAGCAGGTCCGAACCGCCCTTGGAGCGCGACAGGAACGAGTGATCCCGCAGGGCCTCGGCCGCCCGGCGCAGGTCGCCGCCGCTGCTGTGCTCCAGCGACAGGCTCACCAGGTTGACCAGGCGCGCACGGGCCTTCTCCAGCTCCGGACGCAGATATTCGCTGCCGAAGTAGCGCGCGATCTGCACCATGCCCTTGGGCGCATCCGCGCGGATGGCGTCCAGCCTGGCGCTGTTGATCAGGCCGTGCTGCACGCCGTAATGCAGCGCCTTTTCGAAGAACGGCCGCGCATCGTGCAGCGCGACGGCGGAAGGGGCAACGGCTGATCGGTGCGGCATCGTCGGCGACAGGGAGCTCAGATGGCGGACTCTTCGTCCGGGTCCTGCGCCACGGGGGTGGCGCGGCCGCGGTCGGTGTCGGCCAGGTCGACCTTGCCGTCGTCCTCTTCCGCCTCCTCGTCATCCAGGCCCAGGTCATGGGCGCGGGCCTTGGCACGCAGCACCAGCAGCATCTCGATGAACAGGTCGGGCAGCTCGTAGCGCAGGATCCAGGCCAGCTCCATCCAGTCCTGGTCGGCCACCTCGTCGCGCTCGATGCGCGCGCGGGCGTAAGTGGCGCCGCGCAGCGTGGCCTCGGAGACGATCTCGCCGTCGTCCTCGACCGTGTCGAACAGGCCCGTGCGGGCAAAGGCCTCGACGCGGCTCCACTTCTCGGAAAAATAGTCGGCCAGCGCCTCGCTGCCTCCTTCGAGGTCACCGATGGCCGTGAGGAACTCGATGGGGTCGGCGTCCTCGCGGAAGATCACCGCGTTCATCATGCCGCGCAGGTGGGTGCGGGTCAGGTCCTTGTACTGCTTCTCGATGACCACGGCGCGCGCGAACTGCGCGGGCGTGACCAGCAGGTTGATGACCGAATCCTTCGAGTTGTCGTACTCGCGGATCACGGCCAGGATGTCCTTGGGCTGCAGCTGCTCCAGCACCACCATCAGGGCGCCATCGCCTTCGGTGTCGGCCAGATCGGCCAGCGCGGCCTCGGCGCCGGAGATGTCGCCGGCGGCAATCAGGCTGCGGGTCTTTTCGATCAGGGCTATCTGGTTCATGTCGATCGGTCTGAAGGTGAAGCGGGAGCCGGACGGCTCATTCCTTGCGGTCGAAGCCCTGCTCGGCCAGCCAGTCGGCGCCGGCCTCTTCGCTGATGCGGTCGGCCTCGGCATCGTCCGTGTCGCCGTCCCCGAACGGGTCGTCGCGTTCGGCGCGTGCAGGGCCCTCGCCATCAGCCTCGTCGATATCGGCGGCCTCGCCGGCCCCGGCCGGCAGCGCCACGCGGCGTCCCTGCAGGTATTCCAGCACCGCAGCGACGGTCAGGAACCACTCGCCGGCAGGCTGCTCGCGCACGACGGCGGCCAGGTCCTGCGCCCACGGGTGCAACTGCACGGCCGCGAGCACATCGTCCCACTCAGGGAACTCGTCGGCTTCCAGGGTCAGCAACTGCTCCATGACAGCCGGCTCACGGAACTGGAAGCCGCGGTGAAACACCACGGCCACCATCTCGGGGCTGAGCTCCATCATCTGCGCCAGAAAGCCGATTTCGCGGCGCTTTTCGCGCAGGCGCTGCTGCAGCACGTCGCGCCCTTCGGAGTCCGTGGCCAGGTCGTCCAGTTCCGACTGGTAGGCCGCGTGGAGCTCAAGGAAAAAGGGGGTCATGGTCATCGGGGGGTCTGCTCCAGCACGGTGTCGAAATAGGTCTGCCAGATGGCCTGCGCGGATTCGAGCGGGTCGTCCAGCAGGTTGCGGCGGCGGTTGTCGTCGTAGGCCTGGCGGCTGGCCTCGTCAGCCAGCACGTCGTAGGCAGCCTGCACGGCCCGAAAGCGCGCCGGCGCATCCGGCGAGGTGTTGCGGTCGGGGTGGTAGCTGGAGGCTTTCTGGCGGAAGGCCTTCTTGATGTCGGCCAGCGTCGCATCCGCAGTCAGCCCGAGCACCGCATAGTGGTCGCTCACCGCAGCACCTCGTCCTGGCGGGCTGCGGTGAAGGCTTGCGTGGGGCCCAGCGGCGCTGCGCTCATGCCGCCGCGGCCTTGCGCCGCGCCTTCCAGGCGCCGAACAGGACCACCACACCGGGGATCAGGATCATGGCCCAGATGATCTTGCTGAGGTTCGCCTGCACCCAGGGCAGGTTGCCGAACCAGTACCCGGCGGCCGTCAGCCCCACCACCCAGATCAGCGCCCCGACGACGTTGTAGGCGGTGAACTTGCTGCGCGTCATCTCGGCCACACCGGCCACAAAGGGGGCGAAGGTCCGGATGAAGGGCATGAAGCGCGCCAGGATGATGGTGATGCCGCCGTAGGTTTCGTAGAACTGGTGCGCCTGGTCGAAGGCCCGCCGGTTGAACCAGCGCGAATCCTCCCAATGGAACACCTTGTGCCCGAAATACCGCCCGATGCTGTAGTTGACCTGGTCGCCCAGGATGGCGGCCACCACCAGCAGCCCCATGGCCAGGCGAATGTCCATGAGTCCGGCCCCGCACAGCGCCCCCACCACGAACAGCAATGAATCCCCCGGAAGGAAGGGCATGACCACCAGCCCGGTCTCCACAAAGATGATCACGAACAGCAAGGCATAGACCCAGGCGCCGTAGGTCTGGACAAAAACCTCCAGGTGTTTGTCCACGTGCAGGATGAAATCGATCAGAAAAGTCACAAGCTCCATGGAGGGGATTATCCCCGCCCCCTAGAATTCCCCCGTGAACCCCGCCTTATCCCCTGCCGCGCGGCGCCCGATCCGCGAACTGCCCGACGAACTCATCAGCCAGATTGCCGCTGGCGAGGTGGTGGAGCGCCCGGCCTCCGTGGTGCGCGAGCTGCTGGACAACGCCCTGGACGCCGGGGCCACGCAGATCACGTTGCGGCTGCTGGCCGGCGGTGTGCGGCTGATTGCAGTCGAGGACGACGGTGCCGGCATCGCGCGCGAGGAGCTGTCCACCGCGCTCAAGCGCCACGCCACCAGCAAGATCGCCAGCCTGCATGACCTGGAGTCGGTCGGCACCATGGGGTTTCGCGGCGAGGCCCTGGCCGCCATCAACTCGGTGTCGGAACTGGCCCTGCTGTCGCGCATGGCCGGCGACGCCAGCGCCCATCTGCTGGACGGGTGCACCGGCGAGCTTCGCCCGGCCGCGCGCAGCACTGGCACGACGGTCGAAGTCAAGGAATTGTTCTATTCCACCCCGGCGCGCCGCAAGTTCCTCAAGACCGACGCCACCGAGCTGGCGCACTGCATCGAGACGGTGCGCCGTCACGCGCTGGCGCGGCCCGACGTGGGTTTTGCCGTCTGGCACGAGGGCAAGCTGGTCGAGCAGTGGCGCGCCACCACGCTGGAACGGCGCCTGGCCGATGTGCTCGGCGAGGATTTTCTGGCGCAATCCATCGCCGTGAACTACAGCGTGGGCACAGTGCGCGTGAGCGGCCGCGCCGGCCTGCCGGACGTGGCACGCGCCCGGGCCGACCAGCAGTTCGCCTACGTCAACGGCCGCTTCGTGCGCGACAAGGTGCTCACGCACGCGGCGCGCAGCGCCTACGAGGACGTGCTGCACGGCCAGCGCCAGCCGGTGTATGCGCTGTACGTCGAGATGGACCCGACGCGGGTCGACGTAAACGTGCACCCGACCAAGATCGAGGTGCGCTTCAGGGACAGCCGCGAGATCCATCAGGCGGTGCGCCATGCCGTGGAGAACGCGCTGGCCGTGCCGCGGGCGCAGGCCCTGGCATCCCTGGGTGATGGCGCGACGGAGGCGCGGCCGTCAGAAGCGGGGCAAAGGGACGTGGAAGGCACCTCCAGCCCGTTTATTGAACAAAATTGGCAAAAACCCACCGTCAGATGGTCACAACCTGCTATCAATTTCGGATCACCGGCGGACAGCCGGGTTTCCGACTTCGAGGCGATGTGGCCAGCGCGGCCTGTCGATGAGCCGGCAAGTTCTGCCCTGATCCCGTCGGCAGACGCCCGGGGGACCGGTTTCGGGCCCGGCCAACGTGCATCCACCGGTGAACTGGCGCCGGGCGGTTCGTCCAGCACGCCAGGAGCTTATGGCGCAACCGGCGCCGGGCATCCGGAAGCTTCGGTCTGGCCACTGGGCCGCGCCATTGCCCAGCTGCACGGCGTCTATATCCTGGCCGAGAACGCCCAGGGCCTGATCGTGGTGGACATGCACGCGGCGCACGAACGCATCCTGTACGAGCGGCTCAAGCAGCAGATGGACGAGGCCCGGCTCAGCAGCCAGCCACTGCTGATCCCGGCGACCTTTGCCGCAACTGCGCAGGAAGTGGCCACCGCCGAGGCCAGCGCCGAGGTCTTGCACACCCTGGGGCTGGAGATCACGCCCTTCTCCCCCCGCACCCTGGCCGTGCGCGCGGTGCCGACCACGCTGGCGCAGGGCGACGCGGTGGAGCTGGCGCGCAGCGTGCTGGCCGAACTGGCGCAGCATGACGCCAGCACGGTGATCCAGCGCGCACAGAACGAATTGCTGGGCACCATGGCCTGCCACGGCGCCGTGCGGGCCAACCGGCGCCTCACGCTGGACGAAATGAATGCGCTGCTGCGCCAGATGGAAGCCACCGAGCGTTCCGACCAGTGCAACCACGGCCGCCCGACCTGGCGCCAGCTGACGATGCGCGAGCTCGACGGCCTGTTTCTGCGCGGGCGCTGAGGCCGCGCCACCCCGGGGGGCTTCGGCGGCCTTCAGGCCGCGTAGGCGTAGACCGCCACGAAATGGCAAGTGGTGCCGGCCATCACGAACAGGTGCCAGACGAAGTGCCCATAGCGCCAGCGCGTATCGGCGGCAAAGAACACCACGCCACCCGTGTAGGCCAGGCCGCCCGCCACCAGCCAGGCCATGCCGGCAGCCGGCATGCTCGCCATGAGCGGCTTGATGGCGATCACCACCAGCCAGCCCATCAGCAGGTACAGGCCGGTGGACAGGTGCGAATGGGATATCCGGTTCGTGGCCTTGAGCACCACCCCGGTCACCGCCAGCCCCAAACCAGGCCGAACAGCGTCCAGCCCCAGGCGCCGCGCAGCACGCCCAGCGTGAACGGCGTGTAGGTGCCCGCGATCAGCAGGAAGATGGCGCCATGGTCCAGCAGCTGGGCCACCTGCTTGGCACGGTTGCGCGGCAGCGCGTGGTAGACCATGGACGCGCCATAGAGCGCCACCATCGACAGCGCGAACACGCAGGCCCCGACGATGAATGCCGCGTCCCCGCGCGCCACGGCCGACGCGATCAGGAAGGGCGTGGCCACCAGTGCCGCCAGCAGGCCGACGCCGTGGCTCACGCTGTTGGCGATTTCCTCGCCCAGCGACTGGTGGCGCGAGGCGGGCGACGGGTTCGGGGCGGCGATGGACATGCCAGGCCATTCTGCGCCCTTTCGCGGCGCGGCGCCCCGCATTGATCTGGTACGCTCAGCTGGATGCCTCCCACCTCCCGCGCCCCGGCAAAGACGGCCGCCGCATCGGCCATGTCGCCGGGCCTGATCGTGCTGCTGCTGTCCCTGCTGCTGGGGTTGCAGCCGGTCACCACCGATCTGTACCTGCCGGCGCTGCCCGCGCTGACCGAGGGATTCGGCGCCTCGATGGCGCAGGCCCAGCTCACCCTGACCGCCCTGCTGCTTTCGTTCGGCCTGTCCCAGCTGGTCTGGGGGCCGCTGTCGCCTTGCGCTTCGAAGAGACCGTGCCCCCCGCCAACCGGCGGGGCATGCACCCGGTCTCACTCGCAAAGACCTGTTTATTGGGGTCCTTTTATTGGGGTCAGACACTGATTTCCCTCTGATTGACCTCGAGACCATCGTTGCAGCAGATCCAGCCGGCAGACCATATCCGATCAGCAGTGCCGCCGGGCACCCCCCGCCCACCCACCAGAACCCCGCTTCGCGCCGCCCCCGCCAAGGCAACCCATGCCCACCCAACCCAGCGCAGACGGCGTCTTCACAACCAGCCGCCTCTTCCCCTTCACGCCCGCGCAAGTCTTCGCGGCGTTTGCCCATCCCGAGCGGCTCGGGGCCTGGTGGGGGCCGGACGGCTTCAGCAATACCTTCGAGGTCTTCGAGTTCAAGCCGCAGGGTCGGTGGACGTTTGTCATGCGCGGGCCGGATGGCACCCACTACCCCAACGACTGCACCTTTCTTGAAGCGTCGCCACAGCGCATCGTCATCCGGCACGTCACCGCGCCGCACTTCACGTTGACCATCACCTTGACCGAGGCCGATGGGCAAACGCGTCTCGACTGGCGCCAGGCCTTCGATGACCCGCGCGTGGCGACCGCCGCGGCGCCCATCGTGGTGCCCGCCAACGAACAGAACCTGAACCGCCTGCAGGCGGTGCTGCTGGCTACGGGTGCGTCGTCAGCGTCCCAAGCCGAGCCTTGAACGGGACGGCAACCATGCACCGGCTTGAACTGCGCATTCCCCCGCTGGTGCTGGTGGCTATCTTTGCGGCGGCGATTGTGGCGGCGTCGGTCTGGATGCCGCTGGTCCGCGTCCCGGTGCCGGGGCATCGGGCCCTGGCCGTATTGCTGATTCTGGCGGGCCTCGGTGTGGCGCTGGCGGGGGTGCTGGCTTTTCGCCGCGCGCGCACCACGGTCAACCCGATGGCGCCGCAGCGCGCCACGACGGTGGTGCGCACCGGCCTCTACCGGCTGAGCCGCAACCCGATGTACTTGGGGCTCGCGCTGGCCCTGCTGGGCCTGGCGGCCTGGGGCTCGGCGCTGACGGGCTACGCGCTGGTGGCGGCGTTCTGCGGATACCTGACCCGCTTCCAGATCAAGCCCGAGGAGCGCGCCCTGCTGCAGCGCTTCGGACCCGAATTTGCCGACTACATGGGCCAGGTGCGGCGCTGGATCTGAGTTCCGGGGCCGTCGCCGGACATTGGGAGGCATTCTTGATGGAAAAATGGCCTGATCCGGGGCCCCCCCCCCCCGGGGGGGGGGGTTGGGGGGGGGGGGGGGGGGGGGCCTTGGGTTTGGGGGGGGGGGGGGCGGGGGGGGGGTTGCGGGGGGGGGTGGGGGGGGGGGGGGGGGGGGGGGCGCCCGGGGCCCCCCCCGCCCCCCCCGGGCGGCGGGGGGGGGGGGCGCCGGGCCCCCCCCCCCCCCCCGGTTGGCCCCGCGGCCCGGGCTGGGGGGGGGCGCCGGGCGGGCCGCCCCCCCCCCCCCCCGGCCCCCGGGCCCCCCGTTGTCCCCGGGGGTTCGGCGGGTGCCGCGGCGGCGGCCCCGGCCCGGCCCGCCGGGGGCGGCCCCCGGGCCCCGGGCCGGGCGCGGGGCGGGGGGCGCGGGTCGGGGGGGCCCCCCCCCCCCCCCGCCCCCCCCCCCCCCCCGGGGGGCCCCCCGGGGGCCCGCCCCCCGGCCCCCGGCCCCCCCCGGCGGGGGGGGCGCCCGCCCGGCCCGGGCCCCCGCGGGGGGGGGGCGGGGGGCCGGGGGGGGCCGGGGGCCGCCCCGGCTGGCGGGGCGTCCGTTTCCCCCCCCCGGGGGGGGGGCGGGGGGGGGGGTGCCCCCGCCCCCGGGGGGGGGCCCGCCGGGGGGGCCGGCGCCCCCCGCGGCGGGGGGCCGCGGGGGCCCCCCCCCCGCCCGCCCCCGGCGCCGGGCCGTGGGCGCCCCGCCCCCCGCGGGCCGCGGCCGGGCCTCCCCCCCCCCCCCCCCCGGGGGCTGGGTTGTGGGGGCGGGGCGCGGCCCCCGCGCCCCGCCCCGGGGGGGGGGGCGCGGGGGGGGCCGGGGGGGTGGCCGCCCCCCCCGCCCCCGGGCGCCCCGCGGGGGCGGGCGGCCCCCCGCCCCCCGGGGCCCCGGGGCGGCCCCGCGGGGGCGGGCCCCCCCGGCTCCGGGGGGGGGGCGCCCCGGGGGCCCCCGCCCCCCCGCCCGGCCCCGGTCCGGGGGCCCCCCGGGGGGGCCCCGCCCCCGGGGGCCCCCCCCGCCCCCCTGGGGGGCCCCCCCGGGGGCCCCCCGCCCCGCGGGGTTCCCCCCCCCCTTTCCCGGGGGTTGGGGCCCCGGCCCGGCCCGCCCGGCCCCCCCGCCCCGGGGCCCCCAGCGTGGAATGGTCATCATCCGCTATTAATTTTGCATGGGCCCGGTGCATGACAGACGACTGCAAGGGCTATAGTGGCGCGTCGTGCCGGCGGCCCTGGCAACCGGCCTCTTGTCCATCCCTCTGACCTCAGATTCCATGAAACTCCTCATCCTCGGCGCCACCGGCAACATGGGCCAGCGGCTGCTCGCCCAGGGGCTGGCGCGCGGCCACGCCATCACCGCGTTCGTGCGCAACCGGGCCAAGCTTCAGCAGCAGCTGGGCACGGCCGTGCCGCCCGGCCTGGCGGTCTTCGAGGGCGACGTGAACGACGCCACCGCACTGCGCGCCGCGATGACGGGGCAGGACGTGGTGATCAACTGCGCCGGCTACGTGGCCGACGGCGCGGCGTTCATCGAACTGGTGGACCGCGTGGTTACGCAGGCCGAAAGCGCGCTGGGTCCGGGCGGGCGCCTGTGGCTGTTCGGTGGCGCGGCCGCGCTGGATGTGCCGGGCACGCACATCATGGGGGTGGACCTGCCGGGCGTGCCGGCGATCTACAAGGCGCACCAGACCAACTTCCGCCGTGTGGCGGCCTCCAGGCTGGACTGGTCGCTGATGTGCCCTGGGCCCATGGTGCCCTCCACCACCGGCCAGGCCCGCACCGACCTGCGCATCTCGAAAGACGTCTGGCCCTTTCCCCGGCCGGGCTACACCCGCTGGCTGCCGCGCATCGCGACCTCGCTGGCATTCAAGAACCACGCGCCGGAGCTGATCGTGTCTTATGACGATGTGGCCGCGGTGCTGCTCGACCACCTGCCTGCCGGCGGCCGCTTCAGCCGCGCGCGCGTGGGCGTGGCGCTGCCCGAGGGGCAACGCGGCGAGAAGGTCTACGAGCAGTCGGGCAAGACGGTGAAGATCGGGTAACCGTCTCCGGCTCAGAGCGCCAGGGTGATTCGCTGCCCGCGTGCGCGGGAACAGCAGCTCATCATGCGGGTGTTGGCGGCGCGCTCCGCCTTGCTCAGCACCTTGTCGCGGTGGTCCGCGTCGCCTTCGAGGACGCCGACCTCGCAGGTGCCGCACAGGCCCTCGCCGCAGTCGCAGGGCACGTCGATGCCGGCGGCCTGAAGGGCCTGCAGCAGGGTCTGGTCGGCGGCCACCGTCACCGTGGTGCCGGAGTCCTTCAGCACCGCATTGAACGCGTGTTCCTTCGCCGGGTCCAGCAGCGAGCCTTCGGCGCTGAAGTGTTCGACGTGCAGCGTACCCTCGGGCCAGCCCTCGCCCAGCGCCTGCAGCGCGTCGATCAAGCGCTCGGGCCCGCAGCCGTAGACCTGGGTGCCCTCGCCCACGTCGGCCAGCAGCGTGCCCAGCGCCATGCGTGTGCCTTCCTCACTGACGTGCAGCGACAGGCTGGCGCCATGGTCGCGCTGCACGCGCGCCAGCAGCGCCATGTGGGCGCGCGAGCGGGCCGCATAGTGCAGCGCATAGGGCTTGCCCAACGCCTTCAGCCGGTCGGCCATGGCCAGGATGGGCGTGATGCCGATGCCGCCGGCGATCAGCACGTGGCGCGGTGCCGACTCGTCGAGGCGGAACAGGTTTTTCGGGCCGGCCAGGTGGATCGTGTCGCCCGCGGCCACGGCGTCGCAGAAATGCCGGGAGCCGCCGCGCCCATCGGCCTCGCGCAGGATGACCACTTCGAGCACCGAGCGGTCGTGGCGGGTGCCGCACAGCGAATACTTGCGGCGAAAGCCGCCGGCCACCAGGTCCACATGCGAGCCGGCGGACCAGGCCGGCAGCGGCCGCCCGCGCGGATCCGCCAGCACCAGGCGCACCAGGCCCTCGCCTTCCTCATGGCGCTCGCGCACCACCACCGCGCGCGTGATGTCGTCCTTGGCCGGCGCACCGATCTTGAACGACAGGGGTTTGTCCAGGATGGCGGGGTTGGCGCGCTCGGGGTTGCGGCGCGGGTCCCACTCCACCCACAGCTCGGCCGGGCCCCGAAACGAGGTGTTCAGCAGGAAGTCGAAGCTTTGCCCTTCCACCAGCCGGATGTGCGGCAGGCGGCGGGTGAACTCTTCCAGAAACACGCGCATCTCCATGCGGCCGATGTTCTTGCCCATGCACTGGTGCGCGCCGTAGCCGAAGGTCAGGTGCTCCACCGAGTTGTCGCGGTAGAGGTCCACTTCCTGCGGGTTTTCGAAATGCCGGGCGTCGAAGTTGGCCGAGGCCTGCACGATCAGCAGCTTGCCACCCTTCGGGATCGCCACGCCTCCCACTGTGGTGTCTGCCGTGGCGATGCGCCGCCACGCAATGATGGAACCGGCCACGCGCAGGCATTCCTCGACCGCGTTGGGGATCAGCGCCGGGTTCTCGCAGATGGCCTCCCAGGCCTCGCGGTGCGTCAGCAGCGTCATGAAGGCGTTGGCCGTGGCGTTCGACGTGGTCTCGTGCGCGGCCGCCATGATGGCCATCATCATGGAGCGCAGGTAGCTCTCGGTGACGATGGCCGGGTGCAGGTGGTGCTGGCGGATGGTCTCGTACATCCAGCCCTCGCCGTCCGGCCTGGCCATCATGTCTTCGAGGATCTTCTGCGCCACCCGCCAGAAGCGGCCGACGTTCTCGGCCACCTTCAGCTGTTCCTCGGGCGTGGGTCGGCCCCAGGTGTTGAGCGTGTGGGCCACGGCAAACTGGCGCAGCTGCTCGGCACCCTCGTCCGGCACGCCCAGGAAATGCAGCGCGATGGTCAGCGGGATCTCGTAGAACATCTCCGCCACCAGGTCCGCGCGGCCCTTGTCGATGAAGCGGTCCATGTACTGGCGCGCCAGCGCGCGCACCGCCGGCTCGTGCCGGGCCAGCGCCTCGGGCAGGAAGGCGTCCATCAGCAGGCGGCGGCGCTCCATGTGGTCGGGCTCGTCCTCGTTGACCATGGTGCGGTTCATCGCGTAGCCGTAGCGCTGCAGGATGGCGGCGGCCTCGGGTGGCGCGGGGGTGATCTTCTCCAGCGCGATCGAGGGCGAGAAAAGGATGTTGTCGCGGAACACCGCCTTCACGTCGTCGTAGCGGGTGACGACCCAGTAGCCCAGCTCGGGGCTGTAGAACACCGGCTCCTGCTCGCGCGCCCAGGCCAGCGTGCCGGCCGGATCGCGCTGGTACGCAAGGGAAAATGGGTCAAACGCGGCGGCGTTGCCGGAGATGGGACAGCCGGTTGGCGAGAGGCGCTGGGCAGCGTGGTCCACGGGGCAGGACATGAATGGTCTCCTGTTGATTTACTTATATCGCACAAAGAGTATCATTATTGTGACATCCAGCGCCACAACCCGACAAGCATGAAAACCCCAAGCCCGGCCAAGACCAACACCCTGCAGACCCTGGACCGCGGCTTGCAGGTGCTGGCCCTGATCGCCACACGCGCCGGGGGCTGGAGCATCGCCGAGCTCGCCGCCGAGCTGGACGTGCACCGCGCCATCGCCTACCGGCTGGTCGCCACGCTGGAGCAGCACGGATTGATCGCCCGCCTGCGTGACGGGCGCATCGTCACCGGCGCGGGGGTGCTGCGCCTGAGCGCCAACTTCGAATCGCAGCTGCGCACGCTGGCCCGGCCCTTTCTGCAGGAACTGGCCGAGGCCTCGGGCGCGACCGCCTTCCTGACGGTGGCGCAGGGCGAAGACTGCACCGCCATCCAGGTCTGCGAGCCGCAGGCCGTGGATTTCCGCATGAGCTACCGCGTGGGCAGCCGGCACCCCGTGACGGCGGGCGCGGCAGGCATCGCCATCCTGGCGGCCCGGCCAGCGGCTGCTTCAGACGGGGACGCCGTGAAAGAAGCGCGGCGCCTGGGCTACAGCCTCACGCGCGGGGAATTGCAAAAGGGCGCGGTGGGCATCGCCAGCGCGCTACTGGGCACCGCAGCCGCCCCGCTGCCCTTCGAGGCCTGCGTGGGCGTGGTGGCGATGGAAGACCTCGACAGCGCGCGTTGCGCCCGTCTGGTGACGGCCTGCGCCCGCGAGCTGGCTGCGGCGCTGGCCTGAGGCTGCGCCGGCACCCTTGACCACTCCGCCCGGCGCACGGGCCGCCTTGCACGCACACCCGGCTTCAGCCCTCTCGAACCGCCCCGGACGGCGGGTGGCCTTGCGTTCACAGTTAGGGTTTGTACCAAACGTTTAATTTCCATAGGAAACTATAGTTGCTTTCCTTCGGACATCAATTTCTGAAGGAAATGGTTCAACAAACTCCCATGGAGACCCTCATGCGACGATCCATCCACCCCCCGCCCCCTCACCGGTTTGCTGCTGCTCGGCACCGCCTTGGCCCTTGCCGCCTGCGCCAGCAATGACGACCCGGACCTGCCCACGCTTTCGGCCGCCACACCCGGCACCTTGCAGTCGTGCACGGACCTCGCGACCAAGGCAACATCGGCCAACACGACCATCGCGTCGTCCACCTTGGTGGCCGCAGGCGCGCTGACCGTCACCGGCGTCACCACGCCCATGCCTGAGCACTGCCTGGTCAAGGGTGAAATGAACCGGCGCACGAGCGCGGTCGATGGCAAGTCCTACGCCATCGGCTTCGAGATGCGCCTGCCCACCGCCTGGAACGGCCGCTATTTCTACCAGGCCAACGGCGGCATCGACGGTTCCGTCGTCACCGCGACCGGGCCCACCAGCGGCGGCGCACCGGTCAGCAATGCGCTGCAGATGGGCTTTGCGGTGCTCAGCTCCGACGCCGGCCATTCCGGCCCGCCGTGGTGGGGGCTTGATCCGCAAGCCCGCCTGGACTACGGCTACCAGGCGGTCGGCTCGCTGACGCCCATGGCCAAGAACCTGATCAAGGTCGCCTACGGCAAGGCCCCCGACCGTTCGTACTTCGGTGGCTGTTCCAACGGTGGCCGTCACGCCATGATCGCCGCCGCCCGCTACAGCGACCAGTACGACGGCATTCTGGCCGGCGCCCCCGGCTTCCACCTGCCCAAGGCCGCCACCGCGCAGCTGTGGAAGGTGCAGCAGTACGCCAGCATCGCGAGCGGCACCGTCACCACGGGCGCCGACGCCGGCCAGCCCGACATCACCACCGCCGTGACCCCGGCGGAATTCAAGCTGCTGGGTGAACGCATCGTCGCCAAATGCGATGCGCTGGATGGCGCCACCGACGGCATCGTGACCGACATCAAGGCCTGCCAGGGTGCGTTCAACATCAAGACCGACGTGGCCACCTGCAGCGGCGCGCGTGACGGCACCTGCCTGACCGATGCGCAGAAGACGGTGCTGGGCAACATCTTCGCCGGCGCAAAGAACAGCAAGGGCGAATCAACCTACTCGAACTTCTACTACGACCCGGGTGTGGCAGGCTCCAACTACGCGGCGTGGCACTACGGCAATTCGACCGCACTCGACCCGGGCGCGGTGGCGTTCATCTTCACCACCCCGCCGTCCACGCAGGCGGCCTTCCTGGCCACGACCGGGCTCAAATACGGGTTGGCATTCAACATGGACACCGACTATCCGAAGATCTTTGCCACGGATGCCGTTTACAAGGAATCGCCGTGGTCGTACATGACACCGCCCAACGAGACCGACCTGTCGGCCCTGAAGAACCGTGGCGCCAAGCTGCTGGTCTACCACGGGGGTGCCGACCCGATCTTCTCGGCCGCCGACACCACCCGCTGGTACGACGCCCTGCAGACGGCCAACCAGGGTTCGGCCGCCGCCTTCGCGCGCTACTTCATGGTCCCTGGGATGAACCATTGCTCGGGCGGACCGGCCACCGACCAGTTCGACATGCTGACCAACCTGGTGAACTGGGTTGAGAAGGCGCAGGTGCCGGACCAGGTCATCGCCAAGGTGCGCGGCACGGGCGCCAATGTCGTCAACACCGAACTGCCCTCGAGCTGGAGCGCCACACGCTCCCGCCCCTTGTGCGCCTACCCGACGGTGGCCCGCTACAAGGGCAGCGGCGACCTTGAAAACGCGGCGAATTTCAGCTGCCAATAAGCGACCTGTTGCAACCTGAAGCCCGGCACCGGCGTGCCGGGCTTTCTTTTTTCCGCTGTCACAATGGCCGACATGAAACCGCGCCAGGAAAAAGTCCCCTCATCCCCTCTGACGTCCGTCGACAGCAGCTTTCTGAAAACCCTGGTCGGCTATAACACGCGCCGGGCCACCCTGAAGATCCTCAGCGTCTTTACCGAACGCATGGACGCGCTGGCGCTGAAGCCCGTTGAGTTTTCGATCCTGTCGCTCATCGGGCGCAACCCCGGGCTGACGCCCAGCCAGCTGTGTGCCGAACTGGGCCTGCTGCCGCCCAACCTGACCAAGATGCTGGCACGGCTGGATCAGCGCGATCTGGTGGAGCGCCAGGTGCAGGCTGCCGACAAGCGCGCCGTGTGCCTGAGCCTGAGCCCATCCGGCCAGGCGCTGTTGAAGGAGGCCGAGGCCCGGGTAGCGTCGCTCGAGATCGATGCCACATCCGCGCTGACCCCGAAGCAGCGCGAAACGCTGATCACCCTGCTGCAGAAGATCTACGGCTGACGCAAGGCCCACGGGCGCACACCGGCCCGGGAAGTTGCGCCCTCAGTCTCGCTCGAACACCGCCATGCTCTCCACGTGCGCGGTGTGCGGGAACATGTTGACCACGCCGGCCTGCACGCAGCGGTAGCCGCCCAGGTGCACCAGCAGGCCGGCGTCGCGGGCCAGCGTCGCCGGGTTGCAGCTGACGTAGACGATGCGCTTCGGGGGTGTCCAGTGCGCCGCGCCGGGCGGCAGCGGCGGCGCGTCTTCGGCGCCGACGCGCGCCTGGTGCAGGTCGGCGACGGCTTTGGCCAAGGCGAAGGCGCCTTCGCGCGGCGGGTCCACCAGCCACTTGTCGGCGGTGCCGTCGGCCACCAGCATGGCCGGCGTCATTTCGAAAAGATTACGCGCTACAAACTCAGTAGCACACAATGACCGAAGTGCGCTGGGATCGGCCTTGTTTTTCTCATAATTCTCCCGGGAGCGGGCCACCAGGGTCTCGCTGCCCTCGATGCCGAGCACCTCTCGCGCCTGGGTGGCCAGCGGCAACGTGAAGTTGCCCAGGCCGCAGAACCAGTCGATGACCCGTTCGTGCTTTTCCACCGCCAGCAGGCGCAGCGCGCGCGACACCAGCACGCGATTGATGTGCGGGTTGACCTGCGTGAAGTCGGTCGGCTTGAAGGGCATGCTGATGCCGAAGTCGGGCAAGGCATACGCCAAAGTGGTGCCCCCTTCGTCGAGCAGATGCACCGTATCGGGGCCTTTCGGCTGCAGCCACCATTGCACGTCGTATTGCACCGCAAAGGTGCGCAAACGGGCCAGATCGCCTTCGGACAACGGCTCCAGATGCCGCAGCACCAGCGCCGTGACGTCGTCGCCGCCGGCCAGTTCGATCTGCGGACAGGTCTCGCGCGCATCCATGCTGAAGATCAGCGCGCGCAACGGCAGCAGCATCGCATCGACATGGGGCGGCAGCACCGGGCATTCGCGGATGTCCGCCACGTAGCGGCTCTTGCGCTCGTGAAAGCCGATCAGCACCTCCCCTTTCTTATGCACGTAGCGCACCGACAGACGCGCGCGGTAGCGGTAGCCCCAGGTCGGCCCTTCGATCGGGCGCAGCAGGGTTTCGGCGCGCACCTTGGCCAGGTGCCAGAGGTTGTCTTCCAGCACACGCTGCTTGACGGCCACCTGGGCGGCCGCGTGCAAGTGCTGCATCTTGCAGCCCCCGCAGGCGCCGGTGTGCAGGCCGAAATGCGGGCAGCCAGGGCGCACCCGCTGCGAGGACTCCTGGTGGATGGCCGTGACGGTGCCCGCCTCCCAGTTGTTCTTCTTGCGGTGCACGTTGACGCTGACCACCTCGAACGGCAGCGCGCCTTCGATGAACACCACCTTGCCATCGGGCTTGCGGGCAATGCCCTGGGCCTCGATGTCGAGGGAGTCGACCTTGAGCCACCCGGCGGGCAGGGCCGGCGATTCGGCCGGGGCGTCAGGGGCGTGGGGGGGCGGAACAGGTGCGCAAACGGTTTCTTCGGTCATGCCCGGATTGTCTCAGGCCGGCGCGTCGCCGGCCCGGACACAGCCGCAGCAAATCAGCCCACCGCGGGCACGAGGAAGTCGCGGCTGATGCGCCCGCCCAGCCCGTTCACACGGTCCAGGAACTGGGTCAGGAAGGCATGCAGGCCGGTGGCCAGGATCTCGTCGATGCGGGCAAACTGCAGGTCGGCGCGCAGGCGCCCGGCATGGCGCAGGGTGTCGCTGTCTTCGTCACTCGCCACCAGCCGCAGGTTGCTCACCACCTCGTTGAGGCTGGCGTGCAGCGAGCGCGGCATGTCGGGGCGCAGGATCAGCAGCTCGGCCACGCGCTCGGGCTTGATCACGTCGCGGTAGACCTTGCGGTAGATCTCGAAGCCGCTGACGCTGCGCAGGATGGCGCTCCAGTGGTAGAAATCGTATTCCTGTTCATGCTCGCCGACTGTGCCCATGAAGTCATTTTCGACGGCATGGAACTTCACATCGACCAGGCGCGCGGTGTTGTCGGCGCGCTCCAGGAACGTGCCCAGGCGCATGAAGTACAGGGCCTCGTCCATCAGCATCGTGCCCACGGTCACGCCGCGCGAGAGGTGCGAGCGGAACTTCACCCATTCAAAGAATTTGCCGGGGTCGCGCTCGAATTCGCCGGTCTTGAGCATGCGGTTGACCTCGAGCCAGGTCTGGTTCTGGGTCTCCCAGACCTCGGTGGTCAGCGTGCCCCGCACGGCGCGCGCGTTCTCGCGGGCGGCCCGCAGGCAGGAGATGATCGACGAGGGGTTGTCCTCGTCGCTGACCATGAACTCCATCACGCTGCGCGCGTTGACGTCGCCATGCAGCGCGGTGTAGGCCGGCAGCAGCTCGCTGATGGACAACAGCCCCTGCCAGCCCGCCTCGGCCGCGCTGGCCGACTGGGGCAACAGCGAGGTCTCGTAGTTGACGTTGAGCATGCGGGCGGTGTTCTCGGCGCGCTCGGTGTAGCGGGACATCCAGAACAGGTGGTCGGCGGTACGTGACAGCATATATTTCCCTCAAACTTCCAAGATCCAGGTGTCCTTGGTGCCGCCGCCCTGCGACGAGTTCACCACCAGGGAGCCCTCCTTGAGCGCCACGCGCGTCAGCCCCCCCGGCACCATCTGCACATGGCGTCCCGACAGCACGAAGGGTCGCAGGTCGATGTGGCGCGGGGCGACGCCCGACTCCACGTAGGTGGGGCAGCTCGACAGGCTCAGCGTGGGCTGGGCGATGTAGCCCGCCGGATTGGCCAGCACGGCCTTGCCGAAGTCCTCGATCTCGGCCTTCGTCGCAGCCGGGCCGACCAGCATGCCGTAACCACCCGCGCCATGCACCTCCTTGACCACCAGGTCCTTGAGGTTGGCCATCACGTATTTCAGGTCCTCGGGGTTGCGGCACATGTACGTGGGCACATTGTTCAGGATGGGTTTTTCGCCGAGGTAGAACTCGATCATCTTGGGCACATAGGGGTAGATCGACTTGTCGTCGGCCACCCCGGTGCCCACGGCGTTGCAGATCGCCACATGGCCGGCGCGGTAGGCCTCCATCAGGCCGGCACAACCCAGGGTGGAGGTCGGGCGGAACACCTGGGGATCGAGGAAGTCGTCGTCCACGCGGCGGTAGATCACGTCCACGCGCTTGGGGCCGCGGGTGGTGCGCATGTAGACGAAACTGTCCTTGACGAACAGGTCCTGGCCCTCGACCAGTTCCACGCCCATCTGCTGCGCCAGGAAGGCGTGCTCGAAATAGGCGCTGTTGTACATGCCTGGCGTGAGCACCACCACCGTGGGCTCGGCCGTGGTGCTGGGGGCGCTGGCGCGCAGGGTATCGAGCAGCAGGTCGGGGTAATGGGCGACCGGCGCCACGCGGTTCTGGCTGAACAGTTCGGGGAACAGCCGCATCATCATCTTGCGGTTTTCCAGCATGTAGCTCACGCCGCTGGGCACGCGCAGGTTGTCTTCGAGCACGTAGTACTCGCCCTTGCCCTTAGCGTCCGGGGCGCGCACGATATCGATGCCGCTGATGTGCGAATAAATGCCGTTGGGCACGTCCACCCCCATCATTTCGGGGCGGAACTGGGCATTGCCCTCGATCTGCTCGCGCGGCACCACGCCGGCCTTGAGGATCTCCTGCTCGTGGTAGACGTCGTGGATGAAGCGGTTCAGCGCCGTGACCCGCTGCACCAGGCCTTTTTCCATGCTGCGCCACTCGTGCGCGGGGATGATGCGCGGGATCAGGTCAAAGGGGATCAGGCGCTCGGTGCCCGAGCCGTCCTCGTCCTTGGCGCCATAGACGGCAAACGTGATGCCGACACGGCGGAAGATCATCTCGGCCTCGTCGCGGCGCGAGCGCATCACGGTGTCCGGCTGGCCGGCGAGCCACTTCGCATAGGCCTCGTAGTGCGGCCGCACGCCCTGCCCGGACCCCTGGCTCTGGCTCTGTCCGCCCTGGGACTGTGATTGACCCGTTCCCTGGGGGGTCAGTTGGGCATACATCTCGTCAAATTTCAGCATTGCAAGTTCTCCTACGCACAGGATAGCAAGTTGCGCGCCAGCTTGGTGCACAAACGGCGCCACCTGATGCCGATCGTCCGGCTGGCCTCACCCCTTCTTGATCCGCATCAATCAGAGAAGCATCAGGCCGGGTTCAGCGCACAAAGTGATGCCAGTAGCGCCGCGCCACATCGCGCTGGCAGGCCACCGCGTCCGGGCTTGAGGACGTCCAGGTGGCCGCGCCACAGCGAGCCGACTCGACGACGCGGATCGCGCGCTCGCGGTAACGCTCCAGCACGCCTGGCGCCGGGTGACCGAAGCGGTTGCGGTACCCGGCCTGGACCAGCACGACGCCCGGCTGCACCGCATCCAGAAACGCGGGGGTGGACGAGGTCTTGCTGCCGTGGTGCGGCATGAGCAGCAGATCGGCGCGCAGGCTGTCGCCCGAAGCCACCAGCCGCGCTTCCTGCGCCGCCTCGATGTCGCCCGCCAGCAGCGCGGTGCGCCGGCCGTTGCCGATGCGCATTACGCAACTCATGGCATTGGACCGGGTGCCGCTGTCGTAGTCCGCCTCTTGCGGGTGCAGGAACTCGAATGTCACGCCATCCCAGGTCCAGCGCTGGCCGGCCATGCAGCGCATGGCAGCGCGCGGCGCCTGCAGCTCGTGGTCGTCTTCGATCGAACTCAGCAGGTCGGCCTGCGGCTGCATGGCCAGAACCGCGCGGGCGCCGCCGGTGTGGTCGGTATCGCGGTGGCTCAGCACCAGCGCGTCCACCCGCTCGTCCAGCGCGCGCAGCAGCGGCACCAGCACGCGGTGGCCGGCGTCACTCTCGGCGGAGAAGCGCGGCCCGGCGTCGTAGACCAGGGCATGGCCAGCCGTGCGCACGAGGACCGCGTTGCCCTGCCCGACGTCGGCCGCCAGAAGTTCGAATTCACCCGGTGCAGGACGCGGCGCCTGCCACAACAGCACCGGCAACAAAAGCGGCAGACCCAGCGCCCGCACGCCCCAGGGCAACCGCGCGGCCAGCAGCACGCCGCCGGTCACCCCTGCTACGCCGGCCCACAGGGGCGTGGCAGCCATCGACACTGTGGCAAACGGCAGGCTGGCGAGCCATCCCAGCAGCGCCGCCAGTGGGCCCAGTGTCCAGGCGGCGAAGTCCCACAGGGCCGGCAGGAGCACGCCCGCCAGCGCCAGCGGCGTGACCACCAGTGTGATCCACGGAATCGCCAGCAGGTTGGCCACCAGGCCCACCACCGAGACCTGACCGAACAGCAGCAGGCTCAGCGGGGTCAGCGCCAGCGTCACCACCGCCTGCTCCCGCAGCAACTGGCGGGTTTTATGGAAAAAATAGCCCCATCCCAGCGTCGAAGGGTCGTCTTTAGCTCCTGAATCCGTAGCAAACAACACCCCGACGGCGACGAAACTCAGCCAGAAGCCGGCCTGCGTCAACGCCCAGGGATCCACCGCGACCACGACCGCGCAGGCCAGCAGCCAGACCGTCGGCCAGGGCCATTGCCGCCCGCTCAGGCGCAGCGCTGCCACCGTGGCCAGCATCACGATCGTGCGCTGGGCCGGCACCCCCCAGCCGCTGAACACCGCATAGGCGGCTGCAAGGGCCACGCCGCCGATCAGCGCCGCGGCCGGCGCGGGCAGCCACAGGCACAGCCGCCATCCCCACAGCGCCGAGCGCCGCCACAGCGCGCCGATCAGCGCCGCAGCCACCCAGGCAAACAGGGTGATGTGCAGCCCGGAAATGCTCATCAGGTGGGCCACGCCGGTGGCACGGAAGATGTCCCAGTCGGCGCGCTCGATGGCGGCCTGGTCGCCCGTGACCAGTGCGGCCAGAATACCCGCGCTGCGCGCACGCTCCGGGCTCCCGTCGCCGACGCGCGCCAGGATGGCGTCGCGCACCGACTGGCGGGCCTGCTCCACCGGGTGTGCCCAGGTCATGGCCAGGCGCTGCGGCGGCAGGTCTTTCAGGCCCGAGCGCACATATCCGGTGGCCTGCAGCCCCTGTTCCCAGAGCCAGAGTTCGTAGTCGAAGCCATGCGGATTGAGGTTGCCGTGCGGGGCTTTAAGGCGCACCGTCATCTGCCAGCGCTCCCCGGGGCGCAGGTCGGCCGGCTGACGCTGCAACTCCAGCGTCGCCCCATCCGCCGCCACGGCGGCGCCGCCATACCAGCCCAGGAGCACCCGCCGCGGAACGGCCACCGCAGCGCCGTCCAGCGTGGCGGCCTCAATGTCGAAGCGGAAACGCACGCCGGCCTCGTTGCGTTGCGGCATGGCCCCCACCTGGCCGACCAGTGTCAGGTCGCGCCCCTCCAGCGCCGGGCTCAGACCCTGCTGCGCATACACGGTGGCGCGCCAGCCGCACAGGCCGAAACCGATGGCCGCTGCTGCGAATGCCAACAGCAACCGGGCGACCCAGGCGGGGTTTTCCGATGGCCAAGGGCCCGCCCGGCGCGCCAGCACCGCCCACGCCCAGCCGCCAAGAGGTGCCGCGAACAGAGCCGCGTACACCCAAGCCGCCCACAACTGCGCCTGCTGCAATTGCAGCGCATGGCCCGCCACGAAACCGGTCATGACCACCGAACCGGCCCAGAGCCCGCCACTGGCGCGGGTTTCGTCCGGATTCAGGGGGTCGTGCATCACGCCATGCTAAACGGACATCGACACAGAGCGGTCGACTGGCTCGGGTCTTGCTAGGATCGGGTACCCGCCCCGGCGCATCCGTGCGCCCGGCTGCCTGACCGATTTGAACCGAACCCACCCGAGACGCGAATGTCCATCCACGCCGCCCTGAACCACGTCACCCACTACAAATACGACCGCCCGGTCACGCTGGGGCCCCAGGTGGTCCGCCTGCGCCCGGCGCCGCACTGCCGCAGCAACATCATTTCGTACTCGCTCAAGATCGAGCCGGTGGGCCACTTCGTCAACTGGCAGCAGGACCCGTTTGCCAACTACCAGGCCCGTCTGGTGTTTCCCGAAAAGGCCACCGAGTTCAAGGTGACGGTCGACCTGGTGGCCGAGATGGCGGTCTACAACCCGTTCGACTTTTTCCTGGAGCCCGACGCGGAGGAGTTCCCGTTCACCTACGCGCCGGAGCTCAAGCAGGAGCTGGCACCCTACCTGATCACCGAGCCGGCCACGCCGCTGGTGCAGGCCTACCTGGACAAGATCGACCGCACCAAGCGGCGCAGCGTGATCTTCCTGGTCGATTTGAACCAGATGGTGCACAAGGACATCAACTACACCATCCGCATGGAGCCTGGCGTGCAGACGCCCGAGGAGACGCTGACGCTGGGCTCCGGCTCCTGCCGCGACTCCGGCTGGCTGCTGGTGCA
This sequence comes from Candidatus Skiveiella danica, assembly GCA_016721925.1. Classification (GTDB taxonomy): domain Bacteria; phylum Pseudomonadota; class Gammaproteobacteria; order Burkholderiales; family Burkholderiaceae_C; genus Skiveiella; species Skiveiella danica. The sequence goes on from JADKHE010000013.1 coordinate 280,755, forward strand.
GCTGCTGCGCCACTGCGGCCTGGCGGCGCGCTTCGTCTCGGGCTACCTGATCCAGCTGGCGCCCGACGTGAAGAGCCTGGACGGCCCCAGCGGCACCGAGGTCGACTTCACCGACCTGCACGCCTGGTGCGAGGTCTACCTGCCCGGCGCCGGCTGGGTGGGGCTGGACGCCACCTCCGGCCTGCTGGCCGGTGAAGGCCACATTCCGCTGGCCTGCACTCCCACCCCATCAAGCGCCGCGCCCATCGAAGGCGGCGTGGACGAGTGCGAGGTCGAGTTCGCCCACCACATGCAGGTCACGCGCATCTATGAATCCCCGCGCGTCACCCTGCCCTACACCGACGAACAATGGGCCGACGTGATGGCGCTGGGCGCCAAGGTCGACCAGGAGCTCGTCGCCGGCGACGTGCGCCTGACCATGGGCGGCGAGCCCACCTTTGTGGCCGTGAACGACCGCGACGCGGCGGAATGGAACACCGACGCCCTGGGGCCGACCAAGCGCGGCCTGGCCAGCGAGCTGGTGCACAAGCTGCGCGACGAATACGGCCAGGGCGGCTTCCTGCACTTCGGCCAGGGCAAGTGGTACCCCGGCGAGCAGCTGCCGCGCTGGGCCCTGTCGATCTGCTGGCGCGCCGACGGCCAGCCGATCTGGCACGACCCCAGCCTGTTTGCCGACGAGCGCGAGCCGCATGCGTACACCGCGGAGGATTCGCAGCGCTTCATCCAGACGCTGTCGCGCAAGCTCGGCCTGTCCGACCGCTTCATCGAACCCGGCTACGAGGACACCTGGTACTACCTGTGGCGCGAGCGCCGCCTGCCGGTCAACGTGGACCCGTTCGAGTCGAAGCTGGAAGACGAGATGGAGCGCATCCGCCTGCGCCGCGTCTTCACCCAGGGGCTGGACACCGTCGTCGGCTACGTGCTGCCGCTGCAGTGCAACCCGCCCGTCGGCCCCGGCCTGGCCGGTCCGCTGTGGACCACCGGGCCCTGGTTCTTCCGCGACGAGCGCATGTACCTGCTTCCCGGGCGATTCGCCGATGGGCTACCGCCTGCCGCTGGATTCCCTGCCCTGGGTCAGCAAGGCCGACTACCCCTACCTGATCGAGCAGGACCCCTACGCCGCCCGCGACGCCCTGCCCCAGGCCACGACGCTGCGCGCCCAGTACAACACCGTGCAGGCCGGCCCGGACGGCGCCGGTGGCTATGCGGCCCACACCACCGGCGGCGGCTTTGCCGAAGGCGGCGTGGTGGCGGTGCAAGGCCAGGGCCATGGCAGCGGCGCGGGCCGGCCCAGCGCCGAGCAGGCCAACTGGCGCGGCGAGATCCAGCCGTCGCATGCCCCGCTCAGCACCGATGCGACGCGCGCACCGCAGCGCCAGGAGTCCGCGCACTGGATCACCCGCACCGCGCTGTGCGTGGAGGTGCGCGACCCGATGCGCGCCAATGGCCCGAAGGCCGAGGCCGAGCACGGCGGCAAGAGCGGCGTGCTGTACGTCTTCATGCCACCGCTGGCGCGCCTGGAGGACTACCTGGACCTGGTCGCCGCGGTCGAAGCCACGGCGGCGGAGCTGCGCATGAAGATCGTGCTCGAAGGCTACCCGCCGCCGCGCGACCCGCGCCTGAAGCTGCTGCAGGTCACGCCCGACCCGGGTGTCATCGAGGTCAACATCCACCCGGCCCACAACTGGGGCGAGCTGGTGCAGCACACCGAGTTCCTGTACCAGGCGGCGTTCGAGACGCGCCTGTCGGCCGAGAAGTTCATGACCGACGGGCGCCACACCGGCACCGGCGGCGGCAACCACTTCGTGCTCGGCGGCGCCACGCCGTCCGACAGCCCCTTCCTGCGCAAGCCCGAGCTGCTGGCCAGCCTGATCCTGTACTGGCACAACCACCCGTCCCTGAGCTACCTGTTCAGCGGCATGTTCGTCGGCCCGACCAGCCAGGCCCCGCGCGTGGACGAAGCCCGCAACGACCAGCTGTACGAGCTGGAGATCGCGCTGCACGAGGTCTATGCCAACCGCGAGCGCTTCGGGACCGACATGCCGCCCTGGCTGGTGGACCGCACGCTGCGCAACATCCTGGTGGACGTCACCGGCAACACGCACCGCAGCGAGTTCTGCATCGACAAGCTGTACTCGCCCGACAGCTCGACCGGCCGCCTCGGCCTGCTGGAGCTGCGCGCCTTCGAGATGCCGCCGCACGCCCGCATGAGCGTGGCGCAACAGCTGCTGCTGCGCGCCTTGGTGGCGCGTTTCTGGAAGGAGCCCTACCGCGCGCCCGTCACCCGCTGGGGCACCGAGCTGCACGACCGCTTCCTGCTGCCGACCTTCATCCAGATGGACTTCGCCGACATCATGGCCGAGATGCGCCAGGCCGGCTACGCCTTCGACGACGCCTGGTTCGCCCCGCACTTCGAGTTCCGCTTCCCGCTGGTGGGCGAGGTCAAGAGCATGGGCATCGAGCTCACGCTGCGCAACGCCCTGGAGCCCTGGCACGTGATGGGCGAGGAAGGCTCGTCCGGCGGCACCGTGCGCTATGTGGACTCGTCGCTGGAGCGCATCGAGGTGCGCGTCACCGGCCTGAACGAAAGCCGCTACGTCATCACCTGCAACGGCCGCCCGCTGCCCATGCAGTCCACCGGCACCACGGGTGAGTTCGTGGCCGGCGTGCGCTACAAGGCCTGGAACCCGCCGTCGAGCCTGCACCCGTCGATCGGCGTGCACGCGCCGCTGACGTTCGACATCGTGGACACCTGGATGAAGCGCTCGCTGGGCGGCTGCCAGTACTTTGTCGCCCACCCGGGCGGGCTGAACTACGAGTCCTTCCCGGTCAACTCCTACGAGGCCGAGAGCCGCCGGCTGTCCCGCTTCACCCGCATGGGCCACACCCCGGGCCTCATGAGCGTGCCGCCGGCCAGCATCGACGTGCCGGGCAGCCGCGAGTTCCCGTTCACGCTCGACCTGCGGCGCCAGTTGTGGGGGGGGCGGGGGGAGGGGGGGGTTGGGGGGGGGGGGGGGGGTTGTTTGGGGGTGGGGGGGGGGGGGGGGGGGGGGGCAGCGGATCACGGGCAATCCGGGTAAGCCCCAGCCCACCGGATGCGACAATCGACCGCTGTGGAACACCCTGCCCCGACCCCCTCGACCGATGCACCCGAAGACCTCTCGCCAGCGAGCATGGCCGCTGCATTGGCGTCGGCGGCGGAAGAAGGCCACTTCGACGAATTGCGGGGACGGGCCGCGCGGGACGACGAAACCTACACGCTGGAGCTGTCCGACAAATGGACCCAGTTCTTTGACGCACTGGGCACCGCGGGCTTCGCCGACCTGAACCGGCGCACGGAGACGCTGCAGCGCCAGATCCGCGACAACGGGGTCAGCTACAACGTCTACGCCGACGCCAGCGGTCCGCAGCGCCCCTGGGAGCTGGACCTGTTCCCGCTGATCGTGGCGCCCGAGAGCTGGCGGCAGATTGAGGCTGGCGTGCTGCAACGCGTGCGCGTGCTTGACCGGGTGATGGCCGACGTGTACGGCCCTCGCGAGCTGCTCAAGGCGGGCCTGCTGCCGCCGGCGCTGGTGCGTGGCCACCCGGGCTACCTGCGCGCCATGCACGGCGTGGTGCCGGTGGGCGGCACCTACCTGCACATCGCGGCCTTCGACCTGGCGCGCGGGCCGGACGGCAACTGGTGGGTGGTGTCGCAGCGCACGCAGGCGCCCTCGGGCCTGGGTTACCTTCTGGAGAACCGGCTGTCGATCTCGCGCCTGTTCCCCAAGGCCTTCGAGGCCATGCACGTGCAGCGCCTGGCCGCCACTTACCGTGCGCTGATCGAAGGGCTGAAAGCCATGAGCCCGGCCGGCGCGGATTCGCACATTGCGCTGCTCACGCCCGGCCCCTACAACGAAACCTATTTCGAGCACGCCTACCTGGCGCGCTACCTGGGCCTGACCCTGGTCGAAGGCAGCGACCTGACCGTGCGCGACCAGCGCGTCTACCTCAAAACCCTGCGCGGGCTGGAGCCGGTGCACGGCCTGCTCAAGCGCCTGGACGACGAATTCCTCGACCCGCTGGAACTGCGCCCCGACTCCACGCTGGGCGTTCCCGGCCTGCTGCAGGCGATTCGCGCCGGCAACGTGCTGGTGGCCAATGCGCCCGGCTCGGCCTTTCTGGAGTCCAGCGCGCTGCTGGGCTTTCTGCCGGCCCTGTCGCGCCACCTGCTCGGCGAGGACCTGCAATTGCCCGCGCTGCCCACCTGGTGGTGCGGCGAACGCGCCTCGCTGGAAGCGGTGCTGCCGCAGCTCGACAAATGCGTGATCAAGCCCACCTACCCGGGCTCGGCGAGCCATGGCAGCTTCGAGGCCGCGCTGGGCCGATCGATGTCGCGCCGCGAACTCGATGAATGGGCGGGACGCATCCTGCGCGAGGGGGACATCCACACCACCCAGACCTGGCTGCCCTTGTCGCAGATGCCGACCTGGGAGCCGCGCACGGGCGGTGACCGGATCGAGCCGCGCTCCATGATGCTGCGCGTCTTCGCCGTGGCCGACGGCCCGCAATCGTGGCGCGTGCTGCCCGGCGGGCTGGCGCGCCTGGCCAGCGCCAGCGAAGGCATCGCCACCATGCAGCGCGGCGGCAGCAGCGCCGATGCCTGGGTCCTGACGGATGTCGAAAAAGGCGAGACGGTGGACCGCACCACGCTGCTGGCCCCTCACCAGACACCGGCCGCGGTCGTCCAGCGCAAGCGCCTGGTGACCAGCCGTGCCGCCGAGAACCTGTTCTGGATGGGCCGCTACACCGAGCGGGCCGAAAACAGCATCCGGCTGGCCCGCATCACGATCAACCGGCTGAACGGCGAGGACGCCGCGGCGCCGGCCCTGCTGGCCTGGCTGGGCGACATGGCCATGAAGAGCACCCTGGTGCTGCCCGGCGTGCCCAGCGCCGTGCAGGCGCGCCGGGTATTCGAGCGCTCGCTGATCGCCAGCCTGGACAGCCGCGACGGCGCCACCAGCGTGGGCTACAACCTGCGCGCGCTCAAGCTCAATGCCTCCAGCGTGCGCGAACGCCTGTCGCAGGAGCACTGGAGCATCATCACCCGCGCCGAGTCACAGTTCTCTCAGAGCTGCGCCGCGCACGCCGCACAGGGCGACTGGTCCGCCGCCGATGCCCTGCGCACGCTGGAGGCGGCCAGCAACGACATGGCGGCCATCACCGGAGCCCAGACCGACCGCATGACGCGCGACGACGGCTGGCGGCTGCTTTCGATCGGCCGCCTGATCGAGCGCCTGTGCGTGCTGGCGCCTGCGCTGGCCAGCGGCTTCCAGACCGGCGCGGTCCATGACAGCGGTGGCTTCGAAGCACTGGTGGCGCTGTTCGACAGCACCATCACCTTTCATGCGCAGTACCAGCAGAGCCGCGATGTCGCGGCCCTGGTGGACCTGCTGGTGCTGGACCGCGACAACCCGCGCTCGCTGGGCTGGGTGGTGCAGACGCTGCGCGGTCGCCTGGCCAAGCTGGCTGGCAGCGCGCCCGATGCACTGGATGCGCTGGCCCGCAAGATGCCCGACCCCGCCGACTGGAGGCTCGCCCCCCTGTGCACGCCGGACGCGGACGATCGCTACAGCGCTCTGGCCGCCTTGCTGTCGCAATGCCTGGGCGCGGCCTGGCAACTGTCGGAGGACATCAGTCTGCGCTACTTCACCCACACCTTCGAGACCGGCCAGAGCCTGGGGGCCTGATGGAATTGCGCATCACCCACGAGACGCGCTACGACTACAGCCCGGCGGTCGAGACAGCGCAGCACATGGCGCATCTGCACCCGCTGGACACGCCTTGCCAGCGCCTGCTGGCCCATCGGCTCGACATCGCACCGACGCCCGCGCAACGCAGCCAGACACCCGACGTCTACGGCAATCTGCGCACGTTCTTTTCGCTGCAGTCCCCGCACACCGTGCTGCGCGTCGTGGCGGTCAGCGAAGTCGAGACGCGCGCGCCGCAGCCTGCGCCCAGCACCGTCACCTGGGAAGCCGTGCGTGAGCGCTTTCGCTTCCGCGCCGGCGCCGCCTGGGATGCCGCCGCCGAATTCGTCTTTGCCTCGCACCACGCGCCGCGCCACGATGCCTTTTCGGCCTATGCGCGCCCCAGCTTCCCCCCCGGCCGCGCGCTGATCGAGGCCGGGCGCGACCTGATGGCGCGCATCCATGACGAATTCACTTATGAGACGTTCAGCACCGAGGTCAACACCCCGGCATTGGAGGCACTGGAACGGCGTACCGGTGTGTGCCAGGACTTTGCCCACATCATGATCGGCTGCCTGCGCGCCATGGGCGTGCCGGCACGCTACGTCAGCGGCTACCTGCTGACGCACCCGCCGGCCGGGCAGCCGCGCCTGATCGGCAGCGACGCCTCGCATGCCTGGGTGGCCGTCTACCTGCCGGACCTGCCGGGCGCACAGGACGGCAATGGCTGGTATGACCTGGACCCCACCAACAACCGCAGCGGGTGGGGTTCGCCCGGCGAAGACTACGTGACGCTGGCGCTGGGGCGCGACTATTCCGATATTTCACCCATGCGCGGGGTGATCCACGGCGGCGCGCGGCATACACTCACGGTGGCTGTCACGGTACAGCCGCTGCAGGAACTGCTCAGCGGCACAACGCCGGCCCCACACGAAGAAGGCGAGTCCGGGATACGGGATGCGGCTGCCGAGCCGCTGCCGCCCCTGCCGCCGCTACCCACCCTGACCCCTCTTTCGGAGCTGCCCGATGAACATCAACGACAAACTCAAGGCCTTTAACATCACCTTGCCGCCGGTGGCCGTGCCCGCCGCAGCCTATGTGCCCTTTGTGCAGACCGGCAAGCTGGTCTTCCTCTCCGGCCACATTGCAAGGAAGGACGGCAAGCCCTGGGTGGGCCAGCTCGGCAAGAACGTGACCACCGCCGAAGGCCAGGCCGCAGCGCGCGCGGTGGCCATCGACCTCATGGGCACGCTGCAGGCGGCCTGCCAGGCCGCCGGCGGCGATCTCAACAGCGTCAAGCGCATCGTGAAGGTCATGAGCCTGGTCAACTCCACCTCCGATTTCACCGAACAGCACCTGGTGACCAACGGCTGCTCCGAGCTGCTGGCGCAGGTGTTCGGCGACAAGGGCGCGCATGCACGCAGCGCGTTCGGCGTGGCGCAAATCCCGCTGGGGGCCTGCGTGGAGATCGAACTGATCGCCGAACTGGCCTGATCACGACCGCCGGGCCGATCCGGCGCCTTGCGCCGACGGCGCATATGGCGGCACCGGCCCCCTTGAGACACCCAGCAACCCGGAGCTTTTCAGCATGTGGCCTTTCACCCGGCCGGATCTGGACAAGATCGACCTTCACCTGCAGTTCTGGACCGCCGAGCCGGATACGCCCTACACCCTTCGACTGACCGTCGACAAGCTCGACGTGGTCGAGGCGCTGGGCGTCGTGCGGGGTTCGGATTTCCGCCTCAGCAACATCGCCACGGTGCCTGTCTTCCGCGGCAAAGGCCTGGCCTCATTGGTGATCGGCACCCTCATCGGGGCGGCGCGGACCCGCCAATGCAGCACCTTCACGATCGAAGACGTCTCGCCCCGCAACCCGGCCGCGAACCGGCTGTACCAGCGCTTTGGCGCGCTCCCCCTGCCGCCGCGCGAGAGCGACGGCCATTCGGACTACCAGATCAGGCTCTGAAGCCGGCTGCCCGCCTGGTTTTGGCCTCAGCCGGCACCCGGGCCGCGCCATACCCGGACCGCCAGCACAGACACCGCCGTGCCGATGCAGGCCTCGGCGAAGCGCAGTGCCGCGCTATGGAGCGGGTGCAGGCCTGGATGCAGGCTGGTCACGACCATCACCACCCCGACTGAAAGCGCCGCGTGGTTGGCCTCGGGCGGCAGGCGAAAGGCGTGGCAGGCAATGACGGCCAGAAAGACCGAAACAGCCAAGCCCAATGCGCTGAAGCCCAGGGTGCTGAGATAGGCGGCGCCGACCAGAGACCCGATGAGCGTGGCCACAATCAGACGCCAGACCCGTGGCACGGATTCCCCGCGCAATTGCTGCAAGACGACGACCGCAGACATGACCGCCCACATGCCGCCCGTCTTGGCCGAGGCGCTGTGGAAGTAGCCTGTGACCGCCTCACCGCAGATGTAGGAGGCCAGGGACACCAACGCAATCTGGAGCGCCGTCTGGTAGCCGCCGGGCGTGATCATGGGGCAATCGCTCCCGGCCACAGGCCCGGATGCGCCTCCAGAAAACTCCTATCTTGATAGCAATCCATGACCATTCGACGCTGGGAAACGACCCAAACTATTCGATTCTCGTGACGCTGGCGGGCTTGAAGCCCAGATCCGCCGCCTTGCCCTTGCGCGCACGGGCCGCGCGGGCGTTGTTGAGGCTGCGGATCTCCAGCGTTTCCTCGCGCGGCTTGCCGCCGCGGCCCAGGCCTTCGATGCGGATGCTGCGGGTGTAGGCGGCGGCGCCGGCCAGGGTGTCCTTGCCATCCAGATCGATCAGCATCAGGCCGCGTCCGCCATTGGCCATGGCCCGCAGTTCGCCGATCTCGAAGGTCAGGATGCGCCCCAGCGTGGACGCACAGGCAACATGCGTGGCCGGGGCGACGGCCGAAGCACCGGCCCCGGGAACGGGCAGGCTGACCAGCGACGGCGCACAGACGGTTTCGCCCTCGCCCAGGCTGATGAAAGCCTTGCCCGCCTTCTGCCGTGACACCATGTTCTCCACTGTGGCGAGGAATCCGTAGCCGCCGGAGCTGGCCAGCAGCAAGGTCGCCGCCGCCGGGCCGGCGAAGAAATGCACCAACTGCGTGCCGGACTCCAGCTCGATCAGCGTCGTGACCGGCTGCCCGTCACCCCGAGCGCCAGGAAGGGAGGCCACCGGCACCGAATACAGGCGGCCGTTGGAGCCAAAGGCCAGCAGGGTGTCGACCGAGCGGCACTCGAAGGCGCCGTACAGCGCATCGCCGGCCTTGAAGGTGTACTCCGGCGTGCCAGCCGTGGCGCCATTGCCGGCGCGGTCGCGCGCCCAGCCCTTCTGGGCGCGGGCCCAGCCCTTTTGCGACACCACCACCGTCACCGGCTCATCCACCACACGCACTTCGAGCACGGCCTTCTTCTCGGCCTGGATCAGCGTGCGCCGGGCATCGGCGAAGGTCTTCGCATCGGCCTCGATCTCCTTGATCATCAGGCGGCGCAGGCTGGACGGGTTGCCCAGAATCTCTTCCAGCTTGCCGGCTTCCTCGCGCAGGTTCGACAACTCCTGCTCGATCTTGATGGCCTCGAGCCGCGCGAGCTGGCGCAGGCGGATTTCCAGGATGTCCTCGGCCTGGCGGTCGCTCAGGTGGAACCGCGCGATCAGCGCGGCCTTGGGCTCGTCGCTGGCGCGGATGATGGCGATCACTTCGTCGATGTTGAGCAACACGATCTGCCGCCCCTCGAGGATGTGGATGCGGTCGCGCACCTTGTCCAGGCGGTGCTGCGAGCGGCGGATGATCGTGCCCTGGCGGAACTCGATCCACTCCAGCAGCATCTGGCGCATCGACTTCAGCACCGGCCGGCCATCCAGCCCGATCATCGTCAGGTTAATGGGCGACGAGGTTTCCAGGCTGGTGTGGGCCAGCAGCGTGGTGATGAGCTCTTGCTGCTCGATGCGGCTGGTCTTGGGTTCACAGACCAGGCGCACGGCCGCGTCCTTGCTGGACTCGTCGCGCACGCCGTCCAGCACGGCCAGCACGCTGGCCTTGAGCTGGTTCTGCTCCTGCGTGAGCGCCTTCTTGCCGGCCTTGACCTTGGGGTTGGTCAGCTCCTCGATTTCCTCCAGCACGCGCTGGGTGCTGACGCCCGGCGGCAGCTCGGTGACCACCAGCTGCCACTGGCCGCGCGCCAGGTCTTCAATCTTCCAGCGCGCGCGGCACTTCAGCGAGCCACGCCCGGTGCGGTACGCATCGGCGATGTCGCCCGCCGTGCTGATGATCTGGCCGCCGCCGGGGTAATCCGGCCCGGGCACCAGCGCGAACAATTCATCGTCGGCCAACTTCGGGTTGCGGATCAGCGCCACGCAGGCGTCGGCGATCTCGCGCAGGTTGTGGCTGGGGATCTCGGTGGCCAGGCCCACGGCGATGCCGCTGGCGCCGTTGAGCAGCGTGAACGGCAGCCGCGCCGGCAGCTGTTTCGGCTCTTCGGTGGAGCCGTCGTAGTTGGGCTGGAAATCGACCGTGCCTTCGTCGATCTCGTCGAGCAGCAGGCTGGTGATTTTGGCCAGCCGCGCCTCGGTGTAGCGCATGGCGGCGGCGCCGTCGCCGTCACGGCTGCCGAAGTTGCCCTGGCCGTCGATCAGCGGGTAGCGCTGGGAGAAGTCCTGCGCCATGCGCACCAGCGCGTCGTAGGCAGCTTGGTCGCCGTGCGGATGGAAGCGGCCCAGCACGTCGCCCACCACACGGGCGCACTTGACGGGCTTGGCACCCGTATTGCCGTTGGGCCCACCGAAACCCAGGCCCATGCGCGACATGCTGTACAGGATGCGCCGCTGCACCGGCTTCTGGCCGTCGCACACATCGGGCAAGGCGCGGCCCTTGACCACGCTCAGGGCGTATTCGAGGTAGGCGCGTTGGGCGTAGGTGGCGAGGTTGAGCGAGTCGTCGGACCCGGGCGGGGAGAGATCGAGCGTCGGTTGGTCGTTCATCAATAGAAAGTGTCACGGGGCACGATGGCGGCAGGCGCCACGACGGCCGGGAGGGAGGGAGGAATCATGTTGCCACGCCCGACCGCGCCACCGGCCGGGGCAGGAAAGCTCATGTGCACCCGGCCCCCCGGTCGAGGCGACGGCGCCAGGGCGGCCGGTGGCTTGAGCAGGTTGTAAAGCTGCATGACGGTGCTGACGTAGTTCTGGGTTTCCCGGTAATTGGGCACACGATTGCCCGCCCGCTGCACCGCGCCTTCACCGGCGTTGTAGGCGGCCAGAGCCAGTTCCAGCTGGCCCGGAAAGAGCCGGATCAGGTAGCTCAGGTAGCTGGCACCGGCGCGGATGTTGATGGCGGGGTCGGCCAGTTTCTGCTCGATGCTGGCGCGCCGGTCGGCATTGACGCCATACCGTGCGGCGGTGGCCGGCATCACCTGCATCAGGCCGATCGCGCCTTTGGGCGACACGGCGCCGGCATCGAACCCGGATTCGGTGGCAATCAGGGCCTTGAGCAGTTCGTAATCGACATCATGGTGAGCCGAGGCTTCGCGCAGCAGGTGCTTGACATTGCGAAATCCGGGCGCCACTTCAAAGAACGCCACCAGCTTCGGCTGCGCCGTGGGCACCGCAACTGCGCGTGCCGTGCCGGTCGCAGTGTCCGCGGCCTGCGGGCTGCCACGGAAAAACAGCTGGTAGCGCGGATCGACCTGCTCGTTCGCAAAATGCGCCACGCCCGCTTCGTCGATGTGGGCCCAGACGTCGGCGCGGGCCGGGATACTCAAAAACAATAGCAGGACAAGACCCACCCATGCTGGGGTTCGACCGAACAATTCGAAAAATCGATGAAAAGGCAGGCGTGGCATGGTCAGTGGGCTCAGATGTCGATCTCCACCGCGTCACCGTGGAGTTCCATCAACTCGCGCCGGGCCGCGGCCTCGCCCTTGCCCATGAGTTTGGTGATCAGGTTTTCGGTTTGCATGAAATCCATCGTACCCAGTTGCACCGGCAACAGGCGGCGCGTATCCGGATTGAGCGTGGTGTCCCACAATTGTTCCGCGTTCATCTCGCCCAGTCCCTTGAACCGGCTGATGCTCCACGCGCCTTCGCGCACATTTTCCTTACGCAACTTATCCAATATGGCGGTCAATTCGCCTTCATCAAGGGCATAGGCCTTGGAAGCCGGCTTTTTCCCGCGCGCCGGCGCGTCCACCCGGAACAGCGGCGGGCGGGCCACATACACGTGGCCGGCCTCGATCAGCTTGGGGAAGTGGCGGAAAAAGAGCGTCAGCAGAAGCACCTGGATGTGCGAACCGTCCACATCGGCGTCGCTCAGGATGCAGACCTTGCCGTAGCGCAGGCCGGAGAGGTCGGGCGTGTCGTCGGGCCCGTGCGGGTCGACGCCGATGGCCACCGCGATGTCGTGAATCTCGTTGTTCTTGAACAGCAGGTCGCGGTCGACCTCCCAGGTGTTGAGCACCTTGCCGCGCAGCGGCAGGATGGCCTGGCTTTCCTTGTCGCGGCCCATCTTGGCACTGCCGCCGGCCGAGTCGCCCTCGACCAGAAAGACCTCGTTGTAGGCGATGTCGCGGCTTTCGCAGTCGGTCAGCTTGCCGGGCAGCACGGCCACGCCCGAGCCCTTGCGCTTTTCGACCTTCTGGCCGGCCTTCTGGCGCGTCTGCGCGGCCTTGATGGCCAGTTCGGCCAGCTTCTTGCCGTGCTCGACGTGCTCGTTGAGCCAGAGTTCGAGCGCCGGGCGCACAAAGCTGGACACCAGGCGCACCGCATCGCGCGAGTTCAGCCGTTCCTTGATCTGGCCCTGGAACTGGGGATCGAGCACCTTGGCGCTGAGCACGTAGGAGGCCCGGGCAAACACGTCTTCCGGCATCAGCTTCACGCCCTTGGGCAGCAGCGAGTGCAGCTCGATGAAGCTCTTGACGGCGTTGAAGACCCCATCACGCAGGCCCAGCTCATGGGTGCCGCCGGCGCTGGTGGGAATCAGGTTGACATAGCTTTCACGCACCGCACCGCCGTCCTCGGTGAAGGCCAGGCACCAGGCTGCGCCCTCGCCTTCGGCAAAGCTGTCGTGCTGGCCGTCGGCGAAGCCGTCGCCTTCGAGTAGCGGAATCACCGGATCGCCATTGAGCGTCTGCATCAGGTAGTCGCGCAGGCCGCCCTTGTAAAGCCAGGTCTGGACTTCTTTCGTCTTCTCCAGGGTCAGCGTCACGCTCACGCCCGGCATCAGCACCGCCTTGCTGCGCAGCAGGTGGGTGAGCTCGCCCAGCGGCAGGATGGCCGATTCGAAGTACTTCGGGTCCGGCCAGACGCGCACTGCGGTCCCGCTGCGCCGCTCACCGGGACCGGCCTCGCTGATCACCAGCGGCTCGATCACGTCGCCGCCCGAGAACACCAGGCGCGCCACCTTGCCTTCGCGGTAGCTGGTGGCCTCCAGCCGGGTCGCCAGGGCGTTGGTGACAGAAACGCCCACGCCATGCAGACCGCCCGAGAAGCTGTAGGCGCCGCCCTTGCCCTTGTCGAATTTGCCGCCGGCATGCAGGCGGGTGAAGACCAGTTCGATGACCGGCGCTTTTTCCTCGGGGTGCAGGCCGAACGGAATGCCGCGGCCGTCGTCTTCGACAGTGACGGACCCATCGGTGTGCAGGGTGACCTTGATCTTCTTGCCGTGCCCGGCCAGCGCTTCATCGGCTGCGTTGTCCAGCACTTCCTGGATCACGTGCAGCGGGTTGTCGGTGCGGGTGTACATGCCCGGGCGCTGCTTGACGGGCTCCAGGCCCTTGAGCACGCGGATCGAGCCTTCGGAGTAATCAGCGGATGTCTTGACTGCGGGATTCGTTGCCATGGGGCGGATTGTAGTGCCGCTGTTAGAAAACGCTGTATGCAATAACAGGTACACGGCAAAGAACGACCTGCCTCGTCAGGCATTCTGTTGTCGTGTTGCATTCTGTTTTGAACTTAAGCGGGCATTGACGCAAATGACCTTTAGCTGAATGACCCTTCACAGGTGCTCGACCTTGGCGCGGATGCAGGCCTTGATCTGCTCCAGTTGCTCCTTGAGTCCAATGATGGGTCGATTCTTGTCCATCACACGGCGCTGGCCCGGGATCATGGCAATGTGCCCGTTGACTTGTGGGTGTTGCGCCTGAACCTCCTCGCGTTTGTGAACGCCCCGGTAACGCGAGTCCGCAAAGACCTGTTGTTCTTGCCCGTGCAGCAGCGCAGCCGCCTGGGTGATGTCGTGTGCATGGGCTGATGTGGTCGTGACGGTGTGCACCAGGCCCGAATCGGCGTCCACGCCAATGTGAGCCTTCATGCCAAAGTGCCATTGATTGCCCTTCTTGGTTTGGTGCACCTCGAGGTCTCGTTGCCCTCTGTCGTTCTTGGTCGGGCTCGGTGCCGCAATCAACGTGGCATCGACCACTGTGCCGGCCTTGAGTGCGTGATGCCAGTATCGGGCCAGGCAAACTCACGGTACAGCGGGATGTCGTGCAGCGCTTCTTCCATGGCCGGATCGCAGTGATCGAAGAATTGTTGCAGCAGGTAATGCGCAGCACCACTTCGGTGGCAAACGGCGGGCGCCCCGTCCTGCCCAATGGGGCATGCGGCGCTATCAGGGTCAGCAGTTCGGACCACGGAATCACCAGGCTCATCTCGTCCGGAAATTCAGGGGTGCGTCACGCGTGCGCTTGGCGACCAACTTGAATCCGGCGCTGGCAAAGCTCATTTGTTCCATGGCTCAACTGTCTCAGTTTGGGCCGTCACCCGGCGGACTTTTACAGACCATGCTTAAGAATCAAACACCACACTTGAAGGCCGCTGAAAACCTCTCCGCCCAACACATGCGCGGAGCCGACACTTTCACCGAAAGGCTGTTCACGATGCGCGGTATGCAAGTACCGTGAACGTCTGATCAAGCACGACACCATGATTGAACTGTTCTACGAAGTGCGGGCCATTGCAAACATTAAAGGCTGGCTATCGGGCGAATATTTCAGTGTGGACGACACCCTCATCCAGGCCACGGCCGAACACAAAAGCTTAGAGCACCGTGACGGCAGCGACGATGACGGGGCCAACATCAAGGGCAAGACGCATTGCAACGGCAAACATGCCTCCACCACCGAACGCGATGCCCGGCTGTGCCGCAAGTACAACACCGCCAGCGACCTGCGCTTCATGGGGCACACCCTCAGTGACAACCGTCACGGCTTGATGGCCAGCGCGATGATTACCACCGCCGGCGACCATGCCGAACGCGAAGCGGCCAAGGCCATGATCAACGAGGCTCGCCAGGCATCGGGCGATTGGGCCACCACCCTCACGCTTGGTGCGGACAATGGCTATGACGCACAGGAGTTCATCGAAGCATTGCATGAGATGAACGTCACCCCTCATGTGGCGCCGCCACACCTAAGGGCGTAGCTCGGCGGTGCCTAAGGCCGTGGCCAAGATCCTGCAGCAGAAGCGCAAACTCATCGAACACGGCTTCGGTTGGACAAAGACAATGGGGCATCCACGAGGTGATGGTACGAGGCCTAAAGAATGTCGATCAGGTCTTTGTGTTGGCGATGGCCCGCTACAACCTTGCACATACGCGCTCGCTGGGGCAAATCCGTGTGCAGGAGCCGTAAGCGGCCAAAAGAACAGGGAAAGCGGCTCAAACGCGAGAGAACGGACTTGAAAACCGGTGAAATTTCAAAATGCGAAACTCCAAAATCTGAAAATCAAACAAATCGAGCAAGCGATCTCTCTCGGACGCGGGGTATTTCAACAGCCAGCTAACTGACGCTCTTGTAGCGTTTATACAATATATTAACTCGTTGAACGTAGGCTGCAGTCTCAGCATACGGCGGTATCCCTTTATGCTTTTCTACTGCCATAGGGCCTGCATTATAAGCCGCTACTGCCAAATCAATATCACCTCTAAACTTCATGAGCAAACCAGCCAAGTACCGAGTTCCGCCTCGTATATTATAAGAAGGAACTCTTGCATCCGTAACGCCTAATTCACGAGCAGTATCAGGCATCAACTGCATTAGTCCTACAGCACCCTTCTTGGATTTTGCAAGTGGCCTAAAACCAGATTCAGCATGTATTACAGCACGTACCAAAGATGATTCAAGCCTGTACATTTCAGATGCAGCATCTATTTCCCCAGAATAATCATTTAGATATAATTTTGTTGTATGCCAATCAATATTTGAATTCAAACCACATGCGAAGCAAGACTCATTTAGAATAGTATATGCACCTCTAGCCGGCGGAGTGTCAGAGAATGTTGTTACCCCGCCAGAAAGATGCTTATATATTTTTGGCTTTGATTCAGCCAAGTTGGAATTTCTTTCAAGGAAATCCGATCGTTCATACTCGGCATGTGCAACTACAGCAAAAAAATAAAGGCTCAACGAAATAATGAAGTACTTCGGTAGCATCTGTATAATACCAAACAAGCGATGGAGAGATGGGATCAGCGTCAAATGACGCGAAGTTTGCCTATTTCGTTGGGTTGAAAGGTCGATTTCTGTCCTTTTCCCAGTCCTTCGCCTCTGATTTTTCTTAGTTAGAATCACTTCCGGACCTCCCTCAGCAACGTTTGCCAGATCATATCCAAATTATGCAGCGGGAACGGAGCCGCAATATTCGCGTTGATACTAGGAAGACGTCCCTGACAAATTCATTTCAAGCTCCGACCAATGCGAGAGGTGCCAACCGGAGTTGTGGACCCGGGGCGTGAATCGCTAGCATGCGTGATCTGCCCCCAATTTTCATATCAATCATAATTCCGGAAGTCCGTGGTATGCAAGGTTAAGCATGGTCTGCAAAAGTCCGCCGGGTAACGGCTCAATCTGAGACAGTCGAGCTGTGGGTAACCTCCTTGGAGGTGGTGTAAGTTTTTCTGGTCTCCGCGGCGCGAAGCCCGAAGCGCCTGGAGAGCAGTCGTTGGAATCCCAAATGGGGTGGCCATCGTGAGTCCGGATAAGGTTGAGGTGCGACCCACCAACCTGAATCCTTGAAGGAAATCACGATGACCAACGCCACTATCGCATTAACTTTGCTCGCCGAGAAGGGAGCAGACGTTGACATGCTGCGCCAGATGGTGCAGTTCACGGCCCAGCGCTTCATGAAACTCGACGTTGAGGCACGCCGCGGCGCCGGCTACGACGAGAAGAGCCCACAGCGCTTCAACAGCCACAACGGTGACCGCGAACGCGCCTGGGACACCCGCGCCGACATCCTGGCCCTAACGATCACCAAACTGCGCTCGGGCTATCGCTCCATGCACGCAAGTCTATGATTTACATAAGAAAAAAGCCGCGAGCAGTATACCCCTAGCGGCCTTTATCTTCACTATTGGTGGGCTGGGGTCAATTGAAAGATGCCTTAAAACCAGCATGAATTCTACGTTATCGCCCAAACAACACCGTCTTGTTCCCCGGTTCGCTCCCCGCTACCCACCGCTTGACTACCCACTAACTCGCCTATCTTACCTCTCATACCACCTGATGGAAGAGCCCCACATGGGGGGCAAGGGAAGAAATATTAACAACAGACCCCAGGGGGTGTTCCTGCATTTGGAGCGGTAACTGGGGGTACTGGAGGCGTACCCCGATGAAGAAAATCTCCAAAATCCGAATTCAAAGCGAAAAGAAATTTTTGAGGTTACCTTATCGGCTATGTATCGCTAGATATTAGCAATATGCGAGACTTACTATACCGTCTAAGAAGTACTCAATACTTCTATTAGAACTATGAGAAGTTCTAATCTGACAGCTCACAACGTTTCATTGAGTCTGCATTGGCCTCGATGGTTTAAATCAAAAAAAATGCAATATTAGTGAACCTATCGGGTGTATATCGGTTCGTATAAATTACGTACTTGGGGCGATTGTGGTTTTTCTCTGAACAACGTATGCCCGTTTTTGGAGTGGAATCTACTTCAGCAATGCAGCGATTGCCGTCGATGGCGGCGAAGAAATGGGTTTACGGTACCTGGCACGAAGCCGACATCGGCTCACCCGGCAGCGCGGTGGCATCAATGACCGGTATCGAGGTGGCTGCTGTCATCCAGCGTGCCAGGCCAGTGCCCGCCTCCGGGTCAACCAACGGGCGACTGGACGATTCGAGGCTTGGATCATGGTTTGGGGTCCTGCTTCTGTTGACGCATGATTTCCTCTTCGACCTCGCGTAGGCGGTCCTTGCCGAAGAACAGCTCGTCACCAATGAAAAAGCTGGGCGAACCGAAGGCGCCTCGGTCGTAGGATCGCTGGGTGTTTTCGAGTAACCGCGCCTTGACATCTGAGTCCTGCATTGCAGCGAGCAACCCCGTCGCGTCAAGGCCAGCCTTGTCCACTACCTCAAATATCACGCTGTCCTCGCCCATGTTGCGTTCCTGCTCCCACATCGCCACATAGATCGCTTCGACGTAGTGCTCGAAACAGCCCAGTTTTTGCGCGGCAATGGCCCCGCGCATCACCTTCAGGGTGTTCACCGGGAAATGGGGGTTGCGCCGGAACCGCGTGAGCCCGTGGCGTTCGATGAAGCGCCGCACCTCGAGCAAGTCGTAGGCCCGCTTTTTTGGAATGCCCGCGAATGCCTCGGCCGGAGACCGGTTGTTGGCGAGCTTGAAGAGGCCGCCGAGGAGGACAGGTACGTAACGGCGTGCGTCATGCGGCAGCCTCTTGCATGGCGCTCAGGCGCTCGATCCGGACTGGCACGTACTTGTGCCAAGGCGTTCCTGCGAATGGGTCGCGGCTTGTCGTATCGGTGAGCTCGTTGAGCGACACGCCCTTGTGCACTGGCGTCCCGTCAGCCGCCGTGTAGTCGAGTCCGTGGCCGTTCGGCAGCGACACATGGCCTGGCTGCAGGTCGTCGCCCAGTTCGACTGCTGCGCGGGCGTTGCCCCGGCGCGTCGTCATGCTGACCCAATCGCCTTCCTTGCAACCGATCTTCCCAGCGTCGCCTGGGTGCATGCGCAGTGTGCCGAAGGTGCCTCGGCGGTGCCATGGCCGCGCTGTCTGCGCTGTCTGCGCTATAGGGGGTGCATGAGTTGGCGTTTTGATTGGAGCTTGTGTGGGGGGGGGTATACCCTCGGACTTTTGCAGCTTTGCCGCGTCACGCGCTTTTCTTGCCGCTGTTAGGGAAACGTCCGGATAGCTACCAAAAGCCATGCGACCCTCTTTGCCGTCAAAGTAGGTTTTCCAAAACCACCGCTTCGAGCCTGCCGGGCTCACTTCCAGATACAGCCCCCCGGCATCGGTAAACCGCGCCCGCTTCTTGTCCGGGGAACAAACTGCATTTCGGCATTGGGCATCGGTCAGCATCGGGGTTTCTCCAGTGAAAGCGGGGAACGACTGCGAAAAATGACCATTTGCCCCGGTCTGTTCCCCGGCATGTTCCCCGCTTTTGGTTTGGCTGTCAATAGCCCCCGTTAGTCCTCAATGCTTCATAAGTAGTTGATTTTACAAATAAAAAGCCGCTAGGTGGTGATTCCTAGCGGCCCTTAAACAGAGTATTGGTGGTGTAGTGCGGACCCGGGTTCAAACTCGGTCTCCCAACAGGTGAGGAAGGTTTCGGGTGTTTGTCCCCTATTTGCGGAGATTGTCCTTTTCGGATTATGAAAAAGTTAATTGGCCGTGAATAGCACCGCGCCAGCCTCGCAAGAGGTACGGCCTGCCATCGGCTTTCATGCCTTCATCGCCTAAAGCTTGGTGGGAGGATGTGCCAGCCGGCCAAGTCGCCCGCGGAGTTATCGTCAAGACGCGTGTGCCTCACCTCCGGCGGAGCCTTGTCCACTAACTCAACATAGGCCTGTCCAGACAACTGGTCCGGGAAGACCGCAAGGCACTTGCCTGGGCCCATCGTGGATTTGTACAAAATCGCCTCAAACCCGGCGACCCGAATAAGCTCCGCCAAGATATGGCTACGGGCTGGCAACCCGAACTGTACGGGAAGAACTCGCCAGTTGTGCTTCAACACAGCGTCGTAGAGACCCCTGCCACTTTGGATCATTGAAAGATCACCCGGTTTCATACGGAGCTTCTTCTTTAAAGTTTTCGCCCGCTCCGGAAGTTTGATTTTCTTAAGCACCTTTGCTACGGCCTCAAGGTGCCGAGGCAAGGTCATATCAAAGACTCGCTCAATGCGCCCTTGCAGAAGCACAGTGGTATGGCTCCTTCCATGCTCAAGGGCCAACTCTTCAGGCTTCAACCCATCAATCGCCTGCGATGATTTGAGCTGAAATTTTTCCCGATAGGCAGTTTCGTAGTCCTCCGCAATGTACAGGGCTGGCCAAGGATTAAGTGTGCCCGGATCCAAATCCATCCCTGCATTGAATCGAGCACCATATCCCGTCAGGCTGCCAGCGCTCGACAGAGGCATATTCGTAAACTGGTAATCGACGATTCGCACCCACCCCTGAATTACAAGCGGATTTGTCTGGTGCTGCTGGAGCGCAGCGATCAACTCGGGACGCAAGCGGCGTCGTTCAGGCTCCAAGGCGAAGTACAAATTCGCCTCCAACTCATCCAAGTCGTTCGACAGAGCGGTCCAACGATCAATCGACTCGCTGCTGAAACGATCCAGTTCACGTATTCCGATCGGCTCTTGCGGGGCCGTTCGCGCCGCAGGAATGACGAGTTTTCTAGGCTTTGGCAACTCGACTAGTCCAATCAGGCCATTTCCGGCTCTTGAACATGGGTTCGATTTTTATCAAGCACCGCATTAATGATGAATTTTCGCAACCGCTCGAAGCGCCCCAAACGGATCATGTCTCTAGGGGACACATCACCCAACATCGGATTGCGAGCCCTAAACCAGGTCACCGTCTTATCGGTGTCCCCATCAAAGAATTTGGCCACCATGTTGATGGTGATGGCAATTTCCTCCAAACGCTCGCGCATCGGCTCTGGAATGGAATCGTCGTAGCGAACCGACTTCAGCGAGACTGAGGCCAGCTTCGAAACATCTTCGCGTTTAAGCCCCAGGACCTCAGGCACGACCTTTGGTTGAAAGGAATTGCCAACCCCGAAGTGAAAATAGTCTTCAGGAACACTGTCAAACAAACTGAAGCCTGCGGTCGACTGGGCACTCACCATAGGAACCATATAAGCCTCTTGCCACAAAAAAAAGTCGTCATAGAACCACAAAAGAGACACATTTTAACCAACTATTGCCCATCATCTTAACGGTCTGCCAAAGACCACGCAACAGACGCGCGCGCACCAGTCACACAACGACTCCCATACCCCTTTTTGTATGGAGAATTCTGATGACGACCAAGATCTGCGCCTGCTGCGGACAACCCTTTCAGCCCCGCCCACAGGTCCACAACCAAACCTATTGCTCGTCCCCGGCCTGCCAACGCGCTCGACGCCAAGCCTGGCAGCGCAAGAAGCTTCAAGACGACCCTTTCTACCGAGAGAACCTCCAGGATGCACAGCGTGCCTGGCGCGACCGAAACCCAGACTACTCGCGTCGGTACCGAGCAACGAATCCGGCGTATGCCGAGAGAAACCGACAACAACAGCGCTCAAAGCCAAATCCCGCGCATGAATTCGACCCTGCAACGGCGAACGTGTCAACGAGGCCTGATGGACTTCCCGCTGGAATCTATCGAATCAGACCCATTCAGGTGAAGGGCCCTGCAAAGATGGACGCGTGGATTGTGGAGATTTCCCCTGTGTGCGCCGAGTGCCCTTGCAAAACAGACGTTTGCAAAGATAGGACGTGATCGCCAATTGGCCCACGAGCATTTACCGTACGGCCCAACTGAACAGCATGCGATCCGGTCTATGTCTACCGATGTGCCAAAAGATGATGCGTTGGATCGGCCGGCCAACTTCCGGGCTGCCGAGTACGTCCGGATGTCGACCGAACACCAGCAGTACTCCACCGAAAACCAGGCCGACAAGATCCGTGAGTACGCTGCGCACCGCGGCGTTGAGATCGTACGCACCTATGCGGATGAGGGCAAAAGTGGCCTGAACATTGGCGGGCGCCTGGCCCTGCAGCAACTGATCAAGGACGTGGAAGCCGGTCCGGTCGATTTTCAAATGATCCTGGTGTACGACGTCAGCCGCTGGGGGCGCTTCCAGGATGCCGACGAAAGCGCCTATTACGAGTACATCTGTCGTCGCGCCGGCATCCAAGTGACCTACTGCGCCGAGCAGTTCGAAAACGATGGCTCCCCCGTCTCAACAATAGTCAAAGGCGTCAAGCGTGCCATGGCCGGTGAGTACAGCCGGGAACTGTCAGCCAAGGTCTTTGCAGGTCAATGCCGTCTGATTGAACTGGGCTACCGTCAAGGGGGCCCCGCTGGCTTTGGGCTGCGCCGGGTCTTGATCGACCAGACTGGGTCCGTCAAAAGTGAACTGGTACGCGGTGAGCACAAGAGCCTGCAAACGGATCGGGTCATTTTGATGCCAGGGCCGGAGCCGGAAGTCGAAACGGTCAATCAGATCTACCGTTGGTTCATTGATGAAGGCGTGCCTGAATTCCAAATCGCAGCCCGCCTCAATAACCAGGGGGTCCGCACCGACCTGGATCGTGACTGGACGCGTGCCACGGTGCGCGAAGTACTGAGCAATGAAAAATACGTCGGCAACAACGTCTACAACCGTATCTCCTTCAAACTAAAAAAGCATCGCATCGTCAACCAGCCAGAGATGTGGATCAAGAAGGAAGGCGCGTTCGAGGCCATTGTGTCGCCTGAAGTTTTTTACATGGCGCAGGGCATTATCCGAGCAAGGGCTCACCGGTTCAGCAACGAGGAGTTGATCGAAAAGCTGCGCAAGCTCTACCAGCACCGAGGCTTCCTGTCGGGCCTGATCATCGACGAGACGGAAGACATGCCCTCAGCCGCGGCATACATCCACCGCTTCGGAAGCCTGATCCGGGCCTACGAAGCCGTTGGCTTCACGCCGGACCGTGACTACCAGTTTCTGGAGGTCAACAAGTTCCTGCGCAAGCTTCACCCGGAAATCATCAATCACACCGAACGCGCAATCGCCAATCTCGGCGGCTCCATCGTGCGTGATCCCGCCACGGATCTCTTGCGAGTGAACCAGGAGTTCAGCATTTCGATCGTGCTGGCACGTTGCCAGACCCATGACAACGGGCGCCATCGATGGAAGGTCCGCTTTGACACCAGTCTGGCCCCTGACATAACGGTCGCGGTTCGGCTGGATCAACCCAATACGGCTCCTCTAGACTACTACCTGCTGCCGCGCCTGGACTTTGGCCTGCCACGCATACATTTGGCGGAGCACAACAGCATTGAGTTTGAGAGTTACCGCTTTGAAAGCCTGGACTATCTGTACGGCATGGCAGAGCGCACCCGGGTCAGGAGGGCGGCATGATCAAAGAGCATCCGTCCAGCAATCTCCAGATGATTCCGATCGACAAGATCGAAGTCCTCAATCCGCGCGACCGCAACGGCCGCATCTTCGATGACATCGTCGGCAACATCAAGAACATTGGATTAAAAAAGCCCATCACGGTCACGCCGCGCAAATACTCCGACGGTGAGGAAAGATTCTTACTGATCTGCGGAGAAGGTCGACTCAAGGCCTTCAAGTCCTTGGGCGAAACCACGATCCCTGCCATGGTCGTTAGGGTCAGCGACGAAGATGCCTTCATCATGAGCCTGGCCGAAAACATCGCCCGCCGCCAGGGGCGCACCCTGGAGTTGCTTGCAGGCATCGAACAGTTGCGCGATCAGGGCTACGACAAAAAGCAATCGCCCAGAAGACGGGTCTTGGTCAGGACTACATTCATGGCATCCTGCAGTTGCTAAAAAACGGCGAGGAGCGACTGCTGATTGCTGTTGAAAGTGGTCGTATCCCACTCAACGCCGCCCTGACCATCGCAGGTGCAGGCAACAATGACAAGGATATACAGGCGGCCTTGCAAGAGGCCTATGAGAATGGTCAGTTGCGCGGCAACCACCTGATCCAGGCCCGCAAGGTCATCGAAAAGCGTCGGTCTCTGGGTCGAACCATTGCGAGGGGGGCACCGCGCAAAGTTCCGGATGTGACGTCCTCCAGCCTGATCCGAACGTACCAGCACGAGGTCGAACGGCAAAAGCTGATGGTCAAAAAGACGGAATTCGCGCAGCAGCGATTGCTGTTTGTGGCTGAAGCAATGCGCCAACTCATGGCCAATGAAAACTTCACCAACCTGCTGCGCGCCGAGGGGCTCGACAGCTTGCCGAAATACATTGCCGAACGCGTCTGGCCCGCAGGCAGCGCCTCATGACGCAAAGCAAACTGGGATTTATCCCTGACCCCATCACCGTTGCTTTCGACAAACTGTTGCCATCTCGCAAGGCCCCCGACGGACTCATAAGTTCTCGGAAGTTCAAGCAAATCATTTCGTCCATTGATGCCATTGGACTGATTGAACCTTTGACGATCGCCAAAGCGGACAAGACCAGCAGCATGCACCTGCTGCTGGATGGGCACATCCGAATGTTTGCCATGCAGGAATTGGGCTTCACTGACGCTCCTTGCCTGATCGCCAAAGACGACGAGAGTTACACCTACAACAACCGCATCAACCGACTGTCGACCATCCAAGAACATTTCATGATCCGGCGGGCGGTCGACCGTGGCGTCACACCGACTCGGTTGGCGAAATCATTGGAGCTGGATCTCGAGCACATCACCAAGAAGATCAACCTGCTGGACGGGATCTGTGCCGAGGCTGTTCGACTGCTCAGGGACAAGCATTTTTCAGCCAACCTGAGTCCGGTACTGCGAAAGCTGAAGCCGACGCGCCAGGTTGAGTGCGTCGAATTGATGGTGGCTACCAACAACATCACCGTGTCCTACGCCCAGGCGCTGCTGGCGGCGACGACAGCCAACATGCTGGTCAACGAGGGGGCCCCCAAGAAAGTCAAAGGTGTCACCGCCGATCAAATGGCGAAGATGGAGCGCGAAATGGCTAACCTGGAGAGTCAGTTCAAACTAGTCGAGCAGTCTTATGGGCAGGACGTCCTCAATTTGGTTCTTGCCAGGGGTTATTTGACAAAACTGCTGGACAACGAAGCCGTGATCCGCTTTTTGTCCCAGAACAACCCGGACATCCTGCGCGAGTTCTCAGGCATCGTCCAGGCGACGTCACTTGACAAATAGTGAATGCAGGCCCCCGGAATGCCCAAGGCGGACACGTCAAGTCCTTTGCTCGGCCCCTCCCTTGATGAGGCTACACCTGATGCGATGTCAGAAGTGGCCATCCATCGAAATGCGCCGCACCCACACCGGACTTGCCTCTACGGCTTGGTTGGCGAAGTGGCCTGTGCTGGCAGCGATGGGACAGAAACCAATCCCTTTGCCATCGCGGCCAATTTCATCACTTACCTTTCCTGTGCCATTGGTCGAGGCGTCTACCTGCCCATAGGAAATACTTGGCACCACAATCGAATTTTCTGCCTGCACATCGGGCGCTCGGGGCGTGGCCGCAAAGGCGATGCCGTGCAGCTGGTCTTGCGGATCGATCAGGCTCTGCGTGAGTTGGACTATCGGTTTGCACCGCAGATTCACCGTGGCGGCCTGTCCAGCCGCGAAGGCCTTGTGGCCCTGATGCACGACGGTTATCGACAAGGCAAACATGAAATTCCGGCGGTTGATGACAAAAGGCTGTGGGTAGTCGAATCCGAGTTCGCCAACGTACTTCACCAAGGGCGGCGCGACGGCAACACCCTGTCAGCCGCTCTGCGCGATTGTTGGGATGGCGTCGATCTCAAGCCCGCCACCAAGTCAAATCGGCTCTACGCCAGTCATCCACATATCTGCCTGAGCGGCGCTATCTCCCCCAGCGAATTGACGGCCCTGATTAGCGCCCGCGAGCTGACCAACGGCTTCGCCAACCGCTTCCTGATGATCTGGGCCGAACGAACACGGATACTTCCGTTCCCGAAGGAAACACCGCTGGCGACCGTCGAGCGGTTGGCGCGCAAAACTTTGGAGGTACTGGCCTTCGTCCGCGCCGACCGGCACGAAGAGCGCGACCATCTTCGGATGGAACTATCACCGCAGGCGCAATGGCGCTATGCCCAGCTCTACCGGAGTGAACTGAACGAAGACGTTGGTGACGCAACCGTCGGCGCGCTTCTGGAACGCCGCGCCCCGATGCTGCTACGCCTGGCAATGCTGCTGGCGCTGACCGATTTGCAAACGCGGATCGACGTACCCCACATCGACGCAGCGATGGCGTGGATTCGGCATGCCACTGCATCTGTCCGGTATGTGTTTGTCAGCGCAGCCGACGAAGCAAAGCTGGCCCAAGTGCTGGAAATGTCGAACCGCGTGCAGGCCTTCCTGCGCGAACGCGGGCAGGCCACGCGCAGCCAGATCAGTTCGGAATGCTTTCGGGGCAAAGTGCCCAAGGCCGTGATCGATGCCAGCCTGGAACACCTGCTGGCAGCCACGCCCTCCATGATCAACGTGCGGTGGGTCGATCGGCCTGCCGACACACCGGGCACACCGACGCGGGTGTACCGGCCCGTGTAGTCGGAAAGCTCATTTCGCTGGTTTCTGCACCCTGAATTGTTGGGATGTGAGCCGGAAACGCCGCCAAGAATTCCTGACTAACGCCGATTGCTTGTGTCACGTGCCCGCGAGTCCCATCAGACTGGCCAATTCCCTTTTGAAGAATGCCCCACGCGAGGTGTGAAAAGCGATCATAGTCTTTGACTTCAGCCAAACACTTCTTGTAGAACCATTCCTTTGACTTGAGTGCCATCGTCATACCCTTTGGAAGAAGAAAGCCACGTGACACGTGGCGTGGAAAAATCTCCGAATTCGGAGAACGAAAGAATTAACTACTACGGGGAGTTATCTCGACATAGCCAATCAAGTCAGCCGAGTAGCTTCCATCTCCGTTTGCTGCACCCTTATGCTTAATTTCTCGCTGCAGCGTTGGCTCAACTGCCTGTGAAAACAGATGGAGTCGCTGATCCGGAGTGAATCTCGGCGTGGCTGTCGGGGCCTGCAGGTAGCGTTCACATTGCCGTTCCACCGCAGGCACACGAGTGCCGTCTTGCTTGACTGCAATTGGCTGAACCACCACGCGGCGCTCTCCGTTCTTGCCGGAGGTCTCGACCATCCAAAACGACAGCAGGACTGGGTCGTCGACGTCGGCCGCAACAGCAATTCCAAGATCTTCCGGCGGCACGATGCGCCAGCGGCCAAGCTCTTCCTGCACGAGTGGGTGATCCAGCCCCATCAGCTCCACGTTGTCGTTACTCGTGGCCGTCTCTCGGTTCAATGTGAAGCGGGCCTTGCGCGCACCATCGGCGGTCACAAGGTCATAGGTCTCGTCGTCCACCTTGACGAGTCGCTGCTGTCGATCTGTCACTGCTGCCGACATGAACCGCACCAATCGATCCAGACTGGAGGACACATCAGAGAAGGGTTTGTAGTCATCGAGACTGAAGCCTTCGAGATCTTGGAACAGGTCAAACACGACCTGCCGCGCTTCACGCGAATTCGATAGGGCAGCTTCCAGTTCCACCTTTGTCCGCTTGAGCTC
The DNA here is from genome assembly GCA_016721925.1 of Candidatus Skiveiella danica. Classification (GTDB taxonomy): domain Bacteria; phylum Pseudomonadota; class Gammaproteobacteria; order Burkholderiales; family Burkholderiaceae_C; genus Skiveiella; species Skiveiella danica. The sequence goes on from JADKHE010000013.1 coordinate 307,995, forward strand.
GGGGTCTGAAAGCGCCTCTTGGTACAGGCGGTCGTAGTTAAGCCGCTCGGAGAGTTGGCCAAGAATCTGTGCACGCAGGTCTTCGGCGACGTTGCCTTGATCATCGACCTTGCCGACCGTCTTGGCGATTTCCACCAGCTTCTCGTCCAGCATCAGGAAGATGCGGCCTTCGATGGTGTCGGACAGCACAAGGTTGTAGACCTGTGCCGTGTGGTTCTGTCCGTAGCGGTGGATGCGGCCGATGCGCTGCTCCACGTCCATCGGGTTCCACGGCAAGTCGAAGTTGAACAGGATGCGCGCGAACTGCAGGTTGATGCCTTCACGCCCAGCCGCCGTACAAACCAGCACGCGCGGGCCATCCTTCTGCCGGAAGCGGCGCTCGGCTGCAACCTTGGCACCGTGATCACCACCACGCAGCACCGCCACGCCCTGGCCGGGGAATGTCTGGTCGATCTCCCTCGCAATCAAGTCCACAGTGCCGAGGTAGGTGGCAAACACGACGATTTTTTCGCTCGGGTTCTGCCGCCATAGGATGCCCAGGCCGTCGAGCAGCTTCTGCGCCTTGGTCTCGCGCTGCTGCGGGAAGACCTTGAGTAGATCGCCAATGCGCAGCCGTTCTTCGGGTAGATGCAGTTCCACGACAGCCGATGCGGCTTCTTCAGCGTGGGCAGCTCCATATTCGCTGCCATAAGGGTCGGAGGCCAGTTCCAGCGCTTCCTCGTCCAGCTTCTTGACCAGTCGATACTTGAGATCGGCCAGCACACGGTCCACCTCGCTCCGGCCGATGCTGTCGCGTGCGAGGTTGAATTCTTCATGGATCAGCTCGCGGGCTTCATCGGTCAGCCGCTCACGCCCCTCGATGTCCAGGTCTTTATCCCGCAGGAATGCCTCGTGCAGCGTCAACATCAGCAGACGGCGTTTCATGGTGCGCCGCACGGCGGCGAAGCTCGACGCAGCAATCTTCTGGAAGATGGCCATCAAGAAGCCGAGGGCACGCCCCTGGCCGCCCTGGCGACGCGCAAGGTCGAAGCCATCCTCCAGGTACTCGCGCAGCTTCTCGTAGAAGAGGCGCTCCTCCGGGCCCATCAGGAAGGACTCGGTATGCACCCAGCGTCGTGCAAACAGCGGCGAACCATCCGGCTGACAGGCGTCCGCCTTCGTGCGACGGAACATCACCGTGTTCAAGCGGTGCCGGTGTTCCAGCATTTCCTCGGGGCTGCCGAATAGCGTCGGGTTCAGCAGTTGCGCCAGCATCCAGAACTGGAAGTGATTGCCCTGGTGAGGCGTCGCCGAGAGCAGCATCAGGTCGCGGGAATGGTCTTTCAGCGCTTCAGCCAGCTTGTAGTTCTCGGTCTTCCTGACCTTGCCGCCATTGCGGTATGCCGTGAGGTGATGCGCTTCGTCGAACACCACCAGATCCCAACGCGGTGCATCCAGCAGGCGCTTGATGCGCGCCGGGCGCTTCAGGGTGTCGATGCTGGCAATCAGTCGGTCGTGCTTGGCGAAGGCGTTGGTCTTGCGGTCAGTGATGTCGCCCTCGGAGCCGAACACCTCGAAGTCGAGGTTGAACACTTCGTTCAGCTCGCGGTGCCAGTTGTTCACCAGACCCGCAGGCACCACCATCAGCGCCCGGGTCAGTTCGCCCCGGCTGGCCAGCTCCCGAAGAATGAGTGCCGTCTCGATGGTCTTACCCAGCCCGACCTCGTCGGCGATGAGGTAGCGTCGGGGCGACGCGGTGGCAATGCGGTGCGTCAGCACCACCTGATGGGGAAGCAGATCGATCTTGGCTGACGTCAGCGCCGACGCGCTCTCCATCACCGGCAGTGCGTGCGCCTCGTAGGAGAGCCACGCCTTGTGTGCCCGGTCGGCGTTGCCACCGACCGCACGCAATATGCGTTCGGTGCGAGAGAGTTGGCGGCGAACCGAGCCAACCGGCACACGGCGCTCACCAACGCCGAAAAACGCACGCAGGTAGCCGTGGGCGATCTGGCCGTCCCTCGGGCGCAGTGCCCAGCCCGTGGTGGTTCCCAAGTCAATCGCCAGTAACACGAGACACCGGGTTGGCGCCATGTCATCACCAACGCCACCCACATATACACCTACATCGACACCGGTATCGACGACGGCATCAGCCATCCTACGTAGGTCAGAGGGAACCTTAGTTCCCTTTCCTACGTAGTAGGAGGGGGGTTTGTTTCCAACTGGATTTTGGGTGAAATATGAATAAAAACAAGGACTTAGCTCAGTTGGCAAGTTGGCAAAACGGTTTTTTGTTGCCAACTGCCAACTGAACCTAAGTTGTTGATTCATATGGGAATCCAGTTGGCAGACTTCTTCCAACTGAGTCCAGTTGGCAAAACCGGGGCTCCAGTTGGCAACACTTTTGCCAACTGGATTTGACGTGTACAGATGCGGGTTCATAGGGGAGCCTCCTTGTCATTGATGTCATCTTGGTAGACCCACACGTCCGCTCGCTCCACGGGCATGGCCGCGCCGGAATGTGGGCATTTAAAGTGGGTCGGCAGCACCGTGAAGTGCCGGATCAGCACCTCGCCGGTGGCCGGATCTGGCGCATCGAAGGGCAGGCTCAGCACCATGTCCTCGACGCACAGGTAGCCGAACTTGTTGCGTCCAACCGCGGGCAGCCCGTACTGCGCTGCGTCGCGAAAGAACTTGATATAGCCCTGCGTGGCCAGGGCCGAGATGCGCGCACGGATCGTGCGATCGCCGCCCAGGCCAGCCTTGCCCTCAAAGGCCTCGGCGAACTGGTTGGCGGTGTAGCAACGCCCTTGTGCGGCCTGATCAAACAGGATCTCCAAGATGGCGTCACGCTTGCGCCGGCGCTCCGCATCGAGCCTTTCGCCATAGTCCTTGAGCACCAGGCGGTTATTTGCATCCAGCTCGCGCCACTCGCCGTCGATTTTGTCGACACTCTTTTGCGAGATGGCCGGTCCATTGCGCAACTCGAAGGTCAGGCGCCGAATGGTGCTGAGCTCGTTGGGGCGGTCCAACATGACGCCGGTGGTATAGAAACCGCGCAGGCTGCTGGCGCCGGCCAGCGCCTGGAACGGGTCTTCCTCGAACTGCTTTTTGTTGAGCTTCCTGGTGTGATGGGCGAGGATCACGCCCGCATCGGGGTTGACCGCCTGGCGGATCGGATCCACGCGCTGCGAAAGGAAGAACATCATCGCGCCGTTGTCGTTCTCGCCACCGGCATCTCCCCCGTCGAACACATTTCGGATCGGGTCAATGACAATGATGTCGGGCGGATGGCCGTCGAAGGCATCAAGCATCGCCGGAATGATCTGCTTCAGACCAGCGTCATCCAGAACCAGGCGAAGCTGAGGTGTGGCAATAAAGTTGATGCGCGCCAGCTCAAGCCCGTGGGCTGGCACCCGGACCTGCTTGGCCCGCTCGCGCAGGTAGTGGTACTGCACTTCGGCCTGCAGATAAAACACACGCAGGGGCCGTGGTGGGGTCATGCCCAGAAACGAAAGGCCCGCGGCCATGTGGGTGAGCAACGCCAGCAGGAGGTCGCTCTTGCCCACCTTGGGCGCACCCCCAAAGACCGTCAACCCACCGGGGGTCAGCACCCTGGGTGCGATCAGGTCGTCGGGCAGCGGCGAATCGTCGTCCAGCAACTGACCCAGCGTAAAGCTTGGCAGCCTGGGCGCTGGCGCCTTCACGATGCGGCGCTCAGCTTGCGCAATGAACCCCGCGCAGTCAAAGCCCTCCGCGACTCCATCGGCGGCATCCCACTTGGATCTCTTGTCGGGCGGGGGCACCAGGATCGCAACGGATGCGGCCGCGGCCATTGCACAAGCGCCTGCTGCGTGCTCTGCATAGTCCCAGCCCGGGGCATCCCGGTCGGGCCAGATCAACACCTCCTTGGCCTTCAGCGGCGTCCAGTCAGTTTTATCGATCGGCGCCTTTGCGCCGTTCATGGCCGTCGTGGCGACTACACCCAAACCAATCAACGCATCGGCACACTTCTCGCCTTCGACCAGAACGACTGTGCGGGCGCTCGCCACCTGCTGCAAGTTGTACAGCGGGCGAGGATCCGGTGCACGCCACATCCGGGCGCGAACATCCCACGGGCGGTACTCCTTGCCGGTGGGAGGGTCGTAACGGTAAACGCAGGCCACGAGTTCGCCTGCTGGCGTGACGTAGTCCCACTTGGCAGTATGCGGCCCCAAATCGTCGACGCCAGGTTCATGGCGAGCTTCACGACGAGCCAGGTGTGAGACAGGTGGCGCGAACCCGAGCCACTGGCGAACCTCATTGAGCACCGCCGGGAAGTCATGCAAGGTGGAGAGCCCGCGCGACATCGCCCAGATGTCCAAAACGTCGCCCCCGTCGTCGTTGGAGAAGTCCTTCCACAGGCCCCGCCGGGGTCCGTCGAGCTCGACCACCAGGCTCTTGCCCGGCGAGCCCTCGACGTCCCCCACGTAAAACTTGCCGCCCCGGATTCGCCCCCGGGGAAACAGGTAATGCAACACGGCCTCCAGCCGATCCAGTAGCGCGGCGCGCAGCACTTGCGCGTCGGCGCTCAGGCCATCCAGCGGCTCCCTTGCGTCATTGAAGTCCAGCACGCAGACTCCTCTCCTGGGGCGCGGGTGCGATATCGGTGTCTTGACAGAAAGTCGTCCATTGAACTACATTCACGCCATGCAATTTGAGTGGGATGACGGCAAAAGCGAGCTGTGTTTCAGGGAGCGGGGGTTTGACTTTGCCTATGCGGCACAGGCGTTTTTTGATCCGAACCGCATCATCCGGCCCGATGACCGCCACAGCTATGGCGAAGAGCGTTACCAACTGATGGGCAAGGTCGAGCAACGTCTGTTTGTAATCGTCTATACCCCCCGAGAACAAGCCATGCGCATCATCTCGGCCCGCAAGGCCAACCAGCGAGAAATGACACACTATGAAGACCGTTCGCGTGACGATTGACCCCAACAAGCCCGCATCCGTCGCGCTGGGGCGCATTGATGCGGCCCGCGTTGATGGGGCAACTGAGCAGGAACTGGCGCGCCAGCAGGCCCAAGATGAGCAGGAGGCCGTGATGGACGCTGCTCGCTTCGCACGCCGGGTTCGCAAGCGCCTGGGGCTGACCCAGGCGGAGTTTTCTCGCCGCATCGAGGTGTCCCTGGACACCATCCGCAATTGGGAGCAAGGCAAGCGCACGCCCACGGGTGCTGCCAAAGCCTTACTAAAGGTGCTGGACCGCAACCCAGAGTTGGCCCTGGCCGCGCTGCACTGAGTCCTGTGCCCGGTGCACCCACTCATCACGCCACTCCCCAACACCGCTGCTGCCACGCACAGAACTTGCACTCCACATGGGTGGGCGTCGTGGCAAAGCGAGGCAAGCTCTCGCCCGAATCGGTCGCGGTGATGACCTTGACTGCGCGGTCCGACATGCGCTGCGCCAGCCCGCCATCAAAGGGCAGCAACTCACACCAGATCGCCTGGGTGTCTTTGTTGACCGCAGTGAACAGGGCCGGGTTGGCTGAGACGCCCGGCACGCTGGCTTCCATGTAGGCTTGGTAGACCGCGACCTGTGCAGCATAGACCGGCTTGGAGCGGGCTACACCCTGCTTGACCGTGTCACGCCAGGATTTGTCGTTCATTGTCTTGAACTCCCAGATAGCCGGGTAACCCATGCCGAAGGCCCCCAGATCGGCAGGCCCTGCGTTCAGGATGCCATCGACATGGCCCCGGATCCGCCCGCCCGCCACCGAGAAGCCGAACTGGCCACCCTGGGCTTTTCGGGTAAAGAGATCAAAGCCGGCCAAGCGCAGCCAGCGGATGGCCAGATCCTCCAGCGTGTGGCCGACCTCAAAGATCCTCAGCAAGCGCCCCGAGAAGTCGCGCCCGTCGTCGACCGGCGTGTGGGTGTACTCGTACTGCAGCGCGCGCTCACAGGCCACGCCCAGACGCGATGCGCCGAGATAGTCACGTGGCGTCTGGCTGGCACGCTCCCGGGTCAGCGCCTGATCGATCAAGCTGCTGATCTGGGCATCCAGCGTGGGCCGGTGATTGAAATCCAGCGTCACAGAACACCTCCCGCCGACGCGGCCAGTTCCAGGCGGGCCGGGGAATAGTCAAAGAAGGCGCGCTCGCGCGCTGCCAGGCGTTCATGCTCAATGAGCATGTGCTGCTGGTAGGCTGTGACCACCACTTCAACCAGGGTCAAGACCTCCTGGCGGGTGTAGTCGGCCAATGGACGCCCCATACCAATGGAGCCCACATACTCGCCCAGCGGCGACAGGCAGGCACCCATGGCCGCGGTCTCCATCTCACTTGGATCCGTCATCTTTCCCTCCGCTTTTTTCATGAGCGTTGAAAACGCGTTTTGACAGCGCCGGGAGCAAAACACCCAACGGTCTGAATCACGACGCGGGTCACCGCGCCGGAGCCTGGGGTTGAACCAGCCCAGGCCGCGGGCTTGGCGCGAGCACACCGCACAGGTCATGCGCGCCATGCCTGACCTCACGCCGCCCGTCACGCCGCCTCCCGGCAGGCGTCATTGGCCGCCACCACCAGGCGCTGGATCTGGGTCTTGTTGAACTGAAACGACAGCAGGGCGGAGGCCTGGTAACGCGTCAGTCCAAAATCAGCACGCATCGCCTCGGGCAAATAGCGCAGCTGCTTGTCGGTCGGGGGCTCGTTGAGCCAGCGCCGGGTCTTGTAGGCGGAGTCGGCGGACTCGTGGTCGTTGAGCCAGTCGTCGGCCCGGGCCATGCAGACCGTGCGCTCGCCGACACCCAACAGGTGCGCCCTCAAATCCTTACCCCCACCGACGGCGTGCCAGCGGCCGTTGAGAAAGAAGATGCCGCCCCAGGCGCTAAAGCCCGTGGCCATCAGTGCGTCGTCATGCCCGAACAGGTCGCACCACCGAAAGTTAGAGCGCTTGAGCAGGTCGATCTCGCTCATGACGAAGTCCGCCAGCACGCCCAGTTCGTGCGGCTCCCGCTCCCACACATGTCCACACAGCGGGCACTCCATGCAGGCCAGCGGAACGATGGCGCCGCAATCTGGGCAGTCCTTGGTTGGCGCCTCACCTTCGCCCAGATGCCCGTCGAGGTTGATTTCCTGCTCAATCGATCCGTGCATCAGGCTGGCGGTGCCGAAGTCCAGCACGATGCACTCGGTCTTGATCACGCCCGGGAACTCATCAGGGTCGACAGTGCGCAAACCACGACCGACCATCTGGATGAAGGTGGACTTATAGGAGCTGGGCCGCAGCAGAACAACGCAGCTGGTGGGCGTGTAGTCGTAGCCTTCGGTGAGCACCGCCACGTTGACCACCACCTGAGCACGCCCAGTCTCGTAGTTCGCCAGTCGCGCCTTGCGGTCCACATCGGACAGCTCACCGTGGATGAACACGGCGTGCACGCCTGCGTCGACAAACGCATCGCAGACGTTTTGGGCATGGGCCACCGTCGAGCAAAAGACGATGGTCTTGCGCGAGGATGCGTTCGCCTTCCAGTGCTTGATCACCGCTTCAGTGATCAGCTGCTTGTCGAGAATGGAGGCGACCTCGTCCATGTCGAAGTCCATCGCGGTGCGCCGGACATGGCGCAAGGCGTCCTGCACGCCGACGTCGATCACGAAGGTGCGTGGCGCAACAAGGTGCCCTGCCGCGATCATCTCGCCCAGCGTGATCTGGTCAGCGACGTTGGAGAAGACCTCGCGCAGGCCTTGACCGTCGCCCCGATTGGGAGTGGCCGTCAGGCCGCAGATCACGGCCTTTGGATTGCGGGACTGGACCTCGTCGATGACCGCTCTGTAGCTCGGTGAGGCGGCATGGTGCGCCTCATCGATGACCAACACGTCCAGCGAAGGGATTTGGTCGAGGTTCGCCCTGCGTGAGAGGGTCTGAACCATGGCGAAGGTGGCACGGCCCGCCCAGGATTTCTCATGGGCATCGACTACCGAAGTTGAGACCCCGGGATTGACCCTTGAGAACTTGGAACGGTTCTGCACGGTCAGCTCGCCGCGGTGCGCAAGGATGCACGCCTTGGCATCAGGATCCTCGAGCATGCTGCCAGCGACCGCTGACAGCATGATGGTTTTTCCCGATCCCGTGGGTGCGACAGCCAGCGTGTTGCCGTATTGATTGAGGGCTGCGAGGGTTCTATGGACCAACAAGGCTTGGCGGGGGCGAAGCATCATGGTGGCAACTCCTTATTGCGCCCAGCTTGGAACGCCCGGCACCGGGGGGCGGCCCGCGGCCTGCGCATAGGGGTTGGGAGCCGGTGCTGCAGGCGCAGCAACCGGACTGCGTGGCGACCCCATTGCGGCGGCATAGTCCTTGTGGTCGGGCGTGACTGCTGACTTGATGACGCTCTTGTCCTGGCCGTTCTGGTCTTTTTCCCAGTCGACCTTGCCCAGGAACTCGATGCCGTCCAGATCGCAAAAGCCGCTGATGCGCCGTGCGTTTTGAGCCACCGAACTGCTGTCGCCCGGGTGGACGTTGCGCGCCGAATTGAGGACCGCCTTGACAAAGGTGCGACCCATGTTGGCCCACTCAGGGCCCTTGGGGCTGTGCAGGCCAATGAGCGACCACATCTTGCGCCGCGCGAACTCGCCCTCGGTCACCACGAACTCGCAGTTCAGGTAGACAGAGCCGGTGTTGGTGTTGCGCGTGGCGTAGCCACCGGTCCAGCCCTGCGAGGCATCGTCATGGCCACCGGGTTTGACCGTCATGCGCACGCGAACCAAAGTGCCCTTGGGGATGATGTCGAACGAAGACGGCTCAGACGCGGAATTGAAATCGAAGTAGTTCACGATCAGGACTCCTGAATGGGGTTGAATGAAGTGGGTGTGGTGGTGACAGTTACGGCGTCGGCGTGCACAGCGGTCACGGCAGCAGGAGCTGCGGCAATGGCTGGCGGTCGGGCGAAGTCGAGGCGCTCATTGGCGGGTTTTGCGGGGCCTGCGATCTTTTCCATCAGGCGCCCCAAGTGCGGCTCCTCGATGGCATCGAGCCGTCCGGAGCGATCCTTGGCCGGATAGCCCCAGGTGTTGAGCGTGTGACAGACAAAGGCGCGGTAGCTGGCGCCGTCATCGCTCTTGATCTCGGCCAGCGTCACCACTTCGTCCACGATGCCCGGCAGCTCCAGGCCGGTCTTGGAGCCATCGATCTGCAGTGAGAAGACACGCCGATTGAAATCGTCCAGGGCCTCGTTCAAGATTCCGACGAACCAGACGTTCTTGCGCCGGGTGTGCTGCAGGTGGGTGAGCCAGCCGATCATTTCCTGGCCCATCAAGCCGTAGGCTCCGCGGCTGTCGGGCTTGCCGGTTTTCTCGGAGAAAGCTTGAGGCTGACCTTTGGGGCAGTGTCCATGCGATCCTGGCCGTCAACCGCCGCACACGCGGCAATATGACCCGGGCAACGACGCCGTTCTTGCTCAAGGGTCTCGTCTTCGGCAACGACGGCCACGCCCTGACGCCCTGGCACAGCACCAAGAAAACGACCGGCAAACGGTACCGGTATTACCTCCCAATGCGCGACATCAAAGAGCATGCAGGCGCCTCAGGTCTGCCGCGCCTGCCGGCGGCCGAACTGGAGTCAGCCGTAGTGAGCCAGTTGCGCCGCGTCCTGCGTGCGCCAGACCTACTTGGCGATGTGGTGCCGCAGGCCCTCAAGCTGGACCCCAGCCTCGATGAAGCGCAGGTCACGGTCGCCATGTCACGACTGGATGCCATTTGGGACCAGCTGTTCCCTGCCGAGCAGAACCGGATCGTGAGGCTGCTGGTTGAGAAAGTCATCGTGTCGCCCAATGACCTCGAAGTCCGCCTGCGTGCCAATGGCATAGAACAGGTGGTCATGGATCTACATCCTGAGCGTTTGGCGCCCGCGCGCGAGGAGGCGCTGGCATGAGTGGTGTGCGCATCCAAAGTTCGGGCGAAGCGGAGGTCATGCTGTCCAGCGACGGTCGGCTGACCTTATCGGTACCCATCGAGTTCAAGCGCCGTGGTGGACGCAAGCAAGTCACGCTGCCCAACGGCGAGACCGGAAAACCACGGCCTTGGGACACGGCTCCCACGGCAATGCAGTTGGCGCTGGCCAGAGGCCACCGCTGGCTGGCAACGCTGGAGTCCGGCGAGGTCAAGACCTTGACGGAGATTGCGGGGCGCGAAGGTGTCGACAACAGCTATGTGAGCCGGATGGTCAACTTGACCACCCTGGCGCCAGACATCGTCGAGGCTATTTTGCTGAACGCACTGCCAGACCACCTGACGCTGTTTGATCTGGCGGTGGATCCGCCGGCCTCGTGGGAGGCGCAGCGCCAACGACTGGCGGGGGTTCAGGCCAACTTGTAGCCGCCCTTGTCGTCAGCGAGGAGCAGGCCCTCTTTCTTCAGGCGGGCAAGCGAGGCGCCAACGGAGCCTGCTGGAATGCCGGAACCCTTGGCCATGGTGGCATGGGTCAAGGGTTTCCAGCTCTTGCGGTTGAGCTGCGTTCTAAAGAAATCCAGCACCTTGGCATGATTGCCAGCGAGAGTCTGCGGCGAGGTGCCCACCTTGACCTTGGCATTTTTTCGCTTTGGCGCCTTCTTGACGCCTTTGCTCCTGACAACCACGTCTTCGACCGCGACATCATCGACGAGATGGGTGCGGGCGGGTCCTTTTTGCCGAGGGACATGGGGCAAGGCGACAAGCACCTGGATATCACATGCTTTCAGGCCGACGGCGGTCTCATAAATCGCCTTGAACTGATCTTCTATGGACTGAACTTCCTGGGCCAAGCGGGCGAGGGTTTTCCACTGGGCAAACAGCTTGTCGTTGACAGCGCCGAAAGGCTGCTCGACGACTGCGGATGCGACCACTTTCCCCTGCTGGGCGACAGCTTCGACCAGAGCCTGGCGGGCTGCGTCGATAGACTGACCGGCTTGTTGGATGAAAGATAGGGTGTCAGGCGTGACGGACATTCGACAAATCCAAGGTAAGGGGCGGCACGTGCCGCGCTCAAAGTCTACCCTCCCTGACATCTACGTCTGCAATGGATAAATCAGCGGTCTGTGGTGCTTCAAAATTGTAGGCTGGCAATCGGCCATCAGCTGCCCCTTGGAAAGTCTCTCGTTAGCCGACCGTCGATTCACATGATTTCCAATAAGCCGACGGTCGACAGCGACCGAGAATTCTGCCAACTGGCCGACGCTTGATGCAGGTGGAGCGGTCTTTGGGCCCGTTTCTTCAATTTGATGCGCGATTTGACCCGAATCACAGGTCTGAACCGGCCCGATGCCGAACGTGTTCTGCCTGCCGGTGGCCATTAGATCTTCGGACATGACTACCATGAAAAGGGGTCCAGTCGTCAATTTTGAATGTCCGTATCCAGTCTTTGGACTAAGCCGCGCGGTGCTGATCAATCGCCTGCGGTATGCGCAGGAAGGGGTTGTGCCTATGTTTTGAACTGAGGCAATTGGCCTCGTTCACTACACGAGTACAACCATGGAATCCTCAAGTCAAGCCGTTTCTCCGCTACGCCAACGCATGATCGATGACATGCGCATGCGCAAGCTGTGCGACAAGACGCAGGCCAGCTATATCCGGGCGGTACGCCAACTAGCCGCCTTCCTCAAACGTTCGCCCGATACCGCTACCGCGGAGGAACTGCGGCGTTTTCAGCTGCACATGGTCGACCGGGGTACATCGCCAGTGACCTTGAACGCAACGATTACGGGGTTGAAGTTCTTCTTCGACGTCACGCTCGATCGTGGTGAACTGTTGTCCAAGATGCCGCCAGTGCGGGTGCCTCGCACTCTGCCAGTGAAATTGAGCCGTGAGCAGGTCGCACGCCTTATCGCTGCGGCGCCGAACTTGAAGTCCCAGACGGCACTATCGATTGCTTACGGCGCGGGATTGCGCGCCGATTCATCTCATGCTTGCCTGCAGTCCCAGCAAGCAACAGCACTTGAGCGCGGAGGGGCATCGCCCAGTCAAGCAGCGGTAAGGGATACAACGAATTGCCGGAGTTGTTCGATTTTCCCGAACGATTGGCAGGGCTATTCATTGGGCGCCAGGATGGTCTACTCACCACTGAGTCAGCGAACTCAACCCCGGAAACAGCGCCAGATCATGTGAAGCAGCTCAGGGTCGGTGGTGGTCATGACAGTACAACCAACCGCCACCCTGCGTCAAGCACCCGTTCGAGCGGATTTGGTCGAGCTGAAACACCTCACATCAAGGCAGGTCGGCTTCCAGTCGTTCTAGATTGGTCATGAACTTCTGCAGCAGGGCGTTGAAGATGACAACGTCCTCGGCAGACATGCCCGTCAATAGTTGCTTCTGCCGCTCCAGGGCAGCAGCAAGAACCTTGTCGTGCAGCTGCCTGCCCTTTCGAGTCAAATACCAGAACTTGTTCCTGTCGTTCGTCCCCTCCGCCCGACCCTCGGCAAGGCCCATCTGTTCGATGATGCGCAGACTGCGGCTGACGGCACCTTTGTCGTAGCCAGTGGCGAGGCTTGCCGCAGAAACGGCAATACCGGGTTCCTTGCAAAGCATGACCAGCATGCGCCAGTCCATCGCGCTAATGCCAAAAGCTTCCTGGTAGAAGCGTGAGGCATTGCGGTTGAATCGGTTGGCTGCCCAGACAAGCAGCACGGTCGGGTTGCGCTCAAGCTCCAGCGTGCGCCCGGAAAGTTCCGAGACCTCGTCGGTCAGAAAATAGCTGGGGGAGATCTTTTTCACGTCTGAGGCAACCTGGATGGATCAACGGCTGATCAGGTCACCACTGGCAAGCCATCCGCCGCGCGACCCACTACACCGAAGACAAGCATAGCAGTCCGCGCGAACCCACCCTTCAGCGATGCCGAAGGGCGGGTTCGCTCTGACTCACTTCGCGGCAGGAGCGTACTTGGCCAGCAGGCCACGAGCGGATTTGAGCAACTGAGGTCCGCTGGCACCAGCGTCCTTCAGCCAGGCCGTCTCGACCGTCGCGGTGGTCTTTTGCCAGAGTTCAAGCTCATCCGACGAGATGGTCGATATGGTGTTGCCACGGTCACGCGCCAGCTTGACGGTGAAATCGGTGGAATCGTCAAAGACGCCGCCGGCCCACTGCGTAGCCGCCTGCGGCGACGCGCCAGGCCATCACCGCCAGCACCAGCGAGTAGCACAAGGTGCCGCCGAGGTCCATGCGCGCCTGGGTTTGGCTGGAGGCACGCGTGGTGAAGAAGTCCACGATGATGTTGCTCCTGTGGAATTGCGCATAGGGCAGGCAGGCGGAGATGCAGACGGCGATGCCCAGTTGCACCAGCTTGACGTCACCCTCGATCGGGCTGTCGAACCAGGCGCGACCAATGACGCTGATCACCGTCATCGTGGCCATGAGGATCAGCAGGATGCCCGCCGACCAGCCACTGATGTCACACAGCAGGCGCAGGACGCGACCCGTCGGGCCGAGTTCAGGGGTTTTTTCTTTCATGTCTCCTCGCTCTTCTTTTGAGGGGGCACCGCTTTCGGGTGCCCCGTTTTGTGCACGGGCGGCGGCTCAGTGATCCCTGGACGCCTGCACCGCCGAGGCGTAGTTCTTGAGCGCTTCTGCCCGGTAGCCGCGCATGGCCTCGTTGGCCTTGCGGCCCAGCTCCAGGCCCTGGGCCAACGGCACGTCGGCCACCGCCTGGAACAGGCGCTTGGTGGCCTGCAGCGAGGCGGGCACGCGCTTGGACAGGTCTCCGGCAACGGTCATCGCCTCGTCGAATTCCGTTCCGCTGGGAACGGCACGGGTGACCATGCCGCGCGCCTGGGCTTCGGCACCGCTGACCAGGCACCCGGTGGAGACCAGTTCGAAGCCGGCCTTGCGGCCGATCTGCTTTGTGAGGTTGGCCATGACCACGGCGGCCACCAGGCCGTGCTTGATCTCGGGGTAGCCCATCTTGGCGTCATCTGCGGCGATGGCGATGTCGCAGGCCAGCGCCAGCCCGCAACCGCCGCCGACTGCGTAGCCGTGCACCGCGGCAATCACCGGCTTTCCCATTTCCGGGATGGTCTTGTGCAGGCCATAGGTCAGGCCCGCGCGGTATTCGACGCGCTCGCTCTGATCGGGCGTCAGGCTGGAGAACTCGCGGGTGTCGGCCCCCGAGCAGAACGATGTGCCTGCGCCGCGCAGCACGACGACGCGCACGGCGTCATCGGCCTGCGCAGCCTTGAGCGCATCGATGAGGCGGGTGTAGAGGTCACTGTCCATGGCATTGAGCTGCTCCGGACGGTTAAGGGTGAGGATACGGACGGGGCCGCGGTCTTCGACGAGCAAGGGCGTGGTCATGGGAATGGATTCAACAGGTTGTTCAATTGCAGGCAGTGGTCACTGCGCATCGAGGTCAAAGAAAACGGACTCGCGGTCACCTTGAAGGTGGAGGTCGTGGGTCAGGCGGTCCGGCGCTGTACCGGCAGCGGCCACCAATCGCCCGCGAACATTGGCGGGCACGCGGCTCATCACCGGGTCGACCGCGTTGCGGGCGGCCTCGTCCGGAAAGTACATCCGCGTCATGAGCGGGCGGGCCAGGCCGCGAGTGAAGATGTATATGTTCAGGCTGGGCGACAGGGTGCCCACGCCGGGGACGACCACCGCCTTTGGCTTGGCTACGGTGACCTTGAAGCGCCCGTCGAGCGTGCGGGCGCGGCAGGTCTGCCCGTCGGACCAGAACTCGATGAAGGAACCGTAGCCGACCGATTCGCCGGCACCGTCGAAGATGGCGCCTTCGATCGTCACGGCACGGGCCGCGGCCGGGTCGACGGTGTGGGTCAGCCCCTCGGGGAACAATGCAAAACCGAACAAGGGCCCACAGGTCTGGGCAGGAGTGAGGATGGTGCTCATGCTTTGCTCTCGAAAGGGGTGGCCCCCGGACCGCGCAGCACGATGTCAAATCGGTAGGCCAATGCAGAGGGATTGCGCGGTGTCAGCACGCCGGGATCGGTGCGCGGCGGCGGATAGACCAGGCCACCCACGCCGTCGGGTGTCGGATGCAGCCGCGGCGGGCCAAAGGATTCGGCGATCGAGTGATCGATGTCGAGCTGGGCGATCAGCCGACTCTGGCCGCGCTCGTCAGGGACGGCGTTGATCATGCGGTCGTGGCGGATCAGCGGATCCCCCTCGAAGTACATCTGCGTCACCAGCCGGCTGTCGAAGGCCTCGCCGAAGAGGGAGAAGTGGATGTGCGAGGCGCGCCAAGCGTGCGTGGTGGAGCGGAAGAAGGCCGGATAGGGGCCAGGCCGGATGGTGACAAATCGGTAGTGGCCATCGTGATCGGTCAGGCAGCGGCCGGCGCCGATGAAATTGGGATCAAGCGGAAAGCCGGAGACATCAAGCGAATCCGAATAGCCCCCGGCCGCGTTAGCTTGCCAGATCTCGATCAGCGAGTGACGCACCGGGCGACCGTCACTGTCCGTCACGCGGCCATGCACGATGATGCGTGTGCCCAGGGGTTCGCCCTGGCCGTGCGCGGTCAGATCGCTGTCGCCAGGTCGCACCTTTAGCTGGCCGAAGGCCGGCCCGCTGACATGGTGTAACCAGCCTCGCGGCAACTGGACGAGCGGACGCTCGGGCATGCGCAGCTGGCTGACGCTGGAATTGGAGTCCCGATAGGGAGGGTCGAAGCTGAGGTAATTCGTCATCGTCTGTCCTGGGGTGTAGAGGGCCGCATCAGTGCAAGCTCAGATCCTTGAGGGGTAGCGTTGGACTGGCCAGGTCCTCGGGCCGTGGGCTCTTCTTCTGCTCCAGCCAGCGCCGGCCGTGGGCGAACGCAGCGGCGTCGTGTAGGGCCTCGACCGCCAGCAGGTGACTGGCCTTGAAGTACCAGACCGAGGCTCCCTGGGTCGGCCGTGGTCCGGCGTCGCGGACCACCACCGCATCGTGGCCCGTGCTCAGTCCGACCATCTGCAATTTGCAGTCGTACTGGTCAGACCAGAACCAGGGCACTGGCGCGTAGGGCACAGCGCGGCCTACGATCGCCTGGGCCACACAATCGCCTTGCGCCATGGCGTTGTGCACGGACTCCAGCCGTATGGAGGCTTCGCCCCAGGGGAAACGGGCGCAGTCACCGCAGGCATAGACGCCCGGCACCGTGGTCTGCCCGTGCTGGTCGACGACGATGCCGTCCTGCACCGCCAGGCCGCCGGCCTGGGCCAGTTCGACGTTGGGCAGCGCGCCGATGCCCACCAGCACGACATCGGCCGGCAGGACCTGACCATCGGCCAGCACCACCTCGTGCACCTGCCCTCCCTGCCCGCGCAGGCTGGCGAGCTGATGCTGCTCCAGGATGCGCACACCGTGCGCCTGGTGCAGCGCACGCAGGCGCTGCGAAACCTCGGCCCCCGCCACTCGTTGCAGGATGCGTGGCGCCTGTTCCAGCACCGTGACGTTCATGCCCGCCTGCCGAACCGTCGCCGCGACCTCCAGCCCCACAAAGCCACCACCAACCACCACGAGGTTGCGGCCCGCGGCCAGTGCACGCTGGAGCGCCAGCGCGTGATCGGCGCCACGCAGCACGTGCACGCCACGCAGGCCGGCGGTCAGCGCCAGGGGCAACTCGCGCGCCCGGGTGCCGGTGGCCAGTACCAGGTCCTCGTACGCCAGAGCGCTGCCGTCGGACAGGTCGATGCGCCGCTCACGGGTATCGATGGCCGTGCCACGCATCCCGATTTTCAGGTCGATGCGCTGGTCCTGGTAGAAATCCGCCGGCCGCAACAGCAAGGACTTTGCATCCAGTTCGCCAGCCAGAAACTTCTTGGACAGTGGCGGGCGCTGGTACGGCAGGTGCGCTTCCTCGCCGATCAGTGTGATCGGTTTGTCGTAACCCAGCGCGCGCAGGCGGATGGCCACATTCAGGCCGCTCTGGCCCGCCCCCACGACGACGGTGCCCAACGTCATGCCAGACCTCCGGGGGTCACGCTGAGGGCACCCGCAGCACAAGTCCGTCGAGCACCTCGCTGGCCACCAGCTGGCAACTCAAACGACTTTCGGGGCGGCGCGGTACTTCGGTCATGTCCAGCAAATCCGACTCCATGGCGCTGGCCTCGCCAGTGAGGTGCGCAAAGGCAGGGTCGACATAGACATGGCAGGTGGCGCACATGAGTCCGCCGCCGCATTCGCCAATGACTCCGCGCACGCCGTTGTGAACAGCTGCGTCCATCAGGCTCAGGCCATCCTTGACATCGGCGAACACCTCGCCGCCATCTTCAAACATCCAGGTCACTTTAGGCATGTGCAACTCCATTCGGATAAGCCAGCAGCGTGGTCAGACCACGCGGACAGATCGTTCTGATCCAGTTCGGGGTTTGGTTGGGTATCAGCGTCATGCGAGGAAACTCTCGCACCAACGCTTCCAACAGGGTCACCATCTGGAAACGCGCCAGCGGCGCACCGATACAGACGTGGATGCCGCTGCCGAAAGCCAGATGTTCACGCACATTGGCGCGGGTAGGATCAAAGGTGTGGGGGTCCGCGAAATGACGGTCGTCGCGGTTGGCCGAGCCCAAACTCACCAGAATCTTGGCGTCCTTGGGCACAGTGACGCCTCCGAGGACCACGTCTTCTGTGGCACGGCGGCGCCAGTTGAACATGCCACTGTTGAAGCGCAGTCCCTCTTCGACAGCGCTGGGAATCAAGGCCGGGTTGTCCACCAGCCTCGCCCAGTTCCCGGGCTGCTCCAGAAGGGCATGGAAGATGTTGCCCATGGCGGCTGTCACGGCCTCGTGGCCTGCGAGCATGATGCCAAAGACCAGGCAGATGATTTCGTTCTCGGTCAAGACCTCGTCGTTGCCGCCTCTGATCTCCAGTAGCTTGCTCGGGTAGTCATCACCAGGCTGCTCCTTGCGCTGTTGAACCAACGCACGAGAGAACTGGAAGAACTCATTCAGATCCCGCCCCGCGTCCATCATGTGCTCTGGGGGTGCGACCCCAGGTGAGCGCAGCGCGATTGAAGCCCCAGCGCTTGATCTGGCGCGGATCTACGTCGGGAATACCCAACAGCAAGAAGACGATGCGCGCCGGCAGCTCGTAGGCCAGGTCGGCAATGAGATCAATCTGTTCACGCCCTTTGAGAGCGGCCACATCGCGCTCAATCATCTCCTTGATCTGCGGGTAGTAGCTCGCGTAGCGCTTGGCGTTGAGGAACTGCCCTGCGGCCATGCGGATGCGGGTGTGCTTGGGCCGGTCGGTGTTGGACTGCACTGGCTCAATGGTGAAGTCGTTCTCCCGAAGGAAGCGAGAGAGTTCCTCTGGAAATGGGGTCACCGGCTCCAGTGTGGTCGAGGCCGAAAAACGGTCCGGGTGGCGCATGACCGCCACTACGTCTTCTCGACGAGTCACCACCCAGTAATCGATTTCCGGCGAATAGAACACGGGCTCTTCTTGTCGAGCTCGGGCCAGGAATTCGTGCACCCCCTCATGCTCAAACGCACGGTACTGGCTACCCAGTCCGGAATAGGGGCAACCCCTGGAGGCGGACGCCACCGCCTGGTCTTCAATTTTCATGACGATTTATCTGCTAATTGTTGATCGGTCAACAAAGTATGATTTTAATTTGTTGTTTAGTCAACAACAAAGATGCGAGGGTTTTCCATGAGCCTCCGGCAACTGTCTATCGAGGCACTCAACAGCTGGAGCAACGTCCGATGAAAAGTACAAGTTATTCCCCGAAATGTGTATTTCCACCAAACCCAGACTGCCGAAGAATCCAGCTTATTGAAAAGACAACATGAACCCAACGGCGACAGAGCCAGGAACAGGAGACACAGTTGAAACCCGAAGACTTTCGCAGCGACAAGACCCGCCCCTTCACCGGCGCTGAATACCTCGAAACCCTGCGACACGGGCGCGAGGTCTACATAAACGGCGAACGCGTCACCGACGTCACCACGCACAAAGCCTTCCGAAATTCCGCTCGCTCGGTGGCTCGGCTGTACGACGCCCTGCACGACCCAAAATCCAAGGACATCCTGACCACACTCAACGACCTGGGGAATGGCGGCTACACGCACCGTTCCTTCAAGATGGCCCGAAGCCGCGAGGACCTGCGTGGCCAGCAGCAGGCCATCGCCGAATGGTCCCGTTTGAGCTACGGCTGGATGGGTCGCACGCCCGACTACAAGGCCGCGCTGATGAACACGCTGGACGTGAACGCAGAGTGGTATGGCCAGTTCGCTGACAACGCCCGTGCCTGGCACCGGCGCGCACAGGACTCGGTGCTGTTCATGAACCACGCGATCGTGAATCCACCGGTGGACCGTGGCCTGTCCGGCAGCCAGGTCAAGGACGTCTTCATCTCGATCAAGAAGGAGACAGACGCAGGCATCTATGTCTCCGGCGCCAAGGTCGTGGCGACCTCGGCCGCACTGACCCACTACAACTTCCTCGGTCAGAACGTCGCCGGCGCAGGCGATGACACGGACATGGCCGTCAGCTTCATCCTGCCCATGGATGCGCCGGGGTGCAAGCTGTTCTGCCGCGTCTCCTACGAGCAGATTGCCGCCGAGTCCGGTTCACCCTTCGACTATCCACTGTCCAGTCGCTTCGACGAGAACGACGCGATCTTCGTGCTCGACAACGTGTTTGTTCCGTGGGAGAACGTCCTCATCCATCGCGACATTGATCGCCTACGCCGCTTCCAGCCCACATCCGGCTTCCTCAACGGCTACTGCCTGCAGGGCTGCACCCGGTATGCGGTGAAGCTGGACTTCATGTCTGCGCTGGTCGCCAAGGCCTTGCACACCACGGGCGCGGACACCTTCCGTGGCAACCAGGCCCTGCTGGGCGAGATCATCGGCTGGCGCAACCTGTTCTGGACGATCAGCGACAGCATGGTCAACAACCCGGAGCCCTGGGTCAACGGCTCCGTCCTGCCCAAGCTGGAGGCCGCGCTGTGCTACCGCACGTTCGCCGGAGATGCATATGGCCGCATCAAGGAGATCATTGAAAAGATCATTGCTTCCGCACTGATCTACCTGCCGTCGTCGGTCAAAGATTTCGCCAACCCCGAGATCAACAAATACCTGGCGCAATACGTGCGCGGATCCAACGGCATCGACCACATCCAGCGCATCAAGACGATGAAGCTGCTGTGGGACGCGATCGGCACCGAGTTCGGTGGTCGGCACGAGCTCTATGAGCGCAACTACTCGGGCAACCATGAGGATGTGCGTCTTCAGATGCTCACCACGGCCCAGCGCACTGGCGACATGGACCGCATGACAGCCTTGGTCGACCAGTGCATGGCCGACTACGACGAAAACGGCTGGCGCGACCAACGCTGGGTCAGCTGAGCGGTCATTGGTCCTTCCATCGATCCAACCAGGAGAGAAGCCATGAATGCAGCCCTTCCCATCCAGGCGACCACCGCCATGCATACTCAGGCGCCATCCGCCACGCTCAAGCAGTTGTTCCGCGATGCCATGGCCAAGCTGCCGGCAGCGGTGCACATCATCACCACCGATGGGCCGTCCGGGAAGGCGGGCATCACCGCATCGGCGGTGTGCTCGCTCACCGACGCGCCGCCGACCTTGATCGTCTGCCTGAACCGCGAGGCCCGAGCCAATCACATCGCACAGGCCAATGGCTACCTGGCCGTGAATGTGCTGGGCGAGCACGGGATCGAGCTGTCCTCGATCTTCGCCGGCCAGCGAGGTCTGGAGATGGAGGACCGCTTCGGCACCGGCGCTGCCTGGACCGCGCTGAGCACGCCAGCGCCTGCGCTGCAGGACGCCGTCTGCACCTTCGATTGCGTGATCGACCAGGTCAGCGACGTCGGCACCCACAGTGTGCTTTTCTGCCGGGTGCTGGCCATCGGCGACATCAAGCCCACGCGCAACCTGCTTTACCACGAGCGGCAATACAAGGTCTGCCCGGCAGCCCAGCAATCCGCCACGCCCTGACAGACTCATGTTTTGCGAACTGATCACCCTCACGCCCCGCCCAGGCCTGCTGGCGCGCGCGCTCGCGGACCTCGAAGCGCTGGTCAGCGGCCCCGATCTGCTGGGTTGCTGGCACACCGTCATGGGCCATGAGCCACGCATCTTCGTGCTGCGGCGCTGCGGCGCACACAGTGACCACGAGGCCGAGCGTCGGCAGACAGTGCACAACACCGGCCTGATGGCAGCGGCAGACCTGATGCGGCGCGTGGACGTCGATGTCTATGTCACCCTGCCTTGCCTGCCCGATATTGCGGTCGGTGCCTTTGGCTCGGTCTACGAATTCCGCATCTACGAGTTGCAGCCGCACGCTGCGCTGGAAGCCGCCTACCAAGGCTGGGCGGACGTAATTCAGGTCAGACTGAATCTGGGCCCTATCACTGCGGTGATGCACTCGGTACAGGGCCAGGTGCCGCGGCTGGTGCACATCTATCCCTACCGGGACCTAGCGCACCGACTTGAGATCCGCGAGCAGGCCATCGCCACCGGTCTGTGGCCACCCAGGGGTGGCGCCTCCCGCAACCAGGTGATGGCCGCCGAAATGGCCGTTCCAGCTGCTTTCTCGCCCCTGCATTGATCCCGCACCAACAACTCCATCGCATGCCAGTCGTCAGCGTCAGTTTCTCCATCAGCCCAGGCTGTGTACCGCCGGTCAAGACCGCGGTCCTGCAGGCCGTGCGCGACCCGAATGCCCCCCCGTGCCTTCTAACCATGCACCTGGCCGAGATCGGCGAGGTCAACACCCTGTGCGCCTTCTTCGCCAGTGAGGACATTGTCGAAAACCTGACCCACATTGACCGGTGGCTGGACACCATCCGAGACGGACCAGTCAGTCCCCATCTGCGTCACATTGAGCGCAACTTGCACCACAGCGATGCCCAGATCGACCAGTGGCGCGCCCTGGAGCATGCCGCGCGAGTGGCGCTGGTCCAGCGCGTGTTCGACCAGCGACCGCCGTCGATCGAACCGGGCAGCGTCGTGCTGCACCCGCTCACCGGCCGGCACGGCAAGACCTGGGTATTCACCCCGGCGGCCAACCACGATGCGGCGCTGGCCCTGTGCCTGTCAAGCACCCTCGACCCGATAACACCGCTGCGGGACTCGGTCATGTGGATCCCCGTTCTCTGAACCCCGACTGAAAGTTTTTTCATGGCCCATTCCCCGTTCATCGAAGTCGACCCGCCACGCAGCGACCCCAACTACGCGGTGACCGTCGGTCGCGCACCGCTGCAACGCGAAGTCCGCCTGCCCCCCGGCTGGTTCCACAACCTCAAGGGGCCGGTGTTCGGACAGCTCAAGGTGAACCCGATCGACCACGACCTGACTGCGCACGGCGTGAGCGAGCCGCTGGGTTCGCGCATCGTCGTCTACGGCCGCATCACCGACCACGACGGCCGCCCGGTGAAGCACTCGCTGATCGAGATCTGGCAGGCCAACGCGGCCGGCGGCTACATTGACTCGCTGGACCGCTGCGGGCTGGCGCTGGACCCGAACTTCAAAGGCTCAGGACGCTGTCTGACCGACGAGCAGGGCCGTTTCCGCTTCGTGTCAATCCGCCCGGGCGCCTACCCGGCGCCCTATGCACCCGGCATCATCGGCTGGCGCGCCTCGCACATCCACTTCTCCATCTTCGGGCCGAGCTTCGGTAGCCGGCTCGTCACCCAGATGTACTTCGAGGGCGATCCCCTGCTTGGCCAGGACCGCATGCTGCAGGGTGTCCCCGACCCGCGCGGCCGCGACCGGCTGGTCGCCAAGTACTGCGCCGAGCAGACCGTGACGCAATGCGACGGGCCGGCCCGGGAATTCAGCACGCTAGACGGCAGCGGCATTTTTGTCGCGCCGCCGCAGCGGACCGACCCGTTTGCCACCCAGCGACGCAACCCATCGGCGGTGGCCTACCGCTTCGACATCACGCTGCGCGGCGACCGATCCACCCCCTTCGAGCATCAGCCATGAGCGTCATCATCACGCCCTCCCATACCTGCGGGCCCCTGTTCGGCTTCGCCATCCTGCCCGCCGGCATCGACCACGCGGTCCCGGCGACCGATCCGCGCGCCATCGTGATCGAAGGCGAGGTGCTGGACCACAAGGGCCAGCACCTTAACTTCGATGCGTTCCTCGAGTTCTGGACCCAGGACCAGGCCTGCCGCGCCCGAACCATCGCAGGGAAGTTCCGCGCCGTGCTCGCCAGGCCCGCACCGCTGACCATCGAAGGGGTCGGCACCCAAGCCCCGCACATCCACGTGGCGCTGTTCGCGCGCGGGGTGACACGCCAGCTGGTCACTCGCCTGTATTTCCCCGAGGACAGCGCCGCTCACGCAAGCGATCCGGTGCTGCAGCAGATCGACCCCACGCGCCGATCCACGCTGATCGGTCACAGCGCCGGCGACGGGCGCACCTACCGCTTCGACATCCGGCTGCATGGCGAGGGCGAAACCGTTTTCTTCGACACCACCCTATGCTGAACTCAACGACAAGGAGTCCACAGAAACGTCGCATCACTCGCATCACCCCGCCAAACGAACCCAGAAACACCCAGGAGACATGTTCATGAAAAATCACACAGCCCAAAACGTCCACCTCGGCAAGCGCCGCTTTGCAGGCCTGTGCGCCAGCGCCTTGCTGCTGATGGGCACATCGAATACCGCTCTGGCCAACACCGAGCCCCGCGAACTTCGTCTGGGCGTCCTGCTCCCGGTTTCCGGCCCACTGGCCTTCGTCGGCGTCGCCAAGAAGAAAGCCGTGGACCTGCTGGTGGAGCAGATCAATGCCCGCGGTGGCATGGACAAGCACAAGGTGAAGGTGTTCTTCTATGACACCGAGAGCAACACCACCCTTGTCGCGCAACAGTTCCGCCGCCTGGCCGAAAGCGACAAGGTGGACATCGTGATCGGGCCGACCGTGACGGGCGAAACCCTGTCCGCGCGCCCGGTGGCCAACGAGCTGAAGGTGCCGATGGTGCCCTTTGCCGGGACCGAGGCGGTGATCAACCCGGTGACACCCTACCTGTTCGCCTTCGTTCCGTCCGACCGGCAGGCCGCCCGCAAGATGCTGGAATCTGTCAAGTCGAAGGGTATGAAGTCGGTCGCTTTCCTGCACTCGGCAGATGGCTATGGCCAGACTGGCCTGCGCGTGATGAAGGAGCTCAGCGCCGAGCTGGGCATTCCGCTCACCACCATCGAGGAGTTCGGACCGCGCGACAGCGACATGACGCCGCAGATCATGCGCATCCGCGCCGGCGGGGCCGATGCCATGTTCGTCTGGGGCGTGAACCCGGGCCCGACCATCATCATGAAGAACGCCCAGGCCCTGGGCTACAAGAAGCCGATCTACAACAGCTATGGCGTGGCGTCGCAGCAGTTCATCCAGCAGGCCGGCAGCTCTGCAGAGGGCACCTACGTCGCGGCCACGGCCATCATGGGCGCCATGCAGTTCGAGCCGGGCCATCCGGTTCGCAAGGCCACCGAAAAGTTCATCGTGGACTACGAACAGCGCTACAAGGAACCGGTTTCCACATTCACCGGCTTCGTGTTCGACGCCATGAACCTGGTCGAACGCGCCGTGGTCAAGGCCGGCTCGATCGAGCGCGAGGATCTGGCCAAGGCCTTCCGTGACGGCGGCATCTCCTTCACTGGCGCCAACGGCAAGCTGCAGTTCCGCTCCGGCCAGGCCAGCGCTCAGAGCGACAACTCCGACCCCATCGTCATCCTGAAGATCAATAACGGCAAGTTCGGGCTGGACAAATAATCCGCCCTCAAAGCGACACTTCCAGCAAGCCTGCGGCAACGCCGCAGGCTTTTCCCGTTGTTGCGCCCTCAGCCCGTGGTGTCGCCGCCGGGGCTGCGGAAGGCCTTGGGCGTCTTGCCCGTCGCCCGCTTGAAGAACCGGCTGAAGTAGGCCGGGTCCTTGAAGCCCAGCGCATAGGCGATGGTGCTGGAGGCGCGCACGGTGTAGAGCAGCTGGCGCTTGGCCTCGACCAGCAGCCGCGCGTGCAAGATCTGCTGTGGCGAAGCGTCGGCGACCGCACGGCAGATGGCGGTCAGACGACCATCGGTCATGTTCAGGCGACTGGCCATTTCGAACACCGTCGGCTGAGTACGGAAGTCCTTCTCCACCAGCTCCCGGAACTTCTGGAAATGGTGGACGTACGGGTGCGCACCGGCAGAGCGCAGGGTACTGCAGCGTTCTTCCAGGCGTGCGATCTTCACCAACATGAGTGCCATACCGCTGATCAGTGCGGACGTGCGTCCTATCGTGCCGCGCTGGTAGTCGTCCTCGATCAGCCGAAGCACTGAACCCAGGGCGTGCTGGCGTGCCTCGGCGGGCGAGAGGATGTTGATCCGCGGTGCGTCGGTGACGCGCTGGATGTCGCTGCCCACCATGGCCGCGACCTCGTCCATGAAGTCACGGGACAGGGTCAGCACAAAGCCGCTGGTGTCGCGACTGAAGTGAAAGCCATGCACGGTGCCTGCGGGCACGAACAGCAACACAGGGGCCTTGAACGGCTGCCAGTCGGACTCGACCAGCAGCTCACCGCTACCCTTCTCGAAGTACTGGATCTGGTGCAGGCCTTCGTGGATGTGCGGCTTGGCGTCCCAGTCGTATTGTTGCAGCTGCTCCTCAATCCGTTCGCAGTGCATGAAGCGGTCATCCAGGGGCCGAGCTTCGTGACCATAGAGAAAGAAGCGGCGGATCTCCCTGCCCGACAGCTCGGTCGCCGCAGGGCCCGCCCGCACGGTCCGTGGCTGCGCCACGGGAGCGGACGGCCGAAGGGGGCTCATCAGGCGGGGGCGGTCACCACCTGCCGGGCCAGCAGGCGGTCGATATCCGCGTCGGTGTAGCGCAGGTCCTTCATGATCGCTCGCGTCTCCTGGCCGATGGCTGGCGGGCTGCTGGCCGTGTGCGCCAGGCCGTCCATCGCAATCGGCAGCCGCGGCAGGCCCACCCGGGTGCCGTTGGGCAGGGTCACAGGCAACAGGCCACCCGTGGCCTGCAGGTGCGGGTCCTGGAACAGGTCCTCCGGCCGACGCACTTCGGCAAACG
Organism: Candidatus Skiveiella danica; assembly: GCA_016721925.1. Taxonomy (GTDB): domain Bacteria; phylum Pseudomonadota; class Gammaproteobacteria; order Burkholderiales; family Burkholderiaceae_C; genus Skiveiella; species Skiveiella danica. The sequence continues at coordinate 333,951 of JADKHE010000013.1, forward strand.
GGATGCGGCAGCTGGCGCACAGGGCCACCGCGCGCTCCAGCGACAGCCCCTTGAAGAAGGCCTGCAGGGTCGGGATCAGCGTCGGGCGGCGCTCGATGCGACCGTTGTTGGTGGTCAGGCCCGGGTCTGCCAGCAACTCGGTCAAGCCGGCTTCGGTGCAGAAGCGGTGCCAGTGCTGGTCACTGGTGATGCCGACAAACAGGCGCGTGCCGTCAGCGACCTCGAAGGTCTCGTAGACCGACCAGGCCGACACCCGCTCGGGCATAGGCGGAATAGGGCCATCGCTCTGCGCGGCGTAGCACAGGTGCTGCCCCATCATGAACACAGCCGACTCGTACAGCGCCGAGCCCACCAGCTGACCCAGCCCCGTCTGCTCGCGCACGCGCAGCGCAGCCTGGATGCCGATCACTGCGAACATGCCGCCGACGATGTCCACCACCGAGGTGCCGGCGCGCAGCGGGCGCCCGAGCGGACCGGTCATGAAGGCCAGGCCGGTCATCATCTGCACCACCTCGTCCAGCGCCAGGCGTTCGCCATACGGGCCGTCGAAGAAGCCCTTGAGGCTGGCGTAGATCAGGCGCGGGTTGTCCTTGCGCAGCCGCTCGTAGTCGAGTTGCAGGCGCTCCATGGTGCCGGGACCGAAGTTCTCGATCAGCACATCGGCCTCGCCGATCAGCCGGCGCGCGACCTCCAGGCCTTCGGGGCTTTTCAGGTCGATAGCGATGCTCTGTTTGTTGCGGTTGAAGTAGCCGAAGTAGCCGATGCCGAAGCCCTTGAGGTGGCGGGTCGGGTCACCCTTGGCGGCAGGCTCGACCTTAATGACCGTGGCCCCCAGGTCGGCCAGGATCATGCCGGCGGACGGGCCCATGACGGTGTGGCCTAAGTCGACCACCTTGATGCCGTGGAGAGGTGCTTGTTTCATGCTGCTGGACTCATTTCCCGGCGCGCCACGCCGGCATAGGTGTACGGAATGCTGGTGGGCATGGGGCCCTTGATGCGCCCGCCCTGCGCCATCTGCTCGGTGGCGTGCGCCAGGATGCCGACCGAGCGCGAGAGAATGAACAGGCCGCGCGCCAGCAACGGAGTGAAACCGAGTTCACCGAAGATCACCGCCGTGGCACCGTCGATGTTCATCGGGATGGGCTTGCCTTTGAGGTCCCGCAGCACTTGCAGCACGGTGCGCGCCGCGGCCAGGTACTGTCCCCCCGCCTCACCCGCGACCACGGACGCCTCTACCATCTGCAACAGGGGTTCAGCCCGCGGGTCGACCGGATGGAAGCGGTGGCCGAAGCCCGGCAGATGGTTGTGCTCGCGCAGGGCCCGCGCCACCGCCTCGCAGGCTGCGGCCGAGCCGAAGTCGCCTTGTGCGGCCTCGATAACGTGCTGGTAGACCTCCAGGCACTGCTGACCGGCGCCGCCATGGACATCGCCCAGGCTGTTGATGGCCGAAGCCATGGCGTTGTTGACGCCCACGCCACAGGTCGAGGCCATGCGGGCAATCGAGATGGACGGCGCCTGCGGGCCATGGTCCACCGAGGCCACCAGCGCCGCCTGCAGCAGGCCCGCCTGCGCGGGCGTTGGCAGCTCGCCGCGCAGCATCAGCCAGATCATGGAGACGAAGTCGACCTGGCCGATCAGCTGCTCGATCGGGTATCCCCGCACCACGATCTGACCCGGCTGGATGTTGATGATTTCGGTACGCCACCAGGCCTTGGCGTTGGCAAGCAGGGTTTCGTCGTTCATGGGTTCGTTCATTGATGGGAGGAGTGGGCCTGAGACAGTGCCCGGACAGCCGCTGGCCAGGGCGCAGCGGCCTTGTCGGCTGCGCTGACGTGCACGAACACACTGACCGCACGCAACGCGCACTGGCCCGCCTGGTAGATGGCCTGCTCCAGACGCAGGGATGTGCGGCCGATGCTCAGGATGCGGGTGCCGGTGAAGACCGCGTCGCCATAGAGCATCTCGCGCACGAAGCTCACCTCCAGCGAAGCAATCACCAGCTTGTCGCCGGGCGGCAGCGCAGGCCGCACCACCTCGCCGAGGAAGTCGAAGCGGGCATTGGCCAGCAGGGCGGTCTGGGCCGCGTTGTTCACGTGCTGCTGGAAATCGAGGTCGGTCAGGCGCAGGCGATCCTCGCGAACGTGCTGGAAATCGCTCAGGGCCGGCAGCGACGCCCGCGCAGGCCGAGGGGATGGGGAGATGGAATCGCTCATGGTGAAAATAGAGAGTGATATCGGGGGACAGGGCTCAGGCGGCGCGGGCCTGCACATTGGCGCCACCGAGGAAGGCTTCCTGCACGCGCGGATCGAACAGCAGCTCCTGGCCGGTGCCGCTGATGGTGAAGCGACCCAGCGAGAGCACGTAGGCCCGGTCGCTCATCCGCAAGGCGGCACGTGCGTTCTGCTCGACCAGCAGCACTGAAATGCCCATCTCGCGCTGCAGGCGGCTGATCAGGCGGAAGATTTCGGCGGTCACCAGCGGCGCCAGGCCCATGGACGGCTCATCGAGCATTAGCAGCTGTGGCCGGCCCATCATGGCGCGGCCGATGGCTACCATCTGCTGCTCGCCACCAGAGAGCGTGCCGGCGGCCTGGTGCTGGCGCTCGCGCAGGCGAGCGAAAAGGTCGAACACCATCTCCAGATCGCTCTGCACCGCTTTCTGGCTGCGGCCGAAAGCACCCAGGCGCAGGTTGTCCTCGACGCTGAGATCTGCAAACATGCGTCGGCCCTCGGGCACTTGGCGCACGCCGCTGCGGGAGATCTTGGCCGGCGCGAGCCGGTTGAGCGGTTGACCGGACAGGCACACGCTACCCGCGCGGGGCCGCACGATGCCCGAGATCGTGTTGATCAGGGTCGACTTGCCGGCGCCGTTGGCGCCGACGATGGACACTACCTCGCCGCGGCCAACGGTCAGCGAGACCTGATGCAGCACCTCGATGGCGCCGTAACCGGCGATCAGGTCGGTGACCTCCAGCAATACTTGGGTCGTCATGCGGTAGCCTCCGAGGAAAGTGCGGGGGTGTCCAAGGGGTCGGCCCCCAGGTAGGCGGCGATCACCGCCTCATTGCGCTGGATTTCCTGCGGCGTGCCTTCGGCCAGCATCTCGCCGAAATTCACCACCACGATGCGATCGGCGATCGACATGATCAGCGACATGTCGTGCTCGACCAGCAGCACCGTCAGGCCGTCGTGGGCGAAGCGCTTGAGGTCGCGCCCGAGATCTTCGGTCTCGGTCGGGTTCAGGCCGGCTGCCGGCTCGTCGAGCAGCAGCAGGGCGGGCTTCTGTGCCAAGCTGCGAGCCACCTCGACCCGGCGCTGGTCACCGTAGGACAGGGCGTCGGCCGGGTTGTTCCAAAGCGAAGACGGCAGGCCGGTCTGGGTCAGAGCGGCATGGGCGGCCACTTGCGCCGCACGGTTGTCGCGCCGCACGCGCCAGGGTCGCGTGAACAGATCAAGCATGGCAAAGTCGCTGTAAAGGTCGGCCCCGACGACCACGTTGTCAATCGCGCTCAGGCCCCTGATCATCTGGGGTGTCTGATAGGAGCGCGAAATGCCGCAGCGCACACGCTGCGCCGGCCCCAGACGGCTGATGTCCCGCCCATTCATCTGGATGCTGCCGCTGGTCTGCGGCAGCACGCCGGTGATGAGGTTGATCAGCGTCGTCTTGCCCGCGCCGTTGGGCCCGATCAGCGCCGTGATGGCGCCGCGTTCCACCTCAAACGACACGTTGTTGACCGCTTTGAGGCCGCCAAAGGTCTTGCTCACACCGTCGAGGCGAAGGATGCTCTGGCTCATGCCTTCCTCCCGGCTGTAACGAGTTGGCGCAGGCTGCCGTACAGGCTGGAGGCCAGCCCGTTGGGCATGAACATCACGACCAGCGTCATGATGGTGCCGTAGACAAAGAGCTTGGCCGACTCGAAATGCTCGAGCGCATGCGGCAGCAGCGTGACCAAGAGTGCGCCGATCAGCGAACCCCAGACGGTGGACAACGAACCGACGATGACCATCATCAGCAATTCGATGGAAATCATGATCGAGAAACTCGAAGCGTTGAAGGAGCGCATGAACAGCGCGTACAGGGCGCCCGACAGGCCCGCGCACCCGGCCGCCAGGGCGAAGATGGCGGCCTTGGTTCTCTCCACCTGGATGCCCGAGCAGGCCGCCACCAGCTCGGAGGTGTGGATCGCGTGCAGTGAGCGACCGATGGCGCTGTGCACTAGCACCAGGGACAGGCCGGTAACCAGCATCAGGCACAGCGCGGCCAGCGGGAAGAACTGGTCACCGCCCCAGGCACTGACCAGGGTGAACTTCGGCAGGTCAAGAATGCCCGGGTCCAGCCCTCCGGTAACGTCGGTCCAGCGCGAAGCGAAGATATAGCCGGCAGAGCCAAGGGCCAGCGTGGCCAGTGCCAGGTAGTGGCCCGACAGCCGCAGGATGGGCCGGGCAATGGCATAGGCCACGACGGTAGGCAGCAGGGTCGCCAGGCCCAGGGCGAACAGCGGATGCAGACCGAATTTCTGCACCTGGTAGGCAAAGCCGTAGGCGCCCATGGCCATGAAAGCGTTCTGGCCCAGCGAGATCTGGCCAGCAAAGCCCACCAGCAGGGTCATGCCGGTGGCAGCCACTGCAAAGATGATGGCCTGCAGCAGCACACTGCGGTAGAAGTGGTCGCGCACCAATGTGTGAATGAGCAGCAAGGTCACGGCCATCGCCAGAAAGCCCAGCGCGTCGCGCCCGTGGGAAGTCTTGAACACCTGCATCGTCACACCCTCTTGACTTGCAATTTGCCCAGCAGACCGGCGGGCCGCACGATCAGTACCGCCACCAGCAGCAGGAAGGACACCGCGTCCTTGTAGCCCGAGGCGCCATAACCTGCCGACAGGCTCTCCACCAAACCGATCAACAGCCCGCCGAGCACCGCCCCGATGGGGTTGCCCAGACCGCCGGCGATCGCCGCTGCAAAGCCCTTGAGCCCCAGGGCAATGCCGTTTTCATAGAACGGCGGTGCCAGTGGCGCCATCAGCGCCCCGGCCAACCCGCCGATGAGCCCGGCGATCGCAAACGCGAGCAAGGCCATGTGCCGCGGCTCGATACCGCACAGTGCGGCGGCGCGCGGCTCCATGCTGGCCGCCTGCATGGCTTTGCCGATCGTGGTATGGGAGAAGAGCAGCCACAGCGCCAGGCTGACCGCCATCATGGCCAGCGCGATCCATAGACCTTGCGGCGGAATGAACACCCCGCCCGCGTCCAGCTCGGGAAAACCGCCAAAGTCGTTGACGAAGCTCACACTTCGACCAAACACGATAGAGGCTCCGCCGCGCAGCATCAACGTGATGCCGATGGTGAGCATCACCAGCATCTGCAGGTCGCGGCTCTTGGCCTTGTCGAAAGCCAGCGCCTGCATCAGCAGCCCCACCAAGGTGGTGAGAGCGGCCGCAACCAGCACCGCTGCGACGGTTCCCCATCCCGACGCCTCGGCGCCAATGACCGCCGCCGTGGCCAGACCGCCGAGCATCAGGAATTCGCCATTGGCGAAGTTGATGACCCGGGTGGCGTTGAAGACGATCGTGAACCCCAGCGCAGCCATGCCATAGATGCAGCCGATCACGAGTCCACTAATCAAGATTTGCAGAAAGTACGTCATAGAAGGGTCGCCTGTCTCCTGTGCTTGCGCTCGTGCAGCGAAGTTCCGCCGCTCGTTGAATGATATATAAATTCCGACAGAAAGAATACCATTCTTTCTAGAAGAATTTATAGGTAATTACCAGAAGATATCTGTCAGCCGCCGATGCCGGGCACGAATGGGCAAGCCCAGCAGGGGTGATTTGGCGCCCTTGCATAGGGGAAGTAGGCTGCATCGGGGGGATCTATGCACCCTGGCGGGCAGAGACCTGGGGCTCGGAAACGGCGCGTCAGACCAGTCATGCGGTCGGAAGCCGTTCTGTCAGGAGGAATTTCTAGCGTTAAGCAGCAGTGGTTCCGGTCGAAGACCGGTGGCCCGCTAAGCGGTAGTCAGGCGGGTCGGCGACGCCCGAACTCCTGCTCAAGGCGCGTGACGTCCTGCAGCAGGACATCCCGGAAGCGCTGGATCGCCTCCGACGTGAATCGCGAGCGCAGGCCGCTAATGGTCAGCGCGCCCAGCAGTTTGTCGTGAGCGTCGAAGAGGGGCGCGGAGATGGCTGCGGCGTCGGGGTCGCGGTCGCCCAGGCTGAGGGCGAACCCGTCGTGGCGGATGCGCTCGAAAAGTTCACCCGTTTCGCCGCTCCAGGCCAGCAGCACCAAGCCCGCCGCTCCTTTGTTCATGGGCAAGCGGTCGCCGACATCGACGTGGTGGCGAATGGTCTGGCTTGAGTTCTCGCGAAACAGGCAGACACGCTCATCACCATCGCGCACGTAAAACGAGGCGGTTTCCCCGCTGCTGCGCGCCAGCGCCTTGATGGCGCCCTGCAGCAGCTCGCTCTGGTCCAATGCCGAGCCGCGCGTCTGGGCCAGGCGCGCGCAGGCAGGTCCAAGCTCGAAGCGGCCGTCATCGCGCCGTCGCAAGTAGCCGAAGCGTTCGAGCGAAACGGTCAAGCGCAGGATGGTGCTCTTGTAGAAGCCCGTGGCCAGGGACAGCTCGTGCAGCGACAGCGAGGGTTTTCCTGAACCCGGAATGGCATCGAGCAGGCTCAGCGCCCGCTCCACTGCTTCAACACCTTTTTCTGTCGCCATCGTTGCCTTTGTCAGGAACCCACTGCGGGGTCATGCATTGAAATCCACGGCACGCTGCCGCAACGTCGGGTCTTTGCGAAGTTCGGCCTTGGCCACCTTGTGGGTCGGCGTCAGCGGCATGTCGTCTAGCAGAATCACGTAGCGTGGGACCTTCATCGCCGTCAGGCGCTGCCGGCACCAGTCGACGACGTCCTGCTCGGTCAGCGCAAGGCCCTCCTTGGGCTTGACGGCCACGAGTATGTCCTCATCTCCAAATTCAGAGTGCACGCCAATGGCGGCCGCCACGAGTACGCCGGGATGTTCGCCGATCACTCGATCCAACTCGGAGCCGGCCACGTTCTCGCCGCGCCGGCGGATGATATCTTTTTTGCGCGAGACGAAGTAATAGCGGCCCTGCGCATCGGCCCTCACCAGATCACCAGTGAGAAACCAGCCGTCACGGAAGCTCTTGCGCGTCTGCTCCTCGTCGTTAAAGTAGCCCTGCATCAGGATGGGCGTGCGCACGGCCAGCTCGCCAGTTTCGCCCACCGTCACATCACGTCCGTCGTCGTCGACGATGCGGCATTCGGCCCAGGGACGACCGGGATGGGGGTGGCGGCAGAGCAGCCCCATGCAGTTGGGGGGCACCTCACCCTGCACCGGGGTACTGAGCACCCCGGGATCTCGGTCATGGCATAGCCGCCCACCAGCACCGGCACGCCAAAACGCTCGCGAAATGGCGCCATCATGGCTTGGCGCAAGCCGTAGATCTTGCGCAACGTGTGTCCGGGGATGAATTCGCTGGCCGGCCGGTTGAGCAGGATGGCGGCCACCGCCTCGATGATGTTGACCTGGGTGGCACGCAGCGCCTGCACGCGCTGCCAGAAGGTCGAGGCGGAGAAGCGCTGCTCGACCAGCAACGTCGCGCCCGCGGCCAGTGCGCCGGCCACCGAATAGAACATCGCATTGATATGGAACATGGGAAGGATCAGCAGCAGGCGATCTTCCGGCTGCAGGTGAAGCCGCTCCACGAAGGCTTCGCCGGCGCAGATCAGGCTTTGTTGGCTGTGCATCACACCCTTGGGGAAGCCGGTGGTGCCGGAGGTGTAAATAATGATGCAGGTGGCCTCGGCGTCGCCACGCGACGCCGGCAGGGCTTGGCCTGCGCGAGCCCACCCCTCGCCCATTTCGTGCAGCACGGCCGACACACCAGCCTGGGACAGCGCCTCGCGCGCCACCGGCATGGCTTCTACATCGGTCAGCAACATCGCCGGGCGACAGTGGCCGACAACGTACGCCACCTCCTCAAGTTTGAACTGCGGATTGATGGGAACGAAAATCGATCCCACGCGAGCAGCCGCAAGCAGCAGAAGCAGATGCCAAGGGCTGTTGCGTCCCATGACCACGATGCGGTCGCCGGCCTGCACGCCGTCGGCACGCAGTTGGAAGGCCATGCGCTGGACGGTTTCCTCGACCTGCTGCCAGCTCCATGAACGGCCTTCGAAGACCATCATCTCGCGGCCGGGATGTCGCTCGCGTCGACTTGCGACGAAGTCGTCCAGCGTGTAATCGTGGGCACGAAACCGGCGGATGACCTCCAAGGATGTCAGGCGGTCCGTCACATCCTCATTGGCCATGCTGGCCCTCCGATTCGGCGGGATGCTTGTAGGCGATGTTCTCGCGTGTGAGCTTCCAGATCTCCCGCGCGGCGTGGGTGTTTTGCTCCTCCAGAATGTGGCCGAGCAGGCCGCCAGCGCGCGAGATGACAGCAATACCGCGCATCGCCGCCGGGGGCACGCCAATCTCCAGAAGCACGGCGGCGATCGCACCGGTGGCGTTGATGGTGAGGTGCTTGCCGTAACCCGCATCCACCGCAGCGCTCAACTTGTTCAGTAACGCGACGTACGAGCCGTTGCAACCGACCTCGCGTGCAACATCCAGGATGACCGGCGAGCGCGGGTCGTCCGGCTTGTGGGCCCGGTGCCCGAAGCCTGGCAGAGTGACCTTGTTGGTCTGATACTGCTGCACGACACGGGCACAGTAGGCGTCGGCATCGGCCTCGTGGATGCCCTCTTGCAGAATCCGGGCGCAGCCTTCAATGGTGCCCGCAAAAACGGAGCCCACCGTGAGCAGGCCGGCGGCCATGGCGACCTGCACCTGGTCCGGCACACTGTCGATGGTCATGCGGGTGATGATGGAAGTCGGCGTCCAGCCATGCTCCATCAGCGTCACTAGGCAGACGTCGAGCACCTTGGCCTGCCGAGCATCCGGCATGCTGCCGCAGGTCAGAAAATAGATCATTTCTGTGAACGACTTCTGTCGCATCAAGTCGGCGGTCAGACTCTTTCCTCGCACCGTGATGGAGGTGGCGTCAGCGGTGGCAATGTTCGTTTTGCAGGAACTCATGTTTCGCATTTTTTTCGTGAAGAGTGGCGGGCCGCTGCCGATTACTCGGAAAGTGACTGCTGGTGCTCGCCCAGCGCCGGTGCCTTGGCACCGAATCCGGGCCGCTGGCCGTCGATGGACAGGGGCAGGCCCATGATCTTGAGCTGCTCGTTCTGCGAATCCAGCAGCATGCCGATGGCGTGCGTCTGCTCATGTGCCACGACCTGCGGCACGCTGTTAATGGGTGCGCAAGGCACGCCCGCCGCTTCCAGCAGATCGGTCCATTGCTGAGCGGGCCTCAGGCGAACGAGCTCAACGATCATGGGTAGCAGCGTGTCGCGGTTACGCGTGCGCTCGGCATTGGTGGCAAAACGCGGATCGTTCACCCACTCGGAATGCCCGAGCACGCCGGCCATCTTGGCGAACAGGCGATCGTTGCCCGCGGCGATCACCACCGGACCGTCCGCGGCCTCGAAGGCCTGGTAGGGCGTGAGCGAGTTGTGACCGGTACCCACGCGCGGCGGGATCTTGCCGGTGGCGCCGTAGTCGGCCACATGGCGCGAGACCCACCCCAACGCCGTCTCGAACAGAGAAGTCTGCACGACGCTGCCCTGGCCAGTGGCCTGACGGTTGAGCAAGGCGGTCAGCGCGCCGATGACCGTCCACATGCCGGTCCCCATGTCCACAATAGAAGGTCCGACGCGCGACGGCGGCCCCGCCGGGTCACCGTTGACGCTGACCAGACCGGCAAAGGCTTGCAGCAGCGGTTCATAGCCAGGCTTGGACTCCATGGGACCGGCATGACCGAAAGCGTTCATGCCGCAATAGATCAGGCGTGGGTTCAGACGCATCAGCGCGGCGGCATCCACCCCCAGCTTCTCCTCCACGCCCGGGCGAAGGTTGTGGATGAAAATGTCCGCCTTGGCGATCAGGCGGTCGAACACGGCCTTGTCCTGTGGCTGGTCCAGCGACAGAACAATGGACTTCTTGTTCCGGTTCATCAGATGAAAGCTGGTCGACGTGCCATCCACAAAGGGCGGCCCCCAGCCCCGGCAGTCATCGCCACCGTCCTTTTCAATCTTGATCACGTTGGCGCCGAGTTCGCCAAAGATGCTGGCGGCATAGGGGGCGGCCAGGTTCTGCCCAAGCTCCACCACCGTGATGCCTCCCAAATGGGGCAAGGGTGCGTTCGCTTTTGTCTCCATGATGTAGTTCCTTAGGGTAGATGCATGAATTCTACTCAAAGGAACTACATTCTTCAAGACAGAACTTTATGGACGCCCTGTGCGATGAATTTTTCTCCTCAGCTGAACCGCTTCGGGTTACGTGAATGCTGGTTTGTCAAACTTAGGGCAGACTGTTTTCGCCAACGCCGCTTTGACCACCCGTACTGATTCAGCCTGATCAGGGTCGGCAGTTCTATAACCCGCATAAAGGCTCAGATTCCTTACGATTCGGGGTGATCACGGATTCTCGGCACGCCTGATCAAATTTTCATCGGCGGCAACAGCCTGCGCACTGTGCGACGTCGACCAGTCCTTCGCAGGCCGTCACCTGGCCGCCAAGGTTCAACACCGCCAGATGAGCCGCTCAGCAGGAATTTCGCCGAGGTGATGTGACAAGCGTCCCGAGCAACTCAAGATGGACTTCCACCTTTGGAGCCGTGCTGCAGTGATGCAACTCATTGAACAGGAATTCGACATCAAACTGCCGGTGCGAAGCGTTGGGAAGTACCTCACCCGCTGGGGCTTTACGCCGCAAAAGCCGATCAAGCGGGCCTACGAGCAAAGCCCCGCAGCGGTGCAGGCTTGGCTGCAGGGCGAATACCCCGCCATCGAGCAGCGCGCCAGGGCTGAGGGCGCGGAAATCCATTGGGGAGACGAGACCGCGCTGGTGAACACAGATGTGCGCGGCAGAAGCTTTGCCCCGGCAGGCAAAACCCCTGTTGCGATGGCTGTGGGAGCAACGCGCCAGAAGCTCTCGATGATCGCGACGGTGACCAATCAGGGCAAGACCCGCTGGATGATCATCGACGAGGCGTTTGACGCCGACAAGCTGATTGAATTCTTGCAGGCGTTGATCAAGGATGCGGGCAAGAAGGTGTTCCTGATTCTGGACAATCTGAGGGTGCATCACAGCAAGTTGGTCAAGGCGTGGGCGGCCTTGCGTGAAGCTCAGATTGAGCTGTTTTACCTGCCCAGCTACAGTCCACAACTCAATCCTGAGGAGAGACTCAACGCCGATCTCAAACAGGAAATGGGCAAGCGCGTGCCGGTGCGAACCAAGGCCAGGCTACGCGAAGCCGCGAACGACCACATGGCGATGCTGGAGCAAAACCCCCAACGTGTGATGAGCTACTTCCAGGACCGGCGCGTTCGCTATGCCGCTTGATACTTCACAGGGCCGGAGTAATAGCTCAGCCTGTCCGGGCTGGGAACTTACACCACGGGTGGGACACGACCCACGCAAAGACTCCGGTGCGCGCGCGGCTGCGGATAAATCTGCAACTTTTCTTAACGAATAACTGCGAGCTCTTCCAGCTTGCCGCCCTTGACCGTACGCAGGGTCAATGCACCGCCGTTGATATCGCCCTTTCCGTCAAAGGAAATCGGGCCGGTAATGCCCTGGTACTTGGTGGCCGCAAGGGCTGGCAGGTATTTCACCGGATCGGATGAGCCGGCCTTGACCATGGCGGCCACCATCAACTGCACGCTGTCATACACATAGGGCGCGTACATCTGCACATCGGTGCCAAAGCGCTTTTTGAACTTCACTTTGAAGGCATCTAGTGCGGCCTTGTTCTTGCCCTCTATGCCACCGGCTTCGGCGCAGAACACCTGGTTGTCCGACACGGCGCCTGCGGCCAGTTTCACAAACTCGGCGGAGCAGATGCCATCACCGCCCATGAACTTGACGTTCAGGCCCAGCGATTTCATTTGCCGCATCATCGGGCCGGCCACAGCATCCATGCCGCCAAAAAATACCAGGTCCGGCTTCTTGCCTTTGATGGTGGTGAGGATGGCACTGAAGTCGGCAGCCTTGTCATGGGTGAATTCCTTGGCTACGATTGTTCCGCCCGCAGCAACGACTGCCTTGGCAAACTCCTCGGCCACACCCTGTCCATAGGCGGTGCGGTCATCGATGACTGCCACGTTTTTTGCCTTCAACGTGCTGGCCGCGTAGCGCCCCAGGGTGCCGCCGAGTTGGGTGTCGTCCGCCACCACGCGGAAGGCCGTCTTGTAGCCCTGGCGGGTGTACTTGGGGTTGGTGGCGGAGGGGGAGATCTGCGGAATGTTGGCGTCGTTGTAGATCCTGGACGCGGGAATGGTGGTGCCCGAGTTCATGTGGCCCACAACGCCGGACACCTTGGAGTCGGCCAGTTTTTGCGCCACGGCAGTGCCTTGTTTGGGGTCTGCCGCATCGTCTTCCGCCATCAGTTTCAGGGTGACCTTTTTGCCACCGATGGTGACCCCAGCGGCGTTGAGCTCTTCGACTGCCAGAATGGCGCCGTTTTCATTGTCCTTGCCCAGGTGGGCGATGGAACCGCTTGTAGGACCTACGTGCGCAATGGTGACCACCGCGTTCTGGGCCCAGGCAGCACCGGCAAGGTATAGCAGTGTGGCGGCAGCGGCGGTTGCTTTTAGTGTGTTTTTCATTGTTTTCTTCCGATGGTTGTTGTCAAGAAATTCAGCCCGGCAAGACCAGCGCTGGCGTGGCAGAAGCAGGGATGAAGCCGGGCCGCAACGCGCCCAGCACCACATCGGCCACCATGTCCGCAGTGACCGCCGACAAGGTCCAGCCCAGGTGGCCGTGGCCGGTGTTGTAGAACACATTGGCCTGGCGGCCGCGGCCCACGCGGGGCATCATGTTGGGCAGCATGGGGCGCAGGCCGGCCCAGGGCACGACCTGGCGCGTGTTGATGCCGGGGAAGCATTGGTTCACCCACTCTACGAGCGGGCGGATCCGGTCAGCCCGGATGTCCTTGTTGTAGCCATTGAACTCGGCCGTGCCGGCCACGCGGAAACGGTCTGCGCCCAGGCGGCTGGTGACCAACTTGGTCTCATCATCGAGCAAGCTGACCGTCGGTGCGGCGGCCTGGCTTTGTGCGTCGTTCAGATGTACGGTGATGGAGTAGCCCTTGACCGGATAGATGTTGACGCGGTCACCCAGCTGCGCGGAAAAGCCGCGGCTCTCCACGCCCGCGCACACCACCAGGGATTCGAAGGGATGCACCACTTGCTCGGCACCCTCACGCACCGTGACGCTGGCCTTCTGGCCATCGCTGCGCAGGGCTACCACATCCTGCTCATACAGGCACTGCACACCCATGCGCAACAGGGCGGCAGCCAGGCCGTTGGTAAACTTGTGGATGTCGCCTGTGGAGTCGCTCTCCGTAAAGTAGCCACCGTAGTAGCTGCCTGCCAGGGTGGGCTCAATCGCCTGCATTTCACTTGGCGTGACGGCACGGCGGGGCAAGCCGCCCTCGGCCAACATCTTGCTCACCTCACCCGCGTGGTCAAATCCCTTTTTGTCGCGGTAGATGTGCAGAATGCCCTCTCTCTTGAGGTCAAAGTCCACTCCCTCGGCCCGAGCCCAGGCAAACAGATGTTCGCGCGCAGCCACTGCCAGGCGCGTGGTCTCGATGGTGTTGCGCCGGTAGTGCGGCATGTTGCCGATGAACTCGGCAAACCACGACAGCTTGTGCCAGCTAGGCTTCGGATTGACCAGCAGGGGCGCATCGCTCTTGAGCATCCACTTCAGTCCCTTGAAGATGGTGGACCAGTGGTTCCATACCTCGGCGTTCGAAGCCGACAGCTGGCCGCCGTTGGCAAAGGAGGTTTCCATTGCCGCATAGCGGTGCTTCTCAAACAGGGTGACGGCAAAGCCGCGTTTGGCAAGGGCGTACGCGGTGGTTACACCGGTGATGCCGCCGCCAATAACGGCAACAGATTTTCCGGCGCTGGAGAACGATGTGGGGGATTTCATGGTTTCAGGCTTCCAAACAGTCAGACAGGGGGTAGCGCCTCGCACCACGCGCGGCGTACGCCCCCTCTGTTTGGTACCTGAGAGATTCACCTTCCTGTCATTGCTGCCAGGCGGCTTGCTCCTGCGGTGTACCGGACGACTAGCTCCGGCAACTCTTCAGAGTGCTTTGCGATGACCGGTCCTTTTGCCTGAGAGTTTCCGGGGCGGTTGCTCCTTCGGCGCTGTGTAGCTTGGCCCACAGTCTCTCCCGATCACCAAGTTGACAATTGTAGGGCCTATACGAGATAGCGCCGTCAGATGGACCCAGCAGGCCGAACCTACGGCAATATTGCTGCCGTCAACGTCGTAGCCAGGGTTATGCACCATGCAGGCACCGCGGGATGGCAGCGCGCCCACCTCGAGAGCGACGACCTCGCCGACTCGCAGGCCCGTGCCGTAGGCCAGCGACAGCGCGGTCTGATGATTGATTTGTCCGACGCCGCCGAGCAGGCGGGCCACTTCTTCTTTACTCAGCACCAATGGTAGTTTGTGGGGAACCCGCGCCGATTGCATCCTGGCCATAATCTCGGCGCGACCGAACGTGACGTCAAAGATGAAGGTCAGCCCGGTGATGGTGGCGTTCAGGGTGATCGGTGAGGTGCCTTCGTCCACCAGATGCAACTGGAATCGGCACAACTCCTCTGCGTCGGCGGTGTCGGGCGACCTGCCGAAGAATTGGGCCAGTTTACCCACCGCCCGGATGTAGGCGCTTTGGGTCTTCGGCACCAGATGGCACATGCGCATGTCCTCGAGCATGCGCTGGCGCAGTGGGGAGACGGTTTGAATCGAAGATTGCATGGCTGTGGACCTGTCGTGAACGGACCAATTGCCACATTCGCCAACATAGGCACGTTCACGGCCAGTGCATACCTCAGGCGCTGAATCGGGGGCTACCGCGGTTTTGTCCATCGCGGCAAAAGAGTCAGGCAACGCGGAAAGTCAATGCGTTGCCCTTGAATGTCCGCTGCCTGTCTCTCCAAAGCTTCGCCAAATGTCCGTTCAAGTTTGCCTTGGCCGACTGCATTGGGTCGAAAGGGAATTCACGGCCAGTTGCGGTAGTTCGCAGTCGCTTTCCACTAGAGTCATTCAGATTAGCAAGATCGCCTACCTCTGGCCATTGAATGCCGCCTTACTACCGACCGCGGGGCAACTGTCGTTCGACCTGACGATCATTCCCCAGTGCACCCGGTGATTCAATTGATGCCTGAAGCAGTAAGGAGGCTAAGCCTGATTGCGTCAAATTCAGCCTTCAGTTTCGTCAGCTATGCCCGGTTCATGGCCCTCGTCGATGCGTTTCATGTTCTCGAGCATCTTTAGCAAATAGTGCAGGGCATGGGCGGTGTCGTTGACCGAAAAACCCTCCAGCGCTTGCTCGTAGTAGTCGTAAATCTTCGGCTGCGCCTGCTCGATCCAAACCTTACGCCCGTAATCGGTCATGGTGATCAGCCGGGATCGTCGGTCCCGCCCGTCCGGCGCACTGCCAAGGTGCCCGTCGCGCTCCATCCGGCTGAGAACGCCTGAGAGATTCTGGCGGCTCACCATCAAGTAACGCGCCAGATCACCCACGCTCATACCACCCTCGGCCTTGGGCCGAGACAGGGCGCCAAGCACCGCCCACTGCTGCGTTGTCAGTCCCTCAGTCTCCACCGCTCGCGAACCTGTTTTATGCAACATGTTTGCACATTGATACAGACGAAAGAACAACCTATTGGCCAACTCCATTCGGGCATTCTGGCTTGATTCATTAGGGTTTTCCATAGTTTTTCCTGCAATTTCTTGCTTGCAATGGTTTTGGTGAACAAGTAATATACGACAACCTATTTACCTATCTGGTGGTCACAACATGACAACATGACCACAGGATACCAACCTCAACCCCTGATGGAGATCTCTATGAAGAAGTTCGATGGCAAGACCGTGATCGTGACCGGCGGCGGCGGCGGCATTGGTGGCGCGACCTGCAGGCGTTTCGCAGCCGAAGGCGCCAAGGTCGCCGTGTACGACCTGAACCTGGTCGCCGCAGAGGCCGTGGCTCAAGCGATCACGGTCGCTGGCGGAAGCGCCGCCGCCTTCCACTGCGACATCACCGACCGCGCCAGCGTGGACACCGCCGTGGCCACGACCGTGGCGCAACTTGGGCCCATCGACGTGCTGGTGAACAACGCCGGCTGGGACGTGTTCAAGCCCTTCACCAAGACCAGCGTCGCCGAGTGGGAAAAGTTGATCGCCATCAACCTGACCGGCGCACTGCACATGCACCACGCGGTGCTGCCAGGCATGGCGGCGCGCAAGACCGGGCGCATCGTCAACATCGCCTCCGACGCGGGCCGCGTGGGCTCCTCCGGCGAAGCGGTGTACGCAGCCTGCAAGGGCGGCCTGATCGCCTTTAGCAAGACCATTGCCCGCGAGCACGCGCGCCACGGCATCACGGTCAACGTGGTGTGCCCCGGCCCCACCGACACCGCTCTGTTCGCCGACTACAAGGAAGGCGCCGGCAACCCCGAGAAGCTCATGGAAGCGTTCACCCGCGCCATTCCGCTGGGCCGCATCGGCCAGCCGGACGACCTGCCCGGCGCGATCCTGTTCTTCGCCAGCGCCGACGCCGCTTTTGTCACTGGCCAGGTGCTCAGCGTCTCTGGCGGTCTCACGATGAACGGCTGATCTAAAGAATTCGTCCCTAAAACTCCAGAGGAATACACCATGAATTTCGAAGACATCCTGTACGAAGTCCGCAACAACGTGGCCTGGATCACCATCAACCGCGCGGACAAAATGAACGCTTTCCGCGGCACCACCTGCGACGAGATCATCAAGGCGCTGAACAAGGCCGGCTATGACCGCGAAGTTGGCTGCATCGTGCTGGCGGGCGCCGGCGACCGCGCCTTCTGCACGGGCGGCGACCAGTCGGCCCACGACGGCAACTATGACGGGCGCGGCACCATCGGCCTGCCGATGGAAGAGCTGCACGACGCCATTCGCAACGTGCCCAAGCCAGTGATCGCCCGGGTGCAGGGCTACGCGATCGGCGGCGGCAACGTGCTGTGCACGATATGCGACCTGACTATCTGCTCCGAAAAAGCCGTCTTCGGCCAGGTCGGACCCAAGATGGGTTCGGTCGATCCGGGTTACGGCACGGCCTTCCTTGCCCGCGTGGTGGGCGAGAAGAAAGCCCGCGAGATCTGGTACCTCAACAAGCGCTATTCCGGCGCCGAAGCCGTCGCCATGGGGCTGGCCAACGTCTGCGTGCCGCACGAGCAACTCGATTCCACCGTTCAAGAGTGGGCCGAGACGATCTGCGAGCGCAGCCCAACGGCCATCGCGATCGCCAAGCGCAGCTTCAACATGGACACCGCGCACCAGAGCGGCATCGCCGGCATGGGCATGTATGCGCTCAAGCTCTATTACGACACCGAAGAGTCGCGCGAAGGCGTCAATGCGCTGAAGGAAAAGCGCAAACCCGAGTTCCGCAAATACGCCAAATAAGCACCGGCACACCGGGCCAGCCTCTGGAGACAAGTAGATGAATCCGAACCCCTATATTGACGAAGACTTGCAGGCACTGGCAGAGCACGCGCGCCGCTTTGCCGCCGACCGGGTCGCGCCCGGCTTTCAGGAGCGCGACAAGACCCGCGTGCTGGACCGTACGCTGTTGCGCGAGATGGGGGACCTCGGCTTCATTTGCCCCGAGCTTCCCGAAGCGTTCGGCGGCTTGGGACTGGGCTGCCTGGCGGCCGGGGTGATCCACGAGGAAATTGCACGCGCCGACCTCAGCTTCTCATACTTGAACCTGCTGGCGTCGCTCAACAGCCAGATCCTGTCCAAGTACGGCCAGCCCGAGATCGTTGGCCCGTGGCTGAAGAAGATCGTCCAGGGCGACGCCATTTGCGCGATTGCGCTCACCGAGCCGCGGGGCGGCTCGGATGCGGCCAACCTGCGCCTGCGCATCGAACGTGATGGTGACTTCTATGTCATCAACGGCGAGAAGACGTCGATCTCCGCCGCCGACCAGGCCGACATCACGGTGTTGTTCGGTCGCACCGGAGCGCCCGAATCAGGTGCGCACGGCGTGACCGCGCTGCTGGTGCCGATGGACACGCCCGGCCTAACGACCAACCGCTTCGACTGCCATGGACAGCGCGCTATCGGCCGCGGCTCAATCTTCTTCGAGAACGTGCGCGTGCCCGTCAGCCACCGCCTGGGCGACGAGAACAAGGGGTTTGTGCAGGTGATGCACGGTTTCGACTTCTCGCGCTCGCTGATCGGACTGCAGTGCTTGGCCGTGGCGCGCGTGGCGCTGGACGAGACCTGGGAATACATCACTCAGCGCCAGGCCTTCGGTCAGCCGCTCTCAAGCTTTCAAGGTGTGACGCATCCGCTGGCCGCATTCGACACCGAAGTCGAAGGCGCGCGACTGGTTTGCTTGCAGGGTCTGTGGCTGAAAGACAAGGGCTTGCCGCATTCCGCCGAGGCGGGCATGGCCAAGTGGTGGGGCCCCAAGCTGGCCTACGACGTGATCCACCAGTGCCTGCTGTGCTTTGGCCACGGCGGCTACGACCGCGGCTTGATGGAACAGCGCCTGCGCGACGTGCTCGGCTTCCAGATCGGAGACGGCACTGCCCAGATCATGAAAACCATCATTGCGCGCACCCGCGCCGGCCGCCAGTTCGTGCCGGCCTGAGCGTCCCTCACCTCAACCCTCTCCCAGAAAGAGAGGGGCCATACCTACTCAAAGGAGACAAAACCATGGAATTCGACGCTGTTCTCATCGCCCCGCGCCGCGCCCAGAGCGTGGCCCAAGGCTTCTGGCACAACCGCACCATCAACGACGACCTGGATGCCTGCGTCGCCAACTGCCCCGACAAGCTGGCCCTGACCGCCGTGCAGGCCGAAAGCGGCACCGTGACGCGATTCACCTACCGCGAACTCGCGGCCATGGCCGATCGCGTGGCCGTCGGCCTGGCGCGCCTGGGCGTTGGCCGCAACGACATCGTGGCCTGCCAGCTGCCCAATTGGTGGCAATTCACAGTGACGTATCTGGCGTGTTCGCGCATCGGCGCGGTGATGAACCCGCTGATGCACATCTTCCGCGAGCGTGAGCTGTCGTTCATGCTCAAGCACGGCGAGGCCAAAGTGCTGATCGTGCCCAAGCTGTTCCGCGGCTTCGACTACGAGGCCATGGTCACGGCTCTGCAGCCCAGCCTGCCGGACCTGCAGCACATCGTGGTGGTCAATGGCGAGGGCAACAACAGCTTCGAGGCCCTGCTGAGCGGTCCGGCCTGGGAACTCTCCGGCGAAGCCGACGCCATCCTGAGCACCGACCGCCCCGGCCCTGACGACGTGACTCAGCTGATCTACACCTCGGGCACTACCGGCGAGCCCAAGGGCGTGATGCACACCGCCAACACGGTCATGGCCAACATCATCCCCTACGCACAGCGCCTGCACCTGGGCGAGCGGGACGTGGTGCTGATGGCCTCGCCCATGGCGCACCAGACCGGCTTCATGTATGGGCTGATGATGCCGATCATGCTCAAGGCCAGCGCGGTTCTGCTTGACATCTGGGAGCCGCTCAAGGCGATCGACCTGATCCGAACCGAGAGCGCGACCTTCACGATGGCCTCCACGCCCTTCCTGACCGACCTGGCGAAAAACGTCGCCGACTCCGGCAAGACGGTGCCCACGCTGGCGACCTTCCTGTGCGCTGGCGCGCCGATCCCCGGTCCGCTGGTCGAACAGGCGCGCGCGGTGCTGGGCACCAAGATCGTCTCAGCCTGGGGAATGACCGAAAACGGCGCCGTAACCCTGATCAAGCTCGACGATGACGACGAGCGCGCCTTCACCACCGACGGCTGCCCGCTGCCTGGTGTCGAATTGAAGGTAATCGATGTCGACGGTGCAAGCCTGCCACCTGGCCAGCCCGGCCGGCTGCTGCTGCGCGCTTGCTCCAACTTCGGCGGGTACCTCAAGCGGCCGCAGTGGAACGCCACCGATGCAGAAGGCTGGTTCGACACCGGCGACCTGGCCTCTATCGACGAACGGGGCTATGTCCGTATCACGGGCCGCAGCAAGGACGTGATCATCCGCGGCGGCGAAAACATTCCCGTGGTCGAGATCGAGGCGCTGTTGTACCGCCACCCGGCGATTGCGATGGCGGCGATCGTGGCCTACCCCGATGAACGACTGGGTGAGCGCGCTTGCGCCGTGGTCGTACCCCAGGCGGGGCAGAGCATCGATTTGCCGTCCATCGTGGAATTCATGAAATCCCAGAAAGTGGCCGTGCAGTACATCCCGGAGCGGTTGATCGTGCGCGATGCGATGCCGTCCACGCCGTCCGGAAAGATCCAGAAATTCAAGCTGCGCGAGATGCTGCGTGACGGCACAGCCTGAATCCCCCATTCACCTCCCCGCGCCAACAACACCCCCCAACCAGGAGACATCACCGTGTTCAATCTCAAGCAATCCGCGCTGCGGCGCCGCCTGATCCAGGCCACCGCCTTCACCTTTTGCGGTCTCGGCGCCCTGGGCGTCGCGCAGGCGCAGGCCTGGCCAGCGAAGCCCATCAAGATCGTGGTCGGCTTCGCGCCGGGCGGCACCACCGATGTCATGGCTCGCGTGATGGCGCAGTCGCTCAGCGAAGCACTAGGACAGAGTGTCGTCGTGGACAACAAGCCGGGCGCCAGCGGCAACGTGGCGGCCACTGAGGTGATCCGCGCGGCGGCCGATGGCTACACCTTCCTGATCGCGCCCACCTCGTTCGAAACGGCCAACCCCTTTCTCTTCAAGCAGACCATTGCCCCGGCCAAGGACCTGACGCCAGTGGTCGGCGTCGGTCGCAGTCAGATGTACCTCTTGGTCAAGCCACAGTCCACCTTCAAGGATGCGAAGGAATTCATCGCGTATGCACGTGCCAACCCCGACAAGCTGTCTTACGCGTCTGCCGGTTCCGGCACGCCGCCGCACCTGGCAGGTGAACTGTTCAAGAAGGTCACCGGCGTCTTCGCCACGCACATTCCCTACCGTGGTGCCGCGCCCGCGTTGCAGGACGTGATGGCCAACCAGGTGGACTATGTCTTCGATCCGGGCATTGGGTTCCCGCACGTGCGCGCCGGCAAGGTGCGCATGCTGGCCGTGGCCGGCGCCAAGCGCTCGTCCTTCTTCCCGGACGTTCCGACGCTGGCGGAACTTGGCTTCAAGGGCGCGGAATTGGACATCTGGTTCGGCATGTGGGCGCCCAATGGGACACCTGCCGAAGTCACATCGCGCATGGGCAAGGAAATCGCCAAGGCGCTGACGCTGGCCAACACCAAGACGCGTTACGAGTCGCTGGGTGCAGAGCCGGTCGGACTGGACAACACCGAGTTCAAAGCGCTCCTCGCGAACGAGACCAAGATGCTGTCCGCGCTGATCAAGGAAGCCAAGATCAACATCGACTGACGGACTGCGCGACACCATGGAAACACAACCGGTCCTCGTGGAAACACGGGGCCGGGTGGGCGTCATCACGCTCAACCGGCCTCAACAACTCAACGCGCTGAACGACGCCCTGATGGACGCGCTCGGTGCCGCCTTGCTGGCTTTCGATGGGGACGAAGCTATCGGCGCCATCGTCATCACCGGCAGTGCCAAAGCCTTCGCCGCCGGCGCCGACATCGCGGCGATGGTGGATTGGACCTATATGGACGTCTTCCAGAGCGACTTCATCACCCGCAACTGGGAGACCATCCGGCGCGTTCGCAAACCCGTGATCGCGGCGGTGGCCGGCTTTGCCATGGGCGGCGGCTGCGAACTGGCGCTGGCCTGCGACATCGTCATCGCCGCCGACACAGCCAAATTCGCCCTGCCCGAGATCAAGCTCGCCATGCTGCCCGGCGCAGGCGGCACCCAGCGACTGCCACGCGCCATCGGCAAGGCCAAGGCGATGGACATGTGCCTGTCGGCCCGCACGCTCAACGCCGAAGAGGCCGACCGCTACGGCCTGGTTTCCCGTGTGGTGCCGGCGCAGGCGCTGCTGGACGAAACCCTGGCGCTGGCCACCACCATCGCCAGCTATTCACTGCCGGCGCTGATGGCGATCAAGGAGTCGGTGAACCGCGCGCACGAAGGTTCACTGACTGAGGGCATCGGCTTCGAGCGCCGCCAATTGCACGCGCGCTTTGCCAGCGCCGACGCTCATGAAGGCATGAGGGCCTTCATGGACAAGCGCAAGCCTGTATTCACGCACGGCTGAATCCATTCCCCCCAACGCACCACCGACCATGGCCCTCGACATCGAATCCTTTGACATCCTGCTGCCCGCCATCCAGCGCTTCGTTCTTGAACGCCTGGTGCCAGCCGAAAATTACCTCGAAGAACACGACGAAGTGCCGGCGGACATCATCGAGGACATGAAGGAGATGGGCCTGTTCGGCCTGACCGTGCCCGAGGAATATGGCGGCATCGGCCTGTCTGTGAGCCAGGAGGTGCTGGTCAACTACGAACTGGGGCGCACTGCGGCGGCCTTTCGGTCGGTGTTCGGCACCAACATCGGCATTGGCTCACAAGGCATTCTGATGGATGGCACACCCGAGCAAAAGGCCGAGTACCTGCCCCGGGTCGCCAGCGGCGAGCTCATCATGTCCTTCGCGCTGACCGAGCCCGACGCCGGCACCGACGCGGCCTCGCTCAAGACCCGCGCCGTCCTCGAAGGCGACCACTACGTGCTCAACGGCACCAAGCGCTACATCACCAACGCGCCACGCGCCGGCGCCTTCACGCTTATGGCGCGCACCGGCGGGCCAGGTGCGGGTGGCGTCTCGTCCTTCATCGTGCCGGCCAACTCACCGGGCCTCAAGCTCGGCAAGAACGACAAGAAGATGGGCCAGCGCGGTACCAAAACCTGTGACGTGATCCTGGAAGACGTGCGCGTACCCGCGGCGAACATCATCGGCGGAGTACCAGGCCAGGGTTTCAAGACCGCCATGAGGGTGCTGGACCGTGGACGCCTCAACATCTCGGCCGTTTCTTGCGGCCTTGCCTCGCGCATCATCGACGAATCTCGCCGCTATGCGCGTGAGCGCCGGCAGTTCGGAAAGGCGATTGGCGAATTCCAGCTGATCCAGGCCATGCTGGCTGACAGCCAGGCCGAGCTTCTCGCCGGCTGGTCGCTGGTGAAGGACGTGGCCCATCGCTTCGACGCCAAGCCCGCCCATGCCTCGGATCCGGACATCTCCATGCGCGTGTCCTGCGCCAAGCTCTTCGCCACCGAGATGGTCGGCCGTGTGGCCGATCGCGGCGTGCAGGTTCACGGCGGCGCCGGCTACATCAACGAATACCCGGTGGAACGCTTCTACCGCGATGCTCGCCTGCTGCGCCTGTACGAGGGCACGACGCAGGTTCAGCAACTCATCATTGGCCGCGAACTCCTGCGCGCGGATTGAGCGGTCTCGCCCACGCAACCCATCACCTATTCAGCAAGGTCATCTCATGTCGACAAAGTCCACCAAAAACACTTTCAGCTGGGAAGATCCTTTCCACCTCAGCGCCCAGCTCAGCGACGACGAGCGTCAGGTTCAGGACGCCGCCCGT
Source organism: Candidatus Skiveiella danica (assembly GCA_016721925.1). Taxonomy (GTDB): domain Bacteria; phylum Pseudomonadota; class Gammaproteobacteria; order Burkholderiales; family Burkholderiaceae_C; genus Skiveiella; species Skiveiella danica. Next base: position 357,614 of record JADKHE010000013.1, read on the forward strand.
GTCTACTGCCAGGAAAAGCTGCTGCCCCGCGTGACCGAGGCGTTTCGCCATGAGAACACGGACGTGTCCATCTTCCGCGAGATGGGCGAGCTCGGCCTGCTAGGCGTCACCATCCCCGAAATCTACGGCGGCTCGGGCCTGAACTATGTCTGCTACGGCCTGGTTGCACGTGAGGTCGAACGTGTCGATTCCGGCTACCGCAGCATGATGAGTGTGCAGAGCTCGCTGGTGATGGTGCCCATCAACGAGTTCGGCTCGCAAGCGCAAAAACAGAAATACCTTCCCAAGCTCGCCAGGGGTGAGTGGATCGGCTGCTTCGGTCTGACCGAACCCAATCACGGCAGCGACCCAGGCAGCATGGTCACCCGCGCCAAGGCTGTGCCCGGCGGCTACAGCCTGAGCGGCGCCAAGATGTGGATCACCAACAGTCCGATCGCCGACGTGTTCGTTGTCTGGGCCAAGGACGATGGCGGTCAGATACGCGGCTTCATCTTGGAGAAAGGCTGGAAAGGCCTCACCGCCCCCGCCATCCACAGCAAAGTCGGCCTGCGCGCCAGCATCACCGGCGAAATCGTGCTGGACGAGGTGTTCTGCCCCGAAGAAAATGCATTCCCCGACGTGCGTGGCCTCAAGGGCCCGTTCACCTGTCTGAACAGCGCGCGCTACGGCATTGCCTGGGGCGCGCTCGGCGCAGCTGAAGACTGCTACTTTCGAGCCCGCCAGTACGTGCTGGACCGCCACCAGTTCGGCCGCCCGCTGGCCGCCAATCAGCTGATCCAGAAGAAGCTGGCCGACATGCTCACCGAAATCAGCCTCGGCCTGCAGGGGTGCCTGCGACTCGGCCGCATGAAGGACGAAGGCACGGCCGCAGTGGAGATCACCAGCATCCTGAAGCGCAACAGTTGCGGCAAGGCGCTGGACATCGCCCGCCTGGCGCGCGACATGATGGGCGGCAATGGCATCAGCGACGAGTTCGGTGTTGCGCGTCACCTGGTGAACCTGGAAGTGGTCAATACCTACGAAGGCACGCACGACGTGCATGCGCTGATCCTGGGCCGCGCCATCACAGGCATTGCCGCTTTCACCAACTGATACGGAGCTCCCTCATGAAAGTCCTGGTCCCCGTCAAACGCGTGGTCGACTACAACGTCAAAGTCCGGGTGAAGTCGGACAACACGGGCGTCGATATCGCCAACGTGAAGATGAGCATGAACCCCTTCGACGAGATTGCCATCGAGGAGGCCGTTCGCCTGCGCGAAAAAGGCGTGGCCACCGAGGTGATTGCCGTGTCCTGCGGCGTGACCCAGTGCCAGGAGACCCTGCGCACCGCCATGGCCATCGGCGCCGACCGTGCCATCCTGGTACAGACCGACGTGGAACTGCAACCCCTGGCCGTGGCCAAACTGCTCAAGGCACTGATCGACAAGGAACAACCTGGCCTGATCATCCTCGGCAAGCAGGCCATTGATGACGACTGCAACCAGACCGGCCAGATGCTTGCGGCGTTGGCTGACCTGCCCCAGGGCACTTTTGCCTCCAAGGTTGAAATTGATGCGGGCGTGCTCAAGGTCACCCGCGAAATCGACGGTGGCCTGGAAACCATTTCCATGAATCTGCCGGCCGTCATCACCGCCGACCTGCGCCTGAACGAGCCGCGCTACGTCACCTTGCCCAACATCATGAAGGCCAAGAAGAAGCAGCTCGACACCTTCACCCCGGAAGCGCTTGGTGTGGATGTCAGCCCCCGCCTGAAGACCCTCAAGGTCTCCGAGCCCGCAAAGCGTGGCGCCGGCATCAAGGTGCCTGATGTCGCCACCCTGGTCGACAAGCTGAAGAACGAAGCGAAGGTGATTTAACCCCCCTGCGTCGGCCTGGCCGCCGCCTTTCCCCGAGGGGGACGAACCCGGTGGCCCTGCGAAGCAGGCTCCATGGGTTCCCTGGCATCAGGCCCGCTCCGCTCAGCCAATACTGAAATAAAGGAATAAGACCATGACCTCTCTTGTTATTGCCGAACACGACAACGCATCCATCCGTGGCGCAACGCTGAACACCGTGACCGCCGCCCTGGCCTGTGGCGGAGACGTCCACGTGCTGGTGGCTGGCTCCAACGCCGGCGCTGCTGCCGCGCAGGCCGCCCAGATCGTCGGTGTGGCCAAAGTAATCCATGCCGATGGCGAGCAGTTCGCCCATGGCCTGGCCGAGAACGTCGCTGCCCAGGTGCTGGCGGTTGCCACCAGCTACAGCCACATCCTGTTCCCGGCCACCGCCGGTGGCAAGAACGTGGCCCCGCGCGTGGCCGCGAAGCTCGACGTGGCGCAGATCAGCGACATCACCAAGGTCGATGCCGCTGACACCTTCGAGCGCCCGATCTACGCCGGCAACGCGATTGCCATCGTGCAAAGCCTGGACGCCACCAAGGTGATCACCGTGCGGACCACGGGCTTTGATCCGGCCGCCGCCACGGGTGGCAGCGCTGCGGTGGAAACCGTGACCGCCGCGCCCGACAGCGGCAAGAGCAAGTTCCTGGGCAGCGAGATCGCCAAGAACGACCGGCCCGAACTGACTGCGGCCAAGATCATCGTTTCCGGTGGCCGGGCCCTCGGCAGCGCCGAAAAGTTCAACGAGGTCATGACGCCGCTGGCCGACAAGCTGGGTGCCGCCATTGGCGCCAGCCGCGCGGCGGTGGATGCCGGCTATGCGGCCAACGACCTGCAGGTGGGCCAGACTGGCAAGATCGTCGCGCCGCAGCTGTACATCGCCGCGGGCATCTCCGGCGCCATCCAGCATCTGGCCGGCATGAAGGACTCCAAGGTGATCGTGGCGATCAACAAGGATCCCGAGGCACCGATCTTCTCCGTGGCCGACTACGGCCTGGAGGCTGACCTGTTCACGGCGGTGCCGGAACTGGCGCTGTCGATCTAAAACGGTACCGTGTATCGACGCCGTACATCCAATCCCATTGATCTCGAAATCTAAACGACTGCTTTGGGGGCGCGGATCGTCGCATCGAACAGCCGGTTCTCGCTTCACGGACCGACTCCAATGGGTCGATTGGGATTGTTGGTGGGAGTGAGCCGAATACCCGATCACAGTCGTTTTGAGACTTTCGAGTGCCTCACCCAGATGATCGCTCCATTTGCACGAGCTCGGCGCTCTCGTTTTGCAACCCGGCACCCAGCCTTACGGCTATGCGGGAATCGCAGGCGGCAGCCGAGTCGCCTGGTACAGCCGTGGCGCCAGGTTAGGCGCTTTGATTCGCCCATCTGGAGGCACCCAGCTGGCAGCAAGCCCAGCGCCATCAAATGGCTCCCTGTCGATCAGCTGTTCATGTCTTCTCTTGGGTAGCAATGGGCGAGCTTCCATCCCTCCATTCGCGGATGTCCGTAAACGTCAAATTGCACTTCACGCACTGGTACTGCCCGTTGCGCTGCATGACACCTTTGTCGCTACGGGCCACAACGGGCTTGTAGGCTGTGGCACCACAACGGTGGCAAGAATTCATGGGGCGCTCGTCATTCATGGGTTCATTGTGCAGCGTTTCTGGAGGACTGAAACCGTGCCTCCAGCAGGAGAACAGGTGCAGGCAAAGCTCGGTGCTGAAGTGGTTTCCCCTGCCTACCAATGCCACCAAACAACTCGCTTGATTTGTCCGGGCATAACTCGTTGATTTGTATAGGATTGACCAAGCGTCTTTGCGGACTTCGACCTATCCTGATCGCTCTCTGTCACGGAGACTATTGGCCCGGAGAGAGCAAAAGGTGCCGAATTTCGGGCTCCCGGAAAAACGTCGAAGTCCGCAAGAACCCTCGGGAACCCCAATGAACACGCGGGTGTGGCCAAAAAAATACCAACTGGAGAACCAGTTGGTATTTGTATATGGTGGAGCTGGGGGGATTTGAACCCCCGTCCGCAAACCTTCCTCGCACAGATCTACATGTTTAGCGGTCTGATTTGAGTCTCGCCACCGGTGTCGCGCAGTCGCACGCTACACCGGACGCCAGCATCCTTGGATCTCGCCCCCGGTCAAGATGCCCGACCGGAAGCCAGCCGATGTGAATAACTTTACAGCCTGGACAGCCCAACCTTGCGATCAGTCCACCCTTGCCCAGCCCATCGGCCTGCTGTTGTAAAGCTCACTGGTGTTTAAGCAGCGAGTGCGAAACGTTCGTCGTTTGCAGTTAGTTTGTTTGAATCTGTTTTACGAGCGCATTCAGCTCGACATGCACCGCTACGATTCCAACCCACGTCGAAACCAATGCAGCCCCTCAGGACCTATTTTAGGCGCAGTTCAGCAAATTCAAGAGCTGCAGGGGTGAATGGATCGCCGCATGGGCCCGCCACTGCCCGATATCGCTCTGTTGGCCCAGGTAGCCATAGGTGGCGGCCACCGTGCCCATGCCAGCGGCCAGACCGGCCACGATGTCGCGCTCGTCATCCCCCACGTAGACACAACGCCCGGCAGACACGCCCAGGCGACGGGCGGCCTCGAACAGCGGCTCCGGATGCGGTTTGGCATGGGGCGTGGTGTCGCCACTGATGACGGTGGCCGCGGAGGCAAACAGCGGCATCGCGCGGGTCAATGGATCGGTAAAACGGCTGGCCTTGTTCGTCACGACGCCCCAGGGCAGCCCTTTCAGAACCAGGGCCTGCAGGAGATCGGACACCCCCTCGAACGCGTAGGTCCGCTGGGTCATGCAGTTCTCATAGTTGACGAAGAACTCCTCGCGCAACGCGTCATAGCCCGGATCTTCGGGCGCCACGTTGAAGGCCACGCCCAGCATGCCGCGGGCCCCCGCGCCTGCCATCGGGCGGTACTGCGCTGGCGGCAGGGAAGGCAAGCCCCGATCGGTCCGCATCTTGTCAGCAGCCGCACCGAGGTCGGGCGCACTGTCGATCAGGGTGCCGTCCAGGTCGAACAGCACGGCATGGACGTCACCGAACACGGCTCAGGCCCCGACGGCTGCTTTGCGGGTGGCAAAGAGGTAATTGACGCTGGTGTCGCTGCTGAGCCAGTAGTGGCGGGTGAGCGGGTTGTACTGCATGCCGCGGGTGCCCTGCAGGTCCAGCCCGGCAGCGCGGCAATGGCCGGCGAGCTCGCTCGGGCGCACCATCTTGGCGTATTCGTGGGTTCCGCGCGGCAGGAGATTGAGCACGTACTCGGCGCCCACGATCGCGAACAGGAAGGATTTCGGGTTGCGGTTGAGCGTGGAGAAGAACACCCAGCCCCCTGGCTTGACCAGCGTGGCACAGGCGCGCACGATGGACGCAGGGTCGGGCACGTGCTCCAGCATTTCCATGCAGGTCACCACGTCGAAGCTGCCGGCCTGCTCCGCCGCCAGTGCCTCGGCACTGACCTCGCGGTAGGCGACACCGGGCGTCTGGGCTTCAAGGGCGTGCAGCTGGGCCACCTTCAGCGACTTCGACGACAGATCGATCCCCAGGACATCTGCGCCCTTGCGAGCCATGGCGTCGGCCAGGATGCCGCCGCCGCAGCCCACATCGAGCACCCGCTGGCCGGCCAGCGGCGCAAGACCGTTGATCCACTCCAGGCGCAAGGGGTTGATCTGGTGCAGTGGGCGGAATTCGCTCTCGGGATCCCACCAGCGGTGCGCAAGGTCGGAAAACTTGGCCAGTTCGGCCGGATCAACGTTCAGGGTCTGGGTCATGACGCGATTTTCCTCGAAACCATAAAAAAAGCCCCATTGCTGGGGCTTTTCAGAAGCAATCCGGAGATTACTTGTTGGCGCGGGTACCAACCACTTCGATTTCCACGCGACGGTTCTTCGCGCGGCCTTCAGCGGTCTTGTTGGAAGCGATCGGCTGCTTCTCACCCTTGCCTTCGGTGTACACGCGGTTCTGTTCGATACCCTTGGAGACCAGGTAGGCCTTCACGGACTCGGCGCGCTTGACCGACAGCTTCTGGTTGTAGGCATCGGTACCGACGTCATCGGTGTGGCCGACGGCGATGATGACTTCCAGGTTGATGCCCTTGATCTTGCCGATCAGGTCGTCCAGCTTGGCTTTGCCTTCGGGCTTCAGGACAGCCTTGTCGAAGTCGAAGAACGCGTCAGCAGCATAGGTCACCTTGGTGGCGGCGGGCGGCGCTGGCGGCTTGGCAGCAGGCATTGCGGGCTTGGCAGCAGGAGCCGGGGCAGCAGCCTTGGGAGCCGGCGGAGGCGGCGGCATCGCAGCGCCATCGCAACCCGGGTAGGCCGTGGCCGGCGTCCAGTTGGCATTGCGCCAGCACATTTCATTGGTGCCGTTCATGACGGGCATGCCGTTGGACGAGCGCCACTGGTTGGAACCGTTCGCTGCTTTGAGCTGGTCAGCCGTCGGGTTGACGACAGGCTTGGCCGGGAACGGCTGCACGCTCTGAGCACTGGCGGCCATGGGAAGGGCGATCGCTGCCGCTGCGAACAGCATTGCCACTTTATTCAGATTCTTCATGGTTCTCCTCTTGGGGAAAAAGGCGCAGCCTCGCTGCGAATAATGGACGCTTGAGATGACCATCACCACAAACGTTGAGGTCATTGTGCCACAGCTGATCCGCCAAACCACCCCAAAACGGCCCCGCCGGCGCCAGTCGGCGGCGCAATTTTTGCGATATGTTGCTCAATTGCTACAACCTGTTCGCCCTAAAATCGCGCCCTTACCTGCGTAACCATCCTTCATGACCCAATTCGCCAAAGAAACCCTGCCCGTCAGTCTTGAAGAGGAGATGCGCCGGAGCTATCTCGACTACGCCATGAGCGTGATCGTGGGCCGTGCCCTGCCCGACGCGCGCGACGGGCTCAAGCCGGTGCACCGGCGCGTGCTGTTCGCGATGCATGAGCTGAACAACGACTGGAACCGGCCTTACAAGAAGTCGGCCCGCATCGTCGGCGACGTGATTGGTAAATACCACCCGCACGGCGACCAGTCGGTGTACGACACCATCGTTCGCATGGCGCAGGACTTCTCCATGCGCCACATGCTGGTGGATGGCCAGGGCAACTTCGGCTCGGTGGACGGCGACAACGCCGCCGCCATGCGTTACACCGAAATCCGCCTGGCCAAGATCGCGCACGAGATGCTGGCCGACATCGACAAGGAAACGGTCGATTTCGGGCCCAACTACGACGGCTCCGAAAAAGAGCCCCTGGTGCTGCCGAGCAAGCTGCCCAACCTGCTGGTCAACGGCTCCTCCGGCATCGCCGTGGGCATGGCCACCAACATCCCGCCGCACAACCTCAATGAAGTGGTGGACGCCTGCCTGCACCTGCTGCGCAATCCGGAGGCCTCCATCGACGAACTGATGGAGATCGTCCCGGCGCCCGATTTCCCCACGGCCGGAATCATCTACGGCATCAACGGCGTGAAGGACGGCTACCGCACCGGCCGTGGCCGGGTGGTCATGCGCGCCAAGTGCCACTTCGAGGACATCGACCGCGGCCAGCGCCAGGCCATCATCGTCGACGAGCTGCCCTACCAGGTCAACAAGAAGACGCTGCAGGAGCGCATGGCCGAACTGGTGCACGAGAAGAAGATCGAAGGCATCAGCCACATCCAGGACGAGTCGGACAAGTCCGGCATGCGCCTGGTGATCGAGCTCAAGCGCGGCGAAGTGCCCGAGGTGGTGCTGAACAACCTCTATAAGCAGACGCAGCTGCAGGACACCTTCGGCATCAACATGGTGGCGCTGATCGACGGCCAGCCCAAGCTGTGCAACCTGAAGGACCTGATCAGCGTCTTCCTGCAGCACCGCCGCGAAGTGGTGACGCGGCGCACGGTCTTCACCCTGCGCAAGGCGCGCGAGCGCGGCCACGTGCTGGAAGGCCTGGCGGTGGCGCTGGCCAACATCGACGACTTCATCGCCATCATCCGCAACGCACCCACCCCGCCGGTGGCGAAGGCGGAACTGATGGCGCGCCCATGGGACAGCAAACTGGTGCGCGAGATGCTGACCCGCACCCGCGCCGACGGCGGCGTGGTCAACGCCGACGACTACCGTCCGGATGGACTGGAAAAGGACTACGGCATGGGCGGCGACGGGCTGTACCGCCTGAGCGACACGCAGGCCCAGGAAATCCTGCAGATGCGCCTGCAGCGCCTGACCGGCCTGGAGCAGGACAAGATCGTCGCCGAATACAAGGACGTGATGGCCGAAATCGAAGACCTGCTGGACATCCTGGCCCGGCCCGAACGCGTCTCGGCCATCATCAGCGACGAACTCACCGCCATCCGCCATGAATTCGGCCAGAGCAAGCTCGGCGCGCGCCGCAGCCTGATCGAACACAGCGCCTACGACCTGAGCACCGAGGACCTGATCACCCCGACCGACATGGTGGTCACGCTCAGCCATAGCGGCTACATCAAGAGCCAGCCCCTGAGCGAATACCGGGCCCAGAAGCGCGGCGGCCGCGGCAAGCAGGCCACGGCGACCAAGGAAGACGACTGGGTCGACCAGCTCTTCATTGCCAACACGCACGATTACATCCTGTGTTTCTCGAACCGCGGCCGGCTCTACTGGCTCAAGGTCTGGGAGGTGCCGCAGGGCTCGCGCGGTTCCCGGGGCCGCCCCATCGTCAACATGTTCCCGCTGCAGGACGGCGAGAAGATCAACGTCGTGCTGCCGCTGACCGGCGAGAAGCGCAGCTTCCCCGCCGATCAGTACGTGTTCATGGCCACGCGCATGGGCACCGTCAAGAAGACGGCACTGGACGAGTTCAGCAACCCGCGCAAGGCCGGCATCATCGCCGTGGACCTGGACCAGGGCGACTTCCTGATCGGCGCTGCGCTCACAGACGGCCAGCACGACGTCATGCTGTTCAGCGACGGCGGCAAGGCGGTGCGCTTCGACGAGAACGATGTGCGCCCGATGGGCCGCAACGCGCGTGGCGTGCGCGGCATGATGCTTGAAGAGGGCCAGAGTGTCATCGCCATGCTGGTGGCCGGCGACGAACAGCAAAGTGTGCTGACCGCCACCGAGAACGGCTTCGGCAAGCGCACCAGCATCACCGAGTACACGCGCCACGGCCGCGGCACCAAGGGCATGATCGCGATCCAGCAGAGCGAGCGCAACGGCCGCGTCGTGGCTGCCACGCTGGTGCATCCGGATGACGAGATCATGCTGATCACCGACAAGGGCGTGCTGGTGCGCACCCGTGTCTCCGAGATCCGCGAGCTGGGCCGCGCCACCCAAGGCGTCACACTGATCGGCCTGGACGAGGGCTCGCGTCTCAGCGGCCTGCAACGCATCGTGGAAAACGATGCCAACCCGACCGAAACCGATTCGAATCCGGATGAGCCGGCCGACGGAACCCCCGGGGACGCCTCGACAACCTAGCAAGCACCGCCGGCTGGCTCTATTGCTATCTAATGAATAGCTATACTGACCCGATGGCGCTGGGGTAGGCGCGGATTTTCCTCAGTAAATTGAGTCAGACCCGCCGGCAACCGCTTCAGGCTGGTCGGGGCCGCAAGGGCGACCTTCAATCCCGCCTCTGGGCCTGCATGCGAAAATTGAAGTCCTCCCGGCGCCGACAACACGAGACACGCACTGAACCGACATGGCCAAGACCCTTCCTGAACTGCGCATCCAGATCGACGCGGTGGACCGCGAGTTGCTGGAGCTGCTGAACCGCCGCGCCGCGCTGGCCAACGAGGTGGGCGAGATCAAGCGCGTCGAGGGCTCGCCGGTGTTCCGGCCCGAGCGCGAGGCCCAGGTCATCCACGGGCTCCAGACCGCCAACGCCGGACCGCTCAAGGGCGACAGCGTGGCGCACATCTGGCGCGAAATCATGTCCGCCTGCCGCGCCCTCGAAGCCCCGCAACGCGTGGCCTTCCTCGGCCCGGTCGGCACCTTCAGCGAGCAGGCCGCCCTGCAATTCTTCGGCACCAGCATCGAGCGCGTGCCCTGTGTGAGCATCGACGAGGTGTTTCGCGCCACCGCGGCCGGCACCGCCGAGTTCGGTGTGGTGCCGGTGGAGAATTCCACCGAAGGGGTAATCTCGCGATCACTCGACCTCTTTCTCCAGTCGCCGCTGCATGTGGTGGGCGAGACCAGCCTGCTGGTGCGCCACAACCTGCTGCGCACGACGCCGTCGCTGGACGGTATCGAGGTCGTTCTCGCGCACCCGCAGGCGCTGGCCCAGTGCCAGGGCTGGCTCAACACCCACTTGCCCGAGGCCGAACGCCGCGCCGTCTCCAGCAATGCCGAAGGCGCGCGCCTGGCCGCACTGCATCCGAACTGGGCCGGCATCGCCAGTGAGCGCGCAGCCACCGAATTCGGCCTGCACATCGCCGCGCACGCGATCCAGGATGACGCCTTCAACCGCACCCGCTTTGCCGTGATCTGCCTGCCACAGACGCTGCCGGCGCCCGAGGCCTCCGGCCAGGACTGCGTGAGCCTGATCGTATCGGTCCCGAATCGCCCCGGCGCGGTGCACGACCTGCTGGTGCCGCTGAAGACGCACGGCGTGTCGATGACCCGCTTCGAATCACGTCCGGCACGTTCCGGGCAGTGGGAGTACTATTTTTATATCGACCTGCAAGGCCATCCTTCACAACCCAACGTGGCCGCGGCCTTGAAGGATCTGAAGAGCCTGTGCGCGTTCTACAAGGTGCTGGGAACCTACCCGGCGGGTGAGTAACAGGGTTTGCGCGCCCGGCGGGCGCGGCGAACCGTCGGGAGTCTGGATGTTTGAGCAACTGGGTCTGATCGGATGCGGCCTGATGGGCGGCTCCTTCGCGCTCGCGCTCAAGCGCGCCGGCCTGGTCAAGCGCGTGGTCGGCTACAGCAAGTCGCCCTCGACCACCGAGCGCGCGCGTCTCATGGGCGTGATCGACGTCGAGGCCCCATCGGCCCTGCTGGCCGTCTCCGGCGCCGACATCGTGCTGCTGGCCGTGCCAGTGGCCGCGACCGAGGCCACGTTCAAGGCGATCCGGCACCTGGTCACGCCCACCATGCTGATCATGGACGTCGGGTCCACCAAACGCGACGTGGTCGACGCCGCACGGCGCGTCCTGCGCGAGCAGATGGGCGGCTTCGTGCCGGCCCATCCGGTAGCAGGTCGCGAAGTGGCTGGCGTCGAAAACGCCGACCCCGATCTCTACACCGGCAAGCAGGTCATCCTGACCCCGATCGAGCGCACACGCACGGTACAGCTGCAGCAGGCCACCGACGTCTGGAAGGCCATCGGCTGCCACGTGACCAGCATGTCGCCCGAGTCGCACGACGCCGCCTTTGCCGCCGTGAGCCACCTGCCGCACCTGCTGGCGTTTGCGCTCATGAACGCGATCACCGGCCAGCCGCAGGGCAAGGAATTCCTCTCCCTGGCCGGGCCGGGGTTCCGCGATTTCACCCGCATTGCGGCCAGCGAGCCCAATGTCTGGCGCGACATCCTGCTGGCCAACCGTGAGGAGCTGCTGGCGCAGTCGAAGGTCTTTCAGCGCGCGCTCCAGGCCTTCGAGCAGACCATCGGCAGCGGCAACGCCGATGCCCTGGAAAAGCTGATCAGCCAAGCCAGCAACACCCGCGCGCATTGGCGCATCAGCTCCGGAAAACCTCACAAGTAACTAACGTGCCGCCGCATGGGCCTGGTGATCCGCAGGCCTGGCGTGGCGCAACGCCCCTGCACCCGCACCGCCTGCGAAACGCCGCATGTACACCACTGAGTTTCTGGACATTCCGCCGCTGGCCGGCGCCCATGGCACGGTCACCCTGCCGGGCTCCAAGAGCATTTCCAACCGGGTCTTGTTGCTGGCGGCGCTGAGCCGTGGGCGCACGGTGATCCATGACCTGCTCGACTCCGACGACACCCGGGTGATGCTGGCCGCGCTGGCGCAGCTCGGTTGCGACGTCGCGCATTCCGGCAGCACCACCGTCACCATCGGCGGCCTGGGTGGACAGGCGCCGCGCTCGCCGGCACGGCTGTTCATGGGCAACGCCGGCACGGCCATGCGCCCGCTGACCGCGGCGCTCTCGGTGCTGGGTGGCGATTTCGAACTGTCCGGCATCGCACGCATGCACGAGCGCCCCATTGGCGACCTGGTCGACGCCTTGCGCCAACTGGGCTGCACGATCACCTGCACCGGTGTGGAAGGTTATCCGCCGCTGCGCATTGGCCAGCCCGCGCTGCGGCTGGACGCGCCGGTTCGCGTGCGCGGCGACGTGTCCAGCCAGTTCCTGACCGCGCTGCTGATGGCGCTGCCGCTGGCGGGGCATCGTGCCTCCATGCACGGCGAGGCGGCACGCGACATCGTGATCGAGGTGGTGGGCGAACTGATCTCCAAGCCCTACATCGAAATCACCCTGAACCTGCTGGCGCGCTTCGGCATCGCCGTGCGCCGCGAGGGATGGCAGCGTTTCATCATTCCCGCCGGCAGCCGCTATCAGTCGCCGGGCGAGATCCATGTCGAGGCCGACGCATCCTCCGCCAGCTATTTCATCGGCCTCGGTGCGCTGGTTGCACCCGGCGCGGACGGCCAGGGCATCCGCATCCAGGGTGTGGGGGCGGCATCGATCCAGGGCGACATCCGCTTCGTCGAGGCGGCCCAGGCGATGGGGCGCACGTGACGAGCGGCCCGAACTGGCTTGAAATCACACGCGGCGCCTGGCCCTTGAAGGCCATCGACCTCGACTGCAACCACATTCCCGACGCCGCGATGACGCTGGGCGTGATGGCGCTCTACGCCGACGGCCCCACCACGCTGCGCAACATCGCCAGCTGGCGCGTCAAGGAAACCGACCGGATTGCCGCCATGGCCCGCGAACTGCGAAAGCTGGGCGCCACGGTGGAAGAAGGCGCCGATTTCATCCGGGTCACCCCGCCAGCCACGCCCGCCCACTGGAAGACAGCCCGCATCCACACGTACGACGACCACCGCGTTGCCATGTGTTTTTCGCTCGCAGCCTTCAATCCGGCCGGCCTGCCGGTACGCATCGAAGACCCGAAATGTGTCGCAAAGACATTTCCGGACTACTTCGAGGCGCTGTTCTCACTGGCCCAGGCGGCCCCCGGGCGGATTCCGGTGATCTGCGTCGATGGCCCGAGCGCCTCGGGCAAGGGCACGCTGGCCGGTCGGGTCGCCGAACGCCTGGGCTACCACTACCTGGATTCGGGCGCGCTGTACCGGGTTGCCGCGCACGCGGCCCTGCGCAGCGGACGAAGCCTGGAGCCTGAGAACGAAGCAGCCATCGCCGAGTTGGCCCGGCAGTTGCCGGTCACGTTTTCGGGTGAACGGGTTCTGCTGGACGGCTCGGATGTGACGGAGGCCATCCGCAGCGAGGAAGGCGGCATGAACGCCTCCCGGGTTTCGACGATGCCGGCCGTGCGCGCCGCGCTCGTGGCGCTGCAACAGGGCTTTTCAAGGCTGCCCGGCCTGGTGGCCGACGGGCGCGACATGGGCACCGTGATCTTCCCATCGGCGCCGCTGAAGGTCTTCCTGACCGCCAGCGCCGCCCAACGCGCCGAACGCCGGCATAAGCAGTTGATTTCTAAGGGAATTTCAACTACACTTGACAGTCTTCGCGCCGACTTGGAAGCGCGTGATACCCGGGATTCAACCCGCAGTGTTGCGCCTCTGAAGCCGGCCGCAGATGCCCTGCAACTGGACAATTCGGCCTTGACGATTGAAGAATCGGTCGAGACCGTGTTGCGCTGGTGGCAGGACAGGCAGCCGTTCGGGTCTTCCTGAACCGCTGCAAATGCTGGCAGGCGTTTCACCGCGCTCGCCCTGGCCCACCCAGCCCCCGCCGCGCCTCACGCGCACCGGCTGTGTGGTTCGACAACCCAACCCGCGGGCCAAGCCCGCAAGCAACCGCCGCAGTCAGCCTCAACAAACGATGGCCATTCCGCTGTCGTACGACCTGTTTCTGCGCATCAGGAAAATCAATGTCTGAATCTTTTGCCGCCCTGTTTGAAGAATCCCTGCAACGCACCGAAATGCGTCCGGGCGAAGTCATCACCGCTGAAGTCGTGCGCATCGAGCACAGCTTCGTGGTGGTCAACGCCGGCCTCAAGTCCGAGGCCTACGTTCCCCTGGAAGAGTTCAAGAACGACAAGGGCGAAGTCGAAGTCCAGGTCGGCGACTTCGTGTCGGTGGCCATCGGCTCCATCGAAAACGGCTACGGCGACACCATCCTGTCGCGCGACACCGCCAAGCGCCTGGCCTCGTGGATGAGCCTGGAAAAGGCCCTGGAATCCGGCGAGTTCGTCACCGGCACCACCAGCGGCAAGGTCAAGGGCGGCCTGACCGTGCTGGTCAACGGCATCCGCGCCTTCCTGCCCGGCTCGCTGGTGGACACCCGCCCGACCAAGGACCTGTCTCCGTACGAGAACAAGACCCTGGAATTCAAGGTCATCAAGCTCGACCGCAAGCGCAACAACGTGGTGCTGAGCCGCCGCGCCGTGGTCGAAGCCAGCATGGGCGAAGAGCGCGCCAAGCTGATGGAAACCCTGAAGGAAGGTTCCGTGGTGCGTGGCGTGGTCAAGAACATCACCGAATACGGTGCGTTCGTGGACCTCGGCGGCATCGACGGCCTGCTGCACATCACCGACATGGCCTGGCGCCGTGTCCGCCACCCGAGCGAAGTCGTTCAGGCCGGCCAGGAAATCACCGCCAAGATCCTCAAGTTCGACACCGAGAAGAACCGCGTGTCGCTGGGTCTCAAGCAGATGGGCGATGACCCCTGGATGGGCGTGAACCGCCGCTACCCGCAAGGCACGCGCATGTTCGGCAAGATCACCAACATCGCCGACTACGGCGCGTTCGTGGAACTCGAGCCCGGCATCGAAGGCCTGGTGCACGTCTCCGAGATGGACTGGACCAACAAGAACATCGCCCCGAGCAAGCTCGTGACGCTGGGCGACGAAGTCGAAGTCATGGTCCTGGAGATCGACGAAGACAAGCGCCGCATCAGCCTGGGCATGAAGCAGTGCAAGGCCAACCCGTGGCAGGAATTCGCGCAGAACACCAAGCGCGGCGACCGCGTCAAGGGCCCGATCAAGTCGATCACCGACTTCGGCGTGTTCGTCGGCCTGGCCGCCGGCATCGACGGCCTGGTGCACCTGTCCGACCTGTCCTGGAACGAGCCGGGCGAAGCCGCCGTGCGCAACTACAAGAAGGGCCAGGAAGTCGAAGCCCTGGTGCTGGCCGTGGACGTGGACCGCGAGCGCATCTCGCTGGGCATCAAGCAGCTCGACCAGGACCCGTTCACCACCTTCGTGTCGGTCAACGACAAGGGCCAGGTCGTGACCGGCAAGGTCAAGACCGTGGACGCCCGCGGCGCCGAGATCGATCTGGGCGAAGACATCATCGGCTACCTGCGCGCCAGCGAAATCTCCCGCGACCGCGTGGAAGATGCCCGCAACGTGCTCAAGGAAGGCGACGAAGTCACGGCCGTGGTGGTCAACGTGGATCGCAAGACCCGCAACATCCAGCTGTCGATCAAGGCCAAGGACATGGCCGACCAGAACGAAGCCATGCAGAGCCTGAGCCAGCAGTCGGCGCGTGAAAACGCCGGCACGACCAGCCTGGGTGCCCTGCTGCGCGCCAAGCTGGACAACAACGAAAAGTAAGCTGCGCTGACCGGGACAGATCCCGCCGGCCCGGCGCTCCCTCGCGGAGCGCCCCGCACGGAGGCTCTGTCCCTTTTCGCGTCCTTCCTGCTCCCTGACCCGCACCGGCACGATGACCCGCTCCGACCTCGTTGAAGAACTGGCCGCCCGTTTCAGCCAGCTGACCCACCGCGATGCCGAATTCGCCGTGAAAGCCATTCTGGACGCCATGAGTGACGCCCTGGTGCGCGGGCACCGCATCGAAATCCGCGGATTCGGCAGCTTCTCGATCAACCGCCGGCCGCCGCGCATCGGGCGCAATCCGCGCTCGGGCGAGAGCGTGGCAATCCCGGAAAAGCGCGTGCCGCACTTCAAGCCGGGCAAGGCCCTGCGCGAAGCCGTGGACCGGCGCACCGCCGAACTCAACAGCGGCAAACCCGAGTCAAACCGGCGCGGCCAAGCTGCGCCACCCTCCCTGACCGTCAGGGCCACCGGTAGAATCGATCCGTCACCGGGGGGACCCATGAAGAAACTCTTGTGGCTGCTTAAGTGGATGCTTAAGGCAGCCATTTTTTTTACCCTTTTCGCCTTTGCGCTGAACAACCAGCAGGACGCCAGCGTGCACTTTTTCTTCGGAACGCAATGGCGCGCGCCGCTGGTGCTGGTGGTGCTGGCCGCCTTCACGGCCGGCGTGGCCATCGGCGTGCTGGGCATGGTTCCGCGCTGGTGGAAGCACCGCAAGGCGGCGCAACGTGCTCCGATGCAGGCGACCGGCCAACCGTCGGCCCAGACCACCCCAGCCCATCCGGCCGAACATGGACTTTGACCTCGCCTGGATCCTGCTCGGCCTGCCGCTGGCCTTCATGCTGGGCTGGCTCGCGTCGCGCTTTGACCTGCGCCAGCTCCGGGTGGAAAACCGCCGCGCGCCCAAGGCCTACTTCAAGGGCCTGAACTTCCTGCTCAACGAGCAACAGGACCAGGCGATCGATGCCTTCATCGAGGCCGTCCAGAGCGACCCCGACACCTCGGAGCTGCATTTCGCCCTGGGCAACCTGTTCCGCCGCCGCGGCGAATACGACCGCGCCGTGCGGGTGCATGAACACCTGCTCTCGCGCGGCGACCTGCCGCCGGCCGACCGCGTGCGCGCTCAGCATGCGCTGGCACTCGACTTCCTCAAGGCCGGCCTGCTGGACCGCGCGGAAGACGCGCTGCGCAAGCTGGAAAACACCCCGTTCGAAACCCAGGCCCGCCTGGCCTTGCTGGCCATCTACGAGCGCTCACGCGAGTGGCCCCAGGCCGCCGAGGTGGCGCACAAGCTGGAGGCCTCGGGCGAGGCCAGCTTTGCCGGGCGGCTGGCGCATTACCTGTGCGAACAGGCCGCCGCGCTGACCACGGCAGGCGATCACGAAGGCGCGACCCGGCTGCTCAGCCAGGCCATCGAGAACGCTCCACAGTCCGCGCGCCCGCGCATCCAGCTGGCTGCGCTGCAGCGCGGCGACGGGCAGGACGATGCGGCACTGAAAACCTTTCAGGCATTGATGCAGGCCGTGCCTGGCGCCACGCCGCTGGTCGCGGTGCCACTGGCCGAAACCGCGCTGGCCTGCAATCAGGCGGCAGCCGCGCTGGCCCTGCTGCGAACCAGCTACGAGCAGGTGCCCGCGCTGGACACGATGGAAGCGATCGTCCGTCTGGAAGCGGCCAGCAGTGGCGATGGCCGCGAGGGCTACATCCGCCATCTGGAGCACGAGCCCTCGCTGATCGCGGCGGCCCGCTGGATCGCCGGCGAAAAGCTGGAGCACGACCAGTTCCATCCGTTGGTCCAGCGTGCGCTGGACCATGCGGTCAAGCCCCTGAGCCGCTACCGCTGTGCCGCCTGTGGCTTCGAGGCCAAGGATCATTTCTGGCAGTGCCCCGGCTGCCAGGCCTGGGACAGTTACCCGCCCCGGCGGGTGGAAGAACTCTGAGGCCGTGACGCCCGACGGCGTCAACGGTCTGCGTCCGACGCCCGTTATAGGCAGGACCCGGTAAGTTCGCCGGGTTTTTCATGACCCAGGAGCACCCCCATGTTGAAGAAGATTCTGGCCATCGTGGCCATGCTGTACGCCGCTGCGACCTTCGCCGCCGTGGATGTGAACAAGGCCACCGCCGCCGAACTTGACGGGATCAAGGGCATCGGCCCCGCCATTTCGACCAAGATCATCGACGAGCGCAAGAAGGGCAACTACAAGGACTGGAACGACTTCATCACGCGCGTGCAGGGCGTGGGCGAAGGCAACGCCGCCAAGTTTTCGGCCGAAGGCCTGACCGTCAACGGCGCGGGCTTCAGCGGCGCCGCTGCAGCCCCGGCCAAGAAGGAAGAGAAGCCGGTCGCGAAGGACGCCAAGCCTGCTGCCAAGGCCGACGAGAAGAAGGCCGATGCCAAACCGGCCGCCGCTGCGGCATCCGCACCGGCCAAGGACATGAAGGCCGATCCGAAGGCCGAAGCTGCTGCCAAGAAGGAAGCCGACAAGAAGGCCAAGGCGGAAGCCAAGGCCAAGGCCGACGATGAGAAGAAGGCGAAGGCTGAAGCGGACAAGAAGGCCAAGGCCGATGCCACGGCCAAGAAGGCTGATGATGCCAAGGCCAAGGACAGCAAGAAAGACGAGAAGCCCGCTGCCAAACCGGCCGACGCCGCCAAGCCGGCCGCCAGCGCTGCCAGCGCTCCGGCCAAGAAATAAGCCCTCGTTGGCCCGCTTCAGGCCCCGTCAGCCCGGGGCCGACCTGAAAACCCGCCTTGCGCGGGTTTTTTCATGTCTTTTTGGCCGCTCCCCAGCGCGAAAAGGTCATCAGGCGCTACACCATTGATAGTCGTCAGACCAAGGCAATCAGATCGGTCACCCCCACGTCCACGCCCGCCTGCATCAGCAGCGTGGTGACCTGGCCCCGGTGGTGCGTCTGGTGGTTGAAGAAATGCGTCAGCGCCTGCCACATCGGGTGTTCGCGCTGCACACCCTTGGTGTTGCTGTAGCGCATGGTGCGCTGCGGGAAGTCCGCCGGCAGCGCGGCCAGCCAGGCTTCGATCGCGGCGTCCAGCCGCTCGCGGTGGGCGCGCAGCGCCGCCCAATCGGCATGCAGCTCGGTCTCGTGGCGGGCGCCCGCGGGCAGCGCGAGCAGGTCGGTGGGCAAGGCATCAGACGCCTCCCCTTGCGCCGCGAAGCGCCCCAGCCACATCGCGTCACCCCAGAGCAGATGGTTCAGCGTGGCGTGGATGGACCCGAAGAACGCGCCGCGGGGCAGCTTGCGGGCCGCGTCGTCCAGGCGCTCGCAGGCGTCAAACAGGCAGGCGTTGAACCAGGTGTTGTAGCGCGCGAGCAAGCGGTAGTTGTCCAGCATCGGATCCACGATCAACTCCTTGTATTCATAGCAAACAAAGACCATTTCACGCTGGGATGATCCCATTTCGATCATGATTTCTCGTATGCAGCACCAAACCCGCCGCCGCCGGGCGTGTGGATCTCGAACACATCGCCCGGCAGCATCTCGGCGCTGCCGATGTGGGCCAACGTCTCGACGCGGCCGTCGGCGCGCACCACGCGGTTGATGCCCGGCGCGCCGCTCTGGCCACCGGCCAGGCCGAAGGCCGGATGCACCCGGCCGTTGGACAGGATGCTGGCCGTCATCGCCTCCAGGAAGCGCACGCGGCGCACGCCGCCGTTGCCACCGGTCCAGCGCCCCGCACCGCCCGATCCCTGGCGGATCTCGTAGCTGTCCAGGCGCACCGGAAAGCGGAATTCCAGCACCTCCGGGTCGGTCAGGCGCGAATTGGTCATGTGCGTCTGCACGACGCTGGTCCCGTTGAAGCCGCCGGTCAGCAGGCCCGCCGCATCGAACACGCCGCCCGCCCCGCTGCCGCCCGAAATCGTCTCGTAGTACTGGTAGCGCGCATTGCCAAAAGTGAAGTTGTTCATGGTCGGCTGGCTGCCGGCCATCACGCCCAGGGCGCCGAACAGCGCGTTGGTGATGCAGGTGGAGGTTTCCACATTGCCCGCCACCACCGAGGCCGGCGGGTTCGGGTTGAGCATGGAGCCGGGCGGGATGATGACCTGCAGGGGTTTCAGGCAGCCGGCGTTGAGCGGGATGTCGTCGTCCACCAGCGTGCGGAACACGTACAGCACCGCCGCCATGCAGACCGCCGTGGGCGCGTTGAAGTTGTTGGTCTGCTGCGGGCTGGTGCCGGTGAAGTCGATGGTGGCGCTGCGGCTCTTGGCATCGACGCGGATCGCCACCTGGATCTGCGCGCCGTTGTCCAGCGCCAGCGTGAAGGCGCCGTCCTTCAGGCGCGTGATGACGCGGCGCACCGACTCCTCGGCGTTGTCCTGCACATGGCGCATGTAGGCCTGCACCACGTCCAGGCTGAACTGGTCCACCATCTTGCGCAGTTCCTGCACGCCTTTTTCATTGGCGGCGATCTGCGCTTTCAGGTCGGCCATGTTCTGCTGCGGGTTGCGCGACGGGTATTCCCCGCTTTGCAGCAGCGCGATCATCTCCGCCTCGCGCAGCACGCCGCGATCGACCAGCTTGACGTTGTTGATCTGCACGCCCTCTTCCTCGATGCGCGTGGAGAACGGCGGCATCGAGCCCGGCGTGGTGCCGCCGATGTCGGCATGGTGGCCGCGGCTGCCGACATAGAACGTCGGCGTGTTTCGGCGCGTCGCCCAGGTACACCGGCGTGATGACGGTGATGTCCGGCAGGTGCGTGCCGCCGTGGTAGGGGTCGTTGAGCACGTAGACGTCGCCGGGCTGCATCGCGCCGGCGTTCTCGCGGATCACGGTCTTGATGCTCTCGCCCATGCTGCCCAGGTGCACCGGCATGTGCGGCGCGTTGGCGATCAGGTTGCCTTCGGCATCGAACAGCGCGCAGCTGAAGTCCAGCCGCTCCTTGATGTTGACCGAGTAGGCGGTGTTCTGCAGTTGCAGGCCCATCTGCTCGGCGATGTTCATGAACAGGTTGTTGAACACCTCCAGCAGCACCGGGTCGGCCGTGGTGCCGGCCGCGTAGGTCACGGCGCGGGCTTCGCGGCGCTCCAGCACCAGATGGTCCAGCGCGGTCAGCGCCGCTTCCCAGCCGGGCTCGACCACGGTGGTGGCGTTCTGCTCGGCAATGATGGCGGGGCCAGGAATCACGTCGCCGGGGCGCAGGTCCTCACGCACGACCAGCGCGGCATCAAACCACCGGCCGCCGGAGTACACCGGCACGGTGCTGCGGCGCGGCACCTCGCGCGGCGGGTGCAAGGCATGGCGCGGCTCGGCGGGCGCATCGCCGGCCACCACGGCCTCGACCGACACCGCCTCCACGACCAGGCCCTTGCCCTGCATCAGGAAGGCAAACCGCTGGCGGTAGGCGGCCTCGAAGCCGGCGGTGATGGCGGCGAGCAGTTCCACGGGCGAGCTGGCGCCGGCACCGGGCTCAGGCCAACCGACGACCAGCGCCGAGTCGCTGCCCTCGTAGCGCACATGCACGCGCCGGTGCGTCGTGATGGCGCCCACACTCGCCTGCTGCCGGGCCAGTTCGCCCCCGGCGGCGGCGGCCAATACGTCAAGCTTTGCAGCGATCTCTGGCAGCGCATCCGGCGACAGCTTCAACTCCACCGCCTGCTCGCGGATCACGTTCTGGTCGGCCAGGCCCATGCCGTAGGCGCTCAGCACGCCGGCCAGCGGGTGCACCAGCACGCGCGTCATGCCCAGCGCGTCGGCCACCAGGCAGGCGTGCTGGCCACCCGCGCCGCCAAAGCACTGCAGGGTGTAGCGCGTCACGTCGTAGCCGCGCGCCACCGAAATCTTCTTGATCGCGTTGGCCATCTGCTGCACCGCGATCTGGATGAAGCCCTCGGCCACCTCCTCCGCCGCGCGGCCGGTCTGGGCGGCCAGCGCGGCGAACTGCTCGCGCACCGCCTCGCCGTCCAGCGCCTCGTCGGCCCCGTGGCCGAACACCTTGGGGAAGTACGCCGGCTGGATCTTGCCGACCATCACGTTCGCATCGGTCACCGCCAGCGGGCCGCCGCGCCGGTAGCTGGCCGGCCCGGGGTTGGCGCCCGCGCTCTGCGGGCCGACGCGAAAGCGCGCGCCGTCGAACGCCAGGATCGAGCCGCCGCCGGCCGCCACCGTGTGGATGCTCATCATCGGCGCGCGCATGCGCACGCCGGCCACCTGGGTCTCGAACTCGCGCTCGAACTCGCCGGCGTAGTGGCTCACGTCGGTGGAGGTGCCGCCCATGTCAAAGCCGATCACGCGCTCCATGCCGGCCAGTTCGGCCGTCCGTGCCATGCCGACGATGCCGCCGGCCGGGCCGGACAGGATCGCGTCCTTGCCCTGGAACGCGTGTGCGTCGGTCAGGCCGCCGGAGGACTGCATGAAGAAGATCTTCACGCCCGGCATCTCGCCGGCCACCTGCTCCACATAGCGGCGCAGGATGGGCGACAGGTAGGCATCGACCACCGTGGTGTCGCCCCGGCTGACGAACTTCATCATCGGGCTGGTCTGGTGGCTGGTGCTGACCTGGGTGAAGCCCACCTCGCGGGCCATGCGCGCGGCCGCCTGCTCGTGCGCGGTGAAGCGGTAGCCGTGCAGGAAGACGATGGCCACGCTGCGCAGGCCGGCGTCGAACGCGGCCTGCAGCTGCCCGCGCAGATGGGCCTCGTCCAGCGCCTGCACCACATCACCGTGCGCGCCGACGCGCTCCAGCGCCTCGATCACGCGGCTGTACAGCAGCTCGGGCAGCACGATGCGCCGGTCGAACAGGCGCGGGCGGTTCTGGTAGGCGATGCGCAGCGCGTCGCGAAAGCCGCGCGTGGTGACCAGCAGCGTGGGCTCGCCCTTGCGCTCCAGCAGCGCGTTGGTGGCCACCGTGGTGCCCATCTTCACGCACTCGACCTGCTGCGGCGTCACCGGCTCGCCCGGCAACAGGCCCAGCAGGTGGCGGATGCCGGCGACGGCCGCGTCGCGGTACTGCTCGGGGTTGTCGCTGAGCAGCTTGTGCGTGACCAGCTGCCGTCCGGCTCCGGCCGCCGGCCCACCACGTCGGTGAAGGTGCCGCCACGGTCGATCCAGAACTGCCAGCGGTTGCCAGCGACTGCGGCGGATTCAGAAAATGCAGGGTTAGTCATAAATCAATAGCTCACAATGACCGAAAGACGCTGGGATGATGCCCATTTGCAAAAAGCGTCACAGCGACGCCGGCCGCGCGCGCCGGCCTGGTCGTACATACCGGACAACACGCGCAGCAGCCGCCCCAGTTCGCCGATGTCGCGGTTCAGGCCGTCGTCGGCCTTGAGCGCGTTGATCAGGCAGGCTTCGCGGATTTCCCGATAGCGCTGCACATGGCCACGCCCGAGCTCGGTGGAGGCATAGGTCACCTCCTTGCCGTTCTTGCTGCCCACCACCACGCCGAGGTTCAGCAGTTTCTTGAGCGAATAGTTGATCAGGTGCGTGTCTTCCACGTTCATGATGAAGCAGATGTCGGCCAGGCGCTTGTCGCGCGCCCGGTGCGTGACGTGGTGCAGCACCAGCACGTCCAGCGGCGTGAGGTCTTTCAGTCCGGCCGCACTCATGCAGTGCGTGATCCAGCGGTGAAAGGCATTGCCAGCGACGATCAGGCCGAACTCGAACTCGCTCAGTTCCGCGCTCTGGGGCGAGACCAGGTGCGCCGACGACACGATGGGCGAGGCTGCGGCCGAACGGGCTGCGGGCGCCTCGGCGGCGGGGACGGACTTCTTCGGCATGACCGGACTCCTGGATGAGGCAATGGTGTTACCACGGGGCGGAAAGACAGCGTGACGAAGACGCTGGCGCGCCGCCCGGTCTGGCACCGATATTGCAAGAGGCGAATTGTAGGTAGATCAAAAACAATTTATCAACGTTTTGTTGACATTAAGGGAAAACACCGATCATCATCCACCCCGTCGGCACTACAGTCTTTCCACCGTCAACCCGCCTGTTCTAGGAGCCCCTCACCATGAAGCGTCGCCTGTTTTCCACCACCGCCATCGTGCTTGCGTTCAGCGCCACCGGCAGCTTTGCCCAGACCAAGTGGGACCTTCCCGCCGCCTACCCGGCCACCAACTTCCACACCGAGAACCTCACGCAGTTCGCCAAGGATGTGGACAAAGCCAGCGGCGGCAAGCTCAAGATCACGGTGCATGCGAATGCCTCCCTGTTCAAGGCGCCCGAGATCAAGCGCGCCGTGCAAGGCGGCCAGGCCCAGATCGGTGAAGTCCTGCTGGTGAACTTCGAGAACGAAAACCCGATCTACGGCGCCGATGGCATTCCCTTCCTGGCCACGAGCTTTGCCGAAAGCAAGAAGCTGTATGAGGCCCAGAAGCCGTTCCTGGACAAGAAGCTGAATGCGCAGGGCATGAAGCTGCTGTACGCCGTTCCGTGGCCGCCCCAGGGCTTGTATGTCAAGAAGGAAATCGCCTCGGTGGCCGACATGCGCGGCGTGAAGTGGCGCGCCTACAGCCCCGCCACGGCCAAGATGGCCGAACTGATCGGTGCGCAACCGGTCACCATCCAGGCAGCCGAAGTCAGCCAGGCCTTTGCCACCGGCGTGGTGGACAGCATGATGAGCTCCGGCTCGACCGGCTACGACAGCAAGATTTACGAGTCGGTGAAGTACTGGTACGACACCCAGGCCTGGCTGCCCAAGAACGCGGTCATCGTCAACCTGAAGGCCTTCAATGCGCTGGATCCAGCCACGCAGGCTGCCGTGACAAAAGCAGCGGCCGACGCGGAGGCGCGCGGCTGGAGCTGAGCGCCGAGAAAAACGACTGGTACAAAGCCGAACTGACCAAGAAGGGCATGAAAATCCTGCCGCCCTCGCCCAAGCTCGCATCCGACCTGAAACAGGTGGGCGCCATCATGCTGGCGGACTGGGAAAAGAAGGCGGGGCCCGACGGCCAGGCCCTGGTCGCTGCTTACCGCAAGAAATAAGCCGGCCACTGCATGCGCGCCGCGCTCGACAAACTGTATGACGCGGCCGCTTGGCTAGCTGCGTTCATGATGATCGGCACGCTGCTGATGGTCGTGCTGGGCATGTTGGATCGCTACGTGTCCCTCAATTTCCGCGGCACCGACATGTACGCAGGCTACTGTATGGCCGGTGCCGGTTTCCTGGCACTGGCCCATACCTTGAAGAAGAACGAGCACATCCGCGTCACCCTGCTATTGAACGCGGTGTCGCCAGGCACCAAGCGTGCGCTGGAAATCTGGAGCCTGTGCGCCGCCGTGCTGCTGTCCGGGCTGTTCTGTTTCTACAGCATCAAGCTGGCCTGGCAATCCTGGGACTTCCACGACATCTCCACGGGCAACGATGCCACGCCGCTGTGGATTCCCCAGATTGGCATGGCGCTGGGCACGCTGGTGCTGCTGATCGCCTTTGTTGACGAGTTGGTCATGGAATTGTGCGGCCAGCGCGAGGTCGTCACCAGCGACGAAGCCCTTCACAACGAATAGAAACAGGTAGTCCCATGAGTGAAGTCGGCATCACCGCCTTGCTGGTCTTGTCGCTGTTCCTGATCCTGGGCAGCGGCGTGTGGATCGGCCTCACCCTCGCCGGCGTGGCCTGGATCGGCATGGAATTGTTCTCCAGCCGCCCTGCCGGCGACGCCATGGCGGTGACGATCTGGGGCTCCTCGTCGAGCTGGACACTGACGGCGCTGCCCTTGTTCATCTGGATGGGGGAGATTCTGTTTCGAACCAAGCTGTCCGAGAGCATGTTCAAGGGACTGGCGCCCTGGGTGAACTGGCTGCCAGGCCGCTTGCTGCACACCAACGTCATCGGTTGCACCATCTTTGCCGCGGTCTCTGGCTCCAGCGCTGCCACCTGCGCCACCATCGGCAAGATGACCCTTCCTGAGCTGACTGAGCGCGGCTATCCGCAGGACCAGATCATCGGCTCGCTCGCGGGCGCTGGCACGCTGGGTCTCCTGATTCCACCGTCCATCATCATGATCGTCTACGGTGTGACAGCCGAAGTCTCGATTTCGCAGCTCTTTGTGGCCGGCGTGCTGCCTGGGTTGCTGCTCGCCTCGATGTTCAGCGGCTACCTGATCGTCTGGTCGCTGATGAACCCGGGCAAGATTCCACCGACGCGCGAGCAGTACACCTTCATGCAAAAACTCTACGAGTCGCGCCACCTGATTCCGGTGGTCGGCCTGATCACCGCCGTGCTGGGCAGCATCTATACCGGCATTGCCACCGCAACCGAGGCCGCGGCCGTGGGCGTGATGGGCTCCTTTGTGCTGTCGGCGGTGCAGCGGTCGCTGAGCTGGGCGACGTTCAAGGATTCGTTGATGGGCGCCACGCGCCTGTACTGCATGATCGCCCTGATCCTCGCCGGTGCCTCGTTCCTGACGCTGAGCATGGGCTACATCGGCCTGCCTCGTCATCTGGCGGAGTACGTGAGCTCGCTGGGCTTGAGCCCGTTCATGCTGATCCTGGTGCTGTCGGCCTTCTATATCGTGCTGGGCTGCTTCCTGGACGGCATATCTATGGTCGTGCTGACGATGGGTGTGATCCTGCCGACCGTGCAATCGGCTGGCATCGACCTGCTCTGGTTCGGTATCTTCATCGTCATCGTGGTCGAGGCCGCCCAGATCACGCCGCCGGTGGGTTTCAACCTGTTCGTGCTCCAGGGCATGACCAAGAAAGAAATCACCTACATTGCCCGCGTCACCTTGCCCTTCTTCATCCTCATGGTCGTAATGGTGCTGCTGCTGTGGTTCATGCCCCAGATCGCGACCTGGCTGCCGCAGCAGATGGCGCGATAGTCCCCGCAACCGGAGCGCTCTTGCTGGCGCGAATCAGACGCTCGTCATCGAGCAAGGATCAGCTCTTCAAGCCCGTTGCCTAGGTGAACGCATCCTGGAAAGGCAGCCAAGAGGGCTCTCGCGCGTTCAGGGGCAAAGCAGCGGTAGCCACATCGGCGCGCGACAGTGCTGCCAGATCCATCACCGTGATGCTGAAGCGGCCAATGGATGACTCTTGTTGATCATCTGATCGAGGCGCCTGCGGAAGAAATCATCGGTCAATGGCTGGTTTTTCAGAACTCACTCAAGAACTCGCAGTTTCTGAATCAGAAATTTTCGGTTCCTGAGAGCTAACCGCGATGGCATTTACCCTGCAAATCTAGCATTCATACGGGTTTCGAGGATCTTCAGGATCGACTTAGTAGCCGTCATATTCATCGAGTCTTGACGCAGAAATCAGTATTTTTGCAGCCTGATAATTTGAGGGATGTTATCTGCTTTCAGGCCAAAGACCCAGCTTATTGTCGCCGGGTGAGCCGCTCCTCAGGGAATTTCGATAGGGAATTTCCATGGTTTCTGCCCATTTTTGCAAAGCGTCCACGTATCTTACTTTTCCTGCGTCTTCCTTAATCAAGTCGGGGTGCCACTGACTGCTTGCCCTTGAATTTCCCGTATCCGGGGAAAACCCAACGAGTTCTGGATTAATATCGAATCGTACAGTTACATAATCTCCCGAAAAGTATTTACGGTAGCCGACTGCAAGCGCAGTTTTTGGCAACTCTATCTTGTTTACTCGATACCAATCAAAAATTGTTTTATCAAACTCGTTATTTGGCACATTGGTCCAAACTGGATGGGAATGATTGATAAACAAGCATGCTGGAAATTTAAAGTTCCCATCAGTTTGCTTTATCCAGAGCATGTCGGTGCGATTGCAGACTGAGTCGGTCCAATCAGTTACGACACCACTGTGCTTTGTTGCAGCAACAGAGATCGCGCCCACCCATTGATTTTTTTCGTTGACGCGAATCAGATATTTCGTCTCGGTGGAGGAGCCCGGACCACTCGTCATGTTGACGCGAGCTTCCCGTTGATTTAGCACCCGCCAATCGCCGGGAGGAAGTGCGACCGCCATCTTGCCAACTTGCAGCGGGTTTACCGCTGAAGGCAAGGCCTGAACGTGACTTTGCTGGGCGACCAACATGCCGGGATACGTCACGCAAATTAAGCATCCAAGAACATAACGCATTGATAACCTATCGCTTAGATTGATGATGGTACGTGAAGGCCGAATTCAATTCCGAATCACAATTTCACATAACTACTGCCACCTCTGTCCCAATACGACCACAAAAATCCGAAAAGAGATGGCAAATTTCGGATCGGCAGCGCCGACAAAGAGCCTCTCACTCTGAATAGCACAAAATAGTGTAATCCATCAGTTCCGTTCCGAAGCATCGTCACTAGGCTGCCGCAGAAGATGAGCGCCTGAGCCCCGCCGGCGCGCCTGCACGGGGAATCCGCGAGCGAACGAATTGGTCAGCGGCTGCACGGATACGGCTCCCGCAACGCCTGAAAAGGCCTGAACAGCCGTTCGTCATCCAGCAGGCACCAGGTCTTCAGGCCGGTCACCTCAGTGATCGCATCACGGTACGGCGGCATGTTGGTGCATTCCAGCACCACATCGGTCAGCGTTGGCTCGCGCGCCTTCAGCGCCACCGCTGCGGCCACCACATCGGCGCGCGCCAGCGCCAGATCCAGTTCGGGCTGATTGCCCAGGATGCGCGTGGCAAATTCGCCCTTCGGGTCCACGCCCTGAACGACCACATCGCCCAGCCGCTCGCGCGGTACGCCGGCGGCGCGCAGGTGCTCCTTGCCCAGTCTCGTCGCGCTGATGGTCAGCACGCCCACGCGCGGCTGCGCGGCCAGCAGCTTTGGCAGCAGCATCAGGCTGGACGTGATGACCGGCACCTTGGTGGCGGCCTGCAATTCCTTCTGCAGCAGTACCAGGAAGCCGCAGGTGGTGGTGATGGCGGCCGCGCCTTCACGCACCAGCGCGCGAACCACCGAAGCGAACGCAGGCCCCACCCGGCCCGCATGCAGGCCGGCGGCCGACTGCACCACCTTGTCGGGCCAGATGCCGCGCACCACGCGGATGTTCACCGGAACCGGCCAGGTGGCCAGGTTACCGAGGTCGCCCACGGGCCGGGGAAAACGGGTATCCAGCATCACGACGCCCATGAACGGCGCCTGCCCGGGCGTCAGCAGACGCTGCGAAATCTCGGTCGGGGTTTGCATCACGGGTACAGTCATGGCTGTATTGTCCCGTCAAAGTCTGGAAGCTTCATGCTGCAAGTGATCGCGATCTGCGTGGGAGCCTGCGTCGGCGCGCTGACCCGCTGGGGCCTGGGCCTGTGGCTCAACACCGCCGCCGCGCCGCTGCCCTGGGGCACGCTGGCGGCCAACCTGATCGGGGGCTACCTGGTGGGTGTGTGCGTGGCAGTGTTCAACAACCTGCCCGAGCTCGATCCGGTCTGGCGCCTCGCACTGGTCACCGGCTTCCTGGGCGCACTGACCACGTTTTCCAGCTTCAGCGCCGAGGTGGTGGGCATGATCCAACTCCAGCGCTACGCTCTGGCGGCGGGCACGGCCGCGCTGCATCTCCTGGGCTCCCTGGCGCTGACGATTCTTGGCCTCAAGACAGCTATGTTTTTCATAGCAGAATAAGACCATTTGACGACGGAAAGTGGCAATTTTTCTTCATATTTTCCGTTTTCAGACACCTCCGGCGCCCTGAACAGCCGCTGACGGGCCCCGCCGATCCACTAAGATGCGCCCCCGCCCGGTGCGAGCCGGGCCAGCCCTGTTTTCTCCATTTTCCCCAACCCCAAGGAAGCCCTTGTTCAAGAACCTCATCGTCTACCGCATCGGGCCCGACTGGTCCGCCACGGTCGAACACATGGAAGAAGCCCTGGCGCCGGCGCGCTTTGTCGAATGCGGCGCCACCCAGCAAAAGTCGATCGGCTGGATCGAGCCGCGCGGCGAGAAGCACGGCGCCCTGGTCGAATCGATCGGCGGCCAGCGCATCCTCAAGCTGCAGATCGAGACCAAGGCCGTGCCGGGCTCCGTCGTCAAGCGCAAGGCGCAGGAACAGATCGAGCACATCGAAGCCACCACCGGACGCAAGCCTGGCAAGCGCGAGATCAAGGACATCCGCGACGATGCCCTGCTGGCCTTGCTGCCAATGGCATTCACCAAGCAGTCGTCGGTGCAGGTCTGGATCGACCTGGCATCACGACTGCTGATGACGGACGCTGGCAGTCAGGCGAAGGCCGACGAAGTGATCACCGCGCTGGTCAGCGCCCTGCCGGGCCTGCCGCTGACACTGCTGCAGACGATGGTCTCGCCCCAGGTCGCCATGACGCAATGGCTGACCGCCGCATCGCCCGAAGAATGGCCGCTGCGCCTGAGCGTGGAGCGCGAGTGCGAGCTGAAGTCCAACGACGAGGAAAAGTCGGTGGTGAAGTTCACCCGCCACAACCTGCTCAACGACGAGATCCGCCACCACGTGGCGCAAGGCAAATTGCCCGTGACGCTGGCGCTGAGCTGGGACGGCCGCGTCGCCTTCGTGCTGACCGAGGCCTTGCAGCTGAAGAAGATCAGCTTTCTGGAGGGGGTCTTCGAAGGTACCTCGGCCGGCAAGGAAGACGGCTTTGATGCCGATGTCGCGATTGCCACGGGCGAGCTGGGCAAGCTGATTCCCGACCTGATCGATGCGCTGGGCGGGGAAATGCCGCAGACGGCGGCAGCGTCAAGCGCGCCACCCACTGCCTGAGATCCGAAGCCCGGCTCAGCAGGATCCTGATGCAGTGCAGGAAAGGACCCGCTGCAGGTTGTCCTCTGCGCGTTCGGCGAAGCCGTTGAGCATCTCCTGCAGGTCGCTCAGGGACACCGGCACCACGCTGCGCGGTGAACAACTGCCCGGACCGCTGGCCACAACCGTCATCATGGCAAAGCCGCTGGCTTCGTCGGGCAAGCTGTAAAAACCGATCAGATCGCCGGTGTTCAGGAAGCATTCGCCACCCCCGGACAGTTCGGAGACCACCAGGGGCTGCGCCGTCTGGAACAGGTAAGCGGCGGCATCCGGCGCCGCCAGCACCCCGCCCAATGTCAGCGGCGTGCCCGCCTGCAGCAAAGCCACGGTCGAGCGAACCTGCTCCCGAACCCGCAGGCGCACCTCCTCCGAGACCGACACGGCCGCACCCGGGCTGGGGGCTCCTTCGTAGCCAAACGGGGAACCAAGATCCAAGCTGCCGGGCTGTTGCGGGTTGAAGGGGCTGCCCTCGGTTTGGCTGGCAGCCTGCTGCTGCATCTGAACCATGGCACTTCGCACCGAAGCCGCCTGCGGCGATCCATACAGAGAGGTGCCAGACCAAGGCGCGGAATAGGCCCGGCCCTCCTCGAAACCGGACCAGATCTGCATGTCGCCCATCAACACCGCGGGATCGGTGTAGGCCCGCGGCGTGGAAGCAAACGCCACCCATTCGTCCACCATGCCAAACGCCACGGCGGGCAACGGCACAGGGAAAGGAACGACATAGATGGCAATATAGGCTGGCGGCAACGGGCGGGGCCGGTAATAGGCCACCGGCGCGCCGTAGAAAAAGCCGGCATCGTAGTACCGCACGACCGGCCGTGTCTCGTAAACCGGACGCCCCTTCCACCATCGCGTGTAGCGGGTGCGTTCAATCATTCTGCGCGGTTCGCCGGAGAGATCCTTGAAGGTGGTGAAACGATCCCGGTAGACCGGCCGGCCGTCGGGCAGCGTAGCCTCGCGCCGGCCATCCTGACGCGTCACGAAGTCGACCCCGTTGCCGATCGAGCGCTGCTCGAAATCACGACCCCAGACCACACGGCGACCGTCGCCATAAATCCTGGTGGTCGTCCCGGTTCGGCCGTCTTCAATCTGCCGGTAGCCGACGACCCGCCTGCTCCCGTCCGGGCGCAGGGACTGCGTGATCACGGTGCGCGCGCCATCGGGTCCCTGACGGCTGATGTCGAAACCACCACGAGGACCGCGTGGCGCCACCGTGGTGGCGCCATCCACGGTGACCGCCTGGCCCACTTGCGAAGGACTTGCGGGCGACAGGCGGCCCGTTGCGGGCAGGGGAGCGCTCTGGGTCGGCACACCCGGCCTTTGCAGTTCCCGGGCTGCCGCCGGCGTGGCGGGCGGGCTGCCCGACGGCCCCGGAATCGTCGCCGCTGGAGGCAGCTGCGGGACCGCGGGCGACAACCCGGTTGCTCCCGGCCGTGGCCCGGCAGGCTGACTCGAAAGCGGCGGCGGGCCGCGGTACGGCAGATCCCCAACCGGCGCAGGCGGCACGACTGGCGGGCGGGCACCGGCGGGTGGCAGG
This sequence comes from Candidatus Skiveiella danica, assembly GCA_016721925.1. Classification (GTDB taxonomy): domain Bacteria; phylum Pseudomonadota; class Gammaproteobacteria; order Burkholderiales; family Burkholderiaceae_C; genus Skiveiella; species Skiveiella danica. Next base: position 389,348 of record JADKHE010000013.1, read on the forward strand.
TTCGGTGCTGCGGTACCCGGCGCAACCGCCTGAACCGGCTGCCCCCGTGCCGCGCTGTTGGCCTCAACCGGTATGCCCGCTGGGGGCGTCCGCGGGCTCGCCAGCGGGTTGGCCCGCGGCTGGGCCTGCGCCTGCGGCGGCACCATTGGCTCAGGCGGACGCACCGCTGGCGCCAAGCGGGTCGGAGCCTCCGGGAACGAGCCTGGCTGGATCTGGCGCTGCTGAACACCCGGTTGATCGCGAACGTCGGCGGGTTGCTGTTTGCGCCGCTGAGGGTCCTGTTGCCGCTCCCTTTGTGCCTGTTGACGGTCATGCTGGGCCTGTTGCTGGGCCTGTTGCTGAGATTGCTGCTGTGCTGGCTGCATCAAGCGCTGCTGCGGGACCGCCCCGGCACCCGTTGGCAGTCGGTCAGGCGCCGGCTGTGGCGCAGGGCGATGGGGATCCGAATTCCTGGAGGGCGCTGGGGTCGCCGGTTTGCGCTCCGGCGGCGGATGGCGGCACTCCGCAGCCGAGGCTCCGTCTGCGCAATTGAGCGCGACGATGACACCCTCGCGCGCAGACCCGGCAATCGCGTGAGGCGCCAGCAGGCAGAGGAAAAGACAAAGGGAGAAAGTTCTGCCGCCTACCGATTTCATGTGCACCCTTTACCCGCAACAACAACGCAACACCTGACGCATCGCCAGTTCCAGCGATACCGGCCTACATTCGCCCAGCCGTTCACGGGAACTACCTGGCCGGCAACTGACTGGGCTGCCCTGGTCGTTGGCCGCTGCCGCCAAGTCCGGCTGGGGGCCGCTGCCAGCCTCCACCTCCGCCAGCACCCGGTGGAGGCCTTTGGCCGCCGCTGCCCCCGCCAACACCCGGAGGCGGCCTTTGACCGCCTCCGCCACCGACGACAGGCGGCGGGTGGCCTCCCGGCGGCCTGAATCCCGGTACGGGCGGGTAAGGGCCTCCTGGAGGTCGGTAGCCGGGGCGCGGCGGGTACCCCGGTCGCGGGGGGTAGCCGCCCGGGCCGTAGCCCGGCCAAGGTCGCGCAACCCAGTAGCTGCGCTGCGGATACCAGGGTCGCCCCACGTAGTGGTTATCCCAATAGTTGCCCACGAAAAAGGCAGTGACGCCAATACCGAGCAAGGCCCCGTAATTGATCAAGGGCACGTAAGTGCCCTGGTAAGGGTAGACGATGTTGCCGGCATAGACCCATCCCCGGCTGGAGCCGACTACCACGTCGCACCAACGGTAGTCTCCCAGGCAGCCTTCCACCGACAGGGCGGCCCCTGGCCAGATCGTGGCGACCACCGGATACTCCCTGGCCGGTCCGGCCCGCAGGTTGACCTCCTTGGCGGCATAAGCCAGCACCGCGTGGGACACCACGGGCACGACAGAAAGAAGGGCCAACCCCAGTTTCGCGAAATGCATTCGTTTCATGGTCTACCTTGGTGAACAAGGGCGCCCTTCTGATTGGCCGCCAGATGACTTAACGCTTCAGGTCACGCCACTGCCGACATCGCCGGTCGGCAGTGGTAAGGACTTGTATTTGACCGGGCGCAAGGAGGGTGGTTTTTTCTGCTTGCACGGAAGGACAGTGCACCATCGGTAGCTGACGTGCAGGACCATAGTCGCTACACTGCAATGGAGATCGTTGGCTTGATTGCCATGCATCTCTGAAAACATCGCTCCACTCTCGGCGAACGTGATGAAAACGCGTCCAGACCGGATGCACAAAGGTGAACTGCAATGAATTTTGTCATCATCGGTGCCGGTCCTGCCGGCGTGCGCGCGGCTGAAACCCTGCGCGAAAATGATTCTCTGGCCACTGTCACATTGGTCGGTGCGGAACCCGGGGAGCCCTATGCGCGCATGGCCATCCCGTACATCCTCAGTGGCGCCATCGACGATGGGGGTGCCCGCCAGCGCCGCTCGCTGGACCATCTGCAGGCCTTGGGCATTCGCTACCTCCATGGCAAGGCCCTGAAGGTGCAGGCCCGTCCGAATGGTGGTCAGGTCGAACTCGCAGACGGCACACAACTCCCCTACGACCGCCTGCTGGTCGCGACCGGTTCATCGCCTTCGCTGCCACCCATCCCCGGCACCGGCTTGCCCGGTGTGGTGACGTGTTGGACGCTGGAGGACGCACACCAGATCGCCGCCAAGCTGACCCCGGGCGCTCGCGTGGTCATGCTGGGCGCGGGTTTCGTCGCGGGCGTGTGCATGAAGTCACTGGTCAACAGCGGAGCCAAGCTGTCTGTTGTGGCAGGGCGCTCGGGCCAGATCCTGCGTTCGATGATGACCCCAGTCGGTAGTCACATGCTGCAGCGCTGGCTGGAAGGCCGCGGCGTGGAGATCATTGGAACCGGGCGCGTGCTGGGGATTGAACCGGGCCCGCGCCTGGTCATGGACAGCCGCAGCATCGACGCCGACCTGATCATCCTGGCCACCGGCGTGCATCCGAATGTGTCGTTTCTCGAAGGCACCGGCGCCGAGATCCGCAGCGGGGTCGTGATCGATGCGCACATGCGCACCACCGTGCCACACATCTACGCCGCCGGTGACGTGGCGCAAGGCCGTGACTTCTCCACCGGCGAGTGGGTGGTGCATGCATTGCAACCCACCGCGACCGAACACGGCCGGGTCGCCGCCCTGAACATGCTCGGCAAGGACGTGCCCTACCGTGGCAGCCTCAGCATGAACGTGCTGGACACGGTGGGCCTGATTTCCCACACCTTCGGTTTGTGGAATGGCATCCCCGGCGGTGACCACACCGAAGTGGTGGACGAAGCCAACTTCATCTACACCCGCCTGTGTTTCGATGGCGACCAGTTGATCGGCGCCATCACCATCGGCCACCCGCACCACGTCGGCGCGATCCGCGGCCTGATCCAGTCACACCGGCACCTGGGGGCCTGGAAGGACGAATTGATGAAGAACCCGCACCTGGTGATGGATGCGTTCGTCGACCTGAACAACGGTTGAAGCGGGCGTCGCACCCGCTCGCATCGAGTCGGCTTGAGGGTGGTTTTGCGTCAAACCCTCAGCCGCCGCCGCGCTGCATGTACAGATCAAACCGCTGCATGAAAGCGTGGCGCTGCGCTTCGTCCAGCCCGGCAAAACGAAAGTTCACCCGCAGCACCGGCATGCGCACCAGGCCGATCACGCGCGGCGCAGCGACCTGCCATTTCAGGCCCAGTGCGCCGTCGCCGATGCGCACGCCCGCGGCGCCGGACTGCAGTTTCCAATGGTGGTCGCCCATGGCCTGAGGGAGCCAGCGCAACCACTCAGTCTCGGTGCAACCCATTTCACGCTCAAAGCTTTCGGGGTAGAACGCCTGCAAGAATTCAGCCCCCGGCAATCGGCGGCCAGATGGCCAGCACGTCGCCTTCGGCCAGGGTTCTGCTGGCGCGATGCTCGGGTGCGATGTAGCTGCCGTTGACCAGCACCAGATGCACCTGCTTCTCGGGCAGGCGGTACCGTTCCACCAACTGGCCAATCGTGGTGTCGGGCGCAATGTCCAGCGTCACCTGGTTGGTGTACTTTTCCGCCGTGGGCAGGTAGTCCGTGAGCGAGGCAAACAGTTTGAAGGTGATGTTCATGCGCGCACGATTCCCTAGCGCTTGCGCCCGGTCTTGCCGCCGGACCAGTCGTGCTGCCCCAGCGCCGCGGCCTGGTAGGCCTGCACCAGACGGGTCGGATCCTGCATCAGCTTGTCCTTCCACTCACCCAGCTTGATCTGGCCTTCGACCAGGCCGCGCATCACGCCGATATGCTCGGTCCAGCCCACCGCGTTGCAGCCCACCATGACGTCGTCCTGAAAACGCAAGCTCAGATGCCGCCCCGTGGCCTTGTCGGTCAGTTCCACATGGTCATCGCCCGGCTTGCCCTGCCAGTCGCCAAAACTGGCCGAGACCAGGCCCAGGGTGTCCAGCACGTTGATCTGCGTCACGCCGCTAAGGTCGGCCTGCGCCGGCTTGCCCCGCGCGAAGGCGACCATGTTGGTGGCCGCGATACGCGCCTGCTCGGAGGCATTGGGCTGAATCGCGCTGACGATGGTCTTGCCACTGACCTTGTCGAAGGCTTCGGCACAGTCGCCCGCGGCGAACACACCGGGCACATTGGTTTGCAGATGCTCGTCGGTCAACACGCCCAGCAGACAGGTGATGCCGGAGTGCTCCAGAAAACCGATGGCCGGACGCACGCCGGCCGCACTGACAACGAGATCGGCCTGCTTGGTGGTGCCGTTGGACAGTTTCACGTTCAAGGGTTCACCGGGCTCGATCGACTCGACCCGCGTCCCCGTGAAGACTTCAATCCCCTTGGCCTCGCACCAGTCGCGGATCATGCCGCCCGCCGTCGGCCCCATCATGCGCGGCACCATGCGGTCGCCCATTTCCACCACACTCAGGTGCACGCCGCGCGCGAGCAGCGACTCCATGATGATGCAGCCGATGAAACCGGCACCCAGTTGCAGCACCCGCGCGCCGGGTTTGGCGCGCTCGGCAATGGCACGGGCATCGGCCAACGTCCAGCAGGTGTGCACGCCTTCGGACTGGATGCCAGGAATGGGCGGACTCACCGGGTGCGAGCCGCTGGCGATCAGCAAGGTGTCGTAGACCAGCGTTTCGCCACTCGCAAACGCGATCGTTTTCGTCGCCGCTTCCACCGACACCACCGCGGCTTGAAGCACCTTGATTCCCCAGATCTTCAAAGTGCGTCGGGCTTTTTCGCAGGTACGTGCCACGCTCATCGATATTGCCCATCAACAGGTAGGGGATGGCCATGCGCGAGTAAGACGGCTCCGGTTCATCCCCGATGAGGGTGACGCTGTCTTGCGGTGCCAGCTTGCGAAGGGTTTCGGCGGCGATGACGCCGGCAGGGCCGGCACCGATGATGACGTGGTGGGTCATGGAGATCTCCAGAAAAAAAAGCGGTCATTGAAGACCGCTTGCTTGTTGCGCTTTGGGCACCGCTTGGGCCAGTTGGGGTCCGGTTCCGTTGGGGTCAGCGCCCATGTTGGCTGCATGCGCAGTGATCCGGCCCCAATGAACCCTGGCCCCAAGAGCCTCTCTGCTTTTACAGTCCCAGGCGTTCCTTGGTCGCGGCGGTGGGACGGCCTTCGCTGTCCCAGCCGCGTGCTTCGTAGTACAGCGGCAGCATCGTGGCCAGTTCGTTGAACTTGCCTTTGGCGGGGCCGGTCTTGCAGGCACCTTCCACGCTGGTCAAGCGGGCGGGCAGGCTGTCGTCCTTGCTGGTGAAACCGGCACGATTGTTGAACTCCCGCTCCATGTTCCAGATGCGCTCGCCGATCTTGGCCAGTTCTTCAACGGTGTACTGCTCACCGCATGCACCCTGCATCTGCGGCGACAGGTCTTGCAGACCCCAGGCAAAGGTGGTGAAGATGCACAGACCGGATGAGTCAAACGCGGCCGTCGCATCCTGGAAGGCCTTGACCAGTTCGGGCTTGCCTTGGCTTTCCAGCGGATCGGTCTTGACCGGGATGCCCAGGACTTCCGACGCGATCGTGTAGCCGCGCAGGTGGCATCCGCCGCGGTTGCTGGTGGCGTAGGCCAGGCCAATGCCCTGGATGGCGCGCCCGTCGTAGGCCGGGAACTCCTGCCCCTTCGACGACATGCTGAGTTCCGGGTGCCCGTACTTGGCGGTCAGGCGCTTGGAGCCCTGCCCGATTTCCTTGCCAAAGCCACGGCCATTGACGGTTTCTTCGGCCAGGAAAGCCAAGGCGCGGGCCGAGCCGAAGGTGGCTTCGGTACCGAGTTGCTCCTTGGTCAGGATGCCCATGGCATAGAGCTCCATCACGGCACCGATGGTGGTGCCAAATGTGATGGGGTCAATGCCTTCTTCGTTGCACAGCATGTTGACGTATTGCAGCGCTTCCAGGTCGTTGACGCCATTGGCCGCGCCCAGCGCCCAGGCGGCTTCGTATTCCAGGCCGCCGCTGGCACCCCTGTACTGCGGCTTGTTCTCGATGGTGAAGTGGTTTTCGTCCATCTTGCTGATGCGACCGCAGGCAATCGTGCAGCCGAAGCAGGCCTGGTTGGTCACCAGCTGCTTCTTGCCGTCGGTCTTGCGCGGCGTGGCCATGGCCTCGGCGCCAATGTCCTTGGCCCCTTCAAACTGGTTGTCCCGGTGGTTGCGGGTGGGCAGACCGCCCACCTCGTTGATCACGCTCATCAGCACCTGGGTGCCCATGGCCGGCAGGCCGGTACCCGTGACGCCGTTCTCGGCCAACACCTTCTTGCCGGCTTTGACGGCCGCCATGAAGGCTTTCGGGTCGCGCAGGTTGCCCACGCCCTTGGTGCCGCGCACGGCGATCGCCTTGAGGTTCTTGCTGCCCATGACCGCGCCGACGCCGGAGCGGCCCGCCGCGCGGTGCAGGTCATTGACCACGGCGGCAAACAGCACGCCGTTTTCGCCGGCCTTGCCGATGCTGGAGACGCGGGTCAGCGGGTCCTGCAGGCCCTTCTTGATGATCTCTTCGGTTTCCCAGACGCTCTTGCCCCACAGGTGGCTGGCATCGCGCAGCTCGGCCACGTCATCGTTGACGTACAGGTAGACCGGCTTGGCCGACTTGCCTTCAAAAATGACCATGTCCCAGCCGGCCATCTTGAACTCGGCGCCCCAGTAGCCGCCCGAGTTGGAGCAGGCAATGGCACCGGTCAGCGGGCCTTTGGTGATGACGGTGTAGCGGCCACCGGTGGAGGCCATGGTGCCAGTCAGCGGACCGGTGGCCCAGATGATCTTGTTGTCGGCGGACAAGGGGTCCACCGTGGCATCCACTTCCTCGACCAGGTACTTGGTACCCAGGCCCCTGGAGCCGAGGTAGGCCTGCGCCCAGTCCATGTTGAGGGGTTCGGCCTTGACGGTGCCGGCGGTGAGGTTGACGCGGAGAATTTTTCCTGCCCAAGACATGATGGTGGCTCCTTAAGCGGCGGTGGATTGGTTGCCAAGCTTGTCGGCCCACTGGGCCATCTTGCTCAAACCGGTCCAGTTGGCATCGATGAAGGTGATGGCGCCGGTCGGGCACGCCTCGGCGCAGGCCGGCTCACCCCCGCAGAGGTCGCATTTCTGCACCTTGCCGGTATCGGCCACGTAGTTGATGGTGCCGAACGGGCAGGCGATCGTGCAGACCTTGCAGCCCACGCAGGTGGTCTCGTTGACCACCTTGGCGCCGGTGACCTTGTCCACGGTGATCGCCTCCACCGGGCAGGCGTGCAGACACCAGGCCTCGTCGCACTGCGTGCAGGTGTAGGGCACTTTCTTGCCCGTGTGGTGAAAGTCGAAGACCTTGATGCGCGACTTGGCCGTGGCGTAGGTGCCATAGTTCTCGAAGGAACAGGCCATCTCGCACTGCATGCAGCCCGTGCACTTGTCCGCGTTGATATGCAACACCTTTTGCATGTGTCTCTCCTGTGGGTAGCGGCACCTATGAAATGCCTTGCCTATGAATGGGAATGCATAGCGATTGTTGGCTCACTACCCCCTCACAAACCTAGTATTTACCCTTAAATGACCACTTAGCGTCAGATATTCTCAAGATGAGACACTCTGCGGGAAGCGAGCGGCCTGTCCCGATGGCGCCATTTCTGCTCCGCGCAAAACCGGCACAATTCCCAATCAGCCAATGCCCTGCCGATGACCGCCCCCACTGTCCCGCTGCCCACCACGCCCGACCACCGGCTGGCCCGGATCGAGGCCGCGCGCCGAGCCGTGATGAACGACGAGCCGCTGACGGCGCTTGCCATGGAGCCCTGGATCGAGCGTTCCTGGCGGCGGTGTCTGGCCAGCGGGCAGCGCCCGGAACAGCGGGTCGGGTTCGACGTGGTGTCCAGCCACGTGTTGCGGCGCACCCTGGAATCCAACCGCAATCTGATTGACGCGGCGCGGCCGGTTCTGCAGACGCTGGGGCGCGCGATCGCCAACACCCGCTATTTCGCCATCCTGACCAATGCCAGTGGCGTCGTCGTTGATGTGAACGGTCCGATCGACCGGTCCGACCGCCGCGCGAACATGATCACCCGGGTCGGCGTGGATCTTTCGGAGGCGTCCGTCGGAACCACAGCCATCGGCGCTGCGCTGGTGGAGCTGCAGCCGGTGTGGCTGCACCGTGGGGAGCACTTCTTCGCCGACACGTCCGTCTACAGCTGCGCGGGCGCACCGCTGTTCGGGCCGGATGGCCTGTGCGTGGGCATGCTCGACCTGACCGGCATCGAGGCCGTCGAACGCCCGGAGCTGCGCCATATGGTGGTGCAGTCGGCGCGCAGCATCGAGAACGCGCTCACCCTGCGCCAGCCGCATAGCCTGCTGGTGAGGCTGAACTGGCCCGGGGGCGCGATGGGCGAGGACTCAGACGGCATGATCTGCCTGGATGGCGACGGCTGGGTGACCGGCGCGAACCCGACCGCGCGCCAGATGGTTTCACAGCTCGGTGTGTCGGGACGGGAACGGGTGCATGCCAGCGAACTGTTTGCCCTGCCGTTTGAGATGCTGTTTGATGCCAGCGATCAGGCGAACAACGCCATGGAACTGCCCCTGTGGTCGGGCCTTCGCCTTCAGGCACGCGCGCAACGCCCTGGCCATCAGATCGCCGGCGCACCCGCCCAGGATCGCATCCCGTTGAAAGAAGTCGAAATCGCACTGATCCACAAAGCCGTGGCCGATGCGAAGGGCAACGTGCAACAGGCCGCCCGGGCGCTGGGCATCAGCCGCGCCACCGTGTACCGAAAACTGGGCACAGGACGCACCGCGCGGTGAATCTCGCCACCCGTCAGCGCGGCAAAGCGAGAACCAACGCGGAATGGGCCATTCTCGCCGTTGCAGGGTGTCCCGGTGTAGCCCTGAAGGGATGGGTGGCAAAACCCACCCAATGCCCTCCGCCGTGCAAGGCCAGGACGACCTCGTCCTGGCCCGCGCCAGCCGATACCCGTTCGACTTCACCGGGCAGTTCATTTTCGGCCGCAGTCTGAATCGGCTCGGTCTGCCCTTCGTCCACAGCTTGTACTTTTACCGCGGTGGCCTTGCACAGCACCAGCACCCGCAATCCCGGGCCCAACGCGAGCAGATCAGCGCTCTCACGCGTGACGCTGGCGACCAGGATCGCGCGGCCGGGCGTGCACAGCCGCACTCGAACGGTCAGATCGGCCGGAGCCAGAACCTCAACGTCCTGAACTTCGCACGGCAACTGGTTGCGCATGCTGGTCTGCAAGCCGAGACCGCTCGCGATCAGGGGCTGACCTGCGAAGCGTGCCAGAACGGCGTCGCGGGCGCGCTGGAGCTCGTCGGCCATCGCCAGCAGTTGCAGGCCCTGCGGGGTGATGCGTGCGCCACCGCCGCCACTGCCGCCGACGGTACGATCCACCAGCGGTGCCTCGCTGAGGTTGGTCAACGTGTCGATCGCCTGCCACGCCGCCTTGTAGCTGATGCCGGCGTCGCGCGCCGCCTGCGAGATCGAGCCGGTCTCGCCCACCCGCCGCAACACCTCCAGCCGCTTGTCGCTGACGGCGTGACCAAGGGCTTCCGTCAATGCGGCTGGTGCAAGGGCTGACATGTCGGAGTTCCTCCACAAAGTGCGCATCGATGGCAGGGTCGACCGACCGATCGCTATTCCAAAATCGAATATCGATCTGCTACCATCGCTATTCCTATTATGAACAACGTATCCACGCCCCCGCACTGTGAGCGCCTGAAGACCGCGCGGGGCCTTTTTTCGACCGGGCTTTTCGCCTTCGCGGCGTTGCTGCCCGTCGCGCAAGCGGAAACCGCCCGGGTCGCCGCGGCGTCCGACCTGAAATTCGCTTTCGACGAACTGAAGCCGCTGTTCGAGACGACCCATCCATCGCACAAGCTTGAACTCGTCATGGGTTCTTCGGGCAAATTCACGCAGCAGATTGAAAACGGCGCGCCGTTCGACGTGTTTTTCTCGGCCGATGTCAGCCTGCCGAAGCGGCTTCTGGACAGTGGCAAAGCCCTGGCGCCCGTGACCACCTATGCCTTCGGCCGCATCGTGCTCTGGAGCGCCAAGCTGGATGCGACCCGACTCACACTCAAGGACCTGGACCGTCCGGACATCCGCAAGATCGCGATCGCGTCGCCCGACCATGCGCCCTATGGTGCCCGTGCCAAGGAGGCCCTGGTCCGTATCGGCATGTGGGCCAAGGTGGAGTCCAAGATTGCCCTGGGCGAAAACATCTCGCACACTGCGCAACTGGTGGACATGCAAGCCGCCGAGGTGGGCGTGATCGCGCTGTCGCTGGCCCTCAATGAGCAATTGGCACGCAAGGGGGGTTACCACCTGATCCCCGCCGATCTGCACAGCCCGCTGGAGCAGGCCTATGTCATTACCCACCACGGCAAGAACAACACGGCCGCCAAGACCTTTGTGGATTTCATGGGCACGCCGACGGCCCGAAAGGTCATGCGGCGCTACGGCTTCATACTGCCGGGAGAACAACTCCGATGAGCGGCCCGCCAACCACCCTGGGGCTGACCGGTGACGAATGGCAGTCGATCGCGCTGACTGCCGAACTGGCCGGACTGACCACGCTCATCCTTCTGGCGCTCGCGGCGCCACTGGCCTGGTGGCTCACCCGAACCGGCTCACGCTGGTCCAGCGCGGTATCGGCTCTGGTGTCACTCCCTTTGGTGCTGCCGCCCACGGTGATCGGCTTTTACCTGTTGCTGGCCCTGGGACCACCGGGGGCCGTGGGCGGTACGCTGGAGCGCCTGGGCCTGTACCACCTGGCCTTCAGTTTCACCGGGATTCTGATCGGCTCGATCATCTATTCGCTGCCGTTCGCGGTGCAGCCGCTGCGTGAGGCCTTCGCGGCCATCGACCCGCGTGTGCTCGACGCCGCCGCAACCCTGCGCGCCAGCGCCTGGGACCGGTTCTTCTCCGTGGTCCTGCCGCTGTCGCGCGGCGGCGTCCTGACCGCCGTGGTGATCACCTTTGCCCACACCATCGGCGAGTTCGGGGTGATCGCCATGCTCGGCGGCAACATCGCCGGCGAAACACGGGTGGTCTCCATCGCCATCTACGACCACACCCAGGCCCTCGAATACGACGCGGCGCACCGGCTCTCAGCCGTGTTGCTGTGCTTCTCCTTTGTCACCTTGCTGGCCTTCTATGCCATCAACCGGAGGGTGATGAGTCCGATCAAACCGCAGTGACCGCCACGCCATGATCGAAGGCCATCTCCGCCTGCAGCGCGGGTGCTTTCTGCTCGACAGCGGTCCCTTCGCCTTTGCGGCCGAAGGCGTGACCGCCTTGTTCGGCCGCTCCGGCTGCGGCAAAAGCACGCTGTTGCGGGCCATCGCCGGGCTCGATGCGGCCACCACCGGCCAACTGCGGTTTCGGGGTGAGGTCTGGCAGGATGGTCGCCGGGCGTTGCCGGCGGCACGGCGCGACATCGGTTTCGTGTTTCAGGATGCCGCACTTTTCCCGCACCTGAGCGTGCGCCGTAATCTGCTCTACGCCATTAAGCGGGCGCCCGGCGCGGACAAAAAGGATCTGGATCGCCTGGCCGAACGAGTGGGCATCACCTCGCACCTCGACCAGGACGTCACCACCCTGTCGGGCGGTCAGCGTCAACGCGTGGCCATCGCGCGCGCCTTGCTCATGCGCCCGCGCGTGTTGTTAATGGACGAACCGCTGGCCGCCCTGGACTGGCGGGCCAAGGCCGAACTGTTGCCGCTGATCGACGGACTGACCCTGGAATCCGGCATTGCCGTCCTGTACATCACCCACGCGCCCCAGGAAGTGGAGCGCCTGGCCGCGCGTGTGATGTTCATGGAAGCCGGCCGCGTGCAGCAAATCGAGAGCCTGCGCGACGCGCTGGCGCGCCCGGACTCGCCACTGTTCGCCGAGGAAGGGCCGGTGTCTGTGCTGCACGGTCACCTGGGTCCGGGTCCGGGCCCAGGACTAGCCACATTCGACTGTGGCGAATCCCGCTTCACCCTTCTGCAACCGGACGGCGCGATGCGCAGCGCCACGCGGTTGCGGGTGCTCGCTCGCGACGTGGCGCTGGCGACCACACAGCCCGTCGGGTTGAGCATGCTCAACCAGCTTCCTGTGCGCATCACCGCGATGCATCCGCACGACGATGGCCGGATCACGGTGATGTGCGCGCTACCCGGTGGCCAGATGCTGCTGGCCAGCATCACCCGGTATTCGCAGCAGGCACTGCAACTGGCTCCGGATCAGCCGGTCTGGGCACTGGTGAAGTCCGTGGCACTGATGGACTGAATCCGATCACCGCGCCACCGCGACGGCATTCGGGAAAAACAGCTGCTCGCCACCGATCTTGTAGCTGGCGATCACGTTCTGGCCGGCAGGCGACACCACCCAGTCCACGAACTTCTGTGCATCCGCCGCCTTCACATGCGGGTGCTTCGCGGGGTTGACCACCATCACGCCGTACTGGTTGAACAGCTGCTTGTCGCCTTCGACCAGAATCGCCAGGTCGGCGCGGTTCTTGAAGTTGAGCCAGGTGCCACGGTCGGCCAGCACATAGGCGCCGGTGGAGGCTGCCATGTTGAGCGCGGGCCCCATGCCGCAACCGCATTCCTTGTAGCCGCTGCCCTTTTTGTCGGCCAGGCCGGCCTGACTCCAGAAACGCAGTTCGGCGGCGTGGGTGCCACTTTTGTCGCCGCGCGAAATGAAAGCACCGTTGGCAGCGCTGATCTTCTTCAGCGCGGCGACGATGTCACTGCCCTTGGTCGCCACCGGATCGCCCTTGGGCCCGACCAGCACGAAATCGTTGTACATGACCGGGTAGCGCCTGAGGCCGAAGCCCTCGGCGACGAATTTCTCCTCGGCCGCCTGGTCGTGCACGAACACCACGTCGGCATCGCCACGGCGCGCCGTGTCCAAGGCCTGGCCGGTGCCCAGCGCCACGACCTTGACGTCGATGCCGCTGGCCTTCTTGAATTCGGGCAACAGGTGGGCGAACAGACCGGACTGCTCGGTCGAGGTGGTGGACGACATCACGATCGACTGGGCCTGGGACAGCCCGGAAACTATCATTCCGATAGCTACCAATGACCATTTGACGCTGGGGTGGTGGCAAAAATACTTGAAATCCTTCACGGAAGCTCTCCTTTGACAAACAAATGGGCGGCCGGATACTGCGACTGCAGCAGCAGGCCGTTGAAAAACTGGTCCACCGGCAGATCGGCCAACACTCGGCCTTGCTCCAGGTAGATCACTCGCGTGGCCAGGCGTTTGACCTGGCCCAGGTTGTGGCTCGCGAACACCAGGGACACCGGGCCTTGGCGCGCGCCGTCGGCCAAGGCCCCGGTGGCGAATTCCGCCACCAGCGTCTCCACGTCGTGCTTGGCGCGGGGGTCCAGACTGGCGGTGGGCTCGTCCAGCAGCAGGACGTCGGGCCGGCTGGCCCAGGCGCGCGCAAGCGCCAGGCGCTGTTGCTGCCCACCGGACAGTGTCCTGGCATTGCGTCCGGCCAGGCTGGCCATACCGACGCGGTCCAGCGCCTGCATGGCGCGCCGCTTCGCGTCGGCCCAGCCCAGCCCACCCAGCCAAAGGCCGAGCGCGATGTTGTTGCGCGCCGTGGTGCGCAACATGTAGGGCCGCTGAAACAGCAAAGGCCTGGCGCGCGGCTGCATCGCGCACGATGCGTCCACCCGCGGGTTGCAGCAGGCCATTGAGCAGGCGCAGCATCGTGCTCTTGCCGCAGCCGTTGGCGCCCACCAGCGCGACGCGCTCGCCATGGCGCAGCCGCACGCTCACGTCCTGCAAGGCGTCCACCGGACCCAGCCGCACGCAGACCCGGTCCAGATCGAACAGCAAAGGGAAATCGGAGCCCGAGGCCAGCCGCTGCGCGGCCGGTGCGTCGTGCAGCGGGCTGTTCACGGGCGCCCTGTCGAAGGCGTCCCGCTTCATGAGGCCAGCACCGCGGCAGGGGCTGCCACGCCCCCGTCCAGACGCTCGCGCCAGCGGCGCAGCGCCGAGATCAGGGCGTTGAGCAGGAGCACCACCGCCAGCAGGATCAGGCCCAGCGCCAGCGCCAGCGGCAGGTCGCCCTTGCTGGTTTCCAGTGCGATGGCGGTGGTCATGACCCGCGTGAACCCGTCGATGTTGCCGCCGACGATCATCACCGCGCCCACTTCCGAAATGGCGCGGCCGAACGAGGCGATCAGCACGGTCAGAAGTGCGTAGCGCTCGTCCCAGGCCAGCAGCAGCCCGCGCAGGGCGGTGTGCGCCCCCAGCGAGCGCAGCTGTTCGCCATGTGAGCGCTCAGCATCCTCCACCGCCTGACGGGTGAGCGCCGTGACGACAGGAACCACCAGAACCACCTGTGCCAGCACCATCGCCTTGAAACTGAACATCCAGCCCAGGAAACCCAGCGGGCCGGTCCGGGACAGCATCAGGTAGACCAGCAGGCCCACCACGACGGAGGGCAGGGCGAGCAAGGTGTTGAGAACCGTCAGCACCGCATCCCGGCCGGCAAACCGCGCCACGGCCAGCCAGGCACCCGCCACCAGTCCGATGCCGCAGGCGATGGCACAGGCCGTCGCGCTGACCGCGAGCGAGCGCCCCACGACGGTCCACAGCCCCGTATCAAAGGAAACGATCAGCGCCAATGCCGTCGTGGCGCTTTCAGAGAAGGTGGACATGGAGCAAAGGCGGGGCGGACGGCATGGATCGGGTATCGTAGGCATCCGATCAATTCCCTGCGATATGTTCCACCGTGCATAGGGTCCAGCTCCACTACACGCTGCGGCGCGACGCCAGCGACGCGTTGGTGCGCCACCCGCTGATCGACCTGCTGCAGGCCGTGGACGCGCACGGCTCCATTTCGGCGGCGGCGCGCGCGCTGGGCTTGTCGTATCGCCACGTCTGGGGCGAGCTCAAACGCTGGGAAGACGAGCTGGGCAGCGAACTCATCCTTTGGGAAAAAGGCCAGTCGGCCCGCCTGTCGGACTTCGGGGCCAAGCTCATGTGGGCCGAGCGCCAGGCGCAGGCCCGCCTGAGCCCGCAGATCGAGGCGCTGCGCGCCGATCTGGAGCGGGCCTTTGCGGTGGCCTTCGACCCGTCCGCGCACGTGCTGACGCTGTACGCCAGCCATGACGACGCCTTGCCTGCCCTGCGCGCACATGCAGCCGCCGAGCACAACCTGCATCTGGACATCCGTTTCACCGGCAGCGTGGACGCCATTGCTGCGCTCAACGAAGGCCGCTGCATCATGGCCGGCTTCCACACGCTGACCCAGCCCGACCCCGATTCGCTGGCGGCGCGAACCTACAAGCCACTGCTGCAGCCGGGATTGCACAAGATCATCGGCTTTGGCCGGCGCACGCAGGGCCTGATCGTCGCGCCCGGCAACCCGCTGGGCCTGCACAGCCTCCACGATGTGGCGCGCACCGGCGCACGCTTCGTGAACCGGCCGATGGGCTCGGGCACGCGGGTGCTGCTGGACGATCTGCTGGCCGACGCCGGTCTGTCCGCAGCCGCCCTGTCGGGCTATGCCGACACCGAGCCCTCCCACGCGGCTGTCGCCCAGGCCGTTGCGGCCGGACAGGCCGATGCCGGCCTCGGCATCGAGCTGGCCGCTCGCTCGCGCGGGCTTGACTTTGTTCCCCTGGCGCACGAGGACTACCACCTGGTCTGCCTGAAATCCGCCCTGGAGCAACCGGCCATCCAGGCCTTGCGCGCGACCTTGCACAGTGCCGCCTGGCAAGAGCGCATGGCTGCGCTGGCCGGCTACACCTGCACGCGCTGCGGTGACATCCTTTCGTTGCGCGAGCGGCTGCCCTGGTGGACCTTTCGGCCAAAAAAGCGCCCCATCCCGGCGTCGGATGGTCACCGATAGCTATTGAATTGATACCCCCTGCATGGGGTCAGATTGCGCAGGACCGGAAGCCGAAGAAGCCTTCGTCGTCCCCGGCCAGGCTGAACCCCCGGAATTTCGGGTGCTTCATGCGTGAGCGCGTCGCCCAGGAAGCGCCGCGTTGCACCCGCGCGCGCCCGAAGTGCGGCATCGAATAGTCCGCCCACGGATCGGGCGAAAAGCCCGGATAGGGCTGGAGGCGGCTGGCGGTCCATTCGTGCACCTCGCCCCAGCGAAACCCGCGGCGCACCGCGACATGCGCGGCCAGCTCCCACTCGGCCTCGTCGGGCAGGCGCCGGCCCGCCCAGCGGCACCAGGCATCCGCCTCCCACCAGCTGCAATGGGTCACCAGGTGATGCCCCGCCACGCGGACCGGCTGCCCGAAGCGCATCTGCAGAACGGCGCCGGCCCCGCCGAACCGCGCCACGCCGATCTGATCCACATGGCGCGGCCCGCGCCGCCCCCCGGTCGCGTCCTGCGCCTGCAGCCAGGCCCAGCCGTCCGCATGCCATAACTCGGGCCGGTCGTAGCCGCCATCGTCGACGAACTCGATGTACTGCGACCAGCTCACCGGTTGCGCGTCGATCTCGAATTCGGGCACGGCCACGGCATGGGCCCATTTCTCGTTGTCAAACACAAACCCGCCTGGCGCAGAGCCGAGCGACCAGCGCGCAGCCGGCACGACCAGCGGATCGCGCGCCGCAGCTGTCTGCGCCTCGGGCGAGCCCAGCGGCACGCCGAGCGTCTGGGCCAGCGTCACCAGCCGCTCACCCAGTTGGTCTTCATGAAACAGCGCCAGACGGTAGAAATAGAGGGCGTCGTCGTTGTCCGGCGTCTTTTCCAGCAACTCCAGCGTGGTCTCCAGGGTTTCCAGAAGCCAGGCGCGGGTGGCCGCGAATCCCGGCAAGCCCACCGGGCCCGGCACCTGGGAGGGCTCATGCTGCGCCCACCAGATGTCGGCGTGGGGCTCGATGGACGCCAGGCGCGGCGGCTGATGCGGGCAGGCGCTGCCCTGGGCGCGCAGCG
Organism: Candidatus Skiveiella danica; assembly: GCA_016721925.1. Taxonomy (GTDB): domain Bacteria; phylum Pseudomonadota; class Gammaproteobacteria; order Burkholderiales; family Burkholderiaceae_C; genus Skiveiella; species Skiveiella danica. The sequence goes on from JADKHE010000013.1 coordinate 406,225, forward strand.
TGTTGCGGGCGATCCAGTACTCGGCAAACCAGCCGGCGTGCCCGGCCAGCCACACCGCTGGTGCGTGCCCGGTTGCGGCTGGCGCCGGTGGCGCCTGCGTGACCGTGGCTTCATGGGCCGCCAGCAGGCGCAGTGTGTGGTTGCGCGCGTCGATGAGCGCGAGCGACAGCCCGTCGCGCCCTGCCTGGCGCATGGCGGGCGAATCGATATCGTGAGCGGTGGATTCCTGCACGCGGCGTCCTGTGTTCAAAATCCGATTATTGGCGGCGCTGCACGGCGTTCGGACGAAAAGCTGCGCGCCTAGCGTTTACCCTGATTCAGACAATTTTCAGCGGGTCGCAAAGTTTTTTCATGCCGCAGGTCGAGGGTATCGACCATAGAATCGCCCATCCTGCGTCACACTCGCGCGGATTTTGACGGCTGCCCGCGGCCACCCTGCCAACATTGACGGAGACACCATGCCTTTCCTGTTATCCCTGTCCCGACGCATCGACGGCTTCACCGAGTTCATCGGTCGCTGGGTCGCCTGGCTCGTGCTGGCGGCCGTGCTGATCAGCGCCACGAACGCGGTGGTCCGCAAAGCCTTCAACATCGGCTCCAACGCGTTCCTGGAAATCCAGTGGTACCTGTTCGCCGCCGTCTTCCTGCTGGCCGCCGGCTACACCATGATGCGCCAGGAGCACGTGCGCATCGACGTGATCTCGGGCCGTTTTTCCAAGCGCACGCAGATCTGGATCGACGTCATCGGAATCTGCCTGTTCCTGTTCCCTTTCATCTTCATGATCATCAAGCTGGCCATGCCACTGGTGATCAACGCCTATGTCACCAAGGAGGTGTCTTCCAACGCGGGCGGCCTGATCCGCTGGCCGGTGTTTGCGCTGCTACCGCTGGGCTTGTTGCTGCTGGGCATCCAGGGGGTGTCGGAACTGATCAAGCGCATCGCCTTTCTCAAGGGGCTGATCCCCGATCCGACGAAGAAACAAGGGGTCAAGACACCCGAAGAGGAACTCGCCGAGTTCCTGCTGCAGAAAGAAGTCGCGGCGCGTGAAGCGGCGCAGGCAGGAGCCCTGAAATGACCGCCTTCCTTGTTGCCAACCTGGCGCCGATCATGTTCGGCTCCCTGATCGTCTTCCTGCTGTTCGGCTACCCGGTGGCGTTTTCGCTGGCGGCTTGCGGCCTGTTCTTCGGTTTCGTCGGCATCGAGCTGGGCACCATCAATCCCGCGTTCCTGCAAAGCCTGCCGCTGCGCATGTTCGGCATCATGCAGAACGACACCTTGCTGGCCATTCCCTTCTTCACGTTCATGGGGCTGATCCTGGAGCGATCCGGCATGGCCGAGGACTTGCTGGACACCATCGGCCAGCTGTTCGGCCCGATCCGCGGCGGCCTGGCCTATGCGGTGATTCTGGTGGGCGCCATGCTGGCCGCCACCACGGGTGTCGTGGCCGCATCGGTGATCTCGATGGGCCTGATCTCGCTGCCCATCATGCTGCGCTACGGCTATGACCGTCGGGTGGCCAGCGGCGTGATTGCTGCCTCGGGCACGCTGGCGCAGATCATCCCGCCCTCGCTGGTGCTGATCATCCTGGCCGACCAGCTGGGCAAGAGCGTGGGCGACCTGTACGCCGGCGCCTTTGTCCCCGGCTTCGTGCTGACCGGCCTGTACGTCGGCTACATCCTGCTGGTCAGCCTGATCAAGCCAACTTTCGTCCCGGCGCTGCCGGCCGAGGCCCGCACCATCCGCGAGGACGACGGCACCTCCGGCCTGCGGTCGCTGGGCATCTTGACGGTGCTGTCGGTCATCGCCGCGGTCGCCTTTGCCAAGACGCGCCCTGAAGGGACCCCGCTGGACGAGAAGATTGTCGTGTCCATGTGCGTCGGGGTCGGTGTGGCCTTCTTTGCTGCGGTACTCAATAAGGCCACCAAGCTCGGCCTGCTCTCCCGCATGGCCGAACGGGTGACGTTTGTGCTGATCCCGCCGCTGGGGCTGATCTTCCTGGTGCTGGGCACGATCTTCCTGGGCATTGCCACGCCGACCGAAGGCGGCGCCATGGGCGCCATGGGCGCCCTGGTGATGGCGATTGCCCGTCGGCGCATCGACTTCAAGTTGCTTCGCCAGGCCATGGACTCCACCATGAAGCTGTCGTGCTTCGTGCTGTTCATCCTGGTGGGCGCCACGGTGTTCAGCCTGGCGTTCCAGGGCGCGGACGGCCCGGTCTGGGTGGAGCATCTGCTAACCGGCCTGCCAGGCGGACAGCTGGGTTTCCTGATCGTCGTGAACATTCTGGTGTTCCTGCTGGCCTTTTTCCTGGACTTCTTCGAGCTGGCCTTCATCATTGTCCCGCTGGTCGGCCCCGTGGCCGAGAAGATGGGCATCGACCTGGTGTGGTTCGGCGTGCTGCTGGCGGTGAACATGCAGACGTCGTTCATGCACCCGCCGTTCGGCTTCGCCCTGTTCTACCTGCGCAGCGTGGCGCCGGTGGACGACTACACCGACAAGGTCACCAAGAAACCCATCAAGAAGGTCACAATCGAGCAGATCTACTGGGGCTCGGTGCCCTTCGTGCTGATCCAGATCATCATGGTTGGCCTGATCATCGCTTTCCCGGGCATCGTCTCCACAAACACCACCAAGGGCCCGACCATCGATGCGGACAAGGTTCTGATGCAGATGGAGAAAGCACCCAAGGCGGACCCTGCGCCGGCAGGAGCGGACGGTAGCGCGCCGGCAACGACCGACAGCGACAAGGAAGACCCGATGAAGGGCCTGCTGGAGTCCATCAAGTCAGATCAGGGCAAGAAGCCCTGATCCACCCGAACCCGGCGCCAGGTGCCGGGCCAAAAAAAACCCCGCCATGGCGGGGTTTTTTCTTGCCCGATCGCCGGGTCAGCGCCTCATCACAGCTTCTGGGCCTGCATGAAGTCGTCGAACGACGCTTCGGGGAAACGGAACCAGAGGTTCGCGTCGCGACGGTAGACGGACCAGTCGTCGTAGATCTTCTTCCAGGCCGGGTTGGACGCGTTGAGTTCCGCGTACACCTCCTGGGCGGACTTGAAGGCCGCGGCCATCACGTCCTTCGGGAACGGCAGGACCTTGACGCCCTGTCCCACCAATTGCTTGAGCGCGATGGGGTTCTTGACGTCGTACTTGGCCTGCATGTCGGTATGCGCATAAGCCGCCGCGCACTCGATGATCGCCTTGTACTCGCTCGACAGGCCCTCATAGGACTTCTGGTTGACGTACAGCGTCAATTGCGGGCCGCCTTCCCACCAGCCGGGGTAGTAGTAGAACGGCGCCACCTTGTTGAAGCCCAGCTTCTGGTCATCGTAGGGGCCGATCCACTCGGCGGCGTCGATCGTGCCTTTCTCCAGCGCCTGGTAGATTTCGCCGCCGGGAATGTTCTGGGGCACCGTGCCCAGGCGCTCCAGCACCTTGCCGCCGAAGCCGCCGACGCGGAACTTCAGACCCTTGAGGTCGGCCACCGACTTGATTTCCTTGCGGTACCAGCCGCCCATCTGCGCGCCGGTGTTGCCCATCGGGAAGTTCACGATGCCCACCTTGGCATAGAACTCACGCATGAGCTTGAGGCCATTGCCTTCGTACATCCAGGCCGTCATCTGGCGGCTGTTCAGGCCAAAAGGAACGGCGCAGTCCAGCGCATAGGTGGGATCCTTGCCAAAAAAGTAGTACGGCGCGGTGTGGGCCATTTCCACGGTGCCATTGGACACGCCGTCCAGCACGCCGAACGGAGGCATCAGTTCGCCGCCCGCATGGGTCGTGATGACGAACTTGCCGCCCGTCATCTCGCTGACTTTCTTGGCGAAGACTTCTTCGGCACCATAGATGGTGTCCAGCGACTTCGGGAAGCTGGACGCGAGGCGCCAGCGCAGCGTGGCGCCCTGTGCATGCACGGCAGGTGCGGCACCTGCGGCCAGAACACCGGCAATGCCGGCGTGTTTGATAACGGAACGACGATCCATGGGCTAACTCCTACGTTTTGTTGAATAACCCGGACACGCCAAGCAGCCCGGGGACTCGGGAAGTCAACCGGCATTGTAGGAAGTTGCCATGCGCCGCCGGGGCGGGTTTTCCCTCGCGACCGACGCTACGAACACGGGTCTTGATCTGGCGCAGAGAGGTCGTGCCTGGGGCGCAGCCCTTTTCACGCCATCCGTGAAAACGATTCAGCTCCGACGACAAGCGGTTGCCGCGTGCCGGAATTCAGGCAACGGCCTTCAGCGCCGGACGCCCAGCTTCGATGATCCCCGCAAAACGCCGAACGATGGACGCCTCGATGCCGGCCGCGTCAAGCCCCTGCATCGCCAGCAAGCGGGCCGGATCGCCGTGCTCGATGAACACATCCGGCAGCCCCAGTTGCAGCAGGGGCATGACGATCCCGGCCGCCTGCAGCGCCTCACCGACGGCACTGCCGGCACCGCCCATGACGGCACCCTCTTCCACCGTCACCAGGGCTTCATGTTCAGCGGCCACCTTCAGCAGCAACTCGACATCCAGCGGCTTGACCCAGCGCATGTTGACCACCGTCGCGCCCAGCTTCTCAGCCGCCTGCAGCGCCGGGTACAGCAGCGTGCCGAATGCCAGGATGGCAATGCCCTTGCGGGACCCGTCCGGTCCACCCGCGCGGGCTCTGCGGATTTCTCCCTTGCCAAACGGCAGGGCCGCCAGGCCCGGCTCGGTGGCCACCCCGGCGCCGGCCCCGCGCGGATAGCGCACGGCCACAGGACCGTCCTGCTCGAACGCGCTGGACAGCAACTGGCGGCATTCGCGCTCATCGGCCGGGCAGGCCAGCGCCATGTTCGGAATACAGCGCAGGAAGGCAATGTCGTAGGCCCCGGCGTGGGTCGCGCCGTCGGCACCGACGAGGCCGGAACGATCCAGCGCAAACACGACAGGCAGGTTCTGGATCGCCACATCGTGGATCAGCTGGTCGTAGGCGCGCTGCAGGAAGGTGGAATAGATCGCCACCACCGGCTTCAGTCCCTCGCAAGCAAGACCCGCCGCAAAAGTGACCGCATGCTGCTCGGCGATGCCTACGTCGTAATAGCGTGCGGGGAAGCGCTTCTCGAACTCCACCATGCCGGAGCCTTCACGCATCGCCGGCGTGATGCCGACGAGCCGCGTGTCCTGCTCCGCCATGTCGCACAACCACTCACCGAAGACCTGGGTGAACGTGGTTTTGGGGGTGGCCGCCGGCGGCACCAGGCCGATCGCGGGGTCGAACTTGCCGGGTCCATGATAGGCGACGGGATCCGCCTCGGCCCGCTTGTACCCCTGCCCCTTTTTCGTGACCACGTGCAGGAACTGCGGCCCGTCGAGGTGACGGATGTTCTCCAGCGTCGGGATCAGCGACTCCAGGTCATGGCCGTCGATCGGGCCCACGTAGTTGAAGCCGAACTTCTCGAACAGCGTCGCCGGCACGACCATGCCCTTGGCGTGCTCTTCCAGCCGCTTGGCCAGCTCGAACAGGGGCGGCGCCACGCGCAGCACGTTCTTGCCGACGTTCTTGGCCGCCGAATAGAACTGGCCGCTCATGAGCTGGGCCAGGTAGCGGTTCAGCGCGCCCACCGGCGGACTGATCGACATGTCGTTGTCGTTCAGGATCACCAGCAGCTTGCAATCCTCCACGCCGGCATTGTTGAGGGCCTCAAAAGCCATGCCGGCGGTCATCGCGCCATCGCCGATGATGGCCACGCAATGGCGTTGCTCCCCCTTCTGGCGCGACGCCAGGGCCATGCCCAGCGCAGCCGAGATGCTGGTGGACGAGTGCGCCGTGCCAAACGTGTCGTATTCGCTCTCGGCGCGCTGCGGGAAACCGCTGAGTCCACCGAGCTGGCGCAGCGTGGGCATGCGGTCGCGGCGCCCGGTCAGAATCTTGTGCGGATAGGTCTGGTGGCCCACGTCCCAGACCAGACGGTCATCCGGGGTATTGAAAACGTAGTGCAGCGCCACGGTGAGCTCGACGGTGCCGAGGTTGGAGCTCAGATGGCCGCCGGTGCGGGCCACGTTGTCGAGCACGCACGCCCGCAGCTCGTCGGCAACCGCCTTCAACTGGGCGCGCGGCAACTGGCGCAGGTCGGCCGGATCGTTGATGGTTTCAAGCAGCTTGGTCATGTTCTTGTGCCTCTTCCCTTACTTGTCCCGGTGCACCACCACGCCTGCGAGCGCGCGCAGCGCCCGCGTCGATGGAGCGGCAAGGCCGCTGGCGTCCAGTGCCGCCAACGCCTGGGCGTACAGCTCCTGGACATAGTCCCGGGAACGCTCCAGGCCCAGCACGGACACATAGGTCGGTTTGTCGGCGGCTGCGTCCTTGCCGGCGGTCTTGCCGAGGATCGCCGTGTCGGTCGTGACATCCAGGATGTCGTCGACCACCTGAAACGCCAGCCCGATGGCGTCACCGAAGCGTGACAGCGCCTGTCCGGTTGCCGCATGGGCCGTACCGGCCGGTTCGCGGCAGGCAGCGCCCATCATCACGCTGCCGCGCAGCAGCGCTCCGGTCTTGAGCCGGTGCATCTGGCGCAGCTGATTCTCCGTGAGCGCCTGGCCCACACTGGCCAGGTCGATGGCCTGCCCCCCCGCCATGCCTTCGTGTCCGGCCGCACGCGCCAGTAGCCGGCACAGCCGCGCCTGAACGGCGGCACTGAACAGGGCTTCGTCCGGTGTCAACAGCTCGAACGCCAGCGCCTGCAGGGCATCTCCGGCCAGCAACGCCAGCGCCTCGCCATATTGAACATGCACCGTGGGCTTGCCACGGCGCAGGACGTCGTTGTCCATGCAGGGCATGTCGTCATGCACCAGCGAATAGGCGTGAATCAACTCGACGGCACACGCGGTACGCAGGGCGGCCTGGTCGATCGCAGTACGCCCGGCCTGCGCCACGCCCTCGCTGACCGATTCAGAGGCCGCCAGAACCAGCAAGGGCCGCAGGCGTTTGCCGCCATCGAGAACCGCATAGCGCATGGCCTCGCCCAGGCCCGCAGGGGCGTCCTCGGCGACCCAGGCGGCCAGCGCACGCTCGACCCGAGCGCCCTGTTCCGCTGCCCAGGACTGGAAATCAAATCCGGCGCTCACGCCTGCGTCCATGGCTTGATGACCCCGTCGTCCAGCACCCGGATCTGGTTTTCGACCTTTTCCAGCCGGTCGCGGCAGAACTTCAGCAGCTCAGCGCCCCGCTGGTAGCCGGTCAGCAGTTCTTCAAGCGGCAATTGTCCGGACTCAAGGCGGGCAACCAGTTGCTCAAGCTCTTCCAGCGCTGCCTCGTAGCTGACAGGCTGTTCGGGCGCGGCTTTTGTTGCGGGGGCCTTGGGCATGGGATCGTTGCAGAGTAAACCTGTGATTTTAGGCGGTTGCCCGCGAAGGGGCGGACCTGGCACGGGACCGATTAGGGCGAGTGCCCCATTTGCGCACGGAAATGCCCCCGAAGGGTACAATCAGCGCTCTTTCAGTCGGCGCAGCCGGCTTTCCTCAGCGCCTGCTCCAGGGGGTCAGGCGCCTACCATCCTGCCCCTTCATAGGGGGAGTCTCTAGGTCAGGTCACCCATGTCTGATTTAAGTCTTCAACTGCAGCAGGCCGCAAGCCAACTACCAGTTTCAAGCTACTTTGACGAAGCCTTGCACCAGCTTGAGCTGCGCAACATCTTCCAGCGAGGTCCGCGCTATGTCGGGCACCAGCTCGCCGTGCCCGCCGAGGGTGACTACTACGCACTGCCGCAGGAAGGCGAAGGTCGGGCCCTGGTGCGTACCGCCTCGGGCGTGGAGCTGATTTCCAACGTCTGCCGCCATCGCCAGGCGGTCATGCTCAAGGGTCGGGGTTCTCTGCACCAAAGCGCCAAGGGCAGCGCAGGGGGCAACATCGTCTGCCCGCTGCACCGCTGGACCTATGCGCCTGGCGGCCAGTTGCTGGGGGCACCCCACTTCGCGCACGATCCCTGTCTGGACCTGAACAATTACAAGCTGCGCGAGTGGAACGGCCTGCTGTTCGAAGACAACGGCCGCGACATCGCCGCCGACCTGGCGGGCATGGGTCCGCGCGCCGATCTCGATTTCACCGGCTACGCGCTCGACCGCGTGGAACTGCACGAGTGCAACTACAACTGGAAGACCTTCATCGAGGTCTATCTGGAGGACTACCACGTCGGCCCCTTCCACCCTGGGCTGGGCAGCGTGGTCACCTGTGACGACCTGCGCTGGGAGTTCAAGCCCGAGTATTCGGTGCAGACCGTTGGTGTGACCAACTGGCAGGGCAAGGCGGGCAGCCCGGTCTACGAGCGCTGGCACCGGCAACTGATGCAGTACCGCCAGGGCGCGGCGCCCAAGTTCGGAGCGATCTGGCTCACCTACTACCCGCACATCATGGTGGAGTGGTATCCGCATGTGCTGACGGTTTCGACGCTGCACCCGATGGGGCCGCAGAAGACGCTGAACATGGTGGAGTTCTACTACCCCGAGGAAATCGTGGCGTTCGAGCGCGAGTTCGTCGAGGCCCAGCAGGCCGCCTACATGGAGACCTGCATCGAGGACGACGAGATCGGCGAGCGCATGGATGCGGGCCGGCGCGCCCTGATGCAGCGCGGGGACAACGAGGTTGGCCCCTACCAGAGCCCGATGGAAGACGGCATGCAGCATTTCCACGAGTGGTACCGCGGCGTCATGGGCCTTGAGAAGACGCAAGTTTGATAGCGACTATCGACCATTTGGCGCCGGGAATGCGCCTATTTGATACATAAGGACCGGTTTTGCAGGCCTTGTGGATGGTGCTGGCGTCGCTTTTCTTCGCGACGATGAGCGTGTGCATCAAGTACGCCTCGGCGCACTTCAACCTGGTGGAGTTGGTGTGCTACCGCGGCGCCATCGGCATCGTCTTCATGGCCACCTGGTGCCATGTCCGGGGCGTGTCGCTCAAAACCCCCGTGCCAATGATGCACGTGTGGCGCAGCATCGTCGGTGTGGCCTCCCTGACGGCCTGGTTCTACGCCATTGCCAAGTTGCCGCTGGCCACGGCCATGACGCTGAACTACATGAGCGGCATCTGGGTGGCGGCTTTTCTGGTCGGCGGCACGATGATCATGGGCCGCATCCAGGACGTCGGACGCCAGGGCCCCATCGTACTGACCGTGATGGCCGGCTTCACCGGCGTGATCATGACGCTGCGACCCACCCTCGAGCAAAACCAGCTGTTCGCCGGCCTGATCGGCCTGCTTTCGGGCCTGGGCGCCGCATTTGCGTACCTGCAGGTCGCCGCGCTCGGCCGCGTGGGTGAGCCCGAGGCCCGCACCGTGCTGTATTTCTCCGTGGGCGCCACGGTGGCGGGCGCGATCGGCATGCTGTTCACCGGCACCAGCGCCTGGGTCTGGCCGCAGGCCTTGTGGTTGCTGCCGATCGGCGTCCTGGCCGCCCTGGGGCAACTCTGCATGACCCGCGCCTACAGCCAGGGCGCCACGCTGGTGGTGGCCAACCTGCAATACTCTGGGATCGTGTTCGCCGCGCTGTTTGGCATGGTGCTGTTCGGCGACCAGATCCCGGCGATCGGCTGGGCCGGCATGGCGCTGATCATCGCCAGCGGCATCGCTGCCACCTTCCTGCGTTCGCGCGCCCTGCCCAACCCGCCCGCCGAGGAGCACTGACCCATGCCCACCCCATCGACCCCGTTCACCACCCTGATTTCCGTTGAACAGCTGCAGGCCCTGCGGGCCAGCGGCGCGCCGCTGAAGGTGTTTGACTGCACTTCTGAGCTGATGAATCCCGAGGCGGCCGACCGCCTTTACGCGCAGGTTCACATCGCCGGTGCCATGCAGGCGCACCTGGACCGCAACCTCAGCGCGCCAAGTGCCGCTGACGCCGTCAACGGCGGGCGGCACCCCCTGCCGCGGCGCGAGCTGTTTGCCGAGTGGCTGCGCGACACCGGCTTTGACAACACGATGCAGGCCGTGGTCTATGACCGCAATGGCGCCAGTTACTGCGGGCGCCTGTGGTGGATGCTGAAATGGGCCGGCCACGAGGCCGTAGCCGTGCTCGACGGTGGCCTGCAGGCCTGGGAAGCCGCCGGTGGCGCGGTGGAGAGTGGCGCGCCGGCCAAGCCTGAAGTCGGTCACTTCACGCTTTCGGCTGAAAAGACTACGCTCGCCACCACGCCAACCGTGGCCGCCAACCTGGGCCGCCCCGCCCAGACGATCGTCGATGCACGAGCCACCCCCCGCTTCCGCGGCGAAATGGAGCCGCTGGACCCGGTGGCCGGCCACATTCCCGGTGCCTTGAACCGGCCGTTCGGGCTGAACCTCGGGCCCGACGGCCGGTTCAAGGCGCCAGCCGAGCTGAAAGCCGAATTCGAGGCGCTGCTGGCTGGCCGCGACCCGGCAACCGTCGTCCACCACTGCGGCAGCGGCGTCACCGCCGTGCCCAACCTGCTGGCCATGGAAATCGCCGGGCTGGGCCGCGCGGCCCTGTACGCGGGCAGCTGGAGCGAGTGGTGCAACACGCCCGGCCTGCCGTGCGCGCAAGGTTGATTCCACCGTGACCCCCATGAAAACCCCTGAACTGCTCCTGCCCGCCGGCTCGCTGGCCAAGATGCGCGCCGCCTACGACTTTGGCGCGGACGCCGTGTACGCCGGCCAGCCGCGCTATTCCCTGCGCGCACGCAACAACGAGTTCAGGCTGGAGCAGATCGGCCAGGGCATCGCGGAGGCCCACGCACGGGGCAAGAAGTTCTTCCTGACCAGCAACCTGTTGCCGCACAACGACAAGGTGCGCACCTACATGCGCGACATCGAGCCGGTGATCGCGATGGGCCCCGACGCGCTGATCATGGCCGACCCGGGCCTGATCATGATGGTGCGCGAGAAGTGGCCCGAGGTGGCGATCCACCTCTCGGTACAGGCCAACACGGTGAACTACATGGCGGTGAAGTTCTGGCAGCGTTTGGGCGTGGCGCGCATCATTTTGTCGCGCGAACTGAGCCTGGACGAGATCGAGAAGATCCGCCAGGAATGCCCGGACATTGAGCTGGAAGTCTTCGTGCACGGCGCGCTGTGCATCGCCTACTCGGGGCGCTGCCTGCTCTCGGGCTATTTCAACCGGCGGGACCCGAACCAGGGCACCTGCACCAACGCCTGCCGATGGAACTACACCCCGCAGGCCGGTAGCGACGACAACGATGCGGGCGAAGTGCAGCCTGTGAAGCTGGAGGGCGATTTCAACTTTGCCGAGGCACAGCTTGAAGCGGAGCAGTCGTTTTCCGCCTGTGGCGGCGGCACGCGGCATCCGCTGGCCGACCGCGTCTACCTGCTCGAAGAGAAAGAGCGCCCCGGCCAGCTCATGCCGATCATGGAAGACGAGCACGGCACCTACATCATGAACAGCAAAGATTTGCGGGCTGTGGAACATGTCGAGCGGCTGGTGAAGATCGGCGTCGATTCCCTCAAGATCGAGGGCCGCACCAAGAGCCAGTACTACGTCACGCGCACGGCGCAGACCTACCGCCGCGCCATCGACGATGCCGTGGCCGGTCGGCCGTTCAACCCGAATCTGATCACGGAACTTGAAGGCCTGGCCAACAGGGGCTACACCGCGGGTTTCCTGGAGCGGCGGCCGGCGCAGGACTACCAGAACTACGAGACCGGAAGCTCCGAGGCGCACCACAGCCAGTTCGTCGGCGAGGTGCTGTCGACCAAAGACGGCTGGGCCGAGGTCGAAACCAAGAACCGCTTCGCGGTGGGCGATACGCTGGAGATCATCCACCCGGCCGGCAACCGCATCTCGGTGCTGGAACAGATGAAGAGCCTAGAAGGCGAATCCATCCAGGTGGCCTCGGGCAGTCCGATGCGGGTGTGGATTCCCGTGGCCGGCCCCGCGGAGGGCGCCCTGCTCGCCCGGGTTTTCGCACCTCAGGCCTCGCCTCCGCTGGCACGCGCCTGATCGCTGGCCAGTCTGCCCCGCTTGCGCGGCGCCCTGGCCTCGCCACCTGTCACCGCGGTGATCGTCACCCCACAGGGACTCGTGCACCATGCGGGCGACCCGTTACCCACCGCATGAGGCCCCATGAGCGAGACCAGCCTTCAGACCCACCACCGCATCTGCCCCCTCTGTGAGGCTTGTTGTGGACTTGAGGTGCAAACCCAGGGTGACCAGGTGATCCGCGTGCGCGGCCACGCGAGCGATATCTTCAGCCACGGCTACCTGTGTCCCAAGGGCGTGGCGCTGAAGGATCTGCACGAAGACCCGGACCGCCTGCGAGCCCCACTGATCAAGCGCAACGGCGTGTTCCATGAAGCGAGTTGGGACGAGGCCTTCGCCGAGATCGAGCGCCGCCTGCCCCCGCTGATAGCGCAGCATGGCCGCAACGCCGTCGGCGTGGTCGCCGGCAACCCCACCTCGCACAAGCTGGGACTGATGCTCTATTACCCACGCCTGCTGAAGGCGCTGGGCACCCGCAACATCTTCAGCGCTGCGACGCTGGACCAGATGCCACGCCACGTGGTCAGCGGCCTGCTCTACGGCCACTGGATGAGCGTGCCGGTGCCGGATATCGCGCGCACGGACTGGCTGCTGGTGCTGGGCGCCAACCCCGTGGCCAGCAACGGCAGCATGTGGACCGTGCCCGACTTCCGCGGCAAGGCCCGGGCGATGCAGGCCCGTGGCGGGCGCCTGATCGTGATCGACCCGCGCCGCAGCGAAACCGCAGCACTGGCCGACGAGCACCATTTCATCCGGCCCGGATCCGATGCGTTCCTGCTGGCAGGCATGCTGCACCACCTGTTTGCCGAGGGGCTGGTGAGCGGCGGGGCCGCCTCGGCACTGGTCGACGGGCTCGACCGGGTGCGCGAGGCCGTCGCCCCTTTCTCTCCGGCGCGCGTGTCCCCGCGCTGCGGGGTGCACGCTGAAACCATTCAGCGCCTCGCGACCGAACTGGCCAGCACGCCGCGCGCTGCGCTGTACGGCCGCATCGGCACCTGCACCCAGCGCTTCGGCACCCTCTCCACCTGGCTGATCGATGTGCTGAACATCCTGACCGGCCACCTGGACCAACCCGGCGGAACGATGTTTCCGAAGGCGGCCGCGTTTGCCGCCAACACCCAGGGCAAGCCCGGCAGCGGCCGCGGCGTGGTGACCGGACGTTTTGCGACGCGCGTCAGCCAGGCGCCCGAGGTGATGGGCGAGGTTCCGATCACCTGCCTGGCTGAGGAGATCGAGACACCTGGCGAAGGCCAGGTCCGCGCGTTGATCACCCTGGCCACCAACCCGGTGCTGTCTTCGCCCAACGGCGCCCGGCTGGCGCGGGCCCTTGACGGCCTGGATTTCATGGTCAGCATGGACATCTACCTGAACGAGACCACGCGCCACGCGGATGTCATCCTGCCCGGTCCGTCTCCCCTGGAGGATCTTCACTACGACGTGCCCTACCCGCAGATGTCGTGGATGAACCATGCGCGGTTCAGTGCGCCCGTGTTCGCGCGTGCGTCCGGACAGCCCGCCGAGTGGGAAACCTTGTTGCGCCTGGCCGCCATCGCGCAAGGGCTGGCAGTGCCCCACGATGCCCGCGCCATCGACGAGCAACTGTTCGCCGAAGATGTACGGCGCCAGTTTGGAGACCAGGCGCCCGCCGTCCTGCGGGCCAGCGCAGGCCTGCATGGGCCGGAGCGACTGCTGGATCTGGCGCTGCGCCATGGGCCGTACCAGCTGGATCTGGCCCGAGTCAAGGCGGCCGAGGACGGCTTGGATCTCGGCTTCCTGATGCCCCGTCTGCACGAACTCCTGCGCACCCCCACCGGACGCATCGACCTGGCGCCTTCCGATTTGCTGGCCGAACTGGGGCACGCGAAACGTTCCATGCAGGAAGGCGCTCCATCCCTGGTGATCGTCGGGCGGCGCGATGCACGCTCCAACAACAGCTGGATGCACAACCTGCCCACCCTGGAAAAAGGTCCGATGCGCTGCACCCTGCTGGTCCACCCGAACGATGCCGCACGGCATTCCCTCGTCGCCGGCGCTCAGGCGCGGTTACGGCGTCCCGACGGGCAGGGTGAGTCGCTGACGGTTGAAGTCACCATCACCGACGAGGTCATGCCGGGCGTGGTGAGCCTGCCGCACGGCTGGGGTCACGATGCGCCGGGCATTCGGCTGACCCTCGCCGGGCGTCGCCCGGGGGTCAACCTCAATGCCTTGCTGGCCGACACCGAACGCGATCCCCTGTCAGGAAATGCCGTTCTGAGCGGGATCGAAGTCGAGCTCGAAGCCACCTGAACCGGGTTCGACAACACCCGTGAAAAAGCCCCGCAGGCCTCCATGCCTGCGGGGCTTTTTCTTTCAGCGCGCGGCTTCAGGCGGTCACGGCCTTGGCGTTCTCTAGGTATTCCTCGATCTGGTTGAAATTGAGGTACTTGTAGATCGCCGCGCCATCCTTGTTCACGATGCCCATGGCTTCGTGGTACTCGGCCACCGTCGGGATCTTGCCCAGCTTGGACGCAATGGCGGCCAACTCGGCCGAACCCAGGAACACGTTGGTGTTCTTGCCCAGGCGGTTGGGGAAGTTGCGGGTGGACGTGGAGATCACCGTGGCGCCTTCGCGAACCTGGGCCTGGTTGCCCATGCACAGCGAGCAGCCCGGCATTTCGGTGCGGGCGCCAGCGGCGCCAAAGCTGGCGTAGTGGCCTTCCTTGATCAATTCGCTCTCGTCCATCTTGGTCGGCGGCGCGACCCACAGCTTGACCGGAATGTCGCGGCTGCCACCCAGCAGCTTGGCCGCGGCCCGGAAGTGGCCGATGTTGGTCATGCACGAACCGATGAAGGCCTCATCGATCTTGGTGCCGGCGACTTCGGACAAGAACTTGGCGTCGTCGGGGTCGTTCGGACAACAGACGATCGGCTCCTTGATGTCGGCCAGATCGATCTCGATCACCGCGGCGTATTCGGCGTCCTTGTCGGCTTCGAGCAACTCGGGCTTGGCCAGCCAGGCTTCGACCTTTTCGATACGACGGGCCAGCGTCTTGGCGTCGGCATAACCGTCGGCGATCATGTTCTTCATCAGAACGACGTTCGACTTCAGGTACTCCTGCACCGGCTCCTTGTTGAGCTTGATGGTGCAGCCCGCAGCGGAACGCTCAGCCGATGCGTCGGACAGCTCGAACGCCTGCTCTACCTTCAGGTCCGGCAGACCTTCGATTTCCAGAATGCGGCCGGAGAACACGTTCTTCTTGCCGGCCTTGGCCACGGTCAGCAGACCGGCCTTGATGGCGTACAGCGGGATGGCGTGCACCAGGTCACGCAGCGTGACGCCGGGTTGCATCTGGCCCTTGAAACGCACCAGCACCGACTCGGGCATGTCCAGCGGCATGACACCCGTGGCGGCACCGAAGGCCACCAGGCCGGAGCCCGCAGGGAAGGAAATGCCGATCGGGAAGCGCGTGTGCGAGTCACCGCCCGTGCCCACGGTGTCGGGCAGCAACAGGCGGTTGAGCCAGCTGTGAATCACGCCGTCGCCCGGACGCAAGGCCACCCCACCACGGCTGGAGATGAACTTGGGCAGTTCGCGGTGGGTCTTGACGTCCACCGGCTTCGGATAGGCAGCGGTGTGGCAGAAGGACTGCATCACCAGATCGGCGGAGAAGCCCAGGCAGGCCAGCTCCTTGAGCTCGTCGCGGGTCATCGGGCCGGTGGTGTCCTGCGAGCCCACGGTGGTCATGCGCGGCTCACAATAGGTGCCGGGGCGCACGCCCTGGCCTTCAGGCAGCCCGACGGCACGGCCGACCATCTTCTGCGCCAGCGTGAAGCCTGCTTTGGTCGCAGCAGGCACGCTCGGCAGGCGGAACAGCGTGGAGGCGGGCAGGCCCAGGAATTCGCGCGCCTTGGCGGTCAGCGAGCGGCCGATGATCAGGTTGATGCGGCCGCCGGCGCGCACTTCGTCGAACAGCACGTCGCTCTTGAGCTTGAACTCGGCCACGGTCTCGCCGTTCTTGACCAGCTTGCCGTCGTAGGGCAGCACATCGATCACGTCGCCCATTTCCAGCTTGGATACATCCACCTCGATCGGCAGCGAACCAGAGTCTTCCTGCGTGTTGAAGAAGATGGGAGCGATCTTGCCGCCTAGCGTGACGCCGCCGAAGCGCTTGTTCGGCACGAACGGGATGTCCTGGCCGGTGGCCCAGATCACGCTGTTGGTGGCGGATTTTCGGCTGGAGCCCGTACCCACCACATCGCCCACGTAGGCAACCAGGTGCCCCTTCTTTTTCAGATCCTCGATGAACTGCATTGGGCCGCGCTTGCCGTCTTCCTCAGGCCTGAAAGCCGCGTCCGGACGCGTGTTCTTCAGCATGGCAAGGTAGTGCATCGGGATGTCAGGGCGCGTGGTGGCATCCGGGGCGGGCGAGAGGTCGTCGGTGTTGGTCTCGCCGGGCACCTTGAACACGGTGACGGTGATCTTTTTCGCGACTTCGGGGCGGCTGGTAAACCATTCGGCATCGGCCCAGCTTTGCATCACTTCCTTGGCCGTGACGTTGCCGGCCTTGGCCTTTTCCGCCACGTCGTTGAAGTAATCGAACATCAGCAAGGTCTTCTTCAGGGCCGCACCGGCCACGGCCGCCACTTCGGCGTCGTCCAGCAGTTCGATCAGAGGATGCACGTTGTAACCGCCCACCATGGTGCCGAGCAGCTCCGTGGCCTTGGCTTTGGAGATCAGGCCCACCGCAATGTCACCATGCGCCACGGCAGCGAGGAAGCTGGCCTTGACCTTGGCGGCATCGTCCACGCCGGGCGGTACGCGGTGCGTCAGCAGGTCCATCAGGAAGGCCTCTTCACCGGCCGGCGGGTTCTTGATCAGCTCGATGAGGTCGGCCACCTGCTTCGCATCGAGTGGAAGCGGCGGAATACCCAAGGCCGCACGCTCTGCGGCATGTTCACGATAAGCTTTCAACATGATTTCATTCTCCAAAGATCACAACAATTTTGTTCAAATGCCCAATTACCCTTGATCCAGCCTCAAAGGGTCTCTTTCTGCTATCGAATCAGCACTTTTCCTTACCGCAACCGGCCGGACTGGACATGTCAAGCAAGCTTGGTGCCGGATTCTTCTTGAGTGCCTCCGCCACCGCGATCTGAGCCGGGCTGACACATTCGTCGGCCAGCCGCTTGCCCGCCTTCTGGTCCATCAGCATCGACTTGTTCGACAGTTGCAGCCAGACTGCGCCACCATCATGATGGTCCTCCAGGCGTATCGCTCCGGTACTGGTGACTACCGGATGCATGCGATAGGCAAAACCCTTGCCCCGCACACTGAAGTAGCCCGGCGCCTTGGGATCGGCTTCCACTACGACGGAAGCGCCGAGCTCACAGGGCAGGTTGCCGGTTTGGACTCGGTCGGCGATGGCGAGCTCAGCCGGCGTCAGCGCCACATCGGCAGCACGGATGCCCGCAGCCGCCTGATTTGCCGCACTGTTGAGCTGGGTGCGGCTGCTGGTTTCCGTCTTTTTGGCGGGCGCTTTCGCTGCAGTCTTCGTGGTCGGCTTCTTGGCCGTTTCGCCCGCAGGCTGCGCCAGCACCACTGAGGGCGACAAGAGGATCAGAGACAAGGCAAGCAGACGCTTCATGGGAACTCCGTTCATGGATGGGTCAGTCAGTGTAGAAAATAGGACTGGATGGTATCGGGCAATGGCCGACCGGTCTGGTGGGCACGCTCGATCACCTGCCAGTAGTAGCGGTAACTGGCCCGGTCGTGCAGCTGATTGTCGTGTCGAATCGGCGCCCAATCAGCCAAGGCCGCCGCTTCAATGATGGCGCTGGCTCGCTCGATGTCGCGCTCCTGAGGTGCAAAGGCATCCAGAATGGGGCGGATCTGCCCCGGATGAATGCTCCACATGCGGGTGTAGCCCAGCTCCTGGGCGGCGCGGGTGGCGGCCGCCCGCAAGGCTTCGGAATCGGTCAACTCGGTCACCACGCAATGGGACGGGACCTTGCCGTGGGCGTGGCAGGCCGCGGCAATTTCCAGCTTGGCCCGCACCACGAGTGGGTGGGTGAACTGACCGCTTGACGACATGGCCTGTGCCGGGATCGCACCCCCGTGCGCGGACACGAAATCCATCAGCCCGAAGCTCAGGCTTTGCACCCGGGGATGGGCTGCGATCTCGAAGGCACGATGCACCGCCGCTGGCGACTCGATCAAGACGTGAAGAGGCAGATGGTCCGCCGACGCCGCCACCAGCGCCGTTTCGGCGCGCCGGACATCGTCCAGCGACTCGACCTTCGGAACCATGACGTGGGTGAGACGATGGCCGGCCTGGCCTGCAATCACGGCCATGTCGGACTCAAAGGCGGGGTGGTCCACCGGATGCACCCGCACCGCCACGCGGGCGTCAACTCCAGCCTCCAGGGCGATCCGGGTGACAAGGGCGGCATGGTCCGCCTCGCCGCCCACGGGCGCGCCGTCCTCGCAATCCAAGGTGACATCGAACACGCAGGCGCCAAACTCTTCGGCCAGTTCGGACTGGAGTTGCAGGCTTTTGAGCATCCGCGCCTCCACGCCGCTGTAATGGTCACAGACCGGGAGTTGCCCCCCGGCAGCCTGTGCGCCCAGCAGGATCTCGCGCGGATGCTTCACGGACGCGGTGATGCCGAATTACAGCAGGTGCTTGACGCCGTCTTGCTCGCCCTGCAGTTCGGCCAGGGTCTTGTTGATGCATTCCTGCGAGAACGCGTCAATGGGCAGGCCTTCGACGATCTTGTACTCGCCGCCTTCGCAGGTGACGGGATAGCCGAACATCACTTCAGCCGGGATGCCGTAGTCCCCGTTGGACGGGATGCCCATGGTGACCCACTTGCCGTTGGTGCCCAGGGCCCAGTCGCGCATGTGGTCGATGGCGGCGTTGGCTGCCGAAGCCGCCGACGACAGGCCACGGGCGGCGATGATGGCGGCGCCGCGCTTGCCGACGGTGGGCAGGAACACATTGGCGTTCCAGTCATGGTCGTTGATGGTGTCCTTGACCGATTTGCCGTTCACAGTGGCAAAGCGATAGTCGGCGTACATGGTCGGAGAATGGTTGCCCCACACGGCCAGCTTTTCGATGTCGCCCACGGCGCAGCCGATCTTGGCGGCGATCTGCGAGGCCGCACGGTTGTGATCCAGGCGCAGCATGGCGGTGAAATTCTTGGCGGGCAGGCTGGGGGCCGACTTCATGGCGATGTAGGCGTTGGTGTTGGCGGGGTTGCCCACGACCAGGACCTTGACGTTGCGCGAAGCCACCTTGTCCAGAGCCTTGCCCTGGGCAGTGAAAATCTGGGCATTGGCTGCCAGCAAGTCGGCGCGCTCCATGCCAGGGCCGCGCGGGCGGGCGCCGACCAGCAGCGCGTAGTCGGTGTCCTTGAAGGCAGTCATCGGGTCGGAGTGGGCTTCGATGCCGGCCAGCAGTGGGAAAGCGCAATCTTCCAGCTCCATGATCACGCCTTTGAGGGCGTTCTGCGCTTTTTCGTCCGGAATTTCCAGCAGCTGCAGGATGACCGGCTGGTCCTTGCCGAGCATTTCGCCCGATGCAATGCGGAACAAGAGGGCGTAACCGATTTGACCAGCTGCGCCGGTGACGGCGACACGGACGGGTTTTTTGCTCATGACAGGAACTCCAGGACGTGGTTGTTGAAACAGGTGGACGGCATCCACACCCATGGCCTGGACACCGTTGAACAGCCTTAGAGTTTACCCTCGATTTCCGCTCGCGTCAATTTGTCTTATGTCTTATATAAGATATGATTTGCACCCGTGCCGGCGTATCCCTTACCCCTCTTTTGATGTCCCAGACCTCGCCCTCTTCCGCTGAAAGCGCCGACCCGGCAGGGGCGCCGCCGCCCTTGCCGGCAACGCCGGCATTCAGTCCGCTGTACCAGCAAATCAAGGGTCTGATCCTGCAGAGCCTGCAAACCGGCGAATGGAAGCCAGGCGAGGCCATTCCCAGCGAGATGGAGTTGTCCGCGCGATTTCGGGTCAGCCAGGGCACGGTACGCAAGGCGATCGATGAATTGGCGGCCGAAAACCTGGTGGTGCGCCGCCAGGGCAAGGGCACCTTTGTTGCCACGCATTCCGAGCAGCACGTCCAGTACCGCTTCTTGCGGCTGATGCCGGATTCAGGCGACCTTGACGACGAAGGCCCGGCCCAGCGCAGCATCCTCGACTGCCGCCGGGTCCGTGCCGCTGCAGATGTGGCCCGCGCTCTTGCCCTGCGTCCGGGCGACGCAGTGATGCAGATCCGAAGGGTTCTCTCGTTCAAGGGCGTCCCGGCCATCCTGGAGGACGTGTGGCTTCCTGGACAGGCCTTCAAGGGGCTGAGCGCCGAAAAGATCGCACAGTATCCTGGACCCACCTATGCCATGTACGAGGCCGATTTCGGTGTGCGCATGGTGCGCGCGGTCGAAAATATCCGCGCCGTCGGTGCCGAGGTCGCACAGGGCGAGCTGCTTCAGGTCCCCGCCGGCACGCCCTTGCTCAGCGTCGAACGGATTGCCTACACCTACAACGATGTGCCAATGGAACTGCGCCGCGCCCTCTACCGCACCGACAGCCACCACTACCACAACGAACTGAACTGAGCCACCCCTGTCTCGATCCGCGCCTTCGCTGCAATCCTCATGTCAGTTTGCTGCGTTGCAATAGAATTTATGGTTTCGTCATTGAATCTTCCAAGCGCTGTTACACCCACGAAAGTCACCTCATGACCGAACCTGCAAAGAAGCGGCCTGAATTCCGCAACATCAATGCCTTAAAGGATCTCCCGAGTTACCGGTGGCCACTGGCGTCCCTGGTGTCGGGCATGCACCGCATCAGCGGCGCCATCATGTTCCTGCTGATGCCGTTCATCATCTGGATGTTCGACACCTCGATCTCTTCCGAGATTTCGTTTGCAAAGTTCAAGTTCGCATTCAACGTCGGCATGCTGGGCCTGCCAGGGTTCCTCTGGAAACTGTTGGCACTGGCACTGATCTGGGCCTACCTGCAGCACTTCATCGCCGGAATCCGCCATCTGTACATGGATGTGAACCATGCAGTCAGCAAGGAATTCGGCCGCTCTTCCGCCCTCGCAACCCTGGTTCTCAGCCTCGGCCTGACGGTCGTGCTGGGCGCCAAGCTGTTCGGCCTTTACTGAAACCCACTGGCCAGCGCTACCGCACTGACTCAACTCAACGGGAAATCGACTATGTCCGTGAATTACGGTTCCAAGCGCCTCGTGGTGGGCGCGCACTATGGTCTTCGCGACTGGCTCGGCCAGCGTGTCACGGCCGCCCTGATGGCCCTCTTCACCGTCGTCCTGCTGGCTCAGGTGCTGTTCAGCGCCGGTCCGATCAGCTACGACAAATGGGCCGGGATCTTCGCCTCGCAATGGATGAAGACACTGACCTTCTGCGTGATCATTGCAATGCTCTACCACGTCTGGGTCGGCATGCGTGAGCTCTGGATGGACTACGTCAAGCCCATCGGCCTGCGTCTGGTCCTGAACACCTTCTCCCTGGTCTGGCTCGTGGGATGCGCAGGCTGGGCCATTCAAGTTCTGTGGCGCCTGTGAGCCGCGTCGAATCGCAAGGCTGAAATTCATGACCTATTCCAAGAACGAGATTACGAAACGGAAGTTCGATGTCATCATCGTCGGCGCCGGCGGCTCCGGCATGCGCGCTTCACTCCAGCTGGCGCGCGCCGGCCTGAATGTGGCAGTGCTGTCGAAGGTGTTCCCCACCCGCTCCCACACGGTCGCGGCACAGGGCGGTATCGGAGCCTCGCTGGGCAACATGTCCGAGGACAACTGGCACTATCACTTCTACGACACGATCAAGGGCTCCGACTGGCTCGGCGACCAGGATGCGATCGAATTCATGTGCCGGGAAGCCCCCAAAGTCGTGTACGACCTCGAGCACATGGGCATGCCCTTCGACCGCAACCCTGATGGCACCATCTATCAGCGTCCGTTCGGCGGCCACACGGCCAACTACGGCGAGAAGCCGGTGCAGCGCGCCTGTGCGGCGGCCGACCGCACTGGTCACGCCATGCTGCACACGCTGTACCAGCAGAACGTCAAGGAAAAGACCAGCTTTTTCGTCGAATGGATGGCCCTGGATCTGATCCGTGACGCCGAGGGAGACGTCGTCGGTGTCACCGCGCTGGAAATGGAAACCGGCGACCTGCACATCCTGGAAGCCAAGACCGTGCTGCTGGCCACCGGTGGTGCCGGGCGCATCTTTGCAGCGTCCACCAACGCCTTCATCAATACGGGCGATGGGCTGGGCATGGCGGCACGGGCTGGCATTCCGCTGCAGGACATGGAGTTCTGGCAGTTCCACCCGACGGGCGTTCATGGCGCCGGCGTGCTGCTGACCGAAGGCTGCCGTGGCGAAGGTGCCATCCTTCTGAACAGCAATGGCGAACGCTTCATGGAACGCTACGCGCCCACTCTGAAGGATCTGGCCCCGCGCGACTTCGTGTCTCGCTGCATGGACCAGGAAATCAAGGAAGGCCGGGGCTGCGGCCCCAACAAGGATCACATCCTGCTCAAGCTGGACCATCTGGGCGCTGAAACCATCCACAAGCGGCTGCCCTCGGTCTACGAGATCGGCGTGAACTTCGCCAACGTCGACATCACCCGCGAGCCGATTCCGGTGGTGCCCACCATCCATTACCAGATGGGCGGCATTCCGACCAACATCAATGGTCAGGTGGTCACGCAAAATGCGGACAACAAGAGCGAAGTGGTCAACGGGCTCTATGCCGTCGGAGAGTGCTCCTGTGTCAGCGTGCACGGTGCCAACCGCCTCGGCACGAACTCCCTGCTTGACCTGCTGGTGTTCGGCCGCGCCGCCGGCAACCACATTGTCGAGTTTGCTTCCCGGAGCAAGGCACACAAGGCGCTGCCCGCTGACGCCGCCGACCGCACCCTGGAGCGGCTGAACCGCCTGGAAGCCGACGGCAGCGGCGAGTACGCTCAGGATGTCGCCAACGATTTGCGCGCCTCCATGCAGTTGCACGCCGGCGTGTTCCGCACGCAGGCCAGCATGGATGAAGGTGTCAAGAAGATCGCTGTCATCGCTGATCGCGTGAAGGCGATCGGGCTGAAGGACAAATCACGTGTTTTCAACACCGCCCGCATCGAGGCACTCGAAGTGGAAAACCTGATCGAGGCCGCGCAGGCAACCATGGTGTCCGCGGCGGCGCGGCACGAATGCCGTGGCGCCCACACCGTCAATGACTACGAACGACCGGCCGACGATGCCGTATCGCCGCTGGGCCGTGACGACGCCAACTGGATGAAGCACACCCTGTGGCACAGCGCCAGCAACAGCCTGACCTACAAGCCCGTCAATCTCAAGCCTCTGACGGTGGACAGCGTGCCGCCCAAGGTCCGGACGTTCTAACCCGCAGCCTCACACGAGAAGATCCATGCAAAAACGCACATTCCAGATCTACCGCTACGACCCGGAGAAGAACACCAAGCCCTACATGCAGACCATCGAGGTTGAACTCGACGGCAACGAGCGCATGTTGCTGGACGCCTTGATGAAGCTCAAGGCCATGGACCCGACGATCTCATTCCGTCGTTCGTGCCGCGAAGGCGTCTGCGGATCGGACGCCATGAACATCAACGGCAAGAACGGTCTGGCCTGCCTGACCAACATGAACACGCTCAAGGGCACCATCGTGCTCAAGCCCTTGCCGGGTCTGCCCGTGATCCGCGACCTGATCGTGGACATGACGCAGTTCTTCAAGCAGTACAACTCGATCAAGCCGTACTTGATCAACGACAACGTGCCACCGGAGAAGGAACGGCTGCAAAGCCCCGAGGAGCGCGAAGAGCTCAACGGCCTTTACGAATGCATCCTGTGCGCGAGTTGCTCCACCAGTTGCCCGAGCTTCTGGTGGAACCCCGACAAGTTCGTTGGGCCGGCCGGTCTGTTGCAGGCCTACCGCTTCCTGGCCGATAGCCGCGATCAGGCCACTGGCGAGCGCCTGGATAACCTCGAAGACCCCTACCGCCTGTTCCGGTGCCACACGATCATGAACTGTGTCGATGTTTGCCCCAAGGGTTTGAACCCGACGCGTGCCATTGGAAAAATCAAGGAAATGATGGTCCTGCGGGCCGTCTGACGGAACCGATCGATGAGCGACGCCTTTCTCCCTCAAGGGGCGCCCGGCGAGTTGCTCGACGAGCGGGACCTGAGCAAGCTGCGCTGGCGGTGCCGGCGTGGCCTGCTGGAGAACGACTTGCTGATCGAGAAGTTTTTTGAGCGATATGCCGGCAGTCTGACGGTGGGACAGGCACGGGGATTGCATGCTTTGATGGAGTTGGCAGACAACGACCTGTTGGACTTGTTGCTCTGGCGCAAGGAACCGGGGGTTGACATTACTACAATGGAAATGAGCGAAGTGCTGGGGATGTTGCGTGGCGGGCGTGTTGGCGCCCGAGAGTAACTCGCCGGATGATGGGCAAGAAAATCAAGGAACCGAAATGAAACTTTCTGATAACAAAGCCACCCTGTCGTTCAGCAACGGCAGCCCCAGCGTTGATCTGCCTGTGTACCAGGGCAACATTGGTCCGGACGTCATCGATATCCGAAAGCTGTATGCACAGACGGGGATGTTCACCTATGACCCCGGCTTCCTGTCGACGGCATCGTGCCAGTCGGCCATCACCTACATCGATGGCGACAAAGGTGAGTTGCTGTACCGTGGATACCCGATCGAACAACTGGCCACCAGCTGCGATTACCTGGACACCTGCTATCTGCTACTCAAGGGCGAATTGCCCAATGACAAGGAGCGCAAGGACTTCCACAAGCTCGTGATCAACCACACCATGGTCAACGAGCAGATGCAGTTTTTCCTGCGCGGCTTCCGCCGGGACGCCCACCCGATGGCCGTACTGACGGGCTTGGTGGGCGCCCTGTCGGCCTTCTACCACGACAGCACGGACATCAACAACGCCGAGCACCGCGACGTTGCGGCGATTCGCCTGATCGCCAAGATGCCCACGCTTGTGGCCATGGCCTACAAGTACGGCATTGGCCAGCCTTTCATGTACCCGAAGAATGACCTGAGCTACGCTGGCAACTTCCTGCGCATGATGTTCGGCACACCGTGCGAGGACTATGTGGTCAACCCGGTCATCGAGCGGGCGATGGACCGGATCTTCATCCTGCATGCGGACCACGAGCAGAACGCATCCACCTCGACGGTGCGTCTGTGCGGCTCGTCCGGCACCAACCCGTTTGCCGCCATCGCAGCCGGCGTGGCCTGCCTGTGGGGCCCCGCGCACGGAGGTGCCAACGAAGCCTGCCTGAACATGCTGGAAGACATCCAGCGCCAGGGCGGCGTGTCCAAGGTCGGCCAGTTCATGGAACAGGTCAAGGACAAGAACTCCGGCGTGAAGCTGATGGGCTTTGGCCACCGCGTGTACAAGAACTACGACCCGCGCGCAAAGCTCATGCAGGAA
Source organism: Candidatus Skiveiella danica (assembly GCA_016721925.1). Classification (GTDB taxonomy): domain Bacteria; phylum Pseudomonadota; class Gammaproteobacteria; order Burkholderiales; family Burkholderiaceae_C; genus Skiveiella; species Skiveiella danica. The sequence continues at coordinate 431,683 of JADKHE010000013.1, forward strand.
ACCTGCAACGAGGTTCTGGCCGAACTGGGCCTGGAGAACGACCCGCTGTTCAAACTGGCCAAGGAACTCGAAAAAATTGCCCTGGAAGACGAATACTTCGTCTCGCGCAAGCTCTACCCGAACGTCGACTTCTACTCCGGTATCGTGCAGCGCGCCATTGGCATTCCGGTCAACCTGTTCACCGGCATTTTTGCCCTTGCCCGCACTGTCGGATGGATTGCCCAGCTCAACGAGATGATCAGCGATCCGGAGTACAAGATCGGCCGACCGCGCCAGTTGTTCACCGGCTCCGTCCGGCGCGATGTGAAGCCACTGTCCCAGCGCTGATCCGCTCTGCCTTGGCATCAACCCGCGCGGTGGTCACACCGGCGGGTTTTTTCTTGCCTGCTCCTTTTTCAGTAGCGGCCAGTGACCGAATGATGCTGGGACGTGCCGAGAATTACCCGCATTATTCTGGAACGACGTCGCACGGGGCTTAACCCCGCTCTCCCGCGGCTGCGGGGCGCTCGGATGTCACTGATTCAAGCCCGTTCAGGGCAACACACCGCAATTGGGCAATTCTGTCATCGTCGTTAGAGACGACGAGAGCCATCCAAATAGTAGAAAATTTGAAGTCTTCTCTGATCGAGAAGACTTTGACACCATGAAGGTTTCCGAACGCAACTTCACCCGCCGGATCGATCTGACCTCATTGCAGCTGTTCGTCGCAGTCTGCGAGTTGGGCAGCATCGGCAAGGCTGCAGAGCGCGAATTCATCGCCGCGTCAGCGGTGAGCAAGCGCCTGAGCGATCTGGAGACCACCCTCGACACGCCCCTGCTCTACCGACACACCCGCGGCGTGGACTTGACCCCAGCCGGCGAGAGCCTGCTGCACCATGCGCGCTCGGTCCTGTTCAGTCTGGAGAAAATGCAGGGCGAACTCAGCGAGTACGCCGATGGGGTCCGTGGCCATGTGCGCGTGCACGCCAGCATCTCCGCCATCGTGCAATTCTTGCCTGAGGATCTCGGTGCCTTCATCCGCGATCATGGCGGCGTCAAGATCGACTTGGAAGAACACTTGAGCACCGAAGTGGTGCGTGCCGTTCGCGAAGGCGCGGCCGACCTCGGCATCTGCAACGCCAGCGCCTTGACCACGGCTGGCGCCAGCGAACTGCAGAGCCTGCCCTACCGGCAAGACCAGCTGGTGTTGATCGTGCCGGCCGGCCACACCCTGTCAGGACTGGGTGCCCTGCCTTTCGAAGACAGCCTGGATTTCGACCACGTCGGTCTGCATGCCAACAGCTCGATCTACCTCGCGATGCACCAGGCGGCCACGCAAAGTGGTCGCGCCATCAAGCTGCGCATTCACGTCACCGGACTGGATGCCATGTGCCGCATGATCCACAACGGCCTGGGCGTGGGCGTGATGCCGCGCCGCGCCTTCGAGCTGATGCATGGCGTCGGTGATCTGGACTGCGTGCTGCTGACTGACGCCTGGGCACATCGGCGAATCGACCTCGTCGCACGCGACTTCACCACCCTGCCCGTCACCGCCCGCGCCCTGGTGGACCACCTCGGACGCGACGCTCCCGGCGCGATGGCGGCCGCCGAATAAAATCAACCCCTTGCCCTGAAAGACGATGGAACGCATGACCTCGCCCACCCGCACCCTGTACGACAAAATCTGGGACGAACACGTCGTCCACACCGAAGAGGATGGCACCGCCATCCTGTATATCGACCGCCATCTGGTGCACGAAGTGACCAGTCCGCAGGCCTTCGAAGGCCTGCGCCAGGCCGGCCGCAAGGTCTGGCGCGTGAGTTCGGTCGTGGCAACCGCCGACCACAACACGCCCACCACCGGCTGGGAGCGGGGTTACGACGGCATCACCGATCCGATCAGCCGCGAACAGGTCACCACGCTGGACGCCAACATCCATGAATTCGGCGCCGCCGCGTTCTTCCCGTTCCTGTCGAAGCGCCAAGGCATCGTGCATGTCATCGGCCCGGAGAGCGGCGCCACGCTGCCCGGCATGACAGTGGTCTGCGGCGATTCCCACACCTCCACCCACGGCGCATTCGGCGCCCTGGCCCACGGGATCGGCACCAGCGAGGTCGAACACGTGCTCGCCACCCAGACCCTGCTCGCCAAGAAGGCGAAGAACATGCTGGTGCGGGTCGACGGCCAGACCGCCCCCGGTGTCACGGCCAAGGATATCGTGCTGGCCGTCATCGGCAAGATCGGCACCGCCGGCGGCACCGGCTACACGATCGAATTCGGTGGTTCGGCCATCCGGGCCCTGTCGATGGAGGGCCGCATGACCGTCTGCAACATGGCCATCGAGGCCGGCGCGCGCGCCGGGCTGGTGGCCGTGGACGAAAAGACCATCGACTACGTCAAAGGCCGCCTGCTGGCCCCAGGCACCGACCCCGCCACCGGCAAATTCGTGGGTGGCCCGGAGTGGGATCACGCCGTGGCCTACTGGAAGACGTTGCACTCGGACGCTGGCGCCCACTTCGACACCGTGGTGGAGCTCGACGCCGCCCAGATCGTGCCGCAGGTCACCTGGGGCACCTCGCCGGAAATGGTGCTGGGCATCGATGCCCGCGTGCCGGATCCGGACCGGGAGAAGGACCCGAACAAGCGCGGCGCCATCGAGCGCGCACTGACCTACATGGGGCTCGCCCCCGGCAAGCCGCTGAACGACATCACGGTCGACAAGGTGTTCATCGGCTCCTGCACCAACAGCCGCATCGAAGACATGCGCGAAGCCGCCGCCATCGTGAAGAAGCTCGGCCGCAAGGTGGCACGCAACGTCAAGCTGGCCATGGTGGTGCCGGGTTCCGGGCTGGTGAAGGAGCAGGCCGAGCGCGAGGGTCTGCACGACATCTTCACCGCGGCCGGCTTCGAATGGCGGGAGCCCGGGTGCTCGATGTGCCTAGCCATGAACGCCGACCGGCTGGAGCCGGGCGAACGCTGCGCCTCCACCAGCAACCGCAATTTCGAAGGCCGCCAGGGTGCCGGCGGTCGCACGCACCTCGTCAGCCCGGCCATGGCCGCCGCCGCCGCCGTGCACGGCCACTTTGTCGACATCCGCCCCTTCGTCTGAAAGGATTTTCCATGAAACGATTTGCCACCCTGTTCGCCGTGGTCGGCCTGTTTGCACTCACAGGCTGCAACACCGTCAAGGGCGTCGGCCAGGACGTGCAGAAAGCCGGATCCGCCATCGAAAACGCCGCCAAGAAGTAAACCATGCAGAAATTCAACATACACAAAGGCCTCGCGGCCCCGATGGATCGTGAGAACGTCGACACCGATGCGATCATCCCCAAGCAGTTCCTGAAGTCGATCCGCAAGACCGGCTTCGGCCCCAACCTGTTCGACGAGTGGCGCTACCTGGATGCCGGCTTCCCCGGCCAGGACCCCGCCACCCGCAAGCCCAACCCGGATTTCGTGCTGAACCAGCCGCGTTATGCCGGCGCGTCGATCCTGCTGGCGCGCAAGAACTTCGGCTGCGGCTCGTCTCGCGAGCACGCGCCCTGGGCGATCGACCAATACGGCTTTCGCGCCATCATCGCGCCCAGTTACGCCGACATCTTCTTCAACAACTGCTTCAAGAACGGCCTGCTGCCCATCGTGCTGCCCGAATCCGTCGTGGCCCAGCTGTTCGACGAGGTCTATGCCTTTCCCGGCTACGAACTGACGATCGATCTGGAGCGGCAGGTGATCGTCCGTCCGCAGGGCGCCGAAATCCCGTTCGAGGTGCAGCCGTTCCGCAAGTACTGCCTGCAGGGCGGGCTGGACGACATCGGCCTGACGCTGCGCCAGGCCGACCGCATCCGCTCGTTTGAAGCCAATCGGCTGGCCACCAAGCCCTGGCTGGCCCATACGGCAACCCTCTGAGCACTTTTCTTGCCATTCAGGCCACTTCCCAGCGTGGAATGGTCATCCATTGCTATTAATTCCATATCAACATGAAAATCGCAGTTCTCCCCGGTGACGGGATCGGCGCCGAAATCGTGGCGGAAGCCGTCAAAGTCCTGAAGGTGCTCGGCCTTCCTTTCGAGATGGAGACCGCCCTGGTCGGCGGCGCGGCCTTCGAGGCCCACGGCCACCCGCTGCCGGAGTCCACGCTGAACCTGGCCAAGGCGGCCGACGCCGTGCTGTTCGGTGCCGTGGGCGACTGGAAATACGACAAGCTCGATCGGCCACTGCGCCCGGAGCAGGCCATCCTGGGTCTGCGCAAGAACCTGGGCCTGTTCGCCAACTTCCGCCCGGCCATCTGCTACGAGCAACTGGTCAGTGCCTCCAGCCTCAAGCCCGAACTGATTGCCGGCCTGGACATCCTGATCATCCGCGAACTGACCGGCGACATCTACTTCGGCCAGCCCCGCGGGCGCCGCACGGCCGTGGACGGCCACTTCCCCGGCGCCGAGGAAGCCTTCGACACCATGCGCTACAGCAAGCCCGAGATCGAGCGCATCGCCCACGTCGCGTTCCAGGCCGCGCGCAAGCGCAACAAAAAAGTCACCAGCGTGGACAAGGCCAACGTGCTGGAAACCTTCCAGTTCTGGAAGGATGTGGTCACCGAAGTCCATGCCCAGTACCCGGACGTCGAGCTGGAACATATGTATGTCGACAACGCTGCCATGCAGCTGGTGAAGAAGCCCAAGGCCTTCGACGTGGTGGTCACCGGCAACATGTTCGGCGACATCCTGTCGGACGAAGCCTCCATGCTCACCGGCTCCATCGGCATGTTGCCCTCGGCCAGTCTGAACAGTCGCAACCAGGGCCTGTACGAACCCAGCCACGGCAGCGCGCCGGATATCGCCGGCAAGGGCATCGCCAACCCGCTGGCTACCATCCTGTCCGCCGCCATGATGCTGCGTTTCAGCCTGAACCAGGAGGAAGCCGCCCAGCGCATCGAAGCGGCCGTTCAAAAGGTTCTGGCGCTGGGTTTGCGCACACCCGACATCTGGAGCGAAGGAACAACCCAGGTCGGCACAGCCCAAATGGGCGACGCGGTGGTGAAGGCTCTGGGCTGACCAGACGCAGGCACAGGGAGAAACGGCTGCGCCGATAGGGTTGTTGCGCGCGGCTCACAGGCGCAACACCGTGGCTTCGTTGTTGTAAGGCTTGCCAAAGGCTACATGCGCTAAAATCCAGCCTATGTTTGCCGCCCGCCTGTTCCCCCTGAACCCAGCACCCGCCGCCACGGCCGGTGTGGCTGCGCGCGCAATCTCCACCAAAACCACGACCATTAAGGGCTGATCCGGCCTGGTTCGTCGTGCGCCCTCCCCGGCCAGACGAGCCGGGCAAACAGTCTGGTCTGGCACTGTTTTCTTCATTTGAAAGGGCGTTTGAAATGAGCAAGTTGGTAGGTCTGGTCGGCTGGCGCGGCATGGTCGGCTCGGTGTTGATGGATCGCATGGTCGAAGAAAAGGACTTTGACCTGATCGAGCCGTTGTTCTTCTCCACCTCCAACGCCGGCGGCAAAGCCCCCGCGATGGCCAGGAACGAGACCACGCTGCAGGATGCGAACAACATCGAAGCACTCCAGCGCTGCGAGATCATCATCACCTGCCAGGGCGGGGACTACACCAACGAGGTCTACCCCAAGCTGCGCGCCGCCGGCTGGAATGGCCACTGGATCGATGCAGCTTCAGCCCTTCGCATGCACAAGGACGCCGTCATCATCCTGGACCCGGTCAACATGCCGGTCATCAAGAACGCCCTCACCAAAGGCGGCAAGGAGTGGATCGGCGGCAACTGCACGGTCTCCTGCATGCTGATGGGCGTGGGCGCGCTGTACAAGGCCGGCCTGGTCGAGTGGATGTCCACCCAGACCTACCAGGCCGCCTCTGGTGGTGGTGCCCAACACATGCGCGAACTGCTGACCCAGTACGGCACGCTGAACGCAGAGGTCAAGGCCTTGCTGGACGACCCCAAGAGCGCCATTCTGGAGATCGACCGAAAGGTGATCGCCAAGCAGCGCAGCCTGTCCGGCGCCGAGACAGCCAACTTCGGTGTGCCGCTGGGCGGTTCGCTGATTCCCTGGATCGACAAGGACCTGGGCAACGGCATGTCCAAAGAAGAGTGGAAGGGCATGGCAGAAACCAACAAGATTCTCGGTCTGGGCGAGGGCTTCGGCTCGGCGCCGATTCCGGTCGACGGGTTCTGCGTGCGCGTGGGCGCCATGCGCTGCCACAGCCAGGCTCTCACCTTCAAACTGAAGAAGGACGTACCGGTTGCCGACATTGAAGCCATGATCGCCGCCGACAACCCGTGGGCCAAGGTCGTCCCCAATACCCGCGACGCCACGATTCGTGATCTGACCCCTGTGGCCGTCACAGGCACGATGACGATTCCGGTGGGACGCATCCGCAAACTGGCGATGGGCCCCGAATACCTCGGTGCCTTCACGATTGGCGACCAACTCCTGTGGGGCGCCGCCGAGCCTTTGCGCCGGATGTTGCGCGTCCTACTGGACGCCTGATTCTGCGAACGCCCCGTTCGCGCGTGCCGCAACCTCGCGTTACAGCACGTTGCGACAAGGCAACATGCAACCGCGGCATAACGCCGGACGATGGAGGGTCACTGAGTTAAACACTGTCTTAGCTTGTCAGCGTAAGGCATTGCTGTTAATGTCAAAAACCACTATTCAGTGTCGAGACTCTCATTCACATGATGAACAAATATCTGCTTGACGATCGGTCAGGGACGGCCGGCAAGACGTGGCGTATGTCACCTCCCTCGCACTTGCGCGCGGCGGCTGTTGCTGTTGCCGTCGTCCTTGGAGCATTCGGCTCCCTCGAAGCGCAGGCGCTGAGTCTGGGCCGCGTAACGGTCCTGTCTGCGCTCGGCGAGCCATTGCGGGCTGAGATCGAGATTCCACAGATCACCGCAGAAGAAGCGGCCAGTCTGAAGACCGGCATTCCAAACCCTGCTGCGTTCCGCGCTGCGGGCGTCGAGTACAACCCGGCTCTTGCCGGTGCCGCCATCACGCTGCATCAGCGCCCCGACGGACGCTCGTACCTGCGCCTGGTAAGCGACAAGACGGTCAGTGAGCCCTTTGTCGACCTGATTCTTGAGGCCCAATGGTCGTCCGGTCGCCTGGTTCGTGACTACACCCTGCTGTTTGATCCACCGAGCATGCGTTCGCCGGCGCCACTTGCGGCAGGCGCCCCGCAGGTATCGACACCAATGGCGGCCAGTCCGACCCCAGGCCCTCAAACGCCGCGCGGCACACCCGCGCCTGCAGCCGCCCCGGTCGCATCGCCTGCAAAACCTTCGCGACCGTCGCCTGAGCGAACGGTCGCGGCGGCGCCGGCAAAGGGCTTGGATGCTGGTGGCAAGACCTTGAAGGTACAGGCTGGCGACACGGCCGGAAGAATTGCCGCCGCCAACAAGCCTACAGAGGTTTCACTGGACCAGATGCTGGTTGCTTTGCTGCGGACCAACCCCGATGCATTCATCAACGGAAACATCAACCGGATCAAGGCCGGCGCACTGATTGAGATTCCGACTGCGGAACAAGTCTCCAATGTCCCAGCAGGAGAGGCTCGCCAACTCCTGTCGGTGAAAAGCGCCAATTTCAATGAGTTCCGCCGCCGACTGGCCGACGCGGCGCCCGCGCAGCAGGTGTCGGCGGCAGACCGCCAGGCCTCGGGCCGTGTTCAGCCCAACATCGAGGAGCGGAAAACGGCGACCGCTTCGCCGGACAAACTGACCCTTTCCAAAGGATCGGTCAAAGGTGCGGCACCCGAAGCCCAGATTGCCCAGGCGCGCCAAGGCAAGGAAGAGAAGGAACGGGTCGCCGAGTTGTCCAAGAATATCAGCGAGTTGTCGCGCCTCCAGGACAAGGCAGCAGCCACAGGGGCCGCATCACCCGCCTCGGCTTCCCGTGGCCCGACGGTCGCGGTCGGCAGCGCCGCCAGCGCACCGAAGGCAGCGGCACCTGCAACCTCAGCAAGTGCAGGAGCGAGCGCTCCCGCCGCGTCGGCGCCCCCTGCCATGGCCGCCTCAGCCATCAGCTCGGTCAAACCCGGCACGGCCACCGCGCCGCTGGCTGCAGCCAGTACTGCGGCATCCGTCGCTGCTGTGGCGAGCGCCGCCAAGCCGGCCATGCCAGCGCCCGCCGCCTCGGCACCACCGGCCGCTTCTTCCAACGCGGCCTCCGCCAGCGCCGTCTCGGGCACACCCGCCCAGCCCGCCGCCAGTACAGCGTCTGCCACAGGCGGCGCACCTGCAGTCGCAACCACTGCTGCACCTGCGAGCGCCCCCGCCTCGGCACCCGCTCCCAAGCCAAAGGTCGCGGCCGTCAAGCCTCCACCACCAGAGCCATCGCTCCTGGACGACCTGCTGGAGAACCCGGTCGTTCCGGCTGCCGCTGGTGGCTTGCTGGCGTTGCTGGCAGGCCTGGCGTTTTACCGTGCACGCCAACGCAAGAAATCATCCCAGGTCGACAGTTCGTTCCTCGAAAGCCGCATGCAGCCTGATTCGTTCTTTGGCTCAAGCGGCGGGCAGCGGATCGATACAGCCGATGAGGCACCCACCGGATCCTCGCTCGCATACTCCCCCAGCCAACTGGATGCCGCAGGTGACGTCGACCCGGTCGCCGAAGCGGATGTGTACCTTGCCTACGGTCGAGACCTTCAGGCTGAGGAGATCCTCAAGGAGGCATTGCGGATGAATCCGTCACGCATTGCCATCCATGGCAAGCTACTGGAGATCTTTGCCAAGCGCAGGGACGTGCGCGCATTCGAAGCCCTGGCCGGAGATGCTTTCAAACTCTGCGCCGGTGAAGGTGCCGAATGGGAACGCATCTGCGAATTCGGCCGTGAACTCGACCAGGACAACCCCCTTTACCAACCCGGTGGACGTCCCAAGAACAAGGCCGGGACGGCCGATGCCAAAGAGCCCGTGGCCCCGTTCTTCGCATCCAGCACGATCCCAGTGGCACCGCATCCGGACTTCGCCCCCTCATCATCGATGCCGGTTGACCTCGACCTGGGCGACCTCTCGTTCGATAGCCCCACCTCGGCTCCCATAATTGCCGCAGCGGCTGCTCAAGCCGATCCGGTGGAGGGTGTCATCTCGGGACCGGTACCGCTCGATGTCGAACTGGGCTGGGACGCACTGGCAACACCAACGGCTGAAGTGCCAAGCACACTCCCTGTGACAACGAGTCCGGTCTCGGTGCAACGAGCATCATTGCCGACCGCGCCACAAATCGCAGCCGAATCCGAGATGATCGAGTTCGACCTGGGCTCCTTGTCGCTGGACCTGGACCGTTCGATGCCTGCGAATGAGATGCCTGCTCCATTGCCGAGTTTGCATGGGTCGAATACCGACCCCCTTGAAACGAAAATGGCATTGGCACAGGAATTCCAATCGATCGGCGATTCGGATGGCGCGCGGACCTTGGTCGAAGAAGTGGTCGCTCATGCCAGTGGTCCGCTCAAGGCCAAGGCTCAGCGCTTCCTCGCCGAGTTGGGCTGAGGCGGACATGCCGCCACGATCACGCGCCCACCTGCCGTGAGACTGGCTCTGGGCGTCAGCTACCTGGGGGAAAACTACCAAGGCTGGCAAAGTCAACCCTCAGGCCAGACCGTTCAGGACAAGCTGGAGCATGCCTTGGCCTGTTTTGCCACGCAGCCCGTATCGACGGTGTGCGCCGGGCGAACCGATGCCGGTGTGCACGGGATCATGCAAGTAGTCCACTTCGATACGGAACTGCAACGCAGCGAGATCTCCTGGGTCCGCGGCACCAACACCTTTCTGCCCACCGATATCGCCGTGCAGTGGGCGCAAGCCATCCCGGATCACTTTCACGCCAGAGCCAGTGCCGTCGCCCGGCGCTACGTTTATGTGCTTCTGGAGTCGGCCGTCCGACCAGGCATTGAAGCCGGTCGTGCCGGATGGGTCTTTCGTCCGCTAGACGGTCCTGCCATGCGACAGGCGGTCACCCATCTCCGGGGGGAGCATGATTTTTCCTCCTTTCGGGCTAGTGGCTGCCAGGCGCTGTCGCCAGTCAAGACCCTCAGCCGCATCGACATTTCCCGCCGCGGTGCCTACTGGCGTTTTGACTTCGAGGCCAACGCCTTCCTGCACCACATGATCCGCAACATCATGGGTTGCCTGGTCAGGATTGGGCAAGGCAACCAGCCGGCCGAATGGATGAGGTTCGTACTGGATGCACGCGACCGAGATGCCGCTGCTCCGACCTTCTCGCCCGATGGTTTGTATTTCCTGGGCCCGGTCTATGAAACCCATTGGGGACTGCCAGAGCGAACCCCTGCGTATGATTGGCTGCCATGACAGCGCATCCCGCTCCTGACCCGGTGCCTCGCGCGCAGGCGGGGGCCAGCGCCCCAGTTCCCGTCGGGACTCCTGCACGCTCCCTGTCGACCCGCACCCGCATCAAGATCTGTGGTCTGACGCGCGAACAGGACGTCGACGCCGCCGTTGACGCCGGTGTCGATGCCATCGGGTTCGTGATGTATGAAAAGAGCCCACGGTACGTCACGCCTCTGCGCGCAGCCGAACTGGCCCGCCGCCTGCCGCCTTTTGTGACTCCCGTCCTCCTCTTCGTCAATGAAAAAACCGCAAATATCGTAGCAGCCTGCGACCATTTGCCGCTGGGAATGCTTCAATTTCATGGCGATGAGAACCCTGCGCAATGCGAAGACGCCGGCCGCGCATGCCATCGCCCCTGGTTGCGCGCTGCACGCATTCCCGTACAGGGATCTTCCGTGTTTGACTTGATAAAATTTGCCACTGATTACTCCCAGGCCAACGCCATCCTGCTCGACGCCCATGTCGATGGATTCGGTGGGGGCGGAAAAACATTCAATTGGTCACTGCTTCCACCAAGCGTCAACGCTCACCTCGTCTTGAGTGGTGGGCTCACACCTGCAAACGTGACCGAAGGCATTCTTCAGGTACGGCCACGCGGACTGTCGCTGGCCGTTGATGTGAGCTCCGGCGTCGAAGCCGTTGGCCCGGACGGCAACGTCCTCAAGGGCATCAAAGACCCGAAAAAGATTGACCAGTTCGTCGCCGCCGTACGCGCGGCTGACCGACAACCTGCCTGAAATCACACCATGTACGAGTATCAACAACCCGATCCGACGGGGCATTTCGGAATTTATGGCGGGAGCTTCGTCAGTGAAACACTGACTCACGCCATCAACGAACTGCGCGAGGCCTACGCAAAGTACCAGCACGACCCCGAGTTCCTGGCTGAGTTCAACTACGAGCTCGCACATTTCGTCGGCCGCCCCTCCCCCGTCTACCACGCCGCACGCACCAGCCACGAGCAGGGTGGCGCCCAGATCTACCTCAAGCGCGAGGACCTTAACCATACCGGCGCGCACAAGATCAACAACACCATCGGCCAGGCCATGCTGGCACGCCGCATGGGCAAGCCCCGCATCATCGCGGAGACAGGCGCTGGCCAGCATGGTGTGGCCACGGCCACCATCTGCGCACGTTACGGGCTGGAATGCGTGGTCTACATGGGCGCCGAGGACGTCAAGCGCCAGAGCCCCAACGTGTACCGCATGAAGCTGCTGGGCGCCACCGTGGTACCAGTTGAATCCGGCAGCAAGACCTTGAAGGATGCGCTGAATGAAGCCATGCGCGACTGGGTGGCCAATGTGGACAACACGTTCTACATCATCGGCACTGTGGCCGGCCCCCACCCCTATCCCATGATGGTGCGCGACTTCCAGAGCGTGATTGGACAGGAATGCCTGACCCAGATGCCCGCGATGCTGTTACGCCGGGGTTTGGCCGCGCGCCAACCCGATGCCGTCGTGGCCTGTGTCGGCGGCGGTAGCAATGCCATGGGGATTTTCTATCCCTACATCAGCCATGAGTCCACACGCCTGATCGGTGTGGAAGCGGCCGGAGAAGGCCTGGACAGCGGCAAGCATTCGGCGTCGCTGCAGTTGGGGAGCCCCGGCGTGCTGCACGGCAACCGCACCTACATCCTGCAGGACGACAACGGCCAGATCACCGAGACGCACAGCATCAGCGCCGGTCTGGACTACCCCGGCGTCGGTCCGGAACACGCATACCTCAAGGACATCGGGCGCGCCGAATACGTCGGCGTCACCGACACCGAAGCGCTGGAGGCCTTCCATTACCTGTGCCGCACCGAGGGCATCATCCCCGCGCTGGAGTCCAGCCACGCCGTGGCCTACGCCATGAAGCTCGCGAAAACGATGCGCCCGGACCAGTCCATCCTGGTCAACCTCTCAGGCCGGGGTGACAAAGACATCGGGACTGTGGCCGACCTCAGCGGCGCAGACTTTTTCTGCCGCCCGAGTTGCCAAGGACAGAGTGTCAAAGGCGGCAAACAGGCGCCAGAACAGATCGTGAAGGTGGTGAAATGAGCCGCATCGAAGCCACGTTGGCGACCCTCAAAGCTCAAGGCCGCAAGGCCCTGATCCCGTACGTCATGGCTGGGTTTCCCTACGCCGATGTCACGCCGGACCTCATGCACGGGATGGTTGCCGCCGGGGCCGACATCATCGAGCTTGGCGTTCCCTTCAGCGACCCGTCGGCGGACGGCCCGGTGATCCAGAAGGCTGGAGAAAAGGCGCTGGCCCTGGGGATCGGCACCACGCAGGTGCTGGCCATGGTGAAGGCATTCCGAACCACCGACAACCGCACGCCCGTGGTGCTGATGGGCTACGCCAACCCTGTGGAACGCTACGACCTGCGCCATGGAAAGGATGCGTTCATCCGTGATGCCTCAGCGGCCGGCGTCGACGGCGTGCTGGTGGTGGACTACCCACCAGAAGAATGCGTGGAATTCGCCGCCAAGCTGCGGGAACACGCCTTGGACCTGATCTTCCTGCTGGCCCCGACCTCCACCGACGAGCGCATGGCACAGGTCAACAGGGTCGCCAGCGGCTACGTCTATTACGTTTCGCTCAAGGGGGTGACCGGCGCCGGCACGCTGGACACCGGTGCCGTGGAGGCCATGTTGCCACGCATCCGCCGGCATGTGAGCCTGCCAGTCGGTGTGGGCTTCGGCATTCGCGATGCGGGTACGGCCCGCGCCGTCAGCCGCGTGGCCGACGCGGTGGTCATCGGCAGCCGGATCATTCAGCTGATCGAGCCTCAGCCGCGCGAGGCCGTGGTCGAGACGGCTGCCGCCTTCCTGCGGGACATCCGCTCGGCGCTGGACGCATAATTCGCCACGGCCTCTATGCCACTGATCCGATCCCGTTGGAGACCCCCTCATGAGCTGGCTTGAAAAACTGTTGCCCCCGAAGATTCAGAAGTCCGATCCGTCGGAACGTCGCAGCATCCCCGAGGGCCTATGGATCAAATGCCCCAGTTGCGAGAGCGTGCTCTACAAGACCGACCTGGAACAGAACCAGAATGTCTGCCCCACATGCAGCCATCACCACCGGATTGGCGCGCGCGCACGCCTGAATGCGTTTCTGGATGGCGAGGGGCGCTATGAAATCGGCCAGGAGGTCCTCCCGGTTGATGCGCTCAAGTTCAAGGACAGCCGCAAGTACCCAGAGCGACTGAAGGAAGCCTTGGAAAACACGGGAGAAACCGACGCGCTGGTCGTGATTGGCGGCGCGGTTCACAGCATCAGCCTGGTGGCGGCCTGCTTTGAATTCGACTTCATGGGCGGCAGCATGGGCTCGGTGGTCGGGGAACGCTTTGTGCGCGGCGTGGAGACCGCCATCGAACAGAAAGTCCCCTTCGTTTGTTTCACCGCAACCGGGGGTGCGCGCATGCAGGAAGGTCTTTTGTCGCTGATGCAGATGGCCAAGACCAATGCCGCACTCACGCACCTCGCAAAGAAAGGCCTGCCCTACATCAGCGTACTGACCGATCCGACCATGGGCGGAGTGAGCGCGGGTTTCGCATTCCTTGGTGACGTGGTGATCGCCGAGCCCAAGGCACTGATCGGATTTGCAGGGCCTCGGGTGATCGAATCCACGGTTCGCGTCACCTTGCCGGAAGGCTTCCAACGGGCCGAGTTCCTGCAGCAGAAAGGCGCCATCGATTTCATCTGCGACCGTCGCGAGTTGCGCAAGACCATTGCCAATACCCTGGCCATGCTCCAGCGCCAGCCGGCCGACGCGGTCAGCTGAGTCCCGCGCCGGCATTTCTCTCAACTGCGGGGCCGTCAGCGCAACATGGACTGCTGCAGCGACGCCAACACCATGGCGGCCACCTGCAGCACCACCAGCAGTACCAGTGGCGACAGATCGATGCCCCCAACCAGTGGAAGGATCCGGCGAAACGGCGCCAGGAAGGGCGCGCACAGGCGATCTATCACCGCACTGAGGGGTGAACCAGCCTGGGTCCACGACAGGATGGCATAGACAATGAGCAGCCCTGTCAGGCCGGAAATCGCCATCTGGACGAGGCCAAAAACCGCCAGTAGGGGTACCCAGCCCACCGCGGCCAAGCCGCCGGCCAGCAACCACAGCAGACCGAACTGGGTCAGATTGAGCAGGTAGGCACCCACCAGGCTGGCCATATCCCAGCGCCCTGTAGACGGCACCACCCGACGCAAATGCAGCACCAGCCCGTCCGTCAACGCAAACACGAAACGGCCCACCGGGTTGCCAAACGGAACCCGCTGGTGCTGCATGTATAGCCGCAAGAGGCAGGCACCGCCGAACAGACTGGTGGCAACCTCGAGCACGAAGGAGATGATTTGATAAAGCATGGACGCTGTTAGGTGGGCTCGTGGGATGATAGCGACAAGCCCCTGCGCCTGCGCGCCCGATGAACCTGAAGCAAGTCTGCAGTGTCCGAAACACTCACGCTGTCGTCCCTGCCCCTTTTTCCCCTGGGCACGGTGCTCTTCCCCGACGGCGTGCTGTTGCTACGCATCTTCGAGGTACGCTACCTCGACATGATCGGGAAATGCCACAAAGCCGGCGCGCCGTTTGGCGTGGTGACTTTGGCGCAGGGCGCCGAAGTCCGTCGACCCGGCGGTGGCGCGGAGGTTTTCTACAGCGTCGGGACGCTCGCCACCATCACGGCGCTTCAAACCCCTCAGCCCGGCCTGATGACGATCCGCTGCCACGGCGAACAGCGGTTCCGCATTTCCCGCTCCATGCAACTCAAGCACGGCCTGTGGATCGCCGATGTCGGGCGGCTGGAGGACGACCTCACCGTCCCGGTCCCCGACGATCTGAAGGCCACCGCCGATGCCCTTGAGCGTCTGCTGGAATCCCTGAAAGCCCGCCAGACCCCTGACAACGCTCCCCCGCCGCTCCAGGGGCCGATGCGCTTTGACGACTGCGGCTGGCTGGCCAACCGCTGGTGCGAGATCCTGCCCTTGCCGCTGGAGCTGAAGCAGCGACTGATGCAGCTCGACAACCCGCTAGTGCGGCTGGAACTGGTCAACGACATCCTGCACAGAACCGGTATCACTGGCTGAGGTTTTCTCAGTTTCAATAGCTGGAAATGACCATAAGATGCCGGATTGATAGCGTCCCTGTCAGAAATCAAGCCTGAAAGGTGTACTCGGGCACCTGGTGTCGCAGCCAGTCGCGCAACAACGCCCGGTCAGGCGCCGGCCCAACGGTTTCAATCCACTGAAGCACCTCGGCCGCCACGACAACCTGCTGGCCACTCGTGATGGCCACGCGCAGCTTGGGGTGCGGTGTCGGCGCAGTGGTCTCATCGTTGGCCAGCAGCTCCTCGTACAGCTTCTCGCCGGGCCGCAGCCCGGTAAACGCGATTGGAATGTCCTGCTCGGTCTTGCCCGAGAGACGAATCAACATGCGCGCAAGCTCCACGATCTTCACGGGCTCACCCATGTCCAGCACGAAGATCTGGCCCGACCGCCCCATCAGCCCGGCCTGGAGCACCAGCTGCGCGGCCTCGGGGATCGTCATGAAATAGCGGACGATGTCCGGGTGGGTCACGGTGACCGGCCCGCCGCGCGCGATCTGGGCCGTGAACAGCGGGACCACCGAACCCGATGAATCCAGCACATTGCCAAAGCGCACGGACACGTACTCGGTTGCCGTGAACTCCGCCGCCACGCCCTGCACCACCAGTTCGGCCATGCGCTTGGTCGCGCCCATCACGTTGGTCGGGTTGACCGCCTTGTCGGTGGAAATCATGACGAAGCGCTTCGCCCGGCACTGACCCGCCACCCGCGCCGCATGCAAGGTACCCAGCACGTTGGTACGCAGGGCCTCGATCTCGTTGAGTTCCTCCATCAGCGGCACGTGCTTGTAGGCCGCCGCATGGAAAACTACCGACGGTTTGTTCGCCTGGGCGATCGCCTCCAGCCGGGCCGACTCGCGCACGTTGGCCGTGTAGTAAATGCCCTGCATCTGCGGATGCGCCGCGCGAAGCTCCTGCTCCAGCTGGTAGATCGCGTATTCGGACACATCCACGCAGACCAGGCGCGAAACACCAAAGCGGGCGATCTGCCGGCACAGTTCCGAGCCGATGGAACCACCAGCGCCGGTGACAAGTACGGTCTGGCCCGAAAGCAGCTCAGAAAGACCCTTGACGTCAAGCTGCACCGGGTCGCGGCCCAACAGGTCTTCAAGTTCGACTTTGCGCGGACTGGGCCCCTCCTGCCGCAGCCATTCATCGGCCCGTGGCAGCGTCATGAGCGACAGCCCAGCCTCGGCGGATCGCAACAAGACATCGCGCCGTCCAGGCGCCCCTGGCGCAATGGCCATCAAGGCGGTATGAACCCCCACCTCCTCGGCAATATCTGCCAGATTGTTCACGCTGCCCAGTACCTCCACGCCTTGCAGGGATCGCCCTTGCTCCGCCAGCACCGGCGAAACAATCCCCGCAGCGCGCCAGTTGCCCGACCCCTTGAGTGTGCGCAAGGCGTCCGCCGCATCCTGCAATGTGCCGACAATCAACAGCGGTCGCTCACCCGCAGAGGGGGTGGTGCGCTCTGAAAAGGTGCGCCACCCTGCGCGGGCCGCCCCCAGAAACACCAGCACAAGGAGAGGATGAAGCACCAGCACAGAGCGGGGGAAGTTGGGGAACCTTAGCATCAGCAAGACAGCGGCCAAGATCAGCCCGCCGAGGAGTACGCCGGCGCCGAGTTGGCGCAACTCCGGCAAGCCGATATAACTCCAGACATGCCGATACACCCGCGAGATCAGCAGGCCCAGCGCATAGCACGGCAGCACCCAACCTGTAGTCTGCACGGCGAGTGCCTCGAACTCCGGCGGAATGTCGAGGTTGAAGCGCAGCCAGAACGCCGCCCACCACGCCAGCAGCACCAGCGCCATGTCCACCAGCAACAGCAGCAGGGACTCCTTACGCAAGGGCATGCCGATCCTCGGCCATCGCCAGGGCACGCCGCAACAACTGGATCACGCGATACTGCTGCTGCGGCGTCAGGTTGGAGCCCGACGGCAGACAAATGCCGGATTCAAACAGTCGCGCCGAAACATCCACAGAAACCCGGTGCGCAAAATACGGCGCGCCGTCAAACAGCGGTTGCAGATGCATCGGCTTCCAGACCGGCCGCGCTTCAATGGCGTGGCGCTCCAGGAATTTCATGATCAGGTCGCATTTGAGGGCCGCCTCCGGGCCGTCCAGCGTGAAGCAGGTCAGCCAGCGCGTGGAATGGTAGCCCGGCGGCTCGGGCATCCACTGCAGTTGCGCCTGGTCGGCCAGAGCCGCCCGATAGCGGTCAAACACCTGGCGCCGTTGCGCCACGCGCTGCTCCAGAACCCGCAACTGTCCGCGGCCGATGCCCGCCAGCACGTTGCTCATGCGGTAGTTGAAACCCACCTCCACATGTTCGTAGTGGCGCGCCGGTTCACGCGCCTGGGTGGCGAGCTTGCGCGCGCGCACCACCAGATCGGGATCATCGGCCACCAGCATGCCGCCGCCCGAGGTGGTAATGATCTTGTTGCCATTGAAGGAGTACACCGCCAGGCGGCCGAAAGTACCGCTGGACCGTCCCTTGTAGCGCGCACCGAGAGACTCGGCCGCATCCTCGAGGATGGGCACGCCATAATTTTCACAAATCGGCGCCAGGGCATCCATGTCAGCGCTCTGGCCGTACAGGTTGACGACGATGACGCAGCGCGGCAGGCGATTCTCGCGCCGTGCCCAGTCAAAGGCACGCTCCAGCGCGACTGGCGACATGTTCCAGGTTTCGGGCTCCGAATCGATGAACACCGGCCGCGCACCGCAGTAGAGTATGGGGTTGCAACTGCCGACAAAGGTCAGCGAGGAGCAGAACACCGTGTCGCCAGGTTGCACACCGAGCAGCAGCAGGCCCAGGTGGATTGCCGCCGTGCCCGAGCTCAGGGCCGCGGCATGACCGACGCCGACGTGCGCGGCGAGTTCGCGCTCGAAACCATCCACGTGCGGGCCGAGTGGTGCGATCCAGTTAGTCTGGAAGGCGTTCTCGACAAAGGCGGCTTCCTCGTCGCCCAGGTGCGGCGACGACAGCCAGATGCGCTGCGAAAGTTCGCGGCGAAGCACCAGATCGACCGGCCGCCCCGCGCCATCCACCACGGGAACATGGTCTATCTGGTGGGCATCCATCAGCGCCAGAACAGCGGGGGCGGCGACATCCTCACCGACGGTGAGAGCGGCTTGTTCGGGCAGGGCTGCCACCGTCAGCTCATCGCCCAGCTGCTGCAGCCGCGCCCGGCGCAGGTCACCATCGGTCAGCGTGCGCGCAAGCCGACCGTCCTCCCACAGCACCAGAAGGATGCCGCGTGCGGTCTGATCCATGCGTTGCAAGGCATCGTGCAGCGTACAGTCGGGCTGCACGCACAGGGCCCTGAAATCGTTGCTGTTCATCCGATTTTCCTTGCTGGAACACCCACATAGGTCCCCGCCGAAAGCAGTGGCGCCCGCACCACGGCACCTGCGCCGACCACCACGTCGTCGGCTATCACGATCCCCGGCAGCACCACCGCGCTGGCGCCGACCAGCACGCGTTGTCCGACGCGCACCGAACCGCCGAGCGTCGCGTTCGGCGCCACATGGCAGAACGCGCCAAGCTGCACGTCATGATCGACGACGGCGCCATGATTCACGATCACGCCCATTTCCAGCAACGCACCAGGACCCACAATGGCGCCAGCCGCCACAAAACAGCCGCGGCCGATGGCGGCTAGCGGCGATACCATCGCAGCCGGATGCATCACGGTCGCCAGGCGTTCATGGCCCCATGCGCCGGCTTCCTTCTCCCGAGCTGCATTGCTGCCAATGGCGATGTGAACGGCTGAAAGATCCCTCAGCATCGCGTCGCCGACAAGCAGCAAGTCCACCCCCGGCACCAGTTCGCCACGGCAACGCAAGGGATCACGGTCGGAGCCGAAGATCCGCCCTCGCCCCTCGCACAGGAGCGCCGCATCGGCCACCACGCGGGCATGGCCGCCCGCGCCGAACAGCAGCAGCGACGCAGGCGCTGCTGCCGCAGCAGGCAGGGGATGGGGGGCGAATGGCGCAGGCACGACGGAAGGGCTGTCAGTAGGTATTGGTTTTTTCGAGGACGGAGGCATCGAGCGGCAGGCTCGGCAACAGCGTGGCGATGCGCTCGCCGGCCCGACCATCCCCATATCGATTGTCACACGCCCACCGGCCATGCGCGATCGCCACCTGCAGTGCGGCGGCTATGGTGACGGCTCCGTTACCCACATCGGTCACGTTCGCATTGCGTTCGCGCAGCCGCTGCCGGTCGCCCACATTGACCACTGGCGTGCCAAAAGACGCCGCCTCAATGATGCCGGCCGACGAATTGCCCACCATCACAGTGCAGTGGCGCATCGCGGCGCAAAACACTGGGCGGGCCAGGTGCTTCACCCGGCGAGAGCCACTCGGCAACGCCAGCGCATCGAGCGCGCGCAGCACCTCGAGCGAGCCGGCATCGGCATTGGGTTCGAGCCACAGCACCGGCAGGTTCACGTCCGACAACGCCTGCAGCATCGCTGCGGTCTGCGCGTAGGCATCGCCGGCCTGCTGCACCACCGGGTGGAACACCGCCAGCGCGAACGCTCCTTCCTTCGGCAGGCCGAGCCTCGCACGGCATTCCTGCGCGTCCATTGCGGCGTCGGCCTCGAGCCCGTCGAGGCCCGGCGCGCCGGTGACAAAGATGCGTTGCGGCGCTTCGCCCATGCGGATCAATCGTTCCCGCGATTCACGGGTGGCAACCAGGTGATACCCGCTCAGCTTGGAGATCGCATGGCGCACCGGCTCATCCACGGTGCCCGAGCGCTCGCCCCCATGCACATGCACGCAGACGATGCCAAGATGCAGTGCGGCGATCGCACCGGCCAGCATTTCGCCACGGTCGCCGAGCAGCAACAGCATGTCGGGCCGCTCGCGCACCAGAAGATCCGTGACGCCCTTGAGGCATTCCCCGACACCGGCCGCCATGCTCTGTGGCGTCCGGCTGCCCACGTCCACCGCAATCTCCCCGCACACCTCAAAGCCCGCGCCGCGAATCTCGTCCACGGTATGGCCGTAACGTGCGTCCAGGTGCATGCCCGTCACGGCCACGCCCAGATCGAACTCCAGCGCCAGGCGCTGCAGCGTGGATTTCATCAAGCCGAAGTCGGCGCGCGTGCCGCTCAGGTAGACCAGCTTGCGCCGATGGGCAGACGGGCTCGGCATCAGCGGGGGGCCGTCTCGATGTGATCCCACTGCAGAACGGCGCCCGGACCCATCGCCTGGCGCACGCGCCGCCCCACCAGCCCCGGCAGTTCGCGCGGGGCAATGCCGGTCGCCGGGCGCCGGCAGGCCAGCATCCCGGCGGTCAGCACCGTGCCTGCCGCAATGGCCTGGGTCGTCACGACGCTGCGTCGCGCCACCCGGGCCGTGTCCAGTTCGTCGGCGCGCGGCGCCTTGACGCCATCGCCCAGCATGGCGCTGACCCGGCGAATGCCGTGCACCATGCGGGCAAAGTCATCGGGCTCCAGCGAGGCACTATGGTCCGGGCCGGGCATGGCGCAGTCCAGCGTCAGGTGCTTCTCGATCACCGTGGCGCCCAGCGCCACTGCCGCCAGCGGCGCTTCGATGCCGAGACTGTGGTCCGAATACCCGATGGCCACGCCCAGCTTCTCGGCCATCTGGCGCATGGCGCTGAGATTCAGGGCTTCGTCAGGCGCCGGATAGGCCGAGGTGCAATGCAGCACGACCACCGCGTCCAGATGACCGCGGGCCGCCCGCACCCAGCCGACCGCTTCGATGATTTCCTCCATCGTGGCCATGCCCGTGGACATGAGCAGCGGCAGCTTCGTGGCGGCGGCGTGCTCCACCAGGGCGCGATGGGTCAGTTCGCCTGAAGACAACTTGAGCCGCTTCACGCCCAGTCCGACCAGCAAATCCACCGCATCGACGGAGAACGGGGTCGAGAAGAACTCAATGCCGATGCTGTCGCAATGCGCCTTGATCAGCTGATGCTGTTGCAAAGACAGCTCCAGCCGCTGCAGCATGACGAACTGGTCGACTTCGCCGGTCTCGCGGGCCTGGTATTGCGCCGTCGGTGCGCCAGGCACGACGAGATCCTCGGCGCGAAACGTCTGGAACTTGACGGCATCGGCACCGGCCTGCCGCGCGGCGTCACACAGGCGCAGGGCCAGTGCCAGATCCCCATTGTGGTTGACGCCGGCTTCGGCGATGACGAACACTGGCGGGACGGTTGCAATCATGGAGTGCTTTCTGCGTGACGCCGGTAGAGCCAGAGCGCGTGCTCAAAGTCCTCCAGATCGTCGATATCGACGGATTTCCAGCGCGGCATGACGAACGGGGCGATGTGAACGCTCCAGAGGCCGTGGATCGCCGCATGAGCCAGCGCCGCACGCTGCCAGACATAGATGGAGCCGTTCAAGGCGTAAACTGCCGGCGCCTCCTGGCGGCGGGTGCTGCCCTGCCCCTTGCTCAGGTGCACCCAGCCCCCGTCGCCCCGCTCCACCAGGTTGAAATAGGGGTTGTCCGCCGCGTCCTTGACACTGACAACGAGATCTGCCTCGGGATGCGCCCGCAGCGCTGCAGAAATGTCCGCGGCATCACGCAATGGGGAGGTCGGTTGCAGGTCCACAACCCGGACTACTGCTTGCCCTTGTCGCTCCAGAAAACGAACCAGGTGCTCGATCACCGGGACTTTCGGCGCGCAGTCGCCAGCAAGTTCGGCGGGTCGCAAATAAGGAACCGTGGCGCCGGCCGCTCGCGCGACGGCGGCAATGGCTTCGTCATCGGTCGACACGTACACCGCATCGATCTCCGGACACGCGAGCGCCTGCTCGATCGAATGGACAATCAGCGGCTTGCCGGCGAAGTCACGAATATTCTTGCCAGGCAGTCCCTTGCTGCCGCCGCGGGCGCAGATGGTGGCGATGGTCCTGGGTAACCGCATGCGCGCCCTCACAATGAAAGGAACTGGCCGAGAATGCCCAGACCCGCTTCGGCGCTGCGTTCGGGATGAAATTGGCACCCGTAAATCTGGTCGCGCGCCACGGCCGCGCAGATACGCACGCCGTGGTAATCCGTATCCGCAAGCCGGTGCGCTTCATGCGTGGGCACCGGCGCGTAGGAATGCACGAAGTACACGGCCTCGCCGGGTTGTACCGACGCCAGGATCGTGCCGTCCCACGACGCACGCGCGGGCGGACGCGCCAGACCGCTCCAGCCGATGTGCGGCACACGCAGTGGCCTCCCGTCCGGGTCGACTGCGGGCACAGGCTGTACCCGGCCGGGAATCAGCCCCAGCCCGATGTGATCGCCATGCTCCTCACCCACTTCAAAGAGCAATTGCGCCCCCACGCAGATGCCCAGAAAAGGACGCCCGGTATCGACATAGCGCTTGACCAACTCATCAAAGCCGCGCAAACGCAGTTCGGCCATGGCGTCCGCGAACGCGCCCACGCCGGGCAGCACCAGTCGGTCCGGCAAAGTGGTCATTAGCGCGGCCTGATCGGCTACCTGCACGCTGGCCCCGCAATGCTCCAGCGCCCGCACCACATTGAGCAGGTTGCCGATGCCATAGTCGATCACGGTGACGTGGCGACCGCTCACAATCGCACTTCCACGCCCAGCGCCCGCGCCTGCTGCTTGATTTCAGGCACTGTCATGCGACCCCAGTGCAGGGCATCGGCAATTGCCACGCCAGATGCGCCGGCGTCGCTGGCGCGCCTCAGGTCCGCCGGTTCGCCAAAGCCGCCGCTGGTGATGACCGGCACGTTGACGCGCGCGTTGACTGCGCGCAGCAACTCGATGTCGAGCCCCTTGCGTGTGCCCTCCTGGTCCACCGCCGTCAACAGAATCTCTCCGGCGCCAAGTCCCACGGCCTGGGCAATCCAGTCGATCACGTCCAGGCCGGTGTGCTCCCGGCCATTGTCGGTGTAGGCCTCCCAGCGCCCCGGCCCGGTGCGCTTGGCCTCCACCGACAGCACCATGCATTGCGAACCGAAACGGCGCGCCACCTCGGTAATCAACGCCGGCCGCGCGATGGCTGCCGTGTTGATGGCCACCTTGTCAGCCCCGGAGCGCAGCATGTTGTCCACGTCGTCCAGCGAGCGAATGCCTCCGCCCACGGTGATCGGAATGTAGATCTGGTTCGCCGCTCGCCGGATGATGTCCGACAGGCTGTTGCGCTGGTAAAGGCTGGCCACGATGTCCATGAACACCATTTCGTCAGCCCCCTGCGCGTAATATCGCAAGGCAAACGCATGCGGGTCGCCAACCACGCGCAGTCCTTCCAGCCGGATGCCCTTGATCAGATTGGGACCCTTGATGTCGAGCCGGGGGATAATGCGCAAACCCGCCATAAGTGCGCTTCAGACGCCGTCAAACACGGTGTGGCGCAGTTTCCACTGGCCGTTCTCGCGCTTCCAGAGGTGCGGCGAGCGGAAGGTGTCGGCCAGCCGCATGAAATAGTCGCGGTCCATGACCGGCGCCTCGAACATCTTGCTGGCGCGCCCGAACTCCTTCTCCGGAATGCTCAGATAGCGGAAGATTTCGTCTGCAAAACGCTCGGGGAACTCGCCGTCATAGCGCCGCACCAGCGCAACGCCCTCGTCGCGGTTGATGTCGCCCGAGCGGATTTCCTGCGCGGCGTCGTAAGTGGCGCGGCCGATGCCGAACTTGGTGAAGGTGGTGTAGTAATGGAAATCGTCAATACGATCATCGATGCTGTTGTATTTGCTGTACGTGCCAGGGGTGCGTTCAGGCGACGCCTCGAAACCGCCATGCTCCACCGCGTAGTAATAACAGCTCTGCGGATGCCACTTGAGGTAGTAGCCCAGGTAATGCACCTCGACCTGCTTGCGCTGCATCTGCGCAGGGTCTGCCGGCAAATAGGGCAGCAGATCCTGCTCTTCCAGTCCGAAATCGTCATACAGGCTTTGCACCGACGTGCCGCCCAGATAGATTTCCGCCTTGTTGGCCGACGTGAAGTACGACCAGTCACGCTGCGCGCTCGTGGTGTCGCCGATCGGGTTGCCGTATTCAGCTTCGTTCTCGCCGTACACCACGAACGGAATGTCGTGCAGCAAGGCCATCTTGGGCGCCAGTGATTTCTGGCCGAACATGAATGCCTGGAAGGGGTGGAACAGGTTGTCCACCGCCAAACGGGTCAGCAGGCGGTGCACCCGGCCGTTGGGCGTCATGAGGTAGTTGTCAAACCCCGCGTGCAGCCAGGACTGGAAGTTCTTCCAGCCCCATTCCGTGTAGACATGGGGCGCCCAGGTCACGGTCAACGGGTGCATGCCAAAGCGCGTCTTGAGCATGTGCGAGGCATAAAAACTGTCCTTGCCGCCAGAACCGGGCAGCAGGCAATCGTAACCCGACTGGCTGCGAAACTTGTCGCACAGGACAGCCAGCTGGTCTTCCCGGTCCTTCCAGTTGATCGTGCCGTGCTTCTGCTCGGCAAAACGGCAGGCATCGCAGACCCCTTCTTCGTCAAACGCAATCGTGGCCTTCTTGCTGGCCTTGGTGTGCTGGTACTCCACGGCCGAGTTGGGCCGCTGGTTGGAGATCACACACTTTTTGCAGAAATGCAAATAACGCGGCAAACCGTACATGACCCGCGCGTCGTCATCGCTGGCGTCAAATGCCGAAAAATCAACGGAAACGGGGTTGGGGATGAGTGACATTCGGCTTTGAGTGAGGGCTGTTGCAGAAGAAACCGCTGACTTCCAGCGATCCTGAAAGCAAGCCTTGTGGATTATAGGAATCTGCCCATGACGGCAAGCACCTGCCGGGTCGCGGGTACCTGCCCCTGCACGGCCAGACGGGGGGCGCCGATCCAGCGTTCCAGCGCCTGGGAAATCTCAGCCACCGGTACGGCAGCGTCGGCGATGCCATAGCGCGCCAGCGGCATGGCCTGATCGAAGACCGAGCCCAGCACCTGAATCAGTCGGCACCCGGCCAGATGACCTTCGAGCCCGACGGTTGAAGTGAGCGTGACGACCAGATCGGTGGCGTGCAGCAGGGACGCCAGCGGCCAGTCCTGGCCGGTGAGCACAATGCGGGGATCTGCGGGAAACACCGGCAAATCCTCACCCGCTCGGGGGCGGATGCACAGCACGCAGTCCGTGCGGGACAGCACCCACTGCATCACTGCGGCCAAGGCGCGCTGTGGCAGGGTCGGGTCGCCCGGGCGGCCGTCAAACGGGTGAAACGCCGGTTCAACCTGGGCGGGCCACAGGATGACGTGGCGGTCCAGCCAGCCACGTTGCTCGCGGATCTGCCGCCCCTGCGCCAGCGCTGCCGGGGCATTGAGCGCATCGAAACCCGGATTTCCTGTCACGACCACCTGGTCCTGCGAACGCCCTGCCGCTATCAGGAACTGCCGCACGGATTCGTTCAGGACACAGACCTGGTCCGCATAATCGGGTGCGCCAATCCATTTGACTTCATCGATGGCGAACAGGTCCACCACGCAAATGGACGGAATGCCGAGTTGCCGGGCTGCCAGCACGGCCGCCCGTTCTGCCCGGGGCGAATTCGTGCAGACCACCAGATCGGGCGCCACCTGGCGCAGGATGCGATGCAAGGTCCGGACTGGCAAGAACGCCTGGCGTCCGAATTGCCGGTAGGCCAGCCCGGCTTCTTCAGGCCCCACATCAGCGATCAGATCGGCCATGGACAGGCCAAGGTAAGCGACGGTCTCCTGCGGATCGGCCACTGGCCCGCCCAGCCCCTGCATCAGTTGCAGCCCCAGCGCCAGTGCCGCGCCATCGGCTTCGGTGACGAAGTCCCTGAACTGGAGCACTTCCAGGCCGGCCGCGCGGGCCACGGGTGCCGCCGTCGTCAGCGCCAGCACCACGGGCTTGGCCATGCCATTGGCCGCCAGCGCCTGTGCCAGGGGTACGACCATCTTGATGTGGCCGCTACCGTAGGCCACAAACAGCACCTTTTTCATGGGTAGGCCGGCCCGGCAGCGCCGTCGGCCGCCCACAGCGCCAGCGCCGCCAGGGCCCGCAGTTCGCGCGTGAAGTTGGCGTCGCCGGTGCGATGCCGCTCCAGCATCGCCGCCACGACGGCAGGCTCGAACAGTTTTGCGATCAAATCGCTGCCCTGCAAGGTGTCGCGCAGCCAAGTGTAGCTCCCATGGCGGAACCAGTCGCCCACGGGCACGGTGAACATCTGCTTTGTGCGGTACGCCAGGTCCTCGCCGATCAATGGTGCGGCGGCGCGCTTGAACCAGTGCTTCTTGTCGCCCTGCGCCGAGAGCTTGGTCGTGCCCCGGGAGCGGAAGGCGAACTCCATCATGCGCCAGTCGAGGAACGGCGTGCGCGCCTCGATGCTCACCGCCATGCCCATCCGGTCGGGCTTGACCAGGTTGTTGCCGGACAGCAGCAGCTGCATGTCCAGGTACAGCGCCTGGTTCACGCGATCGAAGTGCTGCGCCTCGTCGAACCAGGGCTTGGCGGCGGCGGTGAAACTGTCGATGCCTTCGAGTTGCCGGCGGACTTCGGGCCGGTACAGCGCCAGCTTGGACGCCGGCGAAAACAGCGAGATCGAATCGAAGTAGCGGCGCTGGAACGCGTCTGCCGACAGGGAAGCCGAATCGGGTTGCGCGAAAAAAGCAGCGTATTTGTCGTACCCCGCAAACAGCTCGTCGCCACCGTCGCCGGTCAGCACGACCTTCACATGTTTCGCCGCCAGTTCGCTGACACGCAGCGTGGGCATGAAAGACGCATCGCCATGCGGCTGGTCGAGGTGGTGCAGCACGCGCGGCCACTGCGCCAGCATGTTGAGCTTGGCGATCTCGCTGGTGTGCTCGCAGCCGAAGCGCTGTGCCGCCTGCAAGGCGAACGCCGACTCGTCATAGCGCGGGTCTGCGAAGCCGATGCAGAAGGTCTTGACCGGCCGGTCCACGTGGCGCGCCATCAGGCCGACGATGGTGCTCGAATCGACGCCACCCGACAGGAAGGCGCCGAAGGGCACGTCGGCGCGCAGCCGGATGCGCGTGGCGTCGTCCAGCAGGGCCATGAATTCCGCCGCCCAGTCGTCGAAACCATAGTCTTGCTCGCGCTGGTCGGCCAGGCTCCACCAACGCCAGGTCTGCACCGGCCCGCCGCGCGTGAATTTCATCCACATGCCGGGCATCACATGCTTGACGCCCTGGTAGGCCGTCCACGGCGCGGGGATGTAGTTGAACGTGAGGTAGTGGTGAATCGCTTCCAGATCGATAGCAGATGAAGACCAGGGGGCGCTGGGAACCTGCCAGAAAGCCTTGATTTCCGAAGCAAACAACATGCGCTGGCCGTCGTCCATGACGTAGAGCGGCTTCACGCCGATGCGGTCACGCGCCAGGTACAGCGCGTCCTCGCGCGCATCGTCGATGGCGATCGCGAACATGCCGTTCAGGCGCTTCAGGCAGGCGATGCCTTCGCGCTCGTAGAGGCGCAGGATGACCTCGGTGTCCGACGCGCTCCGGAGCAGGACACCCTGCGCGCGCAGCTCGGCGGCCAATTCCACATGGTTGAAGATCTCGCCGTTCTGCACCACGGCGATCTGCCCGTCGTCGCTGACAAAGGGCTGGTGGCCGCCGCCGATGTCGATGATGGACAAGCGCCGGTTGCCGATGGCCACACCGCGCGCGGCCGGGTGCCAGATGCCCTCATCGTCCGGGCCGCGGTGCACGAGGCTCTGCGCCATCGCGCGCAGGACGCCGTCCTGCAGCGGCTGGCGCGAGCGATCCCAGTAGCCGAAGATGCCGCACATGGCTCAGGCCTCCCGCCGGGCGCCAAGGAGGGCCCGCACCCCCCCGGAGGGCAGCGAAACCAAGAAAGGACGGGCGTGGACGCTCATCAGTTGCTCCCTTTGCCCGTGAGGCGCCCCAGCGTCCACGCCATGATCTTCAGGTCGAACCCTACCGACATCTCGCGCGTGTAGCGCAGGTCCAGTGCCAGACGCTGCGCCTCGGTCCCCTCGGAACGCAGCAGCGCCTGGGCCAGCCCGGTGATGCCGGGCCGCACGCTGCAGCGCTGCGCCCAGTCGGCGTCGCTGTAGAGCGCCCGCTGCGCCGGCACGTCGGGGCGCGGGCCGACCAGGCTCATGTCGCCGCGCAGCACGTTCAGGATCTGCGGAAGCTCGTCGATGCTGGTGCGGCGGATAAAGCGGCCCACCCGGGTGACGCGAGGGTCGCTGGTGGACGTGAAATACGGGCCGATGGACGCCGCGTTCTTCACCATGCTGCGGAACTTCAACATGCCGAACTCGCGCCCGTGCAGGCCGAGCCGGGTCTGACGAAACAGGACCGGAAAGCCGCTTTCAAGCGCTATCGCCAGCGCTGCGCCGAACAGCACGGGGCTCAGGATCAGCAGGGCCACCAGGGACAGGGCGAGGTCCAGGGTGCGCTTCAAGCGGCGGCCTCCGCAGCGCGCCGCGCCATGGCAGCGCCAATGCCTTCAATCACCGCGGCGATACGCACCCGGTCCTGCTCGACCTGCGTTGCCGTGCGGCGCGACAGTTCGGCTTCCGCCCGCCGCAGTGCTGCCACCTCGGCCTCGAACGGATGCGCCGCGCTGCCGGGCTCGTCGGGCCGGTGAAACGTGCGCGACAGGATCACCGCCTGCGAGCCGAGCCGCAGGTGCTCGGCCAGCACGTCGCGCCCAGGCAGCAGGCCTTCATCGAGGCGCGCGATGCCGCCAAAACCGAAGCGAAGGCCGTGGCCCTGGGCGGCCCGGGCGACGCGCTCGACGATGCCCAGCGCGAGCGGCTCGAACATGAAATGCAGTCCGAGGGAAAGATGCAGGTCGTTCAAGCCCACGAACACCTCGTGCAGGCCCGGCGTGCCGATCCAGTCGTCCAGCGTGGCGAGCGCGCTCGCCGTTTCCAGCAGCGCAACGAGGGGCGCCCGGCCGGCCACCAGCGCGGAAAACGCCCGCAACTCCTCGCCGCCGGTGAACATCGGCAGCATCAGCAGGTCGGCACCGCGTGCCAGCACGGCCTGCACCTCGGCCGCACTGTCCGGGTTCATCGGGTTCACGCGCACCATCAGCCGGGCGCGCTTCAGAACGGCCTTCACACGCGCCACGTCGTCCATCTGGTGCACGCTGATGAAGGTGTTGCGCCCAGCCTGGCGTTCGGCCTTGCCCAGGCGCTCCAGATCGACGAAGACACGCACGCCATCCAGAGCGTCGCAGCGGCGCGCAAAATCGGGGTCGTTGGTGATCTGGAACAGTTCGATCATGGCAGCGCCGGATTATCGCCGCAGCGCCTGCCGCAGATCGGGTCCGGCCATCGCCCCGAGCCCCACCATGGCCAGCGCTGCCGCCAGGGCCAGGGCCAGGGCAGGCATGCCTTGCCCCGCAGACGCCGGCAAGGCGCCGGCCGCCTGCGCCAGCGCCAGCATCCCCAGCGCAGCGCCCGTCACGACCATCAGCCGTGCCGGCAGCCAGCGCCGCACCACCGGACCCAGGGCGACCAGGATGCCCAAGGCCACCCCGGCCAGCACCGCGTTGAGCGCCCCCATCAGCCGCAGCCCATCGCCGCCGGCCCAGCCCGCCGCAGCCAGCAACGCGCCCAAGGCCAGGGCATAAGCCCCCGCCGCCCAGCGCATGCGCCCCTGCGTGGCCAGCACGGTCAGCGCCACGGCGATCAGCGCCTGCGGCAGCAGCCCCCAGGCGCCCGCGGCGCCCCAGGCCGCCACGCGCGCGAGCGCATCCGGCCCCATGCGACCCCAGCCGAACAGCAGCTGGGTGAGCGCCGGCGCGCCCAGCAGCAGCCCTGCTGCTGTTGCGCAGGCCAGCGTCCAGGCAAGTGCAAAGGCATTTCGG
Source organism: Candidatus Skiveiella danica (assembly GCA_016721925.1). GTDB lineage: Bacteria > Pseudomonadota > Gammaproteobacteria > Burkholderiales > Burkholderiaceae_C > Skiveiella > Skiveiella danica. Next base: position 461,896 of record JADKHE010000013.1, read on the forward strand.
ACCGCTTGCGTGGCGTCGGCGCCGGGCTGTCCTGCCGCACCAGCGTCCCTGGCGAATGCCTGGGTGATGGCTGGAAACGCCAGCGTTGCCACCAGCTGAATCGCCAGTATCAGGGGCAGCTCGACCAGTTTCCAGGCATAGTTGAAGGTGGCCAGCGCGCCCTCCCCGCCGCTTGACGCCATGGAACGCGCCGCGAACGGCAGCGCCAGCGGCAGGCCGGCGGACAGCGCGGCCCACAGCCACACCGAGGTCGCCGGCAGATGCGCCGGGGTGGGCACCGAGCGCTGCCTTGGGTCAGCTACCAGGGGCAAACCCGGCCTTTGCATGCCGGGGGCCTCGTTCCGGATCTCGGGCATGGTTTCGTCGCGTCTGATGACCGCTGCCGCAAGCCCCGGCCGGGCGCGCTGCCGCCAAAAAAGCCAGCCGAGCCGCAACCCCATCGCCAGCAGGAAATACCCGCCCAATTGGACCAATCCCTGCGTCGAAGGGTCATTGAAAGCTATCAATAAAAGAGCAGCCACCAGCACCCCATTGACCACCAGATTGGCGCCGTACATTCCGACGAAGTCGCGCTCATGCTGCAGGCGCGTGGCCCACAGCGCGGCCAGCAGCGCGGCTGGAAGCGCCAGCGCGCTCCAGCCCAGCGACTGGCCGGCCAGGCCGCGCAAGTCTGGCGCCAGTCCTGCCGCCAGTAGCGCCACGAGCGGCCCGCGCCCCAGCCAGATCGCCAGCCCCAGCGCGCCGCCCAGCGCCAGCAGGCCCCACGCCACCGCGCGCTGTGTCGCCCGCTGCGCGGCCCGTGGCTGCCGGGCCCAGTGCGGCAGCAGCACGTAGGCCAGCGCGCCGCTGGCCAGCAGGCCGGCCAGCCAGTCGGGCAGCGTGAGCATCAGCACCGCCACGTCGCCCAGGCCCGAGGTGCCGAATGCGGCCGCCTGCGCCGACTCGCGGGCCAGTCCCAACAGCCGGCTGGCCAGCAGCAAGGCAAGGGACAGCGCGCCAGCTTTGAGAAACATGGCGTCGATTATCGAGTCACGCCCGGGACCGCCGGCAAGCCAGCGACCGCAAAAAACTAAAATACGGGGTTTTGGCAAGAAATGCCTCCCGCTCGCAGTGCCTGAACGCCGCGACCAACCCACGTTTGCCCATGTCTGACCCTCAAATCACGCCAGCCCCCCAGGACGAAAACCAGCTCATCGCCGAGCGCCGCGAGAAGCTCAAGGCACTGCGGGAAGCGCAGGCCCAAGGTGGGGCAGTGGCCTTCCCGAACAACTTCAAGCCCGAAGACCATGCCGCCACCCTGCTGGCCACGCACGGCGCGAAGACTGCGGAAGAACTGGCCGCCGAGGGCACGGCGCCGATCTCCGCCAAGATCGCCGGTCGCATGATGCTCAAACGCGTAATGGGCAAGGCCAGCTTCGCCACGCTGCAGGACAGCTCGGGCCGTTTCCAGATCTACGTGACGCGCGACGACATCGGCGAGGAACGCTACGCCGCCTTCAAGCACTGGGACCTTGGCGACATCGTCGGCGCCGAGGGCCACCTGTTCCGTACCCGCACTGGAGAGCTCTCGCTGCACGTCACCAGCTTGCGCCTGCTGACCAAGAGCCTGCGCCCCATGCCCGACAAGTTCCATGGCATCGCCGACCAGGAGGTCAAATACCGTCAGCGCTATGTGGACCTGATGACCGATGAGGCAGCCCGCAAACGCTTTGCCGCGCGCAGCCGGGCTGTCAGCGGCATCCGGGAGTTCATGGTGACGAACGATTTCCTGGAGGTCGAGACGCCGATGCTGCACCCGATCCCGGGTGGCGCCAACGCCAAGCCGTTCAAGACGCACCATAACGCGCTCGATCAGGAGATGTTCCTGCGCATCGCGCCGGAGCTGTACCTCAAGCGCCTGCTGGTGGGCGGTTTCGAGCGGGTGTTCGAGATCAACCGCAGCTTCCGCAACGAAGGCATCTCGGTGCGCCACAACCCCGAGTTCACCATGATGGAGTTCTACGCGGCCTACTGGAACTACCTGGACCTGATGGACTTCACCGAGGCCCTGATCCGCGATGCGGCCGTGAAGGCGGTCGGCACGCTGCTATTGACCTACCAGGGCCGCGAGGTGGATCTTTCCCAACCCTTCGTGCGCATGACCATCCGCGAGGCGATTTTCCAGCACACGGAAGCCGGCGCCCATGTGGACGACGCCACCTGGCTGATGAGTGCGCTGAAGAAGCTCGGCATGACCGAGGCCAAGGACAAGCTGTCCACGCGCAGCCTGGCCAGCCTGCAGGTGCTGTACTTTGAAGAAACGGTGGAAGACAAGCTCTGGCAGCCCACGTTCATCATGGAACACCCGACCGAGATTTCACCGCTGGCGCGCGCCAACGACGCCCGCCCGGAGGTCACCGAGCGCTTCGAGCTCTACATCACCGGCCGCGAATTCGGCAACGGCTTCAGCGAGTTGAACGACGCCGAAGACCAGGCCGCACGCTTCATGGCCCAGGTGGCCGCCAAGGACAGCGGCGACGACGAAGCCATGTTCTATGACCACGATTTCGTGCGGGCGCTGGAATACGGCATGCCGCCCGCCGGCGGCTGCGGCATCGGCATCGACCGCCTGATGATGCTGCTGACGGACAGCGCCAGCATCCGCGACGTGATCCTCTTCCCGGCGCTGCGCAACGAAGCACCTGCCGCCGAGCGCAAACGCGAAGCCTGACCGGCGGCACCCATCGCACTGGGCCTGGCGGAGGGTCCATTTACAGATTCAGTGTCGCCAACAAGGCGTCACCATTTGCGGCCAACGACCCTCAGTGCGGCGGGATGTCGCGCGGCGTTACATCCTCGACATCGGCCGATGCCGGCCTCGCACCCCGTGCAGTCGGCGCGCCCGATGGGCCTGGTGTACCTGGGGGTTTCGTACGGTTCGTCCAGCGTTCTGAACTCGCCCGTGAAGCGTCTCGGTAGCGTTGCCAGACCATCACCGGGGCCGGCTTGCGCCCGGTCAGCAGCGAGCGCAGCAACATGAAGAACACGGCGATCAGGCCGGCCGCCAGCAGGCTCAGGGCAAACGCAAGGGCAAAAAGCCCGAACACCAGGCGCAGCACCCACGAGACAAGCTGGTTGGCCATATCAGAAATCAGGGACATGAGGCCGGAGCCGGCAAGGCTCCAAGAGTTCGGCAAAACGGGAGATGGGGCTGGTACAGCGCCTTTCAAGGCAGCAGCTCCAGCGCATGGATGTATTCGGGCGAGCACATCAGGTCATCCCACGGCAGCGCCGGCGAGTGCGGCAGCAGAGCCAGACGCCGCATCTCGCTGGCCTCGCGGGGCTGCCAGCGCGCCTTGAGCTTGGCTTCGGCCAAGCCATCGAGCAAGGCATCGACCGCGACGCCGCCGTCCAGGCTCTGGTTGCACAGCAGCACCAGATCACACCCAGCTTCCAGAGCCGCCACCGCCGCTTCGGTGTATGTGACCTCGCGGCCGTCGATCTGACGAGCGCCCGCCATCGAGAGGTCGTCGCTGAAGATCGCGCCTCCGAAGCCGAGCTGGTGGCGCAGGATGTCGTTCAGCCAGCGACTGGAAAACCCGGCCGGCCGTGCGTCCACCTTCGGATAGATCACATGGGCCGGCATGACGCTGTCCAGCGTGGTGTTGAGCCACCCGTAAGGCGCGGCGTCATCGGCCAGGATGGCCTTGAGGCTGCGCCGGTCCACCGGGATGTCGGTGTGCGAGTCGGCCCGGACAAAGCCATGACCGGGAAAGTGCTTGCCGCAGTTGGACATGCCGGCGCGCAGCAGGCCATGCATCAGGCTCTTGGCCAGCAGGCTGACCACGCGCGAGTCGCGGGCGAAGGCGCGGTCTCCAATGACCGCACTGTCGCCATGGTCCAAGTCCAGGACCGGTGTAAAGCTGAGGTCCACACCACAGGCGCGCAATTCGGCCGCTAGCACGTAGCCGGCGGCACTGGCGGCGTTGGTGGCGCGCATCGCGCCGCTTCCGGGCCCGCCCTTACCGTCATGCATCCAGAGCTCGCCCAGAGCGCGCATCGGCGGCAGGTGGGTGAAACCGTCGGTGCGAAAGCGTTGCACGCGCCCGCCTTCGTGATCCACGCAGATCAGCAGGTCGCCCCGCACGCGTTTGATCTCGGCGCACAGGGCGTCGAGTTGGGCGCGGCTCTCCCAGTTGCGAGCAAACAGGATGATCCCGCCGGTGAGCGGGTGCCCGAGGCGCTGGCGGTCCGCAGCAGTCAGCCGGGTGCCGGCAATATCGAGGATGACGGGGGCAGCGTGCATCATGAAGGCTCCGGAATATAGGTACGAACAGTCATCAATTGATAGCAAACAGTGACCAATCGACGCTGGGATGGTGCAGATATTTCTTCAAATCGTCTCCACGACGCAGAAACTGGCGGCGTAGTCGGTCTCGTCGGTCACGCTGACGTGCGCGGTGAGGCTCCTCGCCTCAAACCAGTCCTTCAGGCCCCCATGCAGCACAAGGGTTGGCTTTCCACTGGGCAGCTTCCCGACTTCGCACAGGCGCCAGCTCATGGGCATGCGCATGCCCAGACCGATCGCCTTGCTGAAGGCCTCTTTCGCAGAAAACCGCGTGGCCAGGAAGCGCACGCCCCGTTCGGGCCAGCGCGCGCTGCGGGCGCGCCACTGGACCAACTCCGCATCACTCAGGATCTTGTGGGCAAAGCGCTCGCCATGGCGATCCAGACTGGCGCGGATGCGGCGCACGTCGCAGATGTCGGTGCCGATGCCGTAGATCATGTGTGAGCGTTCAAGGGGCGCGCACCCGCGCGGCATCGGTGCAGGCGAGGTAGCCCTTGACAGTCTCGGTGTAGCCCAGCTCCAGCGCGTCGCCGATCAGCGCGTGACCGATCGACACCTCGGCCACGTCCGGCACGGCGCGCAGGAAATCGGTGAGGTTGTCACGGCTCAGGTCGTGCCCGGCATTGACGCCCAGGCCGGCATCCCGCGCGGCACGCGCCGCCGCCGCGTACCGGCGCAACTGCTCATCCTGCCCCGGCTGGCCCCAGGCGGCGGCATAGGGCTCGGTGTAGAGCTCCACCCGGTCGGCGCCCACCGTCCGGGCCAACGCCATTTGCGCAGGCAGCGGGTCCATGAACAGGCTGACCCGCACCCCCAGCGCGCGGCACTCGGCAATCAACGGTCGCAGGCGGTCGGCATCGGCCGGGAAACTCCAGCCATGGTCGCTGGTGAACTGGCCCTCGCTGTCGGGCACAAAGGTGGCCTGGTGCGGGCGGACCTGGCGCACGAAGTCCATCAGGTTGTGAAAGGGATTGCCTTCGATGTTGTATTCGCGGTCGGGCCAGCCTTTCAGCAACTCGGCAAGGTCGAACACGTCCTGCGCGCGGATGTGGCGCTCGTCCGGGCGCGGGTGCACGGTGATGCCGTGCGCACCGGCCTGCAGGCACAGGGTGGCGGCACGGGTCAGGCTGGGAATGCCCAGGTGGCGCGTGTTGCGCACCAGGGCGACTTTGTTCAGGTTGACCGACAGGGCTGTTTTCATGGTGGGCAAGCGGGCGGGGTTGCAGCGCCGCACATTTACAGATTCTGGAGATCCATCATCATCTGGCGCGTGCGCAGCGTCGTGACCCCGCAATGGTAGTTCAGCAGCGCGCGCAATTGCGGGCGCAACTCCGACATGAGCGGCCCGCTGGCGCGCAGTACGGACAGGAAAGCGGCGCCCTCGCCGAGCGCGGCCTGCAGGCTTTCCCATTCGGCGCCGCGCAGGCTGGCGCGGTCGTCGTCATGGAATGCGCGCAGCCCCCCCTCGGGCACCAGGCAGTAGCGGCCTTCGGGCGCCAGGGGCTCCAGCGTGAGTGTCTGGGCATTGAGCAGTGGCAGCAATCCGATCTCCCGCAACAGCAATAGTTCGAACGCGCGCAGAGCCACATGCAGGACTTCGCCCTGCAACGCAGGACCAATGCCAGTGGGGCTGCCGTGCCCGGCCAGCACCTGCACCACCGACGCATAGGCATCGAACAGACCAGGGTGGGGGTCATCTCGCGCCAGCAAGCGCAAGAGAAGTTCGTTGAGGTAGTAGCCTGACAGCAGGGCGTCACCCGTGGGCATGACATGCCCGCCCACCCACTCCGCACCCTTGAGCGTGCGGATCTCGCCATCGCCGCCAAAGCTCAGGTGCAGCGGCTGCAGCGGCAGCAGCACCGGGCGAAAGCTGGAGCTCGGCCGCTTCGCTCCCTTGGCCACCAGGGCAATGCGCCCATGGTGGCGGGTGAAGACCTCCAGAATCAGGCTGGACTCGCTCCAGTCGTAGCGGTGCAGGACGTAGGCCGGCTCTTCGGTGACGCGCTTGGCGGCCACGGCTCAGCGAGACATGACAAACATGCGGGCAGCCAGTAGCCGCACCGGGCCGCCCCAACCAAGGCCAGCCCCCTCGGGGGGCAGCGCAGTACACGAAGTGACAAGCGTGGGGGCAACTTTACTCATAGCCAAACGACCGGACGCGGGCCTCGTCATCGGCCCAGCCCGACCGGACCTTCACCCACAATTCGAGAAACACCTTGCAATCCATCAGGCGCTCCAGTTCCTGGCGCGCTTCGGTGCCGATGCGCTTAAGCCGCTCGCCTTTCTCGCCGATCACCATCGCCTTATGGCCGTCTCGCTCCACGACGATGGTGGCGGCAATGCGTGCGAGCCGGCTCTTGTTGCGGCCAAACTCGTCCTCGAACTTGTCGATCACGACCGTGGAGGTATAGGGCAGTTCGTCGCCAGTGAAGCGAAACAGCTTCTCGCGAACGATCTCGCTGGCCAGGAAGCGCTCGCTGCGGTCGGTGAGCTCGTCCTCGCCATAGGCCCACGGCTGCTCGGGCAGGTATTTTTCGCAGATTCCGAACAGGCGCTCGATGTCTTTGGCGTTCTTGGCCGACATGGGCACAAACTCTGCAAACGTGTGACGTTGCTGCATGGACAGCAACCACGGCGCGATCTCGGCGCGGCGATGCACCGTGTCGAGCTTGTTGGCAATCAGCAGCGCCGGCACGCCGGACTTGAGCAAGGCCAGCACGCGTGCATCGGCCGGCGTGAAGCTGCCCGCCTCCACCACGAACAGCACCAGATCCACATCACCCACCGCGCCCTGAACCGTCTTGTTCAGCGACTTGTTCAGCGCGGTGTTGTGCAGCGTCTGAAAGCCCGGTGTGTCAACAAACACGAACTGTGTGGCGCCCCGGGTGGCAATGCCGGTGATCCGATGTCGCGTAGTCTGCGCCTTGCGCGAGGTGATGCTGATCTTCTGTCCGACCAGGGCATTCATCAGCGTCGACTTGCCGACGTTGGGCTTGCCGACAATGGCAATCAGGCCGCAGCGTCTGCCCTCGGGAGACGCGCTTTCGCCCCCATCGCCATTTTTCGGACCTTTTTCGGCGTTTCCCAGCATCAAAAGGTCATCGGTTGCTTGCTTTTTTGTAGCATTCATCTTGGGTTCCGGGTCTTCAGGATCTCCAGCACGGCGGCAGCAGCAGCCTGCTCGCCCGCCCGCCGGGAACCCCCGATGCCGCGCTCGGACAACCCCAGCTCGGCAATCTCGCATTCCACATCGAAGGTCTGCTGGTGGGCGGCCCCCTGCGTCTCCACCACCCGGTACGCGGGCAGCCGCATCTTGCGCGCCTGCAGCCACTCCTGCAAGCCGGTCTTCGGATCCTTCGCAGCCGCCTGCATGGTGGCCTTGATCTCCACACCGTCGAACAGCCGTCGCACCAGGGCCTGCGCCACACCATAGCCGGCATCGAGGTAGACCGCGCCGAGCACGGCTTCCAGCGCGTCGGCCAGGATGGACGGGCGCCGTTGCCCGCCCGAGCGCATTTCGCCCTCGCCCAGGCGCAGTGCCTCGGCCAGCCCGAGACTCAGCGCCAGGCCATGAAGCGTGTCCTGCTTGACGAGATTGGCTCGCACCCGTGACAGATCGCCTTCAGGCAGAGTGCTCAGGCCTTCGTAGAGCAGGTGGGCAACGGCCAAGTTGAGCACCGAATCGCCCAGGAACTCCAGGCGCTCGTTGTGATCGGCCGAGAAACTGCGATGGGTGAGCGCCTGGACGAGCAACTGCGGGTCGGAAAACTCGTGCTGCAACCGCTCCTGCAGTGCCAGCAAGACCGGAGGCAGGCTCACCGCGAACGTCCGCGGTACTTCAGCACCAGATAACCCGGTCCCACCAGGTGGATTTCCTTGTCGTAAGCGAAGGAAACGACGACCTTGTCATTCTCCTTGGTGACCTCCAGTTCTTTCGGCTTGATGGACGTGATGTCATCGATCGCAGCCGCCTTCTCGAAGATCAGGCGCACCTCAGGCACGGTAGAGCCGGCACTGGCCTTGTTCACCGCTTTGACCACCGCCTGGTACTCGACCACGGTGGGAAAAATCTGGGCACCCACCACCATCACGCAAGCGACGATGGTGCCCACAAAAAGCAGCCCCAAAAAGGAAATGCCCCGCTGCCCTGAACGTGTACGAAATGCCTGCGCCATATCACCCTCTCCCCGTCAAGCGAGTCAATTGAACGAGCCAATGCGCTTCAGGTTGCCGAAGTTCATCCAGACAAAGAACGCCTTGCCAACGATGTTGCGGTCCGGCACGAAACCCCAGTACCGCGAATCCAGCGAATTGTCGCGGTTGTCGCCCATCATGAAATAGTGCCCCTGGGGGACCTTGCACACCACACCTTCGACACTGTAACGGCAGTTCTGCCTAAAAGGGAAGTCGTCGGCGCCTGCAATCATCGCCGGACGGGCAGGATCATTCAGCAAGCGGTGCGGCTTGTCGGACAAGGCTTCTTCGAACTGCGGAAAATAGCGCATGGCGTCTTCATCGAAGTACTCCGGCAACGCGGTCGTGGGTACCGGCTTGCCATTGATCGTGAGCCGCTTGTTGAGGTAGGCCACCTCGTCGCCCGGCACGCCAACGACGCGTTTGATGTAGTCCAGGCTGGGCTTGGGCGGATAGCGGAACACCATCACGTCGCCCCGCTGGGGCGGGTTGCCGTCGGTGATCTTCTGGTTGATCACGGGAAGCCGAACGCCATAGGTGAACTTGTTGACCAGGATCAGGTCACCCACCAGCAACGTCGGAATCATGGAGCCGGACGGAATCTTGAACGGCTCGAACAGGAACGAACGCAGCAGGAACACCACCAGGATGACCGGAAACAATCCGGCCGTCCAGTCCAGCCACCAAGGCTGCATGATCAGGCGGTGCTTGGCTTCGGCAATATCGCCATCAACCTGCGCAATGCCCATCTTGTTGAGGTCCGCGCGGCGTTGCACGGCCTGCTCCTCCAGCGCCTGCGCCGCCTTGAGTCGTTGCGGCAGGAAATAGAAGCGCTCGGCCAGCCAATACAGGCCGGTGACCACCGTGGCCAGGAACAGCAGGAGCGCGAAATTGCCTTCCAGCATGCCGAAATACCAGGCCCCGGCATAGCCGGCAAAGGCGGCAAGGATCAGCGCGGTGAGATATTGCATCAATCTTCCACCCGCAGAATGGCCAGGAAGGCTTCCTGGGGAACTTCGACCGAGCCAATCTGTTTCATGCGCTTCTTGCCTGCTTTCTGCTTCTCGAGGAGTTTGCGTTTGCGGGTGATGTCACCCCCGTAACATTTTGCCAGCACGTTCTTGCGCAGGGCCTTGATGGTTTCGCGCGCAATGATGTTGGCGCCGATGGCGGCCTGGATCGCCACGTCGTACATCTGGCGGCTGATCACCTCGCGCATCTTGGCCACCACGGCGCGCCCGCGGAATTGCGACTGCGAGCGGTGCACGATGATGGACAGCGCATCCACCTTTTCGCCGTTGAGCAGGATGTCGACCTTCACCACATCGGCCGCGCGGTATTCCTTGAACTCATAGTCCATCGAGGCATAGCCTCGCGACACGGACTTCAGCTTGTCAAAGAAGTCCAGCACGATCTCGGCCAGCGGCATCTCGTAGGTCAGCATCACCTGCCTCCCGTGGTAGGCCATGTTCATCTGCACGCCGCGCTTCTGGTTTGCCAGCGTCATGACCGGACCGACATATTCCTGCGGCATGTAGAGATGCACGGTCACGATGGGTTCACGAATCTCGTCCAGACGCCCCTGGTCCGGCATCTTTGACGGGTTCTCGACCATCCGAACTTCGCCGTCCGCCTGGACCACTTCATAGACCACGCTGGGTGCGGTGGTGATCAGGTCCTGATCGAACTCCCGTTCCAGCCGCTCCTGAACGATCTCCATGTGCAACAAACCCAGGAAGCCGCAGCGGAAGCCAAATCCGAGTGCCTGGCTGACCTCGGGCTCGTAATGAAGCGACGCATCATTGAGCTTGAGTTTCTCCAGGGCGTCGCGCAAGGAGTCGTATTCGCTGGCTTCGGTCGGATACAGACCGGCAAAGACCTGAGGCTGGATCTCCTTGAAACCCGGCAGTGGCTCGCTGGCCGGGCCGAGGTTGTTGGGCAGCTTCTTCTCCAGTGTGACGGTGTCGCCCACCTTGGCAGCCTGCAGTTCGCGGATGCCGGCAATGATGTAGCCCACTTCGCCCGCCTCGAGCGCGTCGCGTGGTTGGTTGCCCGGCGTGAACACACCCAGGTTGTCTGCGTTGTAGACCGCACCGGTGGCCATCAGTTTGATGCGCTCACCGCGTGCGAGGCGACCGTCCACCACACGCACCAGCATCACCACACCGACGTAGCTATCGAACCAGCTGTCGATGATCATCGCCCGCAACGGCGCCTCGGGCTTGCCTCTGGGCTGAGGGACGCGCGCGACCACCGCTTCGAGGATATCGTCGATGCCCAATCCGGTCTTGGCCGAACACGGGATCGCATCGTTGGCATCGATCCCGATGACGTCCTCGATCTCGGCCTTGGCGTTGTCGGGATCGGCATTGGGCAGGTCCATCTTGTTCAGCACCGGCACCACCTCTACGCCGAGGTCCAGCGCGGTGTAGCAGTTGGCCACGGTCTGTGCCTCGACACCCTGGCTGGCATCGACCACGAGCAACGCACCCTCGCACGCGGACAAGGAACGGCTCACCTCGTAGGAGAAGTCCACATGCCCCGGCGTGTCGATCAGGTTGAGGTTGTAGACCTTGCCGTCGCGAGCCTGGTACTTCAGCGCGGCGGTCTGTGCCTTGATGGTTATCCCACGCTCCTTCTCGATATCCATCGAGTCGAGAACCTGCTCACTCATCTCGCGTTCACTCAACCCGCCGCAACGCTGAATCAGGCGGTCTGCCAGCGTCGACTTGCCGTGATCGATGTGCGCAATGATTGAAAAATTTCTGATGTGATTCATCAACGACGAGTTTCAAGTAATTGAATTAGAACAACCGGCCAAGAAAAAAGGGCGCGTCGAGTACTGACGCGCCCTGAACCAACAATCATTGGCAACTGCGATATGTTGGAGCTTCATTGTAGGCAAAAAGCCCCGAACGTACAGCCCGTAAACCGCTGATTGGACGTCGTTGCGCACCCGCAACACACAACTTATCAACAACTTATCAACAAGTTTTGGAATGCGCGAAATGAACAACTTGTGGGTGATCGGCAATCGAAGCGCGGAAGCCTGAACTACATTCCGTATCGTGGATGACTGCATTTTCAGGATGCCAGTAATCGCGTTCAGAGAGCGTGGATTCTATCCAAAAAAGTAACGGGCATAGAAAATGAGTTAGTAACCACAAACTTTCCCGTCACGGTTCGCGCCAGGGAAATCTGAGTTCGTGCGCGAAGAAACTAGGGAACGCGCTCTCAAGAAATCCCGGTTCCCGTGCCCGGTATGTGGTTTTCCGGGCGACAAGAACAGTGTTTCAAGCCTTCAACGGACCGGGCGAATCAGCGCGTACTGCGCCCATTCCCCGCGCCTGAAAAGGATGCTGACCGGCTTGCCCTTTTCGAGGCGAGCCACGACCGCATCAAAATCCTTCACCGAAAGGACTTCCTGATTGGCGACCTGGGTGATCACATCGCCTTCGCGAAGACCCGCGCGCGCAGCACCTTCGGTGGCCGCATCCACCTTGACCCCGCCCCTGATCTTCAGCTCCTTCTTCTGCGCCTCAGCGAGTTCGCTCACGCTCAGGCCCAGCAACTGGACCGACGCACTTGGCTTGGCCTTGTCCTCGCGGTCCGTCGGCTTGCGGGCAACGGCTTTTTCGGGCTCGGGCTCGCCGATGACGACGCTCAACTCCTTGTTCGCGCCGCGGCGAAACACGGTGAAGGTGGTCCGGGTGCCCGGCTTGATGCTGCCCACAAAACGCGGCAGGTCAGACGCTTTCTCGATGGTCTTGCCGTCAAACCGGGTGATGATGTCGCCCGCCTCCACGCCGGCCTTCTCGGCCGGTGAACCGCTCTCCACCCCGCGCACCAGTGCGCCAAGAGGTTTGCCCAGTCCCAGCGACTCGGCCACCTCCTTGGTCACCTGATCGATCTGCACCCCGATCCGCCCCCGAGTCACGCGGCCGCTGGCGCGCAGCTGGTCACTGACCCGAACGGCTTCGTCCATGGGAATCGCAAACGAGATGCCCATGTAGCCGCCCGAGCGCGAATAGATCTGGCTGTTGACACCCACCACCTCACCGCGCATGTTGATCAGTGGCCCGCCCGAATTGCCCGGATTGATCGCCACATCGGTCTGGATGAAAGGCAGGTAGTCACCGGTATCGCGCTGCTTCGCACTGACGATGCCCGCGGTGACCGAGTTCTCGAGGCCGAACGGCGACCCGATGGCCATCACCCACTCGCCCACCTTCAGGCGGCTGACGTCGCCCACTTTCACTGCGGGCAAGCCGCTGGCTTCGATCTTGACCACGGCCACATCGGTTCGCTTGTCGGCACCGATCAGCCTGGCCTTGAATTCGCGCTTGTCGGTCAGGGTCACGATGACTTCATCGGCCCCGTCCACAACATGCGCATTCGTCATGATGAACCCGTCACCGGTCAGAATGAAACCCGAACCGACGCCACGCGGCTGCTCATCCTCCTGCGGCCGATTCGGGCGCGGCCCCTGGCGCGGCATGTTGGGCATGGGCACGCCGAAAAAGCGCCGGAAAAACTCCTGCATGTCTTCGTCGCCCGGGCTGCCCGCATTTCCGTTGCCGCGGCTTTTCTCCAGGGTTCGGATATTGACCACCGACGGCCCGACCTGCTCCACCAGATCGGTGAAGTCAGGCAGCCCTCGCACGGCACCTGGCCCCTGCGCCAGAGCCGGCGCCCCGGGAACCAGCGCCGCCATCGCCCCAACAAAAAAGGCCCCGGCCAATACATGCAGGCGCAAACGCCTCAGTTCCAATTGCAACATCGTCTACCTTTCAACTATCAAATGACGGCATGCCGTCCCTACCGCGCTGTGTCACGGGCAATCAGTGTCCGCAGATGGGGGTTCATTTGCGCCGCTCAAGGCCTTGAGCAAATGCCTGCAGGGTCTGCGCCGGCACTTCGCCCACCACCGTCAGCCACCAATCGCCCTCGCTTCGGTCCGACAGATGCTTTGTCAATGACTGAGTGGCGCCCAGGGCGCTCATCCCTTCGCGGCGATGGCGTTGCGGATCAAACCCTTCGACGAACAATGAGACCGAAGCCAGTCCGTCGGAGAACACCCATTGCAGCATCCCGGGCCCCGCCTGCCCCGGCGAGATCTGGCGCTTCAGACACGTCGTCGGCAGAAATCCCGGCACCGCGTTGCGGATGGACCACCCTTCGGCGCCTGCGGTGGTCGTGATCACCTCGGCCTTCTCGACCCGGTACCCGCTGGTGCCGGCCATCATCCGTGCCAGCTGATCCATCTTGACCGGTGCATCGAGCTGAAGTTCAGAGAAGGCCGACTGCTCCAGAACCCGCCCCGCGCCGTCGATCGTCTGCAACTTGACGACCAGCCCCGTCTTTTTCTCGCTCCAGACCCGATAGCCGTAGCGCAAGGCGTCCCTGGGCACCAGTTGCACCACATCGGCATCGTGCCCGGCAACCCGCTCGCTACCGGCCGCTTGCAAGGTGTAAAACTCGGCAATGACCTTGTCGCCCACGATCTGCCGGTTCGGAAACAAGCCTGGCGCTTCGCGTTTTTCGGCCACCACGGTTTTCTCGTCCGCGCGAAAAGTAAGGACTTCGTCATTGCGCCGAAACGTCGATCTCGGCGCGCCCGTCAATGCCTCGATACGCTCCATCTGCTGAGAGCCATCGCACACATGCCAGATGCGCGCGCTGGATAGGGCACCCGCCGAAGAGGACACCACGTAAGTACCGGCATACGCGCGCCGGCGCGGCGCTTCCTGCATGCGCTTCAGCCAGGCGCCCATGTCCTTGTCGACAGGCAAAGCTGGCGCATGCGCGGCCACTCGGGCCGGCTCTGAGCCCGCGGTTTGGGCCAGCACCGCGCTTGCGCCGGCGGCCGTGCACAGGACCAACAATAGATGGATCGAATGTCGAACGTGCATAACCCGCGTCGCGCGCATCACTGCCCTGAACCGCGCGAGAGCGGCATGTCAAATGTGGCGTTGCGCAGAAAACCCGAAGAATTCTGAAGCGCCGACGGGCCGCCAAACTGCCGATGGGCGGCCATGAGGGCGTCCAGATGCGGATCGCGCAGCATGACCGCCACACCGGAGCCGTCCGCGGACGCGACGGTCGCAGGGGACGAAACCGTGCCTTGCGCCAGCCGAGTCTCGCGCGCATGGCCCCCCAGGCCACTCCAGCCCAGCGCCGCGGCCGCCACCACAGTGGCCAATCCAGCCAGCATTTTCCAGCGATAAGCCCCGTCATTCGCCGCATGACGGAAATCATTGCTTTCCTGGCTCTTCCCCAGCGCGGACGGGCCGTTTTCAGCTATTCTTTCGGGAGCATCCAACGCGGGCACGGACATCCGTGGCGCGACGGTCTCGGCCTCGATTCGGGTCCTCAGGCGTGCAAGGAATGCCCGGTCATGCATGCAGGCCCCCGCCTCACCCGATCGCAAGACATCCCCGATCAGGTGATACATCTGCCAACTGTCCCGGGCCTCTTCGTCACCACCGACTTTCCCGACGACCGCGGCAAAGCGCTCGCCCTCCAGTTGCCCGTCGGCCAACGCGGATATCTGCTCCCGAAGCATGAGTCGTTCTTCAGTCATCATTTCGTCACTCGCCTGTCCTCTGAACCATCGTCTTTCACCACCGTTTTCCGCTCTGGTGTTCCAGCATGGGCCGAACCCGGGCCGATATCGCCTCGCGAGCCCGGAAAATCCGCGAACGGACCGTGCCAATCGGGCAAGCCATGACTTCGGCGATTTCCTCATAGCTCAACCCGTCGATCTCGCGCAAGGTCACCGCCTGCCGTAGATCGTCCGGTAAAGCCTCCATGGCTGCATTCACCGCCTGAGCGATCTCGCGGGCCGCCAATTCCGTTTCTGGTGTCTCTTCGGTTGTTTGTTCGTTTTCGCGACGGTAAGTTTCATCTTCGTCGTCGCCGGACGACGAAGCCCCGCCGGAGGCCGTCGGATGGCGCTTCAGGTCCATCAAGGCCTTCTTTGCCGTGTTCACTGCAATGCGGTACAGCCACGTGTAGAACTGGGCATCCCCCCTGAACTGATGCAAGGCGCGCCAGGCGCGTATGAAGGTTTCCTGGGCGATGTCCTCGACCAGGTCCACGTCGCGCACCATGCGGGCGATAAGTCGTTCGATGCGCCGCTGGTACTTGATGACCAGCAGCTCAAAAGCGCGCTGATCACCTGCCACCGCGCGTTCCACCAGCATCAAGTCGCTGTTCGCGGGGGCCGGTTCCGTGTCGGGAAGCCCGGCTTCACTCATGGATGAGTTCAGAGGGTTGAGGATCCGGCACCACCGGGCGTGCGTACAAAGCGCGGCGCAGGTCGGCCCAGTGCAGGCGGTCCGTGGCCGCCTCAAGCCAGAGCCAGTCACCGGCGTGATCTGCGCCCTGCAGTTGCACCAGCATCCAGCGTTGGCAATCCAGCCGCACGATAGGGGCTCCATCCAACTCCCGCGCGTTCGGGCTGCGCCAAACGCGACCGTCCCAGCTCAACGCACCCATGGGCATGCGGATCCAGAATTGCGCGCCCCCGGCGGCGCCAAGTAGAAGCACCGCTGCAGCAAGGCCCCAACGCCAACCGGGTTGCGGCCAAGCCCAGGCCAGCGCCAGAAAGCCAGCCAGCCAGACGAGAAGCAGCAGCCGCGCCAAAAAGTGCGAACGCCCCACCGGAAAACGAACCGATGGGGCGCCTGGCATGGGTTGATGCACCGGGAACGGAGGCGCAGCCAGGGTGTTGATCTGGCGGCCGCCGTCAGACGCGCTTGAACACCAGCGAACCGTTGGTCCCGCCGAAGCCGAAGTTGTTCTTCAGCGCGTAGTCCATCTTCACGTCCCTTGCCACATTGGCGCAGTAATCCAGGTCGCAGTCCGGATCCTGGTTGAAGATGTTGGTCGTCGGCGGGCTCACCTGATGGTACAGGGCCAGCACCGTGACCATGCTTTCGAAGCCGCCCGCCCCACCCAGCAGATGACCGGTCATGGACTTGGTCGAATTGACCACGAGCTTCCTGGCGTGATCACCCAGCGCCGCCTTGATGGCATTGGTTTCGTTCACATCGCCCAGGGGCGTGGAAGTGCCGTGCGCGTTCAGGTAATCGATCTGTTCCGGGTTGACGCCTGCATTCGCCATGGCATTGATCATGGCGCGACGGGGGCCGTCCATGTTCGGCGCCGTGATGTGGCCCGCATCGGCACTCATCCCGAAGCCAGCCAGTTCGGCATAGATCCGCGCGCCACGCGCCATGGCATGCTCGTAGGATTCAAGCACCATCACACCCGCGCCTTCGCCCAGCACGAAACCGTCCCGATCCTTGTCCCAGGGACGGGATGCCGTGTGGGGATCATCGTTGCGGGTGGACAGTGCACGCATCGCGGCAAATCCGCCGACACCCAGCGGCGACACCGTGGCTTCGGAGCCGCCGGCGATCACGACGTCGGCATCACCGTATTCAATCATCCGACCGGCCTGTCCGATGCAATGCAAGCCCGTGGTGCACGCCGTGACGATGGCCAGATTCGGGCCCTTGAAGCCAAAGCGCATGGACACATGACCGGAGATCATGTTGATGATGGACGCCGGAACGAAAAACGGCGTGATCCTGCGCGGACCACGGTTCATCAGTTCGGCGTGGGTCTCCTCGATCAGGGGCAGGCCGCCGATCCCGGCGCCGATGACGCAACCGATGCGCGTCGCCTGCTCCTCACCCAGCGCATCGCCCGTGGTCAACCCGGCGTCCGCCACGGCCTGCGCCGCAGCGGCGATACCGTAATGGACGAACGCGTCCATCGTCCGCGCTTCCTTCGCCGACATGTAGTCTTCCACGTTGAAGCCCTTGACTTCGCCCGCGATCCGGCAGGAAAAGTTCGTGGCGTCGAACCGGGTGATCATGTCGATGCCGGACTTCCCGGCAAGCAGGTTGGCCCAAGCGTCTGCAACCGTGTTGCCCACGGGGCTGACGCATCCCAATCCCGTGACTACAACGCGGCGACGGGTCATCTCCAATCAGGCCTTCTTGGAGACGGCGTAATCGATCGCCGACTGAACGGTCGTGATCTTCTCTGCGTCCTCATCGGGAATCTCGATGCCGAATTCATCTTCCAGCGCCATCACCAGTTCCACGGTGTCGAGCGAGTCTGCGCCCAGATCGGCCACAAAGGCTTTTTCATTGGTGACTTGTGACTCTTCCACGCCGAGTTGCTCGGCAATGATTTTCTTGACACGTGCTTCGATATCGCTCATATGTCCCTCTGAGGGTTGTGAAAAAAACGGATTTTACCTGTCCTTCGGGCCAGGGCGGCACATGCACTTCGCAGGACTTACGGAAATGACGAGTGCCGCCTGCGGTGCGCAGGCGTCAGGCCATGAACATGCCGCCATTGACGTGCAACTCCTGGCCGGTCACATAGGCAGCCTGCGGACTGGCCAGATAGGCCACGGCGTGTGCAATGTCAGCTGGTTTGCCGAGGTGCCCCAGCGGAATCTGGCCCAACAAGGCCTTCTGCTGCTCTTCGGGCAAGGCAGCGGTCATGTCGGTTTCGATGAATCCCGGGGCCACGCAGTTGACCGTGATGTTGCGACTGCCGAGTTCACGGGCCAGTGCGCGCGTCATCCCGGCCACGCCTGCCTTGGCCGCTGCATAGTTGGCCTGCCCTGGGTTGCCGGATGCCCCCACCACGCTGGTGATGCTGATGATGCGACCGTAGCGCTGCTTCATCATGGGGCGAATCACGGCCCGGCTCATGCGGAAAACGGCTTTCAGATTGGTATCGAGAACCGCATCCCAATCTTCGTCCTTCAGGCGCATCGCGAGCATGTCGCGGGTGATGCCCGCGTTGTTCACCAGCACCTGAAGGCTCCCATGCTCTTTCACAATGGCATCAATCAGCGCTTCGGCGGCGGCAGCGTCGTTGACGTTCAGGGTGGCGCCGCGGCAGCCCGGGAAGGCCGAGAGGGCCGCAGTGATCCGCGCGGCGCCTTCGTCGGAGGTCGCCGTGCCGACGACCTTCAGTCCACGGGTGGCGAGTTCCAGGGCAATGGCGGCGCCAATGCCACGGGTGGCGCCGGTGACCAGGGCGACCTGCCCCTCAAACTTGGTTTCACTCATGACAGCAGACCTTTCACTTCATTCAGTGTGGCGGGATCGAAGAGCGCGGCGCCGGTCATCTCGGCATCGATCCGCTTGACCATGCCCGCGAGCACCTTGCCGGGTCCACATTCGATCACCGTGGTGACGCCCTGCGACTTGATGGCACGAATACATTCCACCCACCGCACGGGGCCGAAGGCCTGCCGGTACAGGGCATCGCGAATGCCATCGGCCGTGTGCTCCACCTTCACGTCGATGTTGTTGATGACGGGAATGACGGGCGTCAGCAGTTCAATGCCGGCGAGTTTCTCGCGCAGTTTCTCCGCCGCCGGCTTCATCAGGCTGGAGTGAAACGGGGCCGAAACCGCCAGCGGCAAGGCCCGCTTGGCGCCGCGCGCCTTCAAGACTTCACAGGCCTTGTCCACCGCCGCCTTGCTGCCAGCAATCACGGTCTGCGCACTGTCGTTGAAATTGGCGGCCTCAACCACTTCGGCACTGCCGGCGCCAAAACTGGCCTGCGCCTCGGCGCAACCCGCGATCACGCCAGCCGCATCCAGGCCCAGGATGGCCGCCATCGCGCCGGCACCGACCGGAACGGCTTCCTGCATCGCCGCAGCCCGAAAGCGGACCAGGGGCGCCGCCTGTGCCAACGTCAACACGCCTGAGGCCACCAGCGCGGCGTACTCACCCAGGGAGTGCCCCGCCACCACGGCCGGTTCAGCCCCCCCCTCGGCACGCCAGACGCGGTAGGCGGCAACACCCGCCACCAGCATGACGGGCTGGGTGTTGGTGGTCAGCGCCAGCGCCTCGCGCGGCCCCTCGTGGATCAGGCGGCCGATGTCCTCGCCCAAGGCGTCAGATGCCTCCCGAAGCGTCTCCAGAACGGCCGGATGATCGCCCCAGGGGTCGAGCATGCCCACCGACTGCGAACCCTGCCCGGGAAAGACAAAAGCAAAAGACTTCATGGCGAAATTCGATAATTTGATTGAAATGCGGTCGCCTCCAGCGTCCTATAGCCGATTGCAGCTACAAATCCAGAAGCACGGCACCCCAGGTGAAGCCGCCGCCAACGCCTTCGAGCATGACCGTATCGCCCGCCTTCACCCGGCCGGCGCGCACCGCGCTGTCCAGCGCCAACGGTATCGAAGCCGCAGAGGTGTTGCCGTGTTCGTCGACGGTGACCACAACCTTGTTCATGGGCAGCTTCAGCTTCTTTGCCGTGCCCTGCATGATGCGGATATTGGCCTGATGCGGCACCAGCCAGTCGATGTCATCCTCGGAACGCCCGGCCTTTTCCAGAACGGCCCGCGCGGCGCTTTCCAGCACCCCCACAGCGAGCTTGAACACCGCCTGCCCGTCCATCTGGAGCAAAGGGTTGCCGAGCACCTGCCCACCGGACACATGACCCGGAACGCACAGAATGCCGGAATGCTTGCCGTCGGCATGGAGATCGCTCGCCAGAATGCCGGGGCTGCTGGAAGCCTGCAGCACCACGGCACCGGCGCCATCACCAAACAGCACACAGGTGGTGCGATCGTTGAAGTCAAGCAGCCGGCTGAACACCTCTGCGCCAATGACCAGGGCCTTGCTGGCTGTACCGGTGCGGATCATGGCGTCGGCCACGACCAGCGCATAGACAAAACCACTGCACACCGCCTGGACGTCGAACGCCGGGCAACCGGCAACCCCGAGTTTGTGCTGCAGGATCGTCGCGGTGGAGGGGAACACCATGTCCGGCGTCGATGTAGCGACAATGATGAGGTCGATCTCGTCAGGTCTCACACCGGCAGCCGACAAGGCGTTGCGCGCCGCCTCCACCCCAAGGTCGCTGGCGTAGACCCCCTGCTCGGCAAAATGCCGCGCCCGGATCCCGGTGCGCTCCCGGATCCAGTGGTCCGAAGACTCGATTCCCTGCTGGGCCAGTCTCGCCACCAGTTCAGCATTCGTCACCCGGCGCGGGGGCAGATAACTCCCTGTGCCGGTGATGCGGGAAAAGCGTTTCATTTATTGCACTGAAGCGACCGCTGCCGCCTCCGGGACCCTCCCGGCGGCAAGTACCGGAGCGGCGTGGGCAATCCGTGCCTGAACACGCTCCAACAGCTGGTTCCGGGCCGCATCATACGCCCGGCTCAGAGCATTGGCGAACGCCAGCTCATCGGCAGACCCATGACTCTTGAACACGAGGCCACGCAGGCCCAGCAAAGCAGCGCCGTTGTATCTGCGATGATCAACACGACTTTTAAACGCAATTAGAACCGGATAGGAAACAATTGCCGCCAATTTGGTAAATATGTTGCGAGAAAACTCGGCCTTGAGGAATCCGCCAATCATCGTCGCGAGACCTTCGGTGGTCTTGAGCAGCACGTTCCCGACGAAACCGTCACACACCACGATGTCGGTCGTACCCTTGAAAATATCGTTGCCCTCGATATTTCCGTAGAAATTCAAATCACCGTTGTTGGCCGCTGATCGAAGCAGTTCGCCCGATCTTTTGATGACTTCGCTGCCTTTTATGGCCTCTTCGCCAATATTCAGCAGGCCGACCGAGGGATTGTTGTCATCGTTGAGCACCGACACCAGGGCCGAGCCCATGACCGCAAACTGCAATAGATGTTCCGCCGTGCAGTCCACGTTGGCCCCCAGATCCAGCACCGTGGTGGCACCCCCCTTTGCATTGGGTATCTGGGTTGCGATGGCTGGGCGATCAATGCCGTCGAGAGTCTTCAACAAGTAACGGGCGACTGCCATCAGCGCACCGGTATTGCCGGCAGAGACCGCCGCCTGCGCGGCACCGTCCTTGACCTGCTGGATGGCCACGCGCATTGAAGAATCCTTCTTGCGGCGCAGTGCCACTTCGATCGGATCCTCCATGCCGACGACTTCGCTGGCCGCCACGACCCGACAACGGGCATGGCTCAGACTGGCCAGCGCGTCGGGCAGGCCCACCAATAGCAAGGCGGCGTCCGGATGCTCATCCAGAAAGCGCCGACAGGCGGGCAGCGTGACCGACGGGCCATGGTCTCCACCCATACAGTCAACAGCCAGTGTGATCATGACCAGAGCAGGCGCCAAAGCGCCCGAAGAGAAAAAACGGGTTGCATAAATGACAAAGGCCCGATGCTACTGTGACGTAGCGCCGGGCCCGCTTGGTCCAGACGGATCAGGCTTCGGATTTGTTCTTCAGCACCTGACGGCCACGGTAAAAACCGTTGGGGCTGACATGGTGACGCAGGTGCGTTTCGCCGGTAGTGGGCTCCACGGCGATGCCGGGCACCGTCAAGGCGTTGTGCGAGCGGTGCATCCCGCGCTTGGAGGGAGACTTTTTGTTCTGTTGGACGGCCATGATGGCTCCTTGATAGCAAGTGACGCCGCGCGGTTGGGGCTGGCGCAGCCTCTGGTTGAAATGGTAATGGGCAATCAAAAGCGAGGGATTTCCCGCGCGAAGCCGCTGATTATAGCCCAACTGAAAAAACTATCCCGACTTGTCCACCCGAAGGCTGGCCAACTTGGCGAAAGGGCTGGGCTTGGCCTCTGGCGCCTCAAAGTCCGGGTCCGCCACAGCCAGCTTGACATCGACCGGACAACGCTCGTGGAGCGGCACCATGGGCAGGGACATCAGCAACTCGTCTTCGACCAGTTCGTGCAGATCGAAGGTGCCACTGAGCACCAGCACATCTTCCTCCGATGCCTCATCCAGCACAGCGGCTGTCGCCTCATCGGGCGCGAAGCGAAACCAGCGGTCGGACACAACCTGCGTATCCACGGGAGCCATGCATCGCTGGCAGACCAGCGGCAGCCGGGTCTGCGCCAGGACGTGGAGCCAGACCTCGTCCGGCCCTCCATCGACCGGGCGCATCTCGCCGTGGGCACTCCACGTGACCGTAAGGGCCTCCAAAGGGCCTTGCGCCTCCTGCTTCAACCGGTTGAAGGCCGAAAGTGGCTCCTGCCCCGTCAACACACCATCTGTCCTGGCAAAAACCAGAACATCGAGATGACGGGCCGAAAATTCCTTTTTCATAGGCCCAGTGTAAGAGAATCGGCTCATGATTGCCGTTGCCCCACCTGCTGAACGCCCTGGTCGCACATTGGTGCTGGGCTCCACCTCACGCTACCGCCGCGAACTGCTGGAGCGCCTGCACATCCCGTTTGACGTCGAATCACCCGAAGTCGACGAAACCCCCCACAGCGGCGAGTCGCCCCGTGCGCTGGCCCTGCGTCTGGCGTTGGCCAAGGCCCGCGCGGTTGCACAGCGACATCCGCAGGCCGTGGTCATTGGCTCCGACCAGGTCGCAGACCTTCACGGCGACCCCCTGGGCAAACCCGGCACGCATGAACGCGCCGTCGAGCAGTTGCGCCGTATGCGGGGCCAGACCGTTGTTTTTCAGACCGCCATCGCCGTCGTCTGTGCGGCCACTGGCTTTGAACAGGTCGACCTGGCTGCCGTCAGCGTCCAGTTCCGCAGCTTGGACGACGGGCTGGACGACAACGAGATTGAACACTACTTGCGCACCGAACAACCCTATGACTGTGCCGGTGCAGCCAAAAGCGAAGGCCTGGGCATTGCATTGCTGCGGCAGATCGACAACGATGATCCGACCGCGCTGGTCGGCCTGCCCCTGATCCGCACCTGCCGCATGATCCGGGCCGCTGGCGTGAGACTGCTATGACTGCGCCTGGCATCGCACCCGCCGGAAGGTCGCAACCCGGACGGCTCTACCTGGTGCCGGCGCCGCTGGACTTCGGCTGCACATCTCAGGTGCCTCTGGGCGATGTCCTGCCCCAAGCCACCATCGTCACGGCCGCTCGACTGACGCACTGGATCTGCGAGAACGCCAAGTCGGCACGCGCTTACCTGAAACGCATCGACGCCCTGACAC
This sequence comes from Candidatus Skiveiella danica, assembly GCA_016721925.1. Taxonomy (GTDB): domain Bacteria; phylum Pseudomonadota; class Gammaproteobacteria; order Burkholderiales; family Burkholderiaceae_C; genus Skiveiella; species Skiveiella danica. The sequence goes on from JADKHE010000013.1 coordinate 485,379, forward strand.
CGCTGGCGCTGCCCCTGCAGGCCCAGCAGATCTCGGAGTTGCCCCGAGAGGTGCACAAGAAGGGGGACCATGCCGGCTCTGGCGGCGTCGGGTTTGACGCAAGACCGCTGCTCACCCCCGCCTTGAACGGGCATGACATCGGTTTGATGAGCGAGGCCGGCATGCCCGCGGTGGCCGATCCGGGCAGTTCCGTGGTCCGTGCAGCCCATGACCTTGGACTGGAAGTGATCGCGCTTATCGGACCCGTTTCGCTGTTGCTGGCGCTGGCCGCAAGCGGCCTCAACGGCCAGAGCTTTGCCTTCGTCGGCTACCTGCCGCAGGATGCCACAGAGCGGGCGAAGCGCATGCGGGAACTGGAGTCCATCGCGCTGCGGACGGGGCAGACCCAGTTGTTCATCGAGACGCCGTATCGCAATGAAGCCGTGCTGCAGGCCCTGTTGCAGCACCTTCAGCCTAGCACGCGCCTGTCGGTCAGCAGTGGGCTCACGTTGCCGCACGCGCAGACTCGCAGCCGACTGGTCAAGGTATGGCGCCAGCAAGCAGATGGGCCTGACAACAGCACTCCGGCAGTGTTCGCGATCGGGCGTTAGAAGAAAAGGGCGCGCGAACGCGCCCGGCCGCCATCAGCGAAGCGGTGGTGCGCTGCGAAGCGCCTGTACTGCGCCTGCACCGACGGCCGCACCAAAGCGCTTGGCCAGCCGCTCCGCGACGTTTTCGCGGCGCGTGTAGTCAATGATGTCCTCGGCTTTGACGACCTCACGGGCGACCTGATCCAGGGTTCCGAAACCATCGGCCAGACCCATTTCCACGGCCTGTTGCCCCGTCCAGAACAGGCCGCTGAACATTTCCGGCGTCTCTTTCAGGCGCGTGCCGCGTCCCTTCTTGACCACTGCGATGAACTGCTGGTGGATCTGGTTCAACATGGTCTGTGCGTAGGCGCGCTGGGCCTCACTCTGGGGACTGAACGGATCGAGAAAGCCCTTGTTGGAGCCCGCAGTCATCAGACGCCGCTCCACACCGATCTTCTCCATGAGGCCGGTGAAGCCAAAACCATCCATCAACACGCCAATGCTGCCGACGATGCTGGCCTTGTCCACGTAAATCCGGTCGGCCGCCGCGGCAATGTAATAGGCCGCCGAGGCGCAGGTATCCTCCACCACCACGTAAACCGGCTTCTTGTGCAGCGCCCTGAGGCGCACGATCTCGTCATTGATGATCCCGGCCTGCACCGGGCTTCCTCCAGGAGAGTTGATCAGCAACACCAGCGCCTGCGAGCCCTTGTCCTCCAGTGCGCCCCGCATCGCCAGAACCACTGTTTCGGCACTGGATTCACGCCCGGCGTCGATTTCGCCCCGGATTTCGACAACCGCCGTATGGGGCGCGCTCGGGTCGCTGCTTGGCGCACTGCGGCTGAAGATGGTCCAGCCGAGAACGACGAAAGCCAGCAACCAGGCCAGCCGGACGAAATTGCGCCAGCGCCGCGCGGAGCGCTGTTCCTCCAGCGAGGCAAACGCCAGCCGCTCCAGCGTCGCACGTTCCCAGCCGGGCGTTCCGAACGGGGCACCAGTCGCTTCCTTTTCAATAGCAGGCTTTGACCTTTCGACGCTGGGTTCTGGTCTTTTTTCTTCCGAAGACGGGATTTCAGGCAGATTCGGGTCGGTCATGATGGGAAATCAAGGGGTTGCGTGTTGCGATCAGTATGCCAGTGGACCACGCCATCCTTCTCCGACAGGGCTATGCGGATCAGGCCGCCGTTGCAGGGTCCGCCGGCGCAGGCTCCGGTGTCGGGCCGATAGAGCGCGCCGTGCGTGGCACAGATCAGCCACTGGCCCGTGGTGTCAAAAAAACGGTTGGGCCGGAAGTCCATTTCCATTGCCACATGGCTGCAGCGGTTGAGGTAAGCCTGCACCTGGCCCTGGAACCGGACGGCAAAAGCCCGGCAGGTTCGCCCGTCGTAGACGACGTCGAACGCGACGGCCTCACCGCCATCCACCAGATCGCCGCTGTTGCACAACTCAATCATGACATTCCCCTGGACGCTCAGCCGTTGGCCAGCAGCCAGTCATGCAGTTCGCGCACCGTGTGTCCGACGAAGCGGGGCTTCAGCGCATGAAACCCGTCCGGCTCGTGCGCACCATAGCTGACGCCCACACTGGCACACCCGGCGTTCAGCGCCATCTGCAGGTCGTGCGTGGTGTCGCCGATCATCAGGGTCCGCTCGGGTGGCACGTCAAACTCGCGCATCAGTTCCTGCAACATCAGCGGATCCGGCTTGCCGGCGGTCTCATCGGCCGTGCGCGAACCGTCAAAGGTGCCGCGCAGTTCAGCGGCCCGCAGCGCCTCGTTGAGGCCGCCTCGGCTCTTGCCCGTCGCCACGGCAAGCAGATGGTTGCGCCGGCGCAGATCGTCCAGCAAAGGCAGCACCCCATCAAAAAGGCTGATGTCGTTCTGATGCAGCCCATAGTGGTGGCGGTAGCGGGCACCCAGTTCCGGATATCTTTCCTTCGGCACATCGGGTGCGGCATGGGCCAGGGCCTGCATCAGTCCCATGCCGATCACAAACGACGCATCGCGGTCGCTGGGCGGCGAACCCCCGACGTCCTGGACGGCGCGCTGGATGCTGCGGGTGATGAGGGCGGTGGAGTCGAACAGGGTGCCATCCCAGTCGAAGGCAATCAGGTCAAACTGTCGGGGGCGGACGGACATGGTGGAGAAAGGATTCGAGCTCGGGTGGCAGGGGCGCCAGCAACTCCAGACGCTCGCCAGTCGATGGGTGATTGAACTGTAACCGCCAGGCGTGCAGGAACATGCGGCGCAACCCCTGCTTCTGCAGGGCCTTGTTGCGTTCGAAATCGCCGTACTTGTCGTCCCCGGCAATGGGGTGACCCTGCGACGCTAGGTGAACCCGGATCTGGTGGGTGCGGCCCGTCTTGATGGTGACCTCCAGCAAGGTGAAACCCGTCAGACGCTGGCGCACCTGGACCAGCGTCACCGACTTCATGCCATCCGGATCGTCCTTGCCCACCACCTTCACCCGACGCTCACCGTCGGCGAGCAGGTACTTGTGCAGAGGGGCGTCGATCACTTTGCGGCTGGCGGGCCAATCACCGACGACCAGCGCCAGATAGGTTTTCCCGGTTTCGCGCTCACGGAACTGGTCCTGCAGATGCTTCAGTGCGCTGCGCTTGCGCGCCACCAGCAGGATGCCGCTGGTTTCCCGGTCCAGCCGGTGCACCAGTTCAAGAAAGCGTGCCTGGGGTCGGGCCTGTCGCAACTGCTCGATGACCCCGAAGCTCACACCCGAGCCCCCGTGGACCGCCACGCCGGCCGGCTTGTCGATCGCGAGCAGGGATTCGTCTTCCATCAGCAGCGGAAACTCGCGGCCCGGCGCCGGCATCTCCACCTTCTGAGCCGCCTTCTCCGACGTCCGCACCGGCGGCACGCGCACCACATCGCCCGCCACCACACGGGTGTCCGCGCCCGCGCGCCCTTTGTTCACGCGCACTTCACCGCTGCGGATGATCCGGTAAACGTGGGTTTTGGGCACCCCCTTCAGGTGCCGGATCAGAAAATTGTCCAGCCGCTGTCCCGCGGACTCCTCATCGACCACGACGCTGCGAACTTGGGGTTGACCCTGAGCGCTTGCGGGGGCGAGGTTGCCCCCTATAATCTTGTTCACTAGCGTCTAGCTGTAAGTGGTTGATTTGAATGGAAGTTGCTTTCCGATTGGGGAGTTTAGTCCAGCCTTCACACCCAGCGGCGCTGGAAGGTCGATGCCACTTGCGCGCATTGCCTGCAGACTGGAGGCCCCCGCCGACAGTGGCACGCACGCTCGCAAGCCGATCCGACGCCATGAAACCCCGATACGGAATACAGGTTCGGGAGCGCCCTGCTCTCGAACGGATTGAAGCGAGATCTTTGTGTTGATATTGTCAATTCTTACCTTCTGGCGATGGCTGACAGCCTCGCCTGCGGGCGTGAATTCGACCCCACCAGGCGTCCGTTGGACGACTGCCGCTGTTTCAATGACAGCGGATCAACACCCACCTCCTCTCGCCCTCTTCCACGCGCCCACGCCCCGGCTGCTGAGATAAGTCTCGACCCAGCCACAGGCTCCTCCGGCAATTCCTTTCGTTTCAGAGCGTCAGTTCAGGCATCGTTGGCCCCACGAGGGCAGGTACTATGTTTTGAAAAAAAGGTTCCGCTATGAAACGGATGCTGATCAACGCGACGCAGGCTGAGGAGCGCCGGCTCGCGATCGTGGACGGGCAGAAGCTGCTCGACTACGAAATTGAGATCGAGGGGCGCGAACAGCGCAAAGGCAACATCTACAAGGCGGTGGTGACCCGGGTCGAACCCAGCCTGGAAGCCTGCTTCGTCGACTACGGCGAAGACCGCCACGGCTTCCTGCCGTTCAAGGAAATTTCCCGCCAGTATTTCGCGCAGGGCGTGTCGGTGAGCCAGGCCCGCATCCAGGACGTGATCCGCGAAGGTGACGAACTGCTGGTGCAGGTGGAAAAGGAAGAACGCGGCAACAAGGGCGCCGCGCTGACCACCTTCATCTCGCTGGCCGGACGCTATGTGGTGCTGATGCCGAACAACCCGCGCGGCGGCGGTGTGAGCCGGCGCATCGAGGGTGACGACCGGGCCGAGCTCAAGGAGGCCATGGACCAGCTCGAATACCCGAACGGCATGTCCATCATCGCGCGCACCGCCGGCATCGGCCGCTCGGCGCCGGAACTGCAGTGGGACCTGAACTACCTGCTCAAACTGTGGACGGCCATCGACGGCGCCGCCAAGGGCGCCAAGGGCGCCTTCCTGATCTACCAGGAATCGAGCCTGGTGATCCGCGCCATCCGCGACTACTTCAACAGCGACATCGGCGACATCCTGATCGACACGGATGACATCTACGAGCAGGCGCAGCAGTTCATGAGCCACGTCATGCCCGAGCATGCCGCCCGGGTCAAGCGCTACCGCGACGACGCGCCCCTGTTCAGCCGCTTCCAGATCGAGCACCAGATCGAGTCGGCCTACGCCCGCACGGTGCAGTTGCCCTCCGGCGGCGCCATCGTGATCGACCATACCGAAGCGCTGGTGTCCGTGGACGTCAACTCCGCCCGCGCCATCAAAGGCGGCGACATCGAGGAAACCGCCACCCGCACCAACCTGGAAGCCGCCGACGAAGTGGCCCGCCAGATGCGCCTGCGCGACCTCGGCGGCCTCATCGTCATCGATTTCATCGACATGGAAGAGTCCAAGAACCGCCGCGAGGTGGAAAGCCGCCTGCGCGACGCGCTGCGCCAGGACCGGGCGCGCGTCCAGTTCGGCTCCATCAGCAAGTTCGGCCTGATGGAGATGAGCCGCCAGCGGCTGAAGCCGGCCCTGAGCGAAGGCTCCTCCATCCCCTGCCCGCGCTGCGGCGGCTCCGGCCACATCCGCGACACCGAAAGCTCGGCCCTGCAGATCCTGCGCATCATCCAGGAAGAGTCCATGAAGGACAACACCGCCTCGGTGATGTGCCAGGTGCCGGTGGACGTGGCCTCGTTCCTGTTGAACGAGAAGCGCCCGGAAATTGCCAAGATCGAGCTGAAGCAGCGCATCAACGTGCTGATGGTGCCCAACAAGACGCTGGAAACCCCCAACTACCGTCTCGAGCGACTGAAGCACGACGATCCGCGGCTGGACAACATCGAGGCCAGCTACAAGATGGCCGACGAGGTCGAAGACCCCACCGCCGTGACCCGTCGCTCCCAGGAACCCACCAACAAGCAGACGCCGGTCATCAAGGGTGTTCTGCCGGATGCGCCCGCGCCGGTCGCGCAGCCGCGTCCGGAAGCCGTGAAAACAGCCCCGGCGGCCCCCGCGCCGACAGCGCCCCCTGCACCGGCACCCGCCGCCAAGGGCTTCATGGGCTGGATCAAGAGTCTGTTCGGCGCAGCGCCGCAGCCGCAACCGGTCCCGGCTGTTGCGCCGGCATCGGCTGCACCGGCCGCGCGCAAAGAAGAGAAACGCGAAGGACGCGGCGGCCGCGACAGCGAACGCCGTGACGGCCGTCGTGGTGAGGGACGTGGCGACGGCCGACGCAGTGACGAGCGCCGTGGCGGCCGTGACGGCCGGCGCGACAGCCGCAGCGAAGGCCGTGGCGAGCCGCGCCCGGAAACCCGCGAGGGCGAGCAGCGCCCGCCGCGCGGCGAGCGTGGCGAGCGCAACGGTGCCCGCGATCGCCGTGAAGGGTCGTCCGCAATGGCGGCCAACGGTGTACCTGCCGATGCAGGCGTGGCCGTGACCCTGGACAACGGCGAACCCCGTCAGGAACGCGCCGGACGGGGTGAACGCGGTGAAGGCCGTCGTGAACGCGGTGAACGGGGTGAAGGCCGCCGGGAGCGCGGCGAACGCCCCGAAGGCCGCAGTGGCGGCGGTGCGCGAGCCGAAGACGGTTCCGACCGCCAGACTGCCGCGGCGAATGCCGACACGCCCGACCTGGTCGCTGCAGCCGCTCTGGATGCCGGCGCCACCGATGGAGCAGGCCAGAACGCACGCCCCGAGGGTGAGGAACGGCGCGAACGCCGCTCGCGCGACCGTTACGGCCGTGACCGCCGGGAACGCAACGGCGAGCGAGCCGGCGATCGTGAACGGGCCCCTAGAGAAGAAGCGACCGAGCAGGATTCCGCCATGGACACCGGCGAGGCACGCGAACCCGTCGCGCGCTCCTATTTCGACCGCCCGACCTCGTCGGCCACGGCCGAGGCATCGGCCATGCTAGAAACCAGCGCCAACGTCGCGCCGCATCACGCACCGGTTGCGGCGCCTAACGAAACGCCCAGGCCGACGCCTCCAGTGCCCGCCATCGCCGCAGCCAGCGTGCCGTCCATGCCCGCCGTGACCCGCTTCACACTGCCAATGGATGAGTTGAGCCAGATCGCCGAGCGGTCGGGCCTGCAATGGGTGAACTCCGATGCGGACAAGGTTGCCGCTGTGCAGGCGGCAATCGCCGCCGAACCGGCGCCGATCCATGTGCCGCGGGAACGCCCGCCCTTGGTCATTTCCGACGAAGGTCCGCTGGTCCTGGTTGAAACCCGCAAGGATCTGCGCAACCTGAACCTGCCCTTCTAGAAAGGCGTGGCGGCCGATTCGACCGCCCCACGAAGGTGCATCAAGCCGGATGGGCAGCCATCCGGCTTTTTTATTTCAGGACGAGCGCTGCAGCCTTCCACGCCTGTGCGGCCCCGTCGGCATCGCCGCGCTGTTCGGCCAGCTCAGCCAGCGCACGCCAGGCACGCGCTCGCAGTTCCGGGTCCTGCAAGCCTGCTGCCGCCTGGGCCAACAACTGCTGAGCTTTGCCCCACAGCTGGCGATTCATGCAGGCCTTGCCTGCCAGGTATTGCAAGCCCGTGTCGCGGGGATGGCGCTGCTGCGCGAGTTCGATGCGCGCCAGCCAGCCCCGCTCGGCGCTGGTGTCAGCCGCCAGCCCATCTTCAAGCGTCCGCACCAGACGGACCCGTTGGACATCGTTCAACGCGCCGGGCTGCTCCATCGCGGCCTCCCAGACCGGAAGCAGCCAGGCGCAGGCCAATGCTCCGTCACCATTGACCTCCAGCAAACGCCGGGCGGCCTGGATGGCGATATCGGGCATCAAACGCTCGGACGCGTCCAGGCCGTTCCAGACGCGCTGCAACTGGGCCAGATCGTGCGCGCCCTGGATCAGGTCGCCCATCAACCCCCGGACCAGGCTCTGCGCGGCCTCAGGAGAAAATGCCCGATGCTTGGCCAAGAGGCGTGCGGTCTCCAGCGCAATCGACGTCTGCCGGGCCAGGCGCGAGGCCTTCAGGCGGATGCGCAGGGCCACGGTGCGGCGCTGCGCACCGCCCGGCAGCGCTTCGAGCCAGCCCAGCGAAGCCTGCACATCACGCTCGTCGAGTGCCCAGCGCGCAGCACGCAACTGGGCGCCTTCCCGGATTTCCTGCAGGGCCGCGCCGGATCGGCCCTGGGTCAGCTCCAGCGCCCGCTGCAGGTGCCCATCACGGCTGGCCCGGTCCTGCAGCGCCTGCGCGCTTTCGGCGGCCACGAGATGGGCGATCGTGCGCAACTGCGCCGCATGGGACAAGCGCTCGCCGGCCGTGTCCAGCGCCTTCTCGCGCGCCAGTGCAGCCATCGCCGCTTTTCGCGCCCGGATGAAGCGCCCCGACAGAAGATGCCCCAGCGCGTCCAGCAACGCGGTGTGGGCGGCACGCTCCTTCTGCTGCGCGCGCCATCGGCGCGCCTGGACTGGCATTTCGAACAGCGCCGACAAGGCGCGCAGCGCCAGATGCAGCACAACAAAAGCCGCCACCAGGGCCATCAGCACCAGATTGAGCGACAGGTCGATCCGATGGGGCGGCCAGAACAGCGTCAGCGTGCTCTGGTTGTTGCCGGCAAACAGGGCTGTGGCCACCGCCACGGCAAACAGGGCCAGGAGCCAGAGGGCCGCGCGCATTCAGAGCCCGCCCGCAACGCTGGAATGGAGGAATCCGGCCGCCAGCATGCTCATCTCCCCGCCGCCGCCGTGGCGAGCGCAGCAAGCGTGTCGTCAAGCCGGGGCAGATCAGTGGCGCGCATCTGGCCCTGCACCTGCAACAGCAGGCTGGCGGCGGTCTGGGTCTTGCGCGAGGCGGGATCAAAGTACTTGCTCAAGGCCGTCGACGCCGCTACGAGATCGGCCCGGGCCGACTCCAGTTGGCGTGCCAGCAAGGCGAGCTTCGCGTTCAGCAGTTTGAGCTTGAGGTTCTCGCGCAGCAAGAAGGACTGCTCGGGCGAGAGCAGGGCCGCCTCGGGCTGCTCGATGCGACTGACGCGCACGAGACCCCGAATCTCCTGACCGATCACGGCCAGGCCGCGCTGCCACCAGGCCTGTGGTTCGGCGCGGACGTCGACTGCCGCGCGCCCACCTGCAGGCAAGGCACCGACCGCATTGGCCACCGGCAGATCGTCCACCAGGCGCACCAGTTCATCGAGCTTGACCAGCAGGGCCGGCAGGTCAGCCAGTGTGGCGGACTTGATGCGGTCGATATCACGGCCGATGGCGCGTTGCAGTGGCGTCAGGCGGGGCTGGCCGGCGCGGCGGATGCGTTGGTCGGCACTGCGCAGCGCCGCCAGCAGCGGATCCACACTGCCCGTCAGTTGGGCCTGCTGCTGGGCCAGGCGCAATGCGGACTCGATGTCGACCACCAGGTTTTCATCCCGCGAGCGCGACAGGCTTTGCATCAGTTCTTCAAGCTGGGTGCGCTGCAGGGAAACTTCACTGAGTCTGGCTTCAATCAGCGCCTGACGGGCCGCCGTTTCGCGGGTCTGCTCCATGGCCTGGCGCGCCATGGCCCGCGCCTCGACCGAAGCCGCACCGGCGTCAGCGCTCTGGCGTGCCAGTTGCTCCTGCATCCCGGAGACCTTCTGCCAGATGAAGCCGCTGGCTGCCAGTGCCACTGTCGCGACGGCGCCAATCGCCCATACCATGCCGCGCGCGAGGCCTGTTGGACCAGCCACGGGCGGCGCCAGCGCCGAACCCGCTTCACCGCCGACGGGCTCGACAGCAGGTTCTGGGATGGACGCCGGATTCATCCGGACGATTTTATCGACGACATCACGGCCTCCAGGGTCGGGCGTGACTCGCAAACAACACCAAAGCCGGCCCGCCGCGCGCTGGCTGCGATGCGTGGATGCGTCGCCACCGCCCGCGCTGCGCTCCAGTCCCGTTCCCGCAAGCGATCCAACAGGTTGGCGATGGCCTCGGAACTGCTGAACAGCCAGACCGTGCCATCGTTGACGGCTGCACCCGCCCGTGCAAGCTGCGCGTCGCTCCAGACCGGAACACCGCGCTGGTAGGCCAGCACCCGGTCAACCTGCACACCCGCACGCTGCAGTTGCTCGCCCAGCCAGTCCCGCCCGGCTTCCATTCCCTGCGCGTCGGCGCCTCGCACGATCAGCACGCGCTGGCCGGGCCGGACCTGGGCGCCGACGCGCAACCACAGCGCTTCCGAATCGAACTGGGGCGCATCCGCGCCCGGCATCTCGATCTGCTGAGGCGCAAGCCCGGCCAGAAGCAAGGCACGGCCGGTTCCAGGGCCCGTCGCCCATGCTACCGTATTGATAGCATTTTGGGACCATTGAACGCTGGGAAGATGTGGTTTTTGCTCAAAGAACTGCTCGACCGCGTGCGCGCTGACGAACATGACCGCCGCGTAGCTCCCAAGAAGCGCCCAGGCCTGCCGCACCGGCTGTGAATCCACGGGCGGGATGATTTCGATCAGCGGCAAGGCCTCGGCCTCGATGCCACCGGCGCACAGTTGATCGGCCCAGCGTCGCGCTTCGGGTTCGGGCCGCGTGACCAGGGCCCGCGGCGGCACCGGCGAGCCCGCTGAGCTTGCGCGTCCAGACGTCATGGCAGATCAGGACCGCGGACGGGCATGCGGGTGGATGCGTCGTCTGGCACCCGCTCAACGCGCGCCACTGGCACGCAGTCGCCCCGCGACCTGGTCGCCCAGGGCAGCGGCGCCGATCAGGTCCAGCGTCGGCGTGGAGCCCTCGGCCGTCACCAGCGTGGTGCTGCCTTCGGGGTCACCCCACGCCGCCTTCAGGTGGATGCCCTTTTCATCCAGCACGGCGTAGGCTGCCAGCGGCATCGAGCAGCTACCGCCCATCGCCCGACTGACGGCCCGCTCAGCCGCCACGGCGCGCCAGGTCTCGAAATGCGCCAGGGGCGCAAGCGCCGCCGCGAGGTCGGCCCGGTCGGAGCGGATTTCGATGCCCAGTGCCCCCTGCCCGGCCGCGGGCAACATTTCTTCGGGCGCAAAGATATGGCGGATGCGCGCCTCCAGACCCAGCCGCTTCAGGCCCGCCGCCGCCAGCACGATCCCTGCATACTGCCCCTCGTCCAGCTTTCGCAGCCGCGTGTCCAGGTTGCCTCGCAGCGGTTCGATCCGCAGGTCGGGCCGCAAGGCCCGCAACAGAACGGTGCGCCGCAGGCTGGATGTGCCCACCACCGCGCCCGGTGGCAGTTCGCCCAGCGTGGCATGGTGCGGCGAGACCCAGGCGTCGCGCGGGTCCTCGCGCTGCATCACGCAACCCAGCGCAAAGCCGTCCGGCAGTTCCATCGGCACATCCTTGAGCGAGTGCACGGCGATGTCGGCGCGCCCCTCTTCCAGCGCCACCTCAAGCTCCTTGACAAAAAGACCCTTGCCACCGACCTTGCTGAGCGAGCGGTCCAGGATCTGGTCGCCCAGCGTGGTCATGCCCAGCAGGGTGACGCGGTGGCCACGCGCCTGCAGCAGCGCCTTCACGTGTTCGGCCTGCCACAAGGCCAGGCGGCTTTCCCGAGTGGCGATGGTGATGGGAATGGGAGAGGTACTCAAGGTCGTGGCCCAGTGGTGGTCGCGGGTGAACGGCGATGCTAGCATGGCTCTTGCTTGCATCCAGCCGCGACCGCCCCGTTCCACCGAAGGTATCCACCCATGAAACCAGCCGCCACCGCCAGCAGCCCCGTGCACCCGGATTCCGCTGGCACGCCCCCGCGCCGGCCCGGCGCCCGTCCCCGCGAGAACGAGCGCCCGCTGGTGGACGACATCCGCCTGCTCGGGCGCATCCTGGGGGACGTGATCCGGGAACAGGAGGGCGCCGCCGCCTTTGAATTGATCGAGCAGATCCGCAAGCTGTCAGTGGCCTTTCGCCGCGACGCCGACCATGAGGCTGACCGCGCCCTCAAGAAGCTGCTCAAGGGCTTGTCAGGCGATCAGGCGGTGAGCGTGATCCGCGCCTTCACCTACTTCAGCCACCTGGCCAACCTGGCCGAGGACCGGCATCACATCCGACGCCGGGCCATCCACGAGCGTGCCGGCAACACGCAAGAAGGCAGCATCGAAGTTGCGCTGCAGCGCCTGCGCTGGGCCGGCATCACGCCGCGGACCGTGGCCGCCACGCTGGCGCACAGCTTTGTCTCGCCCGTGCTCACAGCGCACCCCACAGAGGTGCAGCGCAAGAGCATCCTGGACGCCGAACGCAACATCGCCAACCTGCTGACCGAGCGCGACGAAATCCGCGCCCGCGCCGCCGCGGCGGCCATCAGCGCGGCCAAGGACGCACTCACCCCGCGCGAGCTCGCCGCCAACGAGGCGCAGCTGCGTGCCCGCGTCATGCAGCTGTGGCAGACGCGCCTGCTGCGCTTCACCAAGCTCACCGTCGCCGACGAGATCGAGAACGCCCTGAGCTACTACGAATCCACCTTCCTGCGCGAAATTCCCAAGCTTTACGCCGAACTGGAACACGAACTGTCGGGCCACCGGGTGGCCAGTTTCCTGCGCATGGGTCAGTGGATCGGTGGCGACCGCGACGGCAACCCCAACGTCACCGCCGACACGCTGGCCTATGCGCTGCGCCGCCAGGCCGATGTGGCGCTGCGGCATTACCTGACCGAGGTGCATTACCTGGGCGGCGAGTTGTCGCTGTCGGTGATGCTGATCGACGTCTCGGCCGACATGCAGGCGCTGGCCGAGCGGTCACCCGACACCAATGCCCACCGCCAGGACGAGCCCTACCGGCGCGCGCTGACCGGCATCTACGCGCGCCTAGCCGCCACATTGAAGGCACTGACCGGCGGGGACGCGGCGCGCCACGCCGTCGCACCCCAGAATCCCTACCCCAGCCCGGAAGCCTTCCTGGCCGATCTGCAGGTGATTGAAGCCTCGCTGCAGACCCACCACGGCGCAGCCCTGGCCACCCAGCGCCTGCACCCGCTGATCCGCGCGGTGGAAGTGTTCGGTTTTCACCTGGCGACAGTCGATCTGCGCCAGAGTTCCGACAAGCACGAAGCGGTCGTGGCTGAACTGCTCGCCACGGCCCGCATCGAGCCCGCCTATGCCCGTCTGGACGAAGACGCCAAGCGCAATGTGCTGATGCGTCTGCTTGACGATGCGCGACCGTTACGTGTGATGGGTGCGACCTACGGCGACCTGACCCGCGACGAACTCGCGATCTTCGAGACGGCCAAGGTCATGCTGGAGCGCTACGGCCGACAGGCCATCCGCCACTACATCATCAGCCACACCGAGTCGGTGAGCGACCTGCTCGAGGTGCTGCTGCTGCAGAAGGAAGTGGGCCTGATGAAGGGCACGCTGGGCGAAGAACGCGGCGCCGACCAGGGTGCCATCTGCGACCTCATCGTCGTGCCGCTGTTTGAAACCATCGAAGACCTGCGCAACGCGGCGCACATCATGCGCGCCTTTTACGCACTGCCCGGCGTCGCGCGGCTGGTGCAGCGTTCGGGTGCCGAGCAGGACATCATGCTGGGCTACTCGGACAGCAACAAGGACGGCGGCATCTTCACCAGCAACTGGGAGTTGTACCGCGCCGAGATCGCACTCGTGGAACTGTTCGACGAACTGGCCGCGCGCCACCGCATCCAGCTGCGCATGTTCCACGGCCGGGGCGGCACCGTCGGGCGTGGCGGGGGCCCCAGCTACCAGGCCATTCTGGCCCAACCGCCGGGCACGGTGCGCGGGCAGATCCGCCTCACCGAGCAGGGCGAGGTGATCGGCTCCAAGTACGCCAATCCGGAAATCGGCCGGCGCAACCTGGAGACCCTCGTCGCCGCCACACTGGAAGCCACCCTGCTGCAACCCACCAAGCCCGCGCCGCCTGCCTTCCTGGACGCGGCCATGACGCTGTCTGCGGCCAGCATGGCGGCCTACCGGGCGCTCGTCTACGAAACGCCGGGCTTCACCGACTATTTCTTCGGCGCCACGCCGATCCGCGAGATCGCCGAGCTGAACATCGGCTCGCGCCCGGCATCGCGCAAAGCATCGCAGCGCATCGAGGACCTGCGCGCGATCCCCTGGGGCTTCAGCTGGGGCCAGTGTCGGCTGACGCTGCCGGGCTGGTATGGCTTCGGCTCGGCGGTGGAAGCCTTTCTGAAGCAGCCCACACCGGCAGCGCGAAAGGAAGCGCTGGCCCTGCTGCAGAAGATGTACCGACAGTGGCCGTTTTTCCGTGCCCTGCTGTCCAACATGGACATGGTGCTGGCCAAGAGCGACCTGGCGCTGGCTTCGCGCTACAGCGAACTGGTCACCGATACGCGCCTGCGCAAGCGGGTATTTGCCGCTATCGAGGCCGAGTGGCACCGCACCGCAGAGGCCCTGGGCCAGATCACCGGTGAAAAGCACCGCCTGGCCAGCAACGCGGCGCTGGCGCGCTCCATGCGCCACCGCTTCCCCTACATCGACCCGCTGCACCATCTGCAGGTGGAGCTGGTGCGGCGCTACCGGGAAGGCAAGGCCGACGAGCGCGTGCGTCGCGGCATCCACATTTCCATCAACGGCATCGCCGCCGGCTTGCGCAACACAGGCTGAGGGGTCGCGTCGCGCGGTATGCTCGGCACCCATGAGCACCGTTCAGAAAATCCATACCGCCGTTTTCCCTGTTGCCGGCCTCGGCACCCGGTTTCTGCCTGCCACCAAGGCCGCTCCCAAGGAGATGCTGCCGGTGGTGGACAAGCCGCTGATCCAGTACGCGGTCGAGGAAGCCTACGCCGCTGGCGTGCGCCACATGGTCTTTGTCACCGGGCGCAGCAAACGCGCGATCGAAGACCACTTCGACACCGCCTACGAACTGGAAAATGAGCTGTCCACCGCGCACAAGGACGAACTGCTGGCGCTGGTGCGCTCGGTGCAGCCGGCCGACATGGTCTGCAGCTACGTGCGCCAGGCCCGTTCGCTGGGCCTGGGCCACGCGGTGCTGTGCGCCGAGCGCCTGGTGGGCAACGAGCCCTTTGCCGTGCTGCTGGCCGACGACCTGATGACCGGCCCGCCGGGCGGCAGCGGCGTCCTGAGCCAGATGGTGGCGGCGTTCGAAAAGATGGGGCGTTCCATGCTGGCCGTCCAGGAAGTCCCCGCCGACCAGGTGCGCCGCTACGGCATCGTGGCGGGCGAGCCGGCCGGGCGCAACCTGATCCGGCTGGAAAAGATCGTCGAGAAGCCGGCGCCGGAGGAGGCCCCCTCCCGCATGGGCGTCGCCGGCCGCTACATCCTGACGCCTCGCATCTTCCAGGAAATCCGCAACCAGCCGACCGGTGTGGGTGGCGAGATCCAGTTGACCGACGCCATCAGCCGCCTGCTGGCCCATGAGGCCGTCTATGCGTTCCAGTACGAAGGCAAGCGCTACGATTGCGGCAGCAAGGAAGGGTTTCTGGAAGCGACCGTGGAGCTGGCCTTGCAACACCCGCAAGTGGGCGCCCATTTCCGCGACTACCTGCGCTCGCTGACGCTCTGAATCAACGAGTCAGGCCGTGCTCCGCCCGGACGCGCGCCGGCCTGCCTTGCGCCTCAGCGCCGGCGCAGCACGTGGATGAACTCGCTGCCGACCTCCTGCTGCTCGACCAGTTCGTTGCCGGTCTGCCGCGCAAAGGCCTTGAAATCGCGCATCGAACCGCCATCGGTCGCTACGATTTTCAGCAGCTGGCCGCTTTCCATTTCGGACAATGCCTTCTTGGCCTTCAGAATGGGCAGCGGGCAGTTCAGGCCTCGGGTGTCGATTTCCTTGTCGATGTTCATGGGGTCTCCTGTGTGGCGCGCATTCTAGACATTCAGGCCTTGAACGGATCGATGAAGCGCGGCTCATGGCCGCGCGCGCGAAGCCAGTCGGCCAGCGCATAGCCGGTGCCGGCGGGCCAGCACCGCACCGCGTCCGGCGCGTAGAGCCGGTACTCCGCCAATTCCGGCGACAGCCGCACTTCACCGGTGGCGACCGCGTGGTAGGCGATGATGACCTGGTTCATGCGCTGGAAGTCGTAGACGCCGATCAGGTTGAGCGCGTTCGTCGTGAGATGGGTTTCCTCATGAATCTCCCGCGTGATGCCCTCTTGTGGCGTCTCGCCCGCCTCCATGAAGCCCGTGATCAGCGCAAACATGCGTCCCGGCCAGGCGGCATTGCGTGCCAGCAGGATCTGTCCGTCGTATTCGATCACCGCCGCCAGCACGGGCGTCGGATTGTTCCAGTGCGTGAAATCGCAGGCCGGGCAACGCAGCCGGGCTTTCTCGCCGCCGTCCTCCATCTGCGCCACCACCGACAAGGGCGTGGCGCAGCGCGGGCAGAAGCGGTACTCGTGCGTCATGAAAGCAGCCAGATACTACTGATGTGATAGCAGCCAGTGACCCATTGGCGCTGGGAAGGCATGGTTTTTTCTCATATTTTCCGGGTTTCAGGCCGGAAACACGCCGGTGGACAGGTAGCGGTCGCCCCGGTCGCAGACGACAAACGCAATGGTGGCGTTCTCGACCTGCGCGGCGATGGACTGCGCGACCCAGCAGGCCCCTGCGGCCGAAATGCCGGCAAAGATGCCTTCCTCGCGCGCCAGGCGCCGGCACATGTCCTCGGCATCCTCCTGGCTCACAAGCACCAGTTCGTCCACGGCGCTCGGGTCGTAGATCTTGGGCAGGTATTCCTGCGGCCACTTGCGGATGCCGGGGATGCGCGAGCCCTCGCTGGGCTGCGCGCCAATGACGCGGATCGCCGGGTTCTTCTCCTTCAGGAATCGCGAAACTCCCGTGATGGTGCCCGTGGTGCCCATGGCAGAGACGAAGTGCGTGATGCGCCCGCCGGTCTGCTCCCACAATTCAGGGCCGGTGGTCTCGTAGTGGATGCGCGGGTTGTCGGCGTTGGCGAACTGGTCCAGTACCCGGCCCTTGCCCGTCTTCTGCATGGTCTCGGCCAGATCACGCGCGAGCTCCATGCCCCCGCTTTTGGGAGTCAGGATCAATTCGGCACCAAAGGCCTTCATCGTCTGCGCCCGTTCGATCGACAAATCCTCCGGCATGATCAGCACCATGCGGTAGCCCTTGATGGCGGCCGCCATCGCCAGCGCAATGCCGGTGTTGCCGGAGGTCGCTTCAATCAGGGTGTCGCCCGGCTGGATTTCGCCGCGCTCCTCGGCGCGCCGGATCATCGACAGCGCCGGCCGATCTTTAACCGAGCCCGCAGGGTTGTTGCCTTCCAGTTTGCCCAGGACCACGTTGCCACGCGCCAGGTTCGTCGCCGCGCCAATACGTTGCAGCGCCACCAGGGGCGTCCTGCCAATCGCATCCTCGATCGTCGGATAGTTCATCCTTCGCACTGTGCCATAATTTCGCTCGACCTTCCCGAGGCCCGGGTGGTGAAATTGGTAGACGCGCCGGACTCAAAAGACACTGCGCCTACTTTTTTGTAGCACCAAACTGTTTAATTTACAGGGGTTTTAAAGGGAAGACTGCAGAGATTTTCGTGCAAAGATTTGCAAAGAATTGGCAGGATTGCGAGTCTTTTGCATTCGTGATCTAACTTATACTTGCATTTGTAGACTTGCCTCGGTGGCGTAATTGGTAGCCGCGATGGACTCAAAATCCATTTTCGAGAGAAGTGCCGGTTCGAGTCCGGCCCGAGGCACCATCACTACAGTTGTGGACTGGCATTTGCAGCCATCTTCGTCCTCCGTCCAACTGCGTTCAGTTAATTGATCGCACTGCGCGGACGACATGCACATCCTTTAGTCCACGTCGTCCTCTCTCTCGGCACATAGCTCCTACGAGTAAGGCTTGATGCGCGACACGGCAGCGGTCTTGCGTAACTGCGCTAGCTTCTCCCGCGACTGCTTCATCTTCAACTGTTCTGCATTCGTGTCAGCTTGCGTCTTCAATTGCCTGGCCCTGTCACGCGCCGCCTTTGCATTCGCCTGCAGTCCCTTCACGCGTCGCTCAGCAGCAACACTTTCCTGTATCTCTTCCAATGTCATAAAAGCCCCGTTAAACATGTATTTACCGGGGGCTTGGGGGCTCCAGATGCTACTAAGGCATCCGCACAGGTAGGCTGAGGACTCTGTCATGACCGTACATCGTGGCAAGCATGAGCATGGCGTCAGTGGGATTTCGCGCGGAAATCAAGGCCTGTACGACTTTGCTTGTGCCGTCTGGAACCGACACGCGTATATTGACGAGATAGGGGTGCACTGCTTACTCCTTGTTCATTTGTGAAATGCAAAATTGATGCGGGCGAAGTTCATGCCACTTGTACCGCAGTGCCAAGCACGTTGCCGCGCCCGTACTGCGCCTCAAGCATCAGCTTCGCTGCAATCGGTTTTTGTGCAGTGACCTGCGCCCAGACATACATGTAGCCAATCCCTCCAGACTTCGTGACACGCACGGTCGCCTTGTAGGTTCTCATGCTGTCACCGCTTACTTCTTCTTGGCAAAGCCTGCGCGCAGTGCGCCGCTGGCCTGCTCAATTTGTGCATCGAGTTCACCCGTCTGCACAGCAGCCTTGATGAGTTCAAGTGTTTGCCAGCAAGTCATCCATGCCAGTCACCTCGACAGCGTTCTTGCCCTTTGCAATCTCAATCGTCTTCGCGCCATAGCGCAGGGTAAGCATGATCTTGTCACCTGCCGCAGCAATCCACCACGGTTTTACGCGCTTGGCAAGCTGCACCTGCTTGCGCTCTCCGGTCTGTTCATCAGTGACAGTTTTTAGCCGTTTTCCTGCGTAAATCTCGCCAGCGTTAGCGGCTTTTACATACGCGATCTGCTCATCCAGTTTCCCAGTCAGCTTGTTGCGACGCAGAACCATCGGAGATTTCTGACCGGCGACAACGCTTACAAGCTTAAGTTTAGCAAGTGCACTCATTTCATTTCCTTTAAGTTAGTTGGAAATGCAAGTATGTTTTCATCGAGACATAAGGTCGACCGGAATTTGCCATCCTTTTTGAATTCACGTCAATGTTTTAATGATCGTGGGAATACTCCCACGGTGCGCCGTGCATCACAGCATTTAGCGGTCGCTGGATCGCTTGATCATTCGTAAAGTAACGCAATCAAACAAGGAGCATTGATGGCGTTATTTGAATTGGGAACCGTGGTTGCAACACCGAGGGGCTTTGCAGTGTTGCGCGCAACATCAGATCAACCCGAGCACGCTCATTGCACGTCATGCAAACGGGGATTGGGGAGAACTATGTACAAGTGACATCCAAGCCAACGTGGATGCCATTGCTTTTGATGGCCGCGTTCTCAGCAGCTACATGATAGAGGGCAAAAAGCTTTACGTAATTACAGAGTGGGACCGCAGTGTCACGACGCTTCTGCTCGCAAACGAGTACTGACGAAGAAAGAAAAAGCGGCGCTTCAAGACAGTCAAATTCAGGGCAAGCAACAAAAAAGCCCCCCAACAGCAGCTGCGGGGCTTTTTATACTACTTACACAAACGCATCCACAAATTGTGCTCAGCGCACTTCTTACGCCAGCGCGAGTGACCTTTTGCAGTTGCGTTGTTAACAACATGGTAACCCATATAAGTCCTGTCGGCCCGGATCTTAACAATTGCTGGACCGAAATCACGATTGCGACTGGGCAGGTGATTTCTCCCCCCTGACACCTCGACACGGTCATCCATGACGAATATCTCCATTGGCTTGTCGTCAATTGAATCACCGCTGTTAATCTTCAGCATTCCCCACCAGCTATTGTTTCCACCGCTCGACCATACAGGGGTAGAAGGAGCACACTTGAGACAAAATATTGTTCGATCATATGGTGTCTCAAACAATGCGCTGAAAAAGCCTTCAGCCACATCCTTAGCATGGCGAGCTGCAGCTTGCACAACGTCAATTTGTGTTACGTTATTGCATCGGAGCAAAATACCAAACTTATTGTCAATGTCTTGCAGGCGCTCCTGGACGTCAACACCCCCAAGCCGACATTTTTCACGTTCATCCATATAACTACGATACAACTCAACCATCTCTTTATCAGTCACTGTTTGACCTCCTGTTTTCAGTGTTAATTACACGAGTGCAACACCATGTTACACTGTGCGTAGCTGCTTAGGCTTTTGCTTTTCGCTAATTGTGTGCTGCGATGTT
This sequence comes from Candidatus Skiveiella danica, assembly GCA_016721925.1. GTDB lineage: Bacteria > Pseudomonadota > Gammaproteobacteria > Burkholderiales > Burkholderiaceae_C > Skiveiella > Skiveiella danica. Next base: position 505,282 of record JADKHE010000013.1, read on the forward strand.
TTAAGCAATTGATGATTTAAGTGCAGCGTCGAAAAGCCCTGCGTTTACACGCTCAACGGCCACATCCAACGCTTCCAGGCACTCTTGCGCGCTTTCACATACAGCAATGTTGCCAAGCCCGTTTTCAGTTTCAAACACTTCTTCCAAGTATTTGTTGCTGTACTTCAAACCCACGTTGTACAGTTGCCCAACCAGTTTGTACACGAGCACCGGCTTTTGCTTCGCTTGCTCCCCGCCAAGCAAGTATTGTTTGTTCGCCAGCAGTTGTGCAACAACCTTTGCACGTGCTTTCTCTACAGTGTCACCCATTTTTGCGCCACGCACAGGCATCTTGTTTACGCACGTAAATTTGCGTGTAGTTGCTCCTGTTGCGTTTGCTTGCGTGCCGTTTGTGTAGTCCACCATCTTTTCGCCTTTCCGTATCTATTAACAACTCCCAAGCAACATGCACTATTACCTGTTGCCTGCATCACATAAACATTTTGTTTGCTGCGATGAATGAATTAGAGAATAGAAGGCGGAAAGCAAGTGGGAGCAAATGCAGCACATGTGCATTTGCTTGCATAAGCGACACGAAACTATCGAGCTGGCGATGGGTCGGGGAATCGGCCGTGGATCGTGTTGTGTATGTAACCCTGAAGGTCGGTGATTGAGCGCTTTATTTGCGTTCGCTCTGTATCGATGAAAATTGTCTTAACACTTCTGTTGCGACCGTTTTTCAATGCTCTTTCATCATCCTCGTTCATCGTCCAACCGAAGGGGTTGTTTGGGTCCATTTTAAGGCCCTGACAATTTCAGATATGGAAAGATTACCCCAATACAGCTTTCCTTCTTCAATACAGGCCTTGCTTCAAGCCAATACCGAAAGTAAAGAGCTTTGCGCAGACGACCTTCCGTCTTCTTGTTGTACTGTCCAAGAGCTGATATTTTGGTTTGGCCCTGAGCCTGAGCCCCAAGTCATTAGTTGAATCATAAGTATCATGTTGCGCCGCGTCGTAGACTTTATCGATGTACTCGCGAAGCGCTTCAATTGTCTTGCTCTTCGTATCGAGCAGAGGTATCTCAAGCAATAGGTGTCCTTGCGTCGGGACATAGCTTCGTGGATCAGAGATTGATTTGATTTCTACGTTGTTAAAGAACAGCGATTCTCTAGGCTTTAGCCATTGCTTGAACGACTCACTTTCCGGATCATCAGCTACAAGCTCAATTTCGCCCCAATCTGCATAAAGCGTCTCTAATCGATCGAACTTGCTTTGAAGTTCATGACACTTAGCCAGGTCATTTTCCGCAACTGCATTGCAATACTCGAAATAGTCATGGTTTTGTTTCATGACGAACAGCCATTTCGCTAACAGGCCGACAGTCAAGCTCATAGTGGTGTCCTCTACTTAATTTAGGCACATGACGCATACAAACGCTTTTCCGCTGTTCCAGCACCCAGAGTAGCTGACACCAGCGCAACGCAGCTTGTAGGGGCGTTTTGACGTGCTGCTTGCAACTTTGCTGGCGCTGCTTTCAGCATTCTTTTCATAGACCCGGTTTGCGCGCATTTCACGTCAGCAGTATGATCGCGCATTTTCAGCTGCATGCATATAGGAGCATTCAATGGCAACAAGTCTCGACAGAATGAGTTATGGAAAGTTGATGGCGCAAAGAAGGCCATCGATGATGCTCTGTATGCACGCCGTGGCGAAGCCGTGCAAGCTTTGGCCGATGACTTCGCTAGAAAGCTCAAAGCCGATGGATTTACTTTGGCCGAAGGTATTGCAGCACTGCGCGGTTCATCTGCGCCAAGCAAGCCAGCGAAGAAGGTTCGTGCCAAGCGTGGTACGGCACCGAAGCGCACTGCACCTGCAAGCATGGACAGCAAAGGCAACAAGCCGCAAGCGGGTGTGACCTACAAGCACCCTACGACAGGTGCACTGTGGACCAAGAAGGATAAGGGTGCGCCGAACAAAGACTTCATGGCACTTGTCCAGGCAGGTAAGACTTGGGCCGAGCTACGAGCAGGATGACAAGCTGGCGCAGAAAATTCCGCTCGTACGCAAGCCGGCCCCGAGCCGGCTTTTTTGCGCCCTGCTTTCGGGATCGAAGCCGGGACGGCAAAAAGTGTGGGGCTTGTAGTATGCAAAACAGGGAAGGCACGAGCTGCGCTTAGGCCCTATATGACACAGATAGTGGTTGGCGGCTGCTTTGCTAGTGCTGCTCCCCTGTAGCTATGTTGCGGCCAAAATTTACGCTAGCGCTGGGAAAATCATATAAATATTGTGGGGCCAGCACGAAAGCTGAACACTTTTGCGGTTAGACAAAAAGTGTGGGGCTTGTAGTATGCAGGACCGATGAGACAGGAAAGGCACAGAGATAGGCCACGTTGATAGTGCTGATTGATTGCACATGACGATGTGACTGCTTGAACGCAACTGCTTCCCTGTAGAGCTACAACAAACAACTATAAAGGACAAATTGAAATGAAAGAAGAACTGAAGAATGCACTGACAGAACGCTACCCAGCGATGAAGCCCAACATGATCAATCGTTATGTTGATAAATATGTGAATGCTGTGATGGCTGAAATTGCTACTCAGTACATGCTAATGAACAAAGATGACATGACAAGCGAAATGAGTTTTGCAGCAGACAAGGTGAATGCTGCAAGTGGACGAGCCAATATCGCTAATAAGTCAGTCTATATCTACAGCATGATGCAGGCGTTTCAGACAACGTCGTTGATTCTGGAAACATACACTGGCAACAGCATATCGCACCGGGTCAGCAAAGTGGTGTTCAATCCGAAGTACAAAAAGGGAATTATGGAAGAGTTGCGTAGCATGACCGTCGAACTCAATCCACAGTATCTGCAAGAGCTTGAAAGCAAAGCGAACAATAGTGTGGATGTTGATGTTGAGACACTGGGCAGCTACATAGAGCACACGCGACAAGCACTTATCAACCCGCCAAGTCAGGCCTATGCAGATAAGCTAATGCGTAATCTACAAGTTGCAAACCAATTGCTGGCGCAGGTCAAGGAGCAAAACGGCATGCACTATGTTGATGAATATTGGGAACAGATAGACAGCGGGCGCATACAAGGTCATGGCATCAGCTTACAACGCGTCTCAAAAGAGGTTCGTCATGCTGCATTAGGTCGCTGCCATCGTTATGATTTCAAGGCTGCTAGTTACGCATTGATGACATCACTTGCATTGCAACTTGATCCGACAATCAAAGTGGATGTGCTCAAGGACTACATAAAGAACCGCAGTCCAATCCGCAAACGCATTGCAAAAGACATTGGAATAAGTGAAGAATGGATGAAGAGCATATTCACTTCGATTGGCTTCGGCGCTGCGTTGAAAGACAATCCGTTAAACAGCATTCGTGGAATGCTTGGTCAGGAGAAGTATCACAAGCTCATCTGCAACTTCGAATTCCTGTCTATCAAGCACCAGTTAGATCAAGTCAGTGACACAATACACAAACACGGCACATTTCCCGACACTGGCTTTGTGTTGCTCGGTCGTACCTACACGCAGATCAATCCGAAAGATGGCAAGAAGCGCACGAAGAACCAGAAGCTCGCTTGGATTTACCAATGTTTAGAGTCACATGCTTTGGGATTATTTGTCGGTATGGTGCCAACGGGATACAAGATCAAGCTGATGGTGCATGATTGTTTGTACTTGGAGCAACCATTACCAGCACATCACCTGGCCGACATCAAGTGGAAACTGTCTCAAACCTATTTGCTGCTCAACTTCGAGCACGGGCCATTGTTCCGATTCACGCGGAAGGCTTCGTCGGTCGTGCAGAGCGTGAAATGCGGCAGCGCGAACGGGAGCACAGTCAGCACATTGCTGTAGAGCACCTTGCTGCGCAGGACTACACACCGTTACCTGAAGCTGTGTCTGCGGCACCGTTTGTGGCACCGAAGCCTCAAGTGATGACCCCGTGGGGGCTTGTTGCCGCCGACTTGATACCGGCAGAGGTCAAGGTGCAAGACTAGGTCGTGTCAGAACCGGTGGTAAAATTTCCGGCCCGGACAGACCAAGCAATTCAATAAGTTCTGCTCGACGGGCAAGTACAGTCGGATGTGGCTTTAACCTGCGGCTTGCCAACCATTCGATGCGGTGAGAGATGCTTAGCAAGAGCATTTCGTTCCATCTCTTGGAACCAATTGGTGGCATACGTGAGAACGATGGAACATCAAAGTTTGGCGACTCCCAATCAATAGCTACCCGAACATGATCCGAGCCGCGCTCCTTGGTGTCAAGATTGACATCTTCAATCTTCATTTCAACCCCCCCTTTTCTTGCCAAGATCAACCGCCTCCCCTAAAGAATTGACCACAAAGATCGATTGATGTGCTTCGATCGGCATGGCGACTGGCAGATCATGGTATGGCGCGGGTTGCAGTAGACCATCTACAAGCAGGTGGTAAGCCATTCCAATCCCAACACCCACGCTCGCAGCCACAGACAACTTACTGGCTTGTCCATGCAAACTGTCCCATAGCGAATCGTGATGGGCGGGGAGTTTGCTGTATGTCATTTGGACCACGCCAAGCAGTGACAAAATAGCAGCCTCCAACGCAGCCCCCATCAGAATGGAGTGGCTCAATAGCGAGCGATGGGCATCAATGCCTGCCATCAAATCTAAATCAGGCGCACCGACATTGCCATCGGGCCCACCTGAAACGGCCAGTGACGTGACCACCAATGTTAGCAATTGCACACCCGCATCCGCTGGATCAGCTTTGAAGGCGTCGGCAAACTGACTTACAAATTCGCTGACCGTGCGGCCAGTTTGACGGATCGAGTCGCTGGCATCCGAAGAGCGGTTTTGCAAGTGCACTTTCAGCCGGCTCTCCGACCAGGCATAGTAGCCAGAAAGCGCTTCTTTGCCTCCAAATATGACCGATGATTTGGCCAAATGAGCTAGGTTCTTGACCCTCCGACCTGCGGCGTCTGCGAAACCCATGCTACTGGCCTTACCCCAGGTTAGTACATCGTCACGTGACAGTTGCGACCAAGCGAAGCGTAGCTCACGTTGTAGGCGCTCAAGCCGAACTGACTGGATGGGCAAAGAAGATGCCAAGGGGGTGGTGTAAGGTGAACTCATGGTGTCTTGCGTTACTTTCATGACGAGCGAAATCGATGCCAATTCTTCTTTTCTGGCTAAGTCGAAAATTTTTCCCACAGGAGACAATCTAACGATTTGAAGTGTATGTTGCCACTTTTGCATCAGTTCCCCTCAAACTATTTCATATCAGCGCAAAAAAGGATTTCAAATGGTCGGACTTTCAACTCCAGCTGGCGATTGGGAAGGCATGAACATTGACAACACGTCTGTCAAAATCTGGATTCCTGAGCCACTAGATGACTGCTTCACGGATTTGAGCATACGGTTTGAGCAAAGTAAAAGTGACTTAGCCCGCAATGGTTTAATGATTCATGTGCATGGGCGGTATGTGTTTGAGAGATTGGTAGCAAATCGGCTGTGGAACCTGACACGACGGATTGTGCGGGAGGACACTGTCAAGTATTCAATGGAGGGGGTTCGCGTCAAACTGGAAGACTCTCCCAGGCCTGCTTTTATTAAGGCCTTTGGCAAAAACACTTTTGACCTGAAGGTATGGATGCCGAGGCAGTTGAAGGAAGATTTGGAATCGTTGGCGATTGATGCGGGCCAGACCGTTTCGGAATACATGCGGCGTGCATTGACGGCCTATTATTTGGGGCGAACATTGATAGATGCATTGAAGAGTTAAGGGATATCTTTGGGCTCAAATTGTAGATTTCCAGTTCGTCAATAGTGATCGCAACAAAAGAGGAGTCATGAATGAATTCAACAGCTTTATTGAAAACGCAAAGGATCAAGCTGTTGGTTGACGACTGCTTCCAACCAGTCGAAAAGGTATCGGAAAACCAACTGGTTAACGGTGATGGCGCAGGGTAGTTCCAGCAGTTGGGACACAACCACGATGTGAGTTCAAATAAATCTAATCTGGAAGAGCTGAGCAGGAGAGCAGCTCTTGTCTCGTTGGAATACTGAATCGGCTTTTCGAGTGTTCCTATGCCACGGTTCACAATTACTACGCTTACCCTTGATCAAATTTCATTCCAAGACAGAATTCCAATGACCGTCAAAACTCCATCAAAAGCGCAGCTATATGCGCAGGTCGAAAACATCTCTATCATGTGCGCAAAAGAGCGCCTGGGGCCGCTGGCGTTGTGGGTTTACGCCCGGAGTTACCTCCACGCAGCCAGGATGCTGCCAGCCGATCGCGACACTGGAGTCCACATCCCGCGCGCTTTCCTGATATGCCATGCTGTGGAATTGGCGCTGAAGTCTTTTCTAGCTGTAGCCAAGAGTTACACACTCAAGACTTTCGTGCAGGCAAAGGGGGGGCACAACCTGGAGCATTGGCTGGGTGATGCAAAAGCAGCTGGGCTTGCGAATCACGTCACACTCACGCGAGACCAGGAAATGGCGATCCGGGAATGGTCGGACGGCCACCGCGGCAAGTTGCTTGCGTATCCTGCGATCGGGCAAGCTATGCTAGGTCTCTATGACGATGCGTCTCTGGACATGCTGGAAACGGCAGCCTCTGCGCTGATTGTCGGTCTGCATGGCTATTGCCACCAGCCGTTGCCGCCTTTGCTGGACGATCAGCCAACAACAGAAAGAGTTCAATCATGGGGTGGTTAGGCGACAGTGGCTACTGGATTGGCAAGCATCCAACGTTAGGCTTGGTGTTAATTGACGGCGCCAATGACCCTGGGGGTCCATATCTCTCTGTATTCATCGTTACCCAAAACAGAATGGCTGAGTTCGGGCGTGAGCATTTTGAATTGCGCGGTGTTAACGTTTCTACGGACGTTTCTAACGCTGCGATGCGCGCAATGCAAGATGTTAGGCTGGCTGAAAGCCTTGACCGAAAGCACAAGGCATTCTTATCTAAGAATCACCTAGCAGCTGCAGACATTCGCCGACGTTCCGAGTTGCTCAGGCCGCGCAAGCCAAGATGCTTTCACTGCCATGCTCATCTTGATAGTGCCATTGCGTTTGAATGCGTTGCGTGCGGGTGGATTCTTTGCGATTGTGGCGCTTGTGGATGCACCCTCGGCGGTGGGGCTCGGACGAACGAGAATTACACCCGTTAAAGCTATTGCCTGGCGCGCCAATGCACGAGCACGGGTTGGCGAGCTCGGCGTTGACTCAATCTCTTCAAGGTAGTCGACAGGGTTTTGAGGATTGGTGCCGACTTCGAGTTTATGGAAAATCGCTTGCGAAACACTGCAACGTTGGTATTGCCGCTTGGTCAGCGCGCATTTGATGAGACGGGCTACGACCTGATCTGCTAATGTGGAAAGGTTCTGCCCAATCAGCAGCGAGTGCTCTTTCCAGCACATCGCCGAAGCGCTACAACGCGCTGCAGCCCTTCACAGCGCCGTCGTGCTTACATGGGTAGCGAGACACCGGGAAAAGCGCTTGCAGGGCTTTTTACGCGCCGCAGCAAAGATGTGGGGAATCTGCGACGAGCAACGTGCTGGCGCAAGACCAAAGGAAATATGTAAAAGCTTTGGTCTGCGTTGCAAGTCGTTGTTCCATATAGGAAACCCGCCAAAGTGACGGACTGTTCTGCAGCGGTTGCTCAAACCGAATCAAAGAAAACATACTGTATGCATGTTTTTATTTGATTGAGGAGAGAGCACCATGAGCCAGGCCAAAACACTAACCCCCCAAGAGCTGCGCCGCGTGCTGGACTACGTAGCAACGCGCAAGCACGCAGCCCGCAACCAGGCGATGTTGCTGATGACGCATCTGTCAGGCATGCGCGTCGGGGAAGTTGCTGCACTGCGGATCAACGATGTGTTGGACGGTGACGGGAACGTGCGAAACGAAATACGCTTGGATGCCGATCAAACAAAGGGCAACCACTCCCGGGTTGTGTTCGTCAACGAAAAGCTACGCAAGGAACTGACCAAGTACTTGACCCTGTACGCGCCGGTCAATCAGGAGCAAAAGCTCTTCTACACGCAGAAGCGCATGAAGGAAGGCTTCAACGCAAACACGCTGACCCAGCATTTTCCACCACTTGTACCGCGCCGTAGGCATCGAAGCGCCAGCAGCCATAGCGGTCGCCGGTCATTCATCACGAACCTTGCCAGCAAAGGCGTTGGTGTGCGCGTGCTCATGTCGCTAGCAGGGCACCGGAACATTGCGACCACGCAGGCTTACATCGACGTCAACGACAACCAGAAGCGCGCAGCGGTCGAGTTGGTATGACAATTAGGCGGGCGGATCGCCGAATCGATACTCCTCATTCACAGCGCACATTTAGGCCATGCTCGACTTTTAGGTGATACAGGTGCGCTTCGACAGCCCCCCTATCACCTGTCTCTAACTGCTCCATCGTTGCCCCGACCAAGAGCATCGCATCTATCAAGGCGGCCCCCTTTGTATGCCCTAACCAATTTCGATTTCTCTCTCTGTCGTACGGAACAGCATTCATAACCTCAACGGTCCTAGCCTGATCTTCGGGGATGTTTCGATTAATTGTCATACCTCTATTCTGACTAAAACAACAATCAGGTTCAAGGTGACTATTATGAATTACCAAGTTTCAGCGGGAACGGTCGTTGGCCGTTTGTCAACCTTGATGCGCGATTTGACCTGGATCACCAAAATCGACAACCAGCCTTGCATTGGGTCTGCCAGAATGGAGAGATATGTTTAACAAGGCGACAAGGGCAGTAATAGACCTTCTCCGCCATGCGGTGAGTTCCTCGGTAGTCGGCTCTACTTCTTGAGAACAGTCAATGAAATGCAAAACGCAAAATTTGGAGTTCGTATGAGATCTGGCTTCTTGGTGAGGTCGTTTGTTGCATGCGGAGTGCTCACATTTAGTGGCCTTGCACTCTGCACCACTGGGAGGTAAAATCCAGGGGTTGAAGGTCTTGGGTGTTTCCCGACGAACCTTGTCAAGGCCTTAGTGGACGCTATTTCAAGACGCACTTTCATTCCTATGCAGCATGTGGCCTGAAGGCAGTTGCTGGCGCCCGTTACCCGGGCGCGCATTGAGAGCGTCTATCCGCCTGTTGGTGCTGGACGCCAGACAGAGTCTTCATTCAATCGTCCAAGGAATTCGCGCATTTCCATTGGAATCTAGCCCATCCCTTGGGAAAACGACTGCGTGAAGAGGCTTACCTAGACGGACCCCTTTGCGATCCGATTTCCCGGAGCGATGGGACGCCCCTGTTGTACGTACACGCGTGGATAACCCTTCCGTCGACCGGACCGGCCTACGGCGGTCCGCTTAAGTCATACGTTACAACGGCTTTGGAGCAATCCGAATGACTAGACCCAGTCTAGCGGACTTGACGGCCAGAGTAGTTTCGCAACACCGCCTTGACAAAAATTCCGACCCAATCACGCAAGGTCGGCGTATTGCTTGATGAGTTTCGTCAGTGCAGCGTTCTCACTGCCGACCAACTCTTTTGCATGCATCACGGCAGTCATGTGGTCGTAGTGCAAATGGATCATTGCGGCGCTGGTCCCGCATTGCTTTGCAATCCACTCGTGCTTTACCCCGGCAAGCAGGCGTTGCGTGATGTAGGTGTGCCGCAGTGAGTACAGCGTTCGCGTGCCTCCTGCTGACCGATCCAGTCGAAGCTCCTTCAGCAGTGCCGAAAAGTTACGCCCCAATTCCTTCGTCGTGCTGCCAGCAGGTAGCCTAAACACCAACGGGTCAAAGTCGGCAGGGACACCGTGCTCCGTATTTTCGTCGTCTTGCGAACGCATCTGCATGTCCAAAATCATATCCATCACGGTGCTGTGACCGACCGCAATTCGTGGTCCAGTGTGCAACGTCAGTGGCACCAGATGCCGACGACAGGCTCGGAACTTTCGATTGCGTCATCCACTTGCGTATCACTGCCTCGTCGAACACACGCTGCAGTGCAGCGTTGTGCGTCTTAAGAGTTGACTGTGCCGGCGCCCGACCAAACTTCGCAGCGCGCCAGACATCAAATGCACCCAACTTTTCGTAGTCAATGGACGTAATGTGCGTTCTGTCGAAGAACGGCATGTGATACCGCTCCAAAACACTTTTGTATTCGCCCATTGACGCATAGCCTTTGACGCCCTTGGGCACCGTGGCCATCCGTTCAATTGCCAGCCGAGCCACGTCCTTGAAGGTTTTGGTCTGTATTGCGATGCCATGTTTGAGCTTGAGTTCGCATTCGGTGCGAACCTTTAACGCTGCTTTGAACGCATCGGTTTGCTGGCGCTGCTTCATGGTGCGCGAGATCATTGCCATCTATCTTGAACCGCCATCACCCTTGCTGTTACGCTGCAGGTAAATGTAAAGGCCTTCCTCGACATCAACTTTCTCGATGATTTCGTTCATGCCACAGTGTACGCGGCCCTAAGTAAAAAGTCTTGCAAAGAATTTGCAAAGACAAGTTTTTTAGCTAAATAGCGTTGTTTTTAAACGTTTTTTCTTGGCGCTTTACTCTCAAAATCCGGTTCCGAAAGGAGTGTCGGTTCGATTCCGACCCCGGGCACCATCGGATGGGGTCATCTCGACCTGAACCCGCACGCCACCCAGGCCCTGCGGGTTTTTTGTTGTGCGTGCGGCAACGTTGTGCGAGGGACCGTCACGCACGATCGGCTCAGTCGTCGAGACTCTCGCTCCGGAGCATGGAAGCCTGCCGCATCAACACCGTGACCAGCACCGCCGCAACTGCCGAGCCTGTCATCCAGGGGGAAGCCGCAATCACCTGGGCCACGCCGGCCACGGCCTCGACACTGACCTGTTGCACGTGATCGACCAGAGCCCCCAGATCGCTGGCCCGCACGTTCTGCACATCGTCGAACTGCACCTGCACATCCTGCCAATGGCTGCGCAGCCGGATCTTGGCAAATATCCCGCCGGCGACCGCAGCCAGTGACAGCAGGCCGAGCGGACGCACCAGCCGCTCCAGCAGATGCCGGCGCCCCGCCGGCGACGCCGATTGAAAGGCGACCACCACCAGCTGCGAGAGCATGCGCTGGCGCACGACCGGGGAAGCCCTTTCAAAGGCCTGGAGCACTCTTTGCGCCAAGGGACCGGCCGGCCGCCCGGGCTGGACTAAAACGGTGTCGGGGGATGCGGCTGAAAAATCGTCCGGATGGGTCATGTCGCTCCTTCCACGGGGTCTGGCCGCCAGGGTGCCCAGCAGGCCTTCGGTGAGGGGTTGCACGCCGCAGTGCCGCGGCGGCCCTGGCAACCGGATGGTGTCCGGCCTGACAGGGAACGCGAAGCCTAATCCCATTGTGCAAAGGTCCGGTTGATTTTCTGTGACAGGATGTCAACAGGGGTCAAGGCGAGCCTTTTCAGGCACCGCCTCTGCCGGCCAGGTACGCCGCTCGGCAAGGCTCGAAGCCTTAATACCCGGATGAAATTGATGGGTTATTAATACCCGGGCATAATTCGCCCTACTCATTTTTATCCGGGTATTTTTTATGCGCACACCAGACACCCTCTGCGCCGCCTTCCAGGGTGGCCGCTGCCTCGCGAAGGGGCCCTTGGCCGAGGTAGCCCTGGCGGCCAAGGCCGCATTGGACGCCTCGGCACACGACCCGTCCGCCCCGTCGGTGCTGGTGTTCGACCACGCCACCGCCGAGGTCATCGAAATGGACTGGCGCGGCACGCCCGAGGAATTACTGGCGCGTCTGCTGGCGCAGGCCCAAGGCACGCCCACAGCCAATCCTGACCTTGCAGTGCATGATGATCGGAGCGAAGCCGACACGTTGGCCCTGCCCGAGCCGGCGCGTGGCCCCGGCCGACCCAAACTCGGGGTGGTGGCGCGCGAGGTCACGCTGCTGCCGCGCCACTGGGAATGGCTGGCCAGCCAACCGGGCGGCGCCTCGGTGGCGCTGCGCAAGCTGGTGGAGGTGGCGCGGCGCTCCTCCGAGGTCAAGGACCGGGTGCGCCAGGCCGGTGCCGTGGCCTACCGGTTCATGTCGACCATGGCCGGCCACGAGCCGGGTTTCGAGGAAGCCAGCCGCGCGCTCTTCGCCGGCGACCAGGCCGGGTTCGAGGCGCTCATTGCCGCCTGGCCCGTGGATGTGCAGAACCACCTGAAGGCGCTCGCCACCGACGCCTTCTGGGCATGAAAGACCCCGCATGACCGCCTCCACCTCGACCGGCGCCCACCCGCCCGCGGCGCCCAAACCCCTTTGGAGGAGCTACCTGGCTTTCCTCGGGCCGATGATTTTCAGCAACTTCCTGCAATCCGTCTCCGGCACCGTCAACAACATCTACCTGGGGCAGATGCTCGGCGTGAAGGCCATGGCAGCGGTGTCGGCCTTCTTCCCGGTGCTGTTTTTCCTGATCGCCTTCATGATCGGTCTCGGTTCCGGGGCGTCGGTCCTGATCGGGCAGGCTTGGGGAGCGCGAGAGCTGGATCGGGTCAAGGCCATTGCCGGCACGACGCTCATGACCGGCCTGATCGCCGGTCTGGTCGTGGCCGTTTTCGGCGGCAGCTTTGCCGACATGATGCTGGTGGCACTGGGCACGCCGGCCGACATCCTGCCCGGCGCCACCGCCTATGCCCGCATCATGCTGATCGCAGCACCCGGCGTGTTCACCTTTCTGCTCGTGACCTCCATGTTGCGCGGCGTGGGCGACACCCGCACCCCCCTGCTGACCTTGCTGATCTCCACCGCCGTCGGCCTCCTGCTCACACCGGCGCTGATCCGCGGCTGGCTCGGGCTGCCGATGATGGGCGTGACCAGCGGTGCCTGGGCGGCCGTGGCGTCGTACCTGATCGCGCTGGCCTGGACCGCACGCCAACTGCTGCGCCAGGGTCACGCGCTGGCCCCCGACGCGGGCTTCCGCCGCCACCTGCGCATCGACCGGGCGCTACTGGCCAAGGTGTTGCGCATCGGCCTGCCCACCGGGCTGTCGATGATGACGATCGCGATCGCGGAGATCTCGGTGCTGTTCCTGGTCAACCGCTTTGGCTCCCAGGCCACGGCCGCCTATGGCGCTGTGAACCAGATCGTGTCCTATGTGCAATTTCCGGCGATCTCGATTGCCATCACCGCCTCCATCCTGGGCGCGCATGCCATCGGCGCAGGCCGCACCCACACCCTGGGCGCGATTGCCCGCACCGGGCTGCTGCTGAACCTGGTGCTGACCGGCTCCTTCGTGATCGCCGGGTACCTGTTCTCGCGATCCGTGATCGGTCTGTTCATCACCGACCCAGCAGTGGTGGACTTGGCCCAGACGCTGCTCCACATCATGTTGTGGAGCAGCGTGATCATGGGCATGTCCATGGTGCTGTCGGGCCTGATGCGCGCCAGCGGCACGGTGCTGGTGCCCACGGCCCTGTCGATGCTGGCCATCGGTGGCATCCAGGTGCCGGTGGCCTGGGTGCTCAGCGGCATCTACGGCCTGAACGGCATCTGGGCCGCCTACCCGGTGGCCTTCCTGTGCATGCTGGCCATGCAGACGGCGTACTACCGGTTGGTCTGGCGCAAGCGCCCGATCCGCCGGCTGTGAGCGGGCTCAGCCCAGGTCGCTGACGGCGTCTGGCGGCATCCAGCGGTTCAGGTGCAGCACGTTGGCGCCCAGATGCGTCTTGGTGCGCGCCAGCTCGTGGCGCGCCACGGTGCGCAGGTGAACCTCGTCGGGGCCGTCGAGAAAACGCAGCGCACGACCCCAACTCCACAGCGCAGCCAACGGGGTGTCGGGCGTCAGGCCGATGGCGCCGAAGATCTGCATGGCACGGTCCAGCACGCGCGTCTGCAGCTGCGCGGCCACCAGCTTGATGGCCGACACATCCACGCGCGCGGCGGCGTTGCCCTGCTGGTCCATCAGCCAGGCCGCACGCAGCACCAGCAGGCGCGCCTGGTCGATCTCCACCCGGCTGTGGCCGATCCAGTCCTGCACGTTGGCGAAGTCCGACAAGTGCCGCCCGAAGGCCATGCGCTCCAGCGCGCGTTCGCACATGAGTTCCAGCGCCAGCTCGCACTGGCCGATGGTGCGCATGCAGTGGTGCACCCGACCCGGCCCCAGGCGCGCCTGCGCCAGCGCAAAGCCGCCACCCTCTGTGCCCAGAAGGTGGGCCGCCGGCACACGCACGTTTTTGAACACCATTTCGCAATGGCCGTCGATCGCCAGGTGCGCCATCACCGGCATGTTGCGCACGATCTCGACGCCCGGCGCATCCATGGGCACCAGGATCATGCTGTGGCGCTGGTGCGCCGGCGCATCGGGGGCGTCGTTCGACACGCCCATCACAATGGCCAGCCGGCAGGCCGGGTGCAGCGCGCCGGTGATGAACCACTTGCGACCGTTGATGACATAGTCATCGCCGTCGCGCTGGATGCGGGTGCAGATGTTGGTGGCATCCGACGAGGCCACGTCGGGCTCCGACATCGCAAAGCACGAGCGGATCGCGCCTTCGAGCAGCGGCGCCATCCACTGGCGCGCCTGCTCGGGTGTGGCGGCCAGGTGCAGCAGTTCAATGTTGCCGGTGTCGGGCGCGCTGCAGTTGAACACCTCGGACGCCCAGGGCACGCGGCCCATGATCTCTGCGAGCGGCGCGTATTCCATGTTGCTCAGGCGCATGCCGGGCTCGTCGTCGCGCAGGTCGGGCAGGAACAGGTTCCACAGGCCGGCGGCGCGCGCCTGCGCCTTCAGCGGCTCGACCACGTCGCTGGGGTAGTAGCCGGCGTCGGCATAACGTTGCCAGTCGCGGTTGGACGGCAGCACCAGGTCGTCCATGAAGCGCTGCACCTGTGCCTGCAGGTCCTGGACGCGGGGAGAAAAGGCAAAGTCCATGGTCGGGCTCCGTGGGGCCCTCACGGCGCGCCGGCCCTTGCTGGCGCGTCACGGGGTTCATGAGCTGGACTGTAAGCCCGCCTCACCCGAAACGGCTTCCGCGCCAGTAACCTGCAGGACAGACCCGCTCGCGACAGGCGCCAGCACGACCCACAACGCGCTTCGACAGCGTTTCACCGGAAAATATTGAAGAAAACCCGACTTTCCCAGCGCTGTATGGTCTTTATCAGCTATCCTTTTTGAACCAATCCATCGAACACCTGCGGGTATTGAAGGCGCAGCCGCAGTTCCCGCTTCAGGCGGGTGTTGTCCATCCGCCGTGACTCGCTCATGAAGCTCAGGAGCATCAGCGGCAGCGTGGCCTGTGCCGTATACCTGGGCACGCGCGGCGGGCGCGGCAGGCCGTAAAGGTCGGCGGCCTGATCGAAGTAGTCGCCCATCTTGAGTGCCGAGTCGTCGTTGACATTGACCACGCGTTGCGGCTTGCCGCGCCACAGGGCGGCGATGCAGGCCCGCGCCAGGTCGTCGGCGTGAATGTGGTTGGTATAGACGTCGTCGGCTTCGTCCAGCACCGGCGTGCCCTTGAGCAGACGACCGCGCGGCGTGCCGCCGTCGCGATCGGGCGCGTAGATGCCGGGAATGCGCAGGATGCTGGCGCGAACACCGGCGGCGCGACCCAGGTGCCGCACCAGCCGCTCGGCATCGACGCGGCGCTGCGCGCGCGGGGTGCGCGGCGCCAGCGTCCGGCTTTCCACCACCCAGTCCCCGCCGCAGTCGCCATACACCCCACTGGTGGAGCCGTAGACAAGCGAGCGCGGCGGTGTGCGCTGGCGCAGGACGCGCAGCAGGGTGCGTGTGCGCGGATCGATCCACCACCGCGTGTGGCCCTCCCCCGGCGGGGGCGCGAGGTGCACGACGCGGGTGGCCAGCGCGGCCAGCCGGCGCAGGCTCGCGGGGTCGTCCAGGTTGCCGGCCAGTGGCAGGATGCCCTGCGCCCGCAATGCCGGCAACCGCGCCGGGGTCGAGGTCAGCGCCAGCAGCCGCACGCGCGGCCCGAGGTCGCGCGCCACACGCGTACCGACGTCGCCGCAGCCCACGATAAGCACGCGCTCACGGCGAAAACGGAATGGCAGGGCGCCGAGGGAAGCTTGGTTTGAGGGCAAAACAGGGATTAAGGATCAAGGGATGATCCCCACAGGATACCGAAACCATGACCTGCACCCTCCGGTCACGGATCAATGGGCGCAGCTCCACGCCCGCCAGCTCATCAGGTTCATCGCAGCGGCAGGCTCACCCGCTCTCAGAATGGCTGCAACCAGGTCCGGGCCCACTGCGTCGCGGCCTCCAGGTTCTCCAAAGCCGAAGCGCTGGGGGGTTCACCCAGCTCAAAGCGCTCACCGCGGATGGCCAGCAGCGTGCAAGGCGGGGGCGCCACACCCTGCAAATCGACAAAGACCTGCATCAAGGCCTGGGGTGACAGGGCGTGCGTGGTGAAACTGGCGTCCTGCGCGGCCATCAAGGGCGTCACTTCAAATGGCCCGGTGCAACTCAGACTGGCATCCACGAAGAGAATCCGCGTGCGGCCGACCAGATCCAGCGCGTGCTCGACCTGCAACTGGTAGTCATCCAGAAACTCGACACCGGCACTGGCCGTCCATTCTGCTCGCAGCTGTTCGACACACAGCGGACCCAGCGCATCGTCCCCCCGGCTCAGATTGCCCCATCCGAACACCAGCAGAGGAAGCACTGGCTCCGGGGTCATGCCCCCGATCCGCCGGCGCCACTGACGTCATGCACGAATTCGCCCTGGGACCTGAACACGCGGTCGATCAGCGTTCCATCGGGCCCCACCAGAGCGATGTCCAGCGGCATTTGCCCGAGCGCATGGGTGGCACACGAAAGGCAGGGGTCATAGGCACGGATGGCCACTTCGATGTGGTTGAGCAGGCCTTCGGTCAACTCGTGTCCATCCAGATAGTCGCGCGCCACGGCGCGCACCGCTTCGTTCATGGCCTGGTTGTTGTGGGTGGTGGAGACGATCAGGTTGCACCGGGTGACCAGATCGTCGTCGCCCACATCGTAGTCGTGGATGAGGGTACCGCGGGGCGCCTCGATGACGCCCACGCCGCTGCGCTGGCGCGCGCCGGTGCTGACGAGGTCGCCCGACAGCAGGACGGGGTCGTCCAGCAACTCGGCAATGACCTCCACCGCGTGCAGCATCTCGATCATGCGCGCCCAGTGGTAGGCCAGCGAGGCATGCACCAGTTCGCCCCGGCCCCAGGCCACAAAGGCCTGGCGCTCGGATTCGGCGCGCGGTGTGGGAATGAAGTCGCAGTTTTGCACCCGCGCCAAGGGGCCCACCCGGTACCAGCCCTGCTCGCGCCCCAGGCTGCGCAGGTGGGGGAACTTCATGTAGCTCCAGGAGCGCACTTCTTCCTCGATCCGCTCCAGATAGCGCTGGTCGCTCACCCCATCGAACAGGATCTTTCCGTCGGCATCGCGCGCGCGCAGCACGCCCTCGTAAAAATCCATGGCGCCATCGGGGCGCACCAGGGAGAGCAGGTTGGAGCGAAAGCTGCCGAACCGGTTGTACAGCGCTGGATTCTGCGCATGGAGCTGTTTGGCCATGTCGACCGCATCCTGCGCCCAGGCCAGCATGTGGGGCAACTCGCGCTTCAGGCTGTCCCGCTCCTCGGCCGTCACCAGCTTGTTCACGCCGCCGGGCACCGCACCCGTGCCATGCACCCGCTTGCCCGCAGTGATGCGAATGACTTCCTGGCCGAACTTGCGCAGGAAGATACCCTTCCTGGCAATCTCGGGGTGGGCTTGCGCCACCCCCACGATGTTGCGTCTGGCCACCTCCGAGTCAAAGCCGAACAGCAGGTCCGGCGAGGACAGGTGGAAAAAGTGCAGCGCATGCGATTGCAGCATTTGCCCGTAGTGCATCAAGCGGCGCACGGCCAGCGCGCTGGCGGGTACCGGGATGGCGCCGATCACGCGGTCAAAAGCCTTGGACGCCGCCAGGTGGTGTGAAACCGGGCAGATGCCGCACAGCCGCTGCACCATGACCGGCACCTCCCAGTAGGGGCGCCCCTCAATGAACTTCTCGAACCCCCGGAACTCGACGATGTGCAGGCGCGCCTGCTGCACATGGTTGTGCTCATCCAGAAGCAGGGTGACCTTGCCATGGCCCTCCACGCGGGAAACCGGGTCGATCGCGACCCGCCGCAAGTTCTCGGGATGGGGTGCCGTTTCAAGTGCAAAACTCATCAGCAATCCTCCTCGCTAGTCATAGTGCATCAGTCCGTGTCCCAGATGGGGCGTGCGGCCGGCGATCAGGTCGTTGAAGAAGGCCCAGATCGCGTCCGCCGAGGGCGGGCAACCGGGCAGGAAGTAATCCACGTGCACCACCTCATGGATCGGATGCACCTGGTTCAGGGGCAGGGGCAGCTCCGGATCGTTGGGAATCTGGCTGTTGGCACTGATGCCGGTCTGGGTGCAATAGACATCCCGCAGAATCTTGCCGACATCGAGCTGGTTGCGCTGCGCCGGCAAGCCCCCGTTGATGGCGCAGGCGCCCACGGCCACGAGGGTCTTGCATTGGGCCCTGAACTCGCGCAGCACATGCACGTTCTCCGCATTGCACAGCCCCCCTTCGATCAGTCCGATATCGCAGCGGCCAATGGTCTTGATGTCGGTCAGCGGGGAGCGGTCAAACTCCACCACCTCCAGCAGTTGCAGCAAGCGCTCGTCAATGTCCAGAAAAGACATGTGGCAGCCAAAGCAGCCCGCCAGCGAGACGGTGGCCATCTTGTACTTGCGCGGGGCGTGCAGCAGCGGCGCGCCTTCAGGTTCCCTCGTCATGTTGCATCCTTTTCAACCTGCTGGGAAACGGGGCTGATGTCAAAGCGGCGCTGCCCGATGGGTGTCGCAAAGCCCCGGCGCTTGGGCAAGAGGGCACCCACCGGGCAGATATGGGCCGCGCAGTCGTCGACTTGCAAGGCGCTGTCGCCCAGCAGCCCGCTGGGGCTGTTGACGATCAGGCGGGTCGCGATGCCGTGGCCGTCAATGGCAAACACGTTCTTGCCATCCACCATGGCGCTGGCGCGCACGCACAGGCCGCACAGGATGCAACGGTTCAGGTCCAGCAGCACATCGGCATGGCTGGCATCCACCGGGCGGTTGGGGTAGAGCTCCTCGAAATGGGGCCCGGTCATGCCCACCTCGTACGCCGTGGCCTGCAGAAGGCAATCCCCGCTTTTTTCGCACGAGGGACAGAAATGGTTGCCTTCGACGAACAGCATCTGCAGCAGTGTCTTGCGCTGGGCGTTGAGTTCATCGGTATTGCTTTGCACTTCCTGACCGGCGCCGGCCATCACGGTGCACGCGGCGCCCGTGCGGCCATTGACCTTGACCGTGCACACACGGCAGGAGCCATGGGGGCCGTATTCAGGCTTCCAGCACAGATGGGGAATGTAGTGGCCCGCCCGCGTGGCGGCCCGCAGGATGGTGTCGCCGGGCGCGAACTCCACGTCCCGCCCATCGAGCTCGAAGGTGCCCGGACTGAGGGCGTCAATGCGCTGATCGGTCATTCCTTGTTCTCCAGGTGGGCGGCGCTGTCGTCGCGGGCGGTAGCGAGCCGCGCCTGCGACAACTCGGCGTCCAGATCAAATCCAGGCACAAAATGCAGAGACTGCAGATGGCGCTCATAGGCCGGGCGGAATCTGGCAATGGTGTCCCGCAGCGGGTTGCAGGCGGCTGCGCCGAGGCCGCAATGGGTGGTGCCGTGCATCAGCTTGTCCAGCTCGAACAGCACCTGCACGTCCGCAGCGGAACCGTCGCCGCGCTGGAGCTTTTCCATGCGGCGCACCACCAGTTTTGTGCCGACCCGGCACGGCGTGCAGAAGCCACAGCTCTCGTGGGCAAAGAAGTGCGCGAAGTTGCGGGCCACGGAGAACATGTCGCGCGAGCGGTTGAACACCATGAAGGCTCCAGCGGTGGGCACATCTTCAAAGCCAATGCGGCGATTGAATTCGAATGCCGACAGGCACACCCCGGAGGGCCCTCCGACCTGCACCGCCTGCGTGTCGCGGGCGCCGCAGTCCTCCAGAATGCGGCCGATGCGGGTGCCAAACGGGTATTCATAGATGCCTGGGCGCTCACAGTCTCCGGAGACCGAGTGGATCTTGGTTCCCGTCGACTGAGGAGTCCCGATGCGCGACCACCATTCGCCGCCGTGCAGCGCAATATGGGTGACGGCGCTGAAGGTCTCGACGTTGTTGACGGTGGTGGGCTGCCCCAGATAGCCGCTTTCCACCGGAAACGGGGGGCGGATGCGCGGCGTGCCACGCTTGCCCTCAAGCGACTCGATCAGCGCGGACTCTTCGCCGCACACGTAGGCGCCCGCGCCGATGTGGATCCCGATGTCGAAATCAAAACCCACCCGACCCTGGATCGCCTCGCCCAGCAGGCGCTGCTCACGCCGCCGCTGCAACACCGCTTGCAGGCGCTCCAGCAGGTAGCGGTACTCGCCGCGCAGGTAGATCAGCCCGCGCCGCGCCCCCACGACCCAGGCGCCGATGGTCATGCCCTCGATCACGCCATCGGCATAACTCGTCAGCAACACCCGGTCCTTGAACGTGCCCGGCTCGCCCTCGGCGGCGTTGCACACCACATAGCGGGTCTGGCCCGGGGCATTGCGGCAGAGCTGCCACTTGGTCGCCGTGGCATACCCCGCGCCGCCGCGCCCGCGCAGTTTGGAGCGTTTAAGGTCGTCCAGCATGCCTTGCGGCCCGCGTGCGATGGCTGCAGCCAGGGCCTCACCGGGCTTTGGCTGGGTGCCCAGCTTGACGTCGGTCAGTCGGATCTGGTCGTCCACACGCGACCATTCGGGCGGCCACTGCGCTGGCGGAACCTGCGCCTCGATCAGCGCCGCAATATGTTCGATGCGCCCCGGATTCAATCGGGTCACGATCTGGTGGTGGTTGACCAGCAGCGCCGGCCCCTGATCGCACAAACCGGTGCAGGAGGCCAGCTCGATGCTGATCCGCCCATCCGCTCGAACCTGCCCGCGCGTGACGCCCAGACGCTCGCACAGATCGCGCATCAGGGCCTCATTGCCCAGCATGCGGTCGGTGATGTTGTTGCTGAACAGGACCCGATAGGTGCCGACGGGTCGGGTGTGGAGGAACCGGTAGAAACCGGCGACACCCTGCACATGGGCCAGCGCAAGGCCCAGCGCGCCGGCAATCTCGACCAGGTATTCCCTCGGCAGCCACCCCTGCAGCGTCTGCGCCTCCCGCAAAATCTGCACCAGGGCATGGGGCGATGCCTGATGGCGGGCGATCAGGCTCTGCAAAGATTCAGAAGACATGGTGTCCATCCGAGTGGGCGTGGAGTCCATGCTAACAAAACCCGGCGCGTACACCCCGCGGCAGCGGCCCATGCAGCGTGCCGGGTCGGTGAAACCTTGTTTGAGGGCAAAATCAGGAACTCTGGATCGGGTGACGATCCCCACAGGACAGCGAATCAATGACCTTCACCATCACCGTGCGGCCCAGCGGACGCAGTTTCACCACCGAACCCGAAGAATCCATCCTCACCGCGGGCATCCGTTCCGGGATAGGCCTGCCTTACGGCTGCAAGGACGGCGCCTGTGGTTCCTGCAAGTGCAAGAAGATCGAGGGCACCGTGGTGCACGGACCGCATCAGGCCAAGGCCCTGTCGGCTGACGAGGAAGCCGCCGGCTACGTGCTGACCTGCTGCGGCGTGCCGCACAGCGATGTGGTGCTCGAATCGCGCCAGGTGACGGATGCGGGCGCTTTCCCGATCCGCAAGATGCCGGTGCGCGTGGCCAGGCTCGAGCGGCTGTCGCACGACGTCATGGCTATCACGCTGCAGTTGCCGGCCAACGACGTGATCCAGTTCCACGCCGGCCAGTACGTCGAGTTCATCCTGCGCGACGGCGCGCGCCGCTCCTACAGCATGGCCAACGCGCCGCACACCCTGATGCGCACCGTCCCCGGCGGCACGACGAGCGCGCCGATGATGGAACTGCACATCCGTCACATGCCCGGCGGCCTCTTCACCGACCAGGTGTTCAGCACGATGAAGGAGCGCGACATCCTGCGCATCGAAGGCCCCTACGGCAGCTTCTTCCTGCGCGAGGACTCCGCCAAGCCGGTCATCCTGCTGGCCTCCGGCACAGGCTTTGCGCCGATCAAGGCCGTGATCGAGCACATGCAGTTCATGGGCATCACCCGCCCCGCCACGCTGTACTGGGGCGGCCGGCGTCCGGAAGATCTCTACCTCGATGCCTGGGTCAAGGCGCAGGTCACCGCCATGCCCAACCTGCGCTACGTGCCGGTGGTGTCCGACGCCCTGCCCGAAGACGCCTGGAGCGGACGCACTGGCTTCGTGCACCGAGCGGTGCTGCAGGATTTTCCCGACCTCAGCGGCCACCAGGTCTACGCCTGCGGCGCACCGATAGTGGTTGACTCCGCCCGCAAGGACTACACGTCACTGGGCGGCCTGCCGGAAGACGACTTTTTTGCAGACTCCTTCACCAGCGAAGCGGACAAACACCCATGAAACGCAGAACCCTCCTCCTCACCACGCTGGCCGTCACGGCCGCCCTCAACGCCCCCGCCGCGCTCGCGCAGGGCAAGCCCATCCGCATCATCGTGCCCTATGCGCCCGGAGGACCCATCGACGTCACCGCGCGCCAGCTGGCCGAACGGGTGAAGGATTCGCTGGGCGTCGTGATCATCGAGAACCGCCCCGGCGGCGGCGGCAACATCGGCGCCGACGCGGTGGCCAAAGCCGCGCCGGACGGACTGACCATCGGCATTGCCGCCGTGGCCACGCACGCCATCAACCCCTGGCTGTTCAGCAAGATGCCCTACAACGCGGCCACCGACTTCGCGCCGATCACCCAGATGCTGCGCGTGCCCAACGTCCTCGTGATGAACGCCGACACGGCCGCCCGACTGAAGATCAACACGCTGGCCGACCTCATCGCCTATGCCAAGGCGAATCCGGCCAAGCTCAACTACGGCAGCGGCGGCAACGGCAGCGCCGGCCACCTGGCGGGCGAGATGTTCAAGCGCGACGCCGGGATCTTCGCGGTGCACATCCCCTACAACGGCGGCAACCCGGCGCAGCTGGCGCTGCTGTCGGGCCAGGTCGATTTCAACTTCGACAACCTGGCCACCGCCGCGCCCAACATCAAGAGCGGCAAGCTCAAGGCGCTGGCCGTGACCACGGCCAAACGCAGCCCCGCTTTGCCCGAAGTGCCACCGGTGGCCGACACGCTCAAGGGCTTCGAGATCGACACCTGGTGGGGGCTGGTGGCGCCGGCCGGCACGCCGAAGGACGTAATCGCCCGGTACAACCAGGCCTTCGTGGCCGCGCTGAACTCGCCCGAGACCAGAACCCGCTACGCCGCGCTGATGGCCGAGCCCGCACCCGACACGCCCGAGGCCTTTGGCGCTTTCATGAAGCGCGAGTTGGCCAAGTACGAGCGTGTGGTGAAGGCCTCCGGAGCCAAGGTGGACTGAATTTCAGACTCTTCCGGCACTTCCCCAGCGTCGGATGGTCGTATTCAGCTACAAAAAATACAGTAACTTCGCCTTTGTGCGCCGGCCAGGCGCGCCGCACGGGGTTCAGCAGCCCTCAAGCCGCGCCAATGGCCTCGCGCACGGCCGGCAGTTGGCGGCGCGAGACGGCCAGCAGCTCGTCCAGCCCCTGCAGTCGCAGCGCCCAGCCATCGCCTTCTTCCGGGTCGTGGTGCTTCTCCAGCGCGCGCACCGCATGCCGGGCGACCAGCGCGTTGCGATGCACGCGCAGGAAACGCGACCCGAAGCGATCCTCCAGCTCGTTGAGGGATCCATCCAGGATGTAGCTGCGCGCCGCGGTGCGTACCGTCAGGTACTTCAGTTCGGCCTTGACGTACAACACCTCGACCAGCGGCACGCGCTCGGTGCGCCCGCGCTCCTGGATGACCAGCGCCTCATCCGGTGCCTCAGGCGCCGGCCGCAGGGGCAGCAGGCGCTGCACCTTCTGCAAGGCGGCCTGCAGCCGATCCAGCCGCACCGGCTTGGTCAGGTAATCCACCGCCTCCACCTCGAAGGCCTGCAGCGCGTGCTGCGCATGCGCCGTCACGAACACCACCCGCGGCGCGTCGGGCAGGCTGCGCAGCACCTGCGCCAGCTTCAGGCCGTCGGCACCAGGCATGTGGATGTCGAGCAGGGCCAGGTCGAAGCGCTCGCGGCCCAGCCACTGCAGCGCGTCGGTGGCGTTGGCGGCCTCGCCAACAACCTCGGCGGCCGGCGCGGTGCACTCGCCCAGCAGCCGGCGCAGGCGCGACCGGGCCAGCGCCTCGTCGTCCACGATCAGCACCCGCAAGCTCATGGCGCCCCCCCCTCGTGCGGCAGCGGCACCTCGATCCGCACCTGGTACAGGCCATCGACCAGCGCGGTGCGGAAGGTGCCCTGCAGGTCGTGCAGCAGGCCCAGGCGCTCGCGCACATTGGCCAGCGCCAGCCCGTGCCCGCGCGGCCCCTGGCCGGCAGGCACCGTGTTGGTTACCTTGATCACCGCCATCGTGCCTCGGCGCTCGGTGGAAATCCGGATCTCCGCGCCAGTGTCACTGGGCTCCACGCCGTGCTTGACGGCGTTTTCCACCAGCGGCTGCAGCAGCAGCGGCGGCAAGGTGGCGCTGCCCGCCGCGTCGTCGAGCTGCCACTGCACGCGCAGGCGCTCGCCGAAGCGCGCCTGCTCGATCTGCAGATAGTGCCGCGCCAGCGCGATCTCCTGCGTCAGCGTGGCCGATGCGCCCTGCTCCGCCAGCGCATGGCGAAACAGCTCGGCCAGATCTTCCAGAATGGACTCGGCGCGTTCGGGCTCTTCGCGCACCAGCGCAATCGCGGTGTTCAGCGTATTGAACAGGAAATGCGGCCGGATGCGCGATTGCAGCTCGGTCAGGCGCGCCATGGTGGCAGCCGGGGTGCGCCCCTTCACGCGCCAGACCAGCGCCGCCACCAGCATCCCGGCCAGCAGTGCACCGGCGCTGGCGCTGGCCAGCCAGGGCGCTGGATCGGCGAAACCGGCCAGGGCCAGCAGGCCGCAGCCATACAGGCCGGCCAGCGCGCCCAGCCCCACGCCAGCGGCGACCTGCACCCCCAGGCGCTGGCGCGCCAGCGGCTTCTTGAGGCTGCACCCTGCAATCAGCCAGGCCAGCGTGGCCGGCAGCGCGCCGCCGGTCACGATCGAAGTCCGGGCCAGCCAGTCGAGCAGACTGGCGGTGCCGAACATCGCGCCCACGGCCACCACCGGGGCTCCCGCCCCCACCGCCATGACCCAAAACCAATTCGACAAGAAATCTGAAGCCTGGTCCGCCCTGTTCTCCGAGCCGATGAGCGAACTGGTCAAGCGCTACACCGCCAGCGTGTTCTTCGACAAGCGCCTGTGGCTGGCCGACATCACCGGCAGCCTGGCGCACGCGGAGATGCTGGCCGCGCAGGGCATCATCGGCGCGCAGGACTACGCCGATATCCAGCGCGGCATGGCGCAGATCCGCGCGGAGATCGAGTCCGGCGCCTTCGAATGGAAGCTGGACCTGGAAGACGTGCACCTGAACATCGAGGCCCGCCTGACGCAGCTCGTGGGTGACGCCGGCAAGCGCCTGCACACCGGGCGCAGCCGCAACGACCAGGTAGCCACCGACGTGCGCCTGTGGCTGGTCGCGGAGATCGACCTCATCAACGGCCTGCTGACCGACCTGCAACGCGCGCTGGTGGACGTGGCCGCGCAGAACGTGGACGTCATCCTGCCCGGCTTCACCCACCTGCAGGTGGCCCAGCCGGTGAGCTTTGCCCACCACCTGCTGGCCTATGTGGAGATGTTCAGCCGCGATGCCGAGCGCATGGCGGATGTGCGCCGGCGCGCCAACCGCCTGCCGTTGGGCTCTGCAGCGCTGGCCGGCACCACCTATCCGCTGGACCGCGAGCGCGTGGCCCGCACCCTGGGCATGGTCGACGCGCAGGGCCATCCGCAGGTCTGCCAGAACAGCCTGGACGGCGTGAGCGACCGCGACTTCGCGATCGAGTTCACCGCCGCCGCAAGCCTGTGCATGGTGCACATCAGCCGTTTCAGCGAGGAGCTGATCCTGTGGATGAGCCAGAACTTCGGCTTCATCAAAATCGCCGACCGGTTCACCACCGGCTCGTCGATCATGCCGCAGAAGAAAAACCCCGACGTGCCCGAACTCGCGCGCGGCAAGACCGGCCGCGTGGTCGGCCACCTGATGGGCCTGATCACCCTCATGAAGGGCCAGCCGCTGGCCTACAACAAGGACAACCAGGAAGACAAGGAGCCGCTGTTCGACACCGTGGACACGCTCAAGGACACGCTGCGCATCTTTGTCGAGATGGTCGGCGGCCAGCTGAACCCCGCCACGGGCCGGAAGGAAGGCGGCATCACCGTCAACCCCGTCGCCATGGAAGACGCCGCCAAGAAGGGCTACGCCACGGCCACCGACCTGGCGGACTACCTGGTGAAAAAAGGCCTGCCCTTCCGCGACGCGCACGAAACGGTGGCCCATGCGGTGAAGGCCGCGCAGAGCCACGCCTGCGACCTGTCGGAGCTGCCGCTGGCCGTGCTGCAGGGCTTCAATGCGTCGATCGAGAAAGACGTGTACGACTGCCTGAGCCTGCGCGGCAGCCTCAACGCCCGCAACACGCTGGGCGGCACCGCGCCCGCGCAGGTGCAGGCCCAGATCGAACGGCACCGGGCGCGGCTGGGCTGATCAGGGCTACCTGGACACCGACGACGCTGTCACGCACGCCATGGGCCAACCCGACTCGCGCCCCCTCGACATTCGCGTCGACCGCACATTCACCGACCCACGGGTCATCGACCTGCTGCGCGAGCACCTGGCCGGCATGCATGCCCATTCGCCGGCCGAGAGCGTGCATGCGCTCGACCTGGACGGCCTGCGCCGGCCCGAGATCACCTTCCTGACTGCCTGGCGGGATGATCAGCTGCTCGCCTGCGGTGCGATCAAAGAGCTGCTGGCCAGCAGCCCTGGCCAGGCCGGGCATGGCGAAATCAAGTCCATGCGCACCACGGCGCGCCATCTGCGCCAGGGTGCGGCCCGCGCCCTGCTCACCGAATTGCTGGCGCTCGCGCGCCAACGCGGCTATGCACGGGTCAGCCTGGAAACGGGCAGTGCGCCGGCTTTCGAGCCGGCGCTGGCGATGTACCGCCAGTTCGGTTTCGTGGACTGCGGGCCCTTTGCGGACTACCGCGCAGACCCGTTCAGCCGGTTCATGACCCTGGCGCTCGTTGGCACCTGAGCGGTTTTTGTGGAGGGCCGCCGTCGCTCAGGCTTTGTCCGCGGGTTGCCCTTCCATGAACAGCTCCGCCACCAGCACCCGCAGCCACTGGTTCGCCGCATCCCCGTGAAAGCGCTCGTGCCAGCACTGGCGCACCACGAAGGCCGGCACCTCGATCGGTGAGGGCAACTGGCCCAGGGAGTGGTTCACGGCCAGCGTCAGGGCGGCGCTGCGAGGCACCAGCGCGATCAGGTCGGTTCCGGTGACGATGGCCGGCAACACCAGAAAATTCTGCACCCGCAGCACGATGCGCGAGGCCAGGCCACGGTCCACCAGCGCCTGCTCCACGGCGCTGTGCCCGGTGCCGTGAGGCACCACCACCGCGTGGTGAGCGACGGCAAATCGCTCGGCATTCATGGCACCGCCCAGCAGCGGGTGGTCGGGTCGCGTGATGGCCACGTAATGCTCGCGAAACAGCCGCTGCTGGTAGAAGCCGGGCGCCATGTCGGGCAGGTTGCCGATGGCCAGGTCCACCTCGCCGCGCTCCAGGGCGGCCTGGGGGTTCAGGTCGGGCATGGGCAAGGTGGTCAGCGTTACACCCGGCGCCGCATCGCGCAGGCGCGCCAGCAGCCGGGGCAGGAAGAAGGCTTCGCCCAGGTCGGTGAGGAACAGGGTGAAATGCCGCCGGTCCCGCGCCGGGTCGAACTGCGAGCGCGCCTGCAGCGTGCCGCGCAACATGGCCAGGGCCTCGCGCAGCGGCGCGGCCAGGCGCTCGGCGTGGGGCGTGGGCTCCATGCCGCGGCCGGTGCGCACGAACAGCGCATCGCCGGTCAGGCGGCGCAGCCGACCCAGCGCGTTGCTCACCGTGGGCTGGGCCAGGCCCAGGCGCTGGGCGGCGCGCGAGATCTGGCGCTCGGCATACACCGCCTCGAACACCAGCAGCAGGCTCAGATCGGCGCCGGAGGGTGCCGCATCATTCTTCAAATGAATAAAAGTATTTGTCGCCATTCGTTGCAAGGATTGTTTGCCGATCCTACAGTCCAACCCCATAAACACAAGAGGAGACATGACGATGCTGGACGGATTCACGCCCTGGCCGCCGGAGTTGGCGCAACGCTTCCGCGCCGGCGGCTACTGGGAAGGCCTGACGCTCTGGGGCATGGTGGCGCGCACCGTGGCCCGCCTGCCCGACAAGGTGGCCCTGGTGGCCGGCGAACGCCGCGAAACCTACGCCGATCTGGACCGAACCAGCGCCCGCCTGGGCGCCGCGCTGCTGCGCCAGGGCATCCGGCCGCTGGACCGCGTGGTGCTGCAGCTGCCCAATAC
This sequence comes from Candidatus Skiveiella danica, assembly GCA_016721925.1. GTDB lineage: Bacteria > Pseudomonadota > Gammaproteobacteria > Burkholderiales > Burkholderiaceae_C > Skiveiella > Skiveiella danica. The sequence goes on from JADKHE010000013.1 coordinate 533,778, forward strand.
GCCGGAGTTCGTACACTGGTACCTGGCGCTGGTGCGCATCGGCGCGATTCCGGTGCTGGCACTGCGCGCGCACCGCCACACCGAGGTGCGGCACTTCATCCGTGCCTCGGGCGCGGTGGCCTATGTGGTGCCCGATGTGGCGCACCATTTCGATTACCGGCCCATGGCCACGCAGATGCAGGGCGAATTCGCCGGCCTGCGGGTGTTTGTGGTGGGCGAAGCCGGCGCCGGGCAGACGTCGCACGCCGCGCTGCTGCAGGGCCTGACGGACGACGAGGGGACTGCAGAAATCCGCGCCGCCGAGGCGGCCGTGGACCCCGCCGACGTGGCCACCATGCTGCTGTCGGGCGGCACCACCTCGCTGTCCAAGCTGATTCCGCGCACGCATGAGGACTACGTGCTCAACGCCCGCCTGTGCGGCCGGGCCGGTGGCTTTGACGAGCAGACGGTGTTCATGGCCATCCTGCCGCTGGGGCACAACTACAACCTGGCCTCGCCGGGCATCCTGGGCGCCTTCTACACCGGCGGCACCGTGGTGTTGGCGCCGGGCACGGACACGGCCGAGATCTTCCGCCTGGTCGAACAGGAGCGCGTGACCGTGATTGCGGCCGTGGTGCCGCTGATCAGTGCCTGGCTGGCCTCGGACGAGCCGAAGCGCTTCGACCATTCGTCACTCAAGGTGGTGCAGAACGGCGGCGCGCGCCTGGCCCCCGAGCTGCGCCAGCGCCTGATCAGCGAGCTGGCCTGCACGCCGCAGGAAATCTACGGCACCGCCGAGGGCCTGATCAACATGACCCGGCTGGACGACCCGTTGGAGCTGATCCTGCACAGCTCGGGCCGGCCGGTGTGCGAGGACGACGAGATCGCGGTGGTGGACGACGACGGCCGGGAAGTGCCCGATGGCGAGGCCGGCGAGCTCATCACGCGCGGGCCCTACACCATCCGCGGCTACTACCGGGCGCCGGAGAAGAACAGCGAGGCTTTCACTTCGGATGGCTTCTACCGCATGGGCGACATCGTGCGCAAATGGGGTCGCAACATCCAGGCCGAGGGCCGGCGCAAGGACCTGATCAACCGCGGCGGCGAGAAGATCAGCTGCGAAGAGGTCGAGAACTTCATCCACCGGCACCCGGCGGTCAAGTCGGCCTGCCTGGTGGCCATGCCCGACCCGGTGTTCGGCGAAAAGGCCTGCGCCTTCGTGGTTCTTCGCGAGGGCGAAAGCCTCACGTTCGAGGGTCTGACCACCTTCCTGCGCGGCCTGCAGATCGCCAGCTACAAGCTGCCCGAGCGGCTGGAGGTGGTGACGCAGTTCCCGCTCAGCCCCGTGGGCAAGATCCTCAAGCGCGAACTGCGCGACGCCATTGCCGCGCGGCTCGATACGGAAGCCAAGGTGTGAGCATCCAAGACCCAAAAGAACCTCAGGAGACCCCCCATGAAAATCGCCATCATCGGTGCCGGCCCGGCCGGCCTGACCTTTGCCGCGCTGATGAAGCGCCAGGACCCGCGCCACGAGATCACCCTCTACGAGCGAGGCCCGCGCCACGCCACGTGGGGTTTCGGCGTGGTGTTTTCCGACCGCGCGCTGGAGTTCCTGCGCGCCGACGACGAGGCGCTTTACCAGTACCTCACGCCGCACATGGAGACCTGGCCGCACCTGACGATCCAGGTGAACGACACACGCATTCCCATCACCGGCAACGGCTTTTCCGCCACCGGCCGGCTGGAACTGCTGACCCTGCTCTACGCCTACGTCGAGCGCCTGGGCGTGCGCATCGAGTTCGAGCACGACATCGCATCCCTGGACGAGGTGCAGGACGCCGACCTGATCGTCGGCGCCAACGGGGCGTTCTCCTGGGTGCGCACGGAAAACGAAGACCAGTTCGGCACCACCACCGACTGGCGGCCGAACCGCTTCATCTGGTACGGCACCTCCCAGGTGTTCGACAGCCTGTCGCTGACCTTCCGCGACACACCGCAGGGCGTGTTCTGCGCCCACCACTACCGCTACAGCCCCACCATGAGCACCTTCCTGGTGGAGGTGGAAGACGCCACCTGGCACCGCTCCGGCTTCGAGGCGATGAGCCCTGAGGACACCATCCGCCACTGCGAGCAGGTGTTCGCCCAGGACCTGGGCGGCCACCCCATCCTGTCGAACAATTCCTACTGGCGCCAGTTCCCCGCGATCTGGAATCAACGCTGGAGCGTCGGCAAGGTCGTGCTGATGGGTGATGCGCTGCGCACCGCGCACTTCTCCATCGGCTCCGGCACCCGCCTGGCCATGGAAGATGCGGTGGCGCTGGCCAAGGCCTTCCGTGAACACGGCAGCGACGTGCCGGCGGCGCTGGCCGCCTACCAGGCGCTGCGCCTGCCGCCGATGAAGAAGATCTGGGACGCCGCCAACGTCAGCCTGCGCTGGTACGAGCACATGGACGAGCGCATGAAGGCGCTCACCCCCGTGGAATTTGCCTACGACTACATGACCCGCACCGGCCGCGTCAGCCACGCGGAGATGAAGCGCCGCGACCCAGGCCTGGCCGAGGCCTACGAGCAGCTGCATCCCGAGGTGCTGACGGGTTGAAGGGCATTGCGGTGCGTACATCGCGCGGAAGGGGTCGAAAAAGTGCCCGCAACTGTCTTCAAACGGCTATCTTTGATGTTTTTGGCCTTCCCCCAGCGCCGGCCGGCCACAAGTCGCTCCTGATTCAGGAGTGATTTTCCGACCACGGGCAGCACCAGGTTGGCCGGCTCGCGCTATCCTGCAACCGACCGCCTCTGCCGCACCCGAACATGACGCCCATCCGTCCCCTGCGCTGGATCATCGCCCTGGCCCTCGCCGCGCTGCTGGCCGCCTGCGGCACACGCCCGGTGGCACCACCCGCGCCAGCACCGGTCGTCTCGCAGGTCAGCGAGGAACAGGCGCAGCACGTCACCATCACCGCGCTGGGGCTGGTGGGCACTCCCTACCGGTATGGCGGCAACACGCCGCAGGGCGGCTTCGACTGCAGCGGCCTGATCGCCTGGGTGTACCGCACCGAGGCCGGCCTGCAGGCGCCGCGCACCGTGGCCGCGCTGCAAGGCTGGGGGCAGCCCCTGCCAGCCGACCAGCTGCGCTCGGGTGATCTGGTGCTGTTCGGCAACGGCGGGCCGCCCACGCACGCGGGCATCTATGTGGGCGAAGGCCGCTTCGTGCATGCGCCCTCCACCGGCGGCCAGGTGCGCATGGACCGGCTGGACGCCAGGCACTGGGCCCGCCAGCAGCTGAGCTACCGGCGGCCCTGAGGCCCTGCGCAGGGCCCGAATTAGGTCCGCAGCCCTAATATTTGCTGCAGTGCAACATTTCTTGCACACATCCTCGGGTTTTCCCTTATCATTCGCTTCATGTTGCACTGCAGCATAAATAGCGGGACGCAGCTTTATCTGAGCAGGCACCCGATCCGCCCCATCACTTAAGGAACTTGAAATGAAAAACACCGCTGAACAATTCGCCGCCACCAACAAAGCCAACCTGCAAGCCCTGCAAGGCTTCACCGCCCAGGCCTTTTCCGGCCTCGAAAAGCTGGTCGAGCTGAACCTCGCTGCCTCCAAGGCCGTGATGGAAGAGTCCTTCGGCCACGCCCAGGCCGTCCTGTCTGCCAAGGACGCCAAGGAGCTGCTGGCTCTGCAAACCGGACTGGTCAAGCCCATGGCCGACAAGTCCACCGCCTACGCCCAGCACGTGCAGGCCATCCTGACCGGCAGCACCGCCGACTTCACCAAGGCCGTGGAAGCCAAGGCCGCCGAAGCCCAGAAAGCCTTCACCGGCGCGCTGGACAACCTGACCAAGAACGCCCCCGCCGGCAGCGAGAGCGCCGTGGCCGCCTTCAAGAACGCGCTGACCGCCAGCCAGACCGCTCTGGAAACGGCCCAAGTGCAAGCCAAGAAGGCCATGGAAACCGCGCAGACGAGCTTCAATGCCGCCGCTACCCAAGCCGCCGACGCCATCAAGAAGGCGACCACGGTCTGATGAGCGCCTGACCGCCCTTGCGGCGGTTCGCACGAGAACGGCACCTTCGGGTGCCGTTTTTTTTGGCCACGCACCGCCCGCATTTGCTACCCTCTGCGAAACTACGACTCCCGGGGGACGCATGAATTTGCGCAGCATCCTTTCTGCAGCCGGCGTGCTCGGCGCGGCATTCGGCGCGCAGGCGCTCTCGATCACCAGCCTGACGCCCCAGGGCGAGGTGGCGCAGGTGCGCCAGGTGGTGGCGAAGTTCGATGGTTCGGCGGTCACCTTCGGAGATCCGAAGGCCCCCGCACCCTTCAGCCTGAGCTGCAGCGACGCCCAGGCCACCGCCGGCAACGGCCGCTGGATCAGCGACCGGGAGTGGGCCTTCCAGTTCGCCCAGGACCTGCCGCCCGGCGTGCGCTGCACGCTGCAGCCCCGCGCCGACTTCAAGTCGCCCAAGGGCGAGCCCCTGAGTGCCGCGGCCACCTACACATTCAATACCGGCGGGCCCTTTGTGCAACACATCCGTCCGGGCACCTACCAGCGCATCGAGGAGGAGCAGCACTTCCTGCTGCAACTCAACGGGGCGGCCACGCCGCAGAGCGTGATGGCCAACGTCTGGTGCGCGCTGGACGGCCTGGGCGAGCGCGTGCCGGTGCGCCTCATCGACGGCGCGGCGCGCGCCGCGCTGCTGGCGTCGCAGGGGCTGGAGAAGGCGGCGGCCAAAGACCCGTTGCGCTACGTTGCACTCGCATGCGCCCGGCGCTTCACGCCCGCCTCGAAGGTGCAGATCGTCTTTGGAAAAGGCGTGGCGACGCCCGGCGGCGTGCCCAATTCGGTGGAAAAGCGCTTTGCCTTCACGGTGCGCGAGCCGTTTTCGGTGAGTTTCAATTGCGAGCGCGAGAACGCGCAGGCCGCGTGCCTGCCGATCCGTCCGATGCGCCTGGCCTTCAACGCCCCGGTGGCGCGAAAGCTGGCCGAGGCGATTCGCCTGAAGTCGGCCAGCGAGAGCTTCAAGCCGACGTTCGACCGCGACGATGCCGACGGCGACGCATTGGTCAGCGGGGTGAGCTTCAAAGGGGTGCTACCGGAGAAGTCCGCCTTCACGGTCGAACTGCCGACCGGCTTCCAGGACGCCAGCGGGCGCGCTGCGGCCAACGCAGCCAGCTTCCCGCTGAAGGTGGCGACCGGCGTGATGCCGCCGCTGGCCAAGTTCGCTGCCGCACCTTTTGGCATCGTGGAACGCTTCGCCGAGCCGGACGCCAAAGGCGACACCCCGGCGCTGCTGCCGGTGACCCTGCGCAACGTCGAGCCCGCGCTGAAGATCAGCGGCCTGACGCCCGGCGGCAAGGTCAGCGACCTGCAGCCCAAGACCGACGCCGACATCATTGCCTGGTTCCGCAAGGTGCAGCGCTACAACGACTTCACGGTGCCGCGCAGCCAGGCCGCCGCCGACGTCAAGGGCCCGCTGCCGCGCGCGCTGGACCCGAACGAAAGCGACCAGGTGCAGTCGCGCATGGTGTCGCTGCTGGCCGGCCAGGCCGGCGTGAAGACGCTGGACCTGCCGAAGCCGGCGGGCAGCGACCCTCGCCCGCTTGAGGTGATTGGCATTCCGCTGGCCGCAGGCTTTCACGTGGTCGAGATCGCTTCGCCGATGCTGGGTGCCGCGCTGCTCGACGAGCGCCACGGCAGCCCGCGCACGATGGTCGTGCGCACCTCGGCGCTGGTCACCAACCTGGGCGTGCATTTCAAGCTGGGCCGCGAAAACGCGATGGCCTGGGTGACGACGCTGGACAAGGGCCAGCCGGTGGCGGGCGCTACGGTGCGGGTGTCGGACTGCAACGGCAAGCTGCTGGCCAGCGCCACGACCAGCGCGCAGGGCATCGCCGAATTCAAGGGTCTGTCGCCCCAACCGCCCGCGTGCGCAGGTTCGGACGAGCAGACCAACGCCTATTTCGTCAGCGCCAGGGCCAGCGTGAGCGCACCGGGCAGCGCAGCGCGCGTGGACGACCTGGCCTTCACCTGGAGCCACTGGCAGCGCGGCATCGAGCCCTGGCGCTTCAACGTGCCCACCAGCCAGGACCCCTCTCCCGACCAGCGTGCCCACACCGTGATGGACCGTACGCTGCTGCGCGCCGGCGAGACGGTGTCGATGAAGCACCTGCTGCGACTGGAGACCTCGCGCGGCTTTGGCATCCCCGAGCGCCCTGAGGCCTGGCCGGCCACGCTGGTCATCACCCACCAGGGCAGCGGCCAGCAAACCACGCAGCCCCTGAGTTGGCGCAAGACCGCCACCGGGGGCCTGAGCGCGGCCAGCAGCTTTCAGGTGCCGCCGGCGGCGCGCCTGGGCGTGTACGACGTGGAACTGCGCGCCGCGGGCGATCAGGGCCGCAGCTTTTCCAGCGGCCAGTTCCGCGTGGAGGAATTCCGCCTGCCGGTGTTCGAGGGCCGTGTCACGCCCAGCGGCAAGGCCGCGCTGGTGAACGTGAAAACCGTACCGGCGGACGTGCAGGTGAACTACGTAGCCGGCGGGCCGGCCGCCAACCTGCCGGTGCGGGTGTCGGCGCTGGTGCGCGGCAAGGCGCTGAGCTTCCCGGACTTCGAGGCCTTCAGCTTCCAGCCGCCGCGCGGCAACCGGGAAACGGGCAGCGAAGGCGAGGAAGAAGCCACCGCCACGCAGGACACCCGCGTGATCGCCGACAAGCTGCCCCTCACGCTGGACCGCAACGGCGCCGGCAAGCTCACCATCGAGCCCGTGCCGCCCGCGACCCAGCCGCGCGAGCTGTTGCTGGAGGCCACCTACGCCGACCCGAATGGCGAGGTGCAGACGCTGCGCAGCACCTCCACCCTGTGGCCGGCTGGCGTGATCGCCGGCATCAAGACCGAGGGCTGGGTGTCCAGCGGGCAGCAGATCCGCTTCCAGGCGCTGGCGCTGGACCTGACCGGCAAGCCGCAGGCTGGTGTGGCGCTCGATGTGAAGGCCGTGGCGCGCATCACCACCACCAGTCGCAAGCGTCTCGTCGGCGGCTTCTACACCTACGACAACAAGACCGACACCAAAGACCTGGGCAGCGTCTGCAGCGGAAAGAGCGACGACCGCGGCCTGCTGCTGTGCGACACCAGGCTCGGCGAGCCGGGCGAGGTGGAACTGGTCGTGACCGCGAAAGACGCCCAGGGCAACAGCATCCAGGCGGCCAGCTCGGTCTACATCACGCGCCAGGGCGAACTGTGGTTCGGTGGCGACAACCACGACCGCATGGACCTGCTGCCCGAGAAAAAGAGCTACCAGCCCGGCGAGACCGCCAAGTTCCAGGTGCGCATGCCGTTCCGCTTTGCGACCGCGCTGGTGGCGGTAGAGCGCGAAGGCATCCTCTCGACCCAGGTGGTGCAACTCAACGGCCAGGACCCGACGGTCAGCCTCAAGGTGCAGGACGGCTGGGGGCCGAACGTCTATGTCAGCGTGCTGGCCCTGCGCGGGCGGCTGCGCGAGGTGCCGTGGTACAGCTTCTTCACCTGGGGCTTCAAGGCGCCGCGCGAATGGTGGACCGCCTTCTGGGTCGAGGGGCGCGAGTACGTGGCGCCCACCGCGCTGGTGGACCTGAGCAAGCCCGCCTTCCGCCTCGGCCTGGCGGAAATCCGAGTGGGCACCCAGGCACACCAGATCAACGTGAGCGTCGCCGCCGACAAGCCAACCTACCCCGTGCGCGGCACGGCCAAAGTCACCATCACCGGGAAGTTGCCCAACGGACAGCCCGCAGCCGGCGCCGAGGTGGCGGTGGCCGCGGTGGACCAGGCGCTGCTGGAGCTGATGCCCAACACCAGCTGGAACCTGCTCGACGCGATGCTGCAGCGCCGCAGCTGGGGCGTGGAAACATCGACCGCGCAGATGGAAATCATCGGCCGGCGCCACTACGGGCGCAAGGCCGTTCCGGCCGGCGGCGGCGGCGGCAAGAGCGGCGCGCGCGAGTTGCTCGACACCCTGCTGCTGTGGAACCCGGCCGTGGTGCTGGACGCCAACGGCCAGGCCGTGGTGAACGTGCCACTCAATGACGCGCTGACCACCTTCCGCATCGTGGCCGTGGCAGACGCGGCCGCCGGCCTGTTCGGCACCGGGCAGACCACGATCCAGACCACGCAGGACCTGCAGCTCATCAGCGGCCTGCCGCCCCTGGTGCGCGAAGGCGACGCGTTCCGCGCGCAGTTCACGCTGCGCAACACCACGAAGCAGGCGATGAAGGTGGCGGTGGCGCCGCGCGCGACGCTGCTGGAGCTGCCGGTGCAGAACGTCGAGATTCCCGCCGGCGAAGCGCGCGAAGTGGCCTGGACGGTGACCGCGCCCACGCAGCTGGCCTTCACGCGCTTCGAATCCCTGCTGTGGGAGATCGAGGCGAAAGACAGCGTGAGCGGCGCGCGCGACGCGCTCAAGGCGCAACAGCGCCTGATCCCCGCCGTGCCGCTGACCGTGCAGCAGGCCACGCTGGTGCAGATCGACGGCCCGTTCAGCCTGCCCGTGGCGCCGCCGGCCGACGGTCTGGCCACGAACGGCACCATCCGGGGCGGCCTCAAGCTGGCCCTGCAACCCAAACTGGCCGAGGGCCTGCCCGGCGTGCGCGACTGGTTCGCCCGCTACCCCTTCGCCTGCCTGGAGCAGAAGACCAGCAAGTCCATCGGCCTGCGCGACGGCAAGCTCTGGCAGGGCGTGGCCGCGCAGATCCCGACCTACCTCGATGCCGACGGCCTGGCCAGCTACTTCCCGCCGCGCGAGGGCGACGGCGCGCGCGGCAGCGACATCCTCACGGCCTACCTGCTGGCCGCCACGCATGAAGCCGCCAGCCTGAACCCGGCCTTCGCCCTGAGCGACGAGGTGCGCGCCCCGATGGAGCGCGGCCTGACCGCGTTTGTCGAAGGCCGCATCCAGCGCAACTTCTGGTCGCCGCAGAAAGACCTGGACGTGCGCAAGCTCGCCGCCATCGAAGCGCTGTCGCGCTACGGCAAGGCCCAGGGCCGCATGCTGGGCAGCCTCACCATCGCGCCCAACCAGTGGCCGACCAGCGCGGTGATCGACTGGCTGAGCATCCTCAAGCGCGTGCCCGACGTGCCGCAGCGCGAGCAGCGGCTGGCGGAGGCCACGCAGATCCTGAAGTCGCGCCTGAGCTGGCAGGGCACCAAAGTGACTTTCAGCACCGAGCAGAGCGACTACTGGTGGTGGCTGATGACCAACGGCGACGTCAACACCGCCCGCCTGATGCTCGCCGTGATGGACGATCCGGCCTGGAAAGACGACATGGGCCGACTGGCCAACGGTTTCATCGCCCGCCAGCAGCGCGGTGCGTGGCACACCACCACGGCCAACCTCTGGGGCGGCCTGGCACTGGAGAAGTTCTCCGCCAAGTTCGAGGCCACCCCGGTGGCGGGCGTCACCCGCGCTGCCCTCGCCGCGGCCACCGCCAGTGTCGATTGGGCGAAGGTGGAGCGGATCAAGACCACCGATGCCAGCGGCGCGCCGAACCAGACCACGCTGTTCGGCGCACCCGCCTCCCCCGGCACCCTGCGCGGCAACACGATGTGGCTGCCCTGGGGCAAGACGCCACCGGAGACCCTCAGCGTCACGCACCAGGGCCCGGGCAAGCCCTGGCTCACGCTGCAGTCGCTGGCCGCCGTGGACCTGAAGGCGCCCTTCAACGCCGGTTACCAGATCAGCCGCAGCGTCACGCCCGTCGAGCAGGCCGTGCCCGGCAAGCTCACCCGCGGCGACGTGCTGCGCGTGACGCTGGAGGTCAACGCCAGCGCCGACATGACCTGGGTCGTCATCACCGACCCGGTGCCCGGCGGCGCCACCATCCTGGGCAGCGGCCTGGGCCGCGACTCGCAGATCGCCACCCAGGGCGAAAAGCGCGAGGGCTGGGCCTGGCCCGCCTTCGAGGAGCGCAGCTTCGAGGCCTTCCGCAGCTACTACGAGTACCTGCCCAAAGGCGTGGTGAAGATGCAATACACCGTGCGCCTGAACAACGTTGGCGACTTCGCCCTGCCCCCGACTCGCGTGGAGGCGATGTACGCGCCCGAGATGTTCGGCGAGGCGCCGAATGCGCGGGTGAAGGTGGAGGCAGCGAAGTGAAGCCACTCGCCCGGCGCACGTTGGCCGCTCTGCTCTTGATAGCAGGCTATGACCATTCAGCGCTGGGAATGCCCTCATTCAATGAAGTAAAAGCTGATTTCCGCCCCTCCGACACGCTGATCCTCGACCGGCACGGCGAAATCCTCCAGCGGCAACGCACCGACGTGACGGTGCGGCGCGGCCAGTGGGTGGCGCTGGCGGATGTGTCGCCCGCCCTGCGCACGGCGCTGGTGCTCAGCGAGGACCAGCGGTTTTACGAGCACAGCGGCGTGGACTGGCGGGCGGTCTCCAGCGCGGCCTGGGGCAACCTGTGGAACACCCGCACCCGGGGCGCGTCCACCTTGACCATGCAGCTGGCCGGGCTGCTGGATGGCCGGACTCAGCCTGCGCGCCGGGCCCGGGCGGGCGCAGCGTGGCGCAGAAGCTCGGCCAGGCCGTGACCGCCACGCAGCTGGAGACCCGCTGGCGCAAGGACCAGATCCTGGAAAGCTACCTGAACCTCGTCCCGTTTCGCGGCGAGATTGTTGGCATCGACGCGCTCAGCCGCACGCTCTTTGGCAAGGCCGCGCACGGGCTGGACGCGCGCGAGGCGGCCGTGGCGGCGGCCCTGGTGCGCGCGCCCAACGCGGCACCGGCGCGGGTGGCCCAGCGGGCCTGTGGCGTGCTGCAGGCGATGAACGCCGCACCCCGCCACCCCGCCGGTGTCGGCCCCGGCCGTGCGCTCGCCCGCCGCCGATTGCGACGGGCTGGACCTGTTCGTCACCGGCGCGCTGCAGCGGCGCGCCTGGCCGGCCAGCGAGGGCCTCGCACCGCATCTGGCGCGCCGCCTGCTGGCCACCGGCGGGCCCGCGACGCCAACGCGCGTGAACGCCACCGTGGACGCCACCCTGCAGCGGTTCGCCCTGCAGACGTTGCAGCGCCACCTGCGCGAACTGCGCGGGCGCAACGTGGAAGACGGCGCCGTGGTGGTGCTGGACAACGCCAGCGGCGAGGTGCTGGCCTGGGTGGGCTCCTCCGGCGAGCTGTCCGATGCGGCCGAGGTGGACGGCGTGCTGGCGCCGCGCCAGCCGGGCTCCACGCTCAAGCCCTTCCTCTATGCACAGGCCATTGCCGAGCAGCGCCTGACCGCCGCTTCGCTGCTGGACGACGCGCCCACGCAGATCCCCACCGCCGGCGGCCTGTACATCCCGCAGAACTACGACCGCCAGTTCAAGGGCTGGGTCTCGGTGCGCACCGCGCTGGGCGCCTCGCTCAACGTGCCGGCGGTGCGCACGCTGGTGATGGTGTCGCCCGAGGCCTTCGCGCGCCAATTGCGCGCCGTGGGCCTGCCCCTGCGCGAGACCGGCGACTACTACGGCTACAGCCTGGCCCTGGGCAGCGCCGAGCTGCCGCTGCTGGCGCTGACCAACGCCTACCGCACGCTGGCCAACGGCGGGCGCTTCAGCGAGGTGGCCATCCGCCCGCCGTCCAGCCCTGCCAAAGGCCCGGCGGCCGCGCCCGCCAGGCCGGCGCTGGACCCGCGCGCCGCCTTCATCGTCGGCGACATCCTGTCCGACCCCAACGCCCGCGCGCGCACCTTCGGCACCGACAGCGTGCTGGCCACGCGCTTCTGGACCGCCGTGAAAACCGGCACCAGCAAGGACATGCGCGACAACTGGGCGCTGGGCTGGTCACAGCGCTACACCGTGGGCGTGTGGGTGGGCAACGCCAGCGGCGCGGCCATGCACGACGTCAGCGGCACCAGCGGCGCGGCGCCGATCTGGGCCGCGGTGATGCAGCAGCTGCACGCGCGCACGCCCAGCCGCGCGCCGCTGCCCCCGGCCGGCCTCATGGCCCAGCGCGTGAGTTTCGGCGGGCAGCTCGAAGCCGCCCGCAGCGAGTGGTTCCTGCCCGGCACGGCGCAGGACACGTTCGCTATCAACTCCATAGCGGACAATGACCCATCGACGCTGGGAAGAGGCCAAAAACGCTTGAAAACTGTGAAAAACGGCCCTGCGCAAGCCACCCGGATCACTGCGCCGGCCGACGGCACCATCCTGGCACTGGACCCGGACATTCCCCCCACCCGCCAGCGCGTGCGCTTCACCGCCGATGCCGCGGGCGCGCGCTGGCTGATGGACGGCCAGCCGCTGGGCTCGGGCGCCACGGTGCCCTGGATGCCCTGGCCGGGACGCCACCGCGTGACGCTGGTGAATGCCGCCGGCCAGCAGCTGGACGAGATCCGGCTCGAAGTGCGTGGCGCGGGCGTGCGCGCCGTCGCCTACAAATAATTTCAAACCGCCGTCGCGCGGTTTCATGCCCGCGCTCGCAACCTGCCGCTACCATGTGGACAGCGCCCCAGACGCCCAACACCATCCGCAGGAGACCCCTCATGACCGTCATCACCAACATCGAAGACCTGCGCGTGCTTGCGCAAAAGCGCGTGCCGCGCATGTTCTACGACTATGTCGACACCGGCTCCTGGACCGAGGGCACGTACCGGGCGAACGAAGACGACTTCCAGAAGATCAAATTCCGACAGCGAGTGGCCATCAACATGGACAACCGCACCACCCGCACCCAGCTGGTGGGCCAGGACGTGGCCATGCCGGTGGCGCTGGCGCCCGTGGGCTCGACCGGCATGCAATGGGCCGATGGCGAGATCCTGGCGGCGCGCGCGGCCGGCAAGTTCGGCGTGCCGTTCACCCTGTCGACGATGAGCATCTGCTCGATCGAGGACGTGGCGGCCAACAGCCCCTACCCCTTCTGGTTCCAGCTCTACGTGATGCGTGACCGCGCCTTCATCGAGCGCCTGATCGAGCGGGCCAAGGCCGCCAAGTGTTCGGCGCTGGTGCTGACGCTGGACCTGCAGATCCTGGCGCAGCGCCACAAGGACCTGAAGAACGGCCTGTCGGTGCCGGTCAAGCCCACGCTGGCGTCGATCGCCAACCTGCTGACCAAGCCGAGCTGGTGCCTGGCCATGGCGGGCACCAAGCGCCGGCAGTTCGGCAACATCGTGGGCCACGTCAAAGGGGTGGACAACATGGGCTCGCTGTCGGAGTGGACCACCCGCCAGTTCGACCCGACACTGAACTGGGCCGACGTGGAGTGGATCAAGAAGCTCTGGGGCGGCAAGCTCATCCTCAAGGGCATCCAGGACGTGGAAGACGCCCGGCTGGCCGTGGCCTCCGGCGCGGACGCGCTGATCGTCTCCAACCATGGCGGCCGCCAGCTCGACGGCGCGGAGAGCAGCATCCGCGCGCTGCCGGCCGTCGTGGACGCGGTGGGCTCGCAGATCGAGGTGCACATGGACGGCGGCGTGCGCAGCGGGCAGGACGTGCTGAAGGCCCGCGCGCTCGGCGCCAAGGGCGTCTATATCGGCCGGTCCTTCATCTATGGCCTGGGGGCGATGGGCGAGGCCGGCGTGACCAAGGCGCTGGAGATCATCCACAAGGAGCTGGATCTCAGCATGGCGCTGTGCGGGCGCACCGACATCAACACCATCGACAAGAGCATCCTGCTGCCGGGTACCCTCCCAGTCTGAACCGGATCGGGCCGCCACCGCGTCGGCGGAGACGCGCGGTCCCCGCCGCTCAGTGCCCGCCCGCCGCGCGCGGGGGCAGGGTCTTCAGGAAGGCGTACAGGGCCGGCAGGTCCACGTCGTCCATCTTCGAGAGGGATTCGAAGGGCATCACCTGGATCGCCGTTCCATCCGGTCGTTTGCCGCTGCGCATCATGGCCGTGAACTGATCCGCATCCTTGTAGCGCACCATCGCGCTGCCCTCGCCCGGCGTCAGGTTGGCAGCGGCCGGCCAGTCGGGCGGACCACCCGGAATCTTGCCGCCCGACAGGTGCTCGCCATGGCAACCGATGCACATGTTGGCGACGTAGGCGCCGTGCGCCGCCGTGACGCCCGCCGCCACGGGCTGGGCCGGCGCCAAGGTGTGGTTGATGCGCTGCGCGGCGTCGGGAATCACATCGAAGCCGTACATCACCCAGGCCGGCAGCGGCAGTTCCACCACCGTCTTGCCACCGCCCTGAACCGGTGGCAGGCTGCGCACGTGGGCGACCAGCGCGGCGAGATCAGCGTCGGTGAACCGGTTGTAGTCTTCGCTGGGCATGATCATGGCCGGCCGGCCGTCGGGCTTGATGCCATGGCGCAGGGTGCGCACCCAGTCCACCGGCTGGTAGCGGGCTACCACACCGGCCGGGGTGATGTTGGGGCCGGCAATGTGCGTGCCCTTGCCGTCGTTCAGGAAGGTTCGGCCAGCGCCCTGAAGGCCATGGCAGTCGACGCAGCCGCGTGACTCGTACAGGTATTTGCCACGCGCCAGAACCTGCGCGCCTTCTGCGTAGGGCACGGCCGTGACCGGCACGCTGATCACGCGCTGGCGCTTGCGTTCGGCCATCTGCTGGCCCACCACCGCGGCGCCCACGGCGGCGAGCGCCAGCACCACAACGGTACCCGAGGTCCATTTGATCCAGCGTTTCATGGCGTGTACTCCTCAGTCAAATGCCTCACACCCGCCAAGGCTAGCCGGCCGCGACCTCGATGTAATAACAACCCCAAGGGCACCCCGCAAACCGGTCCGGCAGCGGTTTCGCAGCCATCTCGGGAAAGCGGTCCGGCTCGTACACCGCCCACAGAGGCCCGACGCCGCCCAGACTCATCGGTGCGCCATCGAGATGGGTGGCCATGATGAAGCCATACTTGCGCGCGTCGGCCAGCGTCAGCGGGGCCACATAGCCATCGATGGCACGCATCATCAGGCGGGTGCCCTCGCCGGCGCGCGCGCCGCTGGCCTTGATCACGTCGGCGAGCAGCGGCCCCTTCAGGGAGTGGGGCTTGCCGTCATATTCCAGCGTCGGCTTGATGGTGACCGCCGGCAGCGCCGCGAGCGTCGCAAAGTCGAACACCTGGGCCTTTTCGAACGCGACCTTCTGCTTCACCATGAGCTGGTCCAGCGCCGGATTGACCGGCCCGCGGTTGCCCGCCCCGATCGCGCCCCCGATGGTCAGCAGCACCGGCCCGCGCGCGGCCTTGGCGCTTGTCTGGGCCTGGCTGGCGCCGGGCAGCGCCAAACCGGCCAGTGCGGCGACGGACAGAAATTCACGTTTTTTCATCGGCAGGCTCCAGGGGAAGAAAAGGGACATTCCAGTGCAGGGACGTGCCATTCTGGGGACGCAGGCTGGCCGCCGCTTCGGGGTTAACCCGCGGATCAGCCCGCGCCGGTGGTGCGCTCGGGCGCTGCGACGGGGACCGCGATGAGCGCAGCCAGCCGCGCGGCCCAGGCGGCATAGACCGATGGACCGGGATGAAACCCGTCTTGCGCCATGTGCGCCGGGTCCGCCGAGAGATCCAGCGATACCCAGGTGCAGCCTTCGGTGGCTGCGGCAAAGGCCTGTAGCGCCACGTTGTAGCGCCGTGCCTGCGCCCCCAGGTAGGCCCGCAGCGGCTGTGGCAGCGCCGGGAACAGGTGCATCGGCGGCAAGGCCGACATCAGGATGCGCGGCGCGCCAAAGTCACGGCGCAGCACAGCGACCAGACGCGCCTGCTCCGCGATCCAGCGCTTCGGACTGCGCCCGCTGGTGACGTCGTTGACGCCCAGTGAGGTCACCACCACGTCGAAACGTTCCGCGGGCATTGACGCCAGTGTCTGCAGGGTGTCCGGCGTGGTCGCGCCAGTCTGTGCCACCAGCTTCCAGTCCAGCTCGAAGCACCGGCCCAGGCGAGCGCACAGCTGGCCGGACAGGGCATCGGCCTGCTCCGGCGCGCCCACGCCCGCCGCCGCGGAGTCGCCCAGGATCAGCAGCCGAAGGGGCGAGCCGGCGCCCTGTCGCCCCTCGCGCGGCCCCGGCGGCTCGGGCAGGACCGGCGTGACCCGCCGCACATGCCGCCCCTGCAGCAACAGCAGCGGGCCCAGCAGGATCGTCGCGGCCAGGTGCTTCATGGTGGGGGTAGTCTCACTCGGATCTCATCTGAATGGATAGCAAACGACGGCCTTCCAACGCTGGGAATGGCCTTCTTTCGCGACTATTTTCGCCTTTGCAGCGCCCCTGCGGTCCTGTGCCCCTTTGTCCATGCCCGAGACCGCTTCACCGGGCCACCCCTTTCGGCACCCGCGCCGACGGGGCGCACAGGGATGAAATATGACATGCCTCAAGTCTTTGCACGAAAACCCGGCAATGACACGCCAATATGACGATTTTGTTACATGATGGCGTATCGAGGCGCAGAGACCGGGTACGCGTCGCAGGCGAGTCGTTCGGTTCCATGCGCCCCTCAAACCCAGACCCGCAAACCCAGCGAAGGATTCCCCCATGTTCAGCAGTCTCATGCCGCAGCGCAAGGAGTTTTACGAACTGCTTGCCGCCCACTCGGACCGCGTGGTCGCCGGCGCCAACGCCACCTTGCGCCTGGTCAACAGCCTGGGTCTGGGTTCGCAAGACACGGCCGCGCTGGTCAGCGAGGTCAACACGAACGAAAAAAGCGCCGACAAGATCAAGGCCGAACTGATCACCCTCCTGCACAAGTCGTTCACGACGCCGATCAACCGCGACCAGATCCATACCCTGACGATCGAACTCGACAACGTCGTCAACGCGCTGCAGGACGTGGCCAATGCCGTGGGCATGTACAGCATCAAGGAGTCCACGCCGGAGGCGCGTGAGTTGGCCTCGCTTGGGAGCGGACGCCTGCATGCGACTGAACCGCGCCGTGATGGCCCTGCCCCACAAGAACCGCAACGACGAAACCATCAACCTCTGCAAGGAGATCGACGCGATCGAGTCGCAGGCCGACCGGGTGCAGCGCAAGGCCATCGGCCAGCTGTTCGAGGGCGAGTGCACCATCTGGTGGGCCATGAAGATGCGCGAGTTCTACTCGCTGCAGGAAAACGTGCTGGACCGCTGCGAGGACGCGGCCAAGACGATCGAAGAAATCCTCATCGAAAACACCTGACAGGACCGCCGCGTGGAACACATCACCATCAGCCTCTGGTCCCTGGCGCTGCTGATCGCGGTGGCCCTGGCCTTCGACTTCATGAACGGCTTTCATGACGGTGCCAACTCGATCTCGACCATCGTCGCCACCGGTGCGCTGACGCCCAAGCAGGCCGTGCTGTTTGCCGCTTTCTTCAACTTCGCGGCGCTGTGGGTGTTCGAGCTCAAGGTGGCCGCGACCATCGGAAAGGGCACGGTGGACCCCGCGCTGGTGGACCATTTCGTGATCTTCGGCGCCCTCATGGGCGCGCTGGCCTGGAACATCATCACCTGGTACTACGGCATCCCCTCGTCGTCGTCCCACGCGCTGGTGGGCGGCCTGGTGGGGGCCACTGTCGTCAAGGCCGGCGGCCTGGCGCCGATCGTCTGGAGCGGCTTCGGCAAGATCCTGATCTTCATCATCATCTCGCCGCTGGTCGGCTTTCTCATTGGCGGCCTGCTGATGGTGCTGGTGGCCTGGGTGTTCCGAAACCGCTCACCCTACCAGGCGGGCAAATGGTTCAAGGGCGGCCAGTTGTTTGCCGCGGCCGCCTACAGCCTGGGGCATGGCGGCAACGACGCGCAAAAAACCATCGGCATCGTCTGGCTGCTGCTGATCACCGCCGGCGCGTCAACCACGGACGTCAAGACGCTGCCGATGTGGGTGGTCTATGCCTGTTACGGCGCCATCGCCTGGGGCACTTACCTCGGTGGCTGGCGCATCGTCAAGACCATGGGCACCAAGATCACCCGGCTCAATTCCGTCAGCGGCTCCTGCGCGTCCATGGGTGGCGCGATCAGCCTGGGTCTGGCCACGCTGGGCGGCATCCCGGTGTCGACCACGCACACCATCACCGGCGCCATCGTCGGGGTGGGCGCCGCGCAGGACGTCAAAGCCGTGCGATGGGCCATCACCTTCAACCTGGTGATTGCCTGGGTCTTGACCATTCCGGCGTCCGGCCTGATCGCCGCGTTCTTCTGGTACGTCGGGCGCAGCTTCCTGTAGCCCGTCCTGGCCACCCCTGAAAGCCGTTTGCAGGAATCTCCCCCATGCTCAATAACGTCATGCCGCAACGCGGCGTCTTCTTCAGCCTCCTGACGTCGCACACCGACCGCATGGTGGCTGCCGCCAACGCCACCCTGCGGCTGATCAGCGGCCTGGGCAACCCGGGTGTGGACAGCGCCGCGCTGATCGACGAGGTCAACCTGAACGAGACCAGTGCCGACGCCCTCAAGGCCGAGTTGATCCACTTGCTCTACGAGTCCTTCACCACGCCGATCAATCGCGACCAGATCCACACCCTGGCGCTCGATCTCGATCGCGTGGTCGACTCCCTGCAAAGCGTCGCCAACTCGATTGCCACCCACCACATCGCCGACTCGACCGCGCAGGCGCGCGAAATGGCCTCGCTGGGGGCGGACGCCTGCATCCGCCTGAACCGGGCCGTGATCGCACTGGAAGGCCGGGAGCGGGTGCCCGAGATTCTCAAACAATGCCAGGAGGTGGACGAGATCGAGGCGCGCGCCGTCGAGGTCATGCGGCTGGCCATCACCCACCTGTTCGAAAAGGAAGGCGACGAAGCGGCTGCCTGGCACGCCATGAAGATGCGCGGCTTCTACTTCATGCAGGAGGCTGTTCTGGACCACTGCAAGCGTGCCGCCAAGACCCTGGAAGAGATCCTTCTGGAAAATGCCTGACCCTGTTCCCCCGTCGACCGGGACGGCTGCGCCCGTTTCCCCCGAAAGCCGGGGATTCCTGCAACGCTGGGCGCCAGGACTTGCCACGCTTCTGGACTATCGGCGCAGCTGGTTCGTCAACGACCTGATCGCCGGTCTGGTGCTGACTGCGATCCTGGTGCCGGTCGGCATGGGCTACGCGGAGGCCTCAGGACTGCCGGCGATCAACGGCCTGTATGCCACCATCCTGCCACTGGTCGCCTACGCCATCTTCGGGCCCAGCCGCATCATGGTGCTGGGGCCCGACTCCACGCTGGCCGCCGTGATTGCCGCGCTGATCCTGCCCCTGGCCATGGCGACCCCGCGCATGCCTTGGCCCTTGCGGGCACGCTGGCGCTGCTGTCAGGGAGCTGCTCGCTGGTGATCGGCTTCGCACGTCTGGGCCTGCTCGCCGATCTGCTGTCCAAGCCCATCCGCGTCGGCTTCATGAACGCCATCGCACTCACCGTGCTGATCGGGCAGTTGCCCAAGCTCTTCGGTTTTTCGGTCAAGGCCGACGATCTGCCGGAGAAGACCCTCAAACTGGTCCAGGGGATCGCCGACGGCCGCACCAACGCTGTGGCCTTGCTGATCGGTGCCGGCTCCCTCGCACTCATCCTGCTGCTCAAGGCCTATCGCCCCAAATGGCCCGGCATCCTGATCGCGGTGGCGCTGGCCACGGTGGCGTCGGGCCTGCTGGATCTGGGGCACGTGGCCCACATTTCGGTCCTGGGCCCGATGCCCCAGGGGCTGCCGGAATTTCGGATGCCCACCGCCAGCCTGGACGAGGTCCTTCGCCTGCTGCCCGGCGCGATCATCATTTCTCTGCTGTCCTTCGCCGATACCAGTGTGCTGTCGCGCGCCCTCGCGCAGCGCGGCGGCTACCAGGTCAGTCAGAACCAGGAGATGATTGCCCTCGGCACAGCCAACATCGCCTCCGGCCTGTTTCAGGGCTTTTCGATCAGCAGCAGCGCGTCGCGCACCCCGGTCGCGGAAGCGGCGGGTTCGCGAACGCAAGCGACTGGGCTCATCGGCGCCCTCATGATTGCGCTGCTGCTGATGTTCGCGCCAACCCTGTTGCAGAGCCTGCCCAGCGCCGCACTGGGTGCGGTCGTCATCGCGGCCTGCCTTTCCTTTGCCGACCTGCCGGGCATGTGGGAGATGTATCGCCTGCGAAAGGTGGAATTCGGTTTGTCGGTCACCAGTTTTCTCGGCGTGGCGTTTGTCGGCGTGATCGAGGGCATCTTCATCACCATCGCCCTGGCCCTGCTGGTGCTGGTGTGGAACGCCTGGCATCCGCACTCGGCCATCCTGGCGCGCGTGGACGGCGCCAAGGGCTACCACGACATCAGCCGCCATCCCGAGGGCCGCCTCGTGCCCGGCCTGGTGCTGTTCCGCTGGGACGCCCAGCTGTTCTTTGCCAACGCCGAACTCTTTCGCGAGCAGATCCTCGGCGCGGTCTCCAGCGCACCCACCGAGGTCCGCTGGGTCGTGGTGGCATCCGACGCGATCACCGATGTCGACATCACGGCCGCCGACATGCTGCTGATGTTGCATGGCGAACTCCGGGACAAGGGCATCGAGCTCTGGTTCGCCGGGATGAAGGGCCCGGTGAAAGATCGGCTGCGGCACTACGGGACGCTCGACACCATCGGGCATGACATCTTCAGCCCGACCGTGGGCAACGCGGTCAACCGGTATCGGGCCAGCCACGAGGTCGACTGGAAGGACTGGGACGAGGTGTGAGGGCTCGTTTCGCCGGACGCCGGTTGAGACATTGATCCGAATCAAGAAAGCACTCCGTAGCGAGGAACAAAATGAACCGACGGTAAGCAGTGATGGTGGTGGTCGTCGTGTCAGGCGCCTGCTACGTTGTTGCACACAATCCATGAGGTCGTCCATGAGCGCAAAATCCCACCTGAAGCCTGCTGGCGACTGGGATCTGCTTCGCCATCCACCCGAGTTTTCGCTGGTCCTGGGCGGGCCGCTGTTCCAGCTCATGCGCCGCGTGCACCTGTCCGACGATGCGTTGATGATGGCGCGCCAGCGTGTGATCGTGATCGCGATGCTCGCCTGGCTGCCGCTTCTTCTGCTTTGCGCGATGGAAGGGCAACTATGGGGCGGCACCGTGGCGGTGCCATTCCTGAAGGACGTGGAAGTCCACATCCGATTCTTGGTGGCGCTGCCTTTGCTGATCGTCGCTGAACTGGTGGTTCATCGGCGCATGCGGCCCCTGGTCCAGCAGTTTCTCGAAAGAAATATGATGCCCGAGAACCGACCTGAGCCGATTCGAGGCCGCCATTGATTCAGCCGTGCGCTTGCGCAACTCCGTGTCCGCCGAGGTGGTGTTGATCGCTCTGGTCTATGGGCTCGGCATCCTGGCGTCATCTGGCGCCATCCTACGCCTTGACACCGCAACCTGGTACGCGACGCCCTCGCCAGGGGATCGACGCTCACGGTGGCCGGCTTCTGGTACGGGTACGTCAGTCTGCCTCTGTTCCAGTTCCTGTTGGTGCGCTGGTATTTCCGGCTGTTCATCTGGGCGCGCTTTCTCTGGCAGGTTTCGCGCATCGAACTCAGTCTGGTCCCCACGCATCCGGATCGGCTCGGCGGTTTGAGCTTTGTATCCGGACAGGTCTATGCCTTCGCGGTGCTCGCCGTGGCTCATGGCGCGCTGCTGGCCGGCAACCTGGCCAATCGCATCTTCTTCACGGGTGCCACGTTGACCCAGTACAAGGCCGAGATCGCCATCATGGTCATTTTTCTTCTGTGCCTGATCCTCGCCCCGCTGCTGGTCTTTGCACCCCAGCTTTCGCGGGCCAAACGCACCGGGCTGCGGGAATACGGCACGCTCGCCGAACGCTATGTGCGCGAGTTCGACACGAAATGGCTGCGGGGCGGCGCACCGACCGGTGAAACGCTCATCGGCAGCGCCGACATCCAGTCCCTCGCCGATCTCGGCAACAGCTACGGCGTGGTGCAGGACATGCGCATTGTCCCCATCACCCGGGACGCGCTCCTGCGCCTCGTGGGTGCGACCCTGGCGCCCATCGTGCCCCTGGCGCTGACCTTGATGTCCCTGGAAGAGTTACTGAAAAAGCTGATCGGTGTATTGTTCTGAACGGGGAGACCAATCGTGACTGAAAACGATATTCAAAGCTTTGCCGTCATCGACGCCGGCACCAATTCAATCAAGTTCCACATCGGCGAGCGTGCACCGGGCGGGATTTGGCGCACGGTTGTCGACCGCGCCGAGGTCACCCGAATGGGCGAAGGTTTCGGGCAGGAACGCGTGATCACCCCCGCCGCGCTGGAGCGCGTGGTGGTTGCGATCCAGGGCATGGTCGACGAAGCCAAGCAGCATGGTGTGCAAGCGATGGCTGCAGTCGGCACCGCCGGCCTGCGGATTGCCTCGAACGGTCCGGATGTCGTGGCCGCGATTGCCGCACGCACCGGTGTGTCTATCGAGGTGATTTCCGGCGAGGACGAAGGCCGCCTGGCCTATCTGGGTGCGCGCTCCGGACTGGGCGCCTTCGCCGGCTCGCTGGTCGTTTTCGATACCGGCGGCGGCAGTTCCCAGTTCACCTTCGGCAGCGGTTCGCGCGTCGACGAGCGTTTCAGCGTCGAGGTTGGCGCGGTGAAATACACCGAGCGCTTTCACCTCGATCAGGTTGTTTCGCCCGAGAGCCTGCGCGATGCCGTTGTTGCCATCGCAGCCGATCTGGCTCGCCTTGACGGTCGCCCGTCGCCAGACCAGCTCGTGGCCATGGGCGGCGTGGTGACCAACATCACGGCGGTCAGGCACCGGCTGGCCACGTACGACCCGACGGTCGTCCAGGGTACCGTGCTGGACCGCACCGAGATCGACCGCCAGATCGAGCTTTACCGCACGCAGGATGCCGCATCGCGCCGCTCCATCGTCGGCCTGCAAGCCAAACGGGAAGAAGTGATATTAGCCGGCGCCTGCATCGTCAGGACGGTCATGGAGAAGTTGGGCAAGCAGACCCTCACCGTAAGCGATCGCGGCCTGCGCCACGGGGTGCTGGCCGAGCGTTTCGGAACCTGAAGGCGGTTCCCCCACCCATTGAAAAGGCCGCGTTGAACCCGGCGAATGTATTCACCCAAAGGAGAACGACCATGGCAACCGAAACAGACACAAACGTCGTGACACCCGCACCGGCATCCAAGCGTGCGAAGCCAGCGAAGACCGCGGCGGTCCCGCGCAGGGCGGCTCCCCGTGTGGCGCCGAAGGCCGCTGAACCCGCGCTCGCAAAGCCCCTCACAACCGAGCAGTTCATCAACATGTTCAAGCTCATCAAAGGTGCGAACAGCGTGGAGCTCAAGTTGTCGGTTCCCCTCACCGGCCACCGCGCGACGATCAAGAGCATCGGGCTCGATCCGGTCGAGGCGCAACCACGGCAGGCTTTCTTCTTCGATACACCCGACCTGGCCTTGAACAAGGCGGGCGTGGTCGTCCGGGCGCGGCGTATCCAGGGGGGTGACGCCGACACGGTCATCAAACTGCGCCCGGTGGATCCGTCCACCATCGACCCGGATCTTCGCCGGTCGGCAGCGTTCAAGGTCGAGGTGGATGTGATGCCAGGCGGCTTCGTCTGCTCGGCTTCATTCAAGGGCGTTTGCACCGGCAAGGAGGTGCTCGACGTGACCTCGGGCACGATGCCGCTGCGCAAGCTGTTCTCCAAGGAACAACGCGCCTTCTTCACCGCGCACGCGCCGGCAGGCATCACGATGGACAAGCTGGTCATCCTCGGACCCACCTTCCTGCTCAAAGCCAAACACCAGCCGAAGGACTTCGACCGCCCCATCGTCGTCGAGATGTGGCTCTATCCCGATGGTGCTCGCGTCCTGGAGGTCTCCACCAAATGCCTGCCGAAAGAGGCCTTTGAGTTCGGTGGTCAGTTCAAGAACTACCTTGCCGCCAAAGGCATCGTGCTCGGTACCGACCAGTCTGCGAAGACCAAGAATTCGTTGGAGTACTTCAGCGCCCGGCTTGAGTCGGTCCCACCTCTCGCCAGACCGGCCGGGAAGTAGCCGGCTTTGACCATGACGCAGGTTGAGCCGGCGATCGCCGGATGACGGCGTGGGCGGGCCAGAACCTGCTCAGCCCGCCAGCGCCGGCAACAGGCGGACCTGCCCAGTGGTGATGTCGCATACCGCGC
Organism: Candidatus Skiveiella danica; assembly: GCA_016721925.1. Classification (GTDB taxonomy): domain Bacteria; phylum Pseudomonadota; class Gammaproteobacteria; order Burkholderiales; family Burkholderiaceae_C; genus Skiveiella; species Skiveiella danica. The sequence goes on from JADKHE010000013.1 coordinate 557,734, forward strand.
CGACGACCTGAAAACGGTCTTCGGATTGACGAGCGCGCCACTCGGGGGACTCGACCAGCTGGCGCATGGTCCAACGGACGTTGGCCTCGACGCCACAACGCATCATCAGCGGGGGCGCAAGCTGGGGATCGATCCCTTCCAATCCCGGAAGAATGTCCTCCAGCAGTGTCTGGATGCGCGAGCGCTCGCGCAGCCCCTCGAACTTTGCCGCCAGCGCGGCCTGCACAGCGCCGCAGCCTTCGTGCCCGAGAACCATGAACAGCTGGGTACCCAAGTGCGTGCCGGCATACTGGAGGCTACCGGCAACCGAGGGCGACATGAGGTTGCCGGCCACGCGGATGATGAAAAGCTCACCGAACGCCGCATCGAAGAGCAGCTCCGGCGGCACCCTCGAGTCGCTACAGCCCAGGATGGTCGCAAAGGGCCGCTGGCCTTTGGCGAGATTGGCCAGAACCTCCCGGGGCGGGTGCGAAATCATCGGCTCACCGCGCACGAACCGCGCATTGCCGGCCATGAGTCGCGCCAGCGCTTCGTCGGCGCTGACCAGGCCGTCCGGTTCGATGTCACTTGTCATTTCGACTCCTCGGGACAGGCGCCATCGTCAGCCGCTGGCGCCTGGTTCACAACGGGTAAGCCCGGTGCGCCGCCCTGAACCCGGGAATCCTGCGGTTTTCAAACCCAGGCGACAAAGGCGGATGGATAGCGCCTCAGGGCGCCACTTCCTTCCAGCCGGGGCCCGGATCGAAGCTGGTCATCCTGGCGCCGATGGCGGTGGAGTTCTTGCCAAGGTCCTTCTGGTAGACCTTGCCGTTGTGGTTGACGATGAAGCTCATCACCCCGGTCTTGTCCCACTCTGCGGGGAAGGCCACCATGGCGAAACCGGCGATCATGCGGCCATTGATCACGTAGTTGTAGGCGCCGCCCGGGGCATGCTCGCCCTGGCGAGTCAGTATCCTGAAATGGTAGCCACGGTACGGATCACCCGCCGTGTGGCCCTTGAAGTAGGCGGAACTCTCCGCGATCAGCGGGCCAAACGGGCTCATCTCCTCACCCTTGGCAGGGTCCGCGGTCCAGTACAGGCCGTCGCGCTTGCCCGGGGTGCTGGCCAGCTTCTGCGCGAACTGCAGCACGCCATCCCCGTCGCGATCAACCGCCGCAAACGCACGCTGCGCATCGACGAACGCGCGCAGCACATGGATCGCGTTGTACTCATTGCCACCGATGCGTCGATTGACCAGTTCGTCCGCGCCCAGTTCGGTCGCAAAGCGCCACCGGTCGCCCACGCGCACCAGGGGAATGGGGGCCGGCCACGCCTGATCGCCGATGACCAGCACACGGCGGTCCGGGCTTGGCTCCGCCAGGACACGATAGGCCTGCATGGCCGCGAGCACCTTGGCGCGGTTGGCGCTGGACGCCGCGCGATCCGACTGGATGACCAGATCCTTGTGCGCTTCGCCGAACAGCGCAATCATGGCGGCGTCGCTGTCGGCCTTGAGCGCGGCCATCAGCGCATCGACCGCCGCTTGCGGGGTTGCGAATGTTTCCTGTGGGGCTGCGGTCGCCGCGAGCGGCGCCACCAGCATGAGCGCCAGCGCCAGGCGACGCAGGATTGACCAGAAGTGAGTGATGTTCATGGCGGATGCCTTGCTTTGAAATGAGAGGGATGGTTTCATGACGCGGCTCCTGCCATCAACGACGACCACCGCCGCCACGCCCACCGCCGCCGCCGCGGGCACCACCACCGCCCCCGCCACTCATGCGGGCACCACCGCCGCCGCCCCCACCGCTGTAGCTCGGCGACGGACGCGCACCCATTCCCGACGCTGAGCTGCGGCTCGAAGCGCCCCGTGAACTGTCCATCTGGGTTTGCCGCCCGGAGGCGCCGGAGTTGGCAAAGGCGCCACCGCCCCCCGCCGGTTGCGTGGACGGGCGAGCCCCCGCATTGCCCCCGATCCCGCCGCCACCGCCCATGGACCCGGCACCGCCCACGCCCCGATCACCTGGACGCGCTGAAGAATTGGTCTTGCCGACAGAACTGCTGACCTGACCGGGTTGCTTGTTGGACTTCCAGGCCGTGCCCCCACCGGCGGGCCGCGTGCTGGCGCCGCCACCGCGGTTGATGTTGCCGGTGTTGATGTTGGTGTTGCGGTTGATGTTGATGTTGGCGTTGCCGCCGTAGTTCGCGCCCCAATGGCCGCCGTTCCAGGCAGCCCCGATCGCCGCGCCCCAGATCACGCCCGCCGCCAGCGCGGCACCCGGCGCATAGGGGTAGTAGTACGACGGATACGGTGTCGGGTAGTAGCCCCAGCCCGGGTAGCCAGCCACAAGCACCGTCGTCGGGTTGTACTGCGGCACGTAGATCACCTCGGGGTTGGCCGGGACGATGGTGATGATCTGCTGCTCGGACTGCACCACCTGCTTGCCGTCCGACTTGAGGTTGCCGGCGGCCTGCGCCTTGCGCCGGTAACTCTGGATCGCGTCCAGCACCGCCCCTTGGTCGGCGACGACGGCTTCGCCCAGCGCGCTGGTCCAGTCCAGATCGCCGCTCATCTTCTTCACGATGTCCGGGTAGTTCAGCAGGGACTTGACCGAGTCGTCCCATCGGTCATCGAGCGGCGCCTTGGGATCGGTCTTGCGCTTGTCGAGAAAACGATCCGCCTGCACGATCTGCAGCGGATTGGTGGATGCCGGCAGGATGATCGCGACCAGGTCATCCGGATACAAGGCGATCGGCCCCACTAGATTGCCGAGGTCGTCAACCGACTGGGCAGCCGTGGCCCCTGTCGCCGGCGCCTGCGCCTGCGCCTGCGCCACGCCACTCACCGCCGTGACGCCCAGAAAGACGCCAGTCATGAATGCAAGCCAGAGCGAGCGGTTGCGCCGATTTGGGGTTGCGAGGGATTCAATTTTTTTCGTCATGCTTGCTCCAAATCCAGATGCCATGGTTAACGGTCCTGATGACCCTGTCTGCGATAACGCGAGCTTTCACGCCCCACCAAGCCTTGGCTTGCCGACGACAGCCCGTTGCATCCCGACCGTCCCCGGCAAATGATACCCGGGCGCGTCGATCGCGGGTGAGCATTCCAGGACAGGCGACTGACTTTATGGGACACCGTGGCAAGCCAATGAAGGCAAGGACCCGCCAGCGACTTTGCAGCGGCGCGCGCCGTGCCTGCGCCATTCGTCGGCGCCAACCCGCAAACCGCACGGCCGCTGCGGCTGCCACGCACCCACGTGTCGATCCTCAAGTCACGCATAATCCTAATTTGATAGCAGACTATGTCCATCCGACGATGGAAAAATGCCAAGAAAGCTTGAAATCTCCGCCCAAAGACTCGCCAGAGACAGGGATCGAGCCCACGGCGACCTTGCCGGGCGCTCAGATAGAACCATCCAATGCGCCTCGAGACAGGGGCGGCAAGGGAATCCGTGCCGATTGAAGGGCCCATCTCACCGCCCCTTGAACAGTGGCGTGCGGCGCTCGTTCCAGGCCAGAACGCCTTCAAGCCGGTCTTCGGTGTCGACCAATCGGTTGTAGGCCTCGACTTCGAAACGCAGTGCGGCGCGAACATCCATCTGCAGACCTTCATGGATCGCTTTCTTGGCTTGGCGCACGGCCAGGGGCGCATTGGCGACGATGCGCCCGGCCGAGGCAATCGCCGTCGGCATCAACTCTGCCGCACTGCAGACACGGTTGAAGATGCCCCATTCGAGTGCCTCCGCAGCGCCAAACGGATCTCCGGTGAAAACGACCTCCATGGCGCGACGCTCACCGACAATGCGTGGCAGGGTCGTGGTGCCGCCCACCCCCGGAATGATGCCGATCATTACTTCGGGAAAACCAAACCGGGCACTCTCCACCCCGTAGGCGAAATCGGCCGCGAGGACCATCTCCAGCCCGCCGCCCTGCGCGCTGCCGTTGACGGCGACGACGACCGGAACCGGGCATTCCATCATCGTCCAGAGTGCCTGTTCGCCGATCGTGTGCTGATGGCGCCAAGCCTCTTCGGTCATCCCTTTGCGCTCCTTCATGTCACCGCCGGCGCAGAAGTCGCGCTCGCCGGCCCCGGTGACGATCACGCAGCGCACCGTGCCGGCATCACGCACCAGCCCGGTCCACAGATCGAGCAGGTCGATGCACATCTGCGTGTTCATCGCATTGCCCTCGTCGGGCCGGTTGAGCGTGACGACCAGCACGCCGTTGTCGAGCCGCTCGACCAGCAGCGTCGTGTAGTCTGACTTTCGTGATTCTCGGTTCATGCGTGCATCTCCCTCGCAAGCGTAATCTCGACCTCGATGATCGAATCCTTCACCCGATGCGCCCGGGCGACGCCAGGGCTGCCGCCGCACTGGGAAGTTTTGACTTGGTGGTCTTCTGCCACTGATCTTCCAGCAATTCGCGCGCAGCCTGCTCAAGAAACTCCGGAGCGGCCCACTCGTTTACATCAAAGTCGTTCTTGATGTAGCCGTGTCGTAGCATGAAGTTCTTGCCAACCTCAACGGCGGCCAGGTTCAGGGGCGACAGGTTGGGCACCAGGTCGACGTCCCTGATGCCCTGGTAGGTGTGCTCAATGTCGCGGTAGAAGGTTTGTTGGTCGAGTATTTCCGCTGCGGCGCGCTTGTTCGTGTTGGCCCAGCGCCCGGCTCGGATCATGCCCTTCATGAACGTGACGGCGAGTTCGGGGTGCTCCTTGGCCATGACATCGGTGCAGGTGATGGCCGCGGGAATGTTGGCCACCTGCAGGCGCCAGTCGGGATAGCGGGAGAGGTCCTCGATCGCCGCGAACTTGCCCGTCGCTTCGGAGACTTGCTGGAGCGGCTTGGTCTGCATGTACATCGCATCGATGATCCCCTTTTCCAGCGCGGTCTCCAGCGGGCGGAAGGCCAGATCGCGCTTGTGGTCACGCTTCAGCCACAAATCAATCGAAAGCTCCATGGTTGCTTTCATCATTTCCGGCAGGTTGTACCAGTCGTCCGCGTAAGGGAACTCGACGAGCTGGATGTCGTCCATGGTCATGCCGTTCATCCGGAGCATGAGCTCGATACCCTGGTGTTCCTGAATGCGCCACCAATCGTTCTTGATCTTGTTCATACTCTTCGAAATGCCGATCTTCTTGCCTTTCAACTCGGCCATCCGGTAGATATCGTCCTTGGCGCGCACCATCATCACACCGCCTTCGGCCGGCATCTGCGTCACCCCTAGCAGGCAAGTTCGGCGGATGTCTGCGTGCACTTCGATGGGTGGGAACAGCCCGCCAAAGCGGATAAGGTTTTCCTGGTTGTGTATGTAGTGCGGATACCAATCGGTCAGAGGGGTTGAGCGCATGTAGGCAAACTTCACCCCGATTTTCTTGTACTCTTTCTTGGTCAGGCCCAGTCCCTCGTCCACATTGGACGCGGAGACCAGCGGGCAATTGGTGTAGTAGACCTCTTTCCAGTCCAGCTTTACGAGGTTGAGTTTCGTGTTTTTCAGCGTAGTCTCCTTGACTTTCACAGGCGTGTTCGCGGGGGTTCCTGTGCTGCTCTTGCTCTTGGCCATTTCACTTGCTCCTTCGTTTGTTGCGCATCACCAGAGCGGTGGCATTGACGCGCATTTCACATTGAGGGCCCGGTCGCCCAAATAGAACTTGAATTCCTGTCCTTGAGCGTGGCGCTGGCCAACTCGGGCTGGATGCTGGCGACAGCATCGAACTGGGTCAGATGCACCTTGCCGGTCAGCTCCTGCAGGAAATGCGAGCGTTTCAGGCGGTCCATGACCGGCCCCTTCACCTCGGACAGGTGCAGCATGACGCCGCCGTCCTTGAGCCTGCGGTTGACGGCTTCGAGACTTTCGAGCGCCGAGGCGTCGATCGTGTTGACCCCCGGGCATTCGAGGATGACGTGGCGCACCGCCGGATTGGCGGCGACAGCGTCGTTGATCAGTTCCTCGATGAAGCGCGCATTCGGGAAATACAGACTGGCGTCCACGCGAAGCGACAGGATCTCGGGGGAGGTCACGACCTGGTGCCGGGTGACGTTGCGGAAATGCGCCGTCCCCGGGATCTGACCGACGACGGCCACGTGCGGTCTCGACGTTGAATACAGGTGCAGGAAGATCGACAGCCCCACCCCCACCAGCAGGCCGGCCTCGATGCCGGCCACCCAGGTGACCCCGATGGTTCCCGCCATGGCTGCGAAATCGGCCCGCGAGTAGGACCAGGTGCGCCGGATGGCACCGACGTCGACCAGCGACAGCACCGCGACGATGATGATGGCGCCCAGCACCGCCTTGGGCAGGAAGAACAGCCACGGCGTCAGGAACAAGGTGGCGATGGCGACACCGACCGCCGTGAAGGCACCCGCAGCGGGCGTCTGTGCGCCCGCATCGAAGTTGACGGATGAGCGCGAAAGCGCCCCGGTGACCGGAAAGCCGCTCGATACCGCCGCACCGAGGTTGGCCATGCCCAGCGCGATCAGCTCCTGATCAGGGTCCACGCGCTGGCGGCGTTTGGCAGCCAGCGTCAAGGCCACCGAGATCGACTCCACGTAGCCAACGATGCAGATCAGAAACGAGGGAACCAGCAGCTTGGTCCAAAGGCCCATCTCAATGGGGGGCAGGCCGATCTCAGGCAGGCCCTGGGGGACCGCGCCGAGGACTTTCACGCCCTTCTCGTCGAGCCCGAGTCCCGCCACCGCGGCCGTTGCCGCAACGATGATCATCGCGGGCCCCATCTTGGCGAGGATGTCGCCCATTCGTTCACCGAGCCCCATGCGCAGCAGCAATGGCCTGAGGCCCTGGCGGGCCCACAGCAGAAAGACGATCGCAATCACCCCCAGCGCCGCCGTCCATGGGTTTAGTTGCGCCAGGTTGCGTCCCAGCGACACCAGGATATGCATCAGCTCCTCGCCCTCGGTCCGGATGCCCAGCAGGGGGCCAAGTTGCCCGGCCGCGATCTGGATGGCGGCGGCAGTGATGAAGCCCGAAATCACCGGATGACTGAGGAAGTTGGCCAGGAAACCCAGCCGCAGGATGCCCATCACCAGCAACAAAAGCCCGGAGATCATCGCCAGCGCAATCGCTGCGCCGACAAACTCCGGCGTCCCTGCCGCCGCGATCTGCGAGGCAGCGGTGGCCGTCATCAGGCTCGCCATGGCGACCGGCCCCACCGCGAGCGCGCGCGAGGTGCCGAAAACGGCGTAGAGCACCAGCGGCGCCATCGAGGCGTACAACCCATATTGCGGAGGCAAACCGACCAGCAGCGAATAAGCCAGCGCCTGCGGGATCAGCATGATGGTGACGATCAACGCGGCGACCAGGTCGCTGGCGAACGTCTGCCGCGAATACGCCGCGCCCCAAGAGAGGATCGGGACGTAACGGCGCAGCAGGCCAGGACCTTTTGGGGTGTTGTTCATGGCTTGATCACCGTTCTGCCCTGCTGCGGAAGAAGAGCGAACTCACGGTGTCCTTGCCCAGCACCCGCCCGAGTTCCTTGATGGCGAAGAAGGGGATCAAGGCCACGAGAAGGACCAGGCCGTTGGCGAGCAATTCGTCAGACCACTTGTCGGAGAGCAGCATGAGACCTCCGGCAAACCCGACCCCTTGCCAGAGGCCCTTGATGCCAAACTCGACCACCTTGAAAGCGGCGACCAGGGCACTGAACACGAGCGTCTTGTAGAGCGTGGGAACGATCAGTGGTTTCGCTTCAAGCCCGCGGCCGAGACGGGCCAGGTCGCCCAGCATGATGACTTTTCCAAGCACCAGCGCCTCGATCACGGCGAACCCGTAGTTTTCATAGGTGACGCCGTGCTCCGCCAGGAGAATTCGCCGGTACACCGTGAAGGCCGCAAACACAAGCGTCAGATACACGACATTGACGCCGTATTCGATCAACTCGTGGCGGGCCTTGGCTTTCAGCTCCTGGGTTTTCATGGCGGCTCGATCTTCTGTTCGACGATGTGGCAGTTGCCCCGTTATTCAGATCACGCCAAGGACAGCGCGCGCGACAGCATGCCGCCGGAAATGTTCCGGGCCTTGAAGCCGTTCTGCAGCAGGATGCGCGTTGCGTAATAGGCGCGCTGGGCGGAGCGGCAGATGACGAGGATTTCACGATCGCGCGGGAGTTCGGCCAGCCGGGTGCGCAGCTGCCCCAGCGGGATGTTGACCGCGCCCGGCACGCTCTCGACGACCAGTTCCACCGGTTGCCGCACGTCGAGCAGGAAGCCATCCTGGACATCGGCCCAGTGCGCCAACGGCATGTCGCCGCGCAGCACATCAGCGGCCACCATGCCGGCGAAGTTGACCGCATCCTTCGCGCTGCCGAACTGGGGCGCGTAGCAGAGCTCGGCTTCTTCCAGGTCGTAAATCGTCGCGCCCATCTGCAGGGCCACGGCCAGCGCGCTGATGCGCTTGTCCACGGCGGGCCCGTCCTCGCCAAGCGCCTGCGCGCCCAGCAGGCGTCCGTCGGACTTGCGGAACAAGACCTTCAACGCCAGCATCTTCGCGCCCGGGTAGTACCCGGCGTGCGAGTTGGGGAAGAGGTAGATCTTCTCGAAGTCGGTGTCACCGATCCTCTTGAGCGTCTTTTCGCTTGCACCGGTCCAGGCGGCGGCGCCACTGAAAAGGCCGATGATGGACGTGCCCTGCGTGCCACGGAACCGTGACTCCCGCCCGGCGATCACGTCGGCGGCGATCCGGCCCTGCCGGTTGGCCGGCCCCGCGAGCGCAATCAGGCTCCATTGGCCGGTCACAAAGTCCTTGACTTCGATGGCGTCGCCGACGGCGAAGATGTCCGGATCACTGGTGCGCATCTGGTCGTCAACGCAGATGCCACCCCTTTCGCCAATTTCCAGCCCAGCTGCCTTGGCCAGCGCGGTGTCCGGACGCACGCCAAGCGCAAGGATCACGAGGTCGGCAGGATAGATCCTGCCGGACTGGGTCTTGACCTCCAGCGCGCCGCCTTCGAGCTGCGAGAATCCGGCGACGCCGTCACCGAGCGCCATGCGGACGCCATGCTTCTTCAGGTGCTCCTCGACGAGGCGCGCGAACTCCCGGTCCAGCGGCGCCAGCACCTGATCGAGCATCTCGACCAGCGTCACCTCGAAGCCGAGGTGGACCAGGTTTTCCGCCGTCTCCAGGCCGATGAAGCCGCCGCCGATCACCACCGCGCGCCGCGCCGGCTTGACGAACTGGATGCCGCCGTACTTGTACATTCCCTCGAGGAAGTCCGTGCCCTTTTCGATCCACTGGCGGATCGTGCGGGCGTCCGGCACGGTGCGAACCTGGAAGATCCCCGGCAGGTCGATGCCGGGCAGGGGCGGGCGAATTGAAAGCGCGCCGGGCGACAGCACCAGCTTGTCGTACGACTCCGTCGTGACCGCGCCCGTGGTCACGTCGCGCAGATCCACGGTCTTGTTCTTCGGCGAGACGGCCGTCGCCTCGCAATTCGTTCGGGCCTCGATGGCGAACTGAACCTTGAAGAGCGGCGCGTTCGCCACCATCAGGCTGGCTTCCTTCTCGATCACACCCGAGATGTGATACGGCAGGCCGCAGTTGGCATACGACACATAAGGCCCGCGCTCCACCATGAGGATCTCGGCTTTTTCGTCAAGCCGGCGCAGGCGCGCTGCGCACGATGCGCCGCCAGCGACGCCGCCCACGATGATGACTTTCATGATCAGCTTCCTTTCCATGGACTCTTGGATGAATTATTCGCAGCTATCGCGAAGGCGCTACACAAATGCAGACAAGGCCTGCACCTATTCGGACAATCGACCCATAGAATCTTGAGCTTGATCAAATACGCAAGCTTTTCTGACGCAAGGCCTCAGCGATGAACCAACGGATTGACGTAGGGACAGTGCGCATCGGCGCCGCGATGGCGGTTCCGGCAGTCCTCGGGCGTCTGGGCGCGGATGCGTCCTCCGTGTGCGCCGAGGCCGGGATTGACATCGGGTTGTTTGACGACCCCGACAACCTGATCTCCAACGCAGCTCGCATCCACTTGCTCAATCTCTGCGTGAGCAGAACCGGCTGCAAACACTTCGGACTGCTGGTGGGGCAGCGAGCCAGCCTGCCATTGTTCGGGCTGGTGGGCTTTCTGGTGCAACATTCGCCGGACGTAGGAACAGCGCTGCGAAACTTTGTGCGCTTTCTGCATCTTCACGTCCATGGCACCGCGCCAACCCTGGCTGTGAATGGCCGGCGTGCGAGCTTCGGCTACGAAATCCATCAACCACGCATCGAGTCCGTCGACCAGCTCGCCGATGCGGGCGTCGCCGCAGGCTTCAACATCTTGCGCACCCTGTGCGGCCCTGACTGGTTGCCGGTCGAAGTCCAGTTTGCTCACCCCAAGCCGAAGGACACCAGTCCGTTCAGTCGGTTCTTCGGCGCCCCCCTGCGTTTCGACGCCGAGCAGAATGCGGTCGTGTTCTCTGCAGACTGGCTCGATCATCAAATGCCTGGCGCCGACTCTGAACTGCGCCGTCTGCTGCAAAAGCAGATTGATGCACTCGAAGCGAAACACGTCGATGCGTTCCATGAGCAGGTTCGCGCTGTGTTGAAGACGGCACTGCTGACCAGTCACGGGACGGCGGATCAAATTGCTGGCCTGTTCTCGATGCACAGTCGCACCTTGCATCGCCACTTGCAGGCCTGCGGCACCAGCTTCCAGGAACTCCTGGATGAGGGGCGCTTCAGTGTCGCCAAGCAGATGCTCGAAGACTCGTCTGCGGGGGTCAGTGAAATCGCCGCGACACTCGACTATTCAAACGCCAGCGCCTTTACCCGGGCCTTCCGGCGTTGGAGCGGCACCACGCCGGCGGCATGGAGGACGGATCAAAGAAAGACAAGCGGGAGAAAGCCGCAGTCAACGGGTGGAAGAAACTCCTGACTCCATAGCAAGAAGTGACCATTTGACGATGGGAAGAGGCCAAAATCGTTCTGTGGGGGGGGGTTGGGGTGGGGTGGGGCGCACGCGGGGGGGGGGGGGGGGGGGGGGGGGGGGGGGGGGGGGGGGGGGGGGGGGGGGGGCGGGGGGGGGGGGGGGGGCCTCTTGCATGCGGCTCTCCTGCGTGACGTTTGTTTGTCAACACACTATTGCCAGCTGTTGCGCGCCACCCGAAACGGAAGAGAACCCAAAATCTCTTATGAATACCGGTCAGGAATCACTTTGGGAACCCATGCGGAACCGCCGACAGGTCCGCGCGTTCGCGGGAATCACCTGGTAGGCGATGTCGCGCCGTTCCCGGCCACGGATGTGCCTGGCTTTTCGCCCTCCGCCACCCACCCCCCGCCCATCGCCTTGTACAGGTTGATCGAAGCCTGAACCAAGACCTGCTGGGTCTGGGTATAGGACAACTGGGCATTGAAAAGACTGCGCTCGGCATCGACGACTTCAAGGAAGCTGGTGTACCCGTTGTCGTAGCGCAGGCGCGCCGTGTCGGAGTAGACCTTGAGTGATTCGACCTGCTGTCGCTGGGTGGCCAGTTGCACCCGGGTCCGGTCCTGGTCGATGAGCGCGTCGTTGACGCCGCGGAAAGCGTCCTGAATGGCCTTCTGATAGGCGAAAAGGGCCTGCTGCTGCACCGATTCGGCCACCTGCACCTGACCGGCCAGCAGCCCTGCAGTAAAGATGGGAAGTCCGAGAGAGCCGCCGTACTGCCAGACTTTCGATGCGCCGTTGAAAAGCTCGGACAGGTTGCCGCTGGCCACGCCCAAAGCGCCGGTGAGCGAAATGCTGGGGTAGTAGGCCGCCTTGGCGACGCCAATCTGGGCATTGGCGGCGATCAGCTTCTGCTCGGCTTCGCGGATGTCGGGCCGCCGCTCGAGCAGGCTGGAGGGCAGCCCGGCCGGGGCAACCGGTGGCGTCAGCGCGTCGATGTCCTTGCCGCGCGCGATGGGTCCGGGGTTGCGTCCCAGCAGCGCACTCAATGCGTTTTCCTGCTGGGCGATGGTTTTCTCCAACTGCGGGATGGTCGCCAGCGCTTCTTCGTACTGCGACTTGTTCTGGCTCAATTCGAGCAGCGAGATCACCCCGCCGGCGTAGCGGTCCTGAAAGATTTTGTAGGAATCCCCGCGCGAGCGCGCCGTGGCCTTCGCAATCTCCAACTGCCGGTCCAGTGCCCGCAGGTTGATATAGCCGCCGGCCACGCTGGACACCAGCGTGAGGATCACGCCCTGCCTGCCTTCTTCGCTGGCCACGATCTGTGCGCGCGCGGCTTCGCTCTGGCGGCGGATCTTGCCCCACAGATCGATTTCCCAGCTCGCGCTGAGCAGCATGTCGTAAGTGTTGTAAGTCCGGTTTGCAAGGTCAGCGCCGCCAACGCTACCGAGCTGCCGGCTGGCACCGGCACCCAGCGCGACTTGCGGGTAGAGCTGAGAACGCGTGATGCCGTAGTAGCCTGCGTATTCCTCGATGCGCGCCGTCGCGATCAGCAGATCCTTGTTTTCACGCAGTGCCGTGGCGATCAGGTCATTGAGCACAGGGTCGTTGAACTGCTCCCACCAGGCCGTGTTGGCCAGATCCTTGGCATTCTGGTCACTGACCCGCCAGGCGGGCGGCGTGTCGATGGAAGGGCGCACGTAATTCGGGCCGACCATGCAGCCGCCGATCATCAAAGAAATCGCGGCAACCAGGGCGGCTTTGGCAGTGTTACGCATGCTGGCCTCCCTCGACAGACTTCGGCAGCGGGTCACCGCCGCCGGGCGGTGAGCCTTTGCCCTTGTGGCTCCTCTTCTCGACCACGTAGAAGGTCACCGGAATGATGAAGATGGCGATGAACGAGGCCGCCAGCATGCCGCCGATCACCGTGCTGCCCATCACCTGGCGCGAAATCGCGCCCGCGCCCGACGCAATGGCCAGCGGCACGCAGCCCAGGATGAAGGCAAACGAAGTCATCAGGATGGGCCGCAGTCGCAGGCGCGCGCCTTCGAGCGTGGCGTCGATCAGCGACAGCTTGCCCTTTTCCGCCTCCATCTTGGCGAATTCGACAATCAGGATGGCGTTCTTCGCCGCCAGCCCGATCAGCATGACCAGGCCGATCTGGGCATAGACGTTGTTTTCCTGCCCGCGCAACATCAGGGCCGCAAAGGCACCGGCCACGGCAATCGGCGTTCCGAGCAGCACCGAGAACGGCAGCGACCAGCTCTCGTACTGCGCGGCCAGGATCAGGAACACGCACAGCAGCGAGAAGGCAAAGATCACCATCGGCGAGATACCCTGCTGCGCCTTCTGCTCCTGGAACGACATGCCCATGTAGTCGTAGCCCATCTCCTTGGGCATGGTCTCCTCGAACACGGCCTCGAGCGCGCGCATGACCTGCGCGGAACTGACGCCCGGCGCGCCGGAGGCGTTGATCTGCGCGCTGCGGTACATGTTGTAGCGCATCGTGAATTCAGGCCCGGATATGCGCCGGACCGAGGTCAGGGCCGACAGCGGAACGGTCTCGCCCTTGGCATTGCGCACGTAGAACTGGCCGATGTTCTCGATATTGGTGCGGTAGTCCCCTTCAGCCTGCAGGTAGACCTGCCACTGGCGGCCGAACTGGTTGAAGTAGTTGATGAAGCCGCTGCCCAGGAAGCTCTGCAGCGTCTTGTAGACGTCGCTCACGTTGACCCCTTGCTTGAGCACCTGGTCGCGGTCGACGTCAATGAAGATCTGTGGCACCGTCGGGCGGAACGTCGTGGAGACACCGACCAGTTCAGGGCGCTTTTTCGCAGCCTCGATGAACTTGGCCGTGTTCTCCGCCAGGAAGGCGACGTCCTTGCCGGCACGGTCTTCCAGAATGAAGGTGGCGCCGCCCGACGTGCCCACGCCGGGAATGGCCGGCGGCGGGAAAGCAAAGCCGATGGCCCCGGGCAGCGCGCCGAGCTTCTTGGTCAGCGCCTCCTTGATGGCCGCGTATTGTTCCTCGGGCGCCTTGCGCTCGGCCCAGTCCTTCAGCGTGATGAAGAAGAAAGCGCTGTAGGTGTTCTGCACCTGGCTCAGCATGCTGAAGCCCACGACCGTCGTCGCATACTTCACGCCCGGCGTGGCCATGATGATTTCTTCGGCCTGCCGGGCGATTTCGCTGGTGCGCTGCAGGGAAGAGGCGTCGGGCAGCTGGATCCCGGCGTACACATAGCCCTGGTCTTCATCGGGCAGGAAGCCCGCGGGCACGATCTTGCCGAAGAAACCAGCTGCGACGGCGGCGCTAAACAGGAAGACGAGGCTCAGGAAACTCTTGCGGATGGCAAACCGGCAGACGCCGACATAGCCCATCGTGATCCGCCCGAACCCGCGGTTGAACCCGTCGTAGAACTTCTGCACAAGGCCAGTGCCCTTGACCTTTGGCTTGAGCAGCAGCGCGCACAGGGCGGGGCTGAGCGTCAGCGCGTTGAACGCCGAGATGATCACCGAGATGGCGATGGTCACGGCGAACTGCTGGTAGAGCTGCCCGGTGATGCCGGGAATGAAGGCCGTCGGAACAAACACCGCGGCCAAGATGACGGCAATGGCGATCACCGGGCCCGTGACCTCCTCCATGGCTTTCAATGTCGCCTCCTTGGGCGACAGGCCTTTCTCGATGTGATGTTCGACCGCCTCGACCACCACGATGGCGTCATCGACCACGAGGCCGATCGCCAGCACCAGCCCGAACAGCGACAAGGTGTTGATCGAAAAGCCGAAGGCCGGGAACAGCATGAAGGTACCGACCAGCGACACCGGCACGGCCAGCAGCGGAATCAGCGTGGCGCGCCAGCCCTGCAGGAAGATGAAGACGACCAGGATCACCAGCACCAGCGCCTCAATCAGCGTGCTCTTGATTTCCTTGATGCCCTCGGACACCGACAGCGTCGTGTCGAGCGCCACCACATAGTCCAGATCCGGCGGGAAGCTCTCCTTGATTTTCTCCATCATTTTCTTGGCGCCACCGGCCGAGTTGAGCGCGTTGGCACCGGGCATCTGGTACAGCGCGACAAGCGCGGCGGGCTTGCCGTTGAGCCGGCCTTCCATGTTGTAGGTCTGTGCGCCGAGTTCGATGCGCGCGACATCCTTGACCCGCACGATGGAACCATCGGGGTTGGCGCGCAGGACGACCGCGCCAAATTCTTCCGGGCTCTGCAGGCGGCCTTGCGCACGCACGGCGTACGTGTATTCCTGCCCCTTGGGCACCGGCTCAGCGCCCACCTGGCCAGCCGGATTGACGGTGTTCTGGGTGTTGACGGCGTTGAGGATCTCTGGAATCGTGATATTCAACTTGGCCAGACGATCCGGGCTGACCCACAGACGCATCGCATACTGCCCGGCGCCAAACACGGTGACGCTGGCGATGCCATTGACGCGCGTCATCTGGTCATTGATGTTGATGTACGCGTAGTTGGCCAGGAAGACGTTGTCGTAGGTGCGGTTCGGCGAATAGATCGCAAACATGATCAACGGCGAAGAGGTCGACTTTGCTACGGTGACGCCATAGTTGCGCACATCGCTGGGCAGCTGGGACAAGGCCTGCCCCTGGCGCATCTGGGTCAGCAACTGGTCGGTGCTCGAATCGGTCTCGATGCCGAAATTGACGGTCAAGATCGACTGGCCATTGTTCGCATTCAGCGAATACATGTAGTTCATGTTGTCCACGCCGGACATCTGCTGTTCGATCGGCGTGGCCACGGCCTGTTCGAGGGTCAGGGCATCGGCACCGGTGTAGGTGGCGGTGACTTTGATCTCGGGTGGAACGATGTTGGGAAACTGCGCCGTGGGCAGCCCCGACATGGCCACCAGCCCGATGAGGGTCATCAGGATGGAGATGACCATCGCCACGATCGGGCGGTTGATGAAGAACTTGGACATCGCGGCTTACCCCTTGCTCGCGGGCTTGGCTGGCGCCGACGCGGGCGCGGCCGGCTTCGCCGCGGGATCAAAGGGTTTGGGGTTGACCACCGCGCCATCCCGAACCTTTTGTGTGCCTTCGACGATGATTTTTTCTCCGGGTTTGAGGCCTTCACTGATAATCCAGTCCGATCCGATGCGCTCGCCGGGCTTCACCAGTCGCAGTTCAACCTTGTTGTCGGCGCCGACCACCGCAACGAGGTACTTGCCCTGAACTTCCGCAACTGCCCGCTGGGGCACCAGCAGCGCCCCCTTCTGCACATCGGTCGTGGCCCGTATCTTGGCGAACTGTCCCGGGCGCAGGCGCGACTCCGGGTTGGGGAACAGGCCAGCGACCTTGAACGTGCCCGTCGTCGGATCGACCTGCCGGTTGAGCAGGGTGAACCGGCCGGTCCTGGGGTAGACGCTCCCATCGACCAGGATCATCTCCAGGGGCACTTGTTCGGCTTTCCCCGGTACGTACCTGGCACTGAACTTGAGGTATTCGCGTTCGCTGATATTGACATACACCTTGATCGGATCGACCGTGGAAACGGTCGTCAACTCGGCTGTCGCGCTGGGGCTGAGCAGGTCGCCGATCTGCGCTTTGGCAATACCGGCGATGCCATTGATCGGTGACGTGATCCGGGTGAAATCGAGATTGAGCCTGGCGGTGTCCAGCGCCGCCGTCGCCTGATCAAGGGCGGCCCGCGCTGACAGCTCCGATCCGGTGGCGTCGTCCAGGTCCTTCTGGCTGACCGCGTTCTTCTCGGCCAGCGGCTTGATGCGCGCCAGGTTGGCCACGGCCGTGTCGTGCATGGCCTTTTGCCTGCTGCGCGCGGCAGCTGCCTGTTCCACGGCCGCCTGGAAGGTGCGCGGGTCGATCTCGAACAGCGTCTGCCCCCTCTTGACGGGGTCGCCCTCGCGGTAGTTCTGCTTGACCAGGTATCCGGTGACCTGCGGCCGGATCGTTGCGTTGACATCCCCGTCCAGGGAACCGACCCATTCGCTGTAGATAGGAACGTCCTTCTGGACGACGGTCATCACATCGACAACCGGTGGAGCGGGCGGCGGCGGTGCCGCCTTGTCGCAAGCCGTCATCAGCAGAAAGGTCGCACAGGCGGCGACGATGGCTGTCTTCCGAAGGGCCTCAACGCCCGGTGACGATTTCCGGCCACCGGGATTCATGACCGCTGCCATACGGTACAGCTTGCTCGAAGTTGACATACATGACCACCTGATACGTTATGACTGAAGTGCGCGAAACGCTCGTCGGGGCAAGCGCGTGCCGGCTCCAGTTTAGCCGGACCAATCGCTTGTCCGGATCGTTGAGCGACATGCCACGTGGAACCGGTCGCAGCCCGATCAGCACATAGCGCTGAAAGACGCCCTCGCCCTCAGGCCATGCGTCGTGGGGTGGCTGTGCCTGCCTTGCTCAGCCGTCCGAGCCTACACACCGGCCATAGAAGCACTTTGACACTTTCAGACGCTGGAGCATTCCGCGCTGGAAGTGCGCCAGACCGCCCTGGCACTTGACGATACCGACCCCAGCGCCTTCAAACGGGCCTTCCGGCGCTGAATCGGCGCCACGCCGGCCCACTGGCGCCTCGCGCGCAATGCCGCCCGCCGGCCTGCCCTGCCCGCCGCGCGAAGCCATATAGCTATATTTTTGATAGCTAGCTAAGACCAATCTACGCTGGGCGGTCTCAAATCCAAGTGCAACAGTGAGAGCTTACTGGATGGCCAAGGGATCCTTGTCGAGTTTGTCCAGGTAAGCGCGGTAGACCTCAATGGGCGAGGCCCATCCGAGGGTTTTGCGAGGCCGGTTGTTGATCTCGTCGGCGATGGCGTCGAGCTGTTCCTGGCTGTAGCCAGACAGGTCCGTGCCCTTGGGCAGGTACTGCCGCACCAGGCCGTTGGTGTTTTCGTTGGTGCCGCGTTGCCAAGGGCTGTGCGGATCGCAGAAATACACGGCAATGCCCGTGCGCTGGCTCAACTGGCGGTGGCAGGCCATCTCCTTGCCTCTGTCATAAGTCAGCGTCTGGCGCAGGGGTTGGGCGATGCTCAGCAGCTTGTCGCTGAACGCCTGTAGTACATGCGCGGCCGTAGCCGGCTGTGGATGGGGCAGTTTGACCAGCATCAACAGCCGGCTGCTGCGCTCCACCAGCGAACCCACTGCGCTGAGATTGGCCGCGCCTTTGATCAGGTCTCCCTCCCAGTGACCGGGAAACTGGCGCTCGTTGACCTGCGGCGGGCGCACATGGATGCTCAGCAGATCGGTAATCTCGCCTCGGCGGTCCGTGCCGCGTGAGCGCGGCCAGCGTTTGGCGCGCGCCATGCGCAGGCAGGCGATGAGCTCGCGGCGTAGCTCCCCCTTGGGCTGGGCATAGATACAGGTGTAGATGGATTCGTGTGACACGCGCTGGCGCTGATCTGTGCCATGCACTGTAGCCAGGTGCCCGGCAATCTGCTCGGGCGACCAGAGCCTGCGCAGCAGTCGACAGACCTGTTTGAACAAGGTCGACTCCGGTGCCAGCTTGGGCTGTGGGCGGCTGTACCTGCGCCTGCGCTGGTAGCGCTGCTGGGCAAACTTGCAGTTGTAGGGGGCTGCCGGCGCATTGCGCCGGCTCTCACGACTGATGGTCGAGGGTGAACGTCCAAGCGCTCGGGCAATGGCCCGTACGCTCATGCCCTGCTGTAACCCCAACGCGATGGTGCTGCGTTCCTCATAGCTCAGATGTTCGTACTTCCGGGTTTCCTTCATGCCTTAACCTCCTCTTTGGATATGGGGGTGTTGCACTTGAAATTTGAGCGGGCCCTGGGATAAGGTCGAAAAGGCTCAAAACTCCGGGTTCAGAAGCTCAAAATGCTACCCCGAGCATGCCCACGAAGACTTGCGCCGACGATCCGGGGTTAAACCAGTAGCCCCCCACGGTAACCGGGCCCCAGGTGACCTGCGCAAACGGCCCGCGCTGAAAGCTGCGATCGCCGCCGTAAATGTTGGTTCGCTGGCCCGCCAGGCCGACGCGCAGCCATTGCACCGGCCGCCAGCCCAGTTCGCTCCAGGCATAGGCGTAGCTGCCTGTCGATTCACGGCGGCTGCGCACGTACTCTGCCTCGACATACAGGTCAAATGTCTTCCAGCCCAATGTCGCTTCCAGCCCGGGCACGAAAGCCTGCGTCGTACCCCAGGCGCCGCCGAGCAGCGGCGTCAGCTCCCAGGTCAGCGTGTCGCCGCCGGAAAAATTCCAGCCGATGAAGGCCGAGCGAGCGCCGATCGACTCGTAGTTGACGCGCGCTTCGAGGTGCAACGGGCCGCGATCGGCGGTGGCGATACCCGAGGTGTAGTTCTGCCCGCCGCGCACGACTGTGGGATAGGCCGTGACCGCAAACGCCCAGGGCTTGGCCGCTTGCGCCGGGGTGCCGAATGCGGCGGGTGGTGCATCGGCGGCCCATGCCGACGCGGAGACGATGGCAACGAAGCCTGCCAGGATGCAGCGGGGCTCCCTCATCATCCGCCGAGTGCGTTGATTGCCGCCACGAGGCCGGAGCCCAGCCCGACCATGATCACCCCCACCCTCCAGCTGCCGTAGCCCGCATAGCGCCCCAGCGCAAGGCCGCCGATGAACAGCATCAACAGCGCGACGACGCGGGAGATATTCTTGGCCACGCCGACATCGGCAAACATCATGAACGGCAGCACAACCGGAAAGGTCGCCGCAACCACGATCAGGAAGATCGCCAGCGCCGCGAGCGCATCATCACGGCCCATCGCTGGGCGTTCTGGCAGATCGCTCAAAGCCATGACCCGCCCGCGAATCGCCTCGATCTCGGCGGCGGTCAGCAGACCCGCCGCCGCCTTCGACAGCGACTGCTCGATCAAAGCACACCCGGCTTTCGCATCCGGCGCGGCACGCACGGCATGGATCAAGGTCAACTTGCGGCCGCGGTCGGTGACGGTGCGCACCAGGTACATCACCGCATCGACAAGCCCCCAGGCCAGGTTGCAGCCCAGGGCCGCGATGAACATGGTGCGGATCTGCGCATTCCCCTGTTCCGCCACGGAGGCCGCGCCGGTAAACGTGAGCGCCATGAACAGGCCGAAAAGCATCTCGGACACCCGGTCCACCGGGCTGAGGACGGGCTCACGAACGGATCGCGCGGGGTCTGTCACGTCAGTCATGGGTGTCCCCGGAACGGCCCCGGATCACGATTCAAAGCCGTCCGCCAGGCACCTGTTCTGTGCATTTCAACCTCCAGTTCGTCTGCAACGATTCTAGTCACCCCAGCCGGCGGAAAGAGGGCCGTGCGCCTATGGCGCCGCCTTCGCTGCGGGAGCGGAGCGCAGAAGTTGCAGTGGGGTCCGTCGCCATGACTGGCCGGAAACCAGCGCAGCGTTCGCATCTGAAAACAACCAGCGATTGACCGGCAATGCTCGCGCCCACGGGGCATCCAGCGGCAAAGTTGTCCGGCGGCCGTTGCCCGGTGTGCGCCGGTGTATCGTACGAAGCCGCGTCACCCGAGTTTGCCCAGCTTGACCGATCGACGAGCTCGCGACGCTCTGGCTGCGTAACCGCATGAACGAATCAAAGGAGATGGAGATGGCAGTAAAGAAGGCCGAAGCGAAGCCCGCCGTGGCGACGGGCACGGCAGTCGTGGCCAGCGGCACGCTGACGCCTGACGTCATGAACGCCTGGCCGAGCCCACCGCCCAAGGTGAAGACCAGAGCCAGAGCCAAAGGCAAGGAAAAAGGCGGGGAAACCAAAGGTCAGGTGCCGAAGGCCGTCCCGGAGGCAGAGAAAATGTCCGCCAAAGCGTACGCGAAAGCGATGAAGAAGCTCCATGTCGAGCTGGTCAAGCTGCAGCAGTGGGTGGTGGCCAAGGGCCTCAAGGTCTGCATCGTCTTCGAAGGGCGCGACGGCGCCGGCAAGGGCGGCACCATCAAGGCGCTCACCGAGCGCGTCAGCCCCCGGGTGTTTCGCGTGGTCGCGCTGCCGGCGCCGACTGAGCGCGAGAAGTCGCAGATGTACGCCCAGCGCTACCTGCCGCACCTGCCGGCCGCTGGCGAAGTCGTGATCTTCGACCGCAGCTGGTACAACCGCGCCGGCGTCGAACGCGTGATGGGATTCTGCACGGAGGAGCAGGCACAGGGGTTCCTGAAATTGATTCCGGCGTTCGAAACCCTGATGAGCAGGTCCGGCATCATCCTGCTCAAATACTGGCTGGAGGTGAGCCCCGAGGAACAGACCCGCAGGCTCGCGGCGCGCATCCACGACGGGCGCAAGGTCTGGAAGCTTTCGCCGATGGACCTGAAGTCCTATGACCGCTGGGACGATTACACCAAGGCGCGCGACGACATGTTCGCCACCTCCGACACGGACGCGCATCCCTGGTATGTGGCCCGGTCGGAAGACAAGAAGCGCGTGCGCCTGAACGTGATCAGCCACCTGCTCAAGCATGTGCCGTACAAGGCATTGCCGGCCGAAAAGATCGAATTGCCCAAGCGCAAGATCGGCCGTGTGAAGCCGTCCGAGCATCCCCTGCGCTACGTGCCTGAAACCTATTGACGAACCCGCATCGTCCACAGGCAGCCTCTGCGCACAGCGGCCGTAACCGAAAGGCACAGCACCGTGAATCAGCCTTCGAGAAGATCGAGCGCACCATCAGTCGGCGAAGAGACATTGCGCCTTGATGTGGTGGCCGGACTGACGGCTGCCGCGGTCGTTCTGCCCAAGGCGATGGCCTATGCCACCGTGGCCGGTTTGCCGGTGGCCGTCGGCCTGTACACGGCCTTCATCCCGATGTTGATCTATGCGCTGCTCGGCGCCTCCCGCGTGCTCAGCGTCAGTTCCACCGCCACGCTGGCCATCCTGGCGGGCACCCAGTTGGGCCTGGCGGTGCCCGACAGCGATCCGGGCAGGCTGGTCACCGCGACGGCGACGCTGGCCGCCCTCGTTGGCGCGATGCTGCTGCTGGCCCGGCTGCTGCGACTGGGCTTCGTGGCCAATTTCATCTCCACTCCCGTGCTGACCGGCTTCAAGGCCGGAATCGGCCTGGTGGTCGTGCTCGACCAGCTCCCCAAACTGCTGGGCGTCCACATCACCAAACAAGGCTTCTTTGCCGATGTGCTGAACGTCGTCCACCACATCCCGGACACTTCGCTGATGACCCTGGGCGTCGCACTGGCGACGTTTGCCGTGCTGATCGGCATGGAGCGCCTGTGGCCGCACTCGCCGGCGCCGTTGGTCGCGGTGGGCGGCAGCATCGCCGCGTCGTGGTTCTTCGGCCTGAAGGCCCTGGGCGTCTCGACCGTGGGTCTGATTCCGCAAGGCTTTCCGTCGCTCACGCTGCCGGATCTTTCGCTGGTCGAGCAGCTGGTCCCCGGTGCGCTGGGCATTGCGCTCATGAGCTTCACCGAAACGATCGCGGCCGGACGCGCCTTCGCCCTGCCGCGCGATCCGCCCATCAATGCGAACCGGGAGCTCGTCGCCACCGGGCTGGCCAATATCGGCGGCGCGCTGCTCGGTGCGATGCCGGCCGGCGGCGGGACTTCGCAGACGGCCGTGGTGCGATCGGTGGGCGGACAGTCACAAAAGGCGTCGCTGGTGACCGCCGGCGCGGCGCTGGCGACCATGCTGTTTCTCGCACCGCTCTTGGGACTCATGCCCCACGCCACGTTGGCGGCCGTCGTCATCGTCTACTCGGTCGGGCTGATCCAGCCGGCCGAGTTCCGTGCCATCCTGAAGGTTCGCTCGATGGAGTTCCGCTGGGCGCTGATCGCCTGCCTGGGTGTGCTGGTGTTCGGCACGCTCAAAGGCATTGTGGTGGCCATCATCGTGTCGATGATCGGTCTGGCCAGCCAGACGGCCCACCCCCGCATCTCGGTCATCGGCCGCAAACGCGGAAGCGATGAACTTCGGCCGCTGTCGCCGGAGCACACCGACGACGAAACGTTCGATGGCCTGCTGGTCGTGCGACCGGAGGGGCGTCTGTTTTTCGTCAACGTGCAGAACGTGGCGGAACGAATCGGGGCGCTGGTCCGACAGCATCAGCCCCGCGTGCTGGCGCTGGACCTGAGCCGCGTGCCCGACATCGAGTATTCGGCACTGCAAACGCTCATGGAAGACGAGCAGCGCCTGACGGAACAGGGCACCGAAGTCTGGCTGGCAGGACTGAACCCTGGCGTGAAGGAGACCGTGCAGCACGCCGGGTTCGACAAACGCCTGGGCCGTGAACGCCTGCTGTTCAACGCCCGCGCCGCCGTGGAACACTACCAGGCACTTTACCCGAAAGGTGGAGCCGCAAGCGGGCAAGGCTGACCCGGTCCGGCGACGGCCGCACCCGCCACGCGCCGGTTCAGACGATGTAGATTCCAGGGTGTCCCTGTTTCCCCTATCTGGAGGTTCCATGCGCCTGTTGCTGTTGTCCAATGCCAAGCGCGAGGGCTCGGCCTACCTGGAGTGGGCTCTGACCCATTTTTCTGACTTCTTCAAGCCCGCCGCCGTTTCTCGAATCGTCTTTGTTCCGTTTGCCGGTGTCACCGCCGAACCGGACGCCTATGTCGACAAGGTGCGCCCGGTGTTTGCGCAAATGGGCATCGAAGTGGACGGGGTGCACCGATTCTCCGACCCCGTTGCGGCCGTCCGTGCGGCGCAGGCGGTGGTGGTGGGCGGCGGAAGCACCTGGAAGCTGCTTCGGGATGTCCGCGGATTGCGTTTGCTGCGCGCGATTCGCCAGCGGGCATTGAACGGCATGCCCTACGCGGGATGGAGTGCAGGTGCCAATCTGGCCTGCCCCACGATCATGACCAGCAACGACATGCCCATCTGCGACCCGGGCGGATTTGACGCACTCGGCCTGGTGCCCTTCCAGATCAACCCGCACTACCTCCACGGCAACCCGCCCGGATTCAAAGGGGAAACGCGTGAGGAACGCATCACCGAATTCTGTGCGGTGAACCGAAGCGTGTGGGTGACCGGGCTTCGCGAAGGCACCGGTTTGGGCCTGGTAGACAAGCAACTCACATTGGTGGGCGACGGCGGCGATTGCCGGATTTTCCGCTACGGACAGGAACCGCGAGAGATCGCCGCCGGTGCCGACGTACAGTTCCTGATGGCTGAATGAAGCGAAGCGCCGTCGGACCAAGCGGCACCATCCCCGCAAACAGCGTTCACTTCATGAACAGCAGGTAGTTGAGCAGCAGGGCCGTCAGAAGGGCCCCGGCCATCGGCACGCTGGTGCGTTTGACCAGCACGAAGGGTGAGATCTTCGCAATCCCTGAGCAGGCAATCAGCACGGCCGCAATCGGCGACACGGTGCGCCCGATGCTGGAGGCAAGCTGCATCGGCAACAGCATGGTGACCGCGGGCACGCCAAACTTGGCCGCGACGGCCGGCGCCAGGGTCGAGAAGCTCAGGAAAGCCGCGTTGCCCGAACCCATGATGACGGATGCCACCACGATCAGGCCCACCATCACCAGCGTCATCAGGCCGCTGCCGATGCCGGCGTTGCTGGCCGAGTGCAGCAAGGTGTCGATGGCACCGATGGCCTTCAGCGATTCGGCAAAGAACTCGGCACAGACGATGAGCGCGACCACTGGTCCGAACACCTTTCCCATGCCTTCGAGAAAACTGGAAAAGCCGGCGAGCGAGGTCCGCACATCGCGCGAGCGCAGCAACTCGCACAGCATGCCGGTAAACACCGACAGCAACATCGCCACCTCCACACTCATCCGGATGTTGCTGATGATCAGCTTGGAGAAAGTCATCATCAGCACGAAGGGGATGATGGGCAACAGCGCATACCAGGCCGGCGCCGCCACCTCGCCCGCTTTTTTCTCGTCGAGTTCCGCGGAGTCTCCGCGGTGCGCGGCGGGGTCCCATCCATCCCTGCGGTCGCAGAAGCGCTGCCAGAAGAAATGCAGCACCATGGTCACCAGCAGCATGGGCGCCACCAGCCAGATCTGGTAGTCGACAAAATAGCTGGTCGGATCCAGCCCGGACTGTCCCGCCGAGAAGATGGCGTTGGTCTGGGTCGGGCCGATCTCGAACGACTGCGACGTGGCGATCACCCCACAGGCCGAGGCCGGGCTGATGCCGAGGTTGCGCATGATGGGATACATCGTCACCATCAGCAAAAGGCCCAGGCCGGTGGCCGAGGTGACAAAGAGCGAAACAAACACGGCCACCAGGTAGCAGACCGAGAGCATCAGGTAGCTCGACTGGATGCCTGAGATCGGTTTGACCGCCACCTGAACCAGCGCTTGCGACGCTCCGATGTGCGACATGTACGTGGCAAAGCCCGCCACCAGCATGATGGTCAGGCCCAGCCCTGCAGCCCGGGACGAAAAGATGCCCTTGAACACCTCGAACAGGTCGAACAACGCGAAGCCCGAGCCCTTGCCGGCCGGCAGGATCGGATGGATCCCGAGCCAGTAGGCCGCGGTGAAGATCGCCAACCCAGCCAGCGCCAGAACGGCCTGCGGGTTGAAGTCCTTGACGATGCCGTAAACAACCGCCCCCAATACCAAGCCGACAAACACGAGTTCCACATCCGTCTCCCCGGAAGTCCTGAAAAGCCCGCAGGTCGCTTCGTTTCACCGCTTGCCGCCTGATCCGTTCCGCCCCGCGGCTGACCTGTGCACGATCCTATTGGAAAAGCACGCGCATGGCAAAGCGGCCGCATTGACAATCGGCGGACGTGCGACGACAGTGGGACGGCGCTCAACGCAAGCGAGCGTTGCGTCACAGCGGCGAGACAAGGATTGCAGGGAGGGCACCCGCTATGGAAACGAGCATCGACTGGATCCCCGCGGGGCGAACCTTCGGTTTTGACGAACTGGTGTTCTGGAAGGGCAAGGGCAGCCTGCCCTTCAACTCGGCTGCGGCCCGCATCGACACCATCGTGCTGGGCCCCCATGCCGGCGCCCGCCTTCCTGCCGAGTTGCAGCCCTTCGTCGATCCTGCGCTGACGCGGCGCAAGCAATACGACTACTCGGATGCAATCACCAGCCCCCTGGGCCGCGCGTGGGCTGCAGCCGACCCCGCTGTCATCTTTGTTGAATGCCCGCATTCGCGCGTGGTACTCGACCCCAACCGCGCACCACCGGCTGACGCCATGAGCAGCCTGCGCGAGTTCTTCCGGCGGCTGGAGCGCCTGCGGGCCGATGAAAGTGTCAGCTTTGCCGGCATCGATGCCATTCGCCCGATCACTTTCTCGGGTGAAACCGTGCTGATGCCGCCAGCGACCGAAGCGCAGTGGGCAGGGCTTGCCGCTGCCCTGGCTGCCGGGCGAAAGCTGGGCCACGACAGATATCGCGATGCCTGCAACCGCGTGATCGATGCGGTGCTCGATGCGCGGCCCAAGGACGCTGCGCTGCTGGTGGTGGGCCTGCACGACACCATGAACACAAAGATGCGCGCCGACGGGGCCCTTGTGGTGGAGCGTCCCGTGGCCGACCGTCTGCCCACGCTGGTCAATTTCGGCAACAAGGGCGATGCACAAGGGGAATACGAGTCGGAACCCTTGTCGCTTGGCGCCGCGCCCATGCGGCGAATCGCCGAGGCCTGGGCATACGGCTTCAAACTCGATGCGGCCGCCGTCGGCCGCGCAGTCTCCCTGAACCACCCCTACAAAGGCGGGTATGAAATCGGCCACTATGGCGAGGTCCTGGCGGCAAGCCAGCGACCCAGGGTCGGTGCGTTTCAGGTTGAGTTCCTGCGTGAAGCGCTGCTGGGTCCGCGCGCCACGGCGCACCTGCAACAGCCCGGGGCGGACTGGCCTGAAGTGGATGAAGCCCATCTGAAGGCGGTCGTCACCTCGCTGGTTGAAGCGGGTCAATGGTTGCGAGCCTGACCGGGTCTGTTCAGCCGCCTGCGCGCGGCCACCCTGCGGGTTAGAATTTTGACGCGATGGATCCGAGCCGCAGTTTCGACCGAGACCGGTCCTCTTCGCCACGTCAGCCGTCGCACAGGCGGCAAGCCGTTCAACCCCACCAAGGAGTCCCGCCGTGGACATGCAGTCAATTCAAAACTTCCTGAGCACCACGGTTTCCGAACTGGCGGTCAAGGTTCTGGCCGCGATTGCCTTCTGGATCGTCGGCCGCTGGCTGATCGGGCGGGTCATTGCGATGATGCAGGCGGCAATGAACCGCAACCATGTCGATCCGACGCTGACCAAGTACCTAGGCTCCATCATCGCGATTGCGCTGAACATCGCATTGGTGCTGGGCATCCTGGGCTACTTCGGCATCCAGACCACCTCGTTCGCGGCGATGCTGGCCGGTGCCGGCGTGGCGATCGGGGCGGCCTGGAGCGGATTGCTCGGCAACTTTGCGGCCGGTGCCTTCATGCTGATCCTGCGGCCCTTCAAGGTGGGCGACTTCGTGAGCATCGGCGGAGTGGTCGGCACGATCCGCGAGCTTGGCCTCTTCGGCACCACCATCATCACGCCCGACAACGTGTTCACCATCATCGGCAACGGCAAGATCTTCGGCGACACCATCCAGAACTTCTCGGTGCTGCCGGAACGCCGCGTCGAGCGCGTCGCCCAACTGGCCGCGAGCGTCGATCCTATTGAGGCCATCGCCCGCCTCAAGGTTGCCGTCGCGCAGATCCCCAACATCTCCAAGACGATGCCGCCGGAAGTCAACCTGCTGGACATCAAACTGGAGGGTCCGCAGATCGCCGTGCGCCCCTACACGCACACCGACCACTACTGGCAGGTCTACTTCGACACCAACGAAGCGATCGTGCGGGTCTGCCAGGAAGCCGGCTGGCCGTCGCCCTCGGCCCTGCACCGCTTCAAGCAGGTCGACTGACCGCCAGGCGCAGCGGGCCCGGGCCACGGGCCTGCTTCAGGCCGGACTTCATTTGAGCTCGAACGGGTAGTTCAGGATGATCCGGTAGTTCTCGGTCCTGGCACCGCCGCCGGCCGGCACCAGCACCCCGGCGCGCATGCGCAACCACAGGGGCTGCGCCCACTTCGGCCAGGACTTGTCGGAAAAACGGTAGTTCAGGTCGATGTCGTATTCGGTCGAATTGGCCACGGCCGCGCCCGTCGCCGGGTTGATCGCATCAAAGCCCGTGGCGATGTTGCCGGCCAGCATCAGCCCCGGGGCTCCAGCTGCCTTGAAGTCGTAGGCGGCGCCGAACAGAAACGCTTTCTGGCCCGCACTGTAGAAGTCCTGGATCAGCATCGAGGTGTAGCCCGCCCACGAGGAATAGGGCGAACGCAGACTTGAATTGCGCCCGGTCTGGTTATAGCCCAGCGTTGCGGTCAGGCCACCGGACGTCAGGTCCGCCTTGACGCCGCCATAGCCCACCGAAAACACTCCCAGCGCATTGCTGCCGGTGCTTCTCTGGTAGATCGTCTGAGCACCCAGGCGCAGCTTCATGCCATCCGCAACCGCCGTGGTCCAAGCTGCGTCCGCATAGGTGGAGTTGAGCACATCGGGAACATGGTAGGAGGACAGCCGCAGGATCAGGTCCTTGACGGGCTCGCCTCTGAAGCCCACCAGCCACATCCCCGAACTCACGTCGGAAGGGGCGCCAGCCGCCTGCGCCATGCTGATGAAGGTCGTGGCATTGCGCTGCTTCACGTCTGACAGGTAGCCGGCAAAATAGTCCACACCCACCAGCTTGCCGGTGAGCGCCCCACCCTGGAAAGTTTGCGGCGTCATCCGGTTGTCAAACAGGTTCACCTCCGGTTGATTGACCTCGAAGCGCCCGCCGGTCAGCGTCTGGTCAAACAGCTTGAGGGCCCCGTAGGCCAGGCCGAGGACCGAGTACCCGCCCTGCGTCGCCGTGAGCAGATTGCTGCCAGGTGCATCGGCCGGCGCCCAGAGCGGCTGCGAGGTGTAGCCCGTGAGGCCAAAGCTGAGGACATCGCCCAGCCACCCGGACTCGTAGCCCAGCCAGCCACCGAGCGCCCAGGCTTGGTTGGGGTTCTTGGGCGCAGGGTTGAGCTTGTCGAAAAAGTAGGTGCGCAGCTGCAGCTCGACCTTGCTGTCGCGCACCAGCATGTTTTCCAGCGCGCTGCCTTCATCAGCCGCAAGGGCGCTGGATGCCGTGCCGGAGAACGCCAAAGCCAGACTCACTGCGCAAGCGGTCCGGGAAAACCTGAATGGAACGATGGATGGCATTTCTGTCCTCCTGATCTCAACCCTGGCAGGTGCAAATCACCCAACCGCTTCGCTTATTTTCCATCCCCACAGCGACGCACACGCGCATCGATGTCCAAATCGCCCATCGGTCCACGGGCAGTGTGCTTTCGCCGCAACGCACGCTGCCGCTGGCGCCTGTGGCGCTATGCTTGCCGGGTGTCCCACGCCGCACCTCCAGGCCCTCCTCCACCCGCACCGCCGCGCCGCATCGCGCATCTGGACATGGACGCGTTCTACGCGTCCGTGGAGCTGCTGCGCTACCCGCAGCTCAAGGGCCTGCCGGTGGTCATCGGTGGCGGCCGGCGGCGGCTCGACGAGGCCCTGCGCGAGCACCACGCGGACCTGCCCCTGCATGAAATCCCCGTGGCGGCCTTTCCGGTGCTGCGCGACTACACCGGGCGCGGCGTGATCACCACCGCCACCTACGCTGCACGCCAGTTCGGCGTGGGCTCGGCCATGGGCATGATGAAGGCCGCGCGGCTGTGCCCGCAGGCCATCCTGCTGCCGGTCGATTTCGACGAGTACCGCCGCTTTTCACGCCGCTTCAAGCAGTTGATCCTGGAGATCGCGCCGGTGATGGAAGACCGCGGCGTGGACGAGGTCTACATCGACTTCACCGACGTCCCCGGCGGCCAGCGCGAGGGCGGCCGGGTGCTGGCCCGGCTGATCCAGAAAAGCATCTTCGACGCCACCGGCCTGACCTGCTCCATCGGCGTGGCCCCCAACAAATTGCTGGCCAAGATGGCCAGCGAATTCAACAAGCCCAAGGGCATCTCGATCGTGCAGCCCGACGACCTGCAGACCCTGATCTGGCCGCTGGCCTGCCGCAAGATCAACGGCGTAGGTCCTAAGGCGGACGAGAAGCTGCTGGCGCACGGCATCCGCACCATTGGCGATCTCGCCACACACGACCGGAGCTGGCTGGCCGAGCACTTCGGCAAGAGCTACGGCGCCTGGCTGTTCGATTCCGCCTGGGGCCGCGACGAGCGTCCGGTGGTGACCGAAAGCGAACCGGTCAGCATCAGCCGGGAAACCACCTTTGAGCGCGACCTGCATCCGGTGCACGACAAGGCCGAACTCGGCGCGATCTTCACGCGCCTGTGCGAGCAGGTGGCCGGCGACTTGCAGCGCAAAGGCTACGTCGGCAAGACCATCGGCATCAAGCTGCGCTACGACACCTTCAAGAGTGTCACGCGTGACCAGACCCTTGATGCGTTCACGGCCGACGCGCGAACGATCCGCCAGACCGCGGGGCTCTGCCTGAAGCGTGTGGATCTGACCCGACGGCTGCGCCTGCTCGGGGTGCGCGTCGGATCGCTCGCCAAGGCATCCGACAACCCGGAAATTGAATTAAAACTGGCACATCCCAGCGCCAGACGGTCATCATCAGCTACTCAATCAATAGCAGAAACGCCCCAACTCTTTTAGCGATGTACCGGGATTCACGGCGCGTCGGCGTTCCGTGGCATGCCTTGACTTGGACTGACGCGAACCATACAGTGAAGTTTCTCCCGTACCCGAACGCCCATGCCCGCCCGCCTGACCCTCTCGGAGTTGCAACGCATCAAGCGCTGGCAAATCGCGCACCGCGCCGAACATCCGGTCGAATACCACCTGTGGGATGCGGTACTCACCCTCTGGGTGCTTGGCTGCGTGAGCTGGCTCCCCGCCCTGGCGCTGGAGATGACCGTTCTGCTCCCCTTGTGCGTTCTGGCCATGTTCTGCCCGGGCCTGTATGTGCGCTGGCGCCAAAGCGCCCACGCCCGGCATCGTCTGCGCTGCGACTGGCTCGATCCGGCCGGCTGATTGCGAAGGACCTCATCAACACCCCGACCCGACGCCACACGCCTGAACGCGGCGCAAAGGCGGCGATCAAGCCCTGCTACTGACGGGCCGTTCGCACGTTGAGCGGAACGCTCTGGGGATGGCTGGTGCGAAACGGGCTGATATCCAGGCCGCCGCGGCGGGTATAGCGCGCATACACCGTCAATTTCACCGGCTTGCAGCGCGTCCAGATGTCCATGAACATGCGCTCCACGCACTGCTCGTGAAACTCGTTGTGGTTGCGAAAGCTCACGATGTATTGCAGCAGGCCTTCCTGGTCGATCTGCGGCCCGCTGTAACTGATCTGCACGCTGCCCCAGTCGGGCTGCCCGGTCACCAGGCAGTTGCTCTTGAGCAGGTTGCTGACCAGTACCTCGCTGACCGGCTGCTCGTCCAACGCCGCGCGCAACAGATCCGGCGCAGGGGTGTAGCGCGTGCACTCGATGTCGAGCCTGTCCAGGCTCAGGCCGTCGAGCTCGTGGATGGGTTCCTGGTCGAAAAGATCCGGGCCCAGCACCTTCACACCCACGCCGGACAACACCGGGCCCCCTTGCCAGACGGCCGCGCTGATGTCGGCCCGGATGCGCTCCCTGACCGCTTCCGCATCAGCGAACCGGGTGTTGTTGAAGCTGTTGAGGTAGAGCTTGAACGACTTGCTTTCGACGATGTGCGTGCTTTCGCAAGGCACCAGGATGTGCGCCAGCGCCACCTGCGGCTTGCCGCGCGGGTTCAGCCAGCCCAGCTCGAAGGCTGTCCACAGGTCCGCGCCGAAAAAGCGCGGCGTCCCCGTGACGCCGATCTCGGCGCGGCTGGTTGCGCGCGCTATCGGGAACAGAAGACCCGGATCGTACTGGTCGACATAAGCGGAGGCCTTGCCGAGCTGGGAGTGCCCGGCGGCCTGGGCCGTGGTAGGGGTGCCGGCGGGCAGACTGGACTGGCTCATGGGTGGACTTGCTTGAGAAAAGGCAGCATCACCCGCAGGACCTCGCTGACCACGCCCGGAGGCAGGTCGTGGCCCATGCCCTTGATGACCTCCAGACGGGCCCCGGGAATGCGGCGCGCCGTGTCCTTGCCGCAGGCCAGCGGTACCAGGGGATCGGCCGCGCCATGCACCACCAGCGTGGGGCACTGGATCCGGCCCAGCTCGCCGGCGCGGGTGCTGTCGGCGACAATGGCCAGCATCTGGCGCATGGTGCCCACCGGGCGGAAGCTGCGGGTGATGCCAGCCAGGATGCGGGTGCGCAACTCTGCCTCGTGCACCACGAAATCGGGGCTCCCAATGACGGTGTAGAGGTTGATGTAATGGTCCACGATGTCGTCGTGGGCATGGCTGGCGGGCTTGCTGAGCAACGCCTTCAGCACCTGTGGCTTGGCCCGGGGCAGGCCGCGGGCGCCGCTGGAGCTCATGATGCTGGTCAGGCTCAGCACCCGCTTTGGCGCGGCAATGGCCACGCGCTGGGCGATCATGCCGCCCATGCTGACGCCGACAATGTGCGCGCGCTCGATCTTCAGCGCGTCGAGCACGCCCACGGCGTCGGCCGCCATGTCGCTCAGGGTGAAGGGCGCCTTCGGGCTCAGGCCGAGCCGGTGCTGCAGAGTGGCCCACACCAGATTGGGCACACCCAGGTGGTCGAAGTGCTGCGACAGACCGATGTCCCTGTTGTCGTGGCGGATCACGCGAAAGCCGGCATCCACCAGCCCCTGCACCAACGCGGGCGGCCAGGCAATCAGCTGCATGCCCAGGCCCATGATCAGCAGCACGACCGGCCGGTCGTTCTGCGAACCGTCCGCGCCGGTGTCCTCGACCTCGATCTGGATGCCGTTTGCTTTAATTTTCATAGCTGTTGATGACCTCTGGACGCTGGGCTGAGGCCTATTTTGATCATATTTCCAGGATCCGGCAGTCCGTCAGGCGACTGCGCGGCGAAACACCAGCCGGTCGGGCCGGGAAGCGGATGCGGCAAAGGCATAGCCTTCGAGGTCGAAGGCTTCAAGTTTCTTTGGCGTGCTGATGCGGTGCTGGGTGGCGTAGCGCGCCATCAGGCCGCGAGCCCGCTTGGCGAAAAACGACACCACCTTGTAGTGGCCGCCCTTGCCTTCCTCAAACACACAGTCGATCACGCGCGCCCGAAGCACCTTGCGGTCCACGGCCTTGAAATACTCCTGGGAGGCCAGATTGACCACAACCGGGGACCTGTCGGCGGCCAGGCGCCGGTTAAGGTAGTCCGAAATGCGCGATCCCCAGAACTGGTACAGGTTGTCGCCGTGCGCGGTGGCGAGCCGTGTGCCCATTTCGAGCCGGTACGGCTGCATGCGGTCGAGCGGTCGAAGCACGCCATACAGGCCACTCAGGATGCAGAGGTGCTCCTGTGCCCAGGCCAGTTCTGCTGGCTTCAGTGTCCGCGCATCGAGCCCGCCGTAGACATCACCGTTGAACGCCAGCGCCGCCTGCTTGGCGTTGCGCGCCGTGAATCGCGGCCGCCAGGCCTCATAGCGCGCCGCGTTCAGGGTGGCCAGCGCGTCGCTGAGGTGCATCAGGCTGGCAATCTGCTGCGGGGATTTCTGCCGAAGCACGTCGATCAGCTCGGCGGACTGTTTGACAAACAGGGGCTGCGTGTGCGGCAGGTCGGCAGGCGCCGGCGTGTAGTCCAGCGACTTGGCGGGCGACAATAGAAACAACATGCTGGAGATCCTTTACCTGGACGATTATCTTGCAGCGGTGGCCAAACCGCCTGGGCTGCTGGTGCACCGCACCGGACTGGACGCGGGCGAGACCCGCTTTGCGCTGCAAATGCTGCGCGACCAGTTGGGTCGCCCGGTCTGGCCCGCGCACCGGTTGGACAAGGGCACCAGCGGCGTGCTGCTGTTCGCGCTGGACGCCGCCACCGCGCGGGCGCTCGGCCAGCAGTTCGAATCCGGCGGTGCGATCCGCAAGACCTACCTGGCCATGGTGCGCGGTTGGACCGACCCCGAAGGGCTGATCGAGCATCCCCTGCGTCGCATGACCGACGATCTGCGGGTGCCAGCGGCCCAAGGCCCCGTCCAGGAGGCACAGGAGGCCCGCACCCGCTACCGGACGCTGCAACACCACCTGCTTCCGCTGGCCCAGGGACCGTTCGAGAGCACACGCTGCGCGCTGGTGGAGCTCACGCCTCTGACCGGCCGCCGCCACCAACTGCGCCGCCACATGAAGCACATCGCCCACCCGCTCCTCGGCGACGCCACCCATGGCAAGGGCCCTCTCAACCGCGCGGTGGCCGCGCTGCTGGGCCTTCAGCGGCTGTGGCTGCACGCCTTGCGCATGGAGCTGATTCATCCGGCAACGGGGCGCACGGTTGCCATCGAAGCGGCGCCCGGGGAAGAGTGGGCACGCTGGCGCGCATTCCAGGTCGCTGCCTGAGGGAGCGTTCGACATGGCGCCGGGCGTGCGGACCCTGGTCTGGACGCCCCGCCGGGAACGGGATGAGAACGTCAGGACGCCTCAGCGGGTGATCACCACCTTCTGGTACAGGCCGCCGAAGTAGGTCTCCTTTTCAACCCCCGCCGGCGTCAATCCCTCGGGCAGCCAGTCGACGATCTCGCCGCGCCACATGTCGAGTGCAAATGGCTCCAGCGTGCTCAGGATGGGCACCATGAGATAGCGGAACGGGCTGGCCGAAACCGGCTTGTGATAGTCGACGAAGATGACCTTGCCGCCCGGGCGTGTGACGCGCAGGGCCTCGGCGATCGTCTTGCGCCGCGCGTCGGCAGGCTGTTCGTGCAGCAGGAAGAACACCACCACGGTATCGTGGCTGGCATCTTCGAACTGCATGTCGGTCGAATCCTGACGCAGCACCGCAACCTGGCGCGTGGTCTTGAGTTTCTCGTGCAGGTTCTTGATCTGGATCGGCGCCACATCGATCACGTCCAGACTGGCCGCCGGACTCAGGCGATTGACCAGATGCTCGGTAAAGTCGCCATAGACACAGGCCACCTGGAGCACCTTGCCGTCGATGACCTCGCCCATTTCCTGCAAGGCGGCATCACGCAGCCGCGAGAAATTGCCCCACAGGATCAGGTTGACCAGCCATTGGCGCTCGAACACGCGCACGGCGTTGGGGTGCAGGTAAGCCCACCAGTAGGTATCCTGCAGGTACTTGGGAATGGCAATGGGCTGTAACGGAGCGCCCGCCCCCGAAGGGTTCGCATGGGCGACGGTGACTGTTTCTTTGGGACTCACGAAAAAACCTTGTTAATCGCCTGCGTGCCCACCCCGTGCGCCCGCAAGCGGTTCAATGACAACGCCGCCAAGCGACGCTCAGACGCAAACGAGAACCGGCACCGTCAGCACTGTCCCCACCGCACCCGCAAGATACACCACCACGGCAACCTTTGCATCCGGACGCTACCCGAAGTCCTGCGCAACCAACACCAAGGCCGGAACCGGGGTCGGCGATGGCAACGTCTGATTCGATGAATGCCATGCTTTCCCTTCGATCACCGCAGTGACGGATCTGATTATCCGATTCCCGAAGCGGCGCTTGAAACAACGCCGCTCCAACTCAACGGACCGCCATCAACCTCCGGTGAAGAAGCCGATCCCGACCAGCGTCAGCAAGGTCAGGCCGATCACGATCAACGTGAAACCTAGGATCTTTGCCGCGGTCAGCTTGGCGGCCGAAGGCGGATCCACCAGGTATTTCTCCAGTTCGCCACTGTCCACCAGGCGCTGGTACTGCACGGCATGCTGGTGCTTGAACTCCTCGATCGAGAAGGTGCCAGTGAACATCACCACGTCGAGGGGGAACTTGTCCGGACGGAAGTGGTTGTTGAAGAAGTGGACGGTGAAGAGGAACACCACGGCCAGGAACGCCTCTTCCGCGTGGAAGATGGCCGCCACGTTGAAGATCCAGCCCGGCAGGAAGGCGCCAAAGACATTGGGCAGCCACATGATCAGGCCGCTGACGCCGATGATGGTCACCCCCCAGAACGGAGCCCAGTAGTCGAACTTTTCCCAGTACGTCCAGCGGTCGAACTTGGGACGCGGACCCTTGCCGAAGAACCACTTGAACATGCCCAGCATGTCGCGTCCGTCCTGCAGGTTGGGAACCAGCGAGTTCGGTCCGAACAACTTGAAGTTCTTCCAGTCGCGCCCGACGGTCCAGGCCAGGTAGAACAGGTGCCAGAAGAAAACGCCGGCAAATATGACCGCACTCACCCGGTGAATGAGGCCGGCAATGTGCGGCCCACCGAGCGCCGTCATGAGCGCGCTGGCCCATGGCGCATCCGGGTAGAACAACGGAATGCCGGTGAGCGTGAGCACCATCAGGCTCAATGCAAAAGTCAGATGCGCCACGCGCCAGATCGGGCTGAAACGTCGGACATGCTTGCCCTGAAGGTTCGCCGGCAGGGCATCGGCCCTGACGCGGGGCTGCGCGTCGAGCTTGCGGCGCTCCTTGTATTCGCGATAGAACCACAAAGCGGTATGCAGCCAGAAAAATCCGAAGGTGCCGACCAGCAGTTGCACCATGATCTGCCACGCGATCCAGATCTGGGGATAGCGCCCGAAGTCATGCACGTGGCCGTGCGGCTCGAAACTCGCGTAGCCCGCCGGTGCCTCGCCGACGCCCTTCTTGCCGTTGTGGCATTCGCGGCAGGTCTTCATGCGGTTTTCAGGGGAGACCTTGGACTCGGGGTCCTTGACCTTCAGGATGTCATGGCTGCCGTGGCAGTTGTAGCACTTGGCGGTGTAGGCATAACCCAGGGTATTGATCTGTCCGTGGTAGGTCGCCTTGTAGGTCTTGTAGTTGGCCTCGTGGCAGGTCCCGCACTTGCCGGTCACGGCAAGCTTGAAGGGGTCGCCCGATGAGTTGCTGACGGCGTGCGCGCTATGGCAGTCGGAACAGACGGCGGCCTTCGCATTTTTCTTGTCCAGCGCTTCCTTGCCATGCACGGAGCCGGCATAGGTCTCCAACTGGTCCGAATGACAGTTCTCGCCACACGCCTTGGAGATGCCCAGGCGGAACTCTGCGTATTGCGGAGTGCCCTTGGCCGGCACCTTGAAGCTGTGCGTGTCGTGGCAGTTGTCACACGACGCATTGGGCCGGGTCTTGTCGTCGCTGTTCGGACGTGCATGGAACGACTTCTTGTAGGCCTCGATGTTCTCGGCCACCACGCCCAGGCGCGGTTTGGCCTTGGCAGATCCATCCTTCTGCGCCTGCTCCCACAGGGTTGTATGACACCCCGCACAGTCGACTTTCTTCAGCTTCTGTGCCGTGTCCTTCGCATGCTGATTGCCTTTTTCCGCGTTGTCCGTGATGTCGGTGTGACAGGCCACGCAATCCATCTTCGCATGCACGCTCTCACCAAATTTGTCCGGTGCCACGCTGTGAAGCGCGCGGGGCTTGCCTTGAGCGCCAGGCACCTCCAGCTTGCCTTTCTTGCCATCGTGGCAGGTGAGGCAGGTGGCATTGTCCAGCGCCTTCGCGGCCACCGGCGCTGCGGCGGGCGCGGTCGGCGTCTGCGCCAGGCCCGGCAGGCTCATGCAGGCGCCGAGCAGGCACAGAAAACCGGCCAGGCGGCTCAGGCGCCGCGAAAGAGTGTGGGAATGCATAACGGTCTTCCGGAAAAAAACAAGGCGCGATAACGATTACCGCGCCCTGATGGAATGCATGGCATGTCGGGAACTTCAGCTTCTCAGCATCGGCGTGACGGAAAAAACCGGTGAGATTTCATCCGGAGCCAGGAGTCCCGTACGCCCCAGGACAGTCTTACTGGGAAAGAATCCAGGCCGCCAGGTTCTTGATTGCAGCCTGATCCTTGGTGTTGATGGCCTTGTGCTCTTCCTCGGTGCCATCATCCAGCTTGACTTTCGGGCTGGTGGTCATGTTCTTGATGACCTTCTCCTCGCCATCGGCCTTGCCTTTGTACTTGGCCGCAATCTTCTGAAGGGACGGGCCCTTCTTGGATTTGTCCACCGCGTGGCATTTGGTGCAATCGTTTTTCTTGAACAGGGTCTGGGCCGCATCCGCGTCAACGGCCGCCTGGGCCGGGCTGATACTGACCAAAGCCAACACGGCCGAAGCAGTGGCAAGAGAGAAGAACGACTTGATCATTTGGGCAGACTCCGTGAAAAAGTGGATTTGATTTTTGACAAGCGCCATTGGACGCTCCGCGAGTATATGCGTCAAGAATGTCGGTGCACCGATTCAAGGCAGGACACGGGTTCATTGATATAAATCAACGATGCGTGCCCTTGGGCGGGAATCTGCCCACGCAAGCCCGCCGGTCCGCTTTGAGGCGAGCGCCCGCCGGGTCGGCAGCCGGAGGGCGCCGAAAAATCGGGATCCGCGCTTGTGCGTCAAGCTCGGCGTGCCCAAAAAAGTTACATATTGATAGCACACCATGTCCATTCGACGCTGGGAATTTACTTCTTTATTCTGAATTTCAGCATTCCGGACCCGAGCCCACCACCCGGACGGGCCGAGGTGGCAACGGGTGTAGCCCCTGCGACCGGTGATCGACCCACAGAGCCACAATATTTATTACTTCAACTTGCTGCATCTGATGACCACAGTAATAATCAAGGCATGCCGGTCTCTGCGCGCCACCTGATCCTGAATCTGCTGATGGCAGTCGAGGGCGGCACCTTGAGCGCGCGCGAAGTGGTCGCCGCCTGCAACGCGCTGCGGATTCAGGGGAACAATGCCCGCGTCGCGCTGACCCGCCTGAATGCCAGTGGCATGCTGATCACCACAGGCCGGGGGACCTACCGGCTCGGACCCCAGGCCGCTCCCCTGGCCGACGAGATATCGGGATGGCGGGAAACGACCGCTCGCGTTCGCGAGTGGAACGGGGACTGGGTCGCCGTCCATGTCGGACCGGCTGGCCGCAGCGACCGCGCGGCGTTGCGGGCGCGCGGTCGGGCCCTGGGTTTGCTGGGACTTGCCGAGTTCGAACGCGGGCTGTTTCTGCGCCCGGACAATCTGGCCGGTGGCGTGGACGTCGCGCGTGAGCGGCTTGGACGCTTGGGCCTGGGGGCAGGCGCAACCGTGTTCATCGCCCGCGGGCTGGAACCTTCTCGCGAGCGGCAGGCACGCGCGCTTTGGGACGGCGCAGCGCTGACCTACGGCTATCGCGAACGCGCGCAGGCACTCGACGCATGGCGCGAGGGCGCGTCGAAGCTTTCGCTGGACACCGCTGCACGCGAGTCGTTTCTCCTGGGCGACGAGGCCATTCATGCGCTCATCTTCGATCCCTGGCTGCCGCAGCCACTGGTGGACACCGGCGCGCGTCAGACCTTCGCCGAATCCGTGCTTCAGTTCGATGCCGCCGGACGCGGTATCTGGCAGGAACTCCTGCGCGCCGCCCGCGAACCGGCCCCACGCCGGCACGCCATGATTCAACCCCCACTGGAGTCTCCCCCATGAACGCACCCGACATCCTGGCCCGTGATTCAATCTACCTGGCCGACACCCACCAAGTGACAAACGTCTCGCGGGAACTGGTCGACTACAACATGTTCGCCCAGGACGCAGCCCTGGTCGACGCGGTGCAGCGCGAAGGCGCAGCCTGGGCCCAGGATTCCCTGAGCACCTTTGGCGCACTGACGGGGTCGGCCGAGTACCTGGACCTGGGCATACAGGCCAACCGCCATCCGCCGGAGTTGGACACACACGATCGCTTCGGCAACCGCGTCGATCTGGTCCGCTTTCACCCGGCATATCACACGCTGATGAAGACGGCGATCGAAAACGGCCTGCATGCCTCGCCCTGGACCGATCCCCGCCCGGGCGCCCATGTGGCCCGCGCCGCACGGACGTATCTGCAAACCCAGGTGGAAGCCGGCCACGGCTGCCCGATCACCATGACCTTCGCCGCAGTGCCTTCGTTGCGCACCACGCCGTCACTGGCGGCCCTGTGGGAGCCGAAGATCACCGCGCTCAGTTACGACCCAGGCAATGTGCCTGACGCACAGAAAGCCGGCCTGACCATCGGCATGGCCATGACCGAGAAACAGGGAGGCTCCGACGTACGCGCCAATTCCACGCGGGCCTACCCGGTCGGTGCGGGTGGCGCAGGCGAGGCCTATGAGCTCGTGGGACACAAGTACTTTGTTTCGGCGCCGATGTGCGATGCCTTCCTGGTGCTCGCGCAGGCGCCGGGTGGCCTGAGTTGCTTTCTGCTACCGCGTTGGCGCCCCGATGGCACCAAGAACCCGATGCAGGTGCTGCGCCTGAAGCGCAAGATGGGCAATGTGTCCAACGCCTCCAGCGAGACCGAGCTGCGCGGCGCACTGGCCTGGATGGTGGGCGAGGAAGGACGCGGCGTACGAACCATCATCGAGATGGTGGCCATGACCCGCTTCGACTGCATGATCGGCTCCGCCGCCGGCCAGCGGGCGGCCGTGGCGCAGGCCCTGCACCACTGCTCCATCCGCTCGGCCTTCGGCAATGTGCTGAACCAGCAGCCACTGATGCAGAACGTGCTGGCCGACCTCGTGCTGGAGCACGAAGGCTCTCTGGCACTGACGATGCGCATGGCCCGCGCCATGGACCACCGCGCCGACCCGCATGAAGACCTGCTGGTCCGTCTGGTCACCGCGGTGGGCAAGTACTGGATCTGCAAACGCACCCCCAACCATGCGTACGAGTCGATGGAATGCATCGGCGGAAGCGGCGTGATGGAAGACAGCCCGTTCCCGCGCCTGTTCCGCGAGTCGCCCGTCAACGCCATCTGGGAGGGCAGTGGCAACGTCCAGTGCCTGGACGTGCTGCGGGCGATGCAGAAGACCCCCGCCGTGGTGGAGGCCTTCTTCCGTGAGGTAGACCGGGCCCGCGGCGCCAATGGTGCCCTTGACGCATGGGTCACCGCGCTGAAACGGGAGTTCAGCGACCGGGGCGACATGGACTACCGCGCCCGCAGCGTGGTGGACCGCATGGCGCTGGCCATCCAGGCGGCCCTGCTGGTGCAACACGGGCCTGCCGCTGTGGCGGATGCCTTCTGCGCATCGCGCCTGGCGGACGGCGGCCACCGCAACTACGGCACGCTGCCCCGTGGCGTGGACTGCGCCGCCATCATCCGGCGCGCAACCCCACGGGCCTGAAGGCGCGGGCGTCGATCGCGTAAAATCGCGGTACTCTTCACCCCGCCACGCCAGGTGGTGCAACGGCATCCCTAAGGATGCCGTTGTTCATTCAGAAACACAGTACCCATGAGCGACTCCGTCCAGCAGCCCGGCCTGTCTTCCCTGTCCAAATCGTTCGAGCCTGCCGCGCTCGAAGCCAATTGGGGGCCCGAATGGGAGCGGCGCGGATACGGCGTGGCCGGCTTCCGGGGCAGCCACGCACCCAAAGAAGGTGCGCCCTCATTTGCCATCCAGCTGCCGCCGCCCAACGTGACGGGCACGCTGCACATGGGCCATGCGTTCAACCAGACCATCATGGACAGCCTGACGCGCTACCACCGCATGGCCGGCTTCAACACCGCCTGGATTCCGGGCACCGACCATGCCGGCATCGCCACGCAGATCGTGGTGGAGCGACAACTGCAGGCGCAAGGCATCAGCCGGCACGACATGGGGCCGACACCTGCCGAGGCCCGCAAGAACTTCGTCGCCAAGGTCTGGGAGTGGAAAGAGAAGAGCGGCAACACCATCAC
Organism: Candidatus Skiveiella danica; assembly: GCA_016721925.1. Classification (GTDB taxonomy): domain Bacteria; phylum Pseudomonadota; class Gammaproteobacteria; order Burkholderiales; family Burkholderiaceae_C; genus Skiveiella; species Skiveiella danica. Next base: position 599,179 of record JADKHE010000013.1, read on the forward strand.
CACGCAGATGCGCCGTATGGGTGACACCGTGGACTGGAGCCGCGAGTACTTCACCATGGATCCGAAACTGTCCAAGACGGTGACGGAGACCTTCGTGCAGCTCTACGAGCAGGGCCTGATCTACCGCGGCAAGCGCCTGGTGAACTGGGACCCGGTCCTGCAAAGCGCGGTGAGTGACCTGGAGGTGGAGAGCGAAGAGGAAGACGGATTCCTGTGGCACATCGCCTACCCACTGGCCGATGGATCCGGCGCGCTGACCGTGGCCACCACCCGGCCCGAGACCATGCTGGGCGACGTGGCCGTGATGGTGCACCCGGAAGACGAGCGCTACACGCACCTGATCGGCCAGATGGTGAAGCTGCCGCTGTGCGATCGCGAGATTCCGGTGATTGCCGACGACTACGTAGACAAGACCTTCGGCACCGGCGTGGTGAAGGTCACGCCCGCGCACGACCAGAACGACTACGCCGTCGGCCAGCGCCACAAGCTGCCGATGATCGGCGTGCTGACGCTGGACGCCAAGATCAACAGCGAGGCCCCCGCCGCCTACCAGGGGCTGGACCGCTTCGTGGCCCGCAAGAAGGTCGTGGCGGACCTGGAGGCGATGGGCGCGCTGGTCGAAGTGAAGAAGCACAAGCTGATGGTGCCGCGCTGTGCCCGCACCAGCCAGGTGATCGAGCCGATGCTGACCGACCAGTGGTTCGTGGCGATGACCAAGGTCAGCGATACCGACCCAACGGGCAAGAGCATCACCCAGAAGGCCATCGACGCGGTGAAGTCCGGCGAGGTGAAGTTCGTGCCCGAGAACTGGGTCAACACCTACGACCAGTGGATGAACAACATCCAGGACTGGTGCATCAGCCGCCAGCTCTGGTGGGGCCATCAGATTCCGGCCTGGTACGACGAAGACGGCAAGGTCTATGTCGCGCGTGACGAAGCGGAAGCCCCAGGCGCGAGGCTTTTGAAATTAAAGCACTTTCAGCACGGCTGAAAGGCGTTCCATTGCTGCGCCGCGACGAGGACGTGCTGGACACCTGGTATTCGTCCGCGCTGGTGCCGTTCAGCACCATGGGCTGGCCTGAAAAAACGCAGGACTACGACCTCTACCTGCCCAGCACCGTGCTGGTCACCGGCTACGACATCATCTTTTTCTGGGTCGCCCGGATGATCATGATGACGACGCATTTCACCGGCCGCGTCCCGTTCAAGCACGTCTATATCCACGGCCTGGTGCGCGACGCGCAGGGCAAGAAGATGAGCAAGTCCGAGGGCAACGTGCTCGACCCGGTGGACCTGATCGACGGCATTTCGCTCGAACCTCTGCTGGCCAAACGTTCGGAAGGCCTGCGCAAGCCCGAGACCGCACCGCAGGTGCGCAAGAACACCGAAAAAGAGTTCCCCGAGGGCATTCCGGCCTATGGCGCCGACGCGCTGCGCTTCACCTTTGCCGCGCTGGCCTCGCTGGGCCGCAGCATCAACTTCGACAGCAAGCGCTGCGAGGGCTACCGCAATTTCTGCAACAAACTTTGGAACGCCACGCGCTTCACACTGATGAACTGCGAGGGGCAGGACTGCGGCCTGAACGAGCACGGCGCCGACGCGTGCGTGCCGGGCGGTGGCTACCTCGACTTCTCCCAGGCTGACCGCTGGATCGTCTCGCAGTTGCAGCGCGTGGAGGCCGAAGTCGCCAAGGGCTTTGCCGAGTACCGCCTGGACAACGTGGCCAACACGCTTTACGACTTCGTCTGGAACGAGTTCTGCGACTGGTACCTGGAAATCGCCAAGGTGCAGATCAACACCGGCAACGCCGAGCAGCAGCGCGGCACGCGCCGCACGCTGATCCGCACGCTGGAGACCATCCTGCGCCTGGCGCACCCGATCATTCCGTTCATCACCGAGGAACTCTGGCAGAAGGTGGCGCCCGTGGCGGGGCGCGAGGGTGAGTCGGTGGCCATTGCGGCCTACCCCGTCAGCCAGCCCGAGCGCATCGACCCGTCCGCCGAGGCGCATGTCGCCAAGCTCAAGGCGCTGGTGGACGCATGCCGCAACCTGCGCGGCGAGATGAACGTGTCGCCCGCCACCCGGCTGCCGCTGTTCGTGGTGGGTGACCCGGCCTTCATGACGGCGGCAGCGCCGGTGCTGCAGGCGCTGGCCAAGCTCAAGGAGGTGACGGTGTTTGCCGACGAAGCCGCCTGGGCCGCTGCCGCTCAGGCTGCGCCCGTGGCGATGGTGGGTGAAGCCCGCCTGTGCCTGTTCATGGAAGTGGACGTGGCCGCGGAAAAGGCCCGGCTGGGCAAGGAAGCCGCGCGGCTGGAAGGCGAGATCGTCAAGGCCACCGCCAAGCTGGGCAACGAGGCCTTCGTCGCGAAAGCCAAGCCGGCCGTGATCGAGCAGGAGCAGAAACGCCTGGCTGACTTCACCGCCACGCTGGCCAAGGTGCGCGAACAACTGGCGCGGCTAAGCTGAAGGCCGTGGAGAGCCCCTGAGGCTGGGATGGTTGGCCCTATGGGCTGGCATCTCTCCTTGGAAGCACCTGTTCCGGCGCCGTCACGCGAGTCCGGCCAGCAGGTTGCCCGCACTATTCCCGATCAGAATCCGATGCCGAGCAGCAGGCCTGCGGTCACCAAGGTCAGCAGTGTCGCAATGCCAACGAACAGCGCCATCGTTGCATGGCCACCGCGCAAGCCATAGTCGTTCAGTGTGGTCACGAAGCGATGCACACCATGGAAAAGGAACAGCGCAATCACCGCCAGGAGCACCAGCTTGCCCAGCGGGTTATGCGCGAAGGCCAGCACCCGCTGGTAGCTCATCACGTCCTTGGACAAAAGGCCCAGCGGCACGAGCAGGCCTGTGATCAGCACCAACACAGGTGCAACCAGCGCAGAGAGCATGCCGCCGGCACCGAATAGCAGCCAGATGATCGGTTCGTTGGAGCGCTTCATTTCCCACCTCCCAGCATCACCAGGGCCAGCACCAGTACCGACACCACAGCCGCAGCGGCCCACCCTGCGCGCGTGATGCTGGCCGGTTTGACCTGGCTGTCCGGCAACGTACGCGGCATCACCTGGAACCAGCTGATGGTCTGATACAGGGCGGCAATGAAGATGGCCGCGTGGCCCGCCAGTGCCAGTGGATGGCCCAGGGAAGCGCGCCAGGCCTCGAAAGCCGCTTCGCCCTGGGACAAGCGCCACAGGCCGAACAGAAGCACCAGCGCGTAGGCAATCAGAAACACCGAGGTCAGTTCACGTCGCATGTAGCGACGCCGATGCACGCTGCGACCCCAGTCGACCGGCTGCGTGCGACGATAGGTCTTGGCGACCGCTTGGTGGCGTCCCATCACTTCGCTCCTTCACTCGGAGCCAGCAGCTTGCCCAACCCGAAATAGTCGAGCGCGCTGTTGGCTTTGTTCTGGTTGATCGCATGGGCCGGGTCGACGGCTTTGGGGCAGACCTCGCTGCATTCACCGACATAGGTGCAGCCCCAGACGCCATCTTCGGCGTTGGCCATCTCGGCGCGCGCCGACCAACCCTGGTCGCGGGAATCAGTGTTGTAGCGGTGCATCAGCGCCAGCGCCGCGGGACCCGCAAAGTCGGGCTTGAGACCGATCTGGGGGCATGCCGCGTAGCACAGCAGACAATTGATGCATTGCGCGTAAGCATGGTACTTCTGCATCTGCTCCGGTGTCTGGCGGTTGGGGCCGTCGGCCGGTGTGCGTTGGGTCTTGGGAATCAGCCAGGGCTTGACCGCTTCCAGCTTGTTCAGGAACGACGTCTGGTCGATGACCAGATCGCGAATCACCGGAAAGTTGTCCAGTGCCTCGATGCGCACCGGGCCAGGCATGTAGTCGCGCAGGAAGGCGTGACAAGCCAGCTGCGGCGTGTCGTTGATCATCATCCCGCAGCTGCCGCAGATGGCCATGCGGCACGACCAGCGGAACGTCAGGCTGCCGTCGAGGTGGTCCTTGATGTACTGCAGACCCTGCAGCACCGACATGTCGTCACGAAACGGCACGTCGTAACTCTTCCAACTCGGCTCCTTGTCGGTCTCCGGGTTGTAGCGCATCGCCTCGATGCGGATCGTGCGAGGGGAAGCTTGAGCGGTCATCCTGGGGTTCTCCGGCCGATGGTCGGGGCAAGTGTGCAAAAAGTCGTCATGTCATCACCGCCTTCTTGCCCTCGCCGCCATAGCTGCGCGTGCGAGGTTGCGACTTGGTGATAGTGACCGGAGCCAGCGAGATCGACGGCGGGCCGTCGCCGGTATAGCGTGCCAAAGAGTGCTGCAGGAAATTCTCGTCGTCGCGGGTCTTGTATTCGTCGAGCCGCACATGGGCACCGCGCGATTCCCGCCGACCCAAGGCCGAGTGGGCCATCGCCTCTGCCACCTCAAGTGTGAAACCAAGCTCGATCGTCGACAGCCACTCGGTATTGAAGGAACGATGCCGGTCATCGAGCTTGACGCCACGCCGATACCGGTCACGCAACTCGGCCAGCTTGTCGCAGGCTTGTTGCATGCCAGTGGCGCTACGGTAGATGCCGACGCCTGCCTCCATCGTGTCGCCCATCTCGTCGCGTAGCACGGCCACGCGCTCGCCGCGGTCGTTGTCCAGCAGTGCCAGCAGGCGGGCAGCCGCAGCCTCCGCCTGACGCCGCACCGTCGCCGAATCCCTCTCGGCCTGGCTCCTCGCAAACCGGGCTGCATGTTCGCCGGCCACCTTGCCGAACACGACAATTTCCGACAACGAGTTCGATCCCAGCCGGTTGGCCCCGTGAATGCCGACGCTGGAACATTCGCCCGCCACGTACAGCCCCTCCAGCGTGGTCTCAGTGGTCCGGTTGCTGGCGATGCCGCCCATCGTGTAGTGCACGGCCGGACGCACCGGGATCGGGTGGGTGACCGGGTCGACCCCCATAAAAGTCTGCGCCACCTCGACGATCAGCGGCAATCGTTCATGGATTTTCTGAGCGCCCAAGTGGCGCAGGTCCAGGTTGACAGAGCTGCCCATCGCCGTGGGGATGGTGTTGCCCTTTTGTTCTTCGTGCCAGAAAGCCTGCGACAACCTATCGCGAGGTCCAAGCTCCATCGCCTTGGCGCGCGGCCACGGATCAAGCGGGCCCAACCCATAGTCCTGCAGATAGCGGTACCCGTCCTTGTTGGTGAGGATGCCCCCTTCACCCCGGCAGCCCTCGGTGATCAGGATGCCCGTGCCAGGAAGCGCCGTGGGGTGGTACTGGACAAACTCCATATCACGCAGAGCGGCGCCCTGACGGAACGCCAGGCCCATGCCATCACCAGTAACGATGCCGGCATTCGTGTTCTGCCGGTAAGCACGCCCGGCACCGCCGGTGGCCATGACCACAGATTTGCACTCGATGGCCACCAGCTTGCCGGTGGCAATCTCAATGGCCAGAACGCCGCGCACTCGGCCATCCTCGACCAGCAGTTCTGCGACGAAGTACTCGTCGAAGCGCTCGATGCGAGGGTACTGCAGCGAGGTCTGGAACAGCGTGTGCAGCATGTGAAAGCCGCTCTTGTCGGCCGCAAACCAGGTGCGCTGCACCTTCATGCCGCCGAAGAAGCGCACATTGATGCTGCCGTCTTCCTTGCGGCTCCACGGGCAGCCCCACTGTTCAAGCTGGATCATCTCCTCGGTGCAGTGCTCAATGAAATACTGCACCGCATCCTGGTCGCACAGCCAGTCGCCTCCCGAGACGGTGTCGTCGAAGTGGTTGTCCAGCGAATCATCTTCGCGGACCACACCGGCTGCCCCACCCTCGGCGGCCACGGTATGACTGCGCATCGGCACCACCTTGGAAACGAGCGCGACGGTGACTTTCGGGTCGTCCCGGACCGCGGCGATGGCGGCCCGCAAGCCGGCACCGCCGCCGCCGATGACCACGACATCACGTTTGAGGAACTCGATCGTGTGGGCAGAGGTCATAAAGGCGATTCCCGTGCATTACCAAGCCCGGATTGGGCATGAACGGCAGTTTACCGTCAATACCCCGGTCGAAGTGCACCTTCCTGACGCTTGCCGCCGCCGGATCTTCGTGTTGTTTGATGCAGCGCAGAACTGAGCCCTCCCCGTCGCACCCTGAAGGCCTTGGCAACAACACCGAGGGCGATGGTGCACCCCTGGGATCGGGATTTTCGCTGCGCTCCCTACAATGGCCCCGACGGAAATCGCTCGGTGTGACTGAGAACGGGGGGATGTCTTTTCCACGTCGATTCACCGGCCTATTGCACGGCAGCGTTCCAGCGCAACGAGGTCATATCCAGCTATCATTTCCGATAGCCTTCGGTCATCCCGCCTTGCGGGCACAGCAAAAAGGGGCGCCCGAATGGGCGCCCCTTTTCATGACGTCATCAACGATCAGGCTGCCGGCGCAGCCTCGACGTTGCGCAGGCGGATGTGCAGCTCGCGCAATTGCTTCTCGTCCACCGGGCTCGGCGCCTGCGTCAGCAGACACTGCGCGCGCTGGGTCTTGGGGAAGGCGATCACGTCGCGGATCGACTCGGCGCCGGTCATCAGCGTGACGATACGGTCCAGGCCAAAAGCCAGGCCGCCGTGCGGGGGCGCGCCGTACTGCAGGGCATCCAGCAGGAAACCGAACTTGAGCTGCGCTTCCTCGGGCGTGATCTTGAGGGCGTCGAACACCTTCTGCTGTACGTCGGCTCGATGGATACGGACGGAGCCGCCGCCCATCTCCCAACCGTTGAGCACCATGTCATAGCCCTTGGAGATGCATTTCTCCGGCGCCGTCACCATCCAGTCTTCATGGCCGTCCTTCGGCGCAGTGAAGGGGTGGTGGGTGGCGGTGTAGCGCTGGGCTTCGTCGTCGTATTCGAACATCGGGAAGTCGACCACCCAAATCGGGCGCCAGCCGCCGGTGAACAGGCCATTCTTCTTGCCGAATTCGCTGTGTCCGATCTTGATGCGCAGCGCCCCGATGGCGTCGTTCACGATCTTCGCCTTGTCGGCACCGAAGAAAATCAGGTCGCCGTTCTTCGCGCCGGTGCGCTCGAGCACGGCGTTGAGGGCCTTGTCGTGGATGTTCTTGACGATCGGGCTTTGCAGGCCGTCGCGGCCCTTGGAAAGGTCATTGACGCGGATGTAGGCCAGGCCCTTGGCACCGTAAATCTTGACGAATTCGGTGTAGGCATCGATTTCGCCTCGGCTGATGCCGCCGGATTCCTGGGAGCCGCACGGCACCCGCAGGGCCACGACGCGGCCGTTCTTCATCGTGGCGGCGCCGGAGAACACCTTGAAATCCACGTCAGCCATCACGTCGGTGACTTCGGCGAATTGCAGGTTCACGCGCAGGTCGGGCTTGTCCGAGCCGTAGAGGTGCATGGCTTCCTGGTAGGTCATCACCGGGAATTCGCCGAGGTCCACACCGATGGTGTTCTTGAACACCGTGGTGATCATGCCCTGGAACAGCGCCCGGATCTCTTCCTCACCCAGGAACGAGGTCTCGATATCGATCTGCGTGAACTCGGGCTGGCGGTCGGCGCGCAGGTCCTCGTCGCGGAAACACTTGGTGATCTGGTAGTAACGGTCGAAGCCCGCCACCATCAGCAACTGCTTGAACAGCTGGGGTGACTGGGGCAAGGCAAAGAAATGGCCGTCGTGCACACGGCTGGGCACCAGGTAGTCACGCGCGCCTTCTGGCGTGGACTTGGTCAGCATCGGCGTCTCGATGTCAATGAAGCCGTTGGCATCCAGGAACTTGCGCACTTCCATGGAGACCCGGTAGCGCAGCATGAGGTTGTTCTGCATGTAGGGGCGGCGCAGGTCCAACACCCGGTGGGTGAGGCGGGTGGTTTCCGACAGGTTGTCGTCGTCGAGCTGGAAGGGCGGCGTGACCGAAGGGTTCAGCACAGTCAGTTCATGGCACAGGACCTCGATCTTGCCGCTCTTCAGGTTGTCATTGGTCGTGCCCTCAGGCCGTGCGCGCACCAAGCCCTTGATCTGGATGCAGAACTCGTTGCGCAGACCCTCTGCCGCTGCAAACATCTCCGGGCGATCCGGATCACAGACGATCTGCACATAGCCTTCACGGTCCCGCAGGTCGACAAAGATGACGCCACCATGGTCACGGCGGCGGTTGACCCAGCCGCACAGGGTGACGGTCTGGCCAATCAGGGCTTCGGTCACCAGACCGCAGTAGTGGGAACGCATGGACATAGATACTCTTTCACTAACAGACCGCCCCGCAGCATGCCTGCAGGGCAAAAGGTTCAACAACTAGGGGGAACTTGCGCTGCCCGATGGTGCCGGCAAGGCAGCGGGGCCACCAGGAACTACCACACCCATGGAAATGATGTATTTCAGCGCGTCATCGACGCTCATCTTCAGTTCGACCACATCGGAGCGCGGCATCATCAGGAAAAAACCGGACGTCGGGTTGGGCGTGGTCGGGACATAGACGCTGACGAAATCGTCCGACAAATGCGTGGCCACCTCGCCGCCGGGCTTGCCGGTGAGGAAAGCGATGGTCCAGGACCCCTGTCTCGGATACTGGATCAGCAATGCCTTCGAAAATGCATGGCCGCTTCCCGAAAAAAGCGTGTCCGCGACCTGCTTGACGCTGGTGTAGATGCTGCGAACCACGGGAATGCGGTTCATCAGCTTGTCCCACTGCCCGACCCACCATTGGCCAAACATGTTGGCGACAAAGACGCCCGTGGAAAATATGACAACGGCCACCAGGATCACCCCGAGGCCGGGCACGTTACGAAGCCGCTCGACAAGGGGGTGGATGCCAGGGATCACCGCATCGGCTGCCCCCAGCACCGCCAGGAAGATGCCGTCGAGCATGCCCATCAGCCACATCAGGATCCAGACTGTGATGCCCATGGGCAGCCACACCAGCAGTCCGGTGATGAAGTATTGCTGGATGCGTCGCTTCATGACGTTGCGCGTGCGCCGTTCACGGAACGGGGCTTAGTGGCAGGCACAGGAGCCGCCGCAACCGCCCACAGCCACCGGTGCGGCTTCGGCCTTGGCTGGCGGAGCTTCTGCTGGCGTGGCGCTGGTTGCAGCCGGTGCGCCGGCGCCGCCACCCTTGAAATCGGTGGCGTACCAGCCCGACCCTTTGAGCTGGAAGCCCGCTGCGGTCAACTGTTTGCGAAACGAGGCGGCGCCACAGGCCGGACAGTCGGTCAGCGGCGCATCGGACATTTTTTGCAGGACATCCTTGGCATGTCCGCAGGACTCACATTGGTAAGCGTAGATGGGCATGGCGGTGGTTCAGATCGTGGATGCAAAGCCTTTAATTATAGGCTTCGGGTCCGATATCAAGATCCTAGTACGTCGCGAACCGTTCCAGTGGCGCCAAGCCACGCCTGCACGCTCCTTGCGTTCAGTTGGTGCCGACCAGCCTGTGGTGCGCCGCATGGCTGTTCTTGATCGCCTGGGGTCCGAGCGAGCCGATCAGCATGCCCGAGAGGGCCGCCAGAATGCCTGCCAGCTGTGCCGGAAACTCCCCGCCGGCCGGGGTTGCCAGAAAGAGGACCCAGGTCAAAAGGCCCAGCACGATCGAAAAAATCGCCCCTTGGGTCGTCGCCTTGCTCCAGTACAGGCCAAACACCAGCGGCACGAATGCGCCCACCAGCGTCACCTGATAGGCGCCCGACACCATCTCGTAGATGGACGTTCCCTGCATGCGGATCGCATAAAGCAGAACGAGCGCACTGAACACCAGAACGGTGATGCGCATGGTCCGCAGTTCCTGGCGATCGCCCATGTGCGGCTGGAACTGGCGCCAGATGTTCTCCACGAACGTCACGCTCGGCGCGAGCAACGTGGCTGACGCGGTGGACTTGATGGCCGACAACAGCGCGCCGAAAAAAAGGACCTGCATGACAAAGGGCATCTGTGTCAGCACGAGGGTGGGCAGCACCTTCTGGGGATCTTCCTTGAGGAGCGCGGCTGTCTGCTCCGGCATGATGATCAGCGCGCTGGCGACGAGGAACATCGGCACAAAGGCAAACAGGATGTAGAAAACACCACCGATGACAGGCCCCTTGGTGGCGGCGCTCTCACTGTTGGCCGACATCACCCGTTGAAACACGTCCTGCTGGGGAATCGAGCCCAGCATCATGGTGATGGCGGCGGCAAAAAAGAACACCATGTCCTTGAAGCTCGGCTCGGGCCAGAACTTGAACAGATCCTTGCTGGCCGCCAGCGCGACAACCTTGTCCGCGCCCCCGGCCAGGTTACCCGCAAACACGGCGAGGATGGCCAGGCCAACCACCAGGATGATCATCTGGATGAAATCGGTGATCGCCACCGACCACATGCCACCGAACAACGTGTAGGCCAGGATCGAAACCACGCCGATCACCATGCCGACCGGGACGCTGATGGCGCCGTCCGACAGCACGTTGAACACAAGACCCAGCGCCGTGACCTGCGCCGAGACCCAGCCGAGATAGCTGAGCATGATGATCAGCGAACAGACCACCTCGACGGTCCGTCCAAAGCGTTCCCGGTAGTAGTCGCTGATCGTCATCAGGTTCATCCGGTAAAGGCGTCCAGCGAAAAAGATACCCACCAGAATCAGACAGGTTCCCGCCCCGAACGGATCCTCAACGACCCCGTTGAGCCCGCTATTGACGAATTTGGCGGGAATGCCGAGCACGGTTTCTGACCCGAACCAGGTCGCAAACGTCGTTGTCACGATCATCGCCAGCGGCAGCTTTCTCCCGGCAATCGCGAAATCTGCCGAATTCTTGACCCGCTTCGCGGCATAGAGGCCAATGGCAATGGTGACCAACAAATAGGCGATGACCAAGGTCAGCAGCACGGTTTACTCCTCAGGCTGGACAGGAATGTTGAGAAAAATGGCCGAATTCTAAAAAAGTCGCACGCGCAGAATGACCTGCATGGCGATTAGGCCTAAAGCAAAACCAATGCCGCCATAGATCAGACCTTGCAGCAGACGGTTGGTGCGGCGCTGTTCAGCGATCAGTTGCTCCAGTTCCCTGCGGTTGTCCGCCGGGTTTTGCTTCAGGTAATCGTGCAGCAAACGTGGCAGGTCCGGAAGGAGTTTGGCGTATCGCGGCGCCTGGTCCTTGAGTTCGTTGATCAGCTTTTGCGGCCCCATCTGTTCCATCATCCAGGTTTCGAGGAACGGTTTGGCGGTGTGCCAGAGATCGAGATCGGGATCGAGCTGGCGGCCCAGACCCTCGACATTGAGCAGGGTTTTCTTGAGCAGGACCAGCTGCGGCTGGATCTCGACGTCGAATCGGCGCGAGGCCTGGAAAAGGCGCATCAGCACCATGCCCAGCGAAATCTCCTTCAACGGGCGGTCGAAGTACGGTTCGCAGACGCTGCGGATGGCGGCCTCCATCTCGTCGACACGCGTGCTGGCAGGCACCCAGCCCGATTCGATGTGCAACTCCGCCACCCGTTTGTAATCGCGCCGAAAGAAGGCGGCGAAGTTCTGCGCAAGGTACTCCTTGTCGAACTCGGTCAGGGTGCCGACGATGCCGAAATCCAGCGCGATATAGCGCCCGAAGGTGTCGGGCGCCAGGCTGATCTGGATGTTGCCCGGATGCATATCGGCATGGAAGAACCCGTCACGAAAGACCTGCGTGAAGAAGATGGTCACACCATCTCGCGCCAGTTTGGGGATATCCACCCCAGCCGCCCGCAGGCGCTCGATCTGGTTGACCGGAACGCCCTTCATGCGCTCCATCACGATGACGTCTGACTGGCAATAGTCCCAGATCATCTCCGGGATCATCACCAGGTTCAGCCCCTCCATGTTGCGGCGCAACTGGGCGGCGCTGGACGCCTCGCGCACCAAGTCAAGCTCGTCATGCAGGTACTTGTCGAACTCCGCAACGACTTCCCTCGGCTTCAGACGGCGGGCGTCGGCACTCAGGCTCTCCACCCAGCCCGCCAGCATGCGCATGAGGCTGAGATCCTTTTCGATGACGGGCAGCATGTCGGGCCGCAGCACTTTTACCGCTACATCGCGCTCCTGGCCGTCACGGCCCTTCAGCGTGGCAAAGTGAACCTGCGCGATCGAGGCACTGGCCACAGGCTCGCGCTCGAAGCTGCTGAAGATCTCACCGACCGGGCGGCCGAATGCGCGTTCGATCGAGGCGACCGCCACATCCGGGCTGAAGGGCGGCACACGGTCCTGCAGGCGCGCAAATTCGTCCGCGATATCTTGCGGCAGGAGATCGCGCCGGGTCGAAAGCACCTGTCCGAACTTGACGAAGATCGGACCCAGTCGCTCCAGCGCCTCGCGCATGCGCTGCCCGCGCGGCGCCTCCAGATTGCGCCCCACCGAGACGATGCGCGCGACCACCCGTAGCCAATGCCGGTCCAGGCTCGTGAGCAGCAGCTCATCCATCCCATAGCGCAGCGCGATCCAGACGATGTACGCGCCGCGAAACAGGCGACTCATGCGGGCGCCTTGTCCGCTGGTGGGCGCGGGCGGCCACGTACGAACTGCTGCAACGCCTGGGCAGCGTCTCGAGCGGCACGTGCCAATGCGTGCGCAGGGGCGTCACCGATCACCCTGGAAAGGTCTTCCTCGATATCCCAGCGCAGGTGATCCACCAGCCAGTTCACATCGGCGGCCAGTTGGACATCCCCTTCGACCCGAACCGCCGGGCGCTCGCCGCCAAGCACGGTCTGAACCAGCGCCAGCGGTGATTCTTCCGTGACGGTCAGAAGCAGGTCGGGCTTCGAGGTGCCAGCCTGGACGTCGAGCAGTCCCGCAGGGGTGGCCACGAAAGGCAGGGTGAATCCGCGCCATTGCATCCGCACGCTTCGGCCTTTGTGCCGCACGAGCCGTGCCTGGGCTTGCGGCTCCTGCATCAGGACATGATTGAGCAACAGAACCAGCCTTTGCTGGAGCTCATCCACGATCCAGGCCGGCGGCTGCAAGCCGGATCCGAGTTGCCCAAGGAGACCCGCCGCCAAAGAAAAAGGGGACTGTGTTGCCATAGTCCCCGATTATTCCCTGAATTGCGCAGGCCAGGCCCGCCAGGCGCTACTGGAGCGCCTGCACCCCGGCCACGAGCCAGCCACTGCCGCCGCTCCTGGACTTGGACATGTTCCAGACTTCCCGGAACGGGCTCGGACCGGCCGAGGGCTCTTCACGGATCATGCCGTTGAATTCCACACTGGCCAGATAGCTGTCGCCCAGATCTTCGATGCCGAGGAGCTGCGCGTCGAGCAGCACCACCTCGGTCTTGTTGACCTGACCCGATGCATGCGTTTCACGCTCGGCCAACTGCGACTTGATCTCAGACAACATGCCGTCGGTCATCATGGACCGCAAGCGCTCGATGTCCGAGCGGTCCCAGGCATCCTGCAAGGTCACGAAATTGCGCTTGGCCGAGGTCAGGAAGCCCTCGGCATCGAAGTCAGCAGGAATGCCCCAGCTCTGGGAGCCTCCCAATGCCGAACCGATCATGCTGCCGCCGGCAGGCTTGGCCGCGTCGAACGCCGTGGCGCTGCGCTCCCATGGCCGGGCCGAAGCATCGTTGCCCACATGATCGGGGCTGTACTGGCGGGGCAGCGTCGGCGCCGAACCTGCCCCTGCGGCTGCGCCCTCAAAGGCCAGCGGCCCGGCCGAAGAGGCGGTGGACGACTTGGAGCGCGCGCGCATGACCATGCCGATCACCATCATCACCGCCAGAGCCAGAAGCCCGAACAGCAGGATCTGCCCCAGCGCACCGCCCATCCCAAGCGAACTCGCCAGCCAGGCCAGTCCCAGACCCGCGGCCAGCCCGCCCAGCATGGCGCCCCAGGGCTTCTTCGGCGCTGCCGCAGGTGCAGCCGGCGTGGCCGGCTTGGGCGCAGCAGCCGGCGCCGCCTGGGTGGGTGCTGCCGGTGCGGCGTTGCGCTGGGTCACGTTGCTGGACTGCTGCCCGACGGACTTGCCGCCGCCGAGACGTCGCGCCGCTTCGGCGTTCAGCGAACCGAGCACCAGGAAGGCAACCAACATCAGTGAAAAGAGACGTTTCATGGTGTTTCCATTCGTGGAAATAGATTGATCAGCACTTGATTCCAACATGCAAGGCCACGACCCCGCCGGTGAGGTTGTGGTAATCCACATGGCCAAAGCCAGTTTGTTTCATAAGGGCTTTCAGTTCGGCCTGGCCCGGATGCATGCGGATGGATTCGGCCAGGTAGCGGTAGCTGGCATCGTCACCGGCGACCAGCTTGCCCAGCCGGGGCAGTATCTTGAAGGAATACCAGTCGTAGGCCTTTTCCAACGGCTGTGCCACTTTGGAAAACTCCAGCACCAGCAGCTTGCCTCCCGGCTTGAGGACGCGGCGCATTTCGGAAAGCGCGAGGTCCTTGTGCGTCATGTTGCGCAGGCCGAACGCCACCGTGACCACGTCGAAATGGTCGCCCGGAAACGGCAGCCGTTCCGCGTCGCAGACCAGGGTCGGCAGGACGATGCCTGCATCGAGCAGACGGTCGCGGCCGGTGCGCAACATGGCCTCGTTGATATCGGTATGCACCACGCAACCGGTCTTGCCAACCTTGCCGGCAAACGCCAACGCCAGGTCGCCGGTTCCGCCGGCGATGTCAAGCACCCGTTGACCCTCTTGCACGTTGGCCACAGTGACGGTGTAGGCCTTCCACAGCCGATGCAGGCCCATCGACATGAGGTCGTTCATGACGTCATATCTGGAGGCCACGGAGTCGAACACCCCGCGCACATGCCGGGCTTTCTCGCTTTCGTCGACCGACTTGAAACCGAAATGCGTCGTACTCATGGGATGAATGCTAGTGATGAGGGCCCGGCCACGGGCTTCTGATTGCACCAAAACGGTGATTTTGTTGCATTTGTGCCGAAATTATGCCAGTTCCCAGCGTCAACTGGACTAATGCAGCTATGTTTTTTGTAGCAAACGCTGCTGGGCTCAGTGGCTGCCGCAGGCCGCACCGGCCTTGCCGGCCATCGGAGCATCGCGATCCACGCCCGCCGTCTCCAGACGAGCGAGGTAGTCGGCCCAGAGCTCGTTCTGTTTCGAGCCCAGAAAATAGAGGTAATCCCAAGAATAGATCCCGGTGTCATGCCCATCGGAAAAGGCCGGCTGGACCGCGTAATTGCCAATCGGCTCCAGACCCGTGAGCGTGACCTCGCGCTTGCCAGTCTGAAGCACTTCCTGACCCGGCCCGTGCCCCTGGACGTCGGCCGAAGGCGAATACACCCGCATCAGCTCGAACGGAATGCGAAAGCTGGCGCCGTCGGAAAAACGGACCTCCAGCACCCTGGATTGGCTGTGAACCGTCAGATCGACGGGAGTGGGGGAACCTGCCTGCAATCCTGCCATGAACACGTCCTTCAAGGAATCAATTCGGGAAAGCCCCGCGAGCCATCAGACTAGCACACGCTCGATCCCGCCGGCGTTGGCCTGAGCCACGTATTCGGCAAGCCATTGCGCGCCCAGGATCTGATTGGCCATCTCGACCACGATGTAATCGGCCTCCAGCAAGCCGTTCTGCAGGTCATTGCCGTAGCGGGTCAGTCCCTGAAGGCAGCTTGGGCAGCTGGTGAGGATCTTGACGTTGTCCTTTTCACCCAGTTTGCTACTTGCGCGCAAGACGGCTTCGCCCTTGCGGATTTCTTCTTCCTTGCGGAAACGCACCTGGGTCGAAATGTCGGGGCGGGTCACACCCAGCGTGCCGGATTCGCCGCAGCAGCGCTCGTTCTTCAGCACGTTGTCGCCCGAACTGCCGGCCAGCAGCGTCTTGACCGTCTTCATCGAATCACCCAGCTTCATCGGGTTGTGACAAGGCTCGTGGTAAAGGAATGCGCCCTGCGCACCGGTAAGCTTGATGTCTTTTTCCAGCAGGTATTCGTGGATGTCGATGATCCGGCAGCCGGGAAAGATCTTGTCGAACTCATAGCCTTGCAACTGGTCGTAGCAAGTGCCACAGCTGACGACCACGGTCTTGATGTCCAGGTAGTTCAGCGTGTTCGCCACGCGATGGAACAGCACGCGGTTGTCGGTGATGATTTTTTCGGCCTTGTCGAAGTCGCCCGAGCCGCGCTGTGGATAACCGCAGCACAGGTACCCCGGAGGCAACACCGTCTGCACGCCCGCATGCCACAGCATGGCCTGCGTCGCCAGCCCGACCTGGCTGAAGAGCCGCTCGGATCCGCAGCCGGGGAAATAGAACACCGCCTCGGACTCCGGGCTGGTCGCTTTCGGGTTGCGGATGATCGGAACATAGTCCTTGTCCTCGATGTCCAGCAGTGCCCGCGCCGTCTTCTTGGGCAGGCCACCCGGCATCTTCTTGTTGATGAAGTGGATCACCTGCTCCTTGGCCGGCGGCTTGCCCACTGTCGACGGAGGCCTGGCCGTCTGTTTCCTCGCTGCCACACGCAGCACTTGATTGGCCAGGCGCTGGGCCCGAAACGCCACACCAGTCATGACCGAGCGCACCATCTTGATGGTCTCCGGCCGGGTGGCGCCCAGGAAGAACATCGCCGCCGCACTGCCGGGCCTGAAGGACTTCTGGCCCATCTTGCGCAGCAGGTTGCGCATGTTCATCGAGACTTCGCCAAAGTCGATCTTGACCGGACAGGGCGACAGGCACTTGTGGCAGACGGTGCAATGGTCGGCCACATCCTCGAACTCCTGCCAGTGTTTGATCGAAATGCCCCGGCGCGTCTGCTCCTCGTACAGAAACGCCTCGACCAGCAGCGACGTCGCCAGGATCTTGTTGCGGGGGCTGTAGAGCAGGTTGGCGCGTGGCACGTGCGTGGCACACACCGGCTTGCACTTGCCGCAGCGCAGGCAGTCCTTGACGCTGTCGGCGATCGCGCCGATGTCCGATTGCTGCATGATCAGCGACTCGTGGCCCATGAGCCCGAAGCTGGGGGTGTACGCGTGCTCCAGATCGGCCGAATACACCGGTGCGCCGGGCTGGCCGGAGACTGGTTCGCGCAGCAGCTTGCCCTTGTTGAAACGGCCTTGCGGGTCCACGCGGCGCTTGTAGTCGGTGAACGGTTGCAGCTCGGCGTCAGTCAGGAACTCCAGCTTGGTGATGCCAATGCCGTGCTCGCCTGAGATCACGCCGTCCAGGCTGCGCGCCAGCACCATGATGCGCTTCACTGCGCCGTGTGCTGTCTGCAGCATTTCATAGTTGTCGCTGTTGACCGGGATGTTGGTATGTACATTGCCATCGCCGGCATGCATGTGCAAGGCCACCCACACCCGCCCCTTGAGCACCCTTTGATGCATCCCGGTGCACGCATCCATGATCGGCTGGAAAGCCGCGCCGGTAAAGATCGTCGCCAGCGGGTCGCGAATCTGGGTCTTCCAGCTCGCACGCAGGGTGTGGTCCTGGAGCTGAGGAAACAGCGTCGCCACATCTTGCAGCCACCCCTGCCAGAGCGCGCGAACGTCCTGTACCACCTCCAGCGCCTGCGCCACACGGTCTTCCAGCAATTCGGCCGAGGCAATCCCGGCGGCATCGTCCTGCTGGCCCAAAGGAAGATCACCACGACTGAAAAAAGCGGCCAGTTCATCGCACAGGGCAATCTTGTTGCGCAGGCTCAGCTCGATGTTGATGCGCTCGATGCCGTCGGTGTACTCGGCCATGCGCGGCAGCGGGATCACCACGTCCTCATTGATCTTGAAGGCGTTGGTGTGCCTGCTGATGGCGGCGGTGCGCTTGCGATCCAGCCAGAATTTCTTGCGCGCTTCGGGGCTGACGGCGATGAACCCTTCGCCTGCGCGCGAATTGGCGATACGAACCACCTCGCTGGTGGCGCGGGCCACGGCATCGGCATCATCCCCAGCAATGTCGCCGAAGAGCACCATCTTGGGCAGGCCGCCGCGCTTGCTCTTGGTGGCGTAACCGACGGCCTTCAGATAGCGATCGTCGAGATGCTCCAGCCCGGCCAGCAGCGTGCCCGTGCACTTTTGCTCCCCGAACATGAAATCCTTGATCTCGACGATGCTCGGAACGGCGTCCCTGGCATTGCCGAAAAACTCAAGGCACACGGTGCGGGTGTGCGACGGCATGCGGTGCACCACCCAGCGCGCGCTGGTGATCAGGCCGTCGCAGCCCTCTTTCTGGATGCCTGGCAGGCCGGCCAGGAATTTGTCGGTCACGTCCTTGCCCAGGCCTTCCTTGCGAAAGGTGCTGCCGGGAATATCCAGCCGCTCGGTGTTGAGTAATTTCTTGCCGCTGGCGTCAAAGGTCCTGAGTTCGAAGCTGGCCACCTCGACATCGTGGATCTTGCCCAGGTTGTGGTTCAGGCGTGTGACCTCCAGCCATTGCGCCTCGGGCGTCACCATGCGCCAGCTGGCCAGGTTGTCCAGCGCGGTGCCCCACAGCACGGCCTTCTTGCCGCCGGCGTTCATCGCGATGTTGCCGCCGATGCACGACGCTTCAGCGGACGTCGGATCCACGGCAAATACATAACCGCCACGCTCGGCCGCATCGGCCACGCGCTGGGTCACGACCCCGGCTTCGGTCCAGACCGTGGCCACCGGCTGACCGAGGCCGGGCAGCGAAACCATCTCGACCTCGGTCATGGCTTCGAGCTTTTCGGTGTTGATGACCGCCGACTTCCAGGTCAGCGGGATGGCGCCCCCGGTATAGCCGGTGCCGCCGCCCCTTGGCACGATCGTCAGGCCGAGCTCGATGCATCCCTTGACCAAGCCCGCCATTTCGGCCTCGGTATCGGGCGTGAGCACCACGAACGGGTACTCCACGCGCCAGTCGGTCGCGTCGGTCACATGGCTCACGCGCGAGAGGCCGTCAAACTTGATGTTGTCCTTTGCGGTCAGGCGGCCCAGGATGCGCTGGGCCTGCTTGCGCAGGGTGGCCACCCCCTCAAAAGCGGCATCGAAGGCGCCGACCGCCTGCGTCGCGGCCTGCAGCAGTTCGGCCACGAGGGCATCGCGCTCACGATCGACGTCCGGCGTCCGGCGCTTTTCCACCTCACCCAAGCGATGGTGCAGCGCCTCGACCAGCGCCCTGCGCCGCGTCGGGTTGTCCAGCAGGTCATCCTGCAGGTAGGGATTGCGCTGAACCACCCAGATATCACCGAGCACCTCGTACAGCATGCGGGCCGAACGCCCGGTGCGCCGTTCTTCCCTCAGGCGGTTCAGCAAGTCCCACGCCCGGCTTCCGAGCAGGCGGATGACGATTTCCCGATCGGAGAACGAGGTGTAGTTGTAGGGAATCTCGCGCAGGCGCGGCGCTTCTTCAGCGGCGGCGGCGAGGTGGTGGAGCGGGATGGGAGCGTTCATCGATTAGGGGGCAACTCACAGCCTGAACCTTGCAAAAACGTGACGCCTCGGCTGAGCCGGAATGTTACCGCAGTGCAGCAATCACGCGCCTGGGGTGGGGAAACCCTGCGGCAGACCTCATGGAAACCCTGCTTGCCAGTCCCCGGGCACGCGGTTGTAATGAAATTGACACGGCGATAATGCAATCTGCGCCCATATCCAGGAGATGTTCAATGAATAAGATCAGTTTCACCGCCGTAGCCCTTGCGACGGCTTTGGTAATGCCCGCACAGGCACAGACGGAAATCCAGTGGTGGCACTCGATGACAGCCGTCAATGGTGAATGGGTCAACGACCTGGCCAAGGATTTCAACGCCAGTCAGACCAAATACAAGATCGTGCCGGTCTACAAGGGGCAATATCCGGAATCGATGACAGCAGCCGTCGCCGCTTTCCGCGCCGGCAACGCGCCGCACATCCTGCAGGTATTCGAAGTCGGCACCGCCACCATGATGGCCAGCAAGGGCGCGATCGTCCCTGTGGCGCAGATCATGAAGGACGCAGGTTTCAAGTTTGACCCTGGCGCTTACATTTCGGCTGTCGCCGGCTATTACACGGCGCCCAACGGCCAGATGTTGAGCTTCCCCTTCAACAGCTCGACGACCGTCTTCTACTACAACAAAGATGCGTTCAAGGCGGCCGGGCTGGACCCTGAAAAAGCCCCCAGCAGCTGGCCTGAAGTCGCGCTGGCGGCTGCAAAACTCAAGGCCAACGGTCACAAGTGCCCCCTCACGATTGGCTGGCAGGGCTGGACCCAGCTGGAAAGCTTCTCCGCCTGGCACAACGTTGAATTTGCCACCAAGAGCAACGGCCTCGCCGGCCTGGATGCACGTATGAAGGTCAACTCCCCCCTGCACGTGCGCCATATCGACAACCTGGCCAACATGTCCAAGCACGGCTTGTTCGTCTACAAGGGTCGCAACAACCTCGCCGAGCCCACCTTTGTTTCCGGCGAGTGCGCGATGATCACCACATCCTCGGGTTTCTACGGCAACGTCAAGAAGAACGCCAAATTCGCGTTCGGCCTGGCGCCCCTGCCCTACTACCCGGATGTGCCGGGCGCGCCGCAGAACACCGTGATTGGTGGTGCCAGCCTATGGGTCATGGCGGGCAAGAAGCCTGAAGAATACAAGGGTGTCGCGGCGTTCTTCAACTACGTCTCCAGCCCCGAAGTTCAGTCGGCCAGCCACAAGCGCACGGGCTACCTGCCCGTCACCACTGCGGCCTTTCAGCTCACCGAGAAGTCCGGCTTCTACAAGGAAAACCCGGGCACGGACGTCGCGCCGAACCAAATGATTCGCAAAGTTACTGACAAATCACGCGGCATCCGGCTGGGTAACTATGTCCAGATTCGGACCATCGAAGACGAAGAACTTGAACAGGTCTGGGGTGGCAAGAAGTCGGCCCAGGAGGCGCTGGATTCCATTGTGAAACGCGGCAACGAACTATTGGAGCGTTTCGAGAAGGACAACAAGAAAGGCTGACAAGAAGCACATCTTGTGGAAAAACGGGTCGTCTTCCGGTCGGCGTGGCTGCCCTGGGTGCTGATGGCGCCTCAGCTGGCGGTCATTGGCGTCTTCTTCTTCTGGCCCGCGGCACAGGCCCTGCTTCAGTCCCTACAACGGGCTGATGCCTTCGGCATGTCAGTCGATTGGGTTGGACTGGAGAACTTTCGCAACCTGTGGAAGGACGAAACCTATCTGGCTTCGTTTTACACCACGGCCATATTTTCGATCTCGGTCGCGGTGGCGGGCATCAGTATTTCGCTGATTCTGGCCGTCTTCGCTGACCGCATTGTCAAGGGCGCGCTGGCTTACAAGACACTGCTCATATGGCCTTATGCCGTGGCGCCCGCTGTGGCTGGTGTCCTGTGGCTTTTTATGTTTGCCCCGAGTGTCGGCGTGGTGGCCTATGCCCTGGACGTCATGGGGTTCAAATGGAACCATCTGCTGAATGGCACCCACGCGATGACGCTGGTGGTCATGGCGGCGGTGTGGAAGCAGATCTCCTATAACTTCCTGTTCTTCCTGGCCGGCCTGCAAAGCATTCCGAAGTCCTTGCTGGAAGCTGCAGCCATCGACGGCGCCCGTCCGTGGCGCCGCTTCTGGACCATCGTGTTCCCGCTGCTGTCGCCCACCACATTCTTCCTGCTGGTCATCAACATCGTCTACGCCTTTTTTGACACCTTTGCCATCATTGATGCAGCCACCTCGGGCGGGCCCGGCAAGGACACGGCCATCCTGGTCTACAAGGTGTACTACGATGGGTTCAAGGCGATGGATCAAGGCGGTTCAGCCGCACAGTCCGTCGTACTGATGGTGATCGTGGTGGCGCTGACTGTGGTGCAGTTCCGGTTCGTCGAGAAGAAAGTGAACTATTGACCATGACCAACCTGCACCTTCGTGAATCAAAGGGACCCGGCGCGTTGGCAGTGCTTCGGGTCATCCTCCCATGATCGAGCGGCGCCCCCTGCTTAACGTATTTTCCCACGTCGTGCTCATTCTGGGCGTGCTGGTGGTGGCCTTTCCCCTGTACCTGACATTCGTGGCGTCGACCCAGACGTCCGAAGCCATCGTGCAGACACCCATGCCCATGCTGCCGGGCAGCCACCTAATCGAGAACTACACCGCCGCCTGGAACGGAACGGGGGGCGGTTCCGGCGCCAAGGCACCGGTCGGACGCATGATGATGGTGAGCCTTATTTCGGCGCTCATCATTTCCATTGGCAAGATTGCGATTTCCCTGTTGTCCGCCTTCGCGATCGTCTATTTCCGGTTCCCTTTTCGCATGTTCTTCTTCTGGGCGATCTTTGTCACGCTGATGTTGCCCGTAGAAGTGCGAATCGGGCCAACCTACAAGGTCGTTTCGGATCTGGGCATGCTCAACAGCTACGCGGGCCTGACGGTTCCCCTGATTGCATCGGCCACCGCCACCTTTCTGTTCCGGCAGTTCTTTCTGACTGTGCCCGAGGAACTCGTCGAGGCGGCACGCATGGACGGCGCGGGCCCGATGCGGTTCTTCAAGGATATCCTCGTCCCGCTGTCCAAGACCTCCATTGCGGCGCTGTTCGTGATTCAGTTCATCTACGGCTGGAACCAGTACCTGTGGCCGCTGCTGGTGACCACCAACGAGGACATGTACCCGGTGGTCATCGGGATCAAACGGATGATCTCGGGCGGCGACTCGGACATGCAATGGAATGTCGTCATGGCCACGGCCGTCCTTGCCATGCTGCCACCGGCGATCGTGGTCATGCTCATGCAGAAATGGTTTGTCAAGGGTCTGGTGGATACGGAAAAATAATGGCCTCTATAACCCTCAGGAACGTTGTCAAGCGCTACGGCGCCGGCAAGACCGTCAACAAAGTCATTCACGACATCAGCGCCAACATCACCGACGGGGAGTTCGTCGTCATCGTCGGTCCGTCCGGCTGCGGAAAATCGACCTTGTTGCGCATGGTGGCCGGACTGGAGGAGATCAGCGAGGGCGAAATCTCGATTGGCCCGCGTGTTGTGAACAACCTTGAGCCGGCCGAGCGCGATATCGCGATGGTGTTCCAGAACTACGCCCTGTACCCGCACATGAGCGTGTTCGACAACATGGCCTATGGTCTGAAGATCGCCAAGGTTCCCATGGACGAAATCAAGACGCGGGTCGACAAAGCCGCCAAGATCCTGGAGATCGGATCCTTTCTGACCCGCAAACCCCGTGAGCTTTCCGGCGGCCAGCGCCAACGCGTGGCCATGGGCCGTGCCATCGTGCGCCAGCCGCAGGTGTTCCTGTTCGACGAACCGCTGTCAAACCTGGACGCCAAGCTTCGCGCGCAAACCCGCCTGGAGATCCAGAAGCTGCATCGTGAACTGGGCATCACCTCGCTGTTCGTGACCCACGACCAGGTGGAGGCCATGACCCTGGCGCAGCGCATGATCGTCATGAATGCGGGCAGGATGGAGCAGTTCGACACGCCGGAGAACGTCTACAACCATCCTGCATCGGCCTTCGTGGCCAGTTTCATCGGATCGCCTCCGATGAACCTCCTGAAAAAGGGCCCCAACGCCGCCCATGGCGGGCCGCCAGACGCCATTCTCGGAATTCGCCCGGAACACCTGACCTTGGGAACCGACGGCTGGCCGGTACAGGTCGAGACCGTCGAACTGCTTGGCGCCGAACGTTTGGTCCATGCACGCCTTGGTGACGAGTTGCTGACCATCCGCACCGACGAGGCCACCCCCGCACCGCCCGTTGCCGGCATAGCCCATGTGCTGCCGCATCCCGGGCGATTGCACTGGTTCGATGCCAGCACCGGTCGCCGCCTGGATATCACATGAGTGCCGGGGTCTCCCCCACGACCCATGAAGACCGGCCGCCGTGGCCCTATCCGCGTTGGATTGCACACCGCGGCGCCGGAAAACTGGCGCCTGAGAACACCTTGGCCGCTTTTCGGCTGGGCGCGCAGCACGGCTTTCGGATGTTCGAGTGCGATGTCAAACTCAGCGCCGACGGCGTGCCGTTCCTGATGCACGATGCCACCCTGGCCCGTACGACCCGCGCGCCCGCCGCGCTGAACGCCGGCGGCGTCGCTGGTGCTCACCCCTGGAGCGCGCTGTCGCAACTCGACGCGGGTAGCTGGCATTCACGCGCCTACGCCGGCGAGCCCCTGCCAACTCTGGACAACATTGCGCAGTTCTGCCTGCGCAACGGCCACTGCCTGAACATCGAGATCAAACCAACCCCTGGCATGGAAGAACGCACCGGCCAGGTGGTCGCGGCCCATGCAGAGCGACTGTGGAAAGGTGCAGCGATTGCGCCGCTGCTGACCTCGTTTCAGCCGGACGCGCTGCGCGCCGCGCAGAACGAGGCGCCGGCATTGCCACGTGGGCTCCTGCTGGACACCTTGTGGTCCGGCTGGCTCGAAACCGCGTTGACACTGGACTGCATAGCCGTGGTCTGCAACCAGGATTTGTGGGATGGGTCGAGCGTGACCCAGGCGCGCAGCGCCGGTCTGCGGCTGCTCGCCTACACCGTGAACGACGAATGGGCCGCGCAGCGCCTGACCGCCCTGGGCATCGACGGGATCATCACCGACCGGGTGGACCTGTTTGCACCCGCAGCCGGTTGAGGCCGCGCGCCATGGCGGGAAGACGGCCCTATTTCCGCCAGCCGCCCGCCTGCCACCACTCGCTGCTGGCGGTTGCCAAGGTCAGGGCGGCATACGCGAGCATCTTGCCATCGCGCCCGAACAATACCAACGCCAACGCCAGCGCAATGGACCCCGCTACAAAGTTGAAGGCGCACTGGTGCCAGAAGGCAACCGAACGGTTCGAACGGGTGATCAGAAGCCGGCTCGCAGCGGTCAGCAGCACCGCAACGCCCAACGCGGGCGCAAAGAAGTTCAGCAGGTGCAGGATGAAATCGAATGTACCCATGGGAAGCCGGGGGGCTCCGAAAAAGGAAGAGGCCCAAAGGGCGTTTAGGACTTTGACCAAGTCAATTTTATAATCGGCCGATGGCAGTCTGGGCTTTAGGCATCAATCACACAACCGCGCCGCTGGATCTGCGCGGCCGTTTTGCCTTTGCCATCGACCAGATCGCGCCCACACTGCAGGCTTTGCGACAGTCCTTTTCGCACCATCCTGAAGCCGCCATCATCTCCACCTGCAACCGCACCGAGATCTATTGCGCAGGCGAGGCGCACCAGCCCGACCATACGCTGGACTGGCTGGCCCATTGCGGCGGCGTCTCCCCCGCCGTGCTGCGGTCCCACATCTACACCCTGGAAGATTCGCAGGCGGCGCGCCACGCCTTTCGTGTGGCCAGCGGGCTCGACTCGATGGTACTGGGCGAACCCCAGATCCTGGGCCAGATGAAGGACGCCGTGCGCGCCGCCGAAGATGCGGGCGCACTGGGGACCACGCTGAACCAGATGTTCCAGCGAAGCTTTGCGGTGGCCAAGGAAGTGCGCACCTCGACCGAGATCGGCGCGCATTCGATCAGCATGGCGGCCGCCGCGGTGCGCCTGGCCGGTCAGTTGTTCGAAGACCTGGGCTCGGTCCGGGTGCTGTTCGTCGGTGCCGGCGAGATGATCGAGCTGGCGGCGACCCACTTTGCCGCGAAGAACCCCAAGTCCATCGCTATCGCCAACCGAACGCTGGAGCGTGGCGAGAAGCTGGCCGTGCGCTTTGGCGGCGAGGTCATGCGCCTGGCCGACCTGCCGGAGCGCCTGCATGAATTCGATGCTGTGGTCAGTTGCACCGCCAGCACCCTGCCCATCATCGGCCTGGGCGCGGTGGAGCGCGCGCTCAAGAAGCGCCGGCACCGCCCGATGTTCATGGTGGATCTGGCGGTGCCACGCGACATCGAGCCAGAAGTCAAGGCACTGGAGGACATCTACCTCTACACCGTGGACGATCTGGCCAGCGTGGTGCAGACGGCGCAAGCCAACCGGCAGGCCGCCGTGGCGCAGGCCGAGGCGATCATCGACGCGGGCGTGCTGAGTTTCATGCACTGGATGGTGCAACGCGACCCGGTGCATGGCGTGGTGCCGCTGATCCAGCAGCTCAACGCGCAGGCCGACGAATGGCGCGCAGCCGAGATCGCCCGCGCGCGCAAACGTCTGGCCAAGGGCGAGGATCTGGACGCGGTGCTGGAAGCCCTCTCCCGCGGCCTGACCCAGAAGATGCTGCACGGAGCGATGGCCGAACTGCATTCCGGCGACCCTGCCCACCGTGAGCAGACCACGCAGGCCATCAGCCGCCTGTTCTTGCGTTCTCAAGGCAACAATCGCCAATAGCCCAGCGCCAGCTGGTCTCATTCAGCTACGTTTACTGTAGCGAAATTTCCCTTTTCCCCGCATGAAACCTTTCCTCAGAAGCCAGTTGGAGCGTTACGCGCAGCGCCACGGCGAGCTCGACTTCCTTCTTTCGCGTGAGGACATCATGTCCGACATGAGCCAGTTCCTGAAGCTCTCGCGCGAACATGCCGAAGTGACGGTGATCGCGGGGCGCTATGCCCGGCTGTTGCAGCGCGAAGCCGACCTGGCCGCCGCGCGCGAGATGCTGGCCGAACCCGACATGGCGGACATGGCGCAGGAGGAAATCGCCAGCGCCGAGGCCGAACTGAGCCAACTCGACGCCGAGTTGCAGCGCCTGCTTCTGCCGCGCGATCCCGACGACAAGCGCAACGCCTTTCTTGAGATCCGCGCTGGCACCGGCGGCGACGAATCCGCCCTGTTTGCCGCCGACCTGCTGCGCATGTACACCCGCTACGCCGAACGCCAGGGCTGGAGAACCGAAATCATCAGCGAATCGCCGAGCGAACTCGGTGGCTACAAGGAGGTGGTGATCCGGATTGAAGGTGAAGGCGCCTATGGTCAGCTGCGTTTTGAGTCGGGTGGTCACCGCGTGCAGCGCGTGCCGGCCACCGAGACCCAGGGCCGCATCCACACCAGCGCCTGCACCGTGGCGGTGCTGGCAGAACCCGACGAGCAGGAAGCCGTCAAGATCAACCCTGCGGACCTGCGCATCGACACCTTCCGCGCCAGCGGCGCCGGTGGCCAGCACATCAACAAGACCGACTCGGCCGTGCGCATCACGCACCTGCCCACCGGCATCGTGGCCGAATGCCAGGATGGACGCAGCCAGCACAGCAACAAGGCCCAGGCCTTGCGGGTGCTGACCGCGCGCATCCAGGAAAAAGACCGCTCCGAGCGCGCTGCCAAGGACGCTGCCGAGCGCAAGGGCCTGATCGGCAGCGGCGACCGCAGCGACCGCATCCGCACCTACAACTTTCCGCAGGGGCGCCTGACCGACCACCGGATCAATCTGACCCTGTACAAGCTCCAGTTCATCATGGATGGCGATCTGGGCGAAGTCGTGACGGCGCTGCGCGCCGAGCGCGAGGCCGAGCAGCTGGCGGAACTTGAGGTCGGCGCGGGCGGCTGAGCCCGCATGGACCCGGTAATCTGAGTCCAAACAACAGCGACCCAGAGCCAGGCAGTCGTAATTTGCTATGTTAATGGAAGCATATGTCGCCCATCTACTGCAACCTGCCGCGTCGGCCGCCTTCACCGATGGGCTCCTGACCACCCCGCCATGACGACCCATCCTCCAGCCACTCTTGCCCAAGCGTTGGCGAACGCCCAGACCGGCGGGCTGGCGCGTCTGGACGCGCAGATGCTCCTGTTGCACGCCCTGGACCGCCCCCCCCATGACCGTGCCTGGCTGCTGACCCACGACACCGACCCGCTGGATGGCGCGACCGCCCGGCGCTTCACCACGCTGGTCCAGCGCCGGCAGGCCGGCGAACCGCTGGCCTACCTGACCGGTGTGAAGGAGTTCCACGGACTGTCTTTGCAGGTGGACAGGCGGGTACTGGACCCGCGGCCCGACACCGAGACCCTCGTGCAATGGGCGATCGATGCGCTCGACTTGCAGGCTTCGGCTCCGGCGCCTGCAGGCGCGCAACCCCACCGACGGGTCATCGACCTTGGCACCGGCAGCGGCGCCATCGCGCTGGCTGTGAAACACGCCCGCCGGGAAGCTGAGGTCATGGCCGTCGACGTCAGCGCCGATGCGCTGGCCGTGGCTTCAGCCAATGCCAAGCGCCTGGGACTGGCGGTGCATTTCCTGCAGGGTTCTTGGCTTCAAAGTGTGAGCGGGCGCTTCGATGTGATTGCCTCGAACCCGCCCTACGTCGCGGCAGGCGACCCCCATCTCGCCGCCCTGACCCACGAGCCGCTCCAGGCCCTGGTCAGCGGACCGGACGGCCTGGACGACATCCGCCGGATCCTTCAGCAGGCGCCGGATCACCTGAATCCCGGCGGTTGGTTGCTGCTGGAGCACGGTTGGGATCAGGCTGCTTCGGTGCGCAAGCTGTTAGGCCGTGCGGGCTTCGAAAAGGTCCAAAGCCGGCGCGACCTCGCCGGAATCGAGCGCTGCAGCGGCGGGCAATGGCCCCCCGGCACCACCGCCGGTGCGTGACGAAGGACCAGGCTGGCGACGCCCCGCCCGTGGCGCGCCTGATTCGGAAACAAACGCCCTGCTGCCCAGCGTCAAATGGCCGCAACCCGCTATCTATTCAGGACTTCTTGGGCCCGTACCCGGCCTGCTTTATCGGAGACCCCGCGACCGGCGGGTTCAAGACGAGGTGGCCGGGGCAACGGGGGCCACTTGATGCGAAAATCGCCCGATTGCATTCACAGGAGCGACGAGATGAGCGACACCCAACAACGCATTGATAGCCTGGTGAAATCCAGCGACGTGGTCCTGTTCATGAAAGGCAGCGCCAGTTTCCCGATGTGCGGCTTTTCCGGCCGCGCGATCCAGATCCTCAAGGCCTGCGGCGTCGACCCGAAATCGGTCACGACCGTGAATGTGCTCGACGACGACGCCATCCGCCAGGGCATCAAGGAGTACAGCAACTGGCCCACGATCCCCCAACTCTACGTCAAGGGCGAATTCATCGGTGGCTCGGACATCATGATGGAGATGTACGAATCGGGAGAACTGATGCAGGTGCTGGGCACCACCAGCTGACCCCCCTCCGCCCGATGGCGATTGCGCCACACGGGCGGTCACAGGCCGCTGTACAACCAGTTCTTCTGCGCGGCGAAAACCGCGTCCGGGTAGGCAGCCTTTCCGCGCGAGCCGTTGTAGCGCCCCAACGCCAGGAAGAGG
The DNA here is from genome assembly GCA_016721925.1 of Candidatus Skiveiella danica. Taxonomy (GTDB): domain Bacteria; phylum Pseudomonadota; class Gammaproteobacteria; order Burkholderiales; family Burkholderiaceae_C; genus Skiveiella; species Skiveiella danica. Next base: position 628,146 of record JADKHE010000013.1, read on the forward strand.
TCACCCCGTTCGCGGTCAAGGTAGTGGCGAAGAATCACGCAGCCGAAGCGCAGGTTGGTCTGCATGTGAAACAACCGCGCAGCGTCCCCGTCGCCGATGACGCGTGTCCAGAACGGCATGACCTGCATGTAGCCGCGCGCGCCAACCGGGCTGACTGCATACTTGCGGAACGCGCTTTCAACCTGGATCAGGCCCAGCACCAGCGACACATCGAGACCGGCGCGCCGGCTCTCGTACCAGGCCGTCTGCAGGAATTCCCGTCGGGTGTCGAAGTCCGGCTTGCTGCGGCGCAGCCGGAAGATCATGGTGCCCATCCACCGCAGGTATTTCAGGCGCGCTTCGGTGTCGGCAAACTCCGGAATCGGCGGCGCGTGATTCGCGATGGCGGCACTCAAGGCCGAGCGCACCGAATCGACCAGGGGTTCCTCGATCTGCCCGCCCGCCCAGGCCGAGCCTGACGCACAGAGCGCCACCAGACTCATCGGCGCTGAAGCCAACCAGATTCGTCGCGTCATCGTGGCCGGCTCGGCCCGGAGTCTTGCCGCAGCCGTGTCCGGTTGCAAGCCGTCCGGCGAACGCGTCACAGCGTGGGCAAGGCCGCTATGGCCAGGCGGCCCGTGACGAAAGCAAACACATCGGACACCGCCACCTTGGTGGGCGCCGAGTCGCGCCGGTGCTGGTACTCCAGTTGGCCGTCCTTCAGGCCCCGGTCGGAAATCACGACCCGGTGCGGCACCCCGATCAGTTCCCAGTCGGCAAACATGGCGCCGGGACGCTCGCCGCGGTCGTCCAGCAGCACATCGACGCCGTTGTCGCGCAACTGGTCGTGCAGCTTTTCGGCGGCGGCCTTGACGTCTGCGCTGCGGTCCATGCCAATCGGGCAGATCACCACCGCAAACGGCGCGATCGCGTCGGGCCAGATGATGCCACGCTCGTCGTGGTTCTGTTCGATGGCAGCGGCCGGCAGGCGGGTGATCCCGATGCCGTAACAACCCATCTCGAAGAACGCGGGCTTTCCATCCTCGCCCAGGAAGGTGGCGTTCATCGCCCGGCTGTACTTGGTGCCGAGGTAGAACACGTGGCCCACTTCGATGCCGCGTTCGATGGCCAGCACCCCTTTTCCGTCTGGCGAAGCATCGCCTTCGACCACGTTGCGCAGATCCGCAACAAGCTCGGGTTCAGGAAGGTCGCGACCCCAGTTGACACCGGTGAGGTGGAAATCCGCCTCATTGGCGCCGCAGATCCAGTCGGCCATGACGGCCACTTCCCGGTCCGCGACGACCGTGACCGGCTGTTTCAGCCCGATCGGGCCCAGATAGCCTGCTTTGCAGCCGAAATGCGCTTCGATCTCTGCGCCTGTGGCAAAGCGGAAGCCGCCATCCAGCCCCGCAACCTTGCTCACCTTGACCTCGTTCATGTCATGGTCGCCGCGCAACAGCAGCAGCCAGATCCGGGTTTTGACGATTTCCCCGGCAACGCCCAATTCCTCGGTTGCCAGCACCAGCGATTTCACGGTGCTCACCAGCGGCACGCCCAACAGCAAAGCGACGTCCGCGCAGGTGCTTTTGCCTGGCGTCGGCGTACGGCTCAGGGCGTGCACCGCGGCAGGGCGGGGCCCGGCAGGCGCCAGCGCTTCGGCTTTTTCAAGGTTGGCGGCGTAGTCGCTGGACGGGCAGTAGACGATCGCGTCCTCGCCCGTGGCGGCAATCACCTGGAACTCCTCGCTCAGGTCACCACCGATGGCGCCGCTGTCGGCCGCCACGGCGCGATAGGTCAGGCCAAAGCGGTCAAAGATCCGACGGTAGGCCGTTGCCATGACCTGGTAGCTGGCCTTGGCGGCCGCCTGGTCCCAGTCGAAACTGTAGGCATCCTTCATGATGAACTCGCGACCCCGCATCAGACCGAAGCGCGGCCGGCGCTCATCGCGAAACTTGGTCTGGATCTGGTACAGGTTTCTCGGCAACTGCTTGTAACTACGCAGGTCCTGGCGCGCAATATCGGTGATGACTTCTTCGCTGGTCGGCTGAACCACGAAGTCACGGCCATGGCGGTCCTGTATGCGCAACAGTTCCGGCCCCATCTTGTCGAAGCGGCCAGTTTCCTGCCACAGCTCGGCAGGCTGGACCACCGGCATCGTCAATTCCACTGCGCCGGCCCGGTTCATCTCCTCCCTCACGATCGCCTCGACCTTGTGGATGACCCGTAGTCCTAGCGGCATGTAGCTATAGATGCCGGCGCCGAGTTTCTTGATCATGCCGGCGCGCGTCATGAGCTGATGACTGACCACTTCAGCGTCAGCCGGTGCTTCGCGAAGGGTGGAAATGTAGAACTGGCTGGCTTTCATGGAGGCTCTGGCTGGCTTGTTGCCCGGTGTGCCAAGGGTTGGTCCCCTTGATACGCCTGGCACGCTGTGCATAATGGACTCAGTTTAAAAATTGGAATTTGATTATGCTTGACCGGGAAGGCTTTCGGCCTAACGTCGGCATCATCCTGCTCAACCAGAAGAATCAGGTGTTCTGGGGCAAGCGCATCCGCACCCACAGCTGGCAGTTTCCGCAAGGCGGCATTGATCGTGGCGAAACCCCCGAACAAGCCATGTTCCGCGAACTGCACGAGGAAGTGGGGCTCCAGCCGGAGCATGTGCGGGTTGTCGCCCGCACCCGCGACTGGTTGCGCTACGAGGTGCCTGACCGGTATATCCGGCGCGATGCCAGAGGCTTCTACAAAGGCCAGAAGCAGATCTGGTATCTGTTGCAACTGCTCGGTCAGGACTGGCACCTGAACCTGCGCGCGACCAACCACCCGGAATTCGACGCCTGGCGGTGGAACGACTATTGGGTTCCATTGGATGCCGTGGTGGAGTTCAAACGCGGCGTCTACGAGATGGCACTCACCGAACTCGCGCGCTTCCTGCCTCGCCACGAGTACCGCAATCGTTACCTTCGCGGAGGCATGCGTCAACGCGACCCGGAGCAGGGTGCCGGTCACCAGGCCCTGCCGGCAGTCGTCTTCGAACTGCCGCCTGGCGCAACCTTCGAGCCGGACCCGATGACCGACCCCTCTTTTCTTCCGCCGGACGATGCCAGCCATGCAAGCACGTAGCCACGCAATGTGCCTGACGTTGCTGCTGTGCAGTGGACTTGCCACGGCGCAGCTGCTTCCGGATAGTCCGGATTGGCGCGAAAGCGAAGTGCCACCGCCGCCCGCATTCGACGTGAAGCGCCTGATCCGCGTGCCTGGCCCGGACGGTTCGTCGTTGAAGTACGGTATCGATCCGGCCACGCTGTCCGTCACGCCCGAGGGTGTCGTACGCTATGTCATCGTGGCCAGCAGCGCCGATGGCGGGCAGAACGTGATGTACGAAGGGATCCGCTGCAGTGCTGGGCAGCATCGAGTCTATGCCCGTCACAACGCCACGGGCGGATGGTCCGTCTTGAGTGGCAGTGAATGGCAGCCGATGTACGGCTCCGCCGCATCCCGCCATGCGCTGGCCTTGTCCCTGGCCGGGGTCTGCAAGGACCGTGCGGTCAACCGTTCAGCCAGCAACATCGTGCGCACCCTGAAGTCCGAGCAGCCTGGCGGCTTCGACTGACGAGTGCAATCGCCGCACTCAGCGCGCGAGCACCAGGTTGTCCCGGTGGACCATTTCCGGCTCCGCTGCGTAGCCCAGCAGCGCTTCAAACTCACTCGAAGGCTTGCGGCACAGCAGCCGGGCTTCGGCGCTGGCGTAGTTGGCCAGACCACGCGCGATTTCCTGTCCGGACGAATCCCGCACGGCAATCACATCGCCCCGCGCGAAATCCCCGCTCACGGAAGTCATTCCAATCGGCAGCAGGCTCTTGCCTTCCTGCAGCAGTTTGCGTGAAGCACCATCGTCGACGCTCACCGAACCCCGGAGCTGCAGATGGTCGGCCATCCATTGTTTGCGGGCCTGCTGCTTCTGCGTTCGTGCCGTGAGGAGGGTTCCAATGGCTTCGCCCTGGGAAAGACGGATCAGCACACCGGGCTCGCGGCCCCAAGCGATGACCGTGGACGCGCCCGAACCCGCCGCCCGCTTCGCCGCGAGAATCTTGGTGATCATGCCCCCCCGACCGATGCTGGAACCTGCACCGCCGGCCATAACTTCGAGGGTCGGGTCGCCGGCACGGGCTTCATTGACAAACGTAGCCGAGGGATCCGTGCGCGGGTCGGCGGTGTAAAGCCCCTTCTGATCGGTCAGGATGATCAGCGCATCCGCTTCAACCAGGTTCGCCACCAGGGCGCCCAAGGTGTCGTTGTCGCCGAACTTGATCTCGTCGTTGACAACGGTGTCGTTCTCATTGATGACCGGCAACACCCGCAATTTCAGAAGCGTCAGCAGGGTCGAGCGCGCATTCAGGTAGCGCTCGCGATCCGCCAGGTCGGCGTGCGTCAGCAGAATTTGGGCACTTCCCATCCCGTTTTCACGCAGCTTGGTTTCGTACATCTGCGCCAGGCCCATCTGACCCACGGCCGCTGCAGCCTGCAGTTCATGGACTTCACGGGGCCGCGTGTTCCAACCGAGCCGCTTCATGCCTTCGGCGATTGCGCCGCTCGAAACCATCACCACCTCGCGACCATCACGCGCAAGCGCGGCAAGCTGGCGACACCATTCCCCGATCGCTACTTCATCGAGTCCGCGCCCTTCATTGGTCACGAGACTTGACCCGACCTTCACCACGATGCGCTGGGCATCCAGCAATACTCTTGAAGCAGATTCTTGAATCATCTAAAGCCATTCCCAGCGTCAAACGGTCTAGTAACGCTACGACAAACGTAGCGCCCGGCTACATCGTCAGTCTGTTTGCCCACCGGTGAATCGCGGATCCACCTCCAGTGAAGGCTGCTCCTGCACCTGCTGCGCCTTGATATGCTGATAGACAGCCTTGACCAGTTGCTCGCAACCCTCGTGGGTGAGCGCCGATATCTCAAAGACCGGCCCCTTGTAGCGGAACCGCCGGATGAAGTCCTTGACGCGCCTCGCCCGGGCATCGGCGTCGATCATGTCCAGTTTGTTCAGCACGAGCCAACGCGGCTTGGCGTAGAGCTTGGGATCGTATTTCTTGAGTTCGGCCGCGATGGCGCGCGCTTGCACAACCGGGTCGACACTTTCGTCAAAAGGTGCCATGTCAACGATGTGCAGCAGCAGGCGCGTACGCTGAAGGTGCCGCAGAAAGAGGTGACCCAATCCGGCACCCTCTGAGGCACCTTCAATCAGCCCCGGCACATCCGCCACCACGAAACTCTGCTCAGGGCCCACGCGAACCACGCCCAGATTCGGATGCAAGGTTGTGAAGGGGTAATCCGCGATCTTGGGGCGGGCATTCGAGATGGCGGAAATCAGCGTCGATTTCCCCGCGTTCGGCATGCCCAGCAGGCCCACGTCGGCCAGCACCTTGAGCTCGAGCTTGAGGTTCTTTCGCTCGCCCGGCCAACCGGGCGTCTTCTGGCGCGGCGCGCGGTTGATCGCACTTTTGTAGCGCATGTTGCCAAAACCGCCGTCGCCGCCTTTGGCGATCATGATCTGCTCGCCGGGCGTCAGCAACTCATAGAGCACTTCGCCGGTTTCAGCGTCGGTGATGATGGTGCCCACCGGCATCCGCAGCGTGATGTCATCTCCGGCCGCTCCGAACATGTCGGAGCCCATGCCATGCTGCCCGCGCTTGGCTTCATGGCGACGGGAAAAGCGGAAATCAACCAAGGTGTTCAGGCTGGGATCGGCCACGGCAAATACATGTCCGCCACGCCCCCCATCGCCTCCATTGGGGCCGCCGAACTCCTTGTATTTTTCATGCCTGAACGAAACGCAGCCTGCGCCGCCATCGCCAGCGACGATGTCAATATAGGCTTCATCAACGAATTTCATCAGGTATCCAGTTTATACAGACCGACAACGCGCCAAAACAACGAAGCCCCGACAAGGCGGGGCTCCGTACTGGGCTGCGAAAGAATCAAGCAGCCGGGGTGACGCTCACCGTGTGCTTGTTCAGTGCACCCTTCGTGCCAAAGGACACGTGGCCATCCACCAGCGCAAAGAGGCTGTGATCCTTGCCCAGGCCCACATTGGTGCCGGGATGGAAGCGGGTACCGCGCTGGCGCACGATGATCGAGCCCGCGCTGATCAGTTCGCCACCGAAGGCTTTCACGCCGAGCATCTTGGGCTTCGAATCGCGCCCGTTTCGCGTTGAGCCGCCGCCTTTTTTCTGTGCCATGACCTGTTCTCCTTAAGCGGCAATCGCACCGATTTGCAGTTCGGTGAACTGCTGGCGATGGCCCTGACGTTTCTGGTAATGCTTGCGACGGCGCATCTTGAAGATGCGAACCTTGTCGTGCTTGCCGTGCGCCACAACCGTGGCTTTCACAGTTGCGCCGGACACCAGGGGCGTACCCACCTTGAGTTCAGCGCCGTTGCCGACAGCCAGAACCTGGTCGATCACGATCTCCTGGCCTACGTCCGCAGCAATCTGTTCTACTTTAATTTTTTCGCCGGAAGCAACGCGATACTGCTTGCCGCCGGTTTTTATGACCGCGTACATGTAAACCTCTTGAGTGAGTTCTGCAGACGGATTTCCGCAGAGCCCAGCATTGTAGCATGGTTTGCAGCCACTAACCTGCTGTCCGGCGGTGGCCGAAGTCCCGCCCGGGCGGTCCCTATAATCCCGCAACTTTTCGGTGAATCCCACCTTGGCTGCAACATCCACTTCCACGTTCAACGCTCTGGCACTCGTCGCCGACGACATGCTCGAAGTGGACAAGGTCATCGCGCGCCGGCTGGATTCGGGCGTCCCGCTCGTCGGTGAAGTGGCCCGGTACATCATTTCCGCGGGCGGCAAACGGCTCAGACCGGTGTTGTTGTTGCTGACCTGTGGCGCCCTCGGCTACCAGGGCAGCCAGCGTTTCAACCTCGCTGCGGTCGTCGAGTTCATCCACACGGCCACACTGCTCCACGATGACGTGGTGGACGAATCCACCCTCCGGCGTGGGCGCTCGACAGCCAACGAGGCCTTCGGCAACCCCGCGAGTGTCCTGGTCGGCGATTTTTTGTACTCCCGCGCTTTCCAGATGATGGTCGAAGCCGACAACATGCGGGTGATGCAGATCCTCGCGGAGGCCACCAACATCATTGCCGAAGGCGAAGTCCTGCAACTGATGAACATGCACGACGCATCGCTGGACGAAGCCGATTACCTGCGCGTCATCCGCTCGAAAACAGCCAAATTGTTCGAAGCCAGCGCTCGACTGGGAGCGATCCTGTCGGCCAGTGGGCCGGCGTTCGAAGAAGCCTGCGCCATTTATGGGCAAGCGCTGGGCACCGCGTTCCAGGTCGTCGACGATGTGCTGGACTATGCAGGAACCGCGGCGGAAATGGGCAAGAATCTGGGCGACGACCTGCGCGAAGGCAAAGCCACCTTGCCCTTGATCATGGCCATGCAGTTGGGCACAACAAGCCAGCGCGACCTGATCCGCGAAGCGATTGAAACCGGGGCTGTGACCCAATTGTCGTTGGTGGTGAATATCGTCCGGCAGACCGGTGCGCTGGACGCCACCCACGATGCCGCGGCACAGGAAGCGCAACGGGCAATTGCTGCCGCGCGGACTCTCCCCGACAATCGATTCACCGAGGGTTTGATACAATTGGCCAGTCAGCTACTGGAACGCAGGCACTGAGTTTCTCCATCGTGTTCCAGCCATCGGGGTGTAGCTTAGCCTGGTAGAGCGCTACGTTCGGGACGTAGAGGCCGGAGGTTCGAATCCTCTCACCCCGACCACATATTCAACTTTGTTCACAGCCTCACCAGTGAACATTGCGACACTGTTTTCCGGTTTACAGTCTGAGGGCAATCGGCGAAGATTGCCCTGATGTCACTCATCGAGAAACCGTCGAACTTCATGGCTGTTGCAGAACCCCCTTCCAAAGATACGTCGGCCGTCGCGCTTCCGGGCTTGGCACGCGCATTGGTTACCGCGGGAAAGCTCGGTCAGAAAGCTGCCGAAGACATTTACCGTAAGGCGCTTACCGGCAAAACCAACTTCATTTCAGAGTTGACAGGATCCGGGGCCGTATCTGCGTCCGACCTCGCCCACACCATGTCAACTGCATTTGCGGTCCCTCTGGTGGACTTGGACGCCCTCGATCGCAACCGACTTCCAAAAGGTCTGCTCGACCCCAAGACATGCCAGGATTTTCGCGTGCTCGTCCTGAGCAAGCGGGGAAACCGTCTCATCGTTGCCACAGCCGATCCTGCCGATCAGGCAGCTGCGGAGAAAATCAAGTTCGCCACCCAAATGGGTGTGGACTGGGTGATCGCCGAGTTCGACAAGCTTTCCCGGATGGTCGAACAGAGCACGACTTCCGTCAACGAAGCGATGGAAAGTTTCGTCGGCGGGGAATTTGAGTTTGACGAATCGTCGATGGACGCCTCTGCCGCCGATGCTGGCGAGGTGGACACATCAGAAGTTGACGACGCACCCATCGTCAAGTTTCTCCACAAGATGCTGCTGGATGCGTTCAATATGCGCGCTTCAGACCTGCACTTTGAACCCTATGAGTTCAACTACCGGGTACGTTTCCGGGTCGATGGCGAGTTGAGGGAAATCGCTTCCCCCCCCATCGCCATCAAGGACAAGCTGGCGTCACGCATCAAGGTGATTTCACGACTGGACATCTCCGAAAAACGGGTCCCGCAAGACGGACGCATGAAACTGAAGGTCGGACCTGACCGATCGGTCGACCTGCGCGTCAGCACGCTGCCCACCTTGTTCGGCGAGAAGATCGTGATCCGGATTCTCGACCCCAGCAGTGCCAAACTCGGGATTGACGCCTTAGGGTACGAGCCCGAAGAAAAGGCCCGCCTGCTGAAGGCGATTGAGCGTCCTTACGGCATGATTCTGGTGACGGGTCCAACCGGTTCGGGCAAAACCGTGTCGCTCTACACCTGCCTGAACTTGCTGAACAAGCCCGGGGTCAACATCGCCACGGCAGAAGACCCCTCCGAAATCAATCTGCCGGGTGTCAACCAGGTCAACGTGAATGAAAAGGCAGGGTTGACATTCGCAGCCGCGCTCAGATCGTTCCTGCGGCAGGATCCGGACATCATCATGGTAGGGGAAATCCGGGATCTCGAAACGGCGGACATTGCGATCAAGGCGGCGCAAACAGGACACCTTGTTCTGTCCACCATCCACACCAATGACGCCCCTTCTACCCTGACGCGACTACGAAACATGGGAGTTCCTCCCTTCAACATCGCGTCCAGTGTCATCCTCATCACCGCACAGCGACTGGTGCGGCGGCTTTGCGCGAACTGCAAAGCGCCCGTGGACTTGCCGCGTGAAGCGTTGATCGACGCCGGGTTCCAAGAAGAAGACATCGATGGTAGCTGGATGCCGTATCGCCCCCTCGGTTGCCCGATGTGCAACAACGGCTACCGGGGTCGGTTGGGCATCTATCAGGTGATGCCGGTGAGCGAAGAAACGCAACGCCTCATCCTCAGCGACAGCAGCGCCCTTGATATCGCGCGCCAAGCCGAACGCGAAGGCGTCCGCTCATTGAGAACATCGGGTCTGTACAAAGTCAAACTGGGCCTGACCTCGATCGAGGAAGTGCTGGCCGTCACCAACGAATAAGACAGCGGAATTGGGGAGATCAACATGGCTTCTTCAGCAGCGCCTAGAGATATTCGGGAATATCTGTTCGAGTGGGAAGGAAAGGACCGCAACGGCAAGCAGGTCCGAGGGGAGATCCGAGCCTCGGGTGAAAACCAGGTTCAGGCATCCCTGCGGCGGCAGGGTGTCTTTCCGACCAAGATCAAGAAACGCCGGATGCGCTCCGGAAAACGCATCAAGCCCAAGGATCTGGCCATCTTCACCCGTCAGCTGGCCACCATGATGAAAGCCGGCGTACCCTTGCTCCAGTCCTTCGACATCGTCGGCCGTGGCAATGCCAACGCCAGTGTGACCAAGTTGCTGAACGACATCCGCACGGACGTCGAGACCGGTACTTCGCTGAGCGCCGCGTTTCGAAAATTTCCGATGTATTTTGACAACCTGTACTGCAACCTGGTCGAAGCCGGTGAAGCAGCCGGTATTCTTGAGCAGTTGCTCGACCGCTTGGCCGTCTATATGGAGAAGACCGAGGCGATCAAGTCCAAGATCAAATCGGCCCTCATGTATCCGACGGCTGTCATCGTGGTCGCCTTCGTCGTGGTGACGATCATCATGATCTTCGTGATTCCAACCTTTAAAAGCGTCTTCACATCGTTCGGTGCCGATCTGCCCGCACCGACCTTGCTGGTCATCGCGATCAGTGAATTCTTTGTCAAGTACTGGTGGTTGATTTTCGGCACCATCGGTGGTGGTGCCTATTTCTTCTTCCAGGCCTGGAGGAGAAGCGAGAAGATGCAGATGTTCATGGACAGGCTCCTCCTCAAGGTCCCCATCTTTGGTGTACTGGTTGAAAAATCCGTGATTGCGCGCTGGACACGCACGCTCTCGACCATGTTTGCGGCAGGCGTTCCGCTTGTGGAGGCGCTTGACTCCGTCGGGGGTGCATCCGGCAACATGTTGTATGCCCAAGCGACGGAGAAGATTCAGCAGGAAGTGTCGACCGGAACCAGCCTCACAGTGGCGATGGGAAATGCCAATCTCTTTCCCACCATGGTGCTGCAGATGTGCGCCATCGGCGAGGAGTCCGGCTCCCTCGATCACATGCTCGGCAAGGCTGCCGACTTCTATGAGGCGGAAGTTGACGACATGGTGGCCGGCCTGTCGAGTCTCATGGAGCCGATCATCATCGTCTTCCTTGGAACCATCATCGGTGGCATCGTTGTCTCGATGTACCTCCCGATTTTCAAACTGGGTCAGGTCGTCTGATGGCGGAATCTGCACTCGTCGTCGCCGGTCTTGGCGGCCTGCTTGGGTTGTTGGTTGGCAGCTTCCTTAACGTGGTCATCTACCGCCTTCCCAAGATGCTCGAGCATCAATGGATGGCGGAATGCGCCGAGATGTCCGGGAAAAAGGCGGAAGAGACCTCGACATTCAATCTGGTCCGACCGCGTTCGCGCTGCCGGCAGTGCGGCCATCAGGTCTTGTGGTTCGAGAACATCCCGCTGCTCAGCTATGTGTTTCTACGGGGCAAGTGCTCCGCATGCCACTCACCTATTGGCCTGCGCTACCCGCTGGTCGAACTGGTCACGGGCGTTCTATTCTTCGGATGCTTCTGGCGCTGGGGCGCAACACCCGCGGCAGTCGCATGGTGCGGCTTCTCCGCGGCATTGCTGGCCTTGGCACTCATCGACTGGGATACCACCTTGCTGCCCGATGACATCACGCTACCGCTGTTATGGGCGGGCCTGGTCGCCTCGGCGCTTCAGTGGACCTCGGTGACGCTGGTTGCTTCACTTTGGGGTGCCGTAGCAGGTTACTTGTCCCTCTGGTTGATCTATTGGGCCTTCAAACTGGCAACCGGCAAGGAAGGCATGGGATTCGGGGACTTCAAACTGTTCGCTGCTTTGGGGGCGTGGTTTGGTTGGCAGGCACTCGTGCCCATGATTCTGATGGCGTCCGTCATCGGAGCCTTGGTCGGGATCGCCCTGAAATTCGCCAGCGGCCTGCGCGAAGGCGGCTACGTTCCTTTCGGCCCCTTTCTCGCTGGCGCCGGGCTGACCGCCATGGTGTTCGGCCCGCAATCCATTTTGCGTGTGGCAGGACTGTAGGCAACGCATGAAGGGGACCTTCCTGGTCGGCCTGACCGGCGGCATCGGCAGCGGAAAAAGCACCGTCGCCCGAATGCTGGGCGACATAGGTGCGGTGATCCTTGATGCGGATGCGATTGCCCGTCATTTGACCGATGCCGGCGGCGCCGCCATGCCGGCCATCAAAGCCGAGTTTGGGGCTGACTTCATTACCCCCGAAGGTGCACTGGATCGCAAGCGCATGCGTGATCTCGCCTTTCACGACCCCGCCGCCAAGCAACGCCTTGAGGCCATCATTCACCCCCTTGTGGGGCAGACGACCGGCGAGCAAGCCCGCCAAGCAATCGATGAAGGCCACCCCTGCGTCGTTTTCGACATTCCATTATTGGTCGAGTCCGGCCACTGGCGAACGAAACTGAACCGCATCATCGTGGTTGATTGTGATGAAGGAACCCAGATCGAGCGCGTGATGACGCGCAACGGGATGGCCCTGGATGATGTCAAGCGGATCATCGAGTCGCAGGCCGGTCGCCACGTCAGGCTTGCCGCCGCGGACATCGTGATCAGCAATCAGGATGTGTCGCTTGACTCCCTGGCCCATGAGGTCGCGCATTTGGCCGAACCATTCGGTCTATCATTGGAAAACTGGAAATAGCAGCGTGATCCTCTACGAATATCCTTTCAACGAACGCATTCGCACCTATCTGCGGCTCGAGCATCTTTTCTTGCGTCTGGACGAACTGGTGGCGCGCGAAACACCGCTGGATCACCACTACGCACTGACCACGCTTTTCGAGATCATGGACGTGGCCACCCGGGCCGACCTCAAGTCCGATGTCCTCAAGGATCTCGACAAACAAAAGCAGGTTCTGAACAGCTACCGTGGAAACCCGGCCATTTCTGAGCAAGTCCTCGACGATGTCGTGGGCCAGCTTGAACATTGCTTCACGACGCTGAGCGGACTGCCGGGCAAAGCCGGCCAGTCGCTGACCGAGAATGACTGGCTCATGAGTGTGCGTAGCCGGGCCGTCATCCCTGGAGGCACCTGCGAATTTGATTTGCCTGCCTATTTTGCATGGCAGCACAAAAGCGCCGCGACGCGCCATGGCGATCTTCTGACATGGACGGCGACGGTCAAGCCATTGGCGGAATCCATCCGGATGTTGTTGAACATGCTGCGTGATTCAGGAACTCCGCAAAAAGTGGTCGCTCCCGGAGGCCAGTTTCAGCAACCCCTGCCGCAAGGCCGCACTTTCCAGCTGCTGCGCCTGCGCATTGACCCGGATCTGGACCTGATTCCAGAAATCAGCGGCAACCGGTTGCTGGTTTCCGTTCGACTGATGCGCCTTGGCGAGGACACCCGGCTGCATCCCGACAACAGCGACACCCAGTTCGAATTGACCCTGTGTTCGTGAGGCCGTGCGCTCATGTCTGCCGTGACGCGATCCCAATCTGCCGACCGCTGGGTTCGCTGTCCGGCCTGCGGGGGCGATAGCCTTTATTCGCCGGACAATCCGTTCCGGCCTTTCTGTTGCGAACGATGCAAGAGCCTTGATCTGGGCGCCTGGGCCAATGAAAGCTTCAGGGTTCCGACAGAGATGCCGATCGACGAAACACCGCCACACGACCCGAAAAGCTCGCCGTAATCAAATAATACAAGGAAATCGGGAAATTCCCAGCTTCAAATGGTCATTTCATGCTATTTAATATGTAGCATCTTGAAATCCCTGTTCCGCGGCAAACCATTCCAGAACCGGCACGGTACCCGGCAGCACAGGTGCCACCGCAACCGGCAGATGCTGCCAGGCGAACGATTGGCCTTCGCGCATCTCCAGGAACCCACGCCAGCCGGTGACCTTGAAAAAATTCAGCCGGACCAGCGCATGCGGATAGTCGACCAACTGTTCCTTCCATCGGGTCAACTGTGTGACTTCAATGCCCAGTTCTTCGAAGAGTTCTCGACACAACGCCTGCTCCACGCTTTCACCGCCCTCCACCTTGCCACCGGGGAACTCCCAATAGCCGGAATAGACCTTGCCACCGGGACGGGAAGTCAGCAGAAAATCACCGTCGGGGCGAATCAGCACGCCGACGGCGACTTCAACCACCGGGCGATCGGGTCCGCCCAAGCGTTGGATGCCGGCATCGGCCCGCAATGGCTCGTGCCCATTCACGTTGCGACCGGGTATCTGCCCATGAAGTCCTGGGCAAACTGGTAGGCGACACGGCCACTGCGCGATCCGCGCTCCAATGCCCAGATCAACGCCAGCGGACGCGCCGCCTCGACCATGGCGGTGTTTGCCCCCAGCGACTGCAACCATTGCCCGACGATGGTCAGGTACTCGTCCTGACTGAACGGATAGAAGCTGACCCAGAGTCCGAACCGTTCAGACAAGGAGATCTTTTCCTCGATCACTTCGCCCGGATGCACTTCACCGTCATCGGTGTGTGAATAACTGAGGTTGTCCTTCATGTACTCGGGCAGAAGGTGGCGGCGGTTGCTGGTAGCGTACACGAGCAAATTGGGGGTCGGCGCAGCGATGGATCCGTCCAGAATCGATTTCAATGCCTTGTAGGCCGGCTCGCCATCTTCAAAACTCAGGTCATCACAAAAGACGATAAATCGTTCCGGCCGGTCAGCCACCACCTCGACGATGTCCGGAAGGTCGGTCAGGTCCGCCTTGTCAACCTCGATCAGACGCAGGCCCTGCGCGGCATAGGTATTCAGGATGGCCTTGATCAGGGATGACTTGCCGGTCCCGCGCGCGCCCGTCAACAGAACGTTGTTGGCCGGTTTTCCCTGAATGAACTGCAAGGTATTGCGCTCTATTTTTTCCTTCTGCGGATCGATTTCCTTCAAGTCGGCCAGCCCCAGAGTCGCCAGGTGGCGGACGGGTTCCAGGACACCGTGCCCGGAACTGCGTTTGCGGTACCGCCAAGCCACAGCCCGCGCCCAGTCAGGCGCCGCCAGCGGCTGTGGCAGCGCCGATTCGATCCGCGTCATCAGTTGTTCCGCCCGCGCGAGCAGGCGCTCAAAGGTTTCGTTCATGTCCTCAGGACCGATAGTCGGCGTTGATAGTGACGTACTCGTGGCTGAAATCGCAGGTCCAGACCGTGTCTGTCGCGGCCCCACGGCCCAGCCGGATCCTGACAGTGATCTCGTTCTGTTTCATGACCCGCTGTCCGTCCTCTTCCCGGTAAGTCGGATTGCGCCCGCCGTTCACAGCCACGTGGACATCGTCCAGGAACAGATCGATCAGGGACGGGTCCAGGTCGTCGATCCCGGCGTAGCCCACGGCAGCAAGAATTCGCCCCAGATTGGGATCGCTGGCATAGAACGCCGTCTTCACCAGCGGCGAGTGAGCGATCGCATAAGCCACCTGACGGCACTCAGCGCTGCTCCTGCCATCCTCCACGCGCACCGTGATGAACTTGGTGGCCCCCTCCCCGTCCCGGACGATGGCCTGCGCCAACTGCCGCGCAACGTCCATCATTGCGTTCTTGAGAACAAGGCCCAACCCCTGATTCAACGAGGCGAGCGGCTTGTGCGGTGCCTTGTTGGTGGCAATGACGACAAAAGAGTCATTGGTTGAAGTATCCCCGTCAATTGTGACGCGATTGAACGAACCTTCAGCCAGATCAAGGGCAAGCTGCTTCATCAGGGAGGGAGCGATGCAGGCGTCCGTGGCCAGAAAACCGAGCATGGTTGCCATGTTGGGGCGAATCATGCCGGCTCCCTTGCTCATCCCGGTGATCGTCACCGGGACGCCGTCCAGATTGATGACTTTGCTTGCAGCCTTCGGAATCGTATCCGTCGTCATGATGGCTTGCGCCGCCTGGCCCCAGTGATCCACATCCAGGTCAGCCAGAGCCGCCGGCAAGCCCGCCTCGATGCGTTCAACGGGCAAGGGTTCCATGATGACGCCGGTTGAAAATGGCAGAACCTGCTCCGGAGCGACGTCCAGATGCTTGGCCAATGAGGCACAGGTGGCCCGCGCCCGCGCCAGCCCCTCGGCACCGGTCCCCGCATTCGCGTTGCCCGTGTTGATCACCAGAGCACGGATCTGCGCAGCGGCGGCGAAATGTTCGCGGCAGACCTGTACCGGCGCCGCGCAAAACCGGTTGCGCGTGAACACGCCCGAAACGCTGGCACCATCCTCAAGCAAGATGACCGTCAGATCCTTGCGCTCCACCTTGCGAATGCCTGCTTCGGCCACGCCCAGGCGAACACCAGCTACGGGATGAAGGTCAGAAGGAGTGGGCGGGGACAGATTGACTGGCATGGTGTGATTTCCTGAAGAACTCGAATTGTCGGGAAATGGTGGTCGGGAAACACAAAACGGGCCTGGGCCCGCTTCGTTGTAAGATTCGCCGGTTCAGGCCAATCGACCGTGGCACTGCTTGTACTTCTTGCCGCTGCCACATGGGCAGGGATCGTTCCGGCCGACGCGGGGAATCTCATCACCGGTCGAGGACGCACCGGCCCCAGCAAGCGTCTGAACTTCACCAGTCTCCGTTGGCGCGGTATAGGTCACGTTGAAGATGTTCTCAGCGCGCTCTTCCATCGCGACCGCCGCTTGCTCCAGCTGTTCGCCAGATTCGATCCTGACCGTCATGAGCACTTTGGTGACATCGTTCTTGACGGCGTCTAGCAATTGGCCAAAAAGTTCAAATGCTTCCCGCTTGTATTCCTGCTTCGGCTGCTTCTGCGCATAACCGCGCAAATGAATGCCCTGACGCAGATAGTCGAGCGCACTCAGATGCTCCCGCCAGTGGGTGTCAATGCTCTGCAACAGGACCATGCGTTCGAACTGAGTGAAATTCTCACCGCCGATCTGCGCGACCTTGGCTTCAAATGCTGCGTCCGCCGCAGCAAGCACTTTCGCCAGGACCTCTTCCACCGTGATTGCCGATGCGGCCTGGATGGTCTCGCGCAACGGCACGCTGATCTGCCACTCCTCGGCCAGTACCTTTTCCAGACCCGCCGCGTCCCATTGCTCTTCAACTGATTCGATCGGAACATAAAGATGCGCCAGATCGGTGAAGCAACCTTCGCGCAACGACGCAATCTGGCCCGACAGGTCACTTGCATCAAGAATATCGTTGCGTTGCTGATAGATCACCTTGCGCTGGTCGTTCGAAACGTCGTCGTACTCCAGCAACTGTTTGCGAATATCGAAGTTGCGCGCTTCGACCTTGCGTTGCGCGCTTTCGATGCTGCGGGTGACGATGCCCGCCTCAATCGCCTCCCCATCGGGCATTTTCAGCCGCTCCATGATGGCTCGCACACGGTCGCCCGCAAAGATCCGCATCAGCGCATCGTCCAGGCTCAGGTAAAAACGTGACGACCCCGGATCCCCCTGGCGTCCCGAGCGACCCCGCAACTGGTTGTCGATTCGTCTGGATTCATGCCGCTCCGTCGCAATGATCCGCAGGCCACCCTGTCCAGTGACGAATTCATGCTCCTTCTTCCAGTTGGCACGCAGTTCCTCTACCTTGGCCGCGCGCGCGGCAGAATCAAGTCCTTCGTCAGCTTCCACGGCAGCGACAAGTTTCTCAATATTGCCGCCGAGCACGATGTCGGTGCCTCGGCCGGCCATGTTGGTTGCAATCGTGATCATCTTCGGCCGCCCAGCCTGCGCCACGATGTCGGCCTCACGCGCGTGCTGCTTTGCGTTCAGGACCTGGTGGGGGAGTTTTTCCTTGTCCAACAGGCCAGAGATCAGTTCAGAGTTCTCGATTGAGGTCGTACCCACAAGTACCGGCTGACCGCGGTCGTAGCACTCCCTGATGTCAGCGATCGCTGCGGCGTATTTTTCGCGTGCGGTCTTGTACACACGGTCCAGTTGGTCCTCGCGTCGGCTGGGACGGTTGGGCGGGATCACCACGGTTTCCAGTCCGTAGATTTCCTGGAATTCGTAGGCCTCGGTATCGGCCGTTCCCGTCATCCCAGCCAACTTGGCGTAGAGCCGGAAATAGTTCTGGAACGTGATCGACGCCATCGTCTGGTTTTCTGCCTGGATCGCCACGCCCTCCTTGGCCTCGACCGCCTGGTGCAGGCCGTCGCTCCACCGGCGACCGCTCATCAGGCGGCCGGTGAATTCGTCGACGATCACGATCTCGCCCTCCTGAACCACATAGTGCTGATCACGGTGGTACAAATGGTTGGCACGCAGCGCTGCGTACAGGTGATGCATCAGGGCTATATTGGCAGGGTCATACAGGCTGGCGCCTGGCGGAATCAGTCCGAACTCCGCAAGAATGCGCTCTGCGTTCTCATGCCCCATCTCGGTCAGAAAAACCTGGTGGGTCTTTTCGTCGAGAGTGAAATCACCTGGTGTGATGACGCCTTCGCCCGTGTGTGGATCGGCCTCGCCTTCTTGGCGTTTCAGCGATGGCACGACGCGGTTCATCGCCAGATACATGGCCGTGTGGTCCTCGGCCTGCCCGCTGATGATCAAGGGCGTTCGCGCCTCGTCGATCAGGATGGAGTCCACCTCGTCAACGATGGCGTAGTTCAGCGGCCGCTGGACCCGGTCCTGAACCTCATAGACCATGTTGTCCCGGAGGTAGTCAAAGCCGAACTCGTTGTTGGTTCCGTAGGTGATGTCCGCCTGATAGGCGGCCTGCTTTTCCTCACGGGACATGTTGGGCAAATTGACGCCCACAGAAAGTCCAAGGAAGTTGTACAGGCGCCCCATCCACTGTGCGTCCCGGTTGGCCAGGTAGTCATTGACTGTCACCACGTGAACGCCCTTGCCAGTCAGGGCATTCAGGAACACCGGTAGCGTCGCTGTGAGCGTCTTTCCTTCGCCCGTCCCCATCTCCGAGATCTTCCCGTTGTGGAGGGACATGCCCCCCAGAAGCTGCACGTCGAAATGCCGCATCTTCATGACGCGCTTCGAGCCTTCGCGGACAACCGCAAAAGCCTCGACAAGGATTGCATCCAGCGTCTCGCCAGCCGACCCACGGCCTTTGAGTTCAAGGGTCTTCTCGCGCAACTGCTCATCGGTCAGAGCCTCGAACTGAGACTCCATCGCGTTGATTCGCTCCACAGTCTTGCGGTATTGCTTGAGCAGACGATCGTTGCGACTGCCGAAAATTTTGGTCAGGAAGTTGGTGGCCATGCGTGCAGGACCGACCACCAAACCTCTACGGCTGGCAGACGTCCGAAATCCCTAAGATTGGTTGGATTCAAGTAAAGGCGCCATCACCGATTGCAAGGGTCACTGCGAAATGGCAACGACGGCGCATCGGCGCATTTTACCTCTGCGGTGTCCGAGTCGGCCCGTTGGGCACCGCAGCCACTGCGACGGTTTGCGATGGCAGGTCTTGCCCTGCCTGCAGGAACTTATGGGGATCTTGCTGAACCCCCTGCACCAGAACCTCAAAGTGCAAATGTGAGCCCGTCGAACGACCCGTGGTTCCGACCTCGGCGATCTTCTGACCGCGCCGCACCAGGTCACCCTTCTTGACAAAAACCCGGGATGCGTGGGCATAACGACTGACGAGGTCGTTCCCGTGATCGATTTCGATCATGTTGCCGTAGGCTGCGTGGTACTCCTGAGTGACGACCACGCCACCGGCCGCAGAAAGGATCGGTGTGCCGGGATCAGCAGAAAAGTCCAGCCCCGTGTGCAAGGCCGACCGGCCGGTAATCGGGTCGATCCGCCACCCAAACGCTGAACCTAGGCTGACCGCAGAGACGGGTTGCTGCGTCGGAACCATGGACCGGCGAATCTTCTGATCGAACAGCCTCGACTCCATGACGGTCAGCAGGTCGGATCGCCGCCCCCCTTGCTGCTCAAGCTCGGCCAGCGTCGCCTGCAACTCTTCCAACGAAAGAGATGGCCCGGATACCAGTATGCCACCTCGCCCGAGGGGCGCTTTGATTTCAGCGGGATTCACGCCGGCCAGGCCAGAAACACGTTCGCCGAGCGATTCCAGTTGCATCATCTTGGCCTGCATTTCGCCAACCCGGCGAGCCATGGCATCCAGGTTTTCGCGCATGAACCGGTCACGCTGGTCGAACTCATCCTTGACCACCAATCTGACCAAGGAACCCACCACGGGCCAGCCCTCACGGGCGCCTTTAAGAAAAACCCAGTGATAGAGAGACGCTGCGACCAGCATGAGGCCCGTTGAAACGACAAGGCCCGTCAGCAGCAGCTTCGTTCCCGACAGGTGAACGGCCCGGCTTCTTGCCAGCCAGGCATCCGTGATAATCAAGTGCATTGATGTTCCCTCTCAAGCCCGCGTGACCGGACCCACCCATGAATCGCCGAAACCACGCTGTTTCTCTGCTACAGGCAGCCCAAGCATCACCGATGCTCGCCAACCTCGCCGAACTCGCGCGCGATTCACAGGAACGGCTCCGGACCGTTCAACCCCTTATTCCCGCCAACCTTCGGCCTTCCATCGTGGCTGGTCCGATTGAGGGCGATGCATGGTGTCTGCTGGTCAGCAACACGACCGCTGCCGCCAAACTGAGGCAACTGCTACCGTCCCTCGTTTCCACACTCAACAGCCGAGGCTGGACTGTCACCTCCATCCGGGTCAAAGTCCAAGCCCAGGGAACTCGCTGATCCTGGTATCTTGGCGCAATGGCCCCCATGGCCCGCCGTCTTCAATTGTGGACAACCGACCCGGGAAGGAACCATGAAAGAGCCACTGACAAAAACCACTCGCCCCATCCTGACCAGAATGCGCGTGGTGCCGATTATCGGATTCGAACTGATGACCTACCGCTTACAAGGCGGTTGCTCTACCAACTGAGCTAAATCGGCGACGAACGTATTTTACTCGCCCAAACCCGACCCAATTTCCCCCGAACTACTTGACGCGCTTGAGCATCGGCCGAGGACCCGATGGCGGCTTGGGGGGTTCTGGTCCATCGTGCGCATCGGCACCATCAGCGTCTGAATGCACGAGTTGAACCACATTGGTCTCACCGAGTTCCGCCGGTTTGTCAGACCCCTGTGCGTCCCCTGCGTTCGAATCGGCGTCAGTGGGCACCGACATCGGGAACGCCATCCCTTGGCCATTTTCCCGCGCGTAGATGGCGATCACGTTGGCCACGGGAACAAGAATCTCGCGTGGGGTGCCCGCAAATCGGGCCTTGAACTCGATGAACTCATTGCCGAGCTTCAAGGAACTGGTTGCGTCAAAGCTGATGTTGAGCACAATTTCGCCGTTCTTCACGTATTCGCGTGGCACGCGAACGTTGTCGTCCACAAGCACCGCCACATAGGGTGTGAAGCCGCTGTCTGTGCACCACTCGTAAAGCGCCCGAATCAGATAGGGGCGGGTGGAGGTCGAAGCCGGGGCGCTCATCATCGGATTGCCTGGAGATGTTACTTGCGCATCACCTTTTCCGAGGGCGTCAACGCCTCGATATAGGCCGGTCGCGAAAAAATCCTCTCGGCATATTTCAGCAGCGGCGCAGCGTTCTTGCTGAGATCGATGCCGTAGTAGTCCAGCCTCCACAGCAGCGGGGCGATCGCAACATCCAGCATCGAGAATCCGTCGCCCAGCATGTACTTGTTCTTGAGAAAAACCGGAGCCAACTGCGTCAAGCGGTCGCGGATGTGTGCGCGGGCCTTTTCCAGCGCCTTGTCATTACCCTTGGTCGCGCGGTTTTCCAATGCCGAAACATGGACGAAGAGTTCCTTCTCAAAGTTCAACAGAAACAGGCGAACGCGGACGCGGGCCACCGGATCGCCCGGCATCAGTTGTGGATGCGGGAAACGTTCATCGATGTATTCATTGATGATGTTGGATTCGTAGAGGATCAAGTCCCGCTCGACCAGGATCGGCACTTGCCCATACGGGTTCATCACACTGATGTCTTCGGGTTTGTTGTAAAGATCGACATCGCGGATCTCGAAATCCATGCCTTTTTCAAACAACACGAAACGGCAACGATGGGAAAAAGGGCAGGTCGTACCTGAATACAGCACCATCATGTCGGAGTCTCCTTAAAACCAAAAAGAGTGGAATGCCACCAGAAACCCATCTGGCACAAACCACTCCGGACATCCCGGGCAAGCCCCCCGAGATCTGTCGAATTACTTGATGTCTTTCCAATACGCCGCGTTAAGGCGCCAGGTCAGGAAGGACAACAGACCCAGGAAAAGCAGCACCCAGACGCCCACCCGCACCCGGGTGTTCTGCGCGGGCTCACCCATCCATTGCAGGTAGTTCACCAGGTCACCGACCGCCTGATCGTACTGGAGGGGGGTCATCGTCCCGGGGGTGATCTGCTCCCACTTCTTGAGTACCTTCACCACATGGCCGTGCTCTTCCTTCTCCTCGAAAACCGGTTGACGCTCACCCTGGAGTTCCCAGAGCACGTGGGGCATGGCGATATTGGGAAAAGCCAGGTTGTTCCATCCCGTCGTCTTGCTGTCGTCGCGGTAGAAGGTCCGCATGTACGTGTACAGGTAATCTGCGCCGCTGCCCCCCGAGCCCGCACGCGAACGCGCGATCAGGGTCAGGTCGGGCGGGTTTGCGCCAAACCACTCCTTGGCCTGCTTGGGGTCGATCGCAGCCTTCATTGTTTCGCCCACTTTGTCGGTGGTGAACAAGAGGTTGTCCTTGATCTGCTTTTCCGTCAGGCCGATATCGGTCAGACGGTTGTACCGCATGAAGGCGGCCGAGTGGCAGTTCAGGCAATAGTTGACGAAGATCTTCGCGCCGTTCTGGAGAGACGCCAGGTCCGTGGTCTTGCCCGGTGCCTTATCCCAGGCAATACCGCCACCAGAGGCGGCCTGCGCCCCGGTTGCCAGACCCAAGACCAGAATCAGCCCAAAAGCCAGTTTTTTGATGTTTTTCATGGTTGACGACCTCAAGCTCAGTGCGCGGTAAATGTCACGCGATCAGGAACCGGTTTGGGCTCACCGATCGTGCTCCACCACGGCATCAGCAGGAAAAATCCAAAATAAAAGAGGGTTCCCAACTGCGCAACTCGACCACCAATCACCGAGGGTGGCAATATCCCCAGATAGCCCAGCACTACGAAATTCACGACAAAAATCGCCAGCATCACTTTGTGCCAACTCGGCCGGTAACGGATCGACTTGACAGGACTGTTGTCCAGCCAAGGCAGGAAGAACAGAATGACGACCCCACCGCCCATCGCAACAACACCCCAGAACTTCGCATCAATGGCCAGCATCATGGCCACAACAGCCGCCGCGCCCACCACGATCACGCCTTTCATCAACGCAGAAAGCTTGCCCTTGATCACACCGAAGGCTGCTCCGGCCACGACGCAGGCGATGAACACGTACATCATCTCGCCCGTCACCGCTCTCAGCATGGAATAGAAAGGCGTGAAATACCAGACAGGCGCAATGTGCAGCGGCGTCTGGAACGGATCAGCTGGAATGAAGTTGTTGTACTCCAAGAAGTACCCCCCGACCTCTGGCGCGAAGAACACAATCGCAGAAAACACCATCAGAAACACACTGACCATGAAGATGTCATGGACGGAGTAGTACGGGTGAAACGGAATGCCATCCAGCGGAATGCCATCCGGGCCCTTGTTGGCCTTGATTTCAATACCATCAGGATTATTGGAACCCACATCGTGCAGTGCCAGCAGGTGCGCAACCACGAGACCGAGAAGCACCAGTGGAACCGCAATCACGTGGAAGCTGAAGAAGCGGTTCAACGTGGCATCGCCCACCACGAAATCACCGCGAATCAGAATGGCCAGGTCGGGGCCGATAAAGGGGATCGCGGAGAACAGGTTCACGATCACCTGAGCCCCCCAATATGACATCTGCCCCCAAGGCAGCAGATAGCCCATGAAGGCTTCGGCCATCAAAACCAGGAAGATCGCACAGCCAAACAGCCAGACCAGTTCCCGAGGCTTGCGGTAGCTGCCGTACATCAAGCCGCGGAACATGTGCAAGTAAACGACCAGGAAGAATGCCGACGCACCCGTCGAATGCATGTATCGAATGAGCCATCCCCATGGCACGTCCCGCATGATGTACTCGACCGATGCGAAAGCAAGCGCTGCGTCCGGCTTGTAATGCATTACGAGGAAGATGCCTGTGACGATCTGGATCACCAGAACCAGCATCGACAAGGCGCCAAAGACATACCAGACGTTGAAGTTTTTCGGAGCGTAATACTCCGACATGTGCTTTTTGTACTCGTAGAACGCCGTCGGGAAGCGGTTCTCGAACCAGTTGGTCAGTTTCTCGCCAGCGCTGGCGTTGGGGGAAATTTCCTTGAAATCAGCCATAGTCGTTTTCCTCAAGCCTTCTTGTCTTCACCGATCAACAGCTTGCTGTCGGAAAGGAACATATAGGGCGGCACCTCAAGGTTGTCAGGAGCCGGCACGTTCTTGTAGACCCGCCCGGCCATGTCGAACGTCGATCCATGACAAGGGCAGAAGAACCCACCTTGCCAGTCGTTCGGCAACGACGGCTGTGGTCCCGGCGTGAACTTGTCAGAAGGGGAACAGCCCAGATGCGTGCAAATACCCACTGCGACAAAGATTTCGGGTTTGCGCGAGCGCCATCCGTTCTTGGCATAGTCCGGCGTCTCTCCGGGCTTGCGCAATGACAGGGGATCGGCGAGTTGCGGGTCAAGCTTGGGCAAAGCAGCCAGTTGCTCGGGCGTACGACGCACGATCCACACCGGTTTTCCACGCCACTCCACGGTCAGTTTCTCGCCCGGCTTGAGGCCGGAAATATCTGCCTCTACTGCCGCGCCAGCCGCCTTGGCCCTTTCCGAAGGCATCATGCTGCTGACAAAGGGGACGGCGGCAGCAATACCGCCCGCGGCACCGGCGCAACCAGATGCAATCATCCAGGTCCGTTTGCTGTTGTCGACTGGGGTGTCACTCATGGGAATCCTCAAGAATGCGGTCTGTATCAGGGTCAACCCGAGATTGTAGCTGACGACTTTGGCCTCGGACCGATCAAGCGGTGCAGACAGCCAGACCTTGGCTTGACACCCTTGGTTTCTCGTGAATACTGTCCTATTTCAACCAAATGGCGGAGCTTGATCGATGGGAATGATGTCTGAATTCAAGGAATTTGCGGTCAAGGGCAACGTGATGGATCTGGCCGTCGGCGTGATCATCGGCGGCGCCTTTGGCAAGATCGTGGATTCGGTCGTTGCCGACCTGATCATGCCCCTGGTGGGAGCCGTGTTCGGAAAGCTGGATTTCTCCAGCCTGTTTGTCGTCCTGGGCAACGTGCCGGCCGGAACGGCCACAAACCTGGATGCGCTCAAGAAGGCGGGCGTGCCCGTCTTTGCCTACGGCAACTTCATCACGGTGGCAGTGAATTTCATCATCCTGGCGTTCATCATCTTCATGATGGTCAAGCAGATGAACCGCTTGCGCAAGGAAGCCCCGCCCGCTCCAGCGCCGGCACCTGCACCGACGCCGGAAGACGTGCTGCTCCTGCGCGAAATCCGCGACAGCCTCAGAAAATGAAGCCGCGCCGGGTGGGCCCTCCGCCCGGCTGTTGAAAAGCGAGACTCACGGCGCGAGAACCCGAGCGAATCGGATTGCTTCGATCAGGCTGGACGCGTCAGCCTGCCCGGTACCAGCGATGTCGAACGCCGTGCCGTGGTCGGGGCTCGTGCGACGTATTGGCAGGCCCAACGTGACATTGACGCCCTTGTCAACGCCGAGATACTTGACCGGAATCAGCCCCTGGTCGTGGTACATCGCAATCACCACATCGAATTCCCCCGGTTCGCCTGCAGCTGCCCGTGCCCGCATGAAGACGGTATCCGGTGCGAAAGGGCCTCTGACATCCATGCCGGCCCTTCGCGCCGTTTCGATCGTCGGCGCAATGGTGTCGATTTCTTCCCGCCCAAAAAGGCCGCCTTCCCCGGCATGTGGATTCAGGCCCGCCACGCCAATGCGGGGGGCGCGTTGTAGCAAGGCCCCAACGGATTCGTGCGTAATGCGCAAAGTCTCCAGCAGATTTTCAGGGGTCACGGCGTCAATCGCGTCGCGCAAGGCGACATGGATGCTCAAGAGGACCGTGCGCAACTCGTCATTGGCCAGCATCATGCGAACCGGTACTTCCGAAACGGACTTGCCGAGAAAGGCAGCCGCCTGCGCCTGCAGCAATTCGGTGTGCCCCGGGTAGGAGATGCCAGCCGCGGCCAGCGCTTCCTTGTGCAGGGGCGCCGTCACGATTGCGCCGATCTCCTTGCGAAGAGCCGCCTGTGCGGCCCATACCACGCAGTCGGCAGCCGCCTGACCCGCCTCGGCGCTCACCCGGCCAACAGCGACCGGCCCCAGGCGCTGCGGCGTCTGGAGCACCGGAATGCAGCGCGGCGGCGTCGCATAGGCCTCCTGCGGTGCGTCGATCCCGGCCACCGGGATGAGCGGCCTTCCCGGCCCGCTCACGACCGCACTGGCGCGGCGCAGGGTTGCCATATCGCCGACAACAAAACAGCCTGCGGTGACCGCTGGATCGTCACGAAACGCCTTGGCGATGATTTCGGGGCCGATTCCGGCCGGATCACCCATGGTGATCGCGATCGGCAGCTGGCTTGGGCGCGCTGGAATCACGGGCATGGCTCAGGCCGGATTGGCAATCTCGATGAATTCGTGCACAAGCCCGAGCTGCTCCGCAACATGTGAAGCCACGGCGGGCGCACCGAAACACTCGGTGGCATGGTGTCCGCAGGCAAAGAAGCTCACGCCGCATTCCCTCGCCAGATGGGCCTGCGGCTCCGAGATCTCCCCGGTGATGAAGGCCTGCGCACCGGCCGCAATGGCCGCTTCGAAATAGCCTTGCGCACCGCCGCTGCACCAAGCGATCGTGCGAATGGGCTCCTGCGAACCCACCACACTGACCACTGGCCGCCCCAACCTCAGCTCAAGATGGCGTGTCGTCTCCCCAGCGGTGAGGTACGGCTGCCCGTCAGCCCAGCCCCCCACAAAACCCAGCTCCTGTTCGCCGAAACGGGCATCGGCCCTGAGGCCCAGCACCCGGCCAAGCTGCGCATTGTTGCCCCATTCGGGGTGCGCAGCCAGCGGAAGATGGTAGGCAAAGAGGTTGACATCGTGCGCCAGCAACAGGGCCAGGCGCTGCTTCATCCAGCCGGTCACGCGGCCATCCTGGCCACGCCAGAACAGGCCATGGTGCACAAAGAGCGCATCCGCCTGGGCAGCTATCGCCGCTTCGATCAGCGCCCGGCTCGCCGTCACCCCGGAGACGATCTTGCGGATGCCCTGCCGCCCCTCGACCTGCAGGCCGTTCGGTCCGTAATCCTTGAATCGCTCGGGCTGCAGCACGGCATCGAACGCCTGGAGCACCGCGCCACGCTCGACAACTGCAAGGGGCGATGCCGGGGAAAGTCCTGGAGTCATCCGGTCATTGTCCCTGAATTCCGGCCGGTTGACGGCGCGCGCGACCGCCGGCTGCTGCCGGCCCACCTACAATTTGGCCACCGCCTGACCGGGCGAATCCCGGCTTCACCGCATGAAACGACTCTGGCTGCTGTTCTCTCAATCCGTCACGGTGCTGCTGGCCGCGTATTTTGTCGTCGGTGTCATGAAGCCGGAATGGCTGAACAAGCGGCCCACGCTGAGCGGCGCCGTGTCCGTCATCGAGGCACCGTCGGGCGGATCGGGCACAGTGGCCGCCGGCAGCTTCAGCCCTGCGGCCAAGCGCGCGTCACCCGCCGTGGTCAGCATCAACACCAGCAAGGCGGCCGAAAGGCACCCGCGCAGCGGTGATCCTTGGTTCCGCTTCTTTTTCGGCGACCAGGGCAACCAGCCCCAGGAGGGCTTGGGCAGTGGCGTCATCGTCAGTCCCTCCGGCTACATCCTCACCAACAATCACGTTGTGGAAGGCGCAGACGAGATCGAGGTGATCCTCAACGACAGCCGCCGGACCAAGGCCAAGGTCATTGGCACCGACCCGGACACGGACCTGGCCATCCTCAAGATCGAACTCGACAAGCTGCCCGTGATCGTGCTGGGCAACTCCGATGCCCTGGCCGTGGGCGACCATGTGCTGGCCATTGGCAACCCGTTCGGTGTCGGTCAGACTGTGACGGGTGGCATCGTCAGTGCCCTGGGGCGCAACCAGCTAGGGATCAACACGTTCGAAAACTTCATCCAGACCGATGCCGCGATCAACCCCGGCAACTCTGGCGGGGCATTGGTCGATGTCAACGGACATCTCATGGGCATCAACACCGCCATCTATTCACGCTCGGGCGGCAGCATGGGCATCGGTTTTGCGGTCCCGGTGTCCACCGCGAAGATGGTGCTGGACAGCATCGTGCGCGACGGCCAGGTCTCCCGGGGCTGGATCGGCGTCGAGCCCAACGACCTCTCACCCGAGCTGGCTGAAACCTTCGGCGTGAAGGCCGCGTCCGGGGTCATCATCACCGGCGTGCTCCAGAACGGTCCGGCTGCGCAGGCAGGCATCCGCCCGGGCGACGTGATCACCGCCGTTGCCGGCAAGACCCTCGCGTCGGTCAGCGAACTGCTGTCGCATGTGGCGGCACTCAAACCGGGGGTACCGGCGCGCTTCAGCCTGCTGCGTCGTGAGGAAAAAGTGGAAATTGACGTGACACCGGGCCTGCGACCGCGGCCACGCCAAGCAGCCCGGTAGTCAGTTACTCTGTTTTTGATAGCTGCTGGCGACCATTCGACGCTGGGAATCGGCCAAAATGAACCAGAAGACAGGTTCAGGAGGGCTCAGCCCCTGCCTCGGCGTCCGGAGCCTGGGTGTGCTTGATGAAGATCCGGGCCGCCCAGATGCCCAGCTCGTATAACAGGCACATGGGAATCGCCAGCGCGAGCTGCGACACCACGTCCGGCGGGGTCACGATGGCTGCGATGATGAACGCAAGCACCACGAAGTAGCCCCGAAAATCCTTGAGCTTCTGAATGCTGACCACCCCCAGGCGCGCCAGCACGACCACCGCAATGGGCACCTCGAAGGCCAGCCCGAAGGCAAAGAACATGGTCAGCACGAACGTCAGGTAGGCCTCGATATCCGGCGCGGCCGTGATGCTCTTGGGCGCGAAGCCCTGGATGAACTTGAACACCTGGCCAAATACAAAGAAATAGCAGAACGCCACGCCAATGAAGAACAGCACCGTGCTGGAAACCACCAGCGGCAAGACGAGTTTTTTCTCGTGTGTATACAGGCCCGGCGCCACAAAGGCCCAGAGCTGGTACAGCACGACCGGCAAGGCGATCAGGAAGGCCGCCATCAGCAGGATCTTCAACGGCACCATGAACGGCGAGATCACCGAGGTCGCAATCAGCGTGGCCCCTGTGGGCAGGGTCGCGATCAACGGAGCCGCCAGCAGGTCGTAAAGCCGGCCAGGCCCCGGATACAAGCCCAGCGCGATGGCCGCCACGGCGATCGCGAGCAGCATGCGGATCAGCCGGTCGCGCAATTCAACGAGGTGCGCCACGAACGGCTGTTCGGTGCCGGCGAGTTCGTCTTCTGCTTTGTTCTGGGGATCGGACATGGTGAATAAGGCAAGCCAGACCAGAGGGTCGGGCGCAGCCGAAGACGGCTAGTTGAATTTCTGCGGACGGTAACGCGCCACGCGCGCAGCCCCTGACAGGGCCCGGGTCCGGACGCCGTTGCGTGCCTTGTACCACTGAGGCGTCGCGCCCTGCTTGAGCCGCCACTTCTTGCGGGGATGCTTGTACTCGGGTGGCGGCGGTTCCCAGGCCGTACCCGGGCTGTCCGAGCTCAGCCCGGCCGTGGTCTCCGACCACTGTTTCTCGAAATCGGCAGTGCCGGTCTGGATGGTCTGCTCGACGTCGCGCGCCGCACTTTCCACCGTTTCCTTCATCTTCTTGAGTTCGTCCAGTTCCATCGACCGGTTGACCTCGGCCTTGACATCCGACACGTAGCGTTGCGCCTTGCCCAGCAGGGTGCCGACGGTGCGGGCCACGCGCGGCAATTTCTCCGGCCCGATGACGATCAGCGCCACCGCGCCAATCAGCGCGATCTTCGAAATGCCGAGGTCGATCACGGGTGTCGGGACTGCAACGAACGGATCAGGACTTGGTCTTGGCTTCGACGTCGATGGTGGTCTTTTCGGCGCTGGCCGCGTTGCTCACCTGCCCGGCCGGCGGGGCGGGCTTCTCTTCGGGGGCCGATCCGTCCTTCATTCCGTCCTTGAAACCCTTGACGGCGCCGCCCAGATCCGAACCCATGTTCTTGAGCTTCTTGGTGCCGAACACCATCACCACGATCAGCAGAACGATCAGCCAGTGCCAAATGGAAAATGAACCCATGGATAACTCCTAACGAATATGCGGGATTCTAGTCTGGCACCGGGTGCCAGCGGCACCACGGGCCAATTCAACCCTTCAGCCAGGGCCGCGGACCGCCCATGACGTGGATGTGCAGGTGATGCACCTCCTGCCCGCCCTCGGCTCCGGTGTTGACCACCACCCGGAAGCCGCCTTCCGGATAGGGCCGGCAGCCCTGCTCCAGCGCCAGCTTCGGCGCCAGCGCCATCATGCGCCCCAGCAGGCCGACATGATCCGGCCCTGCGTGGGCCAGCGAGGGAACATGCACTTTCGGCACCATCAGGAAATGCACCGGTGCCCAAGGGTGAATGTCGTGGAAGACGAAGACCTCGTCATCCTCATGGACCTTTTTCGAGGGAATCTTGCCGGCGACAATCTTGCAGAAGAGGCAATTCGGATCATGGGCAGCGGATGGTCCAGCGGTCGGCACGGTTCAGGTCTCCATCGGAAGGTCTTTGTTCATCCGCACCATGCCCATGACGATGCGGTAGAGGAACCAGATTGAAATGACGCCCCACGCCAGCCAGCCAGGCGCCAGCAGCAGCAGCCACAGCGGCGAAGTCACGGCATACAGCACACCGGCCCACAAGACCGTGCGGATGCGGAAGCTGAAATGGGACGCCATCCAGCTGCCATCGGCATCGCCTTTCTTGACCAGATCCATGATCAGCGCCACCAGCAGAAGCGCAAGGCTGGCCTGCGCGCCCGGAAACACCGCGCCCACCGCCACGATCAGGTGCAGAAGGTAACTGACCCAGCTGACGGTGCGCATGGAGTCGAGTTGCGAATCGTTCATTCCTGTGCCTCCCGCGCCTGGGCCTTGCGCAAGGCCTTTTCCTCGATCCCGCTGGTGCCTTCGCGGCGTTCCAGTTCGGCCACCACCTGGGCCGGAGTCAGCCCGTAGTGGGCCAGCGCGATCATCGAGTGGAACCAGAGGTCGGCCACTTCATAGATGATCTTGTTCGGGTCGCCGCCATGGTCGGCGTCCTTGGCAGCCATGACCACCTCGGTTGCCTCTTCGCCGATCTTTTTCAGGAAGGCGTCCGGCCCCTTGTGCAGCAGGCGTGCGACGTAGCTCTTTTCGGGGTCACCGCCGTTGGCGGCCTTGCGGCTCTCGATGACGGCGGCCAGACGCGCCAAAGCGTCTTCAGCATTTCGGACCATGGAATCGTGGGAGGACATGGGCACTATCTGTAGATGGATTCGGGGTCTTCCAAGACCGGCTCGACGGTTTTCCAGCCGCCGTTGTCATAGCGCTGAAAGAAACAGCTGTGGCGCCCGGTATGGCACGCGATGCCGGGCTTGTGCCCCAGCTGCGTGACCTTGAGCAGGACCACATCGTTGTCGCAGTCCAGGCGAATGTCGTGCACCGTCTGCACATGGCCCGACTCCTCGCCCTTGAACCACAGCTTGCCGCGCGAGCGACTGAAATACACCGCGCGGCCCAGCTCAGCGGTCTTCTGCAGGGCGTCACGGTTCATCCAGGCGAACATCAACACGTCGCCCGTCGCGGCTTCCTGCGCAATGGCCGGGACCAGCCCCTGGGCGTCCCACTTCACTTCGTCGAGCCAGTTCATGGGGGAATTGTCAGTGATTTGAGGATACTTTCATTTTGATAGCTACTTATGACCATTCGACGATGGGGAGTGGCCAGAAATGCTTCAAATCCGCACCGGAATGCCGCGTTCGGCCATGCGCGCCTTGGCCTGCGCCACCGTGAACTCGCCATAGTGGAAGATGCTGGCGGCCAGCACGGCATCCGCCCCGCCCGTCTGGATGCCATCGGCCAGGTGGTCCAGCGTGCCCACGCCGCCCGAGGCGATCACCGGCACGCTGACCGCGTCGCTCACAGCACGCGTCAATTCGAGGTCAAAGCCCGCCTTGGTGCCGTCGCGGTCCATGCTGGTCAGCAGGATCTCGCCGGCGCCATGCTCAGCCATCTGCCGTGCCCAGGCCACCGCATCTAGGCCAGTGTTCTTGCGCCCTCCGTGGCTGTAGACGTCCCAGCCTTCGCCGCGATCCAGCAGGTCGTCCCCGAAGCGGCGCTTGGCGTCGATGGCCACCACGATGCATTGGGCGCCGTATTTGGCCGAGGCGTCGCGGATCACCTGCGGGTTGGCGATCGCCGCCGAGTTGAAGCTGGTCTTGTCGGCGCCCGCGTTGAGCAGGCGGCGCACGTCCTCGACGGTGCGCACCCCGCCGCCGACCGTCAGAGGAATGAACACCTGGCTGGCCACGGCCTCGATGATGTGCAGGATCAGGTCGCGGCCGTCGCTGGTGGCGGTGATGTCCAGGAAGGTGAGCTCGTCGGCGCCCTGGTCGTTGTAGCGCGCGGCAATCTCCACCGGGTCACCCGCGTCCCGCAATTCGACAAAATTGACGCCCTTGACCACGCGACCACCGGTCACGTCAAGGCAGGGAATGATACGTTTGGCAAGCATGGCGGGATTGTAGGTTGCAGACCATGGCAGCCCGCTCGCCGGACCGGGTCGGCGCCCGCCGTCAAAGCACGGTGAGACGCTGCCAGCCCTGCCAGGTCTGGCCTGCAGCAACTTCCACCGGGCTCATCACCTGCGCCGCCTCGACGCACAGCATCCGAGCAAATCCATCGGGTGGCATGTCGCCCAGACGGCCGCACCGTTCGGCGCCAGGGTTCCAGACCACCGTATCGGCGAAGCTTGCGCTCTGGGCTATCTGCAGGCCATGCGGGCCGTCGTGCAGGGTCAACGCGGAAGGCGCGGCAGCATAGACCCGGTCGAATTCGCCGTTGAAGCCGATGCTGCCGCTGGCCAGCCCGGTCTGGTCCGTCACCGCATTCCAGCAGCGCTGCCCCTGCAGGCCTTCGAGACGCGCGCCCGCGATATCGTCCACCGCCAGGTACGTGTGCAGCGCCCCGGTGAACTGAAGCGGCTGCACATCGGTGTTGTCGACCTTCAGAGCAACCTGAAGGCTGCCGGGCTGCAGGCTGACCGTCAGGACGGCTTCGAATGCGTAAGGCCAGAGGGCGCGGGTACCGTCCGTCGCGCACAGCTGCAAACAGACCTGCGCGCCGTCGTCGGACCCAGGTGGCGATATACCGGCCACCAACCTCGGCACCAGTGCCCAGGGCAGGGTACGTGCAAAACCGTGCTTCGGCAGCGTGCCGCGCGCATTGAACTGCGGGAAGCACACGGGGATACCGCCACGAATGGCCGAACGGCCGTCAAACAGCGCCCTGGGGCTCAGATAGAGACGCTCACGCCCGCCAGACTGCCAGGAGAGCACCTGCGCGCCATGTAAGGCCACAGTGACCGTGTCGCCCTGGGGAAGTGCCAGCCGAATGCAAGACTGGCCCTGAAATGGGCGGTATTCGATGCCCGGCATGGCCAAGTCCTGGCTATTCATGCCCATGCCAGCGGGCACTTGCGGAAGGTGTGAAGACGCTGGCGCCGCGCGCTCAGCCATTCAGCTCGTCGGCGCGCCGCTGCGCCACGGCGAAATCCAGGTCGCCGGAATAGATGGCGCGTCCGCAGATGACGCCTTCCACCCCTTCGGACTCGACCGCGCAAAGCTGCTCGATGTCGGTCATGTTCGACAGGCCGCCGGAGGCAATCACCGGGATGCTCAGCGCCTGGGCCAGGCGCACCGTGGCTTCGACGTTGATGCCAGAGAGCATGCCGTCGCGGCCGATGTCGGTATAGATGATCGATTCGACGCCCCAGTCCTCGAACTTGCGCGCCAGGTCCACCACTTCGTGGCGGGTGAGCTTGCTCCAGCCGTCGGTGGCGACCTTGCCGTCACGGGCATCGAGGCCCACGATGATGTGCCCGCCGAACGCGGTGCAGGCATCCTTGAGGAAGCCCGGGTTCTTGACCGCGGCCGTGCCGATGATGACGTAGCGCAGGCCGCCGTCGATGTATTTTTCGATGGTGTCCAAGTCACGGATGCCCCCGCCCAGCTGCACCGGGATGTCGTCACCGACGGCCTTGAGAATCGACTTGATCGCCGCGTAATTCTGCGGTTTGCCGGCAAAGGCGCCGTTCAGGTCCACCAGATGCAGCCGGCGCGCGCCCTGTTCCACCCACTTGAGCGCCATGGCCGCGGGGTCCTCGCCAAACGTAGTGGACTGGTCCATGTCACCCTGCTTGAGGCGAACGCAGTGGCCGTCTTTGAGATCAATCGCGGGAATCAAGATCATGTCAGTGGGGCATGACGCCGTGGACAAGGAGGTGAGGAGCAGGAAATCAGGGGTTCCAGTGCAGGAAATTCCGGTACAGGGCCAGACCCTGGGCGGCGCTCTTCTCCGGGTGGAATTGCGTCGCAAAAATATTATCGCGTGCAATCGCGGCAGCAAAGCGTCCGCCGTAATCGGCCTCGCCCGCAGTGTGGCGTGTTTCCGACGGATGGGCGTAGAAGCTGTGCACGAAATAGAACCAGCTCGCGTCCGGCACGTCGCGCCAAACCGGGTGGACCGTGCCTTGGTGCGCCGATTGAAAGACCTGGTTCCAGCCCATCTGCGGCACCTTGTAACGGCTGCCGTCCGGTTGCATCCGGCCGGCCAGGTCGAACTTTCGCACGTCCCCCGCGATCAGGCCCAAGCCCGGTGTATCGCCTTCGGCGCTGTGTTCCAGCAGCATCTGCATGCCCACGCAGACGCCGAACAGCGGCTTCTTGGCCGCCGCATCCAACACCGAGGCCAGCAGGCCGGACTCGCGCAGCTCGCGCATGCAGTCGGGCATCGCGCCCTGTCCGGGCAGGACGACCCGGTCGGCGTCGAGCACCTGCTGCGGACTGGCCGTGATGACCACGTCCACACCGGTGTCGGTGGCCGCGTGGATCACCGCCTGGGCCACCGAGCGCAGGTTGCCCATGCCGTAGTCCACGACCGCCACCTTTTTTGCTACCTTGTTCATAGCAAACTATGACCTTCCGACGCTGGGATCGTGCCTTTTTCCCTGAAAATCATGCTACAACGAGCCCTTCGTGGACGGAATCGTGCCCGCCGAGCGCGGATCCAGCTCCAGCGCGGCGCGCAGCGCCCGGGCAAAGGCCTTGAACACGGTTTCGGCCTGGTGGTGGGCGTTTTCGCCGCGCAGGTTGTCGATGTGCAGGGTCACGAAGGCGTGGTTGACGAAGCCCTGGAAGAACTCGAATGCCAACTGGCTGTCGAAGGTGCCGATCATGCCGCTCTTGAACGGCACGTGCATCACCAGCCCGGGCCGGCCGGAAAAGTCGATCACCACCCGGCTGAGTGCCTCGTCCAGCGGCACATAGGCATGGCCGTAGCGGCGGATGCCCTTCTTGTCACCCACCGCCTTGGCCACCGCCTGGCCCAGCGTGATGCCCACGTCTTCGACCGTGTGGTGGCCGTCGATGTGCAGGTCGCCTTCGGCCTGGATGTCCAGGTCAATCAGCCCGTGGCGGGCGATCTGGTCCAGCATGTGGTCGAAAAAACCGATGCCGGTGGACAGCCGGGCCTGGCCGGTGCCGTCAAGGTCGACGCGGACGGTGATCCGGGTCTCGGCGGTGTTGCGGGTGACTTCGGCGGTGCGCGCGGTGGTGGTCATAGGGAGGCTTTCAGTGCCGCCAGCAGCTGCGCGTTCTCCTCGGGGGTTCCGACGGTCAGGCGCAGGCAGTTGTCCAGCAACGGGTGCATTTTAGAAACGTTCTTGACCAGCACCTTGCGCTCGCGCAGGCCGGCAAAGGTCTTCGCCGCGTCCGGCACCCGCAGCAGGATCATGTTGGCCTCGCTCTTGAAGGGGTGCGCACCCGGCAACTGGCCCAGCGCCTGGAGCAGATGGCCGCGCTGCTCGCGCAGCTCGGCCGCCTGCACCGCGAACACATCGGCATGCTCGATGGCGAACAGCGCGCACTCGTAGTTCAGCACGCTGATGTTGTAGGGCGGGCGCACCTTGTCGATCTCGGCGATCAGCGCCTTCGGGCCCATCATGTAGCCCAGCCGCACGCCGGCCAGGCCGAACTTGGAGAGCGTGCGCATCAGCAGCACATGGTGATGCCGGTGGATGCGGTCGATGTAGCTGCGGCTGGCAAAGGGCTGGTAGGCCTCGTCCATCACCACCAGGCCGCGCTGCGCGCCCTGGGCCTCGATGATCGCGCTCGATCACCGCGTCGTCCCACAGGTTGGCGGTCGGGTTGTTCGGATAGGCCAGGTAGACGATGGACGGCTTGTGCGTGGCGATGGCGCCCAGCATGGCAGCTTCATCGAGTTCAAAGTCGGCTGTCAGCGGCACGCCGTGGAACGCCAGCCCTTGCAGCTGCGCACTCATCGCGTACATCACGAAGCCCGGAACCGGCGCGAGGACGGAAGCACCCGGCACGTCGCAGGCCATTGCCAGCAGGGAGATCAGCTCGTCCGAGCCATTGCCCAGCATGATGTCGAAGCCCTCGGGCATGCCGGCATAGGCGGCCAGCGCCTTGCGCAGGTCGTTCACCCGGGCATCCGGGTAGCGGTTCAGCGCGAGCGCGCCCAGGCGCTGGCCCAGTTCAACCTGCAGCGCGTGCGGCAGCGAATAGGGGTTCTCCATCGCATCGAGCTTGACCATGCCGACCGAATCCTGGATCGCATAGGCGTGCATCGATTGCACGTCCTGGCGGATCCGTTTCAGGAGTTGAGGACTGACTTCGCTCATCGGGGCACTCTCATGGGGGGCACTTCGGACAGCCGCAGCTCGGCGGCGCGGGCGTGGGCTTGCAGGCCTTCGCCATAGGCCAGTTCAGCGGCGATCAGGCCCAGTTGCTGCGCGCCCCGTTCGCTGACCTCGATCAGGCTGCTGCGTTTCTGGAAGTCGTAGACCCCCAGTGGCGAGCTGAAACGGGCGGTGCCGCTGGTGGGCAGGACGTGGTTGGGGCCCGCGCAGTAGTCCCCCAGGCTTTCGCTGGTGTAGGCGCCCAGGAAGATCGCTCCGGCGTGGCGCAGCAGGGGCTCCCAGCGGTGCGGATCGCGGCTGGAAACCTCCAGGTGCTCGGGCGCGATACGGTTGCTGATCTCGCAGGCTTCTTCCATGCTGCGGGTCAGGATCAGCGCGCCCCGGTCGTTGAGCGAGCGGGCAATGATCTCGCGCCGCGGCATCGCGGGCAGCAGGCGGTCAATGGCGGCCTGCACCGCCTCGATGTAGGCCGCGTCCGGACACAGCAGGATGCTCTGTGCCAGCTCGTCATGTTCGGCCTGGCTGAAGAGGTCCATCGCCACCCAGTCGGCCGGCGTGCTGCCGTCGGCCAGCACCAGGATCTCGCTGGGGCCGGCGATCATGTCGATGCCGACCGTGCCGAACACGCGCTTCTTGGCGCTGGCCACATAGGCGTTGCCGGGGCCGGTGATCTTGTCGACCTTGGGCACCGTCTCGGTCCCGTAGGCCAGCGCGGCCACGGCCTGCGCACCGCCGATGGTGAAGGCACGGGTCACGCCGGCCACATAGGCCGCCGCCAGCACCAGTGCGTTACGCTCGCCCCGGGGCGTGGGCACCACCATGATGATTTCGCCCACGCCGGCCACATGGGCGGGGATGGCGTTCATCAGCACGCTGGACGGATAGGCGGCCTTGCCGCCGGGCACGTAGATGCCCACGCGGTCCAGCGGCGTGACCTTCTGGCCCAGCAGGCTGCCGTCGTCGTCGCGGTAACTCCAGCTTTCGCCACAGGCCTTTTTCTGCGCCTCGTGGTAGCGCCGCACCCGGCTGGCCGCCGCTTGCAGCGCTGCTTTCTGGGCTGCGGGCAAGGCGTCGAACGCGGCCTTCAGCTCCGCCTGCGTCAGCTCCAGCTCGGCCATCGAGGCGGCCGCCAGTCCGTCGAAGCGCTGGGTGTAGGCCAGCACGGCTGCATCGCCGCGCGCCTGCACATCGGACAGGATGTCGGCCACGCGCTGCTCGATCGCAGCATCGGTGTCGGCCGACCAGTGCAGGCGTGCCTTGAACGCCGCCTCAAAGGTCGGATCGGTGGTGGACAGGCGAAGAGGAGCGGCGTTCAGGCTCATGGTTCAGGATTCGGACAAGGCGCCGGCAAAGGCGTCGATGATGGCGCGGATCGGCGCCTGTTTGAGCTTGAGCGAGGCCTGGTTCACCACCAGGCGCGAACTGATGTCCATGATGCGCTCCACCTCGACGAGCTGGTTGGCCTTCAGCGTGTTGCCGGTGGACACCAGATCGACGATGGCGTCGGCCAGCCCGGTCAGCGGCGCCAGTTCCATGCTGCCATAAAGCTTGATCAGGTCGACGTGCACGCCTTTCGTGGCGAAAAATTCGCGGGCGATGGTGGTGTATTTGGTGGCCACCGCCAGCCGCGAGCCCTGGCGGACCGCGCTCGCGTAGTCAAAGTCCGCCCGCACGGCCACGCTCATGCGGCACTTGGCGATCCGAAGGTCCAGCGGCTGGTACAGGCCCTGTCCGCCGTGCTCCAGCAGCGTGTCCTTGCCGGTCACGCCGAGATCGGCGCCACCATATTCCACATAGGTGGGCACATCGGTGGCACGGACCAGCACCACCCGCACGCCCGGCTGGTTGGTCGGGAGAATGAGCTTGCGGGAGGTTTCCGGGTCTTCCAGCACCTCGATGCCAGCCGCTTTCAGCAGCGGCAGGGTTTCCTCGAAGATGCGGCCCTTGGACAGCGCGAGAGTGATCATGGCGCTACCTGCCGAGCCGCCTCAAAGGCAGCGCGCGCCCCCTCGGGGGGCAGTGACGTACGCGAAGCGACGAACGTGGGGGTCATCATTTGATTCTTTCAATGTCGGCGCCAATGCCGCGCAGCTTGGCTTCCATCTGGTCGTATCCGCGGTCCAGATGGTAAATGCGGTCAACCACTGTCTCCCCTTCGGCCACCAGCCCGGCGATCACCAGGCTGGCCGACGCCCGCAGGTCGGTGGCCATCACAGTGGCACCCGAGAGGGCGCGAACACCCTCGATCACTGCGACCTTGCCGTCAATCTGGATGTGCGCGCCCAGGCGCACCAGTTCGTTGACGTGCATGAAGCGGTTTTCGAAGATCGTCTCGGTCACCTTGCTGGTGCCTTGCGCAATGCAGTTGAGTGCCATGAACTGCGCCTGCATGTCGGTGGGAAAGCCCGGGTATTCCGTGGTGCGAAAGCTCATGGCCTGCAGGTAGTCATAGGCCGGTGAGGCGGCCTGCACCCGCACACCGTCCTTTCCCAGATCGGTGACATTGACGCCAGCCTCCAGCAGCTTGTCGATCACGGCATCCAGATGGTCGGCTCGCGCGTGGCGCAAAACCACGTCGCCGCCGGTGGCAGCGACCGCGCACAGGAAGGTGCCGGCCTCGATCCGGTCCGCCACGACCGCATGTTCGCAGCCGTGCAGGGCTTCGACGCCCTGGATGCGGATGCGACGGGTGCCATGGCCTTCGATCTTCGCGCCCATCTTGATCAGCATCTCCGCCAGGTCAGGGATCTCCGGCTCCTGGGCGGCGTTTTCCAGGATGGTCTCGCCCTCGGCGAGCGTGGCGGCCATCAGAAAGTTCTCGGTGCCCGTGACGGTGACCATGTCGGTGGTGATGCGCGCGCCCTTGAGTCGCGTGCGTCCGCTGGGCAGCTTGGCGATCATGTAGCCATGCTCGACCGTGATCTCGGCGCCCATGGCCTGCAGACCCTTGATGTGCTGGTCCACCGGGCGCGAGCCGATGGCGCAGCCGCCTGGCAGAGATACCGTGGCTTCGCCGAAGCGCGCCAGCAATGGCCCCAGCGCCAGCACCGAGGCGCGCATGGTCTTGACCAGTTCGTAAGGCGCTTCGGGGGTGATCGGGTTGGCGGCGTGCAGCGTCATGCCGCCGCGCTCCCCATGGGTCTGGGTTTTCACGCCCATGTTGTCCAGCAGGCGGCGCATGGTGGCCACGTCCTGCAGGCGGGGCACGTTGGTCAGTGTGACCGGCTCGGCGGTCAGCAGGGCCGCGCACAGCTCGGGCAGGGCGGCATTCTTGGCGCCGGAGATCGGGACTTCGCCGTGCAACTGGCGACCCCCGCGAATGATGAGTTTGTCCATGAGCGTCAGTATGTGCGCCGATCAGCGCGAATCAGCCGGAAGGGCGGCCCATTCGGCCGGCGTGTAGGTCTTCATTGACAGCGCGTGAACCTCATCCGTCTTCATTCTGGCGCCCAGCGTGGCGTAGACCTGCTGGTGGCGGGCGATGGACCGACGCCCCTCGAACGCGTTGGAGACGATGGTGGCGTACCAGTGGCGGCCGTCGCCTTCGAGCGTCAGGTGTTCGCAGGGAAGGCCTGTCGCGATGATGGATTTGAGTTCTTCAGCAGTCATGTGGTTTCAACCCCGGATCTTGTAGCCGATGCGCAGCAGATGCACGGCGATGGCGCTCACGAGGAGCAGTGCGGTCCCGACGATGCCCAGGCTCAGCCAGGGCGATACGTCGCTGACACCAAAAAAACCGTAACGGAACCCGTCAATCATGTAGAAAAACGGGTTCAGGTGACTCACACCCTGCCAAAACGGTGGCAGCGAGTGGATGGAATAGAACACGCCGGAAAGAAACGTCATCGGCATGATGATGAAGTTCTGGAAAGCCGCCATCTGGTCGAACTTGTCCGCCCACAAGCCGGCAATCACACCTAGGGCGCCCAGCATGGCCGCGCCGAGGACCGCAAACAGCAGCGTCCACCAGGGCGCCACAAAAGCAGGCATGCCAAAGAAGGTGGTCGCGATCAGCACGCCGGTGCCCACCAGCAGTCCGCGGACAACGGACGATCCTACGTACGCGAAGAACCAGCTCCAGTGCGACAAGGGCGTCAGCAGCACGAACACCAGACTGCCCATGATCTTGCTCTGGACCAGACTGGACGAGCTGTTGGCAAAGGCGTTCTGCAGCACGCTCATCATCACCAGGCCCGGCACCAGGAACGCTGTGTAGCTCACCTGGCCATAGACCTTGACGTGGTCTTCCAGCACATGCCCGAAGATCAGCATGTAGAGCACGGCCGTGAGCACCGGTGCGGCCACGGTCTGGAAACTGACCTTCCAGAAGCGCAGGATTTCCTTGTAGAACAGGGTCTGCCAGCCCGTCATGTCGCCCCCTGGCCCGTGGTCTTGTGCGCAGCACTGCCGGTTGCATGGCCGCTTGCCATGACGTCCAGAAACACGTCCTCGAGATCGGCCTTTCGGATCTCGATGTCCTCGGCGTGCAGGCCGGCTTCGCGAATGGCGGCCAGGTACTGCTCTACCTCGTGGGCGTTGTGCGCGGGGAATTGCACAATTCGACCCGTAATACGTGCCTTCCCAGCGAGGAATGGAGGAAGTTCGCTATCAATCTTGAACCGAAGCACGTTGCTGGACGCGGACTTGAGCTCCAGCGCCACCACGCGGCCCTGCTTGAGCATGGCGATGCGCGAGCACAGGGCCTCGGCTTCTTCCAGGTAGTGCGTGGTCAGCAGCACCGTATGGCCCTGCTTGTTGAGTTTGGCGATGAACTGCCACAGCGTCTGGCGCAACTCCACGTCCACGCCGGCGGTGGGCTCGTCCAGCACGATCACCGGCGGCTTGTGCACCAATGCCTGCGCCACCAGCACCCGGCGCTTCATGCCACCGGAGAGCTGGCGCATGTTGGCATCGGCCTTGTCGGCCAGGCCCAGGCTGTCCAGCAGTTCGTCGATCCAGGCATCGTTGTGCTTGACCCCAAAGTAGCCGGACTGGAAGCGCAGGGCCTCGCGGACATTGAAGAAGGGGTCGAACACCAGTTCCTGCGGCACGACGCCCAGGCGACGGCGCGCCTGCGCGAAATCACGCTGCACGTCGTGCCCCTGCACCAGCACCCGCCCCTGGCTGGCGCGCGCCAGACCGGCCAGGATGCTGATCAAGGTGGTCTTGCCGGCGCCATTGGGTCCGAGCAGCCCGAAAAACTCGCCTTCTTCGATGTCGAAGCTGACGTTGTCAAGGGCCTTGAGGGGTTCGCCAGTGCCGCCGCGCCCGGCCGGAAAGGTCTTGGAAACAGACTGGAAGGAAATCGCTGGCATGAGAGATGCTTATTTTACGGGCTGGCCGCGCACCGATACCGGTGTGCGATGAACGGGTTGCGCCGGCGTCAGCCCGGTTCGCCCAGCAGACTGGCCACGCCGTACAAGGTGGCCAGTTGCAACAGCCGCGGTGAAAGCCCGCGCACCTGGAACGTCTTTCCGCTGGCCAGGCAGGCCCGGCGGCAGGCCAGCAGCACCGCCAGCGCCGACGAATCGAATTGCTGCAACGCAGAAGCGTCCGCAATGACCTCGGACTGTGCCTGGCCACTGACGCCCTGCAACAGCATGGCCAGACAACCCGATGCCTGGTTCAAGGTCAGCACGGAGGGAAGAACCAGCATGTCGGGCGCGTCAGCCCTTGCGGGCATTGGCTTTGTTGCGCTCCGCCAGGGTGGTGATCAGACCGTCCATGCCCTTGGCATTGATTTCCTGGGCGAACTGGCCCCGGTAGGTTTCCACCAGCCAGACGCCCATCACGTTGAGGTCGAAAATCTTCCATCCCGCGCCTTGCCCCGGTGTTTTCTGGACGCGGTAGTCAAGCTGCACCGGGTCACCCCGCCCCCGGATCTCGGTGCGGACCACGACCTCCTTGTCGTCCGGCGACGCCCGCAGCGGCTTCAGGAACACCTCCTGGTCGCTGACCTGGGACAGCGCGCCGGCGTAGGTGCGCACCAGAAGAATCTTGAACTCCTCCTGCAGGCTTTTTTGCTGCTCAGGGGTGGCCTTGCGCCAAGCCGGACCCGCCGCCGAGGCGGTCATGCGCTGGAAATCGACGTTGGGCATGATCTTGCTGTCGACCAGGGCAATGACCTTCGGCAGGTTGCCGGACTGCAGCGATTTGTCGTTCTTGATCGTGTCCAACACATCGGTGGACAGTCGCTTGATCCAGGCGTCAGGCGCTTCCTCGGCCGCGTGAAGCCATGGTGTCGCGGTCATGGCCCAGGCAACCAGGGTCTTGGCAAGAAGATGTCGGCGGTTCATGGAGGGTCCTGTCAATTCATACGTTCGTGAGGTGCGAAGGGGGCGGCTGCACGACTTCTCAGAAGGTCACTGCAGGGGACGCAAGCCGGACGCGAAATCGGCCTTCTATGGCTTCTCCGCCGGTTTGTCCGGCTCCTGCGGCTCCTCGTCCTCGGGAGGCGGCGATCCGTCATAAATGTCATTGCGTCGTTTCTGCAGGAAGACATCCCGGCTGAAAACGTATTTGTCCAGCGCCGACTCGTCGAGCATTTCTCCCGCCCTCAGGTAGTTGGCCCGCTTGTCCACCGCATTCAGGGCGGCCAGGCTGTTTCGCAAAGCCACCGGCTTGACCAGCGTGACCGGGTAGCCGAAGGTGTCCGCCGGCGTGGCCAGGGCATCGCGCACGTTGGA
Organism: Candidatus Skiveiella danica; assembly: GCA_016721925.1. Taxonomy (GTDB): domain Bacteria; phylum Pseudomonadota; class Gammaproteobacteria; order Burkholderiales; family Burkholderiaceae_C; genus Skiveiella; species Skiveiella danica. The sequence continues at coordinate 671,473 of JADKHE010000013.1, forward strand.
AGGTCCGAAGAACGGCAGAACGAGGTAGGGGCCGGTCGGCAGGCCCCAGAGCCCCAGGGTCTGGCCAAAGTCTTCGGTGCGCGGTTCCACACCAATTTCACTGGCGATGTCAAACACACCGCCGATACCCAGAATGGTGTTCACGGTGATCCGGAAATAGGTTTCGACAGACGCGCGGAGTTTGCCCTGCAGGATGTTGTTGAACAAGGACCATCCGTCGCCCAGGTTGTTGAAAAAATTGGTCACGCCGGCGCGCACGAGGCGCGGCGTCACGGCTTTGTAGGCAACGGCAACCGGCTTGAAGGCCACTTCATCGAAGGTTTCGTTGAACTCGAAGACACCCCGGTTCATCGGCTCCCATGGATCGCGCGGATTGGCGCCCGGCGCGGTGGCGCAGCCCGCCAGGAGCAATCCGGCGCAGACCAGCAAGCACAGGCCCATGCGTTGGAAAAATCGTCGAATTCCTGTCACGTTCAAGTCCATGTTCACTTCTTTTTTCCCGCCGCAGGCGTGCTGTTGCCGGCCGGCGCGCTGCCACCCTCAGCCGCCTTGTTGAACAGGAACTGGCTGATCAGATTTTCCAGCACAACCGCCGATTGTGTCGAACTCAGGCTGTCGCCAGCGACCAGCACCTTTTCGTCGGCGCCGGCTTCAATGCCGACGTACTGTTCCCCCAAAAGTCCACTGGTGAGGATCTTCAGGGAGCTGTCTTTGGGAAAGGCATAGCGGCTTTCCAGCGCCAGGGTCACCTTCGCCTGGAATGTCTTGTCGTCAAAGGTGATGGATTCCACCCGGCCGACCACGACACCGGCGCTCTTGACCGCTGCCTTGGGCTTCAGGCCGCCGATGTTGTCGAATTTCGCCGTCACCTTGTAGTCCGACTGAAAGCTCAGGCTCAGCAGATTGGCCGACTTGAGCGCCAGAAACAGAATGGCCGCCATGCCCACCATCACGAACAAACCCACCCACACATCATTTCTGGAACGCTGCACCGGGCTCTCCTAGATACTGAACATCATGACGGTCAGGACGAAGTCCAGACCGAGAACCGACAGCGACGACACCACCACAGTGCGCGTCGTTGCCCGGGAAACCCCCTCCGGCGTGGCCTGGGCCTCGTAGCCCTGCAACAACGCAATGAACGTCACCGCAATGCCGAATACAACGCTCTTGATGACGCCGTTGCCGACATCGCTCCAGACATCCACGCCACCCTGCATCTGGCTCCAGAACGCGCCGGAGTCGATGCCGATCAGCAGGACCGCCACCACATAGCCGCCCAGAATGCCCACTGCGCTGAACACGGCAGCCAGCAGGGGCATGGCGATCACACCGCCCCAGAAGCGCGGCGCCAGAATACGCTGCACCGGGTCCACCGCCATCATTTCCATGGCGCTGAGCTGCTCGCCCGCCTTCATCAGGCCGATTTCGGCCGTGAGCGAGGTGCCTGCCCGCCCGGCAAACAGCAGCGCGGTGATGACCGGCCCCAGTTCGCGCACCAGACTCAGCGCCACCAGCAGGCCTACGGCCTCGGACGAACCGTAGCGCTGCAGCGTGTAGTAGCCCTGCAGCCCAAGCACAAACCCCACGAACAGGCCGGACACCGAGATGATGGCCAGCGAATGGTTGCCCAGGAAGAACACCTGGTCGCGCACCAGCCTGAAGCGCTTGAAACTGGCGCCGAACAAGGTGAAGAGATGCAGCAGCATCCGGGCGCCATGGCCCCATTCCGCCAAGGTCTGGCGCGCCGAGAGTCCCACATCGGCCGGTCGGTACCAACTCATGGCCTGGCTCCGCAGAAATCCTGATCGACCGGCGGGGCTGGGTAGTGGAAACGCACCGGCCCGTCGCTCTGGCCGCTGACGAACTGGTGCACCAGCGGGTCGGTGCTGTGGCGCACCTCGTCCGGCGTGCCCTGCGCGGCGATCTTGCCGTTGGCCAGCACGACGACCTGATCGGCAATCTGGAAGGTCTCGTCAAGGTCGTGTGATACCACGATGCTGGTCAGCCCCATGACATCGTTCAACTGGCGGATCAGGCGGGCGGCGGTACCCAGCGAGATCGGATCCAGCCCGGAAAAGGGTTCGTCGTACATGACCAGTTCGGGGTCCAGCGCAATCGCCCGGGCCAGGGCGACGCGCCGCGCCATGCCTCCGGAAATTTCCGAAGGCATCATGTCGCGGGCGCCCCGCAGGCCCACCGCGTTGAGCTTCAGCAGCACCACGTCGCGGATCAGGTCTTCCGACAGATCGGTGTGTTCCCGCAGCGGAAAGGCGACGTTCTCGAACACGCTGAGGTCGGTGAACAAGGCACCAAACTGAAACAGCATCCCCATGCGCCGACGCGCAAGGTGCAGGTCACGCCCTTGCAGGGCGCCCACGTCCTGCGCGGAATCGTCGCCCGTCGGCCCTTGCAGCAGAACCTGCCCTTTCTGTGCCTTCCACTGGCCCCCGATGAGTCGCAACACCGTGGTCTTGCCTCCGCCGGAGGCCCCCATCAACGCGGTCACCTTGCCGCGTGGAATGCGCAGCGACACGTCGTCCAGAATAACCCGCTCCCCGTACCCAAAGGTCAGGTTGCGTAGTTCGACAAGGGCATCGTTTGGAATGGGATTCATGAATGCAAAAGCCGGACGGAGCCCGGCTTTTTGCATGATACGGGATTCAGGTAAACCCTGAGTACCCCCGGTTTGAAGGGTTCAGCGCGGCAGGTCGCTGGAGCCCATCAGGAACTCGTCCACGGCGCGCGCGGCCTGGCGTCCTTCGCGGATCGCCCAGACCACCAGCGACTGCCCGCGGCGGATGTCGCCGGCAGCAAACACCTTGCTCACGTTCGTGGCATAGCCGCCGGTGAAGTCCGTGCTGGCCTTCGCGTTACCGCGCCCATCCTTCTCGACGCCAAAGCCCTCCAGGATGGTGGCCACCGGGTTCACGAAACCCATGGCCAGCAGCACGAGGTCGGCCTTGTACTCCTTCTCCGTGCCTGGAATATCGACCAGCTTGCCGTCCTTGAATTCGACGTGGACGGTCTTCAACCCGGTGACCTTGCCATCTTTTCCCGTGAATTCCTTGGTCGAAATGGCGAATTCGCGGACGCAGCCTTCATCATGGCTGGAGCTGGTGCGCAGCTTCAGCGGCCAGTAGGGCCAGGTCAGCGGCCGGTTTTCTTCCGCCGGCGGCTGCGGCATCACCTCGAACTGGGTCACACTGGCCGCGCCGTGGCGGTTGCTGGTGCCCACGCAGTCGGAGCCGGTGTCGCCACCACCGATGACGATGACGTGCTTGCCGTCGGCCCGCAGCTGGCCCTTGAGCTTGTCGCCCGCGTTGACCTTGTTCTGCTGCGGCAGGAACTCCATCGCAAAGTGGATGCCTTCCAGCTCACGGCCGGGCACGGGCAAGTCACGAGACTGCTCGGAGCCGCCGGTCAGCAGGATGGCGTCGAACTCCTTCTGCAGTTGCGCCGGGCTGATGGTCTCCTTCGCCCAGTTCGTGACTTTGCTGCCCTCAGGCATCGCGCCCACCAGAACGCCGGCGCGCACCGTCACGCCCTCGGCCTCAAGTTGCTTGACGCGACGGTCGATGTGCGACTTCTCCATCTTGAAGTCCGGGATGCCGTAGCGCAGCAGGCCGCCGACGCGGTCGTTCTTCTCGAACAGGGTCACATCGTGGCCGGCGCGGGCCAGCTGCTGGGCAGCGGCCATGCCGGCCGGGCCGGACCCCACCACGGCGACCTTCTTGCCCGTCTTGTGCTTCGCGGGGCGCGCTGTCACCCAGCCTTCGGCCCAGGCCCGGTCGATGATGGCGTGCTCGATCGACTTGATGCCCACGGCGTCGTCGTTCACGTTCAGCGTGCACGCCGCCTCGCAGGGCGCGGGGCAGATGCGGCCGGTGAACTCGGGGAAGTTGTTGGTGCTGTGCAGCACCTCGATCGCGTTCTTCCAGTCGCCGCGGTACACCAGATCGTTGAAGTCCGGAATGATGTTGTTGACCGGGCATCCGTTGTTGCAGAACGGGGTGCCGCAGTCCATGCAGCGCGCCGCCTGGACCTTGGCCTTGCCGTCGTCGAGGCCGACGACGAATTCCTTGTAGTGCTTCAGGCGCTCGGCGACCGGCTTGTAGCCCTCCTCGATGCGCTCGTATTCCATGAAGCCAGTGACTTTTCCCATGATTCGCTACCTTTGTGCTGAGCTGTACCGTGCCTTACTTGGCCGCAACCGCTTCTTTTTTTGAAGCAGACTTCGACGATTCCACGCTGGCTTTTGCCAATTTCTTGGCATGGATTTCGCCCAGGGCCCGCTTGTACTCGTTGGGGAACACCTTGACGAACTTCGCGCGCGACTCGGCCCAGTTGTCGAGCAATTCGCGGGCGCGGCGGCTGCCGGTCCAGCGCAGATGGTCTTCCAGCAGCTTGCGCAGCTGCGCCTCGTCGGTCTGGTCACGGTGCCAGATGGCGCGGTCCACGGTGGCCTCCTGCTCGGCCGCGGGCAGCACCTTCTCCATCGAGACCATGGCGGTGTTGCAGCGCTTGGCGAACTGGCCATCCTCGTCGTATACATAGGCGATGCCGCCGCTCATGCCCGCGGCAAAGTTGCGGCCGGTCTTGCCCAGCACCGCGACCGTGCCGCCGGTCATGTACTCGCAGCCGTGGTCACCCGTGCCTTCGACCACCGCAATGGCGCCCGACAGCCGCACGGCGAAGCGCTCGCCGCCCACGCCGCTGAAATAGGCCTCGCCCGAGGTGGCGCCGTACATCACGGTGTTGCCCACGATGATGTTCTGGGTGGCGGTGCCACGGAAGTCCAGGCTGGGCCGCACCGCGATGCGTCCGCCCGACAGGCCCTTGCCGGTGTAGTCGTTGGCCTCGCCGATCAGGTACAGCGTGATGCCGCGCGCCAGGAACGCGCCAAACGACTGGCCGCCCGTGCCTTCGAGCTGGATGCGGATGGTGTCGTCCGGCAGGCCTTCGGGGTGGACCTTGGTGACCGCGCCAGACAGCATGGCGCCGACCGAGCGGTTGACGTTGCGGGCGACTTCCATGAACTGGACCTTTTCACCCTTGTCGATGGCGGCGCGCGACTTGGCGATCAGCACGTTGTCGAGCGACTTCTCCAGACCGTGGTCCTGGCTTTCGATATGGAAGCGCGACACATCGGCCGGCATTTGCGGCTGCGCCAGCAGGCGGCTGAAATCCAGGCCGCTGGCCTTCCAGTGCTCGATGCCCTTCTTCATGTCGAGCAGGTCGGCGCGGCCGATCAGGTCGTCGAACTTGCGGATGCCGAGCTGCGCCATGATCTGGCGCACTTCCTCGGCGATGAAGAAGAAGTAGTTGACGACGTGCTCGGGCTTGCCGGAGAACTTCTGGCGCAGCACCGGGTCCTGCGTGGCCACGCCCACCGGGCAGGTGTTCAGGTGGCACTTGCGCATCATGATGCAGCCTTCCACCACCAGCGGCGCAGTGGCGAAGCCGAATTCGTCGGCACCGAGCAGCGCACCGATGGCGACGTCACGGCCGGTTTTCATCTGGCCGTCGGTCTGCACGCGGATGCGGCTGCGCAGGCGGTTGAGCACCAGGGTCTGCTGCGTTTCGGCCAGGCCGATCTCCCACGGGCTGCCGGCATGCTTGATCGACGACCACGGCGAGGCGCCGGTGCCGCCGTCGTGCCCTGCGATCACCACATGGTCGGCCTTGCACTTGGCGACGCCCGCGGCGATGGTGCCCACGCCGATCTCCGACACCAGCTTGACGCTGATGGAGCTGTGCGGCGCGACGTTCTTCAGATCGTGGATCAGCTGGGCCAGATCCTCGATCGAATAGATGTCGTGGTGCGGCGGCGGAGAAATCAGGCCCACGCCGGGCACCGAGTGGCGCAGCTTTCCGATGTAGTCGGACACCTTGCCGCCCGGCAGCTGGCCTCCTTCGCCGGGCTTGGCGCCCTGGGCCATCTTGATCTGGATCTGGTCGGCGCTGGCCAGGTATTCGGCGGTTACGCCGAAACGGCCGGAGGCCACCTGCTTGATGCGCGAACGCAGGGAGTCGCCATCCTGCAGCGGCAGATCGACCTCGACGTTTTCGGCGCCGATCACGCTCTTGAGGCTGTCGCCTTTCTTGATCGGGATGCCCTTGAGCTCGTTGCGGTAGCGCGCCGCGTCTTCGCCGCCTTCACCGGTGTTGCTCTTGCCGCCGATGCGGTTCATGGCCACGGCCAGCGTGGCGTGGGCCTCGGTGGAGATGGAGCCCAGCGACATGGCGCCGGTGGCGAAGCGCTTGACGATTTCCTTGGCCGGCTCGACTTCCTCGACCGGAATCGCCTTGGCCGGATCGATCTTGAACTCGAACAGGCCGCGCAGCGTCATGTGGCGGCGGCTCTGGTCGTTGATGATCTGGGCGTATTCCTTGTAGGTGTTCCAGTTGTTGGCGCGGGTGCTGTGCTGCAGCTTGGCAATCGCGTCGGGGCTCCACATGTGCTCTTCGCCACGGGTGCGCCAGGCGTATTCGCCGCCGGCGTCCAGCATGGTGGCCAGCACCGGGTCGTCACCAAACGCCGCCTTGTGCATGCGGATGGCTTCCTCGGCAATCTCGAAGACACCGATGCCTTCGACCCGGCTCGGCGTGCCGGTGAAGTACTTGGCCACCGTGGCGCTGTTGAGGCCAATGGCTTCGAACAGCTGCGCGCCGCAGTAGCTCATGTAGGTGCTCACGCCCATCTTGGACATGATCTTCGACAGGCCCTTGCCAACCGCCTTGACGTAGTTGTAAATGGCTTTTTCGGCCGACAGGTCACCGGTCAGGTCCTTGTGGATCGCCGCCAGCGTTTCCATCGCCAGGTAGGGATGCACGGCTTCGGCGCCGTAACCCGCCAGCACACCAAAGTGGTGCACTTCACGCGCGGTGCCGGTTTCCACCACCAGACCGGCGGTGGTGCGCAGGCCTTCGCGCACCAGGTGCTGGTGGATGGCCGACAAGGCCAGCAGCGCGGGAATCGCCACCTGGGTGGCGCTGACGGCGCGGTCGCTGATGATCAGGATGTTTTTGCCGCCCTTGATCGCGTCCACCGCTTCGGCGCACAGCGAGGCCAGCTTGGCCTCCACACCCTCCTGGCCCCAGAGCAGCGGGTAGGTGATGTCGAGCGTGACGCTGCGGAACTTGCCGTGGGTGTGGCGCTCGATGTCGCGCAGCTTGGCCATGTCGGCGAAGTCCAGGATCGGCTGGCTCACTTCCAGCCGCATCGGCGGGTTGACCTGGTTGATGTCGAGCAGGTTGGGCTTGGGGCCGATGAAGGACACCAGCGACATCACGATGGCTTCGCGGATCGGGTCGATCGGCGGGTTCGTCACCTGCGCGAACAGCTGCTTGAAGTAGTTGTAGAGCGGCTTGTTGCGGTCGCTCAGCACGGCCAGCGGGCTGTCGTTGCCCATGGAGCCGATGGCCTCCTCGCCGGCCTGGGCCATGGGTGCCAGCAGGAACTTGATGTCTTCCTGGGTGGTGCCGAAGGCCTGCTGGCGGTCCAGCAGGCTCACCGTGCTCTCGGAGGCGCTGGCCGGCTCGCCGTCCTCCTCGAGGTCGTCGAGCCGGATGCGCAGGTTCTCGATCCATTGCTTGTAGGGCTTGCTGTTGGCGAGGTTGGCCTTGAGTTCCTCGTCGTCGATCATGCGGCCCTGTTCCAGGTCGATCAGGAACATCTTGCCGGGCTGCAGGCGCCACTTGCGCACGATCTTGGAGTCAGGCACCGGCAGCACGCCGGCCTCGGAGCCCATGATGACCAGGTCGTCATCGGTGATGCAGTAGCGCGCCGGGCGCAGGCCGTTGCGGTCGAGCGTGGCGCCGATCTGGCGTCCATCGGTAAAGACAATGGACGCAGGGCCGTCCCAGGGCTCCATCATGGCCGCGTGGTATTCGTAGAAGGCCTTGCGGCGTTCGTCCATGGTGGTGTGCTGTTCCCACGGCTCGGGAATCATCATCATCACGGCCTGGCTGATCGGGTAGCCCGCCATCGTCAGCAGTTCCAGGCAGTTGTCAAAGGTGGCGGTGTCGGACTGGTCGGCAAAGCTGATGGGGTAGAGCTTTTGCAGGTCGGCGCCCAGCACGGGCGACGACATCACGCCTTCGCGCGCCTTCATCCAGTTGTAGTTGCCCTTGACCGTGTTGATCTCGCCGTTGTGCGCGATGTAGCGGTACGGGTGCGCCAGCGGCCACTCGGGGAAGGTGTTGGTCGAGAAGCGCTGGTGCACCAGGCCCAGGGCCGAGACGCAGCGCGGGTCCTGCAGGTCCAGGTAGTAGGTGCCCACCTGGTCGGCCAGCAGCAGGCCCTTGTAGATCACCGTGCGGCTGGACATGCTGGGCACGTAATACTCTTTGCTGTGCTTGAGCTTGAGGCGCTGGATGTTGGCGCTGGCGGTCTTGCGGATCACGTAGAGCTTGCGCTCCAGCGCGTCCTGCACGATCACGTCGTTGCCGCGGCCGATGAAGACCTGGCGCAGGACCGGCTCCTTGGCGCGCACGTTGGGCGACATCGGCATGTCGCGGTTCACCGGCACGTCGCGCCAGCCCAGCAGCACCTGGCCCTCGGCCTTGATGGCGCGCTCCATCTCCTGCTCGCAGGCCAGGCGGCTGGCATGCTCCTTGGGCAGGAAGATCATGCCAACGCCGTATTCGCCCGGGGGCGGCAGTTCCACGCCCTGCTTGCCCATCTCCTCGCGGTACAGCGCATCGGGCAGTTGGATCAGGATGCCGGCGCCGTCGCCCATCAGCTTGTCGGCACCCACCGCGCCCCGGTGGTCCAGGTTTTCAAGAATCTTCAGGCCCTGTTGCACGATGGCGTGCGACTTCTCGCCCTTGATGTGCGCCACGAAACCCACGCCGCAGGCGTCGTGTTCGTTGGCCGGGTCGTACAGACCGGTGTGTTGCAGTTCAGTTTTTTCGGCTGCCGTGGTCATGGCGCACTCCTAAATTTCACAGGGAAAGAAGCATAGTGCACTGCAACAACAATGCCAAGCAAAATAATTAGGGTCAGATTCCAATTATTTTTTCATTTCGCAGATCAAGCATTATTTGGGGACACATCAAAAACAAGAGCTAATACTGACCCATTCACGCTGGGAACGTGCCAATTTGATTCATTTTTTCGTTCCAGAAGGCGCTACAGACATCGGCCGCCCCGCCTGCGCCGGACTGACCCGGCGGGCCGTGCGCTTTTGCAGATCTGCCACAAAATCCGGCTCGCCCAGCGCCCAGCCACTGAGCGCCGAGCGCGTAAGAGCGGTCTGCTGCGCCACGGTGATGCCGGCATGCACCAATTCGGCGTACGCCGCCTCGCGGGCAAACGGCGTGTTGCCCAGTTCCCAGAACAGCGGATGCGGCGTAATGAGCTTGTCGGCCCGGCGCCCGATGTAATGCCCGTGGCTGGACCACGGATAGTCCGCCGCCTGCGCCACAAGCCCGGCGCGCACCGGATTCAGGTCGATGTAGGCCATGCAGGCCAGCAGGTAGCGCTCGGACTGGATCAACGTGGACCGGTAGCGCCCCTCCCACAGCGTGCCGGTGCGGCCCTGAGCGTTGTTGAAGGTGCGCACATAACTGCGCCCCACCGCCTGCATCATCATCGGCAACCCATCGCCTGTCTGCGGCGTGGCCAGCAGGTGAAAGTGGTTGCTCATCAGCACATAGGCATGGATCGCGACGCTGAATTTCTGCGCGTTGTCACGCAGGAGGTCGAGCAGCACCTGGTAGTCCGCGGTGGACGCGAAGATCGCCTGCCGGTTGTTGCCGCGCTGGATGACGTGGTGCGGGTAACCGGGAAGCGTGAGGCGGGGAAGACGGGCCATGTGGGGAATGCAAGGGGTGGTTTTGCATCATGATAATGGGGATCTGACCCCGATTAACCTGACCCCGATTAACCTACTAACTCCCTAAGGCCTCTGGAACGAAAATTTCAGGATTCTTGGGCCTTCCCCAGCGTGGATAGGTCATAGGTTGCTACTGAATCAGGACTCATCTGGCCGCCAACAAACCGCTGGATTCGCCAACCCGTGCCTCCGGCCGGCCTCAACCCGGGATGTCCGCCAGCCTGAACCGCGTCTCCAGCAACGATTCAATCCCGAACTGCTCCAGGATCGCGCGCAGGCGCTCGGCGGCGCTGCGTTTCTTCTGGCCGGTGTATTTCGCGATGATGAGTTCGTTCTTCAGGCTGTGCTCCCAGCCGACCAGTTCGGTCACCGTGACCTGGTAGCCGGACGCCTCCAGGTACAGGCAGCGCAGCACGTTGGTGATCTGGCTGCCCATCTCGCGGGTGTGCAACGGGTGGCGCCAGAGTTCGGCCAGCGGCGTGCGGGCCAAAACGAGCGCCTTGCCGGCGTTGAGCGTGCGCGCCACCTCGGCCTGGCAGCAGGGCACCAGCACCATGAATTTCGCGTGCTTACTGCAGGCCGAAGGCGATGGCGTCGTCGGTGGCGGTGTCGCAGGCGTGCAGCGCGGTGACGACGTCGATGCGCGCGGGCAGTTCCTCGGACTGGGTGGCGTCGGCCACGCTGAGGTTCAAAAAGCTCATGCGCTCGAAGCCCAGGCGTGCGGCCAGTTCGCGCGACTTCTGCACCAGTTCGGCCCGTGTCTCGATGCCGTAGATGTGGCCGGTCTTCAGCGCCTTGAAATACAGGTCGTAAATGATGAAGCCCAGATAGGACTTGCCCGCGCCGTGGTCGGCCAGCGTGAGGCCGCCCTCGCCCACCTTCGATGTTTGCAGTTCCTGCAGGATTTTTTCGATGAACTGGAACAGGTGGTAGACCTGCTTGAGCTTGCGCCGCGAGTCCTGGTTGAGCTTGCCCTCGCGCGTGAGGATGTGCAGCTCCTTGAGCAGCTCGACCGACTGGCCGGGGCGGATTTCAGGGGCCAGGGCCGGTGCGCCAGGCCCGGCGGCGGGTTTCTTCTTCGTCATGGCTTTAGCTTGCCACAGTCGCCCGCGTCCAGCGTGGGCCCGACGTCAAGCGCCGCCCAGCCTTCGGGGCCGAGCTTTTCCATGGTCGCCATGTTGACCTCGAAGATCGCCTCGGCCTCGGGGAAGGACTGCACGGCGCGGTCGATGCTGGTTTCGCGGATCAGGTGGAGCGTCGGGTACGGCGTGCGGTTGGTGTAGTTGGTGATGTCGTCGTCCCGCGTGCCGGCAAACACGAACCGGGGGTGAAACGGGGCGATCTGGAGGATGCCTTCCAGGTCGAGTTCGGCCAGGGCGCGGTCCGCCGTGGCCAGGAAATCGTTGAAATCCAGGAAGTCGGGGAAGGCATCGGGCGCGACCAGCAAGGTGGTGTCGCGCACCTCGGGGTCGATGGCGGCCAGGTCGCGCAGCTCGCGCAGCAGGTCTTCACGCAGGGCGGGCCCGTCGGTGGCCGCGCTGACGGCGTAATGCACCTGCCCCTTGACGTGCACCGACTTGGCGAACGGGCACAGGTTCAGGCCGATCACGGCGCGCTCCAGCCAGCGGCGGGTGTCGGCGACCACGGTGTCGGTGCGGTCGGTCATGGTGCGGTTTCTCCTTTCGCGCGCAGGGCGCGCGCCATCTGCAGGGCCAGCAGGCCGCCGATGGCCGAGCAGGCCCCCGTGACGGCCCAGGTCCACTGCCAGCCGCCCACGGCGCCCGCCACCCAGGCCACCAGCGGCGGCCCGGCGAACTGGCCGGCGGCCGACCATTGTTGCATCCAGCCCACGGTGGTGGAGATAGTGTCGTCGCCCGGCGCCAGCCGCACCGCCAGCGAAAACAGCGTGCCCGGAATCATGCCACCCACCATGGAAAACAACAGCACGCCGGCGTAGCGCAGCAAAGGCTGGCTCTCGGCCAGGGCAAACGCCATCAGCGCGCCCATCGTCATGGTGACAAACCCGGCGTACAGCAGCGTCTGCGGCCGCAGGCCCCGCTGCAGCAACCGCCCGGAGCCCACGTTGCCGATGATGTTGACCGCGGCGGCCAGCGCGGTCAGCAGGCCGACCGCGGCGCCACCGATACCGGCCTGCAGGTAGATCGAAGGCAGAAATCCGATGACCGCCAGCCACTGGCTGGAGTACATCGCAAAGCTCAAGGCCACCAGCCAGGGGCCGCGCGCGGTGAGCGTCTGGTGCAGGCGGCGCGGCCAGGGCGACACGGGCGCTGGCGCCCGAACGGCCGGTCCGTGGCGCGCAGAGTCCGGCGGCACCCCACGCGCCAGCCAGACCGCCATGGCCGCGGTCAAGGCCGCCAGCCCCCACCACCAGCCCTGCCAGCCGACCCATGCGAGCACCAGCGGGCCGCACAGCAAGCCCATTGCCGAGCCCAGCGGCATGTACGCCCCCCACAACCCGAGCATCGCACTGAGACGCGCCATCGGGACCAGCTGACGGATCAGGCTGGGGGCTGGCAGCGCAGCCAGCAGCAGCCCGAAGCCCTCCAGCGCCCGCAGCAACAGCAGATCGTTGGCGTCGCGCGCCCAGCCGCCGACGGCGCTGGCCACAGCCAGCGTGCCGAGTCCCAACAGCATGCTGCGGCGCAGCCCGAAGCTGTCGGCGGTGAGGCCGACGGCCAGGCCCAGCGTCATGCCGGCAAGCTGCACCATGGAGAGCAGAAAGCCGGCCTGCAGCAGGGTGACGCCCAGAGCATCCCGCAGCGCCGGCAAGGCAGGCGGCAGTTTGCCCACATGCAGTGCCGCGCACACGCCGGCCAGGATGACCAGCAAGGCGGGGTCGATGAGGGGGCGCTTCATGCGTTTCGGCGGCGAATGTCCGGGCGATGCGGACCGCCCCTCAGGCGAGCAGCCGCCGCCCGGTGAGGCGCTCGTGTTCGCGCGCGGCAAAGCGGTCGGTCATGCCGGCGATGTAGTCGGCTACCGCGCGGGCCAGGACAGCGGGATCGTCCAAGCCGCGCGTGGCGCGGTCGGCGAACTTGGCGGGCATCTGTGTTGGCTGAGCGAGATAGGCATGAAACAACTCGCGCACCACCTGCTTGGCCTGCCCGGTGGTGTGCATGACCTGCGCATGCCGATACAGGTTGGCGAGCAGGAAGCGCTTAAGCGCGGCGGACTGCTCGCGCATCGCGGGGTTGAACAGCACCAGGGGCGGCAGTTGCCGCGCCTCGTCCGCCGAGCGGGGACCAGCAAGCCGGATCGCCTCGCGTGTAGCAGAAATGACGTCATAGACCTGGGCACTGAGCATGCGCCGGATGGTTTCGTACAGCACGCGGCGGCCGGCCAGGGCCGGGTACTCGCGCAACACCTCGGCGCGGTGCGACTCGAACAGTTCGACCTCGTGCAACTGCTCCAGCGTCAGCAGGCCGGATCTCACGCCGTCGTCGATGTCGTGCGCGTTGTAGGCGATCTCATCGGCGAGATTGCACAGTTGCGCTTCCAGGGACGGCTGGGAATGGTTCAGAAAACGATGCGCCACGCCGCCGGGATTGACCGCCTCGATCTTGCGGGCGTTGACGAGCGAGCAGTGCTTGAGGATCCCCTCACGCGTCTCAAAGCTCAGGTTGAGACCGTCCCAGGCCGGGTAGCGCTCCTCCAGATGGTCCACCACGCGCAGGCTCTGCAGGTTGTGCTCGAAGCCGCCCCATTCGCGGCCCGGCCCGCTCATGCAGTCGTTGAGCGCATCCTGCCCGGCATGGCCGAAGGGGGTGTGGCCCAAGTCGTGCGCCAGCGCGATGGCTTCGACCAGGTCCTCGTTGAGCGCGAGTGAACGCGCAATCGAGCGGCCGAGTTGCGCCACTTCCAGCGAGTGGGTCAGGCGGGTTCGGAACAGGTCGCCCTCGTGATTGAGGAAGACCTGCGTTTTGTAGACCAGGCGTCGAAAGGCGGTGCTGTGGACGATGCGGTCGCGGTCGCGCTGGAAGGCCGAACGGGTGGGTGCGGGCGCCTCGGCATGGCGGCGGCCGCGGGTCTTGGCCGGATCAGACGCGTAGGGGGCCAGAACCATGAAAATAGGAATAAGTGAAGCCACGCCCCAGCGTCGAATAGCCGTTGTCTGCTATGTTTTTCATACCGGCCGGTATCAGCTCGCGCACGACTGGTCAATCACCTCGCGCACCATCTGATCCGGCGCGCCGCGCATCTGTGCGGTGCCAGAGCCATCGACCACGACGAACTTGATCTCACCCCCTTCGGCCTTCTTGTCGACCCGCATGAGCGCCAGGTAGCGGCCGGCATTGTCCTCGGTATCGAGCACGGGCGCCTTGACCGGCAGGCCCGCCCGTGCCACCAGCGCCGTCAGGCGTTGAACAAAGGCAGCATCCACCAGCCCCAGGCGCAGGGACAAGCGCGCGGCCATGACCATGCCACAGCCGACCGCCTCACCGTGCAGCCACTGGCCGTAGCCCAGGCCGGCCTCGATGGCGTGGCCAAAGGTATGGCCAAAGTTCAGAATGGCACGCAGGCCCGATTCGCGCTCGTCCTGGCTCACCACCCAGGCTTTGATCTCACAGCTTCGCTTTACGGCATGGGCCAGCGCGGCGGGGTCGCGCGCGAGCAGCGCGTCCAGGTTGGCCTCGATCCAGTCCAGAAACGCCAGATCGGCGATCGGCCCGTATTTGATGACTTCAGCCAGCCCGGCGCTGAGTTCGCGATCCGGCAAGGTGAGCAAGGTGTCGAGGTCGCAAACCACCAGCCGAGGCTGGTAGAACGCACCGATCATGTTCTTGCCCAGCGGGTGATTGATACCGGTCTTGCCGCCCACCGACGAATCCACCTGCGCCAACAAGGTAGTCGGCACTTGTACGAACGGCACGCCGCGCATGTAGCTGGCGGCGGCGAAACCCGTCAGATCACCAACCACTCCGCCCCCGAGCGCGTACAGGACCGTCTTGCGGTCGCAACCGTGGCCGAGTAACGCATCAAAGATCAGGTTCAGGGTTCCCCAGGTCTTGAAAGACTCGCCATCGGGCAGAACCACCTGATGGACCCAGGTGTATCTTCCGGCCAGCGCATCGGCCAGGTGCCGCGCGTACAACGGAGCCACGGTGGTATTGCTCACAATGACGGCCGTGGCCGCTGGGGGCGTTTCGGAGAAGGTGGCCGGATCACTTAGCAGAGCGGGGCCGATGGCAATGGTGTAACTGCGGTCACCGAGCGCGATCGGGACCCGCTGGACGGCGGAAATTGGCTGCATTCGACAGAGTTTAGGTCATCCAAGCCGCACTTCGACGCAGTGGCCTTGGAAACCCACTGCCTTAGACGTCCGGTGAGGGTGCCGGGCTCCCTGGCGCTCGCGTCGCCATGTCCGCCAGTTCCAGCTGCATCATGATCATGTTGACCAAGGTCGAGACCGACGGGCGTCCGGTCTCGATCACGAAATGGGCGGCTTCACGATACAGGGGGTCGCGCACGGAATAGAGATCCCTCAGACGACCCAGCGGGTCCTTGACCTGGAGCAGTGGCCGATTGACGTCATGACGGAGTCGGCGAAAGACCTCTTCAGGACTAGAGCGGAGGTAGACCACCTGTGCCCGTGTTCGGAGGTGGACCCGATTGGCCTCCCGCAGGACCGCGCCACCGCCAGTGGCAAGCACACCTTCGTGGTTGCGCGTCAAGTCGTCGATGACAGTCTCTTCGACGTCACGAAAGCGCTCCTCACCTTCCCTTTCGAAGTACTCCCGGATCGAGCAGCCGAGTTGCTTCTCGATCACGTGATCGGAATCGACGAACGCCTCACCCAAGCGGCGGGCCAGCTGCCGTCCGATAGTGGACTTGCCCGAACCGGGCAAGCCGACAAGGGCAATCATTCCCGACGTTTTGGTCCGGCTGGCGCTGCTGGACCTTCACCCATCGATACCTTGCCGAATCTCGGAAACAGCGCCAGAAACTCCGTGCATGCTGAGGCGTAAGCCCTAGGTTCAATCATGGACAGGTTCCATTGTCCGCAATCGTGACCGTAGCAAGTGCGGAGGCCCCTGTGGAGTCAACCACGGTGATAACTACCGGGGTATTCGCCGCTACGCATCGTGTTCCATTGCTCCCCGTGGTCACGCTTACCTTGGATCCGACTACGGCGGCACGCAACAAGGCTATGTCAGAACTGAATACGCTAATTGATCCAGTCGCACCATAAACCGAGAGTGTGATCGCCTGATTGTCCTTCTCGGACACCGTAAGCACGCTCGGAGAAAGGCGAATTCCTGGCGTCGCAGCGTTCGATGTGACCGAGTAAGGTGCCGACTGATTATTTGCATCCAATACAGTAATTACTGTTTGCCCGGTTTGCTTCAGTTGGATCGTCAACTGGTCTGAACCCACGATAGAGGCGGTAGCTACAAGGATATTGCCAACGGAGGCCCGGTAAGGCGGAGCTCCAGCGACTATGGTCGCGACCAAGATATCGTCAATAATTCCGGTGGCGCTGTTCGGCGTTACGGACAGGGGTGTCAACCCGACCGTAACAGCGACGGTCGTACTAGCCCCGACCGCATCGCGGACCACAATACTGGCTGATCCAGCTTTAAGGCCAAGCACCTTCAGGCTATTACCCACAAGCGAAACATCAGCCACAGTGCTATTGCTAGTGGTGGCCGTGTAAGGCCCGGTTCCGCCGCCCACACCATAAGTTTGGGTGGAACCAATGGCGATCGTGACGCTCGGCGGTGCCGTTGTGTACAACGGCACCGTTGAAGCCGCTGGTACAGTAACTGCCACGTTCACCGTCGCGCCCTGACTGTCTCTGATGACGACGTTTGCCGAGCCGGCCGTGATCCCGGTCACCGTCAGGCTGTTACCCACAAGCGTGACATCGGCGACGCTCGCATTGCTGCTGGTGGCCGTGTAAGGCCCGGTTCCGCCGCCCACACCATAAGTTTGGGTGGAACCAATGGCGATCGTGACGCTCGGCGGTGCCGTTGTGAACAACGGGACCGTTGTAGCCGCCGGCACAGTAACGGCCACGTTCACCGTCGCGCCCTGACTGTCTCTGATGACGACGTTTGCCGCGCCAGCCGTAATCCCGGTCACCGTCAGGCTGTTACCCACAAGCGAAACATCGGCGACACTGGCATTGCTGCTCGTGGCTGTGTAGGGCCCGGTTCCACCTCCCACACCATAGGTTTGAGTTGAGGAAATGGCAATCGTGACACTAGGAGGTGCCGTTGTGAACAACGGCACTGTTGAAGCCGCTGGTACAGTAACTGCCACGTTCACCGTCGCGCCCTGACTGTCTCTGATGACGACGTTTGCCGCGCCGGCCGTAATCCCGGTCACCTTCAGGCTGTTACCCACAAGCGAGACATCGGCGACACTGACATTGCTGCTGGTCGCTGTGTAGGGCCCTGTTCCACCTCCCACACCATAGGTTTGAGTTGAGGAAATGGCAATCGTGACACTAGGGGGTGCCGTGGTAAACAGGGGCACAATCGCGGCGCCAACCACAGTGACTCGCAAAGTGACAATCGTGCCCGCACTGTCACGCACGAAAATACTTGCTGTTCCGGCTGTCAATCCGGTTATGGTGAGGTTTACGCCCTGCAAAGATACTGCGGCCACGTTGCTGTTGTCACTGGTGGCGGTATACGGACCAGTGCCCCCGCCGACAAGGTACGGTTGATCAGCGCCAACCGGACCGATACCCAAGGTCAAACTAGGTGGGGCGGTTGTGTACAAAGGCAAAGACGACGCTACCGCCACACTAACCGACACATTCACCGTTCCACCAGCACTGTCACGGATGAGTATGTTGGTTGTACCGGCTGATACACCGGTGACGATGTAGTTGTTTCCGGCCATGGCAACAGTGGCAATAAGTGTATTGCTGCTTGTCACGGTATAGGGCCCCGTACCACCATCAATGCTGTAAGTTTGGGCCCATGCGCTGCCGATCGCAACTGTAATGCTAGAAGGGGCAGTGGTATATAGAACCTTGGCGGGACTGCTGCTGACGCTTAGTGCCACCTTCACCGAGGCGCCGGCACTATCTCGAATGGTCACTCCCGCTGTACCCGCTGCAACGCCGCCTACATCAAGCAAATTTCCATTAACCCAAACTATCGCAATCGCGGAATTGTCACTCGCTGCCGAGTATGGAGCCTTTCCTCCACCAATGGTGAACTCCTGGGACGCACCGGGGGCTAGCGTCAAAGTATCGGGCGCAGTGGTAAAGAGCGGGATAGTTGACGAGGTCGAGTTTGTACCTGGATCACCACCTCCGCCGCAGGCCACAATCAGGACCGCCAGAAAAACACCCAAGAGCAATTTCAATCTGCGCATTATTGCCATCCTATTCAAAGTAACTTTTCTGGGAACTTCAGCGCGCGATCGCACGCTCAGCAATCACCTTTGGCGTAATGAAGACCAGCAACTCCTGCTTGCTGGTATTGCGCGTACGGGTCTTGAACAGGTTTCCAAGGTAAGGAACATCGCCCAACAGCGGAACCTGGCTCACAGACTCGTTTTCCTGCAACTCAAATATCCCGCCGATCACCACAGTGCCACCGTTCTCAACGAGGACTTGGGTCCTCACGTGTTTCGTGTTGATCGCGATGCCCTGAGCCGTTGTTTCACCTCGGCTATCCTTGGTCACGTCCACGTCAAGAATAACGTTTCCTTCAGGGGTGATTTGGGGTGTCACCTCCAGCTTCAACGAAGCTTTCCGGAAGGCAGTAGACGTAGCACCGCTGCTTGTAGCCTGCTGATACGGGTACTCCGTGCCTTGTTCGATTAATGCCTTTGCCTGATCTGCGGTAACGACGCGCGGACTCGCCACGATTTTGCCTTTGCCATCGGCCTCCATGGCAGACAACTCCAGATTCAGGAAGCGGTTCGCCGCGTTACTGAACAGTGCCATTGCAAACGTGGCCGGTGCATATCCACCTTGCCCGATGGCCGGCAGATTGACGAGCGTTGTGTTCAGGTTATTTAGTGACCCGGACGACTGTGTCGTGGTCGCCGTCATGGCGTCGTAGGTGCCCGCAAAGGCCACTCGGTCGCTACCACCACCCACCGGATATCCTGCCTGCCCCCCTTGGATACCACGCAGGTCCGCGCCACCTAGGCGGACGCCCAGCGAACGTCCAAACGTATCCTGAGCTTCGACGATACGCGCCTCGATCATGACCTGCCGGACCGGAATATCGAGTTTGGACACCATTTCCTGGATCAATGCCAGTTTCGATGGAATGTCCGTGATGAACAGTTGATTGGTCCGCGGTTCCCCAAATGCGCTTCCTCGGGGGCTCATAAACCGCTGGCCTTGAACGCCCCCTGGACCTCCAGCGTTGCTTTGATTAAGTTGCACCAGGATGTCCGATACCTTGGCGTAGTTCAGCTGAATGGAAATGCTGCGCAAGGGCTCAAGCCCCTGAATGGCCAAGCTCGATTCGAGTTCCTGCTTTTCCTTGGCGTTGATTTCATCCCTCGGGGCGATCATCAGGACGCTGCCCACCTTGCGCATGCCCAGGTTCTTCGCACGCAGGATGATGTCAAGCGCTTGATCCCACGGTACATCTTTCAGACGCAGGGTGACCGAACCACCGACCGTGTCCGAGGTAACGATGTTGAAATTCGTGAAATCGGCAATTACCTGAAGAAGTGCTCGAACTTCGATGTTCTGGAAGTTCAAAGAGAGCTTCTCTCCACTGAAGTTTGCCCCTTGGGCCAGTTTTCCTGAGTCCACTTTCTGCGGTCGGACTTCGACCACGAACTGGTTGTCGCTCTGATAGGCGCTGTGTTCCCAGGCGCCGCGTGGTTCGATCACCATGCGTACCCGGTCGCCAGTCTGGAATGTCGTGACGGACTGGACAGGCGTACCAAAGTCCGAGACGTCCAGTCGACGCCGCATGCCTTCAGGCATCGATGACTTCAGAAACTCGACGACCAGTGTCTGCCCCTGCTGCTTGATGTCCACACCCACCTGGCTGTTTGCGAGGTCGACAATGACACGCCCTGCACCCTCAGCTCCCCTGCGGAAATCCATGTCCTTGATAGCAAGGACATCACGATTTCGGTCTTCGGAAAACACGGTGGCTGCAACCACGGCCCCAGATGGTGCCGCCACCGGGTCAAGCGAAACAAACAGACTCTTGCCTCGGATTTCGGTCTTGTAGTTCGTCGTCTGCTTCAGATTCAGCACCAACCGGCTCCGATCACCCGACTGAACCACGTTAATTGATCTAACGTTTCCCTGGTTGACATCGACAGTAGGCCTGCCCAATCCGTTCACTACTCCCAACAAATCTAACGCAATTCGTGCTGGACTGTGGATCGAAAACCCGTTGGGCGATGTCGGAAGCTCCTGCGTAAGATCAACACGGATGATCTCAACACCCCCTTGAACAGAGGCTGTAACGGATTCGATGGTGTTCTGCGCGAACGCGGCAAATGACAGGAGTGTCGCTAATAAAACGGACATGCCACGGCACACTTGCTTTAGAACCATGCTCTGCTGATTTTTCATCTTGACCTCTCTTGCAACTGCAACGTGGCAGAGCGTTCAATCCACTCCCCTGCAGCATCCTGCACTATCTCTCTCAGGACGATCTCCGTTTCAGAGACCTTGGTTATTCGACCATAGTTCGGACCGAGATAATGCCCCGGCTTGACCTGATAAAGCAGGTTATCCACCCTGACTATCGCCACCAAATGTCCGCCCTTATTCAAGCTTCCAACCATCTTCATGCTATCCAGAGGCATACTTTCCAGCGGCTCTTTACGGCGGCTGAGCTCAGGCGCCACCAACGCGGCATTGGAAGTTGCACTGCCAGACTCCTGGCGTAGGGCCTGCACCAAGCGTCCGACGCTGAAAGGATCTGCGCCCACCTCCTGCACATAGACTTGAGGCTGAAACTTCTTGGGTGCAGGTATGGGTGCGATCTGGGGCTTGGTCTGGTTGCGTTGATCGGTCATCCACTGCTGCAACTCATCTTCACCTGACCCTGAACATCCGCCCAAGATCAAACCCAACAACACAACCGCAATGAACCGGCTGGCGATCATTTCTTGCCCCCTTTGGGCGCCGCCGCCTGGCGTTGGGCCGCAACTTCTTCCGGATCCAGGTAACGAAAGGTCTTGGCCGTCGCATCGAGCGACAAGGATCCGTCTCGGGCCGGCAAGAGGGTCAGGTTGTTCAAGGTCACGATACGGGAAAGATAGGCAATATCTGATGTGAACAAACCAATATCGTTGTAGCGCCCGGTCACCCTGATTGCAATAGGTAATTCGGCATAGTATTCCTTGACACTGACCTGCCCTGGACGGAATAAGTCAAACTGGAGACTGCGTCCTATGCCGGCTTGGTTGATATCCGACAGGAGCGCGTCCATTTCGGCCTTGCTGGGAAGCTGCTTTTCCATCTGGGTCACATACTGCAGGACCTGCTCCCTTTGCTTCTTCAGAGCTTCTAGGTTGACCGCCTGTGCAAGCTTCTTTGAGTAGTCATCACGCAGGCGCACTTCTTTTGCACGCTCGGCTTGTAGCTCTGCATCAGAATCCTGAAGCCACAAGTACCACAAGGCTCCAACCACGAACATGGATATGCACGCGCAAAAGAGGTAGCGCGGCAATGGCCCCCAAGCCGCCGGATTTCTCGAGTCAAGGTTACGGAACTGCTTCTGAACACCTTCGAAAAAAACTGCCAATTGGGTTGTCTGAACTTTTCGGGTCGCCATATTTTTCCGCCCTCCTACGGCTTCACTACCGCGGACGATCCCGCGCCCCCTGCCGCACGAGCCACAGAAGCCGCACTGCCCGGAGCTGAAGCAGCGCTTGCCACAATGGCTGCCGCACCTGATGAGGCCGACGCGGCTCTGACTGGCGTTGAAGCCGCGCTAGCTGCCGCTGAAGCCGCATGCGCCACTTCACTGGGTCGGCGCAACTGAACACGGACGGTGAAGTTCGAGACCCTGCGTTGGTCTCTGGGAGAAAGGGCCACATTGCCCGCAACGATTTCGACGAGTTCGGGGCGCGTCAGCCAAGGACTGTTGTTGGCAAAATTGCGCAACAATTCCGACACCCTCTCATTCGACTGCGCAGTACCCGTGATCGTCACGGCCTGATTCTGCTGTCGCAAGGTCGTGAGGTAAACGCCATTCGGCAGTTGTCGCGTGATCTCGTTCAAGAGATGGACCGGCATGTTCCGGTCGGACTGCAAATCTTCAACGGCCTGCTGCCGGGCCCGCAGCGAGGCAATTTCAGCCTGCAGGGTGGCGACGTCCTTGATCTGCGCTTCCAATCGCTTGATTTCCGTCTGCAGGAACTGATTCCTGCCACGTTGATTAGAAATTTGCGTTTCGTACCAGACATAGACCAGACCCGCCACCAGCGCACCAAACAAGGCCGCAGCCACCAAGGTGGCGTAGAAATGTTCCTGCCGACGCTTGCGCGCGGCCTCACGGTGCGGCAACAGGTTGATGAGAATCACTGAAAAAACCTCCGCATGGCTAAACCGCAGGCGGTCAGGTAGGAGGGCGCCTCGCGGCGCAACTTGTTCTCACGAACGCCACCGCCGATTTCCATTCCAGCAAAAGGATCGATCAAACTGCAAGGAAAAGAGGTCTGCTGCGTCACTGCAGCCGTGAGGCCTGCCAATGCCGCCGAACCGCCAGCCAGGAAAGCATAGTCCACCCTGTTATAAGGCGTGCTGGTGAAAAAGAACTGCATGGCGCGACTGATTTCCTGCGCCGTGCTCTCGACAAATGGCTGAAGCACACCGCTACCGTAGTCATCTGGCAGATCACCACCACGCTTCTTGGTTTCCGCCTCTTCGGGCGTGAATCCATACTGCCGCACGATCAACTGGGTCAGTTGTGCGCCGCCAAAGGCCTGGTCACGGTCGTATAGCACTTCCTGATTGCGGATGACCTGCATGCTGGTCGTAAACGCACCGATCTCGAACAGAGCGACGATGGCATCCGCACCATTGTTGGGCAGCGTCTGGATCAGCCGATCTGCGGCCAGCCTGGACGCATAGGACTCCACATCGAGAATCACGGCGTTCAGACCAGCGGCCTCGGCCAGCCCCTGCCGGTCCTGCACTTTGTCCTTGCGTGAAGCGGCGATCAGGACATCCACGTCACCCGCCGACGATGCGCTCGGCCCGATCACGCAGAAATCAAGGCTCACCTCATCAAGCGAGAAAGGAATGTATTGATTGGCTTCCGACTCGACCTGAACCTCGAGTTCCTGCTCGCTCAGCCCACCCGGCAGAACGATCTTCTTGGTGATCACTGCCGAAGGCGGCAGCGCCATCGCAACGTTCTTGGTTCGTGTTCCGCACTTCTTGACGGCACGCCGCACCGCCCCGGCCACTTCGTCGAAGTTTTCGATGTTCCCATCGGTGATCCAGCCACGCTCCAGTGGCTCCATCGCGCAACGCTCCAGCGTGAACTGCCCTGAAGATCCGCGGCTCAACTCGACCAGCTTCACACTGGAGGAACTGACGTCCAACCCAAGCATCGGCGCCGGGTGGCGGCTAAATAAGGATCCCAATGAGATCAAGACAGTCCCCTGAACCCGGCCATGAAGCAGCCGGCAAACTTAAGAAATCACTTCAATGCTATCAGCAAGCCCGTTGCCTCTCAAAGGATTTTGGGACACCGGACACGCCGAAACGTTGTCAAAAGCCGACGTCCACCGCCTGCAATGCCTGAAGTGACCAAGAATAGTCCCTATCGTGTTGCGACAGGTAACAATCGGATACCAAGCGTACCGGCGTCGAGCTGATCGATTTTTATAATGGGCTGGCGCAAATGTGCCTACCATATGCCGAACCAGCCTCAAACCCAAGCCCCCCCCCAACAAGCCGAAACAACAGGAAGAACCTGGAAGTTTCGGCTAACCCGCCTGGCGTTTTGGGGAGCGGGCCTGATATTGGCGGTACTCGCTTCTGTGGTGCTGGCCGTGGCCGTTGCGCTGGCAGCCGCCTACCCCAATCTGCCCGATATCTCCGATCTTGCGGACTACCGTCCCAAGCTCCCTTTGCGCATTTACACCTCTGAAGGCTCGCTCATGGGAGAGTTCGGTGAGGAAAGAAGAAGCCTGACGCCTATCGCCGATTTTCCGCAGGTCATGAAAGATGCGGTGCTGTCCATCGAGGACGCGCGCTTCTACCAGCACGGGGGCGTTGACTACCTGGGCGTCATCCGCGCGGGATTGGCCAACATGGGGCGTCTGAAAAGCCAGGGTGCGTCCACCATCACCATGCAGGTTGCGCGCAACGTGTATCTGTCCTCGGAAAAGACCTACACGCGCAAGATCTACGAAATACTCTTGACCTTCAAGCTCGAGCATCTGCTGACCAAGGACCAGATTCTTGAGATCTACATGAACCAGATCTTCCTTGGCAATCGGGCCTATGGATTTGCCGCAGCATCCGAAGCCTATTTCGGCAAGCCCATCAAGAACATCACGATTGCCGAAGCGGCCATGCTGGCCGGGTTGCCGAAGGCGCCGTCGGCCTTCAATCCGATCAATAACCCCAAAAGGGCACGCTCCCGGCAGCTCTACATCATCGAGCGCATGGAAGAGAACGGATTCATCACTGCCGCTCAGGCTGAAGCCGCCAAGAAAGAGGAACTCAAGGTCAAGTCAGGTTCAGACAATGCCAAGGTTCATGCCGAATACGTGGCGGAAACCGTCCGCCAGCTGATCTATGCACAGTATGGCGATGAGACCTACACCCGCGGCCTGAATGTCTACACCACCCTAAAGGCTGCAGAACAGGACGTGGCCTACCGCGCCCTACGCAAGGGCATCATGGACTATGAGCGGCGCCAGATCTACCGCGGCCCCGAGCAGTTCGTCGACCTGCCAACGAATCCCAAGGAACTTGAAGAGGCCATCGACGATGCGTTGACGGAACATCCTGACAACGACGACGTCCTGTCTGCCGTCGTGACAGAGGCCAACCCCAAGAAAATCGTTGCGATCCGGCAGAATGGCGAGAGCATCGAGATCACGGGCGAAGGACTCAAGCCGGCCCAATCGGGCCTTTCTGACAAGGCCGCGCCCAAGATACGCATTCGCCCCGGCGCGGTGATCCGGGTTGTTCGCACACCCAAGAACACTTGGGAGATCACCCAGTTGCCTGAAGTTGAGGGCGCCTTCGTCGCCGTGGATCCGCGCGACGGGGCTATCCGGGCGCTGGTCGGTGGCTTTGACTTCGCCAAGAACAAGTTCAACCACGTCACGCAGGCCTGGCGCCAGCCAGGCTCAAGCTTCAAACCTTTCATCTATTCTGCAGCGCTTGAAAAAGGCCTTACGCCGGCCACCATCGTCAACGACGCACCACTGTTTTTCGACGCTGGCGTTACCGGCGGGCAACCTTGGGAGCCCAAGAACTACGACGGCAAGTTCGAAGGCCCGATGCCGCTTCACACGGCGTTGGCCAAGTCAAAGAACATGGTGTCCATCCGGGTTCTGCAGGCGGTGGGGGCGCAGAATGCGCAGGAGTGGATCACACGGTTTGGATTCGACGCTGAGAAGCACCCCCCCTACCTGACGATGGCCTTGGGTGCGGGTTCTGTCACCCCCATGCAGATGGCCACGGCCTACGCCGTCTTCGCCAATGGCGGCCATCGGATCAACCCTTGGCTGATTGCCCGGATTTCCGACCAGAAGGGCAAGATCCTGGTCGAGAGCAAGCCTCCAGCATTGAATGAGGCTGCACGGGCCATCGACGCCCGCAACGCTTTCATGATGAGCCGCCTGCTGCAGGAAGTTGCCCGCTCCGGCACTGCGGCCAAGGCACAGGCCGCACTCAAACGGCCAGACCTGTATGGCAAGACCGGCACCACCAATGACTCGGTTGACACCTGGTTCGCCGGCTACCAACCGACGTTGGCCGCCGTGGTCTGGATGGGTTACGACACGCCACGATCGCTGGGTGACCGGGAGACAGGTGGTGGGCTGAGTCTTCCGGTGTGGATCAGTTTCATGGAAACAGCCTTGCGTGGCGTGCCCGTCACAGAGGTTGCAGCCCCTGAAGGCGTCGTGAACTCAGGCGGCGAGTGGTTCTATGACGAGTACACGCATGGGAGCGGCGTCAGCAACCTGGGACTGGATGACCGCGGAGCCAAGGGCAGCGCACCTGGCGCGTCGACCACCCAGGAACTCCCTCCGGCGGACGAGCGCAAACGCATCCTCGACCTGTTCAAGAATTGATCAGGCGCTGAACACCAAAGCGACGCCTGCTTGTTCACTCGCATCGCGCGAAAGGCGGGCAAAGAATTCGCCTTGGCCCTTGGTGTCCATCCAATGGGTGCCATCGAATTTGAAGTGGTAGCCACCCGAACGCGCGGCCAACCAGACTTCATGCAAGGGCTTTTGCAAATTGACGACGATCTGGCTAAGGTTCCCAAACGTCAGCGTGATCATGCCGCCGACGCGCTGGTTATCAATGTCCGCTTCGGTGTCGTCGTTGATGCGATCGCATCCGGACTCCACGCTGGCGAGCAGCCTTTCCGCGTGGTCCATGAATTCGAGGTCGGTCATTACAATTTGCCCATGTTGAAGCGAACGCGAATTCTAGCCAGTGGCCTTTTCCTTGCCGCCGGTGCGGTGGTTCTGGCTGGCTGTGGGCAGAAGGGTCCACTGATCCTGCCCCATGCGCCGGCTTCGGCTGCCTCCATGCCGTCAACCTCGGTCACGCCCGGCGCCCCTCTCGCACCTGCTGCCTCCAACACCCCATGAACGTACCCCACATTCCCGGCGCGCCCCACTTTGCCTATCGCGGCACGCATTTGTACATCGAGGACGTCCGGCTGTCCGATCTGGCGCGTGTGCATGGAACACCGTTGTATGTCTATTCGAAGGCGTCGATGCGGTCGGCTCTTGCAGCCTATCAGCGCGGCTTTGCGGGTCGAAACGTGCAGATCTGCTATGCCATGAAGGCCAACTCCAGCTTGGGCGTCCTCCAAGTGTTTGCGCAGGCGGGCTGCGGTTTCGACATCGTCTCCGGGGGTGAGCTGCAGCGTGTTCTGGCAGTTGGTGCAGCGGCAGACAAAGTCATTTTTTCAGGCGTCGGCAAGACCCGTGCCGAAATGCGCGACGCCCTGGAGGCAGGCATCGGCTGCTTCAATGTCGAGAGCGAGGGCGAACTTGAGGTTCTGAGCGAAGTAGCGCTGGCGCTCGGCATGCGGGCGCCGGTGAGCATCCGCGTGAACCCGAACGTGGACCCCAAGACCCATCCGTACATTTCCACCGGCCTCAAAGGCAACAAATTTGGCGTCGCGCACGAACGCACCCTGCAAACCTACCAGCGCGCAGCCAACCTGCCGGGCCTACGAGTCGTCGGGATCGATTGCCATATCGGCTCGCAGATCACGGAGGAGGAACCGTACCTCGACGCCATGGATCGCGTGCTGGACCTTGTGGATGCCATAGAAGCCGCCGGCGTCCCGATTCAGCACATCGATTTCGGTGGCGGACTGGGCATCGATTACAACGACGATTCTCCGCCGGAAGCTGATGCCCTGTGGTCGCGCCTGCTCATGCGCCTGGACGCACGCGGCTACGGCGACCGGCACCTCATGATCGAGCCTGGGCGCTCCCTGGTCGGCAACGCCGGTGTCTGCCTGACCGAGGTGCTTTACCTCAAACCTGGTGAGCACAAGAACTTCTGCATCGTCGACGCGGCCATGAACGATCTTCCCCGTCCGGCCATGTACCAGGCCTTCCACCAGATCGTTCCGCTCGAGCGTCGTGGTGGCGAAACCATCAGCTTCGATGTGGTCGGTCCCGTCTGTGAGAGCGGTGACTGGATCGGGCGGGACCGCGCGCTCCATGTCCATGCCGGCGACCTCCTGGCCGTGATGTCAGCCGGCGCCTACTGCATGAGCATGGCCAGCAACTACAACACCCGCGGCCGCGCCGCCGAGGTGCTGGTCGATGGCAACCAAGCCCAGTTGATCCGCCGCCGCGAAACCGCTGCCGACCAGATGCGCGGTGAATCGTTGGTCAACTGAATGCTATGAATTCAGCAGCATCAAATGACCAAATGACGATGGGTTACTGCCGTTTTCTTCTGAAAAACCTCGCCAGGCGCCACCCCAGCAAAACACACAGGATTGCGCCATAGACGGAGACTTCTGCGAAGTCATTCTTCCCCGCACGCATCCAGAAAAAATGCAGGATTGCCAGCACGGCGACAAGGTAAACCAACTTGTGGAGCGCTTGCCAGCGCGCCGCCCCCAGACTCCGGATCGCCCGGTTGAACGATGTCGCCGCAAGCAGCGTCAGGAACACAAAGGCGACGAATCCCACCAGAATGAACGGGCGCTTGCCGATGTCCCTCAGGACATCTCCCCATTCAAACCCCATGTCGAATCCGATGTAGCTCAAAGCGTGCAGAGTCGCGTAAAAATACACCATCAAGCCCAGCATCCTGCGAAATCGCGCCAGTGCCGGGCTGCCGCTGACCACGCGCAGGGGTGTCACGGCGAGCACCAGGCACAAAAACCGTAGGGTCCAGTCCCCAGTGGCCCGGATCAGATACTCGGCGGGATTCGCGCCGAGCCGGTCGGCGAAAGCGCCGGCGAGTAGCCAGGCCAGCGGCAACAGGGACGCGACAAACACCAGCGGCTTGGCGACCGGATGCAACAGAATCCGCGCACCCGGCATCAGTAGTTCTTCTTCAGATCCATCCCCGCATACATCTGCCCCACCTGCGCTTCATATCCATTGAACATCAGCGTCTTGCGTTTCTTGGCAAACAGACCATCCTCACCAATGCGGCGCTCAGTGGCCTGGCTCCAACGAGGATGGTCCACGTTCGGATTCACATTGGAATAAAAGCCGTACTCCTGGGCCGCCGCCTTGTTCCATGCGGTGGCGGGTTCTTTTTCGGTGAAACGGATCTTCACCAGACTCTTTGCACTCTTGAAACCGTATTTCCACGGCACCACCAGACGCACCGGCGCTCCATTCTGGTTCGGCAGCACTTCCCCATACATGCCAAAAGCGAGCAGGGTCAGCGGGTTCATTGCCTCGTCCATGCGCAGACCTTCGACGTAAGGCCAATCGAGAACCCTCGATCCGACGTACGGCATCGTCTTCGGATCTGCCAAGGTGACGAACTCCACGAACCGCGCATTGCCCAGCGGTTCAACCCGCTTGATCAGTTCGCTCAGGGAATAGCCCACCCACGGAATCACCATGGACCAGCCCTCGACGCATCGCAGGCGATAGATCCGCTCCTCCATCGCACTGATCTTGAGCAGGTCTTCAAGGGCGTACTTGCCGGGTTTTCGCACGGCCCCTTCGACCTCCACCGTCCAGGGCGAGACTTTCAAGGTATGGGCGTTGCGGGCCGGATCCGACTTGTCGGTGCCAAACTCGTAGAAGTTGTTGTACGTGCTGGCGTCCTTGTAGTCCGTGAGCTTCTCCATGGTGACTGCGCCTGGGAGATTCGAGCGGCCTCCCGGCAACGCCGCCAGCTTGCCGGGCCGCGCCACAGCGGCACTGGCCTGGGCCAGCGCGTCACGCCCCGCCCAACCGGCCAATGCGGCACCCGCAACGCCGCCCGCCATGACACGCAGCCATTCGCGCCGCTGCTCGTAAATGGCCTGCGGCGTGATGTCACTCGATACGGGGTGAATGAAGCCGGTGTTGGAAGACTTGATGAGCATGGCGTGGTCCTTTTCTTCCGGTGAGTCGCACAGTGGCAGCCATTCTTACAAAGTTTCAGGAAAACCCTCCGGCCAGCGCCTTATGTCCGACCTGCGGTCAGGGTGCAGACAAAAAAAAGCCCCATCCGACCCGATGGGGCTTGGTACAGGTGAACTGGACCGTCTAGCGCAAACCAGCGATGTAGTCGGAAACCGCCTTGATTTCACGTTCATTCATCTTGGCAGCAACACCGGTCATCTGGGCGCTGTTCTTGCGAACGCCATCACGGAAGGCCACCAACTGGGCCACGGCATAGTCGGTGTGCTGCCCGGCAATGCGGGGGTACTGCGCCGGGATGCCGGCGCCGTCCGGGCTGTGGCAACCCGCACAGGCCGCGATCTGGCGATCGGGAATGCCGCCACGGTAGATCCGCTCGCCCAGAATCACGGTTTCCTTGTCTTTCGCAAAGCCAGGCTTGGCCTTCTTGGACGCCAGCCAGTAGGAAATATTCCTCATGTCGTCCTCGCTCAGGGCGGCCACCATGCCGCTCATGATGGCGTTGGCGCGCTTGCCCGACTTGAACTCCTTGAGCTGTTTGAACAGATACTCGGGGTGCTGCTGGGCCAGCTTGGGATTGGCCGGAATCATGGAGTTGCCGTCAGCGCCATGGCAGGCAGCACACACCGTCGAGAAACTCGCTTCACCCTTCGCAAGATCGGGCTTGGCAACTTTGGCGGCAGCTTTGTCATCCGCGGCTACCGCGGAGACGGCAAACAGGGCGACCATCAGGAAAGAGGCAAACAGCTTCATGGCGAAAATTCAATTAGGTTGGCGCAAAACCACATGATTCTACAATGCCCACTTGGGTTTGCCCCAATTCACAAAGGTCCCCGGATGAACCCTCCCCTTACTGACTCCACGCCCGGCGCTGCCGTTGTCCCCACGCCGGTGGTCGCAATGGGATGGATGCACACCGCCCGATTCCTTACCACGGCGCCCCAGTTGCATTTTCTGCCGCAGCTGGACATGCCCGAGATCGCCTTCGTCGGACGCTCCAACGCCGGGAAATCCACCTGCATCAACACGCTGACCCAGCAAAAGCAGCTCGCCTTTGCCTCCAAGAAGCCTGGCCGTACGCAACACATCAACCTGTTTGCGCTGGGCAAGCAGAACGCCACCGATGCCGTCCTGACCGACTTGCCCGGCTATGGTTATGCCGCCGTACCCAAACAGGACAAGATCCGCTGGCAGCGGGTCATGGCCAACTACCTGGTCACCCGCGAGAACCTGACCGGCATCGTGCTGCTGTGCGACCCGCGCCTGGGTTTGACCGAGCTTGATGAAATCCTGCTCGACGTGATTCGGCCGCGGGTCGAGGCGGGTCTGAAGTTCCTGGTCCTGCTGACCAAGTCCGACAAGCTCACGCGTGCGGAGGCAGCGAAGGTGCTCTCGATCGTGCGTCTGCAGGCGGGTGGCGGCGAGGTCAAGCTCTTTTCCGCGCTCAAGAAACAGGGCGTCGAGGAAGTCGCCCAGTTGCTCTGGCAGTGGGCGCACCCGGCCGGGCCGGTGGCGAAACCGACCCAGGTAACCATTGGAGCGGGCGACACGCCTGTCGCAGCCACCGCATCCGACACGCCGCCCTGAGCAGCGACCAGGGCCAAGTGGTCGCCCTGCCCCGCTTCAGTACACCGATGGCACACCGGGCGGGCGGGTCTTGAAGCGCTTGTGCACCCAGTAATACTGGGCCGGCATGGTGTCGATGTACCCCTGCAGACGAAGGTTCATGAGCACCGTGTCCGCCTCCAGATCCTGGGTAGGGAAATCGGTCCACGCCGGGTGCACCTGCACTTCGTAGCCCGTGGCAGTCATGCGGGTCGTGATCGGCACAACCTTCGCGCGCCCCAGCCGGGCCAGGCGGGACAGCGACGGCACCGTCGCCGCCGGCACCCCATAGAACGGCACGAAGATCGACTCCTGTGGACCGAAATTCATGTCCGGCAGCAGATACAGGACTTCACCCGAACGCAGTGCAGCCACGATCGGTTTCAGTCCATCCGCCCGGTAGAAAAGGCGCACATGACCGAACCGGCGCCGACTGTCCCGTATCCAGGCGTCGATGGCCGGACTGGGCTGCGGGGTGTAGATGGTGGTGTAGCGACGATCGATCTGCTGGCTCAGGGCGGTTGCGCCGGCGTCCAGACCATAGAAGTGCGGCGCGAAGATGATGGTCGCCTCTTCCCCCTGAAGCTCCTGGACAGCGCCCGTGATCTTGAGGCGCGAGCGCACCACATCGGGGTGGCCGTGCCACAGCCAGGCGCGGTCCAGGAAGGACTGGGCGAAATACACAAAGGACTGGCGCGCCAGCGACTGCCGTTCGGCCTCGCTGCGCTCAGGAAAGCACAACGCCAGGTTGGTCAGCACCACCTTGCGTCGCGGCGCCACCAGCGGATACAGCACCCAACCCAGCACGGCGCCCAGACCGCGAATCCAGGACAAAGGCAGCGGCGCAATCAGCCGCATGAACAGGATACCGGGATGGGGCATCAGACTTCCTTCACCGGATCGCGCCGGGGCTGCTTGTAGCGGCCATAGCCCCACAGGTACTGCTGCGGACACTCGCGGATGAGCCGCTCCATTTCCTCGTTGATCTGCACCACAGCGCCATCCAGGTCACCGGGCAATGGCGCCGCGAGTTCCCGGAAATGCAGCCGGAACCCACGCCCCCACGGCAATCGCTCTCCCCAGACCAGCAACACAGTCGCACCGGTCTGCAGGGCCAGGCGCGCGCCCAATGTCATGGTGTAGGCGGGTTGACCGAAGAAGGGCGCCCACTGCCCCATGCCGTCGGGAGGCACCTGATCGGGCAGCAGCCCCACCGCCCGCCCGGCCCGCAGCGCCTTGATCATCTGGCGCACACCCGCCAAGGTGGTCGGCGCCGTTTCAAGCCCGGGCCGTTCGCGGGCACCCGCCAGCACTTCGACCATCACCGGCTGGCGCGCCGGTCGATACAGCACGAGGATCGGCCCATGGGCCGGGCTGTAGCGCTGGGCCAGGCCTTGGGCGGTCGACTCGAAGCACCCCAGGTGCGGTGTCAGGAAAATCACGCCCTGCCCTCGGGCATAAGCCGCATCCACGCATTCGGATCCCTCCCACTGCAGCGGCGTGGGAGCGCCCATCCACAGTCGCGGCAGTTCCGCCGACATCCGTCCAGCGTGGGCGACCGCAGCGCGAACCTGCGCGAACGAATAGCCCGCCTGTGCCGCATTGGCAACAAAGCGCCGTCGATATGTCGGGGAAAGCGCAAACACCACCCAACCCAGCGCCGCGCCCAGCAGGTGCAGGAGCCAAAGTGGCCAGCGGGACAGCAACCGGAAGAGGGTGAGCATCGAGAACTTGATAAACTAAGGGCGTCGCTGAGTTAAATGAGCAACTTGCAGGGCGACGTAAAAACAATTCTGCTAAAGCGTTCGCCGGGGCTCCACCAGCCGAAGGCAGCGCAGGAAATGCAAGCTTTCAGCCGACACAGGAGTTTATTCAAATGGCGAACGACTTTCTCTTTACCTCCGAATCCGTCTCGGAAGGCCACCCGGACAAGGTAGCCGACCAGATTTCCGACGCGATTCTCGATGCCATCTTCAAGCAGGATCCCCGCAGCCGCGTGGCCGCCGAGACGCTGACCAATACCGGCCTCGTGGTGCTGGCCGGCGAAATCACCACCAACGCGCACGTGGATTACATCCAGGTCGCGCGTGACACCATCAAGCGCATCGGGTACGACAACACCGACTACGGCATCGACTACAAGGGCTGCGCCGTGCTGGTGGCCTACGACAAGCAGAGCAATGACATCGCCCAGGGCGTGAACCACGCCTCCGACGACCACCTGAACACCGGCGCGGGCGACCAGGGCCTCATGTTCGGCTACGCCTGCGATGAAACACCTGAACTGATGCCCGCGCCGATCTACTACGCGCACCGTCTGGTGGAGCGCCAGGCGCAGTTGCGAAAAGACGGCCGGCTGCCTTTCCTGCGCCCCGACGCCAAGAGCCAGGTCACCATGCGCTACGTCGATGGCAAGCCGCACAGCATCGACACCGTGGTGCTGTCCACCCAGCACAGCCCTGACCAGAGCGAAACGCAGACCAAGATGAAAGACAGCTTCATTGAGGCCGTGATCGAGGAAATCGTCAAGCCGGTACTGCCGAAGGAATGGCTGCAGAACACGAAATACCTGGTCAACCCCACCGGCCGCTTCGTCATCGGCGGCCCACAGGGCGACTGCGGCCTCACGGGCCGCAAGATCATCGTCGACACCTATGGGGGCGCCTGCCCGCACGGCGGGGGCGCCTTCAGCGGCAAGGACCCGACCAAGGTGGACCGCTCCGCCGCCTACGCCTGCCGCTACGTGGCCAAGAACATCGTCGCCGCCGGCCTGGCGCGCCAGTGCCAGATCCAGGTGGCCTACGCCATCGGCGTAGCGCACCCGATGAACGTGACGGTCTATACGGAAGGCACCGGCGTGATTGCGGACGAGCGCATCGCCGAGATCGTGCGCGAGGTCTTCGACCTGCGCCCCAAGGGCATCATCCAGATGCTGGACCTGCTGCGCCCGATCTACGAAAAAACCGCTGCCTACGGGCACTTCGGCCGTGAAGAGCCGGAATTCACCTGGGAGCGAACCGACAAAGTCGCCGTCCTGCGCGACCTCGCCGATCTCAAGTAAGCAGCCCAACCACGGCACCTCCTGGTGCCGATCTTAATTTTGGGGGGCGGCCGAGGATGCAGGCGCTTGACCAAGGGCTTCAGACGCAGCCAGTGGGTTTGGGCAGGCCGCCGTATTTGGTGATCGGCTTCATCGGGCCGGTCATCCAGAGCTTGAACACCGCATTCTGGTCTTCGTTCAGGTACTTGGCGAACTTGCGAATCGGCGGCACGCTGCTGAATTCCTCGAAATACGCCCGCGCCTTCATGATCTGGTCCCATTTGGCCTCGTCAAGTTCATAGCCGTCGGCTTCGGCCATGGCCCGGCCAACGTCCTCGGTCCATGCATTCATGTCCGTCAGGTAGCCGTCGCCGTCGCGTTCGGGAATATTCATGGGATGCCTTTCATTTACGAAGGTGAAATCAATGCCAACCAGGCTCCGGGCCCGCCATGTCAAGCGTGCTGGCCAGCCGGAGCGGGCGCCAGCACGGCGCCTTGGCGGGCATGCTCGTCGACCAAACGGTCGAGAAAGCCGCGGAGAAAACCTTCGGTCTGCGCGCCGTGAAAACGCTCCATGACCACACCTCGGCTGTAGGCGATGACGGTCGGGAAGCCTTTGGCCTGATGCCGGCCGGCGATCCGCATGTTTTCGTCGGCATCAACCTTCGCCAGCACAAATTTCCCGCCATAACCGCCGACCAGGCGCTCCAGCAGGGGCGTGAGCACGCGGCAGGGGCTGCACCATTCGGCGCCGATGTCGAGCACGACCGGCACCTCGTGCGAGCGGGCCAGCACCAGCGAATCAAAATCGGCTTCTACAACGTCGTAAGAGAGATTCATGGCTTGCGGATATTTTCCTGAGGTACGGGGGCCAGTATATTGTTCATGCCAATTTTCCGCAGCGGCCTGACGCAATTCCAGGGATTCCCTTCGAGGGATCCGCTGCCTGTACAGCCACTGGCTAGTGCCCCATTGCGACGGGTAGATGGGCACCACGAATGCGACTCTTGCGCTTGCTGCTTCCGCGCCGGGGTCTGGACGGCAAAAAGACGGACAAAACCCCTGCGCTGCACGACCCCACAAGTCTCAAGCAAACAACCCGGGAGTTACCGGCTCCTCGACCCGACAAGGGGACCCCAAGGTGCCCTTGCTCATTTGGCAGGCGGCACCTGAGACAGCAACACCGCTTCCAGTTCGCCCGCGCCCTGCGGATGGGAGGCGGGACGGGTGACGAGGCGCTTGGCCAACACAATGCCGGCGGCCGGCGCGGTCCAGCGGGTTTCGACTTCACCAAAGTTGTTCGTGGTGACCACCTTGTAGGCCTTGTAAGTGCCCGCCGGCACCGTGACGTCCTCCCAGGCCTCCACCTTCCAGTTCACTTCCAGCGGAACGCTCCGTCCCGTGGCGGGCGTTGTCACGGTGTGCTTCGACGTCCAGGTCTTGCCCACCTGCATGGGCCACTGGAAACCCACGGGCGGTTCAAAGACCATCGTTGCCTTGCCCTCCGCATCGAGAGTGGCCATGTTGGCATGGGTCTTGGGGTCAAACGCGCTGCCGCCAAGCCGCGCCATCTGGATCACCGCCGGACGCCCTTCCCAGGTGGCGTGTGTGAAGGTCCAGACCACCGGCCCGTCAAAGGTGCCCAGGCTGCCGGAGCTCTTGCGATGAAAGGTCGTCACCGTGCCGGCCGGGGTGGCCGCAGGCGATTCGGCGACCGGTTGAGCGAAAGTGGGGACCGACAAAAAGGACATCACCACCACGGCCGCTGCAAACGCGACAGGTTGAAAGGTGTTCAGGCGTTTCATGGTTTTCTCCTCCGAATGGTCTTTGCGACTCCCGGAGCCCGGATGACGCCGGGAAGGGCTGAAGCCCCATGTTCATCATGCGCCGCTTCGGTTTGGGCGCCATGATTTTTCTCAACGTTGCCGCTGGTCAGTTGAAACTCTGCTTGCCCTTGGGTTTGTCACAGGCGGCTGTACGTTCGCGCAACCCCTTCGCCTCGTTCCACACCAGGCGCTTCTCGTTGAAGGGCAGCGGCGCCTCCGGCACCTCACCGGGTCGTGTGCCGTGTGACCAATCCGGCGGACAGATGGCCGTGAAACTGGCAAAGCCGCCGGTGCCGCCTTTCAGCCGCGGAAAGCCGATGGCCACCAGTGCGCCGGTTTCAGGCACCTGGTCCAGATGCGCCACGCCCTCAGCCTGCATGTAGCCGTTGGCCATCAACCAGTCTTCCGAGGTCAATGTGGGGGTGGAATCGGTGTCCAGCGGCTCGTGGCCGTGCAGCAGAATCTGCCGTTCCAGATGCAGAAACATTAGCGCTTGCAGCGACACCCCCGGAAAGCGGCCATCAGCCGGCTGAAAGCGCTTCGCGTCCGGCCACCGCTTGTGCCAGTCCGAGCGCACCATGACCACCGCTCCTTCCGGAACCCGCCCGTTCCGGCGCTCCCAGGCGCGCACGTCGGCAGCCGTGAGCTGGTAGTTCACATCCGCCTGAACCCGGTCCGCAATCGAGATCACCGCCAGCTTGCGCAACGCCAGCGTGGGTGGCAGCTCGTCGATGGCCGCAAAGCACGGGTGCCAGTGCGCCGGCGGGTCCAGCTGCGTGCCGAACTGGTCGGTGGCAAAGGTGTAGGCCGTGGTCTCCAGCCCGGTCTTCTCATAGGTGAACGGCGCATAGGGCGCCGTCTCATCCAGCCGGCCAGTGCCTTGGGCGAAACGGGTGGTCGGGGGAAAACCTTTCCACACCGGGCTGTCAGGCTCCAGCACATGCGACAGCGACACGAAGCGCGCCCGCGCGAAGGCCTGGTCCCAGACGCCCCAAAGACCGGCTGCACGCTTTGCCTTCGCGGACACCGCGGCTGGCAGGGTGGCGCTGCCCGCAACAGCAAGGCTGGTGAGTTTGAGCAAGTGACGACGGTCCATGGCGAACTCCTGACAACGACAAAGTGATTGTTCTCAACCGCCGCCGGGCTCCCATCCGACCGGCTGAACTGCCCTCTTGGCATCGATGACGCCGATGCGAGTCAGGTGGCATGCCCATGCACCACGCCACCGGTTCGTCAGGGGCCGGCGTCGCCATCGCCTCAAGACTCGGCTAGATGGCAAGCCACGCAGAGCTTGTTGCCGTCCGGATCCCGGAAATAGGCACCGTAGTAATGTTCGTGGTACTCAGGTCGCAGGCCGGGTGCTCCTTCCGAGACACCCCCATTCGCCATCGCGACGGCGTAGGCGTCGCGAACAGCCGCACGGTCCGCCGCCAGAAACGCCACCATCTGCCCGTTGCCCGGGTGATGCGGCTGCTGGTCATAGGGCCTGCCGATCAGGAACAGCGGGCGCGGGTCCGGTTGCGATTGCCAGCCCGCCCACGGCCGGCTGGCATCAAGAAAGCGGGCCTCGATGCCCAGCGCGCCCAGGACCGGCTGGTAGAACGCAAGGGCGCGCTGAAAGTCGCTGACGCCGACGAAGATGTGGGAAAACATGCCAATCGCTCAAAGGGTTCTTTCGGCCGAATGTTGCCGCCAAATGGCCAGCGCGGCAATGGGCCCAGTCGCCGGAGACTGCGGGGCCTGCGCACTCACGCGGTTGCCAGGCATTTCCTGACGGTATCGAGGGTGCGGGTCGTGATGTCCTTGCCGAAGGCCTTTTCCAGCATGACCATGAAAACCGGTCCCTTTGGGTGCGGTACATACGCCGTCAGCACGTCGTTGCCAAGCCGCTTGAGGATCTGCACGCCATCGCGCTCGATCGGCAGGTCGGGTCCCGCTTCTTTGGCGTCGCGCAAGAAGGTGACCACCCGCTTGGCCTCTTGGGGCACAGAAAACACTGCGAAGGGATCGGCGTCGAGCAGGGTTTGAAGGCTTTGGGCGGACCGCACCACCGTGCCAAAGGTGCGCCCCATCCCGATGGCCATTGCATGCTCTGCCAGATCCTGGATTTCCGCCGGCGAGGTCAACCCGGAACTGAACACCACGTTTCCGCTCGCCAGCACCGTCCGCACCTCCCCGAAGCCCGCGGACTCGAAACAGCGCTTGAGATCCGCCATGCCGGCATTCTGCGGCGTGACGCCTCTCAGAAACGCCACGTAGCGATGGCTGATCCCGGCGGGTCTGCGCGGCCTCGCTGGCACGCCGCTCACGACCAAATACTCCTGAAGTGATAGCTATACATGACCATTTGACGGTGGGTCTTCAAACAAAATGGCAAATTTCCATCCCGCGTGCTCAATACAGCGAATAGGCCTTTGCGCAGGGGCCGGCGTTTCGAGCCAGCAGGTCCCGGTCGACGTCATTGGTCAAACCGTCAAAGTTCAGGTCGTAGGTGCTCGACAAGCCCCAGGCCTGACTGATCATGCGCCAGTTGTCCAGGTCCTGCGCATTCACCACGCCGTCGATGTTGCCGTCGCCGACGCAGGCGGGCTGCGACGCCAGCATGCGGTCCAGCTTGGCGGTCAGGTCGTCGTAGATGGCCTTCAGCGGGGCGCTGAGCGTTTGCGTCAGCAGGTTCTTGTCGGCGTCGTCAAGGGTGGGCTTCGGCTGGTTCTGGTCCACCGCGTAGAACTCGTTGACGGGTGCCACGCTACAGCTGTCGTTGGCGGAGTCGTACTGCTGGACCGTGTTGCGCACAACCTTGTGGGTGGCGTTGCGGATCGCGGTGGACGTGTCGGGCATGATCTCCACCATGTCCTTGCCCGCCTTGTACAGCGCCTGGTTCACCTGACAGCAGGTCTGATAGCCGGTCGGCTTGTTCGGCACGCTGGGATCCGTGGCCCCGGAGCCCCACCAGACACCACCGTTGTCCTCGCACACGCCCTTGTTGATCGGAATGTGCGAGCAGGTATTGCCGCCGATCACGCAGGGGCCGTTGCGCCCCCCGTTGCGCTGGATGTTGGCCCCACCCTGAGAAAAATTGATGCTGCGCACGCTGGGCTGGTCCGCCCGCCGGAGGTAGGGCAGCAGCGTGGCCGAATCCAGCACGCGCGGCACGCTCGCATGCACGTCGATGCCCGCGATTTCGCCGAACAGCTGGTACACGTCGACCATGTTCACCATGTGTTCGACACTGCGGTTGGCTTGGTTCACCAGCGGCCCGGACACGATCAGGGGCACCCAGACGCCGGTCTGATAGGCCGTGCCTTTGGCCCGCTGGGCGTTGAACGGCAGCTTGACCATGTTGCCCAGGGTGCCGTTGTCGCCGACGATCACGATCATC
The DNA here is from genome assembly GCA_016721925.1 of Candidatus Skiveiella danica. GTDB lineage: Bacteria > Pseudomonadota > Gammaproteobacteria > Burkholderiales > Burkholderiaceae_C > Skiveiella > Skiveiella danica. The sequence goes on from JADKHE010000013.1 coordinate 710,908, forward strand.
GTGTTGCTCGCCGCCGGCGTGTAGGCCAGGGTGCCGTCAGGGCTTCGTCGGGCCAGGCCCGTCTCGACCAGCAAGCGCCCGACCTCGGTGTCCATGGCCTCGATCATGCGGTTCTGCAGGTCGCGCTGCTCGGCCAGGCCCGTGCAGCCCAGCGCGTCGCCAGTGCCGCTTGAGCGCGGCGTCAGTGCGCTGGGCGGCTGCTGGATCGGCGTGTGCGCGCCCGTCAGGCTGACCGTGGCCATCCACGGGCGTGACGGACTGCGCTGCCGGATCCAGTTGATCGCGGCGTCGACCTCGATGCTGGTGCGGTAGCCCCGCGCGCGCCGGTCGGTCAGCGGAACGACCTCCACCCCGGCCGCACTGTTGATGACGAGCGGGGAAACGTAATACGCATTCGCCTTGCCGAAATCCAGCGACGCCGGTGGCGTGGCCTGGCATGCAGCCCGTGGCACAAAGATGCCGCCTCGGGTCACGCACTGCTTGCCGACGGCGTCCTGCCCGGGCGACGCAGCGACCAGGGGCTGACAGGTCTTGTCGGGCAGATAGCAGGCCCCGCTGTCCGCGCCGCCGCGACTGGCCGGCGGAACGAAGCCGCAGGGGTAGGTGCCCTGCGGCGCGACGCCGCCGGCCGTGGTGTCGATCGATGCCGGCAAGCCGCCGACCCAGCCGTAGAAGTAGTCCCATCCCAGCACACCGGGCGTGCCGTTGCCGGCGGCATTGTTCTCCGGCCCCGCCAGATGAAACTTGCCGAACAGGCCGCTTTCATAGCCTGCGGTGCGCAGCAGCTTCGGCGTGGTCATGTCGTCGGGTGTCAGCTGGGAGTTGGCCAGGTCGTTTTCGCCGATCGCCTGGTAAATGTTGGTGCGCAGCGGATAGCGCCCGACAAACATCGCGGCACGGCCGGGCGAACATTCGGGCATGGACCAGGTGTTGCCGAAGCGCAGGCCCGCCTGGGCTACGGCGTCGATGTTCGGCATGTTCGGCGGCGTGGCACCGCCATAGCCGAAGGACGGCATCTGGTCGATCCCGACGTCGTCCATGATCACGAACAGGATGTTGGGCCGCTCCGGCGCCGTCCCGGTGGACGAGCCGCTGCAGCTGGCCAGTAGCAGCGTCGCGAAGGCGAGCAAGAAAAGAATTCGGAATCCGCGAACAAGCATCTGTCCCCCCGTGCGCAAACTGTTCAAACGATCGGTTTCAGGGCGCAATGTAACAAAGCCGCCAACCACGGATGCGAGCCACCGCGAACTGGCGCGCCAGGGGTGGCCACGCGCCAAGGTGAAGCGCGGCACGCGGCGGTCACTTCACCCAAGGACGCACAAGGCGGCAACAAGCCCTAGGCTCCAGGGCTGCGAAACTCCAGCAAGGTGCCGGCGATCAGCTTCAGCCCGATCGCACCCACCAGCAGGCCGGCACCCCGGTTGAGCGCACGAAAGTGCCGCAGATAGGCGCGCTGCACGGCCGGCCTCGACAGCGCCCAGGCCAGGCCCGTGTGCCAGACCACCGAGTTCAGGAACACCATGGCGACCGCCAGCCCGACCAGCGTGTTCGAGGGATGGGCCGGAAAGGCCGTCGCAAAGACACTGCCATAGAACAGCGCGATCTTCGGGTTCAGCGCACTGGTGATGAAACCCACCCGCAGTGCGCCAGCGTGGGTCGGTACCGCCGCCGCTGCGGCCGCGTCAGGAGCCTTGCCGGAGCGCCAGAGCCTGAAAGCCAGTTGCAGCAGGTAGAGCCCTCCCGCCACCTGAGCCAGCTGCCGTATGGCCGGGTGGGCCGTGAACACGATGCCGACGCCCGCCACCGCCAGGATGGCCCACATCAGCGTGCCCGCCGTCATGCCAGCCACCGCGGCCAGAGCCGTCGAACGCTTGCCGGCGGCGGCCAGTTGGCCGATGAGCAGGAAGTTGAAGCCCGGCAGGATCAGCACGGCCCAATGCAGCACCGCGATGGTGATCAGGGTTTCGAGCATCTTTGTTCGACTCCGGTTCGTGAAAAGCTGGACAGGCGCAGCCTGGGCATGAAGGCAAACACCAGCAACAGCGCAAGGTACACAGAGCCGGAGACCTTGTCCCGGCTGGCGACGTATTCGCCCAGCGAGCGGTCCTGCAGTACCAGGGCCAGCCCCAGTTCAGCGCCCACCGTCAGCACAAAGGCCAACAGTCCGGCGGTGACGGATTTCGCCGGCGTGCGGATGTCCGCAAAGCGCCGAAGGACAAACCCCGCCGCGAAGAAGATCACCGTGGCCATGATCGGCATCTCGGCCAGCTCGGCCCAGCGCTCGCCCATGCGCGGCACGAGGAACGGCACCCGGATCACGCCCAGCATGAATCCCGTGCCCATCACGATGGCGAAATAAGTGAAACCGGCGCGCAGGGTCTGGGTCATTGACTGGGATGTCCTGAATGGGGAAACGAAGCGATCGGTGTGCGCGAATCATGCCAAGGGCGCGTACCACGCATTCAAGGCCAGCCCTTTCTCACGGCCTGCGCCGCCAGGCGATTGAGCCAGGACAGGGCAATGACCGGAAGCACCGCAGCCCATTTGACGTCGCCGCGGAACTGCACCGACACCATCGCTGCCAACCCCACCGCCAGCAGCATGGCCAGCGACGCCAGAACCACCTTGCGCCGGGGTCCGTCCGTCGCCACAAAGCCGGTGGGTGTGAACGCGGTGGCAATGATGCCCACCCCCAGCATGCTCAGGAAGAGGCTGGTTTCACCCAGTTGCTGGTAGCCCTTGAGCCACCACCATTGTTCGGTGAATGCCGCCAGTCCCCCCGCGAGCAGCCAGGCATTGGCCCCACGATGAGCCGATTGGCGGGGCGCAGCGCGCCCAAAGAACCGCAAGCTCAACAGCCGCCAGCACCGCACCGAGCTTGAACGCGCCGATCAGGCGCTCGTCGGTGGGCGCGCCCGCCGAGAAAGCCACCGCCGCAAAGACCGCCAGGGCCAGAAAGCCCAGCAGGTATTCGAGCAGGGCGACCGCAAGGCGCGTCAGGGTGCGCTTCATTGCCTGGCAAGACTCGGCTCAAGCGGAACCATGGGTCTTGGGCATGAAGATCGCAAACGAGCCATTGGCCTTGCCCACCAGCGTGCCGTCCACAGTGAGCACCGAGTCGATATTGGCCACCGTCCGGCCCCGGTGCACCACCTGGCTGCGGCACTCGACAACGCCTTGGAGCACTGGCTTGAAGTAGTTGATCTTCACCTCGATGGTCGAACACCGCTCCTGTGGCTCCAGGATCGAAAACAACGCGGCGCCCATGCCGGTGTCAGCCAGCGTGAACAAGGCCGCGCCGTGCACGGCGCCTTGGGAGTTGAAGTGCATCGGCTGCACCTGCAGCGTCAGCAGGCTTCGGCCCTCGGCGCATTCGATGATCCGGGCGCCGACATGGTCTACGAAGGGGAGTGGCATGGCGATGTGGTACTGCCTGGTTTGATGATGAAGGCGGCCACGTCAGGGAAAGCGTGAATCACGCAAGACCGAGCAGACCTGGATGCTGTACTCGGAGTAGAAGCTCGCCCGGCCGGCCTTTTTCGCGGCCACGTGCTGCGCATTCATCGCCCAGTTGCGCTGCGAGGCTTCGTCCTCGAACTCCACGATGGTGACGCGCTCGCCGTCCTCCGCCACGAACACCTTGTGGGAAATGTAGCCGGGCATGGTCCTGGCCAACGCAGAGATTTCGGGAGCGAGTTCCAGGTAGCCGGCTCGGCCTTCATCTTTGATCCTGGAGCGAAAAACGGTGACGATCATCTGATCCTCCGGTTGGAAGTGACAGGGGCTGGACATTGCGGGCGGCAGCAGCCGGTCTGTGGCCTGGGCCCGCGGACACGCACGCGGTTCATTTCAGCGCGTATTCCCGATGCAGCGCGACCGCGACGCGGCCGATGAGTTCGATCGGCAAGGGCTGATGGTGCGCAAACGAGAGGTTGCCCTTCTCGCCTCGAAAAGGCTCCAGCTCCCTGATGAGCGCCGCATCCCGGGAAACCGGGGGATAAATGCCGATGTGCTTCTTGAAGGCGGCGAAGTAAAAGAAGATTCTCTTGTCCCGAAAGGCTGGCATGTTGTATCCGATGCACCGGCTCGCCCCAGGGATCAGCGACTCGACTTTCGCCTGTATCTGGGCAAGCCTGGGCTGCACATCCATCGGCACCGTGGCGAAAAATTCGTCATGAGACAGGTAGGTCATCGTACTGCGGCCCATCGCTGGCGAGGCGGCTATTTCCTGGCCAGAAAGGCGGCAACCAAGGCGTTGGCATGCCCATGTCCGAGCTTGTGACCGGACTTGAGCAGTGCCACGTACTCCATGTGCTTCATGGGGCCCGCCGCCTGAAGAACGGACATCCAGTGCGCGATCGGCTTGCCGTAGGTTTTCTCGATGGATGGGAAGTACGACGCTGGTCCCTTGACTTTTTCTTCGCCCGGCATGTTCGCCTCCTGTAAGCGCTCAAAACACCCCTCGATCCTACGTCAGCTTGATCCCGATGTGCTCGCCTTGGCCGTCGGGTTTGTCGGGTCAGGCCATCGATTGAAAACCGACCTTGTTGCCTTGGGTGTCGATGAAGGGCGCGAAAAGCCGAAGCCACTGCCAATGCCGATCTTTGGCACGCCGATGGAACCGCCCGGGACATCATCGCGTCGCTCATCTCAAAACGGATCGTGAACCGGGGCATGGGATTGATTCACCTCGGTCGATCGGCCACAGGCAGCCAACTCCGTGCAGGTGACGGGTTCGACCGCCATCTCACCCCGCCGCGATGAGCAGCCACACGACGTGAAGGACGAGCGCCAGCAGCGAAATTGCCGCGACGACGAAAGAGAGGGTTCGCAGCGGTTGCCGGCTGCCGAGGTAAGCCCAGGAGTGCAGCCACCGTGAAGACCGTGAAGTACCAGGCTGCAGCACCCGGCGGCCCGCCCGCCAGCACATAGACCAGGCCCAGGGCAAGGAATGGAACGATGGTGGCCTGCGCGTTGGCGTGCGCCCGCAGCACGCGCGCGATCTCGGGTGGGTCGACATCAGCCAGGCGTGAACTGAAACGGGAAGCGTCTTCGGGATTGGGCGTTGACTTGGCCTTGCTCCTCGCCGCGCCGCTGTAGGCCCACAGAAAGATGAGGTTGCAGCACAGGGCGACACAGGTGATCGCATAGGCCACGAAGGCAGGATGGTTCGACAGGTTCATTCCGATTCCCTCCATGAGAGCCAACGGGACAGACACAACGGCCTTTGCCGGTCCGCCACAGGCACTGTAGCCGCAAAGGCGACCCAGCCAAATCTCTTTTGATGCGCCTTTCCGGATCTCGTGGCGCGATGCGATGCAGCGGCACGTGCCGCTGTACTTTCAAAAATCGTAGCAAACAGTGGCCATCCGACGCTGGGAATGGGCTATTTTGCTTGTATTTTTGTCCGAGAACGCCTCCAGCAGCCTCACCCGGCGCTGGGGCCGAGCAGGCGCAGGGTTTCTGCGTCTGGCTTGCCGTCGTAGAACACCTGCAGCGCGTTGGCGAAGCACGCCTCGCCGGGCGCGACCGCATGGAACAGGGTCAGGCACGAGCGGAACTTCATCGCATCCACCTCGCCCAGGATCTCGACCGCGCTGCGATCGGCGTGGCCGAGGATGGCGTGGACGCAGGCCACCAGGCGCGGCCCCAGAACGGGATGGGCCAGGTAGGCCGCCGCTTCGGCGCGGCCCTCAATCCCGTATTCGCGCGCCATCGGGCTGCGGCCCAGGTCCCGCAGCTGCGGCAGGATGTACCAGATCCAGTGCGTGCGCTTGCGTCCGGCTTTCAGTTCGGCCAGCGCCTGTGCGTAGTCCCGCTCCTGGGCACGGACGAAACGGTCCAGACTGGAAGGTGACGGCCCTTCAGGGGAATGCAGCGCCGTGTTGCCGGTGTGAGCTGCCATTGCACGACAACCGGCGCTCAGCCGGCGACCGATGCGGTGGCCACCGTCCAGGCCAGGACGAGTTGGGCCACAAAGTACGTCGGCCAGCCCCACAGCCGGTTGACATACCCTTGTTTCACGAAGCGGTCGCGCGCCACCGAAAGATCCGAGGCCGTGAACAGCAGGGCACCGACCAGCACGGCCCAGCGTTGCGACGCGAAGGCGTGCCCTGCCGCGGTCACGCACATGGCCAGGATGACCACGACATACGCCAGCACCGGGCCCTTGAACTCTTTCGGCGCATGCGGCATCAGCCAGCGCAGCACCCCGGCGCCAAACACCCCGGCCATGACAACAGCCACACCCATGGCCGGGACCGACACCGCGCCCGAGACGAACGCCGTTGCAAACAGCACGTGCGACAGCAGAAAGGCGCCCAGCCCGCCCATGAACGCCTTGGGCGCGCGGGAGAGCAGCAACGCATCGCCCAGCCATCCGAGCACCAGCGCACCCAGAATCAACTGCCCATAGGTTGACCGGTGCGCGCCAAGCACGACCGCAACCCCCACGAAGCAGGTGCTGGCCGACAGCTTGGCGATCACACGCCCCAACGGCCACTCCCGGTGATCCACCACCAGGAGAATGAGC
>JADKHE010000014.1 GCA_016721925.1 Candidatus Skiveiella danica
ATTCCCGATGGTGGTGCGCGAGGCGTTTGCGTTTGGCACGCCCGCGGCGGTGTCGGATCTGGGGCCATTGCCGTCGATCGTGAGGCATGGCGAAAGCGGCGTGGTGTTTGAGGCGGCCAATTCTGACTCGCTTTTGCAGACCGTACGCACTGCCTGGCAAGCGCCGGGCATCCTGCAAAAACTCGGGCAAGGGGCGCGGCAGGCCTATGACGCGCTCTATAACGAGGATGCCAATTACCAGACGTTGATGCAAATTTACGAGCAGGCCATGGTGCAATGCAGACAGAAAGAATCATGAAAGAAGACATACTGGGTTTTCAGGTTGTTGCGCAGCCACCTGAAGCGTGTGTGGATGAGGTATTTGAATGCCTTGAGCATGAGGGGCGAAAGGCGAGGCTGGCTTGTTTGAACCCGCATTCCTACGCGGTGGCGCTGGATGATGCGGACTTTGCACGTGCGCTCAAGTCGGCTGACTGGCTGGTGCCGGATGGGGTTGGGGTCGTGTTCGCATCCAGATTGCTGGGGGCTGTCAAGACGCGGGTCACGGGGTCCGATGTCTTCGATGGGCTCCATCCGCGCATGAACGCCCGCAAGGGAATGAGTGTTTTTTCCTGGGCGCCAGCGAAGAGACGCTGGCCCAGATCCGCGCACGCATGGCGGTGGACTACCCGGCCATCCGCGTCGCGGGCACCTATTCGCCCCCCTTCAAGCCGGAGTATTCCGCGGCCGAGCTCGACGAGATGATCACGGCGGTCAACGCGGCCCGGCCCGATGTGCTGTGGGTGGGCATGACGGCGCCCAAGCAGGAGAAGTGGATTTTCCAGAACCTGCATCGCCTGGACGTCAAGTTTGCCGGCGCGGTGGGGGCGGTGTTTGACTTCTATGTGGGCAAGGTGAAGCGCTCGCACCCCGCGTTTCAGGAGCTGGGCCTGGAGTGGCTGCCCCGTCTGCTGCGGCAGCCGGTGCGGCTGTGGAGAAGAACCTTTGTGTCGGCGCCGATTTTTGACTGCTGCGCGGCGCTACTGGATGGGGGCCCCGGTTTTCTGGACTTCGTGCTTTCGCAGGATCTGGGGCCGCTGTGGCATCACCGCCTGCAGGCGGCGGGCGCGCTGGAGCGGCTGCCGCCGGCGACGGTCGATGCGCTGCGCGCGGCGCGCATGCTGGCTGCGGGGGCCTACCTGCCCCAGCGGCGCGCGCTGGAGCAGGTGGACCAGCTGTTCTCCAGCCAGGGCATCGCCTATGTGGTGATGAAAGGGGCCCATGTGCGCGAGTGCGTCTACCCCGACCCGGCCCTGCGGCCCGCGTCGGACATGGACATCCTGATTGCCCCGCAAGACCGGCGCCGGGCCGCGCAGCTGCTGATGGATCACGGCTACACCGCCCATTTGCTGCCCAACAACGTCAGCTTCGAGGCCACGTTCAGCCGGGGCTGGTGCATATGGATCTGCATTGGTCGATGTTGCGGGAGGGCCGCACCCGGGTGGACATGACGCCGGGTTTCCTGGCGCGGCGCCAGCAGACCCGTGGGGTCTGGGGCCTGAGCGACAGCGATGCCGTGTTCATGATGCTGACCCACCCGGCGTTTGGCAAGTATGTCTGTTCGCCCAACATGGGGCTGGGTCGGGTGGCCGACTTCCTGCAGTGGATGCAGCAAAAGCCGGTGGACTGGCCGGCCGTGGTGGCGCTGCTGGAGCAGGCGGGCCTGAAGACGGCCGCCTGGACCATGCTGGGCTGGTTCCGGATGCTGGGCCAGCCGGACGTCACCCGGATGATGAATGAGTGGCGGGCCTTGCTGCGCCCGGGGCCCCTGCGGGCGGCCTACCTGCGGTTCTGGCTGGCCCATGACCTGCCCACCCGGCTTTGGCCGCGCGAGCGATGGATTCAGCTGGGCTTCACGCTGTATTTCCATGACCGGCCAGCCGACATGCTGCGCGTGTTGCCAGGGGTCTGGCACGCCCGGCGGCACCGCCTGCGCGATGCCCGCCTGCTGATGGGGGGATGATTATCGAATGGCGGGCCTGGGACGGACGCCTGAAAGCAGGCGCTGGGCCACGGGGCCGGCTCGGCCTGCGGGCAGCCGGGCGCTGGGCGGGTGTGGGTGGCGAGGTGCTTGGGCTTGACGGGCCTGTGCCTGGCGCGCCCGGTCTTGTCCTGGCCTGCCGGCCAGCCGCGTGGAGGCCGATGCGGTGGTGGTGCTGGGCGGCGACGGTGACCAGTGCGATTGGCCGCATGTGGCGGGCCGGCTCTGGAATGCCGCACATCAGCGCGAATGAGTTGAAGACAAAAGGGGTGGCTGCCATCGAGGCGGCGCTGGCCGGCCATGCTGAAGCCATTGTTTCGGTGCGCGGCAAAGACAGGTTTGTCCTGATGGATATGGCGCACTATCACCATCTGCGTGAATGCGAGCTCGACGCCGCGCTGGCGCAGACGCGCGCCGATCTGGCTGCGGGGCGCTTTGTGCAGGAGTCCGCTGAGGCGCATGTGGCGCGGCTTGACAAGCTGGCATGACCTGGTCGCTGGTTTTTACCGATGCCTATGACCGGCGAGCCTCGCGCTGGCTGAAGCGGCACCCCGATTTGCGCCAGCAATACCTGAAAACGCTCCAGCTTCTGGAGGCCAATCCATTTCATCCGTCGCTGCGCTTGCATGCCCTGAGTGGGCGGCTGGCCGGGGTGCATTCCGTTTCGATCAATCTGAGCTACCGGATCACGCTTGAACTGCTGATTCAGGATGAAAGAATCATCCCGGTGAACGTGGGCGACCACGATGCCGTGTACGGATGAGTTAACCGGGGTCAGATTCCACCATTGATCGGGTTGACCCATGCCACCTTCCAGTCCACGCAAGAAAGCCAACCGGCAAAACGCGCTCAAGAGCACCGGCCCCCGCTCGGCGGCGGGCAAGGCGGTCAGCAGCGCCAACGCAACGCAGCACGGCATACTGAGCCGTCACCTGATCCTGCCGGGTGAAAGCCGGGCCGAATTCGACGCCTTGCTGCAGCAGTTGATGCGGGAGCAGCAGCCCGTGGGCACGCTGGAGCAGGCCTTGGTGGAGCGGATGGCCGTTGCGCTGTGGCGCCAGCGCCGCCTGGTTGCGGCCGAGACCGCGCAGGCCCAGTTGCGCCAGGGCGAGTTGGCATTCGCTGATCTCGTGCGTGTCAAGCACATCACGGGTGTGAAAGATGAGGCCTGGATCGAGGCTTTGGCGCGGGAGGCCTTGCCGGATCTGGACGACCTGCAGGCGGAAGTGGAAGAGTGCGAGGCCTGGCTGCAAGAGGCCGGCGACGCGCAGGCGCACGATTGGCTGGATCTGGAGCAGAGGTTTCCGCGCCTCTGGGCGTCACTGGCCAGCGAACTGGAGGTGGACAGCCCGGAGGAGGCCGCTGACGCGCTCGACGCGGATGGGACGGATTGGGTCACCAAGGTGGGGTCGCTGCTCTACAACAATCGCGAGTTGCTCAAGGTCGGGACGGCCTTGCAGCAGCTGCGGCAGGCGGCGCTGTTGCCCCAGCAGGCGGATGTGCTCGGCCGCTACCAGTCCAGCCTGGACAACGACATGTACAAGGCCATGCGCGCCCTGCGCGAGGCCCAGCGCCACCGCATGGAGCAGGCTGCGCTGACCGCGCAGCCCGTGACGCCCCCGCAGGCGTGAGCCGCGTAGGGTCAGACTCCAATTTCCGGGAGTCAAGACGTGGACGCAGGGGCGGAATCCACACATCGGCGGGGGCAATGGAACCCTGCCTGCGCCAGCGGAGATCCCTGCCATGAGGTTGTGAGACTTCGGGGGCTGTGCATAATGCGCAATGCGTATATGCATAAAAATGGAGTCCAGCCATGCAAAAGAGAATGACGATCACCATGGATGAAGTGGTGTACGAGGGGCTGATCCGCGTGGTCGGCCGCAGGAAGATCAGCGCGTTTTTGGAGAATCTGGCGCGCCCGCATGTGGTGAGCGACGACCTGGCGGCGGGCTACCGCGCGATGGCGGAAGACGCTGCACGGGAGCAGGAGGCGCTGGCCTGGAGCGAGGCCTTGATCGGTGATGCGGTCCATGCGCCGCGGTGAAGTGTGGTGGGTGGACTTTGACCCTGTCAGAGGCGGCGAAATTCGCAAGATGCGCCCCGCTGTCATCGTGAGCAATGATCTGTCGAACACCCATCTCAACCGTCTGCAGGTGGTGCCACTGACGTCCAATACCGGGCGCCTTTACCCCAGCGAGGCGGTGGTCGCCGTGGAGGGGCAGCCCAGCAAGGCCATGGCCGATCAACTCACCACGGTGGCGAAGGAGCGGCTGACCGAAAAGCTGGGGGCGCTGTCCCGCGCAGACCTCAAGGCGGTCGAGCAGGTGGTCAAGATCCAGTTGAGCCTGCCACTTTGAGTGAATTGGGGTCAGATTTCAATGGATTCCCTTTTGCGAAACGAACCCAATGCATGGCTTGAGGAGTAGGCGCTGTATCTGTTGAATAAATTCGTCGGCGGCCTGGTTTCGCCACTGATGCTGGCCCTGCTCGGCGGCCTGCTGGCCCTGCTGCTGGTCTGGCGCGGCTGGCGGCGCGCCGGCATGGTGCTGGCCCTGCTGGCCCTGGGCGGCCTCTGGCTCGCCAGCACGCCCTGGCTGGCCTGGACCTTGGCGATGTCGCTGGAAACCCGCTACCCGCCGGTGCCGGCGCAGGCCTCGCCGGTGGCTGACGCGGTGCTGGTGCTGGGCGGTGCGCTGGGGGCGCCGCGCCCGCCGGCACAGCCGCACATCGGCTTTGGCGCGGCCGCCGACCGGGTGTGGCACGCGGCCGCGCTTTACCGCGCCGGCAAGGCGCGCTGGGTGCTGCTTTCTGGCGGCCACCAGCCACGAGATGAGTATGTGGCCCCGGAAGTGGAGGCCATGGCCGAGGTGCTGCGGGCGCTGGGCGTGCCTGCCAGCGCGATGCGCCTGGAGGGCCGCAGCCGCAACACGCTTGAAAACGCGTTGCTCAGCCTGGCCCTGGTGCGCCAGGTGGGCGCGCGCCGGGTGTTGCTGGTAACCTCGGCCCTGCATATGCCGCGGGCGCTCGCCGTGTTTCAGGCGGTGTTCGCCGGCAGTGGCGTGACGGTCGTGCCCGCAGCCACCGACGCCGAGGCGTTGGGCGACGAGCCCGAGCTGCGCACGGCCTGGCTCCCGGATGCCCGCTCGCTGGAGTGGAGCAGCCGCAGCGTCAAGGAGTACCTGGGGCTGGCGCAGGTGTGGATGGCAACGAACTGACGGCCCGCAAGAAAAACGGGCTCTGTCGGATAATGGACTTCAAGGAAAGCTCAAAAGATGCACAAGATGTGGAAGAAGCTGGCCTGGCTGGCGATGGCCGCGCAGCCCTGGGGGGCGATGGCACAGCAGGCGGTGCCCGCGCCCGCGCCGGTTGTCGCGCCGGTGCCGGTGCAGCCCCCGGCGCGCGTGGACACCGTGCGCCAGCCCGCGGCCAACGATCCGGCCGCCAACCAGCTGCCGCGCGACCCGGCCGCCGCCAAGGCGGCGGCGCTGGCCGGGCAGGCGCAGCCGATGAACGCGCTGGCCGGCTTTGGCGCCGACTACCGCATCGGCCCCAACGACCTGCTCGACATCGAGGTCTATGGCGTGACCGACCTCAAGCGCACGGTGCGCGTCAATTCCACCGGCATGGTGTCGCTGCCGCTGATCGGCAGCATGGCGCTGGCCGGCATGACGGCCCAGCAGGCCGAGGCCGCCATCGCCGCGCGCTACGGCGAGAAATACCTGCAGGACCCGCAGATTTCGGTGTTCATCAAGGAATTCACCACCCAGCGCGTGACCATCGAAGGCGCGGTGGCCAAGCCCGGCATCTATCCGCTGACCGGGCAGATCACCCTGCTGCGCGCGATGGCGCTGGCCGGCGGGCGCGGCGATCTGGCCAACCTGGACAACGTGATGATCTACCGCACCGGCCCCGACGGCAAGCTGACCAGCTCGATGTACGACCTCGACCTGGTGCGCAGCGGCGACATCCCCGACCCGGTGGTGTTGCCCGAGGATGTGATCGTGGTGCAGCGCAAGCCGGTGCGTGTGCTGCTGCGCGATTCCGCGGTGAGCGATTTCATCAACCTGCTGAATCCGTTCAACTACCTGAAGTAACCCCGCGCGAGCGAAGTCGCCCGCGCGCCGTCAGTCTGCAGGTCGCCGCCGGGTGCCCTGCAAGTCCTGCCGGTACCGATTGCCCCGAATGAAGTGACTCCATGAGCGCCACGCCTGATTCTTTTCTGCCCACCCAGCCGCCGCAACGCACCACGGCCTTGTCGCTGCGCGAGGCCGCCATGCTGCAGACGGGCGTGCTGCGCGACACCGCCGCCGATGCGCCCGATGACGCGCTGGACATCAAGGCGCTGCTGCGCATCCTGAACAAGTACAAGTGGATGCTGCTGGCCTTTGCGCTGCTGGGGCTGGCGGTATCCGTGGTGAAGACGCTGACCAGCACGCCGCTGTACCGGGCCACGGCCATGGTGCAGATCGAGCGCCCGCCCGGGCGCATCGTGTCGTTCAACAGGGATGTCGACTCCTCGCAGGACTACGACGACTACCTGGCCCTGCCCACGCAGGTCGAGCTGCTGCGCAGCCGCGCCCTGGCCGAGCGGGTGGTCGACGAGCTCAACCTCGACCCGTCGCGGGGTCAGGCGCCCGCCCCGGGTGTGCTGGGCGGGGCTTCCAGCCCGGCCTCGGCAGCCGTGGCCGGGGGCCCCGCCCGGCCGCCAGCAAGGCCGAGGGCGACGAGCCCTGGTGGGCTTTCCTGTCCGACCTGAAGGACCGCACTCTGGCCGGCTACGACAACCTCGGCAAGCCCTCGGTTTCCGACAAGCAGGTGCTGGGGCGCGAGGCGGTGGTGGGTGGCTTCATGGGCTCGGTCAAGGTCGAGCCGGTCAAAGGCTCGCGCCTGGTGCGCATCAGCGTGGTGAGCGCGGACCCCGCCAAGGCGGCGCGCTGGGCCAATGCGATGGCACAGAGCTTCATGGCCATGAGCATGGAGCGCAAGATGGAGTCGTCCATCTACGCGCGCAACTTCCTGCAGGACCAGATCAAGGTCAGCAAGGCCCGGCTGGAGGAGTCGGAGCGCACGCTCAACACCTACGCCAAGGCCAACTCCATCCTCACGCTCGACGAGAAGACGAGCGTGATCAACCAGACCTTCACCGACTATTCCGCGGCGCTGTCAAAGGCCGAGCAGGAGCGCGTGAAGGCCGAGGCCCAGTACCGCGAGATGGAGCGCAGCCCGGAGAACTCCGCCCAGGTGCTGGAGAACAAGACCGTGCAGACCATCAAGGAGCAGAAGGCGAAGCTGGAGGCCGAGTACCTGGTGAACCTGGGCACCTACAAACCCGATTTCCCCAAGATGCTGCAGACCAAGGCGCAGATCGCCGAGCTGGAACTGCGCATCAAGGCCGAGGTTGCCGCCGTGCTGGCGTCGGTGAAGGCGCAGTACGACGCGGCCAGGCGCCAGGAAGACCTGGTGCGCGTGCGCCTGCAGGAGACCCGCAAGGAGGTGATCCAGACGCAGGACAAGGGCGTGGACCTGAGCCTGCTCAAGCGCGAGCTCGACACCAACCGCCAGATCTACGACAACCTGCTGCAGCGCCTGAAGGAGGTGGGCGTGACCAGCGGCGTGGCCGCCAACAACATCTCGCTGGTGGACGAGGCCAAGGCGCCGCTTTTTCCGTTCCAACCCGACATTAGGACGAATGCGATGATCGGTCTGGCCGTGGGCCTGATGCTGGCGCTGGGCCTGGTGTACCTGCGCGAGCACATGGACGACTCGATCAAGCATGCCGACGAGTTGGAGGCGCAGTTTGGCGTGCCCCTGCTGGGCATCATTCCCAAGGTGAAAAAGGAGCAAGCGGGTAGAGCACGAGCTGGGCCTGCTGACCGTGGACGACCCGCGGGGCTCCTTTGCCGAGGCCTACCGCTCGATGCGCACGGCGCTGCAGTTCTCCACCTCGGAAGGCGCGCCGCACCGGCTGATGGTGACCAGCAGTGTGGCGAGCGAGGGCAAGTCGACCACCGCGCTGGCACTGGCCATCAACTTCGCGCAGATGGGCAAGCGGGTGCTCCTGATCGACGCCGACATGCGCAACCCCTCGCTGCACAAGTCACTGGAGCTGTCGAACGATCGGGGTCTGTCGAACTACCTCTCGGGTGAGGGCACGCGCGCGTCGCTCATACGCCCTGCTCGGTGGCCAACCTGAAGGTGATGACGGCGGGCCCCACGCCGCCCAGCCCGGTGGATTTGCTGATGGGCCCCAAGCTGATGGGCCTGCTGGACAAGGCCCAGGAGTTGGGTTTCGAACAGGTGGTGATCGATGCACCGCCGATCCTGGGCATCGCCGACGCGCTGGTGCTGGGCAACCAGATCCAGAGCCTGCTCTTTGTGGTGAAGGCGGGCAGCACGCGGCGTTCGTCCATCCGCGATGCACTGCGGCGCCTGCGCACGGCAGGGCTGCTGCCGCTGGGCCTGGTGCTGACGCGCGCCACGAGCGAGCACAGTTCATACTACGGCTATGAAGGCTATTACGGCTATGGCAATGCGCAGGCCGCTGGCGCGGCGGGCGAGGCCAGTGTGGCGGCACAGGGCGCCGCCGGGCGGCTGGACCGAAAGCCGGGCTGACAGCGAGGCCGGCGTTCCGCGATGAGCCCTTCGGTCCAACCCGGCACGGCGCGAGCCCAGTGGGCTGCGTTGGGCGCCTGCCTGCTGGATTTCGAGGCGTTTCCGGGCCGCTATCCGTTGGCGCTGCGGGAGCCCCGCCTGCTGTTCGATCACGGTACCGAAGTGCTGATCCTGGCCAGTGGACGCCCGGCAGAGGGTTTGCCGCAGGACGAGGCCCTTCAGGTGCAGCTGCGCAAGGCGGCGCGTTTTTTCGTGCGCACCGCCATGCTGCGCCCGGGTGCCGACCACTACACCCTCCTGGGCCTGAAGCCCGCCTTTGATTCGGCCACGCTGCGCGATCACTACCGCATGCTGATGCGCCTGACGCACCCCGATTTTTCCGGGGGGGGGCGGTTCTGGCCGGCTGATGCGGCCACGCGCATCAACCAGGCGAACGACGTGCTGGCCTCGCCGATGGGCCGGCAGAACTATGACCGAACCCTGGGCGGCTCGAAGCACGCGTTGTGGCCGCCGCCGCATGGGCATGGCGCCACCTTGGCGCGGCCGCAGGCGACACCGGCGTCGCACCCGCGTTCGGGCACTTCGTCGCCGGTGTGGCGCCGCGCTGCGATGGGTACCTTGCTGGCCAGTGGTGTGTTGGGGGTGGGCATCTGGCTGTTTTCCGGGGCGTCCGAGCCGGACCACGGCGTGATGAAGGTGCAGGCAGTGCCGCCCGTGCAGGCACCATCGGAGACGGTGCTCGCAGCAGCGTCCGCTGTTGCGGTGGCCCCGGCGGCCGTGGCGCCGGGATCGGATCCGGGGGTGGCCGAGCAGGCGGCGCCGCCGCCAGCTTCGTTGCCTGTGGCGGGCGCCCAAGGCCGGATGCCTGAGCCGCCCGAGGCCAAGGTGGCGGCCCGGCAGACTGCAGACCCTGACCGCGTCGGATACAAGCCTGGGGCGCCGCTCGCGCAGGCGGGTTGGGCGAGCCGCACAGTGGCGCCGGCTCCTTCGGGCGGGCTGGAGGTACGACCGGTGCCCGGGGTGGATGCTGCGCCGGCTCCCGCGCCATCGACCGCCTTGCCGCAGGTACCAGCGGTGGCGATGCCAGCCGCCGTAACAAGTGTTCAGGCAGCAGGGTCGGGCCTGGCAGCTGCCGTGACGCAGGCCTCACCGCAGCCGGCGCGCGCCGGTGCCGCAACGGTGGCTGTCAACGAAGCTGCGCCCTTGGCGGGTCGCCTGGGCATGGAAGATGTGCAACCGCTGCTGGGACAGGTGCTCGGCGTTTTGCAGAGCGGCCGGGGCGAGCAGGTGCTGCGCTGGGTGGAGCGGCCCGTGCGCCCGGGCGACGGCGCGGACGGGTTTGTGCAGGCGTACAACCGGGCGGTGGCCAATGCCAGGGCGGTGCGCCTGGGCCCGGTGCGTTTCAGCGGGCGACCGGTGGGCGACGGTCTCCAGGTCGATGGCCTGGTGACGTTGCACCTGCAGGACGAGTATCAGCAGGCTTCCACCCGTGAATTGGTGTTGCGCGCGCAATTTGCCGCCCGGGGCGGGCAGGCTGTGCTGACCCGCCTGAATGCCAGTGAGATGACGCGATGATGCGGGCTGAAACGCTGCGTCAGCGCCCTGCGCTGCGCGGGCTGGTGGTGGGGTTGGGCATTGCGCTGGCTTGGGTGTTGGGCGCGATCGGTCTGCAGCGCAACCTGCAGCGCGCCTGCGAGCTGCGCGAGTGGCCGGAGCTTTCGTCGTGCCCGGTGAGCGACGAGGCTGTGCCGGCGCAAGTGCGTGACCTGCGCGCGCGCATTGCAGCCAATCCGGGGGATTCGGCGTCCTGGCTCGCACTGGCGCTGCTGAGCGGTCAGCCGGGTGGTGTGGCGCCGCTGGATGAGGCCGCGGTGATGGCGACGGCGAGCCGCATGGCGCCACAGGATCCCTTGCTGCTGCGGGTGCAGGTGTCGCGGGCCTTGCAACGGGAGCAGTGGGCGCTGGTCGTGCCAGGGCTGGTTCGGCTGGTGCAGGAGCATGACGCCGGGGATGCGATGCTGGTGCTGGCGGCGCTGGTGGCGCGCCCGCAGGCGCAGCCCGCGCTGCGGGCTGCGCTGAAGCCGGGCACCACCTGGCTGGAGCCGGTGCTTCGCCATCTTGACGCGGCCGGGGTGCCCGCGGTGCTGGCGATGCCGCTGGTGGCGAAAGCCTTGCCGTTGAAATTGATCTCGGCCCGAACAGGCCAGGCGCTGATGCGATCCCTCAAGGCGAGCGGGCAGTGGCAGGAGGCACAGGCCTTGTGGGTGGTTCTGGTCGGTGGCGCGGTGCCGCTGCTTTTCAACGGCGGTTTCGAGCAGGGCTTCATCGCCGACGGTTTCGATTGGGAGCTGCGCGACGAGGGCCCCTCGAAGGCCGGCGCGCTGATCGAGCAGCCAGCGCTGGGCGAGCGCGGCCGTGTGTTGCAGGTGGAGTTCACCGGGCGCCCGGTGGCGCAGCCGCTGGTGCGCCAGGTGCTGGTGCTTCCGCCGGGCAGCTATGGGTTTGCCGGGGACTACATGGGGCGCCAGATGCGCACGGAGCAGGGCCTGGTGTGGACCTTCAACTGCGTGGCCGGCGGCCGCGAGCTGGCGCGCACGCCGGCGCTGCTGGACACGCAGGGCCAGTGGCGCTCCATGAGCGTGGCGCTGGCCGTTCCGCCCGATTGCACCGCGGTCGTGCTGCAGCTGCAGACCGGGCTGGGCTCCGAGGCGCTCACCGGCTTGCGCGGGCAGATGAGCTTCGACGCGTTTCGACTGGAGGCGCGGTAAACCCAGGCCCCTTCATGATCGACCTGCACAGCCACATCCTGCCCGGTATCGACGATGGGGCGACCTCGCTGGAGATGTCGCTGGACATGGCACGCATGGCGGTGGCCGATGGCGTGCACACCATGGCCTGTACGCCGCACATCTACCCGGGCCTCTACCTGAACGACGCGCAGGGCATCAGCCGGGCGCGCCAGCAACTGCAGGCGGCGCTGGATGTGTACCGCATTGCGCTGACGCTGGTGGACGGCGCTGACGTCCACCTGGTGCCCGGGTTGCTGGAGGGGCTGCGTGCAGGTGCGGTGCCCACGCTGCACGGCTCGCGCTATGTGCTGCTGGAACCCTCGCACCATGTGCGGCCGCCGCACTTCGAGGAGTCGGTGTTCGAACTGGTGGCCGCCGGTTACACGCCGGTGATCACGCACCCGGAGCGGCTGACCTGGATTGAAGACCACCACGAGGTGTTCCCTCGCCTGGTTCGTCAGGGCGCCTGGTTGCAGGTGACCGCAGGGGCGTTGACAGGTCTGTTCGGCAAGCGGGCAAAGTACTGGGGCGAGCGGCTGTTGGGCGAGGGCCAGGTGCACCTGCTGGCCTCCGATGCGCACTCCAGCGGCCGGCGGGCGCCCGGCCTTTCCCAGGCGCGGGCGGTGGCCGAGCACCTGCTGGGGGCCGATGAGGCGCGTCGGCTGGTGCTGGACCGGCCGCAGGCCATCCTCGACGACCTTGCGCCCTCGCAGGTGCCGGCCCTGCCGGAAGCGGCCCCGCCCAAGGGCTGGCTGCAGCGTCTGCTGCGACGCTGATGGTCTTGGGGCCCGATCAGCCCACCACCAGCCGCGCCGCGCCCGCCGGCTCGATCCGGCCCACCACGCCAGCCCGGTCAAACCCGTGTCGCTGGAAGATCGCCAGCACGCTCTGCAGCGCCTCGGGCGCGCACGACACCAGCAGGCCGCCGCTGGTCTGGGGGTCACTGAGCAGGGCCTGGTCCTGCGGCGCAAAGCCGTCGGGCAGCGCCACCTCGGCGCCGTAGGCCGCCCAGTTGCGGCCGGAGGCGCCGGTGACCATGCCTTGCCCGGCCAGCTCACGCACGCCGTCCAGAAGGGGCACATTGGCCCAGTCGATGTGCACCGTGCAGTTCGCGCCGCGGGCGATCTCCAGCGCGTGGCCGGCCAGGCCGAAGCCGGTGACATCGGTCAGCGCGTGCACGCCGTCGAGCGCGGCCAGGTCCGGGCCGGGGGTGTTGAGCTTCGTCGTGCTGGCCATCATCTGCGCATAGCCTTGCGGGCCCAGCGCGTTCTTCTTCAGCGCGGCCGACATCACGCCCACGCCCAGCGGCTTGCCGAGCACCAGCACGTCGCCTGCGCGCGCATCGGCATTGCGCTTGACCCGCTTCGGATGGATCAGGCCCAGGGCCACCAGCCCGTAGATCGGCTCCACCGAATCGATCGTGTGGCCGCCCGCGATGGGGATGCCGGCCGCCCTGCAAACCGAGGCACCGCCTTCAAGGATCTTGGCGATGGTCTCCAGCGACAGCACGTTGATCGGCATGCCCACCAGCGCCAGCGCCATGATGGGCGTGCCGCCCATCGCATAGACGTCGCTGATGGCGTTGGTGGCAGCGATGCGGCCGAAGTCGAACGGGTCGTCGACGATGGGCATGAAGAAGTCGGTGGTGGCGATCAGCGCCTGCTCGTCGTTGAGCCGGTAGACGGCGGCGTCATCGGCGGTCTCGATGCCGACCAGCAGTTCTTTGGGGATGGGCATCTGTGTCGTGCCCTTGAGGATGTCCGACAGCACGCCGGGCGCGATCTTGCAGCCGCAGCCGCCGCCGTGCGAGAGCGAGGTGAGGCGGGGTTCGGTGGGGGCGATGGTCGTTGTCATGGTTGCGGCTTCGGGGGAATCAGGGGCGGGCATGGTCTCAGGTTGCGTAGCGGGCGACGAAGGCGCGGTCGATGCGGTCTTTCCAGTGCCACACCCAGCGGCCCTCGAAGCTGAACGGGCCCCAGGTGCCGATGGCGTAGCGCGAGCCGCAGGCCAGCAGGTTCAGCGTGCGCGGGGGCGGCGTATAGGGCTTCAAAGGAAGCGCCTGCATCGCGGCGCGCAGGTTGGCCAGCAGCGGGACACCGGCGCGCACCGCGTGCACGCCGTTGCGGGGATGGGGCGCATCCACCCGGCTGGCCACGTCGCCGGCGGCAAACACGCGGGGGTGGCTGGTGCTTTGCTGGAAGGCGTTGACGGCCAGGTAGCCGGCCTCGTCCAGCGCCAGGCCGCTGTCGGCGAGCCAGGCGGGCGCCTGCGTGCCCACCGCGAGCACCGGCGCGTCGCAGACCAGGCGGGCCCCGTTGGCCAGCAGCAGGGCGCCCACTTCCACGCCGACGCAGGTTTCCGGGATGAGCGTGACGTTCAAGCGGCGCAGGGCACGCTGCACGCGGGCCTGCACCGCCTGGGGGTAGATGGCCGCGGGCGGTTCGCCCCGGTCACCAGCGACACGTGGCTGCCTTGAGGCATGCCAGAGCCTTGCAGCGCGTGCGACGCTGCCATGGCCAGTTCCACGCCGGCCGCGCCCGCGCCGACCACGGCCAGGTGGATCGGACGGCTCGCCGCCATCTCCGCGACCTGGGGCCACAGCTGGACGAAGGCGTCGATCGGGCGCACGAACAGCGCGTGCCGGCGCGCGCCGGGCATGCGGACCTCGAGCAGGTCGCGATCCATGATCGGCCCGGTGTTCACGCTGAGCCAGTCCCAGGGCACGGCCTCGCCGCTGGCCAGGGCCACGGTCCGGGTCTCAGCATCGATCCCGATGGCGCTGCCTGCGATGGTGCGCGCGCCGCTGCGCGCCAGCAATGCGTCGAGCGGGATGCGGCACTGTTCCGCGGTGTAGTGGCCGGCCACGAAGCCCGGCACCATGCCGGAATACACCGCCAGCGGGCGCGGCGCGATCACCGTGAGGTTCAGGTCCGCAGGGCGGCTGTGGGCCAGCCCACGCAGTACCTGCACATGCGCGTGCCCCAGCCCCAGCAGCACGAGATTTTTCAGTCCGGGCGTCGAAGTCATGGCGAGAGTGTGACATCCCCCACGAAGCCCACACTGTGGCCGCCGGTGTTGTCGGCGTCGGCGCCCACTGCGACGCCCTCCAGAGGGGGCAGGGTGGGGAACTCGCGCCCGAAGGCGCGGCGGAAGTCCGCCGTCACATCCTGCTGGTGGCTGACCCATTGGCCGAGCGCCTTGGTCCCGCTGTCCACCACGATCATGCGGATGCGCGAGGTGAAGGCGTTGTCAATCAAGGTGCCGACGGGCAGGGTGTGGTCCCAGACGTAGCAGAGCGTGGCCGCGGGCAGTTTTTCGCCGCTGATCGCTCGCGCCACGCCGAGCAGACCCTGCTCAAGGGCGCCGAGGTTCTCGGCGGGCGCGTTGAACAGCAGGCAGACCTTGAGGGCCGTGTCGTCCGTCTCGCGCCGGCGCAGGTCGGCGTCCGGCAAGGGCTGGTCCAGGCGCCAGCGCCAGCGCAGCTGGGTGCCGCGCGTCACCACGACGTCGGGGAGGTCGTGAACCAGGTTGGCGTAGGAGTGGTCGGCCAGCACCCGCAGCACCGTCTGGCCGTCCAGCGGCACCAGGTCGAAGCGGGTGAACGGCTTGCTGCTGCCCGGCAGCCCGACCACGCGCCAGGGGGAGGGCAGCTTGCTGCCCGTTGCTTCGGAAAAGGCAGCGATCCGGATGCGGTCTTCGGCGGCGACAAGCAAGATACCCATCAGGAGCAGGAGGCCGGTGGCACAAGCCAGCACGGCGTGTGGCAGTCTTCTCATCTCAGCGTCGTTTCCAGTCATGGTAGCGCCGGGCCCATGCCAGCAGGCGCGCCGGCGCATGGGCCCGCTTCCATTCGCCAGCGGCGTATTTGTTGGCCTCGGCCAGCGTCGGGTAGGTGTGGATGGTGCCCAGGATCTTGTTCAGGCCCAGGCCGTGCTTCATGGCCAGCACGTATTCGGCCAGCAGGTCGCCGGCGTGCGTGCCGACGATGGTGACGCCCAGGATCCGGTCCTTGCCGGGCACGGTGAGCACCTTGACGAAGCCGTGGGCCTCGCTGTCTGCAATCGCACGGTCCAGGTCGTCGATGCCGTAGCGCGTGACCTCGAAGGCAACGCCCTTTTCCTTCGCCTCCTGCTCGTTCAGGCCGACACACGCGACCTCCGGGTCGATGAAGGTGGCCCGGGGAATCACCGAGTCGTCGGTCTTGAACTTCTTGACGTCGCCAAATAAGGCATTCACCGCCGCGGTCCAGGCCTGGTGCGCGGCCGTGTGGGTGAACTGGAAGGGCCCGGCCACGTCGCCCGCCGCATAGATGTTGGGGTAGATGGTCTGAAGGTATTCGTTGGTCTCCACGGTCCGGCTTGTGGGGATGCCGAGTTCCTCCAGGCCGTAGCCCGTCAGGCGCGCCGCGCGGCCCACGGCGCAGATCAATGCGTCGAATTCGATGCGCTGCTCGGCGCCCGCGTGTTCGACGACGATGAACTTCTGTTCGCCCTGGCGCTCGCAGCGCAGCGCCTTGTGGCCGGTCAGCACCTGCACGCCGTCGGCCTGCAGCGATTCGAGCGCCAGCTGGGAGACGTCCGCGTCTTCGCGCAGCAGGATGCGTGGCGCCATTTCCACCTGGGTCACCTGCGCGCCCAGGCGCTGGAAGCTCTGCGCCAGCTCGCAGCCGATGGGGCCGCCGCCCAGCACCACCAGCCGGCGCGGCACCTCGTCGAGCTTCGCAAAGGCGTCCCACAAGGTGTCGCTGGTGACATAACCGACCTCGTCCAACCCCGGCAGCGGCGGCACGACCGGCTTCGCGCCGGCGGCGATGACGATGGCGCGGGTCGTCAATGTCTGCTTGCTGCCGTCATTCAGCGCGATCTCCACCGTCCAGGGGTTGACGATCGTCGCATGGCCCTGCAGCACCTCGACGCCCAGGCCGGTGTAGCGCTCGACGCTGTCGTGCGGCTCGATCGCGGCAATCACAGCGTGGATGCGCTGCATCACGGACTGGAAGCTGAACGCGGGGGCGCAGTCCGACAGGCCGTAGCGCGCGCCATGGCGCATCTGGTGCGCCAGCCTGGCCGTCCTGATCAGCGCCTTGCTGGGCACGCAGCCGTAGTTGAGGCAGTCGCCCCCCATCCTGTGGGCCTCGACGAGCGTGACCTTCGCCTTCACCGCTGCGGCGATGTAGGCGGTGACGAGGCCGCCGGCGCCCGCGCCGATGACGACGAGGTTGCGGTCGAAGCGCTTGGGGCGCAGCGTTTTCCAGCGCGCGTAGACCTTGCGCCGCCGCACGATCGCGATCACCCGGCGCACCGTCAGCGGCAGCAGGCCGAGGAGCACGAAGGAGCCGATCAAGCTGGGAGACAGGATGGAGGCCAGCGAGTCGATCCTGGCGATTTCGGTGCCGGCGTTCACAAAGACCAGGGTGGCCGCCAGCATGCCCAGCTGGCTGACCCAGGCGAAGGTCCAGATCTTCATGTGCGTCAATCCGGCCAACAGGTTCAGGACGAAGAACGGCATGGCTGGAATCAGCCGCAGCGTGAACAGGTAGAAAGCGCCGTCGCGCGCGATGCCCTGGTTCAGCGTCGTCAGCTTGTGGCCGAAACGGGCCTGGACCAGGTCGCGCAGCAGGTAGCGGGCCGTCACCATCGCAAGTGTCGCGCCCAGGGTGGAGGCCACGGACACCAGCAGGGTGCCCCATACCAGGCCGAACAAGGCGCCGCCGGCCAGCGTGAGAATGGCGGCGCCCGGCAGCGACAGCGCCGTCACCCCCACGTACACCGCCACAAAGAGCAAGGAGGCCTGCACCGGATGCGCAGCCCGCGCAGCGACGAGAGTCCCCAGGCTGTCCTGGATGAACTTCAAGCCGAAGAAACGTCCCAGATCGAGTCCGAAGAACAGGCCGACGCCTGTCAGCACGACCAGCACCAGGGCCAGCTTGCGGAGATCGACAGAAGGGGTGGGGCTTGGCACGAATGGATGGGGCGGGACGAAGGTTTGATTCTTGCAAATCTGCAGGGATCATGCCGTACGCCAGGCGACAGTGCTTCGCAGCGGCGCGGGCGCCAGAAACCCGCTGTCGCAACGGGCGCGCGGAAATCCACCAGAATCTGCACTTTGCCGCCGGCGCGGTGCGCCTTTTTCCCTTCCAAAGGGTCTGGAGACGAGATGAACGCGACCCTCCCTCTGCTGGAGAAAACCCTGTTTCCGGCCCTCAAGCGCGGCCGGCTCGATACCCTGCAGGTCAACCTGGGCTACCGCTGCAACCAGAGCTGCCTGCACTGCCACGTCAACGCCGGGCCGAACCGCACCGAGATGATGGACGACGCCACGCTGGCGCTGATCCCGCAGGTGCTGGCGGCGCGCAGCATCCGCACGCTGGACCTGACCGGTGGCGCCCCGGAGCTGCACGAAGGTTTTCGGGACCTGGTGCGCGCGGCCCGCGCCCAGGGCGTGCGCGTGATCGACCGCTGCAACCTGACCATCCTGTCCGAACCCGGGCAGGAGGGTCTGGCGGAGTTCCTGGCCGGCCAGCAGGTGGAGGTGGTTGCGTCGCTGCCCTGCTACTCGGCGGCGAATGTGGACCGCCAGCGCGGCGACGGCGTGTTCGACAAGAGCATTGCCGCGCTGCGCCAGCTCAATGTGCTGGGCTACGGCCAGCCGGGCAGTGGCCTGGTGCTGAATCTGGTCTACAACCCTCAAGGCCCGTCGCTGCCGCCCGACCAGCAGGCGCTGCAGGCCGACTACAAGCGCGAACTGTTCGAGCACTTCGGCATCGTCTTCAATGAGCTGCTGGCGCTGACCAACATGCCGATTCAGCGCTTCGGCTCCACGCTGGTCTCCAAGGGCAGCTTCGACGCCTACATGGACCTGCTCAAGGGAAGCTTCCAGCCGCAGAACCTGGCCGGCGTGATGTGCCGCAGCCTGGTCAGCGTGGACTGGCAGGGCTGGCTCTACGACTGCGACTTCAACCAGCAGCTCGGTCTGCCGTTGGGCACCAGCGGCGTGCGCCGCCACCTGCGCGAGCTGCTCAGGACCGATCTGCAGGCGCAGCCGATCCGCGTGTCCGGCCACTGCTACGGCTGCACCGCGGGCCAAGGCAGCAGCTGCGGCGGTGCGCTGGCGCACTGAGCGGGCGTGCCCGAAGGAGCCACGGCGATGATGCCGCCCGAGCCCGCGTCGTCGCTGGCCATCGTCATGCCCGTTCTCAATGAAGCGGCCGGCATCGAGGCGGCGCTGAGGGCCCTGATGCCGTTGATGGCACGCGGTGTGCGCGTGCTGGTGGCCGATGGCGGCAGCGCCGACGACACGCTGGCGCGGGCGCGGCGCTTCGGCGGCGTCGAGGTGATCGAGGCCGCGCGCGGGCGGGCCGCGCAGATGAACGCCGGGGCGCAGGCGGCAAGCGGCGCTCGCGTCCTGCTGTTCCTGCACGCCGACACCACGTTGCCGCCGGACGCGGATCGCCTCATCGAGCAGGCACTGGCCGGCGGCCGCCACGTCTGGGGCCGCTTCGACGTGCGCATCGCCGGTCGCCCCCGGATGCTGCGCGTGGTGGCGGCCTGCATGAACGTGCGCTCGCGCTGGAGCGGCATTGCCACCGGCGACCAGGCCCTGTTCATGACGCGCGCGGCATTCGACGCGGTCGGCGGCTTTCCCGAGCAGCCGCTGATGGAAGACATCGAGATGTCGAAGCGTCTGCGCACATTGTCGCGCCCGGCCTGCCTGCGCGAGCGCGTGATCACCTCGGGGCGGCGCTGGGAGAGCCGCGGTGTCTGGCGCACCATCGTGCTGATGTGGCGCCTGCGCTGGGCCTACTGGCGCGGTGCGTCGCCGCAGGTGCTGGCGCGGCGCTACGAATGACGAAGCAAGGCGTGCATCCCCCGAACGCGCCGCGCGTCGTGGTCTTCGCCAAGGCACCGTTGCCTGGACGGGCCAAGACGCGGCTGATCCCTGCGCTGGGTGCCGAGGGCGCCGCCCGGCTGGCGCGGCGCATGCTGGACCATGCGCTGGCGCAGGCGATGGCTGCGCGAGCCGGCGCGGTGGAGCTGTGCATGAGCCCCGGCCCGGAGGATGCGGCCTGGCACGGGGTCGAACTGCCGGACCGCGTGCAGTGCACCGACCAGGGCGACGGTGACCTGGGCGCGCGCATGGCCCGCGCCGTGCACCGTGTGACGACCGGCCCTCACGGCCATCCTGTGCTGTTGATGGGAACGGACTGCCCGGCGTTGACGGCTGGGATCATTGGTGAAGCCGCAGCGCAACTGGCGCGCCACGACGCGGTGCTGGTGCCGGTGGCCGATGGTGGCTACGTGCTGCTGGGCCTGCGGGCGGATTGCCCGGACATCTTCCGCGACATGGCCTGGAGCACCGCTGTTGTGGCCGCCGAGACCCGGCGCCGCCTCGCTGCGCTCGGCTTGAACCTCTGGCTCGGCCCGACGCTGAACGACATCGACGAGCCCGCCGATCGGGTTCATCTGCCTTCAGAGTGGGAATTCTGAAACAAAAACCGGCCGTTCCCAGCGTCGAATGGTCACTTTCAGCTACTGTTTTTGAAGTGACGTGCCAACGGGACGGCGTGTTGTCGTTGACTTGGCGTCGCGATGGATCGTTTCCGTCATCCGTTTGGGGTGCTTAGGCCCCACCGGCGCAGCCAGGGCTTGAGCAGTGTGCCGTCAAGCGACCAGCGTCCGACGCCAAAGATGGCCAGCGCGGCGAGCAGCACACCCCAGGTGACATGCTGTTGCAGGGCAGCGGGTGCGATCTCGCTCAGGCTGATCACCGCGACGACATTCATCACGGACAGGCCCAGCGCCGCAAAGCGCCCGCCCAGGCCGAACAGCAGCAGGACGGGCAGTACCAGTTCCCCGCCCGTGCCCATCACGGCTGCCACGCCGGGCGACAACAGCGGCACCTTGTACTCGTCACTGAACAGCGCCAGCGTGGTGTCCCAGTCGCGGATCTTGGTCAGGCCGGAGCGGAAGAAGGCCTCGGCCACGTAGCCGCGGGCCAGCAAGGCGGCCAAGGGCTGGGTGTTGTCCAGAAGATGGGTGAGGCGCTGCCACAGGGACACGCCGCGCTGCAGGAGAGGGTAGCTGGACATGGTGTTTCTCGGGGTTCAGGGGGTGGATTCAAGCGGACCGATGCCGAGCACCAGGCCCTGGGTCACGGCGTCCGGCAGCCACTGACCGAGATCGAAACCGGCATCGACGGCGAGGGCCTCATTCAGGCTCGCCAGCAGCGAACGGCCGCGCACCACGGCCTGCAACAAGGCCGCCTCGGCGCGCGTGCAGGCGGCAATGCGCGGGCGCAATCCCTGTCGCCATACCCTCGCGCATTCGGCTGCGCGCGCCTGGACCCGCCCGGCGGCGACGGCCAGGGATGGATCCTCATACAGGTGCGCCGTCACCAGGCTGGCCACGGGCCAATCACTGGTGATCACCGCCGTGCCCGGGGCCAGACGCAGGGTGAAGGTGGCAGGGTCCGCCTGGGTCAACAGCGCGAACGACGCGGGATCGGCGCCGGCATCGGGCGCACCGGCGGCGCGGTGCAGCGCCCACTCCACCCGGGCCACGTCAGCCAGGTAGGGCACATCGGCCAGTTGCGGGTTGTGGTCGACGAATGCAGGCAGCGCATCGCCCCAGCAGGCCAGATCGCCGCGCACGGGCGGATGGCGGTGCCAGAGCTCGCACGCCATCGTGGCAAAGCTGTCGCCTCCCACCAGCGCGGCGACCACGGGGTAGGCCGCGCGCAGGGACCTTTCGGCCAGCTCGTGCCCGTTGGCCTGGTAGGCAGCCAGCCCGCGGGCCCAGGGCGAATGGACCAGCGCCCTGAGCGCCGTCACGGCGTCAGCGGCCTGGGCGCTGCCCGGCAGGGCCAGCAGCGTGCCCAGCAGGGCCTGTTGTTGCTGTGCCAGAGCGTTCATGCCAGCGCCTCCACCGGCGCGCTTGCGCCGCTGGGGGTGGGCCGCAGCGCCGCTGTGGCGGCTTCGCGCGCCCGCGTCGCCTCGTCGAGGAGCACGGACAGTGGCGGCACGCCGGTGTCCCATTCGATCAGGGTGGGCACGGCGCCAAAGCGCGCGATGGCATGACGGTACAGCGTCCAGACCGCTTCGCTGACGCGGCTGCCGTGGTCGTCGATCACGATGTCGCCGCAGTGGATGTGACCGGCGAGATGGATCTCGGCCACCGCCGCGCCGGGGATCTGGTCGAGCCATTCGCGGCATGCTTCCAGCGGCGCGCCGGGTTCGCCCAGCAGCTGCGCATTCAAGGCGTTCACATAGATGTTGTTCACATCCACCAGCAGGCTGCAGCCGGTGCGCTGCGCCAGCGTGGTCAGGAATTGGGTTTCACTCATGTCGGCGTCCTGCCAGCGCAGGTAGGCCGACAGGTTTTCCACCGCGATCGGGCGCCGCAGCCGGTCCTGCACGCGCTGCACATTGGCGCACATGACATCCAGCGCCTCTCGACTGAAAGGCACCGGCAGCAGGTCGGCCGCATGCACTGTGGCCGGACTCGTCACACCAGGCAGGGCGCCGGGCAGGACGCCGCGCGCAAAGCTGGCGTGGTCGCTGATGCGCACGGGGTCGATCTCGTGCACCAGCCGCTCGAGCTGGTCCAGGTGCCACTCGTCGATGCCGCTGGCCGACCCCAATGACAGGCCGACGCCATGCAGGCTGACCGGGTAGCTGGCGCGGCCCTCGCGCAGCACGGCACGCGCGGCGCCGCCCGGCGCGAAGAAATTCTCGGAATGGACTTCAATGAAGTCCAGGGCCGGCTGCGTCTCGAGCAGTTCGGCGTAATGGGGATGCCGCCAACCGATCCCGACGGCGGGTGCGCGCGGCGAGGGCGCGTCGTGGCTCACGGTGGCGGACTTCATGATGCGGGGTCTCAGGACTTTTTGGCGGCAGCCTTGGCTTCGTCTGCGCTCAGGCCGCCCATCTGCTTGCAGGTTCCGGCGGCGACGTATTTCCATTCGGTCTTGTCGTTGTCGACCTTGGACTGGCCGGCGCACGAATGGACACCGGCGGTGTTGGCGCAATCGTTCTGGCCGGCCTTGGCGATGCCGTAACACTTTTCCTTGCCCGAGCTCTGCGCCATCGCGGGCGTGGACAGCAGGGCGAGGGACACCAGCGACGTGGCGGCGGCGGCAATCATGGCATGTGGGTTCATGGGAAAACTCCTTGGTCAGGTGGATGAAGAACGGTTGAAAGAACCAGAAGCTGCGTCAGGCCTGAACCTGACATCGGCTGCTGGTTGAGGGTTCGTCCGGTGGCGGGCTGGTTTCTTACAGGCATCGCCGAAAAATTGTCAA
The DNA here is from genome assembly GCA_016721925.1 of Candidatus Skiveiella danica. GTDB lineage: Bacteria > Pseudomonadota > Gammaproteobacteria > Burkholderiales > Burkholderiaceae_C > Skiveiella > Skiveiella danica. The sequence continues at coordinate 22,720 of JADKHE010000014.1, forward strand.
AGAAGATCGGCGATGCGATCCCAGGCCTCGGCGGGAATGCGTCCGGTGTAGCTCTCGACCACCTTGCCGGATTTGTCCAGCAGCCAGGCCGAGGGCAACTGGGCCGGACGCTTCTCGCTGGCCTTGTAAGCGGAGTTGCCCGCCCAGAGGGCCACGGGGCGATGCTGGGAAGGCGCGAGCGTGGCAACCAGTTTTTCATAGTCCAGAGCATCCTGTTCGCGCCGGTCGAAACTGATGCTCACCAGCTCGAAGGGCTTGCCGTTCCAGCCCTGGGCGTTCGCACGCAGTTCCGGCATCTTGTCGCGGCAGACGGCGCAATCGGTGGACCAGAACAGCACCAGCACGACCTTGCCGCGCAACGCGGCCAGATCAAACGGGGCGCCGGTGAGGGTCTTGCCCTGGATCACCGGCGTCTCCGAGGCGGGTTGCTGCGCCAGGGCAGGATGCGGCACGAGGGCCAGGGCCAGCCCCAAGGCGAGCAGGGCGCGGGTGATCAGCGAGGGGGACATGGAAGGCTCCGGTTTCATGGGTTGGGCCCAGCTTGGTCGCACGGCCGCCAACTTCCTTACACTGGTCGCCTGTATGACGGATGCCGATGCCAGCCCCTTCGACCAGCAGGTCGCAACCCACCGCGACTACCTGCTGCGTTTCGCGCGGCTGCAGCTGCGCAACGACACCTGGGCGGAGGATGCGGTGTCGGAGACGCTGCTGGCCGCGCTGAGCAAGCCCTTGTCGTTTGCCAACCGTTCCCAACTCAAGACCTGGCTGGTCGGCATCCTCAAGCACAAGATCATCGACGCCTTGCGCCACCACGGCCGCGAGGTCTGCGTGGGCAGCGGCACCGATGACGAACAGGAAGACCCGCTGGAGTCCATCGCCTTCAGGGCGGACGGGCATTTCGGGGAGAGTCCCGCCGAATGGGGCAATCCCGAGCAGGACCTCAGCAGCCGGCAGTTCTTCGAGATCCTGGAGGCCTGCGCCAGCAAGCTGCCTGCCAGCCAGGGGCGCTTGTTCCTGATGCGCGAGTGGCTGGAGCTGTCCAGCGAAGAAATCTGTAAGGAACTGGACCTGACCGCGACCAACCTTTACGTGCAGCTGCACCGCGCCCGCCTGCGCTTGCGCGAATGTCTTGAACTGAACTGGTTTGCCCACCCCCGGGCCACATGATGTCGTCCTACCCCTTCAAACGCACCTGCAAGGAAGTCTCCGCGCTGCTCATCGCGCGCGAGGACCGCGAGCTGCCGCTGCAGGAGCGCGTGGCGCTGCGCCTGCACCTGGCGATGTGCCAGGCCTGCCCGCGTTTCGAGCGCCAGGTGCTGACCATGCGCAACGCGATGAAGCAGTGGCGCCAGTACACGAGCGACCCCGGCGACGAACGCTGAACCGCGCTGGCATTCGCCGGAGCGCGACCCGAACGGCATCGCGCCGCACTCAGGACAGCAGCGCCTGCGCGAACTCCCGGGCGTTGAAGGTTTCGAGGTCTTCCAGCTTCTCGCCGACGCCGATGAAATAGACCGGAACCGGCTTTTCCCGCGCGATCGCGCACAACACCCCGCCCTTGGCGGTGCCGTCGAGCTTGGTGATGACCAGGCCGGTCAGCGCCAGCGCGTCGTCGAAGGCCTTGACCTGCGTCAGCGCGTTCTGCCCGGTGTTGCCGTCGATGACCAGCAGCACCTCGTGCGGGGCAGTGGCATCGGCCTTCTGCACCACGCGTTTGATCTTTTTCAGTTCCTCCATCAGGTGCAGCTGCGTGGGCAGACGCCCGGCGGTGTCGACCAGCACCACGTCCTTGCCACGCGCGCGCCCGGCGCTGACCGCATCGAAGCTCACCGCGGCCGGGTCGCCGCCCTGCTGGCTGATGATCTCCACCAGGTTGCGGTCGGCCCAGACGGCGAGCTGCTCGCGCGCGGCGGCGCGGAAGGTGTCTGCCGCGGCCAGCAGCACGCTGGCGCCCGAGGTGGCGAGGTGCTTGGTGAGCTTGCCGATGGACGTGGTCTTGCCGGCACCGTTGACACCCGCGACCATGATCACGGTGGGCCCGTGCTGGCCGTTGTGCAGGTTGTCGGGGCGGTCGCCGACGACCAGCACCTTCTGCAGGGGCGCCAGAAGGTCGGTGATCGCGTCGGCCAGCAGGCCCTTGACGGCCGCCGGGTCGGTGGTCTTGTTCTCCTTCACGCGGCGCTTGAGGTCGGCCAGCAGGAATTCGGTGGCCTTGACGCCGGTGTCGGCCATCAGCAGCGCGGTCTCCAGTTCCTCATAAAGCTCGTCGTCGATCCGCGTGCCGGTGAAGACGGTGGCCAGGCTGGAGCCGGTCTTGCGCAGGCCGGCCTTGAGCTTGTCGAGCCAGCCTTTGCGCTCGGTCGCGGCGGCGGCGGGTGTCGGCTCCGGTTCGGAAGCGGGGGCTGGCGCAACCGCAGCCGCAGCTGCAGCGGGTGGCGGCGTGGAGGGCGCTGGCGAGGGGAGGGTTGCGGCCACGGCGGGCGCAGGCGGCGGCACCGTTGGCGACAGTGTGGGCGCGGGTGGCGTTGGGGCGGCCCCGTCGGCAACCGGTGCGGGGTTCGTGCCGGACGGTGGGCTTTGCGCGTCCGAAGGGGCCTGGGCAGGCGCTTCTGGATTCACAGGCGCGGCCGTGGTCTTGCTCCACGGCGGCGTCCACCAACGCGGGCGGGACGCGGTGGACGATTCGGCGGCCGCAACGGGTGCGGCGTCTGGCTCGGCGGCGGGGGCCGTCGGCGCGGAGGTCATTGCTGGTGCCAGCGGCTGCGCGGGTGCGGTGGCGTCGGCCGGGGCGGCGGCCGGGGCGGCGGCCACCTGGTCGATGGTCGGGGCGACGGCAGGTGTTTCGGTGGCCGTCTCGGGTGAGGGCGCAGGGACCGCGGGCACCTCGGGCCGTGCTTTGGGGGCTGCCGGGCTAGCGTCTAACCCGCCGGCCAGCGGGGGGGTGGCCGCAGCGGGGGGGGCCTCAGCGGCTGGCGCGACCGCGACCGAGGGCCCGGCGGTGGGCGTGTCGGGCGCCGGAGCGCCCTCCACAGCGGCCGGCACCGCGTCCGGCGCGCGCTCGCCGACGGGTGCTGTCGGCGGCTTTTTCCTGAAAAAACTGAACATTTGGGCGTTTCTAGAATCAAGCCCATTCTATGAAACGATTCTTCACCCTGGCCGCCCTTGTCGCAGGCTTTGCCATCGGGGGCCCGAGCCTGGCCCAGACACCCGCCCAGCCTTCCACGGCTGCCGCCAATCCACCGGCGCCATCGGCGGCTGCCGCCGTCAGCCGCTTCACCCTGCCCAACGGCCTGACCGTCATCGTCAAACCGGACCGGCGCGCGCCGACGGCCGTGCACATGCTGTGGCTGCGGGTGGGTGCCATGGACGAGGTGGATGGCACCAGCGGCGTGGCCCATGTGCTGGAGCACATGATGTTCAAGGGAACTCCCGACGTGAAACCTGGCGAGTTCTCGCGCCGGGTGGCGGCGATGGGCGGACGCGAGAACGCGTTCACCTCGCGCGACTACACCGGCTATTTCCAGCAGATCCCGGCCAACCGGCTGGAGGATGTGATGAAGCTGGAGGCCGACCGGTTTGCGCGCAACCAGTGGGCCGACGAGGAGTTCGTCAAGGAGCTCGAGGTGGTGAAGGAGGAGCGGCGCCTGCGCACCGAGGACAACCCGCGTGCCTTGCTGTACGAGAACCTCAATGCCAGCGCCTTTCACGCCTCGCCTTACCGGCGCCCGGTGGTGGGGTGGATGAGCGATCTGGATGCGATGACGCCGGGTGACGCGCGGGCGTTCTGGCAGCGCTGGTACGTTCCGGCCAACGCTGCGGTGGTGGTGGCCGGGGACGTCGATCCCCAGGAGGTGCTGCGCTTGGCTGAAAAATATTACGGCCCGATTCCCGCGCGTGCCGTGCCTGCGCGCAAGCCGCGCGAGGAGCCGCAGCAGCAGGGCCTGCGGCGCTTCGAGTTCAAGGCCCCGGCCGAGCAGGCTTATGTCGCGCTGGCCTTCAAGGTCCCGCGCCTGACCAGTCTGGAAGCCTCGCCCGAGAACGATGACGCGCTGGCGCTGACGGTGCTGGCGGCCGTGCTGGACGGCTACAGCGGCGCGCGGCTGGACCGCGCACTGACCCAGGGAGCGGACCGGCTGGCCGACAGCGCCGGCGCCGGCAACGGCCTGATGGGGCGCGGCCCGCAGCTGTTCACGCTCGACGGCGTGCCGGCGCCGGGAAAGACCACCGAGCAGGTCGAGGCGGCGCTGCGTGCGCAGGTGCAGCGCATCGCGCGCGAAGGTGTGAGCGAGGCCGAGCTGGAGCGCGTCAAGACCCAGTGGGTGGCCAGCGAGGTCTACAAGCTCGACTCGGTGATGAACCAGGCCCGCGAACTCGGCAACCTGTGGGCGCAGGGCCTGCCGCTGGACACCGGCGAGCGGCTGATCCAGCGCCTGCGCCAGGTCAGCGCGGCGCAGGTCCAGGCGGTGGCCGCGAAGTATTTTGGTGACGACCAGCTCACGGTGGCGGCGCTGCGGCCCCAGCCGCTCGATCCGGCCCGCAAGAAGCGCGCATCACCCGCGGGTTCGCGCCATTGAAGGGGATGCCATGAGAAGTACAAAAATGAGAGCTGTCAGAGACCTTTTGACGCTGGGAATGGCCGTTTTTTGGCTGAATCTCGCGCAAGCGGGCATTCCCATCCAGCACTGGACTCAACCGGGCGGCGCCCGGGTCTGGCTCGTGGAGAGCCCGGCCATTCCGATGGTCGACGTGCAGATCGACTTCGACGCCGGCGGCCGGCGCGATCCGGCGGACAAGGCCGGCCTGGCTTCGGTGACCGCCGCGATGGTGTCCAAGGGCGTGGCCGCGCGGGGCGCCGACCCGGCGCTCGATGAAAACCAGCTCGGCGAGGCCTGGGCCGATCTGGGCGCCTCGTTCGGCGCCGGTGCCGGCGGCGACCGGCTGAGCTATTCGCTGCGCTCGCTCAGCTACCCCGACCTGCTGGAGCGGGCTGCGGCGCTGGCCGCGCGCCAGCTGGCAGAGCCTTCGTTCCCCGAGGACGTTTGGAAACGCGAACGTGAGCGCATCGCTGCCAGCATCCGCGAGGCCAATACGCGACCGGCCACCCTCGCCGGCCGCGCTTTTACCCAGGCCGTCTACGGCAGCCATCCGTATGGCTACGAGATGACTGAAGAGACGCTGGCCCGCATCACCTTGGCGGACATGCGCGCGCAGCAGGCGCGGCTGATCCTGCCGTGCCGGGCGCGGGTCAGCATCGTCGGTGCGCTGAACCGGCAGCAGGCCGATGCGCTGGTCTCGCGCCTGCTGGGCCGTCTGCCGGCGGGCGACGCGGCGGCCTGCGCGCCCCTGCCCGCGGTGGGCGAGGTGGCGCCGCTGCAGGCTTCAGCCGAGCGGCGCATTCCTTTCGATTCGGCCCAGGCGCATGTCCTGATCGGCCAGCCCGGCTACAAGCGTGATGACCCGGACTACTTTGCCCTGCTGGTGGGCAACTACACGCTGGGCGGTGGCGGCTTTGTCTCGCGCCTGACGCAGGAGGTGCGCGAGAAGCGCGGTCTGAGCTACAGCGTCTACAGCTATTTCTCGCCAGGACTGCATGCGGGCGCGTTCACGATCGGGCTGCAGACCCGGCCTGACCAGGCCGCGCAGGCGCTGAAGGTGTCGCGCGACGTGCTGGCCGCCTATGTGGCCGAAGGCCCGACGCCCGAAGAGCTGAAGGCCGCCAAGGACAACCTGATCGGCGGCTTCGCCTTGCGGCTGGACAGCAACCGAAAACTGCTGGACAACGTGGCCAACATCGCCTGGTACGACCTGCCGCTGGACTATCTGGACACCTGGACGAAGCAGGTGGAGCGCGTCAGCGCGGCGGACATCCGGGCGGCCTTCAAGCGCAAGCTGCAGCCGGAGCGGATGGTGACGGTGGTGGTGGGGGGAGCACCCTGAGTCCTTTGGGGCGCAGGGAGCCGGGCCGAGACCAGGCCAGCAGCCCAGCCAGGCGAGCAAGCTTCAGATATGCGCAATGATCCGCGGCGCGTGCCGCATGTGCAGCGACAGGCCCAGCGCTTCCATGTGGTTGGCGTTGCGCCCCAGGATGGTGTGGGCCAGCGGCAGGAAGTGATCTTCCTCGAACCGGGCGTGCCCGAGGTAGCTCGTCACCAGGTGCTCGACGCCGGCGACGTTGAGCTCGGTCGAATGCCCCTTGGCCACTTTTTTCAACTCCGGTTCGAGCTTCAGCCACGCGGCTTCGACGGTGCGGTGTTCGGCGGTCAGCTGGTCGACCATGACCTGGACCCGGTCGCGCTCCTCGCCCTTGACGGCACTGGACAACACCGCCGGGAACAGCTCGCGTTCCTCCTCCGAATGGTGTTCGAAGACCGCGGCACGGAAAAAGCGAAGCGTCTCTTCCGCGATTTCGCGCGCGCGCGCGGCGGGCGCCAGCAACGCCGGCAGTTGGCCGAAGTCATTCAGGTGGCTGATGATGCCCTCGTGGCAGTTGGAGAAGTTCAGCAGCGGCGCGTCGGCGGGTTCGTCGATGGGATGGGCGGGCTTGAGGCTCATGGCGGGTACCTTTGCAAGTTTGTCTCCGGGCGCGAATCCTGCCCCGACAGGTTGGGTAGGATCAATATAGCAAACCCCCACCGGACGCGTGAATGCAAACCGGCGGTTTCTTGACGCAGGTCATGCCTTCACCGTGCCGCTGGGCAAGAGGGTGGCCAGCGCCTGTGCCAGAGGCACGGCCATTTTCACCACGTTGCTGGAGTGCGCGACGCAGTCGGTGCTCCAGAACGCATCCACGCCGGCAGCCCGCAGTTGCCCGAAGGCGTCGTCGGACAGCAGCGCATGGGTCACCGCGACGTCCACCGATACGGCGCCGGCCGCGCGCAACCGGCGTGCCGCCTGCGCCACGGTGTGGCCGGTGCTGGCCACGTCGTCCATCAGCACGACGGCGCGCCCGGCCACCGGCAGGGCGGGCAGCTCGATCTCGACCGCATGGTCGCCTTGGCGTTGTTTGGTGCACACCGCATGGTCGAAGCCGTGGCGCGCGGCCGCCTGCGAAACCCATTGCGCGGATTCACTGTCCGGCCCCACCAGCAAGGCGCCGGGGCGCCGCTGCGCGATCAGATCGGCCAGCAGCGGGGCGCCGCTGAGCACCACGGCCTGACCGACGGGTACCGCCTCCTGCAGCGTGGCCACGCGGTGGAGGTGCGGATCCACCGTGACCACCGCATCGAACAGCTCCGCCAGGAAACGCCCGACGATGCGCTGGCTGATCGCCTCGCCGGGGACAAAAGCAATGTCCTGGCGCATGTACGCCAGGTAGGGCGCCACCAGGGTCAGGTGCCGCGCGCCCAGCAGCCGCGCGGTGCGGGCGGCCAGCAGCAAGTCCACCAGTTTCTCGTTCGGGTGGTCCAGCGTGCGCAGCAGCACCACGCGTTCGGGCAGGGCGTCAGGCAGGCGCAGCCGGATCTCCCCGTCGGGAAAGCGGTGTCTTTGCACCGGCGCAGGCACCAGCCCTGCGGCCTGCGCCAGGCCCAGGGCGGCGCCCTGTTCGTCGTCGAAATACAGCAGGGTGGGTGGCGCTTGCATCAGAACTCCACGAAAACATGCGGCTGGGCGTCGGCGCCGCCGATCGTGAAGCCACTGGCGCGCTCGCAGGCCTGCCGGGCAAACTCCAGATCGGCAGGGAAGTCGGCGTGCACGCGGTAGAGCAGGTCGCCCGCCGCCACCGCGTGGCCCAGCTTGCGCAGCAGGTCGAGCCCGGCGCCTGGCACTTTGGGTGCTCCGGCCAGGCGCGCGATGCGCGCGATCTGCACGTTGTCGATGCCGGCCACCACACCCGAGGCGTCCGCGCGGACCTCGAAGCTCAGTGCGCCGAGTCGAGGCGCGTTCGGGTCGAAGGACCGGCTGCCCTGCGCCTCGATGATGGCATTCATGCGGCTCAGTGCCCGTCCGGAGTCCAGGATGTCCCGGGCAATGGCAAAGCCGTCGCCGCCGCGCACATCGGGGTCGCATTCGATCAGGCGCCCGGCCAGGCGCAGCGCCTTCTGGCGCAGGTCGATCGGCGCGCGCGGGTCGTTCTGCAGCACCTGCATCACGTCGCGCGCCTCCAGCACCGGCCCGACGCCGTTGCCGATGGGCTGGCGACCGTCGGTGATGACCACGTCCAATGCCAGGTGCATGCGCCCCGCCACGTATTCGAACAGCCGGCGCAGGCGCTGCGCCTCGGGCATGGAGCGCACCTTGGCGGTGGGGCCGATCGGAATGTCGAGCACCAGGTGGGTGGAGCCGGCGGCAATCTTCTTGGACAGGATCGACGCCACCATCTGCCCGGGCGAGTCGATCGACAGCGGCCGCTCCACCGAGATCAGCACGTCGTCGGCCGGCGAGAGGTCGGCGGTGCCGCCCCAGGCCAGGCAGCCGCGGTGGGTGCGCACGATCTGCTCCAGGCTCGCGAAGGGCAGCTCCACGTTGGCCAGCACGGCCATGGTGTCGGCGGTACCGGCCGGCGAAGTGATGGCGCGCGACGAGGTCTTGGGGCACAGCAGGCCGTGCGCGGCCACGATCGGCACCACCAGCATCGAGGTGCGGTTGCCGGGAATGCCGCCGATGCAGTGCTTGTCCACCACCAGCGGCTCGCGCCAGTCGAGCGTACGGCCGCTGGCGACCATGGCCTCGGTCAGGAAGTAGACCTCCTCGCGGTCCAGTTCGGCCCGGTTGCAGGCCACGACGAAAGCGGTCAGCTCGATCTTGGAATAGTGGTGGCTGGCGATGTCCTGCACGATGGCCCGGAAGTCTTCCCGGCCGAGGCGTTCGCCGCCGATCTTGCGGAACAGCATGGCCATCGAGGCCGGCGGCTCGGCCTGCGAGATCGAGGCCGTGTGCCCGTCCTGCACGCCCAGCTGCTGGAACGCGTCCTCCGACAGGCCCAGCTCATGGCAGCCGACGATGGCCGCGTCGTCGACCACGTTCACCGTGGCCAGGATGTGCCGCCCGTTGGCGCGCACCTCGACCTTGGACAAGGCCTGGAAGCCCTCGGCCCGGTACACGGCGCAGTCGCGGTGCAGGTAGGCGACGTTCTCGTGCCAGGTGTCGATGGCGACCCGGCGCAAGGCCAGGGTGGAAGGTGTGGGCGCATCATGGCGTGCGGCGGTGATCGTGGAGGCGGGGCGGGCGTCTTCGGCGTGCATCCCACGAGCCTACCCGGAATGCGCGGCGCCGGCCAGTGCCGGCAGCCCCGCCCGCGACCGGCCTGATCGGTTTAAGCTTGCACCAACGCGCCTTGCACTCTGCCGCCCGAACGACCATGCCGATATCCAGCCTGACCCCCGGCGATTTGCGGTTCACCCTCGACCCCGCGCAGCTGGGGTTTGCCGACACCGCCGAGCTGCTGCGCGACCCCTTGCCCTGGATCGGTCAGGAGCGGGCCGAAACCGCCGCGCGCTTTGGGCTGACGATGGAGCAGCCCGGCTACAACCTGTTCGTTCTGGGCGAGGTCGGTAGCGGGCGCTCCTCCCTGCTGCAGCAGCTGATGCAGACCGTGGCCGCCAGCCGCGCCGTGCCGCCGGACCTGTGCTACCTGAACAACTTCGACACGCCCGAGCGCCCGCGCGCCCTGCGCATGCCCGCGGGGCAGGGTCGCCAGCTGCGCCAGCTCATGGCCGCGCTGGTCAAGTCGTTGCAGGTCGAAGTGCCCAAGCGGCTGGAGGGCCAGGAGTTCAAGAGCGGCAGCGAACGCATCGAAAAGGCCTACCTCGCGCAGGAAGCCGTGGCCTATGCCGAGCTGACCGGGTTTGCCGAGCAACGCCACTTTGCCCTGCGCCGCGAAGACGGGCACCTGGTGTTCACCCTGCGTGGCGAGGACGGCCAGGCGCTGACCGAGAAGGAGGCGGCCGAACTGCCGCGCGAGCGCCGCGCCGAGTTCGACCGGGCCGAGCACGAACTGCACGGCGAGATCAACCGCTTCCTGGAGAAGACCGGCGCCATGGAGCGCGTCATGAACGAGGCCCGTGCCGAGCTGCGCCGCGAGGTGGTGCGTCCGATGCTGGAGCACGAGCTGCAGGCCATCCGGGTCGGACTGAAGAAACAGATCAAGGATTCGGTCAAGCTCGGCGTCTGGCTGGACGAGGTCGAGCGCGACGTGCTGGAAAACGTCGAGCTGTTCGAGGTGTTCGAGCCCGACGACGAAAGCCGCAGGGAGGCCCTGGAGGCCACGCTGGCGCGCTACCGCGTGAACCTGGTGGTGGACAACGAGGGCTTGAGCGGCGCGCCGGTGATCGTCGAGAACAACCCGCTGTTTCGCGCGCTGTTCGGCAGCATCGAATACCAGGCCGAGAACGATGTGCTGGTGACCGACTTCTCGCGCATCCGCGCCGGCAGCCTGCTCAAGGCGCACGGCGGCTTCCTGATGCTGCACCTGCGCGACCTGGTGGCCGATCCGCTGGTGTGGGAGAAGCTGCGCCGCTTCCTGCGCAACGGGCGTCTGCAGATCGAGGAGCCGGGCACGATGAGCTCGTCCATGGGTGCCGTCTCGCTGGAGCCTCAGGCGGTGGACGTGGACGTCAAGATCGTGCTCATCGGCGCGGTCGAGCATTTCTACGAGCTGCAGGAAGGCGACCCCGAGTTCGCCCGCCATTTCCGGGTCAAGGTCGATTTCGCCGACAGCTTCATTGCCACCGAGGCCACGCGCCGCGCCACCGGCATCTTCGTGGCGCAGGCCTGCCGCCGGCTGGCGCTGCCGCATTTTTCAGCGGCGGCGGTGGCGCGTCTGGTGGAGGAGACGCACCGCGAAGCCGATGATCAGACCCGTCAGAGTGCCATCTTCGCGCGCACCGAGGCGCTGGTCACCGAGAGCGCCGCCCTGTGCCATGCGGGGCTGGTCGGTGTGGCCGAGGTGGAGGCCGCGCTGGCCGCGCGCACCGCGCGCCACGATGCCGTGGCCGAGCGGCTGCGCGAATCGGTGGCCGAGGGCGACCGGCTGATCACGCTGCAAGGCAGCCGGGTGGGCCAGATCAACGCCCTGACGCAGATCGACCTGGGCGACACCCGCTTCGGATTTCCGGTGCGCGTGACGGCGCGCACCTTTGCAGGCCACCAGGGCGTGGTCAACATCGAGCGCGAGGTCGAGCTCTCCGGCCCGATCCATGACAAGGGCGTGCTGATACTGGCCAGTTACCTGTCGGCACTGTTCGGCCAGCTGGCGCCGCTGGCCCTGAGCGCCTCCATCGTGTTCGAGCAGGAATACAACGGCGTGGAAGGCGACTCGGCCTCCTGCGCCGAACTGTACGTGCTGCTGTCCAGCCTCAGCGGATTCCCGCTGCGCCAGGGTATCGCCGTGACCGGGGCGGTCAACCAGCACGGCGAGGTGCTGCCGGTGGGCGGGCTCAACGAGAAGATCGAGGGCTGGTTCCGCGTCTGCGAACGCGCCGGGCTCGACGGCAGCCATGCGGTGCTGATTCCCGAGCGCAACCGCCGCCATCTGATGCTGGACCGCGACGTGGTCGATGCCGTGTCGCGCGGGCTGTTCCAGGTGCACGCGGTGGCCCATGTGCTGGACGGCATCGAGCTGCTGACCGGAAACCCCGCCGGCGGCCCCGAGGTCGCGGACAGCGTGCTGGCGCGCGCCGGGCAGACGCTGCGCGACTACCGCCAGGCCTGCCGGCGCTTTGGTCGCCGCGCCGGGCGCTGACGCAGCGGCAGGGGCCTCACAGCGATTACAGTGGCGCCATGAAAAAACCGACCGCCCCCAGCGGCAGCGCGGCACTTGCCCGGCCGCGGCACCTGCAAGGCAGCCCCGCGCACGAGATCCGCATCATCGGCGGCCAGTGGAAACGCACCCGGCTCAAGGTGCCCGACCGGCCCGGCCTGCGGCCCACGCCGGACCGGGTGCGCGAGACGCTGTTCAACTGGCTGGGCCAGGACCTCACCGGCTGGCGCTGTATCGATGCATTTGCCGGCACCGGCGTGCTGGGCTTCGAGGCGGCCTCCCGTGGCGCCACCTGGGTGGCCATGGCGGAAACCGACGCCGCACTGGTGGCGCAGCTGCAGGCCACGCGGACCCGGCTCGACGCGGCGGCGGTGCACATCCAGCGCGGCGACGGCCTGATGGCAATGGCCCGCGTCGCGCCGGGCAGCCTGGAGCTGGTCCTGCTGGATCCGCCCTTCGATTCGAACCTGTTCGACAAGGCGCTGGCCGCCGCCGCGCTGGCCGTGGCACCTGGGGGCTTTGTGTATCTGGAAGCGCCGCAGGCCTGGACGGACGAGCGCCTGCAGCCGCTGGGCCTGGCGCTGCATCGCCACCTCAAGGCCGGGGCGGTGCACGCGCATCTCCTGGTGAAACCTGCCGCCTGACGCATCGCAGCAACCGAAACCCGGTGCCGCGGCCATTCCCCCTTATCATCCCGCCCAAACAGGAGTCCTTCCATGGCCAACAGCGTGCTAGCCGTCTATCCCGGTACCTTCGACCCCATGACCCTGGGTCACGAAGACGTGGTGCGCCGCGCCTGCCAGCTGTTCGATCGCGTGATCGTGGCGGTGGCCGCGGGTTATCACAAAAAGGCGCTGTTCAGCCTGGAAGACCGTATCGAGATGGCGCGCGAATCCGTGAAGCGCTACCCGCAGGTCACGGTGGAGAGTTTCTCGGGGCTGGTGCGTGACTTCGTGGTGGCGCGCGGCGGCAAGGCCATGGTGCGCGGCCTGCGCGCGGTGACCGACTTCGACTACGAATTCCAGCTTGCCGGCATGAACCGGGCGCTGATGCCGGACGTGGAAACCGTCTTCCTCACGCCGGGTGACAAGTACCAGTTCATCAGCAGCACCTTCGTGCGCGAGATCGCGCTGCTGGGCGGCGAGGTCAACAAGTTTGTCTCGCCCCATGTGCTGGAGCGCCTGTACGAGAAGGCGCGCAACGGCGTCAAGCCCTGACGATTCTTTTCCGACCCCTGTAGACGGCCCTTGCGCGCCGGGATGGGGCCAGAAGGACCCTCAATCCTGGATTTCCGCGCCTTCGACCAGGAAGCGCACGCGCCGCACGCCCTGCCACTCGTCGGCATCCAGGCGGAAGGCCAGTTTCACGCGGGCCGGCAGCGGGTCGGTGCGGCCGAACCAGATGCCGTCTACCGGCTGGCCCTGGTGCTTGAGCTTGAGCGCGAGGTGCTTCTCGCCCACCAGCCGCTGCGAGACGACCTCGACCTCCTCGCTGAAGGTCGGTGCGGCAAAGCCCTGGCCCCAGACCTCGCGGTGCAGCGTGTCGACCAGGTCGGTGCGGCGGTACTCGGGGGCCAGCGGCCCGTCGGTCTCCAGACGGCGTGTCAGCGTGGCCGCGTCCAGCCACTCGCGCGCGACCTGGCTCAGCGCCGCCTCGAACACCGGTAACGCCTCGGCGTCCAGCGTGCAGCCGGCCGCCATCGCGTGGCCGCCGAAGCGCAGCAGCACGCCGGGATGGCGCTTGGCCACCAGGTCCAGCGCGTCGCGCAGGTGAAAACCGGGGATCGAACGCCCCGAGCCCTTGAGCTCATGCGCCTTGCCGGGCGCGCCACTGGCGGCGAAGACGAAGGTAGGGCGGTGCAGCCGGTCTTTCAGGCGCGAGGCCACGATGCCGACCACGCCTTCGTGGAAACCGGCGTCGAACACGCACAGCGCGGGCGGCGGCTCGCCGGCCTGCTCGCCGTCGGGGGCCAGCAGCGTCTCTGCAATCACAAAGGCCTGGTCGCGCATGCCGCCCTCGATCTCGCGGCGCTCGCGGTTGATGCCGTCCAGCAGGCGCGCGAGCTCATCGGCGCGCCCGGCGTCGTCGGTCAGCAGGCATTCGATGCCCAGCGTCATGTCCGACAGCCGCCCCGCCGCGTTGATGCGCGGCCCCAGGGCGAAGCCGAAGTCGAAGGTGGTGGCCACGCGTGCCTGGCGCCCCGCGGCACTGAACAGGGCGGCCAGACCGGGTTGCAGGGCGCCGGCGCGCACGCGCTTGAGGCCTTGCGCGACGAGGCGGCGGTTGTTCGCGTCGAGCTTCACCACGTCGGCGACAGTGCCCAAGGCGACCAAGGGGAGCAGGGCGTCGAGCTTGGGCTGTGTGGCGGCGTCGAAGGTGCCGCGTTGGCGAAGTTCAGCGCGCAGCGCCAGCAGCACGTAGAACATGACGCCCACGCCGGCGATTGACTTGCTCTCGAAGGCGCAGCCGGGCTGGTTCGGGTTGACGATGACGTCGGCATTCGGTAGGGCACTGCCGGCGGCGGGCGCGGCGGGCAGGTGATGGTCGGTCACCAGCACCTGCAGGCCCAGCGCGCGCGCCTCGGCCACGCCTTCCACGCTGGCAATGCCGTTGTCCACGGTGATCAGCACGTCGGCCCCGCGTTCCTTCACGCGACGGGCGATCGGCGGCGTGAGGCCGTAGCCGTCCACCACGCGGTCGGGCACGAGGTAGTCCACGTGCTTTGCGCCCAGCAGGCGCAGGCCGCGCAGGCCCACGGCGCAGGCGGTGGCGCCGTCGCAGTCGTAGTCGGCCACGATGCACAGGCGCCGGTCGGCGGCGATGGCGTCGGCCAGCAGCATGGCCGCCTCTTTGGCGCCCTTCAGGCTGCCAGGCGGCAGCAGGCGCGCCAGGCCGTCGTCGAGTTCGTCCTGGCCGCTCACGCCGCGCGCGGCGAACAGGCGCGCCAGCAGCGGGTGCACGCCGGCCTGCTCCAGCGCCCAGACCGCGCGCGGCGGGATGTCGCGTTCTATCAATTTCATAGCTGCTCAAGACGCATCGACGCTGGCTTTGTGCCAAAAAAGCCTGAAACTCGTTGAAAAAGGCGCCTGGGCGCGGACTCGAAGGTCTGCCAGGCGCGCTCGCCGCACAGCGTGAGCCGAACCGGCTCGCCCCGTTCCTGTGCCGCCAGCAGAGCGGCGCCGCGGGTCGCGTCAAGCTGCTGCCAGGCCTGCGCCCAGGCGGCCCAGTCCTGGCGCAGGGCGCTCTCGCGCAGGCTCAGGTCCAGCGCGGGCGCGGAGATTTCGGGCACGGTCGGCGGCAGCGCGCCGGCGCCGCTGACCCAGAACGAATTGACCGCCGGCAGACCTTGCGCGGCCCGCGCGTCGTTGACCGGGTGGGTGTAGAGCAGCATCTGCATCTCGCTCTGCAGGCGGTGAAGGGTGCGCGCCTGCGGCGACTCGGGCATCCAGGCCGCCACATCGCGCCCGCTGACCCGGTCCAGCGAGGCGCTCACCAGGTCGCGAAACAGCTCGCCGCGCGCCAGCCAGCGCTGCGGGGTCTCGAGGTTCAGTTCGATGCCGTCGTCGGCAAACCAGGCCTGCAGGGCCGCGAAGAGCTCGCGGGCGTGCTCGTCGTGCAGTTCCAGTGCGGCGGGATCCTGCATCAGCACCTGGTCCATGCCCACTCTCCAGTGGCAGGGCGTGATCCAGGCCCAGGCGTGTGGCCCGGGCGCGCCGCCCGCGCGCTGCAGCGCAAGCGCCGCCCAGGGCGTGCGGCCGGCGCCGCTGTCCAGGCCCAGGGCACGGGCCAGGGCGCGCTCATGCGGGGCCTCGGGCGCCAGCTCGTCGACGGGCTCCGGCGGCAAGGGCTGCAGGCGCTGCAGCAGGCGCTCGAGCCGGGGCAGGCGCATCGCACGCAAGGCTTCTTTCGCCGCAGGCGTGCCGCCGGCTGCAAAGGCAATCAGCAGGTGGGTGGGGTCGGACATGCGGGCTATTGTCCGGGAAGGCCGGGAACGCCCGGCGGCGATGCCACAATCGCCCCTGTGACCCCTTCCCAACGGCTGATGCAAATCCCCTACGAACTGATTCTCGGCTGGCGCTACACCCGGGCCGGACGCTCCACCCGGCGCAACGGCTTCATCTCCTTCATCTCGGGCGTGTCCATGCTGGGCATCGCGCTGGGCGTGGGTGCGCTGATCATCGTGCTCAGCGTGATGAACGGCTTCCAGAAAGAGGTGCGCGACCGCATGCTGGGCGTGGTTTCGCACATCGAGATCTACGCGCAGGGCGGCGCGGCGCTGCCCGACCTGAACCGCACGCTGGCCGAGGTGCGTGCCAACCCGGCCGTGATCGGCGCCGCCCCCTTCATTGCGGCGCAGGCCCTGCTGGCGCGCGGCGATGACATGAAGGGCGCGATGGTGCGCGGCATCGACCCCGCGCTCGAACCCAGCGTGACCGACCTGGCCGGCGAGCTGAAGAACACGGTGCTCAAGCGCCTGGTCAGCGGCGGATTCGGCGTGGTGCTGGGCGTGGACCTGGCGCGCAGTCTGGGCGTGCGCGAGGGCGATGTGATCACGCTGATCGCCCCCAGCGGCCAGGTGACCCCGGCCGGGGTGGTGCCGCGCCTAAAGCAGATGACGGTGGTGGGCACCTTCAGCTCGGGGCACTACGAATACGACTCGGCGCTGGTAATGCTGCACCAGGACGATGCGGCGCGCATTTTCCGCCTTGAAGGCCCGACCGGCGTGCGCCTGAAGCTGCGCGACCTGCACCAGGCCCGCGCGGTCGCCGACCAGCTGGCCACCAGCCTGAGCGGCGACCTGCTGATCCGCGACTGGACGCGCCAGAACCGCACCTGGTTTGCCGCGGTGCAGCTGGAAAAACGCATGATGTTCATCATCCTCACGCTGATCGTGGCGGTGGCCGCGTTCAACCTGGTCAGCACGCTGGTGATGACCGTGACCGACAAGCGCGCCGACATCGCCATCCTGCGCACGCTGGGCGCCAGCCCGGGCAGCATCATGGGCATCTTCGTGGTGCAGGGCGCGATGGTCGGTGTGATCGGCACGCTGGCCGGCCTTTTGCTGGGCCTGGGCGTGGCCTTCAACATCGACGTCATCGTGCCGGCGCTGGAGAACCTGCTGCACGCCAGCTTCCTGCCCAAGGACATCTACCTGATCAGCCGCATGCCCAGCGATCCGCAGCGCAGCGACATCCTGCCGATGGCCGTGATCTCGCTGGTGCTGGCCTTCCTGGCCACGCTCTACCCCAGCTGGCGCGCCAGCCGCGTCAACCCCGCCGAGGCACTGCGGTATGAGTGATGTTGTGTTGCAGGCCAGCGCGCTGACCAAACGTTTCACTGAAGGCCGGCTTGACGTGACCGTGCTGCAGGGCGTGGACCTGCAGGTGCGCGCCGGCGAAACGCTGGCCATCGTGGGCGCTTCCGGCTCGGGCAAGAGCACGCTGCTGCACCTGCTGGGCGGGCTGGATGCGCCCACCAGCGGGCAGGTGCGGCTGCGGGGGCAGGAGCTTTCCGCGCTCACGGCGGCGCAGCAGGGCGACTTGCGCAACCGGCACCTGGGTTTCGTCTACCAGTTTCACCACCTGCTGCCCGAGTTCAGCGCGCTGGACAACGTGGCCATGCCGTTGTGGATCCGCCGTGATTCGCGCACCGAGGCCGCAAAGGTGGCCGAGAAGATGCTGGCTCGCGTGGGTCTGCAGGACCGCATCCACCACCGCCCCGCCGAGCTGTCGGGCGGCGAGCGCCAGAGGGTGGCGATTGCCCGTGCCCTGGTCACCCGGCCGGCCTGCGTGCTGGCCGACGAACCCACCGGCAACCTGGACCGCGTCACCGCCGACGGCGTGTTCGAGCTGATGCTGCAACTGGCGCGCGAACACGGCATGGCCTTCGTGCTGGTCACCCACGACGAGACGCTGGCGGCGCGCTGCGGGCGCCAGCTGCGGCTGGTGCTGGGCCAGCTGTCCGAGGCTGGCATGGCGGGAGCGGGCGCATGAAATTCCGCATGGCCGAGCGCTCGCTGTTTGCGATCCTGCTGCGCTCGCCGTGGTGGATCAGTCTGGCGCTGGCCGGCGTGATCGCGCTCATTGCCAGGCTCGCCCTGCCGGCCGAGATGTTCTGGTTCGGCGCCATGGGCGGATTCCCGTTCCTGGTGATCGCCGTCATGGCCGCTCGCCGGCAGATGAAGGAGCCCAGCGCGGCGCGGGTGCAGCAGACGCTGGAGGCAGCCGGAGCGATGTCATGGCGCGACTTCTCGGCCGCACTGGAAGACGGCTGGCTCAAGCAGGGCTTCACGGTGAACCGGCGCCACGGGCGCGACGCGGAGGGCGCGGACTTTGCGATCCACAAGGCGGGTGTGACCACGCTGGTCAGTGGCAAGCGCTGGAAGGCCGCCAGCCTGGGCGTGGAGCCCCTGCGTGAGCTGAAGGCGGCCATCGACAAGGCCGAGGCCAGCGCGGGACTTTTCGTGGCCCTGGGGGATGTGACGCCGCAGGCCGCCAAGTTTGCGAAAGACAATCACATCCGCGTATTGCAGGCTCCGGAACTCGTGAGCCTGCTTCGGGATACCCCGTTGGGCACCGCGTCGCGGGGATGAGCCGCCGAAGCGTGCCCCGGGCTTCATGGAGAGGAAACTTGACGATGCCGTCTCAGATCGGACTCATTGGCGTGGGATTGATGGGCGAGAACCTGGCCCTCAACATGGCCGGCAAAGGCATCTCGGTCTCGGTCTTCGATGCGTCGGCCGACCGGGTCGAGCAATTTGTGTCCAGCCGCGGGCACGGCAAGGGCATCGAAGCCTGTCATTCCCTGCAGGCGCTGGTCGCATCGATCGAGCGTCCGCGAAAAGTGTTGTTGATGGTCCCGGCCGGCCGGCCGGTGGATGACCTCATCGAATCCGTCACGCCTTGGCTCGACGCGGGCGACATCCTCATCGACGGCGGAAACTCGCATTTTTCGGACACCACCCGCAGGACCCGCTCGCTGGAGAGCCAGGGCTTCCTGTATGTGGGCGCCGGCGTATCGGGCGGCGAAGAAGGCGCCCTGCTGGGGCCTTCGATCATGCCGGGCGGCTCGGCCGCCGCGTGGGCCAGCGTGAAGCCGATCTTCCAGGCCATCGCCGCCAAGGTCGACGATGGCGTGCCCTGCTGCGACTGGGTCGGGGCCGAAGGGGCGGGCCATTTCGTCAAGATGGTGCACAACGGCATCGAGTACGGCGACATGCAGCTGATCTGTGAGGTCTATGACGTCATGAGAACCCTGCTGGGCATGACGGCTGAGGACATGCACGCGGCGTTCGCCGAATGGAGCGAGGGCGAACTGAGCAGCTACCTGATCGAGATCACCCGGGACATTCTGGCGGTGAAGGATCAGGATGGCCTGCCCCTGGTCGACAAGATCCTGGACAAGGCCGGGCAGAAGGGCACTGGAAAGTGGACGGTGGTCACCGCACTGGACATCGGTGTGCCGCTCACGCTGATCACCGAGTCGGTGTTTGCCCGCGTGCTGTCTTCGATGAAGGACGAGCGCGTGCTGGCCTCAAGCGTCCTGAAGGGGCCCAGGCCTCATTTTCCGGGTGACAGGAAGGCCTTCGTGGATGAACTCGGGCGCGCCCTGTACGCCGCGAAAATCATCTCCTACACCCAAGGCTACCAGCTCATGCGCGCCGCCTCGCAGGCGTTTGGCTGGGAGCTGAACTACGGCGGCATCGCGCTGATGTGGCGCGGCGGCTGCATCATCCGATCGGTGTTCCTGGAAAGGATCAAACAAGCCTTCGATGCGGATCCGGCGCTGGCCAACCTGCTGCTCGATCCGTTCTTCCGCGACACCTTGGTCGAGGCCCAGCAATCCTTGAGGAATGTGCTGGTTGAAGCCCTGAAGAACGGCATCCCGACGCCGGCCCTGTCCGCCGCGCTGGCCTATTACGACGGCTACCGCAGCGCGAATCTCCCGGCCAACCTGCTGCAGGCGCAGCGGGACTTCTTTGGCGCGCACCAGTATGAGCGGGTGGACCAGGCACGGGGAGCTTTTTTCCACACCAACTGGACCGGCCGCGGCGGCGACACCGCCTCGACCGTCTATCCAGCCTAGAAAGCCGCGCGCGGTAAACGGTTCAGCGGCTGGCGGAAGTGGCGTCGCCAGGTGCCCGATGGTCGCAGCCATGCGGGTTGAACGGACACCTGGCCTGCAGCGCACCGGGCCGGCCGGCCTGTCGTAAACTTTGTGGCGCCCCGCCCGATGGGACGGCCCTTCAGCTGGTCGCCCGTTTCACCTGATGAACCCTTTCCAACCGGTAGATCCTGAGATGACCCACGCCAACGAAGCCCCCGAAGTGATCATGTTTGTTCGCCATGGCGAGAAGCCCGGCGAAGGCACGAAACCCCATGGCGTCAACCACCATGGCGAGCACGACGGGCACTCCCTGTCGGTCTTGGGCTGGACGCGTGCCGGTGCGCTGGCGGGGCTGTTTGCCCATGCGCCGTCTCAGGCCCATCCCCCATCGTGCGGCCGGGTCGCGTCATTGCCACCCGCCCCACCGAGGAGGCCAAGAGCAAGCGCGAGATCCACACGGCCGCGCCCACCGCCAATCGCCTGAAGCTGGACATCGAAGATGGCCATACCCACGGCAACGAGGCGGAACTGGTTGGAGAGGTGCTCGGTCGGCCCGAAAACGCGCTGGTGGTCTGGCACCACGGCACGATGGCCAAGATCGTGCGCCATTTCCCGATCGTGAATCCCGACGATGTGCCCAAGCACTGGCCGGACGAGCGCTTCGACCTGATCTGGGTGCTGGTGCGCCAGCCCGGCGAGAAACTGGCCTACCGCTTCGTGATCGTGCCGCAGATGCTGTTGGCCGACGACCTGGAAACCGTCTGAGACGAGGTTTTGCTACTGGAAAGATAGCAAATAAAAACCGTTCAACGCTGGGATAGGGCGGTTTGTTCGTCAAGTACCGGTTTCGTGCCGGCCTGTAGTCCATCCGGCGACGGATTGCCTAATTCGGGGACCATTGCCGCCGGACCATACCACCCGCGACCAGCAGAACGGTGAGCGTTAGGAGGGCTGTGCCAAGAAGCGGCGGTTGTAAATGCTCCAGCGAACCCAGGGCGTTTGCCTTTGCCAGTGCCTGCAGGACCCCAAACGTTCCCAGAAAATTGTGGAATACAGCGGTGCCCACCACATCGCGGCTCACGAAAAAGAACGCGCCGGTGACGAGACCCACCACCGTCAATAGTGCGACCATGGGCCAGGTATTGAACGGCGGGCTGTGGGCGAAGTGATAAAGGCCGAACAGCACCGCTGACACCACGGCAGCGATCCCTGTTGCCAGCACACCGTTCGCGCGCCCCGCGGTGGCTTCGGTCGCTGCACCGACCAAGCACCAGCAGATGACCACTTCCGCGGCCGACACCACAAACACCTGGTTGAACGCGTTGAGGATCACCACCGGATTGAGCGACGGCGCACCCTGCAACAGGTAAGCAGCCAGACCCAGCGCAAGGCCGGCGAACGCGGAGATCGCGGTTCGCATCGGTGTGGCGAATCCGGCCGCATTCGACTCCATCGCACGACTCCGCACGAAATAGCCGATGCAGGCGGCTCCGACCACGATACCCAGAAGGAGATTGCCGACGATCGCATAAAGAAGGCGATCGACCAGCGCCTCGGGACGTAACAGGGTCTGAATGCGTCCCTCAAGCACCCAGGTGGCCATCGACCAGGCGCCATACACAGCGAAGGAAACGACCATCAAGACTGTGCGGGATCCCATCAGCATCTCCAACTCTGTCGACGCAAGAGGCTAGCAACCGGCGCACTCTGCGTTGACCGATCACACCGAGGGCCGGCCCATTGCCGACGTTTCGTTCGATTTCGCGTGGATGGGAGGTATCGGCATGAAAATCGCAGTAAAGGGTCGGCTTTGCGGGGCGCTTCGTCAGGCGAAAAAGCAAGTTGGCTGATTCGCCCTGAATCCCCCGCCTCACCGCCCGCTCACCGCCTCGATCCGCGTCCCATCCTTGATGCGGTCATCAGGTTGAACAATCACCGTCTGGTCGGCTTTCAGCCCGTCCAGCACCTGGGCGGCCGTGGCGGAGCGGGCGCCGATCTTCACGGGCGTGCGCCGCGCGGTGCCGCCGTCCACCACGTAGACGGCCCAGCCGTCCCCGGCGCGGAACAGGGCGCTGCCGGGCACCTGCAGCACATCCTTGTCCTGCTTCAGGATGAATTCGACCTCCACGCGGTAGGCGTCGCCCAGCGCGGCCCAGCGCTCCCGCGGTGAAGCAAAGTCGAGGATGACGCGGGTGCGCTGCTCTTCCACGCCCAGCGCCGACACCTTGGTGAAACCACCGGGTTCGATGCGCGTAACGCTGGCGTCCAGCACACCTTCGCCGCCCCAGCGCAGCACGCGGGCCTTCTGGCCGGCAGCCACGCGCACGGCGTCGGTGGACAGCACCTCGACCTCGATCTCCAGCTGCGCCGGGTCGCCAATGTCCAGCAGGGGCTGGCCCATGGCCACAGCGGTGCTGCTCTCCACATGCCGCTTGAGCACCCGGCCCGCCACCGGCGCCGTGACCGGCAGCACCTTACCGCGGCCGGCCTGGCCTTCTTCGGCCAGCGAGGCACGCGCCACCTGCAGGCGTCGCGCGGCGATCTGTTCGTCCGAGCGGGCGGTGGACAGCGCAGCGCTGGCCGTGTCGGCCTGGGTACGGGCCTGGTCGAGCTGCGAGGCGGTCACCATGCCCTGGGCGCGCAGCTGCTGCATCCGGCGCAGTTCGCCCTGTGCCACGGCCTCGGCGGTCGTGGCGGCGGCCAGGCGCTGGTGCAGCGCGCGCAAGGCGCTCTCTCCGGTGCTGACCTCCGCCAGTGCCTGGCTGCGTGAGCGCGGGTCGAGCAGGGCGCTGCCCGTGGGGTCGATCTCGGCGACCACCTGGCGGGCCTGTACGGCGTCGCCGGGCTGCAGGGTGATGCGCCGCACCACGCCAGGCAGCGGCGCGGTGATCACGTAGCGCTGCTTGAGGCGGGTCTTTGCCCTCTTCCAGGAAACTCTGCTCCAGCGGGCCGCGGCTGACCTGGGCTACGCTGGCCATCTGCACCGGTTCGCGCATGGCCAGCCAGGCCAGCACAGCCAGCGCGATGGCGCCAGCGATCCAGAACAGGACTTTGCGGGGGGAGGCGTTCATCTTCATGATGGGGTTTCCGTGGTGTTCATGGTGCGGCAGGCCGGGGGTCACTCGCGCGTCTTGAGCACGCCGATCAGGTCCAGCCGGTAGATGCGCTCGCGCACCGCCAGCGCCGACAGGATGGCCGAGATCACCGTGGTCAGCGCCGCAAACGCGTAGGCCGAGGGCGCAATATGCATGGGCACGCGGTACAGGTCGGACTGCAGGTTGCTGGCCAGGTACCACGACAGGCCGTACCCCACCGCAAAGCTCAGCGGGATCGACACCAGCACCAGCAGGGCCAGCTCGCCGAGCAGGATGTAGCTGACCTCGCCCTGCGTGAAGCCCAGCACGCGCAGGCTGGCCAGCTCGCGCCCGCGCTCGGCCAGGGCGATGCGCGCCGAGTTGTAGACCACGCCGAAGTTGATGATGGCGCCCATCACGATCGAGATCCACATGAACAGGCCCGTCATCTGCGCAATGCTCCGGTAGAGCGCCTCGACAGAGGCCAGCCGGGAGGCCGAGCCGATGATGCGCGGGCGGCGGTCGAGTTCACGGAACACGGCGGGCTCGGCACCGTCGTCCACCGTCATGAGCGTGCCGCTGATCACATCGCCGTCGCCCAGGGCGCGGTTGAGCGCATCCAGGTTCATGTAGGCCTGCAGGCCGACGTGCTCGCGCACCAGGCGCGCCACGGGCAGCTGCAATTTTGCGCGTCGCCCTTCGAGCACCTCCACCCACACCCGGTCGCCCACGCCGACGCCCAGGCGCGCGGCCAGGTAGTCGTTGAGCACCAGGCCGTCTTCGGGCAGGTCGATGCGGCGCAGCTGGGCGTCGATGGGCCGGCGCAGCTCGCCGCCGGGCGGCAGGCCTTCGATGCTGGTGAGCAGGCTGCGGTTCTCGCTGCGAAAACGCACTGGCACCGAGCGCACGCCCTCGACCTGCCTCACGCCGGGCAGGGCGCGCAGTTCGTTCACCGCGCGCCGGGGCGCCTGCCTCGATGAAGCTGGCTGAGAGGTCCTGCTGCTGCGACAGGCGGAACTGCAGCTCGACCATGGTGTTGATCGCGCTGTCCTGGAAGCGCGCCATCATCATGATGGCGCCGGCGCAGGCCAGGCCCAGCACCGTCATCAGCGCCTTGACGGGCCGGCGCTCGATCTGACGGAAGATGATGCGGGTGGGCTGCGACAGCCAGCGCGCAGGCAAAGGCGCTCGGCCAGTGAGCGTCGGAAACGATCCGGCGCGGGCGGGCGCATGGCCTCGGCCACGGGCGCGTCGGCCGCGGCGTAGACGGCGCGCCCGGTGCCAAGCAGCGCCGCCACCAGGCTGACCCCGATACCGGTCAGGGCCACCGGCACGACACGCTGAAATCCAGGAAGGGAAAGCGGAAGTACATCTGGTACATCGCCGACATCAGTGTGCCGAGCCAGGCGCCACCGGCCACCCCCAGCGCCGAGCCGATCAGGCAGATCAGCGTGACGATCAGGCCATAGTGCAGCGCCACGTCCAGCGTACTGTAGCCAAAGGCCTTGAGGATGGCGACCTGGTCCCGCTGCGTGCCGACCAGCCGCGTGAACACCACGTTCAGCAGGAACGCCGCCACGCCCAGAAAGATGGTCGGGAACACGCGCGTCATGGTGGCGAGCTGGCGGAATTCCTCGTGCAGGAAACGGTACGAGAGCTGGTCCATGCGGCCATGCGCGCCCAGGCTGCGTTTCGCGCCAGAAGCAGGTCCATCGCGGCGATGGTGTCGCGCTCATCCGCGCCAGGGCTGAGCCGCACCACGACCTGGTTGAAGGCGCCATTCATGTCGAGCGCCGCCTCCAGCGCGCGCCGGTTCATCCACAGGATGGCGTAGCGCTGGTAGTCGGGGAACATGGCACCAGGCTTGATCTGGTAGACGTACTCCGGCGAGACCGCCATGCCGACGATGGTGAACCACTGGGTGCGGCCATACACCGTGGCACGCAGGCGGTCGCCGGGCTGCAGCTTGTGCGCCAGCGCGAACGATTCGCTGACCAGCACCTCGTCGTCGGCAAACGGTGCCAGCATGCGCCCGCTGCGCAGGTACAGGCGGTTCTGCGCAGGCTCGCCGGTGTCGGGCAGCGACTGCACCACCGCCTCGATCGGTTCGTAAAAGTCCGCCAGCTCGACCTTGGCCCCGGCGATCAGCCGGGTCTCGACCTCATTGACGCCCGGCAGTTCGGCTACGCGCTGCGCCAGGGCACTGGGGGCGCGCTTGACCTGGGCCCAGACGTCGGAGAAGCGGTAGTCGCGGTACAGGCGGTCGCGCGTGTCCTGGAGCGAACTGAGCGTGGCGGCCGACATCACCAGCATGGCTATGCCCGAGGCGATCACCAGCGCGATTGCCAGCGCTTGCCCGCGCATGTGCCACAGGTCGCGCAGCGCCTTGCGGTGGATGGCTTTCAGGCGCATCACCAGTGCAGCTCCCGCGCCGGCAGGCGCTCGGCGTTGACCTGTTCGCGCCCGATGCGCCCGTCGGCCATGTAAAGCACCCGGTGCGCCATGCGCGCGATGTCTACGTTGTGGGTGATGACCACCGTGGTGGTCCCCATGTCGAGGTTGACGCGCTCCAGCGCTTCGAGCACGTGCACACCGGTGGCCGAGTCCAGCGCGCCGGTGGGCTCGTCGCAGAGCATGACCACCGGCCGCTTGGCGATGGCGCGGGCAATCGCCACGCGCTGCTGCTCACCGCCCGAGAGCTGGGCCGGGAAGTGGTCCAGCCGCTCCTTCAGGCCGACCATGGCCAGGGCCTCCCCGGGGAGCATGGGGTTGGGCGCGATCTCGGTGACGATGGCGACGTTCTCCTGCGCCGTCAGGCTTGGGATCAGGTTGTAGAACTGGAAGACGAAGCCCACATGCTCGCGCCGAAACGCGGTGAGCTGTGCATCGTTGGCGCGGGTCAGGTCCTCGCCGTGGTACCAGACATGGCCGGCTGTGGGCACGTCCAGCCCGCCCAGGATGTTCAGCAACGTGGACTTGCCGCTGCCCGAGGGGCCCAGCAGCACGACGAACTCTCCCGCATACAGCACCAGATCCACGCCGCGCAGGGCGTGCACCTCCACTTCGCCCATGCGGTAGACCTTGGTCAGGCCCTCGGCCCTGAAGATGACTTCACGCGGTGCTGCGTCCATAAGGCCATGCTAACGGCGAACCCCGTGAAAAATCCAGCCCGGATGTCAAGGCCGGGTCACTATTGAATCAATAGCTGTTCATGTCCATTTGACGCTGGGAGGGAGCATTTTTTAGGCTGAAACACTTCTGAAGCCGCTTCACAGCACCCGGTTGAACCCCATCAGCGAGACGCCGGAGCCGGCCGGGCTCTCACCTGGCTTCAGCCCTGCGCCCAATATGACGCAGGCCCTGTTGCCGCCGCCGATCAGGCCAAGGGTTCCGGTCAATCGTCCCGCTGTGGGTCAGAGCACGGTCTGGGTGACCGCATGCTCCCAGCGGGCCATCATGTCCTGCGCGCGCGCGCGCGCCATGGTGGGGATAAAGCGGCGCTCGGCGCGCCACAATCCGCTCAGCTCGGCCGTGTTCCTGTAGACGCCAGTGGTGAGGCCCGCGAGGTAGGCCGCGCCCAGGGCGGTGGTCTCGATCACGGCCGGACGAACCACTGGAATGCCCAGCAGATCGGCCTGGAACTGCATCAGCAAATCATTGACGCAGGCACCGCCATCGACCCGCAACTCGGACACCGGCGCGCTGCCGGCGCGGGCGGCATCCCGACCCATGGCCAGCAGCAGGGCGGCACTTTGGTAGGCGATGCTTTCCAGCGCCGCGCGGGCGATATGCGCCAGCGTGCTGCCGCGCGTCAGGCCGGTGATCGAGCCGCGCGCATCGGGCTTCCAGTAAGGCGCACCCAGCCCGGTGAAAGCCGGCACGACCATCACGCCACCGGAATCCGGAACGCTTTCGGCCAGGGCCTGCACCTGGGTGCTGCTCTGGATGGCATTGAGGCCGTCACGCAGCCACTGCACCACGGCACCGCCCACAAATACGCTGCCCTCCAGCGCAAACTCGGGCAGTGCCGTGGTCTGTGCCGCGCTGGTGGTGATCAGGCCGTTGCCCGAAATCTGGAAGGCGCTGCCGGTGTGCATCAGCATGAAGCAGCCGGTTCCATAGGTGTTCTTGGCCATGCCGGCCGTGAAGCAGGCCTGCCCGAACAAGGCGCTTTGCTGGTCACCGGCGACACCGCCAATGGGTACACGATGGCCCAGCAGCGCCGGGGCCACTTCGCCGAACAGGGACGCACTGGGTTGCACCACCGGCATCAGGCTGGCGGGGATCTCCAGCGCCGCCATCAATTCGGCATCCCACTGGTTGTGATGGACGTTGAAGAGCATGGTGCGCGAGGCATTGCTGACATCGGTCGCATGAACGCGGCCTTCGGTGAGCTGCCAGATCAGCCAGCTGTCCATGGTGCCAAAGGCCAGTTCGCCGTTGGCGGCCTGGGCGCGTGCGTCGGGCACGTTGTCCAGAATCCATTTGAGCTTGGTGCCTGAAAAATACGCGTCCACCAGCAGACCGGTTTTGGCGCGAATGCTGTCGGCCAGGCCGCTCGCTCGAAGTTCGGCGCAGGTGGGCTCGGCGCGGCGATCCTGCCAGACGATGGCGTGGTGAATCGGCTGGCCGGTCCGGCGGTTCCAGATCAGCGTGGTCTCGCGCTGGTTGGTGATGCCCACTGCCCTGAGCTGCGCCGCGGTGATGCCCGCCGTGCTCAGGACCTCGCGGGCGGTGACCAGCTGCAGGCGCCAGATCTCCAGCGCGTCGTGTTCCACCCAGCCGGGCTGCGGGTAGATTTGCGGCAGCTCCTTTTGCGCCATGGCCACGAGGGTGCCGTTGGGGTCAAACACAATGCTGCGGCAGCTGGAGGTGCCTTGGTCGAGGGCGAGCAGGTAGGTCATGGCGGCGTGTGTCAATGCAAGAAGGGGGGGCCAACCACCTAGTGCGCTGCGACCGTCAGGCGCACTTGCGCTTCGGCCAGCAGGGCGGGGAAGGGGTCGGGGGGATGGGCGTCGGTGAACAGGCGGTCGATTTGATCCAGCGTGGCGACTTCGACCATCGCCGGTCGTTTGAACTTGCTCAGGTCGGCGGCCAGCCAGACTTCGCGCGCATGGGCCATGATGGTTTGCGAGACTTTGACTTCGCGGTAGTCGTAGTCGCGCAGCGAGCCATCGGGTTCAATGGCCGAGATGCCGATCAAGGCGATATCCACCTTGAACTGGCGGATGAAGTCCACCGCGGCTTCACCGACGATGCCCTGGTCCCGACCGCGCACCACACCGCCCACGACGATCACCTCGCACTTGGGGTTGGTGCTCAGGATGCTGGCCACGTTCAGGTTGTTGGTAATCACCCGCAGGCCGGAATGGCGCGACAGGGCGCGGGCGATGGCCTCGGTGGTGGTGCCAATGTTCAGGATCAGCGAGCAGTCATTGGGCACCGCCGCGGCCACGCTGAGCGCAATGCGCGCCTTGCCGTCGGCGTTCAGGCTCTCGCGCTGTTTGTGGGCAATGTTTTCGGTGGTCGAACTGGGCGGGCGCACGCCGCCGTGAAAGCGCGCCAGCAAACCTTCGTCGGCCAGTCGCTGCACGTCGCGCCTGACGGTCTGCAATGTGACGCCCAGGGTGGCCGCAAGCTGCTCGACCGTGACGGAGCCTTGGGCTTGCACCACAGTGAGCAGGGTCAGCTGGCGGGGGTTGGGACTCATGGGCTTGTGCTGCGCCAGAAGGGCGGGGTCGATGGACTGTAAAACGAATCAAAAAGAACTGATATAGGGTAAATACTGAGAAAAAAAGAAGCTAAACGAACAATAATTATCAAATACGAATGGTTTTTGGGCGCCCCTGTTCTACAAGTAAAGGTCGTGAGATGCAGTTGACTCTTGAGGCCATCAGCAAGAAGGTCGGGCCGCAGACTTGGCTGTACGAGATGAACCTGGCCCCGCGCAGCAACGCCGTCACGGTCTTGCTGGGTGCCACCCAGGCCGGCAAGACCAGCCTGATGCGCGTCATGGCGGGGCTGGATGCACCGTCGACCGGCCGGGTGCTGGTGGATGGCAAGAGCGTGGCGGGCGTGCCGGTGCGTGAACGCAATGTGTCCATGGTGTACCAGCAGTTCATCAACTACCCGTCGCTCAAGGTGCGCGACAACATCGCCTCACCCCTGAAGCTGCGTGGCGAGCGCAATGTGGAGCAGCGGGTGCGCGATCTGGCGGCCAAACTGCACATTGAGATGTTTCTAGACCGCTACCCGGCCGAGCTGTCGGGCGGGCAACAACAGCGTGTGGCGCTGGCGCGCGCCATGGCCAAGGGCGCGCCGCTGATGCTGCTCGATGAGCCGCTGGTCAACCTGGACTACAAGCTGCGCGAAGAACTGCGCGATGAATTGTCAGCCCTGTTTGCTGCCGGTGATTCCACCGTGATTTATGCGACCACAGAACCCGGCGAGGCCTTGCTGCTGGGCGGCTATACCGCCGTTCTGGATGCCGGCGAGTTGCTGCAATACGGCCCGACCTCCGAAGTCTTCCATGCGCCAGCCTCCATCCGGGTGGCGCGCGCCTTCAGTGACCCACCCATGAACCTGCTGGCCGCCAGCGTGGCGCCCACCGGTGTCGCACTGCGCCACGGACCACTGCTGGCGCTGGCTTTGCCGCACACGCTAGGCGCCGCGTTGACCGTGGGCATGCGCTCCAGCGCGTTGCGCGCGACGGGACGGGTTGGCGATGTGGCCCTGGCGGGCAAGGTGGAACTGGCCGAAATCTCCGGCAGCGATACCTACGTGCACTTTGAGACGGCACTGGGCGAGCTTGTGGCGCAGCTGACCGGTGTTCACCACTTCGGGTTGGGGCAGCCGGTGACTTTCCATTTCGATCCTGCGCAGGTTTATGTGTTTGACGCGCAGGGCATGTTGCTGCTGGCGCCGTCGCGTGGCAAAGGACGCTGATATGGCACGCATCGAACTCGACCTGGCCCACGCTTACCGGCCTGACCCGAAGCAGGACAGCGACTACGCCTTGCTGCCCCTGAAGATGACCTTTGAAGACGGCGGCGCCTATGCCTTGCTGGGGCCGTCGGGCTGCGGCAAGACCACGTTGCTGAACCTCATGTCCGGGCTGGTGACGCCGTCGCAGGGACACGTGCACTTTGACGGCAAGAATGTGACCGGCGCCACGCCCCAGCAACGCAATATTGCCCAGGTGTTCCAGTTCCCGGTGATCTACGACACCATGACCGTGGCCGAGAACCTGGCGTTTCCGCTGCGCAACCGCAAGATGCCGGCCGACCAGATCAAAAAACGCGTGGGCGAGATTGCCGAAATGCTGGAGATGAGCGGCCAGCTCAACCAGCGCGCTGCCGGGCTGGCAGCAGACGCCAAGCAGAAAATATCGCTGGGCCGTGGCCTGGTGCGCCCGGACGTGTCGGCGGTGCTGTTTGATGAGCCGCTGACGGTGATCGATCCGCACCTGAAATGGCAGTTGCGGCGAAAAATCAAGCAGATCCACCATGAACTCAAGCTCACCATGATTTACGTGACCCATGATCAGGTCGAGGCGCTGACGTTTGCCGACCAGGTGGTGGTGATGACGCGTGGCCGGGCCGTGCAGACTGGCTCAGCCGCCGATTTGTTCGAACGGCCCAGCCACACCTTCGTCGGGCACTTCATCGGCTCGCCGGGCATGAATTTCCTGCCGGGCCATGCTGACGACGGGGGGTTTCATACGGCGGGATTCACGCTGCCCATGCCGGCCGGGCGCACCCCGGTGGTTGGAGAGTGCAAGTTGGGGGTACGCCCCGAATATGTGAGTCTGGCCGCCGCTGATTCAGCCGGTGCCCTGCCCATGACCATCACGCAGGTACAGGACGTGGGCACGCATGTGATCGTCAGCGCCACCCGCGAGAGCCACACCATCAAGGCGCGCCTTTCGGCCATCCCAGGCAACCTGGTCGCCGGAGACCGTGTCTGGCTGCAGTTGATGGGCGAACACACCTGCTTTTACCAAAACGAGGAAATTTTGGCATGAGCACAACCACCAAACCCGTGAACCAGAAGGCCTGGTTCCTGATCCTGCCGGTGCTGCTGTGCGTGGCCTTCTCGGCCATCCTGCCGCTGATGGTGGTGGTGAACTATTCGGTGCAGGACATCATCTCGCCCGAGCGCCGGGTGTTTGTCGGCACCGAGTGGTTTGCCGCTGTCATGCGCGACGAGGAGTTGCACAGCGCGCTGTTGCGCCAGATCATCTTTTCGTTCTCGGTACTGGCGGTGGAACTGCCGCTGGGTATTTTGCTGGCCTTGTCGATGCCGGCGCAGGGCTGGAAGTCCTCGGCGGTGCTGGTGATCGTCTCGCTGTCGCTGCTGATCCCCTGGAACGTGGTGGGCACCATCTGGCAGATTTTTGGCCGCACCGATATTGGCCTGATGGGGGCTGCCCTGCTCGGCCTGGGCATTGACTACAACTACACCGGCAACGCCACCCACGCGTGGCTGACGGTGCTGCTGATGGACGTCTGGCACTGGACCCCGCTGGTGGCCTTGCTGGGCTACGCCGGGTTGCGCTCCATCCCTGACGCCTACTATCAGGCCGCCAGCATTGACGGCGCAAGCAAGCTGGACGTCTTCCGTTACGTGCAGTTGCCCAAGATGCGCGGTGTGCTGATGATCGCTGTGCTGCTGCGATTCATGGACAGCTTCATGATCTACACCGAGCCCTTTGTGGTCACCGGGGGTGGGCCGGGTAACTCGACCACCTTCCTGTCCCAGTTTCTGACGCAAAAGGCGGTGGGCCAGTTTGACTTGGGGCCGGCGGCGGCGTTCTCGTTGATCTATTTCCTGATCATCTTGCTGATGTGCTTCATTTTGTACAACTGGATGCAGCGCGTCGGTACCCAGACCAAGGAGGGTGGTCATGAGTAAGCCCAGGTTCCAGAAGCGCTCGCTGTTCCTGCTGGCGTACATCGTGTTCGCCTTGCTGCCCATCTACTGGATGGTCAACATGTCGTTCAAGACCAATAACGAAATCCTGGCCGGCTTCACGCTGTTCCCGGACCACTTCACCTGGGACAACTACAAGACCATCCTGACCGATCCGGCCTGGTACTCGGGCTACATCAACAGCCTGATCTACGTCGGCATCAACACCGTCATTTCGCTGACGGTGGCGTTGCCTGCCGCGTATGCGTTCTCACGCTACAGCTTCCTGGGCGACAAGCATGTGTTCTTCTGGCTCCTGACCAACCGCATGACGCCACCGGCCGTGTTTTTGCT
This sequence comes from Candidatus Skiveiella danica, assembly GCA_016721925.1. Lineage (GTDB taxonomy): Bacteria > Pseudomonadota > Gammaproteobacteria > Burkholderiales > Burkholderiaceae_C > Skiveiella > Skiveiella danica. The sequence goes on from JADKHE010000014.1 coordinate 54,862, forward strand.
GCCCTTCTTTCAGCTCTATACCTCGGTCGGCCTGATGGACACGCATATTGCCGTGGCCCTGGTGCACCTGCTGTTCAATGTGCCGCTGGCGGTGTGGATTCTGGAAGGCTTCATGAGCGGCATCCCACGCGAAATTGACGAGACGGCCTACATCGACGGCTACACATTTCCGCGTTTCTTTATCCGCATCTTCATCCCGTTGATCAAGGCCGGCATCGGTGTGGCTGCGTTCTTCTGCTTCATGTTCAGCTGGGTCGAGCTGCTGCTGGCGCGCACCCTGACCAGCGTGAACGCCAAGCCGATTGCCGCGACCATGACGCGCACGATTTCGGCCTCGGGCATGGACTGGGCGACCCTGGCCGCAGCCGGCGTGTTGACCATCGTGCCAGGTGCCATCGTGATCTGGTTTGTGCGCAATTACATCGCCAAGGGGTTTGCGATGGGTCGGGTTTGAGAGGAACAGCAGATGTTTGAATGGATGGCCTGGACCACGCCGGTAGCGGTGTTTTTTGGCTGCATCGTCTTGATGCTGGCAGGCATGACGGTGTGGGAAATCAAATCCCCCACCATCCTGCGCAAGGGCTTTTTGCCGATGGAGACCACCCGCGGGGATCGACTGTTTATCGGCCTGCTCAGCGCTGCCTACGTGAACCTGGGGTTTATCGGCATCAGTGGCCGGCTGGGCGAGTGGATGAGCCTGCAGACTGAGCCCTCGATCTGGATCAGCTTTGTGGCGTCCATGGCGTTGCTCGGCTGGATCATGCACAAGGGCTGATTTTTTCCAATGCTGCGTCTCGCCTTCCCCTGGAGCCGCGGCATCTTCAATACAGGGGTCAATGAACCGAGGAGATTGGCAATGAAACTGAAGCTGAAATATTCCGTCGTCGCCGTCGCGCTGGCGTGCGCAGCGGGCGGGCATGCCTGGGCGGACGAAGCGGCGGCCAAGAAATGGGTGGACAGCGAGTTCCAGCCGTCCACGCTGAACAAGGATCAGCAGATGGCTGAGATGAAGTGGTTCATCGAAGCCGCAAAAAAACTGCAAGCCAAGGGTGTGAAAGAGATCTCCGTGGTCTCTGAAACCATTACCACGCACGAATACGAATCCAAGACATTGGCCAAGGCGTTTGAAGAAATCACCGGCATCAAGGTCAAGCATGACCTGATTGGAGAGGGCGACGTGGTCGAGAAGCTGCAAACCTCGATGCAGTCCGGCAAGTCGATCTACGACGGCTGGATCACCGACTCCGACCTGATTGGCACGCACTACCGCTACGGCAAGATCATGAATCTGACCGACTACATGGCCGGCAAGGGCAAGGAATACACCAACCCCGGTCTGGACATCAAGGACTTCATCGGAACCAGTTTCACCACCGGCCCCGACAAGAAGCTCTATCAACTGCCCGACCAGCAGTTTGCCAACCTCTACTGGTTTCGCGCCGATCTGTTCGCGCGGCAAGACCTGAAGGACAAGTTCAAGGCCAAGTACGGCTACGAGCTCGGCGTGCCGTTGAACTGGAGCGCGTACGAAGACATCGCCGCGTTCTTCACAGACGACGTGAAGAACATCGACGGCAAGCCGATCTATGGCCACATGGACTACGGCAAGAAAGACCCGTCGCTGGGCTGGCGTTTCACCGACGCCTGGCTGTCCATGGCCGGTACCGCCGACATCGGCATTCCGAACGGCAAGCCGGTGGATGAATGGGGCATTCGCGCCTCGGCCGACGGCTGCACACCACAAGGTGCATCCGTATCACGTGGTGGCGCCACCAACTCGCCAGCAGCCGTTTACGCTTTGACCAAGTACATCGACTGGATGAAGAAGTATTCGCCGAAGGAAGCCATCGGCATGACCTTTGGTGAAGCCGGTCCTGTGCCAGCACAAGGCCAGATTGCCCAGCAAATCTTCTGGTACACCGCGTTCACCGCCGACATGATCAAGCCCGGCCTTCCGGTGGTCAACGCCGACGGCACGCCCAAGTGGCGCATGGCCCCCGGACCCAACGGTCCGTACTGGAAACAAGGCATGCAAAACGGCTACCAGGACGTGGGTTCATGGACCTTCTTCAAGGACCACGATGCCAACAAAGTGGCCGCCGCCTGGCTGTACGCCCAGTTCGTCACCGCGAAGACCACCTCCCTCAAGAAAACCGTGGTTGGCCTGACGCCGATCCGCGAGTCTGACATCCAGAGCAAGGCCATGACCGATATGGCGCCCAAGCTCGGCGGGCTGGTGGAGTTCTACCGCAGCCCGGCGCGTGTGGCGTGGACTCCCACCGGCACCAACGTGCCCGACTATCCCAAGCTGGCCCAGCTCTGGTGGAAGAACGTGGCGGTCGCCGTGACGGGCGAGAAGACCCCGCAGGCCGCCATGGACAACCTGGCCGAAGAAATGGATGCGGTGATGGGTCGCCTGGAGCGCTCCGGCATGGCCGTGTGCCCGCCCAAGCTCAACGCCAAGAGCAGCCCGGACAAGTGGCTCAGCGACAAGAGCGCACCGTGGAAGAAGCTGGCCAACGAGAAGCCGAAGGGCGAAACCATCGCCTATGACACGCTGTTGAACGCGTGGAAGAACGGCAAGGTCCGCTAAGCCGAACGGCATAGCTGTCCTGGGCGCGACGGCGGCGCGTGTGCGCTGCTGTCGCCCTGCGCGAGGGCCTGATTTCGGCCCTCGCATTTCTTCTGACCTAGGAAATTAGAAATCCGATATGCCCCCTGTTGCTCAACCGCTGCAAACGCTGCGCGAGGATCTGCTGGCGCGCCTGGGTGAAGACAGGGAATATGACCTTGCCGTGGTCGGGGGCGGGGCTACCGGCCTGGGCGTGGCGCTGGACGCCGCCGCGCGCGGGTTCAGCGTCGTTCTGCTGGAATCACACGACTTTGCCAAGGGGACTTCGTCACGCGCCACCAAACTGGTCCACGGCGGGGTGCGTTATCTGGCACAAGGCAATATTTCACTGGTGCGCGAAGCCCTGCATGAGCGCACCACATTGCTGCGCAATGCGCCCCATCTGGCGCAGCCGCTGGCGTTTGTGGTGCCGTCCTACCACTGGTGGGAAGCCCCGTTTTACGGCATTGGCCTCACGCTGTATGACGTGCTGGCCGGTAAAGCCGGCTTGGGGAAAACGCACTTTCTGGGGCCGCAGGCTACAGGGGAGGCATTGCCCACGGTACGCACAGACGGTCTCAAAGGTGGCGTGCAATACTGGGATGGACAGTTCAACGATGCCCGGCTGGCCTTGGCCATTGGCCGCACGGCAGTCACGCGCGGGGCCTTGCTGGTCAACTACTGTGCGGCCACCGGACTGCTCTATGAAGGCGGAAAAATCAGCGGTGTGCTGGCGCAAGACTCCCTGAGCGGGAAGGACTATCGCGTTCGCTCGCGCTGCGTGGTGAATGCGACGGGCGTATGGGTCGATGCCCTGCGCGAAATGGACAGCCCTGCCCACAGTGCTGCGGGGGGGCGGGCGGTTGAGCCCATGGTGGCCCCCAGTCAGGGCGTGCATATTGTGGTGGACCGGAAATTTCTGGATTCGGACACCGCCTTGATGGTGCCCAAGACCTCGGATGGCCGGGTCCTGTTTGCCGTGCCCTGGTTGGGCAAGGTCATTCTGGGCACCACCGATACGCCGCGCAACGACCTCGCGCGCGAGCCCCTGGCATTTGCCGAAGAGGTGGAATTCATCCTCCGGGAATCAGCGCGCTACCTGCGCAAGGCGCCGACCCGTGCCGACATCAAGAGCATCTGGGTCGGCTTGCGTCCCTTGGTAAAACCCCAGGACGACGATGCTGAAAGCACCAAGGCCTTGTCCCGGGAGCACACCGTCATTGTCAGCCGCACCGGCCTGGTCACGGTGACCGGGGGCAAGTGGACAACGTACCGCGCCATGGCCGAAGACGTGCTGGACATGTGCGCGGCAAAGGGGCTGCTGGAACGAAGGGCTGCAGGGCAGACGGCGGACTTGCGTCTTGTCGGTGCGCAGTTTGGCCCTGAGTTTTCGCCGGTTTCGGTGAGCCAGGCGGAAGGGGAGCATTCCTATGGCAGTGAGATGCAGATCCTGGCGGGCTTGCCAGGCGCCGACGTGGCGCTGACCGCCGGACTGACGGAGGCCATGGTGCGCTTTGCCGCCCGCCATGAATATGCGGTCACGGTCGAAGACATGCTGGCGCGGCGTTCACGCCTCTTGTTTCTGGATGCGCGACTCGCAGCCCGGTTGGCGCCGCGCGTGGCCGAAATCCTCCGGGAAGAAACCGGGCTCGATCCCAGGGCAGACGAGTTTGCCGGGCTCGCGGCCCAGTACCTGCCAACGCCCTAAGACCCGGACCGCGTTGCGCGAGGCCGGCCAGAACGCAATGTTCATGGCGCTTGCCAGACCATCCGCGTCGTCAATCTCAGCCCTCTTTGCCATGTGTGAAGCGACAACGGCGGACGAAATCCGCGCCAATGTGAACGCCATGCCACTACTTTATCTATAGCGTACTATGACCATTTGACGATGAGAAAAGCCATATTCTATTCTGAAACCTCTCTGGAATGGCCTCACAGCACCCGGTTGAACCAGAGCATCGACAGCCCGCCCGCCAGCAGCGCCAGCACCGCTGCCACCAGCGCCAGCAGGCCGGAGACTTCGGTTTCCTTTTTCTCCACCGTCAGGCGCGAGCCCAGTTTTTCGTAGACGGCCTTCAGGTTCTCGGCCGTGCCGGCGTAGAAGTATTCGCCCTGGGTCTGCAGCGCGATCTTCTTCAGCGTCTCCTCGTCCAGGCGCACGCGCATCGACCAGCCCTCGAAGCCGATGGTCTCGCCGTCCACCGTGCCGATGCCCACGGTGTAGATGCGCACGCCGCGGTCGGCCGCCATCTTGGCGGCTTCCAGCGTGTCCACGCCGGTGGTGCGCTGGCCGTCGGTCAGCAGGATGATGGCGGCCGAGTTGTACGACCCCGGCGCCACCGGGGTGAATTCCTTCTGCGGTTTCTTGGGCGCCGCGTCGATGGCCATGGCGCGCGGCCGGCCGCTGGCGCGGGCCACCGCGTCCAGGTCGATGCCCTGGTCGGGGAACAGCTCGGCCAGCGCGATCACGATGGCGCTGCCAATGGCGGTGGCGCGCTGCATCTGGAACTTGTCGATGGCCGCGACGAGGTCTTCACGGCTCAGCGTGGGCGGCTGCACCACCTGCGCGGTGCCGGCGAAGGCGACGATGCCCACGCGCACGTTGCGCGGCAGTTCCTCCAGGAAGGCCTTGGCGGCGACCTGCGACGCAACCAGCCGGTTGGGCTTGACGTCGGTGGCGCGCATGCTGCCCGAGACGTCCATGGCGAGGATGATGGTTTCCTGCTGTGAGGGCAGGGTGACCACGGCGAACGGCCGGGCGGCGGCCACCAGCATCGCGGCGAGTGCCAGCAGGAACAGCACCGGCGGAATGTGCCGGCGGATGCCCGGCCCTTTGCCCATGGCCTCCTTGACGATCGACAGGCTGGCGTAGCGCAGGGCCAGCGCCTTGCGCCGGCGCAACAGCCACAAATACAGCAGCACCAGCAAGGGCAGGGTGAGCAGCAGCCAGAGGAATTGGGGCCAAAGGAAGGTCATGGTCTAGTCCTTGCGGTCCTTGGTGGGCTTGCTCAGGCCGCCTGGTGCAGGTGGCGCGGCAAGGCGCCGCCCGTGCCCCGGCGCGTGCGCTGGCGGCGCAGGTCGGCGAAGCGCACGACGGCGTCCACCAGGTCGCCTTCTGTGGAAAGCTCCAGCGTGTCCACCCCCGCGTGCGCCAGCGCGGCCCGCAGGTCGGCCTCGCGCTGCGCGGCGATGCGCGCGAAGCGCTGGCGAAAGCCTTTGTCGCTGGTGTCCACCATCAGTTGCTCGCCGGTCTCGGCATCGATCACCGGAATCAGGCCCAGGTCGGGCAGTTCGAGTTCCAGCGGGTCGTGCAGGCGCACGGCCACGACCTCGTGGCGCAGGGCGAGTTGGGCCAGCGGCTTCTCCCAGCCCGGCTCGCTGATGAAGTCCGACACGACGAACACCGTGGAGCGGCGTCGCACCACGTTGCCGGCCGCCGTCAGCAGCTCGTGCAGGCGCGTTCCGGTGCTGTCCTTCGCGTCGGGCCGGTGTTGCAGGGTGTGCAGCATCTGCAGCACGTGGCGGCGCCCGCCGCGCGCGGGGATGACGGTGTCGACGCCCGTGCCATAGACCAGCGCGCCGACACGGTTGCCATGGCGCGTGAGCAGCCGCGCCAGCACCGCCACGAATTCGGCCGCCACCCCCTGCTTGCGCTCGGTGTGGGAGCCGAAATCCATCGAGGGGCTCAGGTCGAGCAGGAACCAGGCCGCCATCTCGCGGTCTTCGGTGAACACGCGCACGTGCGGCACCTGCAGCCGGGCGGTGACGTTCCAGTCGATGTGGCGCACGTCGTCGTGGTGCTGGTATTCGCGCAGGTCCGCCAGGTCCAGGCCGGCGCCGCGCATCAGCGTGCGGTAGTCGCCCTGCAGCAGGCCGTCGAGCCGGCGGATGACCGACCATTCCAGCCGGCGCAGAACGCGTTCGGCGCTGCCGGTCTCGCCCGTTGCGGGTCCAGTCGCAACGGGGTCCGGTGGCGCTTCTTCGACGGCGCCCTTGCGGCGAAACGGGTTCCTGAAGACCATGTCAGGCCGCGAGTTTCTCGTGTTCCAGTGGCTTGGCGGGCACCGGAATCTTCGCCATGATCTTGCTGACCACGGCGTCGGCCGAAAGCCCCTCGGACAGCGCTTCGTACGACAGCACCAGCCGGTGGCGCAGCACGTCGGGCACCAGGTCGGTCATGTCCTCGGGCAGCGCATAGGTGCGCCCGCGCAGCATGGCCAGGGCGCGCGCGCTCTCGGTGAGGTTGATGGTGGCGCGCGGACTGGCGCCGAAGGTGATGAAGCGCGCCAGGTCCTTCAGGCCGGCTTTCTCGGGCGTGCGCGTGGCCGCCACCAGTTTCACCGCGTACTGGATCAGCGAAGGGTCCACATAGACCCGCCGGCATTCGGCCTGCAGCGCGGCGAGCTGCTCGGTGGTGGCCACCGGCGTGACGTCCACCGGCGCGCCGGTGACGCGCTGCACGATCACGAACTCTTCCTCGTCGGTGGGGTAGTCCACCAGCACCTTCATCATGAAACGGTCCACCTGCGCCTCGGGCAGCGGGTAGGTGCCCTCGGTCTCGATCGGGTTCTGCGTGGCCATCACCAGGAAGGGCGAGGGAACGCGGTGCGTCTCGCCGGCGATCGTCACCTGCCGCTCCTGCATCACCTCCAGCAGCGCGCTCTGCACCTTGGCCGGCGCGCGGTTGATCTCGTCGGCCAGCAGCAGGTTGGTGAACACCGGCCCCAGCGAGGTGCTGAAGTCGCCGGTCTTCTGGTTGTAGATGCGCGTGCCGACCAGGTCGGACGGCACCAGGTCGGGCGTGAACTGGATGCGCTTGAACTGGCCGCGAACGGTGTTGGCCAGGGTCTTGATGGTGAGCGTCTTGGCCAGCCCGGGAACGCCTTCGACCAGCAGATGGCCCTGGGCCAGCATGGCGATCATCACGCGCTCCAGGAAGCGGTCCTGGCCGACCACCACGCGCTTGACCTCGTAGAGGATCTGCTCCATCAACTGCGCGGTATCGCCGGGTTTTGCGGGATTCATGTCCATGAGGGCTCCTAAAGGGTTGAGGACAGAGCAAGGTTCACTGCGTGCAACGCTGGGTCTGTCCCGCAATTTAAATGGTTGAGGACAGAGCAAAGTTCACTATGTGTAACTCTTGGTCTGTCCCGCAAGGTTTCAGAAAGGGTGCAGGCCGACGGCGGCCGCGGCGTTTTCGATCGGCACGGCAAAGGCAATGCCCAGGAATGTGCGTGCCGGGGTCGGATTCAGGATGGCGGTGACGATGCCGACTACCTCGCCGTCCATGGTGACCAGCGGCCCGCCCGAGTTGCCCGGGTTGGCCGCGGCGTCGAACTGGATCAGGTTGGTGAGTTTCTGCTTGCCCTCGGGCGAACGGAACACGCGCTTGAGCCCCGAGATCACGCCGGCGGAATACGACGGGCCAATGCCGAACGGAAAGCCCACCGCCACCACCTGGTCGCCGGGGAGCAGATCGTGGGTGGAGCGCATCGTGGCGGGGATCAGGTCGTCGGGGATCTTGTGTGCCTGCAGCACCGCCAGGTCATTTTCCGGCTGAGCGCCGGTGATGGAGGCAGTGGCTTCCAGCCCGTCGGCGAACAGCACCTTGATGGTGTCGGCGGCCTGCACCACGTGCAGGTTGGTCAGGATCACGCCCTTGTCGACGATCACCACGCCGGTGCCCACGCCGTGCTCGATGTCCTCTTCGCCCTTCTTGCCGGCGCGGTAGCCCGTCACGCGCACCACGGACGGTCGGATCACCTCGGCGGCACGCGCGGCGGGCGAGGGCAGGGGTGTCTTCTCCAGGGTGCTGAGCACGGCGGCGTCGATGTCCTCCTGCGTCAGCGCCCGCGCGCCGGGGCGCAGTGCCTGGGCCAGGGTGAACAGCAGCAGGAAGGTCAGCACGCCGATGGCGATCCACAGGCCGCGCGGACTACTGAGGAAGGCCGCGGCGCGCTGCCACCGGGCGCGGGCGGTCGTGTCGGGCACGGGCACGGCCCGGGCTTCGGCATCGCTGGCGGACGAAGGCGAGGTCGGACCCGGGCGGGGTGCCGATCGGCTGTAGAGCGCTGTTTTTCGCATCGGTGGACCTGCCCGCGTGAACGATGGAGCCGCCACGTTAGCACGGTTGCCGCCTTCGTGCAGGCTTCGGGCATCATCGCGCCATGACCGTCTGGATCGACACGCACTGCCACCTCGACGCGCCTGAATTTGGGACAGACGCCGCGGAGGTGCGGGCGCGTGCGACTGCCGTCGGAGTGGCGCAATGCGTGATCCCGGCCGTGGAAGTCGCGAACTTCGACACCGTGCGCACGCTGGCGCACCGCTTCGGCGACGCCTACGCGCTGGGCATTCACCCGCTGTACGTGGCGCGCGCCCAGGAGGCCGACCTTGCCACGCTGGACGTCGCGCTGGAGCGCCACCGGGACGACCCGCGCCTTGTGGCCGTGGGGGAGATCGGGCTGGACTATTTCGTGCCTGAACTCAAGCTCAGCCCGCTGAAGGAGCGGCAGGAGCATTTCTACCGCGAGCAGCTCAAGCTGGCGCGCCGCCATGGCCTGCCGGTGATCCTGCATGTTCGCCGCTCGGCCGATGCGTTGCTGCGGGCGCTGCGCGAGCTGGCGCCCCTGCAAGGCTGGCGCGGCATCGCCCACGCTTTCAATGGCAGCCAGCAGCAGGCGCAGGCTTTCATCGATCTGGGGTTCAAGCTGGGCTTCGGCGGCGCGGTGACCTACGAGCGGGCGCTGCAGCTGCGCCGGCTGGCGGCCGAACTGCCGCTGTCGGCGCTGGTGCTGGAGACCGACGCGCCCGACATCCCGCCGCACTGGCTCTACGTGACCGCCGAACAGCGTGCCGCCGGGCAGGCACGCCAGCCCAACGAACCCGCCGAGTTGCCGAGGATCGGCGCGGTGGTGGCGGGCTTGAGGGGGATTTCCGTGGAAGAGCTGGCGCTTGCGACCGTGCGCAATGCGGGGGAGGCGTTGCCGGGGGTGATGGAAGGGATTTTTTGAGTTTTTTTGTGCTATCCCGGCGTGGGATGGTCAGTTTTAGCTATTGATTTGTGAGTTTTCATGGGGTGGCTGGCCGGGTCTCGGCCCGGCGGCCGACTCACTTTCTCTTGCTTCGCCAAGAGAAAGTAAGCAAAGAGAAGGCGAGCCGGGCGTCCGGTCCCCTGCGCTGCGCTTCGGGGTGCCTTGCGCTGCTCGAAACCGGCGGGAGGCTCAGAAACTCGGGCCTGCGGCCCTCAGACATCTGAGCCTCTTGATCCGCCGGCCTCTGCGCTGCTCAGCCCGGCCGCAACGGCGGGGAGCGGGAACCTCCGCTTCACGCGACGCTCGCGCGATGGTGTCCGTCATTCGTTCGAAGCCTGTACTTCCGTCAGAGGGGTTGAAAGCCCCCCGGTTCCCTTGCCGTCATGCGTCGGCGAGTAGCACAGGCCCAGGCGGGAAAAGGTGCGCAGATGTCTGAGCCCGAAGGGCGAGTTTCTGCGCGCCCCGCCTGGGCCGAGCAACGCAGCGTGCCCGCAGCGCAGCGAAGGGACGACGCATCCGGCTCGCCTTTCTTTGCCTACTTTCTTTGGCGAAGCAAAGAAAGTAGGGGCGCCGCCGGGCGCACATCCCGGCCAGCAGCCAAAAGAAGACTCACAAACCCATAGCACCAACCGACCATCCCACGCTGGGATAATCCAAAAATCACCCAAATTCTCACCCGCATGCCCCTTTCCCCCACCCCCTCAGCCCCCGCCCAGCGCCTGACCGGCCTGCCGCCGGTCGTGTCGGACGCGACGGTGCTGCTGGTCCTGGGCAGCTTTCCCGGCGCCGCCTCGCTGGCCGCGCAGCAGTACTACGGGCACCCGCAGAACCACTTCTGGCGCATTCTGGATGCCATTTGGCCATCTTCCCATCGCCAGATGGTCACTGACAGCTATGAAAACAGGATCGCCTGGCTGCTGGACCATGGCCTGGGCCTATGGGACGTGTATGCCAGCTGCGAGCGCCAGGGCAGCCTGGACACCGCCATCCGAAACGCCGAGGTCAATGATTTCGCGGCGCTGGCTGCGCGCTGCCCGGCGCTGCGCGGCATCGCACACAATGGCGGGGAGAGCTACAAGCATGCGCGGCACACGGCCACCCTCGGTGTGGCGGTGCACCGGCTGCCGTCGACCAGCCCGGCCAATGCCTCCTGGAGCTTCGAGCGCAAGCTCGCCGCGTGGCGCAGCGTGTGTGAACAACATGGTTTGATCTGAGAGCAAGCGAGACCCACCCCTTATGGCACGCAGGAAAGCCGGCATCGGCGAGGAACTCCCGGAGGTCAACTTCTCCGACTACAACGGCGTGCGCTGTCTGCATCTCGGCACCGAGTGGGTGCAGGGATCGATGAAGCTGGACGATCCGTACGAGATCGAGCTCGAATACGTGCAGCGCATGATGGCCTGGCTGCTGTTCGTCGAGCCCACCCAGGTGGCGACGCGCCATGCGATGCAGCTGGGGCTGGGCGCGGGCGCGCTCACCAAGTTCTGCCGGCGCCAGCTGCGCATGAAGACCACCGTGATCGAACTCAATCCGCAGGTACTCGTGGCCTGCCGGGGATGGTTCAAACTGCCGCCCGATGACGCCAGGCTGCAGGTGGTGATCGCCGACGCAGCGGTCGAGATCCAGCGCCCTGAATGGCAGGGCACGGTCGATGCGTTGCAGGTGGACCTGTACGACCATGAGGCCGCCGCGCCGGTGCTGGACGACGAAGCCTTCTATGCGCAGTGCCGTGCCCTGCTGACCGACGAGGGCTGCATGACCGTCAACCTGTTCGGCCGCGCCTCCAGCTACGAGCGCAGCCTGGACAAGATTGCGGCGGCCTTCGGCGAGGAGGCCGTCTGGGCCTTCAAGCCCACCCGCGAGGGCAATACCGTGGTGCTGGCGCAGCGCACACCCACCCGCCCCTCGCGAGAGGCCCTTGCCGCGCGGGCCGAAACCATCCAGACTCGCTGGAACCTGCCCGCCACCAAGTGGTTGCGGGTGTTCAAACCCTGCAGGAAACCATGAACACGGTCATGCCGCACACACCCATTGCCGCCACCGCCCACCAGGGCCCCATCGACTGGCGCCGGCTGGTCGACTGGGCCCGGGAAGACGGCCTGATCACGGCTGACGAGGCCAGGCGGACCGTGGACCGGTGCGCCAAGGCCGAGAGCGTGCAGCACCCGCTGGTTCGCCTGGCCAGTGTGTCGATGCGCCGCGCCAGCGACGACCGTCCCTTGGACATCGAGTCGCTGACGCAGTGGCTCGCCAGTCGCACGGGACTGGAGTACCTGCGCATCGATCCGCTGAAGGTCGATGTGGGCAAGGTGTCTGAGACCATGAGCGCGGCCTATGCCGAGCGGCACCGCGTGCTGCCGGTTCAGGTGACGCCGACCGAGGTGGTGGTGGCCACCGCCGAGCCCTTCCTGACCGACTGGGTGGCCGAGGTGGAGCGGCAGTCGCGCCGCACGGTGCGCCGGGTGCTGGCCAGCCCCGGCGAGATCCAGCGCTACACGGTGGAGTTCTTTGCGCTGGCCAAGTCGGTGCGCGCGGCGCAGAAGGCCGGCGGCAACGCGGGTGGCGCCAGTTTTGAGCAGCTGGTGGAGCTGGGCCGCAGCAACAAGCAGCTCGATGCCAACGACCAGGGCGTGGTGCAGGTGGTGGACTGGCTCTGGCAGTACGCCTTTGACCAGCGTGCCAGCGACATCCATCTGGAGCCCCGGCGCGAGCAAGGCACGATCCGGTTTCGCATCGACGGGGTGCTGCACCCGGTCTACCAGATGCCGATCGGCGTGCTCAACGCGATGACCGCGCGCATCAAGCTGCTCGGTCGCATGGACGTGATCGAGAAGCGCCGCCCGCAGGACGGCCGCATCAAGACCCGCAACACGCGCGGCGACGAGATCGAGATGCGCCTGTCCACGCTGCCAACGGCCTTCGGCGAGAAGATGGTGATGCGCATCTTCGACCCGGACACCACCGTCAAGGATCTGGACGCGCTGGGCTTCAGCGCCCACGATGCCGAGCGCTGGGAGGCGCTGGTCAAGCGGCCGCACGGCATCGTGCTGGTGACCGGCCCCACCGGCTCCGGCAAGACCACCACGCTGTATTCGACCTTGCGCCGCCTGGCCACCGATGCGGTGAACGTGAGCACGGTGGAGGACCCGATCGAGATGATCGAGCCGGCCTTCAACCAGACCCAGGTCCAGCCGCAGCTGGATTTCGGCTTCACCGAAGGCCTTCGCGCGCTGATGCGCCAGGACCCGGACATCATCATGGTCGGCGAAATCCGCGACCTCAAGACCGCCGAGATGGCGGTCCAGGCGGCGCTGACCGGGCACATGGTGTTCAGCACCCTGCACACCAACGACGCGCCCAGCGCGATCACGCGCGCCATGGAACTCGGCGTGCCGCCCTACCTGATCAACGCCACGGTGCTGGGCGTGCTGGCCCAGCGCCTGGTGCGCACCCTGTGCCCGCAGTGCAAGGCGAAGGACGAAAGCGCCACCCGCGCCGATCTGGAAGCCGTGGTCAAGCCATGGAAGATCAATGGCGGCTACCGGCCCTACAAGGCGGTGGGCTGCGTGGACTGCCGCATGACCGGTTTCATGGGCCGCATGGGCCTGTACGAGCTGTTGACCGTGTCCGAGGCCTTCAAGGACCGGGTCAACCAGCAGCCCAGCATCGATGCCCTGCGCCGCCAGGCGGTGGCCGACGGCATGCGCCCGCTGCGCCTTGCAGGCGCCCTGCGTGTGGCCGAGGGGCTGACCACGCTGGACGAGGTCTTGTTGGCAACACCGCCTGTGGATTGAGGGTTCCATTGGTGTTAACCCTTTCCTGTCGTCGTTGTCAGGGGAGATTCATCCGGCTGCGTAGGTGAAATCCACATCTGCGGTGGTGGCATTTCCCCCCAGAATCGAGCCTTCGAAAAATCCATTTCGAGGAGTTCACTCGTGAAAATCAAGAGTCAGAAAGACTTCTTCTCCGGGCTGATGTTCAGCGCCGTCGGTGCTGCATTCGCCCTGGGGGCCACCACCTACACGGTGGGCAATGGCGCGCGCATGGGGCCGGGATACTTCCCGTTGGTGCTGGGCATCCTGCTGGCGATCCTGGGGGCCATCGTCATGTTCAAAGCCCTGGTTGTGGAAACCGATGGGGGAGACAAGATCGGAAAGTTTGCCTGGAAACCGCTGTTCTTTGTCATCGCGTCGAACGTGCTGTTCGGCATCCTGCTGGGGGGGTTGCCGTCGCTCAAGATCCCGGCCATGGGACTGGTCGCCGCCATTTACGGGCTGACCGTGGTCGCCAGCCTGGCTGGTGAGCGGTTCAACCTCAAGGAGGTGCTGATTCTCGCGACCATCCTGTCGATCGGCAGTTACCTCGCCTTCATCGTGCTGCTCAAACTGCAGTTCCCGGTCTGGCCGACCTTCATCACGGGCTGAGGAGACTTCCCATGGATCTGATCAACAATCTTTCGCTGGGCTTCGGCGTCGCCTTCACGGCCCAGAACCTGATCTACGCTTTCGTCGGCTGTCTGCTGGGCACGTTGATCGGCGTGCTGCCCGGCATCGGCCCGGTGGCGACCATCGCGATGCTGCTGCCTGCCACCTACGCGCTGCCGCCAGTGGCCGCGCTGATCATGCTGGCCGGCATCTACTACGGCGCGCAATACGGGGGCTCGACCACCGCGATTCTGGTGAACCTGCCCGGCGAATCGTCCTCGGTGGTGACCGTGATCGACGGCTACCAGATGGCGCGCAAGGGGCGGGCAGGGCCAGCACTGGCGGCCGCCGGCCTCGGCTCCTTCTTTGCCGGCTGCGTGGGCACCTTGATCCTGGCGGCCTTTGCTGCGCCGCTGACCGAGGTGGCCTTCAAGTTCGGCCCGGCGGAGTATTTCTCGCTGATGATCCTGGGCCTGATCGGCGCCGTGGTGCTGGCTTCGGGCTCACTGCTGAAGGCGATTGCGATGATCGTGCTGGGCCTGCTGCTGGGCCTGGTGGGCACCGACGTGAACTCGGGCGTCGCGCGCTTTTCCTTCGACATTCCGGAACTGACCGATGGCATCGGCTTCATCGTGATTGCGATGGGCGTCTTCGGCTATGGCGAGATCATCCAGAACCTGTCGATCAAGGAAGAGCACCGCGAGGTGTTCACCGGCAAGGTGACGCACCTGTACCCCTCCGCGGAAGACTTCAAGCGCATGGTGCCGGCCGTGCTGCGCGGCACCACCATCGGCTCCCTGCTCGGCATCCTGCCGGGCGGCGGCGCGCTGCTGGCGGCGTTCGCGGCCTACACCATCGAGAAGAAGACCAAGCTCAAGCCGGGCGAAGTGCCGTTCGGCCAGGGCAACATCCGCGGCGTGGCGGCACCGGAATCTGCCAACAACGCCGGCTCGCAGACCTCGTTCATTCCCCTGCTGACGCTGGGCATTCCGCCCAATGCCGTGATGGCGCTCATGGTCGGCGCCATGACCATCCACAACATCCAGCCGGGCCCGCAGGTCATGACCAGCAACCCGGAACTGTTCTGGGGCCTGATCGCCTCGATGTGGATCGGCAACCTGATGCTGGTGATCCTGAACCTGCCGCTGATCGGCCTGTGGATCAAGCTGCTGACGGTGCCCTACCGCTGGTTGTTCCCGGCCATCGTGCTGTTCTGCGCCATCGGCGTGTACTCCACCAACAACAACACCTTCGACATCTGGATGGTGGCCATCTTTGGTGTGATCGGCTATCTGTTCATCAAGCTTGGCGCCGAGCCGGCACCGTTGCTGCTGGGCTTCATCCTGGGGCCGATGATGGAGGAGAACCTGCGCCGGGCGCTGCTGCTCTCGCGCGGCGACTGGAGCGTGTTTGTCACGCGGCCGCTGTCGGCGGGCCTGCTGGCCGCAGCCGCGCTGCTGCTGGTGATCGTGCTGATGCCGGCCATCAAGAACAAGCGCGAGGAGGCGTTCGTCGAGGATTGACGGGGTCCGCAGGCTGACGCAAACGGCGCCCGTGGGCGCCGTTTTGTTTGAGCGGCGGCATTGCAGCATCTCATCGTCACGTGCCGCACAATGGTGGTTTGCAAAGCGCTTCGAAATCAGCAGGAATTCCATGAGAAGACGTCAACTCGTTATCGGCACCGGTGCTGCTGCCACCCTGTTGCTGGGGGCACCCGCTTGGGCGCAGGCCTATCCGTCCAAACCCATCCGCCTGGTGGTGCCGTTCCCGGCCGGCGGTGCGACCGATATCTTCGCCCGCACGCTCTCGCAGAAGCTGGGTGAAAAGCTTGGAGTGGCGGTGGTGGTGGAGAACCGCCCAGGGGCCGGCGGCACCATCGGCTCCGATCTGGTGGCCAAGGCCCCCGCGGACGGCTACACGCTGCTGCTGGCGACCTCCAGCACCCACTCCATCGGCCCTGCGTTGAATCCGAAGATGCCGTATGACGCGGTGCGTGATTTCACGCCCATCTGCCATGTTGGCAACGCGCCCAGCATCATGCTGGTGCCCAACAGTTCGCCCGCAAAGACGCTCAAGGAGTGGGTGGACTATGCACGCAAGAACCCCGGGCGCCTGAATTACGCCTCCAGCGGCAATGGCACCATCGTGCAGCTCACCGCCGAGCTGTTCAAGTCGCAGGCAGGCCTGTTCCTGGTGCACATTCCCTACAAGGGCACGGCGCTGGCGATTCCGGACCTCGTGAGCGGCAAGGTGGACGTGCTGTTCGACTCTCTGCCGACCGGGCTGCCCCATGTGCGCGACGGCCGCCTGCGCGCGCTGGCCGTGACCTCCGCGCAGCGCACGCCGATGGCGCCGGACCTTCCGGCGGTGGCCGAGTTGCTTCCCGGGTTCGAGTCCAACACCTGGTTCGGCCTTTACGGCCCCAAGGGGCTGCCGGCCGACGTGACGGCACGGGTCAACACCGCCGTTAACCAGGCGCTGGCCGACGCCGATGTCAAGGAGCGCCTGGCGCGGCTGGGCATCGAGGGCGTTGGCGGCACGCCGGCGCAGTTTGCGCAGATGGCCGCGCTGGATGCCGCCAAGTGGAAAAAAATCATCACCGAGCGCAAGATCGTGGCGGAGTAGCGCCGCGCTATTTCTTTCTGGACTTCGTCGAGACGACACCGACCATGGATTCATTCAAATGAACTTCAATTATTCAAATCCCTACCTCAGCACGCGCCTGCCGGTCTTTGCGCGCAACGTCGTGTCCACGTCCCACCCGCTGGCGGCGCAGGCCGGGCTGCGCATGCTCTACAACGGCGGCAATGCGGTGGATGCCGCCGTGGCGGCCGCGGCGGCCATGACGATCTGCGAGCCGGTGAGCAACGGCCTGGGCAGCGACTCCTTCTGCATCCTGTGGGATGGCAAAGAGCTGCATGGACTGAACGCTTCCGGCCGGGCACCGGCCGCCTGGACGCCGGAGTATTTCCGCCGCAAGTACGGGCAAGACGTGGCAACGCCCCCCAAACGCGGCTTCGATGCCGTCACCGTGCCCGGCGCGGTGAGCAGCTGGGTGGCACTGAGCGAGCGTTTTGGCAAGCTGCCCTTTGCGGACCTGATGCAGCCGGCCATCGAGATTGCCGAGCGGGGCTACCTGCTGCCCGTGGTCGTGCAGCAGAAATGGGCGGCGGCCACGCCGGAACTGCAATCCCTGCCGGGCTTCGCCCAGGCCTTCATGCCCTGGGGCCGTGCGCCCGAGGTCGGCGAGCTGTTCCAGTTCAAGGCGGCGGCGCGGGGGCTGCGCGCCATTGCCGAGACGCGCGGCCAGGCCTATTACGGCGGCGAGATCGCGCAGGCGATCGAGCGTTTTTCGGCAACGCATGGCGGCAACCTCATGGCCAGCGACTTCGCCGCGTACCAGCCCGAGTGGGTCAAGCCCATCGCGAAGGACTACCGCGGCTACACGCTGCACGAGATCCCGCCCAACGGGCAGGGCATCGCCGCGCTGATCGCTCTGGGCATCCTGGGCCATTTCGATGTGGCGGGCCTGCCCGTGGACGGCGTCGATTCGCAGCACCTGCAGATCGAGGCCATGAAGCTGGCCTTCGCCGACGTCTACCGCTTCGTGGCCGAGCCTTCGTCGATGGAGGTGAGCGTCGATCAAATGCTCGATGACGCCTACCTGGCCAGCCGTGCGAAACTGATTGACATGAAAAAGGCGCAGGATTTCGGCGCGGGCAACCCGGTCAAGGGCGGCACGATCTACCTGACCGCCGCCGACGAAAACGGCATGATGGTCAGCTTCATCCAGAGCAACTACATGGGCTTTGGCTCGGGCTGCGTCGAGCCCAACTTTGGCATCAGCCTGCAGAACCGCGGCCACGGCTTCAGCGTGGATGCGAAGGCGGCCAACCCGGCCAATCTGGTCGCGCCGGGCAAGCGGCCGTTTCACACCATCATCCCGGCCTTCCTCACGAAGGACGGCCAGCCGGTGATGAGCTACGGCGTGATGGGCGCCAACATGCAGCCCCAGGGCCACATGCAGACCCTGGTGCGCATGCTCGACTACGGGCAGAACCCGCAGGCCGCCTGCGATGCGCCGCGCTGGCGCTACAACGCCGGGCTGGAGATCAACGTGGAGTCGGCGCTGGATGCGCAGACCGTGCAAGGCCTGGCCGAGCGCGGGCACCGCATGGAAGTCATCAACGACTCCTACCAGGACTTTGGCGCCGGCCAGTTCATCTGGCGCGCGGGCGACCCGAAGGTCGAGGGCTATGTGGCCGCCAGCGACGCGCGCCGTGACGGGCAGGCGGTTGGCTTCTGACAGGCCTCCACGCTTGCCACTTCGTGTGCTGCGCTGTACGTGCCAGCGCCGCAGGCGCAGGCCCTTCGTGCCGTCCCGATGTGCGCAGGCACATCGGGAGCCGCGGCACTCAGCCCCGAGGGGGCCCAGCCTTGCTTGGGGCGGCCCGGCGCTGCGGCTGACGTGACTGCCACCCCTCATTCCACGAAATTGGCGCCCGGGCTGGCGTTGGCCGTTGTCGGCTCCATTGCCTTCAGCGGCAAGGCCATCATCGTCAAGCTGGCCTATCGCCATGGCGTGGACGCGGTCACGCTTCTGATGTACCGCATGCTGTTCGCCTTGCCTTTCTTTGCGGCGATGGCGTGGTGGGCCGGACTTGGCAAGCCGGCGCTGACACGCCGCGACGCGTTGGGCGTGCTGTGGCTGGGATTCACCGGGTACTACCTGGCCAGTTTTCTCGACTTTGCCGGGCTGCAGTACATCACCGCGTCACTCGAACGGCTGATCCTGTATCTCAATCCCACGCTGGTGCTGCTGCTGGGCTGGCTGATGCACGGTCGGCGAATCCGCCGGCCCCAGGCGGTGGCGATGGCTGTGAGCTACAGCGGGGTGGTGCTAGTCTTTGGTCACCAGCTTTCGCTGGATGGAACGGCTGTGGCCTGGGGCGCGCTGCTGGTGTTCCTGAGCACCATCAGCTACGCGCTGTACATGAGCTACAGCGGCGAGCTGGTGCACCGTCTGGGCGCGCTACGGCTGGCGGGGCTGGCCACTTCGGTGGCGTGCCTGCTGTGCATCGCCCAGTTCGCGCTGCTGCGCCCGCTGGCCGCCGCCGAGGTCGCGCCCGCTGTGCTCTGGTTGTCACTGCTCAATGCGACGGCCTGCACCGCGCTGCCGGTGCTGCTGGTGATGATGGCGATCGAGCGCATCGGGCCCGCTTTGACCGCGCAGACCGGCATGATCGGCCCGATGTCCACCATCCTGATGGGAGTGGTGATTCTGGGTGAACCGCTGAACAGCTGGATCATCGCCGGCACCGTGCTGGTGATCACCGGGATTTATGTGTTTTCACGCTCAGCGCGCCAGGCGTAGCGCCAGAGGCACCGGCGGCTTGCCGGCGAAACCGTCGAGCCGGTTGCCCATGGCCACTTCGATCCGGTCCAGCCGCTGCTGGGCAGGCGGATGGGTGCTCAGCGACAGCGCAAACAGGGGATCGTCGGGGGTGGCCGTGCGCAATTGCTGCAGGGCAGCGGCCAGCCCGTAGGGGTCGAAGCCTGCACGCGTGGCGAGCTCGACGCCGTTGCGATCGGCATCGAACTCATCCTGCTGGTCCAGGCCGCTGCTGTACAGATTGCGCCCCAGCGAAAGCATCTGCGCCGACACCCAGCCACCGAGGTTGTTGCGCAGCTGCGAGCCCACCAGCTGGGTCAGCACGCCGGCCTGCGCCTTGGCGCGCAGGGCCACGAGGTGGTGCCGGCTAGTGACATGGGTGATCTCGTGCGCCAGGATGGCGGCCAGCTCCGCTTCGTCGCGCACCCGGTCGATCAGGCCCTTCGTGACGAACACGTAGCCACCGGGTGCCGCGAACGCGTTGTAGCCGCTGTCGTCGATCACCACAAAGGACCACGGCAGGTTGGGGCGGGTGGAGTGCAGGCTGACCCAGCGGCCCAGCTGGTTGACATAGGCCTGCAAGGCCATGTCGCCGTGCAAGGGCTTGCTGCCGAGCAGCACGGCGGCCAGCTGGCGGCCGATCTCGATCTCTTTCGGCTCGTCGATCTGGTCCAGTGATTGCGACAGCAACTGCAGCAGGTCGCCACCGGAAGCGGCGCCCGTCGGCTGCACGGAAGCCGGCGCCGGGCGACCGATCGACCCGAGCAGGCGCAGCGCGCCGAGCTGGGCCTGCGCGCCAGGTGCGAGCAGCAAGGCGGCCGCCACGGCGGCCACGGTCCGCCCGAGCAGGCGCCAGGAACGGGTCATTGCGCGGCTCCACCCGCCATGCTGGCGTTTGATGGAGCCGGGGGCGAGGGCAGCGGCGTGACCGTCTGGCTGACCAGGGTGGCGCCGCTGGCAAACGCGCGCGCCTGGGCTTCGCTCTGGCGCAGGGCCTCCATTTGAGCGACGGCTTCGGCGTTGGGCTGGGCCTGGGCGATGTCTTCGGCGCTCAGGCCGCGAATGCCGACGGTGGTGGTCGGGACAGTGGTCCCGCCGCTGGCGCCGCCGCCAGTCAGGAGACTGGTCAGGCCGCGCAGGGCGCTGCTGCCCGACGGTGCGCCACCTTGGGCTGGCGCGGTGGTTGGCGAGCCGGGCGAGCCCACGTCGAACAGGTGGACCCAGCCCGTCACACCGGCTGCCGTTCGAACCTGTATCCAGGCCCCCTGCCGCCCAGCCAGTCGCGTGACGGAGGCCTGTGCGGGCAGTGCCGCCAGGCTCGCTGCATTTGGCGCGGGGGACTCGCGCAGTTCGACCGCGCGCCGCAGGATGCCGGGATCACCCTGGGCTTGGGCGGCGCATATCCACGCCCCTGCCAAGCTCACCAGCAGGCCCCGCAAGGTCTGGCAGCCAGTGCGTCTGTGTGAAAGGGATGCGGCCTCTATCATTCAGGTCTTTCTGACACGCAAGACGGGAATTGTTATGGATTTGGGTATCGCAGGCAAATGGGCGCTGGTGTGCGGCGCCAGCAAGGGGCTGGGCCGGGGCTGCGCGCTGGCGCTGGTGCGCGAAGGGGTCCATGTGGTCATCGTTGCGCGGGGGCGCGAAGCGCTGGAGCGCACGACCGCAGAACTGACAGCACAAGGGGGCCCGTCCGTGCAGGTGCTGGCGGTGGCCGAGGACATCACCACGGTGGCCGGTCGGGCTGCGGTGTTTGCCGTGCCGGGCGGACCTGGCGTCAACTTCGACATCGTGGTCACCAACGCAGGGGGGCCGCCACCCGGGGACTTTCGCGACTGGGATCGTGACGCCTGGATCAAGGCGGTCGACGCCAACATGCTCACGCCAATCGAGCTCATCAAGGCCACGGTGGACGGCATGGCCGCGCGGGGCTTCGGGCGCATCGTCAACATCACCTCCAGCGCGGTGAAGGCGCCGATCGATATCCTGGGCCTGTCCAATGGAGCGCGCAGCGGCCTGACGGGTTTTGTGGCCGGCGTGGCGCGCAGCGGCATCGCGGCCAAAGGCGTGACGATCAACAACCTGCTGCCGGGCAAGTTCGATACCGACCGCATCGCCACGACGCTGCGGGCGGCGGCCGAAAAGACCGGCAAGAGCGTGGCCGACATCCGCCGCGCACAGCAGGCCCAGATTCCGGCGGGCCGCTACGGCACGGCCGAGGAGTTCGGTGCCATCTGCGCGTTCCTGTGCAGCCAGCACGCGGCTTACCTCACCGGGCAGAACATCCTGCCGGACGGTGGCGCCTATCCGGGGACCTATTGAGGCGGCCGGTGCAGCCTTCGCTTTGGCCGCGCACTGGCCTCAGCGCCGGGATGAAACGACGATTCCGCCCACGATCAGCGCAAACGCCAACGCGTGGTACGTGCGCGGCATCTCGCCGAGAAACGCGGCCGACATCAGTGCGGCAAACAGCGGCGTGAGGTTGGAAAAGAACCCGGCGATGGCCGGTCCGGCGCGCTGCACGCCCAGGCCCCAGCAGCGGTAGGCCAGCACCGCCGGGCCTATGGCCACGAAGAGCAGCGTGGCCAGTGTCGGCCAGCCCCAGACGATGCGGGCGTCCGTCAAGGCCCACTCGCTCGCGGCAAACGCGCCGGACCAGCCCAGCCCGAAGACCACCTGGGCCATCAGGAACGCCGCCCAATCGCTTCGGATCGCATCGGGCTCGGCGCGGCGCGTCAGCAGCCAGCTGTACAGCGCCCAGCAGGCGGTGGCCAGCAGGACATACAGGTCGCCGGTGACCAGGCGCAGCTCCAGCAGGTGCGCCCACTCCCCGCGCGACAGCACCACGCCCACGCCGGCCATCGACAGCGCGGCCCCCAGCAGCTGCTGGCGCGAGATCCGGGCGCCAAAGAACAGTGCACCGGTGGCCAGCATCCACAGCGGGATGCTCGACGCGACCAGGGTCACGTTCAGCGGGGTGGAGGTCTTCAGCGCCAGGTACTGCAGCGCGTTGTAGCAGCCCACGCCGAGCAGGCCCAGCAGCGCGAAGCGCCGCCAGTGGGACCACAGGCCGCTGGAGCGGCGCAACACCCAGCCCGCCAGAGGCAGCAGGATGGCAAAGGCCAGCGCCCAGCGCAGAAAGTTCAGCGTGACCGGGGGGATCAGCCCCTGCGCCATCCGGCCCACCACGGCATTGCCGGCCCACAGCAAGGGCGGGATGGTCAGCAGCAGCGCGGTGCCGGGGGTCAGTCTTTGCGTCATGTTTGCCACTGTAGCCGGTGCGCCATGGCAGCATGACAGCGAGGGCGACGGAAACATGGCAGGATTGGCGGTTGCATTTGTTCCACTTTGTCCCAGGAGACCCGCCATGACCCTTGCCGTCCAGATCGACCAGACCGGTGGCCCCGAACAGCTCAAACTCGTCGACGTGACCGTGGGCGACCCCGGCCCAGGCGAGATCCGCATCCGCCACAAGGCCATCGGCCTGAACTTCATCGATGTCTACCAGCGCAGCGGGCTCTACCCCTTCCCCATGCCCCTGAAGCTCGGCATGGAAGGCGCCGGAATCGTGGAGGCGGTGGGCGCGGGCGTGACGCACCTGAAGGTGGGCGACCGTGCCGCCTACGCCAGCCAGCCACCGGGAAGCTACTGCGAGGTGCGCGTGATGCCGGCCAAGTGCGTATGCGTGCTGCCGGACGCGATCAGCTTCGAGACCGGCGCGGCCATGATGCTCAAGGGCCTGACCGCGCAATACCTGCTCAAGAAGACGCTGCCCGTCGAGGGCCTGAAGGCCGGCGACCACGTGCTGTTCCATGCCGCCGCCGGAGGCGTGGGCCTGATCGCCTGCCAGTGGGCCAAGGCGCTGGGCCTGCAGCTGATCGGCACGGCCGGATCGGATGAAAAATGCGCGCTGGCGCTGGCCAACGGGGCGGTTCATGCCATCAACTACCGCACCGAAGATTTCGCCGCGCGGGTGAAGGACATCACCGGTGGCGCGGGCGTGAAGGTGGTGTACGACTCGGTCGGCAAGGACACCTGGGACAAGTCGCTCGACTGCCTGCGCCCCTTCGGCCTGATGGCCAGCTTCGGCAATGCCTCCGGCCCAGTGCCGCCGTTCGCCCCGGGCAGCCTGGGCGCCAAGGGGTCGATCTACGTGACGCGCCAGACGCTGTTCAGCCACATCACCACGCGCGAGGCCACACAGGCCATGGCCGACGACCTGTTTGCCGTGGTGCTCAGCGGCCAGGTGAAGATCCACATCGAGCAGCGCTTCCCGCTGGCGCAGGTGCAGGACGCGCACCGGGCGCTGGAGGCGCGCCAGACCACCGGCTGCACCATCCTGACGCTCTGACGCAGCCGCCGGGAAGGGGTGTTCCAGCATTTCTAATTGCTACTATTACGATAGCAAACTATGACCATTTCGCGATGGGATGTGGTCATTTTCGGCATCAAATGATGCCCAAAACACCGGCGGGGCGGTCGCAGGCCGCCCCAGGGGCGGGTTTCAGCGCCCCCGGCGCACCCGCAGCAGCTCGTCCAGGATCAGCGCGGTTGCGCCCACGGTGATGGCGCTGTCGGCGATGTTGAACGCCGGGAAGAAGCCGCCCGGGAACACCGGGCTCAGCCATGACCAGTGGAACTGCAGGAAGTCCACCACATAACCGTACAACACCCTGTCGATCACATTGCCCACCGCGCCCGCCAGGATGCAGGCCAGGGCGAAGCTGAACAGCCGTTGCGCGCTGTGCGCGCGCAGCATCCACAGGATGAACCCGGCCGCGGCAATGCCCAGCGCGGTGAAAAACCAGCGCTGCCAGCCACCGGCCGAGGCGAGGAAGGAGAACGCCGCGCCGGTGTTGTGCACGCGCACGAGATTGAAGAAAGACGTCACCACAGTGCTGTCGCCGAGCTGGTAGTAGCCGACCACCAGCACCTTGGTGAACTGGTCCGCAATCAGCAGGATGAGCGCCAGACCGAGCCAGGGCAGCATGCCGCCACCCGTGCCGCGAACCAGCCGGGTCTTCCCCTTCGTGGCCATCAGGCAACCGCCCGGATTTCGCCGGCGCCAAACAGGTTGCTGGTGCAACGCCCGCAGATTGTGGGGTGTGCGGGGTCATGGCCGACGTCGTCGCGGTAGTGCCAGCAGCGCTCGCATTTCACCGCCGCGCTCGGCGAGACCTGGATCGCCAGGGTGTCGCCGTCGGCCACCCTCGCCTCGGAGGTGATGGTCACGAACTTCAGGTCGTCGCCCAGCGAGCGCAGCAAGGCGGCGTCGTCGGCGCCGGCCGTGATGAGCAGCGTGGCCTGCAAGGACGAGCCGACCCGCCCTTCAGTGCGCACCGTCTCGATCTCCTTGTTGGCGACGTCGCGGATCTGGCGCAGCCGTTCCCACTTGGCCAGCAGGGCTTCATTGGGCGAGGGGAAGGGCCAGTAGGTCTCGAAGAAGATCGAGCCCTGGCTCTTCTCGCCGGCGAAGACGGTCCAGGCTTCCTCGGCGGTGAAGCTGAGGAACGGCGCCATCCAGCGCAGCATGGCCTGCGTGATCTGCCACAGCGCGGTCTGCGCCGAGCGGCGCTCGCGGCTGTTCGGCGCGCTGGTGTACAGGCGGTCTTTCAGCACGTCAAGGTAGAACGCACCGAGGTCTTCGGAGCAGTACACCTGCAGCTTGCTGACGACCGGATGGAATTCGTAGACGTCGTAGTGCCGCAGGATCTCGGCCTGCAGCTGGGCGGCCCGCGCCAGGGCGTAGCCGTCGATCTCCAGCAACTGGTCGGCGGGCACGGTGTCCAGCGCCGGGTCGAAGTCGCTGACGTTGGCCAGCAGGAAGCGCAAGGTGTTGCGGATGCGCCGGTAGGCGTCCACCACGCGGGCGAGGATCTTGTCGTCGATGTTCAGGTCGCCCGAGTAGTCGGTGCTGGCCACCCACAGGCGCACGATCTCGGCACCGAGCTTCGTCGTCACACTCTGCGGCTCGACCGTGTTGCCCAGGCTCTTGCTCATCTTGCGGCCCTGGCCATCGGTGGCGAAGCCGTGCGTCAGCAGGCCGCGGTAGGGCGCGCGGTCGAACAGGGCGCAGCCCAGCAGCAGCGAGCTGTGGAACCAGCCACGGTGCTGGTCGTGGCCTTCGAGATACAGGTCGGCCTCGGGACCTTGCGCATGGAAGGCGCCGTTCGGATAGGCGTCGGCGTGGCTGCCACGCAGCACATGCCAGAAGGTGGACCCGGAATCGAACCAGACTTCCAGGATGTCGGTGCTCTTGGTGTAGTGGGCCGCGTCCGCCGCACCCAGAATGTCTTCGGTCGTCGCACGGCTCCAGGCCTCGATGCCGCCTTTCTCGACGATGTCGGCCGCCTGATCGAGGATCTCCATCGTGCGCGGGTGCAGCTCGCCGCTGTCCTTGTGCAGGAAGAACGGCACCGGCACGCCCCAGCTGCGCTGACGGCTGATGCACCAGTCTGGGCGGCCCGCGATCATGTCGCGCAACCGGGCCTTGCCGTTGTCGGGGTAGAAGTGGGTGTGGTCGATGGCGTCCAGCGCCAGCTGGCGCAGCGTCTTGGGCGCCTTGTCCCTGGTGAACACGCCTTCGCCCTCGTCCATGCGGATGAACCACTGCGCGGCCGCGCGGTAGATCACCGGCGTCTTGTGGCGCCAGCAGTGCGGGTAGCTGTGCACGATGGGCTGAGTGGCCATCAGGCGGCCGTGCTCGCGCAAGGTGTCGATGATGACGGGGCAGGCCTTCCAGATGTTCAGGCCGCCGAACAGCGGAAGGTCTTCGGCGTAGCTGCCGTTGCCTTGCACCGGGTTCAGGATGTCCTCGTAGCGCATGCCGTGCGCCACGCAGGAGTTGAAGTCGTCCACGCCGTAGGCCGGCGAGGAATGCACGATGCCGGTGCCGTCGCTGTCGCTGACGTAGTCCGCCAGGAACAGGGGCGCCCGGCGGCGATAGCCGTAGCCGGTCGTGTCTTCGCCCGCATCGTACAGGGGGTGGCGGAACACCAGGCCACGCAGGGCCTCGCCCTTGGCGGTGGCGATCACACGGCCTTCGATCTGATAGCGCTCCAGGCATTTGTCGACCAGGCTGGCACCGAGCAGCAGCACGCCGCGCGGGGTGTCCACCAGCGCGTACTCCAGCTCCGGGTGCGCGTTGAGCGCCTGGTTCGCCGGGATGGTCCAAGCGGTGGTGGTCCAGATGACGGCGAAGGCCTTCTTTGCGTCGGGCAAGGGGCTCAGTCCGAAGGCCTTGGCCAGTGCCATCGGATCGTCGGATTCAAAGGCCACGTCCAGCGTGTCACTTTTCTTGTCGGCGTATTCGATCTCGAACTCGGCCAGGCTGGAGCCGCAGTCGAAGCACCAGTACACGGGCTTGAGGCCGCGGTAGACGAAGCCGCGCTCGATCACGCGCTTGAACGCGCGGATCTGCCCGCCTTCGTTGGCCGGGTCCATGGTGCGGTAGGGGCGCTCCCAGTCGCCCAGCACGCCCAGGCGCTTGAAGTCTTCGCGCTGCTGGTCGATCTGCTCCGTGGCATAGGCGCGGCTCTTCGCCTGCATGTCGTCGCGGCTCAGGTTGCGGCCGTGCAGCTTTTCGATCGCGTTTTCGATCGGCAGGCCGTGGCAGTCCCAGCCGGGGATGTACTGCGCGTCGAAGCCGGCCAGCTGGCGGCTCTTGACGATCATGTCCTTGAGCACCTTGTTCAGCGCGTGGCCGATGTGCAGCTTGCCGTTGGCATACGGTGGGCCGTCGTGCAGCACGAACAGCGGCGCGCCCTTGCGCGCGGCGCGAAGTCGCATGTACAGATCCCCCTCGTTCCAGTCCTTGACCCAGCCCGGCTCGCGCTTGGGCAGGTCGCCACGCATGGGGAAGGGCGTGTCGGGCATGTTCAGCGTGCCACGGTAGGCGCTGGCTTCGGGCTTGGCAGTCGGCGCTGCAGGGGAGGGGGGTTGGTCAGACATGGGGGCGACTCAAGGCAAGGGCTTTGACAAGCTCAGTCCGGAGGGACCGCAGAAAAAGCATCGGGGGGCACAAACCGTTCGCCCTGAGCTTGTATGGTGGGCGGCGACCGGGGCGCTTGAATCGTCTAAATTCGGTCGCGCGTGGTCTGGCGGTGGGTTTCCGCGTGCATGGACGCAAAAAACGCGCGCGCATCGTCGCAGTCCCTGGCGATGCCGGTTGTAAGGGCATCCAGGCTGTCGTACTTCAGCTCATCGTGCAGTTTGTGCAGCAGTTCCACGCGGATGATTTTACCGTACCCACCATCCGCACCCAGGGCCTGCGGCCATTGCAGGCAGTGGGTTTCGAGCAGGACGCGCCCGCCGTTCACGTCATCCGGGCCCAGCGACGGGCGGATGCCCAGGTTGGCCACGCCCGGCAGGGGGGCGGACCCCAGCCCGTGCACCAGCACCGCGAAGATGCCGCTGGCCGCGGGGTTCCAGTGCGAAAAGCGCAGGTTCAGCGTGCGAAAGCCGTCGCCCGCCTGTTGGGTGCTGGCGCCAAGATCGCGGCCGAGCTTGCGGCCGTGCACCACGTGGCCGCTGATGCAGTACGGGCGCCCCAGCAGCCGCGCGGCATCAGCCAGCCGGCCGGTGCCCAATGCGTCGCGAACCGCCGAGCTGGAGACGCGCAAGCCGTGCACCTCGTAGCTGTTCATGCGGGCGACATCGAAACCCAGCGCCTGGCCGGCCGCGTCGAGCATGGCGTAGTCGCCGGCCCGTTTGGCGCCGAAGCGGAAGTCGTCGCCCACCAGCACGTAGCGCACGCCCAGACCCCGCAGCAGGACGTCATTGATGAAAGCATCGGGCGATTGCGAGGCCAAACGCCCGTCAAACGGCAGCACCACCACCTGCTGCACACCGCAGCGCTCGAGTTCGGTGAGCTTGTCGCGCAGCGTGGCGATGCGCGCGGGGGCCAGTTCTGGCTTTTTCAGCGCGCCGGCGAAATAGTCGCGCGGGTGCGGCTCGAAGGTCATCACGCAACTCGGCACGCCGCGGTGCGCGGCCTCGTTGTTCAGCAGCGCCAGCATCGCCTGGTGCCCGCGGTGCACGCCGTCGAAGTTGCCGATCGTCAGGGCGCAGGCGGGCGCGACGCCGGGGTGGTGGAAGCCGCGAAAAACCTTCATCGGGAAGTATTGTTTTGGTAGCAGAAAGTGCCCATCTGGCACTGGAACAGACGCAAAAATGTCACGAAAACAGGGTATATTGTGACCTAGCAGGCGCGTCGAGTTTCATTCATCGACCGCTTGGCACTTCAGCGTTCCGTGTCAGTGGTTGTTCGACTGTTGGAAGGAGGCGTGTCGTGAAGGTCTTGAAGCTGTCGGCCCAGGGGTTGCCGCAGGCGTGGATCTCGCTTGAGCAGGCGGTGATTCATTACGCCGCGTCGGATGTGCGCTGGGAAGCCGGGCAGGAGATTGCTGTCTTCCGCGGCGGACACAACGCTGTCTCGGGTGAGCAGTCGATCATCACGGTCAACAGCATCATCGGCACCCGCGGCGTGCCCAACATCAACCCCTTCGACCTGCGTCCCGGCCTGACCAACGGCAAGCTGTTCGCGCGCGACCGCAACGTCTGCGCCTACTGCGGCGATCTGTTTCACGAAGATGAACTGACCCGCGAGCACATCATTCCCTTTGCCCAGAACGGCCGCGACCACTGGATGAACGTGGTCACCGCCTGTCGGGCCTGCAACCACCGCAAGAGCAGCCGCACACCCGAGCAGGCGCGCATGCCGCTGCTGTACGCCCCCTATGTGCCCAGCCTGTGGGAAGACTTCATCCTGCGCAACCGGCGCATTCTGGCGGACCAGATGGAGTTCCTGATGGCGCATCTGCCGCGCACGTCGCGGCTGCATGGCTGAGGGCTTAACGGCGGGTGGCGTGAAATGGGGTGCCCATGGCAGCCCACTTTCTTTGTATCTGGCCCATCAATCGGGTTCAGACGCCTTCAATGGGCACCCGGCCGTCGCGTCCTTTCACGCAAACACCCCGGCCGTGTCCTGCATGCGGGCTGACACCTCGCCCAGATGGTGCAGCGTGTCGCCAAACGTCATTTCCAGCTGGGTCAGCTTCTTGAAATAGTGGCTCACGATGTACTCGTCGGTCACGCCGATGCCACCGTGCAGTTGCACCGCCTGCTGGCCGACGAAGCGCATGGAGGTGCCAAGCTGGTACTTGGCCCGGGACAGTGCGCGGCGGCGCTCGTCGGCGGGGGCGTTGAGCTTGAGGCTGGCGTAGTAGCTCATGGAGCGGGCCAGCTCCAGCTGCATCTTCACGTCGGCCATGCGATGGCGCAGCGCCTGGAAACTGCTGATGGCCACGCCGAACTGCTTGCGCGTGTTCATGTATTCCGCGGTGATGGCCACTGTCTTGTCCATCACGCCGACCGCTTCGGCGCAAGCTGCGGCAATGCCGATGTCGATGGCGTGTTCGAGGGCCGCGAGGCCGTCGGTGGTGATCAGGCTGGCCGGCGCGTTCACGAGTTGCAGGTCAGCGGCGCGCGCGCCGTCCTGCGTGCCGTAGCCGCGGGTGGTGACGCCGCTGGCGTTGCGCTCGACCAGGAACAGGGCGATCTTGCCGTCCACGGTGGCCGGCACGATGAATGCATCCGCCTGGTCGCCTGCAGGGACCATGTTTTTTGTAGCAGATAACGACCATCCGGCGCTGGACTGGGTGGCTTTGGCTTCGCAAACATCGAGTCGGTAGCGTGCCTTGCGTTCCTGGTAGGCCAGCACCACCAGGGTTTCGCCCGAGGCGATCTTCGGCAGCCATTGCGCCTTGAGCGCATCGCTGCCGTAGCCCGAGAGCACGCCGCCGGCGATCAGCGTCTGGGTCAGGGGCTCGAGCACGATGCCGCGGCCCAATTCCTCCATGACCACCATGCCTTCGACCGGGCCCATGCCCATGCCGCCATCGGTCTCGGAAATGTAGAGGCCGGCCAGGCCCAGTTCAGCCAGTTCGTTGTAGGCCGCACGGTCGAAACCGCCCACCGCCACGGTCTTGCGGCGGCGCTCGAAGTCGTAGCCCTTGTCCACCCACTTGCGCACGGCGTCGCGAAGTTGTTCCTGGTCGTCAGAAAAGTCGAAATCCATGTTGGTGTCTCCTTAACCCAGAACGACCTGGGACACGATGGTGCGCTGCACTTCGTTGCTGCCGCCGTAGATGGTGGTTTTGCGCATGTTGAAATAGGTCGAGGCCAGCGGCGCATTGGCCACCACTCCGCCGGGGAAGCCGCCCAGCGCGCCGGCGGCTGCGTCACCCTGCCAGCCGGCTTCCATGGCCTCCTGGATCAGCGGCAGGCTGTAGGGGCCGGCCGCCAGCATCATGAGTTCGCTGTAACGCTGCTGGATCTCGCTGCCGCGGATCTTGAGCAGGCCGGCGATGTCCAGCGAGTTCTTGCCCGACTTCTCGGCCGACAGCACCCGCAGCACCAGCATCTCCAGCGCGACGACGTCCACTTCCAGCTTGGCGATCTCGTCGCGAAAGCGGGTGTCTTCCCAGACGCCTTCGGTTTTCGCGATGCGCTTGAGTCGCTCCAGTTCGCGCTTGGCGCGGTTCACGTCGGCAATGTTGGTGCGCTCGTGGCTCAGCAGGTGCTTGGCATAGGTCCAGCCCTTGTTTTCCTCGCCGATCAGGTTTTCGGCGGGCACCTCGACGTTGTCGAAGAAGACCTCGTTGACCTCGCACTCGCCGTCGAGCAGGCGCACCGGGCGCACCGTGACGCCGGGCGACTTCATGTCGATCAGAAGGAAGCTGATGCCGGTCTGCGGCTTGCCCTCGGAACTGGTGCGCACCAGGCAGAAGATCCACTCGCCGTACTGGCCCAGCGTGGTCCAGGCTTTCTGGCCGTTGACGATGTATTTGTCGCCCCGGCGCTCGGCGCGGGTCTTGAGCGAGGCCAGGTCCGAACCCGATCCCGGTTCGCTGTAGCCCTGGCTCCACCAGACCTCGCCGCTGGCGATGCCGGGCAGGAAGCGTTGTTGTTGCTCGGCATTGCCAAACGCCATGATCACCGGGGCCACCATGACGGGGCCGAAGGGCACGACGCGGGGGGCCCCGGCCAGCGCGCACTCTTCTTCGAACAGGTGCTTTTGCACGGCGTTCCAGCCCGGGCCGCCGAACTGTTTGGGCCAGCCATGGCCCAGCCAGCCCTTCTTGCCGAGGATCTTGCCCCAGCGCTGCATGTCGTCGCGGCTCAGGCGCAAGGCGTTGTGCACCTTGTGCGAAATGTCGGCGGGCAGGTTGTCCTTGACCCAGGCGCGGATGTCTTCGCGGAATTGCTGTTCTTCAGGGGTAAATGCCAGATCCATGGGGTGTCTCCAGAGAATTCAGGTTTTTAGCACGGTCGTTCGCTCAGGGCTGTCCACCCTGCGACAAACCCAGCTCGGTGCAAAGTCTTTCGACGGTCTCACGCAGCTGGGCAACCTCGTGTTCCAGGCTGTCCATGCGACCCTGCAGGTGCGACAGTTCACCCACGCCGGGCATATGGGCCTCGTACGACGTCGCGGCCAGTGCCATGTCGACCGGCCCGCACACCAGGTGGGCCCAGCGCTGCTCGCGGGCACCGGGGGCGCGCGGCAGCTTGACGACCAGCGGGCCGCCTTTTTCCTCGGAGCGGTCCTGAAGCTCTTCCAGGAATCCCTCGACCGAGGAAATGTCGGCAAATTTGTACCAGCGCTCGGTGTTGATGCGCAGCTCGCCGGCGGTCTGCGGCCCACGCAGCATCAGCAGGCCCAGCACCACGGCCGACTGCTCGGGCACATGGAAGACGCGCTGGAAGTTGTGCTCGAAGCGCGTGACGCGCCCCCCACTGGTCTCGAACACCAGCGACAGGCCCTTCAACGCGTCCAGGGCCAGCTGGGCCTGTTCGTCATCGATCTGCATGATCGGGTCTCGTGCGGTCTTCTGGTTGCAGCCGGTCACGACCATGTTGAGGGTGAGCGGGTAGCTGTCGGGCACGGTGCGGGCTTTTTCCATCAGCGTGGCCAGCACGCGGGCTTCGACAGGGGAGAGGGGGCGAATCGACATGGCGGGGATAATGAATCGGTAAGAGTGAGAGCCGGCGCATCAGGCCGGTTGCGCAAGGTAGCAGAAAAAATGAAGAACATCGTGATTCTGATCTCGGGCGGCGGCTCCAACATGGCAGCCATTGTTCGGGCGGCCCGCCGCGACGGCTGGAACGAGCGTCTTGGCACACGCGTCGCGGCGGTGATCAGCAACCGCGCTGACGCAGGGGGACTGACACTTGCCCGGGAGCGCGGGATCGCGACGGTTGTGGTCGATCACAAGGCCTTCGGCTCGCGGGAGGCCTTCGACAATGCGCTGAAGGCCGAGATCGACGCGTTTGAGCCGACTCTGGTGGTGCTGGCGGGATTCATGCGCATCCTCACGCCCGCCTTCGTCGCGCATTTCGAAGGGCGGCTGCTCAACATCCACCCCTCCCTGCTGCCGGCGTTCCCCGGTTTGCACACGCACCAGCGCGCGCTGGATGCCGGCTGCCAGGTGGTGGGCGCCACGGTGCACCGGGTTACGCCCGATCTGGATCATGGTCCGATCCTGGCACAGGCCGCGGTGCCGGTGCTGCCGGGCGACTCGGCCGAATCCCTGGCGGCGCGCGTCCTGACGCAGGAGCACCGGATCTACCCGCAAGCCATCGCACGCCTGCTCGCCAGTCACTCCTGAAAACATAGCTGAGACCGACCGTTTGACGCTGGGGGAGTGCTACTGTTTGTCGGAAATGCGGGCAAAACGGGGCTGGCGGACGCCTTCGTAGGTGATTTCCTCTCCGAACATGGCGGCCGGGCGGACCCAGAGGCCCCGTTCGCCATACAAGGCGCGGTAGAGGGTCATTGGCTCCAGCGTTTCGCTGTGGCGGGCCGTGCCAATGACGTCGTACAGACCGCCCTTGTAGTGCCGGTAGCGGCCGGGCGGGGTTTCGATGAGGAGGGGCAGGGATTCGGACATGGTGAACAGGGCACAAGGGTTGAGGGTGGGACAATACGGCCCATGCATCCTAAAGCCCTGCTGGACGCCTGCGCCGAGATCGTCAGGCTTTCGCTCCAACTCGAACATCCGGCCGACGCCACGGTTTCTCGCTATTTCCGTGAGCACCGCTCGCTCGGTCCGCGCGAGCGTGCCACGCTGGCCGAGACCGTCTACGCCGTGTTGCGCAAGAAGCTGCTGTTTGAGCACATGGCCCGCTCCGGCAGCGGTGCCAAGGAGCGCCGGCTGGCGATCCTGGGCTTTCATGGGCCGCGCGATTTCCTCAAGAGCGCCCTGACCGAACAGGAAAAGAACTGGCTCGACCAGTGCGACACCGTTCAGCCGGGCGACCTGATGGAGCACCATCGCCACAATTTGCCCGACTGGCTGGTTCAGCCACTCAAGGAGCAACTCGGCGACGAGTTCTGGCCGCTGGTGGAGAGCCTGAGCCAGAGCGGCACGCTGGATCTGCGGGTCAACACTTTTACCGACAAACGGACCGACGTGCGCAAGGAGCTGGCCGCCGCCGGCATCCAGTCGACGCTCACGCCGTATTCGCCCTGGGGTCTGCGCATCGAGGGCAAGCCGGCGCTGACCAAGCTCGATGCCTTTGCCCGCGGCGCGATCGAGGTGCAGGACGAAGGCTCCCAGCTGCTGGCGCTGCTGCTCGAGGCCGGACGCGGCGAGATGGTCGTGGATTTCTGCGCGGGCGCGGGCGGCAAGACGCTGGCCATCGGCGCGGCCATGCGCAGCACCGGGCGCCTGTATGCTTTCGACACCTCGGCCCACCGGCTGGACGCGCTCAAGCCGCGACTGGCGCGCAGCAAGCTGTCCAATGTGCATCCGGCGGCTATCGCCCACGAACGCGACGATCGGGTCAAGCGCCTGGCGGGCAAGATCGATCGGGTGCTGGTGGATGCGCCGTGTTCGGGCCTGGGCACCTTGCGCCGCAACCCTGACCTGAAGTGGCGGCAGTCCCCCAAGGGCATCGAGGAAATGACGGCCAAGCAGGCGGCGATCCTGCAGAGCGCGGCGCGTTTGCTCAAGCCGGGTGGCCGGCTGGTGTATGCCACTTGCAGCGTGCTGCCGCAGGAGAACGAAGCGATCGCCCAGGCCTTTTCCGCCGCCAACAAGGATTTCACACCCCTTGAAGCCCGCGACCTTCTGACCCATCTGAAGGTGGCGCATGCAGCCAGTCTGTGCAGCGGCCCCGCCACGGGTGGTGAGTACCTGCGTCTGTGGCCCCACCGGCACGGCACAGATGGCTTCTTTGCGGCCGTCTGGCAACGCAGCGGTTCCTGATCCCAGGTCCTGGCTGGCTCCCTGGCCACGAAGGCGCAGGGCACGAAGGCTTTACCACTAAAATGGCCGGCCGCCGTCGCGGCACGTTCCCCCACTCTTGAAAGTAGTTCTGATGATGGTGTTATCTCAAGGGGCCGTGCTGGATGCGGCCGTCGACTGGCTGTCGAAAGGATGGCTGAACCTGTCGTGGTGGCAGCTGGTGCTGGTCACTCTGGCGATGACCCACATCACGATCGTCAGCGTGACGGTATTCCTGCACCGGCACCAGGCCCATCGCGCCCTGGACCTGCATCCACTTCCCTCGCATTTCTTCCGTTTCTGGCTCTGGCTCACGACCGGGCAGGTGACAAGAGAATGGGCCGCCATTCACCGCAAGCACCATGCCCGTTGCGAGCAGGCCGAAGACCCGCACAGCCCGCATGTGTTCGGCATCCGCAAGGTGCTGTTCGAAGGGGCGGAGCTGTATCGCACCGAATCGAAGAACCAGGAAACCCTGGCCCGTTTCGGTCACGGCACGCCCGACGACTGGATCGAGCGCCACCTGTACACGCGCTTTTCGTGGCAGGGCGTGGGCCTGATGCTGATCATTGATCTGGCGCTGTTCGGTGTGGCCGGCCTGACTGTCTGGGCCGTTCAGATGGCCTGGATTCCGGTCACTGCTGCCGGCATCATCAATGGTGCGGCCCACTACTGGGGCTACCGCAATTTCGAGGCGCCGGATGCCAGCACGAACATCTCACCCTGGGGCATCCTCATCGGCGGTGAAGAGCTGCACAACAACCACCATACCTATCCCACGTCGGCCAAGCTGTCGGTCAAGCCCTACGAGTTCGATATCGGGTGGATGTACATCCGTCTGATGCAGTCGGTCGGCCTGGCATCGATCAAGAAGCGCCCGCCGAAGCTGGCTTTTGGCGATATCCGGCCGGTGGCGGATGAAAAGACACTGGAGGCCGTGATCGCCAACCGCTATGAGGTCATGGCGGGGTACGCCCGTCGCATGCGTGCAGTGGTACGGCAGGAAATGGACACGCTGAAAGCCCGCCAAGTGGATGCCGAGGTGGTGGTGGCCGCACGGCGCTGGCTGCACCGCGACACCGACAAGGTGCCGGTGGCGGCGCGCTCCCAGCTTTCAAAAGCGCGCTCCGCCAATGCCGTGCTCGACAAGATGGTGGTGATGCGCGAGGAGCTGCGCCAGCTCTGGCTCAATACCTCGCACTCGCGCGAGCAGCTGGCGGCCGATCTGCAAGCCTGGTGTCGCCGCGCCGAGGACAGTGGCATCGCCGCGCTGCGCGAATTTTCGATGCAGCTTCGCGCTGCGCGCGTGCAGACGATCTGACGCTGGACCTGGACGCCCCGCAAATCGGCGGGCCCCGCGCCGGTCCGCCCGGGCAACAAAAAACCCGCTCTTGGAGCGGGTTTTTTGTGGGAAACCAGCGCCGAATCACTTCAGCTTGGTTTCCTTGTACTCCACATGCTTGCGAGCTTTCGGGTCGAACTTCATGATCGACATCTTCTCGGGCATGGTCTTCTTGTTCTTGCTGGTCGTGTAGAAGTGACCGGTGCCGGCTGTGGATTGCAGCTTGATTTTTTCGCGTCCGCCTTTGGTTGCCATGATTCAGCTCCTTATGCTTGGCCGCGCGCACGCAGGTCTGCGAGCACGGCTTCAATGCCGTTCTTGTCGATCAGTCGCAGGGCCGCGCTGGAAACGCGCAGGCGCACCCAACGGTTCTCGTTCTCGACCCAGAAACGACGGTATTGCAGGTTCGGCAGAAACCGGCGCTTGGTTTTGTTGTTGGCGTGGGAAACGTTGTTCCCGACCATCGGGCCTTTACCCGTTACTTCGCAGACACGTGCCATGTGGACACTCCGATCAAACAGCTGGAGCCGTTGAACAACCCTGAAGCATTCAGGACTGCCGGCTTTCAGCCTCACCTCGCCAGAAAAGGGTGGCGGTAACCCGATCTGCCAGACGCAGCGCCCGCACAGGCAAGGCGCGCCATTATTTGGCAAAGCCTTGAATTATAACGAACTTTTGTGAGGCAGTCTCAGCCTGCGCTTTGTTCCAGGTAACGCTGGGCGTCCAGCGCGGCCATGCAACCGGTGCCCGCGCTGGTGATGGCCTGGCGGTAGACGTGATCCTGGACGTCGCCAGCCGCAAAAATCCCGGGTACGCTGGTCTGGGTGGCGAATCCCTTGAGACCGCCCTGCGTCACGATATAGCCGTTTTCCATGGCCAGTTGTCCCTGGAAGATCTCCGTGTTCGGTGCGTGGCCGATCGCGATGAAGCAGCCCTGGAGTTCCAGGTCTTCGGTGCTGCCGTCACTCACGTTCTTCAGTCGGATGCCTGTCACGCCGCTCGCGTCGCCCAGCACTTCGTCCAGCGTGCGGAAGGTCTTGAGGACGATCTTGCCGGCGGCGACCTTCTCCATCATCTTGTCCACCAGAATGGGCTCGGCCTTGAACTTGTCGCGCCGGTGCACGAGGTAGACCTTGCTGGCGATGTTCGACAGATACAGCGCCTCTTCCACCGCGGTGTTGCCGCCGCCGACCACGCAGCAGACCTGATCCCGGTAGAAAAAGCCGTCGCAGGTGGCGCAGCCGGACACGCCCCGGCCCATGAAGGCGGTTTCGGACGGCAGTCCAAGGTATTTGGCCGAGGCGCCCGTGGCGATGATCAGTGAGTCGCAGGTGTAGGTGCCGCTGTCACCGGTGAGCGTGAACGGCCGCTGGCTGAAGTCCACGGCATTGATGTGATCGAAGACGATCTGCGTCTTGAAACGTTCGGCGTGCTCAAGAAATCGCTGCATCAGATCCGGGCCCTGGACGCCGTGGACGTCAGCCGGCCAGTTGTCCACCTCGGTGGTGGTCATGAGCTGGCCACCCTGGGCGATGCCGGTGACCAGGACAGGGTTGAGATTGGCGCGCGCCGCATAGACGGCGGCGGTGTAACCGGCGGGCCGGAACCGAGAATCAGGACTTTGGCGTGTTGGCTGTTGGGCATGGTGTGGAATCCAGTGGGGCGCTATACTGCGGCCGGTATTCAAGCGGGTTGCCAGTCAGGCGCCGGCAACCCGGGACACGGACCCGCCCGGGATGCAGGCGATGCAGAATATGCGGCAGGCAAACGGTCGGGAAGACAGCTTGCATTGTACGAATCGGGCGAAGAACCCCCGCAGCTGAGGTTTATCCAGATGGCCATGCTCTCCAATCTCGATCTGATCCGCAGGGTTCCCCTGTTTGCCATGCTGACCGACGCCCAGGCCACCGCCGTGTCCGATGCGATCGTGAAACGGCGCTACAAACGCGGCGACAACATCGTGGAACAGGGCAAGAAGAGCAACGCACTGTTCATCATGCTGACCGGGCGTGCCCGCGTCATCAGTGGGGACGGGCGCGGCCGCGAAGTGATCCTGGCCATCCTGCAGCCCGGCGACTACATTGGCGAGATGAGCCTGATCGACAACGAACCCCATTCGGCGACCGTGCAGGCCGAGATCCAGACCGATGTGCTGGAGCTGGCGCGGGTCGATTTTGCGCGCTGCCTGCCCGAGAACACCTCCATGGCCTATGCCGTCATGAAGGGGCTGGTGCAGCGGTTGCGCCATGCGGACCGCCAGATCCAGTCGCTGGCGCTGATGGATGTGTATGGCCGGGTGGCACGCGCCCTTCTGGAGACCGCAACGCCGCAGGCGGATGGCACCCGGTTGATCCGGTCCAAGGTGTCCCGCTCGGATATCGCCAAGATGGTGGGCGCCTCGCGGGAGATGGTGAGCCGGGTGATGAAGGATCTCGAACAACGGGGTTTCATCGAGGTGATGGACGACGGCGCCACGCGGATCAAGGAAAACATGCTGTCCCTGCCGTGAGGCTGTCCGGCTTGCAGTAAGCTTGCCGCCTTCGGTAGACCATGACCTATTCACTTCACACGCTGTCCACGCCGACGTCCCGAACCGCATCGGCACCCCCGCCCTCCGGCTCGGCGCGCCTTGGCCAGGAACTGGGCCTCTTGCTCGGGCTTGCAACTCTGGTCTTTTGCGTGCTCGCGCTGCTGAGCTATTCGTCCCAGGATCCGGCCTGGACCACCTCCGGCGTGAATTCCGGTGTGCGCAACTGGGGCGGGCGACTGGGCGCCTGGCTGGCGGACGTCGGTTTCTTCATGCTGGGGTTCTCGGTCTGGTGGTGCGTTGCAGCGGGCATGCGCGCCTGGCTGACAGGCCTTGCACGCTGGATGCGAGGAGAAGCCGATCCGCCGCCGCCGCAGGCACCGTTGGCGCTCTTTGCTGCCGGCCGGCTGGCGTTCTGGCTGGGGTTGGCCTTGTTGCTGGTGGCCAGCACGGCGCTCGAATGGTCCCGGCTTTATCGTCTGGAGCCGCTTCTGCCCGGTCACGGCGGCGGCGTCCTGGGGTTTCTGGCGGGGCCGGCCAGCGTGAAGTGGCTGGGTTTCACGGGCTCGGGCCTGGTCAGCATCGTGGTGGGTGTTCTGGGGGCGGCGCTGGTGTTCCGGTTTTCCTGGGGCCTGCTGGCCGAGCGCATCGGTGCTGCGCTGGATGGACTGGTCACTTCGCGGCGTGAAAAACGCGAAATTGCCGAGGATCTGGAACTGGGCAAGCAGGCCGCGCGCGAGCGCGAAGAGGTGATCCATGTCGAGCGCCGGGAAAACCAGGAGCACCATCCTGAGCCGGTCCTGATCGAGCCGGTGCTGGCCGACTTGCCCAAGAGCGAACGGGTGGCCAAAGAGCGGCAGAAGCCGCTGTTTGTCGAGTTGCCCGACAGCAAGCTGCCGCAGGTGGACCTGCTCGACGGCGCACTGCAGCGCCAGGAGACCGTGGCCACCGAGACGCTGGAGATGACCAGCCGCCTGATCGAAAAGAAGCTTCGCGACTTCGGCGTCGAGGTGCGCGTGGTGCTGGCGTCGCCCGGGCCGGTGATCACTCGCTACGAGATCGAACCGGCCACCGGGGTCAAGGGGTCCCAGGTCATGAACCTGGCCAAGGATCTGGCGCGCAGTCTGAGTCTGGTGTCGATCCGGGTGGTGGAGACCATCCCCGGCAAGAACTACATGGCGCTGGAGCTGCCCAACGCCAAGCGCCAGTCGATCCGCCTGTCTGAAATTCTCGGCTCGCAGGTCTACAACGAAGCCAAGTCCCTGTTGACCGTCGGCCTGGGCAAGGACATCGTCGGAAATCCGGTGGTCGCCGATCTGGCCAAGATGCCGCACGTGCTGGTGGCGGGCACCACCGGCTCCGGCAAGTCGGTCGGGATCAACGCCATGATCCTGAGCCTGCTCTACAAGGCGGAGGCGCGTGATGTGCGCTTTCTCATGATCGATCCCAAGATGCTGGAAATGTCGTTCTACGAAGGCATTCCGCACTTGCTGGCGCCCGTGGTGACCGACATGAAGCAGGCCGCCAACGGCCTGAACTGGTGCGTGGGCGAAATGGAGCGCCGCTACAAGCTGCTGAGCAAGCTGGGCGTTCGCAATCTGGCCGGCTACAACGCCAAGATCGACGAGGCGAAGTCGCGCGAGCAGTTCATCTACAACCCGTTCAGCCTCACGCCGGACGCGCCCGAGCCGCTGGACCGCATGCCCCACATCGTCGTCGTCATTGACGAACTGGCCGACCTGATGATGGTGGTGGGCAAGAAGATCGAGGAACTGATCGCACGCCTGGCGCAGAAGGCGCGTGCCGCCGGCATCCACCTGATCCTGGCCACGCAGCGGCCCAGCGTGGACGTGATCACCGGCCTGATCAAGGCCAACATCCCGACGCGCATCGCCTTCCAGGTCAGCAGCAAGATCGACAGCCGCACCATCCTGGACCAGATGGGCGCCGAGGCGCTGCTGGGCATGGGTGACATGCTGTACATGCCCTCCGGCACCGGCTTTCCGATCCGGGTGCATGGCGCCTTCGTGAGCGATGACGAGGTGCACCGGGTGGTCGACTACCTGAAGAGCCAGGGGGCGAGCCCAATTACATCGAGGGCCTGCTTGAAGGCGGGACGATCGATGGCGAGGGCGGTGTGGCCGGCGACGGGGCCGAGGGCGGTGGCGAGAAGGATCCGATGTACGACCAGGCGGTCGAAATCGTGCTGAAGAATCGCAAGGCCAGCATCTCGCTGGTGCAGCGCCATCTCAAGATCGGCTACAACCGCGCGGCCCGCCTGGTGGAGGACATGGAAAAGGCCGGTCTGGTGAGCGCCATGAGCACCAACGGGCAGCGCGACATCCTTGTGCCAACGCGTGATGAATGAACTTGCGCCCGGTGGCGGGGTCCCAGCTCCATGATGTTCGCTGCCTCTCGTCTGTTTGCGCGGGCTTTGTTGCTGGCTGGCTCTGTCGTGGCGGCGGCCCCGGATGCCTTGGCGACCGGTCTGGACAGCATGGACGCGTTTGTAAAGGCGGCGCGTTCCGGGCGAGCGTCTTTCACACAGGTCGTGACTTCGCCGGCCAAGGAGGGCCAGGCTGTGCGCAGCAAGACCTCCAGCGGCAGCTTTGAATTCCAGCGGCCGGGCCGCTTCCGGTTTTCCTACAAGAAGCCGTTCGAGCAGACCCTCGTGGCCGACGGACAGACCTTGTGGATGTACGACGTGGACCTGAACCAGGTGACGGCTCGCAAGCAGGCGCAAACGCTGGGTTCCACACCGGCGGCGCTGATCGCGGCGGCACCCGACATGAAAGCTCTTCAGGGGGACTTCGAGCTCAGGGACGCGCCGGATCGCGATGGGCTGCAATGGGTTCAGGCCACGCCCCGGACGAAAGACGGACAGTTGCAGGCGGTGCGGGTCGGCTTCAGGGTGACGGACAAGGGCAGTGAATTGGCGGTCCTCGACATCCTGGACAGTTTCGGACAGCGTTCGGTGCTGACGTTCACCGCCTTCGAACTGAACCCGGTGCTGGCGCCAGGCGTCTTTCAGTTCAAACCGCCTGCCGGCGCAGACGTGATTCGTCCATGACACTGCGCCCCGGTGCGGCTCCGCAGGGCCTGACGCCGCTGGCCGAGCAGTTGCGCCCGCGCACCCTGGGCGAAGTCGTGGGACAGCGGCATCTGCTTGGCGAAGGCATGGCGTTGCGTCTGGCGTTCGAGTCCGGCCAGCCGCACAGCTGCATCCTGTGGGGGCCTCCGGGCACCGGCAAGACCACCATCGCGCGGCTGATGGCGGACGCCTTCGATGCGCAGTTCATCACCATCAGTGCGGTTCTCGGGGGGGTGAAGGACATCCGTGAAGCGGTGGAACACGCCCAGGCGGCGCGCACCGGACTGGTGCCACGGGGCACCATCGTCTTTGTCGACGAGGTGCACAGGTTCAACAAGAGCCAGCAGGACGCCTTCCTGCCTCATGTCGAGAGTGGCCTGTTCACCTTCATCGGGGCCACCACGGAGAACCCGTCGTTCGAAGTCAACTCCGCCTTGCTGTCGCGGGCCGCCGTGTATGTGCTGCAGCCGCTTGCTGAAGACGATTTGAAGCAAATTGTGGCAAGAGCCAGTGCCGAAAGGTCATTTCCAGCTATCGAAAAAGAAGCGGTGGAGCGCCTGGTGGCGTACGCCGACGGTGATGCGCGCCGCCTGCTCAACACGCTGGAGACACTGGGCGTCGCGGCCGCCCGCGAGCAGCTGGCGGCGATCACCGACGCGTGGCTGCTGCGGGTTCTGGGCGAGCGCCTGCGCCGATACGACAAGGGCGGCGAGCAGTTCTACGACACCATCAGCGCGCTGCACAAGAGCGTGCGCGGTTCCGACCCGGACGCGGCACTGTACTGGTTCGTGCGCATGCTCGACGGCGGAGCCGACCCGCGCTACCTGGCACGTCGGCTGATCCGCATGGCCACCGAGGACATCGGCCTGGCCGATCCGCGCGCCCTGCGGCTGGCGCTCGACGCCGCCGACGTCTACGAGCGGCTGGGCAGCCCCGAGGGCGAACTCGCACTGGCCGAGTGTCTGGTCTATCTGGCGGTCGCGCCCAAGTCCAATGCGGTCTACAAGGCCTTCAACGAGGCCAAAGCCTACGTGAAGAAAGACGGCACCCGTCCGGTACCGATGCACCTGCGCAATGCGCCGACGCAGCTCATGAAGGATCTTGAGTACGGGCGCGGCTACCGCTATGCCCATGATGAAGCGGGCGGCTTCGCGGCGGGCGAAACCTACCTGCCTGAAGGCATGGCGCCGCCGGGCTTTTACCGGCCGGTGCCACGGGGGCTGGAGATCCGAATTGCGGATAAGTTGGACGAGCTTCGACGCCTCAATCATCAGAAGTCCTAATGGGTCGGCAAGGCTGCTGATCCGGCCCCCTGACAAAGGGTAAACCCCCGGCAACGGCAGTCGCGCCGCCCGATGGGCGTTCGCTACAATCCCGTCCACCCGCCCGCCAACGCCTTTGCCCTGGCGGGCTTTTTGCTAGTTGGCTGGTTCAGCTCACGAGGCCTGAGCCGCCAGAGTCACGGATCCGTGGCGCATTCGGGCGCAACAGCCGGTCAAAAAAAACGGAGAACGCTTTATGGAAATCCTGCTGCAGCAGATCATCAACGGTCTGGTTCTTGGCAGCATGTATGCCTTGGTCGCCTTGGGCTACACCATGGTGTACGGCATCATCAACCTCATCAATTTCGCGCATGGCGAGGTGCTGATGGTCGGCGCGCTGACCAGCTGGACCATCATCGGCCTGATGAAGGACGCCATGCCCGGCACGCCGGGATGGGTGGTCCTGATCGTGGCCATGGTGATCTCCTGCGTGGTGGCCGCCGCGCTCAACTTCGTGATCGAAAAGGTGGCCTACCGACCCTTGCGCAACAGTCCCAAGCTGGCCCCGCTGATCACGGCCATCGGCGTGTCGATCCTGCTGCAGACGCTGGCCATGATCATCTGGAAGCCGAACTACAAGCCCTATCCCACCCTGTTGCCGAGCACGCCCTTCGA
This sequence comes from Candidatus Skiveiella danica, assembly GCA_016721925.1. GTDB lineage: Bacteria > Pseudomonadota > Gammaproteobacteria > Burkholderiales > Burkholderiaceae_C > Skiveiella > Skiveiella danica. Next base: position 98,507 of record JADKHE010000014.1, read on the forward strand.
CATCGGCGGCGCGGTGATCACGCCGACCCAGATCATGATCCTGGGCCTGACGGCCGTCTCGCTGGCCACGCTGATGTACCTGGTCAACCACACCCGGCTGGGCCGGGCGATGCGGGCCACGGCCGAGAACCCGCGCGTGGCGGGCCTGATGGGCGTGAAACCCGACATGGTGATTTCAGCCACGTTCATCATCGGCGCCATCCTGGCCACCATCGCCGGCATGATGTACGCCTCCAACTACGGCACGGTGCAGCACACGATGGGCTTTCTGCCAGGCCTGAAAGCGTTCACGGCGGCGGTCTTCGGCGGCATCGGCAACCTGGCCGGCGCCGTCGTGGGGGGCATCCTGCTGGGCCTGATCGAATCGATCGGCTCGGGCTACATCGGCACCCTGACCGGGGGACTGCTGGGCAGCCACTACTCCGACATCTTTGCCTTCATCGTGCTGATCATCGTGCTCACGCTGCGGCCCTCCGGCCTGCTGGGTGAACGTGTCGCCGATCGCGCTTGAACACCGGGAGCATCAAGATGAAACAGAACAAGACCGTTGTTTTCCTGGTCGCCGCCGTCGCTTTGCTGGTGCTGCCGATGGTGCTGCAAGGCTTCGGCAATGCCTGGGTGCGCATCGCTGACATGGCCCTGCTTTATGTGCTGCTGGCCCTGGGCCTGAACATTGTGGTCGGTTACGCCGGCCTGCTGGATCTGGGCTATGTGGCCTTTTTTGCGGTGGGTGCCTACATGTACGGCCTGCTGGCGTCGCCGCACCTGACGGAAGCCTTCCCGGCGCTGGCCGCGACCTTCCCGAACGGGCTGCACATGCCGCTGTGGGTGATCATTCCGGCAGGGGCCGGGCTGGCGGGATTGTTCGGCATGCTGCTGGGCGCGCCCACGCTGAAGTTGCGCGGCGACTACCTGGCGATCGTGACGCTGGGTTTCGGTGAAATCATTCGCGTGTTCCTGAACAACCTGGACCATCCGATCAACATCACCAACGGACCCAAGGGCATCAACCAGATCGACTCGCTCAAGTTCTTCGGCCTCGACCTGGGCAAGCCGGTCAGCTTTGGTGGCTTCGAGTTCGCCTCGGTCACGCTGTACTACTACCTGTTCCTGGCGCTGGTGGTGGCCAGCGTGGTGATCAGCCATCGCATGCAGATGTCGCGTATCGGCCGCGCCTGGATGGCGATCCGCGAGGACGAGATCGCCGCGAAAGCCATGGGCATCAACACCCGCAACATGAAGCTGCTGGCCTTCGGCATGGGCGCCACGTTCGGTGGCGTGTCGGGCGTGATGTTCGGTGCTTTCCAGGGTTTTGTGTCGCCCGAGTCCTTCAGCCTGATGGAGTCGGTGATGATCGTCGCCATGGTGGTGCTCGGCGGCATCGGGCACCTGCCCGGGGTAATTCTGGGTGCGGTGCTGCTGTCGGCGCTGCCCGAGGTGCTGCGTTACGTGGCCGGGCCTCTGCAGTCGATGACGGATGGACGCCTCGACTCGGCCATCCTGCGCCAGTTGCTGATCGCTCTGGCCATGATCATCATCATGCTGATGCGCCCGCGCGGCCTGTGGCCGTCGCCGGAGCATGGCAAGTCGCTGCAAGGCAAATAAGGAGAGCGACATGAGCGATACCGTATTGAAAGTCGCCGGCATTTCCAAGCGCTTTGGCGGCCTGCAGGCCTTGAGCGACGTGGGCATGACGATCGAACGCGGCCAGGTCTATGGCCTGATCGGACCCAACGGCGCGGGCAAGACCACGTTCTTCAACGTGATCACCGGCCTGTACACCCCGGACAGCGGGACCTTCGAGCTGGCCGGCAAGCCCTACAAGCCGACCGCGGTGCACGAGGTGGCCAAGGCGGGCATCGCGCGCACCTTTCAGAACATCCGCCTGTTTGCCGAAATGACTGCGCTGGAGAACGTGATGGTGGGCCGCCACATCCGGACCCACTCCGGCCTGATCGGGGCCGTGTTGCGCCTGCCGGGCTTTCGTGAGGAGGAGGCTGCCATTGCGAAGCGTTCCCAGGAATTGCTGGACTACGTCGGCATTGGCAAGTTTGCCGACTACAAGGCCCGCACCCTGAGCTATGGCGACCAGCGCCGCCTGGAGATTGCCCGCGCCCTGGCCACCGACCCACAGCTGATTGCGCTGGATGAGCCGGCCGCCGGCATGAACGCGACCGAGAAGGTCATGCTGCGCGAACTGATCGACCGCATCCGCAAGGACAACCGCACCATCCTGCTGATCGAGCACGACGTCAAGCTGGTGATGGGCCTGTGCGACCGGGTCACGGTGCTGGACTATGGCAAGCAGATCGCCGAGGGCACGCCGGCCGATGTGCAGAAGAATGAAAAAGTGATCGAGGCCTATCTGGGCACCGGAGGACATTGACATGGCAGCGACACTACTCAAGGTCAAGGGCCTGAAGGTGGCCTATGGCGGCATCCAGGCCGTCAAGGGCGTGGATTTCGAGGTGCACGAGGGCGAGCTGGTCTCGCTGATCGGCTCCAACGGCGCCGGCAAGACCACCACGATGAAAGCCATCACCGGCATCCTGCCGATCAACGATGGCGACATCGAATACCTGGGCAAGAGCATCCGGGGCCAGGGCCCCTGGGATCTGGTCAAGCAGGGGCTGGCCATGGTGCCCGAAGGCCGCGGCGTGTTCGCCCGCATGACCATCACCGAAAACCTGCAGATGGGCGCCTACATCCGCAGCGACAAAGCCAACATCCTGGCCGACATTGACAAAGTCTTCACCATCTTCCCCCGCCTGAAAGAGCGCAAGGACCAGCTCGCCGGCACCCTGTCGGGTGGCGAGCAGCAGATGCTGGCCATGGGCCGGGCCCTCATGAGCCGACCCAAGGTGTTGCTGCTGGACGAGCCCTCGATGGGCTTGAGCCCCATCATGGTGGACAAGATCTTCGAAGTGGTGCGCGATGTCTACGCCCAGGGCGTGACCATCCTGCTGGTGGAGCAGAACGCCAGCCGTGCGCTGGCCATTGCCGACCGGGGCTATGTGATGGAGTCGGGCATCGTGACCATGAACGGCCCCGCGAAGGAGATGCTCAGCGATCCCCGCGTGCGGGCCGCCTACCTCGGCGAGTGAGCGGCGCCAGCGCCTTCAAGATTGCGCAGTCGGTGCTGGTGGTGATCTACACCCCGGCGCTGGACGTGCTGCTGATTCGGCGCGCTGACGCCACCGAATACTGGCAGTCGGTGACCGGCAGCAAGGACCGGAAGAGGGGGTTTCAGCCACGCGGGCGTGTGCGCGAGGTCTCGGGGGGGCGCGCGTCGGGCGGCGGCGCAGGCACGCCGTTGGCTGGCTGCCTGCAGGACTGGGGCCTGGAAAACGTCTATGGCATCTATCCCCAGTGGCTGCACCGCTACGCGCCCGGCGTAACCCACAACACCGAGCGGGTGTTCGGGCTCGAAGTGCCTGTCGGTACGCCGGTTCGGCTGAACCCGCATGAGCACACGAACTACCAGTGGCTGCCCTGGCAGGCGGCGGCCGATGCCTGTTTTTCGTCATCCAATGCCGAGGCAGTGCTGATGTTGCCTCGATTTTTGGGGTAAGGTTTGCGTGTGAACACACTTCAGGACACGCTGCGCATCGCCACCTACAACATCCACAAGGGTGTGCAGGGCGTGGGGCCCCGACAGCGGCTGGAGATTCACAACCTCGGCCACGCCATCGAACAGATCGACGCCGACATCATCTGCCTGCAGGAAGTCCGCAAGGTGCACCGGCGCCAGCAGCATTACTTCACGCACTGGCCCGATCTGCCCCAGGCCGAGTTCCTGGCGCCCGAGGGCTACGAGGCGGTCTACCGCACCAACGCCGTCACGCGCCACGGCGAACATGGCAATGCCCTGCTGTCGCGCTGGCCGGTCCTGGCGCACCGCCATGAGGACATGTCGGACCATCGTTTCGAGCAGCGCGGCTTGTTGCACGTGGAGGTCGATGTGCAGGGGCGGGTGGTGCACGTGATCGTGGTGCACTTCGGGCTGATCCCTGCCAGCCGGGCGCGCCAGGTCGCGCAGCTTGGACGCTACATCGAGCGGGAGGTGCCCCACGACGCGGCGCTGGTGGTGGCGGGCGACTTCAACGACTGGGGCACGCGCATCCAGCGAACCCTGCATGGCATCGGCATGCGCTCGTCAGATACGGTGCGCTGTCCGACCTATCCTTCGCGCCTGCCGGTGGTCCAGCTGGACCAGATCTTTGCGCGCGGCCTCAAACCATTGAGCCTGCACGTGCCCCGTGGCCGGATCTGGGGACGGATGTCCGATCACCTGCCGCTGATCGGCGAATTCGGTCTGGGCTGACATGACTGCGCGTGCCCACGACTCGCGCGACCCGCACCAGATCGAGTTGCTGCAGGGCAGCCAGGAATACTTCCCGGCGCTGGTTGCCGCGATGGACCACGCCCGTTCCGAGGTCCGGCTGGAAACCTACATCTTCGACTTCACCGGTGAGGCCGTCGAGGTGGCTGAAGCGCTGGTGCGCGCCGCAACGCGCGGTGTGACAACCTGGGTGGTGGTCGATGGTGTGGGCACCGATGCGTTGCCGCCATTGTGGCGCAAGCGCTTCGAGACCGCCGGCGTGCAATGGTCGGTCTACGCGCCCCTGGGCACGCTGGGACTGCTGATTCCCAGCCGCTGGCGCCGGCTGCACCGCAAGCTCTGCGTGATCGATGGGCGGCTGGCCTTTTGCGGCGGCATCAACATCCTGGACGACTTTCATGATCCGCATCATGGTCGCCTGAACGAGCCCCGGCTGGACTTTGCCGTGCGCGCCTCGGGCGCACTGGTGCTGCAGGCCCAGGAAACCACGGCGCAGTTGTGGTGGCGCATGCAGGGCGTGCGCGACATGCGGGCCCATCATTTTCCCCATGCCTTCAGCACGCTGCGAGCAGCCGGTCTGAACCTGCCTTGGCGCCGCGCGCCCGAAGCCGACACGCAGGGACGCAAGGTGGCACGTGCCACGCTGCTGCTGCGTGACAACGTGCTCAACCGCAGCCGTATCGAGCGCGCCTACCGCCGCGCCATCGCCGGGGCCACGCAGGAGATCATCATTGCCAACGCCTATTTCCTGCCCGGAAGGCGGCTTCGCCGTGCGCTGATCCACGCGGCGCGCCGTGGCGTGAAGGTGCGTCTGCTGCTGCAAGGTCGCTATGAGTATTTCATGCAGTTCCATGCGGCACGCCCGGTCTATGGCCCGCTGATGGATGCCGGAATCGAAATACACGAGTACACCGCCAGTTTCCTGCACGCCAAGGTGGCCGTGATCGACGCGGGCACCTCGCGGGCCTGGGCCACGGTCGGCTCCTCGAACCTCGACCCCTTGAGCCTGCTGCTGGCGCGCGAAGCCAACGTGGTGGTTCAGGACAGTGCCTTTGCGGTTGAACTGCGCACGCGCCTGGTCGATGCGATGGCCCATGGCGGCCGGCCGGTGGCGGCGCAGGAGTACGCGAACCGGCCGCTGCTGCAACGGGTCAAAGAGCGCCTGGCGTTGGGGCTGATGCGCCTGGCGCTTTTTCTGACCGGCAGGCGCTACTGACCGACGTCGGGTCCGCAGCAGCCAGACGTTCAGTCGCCTCCGCCGCCGCATCCACCGCCATCACCGCCGCCGTCGCCACCCGCATCACCGCCGTCGCTGCCGTGCGAACTTCCGCACCCGGTGCTTCCGCAACCCAGCGCATTGCCGCACCAGGCGCTGCTGCCCGGTCGGCTGCAGTCGGGCTCATAGCGAAAGCCGCCGGGAATGGCCAATGTCGTGTCCAGCTCGAACATCAGCGGCAAGGCGGCAGCCTGGCGCGGGTCCAGGCCCTCGTCGGCACAGGCCAGCCGCCAGGCGCGGCGCAGCGGCTCGGCGCCGCGGGCCTGCGCGCGCATCGCCGCGGCGGGCGTGTGGTGCAGCACCCGACCGAAGGCGTGGCGGCAGAAGAACTGGTAGCGCGCGGTGTCGAGGATCAAGGCGTGCCAGAGTTCATCGATCACCTTGGAGGGCATGGCCACCATGCGCCCGCGCGCCGCAAGGCTGACCCGGAAGAACTGGCGCAGCCCGCGCTCGACATCGTTCAGGGCGCCAGGGTGCAGGTTCGGCCACGTCTGCAGCACCTGGGCGCGCAGGTGCGGTGCAAAACGATAGGCCTCGATGAAGGCGCGGCGCCGGCGCATGCGGGCGGCCCGCCAGGCCGGGATCGCGGCGAGGGCCACCAGGGGCAGCGCCAGAAGCCAGGGCGTGAGGGTCATGTGGGGGATCTCCTTTCATGATCTTGTTGTTGTGCAGACCATTGGAACGGCGGTTTGTGACAATCGCATGACACTGTCACACGGGAGCAACGCGTTCCCGCGGCTCGCGGCGATTCGCCAGCGGCTGACAGATACTGCAAAATGTATAGCGTGCTATGACCATTTCACGCTGGGATAGGCCCAATAACCCCACTCATCAATCGCTGGTACCATCTTTCCATGTTAATGAAGAGACCCGACGCCATGAGCCCAGCCGAAATTGACGAAGGCACGCCGGTTTCCGTGAAGATCCGCGAGCGCATCAAGGCCGCCCGCAAGCGCTTCAACGCCAACGACAACATCGCGGATTTCATCGAGCCCGGCGATCTCGAGAAGATGCTCGATGAGGTCACGGTCAAGATGCAGGGCGTGCTCGACAGCCTGGTGATCGACACCGACAACGACCACAACACCTCGGATACCGCACGCCGGGTGGCCAAGATGTATGTCAACGAGGTGTTCAGGGGTCGCTACGTGCACCCTCCCGGCATCACGGAGTTTCCCAATGCCGAGCACCTGAACGAACTGATGATCGTCGGTCCCATCACAGTGCGCAGCGCCTGCAGCCACCACTTCTGCCCGGTCATCGGCAAGGTCTGGATCGGCGTGATGCCCAACGAGCGCACCAATGTGATCGGCCTGTCCAAGTACGCGCGCATTGCCGAATGGATCATGAACCGGCCCCAGATTCAGGAAGAGGCCGTGATCCAGCTCGCCGACCTGATCCAGGAAAAGACGCAGCCCGACGGTCTGGCCATCGTCATGGAGGCCAGCCACTTCTGCATGGCCTGGCGCGGCGTCAAGGACATGGACAGCAAGATGATCAACTCCGTGATGCGAGGGGCCTTCCTGAAAGACCCCAACCTGCGTCGCGAATTTCTCTCCCTCATTCCCCGCTAGGACGCCCCATGCTTGTACGCCTGCTCTACGCCAGCCGCGCCGTCGACCCCAGCCCCGACGTGATCGAGGACATCCTGGCCCAGTCGCGCCAGTTCAACCCGTCCTGCGGCATCACCGGCATCCTCTGCTATGGCGGCGGCATCTTCCTGCAGGCGCTCGAAGGCGGGCGCATGGCGGTGAGCGACCTCTACGGCCACATCCAGAAGGATCCGCGCCACAAGGACGTGGTGCTGCTGCACTACGAGGAAATCTCCGAGCGCCGCTTTGGCGGCTGGACGATGGGGCAGGTCAACGTCGCACGGATCAACACCAGCATCCTGCTGAAGTACGCCGAGCGCGCCGAGCTCGATCCCTACAGCGTGTCGGGGTCCGTGTCGCTGGCGCTGCTCGAAGAGCTGCTGGCCACGGCCTCCATCATCGGCCGGGCCTGACGGAGCCGGGCGCGCGATGAGTCGCCGCGGCGCTTCCAGGGCGAACAGCACCGCGCTGGCCAGCGCGGGGGGTGTCCGGTGAGCCATGTGCCGGCGCAGGCAGGACAGGGCGGTTTCACCACCCGCATGCAGCGCACCGTGGAGTGGGGCGACTGCGACCCGGCGGGCATCATCTTCTATCCGACCTATTACCGCTGGATGGACGCGGCGAGCTGGCACCTGTTTGCCGAGGCCGGCTACAGCGCCGCGCGCATGCGGGCCGAACACCTGAGCCTGCCGCTGGTGCACACCGAATGCAGCTTCGTGCGTTCCCCCACCTTTGGCGAGCGCTGCATCGTCGAGTCCTGCGTGGAGCGGCTGGGCGGAAAATCATTCACCGTTCGGCATCGTTTTCTGGATGGCGACGGCGTGCTGGGAACCTGGCCAGCGGCCGTGAGACCCGCGTCTGGTGCCGGTACGAAGCCGGCCCCGGCACACCGCTGCGGGGCGAAGCGCTGCCCGAAGCCTTGCGGGTGCGGCTGGCCGGCTGAGTATGGCCCCCACGCTCGCCACTGCGTGTGCTTCGCTGCCCCCCGAGGGGGCCGCAGCCAGCTTGGGGCGGCCCGGCGCTGGCTGATCCGGGAACTGTTTTGCCTGCCTCCGCCCTGGCGCTCGTCATCCTGGCGGGCCTGATTCACGCGAGCTGGAACATCGCGGCCAAGAAGGCCGGCGGGGATGCCCGCTTCGCGGCCTTCACCGGCATCGTGATGACGGTGTTCTGGGCGCCGCTGGGCCTGTGGCTGGGCTGGCAGCAGGTGCCGCTCTGGGGCCTGGTGCCCTGGGCCTTCATCCTGGCCAGCGCGGTGCTGCACCTGGTGTATTACCTCGTACTGCTGCGCGGCTACCGCAAAGCCGATCTCACCGTGGTCTACCCGCTGGCGCGCGGCTCTGGCCCGTTGCTGTCGTCCCTGGTGGCGATCGGGCTGCTGGGCGAGCGCCTCACGCTGCTGGGAGCGGCGGGCATCGGCGGCGTGGTGGGGGGCGTGTTTCTGATTGCCGGTGGGCCGGGGCTGCTGCGCGCCACGCACGACCCGGCGCAGCGCCAGCGCGTGCTGCGCGGCCTGCGCTACGGGCTGCTGACCGGCGTGTTCATCGCCGCCTACACGGTGGTGGACGGCTACGCGGTCAAGGTGGTGCTGATGTCGCCCATCCTGCTGGACTATGTCGGCGGGGTGGTGCGCACCGCGTTCCTGCTGCCGTCCGTGCTGCGGGACCGCCCGACGGCCTGGGACCTGTGGCGCCGGCAGTGGAAATACGCCGTGCTCGTGGGCATCGTCAGCCCGGTGTCCTATGTGCTGGTGCTGTATGCCATGCAGGTCGCGCCGCTGTCGCACGTGGCGCCGGCGCGCGAGGTGTCGATGCTGTTTGCCGCGCTGATCGGCGGGCACCTGCTCGGCGAAGGCGACCGGGCGCTGCGCCTGGCCGGCGCGGTGCTGATTGCGGCTGGCGTCATGGCGCTCGCGCTGGGCTGATGGCGGCGATCACATGAGCCGACGCGCCGCATCCGGGACGCATCGCGCCGCCGCGCGCCGCAAGGAGCTTGCTCCGTGAGCGCGGCACGTTTGCTTATGGGCTGCGACTTCAGCAGCAGCCCGTCGCGGCGCAAGCCGGTGGTGGTGGCGCTCGGGGAGTCCCTTTTTCCTGATTCTCAAGGAAATATCGGCCATAGCCCAGCGTCGAATGGACGTATCACGCTATTGAAAATGGAGCGATTCGAAACCCTGGTGGCCTTCGCCGCCTGGTTGAAAGAGCCGCGTCCACCCTGGGTGGGCGGCTTCGACCTGCCGTTCGGCTTGCCGCGAGAGCTGGTCGAGACGCTGGGCTGGCCCACCGAGTGGCTCGCCTGCGTGCGCCACTACGGCGGCCTGAGCCGCGCCGAGATCCGTGCGGCGTTTGCCGCGTTCTGCGATGCGCGGCCGCCCGGTGGCAAGTTCGCGCACCGCGCCACCGACGGCCCGGCCGGCTCCAGCCCCAGCATGAAGTGGGTCAACCCGCCGGTGGCTTTCATGTTGCACGCGGGCGTGCCGCTGTTGCTCGATGCCGGTGCGCACCTGCCGGGCCTGCATCCTGGCGACACCGATCGCGTGGCCCTGGAAGCCTACCCCGGCCTGCTGGCGCGCCAGGCGCTGGCCCACGCGCCAACCCCTTCGCGCAGCTACAAGGCTGACGACCGGGCCCGGCAGACACCCGAGCGCCTGATCGCCCGGCGCAGCATCCTGGCCGCACTGGAGTCGGGTGAGGTGCCGCTGCTGCGGTCGGCCGGCCTGCGCCTGCGACTGACGCACGCGCAGCGCGATGCGCTGGCCGACGATGCCACCGGTGACAGCCTGGACGCGGTCCTGTGCCTGATGCAGGCGGCCTGGGCGCTGTGGCAACAGGCGGTTGCGCCCCGCGCCGACGCCGGACCCGGATGGGGCTTGCCCGCTTTTGATCCCCTGGAAGGCTGGATCGTCGGGGCGTGACAGGGGTGGCGGCGCCGCGCCTGCCGATACCATACCGGACCGCAGCGCAAGGGCCCCCGTCTCAGACCCTTTGCGCCGCCGCAGCCGCCCCAGCCGCGGCGGCCATGCCCTGGGGCTGCCCGATGCGGCTCAGGGCGGCGGTGTCGAGCAGCTCGATGGCGCCGTAGCGGCGCTTGAGCCAGCCCTGCGCCTCGAATTCGCGCAGCACCTCGCTGATGGTCTGGCGCGTGAGCGAGAGCATGGCGCCGAGCTGTTCCTGGTTGACGGCGATCGTCAAGTGGGTGATGCCGGGTGCCAGCATGCCGTGGCCGGTGGCCATCGCCAGCAGTCGGCGCGCCACGCGGGCCGGCGCGGCCAGCACGGCCATGTCCTCCAGGCTCTCGAACAGGGCGCGCACCTTCTCGGCCAGCAACTGGCCCAGATGGTGCCACCATTGCGGCTCGGCGGCCAGCAGGCGCAGCAGGGCCGGACGCGGCACCAGCAGCAGGCGGCTGGCCACGCGCGCATGGGCATCGTGGGTGCGCGGACCGTCATCGAACAGGGCGATTTCACCGAACCACTGCGGCGGCTCCAGCAGGCCCAGAGTGGCCTCGCGCGCGTCGGCACTCACGGCGCCGATCAGCAGAGAGCCTTCCACAAGGCAATACAGGCCCGAGTTGGCATCGCCTCGAAGGAACAAGGCCGCGCCGGCGGGCACTTTCTGCACGACGGCATGCTCCAGCAGCTGTTCCTGTCGCTCGGGCGGCAGGGTTGAAAACCAGCGACCCTGACCGATCAGCGGCCGATACGCAGTGAGGGCGTCCGGTGCGTTCATGCCGCAGGGTTCGCGAGGCGCCTGGCCCCGCCTGATCGTCGGGTGCCCGACAGACGGAGCCGTCCACAGCGGCCATCATGCGGGGCGACACCCGGCTGTCGGGCGCCGGGCATGGGCGCGGTTCGGGCTGAAACGACGGAATGCGCAGACATGGCGTGGTGGCGGTGCGGCTTCCTGGCGGCAAGGCCATTGCGGCGCCTGATGCAGGTGGGCGCATGATACAAGGAGACCAACATGGCAGGCACGGTTCAATCGGATGTTCTCATCATCGGCGGCGGCCTGGCCGGGCTGGTGACCGCGCTGGAATGCCTGCGCGCCGGGCAGCGCGTGACCCTGGTGGATCGCGACACGCCCGAGCGGCTGGGCGGCCTGGCCCTGTGGGCCTTCGGCGGCATGGCGCTGGTGGACACGCCGCTGCAGCGGCGCATGAAACTCAAGGACTCCCCCGAGATTGCTCTGCGCGACTGGATTCGTTTCGGCGAACTCGGCGAGCAGGATGTGTTGCCCCGCCAGTGGGCGCGCTACTACGTCGAACACTCCCGCGCCGAGGTCTACGACTGGCTGATCGCCTGCGGCCTGAAGTTCATGCCCGCCGTGAACTGGGTTGAGCGCGGCCTGCTGGGCAATGGCAACAGCTTGCCGCGCTATCACATCGTCTGGGGCACCTCGCGCCACATGACCTTGCGCATGATCGAGCTGGCGCGCGAGGCCGGTTCGGGCGGGCGCCTCACGTTGCTCAGCCGGCACCGTGTGACGGCGCTGGAGAGCGAAAGCGGCGCCGTGAGCGGCGCGCTTGCGATCGATGAAGCCGACGGTGCCGAAGTGCGCTTGGCCGCCCCGGTGGTGGTGCTCGCGATGGGCGGCATCAACGGCAGCCACGAAGAAACCCGCGCCAACTGGCCCCAGCACCGTCCCCTGCCTGCCACCATGCTCAACGGCGCCCACCCGTTTGCCGACGGCCGGCTGCATCACCTGGTGGCCGGCCTGGGCGGGCGCATCACCCACGCCGGCGAGATGTGGAACTATGCCGCCGGCTTTCCGCATCCCTTCCCGCATTTCGAGGGCCATGGCCTGTCCACCATCCCCTGCAAGTCGGCGCTGTGGCTCAACCACCGGGGCGAGCGCATCGGGCCCGAGCCGCTGGTCACCGGCTTTGACACCCACGAGCTGTGCCAGCGAGTGGCCGCCCAGGAGAAGCCCTGGACCTGGCACCTGTTGAACTGGCGCATCGCGGCGAAGGAGTTCGCCATTTCCGGGGCCGAGCACAACCAGCGCGTGCGCGACCGGCAGTTCCCGATGTTCCTGAAGGAAACCCTGCTCGGCAACCACCGGCTGGTGAAGCAGATGGCCGCCGAGAGCCCGCATTTCCTGGTGGATGACACGCTGGCCGGCCTGGCCGCAAAGATGAACGCGCTGGCCGGCACCGACGATGTCCGCGCCGAGGTGCTGCAGGCCACGGCCGATGCCTTCGACGCCAATTTCTCCGGTGGCCAACGAACGGTCAACGATGACCAGATCCGCCGCATCGAGCACGCCCGCCACTGGGGCCCGGACAAGTTGCGTACCTGCAAGCCGGCCCCGCTGCAACAACCCGGTGCCGGGCCCTTCATCGCGATCCAGATGCAGCTGATCACCCGCAAGAGCCTGGGGGGCTTGCAGACCGACCTGCACAGCCGCGTGCTCGATGCCCGTGGCCAGCCGTTGCCAGGCCTGTACTGCGTGGGCGAGGCCGCCGGATTCGGCGGGGGCGGCGCCAGCGGCAAGCGCTCGCTGGAGGGCACCTTCCTGCCCGGCTGTATCCTCACGGCGCGGGCGGCGGCGCGTTCGATCGCCGGCGGAGGCTGACGGCCGGTCGGCTGTTCCTCCCCTCACCACCAGGAGATCCCATGCAAGGCGACATTCTTTCCAGCGTGCTGCTGCCGGGGATTCTGGCGTTCATCATGTTCTCGCTCGGTCTGGGGCTGACGCCGGCGGATTTCCGCCGCATCCTGGCGCAGCCGCGCGCCTTGCTGGTGGGGGTGTTGTGTCACTTCTTGCTGTTGCCGCTGGTGTGTTTTCTCATGCTCAAGGCGTTCGGGGTGACCGGCGTGTTCGCCGTCGGATTCATGATCCTGGCGGCCTGCCCCACCGGAACCACCTCCAACCTGCTGACCTACCTGGCCCGCGGCGACGTGGCGCTGGCGTTGAGCTTCACCGCGATCGCCAGCGTGATCACGATCTTCACCCTGCCGTTGCTGGTGACCTGGTCTCTGGGCCATTTCCTGGGGGAGGCACGGGCGGTAAACGTGCCAGTGGGCCTGATGATGGGCCAGGTGGCCGTGGTGCTGGCGATTCCGGCCAGCCTGGGCATGTTCGTGCGCCATCGGTGGCCGCAGCCGTCGCTGGCTTTCGAGCCTCGCGCCACGCGGATCGCGACCGGCCTGTTCCTGTTCATCGTCGTGGCGGCGGTGGTAAAGAACTGGGCGCTGCTGCGCGACAACTTCGCGACCCTGGCGCCGTTCGCGGTGATCCTGAACGTGACCATGCTGTGCATCGGCTTCGCGGTGGCCCTGGCCGTGCGGCTGTCGCGCAGCCAGTCGGTCACGCTGGGCATTGAAACCGCGGTGCAGAATGCCGCGCTGGCGCTGGTGATCGCCAGTTCAGTGCTCAAGGTGGACGCGATGGCCATTCCCGGGGCGCTCTACGGCGTGCTGATGTACGCCGGCGGGCTTCTGTTTGCCCTGACCATGCGCCGCCATATCCAACCCGATCAGGCCTGAGTTGCCTGAATCACACCCTGACGAGGAGCCCTCCATGCCCAACGGCGCCCAAGCCCTGATGAAAACGCTGGTCGATGCCGGCATCGATGTCTGCTTCACCAACCCCGGCACCAGCGAGATGCACTTTGTGGCCGCGCTGGACAGCGAGCCGAAGATGCGTGCCGTGCTGGCCCTGTTCGAAGGCGTGGCCACCGGTGCAGCCGACGGCTATGCCCGCATGGCCGACAAGCCCGCCGCCACGCTCTTGCACCTGGGCTGCGGCCTGGGCAACGGCCTGGCCAACCTGCACAACGCGCGCAAGGGCAAGGTGCCGGTGGTGAACATCGTGGGCGACCACGCCACGTACCACACCCGGTTCGACGCCCAGCTGCAGTCCGATATCGAAACCGTCGCCCGCAACGTGTCGCCGGGTTTTGTGCGCACCTCCCAATCCACGGCCGCGCTCAGCCGGGATGCGGCCGACGCCATCGTTGCGGCGCGCGGCCTGCCGGGGCAGGTGGCCACGCTGATCCTGCCGGCCGATGTGTCCTGGGGCGAGGGCGGCGTGCCGGCCGTGGTGCCACCCATGCCGCAGCCGCCGGTGGCAGACGATGCCGCCGTGCAGGCGGTGGCCCAGGCCGTGCGCTCGGGCGGCAAGGTGGCGCTGCTGCTGGGGGGACGGGCGCTGCGTGAACCCAGCCTGCTCGCGGCGGCGCAGATTGCCGCGCACAGCGGCGTGAAGCTGCTGGCCGAAACCTTTCCCACCCGCCTGGAGCGCGGCGCGGGCCTGCCGGTGGTGGAGCGCATTGCCTACCTGGCCGAGCTCGCGGGCGTGCAGCTCAAGGACGTTGACCACCTCGTCCTGGTCGATGCCAAGGCCCCCGTGTCCTTTTTTGCCTATCCCGACAAGAAGAGCTACCTGGTGCCCGACCGCTGCACCGTGCACGCCCTGTCCAGCCCCGAGCAGGACGCCGCGGGCAGCCTGCAGAAGCTGGCGCGCGCCCTGGGGGCCGACGCTGCGGTGCCTGCCTTGGCCCCGGCCAGCCGCCCGGGCCGCCCGCGTGGCCGCAAGCTGACCTCTGAAAAAGCCTGCAAGGCCATTGGCCACCTGCTGCCCGCCAACGCCATCGTGGTGGACGAAGCCATCACCTCCGGGCTCATGCTCTCCAAGTTCACGGCCGGCGCGCCGCGGCACGACCTCATCACCCTCACCGGCGGGGCCATCGGGCAGGGCCTGCCCAGCGCGGTGGGCGCAGCGATTGCCTGCCCGGACCGGCCGGTGCTGGCGCTGGCCGGTGACGGCTCGTCCATGTACACCGTGCAGGCGTTGTGGACGATGGCACGCGAGAAGCTCAACGTGACCACCGTCATCTTCAACAACGCCGCCTATGCGGTGCTCAACATCGAACTCGAGCGCGTGGGGGCCGAAGAGTCGGCGGTGGGTGCCAAGGCGCGTTCGCAGCTCGACCTGGCGGGGCCGGTGATCCACTTTGCCGACCTGGGGCGTAGCATGGGCGTGCCGTCGGTGCGCGCGCACACCACCGAGGAATTCGTGCAGGCGCTCGAGCACGCCCTGACGACGCCGGGGCCACACCTCATTGAAGCCATGGTGCCGCCCTCGCTGTCGGGCCTGAAGCTCAAGATGCTGCCCAAGATCCTGGGTTCGCTGGACGGCCTGCCCCAGCCGGTGGCGCGTTTTCTCAAGCGCAAGATCGCGCCCTGAAGCGGCCTTTGCGCTGCTGCGGCGGCGGGCCAGGTGCCTGCCCCGCCACGACAGCCTTTGCGTCGAACTGGACGGAGAGCGTCCGGACGGGTACTCTGCGTGCGATCTGTTGCGCCTGACCATGACCGACCCTTCCCCCACGCTGGCCGAACTTGCGGAAGTCCTCGAACGGACGGCCTTCCTGAAGCCCTATGGATTCAGGGTCGAGGCCTGCGCGCCGGGCAGCTGCACGCTGCGCGTGCCGTTTGATCCGGCGCTGGAGCGCCCCGGCGGTATCGTCAGCGGCATGACCCTGATGGGGGCCGCAGACGTGGCGATGTGGCTCGCGATCATGACCCGCCGCGGCACCCGCGAGCACTGGGTCACCTCGGACATGAAGACGGCGTTTCTGCGCAGCGCCCGCGAGGAGGATGTGCTTTGCACCGCCAGCGTGCTCAAACCGGGCAAACGATCCATCTACGGAACGGCCGAATGCCGGGGTCTGACCTCCGGGTTGCTGGCGCACCATGTGCTCACCTATGCGCCGAGGCCGATCCCGGCCGCCCACCAGGGTGACCCCACCTTTCGATAGGAGCAGACTGATGATCATCGTGACGGGCAGCGTGGTGTTGAAGGAAGAGAACCTGGAGCAGGCGCTGGCGCTGAGCCTGGAGCATGTGCGGCGCTCGCGTGCCGAGGCCGGCTGCCTGGCCCATGCGGTGCACCAGGATGTGGAAAACCCGCTGCGGCTGGTCTTTGTGGAGGAATGGGCGGACCAGGCCGCGCTGGCAGCACATTTTGCGGTGCCTGCCTCGCGTGCTTTTGCCAGGGCGCTCGGGGCTCTGGCCGTCGAACCGCCACAGCTTCAGGTCTTCGAGGCGCGGCGCACGATCGGCTGAGCCCCATCGTCATCGATCTCATGCCCGATCTGCGCGCCAATCTCCGTTTCGTGGCCAAGGTGGTACTGGCCACACTGCTGCTGGGTGTCCTGGCCGGCGTGGCGGGCTCACAGATCGTGCCCGGATGGTCGCTGGTGCGGGTGCTGCTGAGCAGCGCATTGGGCGCGGCGTTGCTGGTGGCCGCACTGGTCATTGCCGCGATCGCCTGGCTGGCGTTGGGGCAGTTCATCCTGCGCAAAGGCGGCACGGATGTGCAGTGGTTGTGGTTCCCTGGCGATCCGCCGGGTCTGGAGGACTTGCGCCGCCAGGCGCGCGACCGGAAAAAAATCCCGCGGGACCCACCGCATTGAGCGGGAAATTGACGGCGCGTTGCCTGGAGCGGGACGGCAGGTCGTTCCTGGTGGAAAAATGGACAAAAATAGCCTTATTCCATCGTCTTATGGTGATTTGTTGCTATCAATATAGGATTTAAGGGTCTTGCCGGCTGCGCGGTGGACCCCGCGTCAGATGGTTGCGGCGGCCATGTCGGCGGGTTCTCCGTGCTGGCAAGCCAGCGCGGCCAGCGCCTCGGTGTCGGTGCGGTAGGACTTCAGCATCGGGTCTCCCGGCAACTCGCCCGCATGGCGCAGCACGGTTTCCACGGGCAGCTTGATGCCGCTGATGTGCAGGGTGATGCCCCGGGCCTTCAGCTGCCGGCGGATCTGGCCGAAGGTTTCCACCCCGGTGGCGTCGATGCGGTTGATCGGCTGTGCGAACAGGCAGACCTGCTTCAGGTCGGGATTCGCGGACAGGTGGTCGAGAACGACCCGCTCGAACTCACTGGCGGCGGCGAAATCCAGGTCGGCGTCCATGCGCAAGGCGTACAGACCCGGCGCCAGAGGCGGCAACTTCCAGAGGTTCCGGTCCCGAAGGCTGCCATCCGGATGCAGGCCCACTTCAATGATGCGCGGGTGCAGGCGATGGTGCAGGAAATGCGTCAGGCCCATCAGCACGCCGGCCAGCACGCCCCAGTAGAGTCGCGGGGCTGTCGCCAGCGTGATGAGAAAGGTGACACCGGCGATGGTGGCCTCCACACGCGAGACGCGCCAGAGGTGGGCAAACCGCCGCGGCTTCAGCAAGCCCACCACCGCGACGAGGACAATGGCCGCCAGCACGGCCTGGGGCACGTAGCGCAGTGCCGGGGTGAACAGCAGCAGCGCGATCACAACCACTGCGACGGACACCACCGTGGCCCAGCCGGTCCTGGCGCCCGCATAGATGTTGAGGGCCGAGCGCGAAAACGATGAACTGGTGGGGAAGGCGCCGCTCAGGCCCGAGGCGATCTTGGCCAGCCCCTGGCCAATGAGGTCCTGGTTCTGGTTCCAGATCTGGCCTTCGCCCTGGTTTTCCACTTTGGCGCTGGAGGCGGTTTCCAGAAAGCTCACCAGGGTGATGACCAGCGTGGGCAGCAGCAACTGTCCCAGAGTGTGCCAGTCCGGCAGGCCCGGCAGGTACCGCGAGGGCAGACCCGCGGCCAGTGCGCGCACGACCTTGCCGCCCGAGGCTTCGAAGCCGGCCCAGGCGCTGATGGCGGTCATTCCCGCTACGATGAACAACACCGAGGGAAAGGCGGGCCGCCAGCGGCGCGCCAGCACCAGCAACGCGAGGCTGATCAGTCCAAAGGCCTTCGAAGCGGCGTGCCGGTGGGGCGCGGCAAGCCACTGTTGCCAGCCGGTCTCGACACCCAGCACGGCTGGCAGTTGCGATGCAATGATCAACAGCGCTGCCGCCTGCGTGAACCCCATCAGCACCGGGGAACGGACGAGGTTGAGCAGCCAGCCAAAACGCACGAAGCCGAGTACGACCTGCAACGTGCCCGTTAGCAGGGCCAGCCAGACGGCCAGCTCGACCCAGTGGGCGCTGCCGGGCTCGGCCAGGCCATGCAGTGAGGTGCCGACCAGCAGCTAGGTCAGCGCGGTGGGTCCGACCGACAGCCGCGTGGAGGCGCTGAACAGCACCGCCACCAGCGTCGGCAGCAGGGAGGCATAGATGCCGGTGGCTAGTGGCATCCCGGCCAGCGCGGCATAAGCCACGCCTTGGGGAATGATCATCAGCCCGACGGTCAGGCCCGCGGGCATTTCACCGCGCAGCAGCGTGGCGTCGGGACGGGGCCAGGACAGGAAAGGGAAAAGGCGCTGCAGCTTTGGCATGAGTGCCGATGGTACGCGCCGGCGCGCATGCCGCTGGCGCGGCAGGAGGGTGGTTCAGCGCTGCGGCATGTCCTTGACGGAATAGCCCAGGCTGACGGTCGCATCCGCGGGGATCGGCGGCATCGTGGCCTCCCATGCCTCCCAGGCCGCGCGCATCGCCGCCAGCCGCGCCGGCTCGCGGCCTGCTTGGTTGGCGCGTTCGCGCTCGTCGGCGGGGATGTTGAACAGGTAGTCGTGGCCGTCCACGCGCAGGTATTTCCAGTCGCCGTCGCGCAGCGCGCGCTGGCCGCGGTGGTTCATGCGCCAGTGCAGGGGACGGCGGAAGCTGCTGGTGGGGTCTTTCAGAACGGGAAGCAGTGAGATGCCATCGAGCGGATACGCCGCATCGGCAAGCACGCCGGCCGCATCGAGCATCGTGGCCGACCAGTCCATGGTCAGACATTGCTGCGCGCTCACGCCGCCGGGCGCGATGGCGGCCGGCCAGTGCGCGATCCAGGGCACGCGGATGCCGCCTTCGGTCAGGTCCATCTTGCCGCCCACCAGCGGCCAGTTGTCGGAGAAGCGCTCGCCGCCGTTGTCGCTGGTGAAGACGACCAGGGTGTTGTCGGTCAGGCCATGGCGCTTCAGCGCCGCCATCACCTGCCCGATGCCTTCGTCCATGTGGTGGATCATGCGGCGGTAGGTGTGGATGTTGCCGCCGTGCAGGTGGAAGAGGTTGTCTTTCACCTCCTGCGCCAGGGCTTCGTCGTCGCGCGTTTCCCAGGGCCAATGGGGCGCGGTGTAGTGCAGGCTCAGGAAGAAGGGCGTGCCGGCTTTGGCGCCGTCGGCCATGCGGTCGATGTAGTCCACCGAGCGCGCGGTGATCAGGTCGGTCAGGTACCCCTCGTCGGCGCGTTCCTCCTCGCCGAACCACAGGTCGTGCTGGCCGCGCGAGTCGCAGTGGGTGAAGTAGTCCACGCCGCCGGCCATGGGCCCGAAGAACTCCTCGTAGCCCGAGCGCAGCGGCCCGAAGGACGGCGGGTAGCCCAGGTGCCACTTGCCGATCAGCGCGGTGCGGTAGCCGCTGGCGCGCAGCAGCGAGGGCAGGGTGGGGTGCTCGGGCGGCAGTCCCAGTGTGGTGCTGCCGCGGCTCTTGCTGTTGATCGGTTCTTCGGCGGCGCCGCGCAGGCGGTACTGGTAGCGCCCGGTCATCAGTGCAAAGCGCGTGGGCGAGCAGACAGGCGAGTTCGCATAACCCTGGGTGAACCTGAGGCCCTTTGATGCCAGGCCGTCGAGCACGGGAGAAACGGGGCCGAATTCGGCGTCGCGCCCGCCATAGCAGCCCAAGTCGGCAAAGCCGAGGTCGTCGGCGACGATGAAGATGATGTTGGGGCGCGTGGCCATCGCCGGATCAGGGCTGGTAGCCCGATTTTTGCACCACCGGCGCCCACTGGGCGCGGTACGCCTTCAGCATGGCCACGGTCTGGACCTGGGTGCTGACCACGGGCGTCATCTTGGCGTCGGCGAACTTGCGCTGGGTGTCCGGGTCCTGCATCACGTCGCGGATGGCTGTGGCCAGGCGCTCCACCTTGTCTTTCGGCATGCTGGCCGGGGCGAAGAAGGTGTTCCAGCCGGTGGCCACGAGGTTCAGGCCGGCTTCCTTGAACGTCGGCACCGCCGGGCTCCAGGGCGAGCGTTTGGCGCCCGAGGTGGCCAGGATGCGCAGCTTGCCGGACTCGGCCTGCGGCAGCAGCGTGTCCAGCGTGTCGAAGGCCACCGGCACCTGGCCGCCGATGAGGTCGGTCAGCAGCGGGCCCGAGCCCCGGTAGCCGATCACCTGCGCCTGCACGCCGGCTTTCTCGGCCGTCATCAACGCAAAGAAGTGCGGCAGGCTGCCGGTGGCGGGCACGCCGAAGTTGGCCTTTTCGGGGTTGCTGCGCAGCCAGGCCACGAGGTGGGAGAGTTCGCGCACCGGCACGGCCGTGGCCACAGCCAGGCCGAACTCGTAGTCGTTGACTTGGGACACCGGGGTGAAATCGCGTTCGGCGTCATAGCCGTTGTCCTTGAACACCAGCGGCGCCACCACCATGACGGCCGGGTTGGCCAGCATCAGCACGCTCTGGCCAGTCGGTGTGGCCTTGACCTGCTGCGCGGCGAGCCGCCCGCCGGCGCCGGTCTTGTTTTCCACAACGACCGGGATGCCGAGCTTGGCCTGCAGCTTGTCGCCCACGATGCGGGCCACGCGGTCGCTGGAGCCGCCCGGGGCGTAACCGACGACGATGCGCAGCGGCCCCTCGATCGGCTGGGCGTGCAGGGCCAGGGGGGCGGCAGTGGCGAGAGCCGCCAGGGCGGTGCGAATAAGGATCAAGCGGCGTTTCATCGGTGGCTCCTGAAGTGCTGAGGCAGTTGTGCGGTGGAATGTATTGCAGCCACAATCGATTGACCTAATCAATCATCCTCGGGACTTACCCTCATGCCCGCGCCGCTCCTGACGCACCCTCGCACGATCGACGACCTGTTTCTGTATCGCATCTCGCGCTTGCTGGTCACCGGCGGCGCGCAGGTCATCCGCCTGTGCGAGGGCACGTTCGGCATCACCCGGCGCGAATGGCGCATCCTGGCCCTGCTGGCGCAAGGTGACGGCTTGCTGTCGTCGGAGCTGGCGGGGCGGGCGCAGCTCGATCGGGCCCGCACCTCGCGTGCGGTCACTGTCCTGGCGGCCAAGCAGCTGGTGTCGCGCAACCCGCGCCCGGGCGACCGGCGCTCGGTGATGCTGAGCCTGACACCGGCGGGCCGGGCGCTGTTCGACGCGCTGTTTCCCCAGGTTGCTGCGATCAATCGCTCGCTGCTGGGCGCGCTGGACGATGCCGAACTGAAGCGACTCGACACCGCGCTGGCCACGCTGCAGGCTCGGGCCGACACGCTGGTTCAGGCGCAGGCACGCTTGGGCGGCGCGCGCGGGGATCGCCGCGGTGGCGGCAGGGTTCGCCGTCGATGAAACCGCATTGTCGTGACCATCGTTGCGGACGGTGCGCAGTTGCGGGTGTCATCCTGGTAGCTACGTTATTGATAGCTACCAGCGCCCATTCGAGGCTGGGGTATGCCGGAAAAGTCTCGCATGTCTCGGATGGGGACACCCTGTGGGTGGCGCCCGACGCCGGCGGCCCGGCGCGCAAGCTGCGGCTCGACGGCATCGATGCTCCGGAGATCTGCCAGCCCCACGGCGAGGCGTCCCGCCAGGCGCTCGCGCGGCTGGCCCTGAACCGGCGCGTGGAGGTGCGCGTGCGCCGCCAGGACGACTACGGGCGCGAACTCGCGCACGTGAAGGTGGACAGGCAGGATCTGGGTGCGCTCATGGTGCGCGAAGGGCAAGCCTGGTCGTACCGCTGGCGCAATCACCCTGGTCCCTATGCGGCCGAGGAGGCGGCCGCACGGCAGGCCCACCGCGGCTTGTTTGCGGCCGGGCGGCCCGAGTTGCCACGCGACTTTCGCCAGCGGCACGGGCCGTGTCCCGCACCTGGGCGCTGATTCAGCGCCCGGTGGGGGTTGCGCCGCAGACGGTGCAACTGCTCTGGCGGGCAATGCGCACCTCGGTAAATTCCATGCCGCGCCCGTCCAGCATCAGCAGCCGCCCGGCCAGCGAGGTGCCGATGCCGCACAGCAGCTTGATCGCCTCGGCCGCCTGCAGGGTGCCGATGATGCCCACCAGCGGCGCGAACACCCCCATGGTGGCGCAGCGTGTCTCTTCGAAGGCGGCCGCCTCCGGGAAGACGCAGGCGTAGCAGGGCGAGGCGCCCGAGCGCGGGTCGTAGACCGAAATCTGGCCGTCGAAGCGGATGGCCGCGCCCGAAACCAGCGGCTTGCGGTGCTTCACGCAGGCGCGGTTGATGGCGTGACGGGTGGCAAAGTTGTCGGTGCAGTCCAGGACGACATCGGCTTGCGGAACCAGGTCGTCGAGCAGGCCATCATCGGCGCGGTGAAGCACCGGCGTGACGCGCACATCGGGGTTGATCTCGGCGATGGCGTCACGCGCCGAGTGGGCCTTGGGTTCTCCCACGCGCGCCATCGTGTGCGCGATCTGGCGCTGCAGGTTGGTGGCATCGACATGGTCGTGGTCGACGATCGTCAGGTGGCCCACGCCAGCGCTGCCCAGGTACAGGGCCACCGGTGAACCCAGTCCGCCCGCGCCGATGACCAGCGCGCGCGAGGCCAGCAGCCGCTCCTGCCCTTCCACGCCCAGTTCATTGAGCAGGATGTGACGGGAATAACGCAGCAGCTGTTCGTCTTGCATGGAGCTCCCGCAGGCCTGCCGGGACGGCAGGCGCTGTCCGGGATCAGTTTTCCTTGGGCGCTTCCTTGCGCTCGACCTGGGTCTTGCTCACGAGCACCGGCTGGCCCTTGAGGCGGTTCAGGGCTTGCGTCAGTGGGAAGTCCTTGTCGGTGCCGTATTCCGGTGGCTTGCGCTCGGCCAGAGGCTTCCTGGACTGCTCTTCCAGTTTCTTGAGCGCTTCTTCGCGGGCATTTTCACGGGCCTGCTCCTTCTTCGGATCCGCCTGCTCCTTGTCCACGCCGTTGCCCAGGTGCTTTTCCAGATCGGCCTCGCGGGTGCGCAGCGCCGCAAACGGATTGCCGTCGGGTGTTTCGTCCACCAGGACGTCGGGCACGATGCCCTTGGCCTGGATCGTCTTGCCGCTGGGCGTGTAGTAGCGCGCGGTGGTGATTTTCAGGCCGGTGTCGGGGCCGAGCGGACGCACGGTCTGCACCGAACCCTTGCCGAAGGTCTGGCTGCCCATGACGGTGCCGCGCTTGTGGTCCTGCAGGGCGCCGGCCACGATTTCGCTGGCGGACGCCGAGCCCTCGTTCACCAGCACCACCAGCGGCACGGTGCGCAACGCGGCACGGGTGCTCTCGGGCAGGCGCTTGAGCGGGTCGGCGCCGCGGCGGGCGTAGAACTCGGGCGAGGCCTTGTAGGTGAACTTGCTCTCGGCCAGCTGGCCGTTGGTGGAGACCACGGTGACGTTGTCCGGCAGGAAAGCGGCTGAGATGGCCACCGCCGCATCGAGCAGGCCGCCCGGGTCGTTGCGAAGGTCAAGGACCAGGCCCTTGAGCTTGGGGTCCTGCTTGTAGATCTCGTCGATCTTGCGCACGAAGTCGTCCACCGTGCGGTCCTGGAACTGCGACAGGCGGATCCAGGCGTAGCCCGGCTCGATCACCTTGGCCTTGACCGACTGGGTCTTGATCTCCTCGCGCGTGATCGTCACAGGGAAACTGCGGTTCTCGTCCTTGCGGTAGATCGTCAGCACCACCTTGGTGTTCGGTTCGCCGCGCATCTTCTTCACCGCCTCGTTCAGCGACAGCCCTTTGACGGCGGTGCTGTCGATGCGGGTGATCAGGTCGCCCGTCTTGAGGCCGGCACGGTCGGCTGGAGAGCCTTCAATGGGAGACACCACCTTGACCAGGCCGTCTTCCTGCGTGATCTCGATACCCACGCCGACGAACCGCCCGGTGGTTCCTTCGCGGAATTCCTTGTAGGATTTCTTGTCAAAGTACTGGGAGTGTGGATCCAGGCTGGCGACCATGCCGGAAATCGCCTCGGAGATCAGCTTCTTTTCGTCCACCGGCTCGACGTAGTCGCTCTTGATCATGCCAAAAACGGCCGCCAGCTGCTGCAGCTCTTCCAGCGGCAAAGGCGCCAGACCTGCGCGCGCGACGGTCTGCAGCGACACCGTGGTGAGCGCGCCCGCCAGGGCACCCACGGAAATCCAGCCGGCAATCTTCAGTTTTTGACCCATGTTTCAGCACCTTTGGGAAGAAATATACAGGCTTGGAGCCTTGACGGCCTCGCCGGTTCCGTGAAGTCCTTCATTCAGGACCTCCCACCCCTGTCGCCAGGCGCTTCAGGCCTTGCCCTGGCTGGCCACGGCCGCGGCCGCCTTGGCCGCCGCTTCGGCGTCGCCGAGGTAGTAGCTGCGGATGGGCTTGAGGTTGGCGTCAAGCTCATACACCAGAGGGATGCCGTTGGGGATGTTCAGGCCGACGATGTCGGCGTCGGCGATGCCGTCCAGATACTTGACCATCGCCCGGATGGAGTTCCCGTGCGCGGCCACCAGAACCCGCTTGCCGGCCTTGATGGCAGGAGCCATGGATTCGTTCCAGAACGGCAGAACCCGGGCCACGGTGTCCTTCAGGCATTCGGTCAGCGGCACGTCGGTCGGGTTCAGGGCGGCATAGCGCCGGTCGCCGCGCTCGCAGCGAGGGTCTGTGGCCTCGAGGGCGGGCGGCGGCGTGTCGTAGCTGCGGCGCCAGACCAGCACCTGCGCGTCGCCATACTGCTTGGCCATGTCGGCCTTGTTCAGGCCCTGCAGCGCCCCATAGTGGCGCTCGTTCAGGCGCCAGTCCTTGACCACCGGCAGCCAGGTGCAGTCCATCTCGTCGAGCGTGTACCACAGCGTATGGATGGCGCGCTTGAGGACGCTGGTGTAGGCCAGGTCGAAGGCATAGCCCTCGGCCTTGAGCAGCTTGCCGGCCGACATGGCCTGTGAAACGCCGGTGGAGGTGAGGTCCACATCGGTCCAGCCGGTGAAGCGGTTTTCAAGGTTCCAGGTGGATTCGCCGTGGCGGATGAGGACGAGTTTGTACATGGTGGGCAGGGGCTCTATCAAAGGGTCAAGAACGGAAGCAACCCTCCATTCTAGAATCGAGGGTGGCCGCTGGCCGTTGACGAAAGGTGCGAAGTGAAGTTTTTGTTGGATAACTGGATGTTGATCGCGGTGGCGCTGATGTCCGCCGGCATGCTGGCCTGGCCGGTGATCACCGGCGGCGGTGGCCCGGGAACGGTGACGGCCGCTGGCGCCGTGCAGCTCATCAATCGGGAAAAGGCCGTGGTGGTGGATGTGTGCGAGGCCGGTGAATATGCCAGCGGCCATGTGGCCGGTGCCCGCCACGCGCCGCTGGGCGAGCTGGAGCAGAAGCTTCCGGGGCTGGTCAAGAACAAGGCCACGCCGGTGATCCTGGTGTGCGCCTCCGGCGCCCGCTCGGGGCGGGCCGTGTCGATTGCCCGCAAGCTGGGCTACGAGCAGGCCCTTTCGCTGTCGGGGGGCATGCGCTCCTGGCGTGACGCCAACTTGCCCGTGGAAAAGGCCTGAAACAGGGGATCCGTATGCAAGCCGTCAAGATGTACACCACCGCTGTCTGCCCCTATTGCATCCGCGCCAAGCAGATCCTGAAAGCCAAGGGCGTGGAGCAGATCGAGGAAATCCGCGTCGACGTCAAGCCCGACGAACGAATCAGGATGATGGAGATCACCGGGCAACGCACGGTGCCGCAGATTTTCATCGGCGCCACGCACGTGGGCGGGCATGATGACCTGGTGGCGTTGGACCGCCGGGGCGACCTGATGCCCCTGCTCAACGGCCATTGAGTCTGCCGCCATGCACCGCCATGGGGCCGGGGCGCACCTGAGATAATTGGCGTCGTTGAGGCACTTGCCCGCTGGCCTGCGGCCAGCGCGGGTGGTTTCCTGAGCCCATCCCCATTTCTTTTCATCAACCGAGAATTTCCATGGCCGACCAAGATCCCGTGTTCCAGATCCAGCGCGTTTACCTGAAAGAGGCTTCGCTGGAGCAGCCCAATTCCCCCGCCATCCTGCTGGAACAGGAACAGCCCAATGTGGACATCCAGCTCGGCGTGGAAGCCAGCCCGGTGGCCGAGGGCGTGTTCGAGGTCTGTGTGACCGCCACGGTGCAGACCAAGATCAAGGACCGCACGGTGTTTCTGGTCGAGTGCAAGCAGGCCGGCATCTTCGAGATCCGCAACCTGCCCGAAGAGCAGATGGGCCCGATCATGGGCATCGCCTGCCCGCAGATCGTCTACCCGTATCTGCGCGGCAACGTGGCCGACGTGATCACCCGCGCCGGTTTTCCGCCCGTGCACCTGGCCGAAATCAACTTCCAGGCCATGTACGAGCAGCAGCAGGCGCAGGCGGCTTCGGCGCCCGCTCCGGCCCAGTATTCCTGATTCATTTCGCCTGATTCCCAGCGTCGAATGGTCGTCTGATGCTATGAAAATCATAGTATTCGGGGCCGGTGCGTGGGGTACTGCATTGGCTGTCAGTGCCGCGCGCCATCCCGATGGGCATGCGGTCGAGCTCTGGGCGCGGGATGCGGCTCAAGCCACGGCCATGCAGGGGCGGCGGGAAAACGCCCGCTACCTGCCGGGCATTGCGCTGCCACAGGCGCTGACCGTTCGGTGCGCGCCGGCCGTCGAGCTGGACGCATCCAGTGCCGACCTGGTCATCGTGGCAACGCCCATGGCCGGCCTGCGCGACACGCTCACCGCCCTGCAGGCCTGCACCGCGCCGGTGGCGTGGTTGTGCAAGGGTTTCGAGGCGCCCCAGACGGGGTCCGATCCGGCGACCGTCGGCATGCTCGGCCACGAAATCCGCGCTTCCGTGGCGCCGCGGCTGAAGGCCGGCGTGCTCAGTGGTCCGAGCTTTGCGCTGGAGGTGGCCAAGGGACAGCCGACGGCGCTCGTGGCCGCCAGTGAACATGCGCGGGTGCGCGAAGCGCTGGTGCAGGCGTTCCACAGTGCCACGCTGCGCGTCTACGCCAGCGACGATGTGCCTGGCGTGGAGGTGGGCGGCGCGGTGAAAAACGTGCTGGCCATTGCCACGGGGCTGTGTGACGGCCTGGCCCTGGGGCTGAACGCGCGCGCCGCCCTTGTCACCCGGGGGCTGGCCGAAATGACGCGGCTCGGCGTGGCTCTGGGTGCGCGGGCCGAAACCTTCATGGGCCTGTCCGGCCTGGGTGACCTGGTGCTGACCGCCACGGGCGACCTCAGCCGCAACCGCCGGGTGGGCCAGTTGCTGGCACAAGGCCTGAGCCTGCAGCAGGCCGTCGATTCGCTCGGACACGTTGCCGAGGGTGTCTACAGTGCGCGCACCGTGGTGCAGCGCGCAGCGGTGGCGGGCGTCGACATGCCGATCAGTGAGGCGGTGGTGGCACTGCTGGACGGGCGGCTTCGCCCGGTCGAGGCGGTGGCTGCGCTGATGGGTCGAGAGCCCAAGCTTGAAACCGTCTGAGTCGGCGGGGACTCAGGTCGGCGTGTAGGCCAGGCGCACGTAGATCGGTGCAAAAGCCTCGGCCTGGGTGATCTCGATCAGGGTCTCCTTGGCCAGCTCCAGCAGCGCGATGAAGGTCACCACCAGCACCGGGACCCCCTTGGCCGGGTCGAACAAGGCTTCGAATTCGATGAAACGCCGGCCCTGCAGCTTGCGCAGGACCAGGCTCATGTGCTCGCGCACGCTGAGCTCTTCACGGCTGATCTTGTGGTGCTGCACCAGGCGGGCCCGCTTGAGCATGTCGCGCCAGGCCTCCTGCAGGTCGGCCAGCTGGACGTCGGGAAAGCGTGGACGCAGCGACTGCTCGATATGGACCTGGGCGCGGATGAAGTCGCGCCCGGCCTGCGGCAGCGCGTTGAGCTGTGCCGCAGCCAGCTTCATCTGCTCGTATTCCAGCAGGCGGCGCACCAGCTCGGCGCGTGGGTCTTCGGGTTCCTGGCCCTCGGCGATCTTGCGCGGCGGCAGCAGCATGCGCGACTTGATCTCGATCAGCATGGCTGCCATCAGCAGGTATTCGGCCGCCAGCTCCAGATTGCGGG
Organism: Candidatus Skiveiella danica; assembly: GCA_016721925.1. Taxonomy (GTDB): domain Bacteria; phylum Pseudomonadota; class Gammaproteobacteria; order Burkholderiales; family Burkholderiaceae_C; genus Skiveiella; species Skiveiella danica. The sequence continues at coordinate 126,609 of JADKHE010000014.1, forward strand.
TGCGGATCTCCTCCACGTAGCTCAGATACTGGCGTGTCACGCCGGCCATGGGGATGTCGAGGATGTTGAAGTTCTGCTTGCGGATCAGGTACAGCAGCAGATCCAGTGGCCCCTCGAAGGCCTCCAGGAACACCTCCAGCGCGTCGGGCGGAATGTAGAGGTCGGTCGGCAGCGAGAACAGGGGTTCTCCGTAGAGCCTCGCCACGGCCACATGGTCCACGACCTCGGGCATGTCAGGCACGGTGGCGCCGACGGGAAGCTGCGCGGCCACAGCGTCAATCGGGTCGATCATGAATTGCTATTGCTTCAATAGCAGCAAGTGACCACTTGACGCTGGGAAAGGCAGAAAAACCTTCAGATCAGCCGTTCGTCTGGTAGACGTAGGGCGCCTGCGGCACGCGGCCTTCGTTGAAATCGGCCTGGGCCTCGCGGTCCTGCTTGCGGTCCCACAGCAGGGCGCGACCGGCGATCTGCTGTTCCAGCAGATTCGGCTTCTGTGCCCGCAGTTCCGTCAGGAACTGGGTGTACTCGGACTTGTAGTCGGGGCGGCGAAAGATGCGGGTCAGGGACATAAACTGTGGCCTTTGTGGCGGACACCCCGAGCGGGGCGATGCGCCATTTTACCGGGGAACCCATGAGCGGCAGATGTGCGAAGGTCAAGAGCGGGTTGTGGGCGCTTCTGGCGCTGCTGGCACTGGCCGGCTGTGATGCCCAGCGCATCAGTGAACTCGAAGAGGGTGTGGCCACCGAGGCCGATGTGCGGGCGAGGTTCGGCGCGCCAGAGACCGTCTGGGACGAGCCTGGTGGTAGTCGTGTCCTGGAATACAACCGCCAGCCGGCTGGCCAGCGAAATTACATGATCACGGTGGGCCCCGACGGCCGCATGACCGCCCTGCGCCAGGTGCTCACGCCGGCCAACTTCGCCGGGATTCAGCCCGGCATGAACGGGTTGGAGGTGCGCAGGCGGCTCGGCCGGCCGGCGAAAACGACGCCGTACGAACTCAAGCGCGAAGTCCATGCCGACTGGCGTTACCTCGACGGACCCAACACGTCGATGGTGTTCACGGTGGTATTCGACCCGGATGACAAGGTACTGCGCACCCTGTCTGCGCCGGACCCCGAGGCGAACGAGAACCGGGGTGGGCGCTAGCCTTCAGTCGCGGTCGCTGCCCAGGGCGGCGGACAGACCGGCGGCCAGGTCAGGGCACTGATCGGCGGGCGGCACGGCATCGGTGAAGCCGCAACGGCGCGCCATGTCCAGCGGCTGGTGCATCAGGCCGCAGACGATCAGTCGTACTCCGCGCTTGCGGCAGGCCCGGTGCAAGCTCATCAGGCTGTCGGCGCCGGATGAATCCACGTAGATGACGTTCTTGAGGTCAACGATCAGCGCCTCTGCGGGCAGCTGGTCCTCCAGCGCCTCAACCAGCTTGACCGCGCCGAAGAAGAGCGCACCGTACAGGCGGTGGGCCTGGACCTTGCCCTCCTGGCCGGCCAGGGCCGGCTGATCGGCGGCGGTCACCGCCTCGCTGCGCGAAAGGCTGGAGATGCGGTAGATGAAGGTGACGCAGGCCGCAATCAGGCCGGCCTCGACGGCGACCGTCAGGTCGAACACGACCGTCAGGAAGAACACCGCCAGCAGGGTGATGCGGTAGGGCATGCGGTAATGGCGCAGGTGCACGAATTCGCGCCACTCGCCCATGTTCCAGGCCACGAACATCAGGATGGCGGCCAGGCAGGCCAGCGGAATGTGCGACGCCAGCGGGGCCGCAACCAGAATCACGACCAGCAGCGTGGCCGCATGCACCATGCCGGCGACCGGGCTGGTGGCGCCGCTCTTGATGTTGGTCACGGTGCGCGCGATGGTTCCGGTGGCGGGCATACCGCCGAAGAAGGGCGTGACGAAATTGGCGATGCCCTGGGCCATGAGTTCCTGGTTGGGGTTGTGCCGATCGTCGATCATGCCGTCCGCAACGCGGGCGCACAGCAGCGACTCGATGGCGCCCAGCAAGGCCAGCGTCACCGTGGGAATCAGCAGGAACTTGGCCGATTCCCAGCTGAAGGCCGGCCAGGCGAAGGACGGCAGGCCGGCCGGGATGCCGCCGAAGCGGCTGCCGATGGTGTCCACCTTGAGGTTCAGCAGCCACACGGCCAGCGTGGCCAGGACCAGGGCGACGATCGATCCCGGGATCGGCGTGAGCTTTCCCGTGAACTGGATGCCGCTGCCGATCTTGGGCATGAAGAACTGCCAGATGACGATGATGGCGAGTGAAGCCAGCGCGACGGCGAACGCGGCCGGATTGAAGGTATGCAGCGCCGAGCCCAGCGTTGACAGCATGCCGAAGAAATCGGCTGGCATGCTGGTCACCTGCAGGCCCAGAAAGTCCTTGACCTGCGACAGCGCGATCAGCACCGCGATGCCATTGGTGAACCCGATCACCACAGCAATCGGGATGAAGCGGATCAGCGTGCCGAGCTTGAACAGGCCCATCAGGAACAGCAGCACGCCCGACATCGCGGTCGCGATGATGAGGTTGGCCAGCCCGAAGCGCTCCACGATGCCATAGACGATGACGATGAAGGCGCCGGCCGGACCGCCGATCTGCACCGGGCTGCCACCGAGCAGCGAGATCAGCAAGCCGGCAATGATCGCAGTGAAGATGCCGGCCTCGGGCTTGAGCCCCGAGGCGATCGCGAAGGCCATGGCCAGCGGCAGGGCCACCACGCCGACCGTCAGGCCGGCGCCCACGTCGCGGGTGAAGCGGTCCCGGGTGTAGCCGTTGAGCGAGGTCAGCAGGCGCGGTTTGAAGTCAAGGGAGGGCCAATGCATGCGCGGTTTTCAGATCCAGGGTGGAGGGTGATTTTGCTCCCAACGGTTTCAACCGCAATGCCGCTGAATTGGTCGGCGCGCGTCTCCCTGTTGGGTCAACGGTACGTCTGAGGCAGACGCGGGGCGATGCGACCCGATCGGATGTCGTGCAGAACCGGACCCCAGAACAACACGGCCAACAACAGAGCCAGGGGCACGCTCGTGACGTAGCCCCAGGTCTTGAAGCCCACGGCACCGACCACGCCCCCAATGAAGAAGCAGCCCACCAACGTGAGGTGAATGCGCAGCTTTCGGCGGTTTGCCACAATCTTGGTCGGGGCATCCGCCCCGTTGAAATACAGCAGCTTGCCCAATTCGATGCCGATATCGGTCACCAGGCCGGTGACATGGGTGGTGCGGATCTCCGCATTCGATATCTTGGTGATCAGTGCGTTCTGCAGACCCATGATGAAGCACAGCAGCAGCACGGTCAGGGGAATGAAGAGGCCCGATGACAGGTTGATTGCCGCCCCGAACAACCCGAAGACCAGCAACAGTCCTGCTTCGACGACGAGAGGGCGGGCGAAGGCGCTGCGCAATTGCCGTCGCAGGCTCCAGTTGACCATCCACGCGGTGGTGACGGCCCCGCCGACGAAAGCCAGCAAGGCCACCAGCCCCGCCAGTGCCAGCCGGAGTTCGCCCAAGGCGAGATGGTCCGTGATCGACGACAGCATGCCCGTCATGTGTGACGTGTATTGCCCGACGGCCAGAAAACCACCGGCGTTGATGGCACCGGCAACAAAGCTGAGGCTGGCTCCGAGCCGCAAGTTGACCTGGGCGGATCGGTGGCTGTCGGTCCACCAATGGGGGTGATGGGCGGGATGGGGAAAAAGCATGGGTCGGAGCCGCCATTTCTGCTGGGCCGGGGGGCCGGCACACACGGTGGCGAGCCTTGATTCTAGGCCTCGCCCTGACTGCTCGGTCGCGTGGCAACGGGTGGGATCGCCGAATCGATATCAGCCTGTCCTCGCCAGGGAGACTGCTACAGTCGACAAAAAATCAGAGGTCAACGAGTGTGAACATCCTGCGCTTGTGTCTGGTGTTGCTGATGCTGGCGGGTCTGGCGGCGCCTGCCAGCGCGGAGGGTCGCCTCTGGGATTCCGGCGACACGCTCACCGGACAGGTCCTGGTCGACCCTTCGGGACAGATGGGGCCGGATGAAGCCCTGAATCGTCTGCGCGCAGGAGCGGGCCAGAACTATTCCCCGAAGGTCTTTTATCCCACCAGCGGTTCGACGGCAGTGTGGTTTCTGCTGGACGTGCCCGCACAGCAAAGGGCGTCCTCCGTGCTGCTGATTCCGTACCCGGGCCTGAACTCGTTGCGCCTGTACGAGGCGGGCAGCGGCGGCACGCCCTGGCGGGTGCTCGCCGCAGGCGATGACCTGCCCGTGGCGAACTGGGCCGTGCCTCACCTGTTTCCAGCCATGCCGCTTGAAGCGGCAGACGGAGCCGGACGCGCGCTGCTGCTGCGGGTCCAGAACTCGCATCCGGTGACCTTCCCCTGGCGCATCGAGGAGCGAGCGGCGTTCGATGCCCGCCATCAACGCCTGGTGCTGGTGCTGGGCATGTATCTCGGGCTGGTGGCGCTGGTGGTGATCCTGGCTGCGACCAATGCTTACACCCTGCGGGAGCCGGTGCACGCGGTCTACGCCTTCCATGTGCTGACACTGGCGTTGACGCAGAGCACGCTCACCGGCGTCTCCGGCCTGTTTTTCTGGCCGGACAGCCCGCGCTGGAACGATGCCTCGGCCACGGTGCTGCCGATGTTGAGCCTGGCGGCGGCTGCCTGGTTTGTGCGCACCGTGGTGTCTCCGCCGCCGCGGCCCTGGCTGGGCTGGCTGCTGTGGGCTTATGCCGCCGTGGCGGTGATCCTCGCGATCTCGTTCGGCACGCTGGGGCGCGACCCGGTGTTCCGGCTGGCCAACTACTTTTTTCTGGCGGGCATTCCGCTGCTGGTCGGCACGTTGGTCTGGCATGCCCGGTTCCGGTCGGTCCATGGCTGGTGGCTCGTGGCCGGGCTGTCGGCCTTGTTTGCCGGGGCGATCTTCACGGCCATGCGCAATCTCGGCGTGTTGCCGATGAACACGGTCACCCAGTACGGGGCGCAACTGGGCGCCGCGGTCGAGATTCCGCTGCTGATGATCGGCCTGTACCTGCGCAGCCGCGACCGGCGCGATGCGTTGGTGAGGCGCGCGGCGCTGCAGACCCGCGATCCGGTCACCGGGCTGGCCAACGACCGGGTCACCCGCGAGCGCGTCGACCATCTGGTGGAGCGGCTGGCGCTGCAGCCGGGCAGTGCCTGCGTGATGCGGGTGCGGGTGGGCAACCTCAGGGACATTTTCAACGCCCACGGCATCCAGATCATGGCCGGCGCCACCTTGCATGCGGCCTCTTGCCTGGCGTTGATCACCCGCGAGGGCGACACCACCGGGCGGCTGAAGGACGGCGATTTCGTGCTGATCTTGGAGCGGCCCCTGACCGAAGAAAAGGCGATGCAGGAGGCGGCCCGGGTCGTTGCACGGGGATTGGCCTACTCGAAGCGCCTACCGCCGGAGGTCACGATCCGCTTCCACATCGCGCTGAGCCTGACAGCACAGACCGCGGGCCACGGCGACCGGCTGCTGGATGGACTCGGCGCGCTGCTCAACGAGATTGCACGGGCACCGCAACGGGTGATCCGGATCGCGCCGCCGTTCAGTGCACCCGCATCCCGGGCTGGGCTCCCGGCCAAGGGTTGAGCACGTAGATGCCAGGGGCGGTTTTTTCGTCGGCATGGCTGGCGGCCAGCACCATGCCTTCGCTGACACCGAACTTCATCTTGCGCGGCGCCAGATTGGCCACCATCACGGTGAGCTTGCCGACCAACTCCTCGGGCTTGTAGGCGCTGGCGATACCCGAGAACACGTTGCGGGTGCGACCCTCGCCGACGTCCAGCGTCAGGCGCAACAGCTTGGTCGAGCCCTCCACCGCCTCGCACGCGACGATCCGGGCGATGCGAAGGTCGATCTTCGCGAAGTCGTCGATGGAGATGACGGGCGCGATTTCCTCGCCGCCCGGCAGGATCTTTTCGGGCTCCGGCGCAGGGGGTGCCTCGAAGAGCGCGTCCAGCTGCTTCTGCTCCACGCGCTGCATCAGGTGTTTGTATTCGCCGATGGCGTGGCCGGCGGGCAGGCGTTGCGTGGCCGAATCAAACGTCAGCGGCGCCACATTCAGAAACGCCTCGACCTGAGCGGCCAGCGCCGGCAGGACCGGCTTCAGGCAGGTCGTCAGCAGCCGGAAGGCCTGGATGCAGGTGGTGCAGACGTCGTGCAGGCGCACTTCCATGCCGGACTGCTTGGCCAGCTCCCAGGGCTTGTTCTGGTCCACGTAGGCGTTCACGCGGTCAGCCAGCAACATGGTCTCACGCAGCGCCTTGCCGTACTCGCGTTCGGCATAGAGCTCGGCAATCGCCGGCAAGGCGTCGTGCAGGTGCTCCAGCAAGGCATCGCCGTCGGCCGACACCTCGCCGAGCAGGCCGCCGAAACGCTTGCTGATGAAGCCGGCCGAGCGCGAGGCAATGTTGATGTACTTGCCCACCAGGTCGGCGTTGACGCGCGCCATGAAATCCTCGGGACTGAACTCCACATCCTCGTTGCGGCTGTTGAGCTTGGCGGCAATGTAGTAGCGCAGCCACTCGGGGTTCATGCCGAGCGCCAGGTACTTCAGCGGATCCAGCCCGGTGCCGCGGCTTTTGCTCATTTTTTCCGCATTGATGGTCAGGAAGCCGTGCACGAAGACCGAATTGGGCGTCTTGCGGCCGCTGAAGTGCAAAAGAGCCGGCCAGAACAGCGTGTGGAAGGTGACGATGTCCTTGCCGATGAAGTGGTACTGCTCGGTGGCCGGGTCGGCCATGAAGGCTTCGTAGTCCAGGCCGATCTTGCCGAAGAGGTTCTTCAGCGAGGCCAGGTAGCCGATCGGCGCGTCCAGCCAGACGTAGAAGTACTTGCCCGGCGCATCGGGAATCTCGATGCCGAAGTAGGGCGCGTCGCGGCTGATGTCCCAATCGGCCATTCCGTGGCCGACCACGCCGTCGGCGTTCTCGGTCGGCAGCAGCCACTCCTTGATCTTGTTGTAGACCTCGGTCTGCAGGTGGCCGCTGCCCTGCGTCCACTGCTCCAGGAATGCCACACAGCGCGGATCGGACAGCTTGAAGAAATAGTGCTCCGAGTGGCGCAGCTGCGGCGTCACGCCGCTGAGCGCCGAGTAGGGGTTTTTGAGTTCCGTCGGGGCATAGACCGCCCCACAGTTCTCGCAGTTGTCGCCATACTGGTCCTTGGCGCCGCACTTGGGGCATTCCCCCTTGATGAAGCGATCGGGCAGGAACATGTTCTTTTCGGGGTCGAAGAACTGCTCGATGGTCTTGGTGGCGATGAGTCCTGCGGCCTTCAGGTCGCGGTAGATGGCCCGGGCCAGTTCATGGTTTTCCACTCCGTCGGTGGAATGCCAGTTGTCAAAGGCAATATGGAACCCGTCCAGGTAGGGCTTGCGGCCGGCGGCGATGTCGGCCACGAACTGCTGAGGTGTCTTGCCGGCCTTTTCGGCGGCAATCATGATCGGCGCGCCGTGCGCATCGTCGGCGCAGACGAAAAACACCGTATGGCCCTGCATGCGCTGGAACCGCACCCAGATGTCGGCCTGGATGTATTCCATGATGTGGCCGATGTGGAAATTGCCGTTGGCGTACGGCAGCGCGGTGGTGACGAAAAGCTGCCGTGCGGCGGGCTTCGGGGGCGTGGGGGACATTGCGTGCTTTTTTCTAGGGGAATCCCGGATTTTATAAGTTGTGGCTAAACTGCGCGCCACTTCCCTCGTTTCTCCGAAAGATCCCTGAATGGCCACACCAGACCAACTGCTGCAAGCCCTGCAAACCGTCGTCGATCCCAACACCGGCACCGATTTCGTCACGACCAAGGCACTCAAGAACCTTCAGGTCTCGGGCGGAGATGTCGCCTTCGACGTGGAGCTTGGCTATCCGGCCAAGAGCCAGATCCCGGCGCTTCGCCGGGCCTTGATCGCCGCAGCCAAAGGCGTCGCCGGCGTGGAGAACGTGTCGGCCAACGTCACCCAGAAGATCGTGGCCCATGCCGCCCAGCGCGGCGTGGCCCTGCTGCCGCAGGTCAAGAACATCATTGCGGTCGCTTCCGGCAAGGGCGGCGTGGGCAAGAGCACGACGGCGGTGAACCTGGCGTTGGCCCTGGCGGCCGAGGGGGCCTCGGTCGGCTTGCTCGACGCGGACATCTACGGCCCCAGCCAGCCCATGATGATGGGCATCGAAGGGCGCCCCGAGTCGTCCGACGGCCAGACCATGGAACCGCTGGAGAACCACGGCGTGCAGGTGATGTCGATCGGATTCCTCGTCGACAAGGATGAGGCCATGATCTGGCGCGGTCCCATGGCCACTCAGGCGCTGGAGCAGCTGCTGCGCCAGACCAACTGGAAAGACCTGGACTACCTCATCGTCGACATGCCCCCCGGCACCGGCGATATCCAGCTCACGCTCTCCCAGCGCGTGCCCATGACCGGCGCCGTGATCGTGACCACCCCCCAGGACATCGCGCTGCTGGACGCCCGCAAGGGCATCAAGATGTTCGAGAAGGTCGGCGTGCCGATCCTGGGCATCGTGGAGAACATGGCCGTGCACGTGTGCAGCCAGTGCGGCCACGTGGAGCACATCTTCGGCGCGGAAGGCGGCAAGAAGATGGCGGCGGAATACAGCATGGACTACCTGGGCGCGCTGCCGCTGGACATCCAGATCCGTCTGCAGGCCGACAGTGGCAAGCCCACGGTGGTGGCGGACCCCGACGGCGAGGTGGCCGGCATTTACAAGGCCGTGGCGCGCCAGGTGGCCATCAAGATCGCCGCCAAGGCCAAAGATTTTTCTTCGAAGTTTCCGGCGATCAAGATTTCGAAGGATACGTAAGGGTTGGAGACTGATTTCTAAGGGAATTTGGCCTCTTCCCAGCGTGGGATGGTCGTTGTTTGCTATCCATTTTTAGTTTTTCTTGAGGCCGGTGGCCGGGTCTCGGCCCGGCGGCCGACTCACTTTTGGCGAAACCCGCCATGCGGGTTTTCTTTGTTGGCCAAAGGCGCGCTGCACGCGCGGGGTTTGCTCACTTTGCGCAGCAAAGTTACGCAAACACCAAAAGTAAGCAAAAGAAAGGCGAGCCGGGCGTCCGGTCCGCTGCGCGGTGCCTTGCGCTGCTCGAAACCGGCGGGAGGCTCAGAAACTCGGGCCTTTGGCCCTCAGACATCTGAGCCTCTTGATCCGCCGGCTTCTGCGCTGCTCAGCCCGGCCGCAACGGCATGGGGAGGAACATCCGGACATCCTGACATCCAGCAGCCAAAAAGCCAGCCGGACACCGGCTCGCGCGGCTTCTAGGGCCAGCGCCTCCAAAGTCGCGTCGTGAGAAATCCGCCCGGTACAGGCGCGCTGCGGCACCCGGTTTTCTTCCCACGCCATTATGCGGAGGCGAGTAGCGCAGATATGGGCGGATCAGGGCTGGCGTTGTCTGAGCGAAGCGAGTTTAGCCAGCCCCCGCACAAATCGAGCAACGCAGCATGCCCGTAGCGCAGCGAAGGGACGACGCATCCGGCTCGCCTTTTCTTTGCCTACTTTCTTTTGGCGAAGCAAAAGACAAGTAGGTCGCCCGCCGGGGCGAGACCCAGCTTGTATCAAAACCCGGCCAGACTACTTAAATAAAAGTAGCAATCCAGGACCATCCCACGCTGGGAATACTCCCAAGAATCTCAATTTCCTCCCGCAGCGGCTGCCCGCCCGGCCGCTCGGGCTCAAAGCCCGGCCGCTTCCTTCTCCCGCAACCTGAACCGCTGGATCTTGCCCGTCGCCGTCTTCGGCAATTCGCTCACGAACTCGATAAAGCGCGGGTATTTGTAGGGCGCGAGGTGTTCTTTCACGAAGGCCTTGACCTCGGCCTCGGTCAGCGACTGGCCGGCTTTCAGGACAATGAAGGCCTTGGTCTTGATCAGGCCGTCGGTGTCCTGCTTGCCGACCACCGCGCATTCCAGCACGGCCGGGTGCTGCATCACCGTGGCTTCGACCTCGAACGGCGAGACGTAGATGCCGCTGACCTTGAGCATGTCGTCATTGCGCCCGGCGTAGGTGTAGTAGCCGTCGGCGTCGCGCGTGTACTTGTCGCCGCTTTTGGTCCATTCGCCCTGGAAGGTGTCGCGGGACTTGTCACGGTTGTTCCAGTACATCAGCGCCGAGCTCGGGCCCTTGACGTACAGGTCGCCGATCTGGTTGGGGTGGGTCACCACCGCGTGGTTTTCGTCGCGCAGCTCGATCTCGTAGCCGGGCACGGGCTTGCCGGTGGTGCCATAGCGCACGTCGCCCGGCCGGTTGGACAGGAAGACGTGCAGCATCTCAGTGGAGCCGATGCCATCGATGATCTCGCAGCCGAAGTGGCGGGTCCAGCGCTCGCCGATGTCGCGCGGCAGCGCCTCGCCGGCGGACGAGCACAGACGCAGGCGGACCTGGGATTTCGCGGGCAGATCGGGCGAGGCCAGCATGCCGCCGTAGCCCGTGGGCGCGCCGTAGAACACCGTGGGTTGGTTTTCCGTCAGACGTTTGAAAGTGGCCTGCGGTGTCGGCCGCTCGGCCATCAGCAGCACGCTGGCGCCCACGCTCAGGGGAAAGGTCAGCGCATTGCCCAGGCCGTAGGCGAAGAACAGCTTGGCCGCCGAAAACACCACGTCGGACTCGCGCAGGCCCAGCACGTGGCGCCCGTACAGCTCGGCGGTCCAGTACAGATTGCCCTGGGTGTGGACCGTGCCCTTGGGCTTGCCGGTGGAGCCTGAGGAATAGAGCCAAAAAGCCGCCTCATCAGCCAGGGTGTCGACGGGTTTTGCCAGTGGCGGGTGGCCGCTGACCAGAGCCGCGAAATCCACCGCGCCTTCGGGCAGCGCCGCGGCAGGGCGGGAAACGACCAAGGCCTTGAGTTCGTGCGGCCCCTGCGACATGGCGGCCTGCAGGGTGGGGAGCAACGCGCCTGACACCAACGCAGCCTGGGCGCGGCTGTGGTCCAGCATGAAGGCGTAGTCCTCTGCGGTCAGCAAGGTATTGAGTGCCACTGGCACGACGCCGGCGTACAGGGCGCCGAGAAAGGCCACCACCCAGTCGCAGCTGTCGTGCATGAGCAGGAACACCCGGTCCTCACGGCGCAGGCCCAGGGACTGCAGGCCGGCGGCCATGCGCTGCACCTGCTCGGCCAGCTCGCCGTAGCACAGGCTGCCCAGGTCATCGGTCAGCGCGGTTTTGGCGCTGCGGGCCGCGTTGAGGTCGATCAGGTGCCGGGCGAAGTTGAACCGGGCGGGCGGTGGCAGGACATTGGCGTGCATGGTGTGGGTTCCGGTGCGTTTCAACAGGCGGCTGAGCGGGCTGCATGCATGCTCAGCGGGCATGAACAGGTCAAATAATTCAATCAGAGCAGCCCCAGGCGCCTGACTTCCTTGTATAAATGCATTATTGTGCGTCTTACGATAATATGCATTAAAGTGCATGTCAAGCACAACAAGTGAATGCGAGCCCCGGGGTTTTCCCGGTCGCCAAGGTGGCTGGAGTGCATGCGAGATGACAACAGAGTGGATTGATCAGGGTGAAGTGGCGGCCGAAGCGCAGGCCGATCCGGCCATGGCCGTGGGCGAGCCGCGCAACCCCTTTCTGGTGGCACTGGGCGAGCGGGTGCGCACCCTGCGTTCGCGTCAGGGCATGACCCGCAAGGCGGTGGCGCGAGCGGCGGACGTCTCGGAGCGCCACCTGGCCAACCTCGAATACGGCACCGGCAATGCCTCCATCCTGGTGCTGCTGCAGGTGGCGCAGGCGCTGCACTGCACGCTGGCCGAATTGCTGGGCGACATCACCACCTCCTCGCCCGAGTGGTTGCTGATCCGCGAATTGCTGGAGCACCGCAGCGAAGCCGACCTGCGCCGGGCCCGCCAGGCATTGGCCGAACTGCTGGGCGCCGGCGGCGATGCGCGGGCGCGCCATGCCCGCATTGCCCTGATCGGTTTGCGCGGTGCGGGCAAGAGCACGCTGGGCAAGCGCCTGGCCGATGACCTGGGCTACGCCTTCATCGAACTGAGCCGCGAGATCGAGAAATTTGCCGGATGTGGCATCAGCGAGATCCACAACCTCTACGGCGCGCACGCCTACCGTCGTTACGAGCGACGGGCACTCGAAGAAGCGATCCAGATCTACCCCGAGGTGGTGATCGCCACGCCGGGCGGGCTGGTGTCGGATTCCGCCAACTTCAACCTCATGCTGTCGCACTGCTTCACCGTCTGGCTGCAGGCCGATCCGGCCGACCACATGTCCCGCGTCGCCGCGCAGGGTGACCTGCGCCCCATGGCCGGCAACAAGGAGGCGATGGAAGACCTGAACCGCATCCTGGAAGGGCGATCGGCCTTTTATTCCAAAGCCGATCTGGCCTTCAACACCAGCCAGTACGCGCTGGACGACTGCTTTGCCGCCCTGCGAGCCCAAGTGCGCAAGGAACTGGCGCTGCCCGCCTGACGCGGCCCGGCGAATAAAACTGGAAGATGCATAAAAATGCATTTGACAGGCGAAAGGACATGCATTATTATTCATATCACTGCAGCCCGCTGCACTGATTGAGTCCCCACTTCTTCCCAACCTTTCCGTCAGGAGCCCGCCATGTCGTCGAACCCGATCGTTGAATACCAGACCAGCCCGTCCCAGTACAAGCACATCAAGCTGGCCTTCGAGGGCGCCATCGCGACCCTGTTCATCGACATTTCCGAAGACGGCGGCATCCGCCCCGGCTACAAGCTCAAGCTCAACTCGTACGACCTCGGTGTCGACATCGAGCTGTATGACGCCCTGAACCGCATCCGCTTCGAGCACCCCGAAGTGCGCACCGTGGTGGTCACCAGCGCGCGTGACCGCACCTTCTGCTCGGGCGCCAACATTTTCATGCTGGGCCTGTCCAGCCACGCCTGGAAGGTCAACTTCTGCAAATTCACGAATGAAACCCGCAACGGCATCGAGGACTCCAGCCGCCATTCCGGCCTGAAGTTCATCGCGGCGGTCAATGGCGCCTGCGCCGGCGGCGGCTACGAACTGGCCCTGGCCTGCGACGACATCGTGCTGGTCGACGACCGCTCCTCCGCTGTTTCGTTGCCCGAGGTGCCGCTGCTGGGTGTGCTGCCGGGCACCGGCGGCCTGACCCGCGTCACCGACAAGCGCCATGTGCGCCATGACCTTGCAGACATCTTCTGCACCACGTCCGAAGGCGTGCGCGGCCAGCGCGCCGTGGACTGGCGCCTGGTCGATGCCATTGCCAAGCCGCAGCAGTTTCAGCAGGTGGTGCGCGAGCGCGCCGAGAAGTTCGCGGCGCAGAGCGACCGCCCGGCCAACGGCAAAGGCGTTGCGCTGACCCCATTGGCGCGCACGCTGGACGGCGACCGCGTGGCCTACGAGCACGTCACGGTCGAGATCGACCGGGCCCGGCGCTCGGCCACCTTCACGGTGCAGGCCCCCGCGGGTGCCCAGCCCGCCGACATTGCCGGCATCGAGGCCGCCGGTGCCGCCTGGTGGCCGCTGCAGATGGCGCGCGAACTCGACGACGCCATCCTGCACATGCGCACCAACGAGCTGGAAATGGGCACCTGGCTGCTCAAGACCAGCGGCGATGCCGCCGCCGTGCTGGCCTCCGACGCCGTGCTGCTGGCCAACAAGGACCACTGGCTGGTGCGTGAAACCATCGGCCTGCTGCGCCGCACGCTGGCCCGCCTGGACGTGTCCTCGCGCAGCCTGTTCGCGCTGATCGAAGAAGGCTCCTGCTTCGCCGGCACGCTGGCCGAGCTGGCCTTCTGCGCCGACCGCGCCTACATGCTGGTCCTGCCGGACGACACCGAAAAGGCGCCCCGCTTGACGCTGAGTGAGATGAACTTCGGATTCTTCCCGATGGTCAACGACCAGTCCCGCCTGCAGCGCCGCTTCTACGAAGAAGCTGCACCGCTGGAAGCCGCCCGCGGCGCCATCGGCCAGGCGCTGGATGGCGACGCCGCATTGGCCCTGGGCCTGGTGACGGCCGCACCGGATGACATCGACTGGGCCGACGAAGTGCGCCTGGTGCTGGAGGAGCGCGCGGCAATGTCGCCGGACGCGCTGACCGGCCTGGAGGCCAACCTGCGCTTCAGCCAGAAGGAAAACATGGCCACCCGCATCTTCGGCCGCCTGACCGCCTGGCAGAACTGGATCTTCCAGCGCCCCAACGCGGTGGGCGAGAAGGGCGCGCTCAAGGTTTACGGCAAGGGCGAGAAGGTCGCCTTTGACATGAACCGGGTCTGATTCAACTGTTGTGCCGCAGGTTTCCCGGTGGAGCCGGCGGCAACCGAACTGGAGTCCACCGTTGATCGTCAACACCTCAACCGACCAGGAAGCCCCATGAGCAGCATCAACTACAGCGAAAAAATCCCCAACAACGTCAACCTGAGCGAAGACCGCACCCTGCAGCGCGCGCTGGAGCAGTGGCAGCCGAACTACCTGCAATGGTGGGGCGACATGGGCCCGGACGGTTCGCAGAATTTTGATGTCTACCTGCGCACCGCTGTCAGCGTGGACCCGCAGGGCTGGGCCCAGTTCGGCCACGTGAAGATGCCCGATTACCGCTGGGGCATTTTCCTGAATCCGGGCGAGGCCGACCGCAAGATCCATTTCGGCGACCACAAGGGCGAGGCCGCCTGGCAGGACGTGCCCGGCGAACACCGCGCCAACCTGCGCCGCATCATCGTGACCCAGGGCGACACCGAACCGGCATCGGTCGAGCAGCAGCGCCACCTGGGCCTGACATGCCCCAGCCAGTACGACCTGCGCAACCTGTTCCAGGTGAACGTCGAGGAAGGCCGCCACCTCTGGGCCATGGTCTACCTGCTGCACAAGTACTTCGGCCGTGACGGCCGCGAAGAGGCTGAAGCCCTGCTGGAGCGCCGCAGCGGCAATGAGGACAACCCTCGCATCCTGCAAGCCTTCAACGAGAAGACGCCGGACTGGCTGAGCTTCTTCATGTTCACGTACTTCACCGACCGCGACGGCAAGTTCCAGCTCTGCGCGCTGGCCGAGAGCAGCTTCGACCCGCTGGCCCGCACCACGAAGTTCATGCTGACCGAGGAGGCGCACCACATGTTCGTCGGCGAATCCGGCGTGGGCCGCGTCATCAGCCGCACCTGCGCGGCGATGAACGAACTGAAGACCGACGACGTGAACAAGCTGCGCGCCGCCGGCGTGATCGATCTGGCGACGATCCAGCGCTACATCAACTTCCACTTCTCGGTGACGATCGACCTGTTCGGCGCCGACCAGTCGAGCAACGCCGCCGCGTTCTACAGTTCAGGCCTCAAAGGCCGATATGAAGAGGGCAAGCGCACCGACGACCACGTGCTCAAGGGCAACACCTACAAGATCCTGGACGTGGTGAACGGCCAGCTGGTGGAGAAGGAGGTGCCGATGCTCAATGCGCTGAACGAAGTGCTGCGCGACGACTACATCAAGGACTCCGTGGGCGGCGTCGACCGCTGGAATCGCCTGATCGAAAAGGCCGGTATCCCGTTCAAGCTGACCGTGCCGCACAAGGCTTTTCACCGCAGCATCGGCACCCTGGCCGGCGTCAAGGTGGCACCCGATGGCCGCGTGGTCTCCGAGCAGGAATGGAACGCCAAGGTCGACGAGTGGCTGCCATCCAGTGCAGACCGCGCCTACGTCGCCAGCCTGATGGGCCGCGTCGTCGAGCCGGGCAAGTTCGCCAACTGGATCGCGCCGCCGGTCATGGGCATCAACCGCCAGCCGGTGGATTTTGAGTACGTGCGGTTTAACTGAACTGCTTTTCTAAGCCGGTGTTTCTGAATCCGTTGCGGGGCATGGGTACGTACCGCCGCTCATGTCCCCCGACCGAAGGCTGAAGCCTTCGGTCTCCTCCTTGACTTCGCTTTGGTACGCACCCACACCTCGCAACTGCGATGGAGTTTGATGGCCGGCACAAACATCCGTTGCGTAAGATCGGGCGGTTTGGGTGTTCTGCATAGTGAGGTCAAGGAGGAGGCCAAAGGCCGGGGGACACGAACGACGCAGAATATCCAAGCCGCCTGATCCCGAGCTGATGCGGACGTTCCCTTCAAGAAGTTACTCAGGCTGCCTAAACAGAGAGACATGACCATGACTGACGCCGTCATCAAGCAACACCTGATCGACCCCGAAATCTGCATCCGCTGCAACACCTGCGAGTCCATTTGCCCGGTCAGCGCGATCACGCACGATTCGCGCAACTACGTGGTGGACGTGAGCAAGTGCAACTGGTGCAACGACTGCATCTCGCCGTGCCCCACCGGCTCCATCGACAACTACCGCAAGGTGCCGCGCGCCAAGGCTTACACCCTTGAAGAACAATTGGGCTGGGACGAACTTCCGGCTGAACTTTCCGTGGCCGAACTCACTGCCCTCGCGGGCGAATCGGGCGACGACGCAGCGACTGCCGCGTCGGCCGCCGAGCCACCGGCGCCCGTGGCCGACCCCACCGGGCAGACCGCCTTCAACTCTGCGCAGTACGGCACCACGCTGCCGCCCTGGTCTGCGGCGCATGCCTACACCAACCTCTACGGTCCCAAAGCGGCCGAGAAAACCGTCAGCGCCACAGTGGCCGGCAACGTGCGCGTCACCGAGGTCGGCAAGGACTACGACACGCACCACGTCGTGCTGGACTTCGGAGGCATGCCGCTCCCGGTGCTGGAGGGGCAGTCGATCGGCATCATCCCGCCGGGCGCCGATGCCGAAGGACGGGCGCACCACGCGCGCCAGTATTCGATTGCCAGCCCGCGCAACGGCGAGCGCCCGGGCTACAACAACCTTTCGCTGACCGTCAAGCGCGTGCTGGAAGACCACCAGGGACAGCCGGTGCGCGGCATCGGTTCCAACTACCTGTGCGACCTGAAGGTGGGCGACAAGGTGCAGGTGATCGGCCCGTTCGGCGCCAGCTTCCTGATGCCCAACCATCCGCGCAGCCACATCGTGATGATCTGCACCGGCACCGGCAGCGCGCCCATGCGCGCCATGACTGAGTGGCGCAGGCGCCTTCGTGCCAGCGGCAAGTTCGAGAGCGGCAAGCTGATGCTGTTTTTCGGCGCGCGCACCCAGTCAGAGCTGCCGTACTTCGGGCCGCTGCAAAGCCTGCCCAAGGACTTCATCGACATCAACTTCGCCTTCTCGCGCACGCCGGGCAGTCCCAAGCGTTACGTGCAGGACGTGATGCGCGAGCGCGCCGCCGACCTGGCAGCGCTGCTGCAGGACCCCAATGCCTACTTTTATGTCTGCGGGCTGAAGGCGATGGAGGAAGGCGTCGTGATGGCGCTGCACGACGTGGCCCGCAACGCCGGCCTGAACTGGGACGCCATCGGCCAGGCGCTCAAGCGCGAAGGGCGCCTGCACCTCGAAACTTACTGACCCCGTCGTGGGGCATGTGGCCCGGCCAACCCGGGCGGTGCATGCCCGTCGGCGAGGCATGTCGCCATGACCGCACCCACCATCCCCCTCGTCGAGCAGCCTCTGCGCCCGCTCGGGCGTGCCCGCGCCACACTCAAGGGGCGCCAGAGTGACGAGGCGGCCTTGCGCGAGGTGCGCGTGCTCATTGGCGCGCCACCCGAGGGTGGCCACCGGCGCGACCTGCTGATCGAGCACCTGCACCGCCTCAACGACGGGTTCCACGGCCTGTTCGAGCGCCACCTCGTGGCCCTGGCGGCCGAGATGCGCCTGCCCATGGTGGAAGTGTTCGAGGTGGCCAGCTTCTACCACCACTTTCAGATCCTGAAGGATGGCGCCACCGCCCCCGCACTCACCGTGCGCGTGTGCGTGGGCCTGAGCTGCGAGATGGCCGGCGCGCGCGAGCTGCTGGCGCGCCTGCCGGCGCTGCTGGGCGCCGACGTGCGGGTGGTCGAGGCGCCGTGCATCGGCCGCTGCGAACAGGCGCCCGCCGTGCTGGCCGGTCAGCAGGCCGTGCCGCACGCCACGCCGGCGGCCGTGGTGGCCGCGGTGAAGGCGCTGGGGGATCCGGACGTCCTGCCGGGCACCTCCGAAGGGCTTTCCACTGAGAAAATTGAAAAAATTAGCCATGATCCCAGCGCAGAATGGTCATTGACAGCTATTGAAACGATAGCGTACGACGCCTACCGCGCCGCCGGCGGCTACAGCCTGGCCGCGGCCGTGGTGAACGGCGAGCACGACCCCGAATCGGTGATCCAGGCGTTGGAGCACGCCGGCCTGCGCGGTCTGGGCGGCGCAGGTTTCCCGGCAGGGCGCAAGTGGCGCATCGTGCGCGAGCAGCCCGCCCCGCGCCTGATGGCCGTCAACATC
Source organism: Candidatus Skiveiella danica (assembly GCA_016721925.1). Taxonomy (GTDB): domain Bacteria; phylum Pseudomonadota; class Gammaproteobacteria; order Burkholderiales; family Burkholderiaceae_C; genus Skiveiella; species Skiveiella danica. The sequence goes on from JADKHE010000014.1 coordinate 144,892, forward strand.
GACGAAGGCGAGCCCGGCACCTTCAAGGACCGTTTCTACCTGGAGCGCGACCCGCACCGCTTTCTCGAAGGCGTGCTGATCGCCGCGCAGGTGGTGGGCACCGAGGCCGTCTACCTCTACCTGCGCGACGAATACCACGACTGCCGCCGCCTGCTGCAGCGCGAGCTGGACGCGCTGCAGGCCAACCCGCCGTGCCCGCTGCCTCACATCGAGCTGCGCCGGGGCGCGGGGGCCTACATCTGCGGCGAAGAGTCGGCCATGATCGAAAGCATCGAGGGCAAGCGCGGCGAGCCGCGCATGCGCCCGCCCTACATCGCGCAGACGGGCCTGTTCGGCCGGCCGACGCTGGAGCACAACTTCGAGACGCTGTACTGGGTCCGCGACCTCGTGGAAAAGGGCCCCGACTCCTTTGCCAATCACGGCCGGCACGGGCGCAAGGGCCTGCGTTCGTTCAGCGTGAGCGGGCGTGTGGCGCAGCCCGGTGTGAAGCTCGCACCCGCCGGCATCACGCTGCGCGAGCTGATCGACGAATACTGCGGCGGCATGGCCGAGGGCCACGAGCTGTATGCCTACCTGCCCGGCGGCGCCAGCGGCGGCATTCTCCCCGCCAGCCTGGCCGACGTGCCGCTGGATTTCGACACCCTGCAGCCCTATGGCTGCTTCATCGGCTCGGCGGCCGTCATCGTCCTCAGCCAATACGACCGCGCGCGCGACGCCGCACTGAACGTGATGCGTTTCCTGGCGGACGAGAGCTGTGGCCAGTGCACGCCCTGCCGCGTGGGCACGGCCAAGGCTGCGCGGCTCATGGAAGCCGAGCACTGGGATTCCGAGACGCTGGACGACCTGGCGCTCGTGATGGGGGAGGCCTCCATCTGCGGGCTGGGTCAGGCGGCGCCGAATCCGATCCGCTGCATCCACAAATACTTCCGCCACGAGGTGGGCGAAGCGCCCTGGCCCGGCGACCTGCCCAAACCCAAGGGCAAAGGCGCTGCCGCCCCGGTGGCCGCGCCCACCGCCCGACCGGAGCGCGCCCCATGAGCGCCCCAGCCAACGACCCCGGCATCACCTTCGAGCTGGACGACGAACTCGTCACCGCCCAGCCCGGCGAAACCATCTGGTCCGCCGCGCGCCGGCACGGTGTGCTGATTCCGCACCTGTGCCACAGCGACGGCCTGCGCCCCGACGGCAACTGCCGCGCCTGCGTAGTGGAGATCGAAGGCGAGCGCACGCTGGCCCCCAGCTGCTGCCGCACGCCGGCACCGGGTCAGAAGGTCCGCGCGCAAAGCCCGCGCGCCCGCAAGAGCCAGGATCTGGTGCTGGAGCTGCTGCTGGCCGACCTGCCCGAGCGGGGCCACAAATGGAACGACGGCCCGGTGGTCGTCGGCGCGCCAGCGCCGTCTCCGCAGTCCGGCCAACATGGCGAACTCAGCGCCTGGGCTGCGCGACTGGGCGTCAGGGTGCGCCCGGCGCTCACCGCATTGCGACGCGAGTCGCCCGCGCCGGACCTGTCACATCCCGCGATGGCGGTCAACCTCGACGCCTGCATCCAGTGCAACCGCTGTCAGCGCGCCTGCCGCGAAGCGCAGGGCAACGACGTCATCGGCCTGGCGTTTCGCGGCGCGCACACGCAGGTGGTGTTCGACCTGGCCGACCCCATGGGTGCCAGCAGCTGCGTGGCTTGCGGTGAGTGTGTGCAGGCCTGCCCCACCGGTGCGTTGATGCCCAAGTCGCTGAGCGGCTCTCAAAAGGTGGACCGCTCGGTGGACTCGGTTTGCCCCTTCTGCGGCATCGGCTGCCAGATCGCCTACAAAGTGCGTGATGAAAAAATCGTCGCGGTGGACGGCCGCCCCGGCCCGGCCAATGACGGACGCCTCTGCGTCAAGGGCCGCTTCGGCTTCGATTACGCGCACCACCCGGCGCGCCTGACGAAGCCACTGATCCGCAAGGCCGGCGTGACCAAGGACCCCGACCACCTGCACCGCGACCTGCACTGGAGCGAAGTCTTCCGCGAGGCCAGCTGGGACGAGGCATTGGACTTCGCGGCGGGCAAGCTCTTCGCCTTGCGCGACACATACGGCAAGAAGGCGCTGGCGGGTTTCGGCTCCGCCAAGGGCAGCAACGAAGAGGCCTACCTGTTCCAGAAGCTGGTGCGCACCGGCTTTGGCAGCAACAACGTGGACCACTGCACCCGCCTGTGCCATGCCTCCAGCGTGGCCGCGCTGCTCGAAGGCGTGGGCTCGGGCGCGGTGAGCAACCCGGTGCGGGACGTGGAGCATGCCGATTTCATCCTCGTCATCGGCTCCAACCCCACGTCCAACCACCCGGTGGGCGCCACGTGGATCAAGAACGCTGTGCGCCGGGGTGCCCGGCTGGTGCTGGCCGACCCGCGGCGCACCGACATTGCCCGCCACGCCTGGCGGGTGCTGCAGTTCCATGCAGACACCGACGTGGCCCTGCTCAACGCGATGCTGCACGTCATCGTCACCGAGGGCCTGATCGACGAGGCCTTCATCCGCGAGCGCGTGGACGAGTTCGAGGCGCTGAAGGCCAACGTGCAAGGCTACAGCCCCGAGGCCATGGCGCCAATCTGCGGCATTGCGGCTGAGACGATTCGCGAGGTGGCACGCGCCTACGCCACCGCCAAGGCCTCCATGATCCTCTGGGGCATGGGCGTGAGCCAGCATGTGCACGGCACCGACAACGTGCGCTGCCTGATCGCGCTGGCAAGCATCACCGGGCAGATCGGCCGCCCCGGCACCGGCCTGCACCCGCTGCGCGGCCAGAACAACGTGCAGGGCGCCAGCGACGCCGGGCTCATCCCCATGATGTACCCCAACTACCAGCGCGTCACCAACACCGAGGCCCACGACTGGTTCGAAGCCTTCTGGGGCCAGAAGCTGGACGACCAGCCGGGCTACACCGTGGTCGAGATCATGGGCAAGATCCTCGCCCCCGAGGCCGATCCCCACAAGATCCGCGGCATGTACATCATGGGCGAGAACCCCGCCATGAGCGATCCCAACCTGAACCACGCGCGCCATGCGCTGGCCAGCCTGGAGCACCTCGTCGTGCAGGACATCTTCCTGACCGAGACCGCGTGGCTGGCCGACGTGGTGCTGCCCGCCAGCGCCTGGCCCGAGAAGACCGGCACCGTCAGCAACACCGACCGCACGGTGCAGCTGGGGCACCAGGCCTTGACGCCGCCTGGCGACGCGCGCGCCGACCTGTGGATCATCCAGCAGATGGCGCAGCGCTTCGGGCTCGATTGGAACTATGAAGACGAGAGCAATTCAAGACCAGACGGCGCTGGGTATCACGGCGTGGAGCTTGTATTTGAAGAAATGCGCCAGGCCATGCACTCCGCCATCGAAGGCATCACCTGGCCGCGCCTGCTGCGCGAAGGCGCCGTCACCTACCCCTGCCTGAGCGCCGAAGACCCCGGCCAGCCCATCGTCTTTCACGACCACTTCCCCACGCCCGACGGGCGCGTGAAGCTGGTGCCGGCCGACATCATTCCCGCCAACGAGCGGCCCGACGCCGACTACCCCATGGTGCTCATCACCGGCCGCCAGCTGGAGCACTGGCACACCGGCAGCATGACCCGGCGCAGCGGCGTGCTCGATGCGCTGGAGCCTGCCGCCACCGCCAGCCTGCACGGCGACGACCTCGCCCGCCTGGGTCTGGCGCCCGGTGATGCGGTGCGCGTGGCCTCGCGACGCGGCGAGGTGGTGCTGACCGCGCGCCAGGACGACGGCACGCCACCGGGCACGGTATTCATCCCCTTCGCCTATGTCGAAGCCGCCGCCAACCTGCTGACCAATGCCGCGCTGGACCCGTTCGGCAAGATTCCGGAGCTGAAGTACTGCGCGGTGCGGGTGGCGCAGGCCTGATTGGTGCTCGTCCGCCCGCGCAACAGGCCTATGCGGCTCGCCTTGCCCCAGCCGAAGGGCTATCCCGGATGGAGAAACGCGCCGGGATGTCGCAGAATCTCCTGCGTTCGGGCACGTTCGTGGCGCATCCGCAGCCCACAGCCCACTGGAGATCCCAATGAAGCTCAAGAAAATCGCCCTTGGCACGCTCGCCGTGTTGGCCATCGCCGGCACGGCCGGCTGGTACAGCCTGGACAAGGAAACCCGGGGCCTGATTGCCACGGTCCCCACCAACAAAGACCTGCTGTTCTGGAGCCAGCCGCAGCGCGACGCGGCCTTCCGCGCCCTGGACCGCATCTCGCTGCTGGCCAAGTGGCACGACATCCCGGCCGGCAACGCGCCGTCGGCCCTGCCGCCGGGGCCGCCGCTGAAGCTGCCGCTGGACGTGGACGCTTACCTGGCCGGCCAGCGCAGCGCCGCGCTGATCGTGCTGCACGATGGCAAGCTGCGTCTGGAGCGCTACGGGCTGGACTTTGACAGCAAAGGGCGCTGGACCAGCTTCTCCGTGGCCAAGTCCATTACATCGACGCTGGTGGGTGCGGCACTGCGCGACGGTTCCATCCGGAGCATGGACGACAAGGTCAGCGACTACATCCCTGAGATGAAGGGCTCGGCCTACGACGACGTCAGCATCCGCCAGTTGCTGACCATGACCTCGGGCGTGAAGTGGAACGAGGATTACGCCGACCCGAAATCCGACGTGGCGCAGTTCAACAACCACAAACCCGAGGAGGGGGTGGACGCGCTGGTGAGCTACATGCGCAAACTCCCGCGTGAGGTGCCCGCCGGAACGCGCTGGCTTTACAGCACCGGCGAGACCAATCTGGTGGGCATTCTGGTCAATCGGGCCACGAAGAAGCCGTTGGCCACCTATCTGTCGGAAAAGATCTGGGTGCCCGCCGGCATGGAACAGAAGGCCACCTGGATTCTGAGCAAGACCGGGCAGGAGATCAGCGGTTGCTGCATCCAGGCCGCGCCGCGCGACTTTGCGCGCTTCGGCCAGTTCATCCTGAACGGCGCGACGGTGGGCGGCAAGCCCATCGTGCCGGAAGGCTGGCTGGAGCAGGCCACCACCAGCCGCACCCCCATCGGCCAGAGCGGGCGCGGCTACGGCTACCAGTGGTGGACCTACGGCGACGGCAGCTTCACCGCACGCGGCATCTTCGGCCAGGGCATCTTCATCGACCCCAAGCGCAAGCTGGTGATTGCCTCCAACGGCGACTGGGGCGGCGGCGCCCGCGACCCGGCCGCCAGCGCCGCGCGCGAGGCGTTCTACCTGGCGGTGCAGAAGGCGGTGGATGATGAAGGGGCGGCCGGCGCTGGTGGCGGGGCGGGGAAATAGGCTGACGGGCGCGAGGGTGGGGGGGCTTCGGCCCGTTAACGTGAATCAGGATGCTCGGCGTAGTGCTGGCTCTGCAGCGTTTGTGGCCGTTCGCAGGCTCCTTCGTTGGGCGACAGCGTCAACGCAGACCCACCGGTCAGAGCATTGGCTTGCTCGCCAGAGTCACCAGCCATACAGTTGCACGGACTTCCTCCATCAACTCGCAAGAACATGGTCTCAATCACTCAAGTCGCCGACCCCGTTCAAATTGCTGGCGCGCAAGAGCTTGTGCGCGAGTATTTCTCCTGGTTCTTTGCGCTGGTTCCCGGCAGTGAGGCAGACCCGACGTTTCGTGGGTGGGAAGATGAAGTGGTGGCGATTCCCGGGGATTGCGTCCCTCCACGCGGGAGTTACTTGCTTGCAACGGTAGACGGGCAGCCTGCCGGCTGCGTGACCCTGAAACCTGTGGATCAGAACCGCTGTGAACTGAAACGGCTTTACGTCCGGCCAACTTTTCGCGGCCACAACCTCGGTAAACAATTGGTCGATGCATTCACGCAAACGGCGAGAACCTTGGGCTTCCAATATGCAGTGCTGGATAGCCACAAATCGATGACAGCGGCGCACGACATTTACAAGAATTCGGGCTTCAAGGTCGTGAAATCACCGCCTGACTTTCCCGAAGCATTGAAGCAGTCCGTGATCTTCATGCGATGTGTTCTGTGAGTGACGGCAGTCAGTCTGCTGTCGCGATCGCAGGTCATCGTGAGCCGAAGGGCTTCAGCGGGCCGCTTCCCACCTTTTTCGATTCGCGAATCCACAGGCTCGCCCCACGATGCATCTCACGCCCTTCGTCCAGGTGGACGACCTCCCGTTCAGCACCACCCGCGCTGCGTTGCTGCGGCGCAAGGGCCCACCTTTGCGCCGTTTCATCAATGACGTGGCGCTGGAGGTGTTCGATTACGGCGGGGTGGTGTTCCGTTTTCAGGCGTCGGGCCGGTTGGAGGAGGTGACGCAGCGCGCGCCGGTGATGCATCTGGGCGAGGTGGCGATTCCCTTTCGCGCGCTGCCGGCGTTTGTCGCGGCGCAGGACCCCGATGCTTTCGAGCGCGCCGGTTTTGTGGTCAGCCCGCGCTTCGGCCTGGCCTTTGTGCCGGCCGATCCGGACTGGGTCACCGCGCTGGCGCGACACTGCATCCCGACTTGGCGCGCGTTGGCACCGCCGGCGCCACCCGGGTGACGGCTGGCGAGCGGCGGTCAGCGGGGCTTCAGGCCGGTGGCCCGGACCAGTTCCTTCACCATCATCAGTGACAGGCCCCACAGCCGCGCGCCGCTGACCTCGATGGCAGGAAAAGGCAAGGGCAAGCCGGCCACGCGCCAGATCTGGGTGCGTTGCCGATCGGTGTCGACCAGGGTGGTCAGCGGCTCCCACCAGAGGCGGGCGGCCTCCGCGCCGGGGGCGACGGCGAGGGCGCGCGGCACCTGGTACACGTAGGGCGTCACCACCATTGGGCGCTGGCGGCCATGCTCGCGGGTCAGCAGGTCGGACAGGCGGCCGATGGGCACGAACGATGCGTCCGGCTGCAGCCCGGTTTCTTCGCTCAGCTCCCGCAGCGCCGCAGCGCGGGTGTCCGCGTCCTCCACCTGCACCCGCCCGCCCGGAAACGACACCTGGCCCGACCAGGGGTCCCCCGCGCGCTCAGCGCGGCGCATCATCAGCAGGGCAGGGGCTGCACCGCCGGGGCCTTGCTCGGCGATCAGCAGAACGACGCCGCAGCGCACCATCCAGTGCCGCCCGGGCAGCCGTCGGGCGCGGTGGGACTGCAAGCGGGCGGCGAGGGAATCGAGCCCGGACGGACCGGTACTGGGATCAACCGGCCTGGCCGGCGGACGGGTGGTCGGTTCGGGCATGGCGGCTCGGGGGTTCGTGGGGGGCTGCCTACCGCACCTGCGCCCGCACCACTGCTGCCGTCGCGGCGTCCGCGGCAAACATGTGCTCCACCTTCAGAGAGGCCAGGGTGATGTCCTGGGGCGTGCCGAAGGTGGTGAACATCCTGAAGAACGCCAGCTCACCATGTTCGGTTGCAAACCGCAACGTCAACACGGGGGCCTCCGGAGCGGGATGGGCCGTTGCTGGCAGGTGCCCTGTCAGCCGTTGGCGCAGCAAGGCGTCGAATGCCGAGACCTTGGGGGCCAGGGCGGGCTGCTGCACGGCCTCTGCACGCATCTGTGCCAGAAACGCCGGGCCTGCCTCGCGCAGGTTGATCAGCTTGCGGGTCAGACCCATCGGGTGCACCAGCATGTCCAGCAGGTTGGGCGGCCCGCCGCTTCCCGCCAGAGCCTCCGGTGCCATCAGGGTGGCCGCCAGCCATTCGCCCCCGCGGTTGAGTTGCAGCAGGTTCCATTGCGCGTCGAGCACCAGCGCCGGCATCGGGTCGTGCGCGTTCAACAGTTGTCGGAGCGCCGCCCGCGCCTGGGCCAGATCAGGGTCTTCAAGTGTGCTGGCGCGGAAGGCTGGCGCAAAGCCGGCCTGCAACAGCGCGGCGTTTCGCAGCGCCAGTGGCGCATCCAGTTCACCCAGCCAGCGGGTGAGCAGGTCGCGGCTGGGCCGGGCGCGGCCGTTTTCTACAAAGCTCACATGCCGCTGGGACACGCCGAGCCGCAGCGACAACTCCAGCTGGCTTACGCGGCGCGCCTGCCGCGTGCGCTGCAAGGTTTCCGGCAAGTTGTGAGAGGTCCCGTCCATGGCGCGATTGAATCACAGGCCTGTCTGAACTTGATTACCTCCAAGGTAGTTGCCTCGATAACCTGCGGTCCGGATACTGCCGCCATGCATTCAAAATGAAAGGATTGTTCATGGCGCGCATCCTGTTGGTGGTCACCCTGGTTCTGTTTGGCGCACTCACTTCGGTGGCGGTGTGGCATCACGGCTACCGGGGGATTTTTGAGACGATGTTCCAGAGCTGGGCGGGCGTCCAGGTGCTGGTGGACCTGGTGATTGCGCTGGTGCTCGTGCTGGTCTGGATGTGGCGGGACGCCCAGGTCTTGAAACGCAGCGTGTGGCCGTATGTGCTGATCACATTGGTGGCCGGCTCGTTCGGACCTTTGCTGTATCTGCTGACCCGCAAGACGCCGGGAAACGCCACCTGAGCGCGAACGGATCGATCATTGAGGCGGCGATTTCGGCGCTTCTTGCGCCCCCTTCCCGCTTGGCCCCGCCCCGTTCGACCTCTCGTACCGGCTCGTGACCCACGGGCCTCTGCCAGAGGCCTATTGCTCTCTTGGCGATAGCAAAGTATGACCGTCTCATGCTGGGATCAAGCTGGAATGAGGCAGAAACCGGTGGGCGCGCCGTCGAGCAGGCACCGTCCAGCCTGCGGAAGTGGTAATGTCCGTCAAACATGCGCCTGTTGCTGGTTGAGGATGACGATTTGTTGAGGGAGTCGCTGCGCCGTGATCTGCGGGCGGCGGGCTATGCGGTGGACGCCTGCGCCGATGGTGTCGAGGCGGCGCATCTCGGTGAGGTCGAGCCTTACGAAATGGTCGTGCTCGACCTCGGCCTGCCGCATCGCTCGGGCCTGGATGTGTTGCGTGACTGGCGCGCCAAGGGCATCACGGTGCCTGTGCTGGTGCTCACGGCCCGGGATGCCTGGTACGAGCGGGTTGACGGCTTTCAGGCCGGGGCCGACGACTATCTGGGCAAGCCCTTTCATTTCGAGGAACTCCTGGCCCGGCTGGCCGCGCTGGCCAAGCGCAGCCGGGGCCACGCGCCGGCGCCGCTTTCGGCCGAAGGCTGGCATCTGGACGAAGCGCGTCAGGTGGCCTGCCACCAGGACGGACGTGAGGTGACGCTGACGGCCATCGAGTTCCGCATGTTGCGCTGCTTCCTGCTGCGCCCCGGGCAGGTACTGTCCAAGGCCGTCCTGATCGGGCATGTTTACGAAGGGACGCACGATGCCGACAGCAACGTCATCGAGGTCTTCGTCAACCGCTTGCGCAGCAAGCTGGGGCGCGAACTGATCGCCACGCGGCGCGGCCAGGGCTATGTGCTGGTGACCGGCGCCGGGTCTGGGGGCTGACATGCGCTCGTTACGCCGGCAGTTGCTGCGCACGCTCACCCTGACGCTGCTGGCGGTGTTCATCACACAGGGCTTCGTGCTGTATGGCGCACTCGTGCACCTCGCCAATTCGCAGACCCTCCTGCACCTGTCCCACGACAGTGAAAGCGTGCTGTCCGCGATCGACGTGGACGGGAAGGGCCAGCTGACGCTGGACGAGCAGCGGGTGGAGTCGGTCTACCGGCATCCGGGCTCGGGCCAGTATTTCCTGGTGCTGATCCAGGGCGGTGGCCGCTTGGCTTCGGGCTCGCTGGGCACCCATGGGCTGGAAGCCCGCGTGCCCGGGCCCGGTCAGTCGCTGGACTATGAGGCCCGGGGCCCCGATGGCCACCCGTTGAAGGTGCTGGCCCGCAGCAGCGTGGTGCAGGGCCGCCCGGTGACCTTGCTCGTGGCTGAGGACATGAGCCTCGCGCGCCAGGAGATCTGGGAGACGGGCTTGCTCTCGCTCGCGGTTTTCGCGCCCTTGCTGGCGCTGGCGCTGCTGCTGCAGGGCCTGGCGGTTTCGCGCGCACTGGCACCGCTGCGCCGCGTGCGCGATGAGCTGGCGGAGGTCGGCGCGGGGCACCTGGCCCGCATCCAGGGGCCGGTCCCGCGCGAGGTCCGGCCGCTGGTGGACGAGGTCAATCGCCTGCTGGTGCTGCTGGAGCAGCGGGTGCGCCAGTCGCGCACCGCGGTCGGCAACCTGGCCCATGCGCTGAAGACGCCGCTGGCGGTGCTGTTGCAGGCCGGCGAGGCGCCCGGCGTGCCCGAGACCCTGCGCGAGGCGGTGCGCGCACAGGCCGGCGCCATCCATGAGCGGATCGATCGCGAACTGCGCCGGGCGCGCCTGGCGGGCCCCGGCGGCCATGGCGCCGGCGCGCACTTCAACCCGGGAGCCGAGTTGCCGGCGCTGGTGCGCATGCTCAAGAGCGTGCATCACGAGAAGGCACTCGGCATCGAGGTGCAGGCGCCAGACCGGCGCCTGCCGTTCGACCGCGAGGACATGCTCGAACTGCTGGGCAATCTCGCCGACAACGCCTGCAAATGGGCGCACCAGCGGGTGCGGATCGAACTGTCGGAACGCCCGGTGCGCGGCGAAAGGCCGGTGCTCGCAATCCGCGTCAGCGACGATGGTCCGGGGTGTTCCGACGACGCGCTGGCCAAGCTGCCGGCGCGCGGCGTGCGGCTGGACGAAAGCCGCAGCGGTCATGGCCTGGGACTGACCATCGTGCGCGACATCGCGGAACTGCTCGGCGGCACCTTGGCGTTCGGACGGTCCCAGGAGCTGGGGGGGCTGGAAGTTCGGGTCGATCTGCCGTTTCCAGGTGACGCCTCCCGGCACGCGCCCGGCTGACCGACGGCGCGGGGTGGAGTTGGCCACCTTTTTTGCGCTTGTTTTTCATCATGCGGAAGCGCATTGCGGAAAATCTGATGCAGGTCAGAACGCAGAAAGAAAAATCGGCCAACATGCCGCACGACCGACCGCCCCCTGGCGCAGCCGGCGGTGTTCCCATAAACAATCAATCCCAGGAGATAAACCATGAGCGAGCAGCAACCCACCATCATCTACACCCTGACCGACGAGGCACCGCTGCTGGCAACGAGCGCCTTCCTGCCCATCATCCGTACCTTCACCGCACCGGCCGGCATCAACGTGGACACCGGCGACATCTCGGTGGCCGCGCGCGTGCTGGCCACCTTCCCGGAATGCCTGACCGAGGCGCAGCGCGTGCCTGACACCCTGGCCGAACTGGGCAAGCTGACCCTGAAGCCCGAGGCCAACATCATCAAGCTGCCCAACATCAGCGCGTCGGTGGCCCAGCTCAAGGCCTGCATCAAGGAACTCCAGGGCAAGGGCTACGCCATCCCGGACTATCCGGAAGAGGTCAAGACCGAAGAAGACAAGGCCCTGCGGACGCGCTACGGCAAGTGCATCGGCAGCGCGGTGAATCCGGTGCTGCGCGAAGGCAACTCCGACCGCCGCGCCCCCCGCGCGGTCAAGGAATACGCGCGCAAGAACCCGCACAGCATGGCCGAGTGGAGCCAGGCCTCGCGCACGCACGTCTCGCACATGCACCATGGCGACTTCTACCACGGTGAAAAGTCCATGACGCTGGACCGCGCCCGCGACGTGCGCATGGAGCTGGTCACCAAGAGCGGCAAGACCATCGTGCTCAAACCCCTGACCAAGCTGCTCGACCGCGAAGTCATCGACAGCATGTTCATGAGCAAGAAGGCCCTGCTGGAGTTCTACGAAAAGGAGATCGAAGACGCCCGCAAGACCGGCGTGATGTTCTCGCTGCACGTCAAGGCCACCATGATGAAGGTGTCGCACCCCATCGTGTTCGGCCACTGCGTGAAGATCTTCTACAAGGACGCTTTCGAGAAACACGCCAAGCTGTTCGAAGAACTGGGCATCAATGTCAACAACGGCATGGTGGACCTCTACAACAAGATCGCCACGCTGCCGCAAAGCACGCAGGACGAGATCAAGCGCGACCTGCATGCCTGCCACGAACACCGGCCTGAGCTCGCCATGGTGGACTCGGCCAAGGGCATCACCAACTTCCACTCACCCAATGACATCATCGTGGACGCCTCCATGCCCGCCATGATCCGCAACGGCGGCAAGATGTGGGACGCCAACGGCCGGCTCAAGGAGGTCAAGGCGGTGATGCCGGAGTCCACCTTCGCCCGCATCTACCAGGAGATGATCAACTTCTGCAAATGGCACGGCGCCTTCGACCCGAAGACCATGGGCACCGTGCCCAACGTCGGCCTGATGGCCCAGCAGGCCGAGGAGTACGGCTCGCATGACAAGACCTTCGAGATCGCCGAGGACGGCGTGGCCAACATCGTCGACATCGCCACCGGGGAGGTGCTGCTGAGCCAGGACGTGGGCGAGGGCGACATCTGGCGCATGTGCCAGGTCAAGGACGCCGCCATCCGCGACTGGGTCAAGCTGGCCGTCAACCGCGCCCGCAACTCCGGCATGCCCGTGGTGTTCTGGCTCGACCAGTACCGCCCCCACGAGGCGCAGCTGATCACCAAGGTCAAGATGTACCTGCACGAGCACAACACGGCCGGCCTGGACATCCAGATCATGAGCCAGGTGCGCGCCATGCGCTACACGCTGGAGCGCGTGGTGCGCGGTCTGGACACCATCAGCGCCACCGGCAATATCCTGCGCGACTACCTGACCGACCTGTTCCCGATCATGGAGCTGGGCACCAGCGCCAAGATGCTGTCCATCGTGCCTTTGATGGCCGGTGGCGGCATGTACGAGACGGGCGCCGGCGGCTCGGCGCCCAAGCATGTGCAGCAGCTGGTGGAAGAAAACCACCTGCGCTGGGATTCGCTGGGTGAATTCCTGGCGCTGGCGGTCTCGCTGGAAGACCTCGGCATCAAGACCGGCAACGCCAAGGCCAAGGTGCTGGCGCAGACACTGGACGCGGCCACCGGCAAGCTGCTGGACAACAACAAGGGCCCAAGCCCCAGGACCGGCCAGCTCGACAACCGCGGCAGCCAGTTCTATCTGGCGATGTACTGGGCGCAGGCGCTGGCCGAGCAGACCGACGACGCGGCCCTGGCCGCCCGGTTCGCCCCACTGGCCAAGCAGCTGGCCGAGAACGAAAAAGCCATCGTGGACGAGCTGGCCGCCGTGCAGGGCAAGCCGGTCGATATCGGCGGCTACTACCTGCCCGATTTCGCCAAGCTGGACCAGGTGATGCGACCCAGCGCCACGCTGAACAAGGTGCTGGCGGCAGCGGCCTGAACGCCCGGTTCGGGGCCCCGCCCGTCAAGAGCCCCCGGCATCCGTCGGGGGCTTTTTTTTCACCATCGTGATCACGTTGAACGGGCAGCGGACGGCGCATTTCCGGCACCCGGTGCAGGCCGCCGCGTCGCCCAGTACCGACGATTTTTTCCAGCCTTTGGTTTCCAGGCTCAACAGGTGGAACGGACAGGCTGCGACGCACCAGCCGCAGCCGGTGCAGCGTGCGGCATCAATCTGGGGCAGCAGGTCACGGTGAAGGACGGGCATGCGCGGGGCGTTTCTTTGGAATCGGCGGGGCCTGGGTTCGGCCGCCTCACTCTACCCGCGCTCGGCAAGAAGTTGAACGGCCCGCAGGCGCCCCGCACGCCGTGCAGAGGCCTTTGCGGGCCGCTTTCATGACCGGATGGGCGCTTCCCCAGCGTCCAGCGGTCAGAATGTGCTATCAAAACAGAACCGAATCAACCCACCTGAACCGGCACGAAGATCTTGTTCTCGCCGCGCTGGATCAGCAGGGCGACCGTCTTGCCATTCTTGCCGACCAGTTCACGGACCTGCTCCACGCTGCGCACCGGGGTGTCGTTGACAGCGATCAGCACGTCGCCGGGCTGCACGCCGGCCTTGGCGGAAGGGCCCGCCGCCTGCTCGATCAGCAAGCCGCCGCTGAGGCCGGATGACTGCTTCTCCTGCGGTTGCAGCGGGCGCAGCGCCAGGCCCAGCTTGCCTTTTCCGGGCTCGCCTTCGGCTTTGGCGGTCTGCGTCGCCTTGTCCTTGGCACCGCCCAGGGTCGCCTGGATCACCTCGTTGCGGCCCTGGCGCCAGACGTCGAGCGTGACCTTCTCGCCCGGCGTGGACTGGCCGATCGCGGCAGGCAGGTCACCCGAGGCAATGACGGGCTGGCCGTTGACCTTGCGGATCACGTCGCCGCTCTTGAGGCCGGCCTTCTCGGCCGGGCTTTCCGCCTCCACGCTGGAGATCAGCGCACCTTCGGGCTTGTCGAGCTTGAAGGAGTCGGCAAAGGCCTGGTTGACCTCCTGGATCGACACCCCAAGGCGTGCATGGCTGACCTTGCCGGTGCTCACGATCTGGTCTTTTACCTTGGTGGCGATTTCGATCGGGATCGCAAACGACAGGCCCTGGTAGCCGCCGGTGCGGCTGTAGATCTGCGAGTTGATGCCCACCACCTCCCCGCGCGCATTGAACAGCGGGCCACCGGAGTTGCCGGGGTTCACCGCCACGTCGGTCTGGATGAAGGGCACGAAGCTGTCGTCGGGCAGAGTGCGGCCCTTGGCGCTGACCACGCCGGCGGTTACGGTGTTTTCCAGGCCGAACGGCGAGCCGATGGCCAGCACCCATTCGCCCACGCGCAGGCTGCGGGTACTGCCCAGGGTGACGGTGGGCAAGCCCTTCGCCTCGATCTTGATCACGGCCACGTCGGTGCGCGGGTCGGAGCCCAGCACCTTGGCCTTGAACTCGCGCCGGTCGGTGAGCTTGACCGTCACCTCGGTCGCATCCTGCACCACGTGGGCGTTGGTCAGGATGATGCCATCGGCGCTGACGATGAAGCCCGAGCCCTGGCCGCGCGTGGGCATGCCTTGCTGCGGGCCGCCGCGGCCGCGCGGGCCGGGGAACTGGCGGAAAAATTCGGAGAAGGGGTCGCTCGGGTCCAGTTCAAGGCCGCCGGCCGAGGCCTTGCTGGTGCCTGCAACGCTGATGTTGACCACGGCCGCGCCATGCTGCGCAGTGATCTGGGCGAAGTCGGGGGTGGTGACGGCCGGTGCGGCAGCAGCGGCGACGGGCGCCGGGGCGGTGGTCGCTGCGGAGCTGGCGTGCGTGCTGCTGAGCGCGCCGAAGCCCGCTGCGCCGATGACGCCAGAGGCCAGCATCGCCAGAACCAGACGGCTGGAGGAGAGCACGGGAGTTTTCATCGGGGATCCTTTCAAAGACAGGTGAATGCACAGGCTCTGAATATCGGGCCCCCGACTTAGGCGGGTCTTAAGTTTCGGGCGGGTCAGGCGGCGGGCAAGAAGCGGACCTCGACGCGCAGGCCGCCCAGGCTGGGCGAGGGCAGCAGGGCGAGTGTTGCGCCGTGCAGGACCGCGACCGCCTTGACGATCGGCAGGCCCAGGCCGCTGCCGCTGGCGTCGCTGCCGGCGATCCGGTAGAAGCGGTCCAGCACCCGCTCGCGTTCGTCGGGCGCGATGCCGGGCCCGCTGTCGTCCACGCGCAGCAGCGGGGCGCCGTCCACGCTGGCGATCTCCAGGTTCACGGTACCCCCCGGCGGGGTGTATTTGATGGCGTTGTCCAACAGGTTGCGCACCAGCATGTCCAGCGCATCGGGGTAGCCGCGGACCAGCGCCTCGTCGACGGATGTCAGGCCCAGGTCGATCTGGCGCGCATGGGCCGCCTCGGCCAGCTCCCCCACGGCCTGGCGGGCGATGGCGGCCAGCGCGACGCGCTGCGGCTGTGTTCCCGATGCGGCCGTGGCCTGTTGGCGCGCCAGCACCATCAGCTGCTCCACCAGGCGGGTGGCACGGTCGATGCCGGCCTCCAGCCGGCTGGCTGCGCGGGCACGGGTCTCGTCGTCGCCCGCGCGGCGCAGGGCCTGTACCTGCAGCTTCAGCGCCGCCAGAGGCGAGCGCAGCTCATGGGCGGCATCGGCCACGAAGCTCTTCTGCGCTTCAAAGGCCTCGCGCACGCGGTCAAAGAGCCCGTTGAGCTCGTGTACCAGCGGTCGGATCTCGTCGGGCAGACCGTCCTCGCTGACCGGCTCCAGGTCGGCACTCTGACGCTGGGCGAGCTGGCGCCGCACCCTCGACACCGGTGCCAGCGAACGGGTGACCACCCACCACACGATGAGCATCAGCAGCGGCGCCATCAGCGCGGTGGGCAACACGGTGCGCAACGCCAGCGTGCGCGCCATCTGGCGGCGCACGGCCAGGTCCTGCGCCACCTGCACCACCTGGCCGCGGGTCTGCACGGACAGCACCCGGTAGCGCGTGCCGCGCGCCTGCACCTCGGAAAACCCCAGCACCGCGCGCTGCGGCAGCGCCGCCCAGGCGCCGGACTGGTAGATGCGCAGGCCGTCGGCGGTCCAGACCTGCACCACGAATTCATCGGCGGCCCCGTCCGAGGCGTCCTCGCCGGGCACGCCCGCGCCGCTGACCGGCAGTCCCGCGCGCAGAGACAGCGCCATCTGCTGCATGTGGTAGTCGAAAATCTGGTCGGCCTCGGCCAGCGCCGTGCGGTAGGCAAACAGGCCTTGTGTGGCCGTGCCCAGAAGGACGGCGGCCAGCAGCAGCCACAGCAGCCGCGCGCGCAGCGAGTGCGAGGGGGAATGAGGCGCGCTCATGCTCGCGGCACCATGTAGCCCACGCCCCGCACGTTGCGGATGACATCGGCGCCCAGCTTCTTGCGCAGGCCATGGATGTAGACCTCCACCGCGTTGCTGCTGATGCCGTCTTTCCAGCCGTAGAGTTTTTCCTCCAGCTGGCTGCGCGACAGCACCATGCCGGGTCGCGCCAGCAGGGGCTCCAGCACGGCCCACTCGCGCGCGGACAGCACCACCGGTTCGCCACCCGCGGTGACCTCGCGCGTGACCGGGTTGATGCTGACCCCCTGGTGCTCGTACACGGGCTCGGCGCGCCCTGCGGCACGGCGCAGCAGCGCGCGGATGCGCGCCAGCAACTCGTCCAGGTCGTAGGGCTTGAGCACATAGTCGTCGGCGCCGGCGTCCAGCCCGGCAATGCGGTCGGGCTTGGCGTCGCGCGCGGTGGCGATCAGCACCGGCGTGCGGTCGAGCCGGGCGCGCAGAGTGCGCAGCACGCTCAGGCCGTCGCGGCGCGGCAGGCCCAGGTCCAGCACCACCAGGTCGTAGGCGTGGTCAAGCAGCGCGGTGTCGGCCATGTCGCCATCACGCACCCAGTCGACGGCGTAATGCTCGGCGCGCAACAGGTCCAGCACGGTCTCGCCGATCATCGGATCGTCTTCCACCAGGAGCAGGCGCATGGGCAGGCGAGTGGGTGCGGGTTCAGCCCGGCTCCATCCCGTTGCGGCGCTTGACTGCATCCATGGCCGGTAACGCCATGAAGGCCAGCAGCGCGCGCACCGCGTCCGGCCGGGCACACGTCACGGACACGGCGGCCGAGAAGGTGGTGATGATCTGGATGTCCTCGGGCAGCGGGCCCAGCACCTCGATGCCGCCCAGGTTCATCAGCTCGCTGAGCTGCTGAAAGCCCAGTTCGACCCGGCCCTCGGCCACCAGCTGGCCCACCGGTACGCCCGGTGGCGCCTGCACGATGCGGTCCTTGATCTGCTCGGCGATGCCCCAGCGCTCGAACTGGCGCGCCAGCTGCACCCCGCTGGGCCCGGTGGAGTAACCCAGTGTCTTTGCGGCGAGCACGGCGCGGCGCACCGCGTCGCCGCTGCCGATGTCAGGCCGCACGGCCCCGGCACGCACGGCAATGGCCACCCCGGAGCGCACCAGATCGACCCGGCTTCTGGGCACGAGGTGGCCGGCCTCGGTGAGCCGCTCGATGGCGTCGCTGGCCAGGGCGACGGCGTCGAAGGCCTCGCCGGCCTGCACGCGTTTGGCGGCATCGACGCCGCCGACGGATTCGACCTGCACCGCCTGTGACGACGTCTTGCGAAATTCGGCCACGAGATCGGCCAGCAGCTGGCGCGTCGCCATGGAGCAAATGATGCGGATCGGTTCAGCCATGCGGGGTCCTGCGAAAGTCGGTGGCAGCGGAGCGCCCGGCTGGCGGGCGCAAGCCGGCATTCTATTGACCCCTTGCGCCGACCTGCTTCGCGGGGGTGCCTTACAGTTCGCACTTTGCGCGTCACGCTCCATGAACCCGTCCGAATCCGCCGATCGTCCCCGCCTGCAGGTCGCGGTGCTCATGCGCCGCGAACGCGTGCCCGGCGCGATGAGCCGCTGGCAGACCTGGCGCTGGGTGGTGGCCGACGTGGTGCCCCATGAGTCCGGTTTCGGGTCTGAGGCGCGCTGCCTGCTGCAGACACCGGATGAGGAGCGCTGGTTGCACCCCGGCTTCACGGTCGAGCTGTTCCGTGACGACGCCGATGGCTATCTGCTGAACGTCTCGACCCCCGCACCCTGCTGGTTTGTCCTGTGGCGCATGGAAGAAGAACCGACCCAGGCCGACGAACCGATGGCCCGCCCGGCCATGGTTTCGCTGAGCTACCACGACGCCGGTCGCTGGCTGGACGCCCAGGAGACGGTGGACCAGGTGCCGGCGCCCCCCGATGTGATCGACTGGCTGCGCGCGTTTGCCGAAGCCCATCACGTGGACGAACCCCGGCGCCGGCAGCGGCCGCAGAGCTTCCGCGGCCTGCAGGACCGCTTCGGCAATCCGGCCGTGGTGAGCACCGGGAAGAAGTTCGGCGGCGGTCATGGTGGCGCGTCATGAGCGATGGTTTTCTGGGGCGCTGGTCGCGCCGCAAGCAGGCGGTGCGCGAAGAGGGGGTGGCGCCGCCAGAGCCCAAGCCTGTGGCCGCAGCGCCGGCCGCCACTGCGGCCCCGCCGGCGGACCCAAGCGCGGCCGGCCCGACGCCAGGCACGGCCGGTGGCACACCGGCGCGCGACGAGGCGCCCGCGCTCACGCTGGAGGATGTCCGATCGCTGGACCCGTCGTCGGACTTCAAACCCTTCATGGCGCGGGGCGTGACCACGGATGTTCGCAACGCCGCCGTCAAGAAGCTTTTTGCCGATCCGCACTTCAATGTGATGGACCGGCTCGACATCTACATTGACGACTACAGCCAGCCCGATCCACTGCCCGCCGCCATGCTGCGCCAGATGGTCAGCGCGCGCTTCCTGAACCTGGTCGAAGACGAGCCCGCAAGCGGCTCGAATGTCCCGGTTGCTGGGGATGATGCCGATAGCCCGCCCGCTGCGGACGTGGCACAGTCCGAGCTCCCGCCCGAATTACCGGCGCCGACCGACGGCGCCCCGACCCCTGGCGCCGAGCCAGGTTCCACGGACCCCGACGATGCCCACACTGATTTGCGATTGCAACCGGACGATGCCGCTGAGCGCCAAGGCGCTGGGCCAGGCCCTGCATGAAGACCTGACGCTGCACTCCACCCTGTGCCGCCGCGAGGCCGGGGCGTTCCAGAAAGCCATTCAGTCTGGCGACGACGTGCTCGTGGCCTGCACCCAGGAAAAGCGCCTGTTCTCCGAACTGGCAGAGCAAACCGAAAGCGCGGTCTCCGTCATCCGATTTGTCAACATCCGCGAGACTGGCGGATGGAGCCGCGATGCCGCGAAGGCCACGCCCAAGATCGCAGCCCTGCTGGCGGCCGCGCGACTGAGCGACCCCGAGCCGGTGCCCACGGTCAGCTTCAAGAGCGCCGGGCGCGTGCTGATCATCGGTGCCCTCGATGCCGCCGAGCGCGCGGCGGCGCTGCTGTCAGACGCGCTGGACATCACGATCTTCGCCACGGGCCCGGGCAGCGCCGGTGGCGCGCAGGCGCGGCAGTTTCCGGTGCTGGGCGGGCGCATCACCGCCCTGAACGGCTGGCTGGGCGCGTTCGACCTGCGCTGGGAGGCGAACAACCCGATCAACCTGGACCTGTGCACCCGCTGCAACGCCTGCGTGGCCGCCTGCCCGGAAGACGCCATCGGCCTGGATTACCAGATCGATCTGGCGGCATGCAAGTCCCACCGCGCTTGCGCCAAGGCCTGCCAGGTGGCTGGCGCCATTGATTTCACGCGCTCACCCGCGCAGCAGTCCGAGCGTTTCGACCTGGTGCTGGACCTGCGCGCCGCCAGCGCCACGCCCACCTTCAACCAGCACGCGCTGCCGCAGGGCTATTTCCGCTGGGACGGCCAGGACCTGCACACGGTGCTCAAGCTGCGCGAGCTGGTCGGCGAGTTCGAGAAGCCGAAGTTCTTCGTCTACAAGCAGAAGCTTTGCGCCCACAGCCGCAACGAAAAAACCGGTTGCAACGCCTGCGTGGACATCTGCTCGGCCGAAGCGATCTCCAGTGAAAAGAGCCGCCAGCAGATCAAGGTCAACCCCAACCTGTGCGTGGGCTGCGGCGCCTGCACCACCGTCTGCCCGACTGGGGCGCTCACCTACGCCTACCCGCGCGCCAACGAGCAGGGCGTGCGGCTCAAGACGCTGCTGAGCACCTACGCCGCCGCGGGCGGAAAGGACGCGGTGATCCTGCTGCACAGCCAGGAGCGCGGAAAGGCGCTGGTCGAGGAACTCGGCCGCGCGGCGCAGCTCAAGGTGGCGCAGGGCGTGCCGGCGAATGTGATCCCGCTGTCCCTGTGGCACACCGCCAGCTTGGGTCTGGACGTCTGGCTCAGCGCCATCGCGTACGGCGCCAGCCAGGTCGTGGTGCTGGTCACGGCCGAGGAAGCGCCGCAGTACCTGGACGGCCTGCAGGCCCAGATGGACGTGGCGCAAGCCATCCTGCACGGACTGGGCTACACCGGCACCCACCTGCAGCTGCTGCGCGCCGCCAGCCCCACCGACCTCGACGCCGGCTTGCAGGCGCTGGCCACTACCATGCAGAAGATAGCCACCGCGCCCGCGCGTTTTGCGGTCATGGCCGACAAGCGCGGCACGCTCGACCTGGCGCTGGACCACCTGATCGCCCAGGCGCCGCTGGCCGAGAGCGCGGCCCCAGGCCATCGCGCTGCCGGCGCCCGCCGCTCCTTTCGGCTCGGTCACCGTGGACAAGGACCGCTGCACCCGGTGCATGAGCTGCGTCAGCGCCTGCCCGGCAGGCGCGCTGCAGGACAACCCACAACTGCCCCAGCTGCGCTTCATCGAAAGAAACTGTGTGCAGTGCGGCCTGTGCGTGGTCACCTGCCCGGAACAGGCGCTGGCGCTGCAGCCGCGCCTGTTGTTGAGCGACGAACGCAAGGCGGCCCGGGTGCTCAATGAAACGCAACCCTATGCCTGCGTGCGCTGCGGCAAGCCGTTCGGCACGCTGCTGGCGATCGAAGCCATGCTGGGCAAGCTGGCCGGACACAGCATGTTCCAGGGTGCGGCGCTCGAGCGCCTGAAAATGTGCGGCGACTGCCGGGTCATCGACATCTACTCCGCCGACAACGAAACCAGGATCACCGACCTATGAGCTCCCCTTGCACCTGCCGGCGCGGACAGCTCCGCACTGGACGAGGAAACCGCCCGCGCCGAGGTCTACGGCCTGCTGGCCGCCCAGTGCACTACGCACCGCCCTCGTCCGAGCTTCTGGCCCAGCTGCGCGTGGCCGTCACCGAGCCCCGGCGGCCGGCGGCCTCCTGGAGGAGCTGGCGTGCGTTGGTGGGCTCTACGTGCGCTGAGCGATGAGGCGATCCAGACCGAATACGACGATCTGTTCGGCGGCGTCGGCAAGCCCGAGATCTTCCTCTACGGCTCCCACTACCTGAGCGGCTTCCTGAACGAGAAGCCCCTGATCAAGCTGCGCGACGAACGGCCGAACTGGGCCCGGCCCGCGACGAGGCCATGTCCGAGACCGAAGACCACTTCGCCTGCCTGTGCGAGGTCATGCGCTACCTGATCGCGGGCGCGACGACGTGCCGGCTAACCCGGCCCGCCAGCAGGCCTTCTTTGCCCGCCACATCCAGCCCCTGGCCGGGGGAGATGTGCGACGCCATCGCCGCCCATCCTAAGGCCCGCTTCAACGCCGACCTGCCGGTTTCACCCGCGCCTTCCTCAGCGTGGAGCGCGGAGGCTCTGATCTGCCCGATTCCGGGACAAAAATGGGCTGTCTCCCAGGTGGAATGGTCATTGGCTGCTATGCATTGCGAAGCCTTGTCGCCAACGAGTGGCGTGCCGGAAGCGCGATGCCTCTGCCTTGGGCCTCGGCATGCTGGCAGCGAAGGCTGAATCTGTGCCGATTGAATATCAAATCCATAGCGCATCA
>JADKHE010000015.1 GCA_016721925.1 Candidatus Skiveiella danica
TTCACATTACGGCGCAAATTCCGTGGCAGACCGTTTGCCACCCGTCCCGCTCGCCTGCGCGAAACAGGATGCCGGCGATCCAGTGAACTGCAAGGCGCGAAAGCCAGCGGGAATGTCCAGGATCAGCTCAGAGTTTTCATGAAGGTAAGGGATTGCGGGCGGTTGGAAGGCCCGTCAACGGTCCGTGTGTTGGCGTTGTGCCCGTGCCCGGTCACGCCCAGCGCCATTAGCACGATCCAGATCGCCAGCCGGTCCGCGCGCCTTGCAGCCCTGTGATCAGCCGCAGGCGCGCCAGCGTCTTCCGCGAAGCCTATCAGCTATGGGCACGCCAGCGCCGCCCGGGAACGGCAGTACAGCTGCGCGAACGCGTTGACCCAGTGGACGTTGAGGATGGCAAGAAGGATACGGCTGGCGTCCTTCCGATGACCAGCCTGGCGGGGCGCGCGGGAAGACTCATCCTTGCCGCCTTGCGTCACGCTGAAAGCGTCCTGCAGGTAACCGGCTTGCTGACCTGGCGGGCCACTGGCGAAGATTCAGCAGGAACCGTGGTGCCCGGGATCGGCACGATGCTCGCCTTCGGGTGATCGCCGAAGGCCGCAGCACAATGGCCCACGGCTCGGGGCTGGCCAACCAGGCATTGGAACGCGAGAAGAAGGATCCGTCGCGCTGATGAAGTTTAACCGCTGCTCCAGCCGCACCGCGGTGCGGTGGGTTTCGGCCTTTGGTTCCTTCTCACCAGCTCCCCGAGAAGATCATGCGTGCGGCAAAGGCGTCTCCGGCGTAGCGGGCCGCCGCGGTGGCACCTTGCGCCGGCCAGCACCATGCGGCGCGGATCGGCCCAGGGAGCATCGCCAGCGCCTGCACCGCCAACAGATTTCCGACCCGCAGCGCTGGATCTTTCGTGGGAAGTCCTTGCCGACCGGCAAGGATGCAAAGATCACACACCAACCGGAAGAGTGACGAGTCCGGGTGCCGAGCTGGCGATGCCCATCGTCGCCAGCCACTGTTGCCGATCGCCTTCCAGGCCCAGTCGGACAGTAGAAGACCACACCACCGGCACGGGCGCGTCTCGCGAATCGCGAAGAGGTGACACGCGGCGCCACCCGTTGCGCAGGCGGCAACACCCAATGCCCCGTTGATAGCGCAGACCCGATTCGGCGTATGCGATGGCGCAGCCCGCGTGATCTCGCCTTGGCGCGGGGCCTGACGCAGGCCTGGTGGCGGCGAGCAACAGAGCAATCGACAGCAATGGCTTTTTCATGGGACGGCGCTCCTTCCTGGGCGCAATGCTGGCGCATCTTGGTGGTCAATAAAGAAGCCCCAGGCTAACCATCGGTATAGCAGGGAACTGCACTGGCAGGAGGAGTGTCTTTCATATCTCATCCTCTGTAAATGGACGCCTGAGTGCTGGATTCTTGGATTTAAAAACGTCACGGTGACCCCAACATACCCCTTGAACTCGATCCATGGATGGCTGACGTTGACTGGAGCCAACACGCTCACGAAGTCGCATGGGTTTATTTGGCATTGTTGCACCTAGCCAACGCGGCTGCCATTACGCGACCGCTTTGCTGCCGGTCTGACCCGCTTCCGGGAATCCCCCTGCGCCTTGTCAATCCCACTGATCGCACGCACGGCTCGACTGGCTTCAATCGACCCAATCCAGTCATCCCAATCAGTGAGGACCAGCCTTTCGTGGTGACGATCGCAAAAGAAAAAGCGGCCGTTCAATTTGCTGATGCTTCATCATTGACCCAGCCGGCTCTTGTGCAGCCTTCGCTGTCCCTCACCAGCGACCGCCCTGCGACCCCACCGTGACCTCATCGTTCCCATCGTTCTCCGGATCCCAAGCGCTTTCAAGCTGGCCTCGGGCGGCCGCTTCCAAAAGCCCACCAGGGTGTTTGTGATGCGTTGAGCCTGCGCGTCGTCCAGCTTGACCCGGTCGTAGAGCAGGTTTAGGTGCAGCCTGCCCCCATGGCTGGCCGCCGTGACGCAGACCGGGTGCTGCGGTGGGGGCGACACCAGGAAGGCAAGACTTTGAATGCGGGCGCCATTGCGCAGGTC
The DNA here is from genome assembly GCA_016721925.1 of Candidatus Skiveiella danica. GTDB lineage: Bacteria > Pseudomonadota > Gammaproteobacteria > Burkholderiales > Burkholderiaceae_C > Skiveiella > Skiveiella danica. Next base: position 2,065 of record JADKHE010000015.1, read on the forward strand.
CGGGGTGTCCACCTTGCCGATGTTGGTCAGCATGGACGATGGTGGCGCCAAGGCCACCGACGACTGTATGAGCCGGGCCCGGTTTCGGCCCATCGGGAGCAGGGAATCCTCGCGGTAAACGGAATGAACCAGATTGGCGTCGCCGCTGGTCAGGACCTGCTGCAACTGGCCGCGGATGTCTGCAGCCAAATGCCAGAAGTCCGGTTTGGCGGCCAGGCCGTGCACGGTGGTGATCGTGGCGACGTAGAGGCCGAGGTCGCTGGCGCTCAGCTTGCCGCTGAGCACACCGCGCAGGTCGGCCAGCGAGGTCAACCCAAGCTGGCGCGCCTGGGCCGAGCCGAACTCGGCATTCAGGGCCAGAACCTGGGCTGCGCCCAGGGCACCGTGCACCGTCGTGCCGTGGGCGCGGCACGCGGCCAGCAAGGCCTGGGCGGTTTCTACCGCCCTCAGCAGGTTTGCGCCCGACTTGCCATCGGCAATCGTGTGATGAAAAACCATCGCCACGACGGCCTTGCCGCGGCCACGAAACCACAGGAAGCGCCCGAGCGGCGCCTCGCCGGCAAAAGGCGCGTCGAGCTCGGCGGACACGGCGGCCCGCCAGTTCCGCAAGGGGCGGACCTGCGCTTTCAAGGCAGCCTGTTCCGGCGCCACGGCCTTGAAACAAGCTCGCCCCCTGACCACTGCCAGGTGCGTGCGCAAAAGCGGCTGCTCGACTTGAACCGCTTGCAGCGCACGCTCAAGCCCCCCAGCATCCAAACGGCCGCTGACCTCCGCGAAGACGACGAAATTGAGGCTGTACAGCTGGTCCAGCAGGTAGTAGATGGCCTCGGTCGGGCCCAGGGGCGGTTCATACCCGCCAGCGTCAGTGCGGGGGGCGACGGGAGGGGGTGAAAGCGTGGGCATCGTGTGTTCCTGGAATGGAGCCGCCTTTTTACCCCCATTCGGCATGGCCGGCCGTACATTTCCCCAAGCGCTTGTCTCGTTGCTACGGCGCGTCGGCCAGTGCCTGGCACTTCTGGAAACTGAACCGGTCAGTAGCCCTTCTCCAGATCACTTCGGCACAAGGACATCCTTGGCGATCGTTGCCGCCGTGACGCTGCTCGGCCAGCCTGCGTAAAAAGCGAGGTGCGTGATGGCCTCGGCCAGTTCCTCGGTCGTCAGGCCGTTCTGGCTCGCCAGTCCGAGGTGCGAACGCAGCTGATCGGGCCGGTTCATCGCGATCAAGGCGCTGACCGTGATCAGGCTTCGGTCCCGCTTGGAAAGACCCTGGCGCTCCCAGATGTCCGCGTACAGCACCTCGTCCGTGAGTTCGGCGAACTTCGGAGCGATTTCGCCAAACAGCTGCTGGGCACGCGAATTCTTGTTGGCCACCGGTGGTGCCGTTGGGGCGGAGAGTCCGTATTGTTCGTCCGTGACCTTTTCAAACCACTCGGCCGTCTTGCCGTCGCGTTGTTCCTGGACGGCGATATGGGTCATGGGACTTCCCGGCGAAGCACCATGCCAGTGCTTCTGCCCCGGCGGAATCCACACCACGTCCCCGGTCTTGATCTCCTGAATGGGGCCGCCCCAGAACCGGACACGACCCGTTCCCGCCGTGACGATGAGCGTTTGCCCGACCGGATGCGCATGCCAGGCCGTGCGCGCCCCGGCGTCGAACGTGACTTGTCCACCCGTCGCTCGCGCCGGGGCATTCGCCGGGAACAGCGACACGATGCGAACCTTGCCGGTGAACCGATCCTCGGTCCCTTGGCTGGTGGCGCGGGACGCTTCCCGAGAAATGCTCGCCAACGGGACCGCGCTGGAACTGGCGGGCGAGCCGATGTCTTGAGGAGGCGCTGCCCACAATGAGATGGCAAGGGCGTTCAGCAGCAGAGTCAAGGCAAACTTTTTCACGATTTTTCCTTGGGCTTTGGCATCGGGGCCTCGACCCCCGACATCTGCATCACAGCGGGCGGCAGTCGCGCGCCCTGGATGCGGACGGCGGCCACGTCGGCAGTGAGTTGCTTCAATTCTCCGGGCGTGAACGAGATGGCCGCCGCCCCGATGTTTTCTTCCAGGTGCGCCATATTGGTGGTGCCTGGAATCGGCACGATCCAGGGTTTCTGCGCCAGCAGCCACGCCAGGGCCAACTGGGCGGGTGTCGCCCGCTTGCGCTCGGCCCAGGTCTTCACCACCTGAACCAGGGCCATGTTGGCGGGCAGGGCATCGGGTGCAAAGCGTGGCACCACCGATCTGAAATCCATCTCCGGGCTGGTTTCGAAGCGTGTGTCAGCGTTAATCGACCCGGTCAGAAAACCCATCCCCAGCGGACTCCAGCAGACGAAGCCGATGCCCAGTTCCTCACAGATCGGCAGCACCTGCGCCTCCGGTCCACGCCACAGCATGGAATATTCATTCTGGATCACGGTCAGCGGCAGGACGGCATGGGCACGGCGGATCGTCTGCACGCCCGGCTCGGACAGGCCAAAGTGCAGCACCTTGCCCTGGGCAACCAGGTCTTTCACCGCGCCGGCCACGTCCTCGATCGGCACCTGCGGGTCCACCCGGTGCTGGAGCAGGATGTCAATGCGATCGGTTCTGAGGCGTCGAAGTTGCGCTTCGACCACTTGCTTGATGTGTTCAGGGCGGCTGTTCAGGCCGCCCAGGCGCTGGCCGGTCCGCTGATCGACATTCATGCCGAACTTGGTTTCCAGGACGACCTTGTCGCGAATCCCCTGGAGCGCCTCGCCCACAATCTCTTCCGACAGAAACGGTCCATAGACCTCGGCGGTGTCGATCAGGGTGACGCCTAGGTCCACGGCTTTTCGAATGAGGGCGACAGCCGCCAGACGGTCGAAGGCGCTCTGGTAGAGGTCGACGACCGCGCCGGGCTTGCTGCCAGGACGCCACTGGCAGCCCAGCCCGACCGGGAAGACTTCGAGCGTGCCCAGCTTGCGCCGTTGCCCTGGCGCAGCCTGGCGGGCCGCTGGATCCCCGGCCACAGGGGCGGTGGGTGCGGGCGGACTGGCGCAGGCGGACAGCAGCCAGGGCGCGATGCCCAGGCTGGCGGCTGCGGCCATCAACTGGCGGCGCTGAAGGCTCTGGGGTTGAGGATCAGAGGGGTCGTTCCGGTTGGCAGTGGACATGGTGAAACTCCTGGTTTGGGATGCCCGGTGAGGCATCAGGGCACAAAAAACATGCGGCCGATCAGATGTCCAGCCGCCGCTCGGCCATCCACTTCACGATGGCGGGATCTCGATGCGAAAAGAAACTGCTGGTGTTGGTGTCCAGTGTCGTGATGCGGGCCATGTCCGCCTCATCGAGCTGAAAGTCGAAGACGGCGAGGTTCTCCGCCATGCGCTCCTTGCGCACGGACTTGGCCAGCGCCGCGATGCCGCGCTGGATCAGCCAGCGCAGAACAACCTGGCCCACCGACTTGCCATGTCGCGCGCCAATGTCGATAAGCACCTCGTTCTGAAACAGGTTGTTGCGTCCCTCGGCGAAAGGCGCCCAAGCCTGCGCCTGCACGCCCAGCTCGTTCATGAAGACCGCGCTTTCGATCTGCTGCTGAAAAGGGTTCACCTCCACCTGGTTGACGGCGGGTGAAATCTCGTTGAAGACCTGGATGTCCATCAGCCGATCCGGCTGAAAGTTACTCACGCCAATGGCGCGCAGCTTGCCTTGGCGATAGGCCTCTTCCATGGCGCGCCAGGCGCCGTGCACATCGCCGAAGGGCTGGTGGATCAGGTACAGGTCGAGGTAGTCGACTTGCAGGCGGCGCAGTGACTGGTCGATGGCCCGTTGGGTACGTTCATAGCCGACATCCTGCACCCACAGCTTGGTCGTGATGAACAGCTCTTCGCGTGCCACGCCACCCTGGCGGATGCCCTTGCCCACGGCCTCCTCGTTCATGTACGAGGCGGCGGTGTCGATCAGTCGGTAGCCGGTCTGGATGGCGTCGATCACGCATCGTTCGCAGTCCTGCGCGTCCGGGATCTGGAAGACACCAAAGCCCACGACGGGCATCTGGATGCCGTTGTTCAAAGTCACTGTTTCCATGGTGGGCCTGAGTTGATATGGCTCGCAATGTAGACCGGCAACTCGCATCTGAATAGATGCAAAACATTTGTTGGATTGACATCCAGAAAGGGATAATGACGATCAGGAGAGGGTATCCATGGCCATCAATGAACTGCGTTCCGTTTCCACCTTCATCAAGGCGGCCGAATTGGGCAGCTTGCGAAAAGCGGCACTGGACCTTGGCATCAGCCCCCAGGCCGCCAGCAAGGCCTTGGCGCAACTGGAAAAGCATCTGCAAGTGCGGCTGTTTCACCGCACCACCCGGGTCATGTCCTTGACCGACGCGGGCCAACAGTTGCTCGAAGAGGTCCAGCCTGCGTTGCTCGGGGTACAGCGCGCCTTGAAGAAGGCAAGAACAACCAAGGATGAGTTCGCCGGACCCTTGCGTATCGCCGGCCCCCGCACCACGTTCCAGCCCATCCTTTGGCCACTGATCGAGGAATTCTGTGCGCGTTATCCCGGCATCCAGCCCGATGTGCTACTGGAGGACCGCGTCGGCAACTGGGTGGAGGACAGGATCGATGTGGGCTTCCGCCTCGGCCCTGCACCTCACGAAGGCGTGATTGCCCATCGGCTGTTTCCGCTTCAGATGGTGATGTGCGGTGCGCCCGCGTATTTCGAACGCCATGGCGTGCCGGAGTCACTGGCGGCGCTGTCGTCCCATCGCTGCAGCGTGTTTCGCCATCCGGCAACCGGAAGACTCGCGCCCTGGCATGTGAAGCTGGACGGGCAGCTGGTGGAGCAGCCGGTGGCGCCTGCACTCATCAGCAATGACGAGGTGCTGGAGTTGCATGCGGTGTTGTCCGGCAAAGTGCTGGGACAGTTGGCAGGTGCCACGGCGGCCCCCTACATCCGCGCCGGACAGCTAATGCCGATCCTCCTGGATCACATGCCGGACATCGCCAGCTATTTCGTGTATTTCGGGAGCCGGACGTCCCAGCCGGCCCGCGCCCGGGCGTTCATCGACCTGGCGGTCGAGCGCCTCACGGACAGTCCACAGTTCGTGTTGACCCGCGAAGAGCTGGCTGACGCGGCGAGTCAACTCCCTGGCGTGATTCGTCCGTCCAGGGGCCAAAGCAGCGTTTGATCTATACCGGGGCTAAAGAGCGGATAAAGGGTACCCTGAGGAAGTGCGGACTGGTGTCTCGGTCGAGGTCGGTCAGGATTGGGAACGGGTATTCGACTCAGTTTTGCCAACTGTCCCAAACGACCCGTTGCGGCCGGTCGGGGGAATGAGCCCCGGACATTCGTGGCGGCTATCAAAAGAGTGGAAGCAGCCCTTCATATTGCGGGTCTGTCATCACTGATCCAGCCTTCTCTTTTGCAGCGGGAGCGGGTATTCGCCGAAGATTGTTGGCGGACAAGTCCCGACAACGAGCGGTTCGTCGCTAGGGCGCCAGTATGCAGCCGCTGAATCAGAGGCCGCGTCGTGATGCCTGGAAAGTGAACGCCACGGCTAAGCAGCAATGCTGTGGCACCCTCGACAAATACCATTTAACGCGCGTGGCCAGTCGTCTCTGGCATTGCCTTGCGCGACGCTGTCCTCTTATGCGCGCCATGAACATGCCCGGCGTGGTCCCGCAAGCCGCCCGGATGGCGCGCAATCTCGGTGAGTTCATTCAGGATGCCGCAGTGTCCGGCGTCCTGCGTTTCCCGGCACAGCTCTCGCAGACTCTTGAGCTGCTTTTCCAGCGTCCGCAGTTCCCGAATGCGTTCGGCGACATGCCCGATGTGCTCGTCCAGCAGCGCATTGACCTCGCCGCAGTTCTCGGACGGCGCATCCTTGAAGTGCAGAAGAACGCGAATTTCGTCAAGTGTCATGTCCAGACCGCGGCAATGCCGGATGAAAGATAAGCGCGCGGCATGGGCATCACCATAGATACGGTAGTTGCCCCCGGTCCTGGCGGTTTCGGGCAACAAGCCTTCGCGTTCGTAGTAGCGAATGGTTTCGACTTGCGTTTGGGTCAAGTTCGCCAATTCACCGATCTTCATGATGGGACTCCGCTGTTCAGGCACGTGGGGCAATGGAATAACACCACTAAGTGTAGGCGCTTGACTCTTTAGTGGCTACAGGGTTTCCAATACAACAATGCAAGAAAAATCCATGACTCCACCCCAAGTCGAAGCTTCAGGCGATGTCGGCGCCTGCGGATGCGGCGCCACCTGTGGCACACCACCCGTTTTAGCCGCACCCGGGCCTGCGCCAAACGCTGCCGGTGGCACGATCTTTCGTATTCCCACCATGGACTGCGCCGCAGAGGAAAGCGAGATTCGCCACGCCCTGGCTGGGGTGGCGGGCGTGCAGAGCCTCAATTTCCAGTTAAGCGCGCGAACCCTGGCGATCCATGCGCCTGCCGCCGTGCTGCCGCAGGCCCTGGGGGCTATCCGCCGAGCCGGCTTTGATCCCCAGCCGCTTGCTTCCGGCGGCTCTGACGTCCACGCACACGCCGCTGCGTCCAAAGGACTGTGGCGGCTGGGTCTGGCCCTGGTGCTGACGGTGGTCGCGGAACTGCTTGCCTTCTTTGTGCCCGACACGATGGTGTTCAAGCTCGCGGGCATGGCCCTTGCGGCAACGGCCATCTGGCTGGCGGGCTTTTCGACCTACACCAAGGGCCTTGCCGCCTTGCGCCAAGGACGCCTGAACATCAATGCCCTGATGACGGTGGCCGTGACCGGCGCCTTCCTGATCGGCCAGTGGCCCGAAGCCGCCATGGTGATGGCGCTCTATGCCATTGCAGAGCTGATCGAGGCGCGTGCCGTGGACCGAGCGCGCAACGCCATCAAGAGCCTGCTGGACCTGACGCCCGACACCGCCGAAGTGCGCCAGCCCGACGGCACCTGGTTGTCCATTGCAGCCGCTGAAGTGGCCCTTGACGCCGTCGTCCGTGTCAAGCCGGGCGCGCGCATTCCGCTCGACGGCACGGTCACCTCGGGCACCAGTGCCGTGAATCAGGCGCCCGTGACGGGTGAGAGCCTGCCGGCAGACAAGGGCGTGGGCGATGTGGTTTTCGCAGGCACGATCAACGATACCGGGACTCTCGAAGTGCGGGTGACGGCCGCCGCCAGCAACACCACGCTGGCCCGCATCATCCACGCCGTCGAGCAGGCGCAAGGGACCCGTGCCCCAACGCAGCAGTTCGTCGACAAGTTTGCAGCGGTCTACACCCCGGTGGTCTTTGCGCTGGCCGTGGCGGTGGCCGTCCTGGCGCCCTGGCTGATGGACGTGAGCTGGACGCAGGCGCTGTACAAGGCCCTGGTCATGCTGGTGATAGCCTGTCCTTGCGCCCTGGTTCTCGCCACCCCGGTCACCGTGGTCAGCGGGCTGGCCGCCGCCGCGCGACGCGGCATTTTGATCAAGGGCGGCGTTTACCTGGAAGGCGCCTACAAACTCAAGGCCATTGCGCTGGACAAGACTGGCACCATCACGGAGGGCAAGCCCAAACTGGTCGCGAGCGAGGTGCTGTCCTCGCCAATCCCCGAATCCCAGGTGCTGCGCTGGGCCGGCGACCTGGCGGGTCACTCCGATCACCCGGTGTCCCGGGCGATTGCCCGGGAGCTTGATCAGGGTAATGGGCAACTGGAGGGGTTTACCGCCTTGCCAGGCCGCGGCATTCAGGCTGGCACCGAGGGCCAGACACTGATTCTGGGCAACCACCGTCTGATTGAAGATCGGGGCCTGTGCAGCCCGGAGATCGAGGCGCGGCTGGCGGTGCACGAGGCGCAGGGGCGCACGGTCACGATGCTGGCAACGGACGCGCAAGTGCTGGCCATCTTTGCGGTAGCCGACACCATCAAGGAGAGTTCACGCCAGGCGCTGGCCGAGTTGCACGCCCTCGGGGTGGTCTCCGTCATGCTGACCGGCGACAACACCGCTACCGCGCAAACCATTGCCCGGCAGGCAGGCATCGACGATGCCCGCGGCAACCTGCTGCCCGAAGACAAGTTGTCGGCCATCGAAGACTTGCAGAAGCGCTACGGCAGCACCGCGATGACCGGGGACGGCATCAACGATGCGCCCGCGCTGGCGCGCGCCGACATCGGGATCGCCATGGGCGCTGCAGGCACCGACACCGCCATGGAAGCGGCCGACGTGGTCATCATGAACGACGACCTGCGGCGTATTCCCGAGGTCATCCGGCTGTCGCGCCGCACCCGCGCCGTGCTGTGGCAGAACATCGTCCTTGCCCTGGGGATCAAGGCGGTCTTCCTGGTTCTTGCGGTATCGGGCAGTGCCACCATGTGGATGGCGGTGTTCGCCGACATGGGTGCGAGCCTGCTGGTTGTGTTCAACGGCTTGCGCCTGTTGCGAACTAGCGGGATGGAGCGTGTGCAATGAAATCCGCGATGGCCAATTCACGTTCCATTGCCCAGCCGGCGAATCGCACGCACAGCCCTGTTTGAGAGCAATGGCTCCATTTATAACTGAGGTACCTGTGAAATGACGCATCCCTTTAACTCCCGAACTCGCTTCACAACCTGGGGCCTGTGGATACTGGCGGTGATCATGGCGGACCAGGCGATCAAGGCCACAGTTGAAGCGTCCATGCCTTTGGGCACGTCCATCGCCATCACTGCTGGTTTCAATTGGGTGCATGCTATCAATCCTGGTGCGGCGTTTTCATTCCTGGCAGACGCGGGTGGCTGGCAGCGCATTTTTTTCGCGGGCGTGGGCCTGACGGTCAGCGCGATACTGGTCGGGTGGCTATGGCGGGGTGTCTCAACCCGCGTCGAAACGGCAGCCTGCATCCTGATCACAGGGGGAGGCATGGGCAATGTGATTGATCGCCTGCGGATCGGCGCAGTGGTCGACTATCTCGATTTCTATTGGAGAAATTGGCATTGGCCTGCGTTTAACCTGGCCGACATCGCGATCGTTTTCGGTGCCATGCTGTTCGTCTGGTCTTCTTTCACCGTGAAAACGGGTGCTGACGTCCCAAGAAAAGCGTCTGGTTCCTGTCGCTCGCGGTGTTCGACAAACTAAAGATGCGAATGGCCTTGTTTGCCGACAGGTGCGCCAGCCTGCGGGCAGGGTTCAGCGGGCTGTTGCGCGCTCGTACCTCGAACCGTCCTGCGCCGCCGCGCAACGGTCACTATAATCCGCCGTCATGCGCCGCTGGCTAGTCATCGTCATATTGCTGGTTTTGCCCCTTCAATTCACATGGGGGGCGGCTGCGCCGTATTGCGCGCATGAAGCCGCAAGTGCTGCCAATGCGCATCCGGGGCACCATCAGCACGTCCATCAAGGCGGCAGCAATGCCACCAAAGCCGGCGACGATGGCGCCGACGTCGGTGCTAAACACCCCGACTGCGCGAGCTGCCACGCCGGAACTGCGACAACGTTGCCGTTGCCTGCGGCCGAGCTGGCCATTGCTCCGCGCGATGGGTTGCGCGAGCGGCCCCCGGCACGCTACCGATCACATACCCCTTCAGTGCCGGAGCGCCCGGACATCGTCTGACTCACCCCTGCCGCACGCTTCGGCGGCGAGGTTGAGTTGCGTCCGCTAAACAGCTGGCGCCGTCCTTCCTTTGCCTGCCGAATCGCTTCTGTTGTCGTGAGACAAGAAGGATGATTCGATGCGATTCCCCCTCGTGGCGCTGGCCCTCGCGCTGGCCGCCATTGCAAACCCCGCGGGTGCCCAGCCCGCGGCCGCCCCAACTACGCTGACCCTGAACGAGGCGATGCGCCTGGCCGAGGCCGCGCACCCGTCGGTGCGCGCCCGCGAGGCGCAGCTCGCCGCCGCCGAAGGCACGCGCAGCGAAGCCGCTGCGCTGCTGTTCAACAACCCCGAGCTCAGCACCGAAGCGATACGACGCCGCGCCGACGCGCCCGTCGGCTCGTGGAACGAATGGAGCGTCGGCATTTTCCAGCCGTTCGAAACCGGCGGGCAACAGGCGCGGCGCCGCGAAGCCGCCGCCGCAGGCCTGGATGCTCTGCGCGCGGAAATCGACGACGTGCGCCGGCAGGCCCGCGTCGAAGCCGCGACACGCTTCCTCGCCGTGCTGTCGGCACAGCGGCGCGTGCAGCTGGAGCAGCGTTCCGTGGACCTGTTCGAGCGCAGCGCGCAGGCGGTGGCCAAGCGTCGCGCAGCGGGCGAGGACACCCGGCTCGACGCCAACGTGGCGCTGGTCGAGGCCGAACGCGCGCGCAATGCGCTGGCGCTGGCTGGCGAGCGCCTGATCGATGCACGCAGCGAACTCGGCACCGCGGTTCGCCTGCCACCTTCGGCCTTGCCTGAAGTTGCCGGTGAACTCGGCACCAAAGTCGACGACGCCCTGCCGTACAGGCTGGAGCAGTTGCTCGCATCGGCGCCGAACCTGCCCCGGCAGCGCGCTCTCGCAGCACGCGAAGACGCCGCCCGTGCCCGGCTCGGCGTCGAGCGTGGCAACCGCAACCCCGACGTCACGGTCGGTGTGCATGCCGGCCGCGAAGGCCCGAGCGACGGCAGGGAAGGTATCGCGATCCTGTCGCTGTCGGTGCCGCTGCCGCTGTTCAAGCAGAACGACGCCGCCATCGGCCAGGCGATGACCGACTTGACGCAGGCCGAGATCGAGCGCGCGGCGCGCTGCGCGACGCCGAGGCCCAGGTCAGGCGCCTCTGGAGCCGGCTCGGCAGCCAGCGCGAGCGTGTGCAACGCCTGCAGCGCGCCTTGGTGCCGGCGTCGACCGACAACCAGCAACTCGCCGCCAAGTCGCGGCAGGCCGGCCAGATCGGCCTGCTCGACCAGTTGCTCGTCAACCGCCAGGCGCTCGACGCCGAACGCGACCTGATCGACCTGCTGGCCGAATTCCACATCACCCGAATCGAACTCGAAAACGCGGCCGGCTGGTCGCAGGAAGGAACTGCACGATGAACACCCTGACGAGGCTCAGGACGGCCGCCTGCGGGCAGGCCTGTCGGCTGCCGCCCTGCTGGTGGCATTCGCTCTGGCCGGCTGCGGCAAGAGCGGCACGAAGGATGAACACGCCGGCGAAGGCGACAAGCAGGCCGCACATGCCGGCGAGAAGAAGGGCGAAGGCCACGAGGGAAGGCGCCGAGCGAACTGACGCTCACCACCGAAGAGGCGGCACGCGCCGGCGTCAAGGTCGAGGAGATCAAGGCCCGAGGCGCTGGGCGAAACGCTCATCGTCACCGCCACGATCCGCCCCGACCAGGACCGCCTGGTGCGGGTGTCGCCGCGCATCGACGGGCGCATCCTCTCGGCGCCCGCCAAGCTGGGCGACAAGGTGCGCGCCGGGCAGATTCTGGCCACGCTGGACAGCGTGGAGGTCGGCGAAACCCACGCCGCGTGGACACAAGCCCAGGCCGAGCTGGGCATCGCCGACGCCGACTTCAAGCGCGCCGAGTCGCTGAACGCCGAAGAGATCATCCCGCGCAAGGACTTCCTGCGCGCACAGGCCGACCGCGACAAGGCGGCCGCCGCCGTGCGCAATGCCGCCGACCGGCTGCGTCTGCTCGGCGGCGCGCCAGCGCCAGCGGCACAGCGGCTCGGCCTTCGCCGTCACCGCGCCCTTTGCCGGCACGGTGATCGAGAAGAAGGCCACGCTGGGTGAACTGGCCAGCCCGAGCGAGCCGTTGTTCAGTGTCGCCGACCTGAGCCGCGTTTGGATCCAGGCCGACCTGCCGGAAAGCACCCTGGCCAAGGTGCGCATCGGTGCCACCGCGAAAGTGACGGTGCCGGCCTATCCGGGCGAGACCTTCAGCGGCCAGGTCGGCCACATCGGCGCGATGCTCGACAAGGAGACACCCGCACCATCGCCGCGCGCATCGAGGTGGCCAATGCCGATGGCCGGCTGAAGCCCGAGATGTTCGCCACCGCCAGCATCGAAGTGGCCGGCGACAAGCGCGATGCCATCTCGCTGCCGGACGCGGCCATTGTGCTGCTGGAAGGCAAGCCGACAGTCTTCGTCTACGCGCAAGGCGCCTACGAAGCGCGCGAGGTTGAACCCGGCGAACGCATCGGCGGGCGTACGGTGCTGAAGTCGGGCCTGATGGCCGGCGACCAAGTCGTCACCTCGGGAGCCTACGCACTCAAGGCACGCAAGCTGAAATCCCAGCTCGGCCACGGGCATTGAGAAGGACCAAGGACCATGCTCAATGCAATCGTTGATGCCAGCCTGCGCTACAAGGTGCTGGTGCTGGTGGCCTTCGCCGTGCTCATCGGCCTGGGGGTCATGGCCTACCGGCAGGTGCCGGTGGATGCCTTCCCCGATGTGACGCCGGCCCAGGTGAACATCTATACCGAGTCTCCCGGCGTCGCGGCCGAGGACATCGAGAAGCTGCTCACTGTGCCGATCGAAGCCGCGATGGCGGGCCTGGCGGACGTCGAAGTCGTTCGTTCGGTGTCGCTGTTCGGCCTGTCCTACGTCGGCGTGTACTTCAAGGACAACGTCGACATCTACTTCGCGCGCCGCCTGGTGGGCGAGAAGCTGCAGGAGGTCAAGGGCCGCCTGCCCGAGGGCTATGGCGAGCCGGAGCTCGGGCCCAACAGCTCGGGTCTGGGCCAGGTGTTCTGGTACACGATCGAGGACGCCGACAAGAAGCTCAGCGCGATGGACCTGCGCACGCTGCAGGACTGGACGGTGCGGCTGATCCTGCGCACGGCGCCGGGCGTCGATGACGTGACCACCTGGGGCGGCCTGGAAAAGCAGTACCAGGTGCAGATCGACCCGCGCAAGCTGGTCAAGTACGGGCTGTCGTTCAAGGAGGTGATGGAGCGGCTGGCGGCCAACAACAAGCAGGTCGGCGGCCAGTACCTGAATGTCGGCGTCGAGCAGTACCTGGTGCGCGGCCTGGGGCTGGTGAGCAGCGCCGCCGACATCGGCTCCATCGTCGTCGCCGAGCGCAAGGGCGCGCCGATCTACGTGCGCGACGTCGCCGAAGTCAAGGAAGCCCCCGCCGTGCGCTTCGGAGCGGTCACGCGCAACGGCGAGGAAGTCGTGCTCGGCATCGCGCTGGCGCGCATCAACGAGAACGCCGCCACCGTGGTGAAGGCGGTCAAGGACAAGCTGGCCATCGCGCAGGCCGCGCTGCCCAAGGGCATCGAGCTGAAGGCGGTCTACGACCGCACCGAGATCGTCGACAAGGCGCTCGCGACCTCGACCAACGCGCTGATCGAAGGCTCGATCCTGGTCGCGGTGATCCTGTTCCTCTTCCTCGGCGAGTTCCGCTCGGCCATCGTCGTGATCGTCACGCTGCCGCTGGCGATGCTGTTCGCATTCATCTGCATGCAGCGCTTCGGCATGTCGGCCAACCTGATGTCGCTGGCCGGGCCTGGCCATCGGCATCGGGATGATGGTCGACGGCGCGGTGGTGATGGTGGAGAACGCCTTCCGGCTGCTGTCGCACGCACGCGAGTCGGGCCGCCCGATCAACCGCACCCACGTGGTGCTCGAAGCGGCGCGCGAGGTGGCGAACCCGATCGCCTTCGCGATCATGATCATCATCGTGGTGTTCCTGCCGCTGTTCTCGCTGACGGGGCTGGAGGGCAAGCTGTTCAAGCCGATGGCGCTGACCATCACCTTCGCGATGGCGGGCTCGCTGCTGTTGTCGCTGACGCTGGTGCCGGTGCTGGCCGCGCTGATCCTCAAGCCCAAGGAGGAGAAGGACACCTGGCTGGTCCGCGGGGCGAAGAAGCTCTACCTGCCGCTGCTGGACTGGGCGCTCGACCGCAAGAAGATCGTCGTCGGCGCCGCGGTGGCGCTGCTGCTGGGCTCGCTGGCGCTGTTCCCCTTCCTGGGCAAGGAGTTCATGCCGACGCTGCAGGAGGACGCGATCATGTTCCGCGTCGTCGGCATCCCCTCCACCTCGCTGGACGAATCGATCCGCGTGGCCAACGTTATGGACGCCAGCCTGCGCAAGAAGTACCCGCAGGTGAACTCGGTGCTGGCCACCATCGGCCGCGCCGAGAAGGGCGAGACGGCCGACGTCAACTACATGGAAGTCCTGCTGGACATGAAGCCCAAGGACGAGTGGCCGACGAAGCAGTCGTATGCCGCGCTCGGCCGGGAGATGCAGGAGTTCCTGGAAGGCGAGGTGCAAACCGCCGTGTTCGGCGCGACGCAGCCGATCCAGATGCGCGTGGAAGAGCTGATCTCCGGCGTGCGCGCGACGCTGGCGCTGAAGATCTACGGCGAGGACCTGGACAAGCTGGAGGAGCTGTCCGCGCAGCTCAAGGGCGTGGTCGGCGGCGTGCCCGGCGTGGCCGACCTGTCGGCCGAGGCCAACAAGGGCAAGCCGCAGATGGTGATCAAGGTCGACCGCCAGGCCGCGGCGCGCTACGGCCTGAACGCCGACGACATCCTGGCCGTGGTGCAGGCCGGCATCGGCGGCGAGGCGGTGTCGACGCTGATCGACGGCACGCGGCGCTTCGACATCGCGGTGCGGCTGCCCGAGGAATTCCGCTCCAGTCCGTCGGCGATCGCGGCGATCCCGATCCGAACCGCCGAAGGTGCGATCGTGCCTTTCTCCAGCGTGGCGAAGATCGAGCTCGCCGAGGGCTACACCTTCGTGCGCCGCGAAGCCCTGCAGCGCTACGCGGTGCTGCAGATGGACGTGCAGGGCCGCGACGTCGACAGCTTCGTCAAGGACGCCAACGCCGCCATCCAGGCCAAGGTCAAGATGCCCACCGGCTACTGGGTGGAATGGGGCGGCGCCTTCGAGAACCAGCAGCGCGCGATGGAGCGGCTGGGGGTGATCGTGCCGCTGACCATCGGCCTGATCTTCATCCTGCTGTACACCGCGTTCAACTCGGTGCGCCACGCCACGCTGATCATCGCCAACGTGCCCTTCGCGATCATCGGCGGCATCGTCGGGCTGTTCATCACCGGGCAGTACCTGTCGGTGCCGTCGGCCATCGGCTTCATCGCGGTGTTCGGCGTGGCGATGTTGAACGGCATCGTGCTGGTGTCGTTCCTGAACGACCAGCGCAAGCACGGCCTGTCGATCCGCGACGCCGTGCGCCAGGGCGCCGCGCTGCGCCTGCGGCCGGTGCTGATGACGGCCTCGGTGGCGATCCTTGGCTTGGTGCCAATGCTGATCTCCACCGGCGTCGGCGCCGAGACGCAGCGGCCGCTGGCCACCGTGGTGATCGGCGGCCTGATCACCTCGACGCTGCTGACCTTGCTGCTGCTGCCGCTGATCTACGAATGGTCGGAAACCCGGGCCGAGGCGAAGCAGCGCGCCCGCGATGCCGCGGCCGACGTTGAGCAGGCCGAACCTGTGCCCCTTCCACCACAACCGACCCCGGAGACACCATGAAAGAGATCAAGGCCTACGTTCATCGCAGCCGCATCGCCGACGTGATTGCCGCGCTGAAGGAGTCGCCCGCCTGGGGCGGCGAACGCGGCGGCCGACGCCACAACCTGGCCATCTACGTCGTCAAGGGCTCGCTGCTGCCGCTGGACAGCGACGAGCAGCACTACTCGATGGACCTCGGCGACGAGGTCGTCAACGAATACAAGCTGGAACTGCTGTGCGAGGACAGCGAGGTCGAGCCCCTGAAGGCAGCGCTGGTGGAAGCCGCGCGCACCGGCCAGGCCGTCGCCGGCTGGATCACGGTCATCGACGTGATCAGCGCGACACCCATCCATTGAAATGCCGATTTATCCACAACCCACCCTGAAAGGAAGAACCATGAAGAAGAATCTATTCGCTCCGCTCCTGATCGCGACCGCGCTCGCCCTGCCCGCATTCGCCGCAGAGGACCACACGCCCAAGCACGGCGGTGTCGTTGTCGAAACCAAGGCCGGCGATCTGGAACTGGTCGCCAAGCCCGAACTGATCGTCATTCACGTCAGCGACCACGGCAAGCCGATGAAGCTGACCAGCGCCACCGGCAAGGTCACGGTGTTCAACGGCAACGACAAGACCGAGGCGCCGCTGGCGCTGGCGGGCGACAAGCTCGAAGCCAAGGGCAGCTTCAAGGTCGGCGCCGGTACCAAGGTGCTGGCTGATTTGACAGTGAACGGCAAGCCGGCAGTCGCGGCGCGATTCACGCTGAAGTAGTGGGCATACGGGGCGGCCTGACGGTCGCACCTTGCCGACATGAAGGAGATGCTGATGAGGTATTGCCTGAACGCGACTGCTCTTCTTGCCGCAGCGCTGCTTGCCGGATGCGCGAATGTCGTGTACGAAGGACGCCTGTCCTGGAAAGATGGCTGGCGGGAAGGATGGGTCACCGACGTTGGAAAGGGGGCTGCAATTGCGGGAAAACTTGCCGAAGATTGCAAGCTTGTACCGTTGATGCGCTCAGAGGGCGTCCAATACGTGACGATTCGGTACTGGCGGAGCGGCCGCGCGACCTTGCGCACCGTCCCGACTACGGCTGACTCGCATTGGAACGTGAAGGATCTGGTGTACCTGAACCCGAGAGACTGCAATGCTCCTGTGGAGCGCAGAGGAAGTTGAATTGGGGGTCATGCCGTCGTGGCTGAACCGATATCGGAGCGACTGTATCGGCCTTGTTCGCCGACAAACTCGATCCATCAACACGTCTGGCAACAAAAAAGTAAGGACACGTTTATGACATCCACCACATCGGTCCAGGACAAATCCTGGCTTTGGGTATTTCTGGCCTGGCTGGTCGCCTTGACCGCCACGCTGGGCGCACTTTTCTTGGGCGAGGTCATGGGAGTTCTTCCTTGCGTGCTGTGCTGGTACCAGCGCATCGCCATGTTCCCGTTGGTCATCATTCTGGCGGTGGGACTGATGCCTTTTGAGGAGCGATGCGTGCGCTACGCGTTGCCGCTCGCCGTGGTCGGCTGGATTGTTGCGCTGTATCACAGCCTGCTGTATTGGGGCGTGATCCCGAAGGATCTTGTGCCTTGTGGCGAAGGTGCCTCCTGTACCGATGTCAAAGCGGTGCTGTTTGGGTTTGTCCCCGTCCCTCTGCTATCTATTGCAGCCTTCTCCCTAGTCGTGGTCATCCTGTCAATCGTCAAAAAAGGATCCAGAAATGAATAAAAGAATA
The DNA here is from genome assembly GCA_016721925.1 of Candidatus Skiveiella danica. Taxonomy (GTDB): domain Bacteria; phylum Pseudomonadota; class Gammaproteobacteria; order Burkholderiales; family Burkholderiaceae_C; genus Skiveiella; species Skiveiella danica. The sequence goes on from JADKHE010000015.1 coordinate 19,092, forward strand.
TTGGTCGTCTCTGCCGGCCTGCTGGCGCTGGTGGTGTTTGCACTGGGCGTTTTTTTCTATACCCAGCAACAGGCCCAACAAGCCGCGCAGTTGGCGCAGGCCAACCGCACAGCCCTGGTCCGGCCTCATTCGCCCGCCTTTGGCAACCCCGGCGCCAAGGTGACGATCGTTGAATTCATTGACCCGGCCTGTGAAACCTGCAGTGCGTTTTTTCCGCTGGTCAAAAGCCTTGTCGGCGGCAGCTCCGGGCAGGTCAATCTGGTGATGCGCTATGCACCCTTGCACAAAGGGTCGGACGAGGTCGTCAAAATTCTCGAAGCGGCCCGCATGCAGGATTTGTATTGGCCGGTGCTGCAGGCCCTGCTCAAGTCACAATCCGTGTGGGTTGTCCATCACGAAGCCAGGCCGGAGCGTGTCTGGGATCTCATCCAGGATACCGGGCTTGACGTCGCCAAAGCCAGGGCCGACATGAACAGTCCGCGTGTGGCGGAAATCGTGGCGCAGGACATCGCTGATGGAAAGACCTTGAAAGTCACCAAAACCCCGGGATTCTTTGTCAACGGAAAGCCGCTGGTTGACTTCGGCTCCGATCAGCTCAAGGCTTTGGTGGCGAGGGAAGTTCGCAGCGCCTATGGGAAATGAGAAGCGATAACATAGGACGCTCCGCAGTAAAAGGGCATGGTCATCGATGCGCGCGGCGCCGATCAACTCGCCAGGGCGCCTTCGCGCAGTCCCCGTTCGATAGTTTCTTTTTGCTGACTGAAAAGTGAGCCTGTCGTGACCGCTTTTGGGCCTTAAGCGGCCCAAAATTTTGTAATCTCCAGTGTCCTCCGACCCAACGCGGTCATTCGTCCCTTCAGACGCATCGCCGAAAGGCCGACGCCTATGTAAAAGTGTTTGCATACTCAATTGAATGGGATATATTCCCATTTATTGAAATTTAAATCGCTTGCAGTCCATGTCCGAATCACGTGCCGATCTTTCCCTTGCCGCCGCCTTGCGCGTGATGGCACCGATGGTGGAACTGCTTTTGCGTGAAGGTGTGACTTACCCTCGTTTTGCCAACGCACTAAAGAAGACCTTCCTTGAGGCAGCACCAGGTGTGCTCGATGCCAGTTCGACGCGGGTCAATGATTCAAGCATCAGTACATTGACCGGCATTCACCGCAAAGACGTGCGGGAATGGCGCTCGGTTGGCCAGCCGCTGCCTCAGGCTAAAAGTCTTGGTGCTGTTATGGAAGTCTTCACCCGTTGGGCGAATGACCCAGAGTATTGCGATCAGCAGGGACGACCGCGTGTGCTCGATCGGGTAGGTGGGCCCGGCACGTTTGAAGCGCTGGCGGCGTCGGCATCGAACGATGTGCATCCTCACACTTTGTTGCAGGAGCTCATACGTCTAGGTGTAGCGCGTCGCGATGAAGCAGCGTTGAAAAACGGTGACGACAAGATCAGTTTGTGCATGGATGCCTTTGTGCCCAAGGAAGGCGTCACAGAGATGTTGCAACTGCTTTCCGACAACGTCGGTGACCACCTTGCGGCGGCTGCAAGCAACCTGACGGGAACCAATGATCCCATGCTGGAACAAAGCATCTATGCCGACAGCCTGCGCCCAGCATCGGTGACAGCACTGAAAACCTTGGCGCGCCAAATTTGGGCCAACGCTTTCCATGACATCGTGCGGGATGCTACCGCGCTGAGTGATCAAGATCGCGGTCAGGCCGAGGCGGATCAACGCATTCGCATCGGCATGTACTTCTATTACGGCGCCAACTTAAAGCCCTAACAAACAGGGTCCCCTTTTTTTTGAATTCTTCAGGAGTTTCAAATGTTAAATTCTTCCTCTCCTCGTATTCGGATAGTCAGTGCATTGGTCTTGACATTGTTGCTCGCGGCCGGGTGCGGAGGTGGCGGCACGAGTACCGATGTGGTTGGCTCTGGTGGCACGGGCAGCATCAGCGGGGTGGTGACGAAGGGGCCGCTGAGCAATGCCACCATCACGGGTTATGGCATTTCGGGCGGCCAAATGGGACCCCAGATCGGGATGACCACCACCGACGCCAATGGGAAGTTCAGCATGCCCATTGGCACTTATGCAGGGCCCGTCATGTTGCAGGTGAGCGGCGGAGCCTATAAAGACGAAGCGACGGGCTCGTCCATGGGGATGGCGGCAGGGGATGTGATGACGGCCGTCATGCCAAGCGTCGTTTCTGGTGCGAATAGCAACGGTATTCAGGTGACCCCTGTCACCGCCATGGCGCAAGTGAGGGCGCAGTCCATGACCGGCGGCATGACAGACACCAACATTGCAGCAGCAAATGCTGCCATGGGGAGCTACGTCATCGTGAACGACATCTTGCATGTCCAGCCCATGAATCCATTGACGACCGGCTCTGGCACAGGCGCAAGTCAGGATGCCCGCAACTATGGCATGACGTTGGCCGCGATGTCGCAATACGCCAAGACGCTCAATATGTCGATCTCATCGGCGATGGTCACGGCCATGATGAATGACGCCTCCGACGGTGTCATGGACGGCAGGAAAGGTGTCAGCCAGATTTCCATGTCCATGGGCGGCATGATGGGGACCAGCATGATGAGCGCGACAGCAGGCACCAACGGTCTGGCAACGGCGATGACAGATTTCATGGGATCTGCCGCCAACGCTTCCGGTGTGACCGCGGCGGACATGACGGTGCTGACGCAAAAGCTTGCCAAATCCAATGGCCACATTTGATGAAAGTTTCGTTGGAAGGATACCGGCACGTGTAGCGCTCTCGGCCATTCAAATGTCGACCGCAGGACTGGACCATTGCCCACGCGGTGGATTGAGCGGTCAGATCGCGGTGCGGTTTCTAGCGTGGCGCGAGCGCCGCCATACGGCACGGGCGAGCGACGAAATGCTGGCGTTGTATCGCACCGCATGTGCCAATCATCCGGAACTGTCAGAGATAGAGCGCTACGCGTGGGTGGTCATGAAACGCACCGGCTGCGATGCGACGGCGGCCAATGAAATAATGGCTTTTGCGCGGGACAGCTTTGCCGAATGGCCTGCGAGGCGTGAACTTACCATATGCGATGTGGTGCACTACCTTTCGATGACGGAGTTCCTGTTGGCTCATGAAGACGAGAACTGGATCCATACCAACCTGACGCTCGTCGTCAAATCCCGCATCCCGAAAGCGCTTTGCGTTGCCCGCCGGACACCTTGATCGGCCGAGCTCGCGGTCACGCAATCGCGACATTTCGCAATGACATGCAACCAGCGAGGCAAATCTCCCGACGTTGAGCGAGCCCGGCATGGACAGCCCAGTGCACGATAGCCGGATGATTTCCCATCACCATGGTTGAAGGAAAACTGACATGAAGAAACTCAAAGACGCACCGCCACCCATACCGGGAGGGGAACCTGCTGACGCGGTTCGTCGCCGGCTGGTATTCGCTGGCATCGCCACCGCCGGGCTGGCCGGCTGCGGCGGAGGTTCATCAGGCACCCACATGGCCGCTGAGTCGCCTCCCGCGCCCAACGTGACCGCGCCCACCGGAAGCGGTTGGCCAAGCTTGCCGATGTTGCAGAACACGTCTGGTCCGGGTCAATTTAGCGCCGCGCTGACTGCATCACCGACCACCGCGAACTTCCTGCCTGGCATCGCGACACAGATCCTTGCCTACAACGGTACAACTCCCGGTCCGATGATTGACGCCTATGAAGGTGACGCGGTACGCATCAGATTCACAAACCGTCTGGACCAGGACACCACGGTGCATTGGCATGGATTGCCGGTGCCCGCATCTGAAGACGGAAACCCGATGAATCCGGTCGCCCCGGGAACGTCGCGAGACTACGCCTATACCTTGCCGATCGGTAGCGCAGGCACCTACTGGTATCACCCGCATCCGCACGAGACGACGCCCGAGCAAGTCTATCGCGGGCTCGCTGGAATTTTCATTGTGCGCAGTCGCACCGATCCACTTGCAACGCTTCCAGAGCGCCTGGTCGTCATTACCGATCTGCGACTCGACGCGACGGGTCAGATCGCAGCCAATACCGCTACCGATCTCGCGAACGGACGCGAAGGCGACCAGGTACTCGTCAACGGCGCGCACCAACCGGTCGATACCATCGCGCCGGGCGCCACCGAGCGCTGGCGCGTGCTTGATGCCACCAATGGCCGCTATCTGCGGCTGGTTCTCGATGGGGGGCCGATGTGGGTTGTGGCGCTTGACGGCTGTTCACTTCCAGGTCCGATGGCGGTCAGCGAACTGCTCCTGGCGCCTGGACAGCGAGCCGAGGTGGTTGTGCGCGCACCCGTTACCAGCGGCCAGAAACTCGTCCTTCGCACGATCGCATACAACCGCGGAGCGATGGTTCCTATTGCTCCACCCGTAAAGTTGCTTGAAATCACGACGACCCAGGCGGCGGCACTCGCGCCAATCACGCTTCCTGCAAGCCTGCCTGCACCGCCACCGCTCCCAATGAACCTTGCCACAGCCCAGACCGTGGTGCTATCCGACATGGGCATGGGCATGGGCGCATCTGGCACTGGCCGGTTCACGATCAACGGCAAATCGTTCGACCCGACGCGCGACGACATCACCATGAAGGCCGGCGTGCCTGAAGAATGGATCGTGCGCAACGCCGGCATGATGGATCACCCGCTGCATATCCACGGAACGTCGTTTCAACTCGTTGCTTCGACGCGCGCCAACATCGCGTCCGATCCGCGACTGAATGCGTTCATGGACACGGTGAATCTGATTTCCGGTGAGCAGATTCGCATACGTTTGCGCATTGATACCCCGGGCCGTCGCATGTTCCATTGCCACATTCTGGAGCACGAGGCGCAGGGCATGATGGGCGTCATCAACATCGCTGCCTGACAGACTGTTTTCGAAGCTTCGCCAGCTTGGATCACCCGACGGGAAAATGCCACCGGTCTCAGCGGGCCGGAAAAGACAGGGTAAAACGGGTCTTGCCATCAAACGATGACACGGCGGCAACCCCCCCGTGGGCCTGAACAATGGCACGGGTGATAGAAAGTCCCAGACCGGCCCCGTCACTATCCGGATGCGACCGCGATTTGTCAGCCCGAAAGAAACGGTCAAAAAGGCGTGGCAGCAACTCGGGACTGATCTCGGCGCCTGTGTTTTCAACGCTGAGCGAGACCAGCGCGCCAGTGGTCCCGATTTCAACGCGGACTTGTCCTTGCATAGGCGTGTAGCGCAAGGCGTTCGAGAGCAGGTTGCTGATGGCCCGGCGCAGCATCAAACGATCACCCTTGACATAACCTTCGCCCGTCAAATTCAAACTGACGCCTTTCTCGTCGGCGAGCGCCTCGTAAAAGTCAAAAGCGCCTGAGCCTCTGCAGCCAGTGAAATATCTTCTGCACTTGGCAACAAAAGGCCATGTTCTGCCTTGGCCAGCAAAAGCATGTCGGACACCATGCGGGCCAGTCTCTGGAATTCTTCCGTATTCGACGCCAGGATTTCCCGATAGGTGTCCGCGTTGCGTGGCTGGGATAGTGCGACCTGGGTCTGGGTCATGAGGTTGCTGATCGGCGTTCGCAACTCATGCGCCAGGTCAGAAGAAAATTCCGACAGGCGCTGAAAGTCTTTCTGCAAACGCGCCAGCATGTCGTTCAGGGACTCAGCCAGATCAGCCATTTCGATGGGAACGGCCTCAGCCGGCATGCGCTCATCGAGCTTGTGCGCCGTGACGGCCTGGGCTCTCGTCTTCATGGCCCTCAAAGGCGCCAGGCCCGTCCGCGCAACCCACCAGCCGAGCAGGCCGCTCAGCATGGCCGCAAGTGCCAGATAGGTCCAAAGGGTCGTCTGCAAGGAACGGATGAAATCGGCGTGGTGGTGCGTGTCCAAGGCAGCCCATACACGCAAGTCACCTCCCAAGGGATCATGGCGCGGAACCAACGCACTCAATGCCCGATATTCCTGCTCCCCGTCGCGCCACGTTGTGACCGCCTGCAGCGAAAGGCCGGCCGGCGGCCTGACCAGCCAATCTGGAAACCGGAATGCCGAACTGGCGAAAAGGGAAGCACCCGCTTGATCGTCGATTTGCACATAGAGGCCCGGGTGGTTTTGCAGTGAATCCTCCAACCGTTCCCGAAGGTCGATTGGCGAAGTGGCCTTGGCGACGATGCCCTGTATCAAATGGATCTTGTCTTGAAGGGTGTCCCCGTCCAGTTCCTCAAAGTGGCGGCTCACCGTCATGGCGATGATCCAGGCCATCCCTAGAAGGACAAGCGCCGACACCAGGGTGTAGATGACGGTCAGTCGCGTGGTTAACGAAAACCGTCGAAGCACTATGCCCCCGCCGATTCTTCAAGAACGTAGCCCATGCCACGCACGGTCTGAATAAGTTTGGACTTAAAGCCATCGTCGATCTTGGCGCGCAGGCGGCGCACGGCGACTTCGATCACGTTGGTGTCGCTGTCGAAGTTCATATCCCAAACCTGCGAGGCAATCAGCGAGCGGGGAAGGACCTCACCCTTCCTGCGCATCAGGAGTTCCAGCAGGCCGAACTCCTTGGCGGTCAAGTCAATGCGTTTGCCGCCACGAGTAACCCGCCTGCGCAGCAGATCAAGACCCAGGTCCGCAACTTGAAGGGTCGTCGCTTCAGTGCCACTGCGCCCGCGGCGCAGGATCGTTCGCACCCTGGCCAGCAGTTCAGCAAATGAAAAAGGCTTGACCAGGTAATCGTCGGCGCCCAGTTCCAGCCCCTTGATCCGGTCTTCCACCTGATCGCGCGCCGTCAGGAACAGCACAGGCATCTCCTTGCCCTGGCGCCGCAGGTTTTGCAGAACTTGCCACCCATTCATGCCGGGCAACATTACATCCAGTATGAGCAGGTGGTGGTCGCCCTGCAGCGCGAGATGCAGACCGTCTTCACCATTGTTCGTCAGTTCAACGGTGAAGCCTGCCTCGCGCAAACCCTGGCGGAGATAGTTTCCGGTCTTGGCCTCGTCTTCGACGATCAATATTTTCACTTGACTGGCTTTTGTGTATCAACAGGCGCCAGTGTGCCCAATTTGGGAGCGCATTGCCAATAGATAACCAATTTGTAATCTGCTGGTTAGGTTTCTGTTGGGGAAAGAGATTCAAACTTCAACATCACGAATACCCCATGAATCAAAGGACACAGGTATGACATCTTTCTTGCCATACAGAGCTGGAGTCTGGTTGTTGACGCTGGTGACAGCGACAGTGACTGGCGTCGCTCAAGCCCAGGTCAACCAGAGCCCCGAAAGCAATACCGCCAGCGCCGTTGGGCTGGCGTATAGCTCAACACTGGAGAGCTACCAGCCCTATTCCGCCCAGCAGGTACAACCCTGGCGCGAATCAAACGACAACGTGGGACGGATCGGCGGATGGCGGACCTATGCTAAAGAGATGAGCCAACCAGATAGCGCGGCATCGCCCAAGGTGGAGGCCGGCACGCCCGCCGGGCATCACGAGGGCAAGCAATGATTCCCGGCCCACGTTCTTTCAGATTGCCGCTCGCGGTATCGGCAGTAGCGGTGCTGCTTCTGACCGGTTGTGCCACGGCGAACCTTGAGCAAAGTCTGGCTCGCGCCAACAAAGACGCAGCCAGCTTCACCGGCGGCAAGTTGAGTCTGGCACGCGACGAAGACGAGCAAGAAACGCGACGTCAAGCCGCCTCGACCCTGTTGTCGGCGCCAGTCGGCCAAGAGGAGGCGGTCCGGTTGGCCCTGGTCAATAGTCCCGCGCTCCAGGCCTTGCTGGCGCAGAACTGGGCTGATTCAGCCAGCGCCGCGCAATCTGGCCGCATCGCCAACCCGGTATTCAACTTCCAGCGCATCGCCTTTGAAGGGGGGCTGGATATCGAACGGACGCTGGCCTTCGGCTTGCTCGACTTGCTGACGCTGCCACAACGCCAGCGTGTCGCGGACCAACGTATGGAGCAGGCTCAGCTTCGGCTGACTGGTGACGTGATCGATCAGGTGACCCTGGTACGACAAGCATGGGTGCGCGCTGTGACTGCGCAGCAAATCGTGAAGTATGCCAAGCAGGTCTACCTCAGCGCAGAGGCCAGTGCGGAGTTGGCGCGGCGCATGGAAGTGGTGGGAAACTTTAACAAGTTGACGCGTGCTCGGCACCAGACGTTTTATGCCGACGCTGCGACCCGTCTGGCCAGCGCCCAGCAAGAGGTGAGGTCCACACGCGAAAAGCTGATCCGTCTGCTGGGTCTCGACGACGCGCAAGCACACCAATTGAAATTGCCGGAACGTCTGCCGGAATTGCCGAAGCAGCCTCATCAGCCCGAACAAGTTGCACAGAAAGCCAGCGCAGGTCGTCTGGACATACGTCTGGCTCAGTCTGCCCTGAATTCAGCCGCAAAGGCCCAGGGGCTGAACACAATCACCAGTTTCACGGACATTGAATTGAGCCTCAAGCGCAACACCGTTTTGAAAACTCGGGGCCGACCACATCACAGCAGGGCTACGAAAACTGATTGAGCTTGCCGGTCTTTAATTGGGACGACATGCAGCGCGATACCATGAGCGCCCAGACGCTGGCAGCCGCCAATCGCCTGGAAGCCACTGTTCGAGCCGCCGGAGCGCATCTGCGTGAAAGCTATTCAGCCTACCGCACGGCCTACGACATCAGTCGCCACTACCGCGACGAGGTGGTGCCGTTGCGCAAAACCATCGCCGAGGAGAACCTCCTTCGCTACAACGGAATGATCATCGGTGTCTTTGAACTCCTGTCTGACTCACGCGATCAGGTTGGCGCCGTGATCGCCGCGATTGGCGCGCAAGAGCAGTTCTGGCTTGCCGATGCGGCCTTGCAGGCGACCCTCGTCGGCCGGCCGACCAGCGCCGCGGTTGCGAGTCCTGGCGGTGGACAGCCTGCAGCCGACACGAAAGCTCACTGATGAACAAGGAATCCGACGTGAATTCAAGAAGAGGGTTTTTCAAATTTGCCGGAATCGCAGGGGGTGCGGTGGCCGTAGCCAGCGTCAGTCGCGTGGCCATGGCCGCGCTACCGGAGCCAGTGATCCAGACTGGCACGGATACCATGGCACCGCTTGTTCCCAACACAGGCCGGCCCTATAACCCGGTGACCACCCTCAACGGATGGACCCTGCCGTGGCGCATGAATCAGGGTGTCAAAGAGTTTCACCTGGTGGCCGAGCCCGTGGTTCGTGAAATGGCGCCTGGCTTCAAGGCGCATCTATGGGGCTACAACGGCCAGAGTCCCGGCCCCACGATCGAGGTGGTCGAAGGCGACCGGATCCGAATCTTCGTGACCAACAAGTTGCCCGAGCACACTTCGGTGCATTGGCATGGACAACGTTTGCCAAACGGCATGGACGGCGTTTCAGGACTGACCCAGCCCGCAATACAGCCAGGGAAAACCTTTGTCTATGAGTTCATCGCGCGTCGGCCCGGCACCTTCATGTACCACCCTCACGCCGATGAAATGACGCAGATGGCAATGGGAATGATGGGCTTCTGGGTCACTCACCCCAAGACGAAGAATCCCTTGATTGACGAAGTGCAGCGGGATTTCTGCTTCTTGCTCAACGCCTACGACATCGATCCGGGCAGTTACACACCCAAGATCATGACCATGATGGACTTCAACCTGTGGTCCTGGAACAGCCGGATTTTTCCGGGAATCGACAGCTTGAACGTGCGCTTGAACGACAAGGTTCGTATTCGCATCGGCAATCTGACGATGACCAACCACCCGATTCACCTGCATGGCCATGAATTTCTGGTCACTGGAACCGATGGCGGGCCGACCCCAAAAAGCACACGCTGGTATGAGGTGACGACAGATATTGCGGTCGGCCAGATGCGGCAGATTGAATTCCTGGCCGACGAAGAAGGTGACTGGGCCTTCCACTGTCACAAGAGCCATCACACCATGAACGCCATGGGTCACGATGTTCCAACCCTGATCGGCGTGGATCACCGGGATGTCGCCAGGAAGATCAGCAGGCTGATTCCCGACTACATGGTGATGGGTGAACGCGGCATGGCCGACATGGCTGAAATGGAAATGCCCATCCCGGACAACACCGCTCCCATGATGACAGGACAGGGACCCTTCGGCAGTGTGGAGATGGGCGGCATGTTCAGCGTGCTGAAAGTGCGCAAGGAGCAAAAAACGGGGGATTACAAAGACCCGGGGTGGTTCAAGCATCCCGCGGGCACCGTGGCGCACGAATACACCGGCGCGATTGCGGAACCGGCACGCTTCAAGTCCGAAGGGGGTCAATCAATGCCGCGTGCAAACAAGAACACCTCTGACACGGTCGTCCAGGTGCGAAAGCCCTCCTCCCATTCGGATCATTGATCCCTGCCAGATCCCCAAATCCGACTCGATGACCGATGCTTTTAACCATGCCCAAAAGATCAGGCATGGCGGACATTGCGATTGCGAGTTACTCGCGCAAGCCCTCGGCATTGATTCGCGCGCAATCTCGTTTGACTACTGCACCCGTGTCCTTCAAAAGCGCTGGCGAATGACCTGTCGACACGGGTGCTTAGAGGCAGTGACCGCAGCCTCCGGATCAGGCGAGCGATGGCACGACATCGGACCTGTAGATGCGGTGAAAGCAATTCTGATAAGCAATGATCCGACCGTGGATCACCCCCAACTTGACAAGGGAGTCACCGTCCATGGGCTGGAGCCACCAAAGAAATGACAAATTTGTAATCGACCGGTCACGTTTATGTCGGACACAGAAGGTCAAACTTCATTCCTGAGAAACCTAAATGATATTGGTCCCAGATTACCGCCGCGCTCACATCACCACCACAAAGAACCTTATGAAACCCAATTCAACTCAATTGCTTGGCCTTGGTCTCTTGACAGCGCTTGCATTGTCTTCCGGCGCACTGGCCAGCGGCACACACGCAGGTGGTCATGGGGATGAGGACACCGCGATTGGAAAACCAGGTGTTGCGGCCAAAGTGAGTCGAACCGTCAGCGTCGAGATGAGCGACAACATGCGATTCACACCCTCGGAAATCAAGGTCAAAAAGGGTGAAACCATCCGCTTTGCCGTGAAAAACGCTGGTCAGGTGAAGCATGAATTCAGCCTGGGCACGAAGAAAGAACTCGCCGAGCACTACGAGCTGATGAAGAAGTTCCCTGACATGGAGCACGACGAGCCGAACAAGGTGTCGTTGGCCCCAGGTAAGCAAGGGGAAGTTGTCTGGCAATTCACCAAATCTGGCAACGTGGACTTTGCATGCCTTCATCCGGGCCACTATGAAGCAGGGATGAAAGGCCTGGTCAAGGTGACCAGGTAGCAACTCAACTTAACGGATCACTTAACACCATGAACATCATCAATATGCAGCGACGCCTGTTATTGGGCAGCATGGCCGGTATTGCATTCGCCTCGACCGGTCTTGTGCTCGCGCAGCAGTCCAAACTCATTGAGGTCTGGAAGGATCCAAGTTGCGGATGCTGCAAGGACTGGATTGCTCACATCGAAAAAAGCGGTTTCAGAGTCACGGTGCATGAATCCGGCAATAACGTCGTTCGGGCTCAACTGGGTCTCCCGAAAAAGCTGGGCTCTTGCCATACGGCGCTGATTCAGGGCTATGTGATCGAGGGCCACGTCCCTGCCAGCGACATTCAAAGGTTGCTCAAGGATAAGCCTCAAGCCCTGGGCTTGGCGGTGCCGGGCATGCGAGTCGGATCGCCGGGAATGGACGGACCGGCCTATGGTGGCCGCCACGACCGCTACGAGGTGTTGCTGGTCCTCAAGGACGGCAGCAGCAATGTTTTCAACACTTACTCATGAGGAAACCATGAACGCCATCAAGAAATTTCTCGCCCTCTCTGTACTTGCTGTGGGTGTTGCCCTGCCTGGGGCTGGCTTTGCGCAAGCCACGGTGGATCACAGCAAGATGACCATGCCGAAAACCGCAGCCATGACAGACGGCGAAGTTCGGAAAATCGACAAGGATGCCGGAAAAATCACCCTCAAACACGGCGAAATCAAGCAGTTGGACATGCCCGCAATGACGATGGTGTTCACTGCCAAGGACAAGGCCTTGCTTGACGGCGTCAAGATCGGCGACAAAGTCAAGTTCATGGCCGTCAACGACAACGGGATGATGGTCGTGACCGACATCCAGCAGGCCAAATAAATGAAATCTCCCGGACGTCGAAAACCGTCCGGGGATAAAGGGCTGACTACCAGCCCTTTTGGGTACCTTGGCACTGCGACCCGATTGCCAGCGACAACGGTGCTTTCCTTTGAAATTAACGATCGGAGTTCATCATGTCAAACATTCGCAATGCGGTCCTGAGTCTACTGGTGGCAGCGGCTTCCCTGGGGGCGGCGGCGCAAACCGCCGCTGAACACACGCAGCATCATCCCGCTGGTTCATCACCGGCTCCCTCTGCGTCCAAGGTTGCGCCTTCACCGCAGGCCATGAGCCAGGGGCAGATGGCTGGGATGGAACAGCAGATGAAAGCGATGCAGGTCATGCACGAAAAAATGGCCGCAGCTAAATCTCCGGAACAACGTCAAGCCTTGATGGCTGAGCACATGAAGCTCATGCAGGATGGAATGGCCATGATGGGCGGTGCCAGTATGGGAGGCATGGGTGAAATGCAGGGTCAAAAAGCCAAACCGATGAGCATGAGCGACCGCCAGAAGATGATGGAAATGCGCATGGAAATGATGCAATCCATGATGCAAATGATGATGGATCGCATGCCCGCGTCAGCCACCCCGTAAGGGAGCGATCGCCATGAGCAACAACCACGAAGAGCATGAGCGGCCACCCGGTTTTTGGGGTTCCCGCTTTTCAATTGGTTTCATGTTCATTGGCGCGGTCGCGGGCTACTTACTGTTGACGGAGCACCTGGCGCATGTCGTCGGCGCATTGCCTTTCTTGCTGCTGCTTGCCTGTCCGCTGATGCATGTCTTCATGCACCACGGTCACGGCCATCACCAAGGTGGCAATGGGCCACAAACCGGTGCTGACAAGCCGGAGCCGCCGAAGCCGGGAGCGTCGTCATGAGCCACGATCAGTCAGCCTACGGCCTCTGGTTCCTGGTGGCCATCAACTCGGCGATCTTTATCATGTTTACCTACAGTTTTTTCAAACCGGCAACAGCGCGGGACTGGCGGACTTTCGGGGCTTTTTCAGCCTTCATCGTGGCCCTGTTCGTCGAGATGTACGGTTTCCCGCTGACCATCTACGTGCTGTCGGGATGGCTGCAAACCAGGTACCCGGGTCTGGATCTGCTGTCCCACAATGCAGGCCACTTGTGGTCGACCTTGCTGGGCGAGAAGGGCAACCCACACTTTGGCATCTTGCACATTGCAAGTTACGTCGCCCTGGCCTGCGGTTTTTACCTGCTCTCCAGCGCCTGGCAGGTCCTGTACCACGCCCAACGCCGGAATACGCTGGCGACTGCAGGTCCTTATTCAGTCATCCGGCATCCGCAGTACGTGGCGTTCGTGCTGATCCTGCTGGGCTTCCTGTTTCATTGGCCGACGTTGTTGACTCTGCTCATGTTCCCGGTCCTGGTGGCCATGTATGGACGCCTGACGGTCACTGAAGAAGCAGAAATGCGTGACCGGTTTGGGGCGGACTTTGAGCGCTACGTCCAGGGTACGCCACGGTTCTTTCCCCATTGGCGTCAGAGATCCAGCGCCAGCTAGGCCTTTGAGGAACGTCTTTACCAATTTTTAAATTTTCCTACCTCGAATTGTCCATGCGTTCGCTTGGGTCACCGACAACGTCCATTTTTTAACCAAAGAAGTCTCATCATGAAAACCTCTCATCTCATCCTGGCCGGCCTTGTTGCAGCCATCAGCAGCATTGGTGCGCACGCGCAGCAAGCTGCACCTGCAGCCGATGCACCCTCAACGACTGTCGATTGCGCGAAAGGAACTGTCACCCCTCACAGCCATCCCGTGGACAAAGGCCTGGTTCCGGCATCCAAGAAGCCCTGCACTCCAGCCAGCGCTGCCGCAGCACCAGCGAGCGCTGCATCAGGGACCAAGAAGATACAGGGCCACAACCACACCACGTTCCATAAATAGGCCCTGACGGCTGCCAGTCATCGGGACCAAGGCGGGCTGCATGAAGGACGACATGGACGCCGCGCCCTCGATGTTGGCGTACCGGGGTTGACGGATCGCCGCCATTTTCCGGCGCAAAAGAAAAGCGCTTTGCGGTCTCGCCTTCCAGTTTTCAGGAGTCAGGCCATGAGCAAGAATGAATTGAACGATCCCACACCCCCAGAGCGCCTCCCAGAGCACTTGACTCACAAGCCAGAGGCCGACGGGAATGTCGCGCCAGCACGGGCGCTGACAGACCCGGTATGTGGCATGACTGTCACAGATCAGTCGCAACATAAGTTGGCGCTCAAAGGTCGGACCTACTTCTTCTGCAGCGCAAAATGTCAAGGCAAGTTTGCTACCGATCCGGCCAAATTCGTGGCCCCCGCCGCAACGGCTGAGTCGCTGCGCCCAAAACAAGTTGTGGCCGCACCGGGCACGATTTACACCTGCCCCATGCATCCTGAGATACGGCAGGACCATCCCGGCAACTGCCCCAAGTGCGGCATGACGCTTGAGCCCTTGCTGCCGGATCTCGATGACGACGACAACCCCGAACTGCGGGACTTCCAGCGCCGGTTCTGGTGGACCTTGCCGCTGACGGTGATCGTCTTTGTGCTCGCCATGTTGGGCCATCGCCTTCAGTGGATGGACATGGCCATTCAGAGCTGGGTCGAGCTGGTCATCGCGACGCCCATCGTGCTATGGGCCGGCTGGCCGTTCTTCAGCCGTGGCTGGCAGTCGGTCGTCAACCGCAGCCCGAACATGTGGACGCTGATCGGCCTGGGCACCGGCGCCGCGTTCGTGTACAGCGTGGTGGCGACCATCGCGCCACAGGTGTTTCCCGCCTCGTTCGTCTCCATGGGCCGCGTGGCGGTCTATTTCGAAGCGGCAGCCGTGATCATCTCGCTCACCCTGCTGGGCCAGGTGCTCGAACTCAAGGCCCGGTCGCAGACCTCGGCCGCGATCAAGTCGCTTCTGGGCCTGGCGCCCAAGACCGCCCGCCGCATCCGCGCGGATGGCGTGGAAGAAGACGTGCCCTTGAACCACGTCCACGTGGACGACCTGCTGCGCATCCGCCCAGGTGAAAAAGTGCCGGTGGACGGCGTAGTGGTCGAAGGCAGCAGCGCGGTCGATGAATCGATGCTCACGGGTGAACCTGTTCCGGTGAGCAAACGAGCGGGTGACAAAGTGATTGGCGCCACGCTCAACACCAGCGGTGCCCTTGTCATGCGCTCTGAGCGGGTCGGCTCAGCCACCATGCTGGCCCAGATCGTCCAGATGGTCGCCCAGGCGCAACGCTCCAGAGCCCCGATGCAGCGTATGGCCGATGTGGTGGCAGGCTACTTCGTTGTCACGGTCGTGGCCATTGCCGCACTGACTTTTCTGGTCTGGGGATTCTTTGGTCCGGAGCCCAGCTGGGTGTTCGGCCTGATCAACGCGGTGTCGGTGCTGATCATCGCCTGCCCCTGTGCCCTGGGACTGGCCACGCCGATGTCCATCATGGTCGCCACCGGGCTTGGAGCGACCAAGGGCGTGTTGTTCCGCGACGCGGCAGCCATCGAGAACCTGCGCAAGGTCGATACGCTGATCGTCGACAAGACCGGCACCCTGACGGAAGGGCGACCGGCGTTCGATCGCGCGACCCCCGCGCCGGGCTTCGAGGCCGACGAGGTGCTGCGCCTGGCCGCGAGCCTGGACCAAGGCAGCGAGCACCCGCTGGCCGAAACCATCGTGCGTGCGGCCCGCGAGCGAGGCATGTCGCTGGACAAGCCGCAGAATTTTGAATCCGGCTCGGGCATCGGGGTGCGCGGACAGGTCGCGGGGCACCAGCTTGCCCTCGGCAACACGACCTGGATGCAGCAACTGGGTGTCGCGGTCGATGTGCTGGTGTCCCAGGCCGAAGTCCTGCGCGCGGAAGGCGCCAGCGTGATGCATCTGGCGGTCGATGGCCAGCTGGCGGGCCTCCTGGCCGTGTCCGACCCCATCAAGAGCAGCACCCCGGAGGCCCTGGTGACACTGAAAGCGGCCGGAATTCGCATCGTGATGGCTACCGGCGATGGGCTGACCACGGCCCGGGCGGTGGGCGTGCGTCTGGGCATCGACGAGGTCCATGGCGAGGTCAAGCCAGCAGACAAGCTGCATCTGGTCGAGCGACTGCAGAAGGAAGGACGTATCGTGGCTATGGCCGGAGACGGCATCAACGATGCGCCTGCATTGGCCAAGGCGAACGTCGGCATTGCCATGGGCACCGGAACGGACGTCGCAATGAACAGCGCTCAAGTCACGCTGGTCAAGGGCGACTTGCGCGGGATCGCCATTGCGCGCGCGCTGTCTCAAGCCACAGTGGGCAACATGAAGCAGAACCTGGTGTTCGCCTTTCTTTACAACGCGTTGGGCATTCCTATCGCCGCTGGCGTGTTGTATCCGATGACCGGCTGGCTGTTGTCACCGCTGATCGCGGCGCTGGCAATGAGCTTCAGTTCGGTGTCGGTGATAGGCAATGCATTGCGCCTGCGCCGCACCGGGGTTGATTCTGTGCTCCAGTCGCGACAGCCCACGCAGTCTGAATACTCCCGATAAAGTAGCAGAACATGACCAACCGACGATGGGATGAGCACGATTTCCCTCCAAAACCTTGGCGGATCAGGTCGCTGCGACGACTTGCGCATCCAGCGGCCAAACCCGAAATACAAAAGGGACACCTCGAATGAAATCATGCCTGATACACCGAAGCCTCGTGTTCACGGCCACCCTGGCCGTGTCGGCCCTGGCCGCGCACGCGCAGGCGCCCTTGCCTGGCGCGGACCTGCCAACGCTGCTGGCCATCGCCCGGGAGCGAAATCCCGAGTACGCCAGCATGCGCTCCGAAGTCCTGGCCGCCACCGAACGCGTGACACCCGCCGGTGCGTTTCCCGACCCCCGCTTCCGGCTGGAACTGATGGACATCACCAAGGGCGGCGAGCAGAACCCGAATCTGTGGCCCGGCAACGTCGGTGGCACAAAGTACACGCTGACGCAGGAACTGCCCTGGTTTGGCAAGCGCGATCTCAAACGGGAGATCGCGACGTTCGAGGCCGAAGGGGTCCAGGGCAAGGCGCAGGGTACCTGGGCCGAGCTGGCGGCCAAGGTCAAGATTGCGCAGGCCCAGCGCTTCTATCTGCAAGGCAACCGCAGACTGACGCTGGAAATACTGGATCTGATGGTGCGTCTGGAAAAAATCGCCCAGGTGCGTTACGCCAGCGGTCTGGCGGCCCAGCAGGACGTGATCCGGGCGCAGGTCGAGCAGTCCAACATGCGCAGTGAACTGGTCACACAGGACGCCGAAGCGCGCCAGGTGAACGCGCGCATGAATGCCTTGCTGGCGCGCCCGGCGTCGGCGCCCCTGGCCGAGCCGACGTTGGAACGCCCCTGGCCCGCCCCGGCACAACTCGACTTCGCCACGCTGGAAGAGCGCGTGCGCAGCCGAAATCCACAACTGTTCGCTGAAGAGGCTCGCGTCAAGTCGGCCGAGAAAGGTCGCGAACTGGCCTACAAAAACCGTATTCCCGACTTCATGATCGGCATCCAGCCCACGCAATACCAGACATCCTTCAAGGAGTGGACCCTGATGCTTGAGGTGAACATCCCGCTGCAGCAGGAAACAAGGCGCGCCCAGGAACGCGAGTCCGAGGCCATGCTCGCGGCTGCGCGTGCGCGCAAGGAAGCCGTGGCCAACCAGGTGCTGTCCGACCTTTCCGAGAATCTGGCGGGCATCGAGGCCACGCGACGCATTGAAACACTGGCGACGGCAAGCCTGCTGCCCCAGGCTGAGCTGACTTTCAATTCCGCCCTGGCGAGTTATGAAAACACCAAGGTGGATTTCGCCACGCTGCTCGAAGCGCAGCGAGCCATCCGCCAGGCCCGGCAGAACCAGATCAAGGCCCGGTTTGAGGGGCAGGTCCGGCTGGCTGAAATTGAAAAACTTTTGGGAGAAGATCTATGAAACATGGTGCCGGACTGGCGATGGGCATCGTTGCCGTGGGCCTGCTGGCCGCAGGTGGCGGCTACTGGCTGGGCAGCAAGGGGGGCACTGCGACGAGCGCTGGCACAACTGCGGCCCCGGCGGGGGCCACGACTGCGGCCGGAGAGGCCGGGAAAAAGGAAAGAAAACTTCTCCACTACCGCAATCCGATGGGCCTGCCGGACACTTCGCCCACCCCGAAGAAAGACCCGATGGGCATGGACTACATTGCCGTTTTCGAAGGTGAGGACACGGGCGAGCCGGCCGCAGCCGGTCAGATCAGGATCAGCACAGAAAAGGTCCAGAAGCTCGGCGTTCGAACACAGGCCGCCCAGTCGCGCACGCTGGACCGGACCGTGCGTGCCGCGGGCCGGGTCGAGCCCGACGAGCGTCGGCTCTATGCCATCGCGCCAAAGTTTGAAGGTTACGTCGAACGCCTGCATGTCAACGTCACGGGGCAGCCCGTGAGCAAGGGCCAGCCGCTGTTCGAGGTCTACAGCCCAGAACTGGTTTCCGCCCAGCGCGAATACGCCATTGCCGTGCAGGGCGTGGCCTCGCTGAAGGAGGCCGGCGGCCCTGCGCTGGCGGGCATGCAGCAGCTTGCCGGATCGAGCCTGCAACGCCTGAGAAACTGGGATATCTCCGATGAGCAGATCAAGGCGCTGGCCAGCTCGGGCGAGGCGAAGCGGACCCTGACCTTCCGCTCCACAGCCTCCGGGATCGTGACCGAGAAAAAGGCGCTCCAGGGCATGCGTTTCATGCCCGGCGAGGCGCTTTATCAGGTGGCCGACCTGTCTTCTGTCTGGGTCATCGCCGATGTCTTCGAGCAGGACATCGGGCTGATCAAGTCTGGTTCCACAGCGAAGATCAGGATCAATGCCTATCCCGACAAGCTGTTCGAGGGCAAGGTGACCTATGTCTATCCGACGCTCAAGGCGGAGACGCGCACCGTGCCGGTCCGGGTGGAACTGGCCAACCCGGGCCTGCTGCTCAAGCCGGCCATGTTCGCGCAGGTGGAACTGTCAGTATCGAGCAAAGGGTCGGTGGTCAGCGTGCCGGTGTCGGCTGTCATCGACAGCGGCAAGCGCCAGATCGTGCTGATCCAGAAAGGCGAAGGGCGCTTCGAGCCGCGCGAGGTCAAGCTGGGTGCGCGCAGCGACACGTACGTGGAAGTCATCGAAGGTGTGAAGGACGGCGAGCAGGTGGTGGTGGCGGCCAACTTCCTGATCGACGCCGAGAGCAATCTCAAGGCAGCGATCAGCGGCTTCAGCAGCGCCCCCGCTGCGGCACCCGCCAAGGCTGAAATGCCCTCAACGACGAGCCCGGGCACACCCAAGGGCGCCGGCCACCAGGGCGAAGGCACCGTCGACAGCGTGGACGCGAAGGCGGGCACGATCAGCCTCAGTCACGGCCCGGTGCCCAGCCTGAAATGGCCGGCCATGACCATGGAATTCAAGGCCGCCAATGCGTCGCTGCTGCAAGGGCTCAAGCCCGGCGCCAAAATCGCCATCGAGTTCATTGAGCGCCAGCCCGGCGAATGGGTCATCACCAGGGTAGATCCAGTGGCGGTGAACGCCTCCGCTGGTGCACCAGCGTCGGCAGCAAAAGCCCACACCGGTCATTGACCCGGAGACACCATGCTGGCCCACATCATCGACTGGTCGGGCAGGAACCGTTTCCTGGTCCTGCTCGCCACCCTTTTCATCACTGTGTGGGGCGTCTTTGCTGTCCTGCGCACGCCGATCGATGCCCTGCCGGACCTCTCGGACGTGCAGGTCATCGTCTACACCGAAGTCCCCGGGCAGGCGCCGCAGGTGGTGGAGGACCAGGTCACGTACCCGCTGACGACCGCCATGCTGTCGGTGCCGAAGTCGAAAGTGGTGCGCGGGTTTTCCTTCTTCGGCGCGTCATTCGTCTACATCATCTTCGAGGACGGCACCGACATCTACTGGGCCCGCTCGCGGGTGCTGGAGTACCTCAATTTCGCCTCCGGACGCATGCCCAAGGGGGTTACGCCGCAGATCGGTCCGGACGCCACGGGTGTGGGCTGGGTCTACCAGTACGCACTACTGGCGAAAGACAAGACGCTGGCCGAACTGCGTTCCATTCAGGACTGGTATGTCCGCTACCAGCTGACCAAGGCGCACGGGGTGGCCGAGGTGGCATCGGTCGGCGGCTTCGTGCAGACCTACCAGGTCACGGTCGATCCGGTCAAGCTGCGCGCCTTTGGCATTCCGCTGATGAAAGTGGCCCAGGCGATCCGGGACTCCAACCGCGACGTCGGCGGGCGCGCCGTGGAGATGGCCGAGACCGAATACATGGTGCGTGGCATGGGCTACCTGCGCGGCAAGGCGGATATCGAAATGCTGGTCGTCAAGAGCGACAAGGGCACGCCCGTGCTGATCCGCGACATCGCAAGGGTGGAACTGACGCCTGACGAACGGCGCGGCCTGACCGAACTCAACGGCGAAGGTGAAGTGGTGTCCGGCATAGCCATGGCGCGGTATGGTCAGAACGCGCTTGAAGTGATTGCCAACCTGAAGGAGAAGATCGCGGAGATCGGACCCGGTCTGCCTGCCGGCGTCACGGTACAGACGGTCTACGACCGTTCCGAGCTGATCAACCGCGCGATTTCCACCCTCAAGCGCACTCTGATTGAGGAGTCCCTCATTGTCGCGCTGGTCTGCATCGTCTTCCTGATGCATGTGCGCAGCGCGCTGGTCGCCATCCTGATGTTGCCGGTGGGCATATTGATCTCCTTCATCGCCATGCGGTTGCTGGGCATGAGCTCCAACCTCATGAGCCTGGGCGGCATTGCGATTGCCATCGGCGCGATGATCGACGCGGCCATCGTGATGATCGAGAACGCGCACAAGCATCTCGAACGATTGCCCGAAGGTCATTCCACGAAGGACCGGTTCGATGCCATGCTGGCGGCCTGCAAGGAGGTTGGCCCGGCGCTGTTCTTCTCGCTGCTGATCATCACCGTGTCGTTCCTGCCGGTCTTCGCACTCGAAGGCCAGGAAGGCCGCCTGTTCTCGCCACTGGCCTATACCAAGACCTTTTCCATGGCGGGCGCGGCGCTGCTGTCGATCACGCTGGTGCCGGTGCTGATGCTGCTCTTCATCCGCGGCAAAATCATGCCGGAGGCGAAGAACCCGGTGAACCGCTTTCTGATCTGGGTCTATCGACCGATCATCGCCGGCGTGATGCGCTGGAAGAAACTGACCGTGCTTGCGGCACTGGTTGTGCTGGGCATTTCGTTTTACCCGGCCTCCCGGCTCGGCTCGGAGTTCATGCCCACGCTCAACGAAGGCTCGCTGCTCTACATGCCGGCATCGCTGCCCGGCATGTCGATCACCAAGGCCGCCGAGCTGCTGCAGACGCAGGACAAGATCATCAAGAGCTTCCCGGAAGTGTCGTCGGTCTATGGCAAGGCAGGTCGTGCCAACACCGCCACCGACCCGGCGCCGACCGAGATGTTCGAGACGGTGATCAACCTCAAGCCGGAATCGCAGTGGCGTCCCGGCATGAATACCGACAAGCTGATCGCGGAACTCGACCGCGCGCTTCAGTTCCCCGGTGTGGCGAACTCCTGGACGATGCCGATCAAGGCGCGCATCGACATGCTGTCCACCGGCATCCGCACACCGATCGGCATCAAGGTCTTCGGCAAGGACCTCGTCGAGATGGAGAAGCTGGCGCGGCAGATTGAGACCGTGGTGAAAGCGGTGCCCGGCACCACGAGCGCGTTTGCCGAGCGCATCACAGGCGGCTTTTACCTCAACATCGAACCCGATCGCGAGCAGCTGGCGCGCTATGGCCTGGCGGTCGGCGACCTGCTCGATGTGGTCGGCACCGCACTGGGCGGCGAAATGGTGACCACCACCGTCGAGGGCCGCGAGCGTTATGGCGTGACCATCCGTTACCCGCGCGAGTTGCGCAGCGACCCGCAGCAGATCGCGCGCGAGGTGCTGATTCCCACGATGGACGGCGCCATGATCCCGCTGGGGCAGTTAGCCAAGGTCGTCGTCGCCAAGGGTGCCCCCGGCATCCGCACCG
Organism: Candidatus Skiveiella danica; assembly: GCA_016721925.1. Lineage (GTDB taxonomy): Bacteria > Pseudomonadota > Gammaproteobacteria > Burkholderiales > Burkholderiaceae_C > Skiveiella > Skiveiella danica. The sequence goes on from JADKHE010000015.1 coordinate 41,237, forward strand.
AGAATGCGCTGCTGTCAGCTTACATCTTCGTCGACATCCGCGACCGCGACATCGGCGGCTACGTGGCGGATGCGAAGAAGGCGGTGGCCGAACAGGTCAAGTTCCCGCCCGGTTACTACGTGACCTGGAGCGGCCAGTTCGAATACATGGAGCGCGCCATCGAGAAAATGAAGATCGTGATCCCGGTGACGCTGCTGATCATTTTCTTGCTGCTCTACCTCAACTTCCGGCGCATCACGGAGACGCTGATCGTGATGCTGTCGGTCCCCTTCGCACTTGTGGGTGGGGTATGGTTGATGTGGCTGCTCAACTACAACCTGTCGGTGGCCGTGGCGGTCGGCTTTATTGCCCTGGCCGGGGTGGCCGCGGAGACCGGCGTGATCATGCTGATCTACCTGGATCATGCCTGGGAGGACGTGAAGGTCAAATGCCGCGCTGCCGGGCGCGAGCCTGGCGCGGGTGACCTCTACGGGGCGGTGATGGAGGGCGCGGTGGAGCGCGTGCGGCCCAAAATGATGACCGTCGTGGCGATCATGGCCGGCCTGCTGCCGATCATGTGGGGCACAGGAACGGGCTCCGAGGTCATGAGCCGGATTGCTGCCCCCATGGTGGGCGGCATGATCTCCAGCACCGTGCTGACGCTGGCGGTGATCCCGGCCCTATACGCGCTGGTCAAGCAATGGCGGCTTGGAAAAGGACTGGAAACATAGGTTAAGTCCGAGCTTCTTTTTTGATGTTCATCTTCATTTCCAGAACCCTGCAAATTGCAGGCGCCGATGTGGGCCTACTGCGTTGCAGCGGTATGTTACGGCTCGCGGTTCTAGCCGTGGCGCTCGTCCCGGCGATCTATGCTCTGATCTATCTTTCGAGCGTCTGGGACTCCAACGCCAAGACTGGCGTGCTGCCAGTGGCGCTGGTCAACCTGGACGAAGGCATTCGCTATCAGGGTCAAGTCGTCAATATCGGCGTGGAGCTAAGCGATGCCTTGCTTGCGAAAGGCATCTTCGGTTGGCGCCACGTGACGGACGTCGATGTTGCGCGCAACGCTGTTGCCACAGGCCGCCTGGCCTTTGCAGTGATCATTCCAAGGGATTTCAGCGAACAGGCAGTGCCAGGCGCAGTCGCGGGCGGCGGAAAAATTCGGGTGATCCTGTCTGAGGGTAACAACTACTCTTCTGCAGGTTTCGCCAGACGCTTTGCTGCCGAATTGAGTCATCAGGTGAACAAGACGCTAAGCGAAAAGCGCTGGGGGATGGTGTTGTCGACCGCCGATGGTTCGCAAAACAGCCTCATTCAGCTGAAGGTAGCCGTGGCGCAATTACGCGTGGGCGCCAAAACCCTCGCCGACGGGGCTGTCCAATACAGTGCCGCGGCCACCGCGTTGTCTGGCGGCTTCCGCCAGGTGGCATCGGGTGTTCGCGTCATGGAGGCTCGCCTGCCTGCAGAGGATGACCTGAAGCCACTGAACTCAGGCTTGCAGCAGCTTGCCGCTGGCCAGCGCGAACTGGGTCGTGGGCTGGAGCTATTGCATACAGGGAGCGCCCGGTTGGCCGATGGCGCGCGCGAGATGCAGGTGCAAAGCGAAGGCGTACCATTTTTTGGTAGCAAGCTGTCCAAAGGCGCAGGCGCCCTGACTGCAGGGGCCATCCAACTGGGGGATGGGCTGGGTCGGGCGCGAGGGGCGAATGATCAGCTCACGCAAGGTACGGCGCAGCTGGACGCCGGTGTGACCCGCCTCACGGATGGTGTGCGGGCGCTGGGTGGCGGTGTGCGGACAATGGCGATGCGTCTCCCAGCCGACGAGCAGCTCGATGCCTTCTCGGCAGGCGGAAAGACGCTTTCTGACGGCGCGACCCGGTTGCTGGATGGCATCAGGCAGCTCGACGCAGTCCTTCCCCCAGCAGTGGGCAAGCAACGTGGCAGTGCACTCGGGCTGGCCGATTCGGTCGAACCCGAGTTGGAAAACCTGGCCCCGGTTCCCAACAGCGGCAGCGCTTTTGCGCCCAACATGTTGGCAGTGGCGCTGTGGATCGGTGCGGTCATGTCGGCGTATCTGTTCAACATGAACCTGATGCCCGCCAGCTTGGCGGGTGCACCGCGCTTGGCCCAGACGGTGGGTAAATTTATTGTCCCGGCTATGGTGACGTTGCTGCAGGCGAGCCTGGTCTTCTTGATGCTGGTGTTTGGTCTGGGTTTGCAGACACCCCATTTGCATCTCATCAACTTGCTTCTCACTATGGCCGTGGCGTCGTGGGCGTTTCTCGCCATGCTGTTCGCCATGCTTCGTGTCTTCGGTGAAGCCAGCAAGCTGCTGGCGGTGCTGCTGCTGACCCTGCAACTGGCCGCCGGTGGCGGCGTAATTCCGGTGGAACTCAGCGGCGGCCTGTTTCAGACAGTTCATGACTGGCTGCCTCTCACCTGGGTGGTCAAGGCCTTTCGGGCCAGCATGTTCGGCGCTTATGACCACGGATGGGCCGATGCATGGGGTGCTGTGATCCTGGCCGGGGGGGTCGCGCTCCTGTTGGCTGCATTGATTGGCCGTTGGAAGGTTGTGCCCGATGCTGAATATCGCTCGGGCACCGAATTCTGAGCTGCCAAATCCAGCTCAGGGCAATAAATATGGGGAAAATTCCCATCTACCAAATTCAAAGTTCTTGCAGACTATCTCCGAATCAAGTGCCGATCTTTCTCTTGCCGCCGCCTTGAACGTGATGGCGCCGCTGGTGGAGTTGCTCTTGCGTGAAGGTTTGACTCACTCTCGCTTTGTCAGGTCTGCAAAGATAAATGATTCAAGTGTCAGCACGTTAACTGGCATTCATCGCAAGGATGTTCGGGAATGGCGCTGGGTTGGCCAGCCGCTCCCGCAGGCTAAATGTCTTGCTCCTGTCATGGAGTTCTTTACCCGCTGGGCAAAAGACCCCGCGTATCGTGATCAGCAGGGACGCCCGCGTGCCTTGGATCGAGTCGGTGAACCCGGCACTTTTGAAGCCCTGGGTGCGTTCGATGTGTTATCCCCGACTGACCTTTCCCGCTGCACCTGCGACCGCCAGGCAGGAAAAGCGTGCCCACCCCGGTGAGTGACCGCTGATGAGTACCTCTTGGGACTCAATACCCGCTATGAAGCATACCGTTGGTCGACTGCTAATGGCCGTTAGCGCCAGTTCACCCGCTAACATCGGCAAATCCTTACCTATGAGTTGAGACAAAAAATCGGCAGCGTAGGTCGAATGTACCGTGGATATACTGCCACGAGCAGATAGGTTCAAAGTCATCCGACGAAGTTGGCCCAACGTCTTGGCAGTGAGTAAATCGATGACCCGCTATTACTCAGCCCGTGGCATCTTTGGGCAGGCTCTGAATCAAATGGCCGCCTCGCGGCAGGAGCGGGATGAGCAGCTTTGACTCGCTGACCTTGGCGCTTGAGGCCTGGTTCGATACGCCGTTGCCCTATCTACCCGATGCGCTGCGCGAACGTATCGTGCAGGAGTTCTTTCCTATGCCTTGGGACAATCTGTCGGCTGACCAGCGACGCAGCGTGGCGTTGCAGTTGGACTATCAGCATGACCCGGCCATGGAGAGTGACCGCCAGGACTGGTGGGATTTCTTTCAGCGCATGGATGCCGTCAAGGCCCAGATTACAGATTGGAATGCGGTGGCCACACCGACCGCCGATGAACTGGCGTTGAAGGAAAAGCGCCTTGCGGAGCTTCAGAGAGAACTGGCCCGGATGGATGCACAGGTACGCCATGCCCGAGGTGACTACTTTCCCCAGCGCGAACTGAACGACGCAAAGGATGAAGCACCCGTGGCTGCGCCAACCCAAGCTGTTCGGTATATCGCCTACCCCAAAGCCATGCACCAGTTGGCCGCACGGCTGGGCGCGACACCGGAGGAATTGGCAGCGTGGGTATTTTGGGGCCCAGGGCAAGGTGGCATTGCCGCCTATGTCAATGCCAATGAGCTCGATCCGCCACCGAGGTTTCACTACGGCTTTGGCGGGAACGATGACTACGTATCGCCGTTGATGGCCACATGGTTCTCTGAAGAAGAAATTGCCCATTTCTCGCCGACCGAACGCTACATCACCGGCGAGGCACTGATTCAACGCTGGAAAGACAAGCCGGGCTTGCAGGCCGAGGCTTTCATCCTGGCCAAGATCCGCGAGTCGCGGCTGCAGGACATCCACCCCGGGTTCGGCGGCACCCGGGGTACCTTCCAGGAGCACGATGATTTCCCGCCGCTGACGAGCGGCTTGTTCATGGTGTCGCAGGTCGAGCAGGTTGAGGCCGAGGATTTTGCAAAACCCGTTGACAGGGGCCAGACATCGACTCCCATCCAACAGCCCATCAACGACTCTGCGGAAGATATTGTCGGCCGCGGTGGTCCCAGCGCCGCCACGCAGCCCAACGCGATATTCCTTGCCATGGAGAACCTTTTGGCGAGCGAGTTGACGATGGCCTTTGTGGGCGATCGGGGCGAATCGGGTCTGGGCGCCAACAACATGCTGGAGATCTCGGCGCGGGGTGAGACCAGGCGCATTGCGTTGGCGGGGCTGAATCTGGTGGATCGCCGGCGCGGCTGCCTGAACAGCCAAGGCGTGATCCTGTTGGGGATGGCGCACAAGAAGACACTGACGCGCACCGACCAGAACGCGAGAAAGATGTCCCGGTTGCGAGACGTTTTCCGCCTGCATCTGGGCATCAACAAGGACCCCTTCGAGGCTTACCGAAAGGGTCGAGGATGGGTGCCGCACTTCCGTATTTCCGACAAACGCGGGGCGGCGGACGCGCGCGCGAAGCGAGAGGCTGAGCGCCGCACTGAATCATTCGAGGATCTGACTGAACGTGGCAACTCATTCGCCAACTCGGGGCGGTCAGAGCGCTCATTCAATGACGATGACGACGATGCCGCAAGCGCCTGGCTGAGGGAGAACGATCCTGACGCCCGAGCCTGACAAATCGGCATTTGTCATGACCGCTCGCAGCGGGCGCTTGCCGCGCCCAGCCTAGCTCTGCGGGGGATTTCATGTCTTGTCATGCGTAGTGTTGTGCGGAGCGCTTCCGCACACCTCTACAAGGTGCAGACATGTCCAAAGCTCTTTCCACGACCGGCCGTCATACATCCCATCCGAACGCTGGCACGCACACCATCGCGCGGCTTCCCACCGCAAAGGCGGAGTCGGGCTACTCCCGTTCCACGATATATCTCCGCATGTCCCAGGGTCTGTGGACCAAGCAGATCCGCCTGGGGCCGCGCTGCATTGGCTGGCCGGCCAGCGACATCTCGGCGCTGAACGCGGCCCGCATTGCCGGTAAGACGGACGAGGAGATCCGCGCACTGGTCGTGAAGCTGGAAGCAGCCCGCAAGTCGGTGTTCTAAAGGTGACGCCAATGAATGCGCCCCTGACATTTTCCGCGCCCTGCCCCAAGGAAACCGGCAGAAGCGATGAAACCTACGCAGTCGACAACGACGAGTTTCTGCTGACCGTGTTCGGCGACGCGCTGATCGACGCGCGGCCTGTGGTGGTCAGCTTCGACGGCAACCCAGCCAATGCTCCCGCCAGGGTCTGGTTTGGCAAGCCGTGGCTGGGGGCCGCGGATCAATCCACTGCCCTGCCCGCCACAGCCAACAACTACTTCAGTCTGGCGGTATTCCGGCCCGACGAGGCGGGCCAGTACCGCCGGCAGAAGGCGCGCTTCACGGGCCTCTATGCCGTGATGCTGGATGACGTTGGCATCAAGGTGGCGATGGAGCGACTGACGCTGGCCCCGTCCTGGTTGCTGGAGACATCGCCGGGGAATCACCAAGCCGGGTACCTGCTGAGCGATCCGCTGACGGACGGCGCCACCGCTGACCGGCTGATGAATGCCATCATCGCCGCCGGGCTGTGCGACCCTGGAGCCAATGGCCCCAGAGCGCGGCTGGCCCGGCTCCCGGTGGCCATGAACGGCAAACACATGCCGCCGTTCGCGTGCAGGATGGTTGTGTGGTCCCCCGAGTTGCGCTATTCGGTTGACGAACTGGTCGATGGTCTGCAACTGGAGTTGTCGGCTGAGGGACGCCCGAAACGGCAAACCGAAGGCCGCGCACGGCAACACCCCAGCGATGGCGACCCGGTCTGGATACCCGGCCCCGAAGAAAACAGCGTGCTGGTCGCCTTGCGAGATCGTGGCCTGTACAAGGCACCACTGGGCGACGGCAAACATGACATCACCTGCCCCTGGGTGCAGGAACACACCGGTGAAGTCAACGGCGGCACCGCCTACTTCGAGCCCGACGACAACTGGCCGATTGGTGGTTTCAAGTGCCTGCATGGGCATTGCGCCGACCGCCATGTTCGCGACCTGCTCCGTTTTGTGGACGTTGAGGTCAGTGCCGCGCGCATGAAACCGACCATCCGCGTCATGGCGGGTGAGATTCACCGCGTGGTGGATGCGGCCGAACGCGAGCTGGCGCAATCGCGACGGCACTACCAGCGAGGCGGCCTGATCGTGACCATCGTGACCGACCCCGGCACCCGCGAGACCCGCGTGCAGGACATCAGCCCCCCTGCCCTGGTACGTGCCCTGGCGGGTGCCGCGACCTGGGAACGCTTCGATGCCCGGGCCGAGGACTGGACCCGCACCGATCCTCCGGCGCGCCACTCGGCGGTGTTGTTTGACTCCACCAGCTACCACCACCTTCCGGTGCTCAGCGGCCTGACGCGCCAACCGTACCTGCGCCAGGACGGCAGCCTGATGACGGCGGCGGGGTTCGACCCGGCCACGGGCATGTTCGGCGTGTTCGACGCGCGGGAATTCTCCGTTCCCCAGAATCCGACACGCGCCGAAGCCGAGGCGGCGCTGGAGGCGCTGAAAGATGTGCTGACGGAATTCAGCTTCGCTCGGGACATCGACCTGAGCGCCGCACTGGCTGCGATCCTGACGGCGGCTGTGCGGCCCAGCCTGGCACACGCGCCGATGATCCATGTCCGGGCGCACATGGTCGGTTCAGGCAAGTCCTACCTCTGCGAATTGATCACGGCCTTTGCCACGCCCCAGCGGGGAACGCCGACCACCTTCCCCGGCGACGACGAGGAATGCCGGAAACTGCTTTTGGCCGAGCTGCTGCGGGCGCCAGCAGTGATCGAGTTCGACAACCTGACCGGCGATCTAGTGGCGCACAAGAGCCTGTGCACGGTGCTGACTTCCGAGCACATGAGCGGGCGCATCCTGGGCGTCTCCAAGACCGCCACGGTCAACACTCGCGCCCTGTTCCTGTCCAGCGGCAACAACGTAGGGCCGGTGCAGGACATGAGCCGGCGCTGCATCACGATTCACTTGGACCCGGGCTGTGAGGTGCCGGCGGCGCGCAGCTTTGCCCGGCCCGACCTGGTGCGTGATGTGCTGCGCGAGCGCGGGCGCTATGTCTCGGCCGCACTAACCATCGTGCGCGCGTGGATCGTGGCAGGCAGGCCCAAGACGCCATGCAAATCGCTGGCGGGCTTCAGCGACTGGTCGGACCTGTGCCGCCAGCCCTTGCTTTGGTTGGGGCTGGCCGACCCAACGGAGTCGGTTTTCCTGGCCATGGCAGAAGACCCGGACCGCGAAACGCTGGGTCGCATCCTGACCGCGTGGCAATCGGTCTTCGGCAAGACAGCGGCCATGGTGCGCAATGCGGTCAAACAGGCGTCGGCGTTCGGCGACGAGCATGTGGAACTGCGGGAGGTGCTGCGCGACATTGCCGACGAGCGCGGCGAGATCAACCGGCGCAAGCTGGGCTGGTGGATCAAGCGCCATGCCGGGCGGATCGTCGATGGACGGCGTTTTGTACGCGGCAGCGGCAATCGGTCAGCGGAAACCTGGCAGGTGGAATCAACCACCCCTGCACCTGCATCCGTGCCGGCGTCGGTTTCGCCGGTTGTACCGGTTTCCATCTTGCCAACTCGCAGAAGTGGCAGCGGCATCGCAGACAGCGATAACGCCTATGCGCGGGCCAGCCGTGGCGAATGAACGACCAGAGCGAACATCACCATGCGTAAACGCCACCCCAACCCCCGCCTGGCCAAGATCCACCGGAACTACACGGTGGAGGAGATCGCCAACCTGTTTGGCGTGCACAAGAACTCAGTGCGGAACTGGGTCAAGGGCGGCCTGCCGATCAGCGACGACCGGCGCCCGATGCTGATCCTGGGTCGCGACCTGGTGGCGTTCCTGCACGCCAGGCGGGTGAAGAACAAGCGCCCTTGCCAGCCCGGTGAAATCTATTGCATGCGCTGCCGCGCAGCCCAGCGGCCGGCCGGCGACATGGCCGAGTACCAAGCCATCACCAGCACCTCGGGGAACCTGATCGGCATCTGCCCGTGTTGCGAATCCATGATGTACCGGCGGGTCAATCGGGCCAAGCTGGTGCAGGTTGGCGCGAATCTGGACATCACGATGCCGCAGGCCCCGCCACACATAGACGAGAGCCCCCAGCCCTGCGTAAACAGTGACTTGAACCAGGAGGCAACAGACCATGACCACACACAACGCCAACAATGAGCGGATCAAACGCCAGTACTTCGCCTACCTGAAGGAGGCCAAGCGCCACAGCGAGCCGACGGTGGACGCCGTCGCAAAGGCGCTGGCCCGTTTTGAGGCCGACACCAAATACCGGGATTTCAAATCGTTTCACTTCGAGCAGGCGATCGCTTTCAAGCGCCGACTGACCGAACAGAGGAACCCGCAGACCTGCGAGAAACTGAGCAAGGCGACCCTGCATTCGACGCTGGCGGCGGTCAAAGCCTTCTTCCATTGGCTGGCCGGCCAACCGGGGTACAAGTCGCGGCTTCAATATTCAGACGCCGACTATTTCAACCTGTCGGAAAAGGACGTGCGGGTGGCCACGGCCAGGCGGGAACAGGTCGGCCCGACCCTGGAGCAGGCCAGGCACGTCATCGCCCTGATGCCGGGCCAGAGCGAGATCCAACGTCGGGATCGTGCCCTGATCGCCTTCACGCTGCTGACCGGCGCGCGGGACAGCGCGATTGCATCGATGAAGCTGAAGCACGTCAACCTCATCGCGGGCTGCGTGGATCAGGATGCACGGGAGGTCAAGACGAAGTTCAGCAAGACCTTCACCACCTACTTCTTCCCGGTCGGCGATGACATTCGCCAGATCGTGGCGGACTGGGTGGCGTTTCTGCGGGAGCAGATGCTGTGGGGCAATTACGACCCGCTGTTTCCGGCGACGCGCATCGGGCTGGGGGCGACGCGGCAGTTCGAGGCCCTCGGGCTGGAACGGGCGCACTGGAGCAGTGCCGCGCGCATCCGCACGATCTTCCGCGACGCATTCACCCGCGCCGGGCTGCCGTACTTCAACCCGCACAGCTTCAGAAACACCTTGGTGCGGCTTGGCCAGGCGGTCTGCAAGACCCCCGAGGAGTTCAAGGCGTGGAGCCAGAACCTGGGGCATGACAAGGTCTTGACGACCTTTCTGAGCTATGGGCAGGTGGAGAGCCCGCGCCAGGGGCAGATCATCCAGGCGTTGGGGGCGCCGCAAGTGGCGGTGCAGCCGGATGTCAGCGAACTTGCAAAGGCGTTGATGCGGGAGATGCGTGCGACCATCCGGGACTGATGATCAGGCCGTTCTGCGTTGGAACGGCAACACTCTGCCCGACGTGCAAGTTTCCAGGTAGTCCCCCCACTGCTGCATCATTTCGGCGCGCTGCTTCAGATAAGTTGCGTGGTTGTACGCCGCGCTGACGGCGTCGCGCTCCTGATGTGCAAGCTGTAGCTCAATGTGGGCGTGCTCAAAACCCATCTCGTGCAACAGCGTCGAGGCGACACCACGGAATCCGTGCCCCGTCATGCGGCCCTTGTAGCCCATGCGTTCAAGGGCTTTCAGGATCGTGTTGTTGCTCATGCACTTCTCGTGATCCCTCTCCCCGGGAAACAGCATGGGGCTGTGCCCCGTGACCAGATGCAGGGTCTTGAGTACGCTCACCGCCTGGGTCGACAACGGGACGATGTGGGGGGTCTTCATCTTCATTCGGCTGGCCGGTATGTCCCAGCGCATGCCGTCAAGATCGAACTCCTCCCACCGCGCGCCAATCAGTTCTGAGGTGCGGACAAAGGTCAGTGCCATCAGTTTCATGGCCAACCGCGTGACCGGCGTACCTTGATAGGCGTCGATGCGGCGCATCAACTCGGGCAGTTCCTTGCCGTCGATCCGGGCCATGTTCCGCTTCTGGCGTGATGCCAGCAGATCGCTGGGCCTGATGTCGGCAGCCGGGTTTCGCTTTGCCAACCCATGGGCGATGGCATAGCGAAACACCTGGCCGGAGGTTTGCAGCGCCCGCTTGGCCAGATCATTGACGCCCCGTCCCGCGATGGACTTGACCATGGCGACCAGTTCCGGGGCCTGGATCTCTGCCACCGGGCGCGCGCCGATGTGCGGGAAGACATCGGCTTCAAAGCGCCGCATCACCTGCCCGGCATGCTGTTCACTTCGAGCGGGCTTCCAATGCACCCACCACATTCGCGCCACGGCCTCGAACGACTCTTCAGCGGCGGCCCGGGTTGCCGCCTTGTCGGCCTTCCTGACGACCATGGGGTCGCTACCGGCGGCCAGTACTTTGCGGGCTTTGTCCAGACCCTCTCTGGCCTGGGCCAGGGATACATCAGGGTACGCGCCGAGCGCCATCACCTTTTCCTTGCCGAGCACCCGGTACTTCCAGCGCCACAGCTTCGAGCCGGACGGGCTGACCAGCAGGTACAAGCCCCTGCCGTCGCTCAGCTTGACGGGCTTGGCCCCGGGTTTGGCCTTCTTGATGGCGGTGTCGGTCAGTGGCATGGCGGGCTCCGAGGGGTTGGTTTTGGCGATACCCCCAATCGAATACCCCCATGCCCCCAAAGATACCCCCAGCAGGCGCCGGCTTGCAATACCCCTTGTTGGACGTTAGAAAACAAAAAAGCCCCGTAGGACGGGGCTTTCAGGGATGTTTCTAGGACGGTGCTGGACAGTCAAAAACACATCTTTGGCGGAGAGAGTGGGATTCGAACCCACGGTACCTTGCGGTACGCCTGATTTCGAGTCAGGTACATTCGACCACTCTGCCATCTCTCCTGAAATTGCTTCGACTGGGCGAAGCGCAGATTCTATCAGGGTCGCAGGGTGTCCAGACCGCCCATATAGGGCCTCAGGACGGCCGGAACGGTGATGGATCCGTCGGCGTTCTGGCCGTTTTCCAGCACCGCCACCAGGGTGCGGCCCACGGCCAGGCCGGAGCCGTTCAGGGTGTGCACCAGCTCGTTCTTGCCCTGGGCGTTCTTGAAGCGGGCCTGCAGGCGGCGGGCCTGGAAGGCCTCGCAGTTCGACACCGAACTGATCTCGCGGTAGGTGTTCTGCGCGGGCAGCCAGACTTCAAGGTCATAGGTCTTGGATGCGCCAAAACCCATGTCCCCGGTGCACAGTGAGACGACGCGGTACGGCAAGCCCAGCTTCTGCAGAATCGCCTCGGCGTGGCCGGTCATTTCTTCCAGCGCCTGGTAGCTCTGATCCGGATGCACGATCTGCACCATCTCGACCTTGTCGAACTGGTGCTGGCGGATCATGCCGCGCGTGTCGCGCCCGGCGCTGCCGGCCTCGGAGCGGAAGCACGGCGTGTGCGCGGTCAGCTTGATGGGCAGCTCGGAGGCGGCCACCACGGTGTCGCGCACCAGGTTGGTCATCGTCACCTCAGAGGTGGGGATCAGGTACAGCGTTTCGCCCTCGCCCTCCTGCCCGCCCTTCTTGACCGCGAACAGGTCTTCCTCGAACTTGGGCAACTGGCCGGTGCCGCGCAGGGTGTCGGCGTTGACGATATAGGGCGTGTAGCACTCGGTGTAGCCGTGCTCCTGCGTCTGCACGTCGAGCATGAACTGCGCCAGCGCCCGGTGCAGGCGCGCGATCGGGCCGCGCATGAAGGTGAAGCGCGAGCCCGACAGCTTCACGCCGGTGTCGAAGTCCAGGCCGATGGTCTCACCCAGGTCCACATGGTCGCGCGCCGGAAAGCCCAGCGGCGCCGGGCTGCCACCCAGGCCACCGGCCGGGCTCCACTTGCGCACTTCCACGTTGCCCGACTCGTCGGCGCCCAGCGGCACGCTCTCGTGGGGCAGGTTGGGCACGCCCAGCAGCAAGGCGCCAAGTTCGCCCTGGATGACTTCCAGCCGCGCGGCGGAGCCATCGAGCTCGGCCTTGATCGCGGCCACCTGGGCCATCACGGCGTCCACGCTCTCGCCCTTGGCCTTGAGGCCACCGATCTGCTTGCTCAGGCTGTTGCGCTGGCTTTGCAGGTCTTCGGTGCGGGTCTGCAGCGTCTTGCGCTCGTTCTCCAGCGCCGTGAAGGCGGCCACATCGAGGTAGGGCTGAGGGTTCTTGCGCTGTTGAAGGCGTGCAACGACGGCGTCGAGGTCTTTACGGAGGGAGAGGATGTCAAGCATCCGCCAATTTTAGTGGACCGGCCCCATCGGACCGGCTTCGAGCCCCTAGGACTCAGGCCAGCTTCGCCGGATCCAAGTTGGCGCCACAGAGAATCAACGCCACCGTTTCGTCCACGCGCGGCCGGTAGGCGCCGGTCTGCAGCGCCGCCAGGCCCAGCGCGGCGGCGGGCTCCACCGCCAGCTTCATCTCCTTCCAGAGCCAGCGCTGCGCCGCCAGGATGGCGTCGTCGGGCAGCAGCAGCGCGTCGTTCACATGCTGCTGTGTCACCTGCCAGGCGATGGCGCCGATGCGCCGCGCACCCAGCGAATCGGCCGCGATGCCGCCCACCGCCACATCCACCGGCTGCCCCGCCTCGCGGGCGCGGAACAAGGTGGGCGCGCCTTCAGGCTCCAGCGCCACCACACGGCATCGCTGCTCGAACCAGGCCGCAACGCCGCCGATCAGGCCGCCGCCGCCGACGCTGACCAGCACCGAATCCGGCGCGCGGCCGCCCTGCGCCTCGATCTCCCGGGCCAGCGTGCCCGCCCCCGCCACCACATCGCTCTGGTCGTAGGCATGGGTCATCAGGGCGCCGGTCTGCCGCTGCCGGGCCACGCAGGCTTCAAAGGCTTCGGCGTAGCTGGCGCCGGTCACCACCACCGTCGCGCCCAGGTCGCGCAGGCGCGCGCGCTTGGCCTCGGGCGAGACCTCGGGCACGAACACCTCGCAGGCCACGCCGAGCGCGCGGGCCGCTGCCGCCGTGGCGATGCCGGCGTTGCCGCCGGAGGCCACGATCACGCCGCTGGCCGGCATCGGGTTGGCCAGCAGGCGGTTGAGCATGCCGCGCGCCTTGAAGCTGCCGCCGACCTGCAGGTGCTCCAGTTTGAGCCAGACTTCGGCGCAGCCGACGCCCAGGGCGCTGCCCGGCAGCCGCCAGAGCGGGGTTTCACGCAAAAATGCCTTTTTCCCATCACCAATGCGTCCTGAGGCGCTCTCGATTTCAGAGCGATTCACCGCAGGTGCTCCGGCTGGGTCGCGTTGGGCCCGTCCAGCCGCAGACCTTTGGGCAGCGGAAATTTCACGGTCTCCTCGATGCCCTGCATCTTGCGCACCGACACCGCGCCCAGCGCCTTGATGCGCTCGATGACCTGCTGCACCAGGATGTCGGGCGCCGAGGCACCGGCCGTCAGGCCCACGCGCTGCCTGCCTTCGAACCAGGCCGGCAACAGCTCGTCGGCGCTGTCCACCATGTAGCTCTCGGTGCCCAGCTTGCGCGCCACTTCGCGCAGGCGGTTGCTGTTGGAACTGGTCGGGCTGCCGACCACGATCACGATGTCCACCTGCGGGCTCATCAGCTTGACCGCATCCTGGCGGTTCTGCGTGGCGTAGCAGATGTCCTGCTGCTTGGGCTCGCGCACCTGCGGAAAGCGCGCCTTGACGGCCGCGGCGATGTCGGCCGCGTCGTCCACGCTCAGGGTGGTCTGGGTGACCACCGCCAGCTTCTGCGTCTGCATGGGCTGGATGCGCGCCACATCGGCCACGTCTTCCACAAGGTGGATGCCGCTGTCCAGCTGGCCCATGGTGCCTTCCACCTCGGGATGGCCCTTGTGGCCGATCATGATGAATTCAAAGCCTTCCTTGTGCAGCTTGGCGACTTCGACATGCACCTTGGTCACCAGCGGGCAGGTGGCGTCGAACACCTGGAAGCCGCGCGCGGCGGCCTCGGCCTGCACCGCCTTGCTCACGCCATGCGCGCTGAACACCAGCGTGGCGCCGGGCGGCACGTCGGACAGTTCTTCGATGAAGATCGCGCCCTTGGCCTTGAGGTCGTTGACCACATAGGTGTTGTGCACGATCTCGTGGCGCACGTAGATCGGCCTGCCGAACTTGGCCAGCGCACGCTCAACGATTTCGATGGCTCGGTCCACGCCCGCGCAAAAACCCCTGGGCTCGGCGAGGAGTATCTCGCCAGTCCCGCAGGGCCCTCGGCGGGGGCCCGGCGGCGCTCAATCTTTCCGATCCCGTTTCCATCACAGCACCCCGATCACGAGCACTTCGAAGGTCACCGGCTGGCTGGCCAGCGGGTGGTTGAAGTCGAACAGCACCGAGCCGTCGTCGCCCACCTGGCGCACCGCGCCGGCGTACTGGCCCTGGCCATCGGGCGTAGGGAACTGCACGACTTCGCCCACGGCGTACTGCTCCTGCGGGTCGCCCAGGGCATCGAGCAGCTTGCGCGCCACCCACTGCACCATGTCCGCCTTGCGCTCGCCAAAGGCCTCGCCCGGCGCCAGCTCAAAGGTGGCGCGCACGCCTTCTTCCAGCCCGATCAGCCGCTGCTCGACCGCCGGCGACAGCTCGCCCGAGCCCAGCGACAGGGTGGCCGGCTTGCCGTCGAAGGTGTTGATGATGTCGCCCGCCGGACCGGCGAGGCGGTAATGCAGGGTCAGGAAAGAACCCGGTTGAACAGTTGCCATGGAAGTCCCGATAAACTGGCCTCCATTGTAGAAACCCGGCCCCGCCCGGGCCTCCCATGGCACTCAAAGACCTTCCCACCGACGCGCAGCCGCGCGAGAAGCTGCTGGCCCGCGGCCCCGGCGCGCTCAGCGATGCCGAGCTGCTGGCGCTGCTGCTGCGCACGGGCATGGCGGGCAAGGGCGTTCTCCAGCTCGCCGCCGAATTGCTGGCCGCGCCACCCGAAGGGTTTGGCGGCATCGCCGGCCTGCTGCACGCCAGCGCCGAAGACCTGAAGCGCATCAAGGGCCTGGGCCCGGCCAAGCGCGCCGAGCTGGTGGCGGTGCTGGAGCTGGCGCGCCGCGCGATGGCCGAGCAGCTGCGCGAGCGCGAGGTGTTCAGCACGCCGGATGCCGTCAAGCACTACCTGCAGCTGCACCTGGCGCAGCGCCCCCACGAAATCTTTGCCGTGCTGTTCCTGGACAGCCAGAACCGCCTGATCGCCCTGGAAGAGCTGTTCCGCGGCACCCTCACCCAGACCAGCGTGTACCCGCGCGAGGTGGTGCTGCGCGCCCTGCACCACCATGCCGCCGCCGTGGTGCTGGCGCACAACCACCCCAGCGGCACCGTGTCGCCCAGCCGCGCCGACGAGGCGCTGACCCAGACCCTGAAGGCCGCCCTGGCACTGGTGGACGTGCGCGTGCTCGACCACGTGATCGTGGCACCCGGGCAGGCCCTGTCGATGGCCGAGCGCGGCCTGATCTGAAAGCCCCAATGAAGCTCACCTCCCTGAAAGACCTGCAACAGGTGCAACGGCATCTGGCCGAGACCCAGGCCAAGGCCGCCGCGCAGGAGGCTGCGCGCCGCGAGGCCGAGCGGCGCCTGCAGGCCGAGCGCGACCTGTTCACCCGCGCGGTGGGCGCGGTGAAGGCGTTGCCCGATGCGCGCAAGGCGCAACTGAAGCTGCCGCCGCCGGAGCCGGTGGCGGTGCAGCAGCAGCGCGACGACCAGGCCGTGCTGCGCGAAGCCATCAGCGACGAATTCGACGTCGGCACATTGCTGGAGGCCGACGAGCAGCTGAGCTTTCGCCGCCCCGGCATCGGCCCCGACATCACGCGCAAGCTGCGCCGCGGCGAGTGGAGCATCCAGCGCGAGCTGGACCTGCACGGCCTGCGCACCGACGACGCACGCGAAGCGCTGGCCACCTTCATCCGCGAGGCGGTCAAGATCGGCCTGCGCTGCGTGCGCGTGGTGCATGGCAAGGGCCTGGGCTCGCCGGGCAAGGCGCCGGTGCTCAAATCAAGGGTGCAGGGCTGGCTGATCCAGAAGACCGAGGTGCTGGCCTTCGTGCAGGCCAAGCCGGCCGAAGGCGGCGCCGGGGCGCTGCTGGTGCTCCTGCAGGCCTCCGGCAACGCGATGTTGAACAAAAACCGCTGAATCCCAGCGTCGAATGGTCATCAGGCGCTATCGTTTTCGGTAGCACTATCGACGGCTGCGTCAGCCGCCGCGGTTGCGCATCCAGTCCGCCGTCTGGAAGAAGCTGCCGCGCAGGCGCTCGCGCAGATCGTCCGGCACGCCGGTCTCGCCCATGGCCTGGTCCATGCAGGCCAGCCACTGGTCGCGCTCCAGGATGCCGATGGAAAACGGCATGTGGCGCATCTTGAGGCGGGGATGGCCGAACTGGTCGGTGTAGTACGACGGACCGCCCAGCCAGCCACAGAGAAACCAGAACAGCTTGTCGCGCGCGCTGGCCAGGTCTGAGCCGTGCGCGGCACGCAGTTCGCGGTAGGCGGGCTCCAGGTCCATCAGGTCGTAGAAGCGCTCGACCAGAGCTTTCACGCGCGTTTCGCCGCCGATCCACTCGAAGGGGGTTTGCGCAGGGGTGTTTTCTTCGGTTTCCATGATCATTTTGGCCTCATCCCAGCGTGGAATGGTCATCAATAGCTATCAATTCAGAAGCCATTTTCCGCCCGCCCACGTGTGCGAACGCCGCCGCGTTACTCGGCCGCACGGCGCAGCGTCTCCACCACCGGGCGGCGCAGCACGTCGCGCAGGCCCCACCAGCCGGCGGCCAGCGCCAGCAACGCCCCGGCCAGGGAGCCGAGCAGGGGCACCAGTGGCGTGGCGGTCCACTCGAACTCGAACACGTAGTGCGCGAGCGCCCAGCCCACCCCCACGGCCACCGTGCTGGCCAGGAAGCCGGCCAGCAGGCCGACGCCGGCCAGCTCCGCGCGCTGCACCTGGCGCAGCAGGCTGGCGCGCGCGCCCACGGCGCGCATGATCGCGAACTCGCGCGCCCGCTCCTCGCGCGTGGCCGTGACGGCGGCAAACAGCACGATCAGCCCCGCCAGCAGCGCAAAGCCGAACAGGAATTCCACCGCGCGGATGACCTGGTCCAGCACGCGCTGCACCTGGTTGATGGTGCTGCTCATGTCCACGCTGGTGATGTTGGGGAAGGCGCGCACCAGGCGGTTGTCGAAGCCGGCCATCTCGGGTGCGCGGAACGAGGCCATGTAGGTTGCGGGCACGTCCGCCAGGGTGGCCACCGGATACATCACGAAGAAATTGGCGCGCATCGAGCCCCAGTCCACCTTGCGCAGGCTGGTGATGCGGGCGTCGGTGGGCACGCCGCCGATGTCGAAGCGCAGGCTGTCGCCGAGCTTGAGGTTCAGCGTCTTGGCAATGCCCTCCTCGACGCTGACCGCGCCGGCCTCGCCGTCGGTCCAGCGCCCGGCAACCACCTCGTTGTGCGCCGGGCGGGTGGCCGCGTTGGACAGGTTGAACTCGCGGTCCACCAGGCGCTTGGCGCGGTCCTCGGTGAAGTCATCCGGCGTGACGGCGCGCCGTTCACGGCCACCAGGCGCCCCCGGATCATCGGGTACCAGTCGTATTTGCGCACGCCCGCCTCGCGCAGCGCCTTCTGGAAGGCATCGGCCTGCTCGGGCATGACGTTGATGACAAAGCGGTTGGACGCATCGGGCGGCGTGGTGCGGCGCCAGCTGGCGACCAGGTCGGTCCGCAACAGCACCAGCAGCACCAGCGCGAGCAGCCCCACAGCCAGCGCGCTGACCTGCACCACGGTGTAACCCGGCCGGGCGGCGATCTGGCGCGTGGCCAGCACCAGCCAGCGCGGCGCGGTGGCCTCATTGACACTGGCGCGCAGCAGTTTGACGGCCAGCCAGCTCAGCGCCGCAAACAGCGCCACGGCACCCGCAAAGCCGCCCACGGCAATCAGGCCCAGGGTCAGGTCGGAGCTGACGGCCAGCAGCAGCGCGGCAAAGCCTGCCACGCCCAGACCCAGCACCGCCAGCGAGGCCGGTTTCAGGCCACCGAGATCACGCCGGATCACGCGCAGGGCGGCACCTGGCCAGCTGCAGCACCGGCGGCAAGCCGAAGGCCACCAGCAGCGTGAGTCCGATGCCCAGGCCGAACGCGGCCGGCCACAGGCTGGGCGCGGGCAAGGCGCTGTCCACCAGGCCCGCCAGCAAGACCACGAACACATGGTGCACGCCAAAGCCGATGGCCACGCCCAGCAGGCTCGCGGCCAGCCCGACCAGGGCGAACTCCAGCGTGTAGCTCAGGGCAATCGTGCGCTGGCTCTGGCCCAGCACGCGCAGCATGGCGCAATCGTCCAGATGGTTGGCGGCAAAACCACGCGCGGCCAGGGCCACGGCCACGGCGCTGAGCATGGCCGCCAGCAAGGCCACCAGGTTCAGGAATTTCTCGGCGCGGTCCAGCGTCTGGCGCATCTCGGGGCGCCCGCTCTCCAGCGACTCGACGCGCACGCCGCGCACCTCGCCCCGCTTGACCTGTTCGGTGGCCCAGGTGACGAACTCGCGCACCCGGCGGTCGTCGCCGGCCACCGCCACGCGGTAGGTGACCCGGCTCGCGGGCTGCACCAGGCCGGTGGCCGCGACGTCGCGCGCGTTGATCATCACCCGCGGCGCAAAGTTCATGAAGCCAGCCCCGCGGTCGGGCTCGTTGACGATCAGGCGCGCGATGCGCAGGCTGGCATCACCCAGCAGCAGCGCATCCCCCATCTTCAGGTTCAGCGCGTCCAGCAGCGGCGCATCGATCCAGGCCTCGCCCGGCGCGGGAATCTCACGCGTGGTCCGCCCCGCCTCGCCGGGCTGCTGGCCCACCGTCAGCTGGCCCCGCAGCGGATAGCCGGCCGGCACGGCGCCTGAGGGCGACGAGCTTGCTGGCGCCGCCTTGCGCGTCGGTCGCCCGCCCCATCGTGGGAAATCCCACGGTCTCAGCCGTGCTCAGGCCAAGCGCGCGCGCCTTCTGCTGGAACGCGGCGGCCGGCGGGTTGTCGCTGGACACCACGGCGTCGCCACCGAGCAGCTGGCGCGCATCACGCTGCAGCCCGCCCTTGATCCGGTCGGCAAAAAAGCCCACCGCCGTCAGCGCTGCCACCGCCAGCGCCACCGCGACGATCAGCAGGCGCAGGTCGCCCGCACGCAGGTCGCGCCACAGGCTGCGCCAGCTCAGGGCCCAGATCGAGGGTCGGTGCAGGGTGTTCATGGGCGCTACCTTAGCGCATGTCGAGTGCACCCATGGGGCGACCCGGCACTCCCCCTGCAAAAGCGCCCAGCCGACGCCGGGCCACCCCCAGCCGGCTGCGGCCCCTTCAGCGCTGGGTGCCGCGCCTCTGGCGCCAGCACGTCCAGCGAAGCACCTGCACGATCGGCTGGTGCCGAAGCGGCCGCAGTGGCGAGCGTGGCGTGCTGTTCAGGCCGCTGCGCGCAGGCGCGGGCCGGCCAGCTCCGGCTGCAGCTGCAGGCGCTCGGCGCCCGCGTAGCAGACGAAGCGCCGGTTCGTGGCCCGGCCGATGGCGCACAGGCCCAGGCGCTGGGCCACCTCGTGGCCCATCTGCGTGATGCCGCTGCGCGAGACCACGATCGGCACGCCCATCTGCGCGGACTTGATCACCATCTCGCTGGTCAGCCGGCCCGTGGTGTAGAACACCTTGTCGGCGCCGGACAGGGCCATTTCGGACAAGCCGTCGGGCGCCGCAGGGTCGCCCGACGGCGCGAGAACCCCCTCGTGGGGCAGCGCCGCACACCCAGTGGCCCCCGTGGGGGCCTCCTGCCTCATCCACATCCAGCCCGCTATGGTGTCGATGGCGTTGTGCCGGCCCACGTCTTCCACGAAGACCAGCATCTCCTCGCCGCGAAACAGCGCGCAGCCATGCACCGAGCCGGCCGACTTGTAGGTGGACTCCTGCAGCCGGATCGCGTTGACGATGCCATACAGCTGGGCCTGGCTCAGCGTGGCGGCGGGCAGTTCGATCCCGTCGATCTCGTCCATCAGTTCACCGAACACACTGCCCTGCCCGCAGCCGGTGGTGACCACTCGCCTGGCGGTCTTCTCTTCGATCCGGTCGATGCCGCGGTGGGTCTTGACGGCGGCCGCGCCGACATCCCAGTCCACGGTAATGGATTCGACTTCAAAAGGCGAGGTCAGCAGGCGCTGGTTGCGAAGGTAGCCCACCACCAGCAGTTCGGGGTGCGCGCCCAGCGTCATGAGGGTGACGAGTTCACGTTTGTCCACGTAGACGGTCAGCGCACGCTCGGCCGGAATGGACAGGCGCTCGGTTTCGCCAAACTCATTGACCGCGAGGACCTCCCGGGTCAGGGGCGCCTGGGCGCGACTCAGACGCGGCAGCACGGCGCCGTGGTCAACAAACGGGGGCATGACAAGGTGCCGGTGGGGCCCGCCCCACGGGCCTCCGGTGTGACAGACATCGAGGGAATCAGGGTTTCTTGGCCGCCTGCGCGGGAGCCGGTGCTGCCGCAGCGGCTGCAGCCACCCCAGGAGCCGCGGGCGGCGGATAGACAAACGGGCCCGGATCGACGCACGCAGGCATTTCGGCGGCGGCTGCCGTGGGCTTGCCCTCGGCCTTGGCCGTCTTGTAGTAGTAGGCCGCCACGCGGTCCTGCGACTTGCACAGCTGCCAGGCATCCACCTTGCCGCTCCAGGCGGTCTTGGCCGCGGCTTCGGCCGCCTTGGCCTTGGCCTCGTCGGTGGGAGGGGGTAGCTTGGCCAGGGCCGCGGTGGCCAGCAAGCCGGCGGCGGCCAGAATGATCAGGGACTTCATGTCCGGACTCCCCGTGTGGGTTCAAACCTGGACGGTCGGGGCAGCGACCGTCTGTTGTGAGCGTTGCGCCGGAACGCGCCCCGCCTGGATGTCTTCAAGCCAGCCCTCGTGGTGCTCC